>NZ_JAEKFL010000002.1:0-1372500 GCF_016650625.1 Pseudomonas sp. TH49
TCGCCCAGTGTGGACGCCATCCCAGCGAACCATGTCGGCGTGTAGGTGCTGACCCTCCTGATGGAAAATCGCCAGCTGGGTGCTAGGAGCCGCGTTGTAGCGCTCGAAGGGTTGGTCGCCGGTGTGATTGACCAGTGTGTTGGGCATGCTCAACGCCGCTACAAAGTCGTGAATGCCGTCGTACTGTGAAAATCGCCCGCAAATATCGCCCGCCTATCAGATATTTCCTACAGAAATTGACCGCGAGCGCTTCTGAAAGTTAACTGTATGTTCGTACAGTGTTGGAAGTCGTGCGTCATGAGCTATTCAATTTTAGGCCTAATTGCCGAGGTCGGCCTGAAGCTGCCTCTTTGTTTGTTCCAGGTGCCCGCTGGTTTTCCTTCGCCGGCGGCTGATCACATTGAGGCACACATCTCCCTAGATGAGGTGCTCAACATCCGCGCCCCGCATGTTTATCTGGTGAAAATTACCGGGGAAAGCATGCAGGGAGCGGGCATCTTTGACGGAGACCTAGCAGTTGTAGACCGTTCGCTGGAGCCGGCCCATGGCCACATCGTCGTGGCGCTGCTGAACAATGATCCGCTGTGCAAACGACTGTGCATTCGGGGGAAGGACGTGATCCTTTTGTCTGAGAACCCCAAGTATCCGCCTCGCTATGTGCTGGAAGGTGATGAGCTAGCCATCTGGGGCGTAATCATCGGCAGCGTGCGCAGCCATGTCTAAAGTAACGCCGGTATTCGGCCTGATCGATTGCAACAGCTTCTACGCCAGTTGCGAACGCGTGTTCCGCCCCGACCTGGCCAAGGTGCCCATCGTGGTGCTGTCGAACAACGACGGTTGTGTCATTGCCCGCAGCTACGACGCGAAGCCGTTCATCAAGATGGGTGAACCGTATTTTCAAATCAAGCACAAGCTCAAGCAATACGGCATTGTCGCGTTCTCCTCGAACTATGCGCTGTACGGCGACATGAGCGAGCGTGTGATGAGCCTTATCGAGGCGATGGTGCCGCAAGTTGAGGTGTACAGCATTGATGAGGCGTTTGCTGACCTGACCGGCATCGGTGGGTTGGACGCCCTTGGTAGACAGATCCGCGACCAGGTTCTTCGCTGCACGGGCATTCCTGTCGGTGTCGGGATCGCTCACACAAAGACGCTGGCAAAGCTGGCAAATCACACCGCGAAGCGCCTGCAGTCGCAAACCGGTGGCGTGGTCAATATCACTGACCCGGTTAAGCGGGACTGGGTGCTGCGTAATACGAACGTTGCGGAGGTATGGGGCATTGGTCGCAAAATGAAACTTCACCTTGATGCGATGGGCATCAAGTCTGCAATGGACCTAGCTAAAGCGGCCCCATGGACGCTCCGCAAGAAGTTCAGCGTCGTGATCGAGAAGACGGCCAGGGAGTTGGGCGGCACGCCTTGCTTAGAGCTGGACGAGCCAGATCCGCCAAAGCAGGAGATTTGCTGCAGCCGCATGTTCGGCCAGCGGCTGACGGAGTTACCGCCTATCAAAGAAGCGGTGGCCACCTACATGATGCGAGCATCTGAGAAGCTTCGTGCCCAGAACTCGCTGTGCAAAAAGGTGCGCGTTTGTATCCGTACCGGCATGTTCAATCCTGAGGAGGCGAAGTACGCTAACGGAGTAGTGGTTGATATGCCCTATCCCACTGACGACGTACGCCTTCTCACTCAGGCGGCTGTTGGCGCGCTTGAGCGCGTATTTCGGTCGGGCTTCAAGTACAGCAAGGCTGAGGTGATGTTGCTCAATCTGTGCCAGCACGGGGAATTTACCGATGATCTGTTCGCTACTTCGCAACCGGCCGAAGCAACTCGGGTAATGACGGTGCTTGATCAGATCAATGGGCGATGGGGTAGGGGCACGCTGCGGTCAGCCAGCGTACCTACTAAACCGGAGTGGGGAATGAGACGTGAGATGATGAGTCAAAGCTACACAACGAAACTTGATCAGCTTTGGAAGGTTTCATGTGTGTAATTGATGTGCATTGAGCTAAGCGGTCTGTTTGCTAGCGAATTAGAGTTAACTTTTCACTGAGAGGCCATATATTCAAAGAAATTTTGTTTATTACCGGCTTCGATACTCTCTTGCCATCGCTTATCCCATGTTACCAATACGGGGTCGCGGAGCAAGCCAGGGTGACGTAGGTGACCGCTATTGATTAAATGCCTAAGTTCATCGGCGGTTGTGAGCTCTTTCAAGAAAGAAAGCCGAAGCCCAGTTTTTGGTCTAATCCCTTGATGTATGAGTATGTCGGAGTATTCGTGCTCGGTTCTTTTTCCAGGTAAAGTATGGAGCTTGCCCGTATTTGCAACACGAAATTTTTTTCCTCGCTTTATTTCCTTTAGGTTTATCCGGTCACTGGTGAGGAAGTAAATGTTTTCTTCAGCATTTGCTAGCATCAGAGTGTTGATCTGATCCATGTCGCTCTGTTCTGTAACTTGGATCGACTGTTCTCGTCTGCCCCCAACTTTATAGACGCTTGCATCATAGAATAGAATCGAAATTTCTGGAGAAATCGGGAAGAAGATTTGTAATCCTTTAGACGCTGTACCTATTCCATGGTGAGAGTCGCATACTTCCAGAGCTTGATTGTAGAACACCACTGGATTATCAGATGTTATAAATTCTGAACCTTTTTTCGCGAGAAGTAATTTACATGATAGGTCCATGGCAAAATGTAGAGACTGGTTTGCAGCCTTCAATGCATGTATTACAGGGTCATTTACTTTGATCGAAATCTTGTCAAAAATATCTTCTGGGACATCAGGTCGATACGAAATATATTTTTGCGCCATCGCAACAAGCATCTCATTGATAGAGCGAGCAGCATAGAGAGTTCGATTGCGCTGAAAGATCACGAACGTTAGGAAGTTTCCGTAATCACCACTTTCAAAGTAAGGTGGTTTGAGCTCTTTCCGAATTTCACGGAATAATATAGCTGCTTGACCTTCAATTATTCCAAGCGCTTTTTCCAGTCCATCTTCTACGCCATAAAGATAATCGCGATAGCATTGTGACTTTAGCTTTCCCTCGCGAATGACAATATCTCTGTTCAAATTGAACAAATTTATTGTCTTCTCATTAGAGGAGAAGTTTTTGAGGTATACCCTCGGAACATAATGGTGTTTTTTATTGGCAGGCATTTATGTACACCGCTCCTTGGTTCTTGGCACGTTTGCGGTGCAAGCGTACCAAATGGCGAGAGGTAAAAGGGTCTGTCGGGGGAAATTTTAGAAAGTAAAAAAATCTTTCGGCCACCCATAGGAAATAAAGCGTGTTCGGGCACACCCAACCTATGCCACCCAGTGCCATTTATGCATCTAGGCAACCTGCCGAGGTCAGCCGCCATAGCCCATAGCAACGGACCTATATCCCTAAATCCCCCGCATACTCCTAAACCTTCGGGGGGCTGACTCGGAATCAGAGCTGCCGAGCATGATCAGTTGTGAACGGGGCTGGTGGTATCGCTCGATGAGGGGGGAATTAGCTGTCCGAATGGTGACAAGTTGGCCTAACATCAGACGACACTTTGAAAGGGACCTACAATGTCAAAGGAACATCGCCCACCATCTCAAGCGACAGTGAAAGCACTATATGCAAACGCATTTAGGTGTGCCTACCCATCTTGCCGGCGGCCGCTTTATAAAGTTGATCCTGAAACAGGTGAGCGATCCTTGAATTCCAATGTTGCCCATATCTGTGCACGTAGCGAGGGTGGTGAGCGATGGGATGAGAACATGACCGAGCAAGAAAATCGGTCTTCAAGCAACCTTTTAATACTCTGTCTGGAGCACGCATGGGAGATCGATCAACCAAATAGAGCGGCCGCGTTTCCACCTGAGTTACTCAAAACTTGGAAGCAGGAACAGCTCAACGAGTTCGATGCAATAGGCGGTCAAGGTTGGATACTGAACTCTGAGATGGCAAACGAAGCATTGATTGCATCCGAGCACATCATCACGATAGCTGACTCAGTATTGGGGCTTGGAGGGGCAGGCGGAAATTCGCGGGCTGCAGGGGGAGGCGGTGGAGGAGCTATCGGTACGAACGCTAGAGGAGGGGGCGGAGGAAAAGGAGGGGATACGCATTATTATGGTGATCCGATAGACCTTAGCCTTTTCGATTATAAATTGCCCAATGCCGAGCACCCTGGTGCAGGCGGTGGGGGAGCCGGTTCGGAAAATGAAAATGCGGTGGGGGGCGAAGGTGGAGGTGGAGGGGATAGGTTCGTTGCGAAGTTCTCCATGAGCGAGCTTGAATCTGATAACGGGCCATTGTCCGTCAAGCTAGTCGTTGGAAGAGGGGGGGCTTCTCAACGTTATCCTGGCGAACATGCTGAGAATGGAGAAGACTCAGAGATACATTTCATAACGCCCGATGGAAAAACAGTTAGGTCAATCATAGCTAAGGGTGGAAAAAGAGGGTCGCCAGGATTTGCGCTTCCTCCAACAGCTCGGGAGGCCAACTCAACGGACATTGAGTCAGGGTTGAATGTTTGCGCAATTGTAATAGCGGAAGTAATACATCCTACGAACTCGCTGCTTAACGTTCTGGGTGGCGCCGGGGAGTTCTGGAAGTATCCTGCACTTCCTGCTGACGTCTGCTGGCCGACCGCGGTAATCTTTTCTTTAGGCTATTTGCCTTTGGGTTTGCAACTCACCTTTTATATCGTCGTAGACGATCCAAATGGGTATGAAGTCTTCCGACTACCGCTGAATGTGACGAAGGGAACTGAGAGGCTCGTTGCCAATCTCACTTATTCTATAGCTGTGCAGTTCCGAGCAAACATAGCAGGCGTTTGGTGCTTGAGGATTTTGTCTGGTGATTTTGAATTTGCCCGATTGCCCGTTGAAATTCGGATTGGTGATGCTTGATATTTTGTGAGCGTTGCATAACGATATTTTCGGCGGTAGCTAACCCGCTAGTTAGGGCAAATTTAGGGCAGATTCAGGGCCGCGGTAGGCCGTTCAGCACCGCAGCTAAATGTTGCGCACCCACTATTTGCTGGCCTTTAGCGGCCTGCGGATGAGCCGGAACGGGTTCGAATCCCTATCCAGACTTTGTAAGTGGGCAGGTCCTAATGTCTAGGGGATGCTGCAATCGCCTTGAGCCGCCTGTCACCGCTTACAGCTCGACACTGAATCCACTCAGGCCCACGCCTTCGGCAAAACGTCCCACGGCGGTCAAGCTTGCCCAGGTGCGCAGTGATTCACGTCGCGAGCGCACCGGCACCCAGCGTGCGCCGCTGCCGCCCAGGCGAATCGACAGGCCCCATTCTGGGCCGCCGTTGATCTTGGCCACCAGGCATTCGCGCACCGCGTGTTGTTCGACCAGGGCGCGCAACACCTCTTCGTGAATACCTTCGCCGATCACTGCTCGTGCTCCTGACGCCGCGCCGTGGCCGCTGCCTCGAAGGTCTTATACAAACCTTCGATACTGGCCGCGTTCAGCACCTTGACCGTCTCCAGGCCCAGCACAAAACCTTCGGCACGATCACTGGCGCGGAACAGGTCGTCAGCCGTGTGCGCCAGTTCAATTTGGTGCAGCAGTTTCAGGGTTTGCACCTCCACTGCGTTCGGCAGTTTCAGTGCCGCCAATGCATCAGTCATGCGTACTCCCACGTCCAGAGATCAACCAGATATCGAGGGAATGGTAGACCAGCCCTGGGGGGACCGGCTTCCACGGCCACAAAAAAAGGCCCCCACACCTGAGCCAGGTGTGGGGGCCGATTGAACATAGGACGGAATTCAACGAACCGGTCGTCAAAGGCCGCTATCGGCCAGAAGCGGACGGTCATAGGACTACGATGCAACGGCGCCTGTCTTGAGACATTTAGCTTGCTAAACGCCTGCCCGTAACAATGTAATAAATGTCAGCCCCCAAAGGGTTGATGTTTGCCAAATAATCAGCTTTAGGGATTCGTATTCCTCGCTCGTATTTAAACTGAGCATCGATATTCACCCCGCCAACTGCTCCAAAGTGTTGTTGAGTCATCTTCAGCTTGACCCGCTCCTCACGTAGCCGGCTGCCAATGGTGCTTGGGCCTGTCCCGACAACTTCCTTGGATGCATTCCTGGTGACACTTGCCTGCGTATAAGCATGATCAATCTGCGAGGTGATGTCCTGAACTGCCTCTAACGTGTACCGAATGCGCTCGACCGTTTCAACACCACCAAATTTTTCAACGATGGTGAGTACCCCTTGCAGAGCCTCCTCAAAGCCTCGTTGATTGGTGTGCAAGCGCTCAATTATTTCTGCTAGTGCATGTTTTGTCGGCATCCGCACACCTCATTTGCATGAGGTGGAATCCTAGCAGTAATGGATAGAGAGAGGAAAAGTGAACAGTTCACGAAAGGTCATCTACAGGTTCTCTGGCCTTCCATGTTCTGCCAACCCTTCATGGTGCCCAATGGGGCGACTCCCTACGATTGCCGTAGTCGAGTAATCGCATCTGTAATCGCTTTAGCATTCGTGTCCAAGGTTTCCATGGCCACCAGTGCGTTATCGGCAACATTCTCTACGCCATTTTCTGAAAGCCATCTCGTGACCTCTTCTATTGCCGCACCCAAGGCATGCTGATTGTGCAGAAGCAATGTGAGAGCGTCTGCCGTGGCGATGTTGGAGTCTGAGTTATTTGGCATGGATTCGTCCTTGATCGAGGCGTCTGCAGAGACTAGTCCATTGCAGCCGGATCATGCTCAACCAATCAATCGGGAAGCTCTGTTTTTTGCACCAAAATTGCGCACCAGTCCCATCTCAGTCCCATATGGCTTTTTTTCAGACGCCAAAAACCACAAACCCCCGACTTTCTCTAGGAAAATCAGGGGTTTGCGTTTACTGAATGTGGCGGTGAAGGAGAGATTCGAACTCAAAATTAATATGGGGCTATTGCAAGCTGAACCGAGCGACACGAAAAGCGCGGCCATCATGCCTGCCTCAAACCCGTCTTATTGACAGTGTCAGCAGTGTCCAGATTGGAGCCGAAAACGCTTGCTTAAAAATTGCTTAAGAGAAGGGAAGAAAAAACTGGATGGTCGATTGAATAAATTTTGCTGGTACGTAACTGGTACAGGCTCATTTAAGGTGTTGCTTTGGCCTTTGTTTGCGGGGGCGGGCTGATCAATGCGTCCGATCCATCATCGGGGCGACGGAGAAGCGGCGGGAGAGTGGGGCGGGCGTGGCGGAGATAGGGGACATTGGCGGTTCTGGATTGGGTGGGGCTGGGAGGTGGGGGAGTTTATCAGGAATGGGGGGCGGACGGGTTTGGTAGCTGGCGGAGGTCTATGCTCAAAAATTAGCCAAGCATTGGGGAAATGCTTGGCAGTAATAAATCTACCCCCTTTTAATTGAAGAACTGATCGAAAACGATCACAAAAGGACGCTCATGAGCGGTAAATTTCGGATCAGCGTTGGTACCATCATTGCTCTTTTGACGCTTTCTAACAGCGCGCTTGCTGATAATTGCGAGTCAATCCTTTCGAAACTTTATGCGGAGCGTCACTTAACACTGGATAGGCAAACTGAAGGCAAACAGACAACGCACTTTCGTGATGGGCGATACATGACTTTGTCTCTTAGCTGCGCAACCGGCCTACCGAATGTTGCGATCTCATGGGACGGTCCGACCCCGGATCAGCAATTCTATGATCTAGTAGGAAGGGCAGGTAGTTTGGTTTCGACACGATCAGCCGCCGATATTATGAAATATTCGAAGCAATGTAGGGCGCGGGCGCTTAATGATAGCGGAGAGATCGCTACGGTTGAGCAGAGAGGAGTTGCAATTGAGTGCCAAGCTTTCGTTCGTGACGGTGGTGGGACGATGATTTATATATTCTCTAAGTGAGGTCCGCTTTTGTGAGCGTTCCTGTCTAGATGTTCTGATCGTCCTTGCCGTTTTTGAACGGATCTTCGCTAAGGGCCTCTAGCGAAAATTGATTGTTTGTTGCAGGTGATAAGTTGGTGTGCCTTTCAGTACTGCATTCCTTTCGGGTTGTCAATAATGAGTTTCTATATTGTGCCAAATATATTTGTATCTGAGTTTTAGCCATTTTACCAATAGGGAGTTTAGCTGGCTCTTCATCCAGTTATGTTTCTTTGCATTAAGCATTTCCTCAATGTCGCTTTCCAGTTCTTCTCTATTGAAACAAAGCCAGATAGTCGGAAGTGTGCTTTCAAGGTTGGAATGACAAACAGGCGCCACTTCTTCAAACAAAATTCGCTTGATTTCGTCTCTATCAAATTCTTCTGTCTGCCGCGCAATCGCAGCGTAGTCGACTTCGTTATCAACGAATGCGTCTGACAATGCCCAGCGAATATCCGCTCTTTGTTGCTTTGTCATAGCGCGTCCCATTTAGAAAATTCCTCCAACTCTTCATCAAAGGTATCAGCAACAACGCTACCAGCGATGCCTCCTGCAATACTGCCTGCCAATACGATTGCTACAGCACATGCAATGGCACCAGGCCCGCAAAATGCGGAAACGCCCAAACCCGCTAACCCACCACCCGCAGCACCACCGCCGATGATGATTCCTTGTCTGGCTGTTTCCTTCACTTTGTTGTCAGCATTCATAATTTCATAAACGGCGAAGGTGGCGGTTACCAATAAACCGACTTTTCCCATAATTCTTAATTTCTTGGTTCCCCTACTTACCGGTGCATTGTCCCGACCTGCTGAGTCAAGAATCTCATAGTAAACTTTGCTTTTTTGTTCTGGAGTAAGTTTGCTGTACTCCACTTTTGCGGTTTTTAGTGCGTATTTATCCAGCGTTTCCTGAAGCGTTGGAGGAAGTTTCTTTTTTCTCTCGGCGAAGGCAACGCCTTGTGCCGAAGTATATTTTCGGTGTTCCAGCAAGATTCTGTTTCGCATCTCTTGGCAGAACGCTGCTCCTTCTTTAGCACTGAGCCTTCCAGCAGTGACTTCGGCTTTTGTTTCCACTGACATGCGTTTGATGTTGTTCATGTAATTGGTGCGTACTTTTGCATCCGATATAGCGTCTACAGAAAATCTTGTAGCAGCACCTTCCATTCCCGCAATAGCCATATCCAAGGGCGAATTTTCGAGCGCGTGTGCTTTCTGGACAACGTAGCTTCCCGTGACGAGCAATGGTTCAGTCATGAAAAAATCCTTATTTCAAAGAAGCGTTGAATAATGTATCGAAGATCGAACCAGCGGCCGATTCCTCTTGTGTACCGAATTCAAGCTTGTGACAGATTTTCCCGGGGATATTGAGAAATTTCACAGTGTTGGCGTTATCAAAAACGCCTGATAGGGTAGTTCCGTCGTCAAAGTGTGCGGTGCAACTCATGCCCTGATATGACTCCTCCCCTGGAATATTGAAGCTGATCCAACCAGGGTGAACGATGATAGGGGTAGGGGCTGTAAAGGGAGCTGGTGTATGGGAGTCACCGATGATCACTGTTCCCGATCCACCAATCACAACGTCTCCATGCGTACCAGTGGTGCCGACAAGCGCGGCATTTTTGCCATTGATGAACACTGTCCCTGAAACCGCTGAAGCTAATGCGCTGCCACAAGTGCAAGCGTCGCCTTTTCGAGCAGCCGCAAGTCCGTCGAAGAATACGTCGGGGGAACCGGAAGCGATGGCGTTGGGGCCGTGCCCGGGCATTGGGCAACTGGTGGGATCGCTGATGCGTGCGGCTGGCTTTGCCATGTTTGACTCCCTGTCAACGAATGAACCGGTGCCGACTTTATCAGACTCGGCTGGACCCGTGCCTTGGTACAGCGCCTTCAATTTAAACAGTTGAGATTCAGCCTGTTTAAAGTGTTGTGGTCAGCACGGATCCGGCCCTACACCACCTTGCGCCTCTCCCTACACCTAAGACAGAATCCGCCGGCTTGTACGCCTAGACCGTGGGTTCTATCGTTCTCGGGTCACTGAAAACCAGTGACCGGGTTTGGTAGCCCGCGTGTTAGATGTACAGCGTCACCATCACCGATCGTGCTGTCGATCGGGGTCTATGGTGGTCATGTACAGGGCGTCTTCGGGCGCGCCGGCTCCTAGCACCCGGTCTACCAACCTGTTCATGGCCGCCACCCTTCGTTTGGTAGCGAAAGGGTGAAGCCCTCACTAAAAGTGTTAGGAGTTTCATCCATGTTCAAACCAACACCGAATCCCCCAGAATCCGACCCCGCATCCCCCTACGAATCCCTCGATTCCCGCAAACTCCACGAAGCCGCCGAGCGCGCCCTCGATCACTACCTCACCCCGGCCAGCCAGATCATGGCCAGCGGTGATCAATCCAAACCGATGTTCCTCGCCAACCCGGCCTACGACACCGAATCCCTGCTCGCCAACGCCAGTGAATCCCTGGGTTCCGCCACGACCATGCTCAACGATTTCGCCGCGTTGCTGGATGTCTCGCACCGCAAGACGCTGTTGGGCATTGCGCAGGTGGTGATGTTGGGGGAGTTGGCGGTGAATCAGGCGTTGGATAACGTCGAGCTCAAGGCGTAGAGCGCTGCCCTCCGTGGCGAGCGGCGAGGTTGTGGTCGCGGAGGGCGTTCTGTCGATGCGCAAGACATCCGCCGAAAATGGCGGTTTTCAGCCTGTTTTCGCAGCAATAGCGATGTGCCACGAAAAATGATGGCAATGCGTCATCATGCGCACGAAAAAGTTCACTGCTTGTACAAAAATATAAAGTTGTACAACTTTTCTCAAAGTTTATAGCATCCGTTCCCAACACCTTTGCTGAAACGATAAATCCAGCTTGAGTCCTGGATTTGTTCGCTGGTGCGTGGGCCGTCAAAACGGTTTTCGCATCGGCTATTTGCAGCCGGGTCAGTGGAAGCTGCCCGTATTTCGCCCAGGACGACGACCCCGAATATGAGTGGTAACTCCGGTTATCAGAGATCTACTTTTTGTGCCTGACGCTGAATCGCGTCAGGGCGTTAGAGGCTGAACATGGCAGAAGCATCGAATTTCCTGGGCAACATCAAGGTTTCCCGAAAGTTGGGGGCCGGGTTTGGCGTTCTTTTGCTGGCGGTGGGGGCGGTGGCCTTCATTGGCTATAGCAGCAGTAATGTGCTGGTGGATCGCCTGGACACCACGCGTCTGATCGGCACGCTCAACGATGCGTCGCAGGACATGCGGCTGTCGGAGAAGCAGTACGAAGCGGCGGCGGATGCGGCGTTTGCCGAGTCTTATCAGTCGCAGCTGACGGTGTTGCAGGGGCTGATCGCCAAGGCGTTGCAGACCCTGACGCGGGCGGAAAACCAGCAGGCCTTGAAGCAGTTACAGGACACCACGCTGGCTTACGATCAGCGGGTCAAGCGCTTGATCGAGGCGGACAAGGCGACCAGCGATGCGTTGAAACCGCTGGGGGCGATGTCGGACAAGTACGCCGAGACCTTCAACAGGATGTTCGAGAGCACCACGGCCAGCGCGTTGGCGTCGGCCGACAGCGCGCGGGTGGCGGACTTGCGCACGGTGGCGGATCTGCGCAATGGCATGACGATGTTTC
The DNA here is from genome assembly GCF_016650625.1 of Pseudomonas sp. TH49. Taxonomy (NCBI): domain Bacteria; kingdom Pseudomonadati; phylum Pseudomonadota; class Gammaproteobacteria; order Pseudomonadales; family Pseudomonadaceae; genus Pseudomonas; species Pseudomonas sp. TH49. The sequence goes on from NZ_JAEKFL010000002.1 coordinate 11,503, forward strand.
GGCTGATGTTGCGGCGTTATATCGCGGTGCCGAGCGAGGCCAACAAGAAGGTGCTGCTGGACACCACCGATGCGTTTCTGGCCGACATGAGCAAGGCGCGCAGCGGTTTGCCGGCGGCCCTGTCGAGTCAGCTTGAAGAGGCGCAGGCCGGCATGCGCCGTTATCGTGAGGTGCTGGTGGAGGTCGCCGCGCTGTTCGAGCAGAAGCAGAGCCTGCGTCAGCAGGTGGATCAGCAGAGCCAGGCGATGGACAGCATCATGACCGGCCTGATGGACACTCAGCAGCGTCTGGCGCGGGACGATCAACAGCGTGCCTTTATCCAGATTGCAGTGCTGACGGTTCTGGCGCTGGTGGCCGGCCTGTTTGCTGCGGTGCTGATCTCGCGGCAGATCACCGGGCCGCTGGCGCTGACGGTGGAACTGGCGCGACGGATTGCCAAGGGCGATCTGACGGTGCAAGCCAAATCCAGCCGCAAGGATGAGTTGGGCGATCTGCAAAACGCGATGCAGGACATGGCGCAAAGCCTGAACACGCTGGTGCAGGGGATCGGTAACGGTGTCACGCATATTTCGACATCGGCCGAGAAGCTCTCGGCGATGAGCGAGCAGACCAGCGCCGGTGTGCGTCAGCAGAAAGTCGAGGTGGATCAGGTCGCCACGGCGATGCACGAAATGGCTTCGACGGTGCAGGAGGTGGCGCGCAACACCACGGACGCATCCGCCGCTGCGACCCTGGCCGATCAGCAGGCGCGTCACGGCAGTGCGGTGGTCAAGCAGGCGACCGTGCAGATCAGTGAATTGTCGGTGGCGATCGAAGAGTTGGGCGCAGCGATGAACGTGCTGTCCCAGGACAGTGAGCAGATCGGCAAGGTCATCGATGTGATCAAGGCAGTCGCTGAGCAGACCAACTTGCTGGCGCTGAACGCGGCGATTGAAGCGGCGCGGGCGGGGGAGCAGGGCCGTGGTTTCGCCGTGGTTGCCGATGAAGTGCGCTCGCTGGCGCAGCGCACCCAGGATTCGACCAAGGAAATCGAAGCGCTGATTGTCACCCTGCAACAGGGCACGCAAGCGGCATCTACACTGATGACATCCAGCCGCGAGCGCACCCTGGACACCGTGGTGCTGGCGCAGAAGGCCGAGCAGGCGATTACCGAGATCAACCATTCGATCGGCACGATCCAGCAAATGAGCCTGCAGATTTCCGCCGCCGCCGAGCAGCAAAGCGCGGTGGCCGATGAGATCAATCGCAGCATCGTCAGTGTGCGCGATGTGGCCGATCAGTCGGCCGTCGCCAGCGAAGAAAGTGCTGCCGCGACCATTGAACTGGCGTCGCTGGGGCAGGACCTGCAGCGCATGACATCGCATTTTCGAATCTGATGGCGTTTTGAGATGAACTTGGGCTGGCCTGACCGGTCAGCGTGTATAAGTGGGGGTCGCCGAGCGGCGGCCATCCGGTCCGTGCTGTTATTTTCTGGGCCATGGAAGGTTACAACCCGCTCTCAGGGGGCGTCATGACCAATATTCCCGTTTTCCCCCAGCCCAGCGGGGGGTGCCAAGGATGCCGGCAAAAAGGCGAGGCCGATATGGCGTTCTCCTTTGCTTTCCAGCCGATTGTGGATGTGCGTGATCAATCGACCTTCGCCCACGAGGCGTTGGTCCGGGGCGTGCAGGGCGAGGGTGCGCTGTCGGTGCTGGAGCAGGTTGATGACCAGAACCGCTATCGCTTCGATCAACTGTGCCGCGTGCGTGCGATCTCCACGGCTGCGCAGTTGGGACTCACCGGGTTTCTCTCGATCAATTTCCTGCCCAACGCGGTGTATCGACCGGACATGTGCATTCGCAGCACGCTGGAGGCGGCCCGCGCACATGCGTTCCCGCTTGATCGGCTGATCTTCGAAGCGGTCGAGGGCGAGCACGTCGAAAGCAACAAGCACTTGATGAACATCTTGCGCGAGTACCGCGAGTTCGGGTTCAAGACCGCCATTGATGACTTCGGTGCGGGGTATTCCGGGTTGAATCTGCTGGCGGACTTTCAGCCGGATCTGATCAAACTGGACATGGCGCTGATTCGCGATATCCATCGCGACCGCGTACGCCAGGCGATTGTGCGGGGCGTGGTGGGCATGTGTGCCGAGTTGGGCGTCGAGGTGATTGCCGAGGGCATCGAGCACCCCGAGGAGCGGGATTTTCTCGCTGACTGCGGGATTTATCTGATGCAGGGTTTCTGGTTCGCCAGACCGGCGTTTGAGGCGATGGCGCAGATTCCGGTGGAGGCGTGGCAGCCGATTTGAGGCGAACCTGAACCCGTGCTGTCGATCGGCAAAGTTTCATCTTGCCGGGTGCGGCGAAGGCCTACGATGCTTGCACAAGATCATCCCAAGGGGAGCCGTACCATGCGCACCAATGTCGTCAAAGTGCTGTTGATCGCTGCAGCTGTCTCGGTATTGAGTGCCTGTTCGGGCTCCGGTGGGCTGACCACCACCAGTTGTTTCTCCTCGGATTGCCAATCGCCGGAGGGTCGCACAAATGCAACGACCCTCAAATTCGGTGGTAACAGTATTGGTAGCAGCTTGAACCAGTACAGCTCCGGGATGTTGCACGACGATTGATAGAAATAGAACCTGAACCTGTGGCGAGGGGATTTATCCCCGATGGGTTGCGAAGCAACCCCCGCTTTTAAAACAGCGGACTGCTACGCAGCCCAGCGGGAGCAAGCTCCCTCGCCACAAATGTTTGTGCCTGGAAGATTACTGCGGCAGCGCCAGCCACTCACCAATGACCTTCTGATAACTGCCAGTGACTTTGCTCAAGTGCAGCCACTGGTCCACGTACAGTTTCCAGCTGATGTCATCGCGCGGCAGCAGATAGGCCTTTTCGCCGTACTGCATGTACTGGTGCGGATTCACCGCACACAAACCCGGTTTGAGTTTCTGCTGATACAGCGCTTCCGAGGCGTCGGTGATCATCACGTCGGCCTTGTTATCGAGCAGTTGCTGGAAGATCGTCACGTTGTCGTGCAGGGCCAGTTGCGCCTTGGGCAGGAACGCGTGGACGAAAGCCTCGTTGGTGCCGCCTGCCGGTTCAACCAGCCGTACGTTGGGCTGGTTAATCTGCTCGACGGTCTGGTACTTGGACTGATCGGCGCAGCGCACCAGCGGGATCTTGCCGTCGCTGTCGAGGGTGTTGCTGAAGTAGGCTTTCTTCTGCCGCTCCAGCGTCACTGAAATCCCGCCCATGCCGATGTCGCACTTGCCGGCCTGCATGTCCGGCATCAGGGTTTTCCAGGTGGTTTGCACCCACTCGACTTTCACCCCGAGGCTGTCGGCCAGCGAGCGCGCCATGGCGATGTCGATGCCCTCGAAGTCGCCGTCGCTGCGCTTGAAGGTGTAGGGCTTGTAGTCGCCAGTGGTGCAGACGCGCAACTGGCCTTGTTGCTGGATGGTGTCGAGGTGCGAAGTTTGCTCGGTGGCCTGAGCGCTGAAATTCAGCGCGAGCAATGGAGCGAGCAAGAGCAGTTTTTTGTTGTTGGGCATGTCTGTCGGGCTTCAAAGGGATCGGAGTGAGAAGTTAAACACGTTCCCGGCGCTGATCCCTATGGGTAGCTCGCGCTCAGAGGCCGAGACCTTCCTGCACCACCTGCAACAGATTGTTCTCCGTCAGGGCAATCGCATCCAGTTCCTGACCGGTTTCTACCGTTTGCAACCACCAATGGCTTTCGTGATGTTCATCGACGGTGCGCAGCAGATAGGTGTTGCGCTCGGGCAGGGTGATCTGCACGCGGCCGGCGCCGTCCTCGGTAAACCGGGCGATGGGATCGAATGTCAGGGTTTGTTGATTGGCTTCGATCACCAGTTGGTCGATCGCGTAATCGTGGCTCTCGCCATCGGGTGAGCTTTCGCAAACGTGGGTCGGATTGCGGCGGATTTTCAGGCCGACTTCGGTGACTGGCTGCAGCCAGCCCTCGATGCGGTGGTACAGATCGTAGACCTGCGCCGGCCAGCAATCGATCTCCAGCGCGGCATCCGCATGGGTGTGCCGTGTTTGCTTGAGTTTGGCGGCGAGTTCGTCTGCTTTACTCATTTCGGATCCCTTGGTTTGATGTCTGCCTGTTAATCGTAGACCTTTCAACGGCGTACGGCGTTGCCTTGCGTCATGCGCTTGCAACACAAGCATGTCGAAATCAGCGCTGGCCAAGTCTGGTCAGGATCGAAAACCACGGACGCAGGCGTCCCAAGGAGCGGGTAGATGAAAAAGCTGTTTACAATTTTGGCAGTGATTGCGCTGACGGCCGGTAGCATCGGCCTCAGTTCGGCGCGTCAGTCGAACGCCAGCAAGGTGCAAACGGAAGCGGTGGCGGGGCAGTTCGATTACTACCTGCTGACGCTGTCCTGGTCGCCGACCTTTTGCCTGACACACAAGGACGACGTGCAATGTTCCGGCAAGGGCTACGGTTTCGTGCTGCATGGTCTGTGGCCGCAATACGCCAATGGCGGCTGGCCGGAATCCTGCCCGCCGCTGACCACCCTGTCGGCAGCCGAAACGACTAAAGGTCTGACGCTGTTCCCGACCAAAAAACTGCTCGATCACGAGTGGTCCAAACACGGCACCTGCAGCGGTCTGGGCGCGATGGGTTATCTGGACGAAGCGGACAAAGCGGTCGGCGCGGTGAAAATCCCGCAAGAGCTGCAACCGTTCAGTTCCTCGTACTACTTCGAAGCCCAGGAAATCGCCGACCTGTTCCGCAAGGCCAACCCGGGGATCCCGGCGGATGGCATCGCGGTGATCTGCAGCGGCCCGGAACTGTCGGAAGTGCGGGTGTGCATGGGCAAGGATCTGCAGTTCGGCGCGTGCGGCAAGGGCGTGAAGACGCAGTGCCGGGCGGGGGATATTCGGGTACCGCCATCGCGTTGATGTGAGCGGTTTCACGAACAGGAAAGGGCGCCCAAGCAGGCGCCTTTTTTTCGCCTGAAGGTTTGAAGCACCCGGAAAATTCACGCATGCTTGCGCCCCCCAAAGGATGACCCGCAACACTGCAAGGAGCTGTTCATGAGCGGAAAACCCGCCGCCCGCGTCACCGACCCAACCGCCTGCCCACTCCCGGGACATGGCACCAATCCGATTGCCAGTGGCTCGCCGAATGTAAATTTCGACGGATTGGCGGCTGCGCGAATGACCGATAAATCAGCGTGCGGTAGCCCCATTACTGGCGGCGTTTCCTCAACAGTTTTTATCAATGGCTTAAACGCCGCGACCCTGGACAGCACCGGGGGGCACGGCAATGTGGTCATTGGTGGGTCAGGCACGGTCATCATCGGTGACACAGTAACAGCGGCGCCTTTCAGTGGTCTGCTGCCAATGCCGGTGCATTTCACAGACAAGTTGAAACTGGTCAATGACGTGACCGGTGAGCCCATGATCAATCATCCCTACGTGATCCAGCGTGCAGACGGGCGCCTGGAACACGGGGTGTCTGACGCTAACGGGTTCACCCACGAAGTCAGCTCGCACCTGCCTGAAACCATCAAGCTGTTTCTGGAGGAGTGAGGCATGGCCGCTGAAACAGTAACGTGCGCTAAAGGCAACAATTACAAGCTGCACAAGGAACATGCGCTGACGGGTAAGAAGGATGTCAGTGACAAGCAGGTGCCGGTGGAGAGTACCAAGGCGATTGTGTTTTTTATTGGCGGCGCAGGGGATAAGGAAAGTTATTATTTTTCGGGGCCGTTCGGGAACGTGAACCAGGCCATGACCGGTTTCGACAAACGTAATCTGGACCTGACCAAACTAGGAAAATATAAATCCCAATGGCTTGGGTATAACGAGGTTCGGGGAAAGAAGGACATCCAAAAAAATGTTCTCAACATAATTCCCTACAAGTCTTGTCCAATCTACATTGTCGGACACAGCCTTGGGGGATGGAACGGCGCGCATTTGACCAGTGTAATGTCGGAGTGGGGTTACAGGATCAACATGCTCGTTACGCTCGACCCCGTAGGTGAAGGTACTTTGGTGTGGCTGGGATCCGATATCTACGGAGATAAGCCCACACCGATGGCTGATTTCTGGGTAAACATTAAAGCTATGCCTTCCAAGCCAGACCAGTCCGACTCGGTGGCGGATTTCGGGGAAAAATGGCAAGTGCTGTGCGGGCCTGACATTAATGTCACCATGGATACGAACCACGCTAATGCTCCAGCGATGTTTACCCGACCTGTCGTTGAAGGAAAATCGGCAAGTGATTTGATGTTCGAGTCAATTCGAGAGACCAATCGCTGATGAAAAGATTGTCTGTTCTTCTGTTAGCCATATTGTGCTCGTCATGTGCCAAAGATCACACAGTGCCTCCTGCGAATCTCAACTTTCTGTCAGTGGAAAGGGAAAGTATTGGTCTGCTTTACAAAATTCATTACGACTCGGATGTAAATCTTTTGGATTTGTTCGGAAGAGGTATGGGGAAGGGCGCAGCGTCGACGATGTTTGAGTGTCCGCTTGGTGATGATCAGAATTTTTCCATCACTAACCGATTCAGGTACTCGGCTTACGGACTGATTGAGGTGGAAGAAACCAGTCAGGCAGGCGGTAAATTCAACTATATGACGAGTGCTTTTTTGCGACAGACCCAAAATAACGGTACTTCGCAAGAGGATCTCTCAGTACAGGAATTGAATGCCCTTCTGCTTGGTAAACAACAAATCCCCTGCAAAGTCGTCGTCACCGCGTACGGCTACAAACCCTACTACTCAAACACCATGAACCTGCCGGTTGCGGATTTGCTGCGGGAAATCAACAAACCCCGATAGCCGTCATCGGTGCACTGCGCGATTGCCCTACGCAGATACGCGAGGGCGATCACCCGCAAAACCACAACTGAAAATAAATCGACGTGCGGAGGTCATCCAAATCCCTCGCGCGCCGATACAACGGGGCGGGCATGTGTTGGCGCGGCGGGTTTGCCGAGCACACCCCGGTGGGCTACGCTCACGAAAAGTAAGGGTTTCGGGCTGCGGCCCCTGTCGTACCTGCCCAGGACACGTTTTTGCCAATCCCCATTCACGATCCGCATCAGACTCCCGGCACGCTTAAACGCCTGCCGCTGCGCAAGGCGGCAGCGCTGTTCATCGTTGCGGTGTGCCTGTGCCTGTCCGGATTGCTGTATCTGCAACTTGAGCAGACCCGACGCCAGGATCTGGCCAGCGCGCAGATCGCTTCTTCCAACCTGACCCGGGCCATGGCGCAGCAGGCCGAAGACACGTTTCTGGCCGCCGATCTGGTGCTCACCAGCCTGGTCGATTGGGTCGAGGACGATGGTTACGGCGCCGCGCAGCGACCACGTCTGCAAAAAACCTTCGCGCGTCGGGTGCAACAACTGGAACAGTTGCACGGCATGTTCCTGTTCGATCGCGACGGTCAGTGGGTGATCACGTCATTTACGGATCTGCCTCGTGGCAATGGTGTGGCCGACCGCGAGTACTTCAAGTTTCACCAGCAGAACGTTTCCTCCGTGGCGCACATCGGCCCGGCGATTCGCAGCCGTGAGAATGGCGAGTGGATCATCCCGATCTCGAAACGCATCAACGACCGTGCCGGCAATTTCCAGGGGGTGCTGATGGCCGGGATCAAGATGGCTTACTTCGACCGGTTCTTCAAAAGCTTCAGCCTCGATGACAACGGCATCATGTTTCTCGGCCTCAAGGACGGCACGTTGCTGGCGCGGCGGCCGTTCGACGAAGGCCTGATCGGTTCGTCGCTGGCCAAAGGCAGGATTTACCAGAAGCTGTTGCCCGAAGCCCCGGCCGGTACCGCGATGATCAAGTCGGTGGTCGATGGCGTGGTGCGTCTGTACGGCTACCGGCAATTGGCGTCGTATCCGCTGGTGGTCGCGGCGGCGTCATCGCGCGATACGATTCTCAAGGGTTGGTATGAGCGGGCATTTCAGTCCAGCGTGATTGTGGCGCTGGTGATTCTTGGCGTCGGCCTGTTCGGCTGGGTGTTCATTCATCAGGTGCGCGACGGCGAGCGTATCGAGAAAAACCTGCGCAAGGCGCAGCGCGCACTGGAGCAGATCGCTACCCACGACAGCCTGACAGGGCTGGCAAACCGGCGGCTGTTCGAGCGTTCGCTGGAGATCGAATTTGCCCGCGGCGCACGGCAGTCGAGTCCGGTCGGTCTGATCATGCTCGATATCGATTTCTTCAAGCGCTACAACGATGCCTACGGTCATGTGGCGGGCGATCATTGCCTGACGCAGGTGGCGCAGGTGCTGAAGAATTGTACCCAGCGCAAGTCTGACCTGGCGGTGCGTTACGGTGGTGAGGAGTTTGCGGTGCTGTTGCCGGACACCGACATCAACGGCGCGCTGGCGATTGCCGGGCAGATCCGGCGCAGCGTGATGGACAAACGCATCACCCACAGTGGTTCGCCCACCGGGTATCTGACGGTGAGCCTGGGCTGCTATTCATTCATTCCCAGCGGCAATGACAGCCTCGAAGTGTTTATCCAGCGGGCTGACGCAGCGCTGTATCAGGCGAAAAATGCCGGCCGCAATCGCGCGGCGGTGTTGTCGCTGGATGCAGGCTTTGCCGAGTTGATTCGTTCGGATCGCTGACGTTTCGACGCTTCAACAAGGGTGAGGGAGCAAGCTCCCTCACGCGGGTCTCATCACCAACCGTAACGCCGGTTCGTTCAGCTGCCCGAGCCACCGCCCGCGCCGCCGGTTCCGCCCCCGGCCGCGCCTGTGCCGCCGCCAGCGCCGGAGCCCGAACCCATGGCGCCGCCGTTGGTGCCAGTGCCGTTGCCAGAACCGGGACTGCCGGTGCCGTTACTGCCGGCAGGTGCGCCTGGCGTGTTGTCTGGCGGCTTTGGCGTGCTGCTGTTGACGTCGGGATTGCTGGTCGAGGTGCCGGAACTGTCGTTCGCCGCGAAGCTGGCAGCCGAGGCCGTAGCGAGCAGGCCAGCGAGCAACAAAGAGGTGAGGGTGCGTGTGGTCATGGTACGTCTCCAGTAAGGGTCGGTTACCTGACTTTGGTCTGACATCCGTGGGCGTTGGTGCCGATTGGCTGACGAGCGGTTGTTCAGCCTCAGCGCCTGTCGTCAGCCAGTTTCTGCTCCAGCGCCTGCCGCACCTGCGGCCACTCGTCATCGATGATGCTGAAGCGTACCGAGTTGCGCTTGCGCCCGTCCGGCATGATTCGCTCGTGGCGCACTATCCCTTCCTGTTGCGCTCCGAGGCGCAGAATCGCGTTACGCGACTTCTGGTTGTTCTCGTCGGTGGTGAACTGCACTCGCACGCAGTCGAGCACCTCGAAGGCGTGGCGCAACATCAGGTATTTGGCTTCGGTGTTGACGAAGGATTTCTGCCAGCGCGCGGAAATCCAGCTGCTGCCGATTTCCAGCTTGCGATTGAGCGGGTCGATCTTCCAGAACCGGGTCGAGCCGATGACTTCGCCGCTATCCTTCAACACAATCACAAACGGCATGACCGTGCCGGCGTCGCGGCCGTCCAGGGCCTTCTTCAGGTAGCTGTCGATGGTGCTCGCCGAAGGCACCACGGTGACGGTGAGGTTCCACAGTTCGCCGTCAGCGGCGGCGTGGAGCAGGGCGTCGGCGTCGATGTACTGAAGCGGGCGCAGGAGGATGCGCGGGCCTTGCAGCGTGGTGAGCATGGGAGCAGGTCTCGGCAGTTTGGGGCAGTGGCGAGAGCCTATTACGCCGCAGCCGGTTGATCCGATGCAACCACCGTCGCCGCTACAGAGTCACAATTTTCACACCTTGTTCGCCGGAGTCTGGACGATGAAAAACCTGCGGATCGCCACGTTCAACGTCAATGGCTTGCGCGCACGCTTGCCAAACCTGCTGGAGTGGCTCAAGCGCGAACAACCGGACATCGCGTGCCTGCAGGAACTCAAGTCAGTCGACAGTGCATTTCCTGTAGCTGAACTCGAAGCCGCCGGTTATGGCGCGATCTGGCACGGTCAGGCGTCATGGAACGGGGTGGCGATCCTCGCCCGTGATGCGCAACCGCTGGAGAGCCGCCGCGGCCTGCCGGGCGATCCCGAGGACAAGCACAGTCGTTATCTGGAAGCGGCGGTGCACGGGGTACTGGTCGGCTGCCTGTACCTGCCCAACGGCAACCCGCAGCCGGGGCCGAAGTTCGACTACAAACTGGCCTGGTTCGAGCGCTTGATCCGTTACGCCAAGGATCTGCAAGGCAGCGATCATCCGGTGGTGCTCGCTGGCGATTACAACGTGGTGCCCACCGACATGGACATCTACAACACCCGCTCGTGGCTCAAGGACGCGCTGCTGCAACCCGAAAGCCGCGAGTGTTATCAACGGCTGCTTGATCAGGGCTGGACCGATTCGCTGCGCCATCTGTATCCCGACGATCGCCTCTACACGTTCTGGGATTACTTCCGTCAGCATTGGCAAACCAACTCTGGCCTGCGCATCGATCATCTGCTGCTCAACCCGGCACTCAGCCCGTACTTGCATGAGGCTGGTGTAGACGCCTGGGTGCGCAACGAACCGCACGCCAGCGACCATGCGCCGACCTGGATTCGCATCGGTTCGCGCAAACGTCGGTAACGTTGATTGGCGAAATCAATTGTCGGAATCGGCGCCCAATCCCGTATACATGGCGGCCAGCGGCGCAGCGATCCGCGGCCACATGCAAAAGGACTGAGCAATGAGCGAGCCACGTCTGGCGAATCCGACGTTGTATCTGCAACACCTGGGCTTCGATGCCCTACCGGCACCGACGCTGGAAACCCTGCGGCAGTTGCAGTTGCGCCATACCGGCGTCTTTCCCTTCGAGAATCTGTCGACGATCACGGGCGCACCGGTACTGATCGATCTGGCGTCGGTCGAACAAAAAGTTCTCCACGGTGGCCGTGGCGGTTACTGCTACGAACTGAACAATCTGTTTCTGGCGTTATTGCTGGAGCTGGGCTTCGACGCCCGTGGCATCTCCGGGCGTGTGGTGCTGGCGCAACCCGAAGGCACGTGGACGGCGCGTACCCATCGCTTGAGCCTGGTAATCATCGATGGCGAGCGCTACATCACCGACGTCGGCTTTGGCGGTATGGTGCCGACCGCGCCGCTGCTGCTCGATACCGAGGCTGAACAGGCGACGCCGCACGAGTCCTATCGCATCGAGAAACAGGCCGATGGCTACATGCTGCGCGCCAATGTCGCCGGCGAATGGCGCGCGATGTACCTGTTTGATCTGCAACGCCAGGAAGACATCGATTACACCCTCGGCAACTGGTACGTATCGACTCATCCCGAATCACCGTTTGCTCAGCGTTTGATGGTTGCGCGCACCGGCGATGGCTGGCGCCGGACCCTGAACAACGGCAGTTTCGCGATTCATCATATGGGCGCCGCCAGCGAGCGACGCGAGGTGGCGGATGTCGCTGAACTGCTTGAAGTGCTGGAGCAGGAATTCGGCCTGTGCGTGCCTGACCAGCCGCATGTGCGCCAGTCGCTGGCGCGGGTGATTCTGCCAGCCTGATCTCAGGGCTTGGCGTCCGGTTCCAGTACCCGGCGGATTTCCCCGACCGCAGCCGACAGCTTTTTTTCCAGACTCTTGAGGTCGGCGGCGGTGATGCCTTTCTTGAATTGCCCGGAGTGGGGCGGCTCGACCTCCTGCTTTTTGCTGCCAGCCTCCAGCAGGGCATGGCGCAGGGTGTTGTTGATCACGGTCTGATAACCGAACCCTTCGTTTTCCGCCACGCTGCGGGCGGCTTCGATGACCGCGTCATCGAGCATGATGGTGATGCGGGTTTTGCCCTTGGTGGGCGCCAAGGCTCCGCGTTTGCCCTGCGAGAAGTCGTATTCGTCTTTCATCGTTCAAGCCTCCTGAAAATAAGCGCAACGCTCGCTCGGTGTGGCGACACGTGCAGAAATGATTCGTACGACGTTGGCTTCGCGATAACTGTACGCAACCACCAGCAAACGTCCTTTGCCATCGAGACCGAGGGTGATCCAGCGCTGTTCGTCATGGTCGTTGTCCTCGATCGTCAGCGCGCGTTCGTCATGAAAGACCGGCTCGGTCTCGGCAAGGCTGACGCCTCTATGCTTGAGTTTGTTGGCTGCGTTCTTGCTTTTGTCGTACTGAATTTCGAATGACTTCATTATGCATACTTTATATGTATAAAAAACAGCGCCGATACACCGCTGGTCGCCATGAACACTTCAGCCTAGTGCGATAAAAACCGGGGGCAGGAGGGGATGTGTTGCCGGATTTGTGGGCGATGGGGGTGGCGAGATAGAAGCTTGGGTGGCTACCTATCCATTATGTGACCGATAAGTTGTATACAACTCTATGGACATTTGTCACGAGTATTGAATACAGTGTGCGCATAACAAAAACCAGGGAACCCCCCACATGAAAACGCCCCATGTTTCACACCAACGGCCCGAGGACGAAAATCTCGGGGTCGGCGCGAATATGGCTTACGGCCTGCAACATGTTCTGACCATGTACGGCGGTATCGTTGCGGTGCCGCTGATCATCGGCCAGGCGGCCGGGCTGTCGCCGGCGGACATTGGTTTGTTGATTGCTGCTTCATTGTTTGCGGGGGGGCTGGCGACACTGCTGCAAACCCTGGGTCTACCGTTTTTTGGCTGTCAGTTGCCGCTGGTGCAGGGTGTGTCGTTCTCCGGTGTGGCGACCATGGTCGCGATCGTCAGCAGTGGCGGGGAGGGCGGCTTCCAGTCTGTGCTGGGCGCGGTGATTGCCGCGTCGTTGATCGGCTTGCTGATCACCCCGGTGTTCTCGCGAATCACCAAGTTTTTCCCACCGCTGGTAACCGGTATCGTGATCACCACCATCGGCCTGACGCTGATGCCGGTGGCCGCGCGTTGGGCCATGGGTGGCAACAGCCATGCGCCGGACTTCGGCAGCATGCAGAACATCGGTCTGGCGGCGGTGACGCTGGTGCTGGTGTTGCTGTTGAGCAAGGTCGGCAGCTCGACCATCTCGCGTCTGTCGATCCTGTTGGCCATGGTGATCGGCACGATTCTCGCGGTGTTCCTCGGCATGGCGGATTTCTCCGGTGTCGCCCAAGGGCCGATGTTCGGCTTTCCGACGCCGTTTCACTTCGGCATGCCGACTTTCCACTTCGCCGCGATCCTGTCGATGTGCATCGTGGTCATGGTGACCCTGGTGGAAACCTCGGCGGACATTCTGGCGGTCGGTGAGATCATCGGCACCAAAGTCGACTCCAAGCGCCTGGGCAACGGTCTGCGTGCGGACATGCTGTCGAGCATGTTTGCGCCGATCTTCGGTTCGTTCACCCAGAGCGCCTTCGCGCAGAACGTCGGGCTGGTGGCGGTGACCGGAATCAAGAGCCGTTATGTCGTGGCCACCGGCGGTGTTTTCCTGGTGATCCTCGGCCTGCTGCCGTTCATGGGGCGGGTGATCGCTGCGGTGCCGACGTCAGTGCTGGGCGGCGCCGGTATCGTGCTGTTCGGGACGGTCGCGGCGAGCGGGATTCGTACCCTGTCGAAGGTCGATTACCGCAACAACGTCAACCTGATCATCGTCGCAACCTCGATCGGCTTCGGAATGATCCCGATTGCCGCACCGAACTTCTACGATCATTTCCCGAGCTGGTTCGCGACCATTTTCCACTCGGGCATCAGCTCGTCGGCGATCATGGCGATTGTGCTGAACCTGACTTTCAACCACTTCACTGCCGGCAACTCGGACCAGCAGTCGGTGTTTGCCGCAGCGGAAGAGCGCACCCTGCGTTATCGCGACCTGGCGGCGCTGCGTGAAGGCGATTACTTCAGCGACGGCAAGCTGCACGATTGCGATGGCAAGGAAGTGCCGGTGATCGAGGTCGATGCCGATCATGATCACGGTCACGGTACGCCAAAGCCCCAAGTGAAGAGCAGCGAACACGTCTGATCGCTGAATGCATGAAAAGGGCCGATCTGTTGTGAGACAGATCGGCCCTTTTCGTTTCGCAGCAGATTTTCCATCGCCCACAAAAAAGCCCCTGAATCTTTCGATTCAGGGGCTTTGCTATTTGGCTCCACAACCTGGACTCGAACCAGGGACCCAATGATTAACAGTCATTTGCTCTACCAACTGAGCTATTGCGGAATTGGTGCGTATGTTACTGATTCAAAAAGAGAAGTCAAGCACAGGATAGAAAATTTCTGGTTTGAGCAGGACGGACGGTGCTTTGTCAGCGATTGGCGGTTACCAGAACCGCCTCACAGGTCTACCATGGCTGCCCGGAAGTGGTCACACGCGCTGCCGGCCATTCGCCAAAAGGTACGCGCCATGATTCAAACCGTTCTGATTTCTCTTTCACGCGAGGTGTTCGTATGAGCATCGCGCAAATCAGCCTGCCTAAAGGCGTCGGCCCGCACGCCGAGAAACTCTTCGACGCGATTACCCAGGCCAGCACCGCTGAGGAGTTGAACCGCGCCGGCGGCAAGGCCGAAGGTTTCGTGCTCGGCCTGGAAAGCACCAAGGCAATCAAAAGCCAGATCGCCGAATCGCTGTACGTCGCCTATGACGATGCAGCCAGTCAGCGTGCGACGGAACTGGCTTAACCGCCGAAAGTGATGGTGCCGAGCATCAGCTTGGCATACGCCGCGGTGGCGGCCAGTTGCACCAGCCACAAGGCCAGGCCACCAAGGAACACGCCCGCTGCGACTTGCAGCACCAGGCTCTTGTCGCGCTTGGCCGTGGTGCGAGGGATGAAGTCATCCAGATCGTCTCGGTCGGCGCGCAGGTTGTCGTTTTTCATTTGGGTTCTCACAGAATTCCTGGATATATACGAAACCTGTGGGAGCGGGCTTGCTCGCGAAAGCGTCGAGTCAGTCGCCATGATCTTTGGCTGATACACCGCTTTCGCGAGCAAGCCCGCTCCCACACTTCAGATTTGTGTGCAGTTTAGAGGGAATGTTGCATTCCTTCGGACAAATAAAAAACGGGAAGCCCCAAGGCTTCCCGTTTTTCATTGCCAGGCGAAATCAGATGACCTGAACGATCGCATCCGTTACCGCTTTGATGTTGCTCTGGTTCAGTGCCGCGACGCAGATGCGGCCGGTGTCCAGGGCGTAGATGCCGAACTCGTTACGCAGGCGGTGCACCTGTTCGGTGGTCAGGCCGGAGTAGGAGAACATGCCGCGCTGACGGCCGACGAAGCTGAAGTCACGCTGCGGGGCTTTCTCGGCCAGCAGGGCAACCATCTGCTCGCGCATGCCGCGAATGCGCAGACGCATTTCTGCCAGTTCCGCTTCCCACTGGGCGCGCAGTTCCGGGCTGTTCAACACAGCGGCGACGATGCTTGCACCGTGGGTCGGCGGGTTGGAGTAGTTGGTGCGGATCACACGCTTGACCTGCGACAGCACGCGCGCGCTTTCTTCTTTCGACTCGCTGACGATCGACAGGGCGCCAACGCGCTCGCCGTACAGCGAGAACGACTTGGAGAACGAACTCGAGACGAAGAAAGTCAGGCCCGATTCAGCGAACAGGCGCACAGCCGCCGCGTCTTCGTCGATGCCGTCGCCGAAACCCTGGTAAGCCATGTCGAGGAACGGCACGTGACCTTTGGCCTTGACCGCTTCCAGAACGTTTTTCCAGTCGGCCGGGCTCAGGTCGACGCCGGTCGGGTTGTGGCAGCAGGCGTGCAGCACAACGATCGAGCCGTTCGGCAGGGCGTTGAGGTCGTCGAGCATGCCGGCACGGTTCACGTCGTGGGTGGCAGCGTCGTAGTAACGGTAGTTCTGCACCGGGAAGCCAGCGGTTTCGAACAGCGCGCGGTGGTTTTCCCAGCTCGGGTCGCTGATCGCCACGACGGCGTTCGGCAGCAGTTGCTTGAGGAAGTCGGCACCGATTTTCAGTGCGCCGGTACCGCCGACAGCCTGAGTGGTGACGATGCGACCGGCAGCGATCAGCGGCGAGTCGTTACCGAACAGCAGCTTTTGCACCGCCTGGTCGTAGGCCGCGATGCCGTCGATCGGCAGGTAGCCACGGGAGGCGTGCTGAGCAGCGCGAATGGTTTCGGCTTCGATCACCGCGCGCAGCAGGGGAATTCGCCCCTCTTCGTTGCAGTAAACACCTACACCCAGGTTGACCTTGGTGGTCCGGGTATCGGCGTTGAATGCTTCGTTGAGGCCCAGGATTGGATCGCGGGGTGCCATTTCGACAGCGGAGAACAGGCTCATTATTACGGCGGCTCTGAATGGAGAGTGGAGGGACGTGTCGCGCTCCAGCCGAATGCACTAGAGCGGTGCACAAACGGGGAGCTAGTATAGAGGCCATCACTGAGCAATGGCGACAGGCGATTCAGCTTTTCAAGCAAGTTTTTCCGATTATTTCTTGACCGTTAGTCGATTGACTCTGTCAGAGACTTTACCGGATGTAGGACGTTTGCCTTGAAAGGCGAGGCAATCGGCTCCACATTGAGCACAATCTTCGTTTTTCCTTGGGCGACAACGGTCGTTTGCGGTCATCCGGCGGCTCGGCTGTTTTCTGCGCGAGCCGCGATCCCAGAGGTGTGTATGTCCGAATTCCAGCTAGTCACCCGCTTCGAGCCCGCCGGCGATCAGCCTGAAGCCATCCGCCAATTGGTGGAGGGCATCGAGGCCGGGCTGGCGCACCAGACGCTGCTCGGTGTGACCGGCTCGGGCAAGACCTTCAGCATCGCCAATGTCATCTCGCAGGTACAGCGCCCGACGCTGGTGCTGGCGCCGAACAAGACCCTCGCCGCGCAACTGTATGGCGAGTTCAAGGCGTTCTTTCCGAACAACGCGGTCGAGTATTTCGTTTCCTACTACGACTACTACCAGCCCGAAGCCTATGTGCCGTCGTCCGACACCTTCATCGAGAAGGACGCGTCGATCAACGACCACATCGAGCAGATGCGCCTGTCCGCGACCAAGGCGTTGCTCGAGCGCAAAGACGCGATCATCGTCACCACGGTGTCGTGCATCTACGGTCTGGGTAGCCCGGAAACCTATTTGAAGATGGTGCTGCACGTCGATCGCGGCGACAAACTCGATCAGCGCGCCTTGCTGCGGCGTCTGGCCGATCTGCAATACACCCGCAACGACATGGATTTTGCCCGGGCGACGTTCCGGGTGCGCGGCGATGTGATCGACATCTATCCGGCGGAGTCCGATCTGGAAGCGATCCGCATCGAGCTGTTCGATGACGAGGTCGAGAGCATTTCCGCGTTCGACCCGCTGACCGGCGAAGTCATCCGCAAGATGCCGCGCTTCACGTTTTACCCGAAGAGTCACTACGTGACGCCGCGCGAGACCCTGCTCGACGCCATCGAGCACATCAAAGTCGAGTTGCAGGAGCGCCTCGAATACCTGCGCAGCAACAACAAACTGGTCGAGGCCCAGCGCCTCGAGCAGCGCACCCGTTTCGACCTGGAAATGATCCTCGAACTGGGTTACTGCAACGGCATCGAAAACTACTCGCGCTACCTGTCCGGGCGCCCGGCCGGTGCCGCGCCGCCGACGCTGTATGACTATCTGCCGGCCGACGCCTTGCTGGTGATCGACGAATCCCACGTCAGCGTGCCGCAAGTCGGCGCGATGTATAAGGGTGACCGTTCGCGTAAGGAAACCCTGGTCGAATACGGCTTCCGCTTGCCTTCGGCACTGGACAACCGGCCGATGCGTTTTGACGAGTGGGAAGGGGTGAGCCCGCAGACCATTTTCGTCTCGGCGACCCCGGGTAACTACGAGGCCGAGCATGCCGGGCGCGTGGTCGAGCAAGTGGTGCGTCCGACCGGTCTGGTCGACCCGCAGGTTGAGGTGCGTCCGGCGCTGACCCAGGTCGACGATTTGCTCTCGGAAATCACCAAACGCGTAGCGGTCGAGGAGCGGGTGCTGGTCACCACGCTGACCAAGCGCATGGCCGAAGACCTCACCGATTACCTCGCCGACCACGGTGTGCGCGTGCGTTATCTGCACTCGGACATCGACACGGTCGAGCGGGTCGAGATCATTCGCGACCTGCGTCTGGGCACCTTCGATGTGTTGGTGGGGATCAACCTGCTGCGTGAAGGTCTGGACATGCCGGAAGTGTCGCTGGTGGCGATTCTCGACGCGGATAAGGAAGGCTTCCTGCGTTCCGAGCGCTCGCTGATCCAGACCATCGGCCGGGCGGCGCGGAACCTCAATGGCCGGGCGATTCTCTACGCCGATCGCATCACTGGCTCGATGGAGCGAGCGATTGGCGAGACCGAGCGTCGTCGCGATAAGCAGATCGCCTTCAACCTGGAAAACGGAATCACCCCGAAGGGTGTGTTCAAGGACGTCGCCGACATCATGGAAGGCGCCACCGTGCCCGGCTCGCGCAGCAAGAAGCGCAAGGGCATGGCCAAGGCTGCCGAAGAAAGCGCCAAGTACGAAGCCGAACTACGCTCGCCGAGCGAAATCACCAAGCGCATTCGGGCGCTGGAAGAGAAGATGTATCAACTGGCGCGGGATCTGGAGTTTGAGGCGGCGGCGCAGATGCGCGATGAGATTGCCAAGCTTCGCGAGCGGCTTTTGGCTGTTTGATCTCTGTTGCCTGATCTGGCCTCTTCGCGAGCAAGCCCGCTCCCACATTGGATCTGTGTCTTACACAAATCCCCTGTGGGAGCGGGCTTGCTCGCGAAGAGGCCAGTGCAGACACCACAAAAATCAGTGAGCTTCCCCAGCCTTCAACCCCGCCGGCAATTTTTTGGTCAACAAAATCGCCAGCATGCTGATCCCCAGCGCAATCCCGACGAAGTGAAACGCATCGTTATAGGCCATGATCAGCGCCTGCTGATGCACGATCTCGCTCATCTTGCCCAGCGCCGCGGTGTCGCTGCCAAACCGGTCGGTCATTGAGGCCATGCGTTCGGCCACTTGCGGGTTGGTCGGCACAATCGACTCACGCAGATAATCGAAGTAGGTCTTGGTCCGCGCATCCAAAAGCGTGGCGAGCAGGGCAATGCCGATCGCACCGCCAAGGTTGCGCAGGATGTTGAACAGACTCGATGCCGACCCCGCGTCCTGCGGCAGGATGTACGCCGTGGCGATCAGCGAAATGGTGACCATGATCAGCGGCTGACCCAGCGCGCGGATGATCTGGATCTGATTGAACTGCGGCCCGGCGAAATCCGGGTTGAGCACCCCCGAAGAAAAACTCGCCAGCCCGAACAAGCCAAAGCCAAGGGTGCACAGCCACTTCGGCGACACGAACTTCATCAGCTTCGGCACCAGCGGAATCAGGAACAGCTGCGGCACGCCCATCCACATGATCACTTCGCCGATCTGCAGGGCGTTGTAGTTCTGGATCTGCGCCAGGTACAGCGGCAGCAGATAAATCGAGCCATACAAGCCGACGCCCATGCCGAGGCTGGAAATGCTCGACAGGCCGAAGTTGCGATTGCGCAGAATGCCGAGGTTGATCAGCGGATTGGGTTTGGAAATCTGCACGATGACGAAGGTGATCAGGCTCAGCAGGGCAATGCTGCCCAAGGTCACGATCAGGTTCGATTCGAGCCAGTCCTTGCGATGGCCCTCTTCAAGAAAAACCTGCAGACAACCGAGGCCGACACCCAGCGTGAGAATCCCGGTGTAGTCGGTGCTTTTCAGCAGTTCCCAGTGCGCTTCCTTCTTTTCCAGCCCGTACATCAGCCCGGCGATCATGATCAGCCCCGGCGGGATGTTGATGTAGAAAATGTATTCCCAGCCCCAGTTTTCCGTGAGCCAGCCACCCAGTGTCGGGCCGATGGAGGGGGCGAAGGTCGCGGTCATGGCGAACATCGCCATGCCTTTGGCGCGGTGGTGTTCGGGGAGTTTGATCAGGGTCAGGGTGAACGCCAGCGGAATCAGCGCGCCGCCGGTGAAACCCTGCATGGCGCGAAAGACGATCATGCTCTCCAGGCTCCAGGCCATCGAGCACAGCAGCGATGACACCAGGAAACCCAGCGACACCCATACCGCCAAGCGTCGCGCCGAGAGCAGCTGCACCAGCCACGCGGTCAGCGGGATCATGATGATTTCCGCGACCAGATAGGACGTGGAAATCCACGAGCCTTCTTCCAGCGTCGCCGACAGCGCGCCCTGGATGTCCTTGAGCGAAGAGTTGGTGATCTGAATGTCGAGCACTGCCATGAAGGCGCCGAGCATCACGCTCATCACCGCGATCCAGTCCCGCCGGGTCGGTTCGCCGACCGGGCGGATCAGCGAATCACCGGCCATTGTCTGGGGCGTCTTTGATATTCACGGTGGCGGTGACCGACATGCCTGGGCGGATCTTGCCGTGCAGTGGGTTGTCGGCCTTGAACGTCAGTTTCACCGGAATTCGCTGCACGACTTTGGTGAAGTTGCCGGTGGCGTTGTCCGGCGGCAGCAGGCTGAACTGCGCACCGGAGGCGGCGAACAGGCTGTCGACCCGCGCTTCGATCGGCGTGTCACTGTAAGCGTCGAAGGTCAGCTCGGCTTTTTGTCCGGGGAGCATGCGGCCGATCTGGGTTTCCTTGAAGTTGGCCTGCACCCAGATGTCTTCATCGGGGACGATCGACAGCAGATACGCGCCAGCCTGCACCACCTGACCATTGCGTGCGGCACGCTGGCCGACCAGGCCGCTGATCGGCGCGTGGATTTCGCTGCGGGTCAGGTTGAGTTCGGCTTGCGCCAGATCGGCGCGGGCGTTGGCGATCTGCGCGTCGAGGCGTTTGATCTCGGCAGTCAGTGCGTTGACCTGCTGGCGCTGGCTCTGTGCATCGGCCTGGGCCTTGGCCACTTGCGAGCGGGCGATATGGGCGTCAGCGGAGAGGGTGGTCACCCGCTCCTCGGAAACGTAACCGGGTTTGCGCAGGGTTTCGGCGCGCGACAAATCGACCTGCGAGCGGCCCAGCGTGGCCTGCGATGCGGCGACTTGTGCGTCACTGGAGGCGATCAGACTGGCCTGCTGAGTCAACTTGCTCTGTGCCTGCAAGCGCTCGGCTTCGCGGGTGGCGAGGGCGGCGTTGGCGCGATCGACGGCCAGGCGGAAATCAGCGGGTTCAAGGCGCACCAGCAACTGGCCTTTTTCCACATGCTGGTTGTCCTGCACCAGCACTTCGTCGATGCGTGCGCTCAATTGGCTGGAAACGCGGGTGATCTCGCCCTGGACATAGGCGTTATCGGTGCTTTCATAAAACCGGCCCTTGAAAAACCAATGGGCGAAGAAGCCCCCGGCAATCAACAGAACCAGCAGCAGGAAAATAAACAGGCGACGCTTGAGTTGGGCAGGCATGAGGCAAACTGTAGTCGAGGAATTGTAAGGAAAGTTCTCTGCGGCTGAATCTGGCATACAGCCGATAAACGGTAAATGCCAATGGCTGATATTCGGCCCGTCACCACGGTCTATGGGCGTTACAGACGCAAACTTGGCTTAAATGCCCTGTCCGCTGGAGCGGGGCGGGTGTCGCCTGTTACCATTCGCGGCTTGATTGTTCTTTGCTTTTCATTCTTTTCGAGACATGCCATGACCACCGTCCGCACTCGCATCGCGCCATCGCCTACCGGGGACCCCCACGTAGGTACCGCTTACATCGCATTGTTCAACTACTGCTTTGCCAAGCAGCATGGCGGTGAGTTCATCCTGCGCATCGAAGACACCGACCAGTTGCGTTCGACCCGCGAGTCCGAGCAGCAGATCTTCGACGCCCTGCGCTGGCTGGGGATCGACTGGAGCGAAGGCCCGGACGTTGGCGGCCCGCACGGCCCGTACCGGCAGAGCGAGCGTGGCGATATCTATCAGAAGTATTGCCAGCAACTGGTCGACATGGGCCACGCATTCCCGTGCTTCTGCACCGCTGAAGAACTGGACCAGATGCGCGCCGAGCAAATGGCGCGCGGCGAAACCCCGCGTTACGACGGCCGCGCGTTGCTGCTGTCGAAGGAAGAAGTCGCGGCCCGTCTGGCGGCTGGCGAACCGCACGTGATCCGCATGAAAGTGCCGACCGAAGGCGTCTGCGTGGTGCCGGACATGTTGCGCGGCGATGTCGAGATCCCGTGGGATCGCATGGACATGCAAGTGCTGATGAAGACCGACGGCCTGCCGACGTACTTCCTCGCCAACGTGGTCGACGACCACCTGATGGGTATCACCCACGTGCTGCGCGGCGAAGAATGGCTGCCGTCGGCGCCGAAACTGATTCTGCTGTACGAATACTTCGGCTGGGAACAGCCGGAGCTGTGCTACATGCCGCTGCTGCGTAACCCGGACAAGAGCAAGCTGTCCAAGCGCAAGAACCCGACCTCGGTGACGTTCTACGAGCGCATGGGCTTCATGCCGGAAGCGATGCTCAACTACCTCGGTCGTATGGGCTGGTCGATGCCGGACGAGCGCGAGAAGTTCTCGCTGCAGGAAATGGTCGACAACTTCGACCTCAAGCGCGTGTCGCTCGGCGGGCCGATCTTCGACATCGAGAAACTGTCGTGGCTCAACGGTCAGTGGCTGCGTGACCTGCCGGTGGAAGAGTTCGCCGCACGCGTGCAGAAGTGGGCGTTCAACTCCGAATACATGATGAAGATCGCACCGCTGGTTCAGGGTCGCGTGGAAACCTTCAGCCAGGTTGCACCGCTGGGCGGCTTCTTCTTTGCCGGTGGCGTGAATCCGGATGCCAAGCTGTTCGAGTCGAAAAAGCTCTCGGGCGATCAGGTGCGTCAGCTGATGCAACTGATCCTGTGGAAGCTGGAAAGCCTGCGGCAGTGGGAGAAGGACAACATCACTGCAACGATTCAGGCAGTGGTCGAATCCCTCGAGCTGAAATTGCGTGACGCGATGCCGCTGATGTTTGCCGCCATCACCGGGCAGGCCAGTTCGGTGTCGGTGCTCGATGCAATGGAAATCCTCGGCCCGGACCTGACCCGTTTCCGTCTGCGCCAGGCGATCGACCTGCTGGGCGGTGTGTCGAAGAAAGAAAACAAAGAGTGGGAAAAGCTGCTAGGCGCGATTGCCTGAGCACGTCTGACTCTGCAGTAACCACCGAAGGCCGGGATCGTTTGATTCCGGCCTTCGGCGTTTTTCCCCCGGATTTTCGGGGGGAGGGCGGTAAGTGATTGTTATGCCGACAAAAAACTTTGAAATTTTTCAAAAATAAGTTTGACAGGCTTTCGATACGCCCTTAAGATTCGCCCCGTCCTCAGCGATGACATCAACGATGAGGGGCTATAGCTCAGCTGGGAGAGCGCTTGCATGGCATGCAAGAGGTCGACGGTTCGATCCCGTCTAGCTCCACCAATTTACACTTCGAAGCCTGGCCACACCGGCTCCGAAGCGATCAACACTCAGCGTTGATCAGTTGTATAGAAGGGTTTGCGTCCCCTTCGTCTAGTGGCCTAGGACACCGCCCTTTCACGGCGGTAACAGGGGTTCGAGTCCCCTAGGGGACGCCAGTTTTACAGAAGTGATGTTGCAAGATGTCACTCCGCCGCGAGGCGAAAAATCCGGGGCTATAGCTCAGCTGGGAGAGCGCCTGCATGGCATGCAGGAGGTCAGCGGTTCGATCCCGCTTAGCTCCACCAATTTTACAGTTCAAGGTCTGGCCACACCGACCTTGAATCAGATCAGATCTCAGCACTGATCAGCTGTATAGAAGGGTTTGTGTCCCCTTCGTCTAGTGGCCTAGGACACCGCCCTTTCACGGCGGTAACAGGGGTTCGAGTCCCCTAGGGGACGCCACGATTACCCGCTCTGCGGGATTTATAAGGGTCATTCAATTATTGAATGGCCCTTTTGTTTGTCTGGCATTTGGCCAAATCTCCTTTTTCCTTACACTGTGCTTCAGACCAGCGGTCATATCCTCGACTTGCAGAATATTATTATGCGAATAATATTCTAGTCGTAATATTCGGAGGCAACGATGAACGATAAAAAAGCTCAAACCCGCGAACGCATCCTCAAGGCTGCCAGCGCCGCACTGATCCAGCGCGGCCCGGCAGATCCCAGCGTGGGCGAAGTGATGGGCGCCGCCGGCCTGACCGTCGGAGGTTTCTACGCGCACTTCGAAAGCAAGGACGCCATGATGCTCGAGGCGTTCAAACAATTGCTGGGACGTCGACGCGACTTGATTGCCGACATGGACTCCGAGCTGACCGGCGAAGAGCGTCGCGCCTTGGTCGCTGCGTTCTACCTGTCGCGCAAGCATCGGGATTCCAGCGACGCCGCGTGTCCGATTCCGGCCTCGATCGGCGAGCTGGGACGTTTGCCGGAGTCGTTTCGCATCGCGCTGAACGAACACCTGGAACTGATGATTGCGCAGTTGGCGTCCAGCCCCGAGGACACCGACAAAGCGCTGGCCGATGTGGCGTTGATGGTGGGTGGTCTGGCGTTGGCACGCGCGCTGGGCCCGGGCGATTTATCCGATCGATTGCTGCGCGCTGCCAAGTCGGCGGTGCGTTGACCTGAAGGCAACACGCCTGAGGAGAGAGCGATGAACACGTTGAAGTGGGTTCGTGGCGTTAATGGCACCTTGGGCTGGATTGCACCGCAACGGGTAGCAAGCAAAATGCGTCAGGCGTTCATGACGCCACGTTCGCTGCCGCTGCGCGATTGGGAGCTGCCGCTGCTGGCGAGCGCCGAACGCATCACGCTGCGTTTCGGCCTGTCGGCGCTGCGCTGGGGCCAGGGACCGGCGGTGCTGTTGATGCACGGCTGGGAAGGGCGACCCACGCAGTTTGCGGCGTTGATCACCGCGCTGGTCGAGGCCGGTTACACCGTTGTCGCGCTGGACGGCCCGGCCCACGGCCGCTCACCGGGGCGCGAGGCCAATGTCGTGCTGTTCGCCCGCGCCATGCTCGAAGCCGCTGCGGAACTGCCACCTCTTCAGGCCGTCATCGGCCACTCGATGGGCGGCGCCAGCGCCATGCTTGCCGTGCAACTGGGCCTGCGCACCGAAACCCTCGTCAGCATCGCAGCTCCCGCGCGGATCCTCGGCGTGCTGCGCGGTTTTGCCCGCTATGTCGGCATGCCACCGCGGGCGCGCTCGGCGTTCATCCGCCAGGTCGAGCAGGACGTCGGCATGCGTGCCGCGACCCTCGATGTCGCGCACTATCAACTGGATATGCCGGGCCTGATCGTGCATGCCGAGGACGACACCTTCGTCTCGGTCAAGGAATCTCAACTGATCCACGAATCATGGTTCGACAGTCGTCTGCTGCGCCTGGAAAGCGGCGGCCACCAGCGGGTGCTGGCCGACCCTCGGGTGGTTGATGGGGTGTTATCACTGTTGGCGGGGCGCAGCCTTCAGGCGCGGCAATCGGCCTGACATCCGTTACACTGCCCCGGTTGAATAATCTGACCGGGAGTGGGGCATGGGCTGGGATCGGGCAACGCCGTTCACCATTGATCTGCAAGTAGGCGCCGAGGACATCGACGGGCTGGGCCACGCGAACAACGCGGTGTACGTGACCTGGCTCGAACGCTGCGCCTGGCGCCACTCGCAGCGGCTGGGGCTGGATCTGGTCGAGTACCGGCGCCTGGACCGGGCGATGGCCGTGGTGCGCCACGAAATCGATTACCTGGCGGCGGCCTACGAAGGCGACGAGCTGCAACTGGCGACCTGGATCGTCGATTGGGATCAGCGCCTGAAAATGACCCGCCACTTCCAGCTGATCCGCCCCAGCGACAACGCCACCCTGCTGCGCGCCCAAACCACGTTCGTCTGCATCGAACTGTCTACCGGCAAGCCCAAGCGCATGCCGGCGGAATTCATCGAGGGTTATGGCCCGGCGATCCAACGTCCAGAAACAGTGCAGCTCTAATGTGGGAGCGAGCTTGCTCGCGAAAGCGGTGGGCCAGTGACGGTTGCATCAACTGATACACCGCTTTCGCGAGCAAGCTCGCTCCCACAGGAAAGAGTGTTGTTCTGCGGATTTGCGCGATATCCAGTAAACTGCCGCACGTTTTTTCTTCCTGAGTAGTGTTTTCCCCATGCAAATTGCCCTGGCGCCCATGGAGGGGCTGGTCGACGACATCCTGCGCGACGTGCTGACCCGCGTTGGCGGCATCGACTGGTGCGTGACCGAATTCATTCGGATCAACGATCAGTTGCTTACCCCGGCCTACTTCCACAAGTTCGGCCCGGAGCTGCTCAACGGCGCCCGTACCCGTTCCGGCGTGCCGCTGCGCGTGCAATTGTTGGGTTCCGATCCGGTGTGCCTGGCGGAAAACGCGGCGCTGGCCTGCGAGCTCGGTTCGGAAGTCATCGACCTGAACTTCGGCTGCCCGGCCAAGACCGTCAACAAATCCCGGGGCGGGGCAGTGCTGCTCAAGGAGCCGGAACTGCTCAACAGCATCGTCGAACACGTGCGTCGCGCCGTGCCGGCACATATCCCGGTCACCGCGAAGATGCGCCTGGGCTTCGACAGCCCGGACGGCTCGCTGGTCTGCGCGACTGCGCTGGCCGAGGGCGGCGCCGAGCACATCGTGGTTCACGCCCGGACCAAGGTCGATGGCTACAAGCCGCCGGCGCATTGGGAGTGGCTTCCGCGGGTGCAGGACGTGGTCAAGGTGCCGGTGTTCGCCAACGGTGATATCTGGAGCGTCGAGGACTGGCGCCGCTGCCGCGAGATCAGTGGCGTCGAAGACATCATGCTCGGTCGCGGTCTGGTATCACGCCCGGATCTGGCCCGGCAGATCGCTGCCGCGCGCGCCGGTGAAGAAGTGGTCGAGATGAGCTGGGCCGAGTTGCTGCCGCTGATTCAGGACTTCTGGCTGCAAGCCAAGGCGCAGATGACTGCACGCCAATCGCCGGGTCGCTTGAAGCAATGGCTGGCGATGCTGACGCGCAATTATCCCGAGGCCACCGAGCTGTTTACCGTGCTGCGTCGTGAGACAGAACCGGATCAAGTCTCGCGTTTGCTCGGTTTGCCCGTCGCCGAAGCGGCCTGAAAAAAATCTTCAAATAATCTCTTGAAATCATTTTGGCGGTCCCTATCTAAGGGGTACGCGATGCCGAATTCGGGTCGCGGAGTCAAAAAACCTTGCTGATTGTTTTCAGGAGATTTGAACCATGAGTACTGCATTTTCCCTGGCACCACTGTTCCGTTCCTCGGTTGGTTTCGACCGTTTCAACGATCTGTTCGAAACCGCGCTGCGCAACGAGCCAGGCAGCACCTACCCACCCTACAACGTGGAAAAACACGGTGACGATCAATACCGCATCGTCGTAGCGGCAGCCGGTTTCCAGGAAGAAGACCTGGAGCTGCAAGTCGAGAAGGGTGTGCTGACCATCAGTGGCGGCAAGCGTGATGCCAACGAAGGCGTGACCTTCCTGCATCAAGGCATTGCCCAGCGTGCTTTCAAGCTGTCCTTCCGCCTGGCCGATCACATCGAGATCAAGGCCGCCGATCTGAGCAACGGTCTGCTGAGCATCGACCTGTTGCGGGTGATCCCGGAAGAAGCGAAGGCCAAGCGCATCCCGATCAGCGGGGCGCAAAAGCCGGCTCTGCAACATTGATTCACGTGCAGATACAAAATGCCTGAACAGGCGCTGAGCCGCTGAATGAAGGCCCCGATCCGTCGGGGCCTTTTTTGTGGGCGCAAGAAAAGCGCTGTTCGACTTTGCCCCTGACAGCGGTTTCTCTACAATCCGCCGCAGTTTTGCCGGCCCCACTCCTTGGCGGTCGGCCTGGAGCCTTTTTTCATGGACGAGATTCAACAGCGCTGGCTGTGCGCCCTTTCTGCACCAATGGCTGCGCTCAATACCGGTGCTGGGTACGACGACCCCGCGTTCTGCGATGACCATTACATCGATCTGAAAGACAGCTGGGGGATCGATGATCGGCGGCAATTGTTCGACATGCTCGAATGGATGACCGATGACGGCCATGCCAAGCATCTCAGTGGGGCCTATCTGGCTTGGCAGCGTTGTCTGCCGAGTCAATGGCAGGCGTTGCTCGAAGAATTGAGCCCCCGCGAGCGTGTCCTGCATGAATTCGCCAGCCGCACGTTCGGCAGTTGCGGCCCCGGGGGGATTTTGTCCTGGGATTACGGGCGGATGGGTTTTCTCCTGCGTTGTGCGGTACGCAATCAGTGGATCGATCTGGTCGAGAGCAACTGGCTGCACAGTCGCTTGGCCATCAGGGCGCAATTTCACTACGGCAGCTGGATGGCTTATTTCAATGGTTTTGTGGTGGGCCGGACCTTTTGGTGTTGTCTGAGCACCAGCGATGACGAGCTGGCTTGCGAGCTGGACCGACAGGGTAACAGCGCCCATAACCTGCGGATTGTCCGTGGTCTTGCGCAGAACATTCCGCACTTTCTGGCCGATTTGCCTTGGGACATGGAAATTGATCTTCCGCCACGGCCGGCATCGCTCAAGGAGTTCGACTGGTCATGAGTTGCTGGATCCGACTGGGCATCGAGCCTACGACTGATGAAACCTTGATTCGCAATGCCTACCGCGCACGCCTGCCGTCGCATCACCCGGAGACCGATCCGGAAGGCTTTCAGGCGCTGCGCATGGCCTACGAAAACGCGATGCGTCTGGCGCGTGAAGAAGAGGAGGACGAGTCCGAAGAACAGTCCGAAGAGGCAGAGCAGGAGATCGTCGCGATCCCTCAGGCGTTCGTGAATTTCTGCGAGCTGCTTGATGATCCAGCGCGCCGGTTCAATTTCGCGGCATGGCAGACATTTGTCCAGACACTGGATGAGCTGTCGCTGGATGTACTTGATGAACTCAGCTGGGGGCTCTATCACCGAATGGTCGGCGCCGGTCCGTTGTCCTACCGTTGCGCTAACTTGTTAGCCAAGCGCATGGCTTGGGATCAACAGTTGCTGGATCTGGAATTCGATGACGCACACCGGGTGGAAGCCTTTCTGCAGCGAATCGATACGCCCGACCCATTCGACACGGATCTGATGAGCGCCTGGTCAGAGGCGGCGCAGACTGAATCGCTGTGGTACGCCCGTAGCCTCGACTTCATCTTCTCCCAGCGCCCCCTCCATGAGTTCGTCGACTTCGCCAGTCAGCACACGTGCCTGCCGTTGCCGGATGATGCTGCGTTCATCAAGCGCTTGCTGGTGCAGTTCACTCAAGCGGGAATCGGTGCGTCGACATTTTTGCAGTGCTGTGTCGAGCAGCAACTTGCAGCACCGGATGATGTGGACTGGCTGTATCTGTTGGCGTGTCAGAACAGCTTGTTGGGCCGGGACGATCAGGCATTGCCTTGCTGGATCCGGTTGTGGAACGAACATCGTCATCCGATGGCTGAAAGCCGTCTGCTGGAATTGTGCGCCACGCGGCAGCCAACCTTTCTACCGCTGCTGATTCAGGCATTCGATCGTCTGCAGGACTGCGCTGACTGGTCAGAGGATCTCGGGGATGAATACCAGGTATATGGCAGTCCGTCACAACGGCCCGAGACGCTGAATCGTTGGCTGGATGTCGGGCGGTTGCAGCTTGATAGTCTGGCGCAGAGCTTTGTCGACTGGCGCATGACGGGCGATGAACTCCCATTGTTAGCACAGCTCTTGGGCGAAAATGCCGATAGCCGATTGCTGCATCTGTACCGCCATGCCTGGGCGCTGCATCGAGGGGATTCGGCGTTGCTGCAGCAGATTCTGGGTGCGCCGCTGCCGGTCGATGCGCTCGAAAGCCTGGTGCTGAGCGGTTTCAAATATCAGGCCGGGCAGCATCTGCGCTGGTTGAGCAGTGCCCCGATTGCGCAGGCCATGGACGCTTTCTGCGAGGCGGACTCGAATTCGCGGTATTTGCCCGAGGTGCTGACAAAAGGCGAGCCGCACAAAGTCTGTCGTTTGTGGCTGCGACGCTTGCGGCCCTACAGCGACGCAGCGCTGGAGCGAATGGCCGAAGCGTTCAGGCTGAGCGCTGTCAAAGACGACTGCGACTTGTCCGAACTTGATTTGCTGCTGCAGTTGAGCCGTCGCGGTATTGAATTGCCGCCGGTTGGCTTGGGGCAGGCCACATGGGAGTGGAACGCCCAGACTCTGTTTTTACTAGCGTTGCTGGAGCAGCCCGAGCGTTGGCTGCAGTTGATTGATGCACAGTGCCTGGAGCGCCTGGCATTCAATCCTGCTCATCCTTTGGCTCGGTTGCAGCCACTGTTGCAGCGCTTGCGGCGTGAGCAAGGCAGTTGCGGTGGTTTACTGGGATGGCTGCAAGGCGATGATCCGGTTCATGGTTTGTTGGTGCAGCAATTATTCAGCGTACAACAGGCTCTCGACAGCGCCAGATTGCCTGCCAATATCTTGCTTTACACCTGCGTTGAAAGCGACCGGGAAGCCTGCGGTGACGATCTGCTGGGTTTGTTGATGTTCTGGGGCGTGCTCTATCACGACCCGAGCCTGGGCGCCGAACAGCATCGTGCCTTGTTGCAGTCGATCGCGGCGGTCAGTTGTGAGGACGACTGGTTCGAAGGTTTTCGCGACGGCTTGATCAAGGGCGAGCCGGTGTGGCCGCCGCGCAAGGTGTTGACGGATTTTGGTGTCGACAAACTGCTGGCGTATGAGGCACTGGATGCACTCAAGGGGCTGATTCGTTATGGCGCTGCCGGTGTGCCGAAAACGCGCGTACTGCGCCAATTGCAACAGGGCAAGGATGACGTGCAGAACAGTATCGGGTTACGGCTGGCATTGTGTGCCTTGCTGTCCTGGTCGGAACGGTTACTGCTGGCCAATAGTAATATTCAGCCGGTACCGGCGGGTGCGATCTGGCGCCTGGGATCGCGGTTGGGGCGCAAGGCTTTTATTGCTCAGGTTCTGGGAGTTGTGGTGGTTACACCGGTGGCAGGTCTGATCAGTGGTACCACGGCCTCTGGCATTCTGATCCTGTTACTCGGTGTTCTGCTGTTGCTCGGCGCCATTCTGCGCCGGTTGCACGACATGGGCCGGGGCATACCCACATTGCTGATATTCATGGCGCTGTCACCGGTCCTGCCATTTCTGCCGTTGGTGCTGTTCGGTTTTCCGGGAGACAAATTACCCAACCGCTATGGCGTGCCGCCGGACAGCGGTGGTAGCGCCATGCTGTCCGGCGGCCTGCAGGCCGCATTACGCCTGCTCAACGGCTAGAGGCGCAGTTGATCAAGCGCC
Source organism: Pseudomonas sp. TH49 (assembly GCF_016650625.1). Classification (NCBI taxonomy): domain Bacteria; kingdom Pseudomonadati; phylum Pseudomonadota; class Gammaproteobacteria; order Pseudomonadales; family Pseudomonadaceae; genus Pseudomonas; species Pseudomonas sp. TH49. The sequence goes on from NZ_JAEKFL010000002.1 coordinate 42,565, forward strand.
TTGTTGAGCTCTGAGCGATGGTTTGCGATCTCTGATGGTTGCTGACCACCGAGGATCGTGGTGAAGCTGTGCAGCCATTCGGCAATGCGTTCGCGTTGTGTGCCGAGGCTCTGCATCCATGCTCTTTCCAGGCGGGCCAGCAATGTGCGGTTGGGTAATGCATCACGTGGATGGACCTTCAGTGTGGACAGGCGGTTATGACTTTCCCTTCGCGCCTGTTCATCCAGCCCCGTGGGGCTGCGGTCAATGCTGTGGCTGTGGCGATCACCGCTCTCGAGCAGCGTGACGTCGACTTCGAGCAACCCATTGATGTCGTAACTGAAGCGCACATCCAGTTCCTGAATGTGATCGTAGGGCGTCAAGTCGACATCGAAAGCCTCAATCAGGATGTTGTCGCGTACCCACGGCCGTTCGCCCTGATAGACCGCAATGCGGATCTGTGCCTGACCGGGATAGGTCGTGTGATAGCGCTCCACCCGTGACGTCGGGATGATGGTGTTACGTTCGATGATCGGCGAAAAAGCACCGTCGATACCGTTGCCGCGCATGGTCGCAATACCCAGCGTGTAAGGGCAGACATCGGTCAGGATCAACTCTTCCACCGCACCATCACGCGCCTTGCAGGCGGCTTGCGTGGCCGCGCCGAGTGCAACGATGGTGTCGGGGTCGAGATGCCGATACGGCAAGCGTCCGAACAGCGTGGCGACCATCTGCTGCACCGCCGGCATCCGAGTGGCGCCACCGACCAGCACCAGACTGTCGAGATCCCGTGGTTTCAGGCGCGCATCGCGCAGCGCCTGTTCGATCGGTGCGCGCAGGCGGGCGAGCAGTGGCTCCCAGATCTTCACGGCGGCGGCTTCGTCCAGCGACCATTCAAATGATCGGTCGGCATGGCGCCAGCTCAATGACTGGGTGCCTTCGCCGAGTTTGCACTTGAGCTGCTCCAGCGCGTCGCCAAGGCTGGCCATGCCTTGAGCATCAATCATTGAAGGGGTCAGTTGCCAGTTTTTCAGGCAGGCCTGCATCAGCGCGGCGGTAAAGTCCTCACCACCGAGAAAGTTATCGCCGGTGGAGGCATGCACTTCGATCAGCGGCAGTGCGTATTCCAGCACCGTCACGTCGAACGTGCCGCCACCCAGATCAAAGATCAGCGTGCGCTCGAACTTTTGCTCGTGCAGCCCGTAGGCCATGGCGGCAGCGGTCGGTTCGTTGATCAGGCGCGTGACGGTGAGGCCGGCCAGTTCGGCGGCGAACAGGGTGCGCTTGCGTTGCTCGTCACTGAAATACGCCGGCACCGAAATTACCGCTTCCGATACCTGGTGGCCGAGAAAGAATTCGGCGTCCTGTTTGAGCGAGCCGAGCACCAGCGCCGACAATTCTTCCGGGCTGAAGTGGCGACTTCCGAGTTCGATCCGCTTGTCGCTACCCATGAAACGCTTGAAGGCAGCGGCTGTGCGGTCGGGATGCGTGGTCAGGCGAGCGCGAGCGGCTTTGCCCACCAGAATCGTGTCATCTTCATCGAGGCTGACCACTGACGGGGTAAGTACCTCGCCGAGGGCGTTGGGAATCAATCGGGCCTGACCATCCTGCCAGACGGCGATCAGGCTGTTGGTGGTGCCAAGGTCAATGCCCAGCAGGGCTGGGCGGGGAAGGGTTGCATCCTGCATGATCGATCTCGAAACAGCGCAAAAACCGCGACCCTACAGGTTGTCGCAAATCCTGACAATTACTGATCTGTTGCAAGCTGCCCACCTCCTGACAGCATCTTTTTCAACGCCTCCAACGCCACCGGCCGACTGTGCAGATAGCCCTGATACAAATGGCAACCCAGCCCCTGCAGGAACGCCAGTTGCTCCGGCGTCTCGACACCTTCGGCAATCACCTCCAGTTCCAGGCTGCGGGCCATGGCGACGATGGCGCGGATGATCTCGGCGTCGTTGGGGTCGGTGGTCGCGTCGCGGATGAATGACTGGTCGATTTTCAGGGTGTCCACCGGCAGGCGTTTGAGGTAGGTCAGCGATGAATAGCCGGTGCCGAAATCGTCCATGGCGAAGCTCACGCCGAGTTTTTTCAGGCGGCGCATTTTGCTGATGGTGTCTTCCAGGTTCTGGATGACGATGCCTTCGGTGATCTCCAGTTTCAGCAGCGAGCAGGGCAGGCCGTGGCTGCTCATGCTGTGTTCGATGCGTTCGACGAAATCGTTCTGGCGGAATTGTCGTGGGCTGATGTTCACGCACAGGCTGAAGTTGAACGGGTCAACCAGTTTCAAGGCAATCAGCTGTTTGAACGCTTCGCAGGCCTCGTCGAGGATCCAGGTGCCGACTTCCAAAATCAGACCGCTGTCTTCCAGCACCTTGATGAATTCGGTGGGCGATTGCGCGCCGAGTTCCGGATGATTCCAGCGCACGAGGGCTTCGGCGCCAATGATGCGGTTGTCCCGCGCATCGACCTGCGGCTGGTAGTGCACGTTGAATTCGCCACGGGACAGCGCCAGACGCAGATCGGTCTCCATGCGCAGCCGTTCGCTGGCCGCCTTCTGCATGGTGTTGTGGTACATCTGCGTGGTGTTGCGCCCGGAGTCCTTGGCCCGGTACAGGGCGATGTCTGCGCGCTTGAGCAGATCGGTCGGGGTCGAGCCGTGATCGGGAATCAGTGCCACGCCGATACTCGGCGTCACTTGCAGGCGCTGGCCGTCGAGGAACATCGGCTCCGACAGCAGTTCGCGAATGGTGTCGGCCAGTTCCCGCACTTGTGCGCTGACCTCGTTGCGCGTGCCTTCCAGACCGCTGAGCAGCACCACGAATTCATCGCCGCCGAGACGTGCCACCGTGTCTTCCATGCGCACGCTGGCTTCAAGCCGCGCAGTGACGATTTTCAGCACCGTGTCGCCGACCGGGTGGCCGAGCGAGTCGTTGATGTGCTTGAAGTGGTCAAGATCGAGGAACAGTAGCGCGCCGCGCAGATTGTGGCGCTTGAGCAGGGCGATCTGCTGGCTCAGGCGATCCATCAGCAGGGCGCGGTTGGGCAGATTGGTCAGCGGGTCGTGATAGGCCAGGTGACGGATCTGCGCTTCAGCATTTTTCAGCAGGCTGACGTCGCGGGCGGTCAGCAGCAGGCATGCGGTTTCGTTGAGGGTGATCGGTTCGATCGACACTTCCACGGTCAGCATTTCGCCGCGCTTGTTGCGCCCGAGCATTTCCTGATGATGCACGCGGCCTTTGATCTGCAATTCGGCAAACAGCGCCGAGCGTTGCTTCTCTTCGGCCCAGATGCCGATCTGGTACACGGTTTTGCCCACCACTTCTTCCGCGCGATAGCCGGTGAGGCGGCAGAAACCGTCGTTGACCTCAAGATAACGCCCGGTGTCGCGCTCGGTGATGGTGATCGCATCGGGGCTGGAGTGAAACGCTTTGGCGAATTTCTCTTCGCTGGCCTTGAGTGCGGCTTCGGAGCGCTGCTGCTGGGTGATGTCGCGCAAAGTGGTGACGATGCACGGCTGATTGCCAACGCTGATCTGTCGGCTGGAAATCACACAGGTCAGTGACTGGCCGTCCTTGTGCTGGACGATGATCGCGACATTGCTCAGGCCCTGTTCGCGGATCACCCGCTCGATGCGTTGCAGGCTTTTCGCCGAGGCGTCCCACAGGCCGATGTCTTCGGCGGTGCGGCCGATCACGTCGGCGGCGCTCCAGCCGAAGGTCTGGGTGAAGCTGTTATTGATTTCGATGAACTCGCCGCTGTCCTGCCGCGTGACGCAGATCGGATCGGGGCTGACCTGGAACAACGTGGCGAATTTCTCTTCCGAGGCCACCAGACGTTGCTCGCGCTCGACCTGATCAGTGATGTCCAGCAAGGTCCCGGCCATGCGCAGCGGCGCGCCGTTCTCGTCGCGATAGAGGCGGGCGCGGCTTTCCAGATAGCGTGAGCTGCCATCCGGCAATTGCACGCGGTAGGTCAGCTGATAATTGCCCGCCGGGCCTTCGCGCAGGCTGCGGTAGGCGTCGCGCATGCTGTCGCGTTCTTCGCCGGGCACGCCTTCAAAGAACTCTTCGAATGACTCGTGAAACGGGATCGGCTCCAGCCCGTGCAGTTGCGCGGCCCGTGCCGAGCCATAGAGCATGCCGCTGGGGATGTGCCAGTCCCAGGTGCCGAGCTGCGCCGAGTCCAGCGCCAGATCGAGGCGTTCCTGGCTGTCTTTCAAGGCATGTTCGGCGGCTTTGCGTTCGGTGGTGTCGAGAAACGTGCTGAGCAGATACGGCTGGCCCTCGAGTTCGACCTTCTGCGCGCTGAGGATGCCGTCATGAATCTGCCCGTTGCTGGCACGGAACTGCACTTCCATGCTGATCAGTTCGCCCTTGGCCTTGGTCCTTTTCACCAGTTCTGCGCGTTGCTCCGGGTGCACCCACAGGCCCAGCTCCAGGGTGGTGCGGCCAATGGCGCTCTGTACCGGCCAACCGAACAGGCTTTCGAAATATTGGTTGGCCTCGGTGATCAGACCGTCTTCCTGGCGCGTCAGCAGCACCATGTTCGGGCACAGGTGAAAGAGTGTGGCGAAACGTTTCTCCGAGCTGCTCAGGGCCTGCTCGCGTTGGCGCTGGTGGGTGATTTCGCGAATCACCCCGATCATTCGAGGACGCCCCTGTTTGTCCGGTAGCAGACTGCCGCTGATTTCCAGCCAGTGCAGACTGCCATCGGGCCAGCGGATGCGGTGGTGCATCGCCTGTTCCAGCGGTGCTCCGGCAATCACCGCGTGGAATGCCCTGACGGTTTTCGCGCGGTCCTCGGGCGGCAACAGGTCGAGGTATTCCAGATCCTGCGGCAGCGGTTGCCGTGGATCGAAGCCGAACAGCGCCTGGGTGCCCCGTGACCAACTGATCTGCCCGCGCTCGATGTCCCAATACCAGGCACCGAGCCGGGCGCCGTTGAGCGCGGCGAGCAATTGCGGCGCACTCTCCCAGCTCTGCTCGGAACGTCGCGGATCAATGGCCTGAATACGCGGCATCGGCGGAATTCGGTCAACAGATTTCGGCATTGTTAACGGGCCTTGAGCTGATGGTGGCGTTAGGCACAGGGACAGCGGCTCTGTAGGAGTAGCACAAGTTAGCCCGGAGTCCCTGGCAGATCGATTTGCGCATCCAGCAAAGCCATGAAGGCCCTTGCTGCATTCGACAGCGTCCGTTCGGTGTGCACGATATAGCCTAGCTGGCGACTGAGCTGTATGCCCGGCAAAGGTATGCGCGCGACCTGTTCATCAAGCATGGTGCGTGGCAGAACACTCCAGGCCAGACCGATGGAGACCATCATCTTGATGGTTTCCAGGTAGTTGGTGCTCATGGCGATGTTCGGCGTCAGCCCTTGGGCTTCGAACAAACGTTGGACAATATGATGAGTAAAGGTGTTGCCTCCGGGAAAAACCGCCGGATGACCGGCAATATCCGCCAGACTCACCGCGCCGTTGCTGATCAGCGAATGCTCCGGCGCCACCACGAAATCCAGCGGGTCGTCCCACACCGGCGTGGCTTTGACCAGCGTGTGTGGCTCTGGCGCCAGAGTGATGACTGCCAGTTCAGCGCGGCCATGGAGAATTTCCTCGTAGGCCACTTCCGAATCGAGAAACTGAATATCCAGCGCCACTTGTGGGTAGCGGCGGGTGAATTCCCTCAATAGCGGCGGCAAACGGTGCAGGCCGATGTGGTGACTGGTGGCCAGGGTCAGCCGGCCGCTGACTTCGCCAGTCAGGTTGGTCAGGGCGCGGCGGGTGTCGTCCAGCACGTTGAGAATCTGGTACGCCCGGGGCAGCAGGGCGCGGCCGGCCTCGGTCAGACCGACTTCACGACCCAGTCGATCGAACAACCGCACCTTCAGTTGTTGCTCCAGTCCGGCGATGCGTTTGCTGATCGCCGGCTGCGTCAGATGCAGGCGTTCCCCGGCGCCGGAGAAGCTGCCGGTCTCGGCGATAGCAATAAAAGCATTGAGGTTGGCCAGATCCATGGTTCGTATTCCAGTTGGTTATCCAAAGCATAAAAAATATGAATTTGAGTTATTTAATGTAACGCCATAGGATCGGCCTCACAAGCCAAAGGGTTATTGATAAGCCCAAGGCATAGAAACAAGCTGATGAGGAACCGTCTGATGGCCGGCAAAACGCTCTACGACAAGCTCTGGGATTCGCATTTGGTCAAACAGCGCGACGATGGCTCGGCGCTGATCTACATCGATCGTCACATCATCCACGAAGTGACCTCGCCGCAAGCCTTCGAAGGCCTGCGTCTGGCCGGGCGCAAGCCTTGGCGCATCGATGCCAACATCGCGACCCCGGACCACAACGTACCGACCACGCCCGAGCGCAAGGGCGGCATCGAAGCGATTGCCGACCAGGTCTCGCGTTTGCAGGTTCAGACCCTCGATGACAACTGTGATGAGTACGGCATTGTCGAGTTCAAGATGAACGACATCCGTCAGGGCATCGTCCACGTGATCAGCCCGGAGCAGGGCGCAACCTTGCCGGGCATGACCGTGGTCTGCGGCGACTCGCACACCTCGACCCACGGCGCTTTCGGTGCCTTGGCGCACGGGATCGGCACTTCCGAGGTCGAGCACGTGCTCGCCACCCAGTGCCTGGTCGCGAAGAAAATGAACAACATGCTGGTGCGCGTCGAAGGCCAATTGCCGTTCGGCGTGACCGCCAAGGACATCGTCCTCGCGGTAATCGGCAAGATCGGTACCGCCGGCGGTAACGGCCATGCCATCGAATTCGCCGGCAGCGCGATTCGCGATCTGTCCGTCGAAGGCCGTATGACCATCTGCAACATGTCCATCGAAGCCGGCGCCCGTGTAGGTCTGGTGGCTGCGGACGAAAAGACTGTCGAGTACGTCAAGGGCCGTCCGTTCGCACCGAAAGGCGCGCAGTGGGATCAGGCGGTTGAAGCCTGGAAAGATCTGGTGTCCGACGCCGACGCCAAGTTCGACACCGTGGTTGAACTCGACGCTGCGCAGATCAAGCCGCAAGTCAGCTGGGGCACCTCCCCGGAAATGGTCCTGGCCGTTGATCAGAACGTGCCGGATCCGGCGAAAGAGATGGATCTGGTCAAGCGCGATTCGATTGTCCGCGCCTTGAAATACATGGGTTTGACTGCCAATCAGGCGATCACCGACATTCAGCTGGATCGCGTGTTCATCGGTTCCTGCACCAACTCGCGTATCGAAGACCTGCGCGCTGCGGCCGTGATCGCCAAGGGTCGCAAAGTCGCTTCGACGATCAAGCAGGCAATCGTCGTACCGGGCTCGGGTCTGGTGAAGGCGCAGGCGGAAGCCGAAGGTTTGGACAAGATTTTCCTCGAAGCCGGTTTCGAATGGCGTGAGCCGGGTTGCTCGATGTGCCTGGCGATGAACCCGGACCGTTTGGAGTCCGGCGAGCATTGCGCCTCGACTTCCAACCGTAACTTCGAAGGCCGTCAGGGGGCCGGTGGCCGTACCCACCTCGTGAGCCCGGCCATGGCCGCTGCGGCGGCGGTGAACGGTCGTTTCATCGACGTTCGTGAATTGATCTAAAAGGAGCGCAGCATGAAAGCTTTTACCCAGCACACTGGTCTTGTCGCGCCTCTGGATCGTGCCAACGTCGACACCGACCAGATCATTCCCAAGCAGTTCTTGAAGTCGATCAAGCGCACCGGTTTCGGCCCGAATCTGTTCGACGAGTGGCGCTACCTGGATGTCGGCCAGCCGTATCAGGACAACTCCAAGCGCCCGCTGAACAAGGACTTCGTGCTCAACGCCGAGCGTTATCAAGGCGCCAGCGTGTTGCTCGCCCGCGAAAACTTCGGGTGCGGCTCCAGCCGTGAACACGCCCCGTGGGCGCTGGAAGAATACGGTTTCCGCAGCATCATCGCGCCGAGCTACGCCGACATCTTCTTCAACAACAGCTTCAAGAACGGCTTGCTGCCGATCATCTTGAGCGACGCTGAAGTGGATGAGCTGTTCAAGCAGGTCGAGGCTAATCCGGGCTACCAGTTGCAGATCGATCTGCAGGCGCAGACCGTGACCCGACCGGATGGCAAGGTGTTGAGCTTCGAGATCGACGCGTTCCGCAAGCATTGCCTGCTCAATGGTCTGGACGATATTGGCCTGACCTTGCAGGACGGCGATGCGATTGCGGCGTTTGAAGCCAAGCATCGTGTGAGCCAGCCGTGGTTGTTTCGCGACGCATAATTGATTCGAGATTGATGTAGTCAGGGCTGGCCCCATCGCTGGCAAGCCAGCTCCCACAGGGATTTGCGGTGTTTACAAAACCTGTGGGAGCTGGCTTGCCAGCGATGAGGCCGGAGCAGGCATCACAAGATCAAAAGGAAGTCCCCATGACCAGCACCGCCCAGCACACCCAGGTTGTACAAAAGCAATTCGGTGAACAGGCCGCCGCCTACCTGAGCAGCGCCGTTCACGCTCAAGGCACTGAATTTGCGCTGCTACAGGCTGAACTGGCGGGGCAGGGCCAGTCTCGGGTGCTGGATCTGGGGTGCGGTGCCGGTCATGTGAGTTTTCATGTGGCGCCGCTGGTGAAAGAAGTGGTGGCCTACGACCTGTCGCAGCAAATGCTCGACGTGGTCGCCGCCGCAGCCGTTGATCGCGGTTTTGCCAATATCTCCACGGTCAACGGCGCCGCCGAGCGCCTGCCGTTTGCCGATGGCGAATTCGATTACGTGTTCAGCCGTTATTCGGCGCACCATTGGAGCGACCTCGGGGTGGCCCTGCGTGAAGTGCGCCGGGTGCTGAAACCGGGTGGCGTGGCAGCGTTCATCGACGTGTTGTCACCGGGCAGTCCGTTGTTCGACACTTACCTGCAAAGCGTCGAAGTGCTGCGCGACACCAGCCACGTGCGCGATTATTCCGCCGGCGAGTGGCTGCGGCAGGTCAGCGAGGCCGGGCTGCATACCCGCAGCACCAGTCGTCAGCGCCTGCGTCTGGAATACAGCAGTTGGGTCGAGCGCATGCGCACACCCGAAGTGATGCGCGCGGCGATCCGCCAGTTGCAGCAGTCGATGGGCAACGAAGTGCGCGAGTATTTTGAGATTGATGCCGATGGCTCGTTCAGTACAGATGTATTGGTACTGTGGGCCGAACGCTAAGAATTTTTCCGGGCGCGCCTGCGGGCGCTCCGACTGATGACATGAGGAAAGCATGAGCAAGCAGATTCTGATTCTCCCAGGTGACGGTATTGGTCCGGAAATCATGGCCGAAGCGGTCAAGGTGCTGGAGCTGGCCAACGACAAGTACAGCCTGGGCTTCGAGCTGAGCCATGACGTGATCGGTGGCGCGGCCATCGACAAGCACGGCGTGCCACTGGCCGACGAAACCCTCGACCGTGCCCGTGCTGCCGACGCCGTCCTGCTGGGCGCAGTGGGCGGCCCGAAATGGGACACCATCGAGCGTGACATCCGCCCTGAGCGAGGTCTGCTGAAGATTCGTGCGCAACTGGGCCTGTTCGGCAACCTGCGTCCGGCGATCCTCTACCCGCAACTGGCCGACGCTTCGAGCCTGAAGCCGGAAATCGTTGCCGGTCTGGACATCCTGATCGTCCGTGAGCTGACCGGCGGCATCTACTTTGGCGCGCCACGCGGCACCCGTACCCTGGAAAACGGCGAGCGTCAGTCCTACGACACCCTGCCGTACAGCGAAAGCGAAATCCGCCGCATCGCCCGTGTCGGTTTCGACATGGCCATGGTCCGTGGCAAGAAACTTTGCTCGGTGGACAAGGCCAACGTGCTGGCATCCAGCCAACTGTGGCGTGAAGTGGTCGAGCAGGTCGCCAAGGATTACCCTGAAGTCGAGCTGAGCCACATGTACGTCGACAACGCCGCCATGCAACTGGTGCGCGCGCCGAAGCAGTTCGACGTGATCGTCACCGACAACATGTTTGGCGACATCCTCTCCGACGAAGCCTCGATGCTTACCGGTTCGATCGGCATGCTGCCCTCGGCCTCGCTGGATTCGAACAACAAGGGCATGTACGAGCCTTGCCACGGTTCGGCGCCGGACATCGCCGGCAAAGGCATTGCCAACCCGTTGGCAACGATTTTGTCGGTGTCGATGATGCTGCGTTACAGCTTCAATCTGCACGACGCGGCCGATGCCATCGAGAAAGCCGTCAGCGTGGTGCTGGATCAAGGCTTGCGCACCGGCGACATTTATTCTGCCGGTTGTACCAAAGTCGGAACGCAGGAAATGGGTGACGCAGTAGTCGCCGCGCTGCGGAATCTGTAATCTCTCGGGCCCGCTGCGAAATTCAATACAAAGCAGCGGCCCACTTTTCAAGAAGGTGTAGTTGCGATGAAACGTGTAGGTCTGATCGGTTGGCGCGGCATGGTCGGTTCCGTGCTCATGCAGCGGATGCTGGAAGAGCAGGATTTCGATCTTATCGAGCCGGTGTTTTTCACCACTTCCAATGTCGGTGGCCAAGGCCCGTCCGTGGGCAAGGACATTGCTCCGCTCAAGGACGCTTACAGCATTGAAGAGCTGAAAACCCTCGACGTGATCCTGACCTGCCAGGGCGGCGACTACACCAGCGAAGTGTTCCCCAAGCTGCGCGAAGCCGGCTGGCAGGGTTACTGGATCGACGCGGCGTCCAGCCTGCGCATGAACGATGACGCGGTGATCATTCTCGACCCGGTCAACCGCAAGGTCATCGACCAGCAACTGGACGCGGGCACCAAGAACTACATCGGTGGCAATTGCACCGTCAGCCTGATGCTGATGGGCCTGGGCGGTCTGTTCGAGGCCGGTCTGGTCGAGTGGATGAGCGCCATGACTTATCAGGCGGCCTCTGGTGCCGGCGCGCAGAACATGCGTGAACTGATCAAGCAGATGGGGGCGACTCACGCCGCTGTCGCCGATCAACTGGCTGACCCCGCCAGCGCGATCCTCGACATCGACCGTCGCGTGGCCGAAGCCATGCGCAGCGACGCTTACCCGACCGAAAACTTCGGCGTACCGCTGGCCGGCAGCCTGATTCCGTGGATCGACAAGGAACTGCCGAACGGCCAGAGCCGCGAAGAGTGGAAGGCCCAGGCCGAGACCAACAAGATCCTCGGCCGCTTCAAGAGCCCGATCCCGGTCGACGGCATCTGCGTGCGCATCGGCGCCATGCGTTGCCACAGCCAGGCGCTGACCATCAAGCTGAACAAAGACGTGCCGATCGCCGACATCGAAGGGCTGATCAGCCAGCACAACCCTTGGGTCAAACTGGTGCCGAACAACCGCGACATCAGCATGCAGGAGCTGAGCCCGACCAAGGTCACCGGCACCCTGAACGTACCGGTGGGTCGTCTGCGCAAGCTGAACATGGGGTCGCAATTCGTCGGTGCCTTCACCGTCGGCGACCAACTGCTGTGGGGCGCGGCCGAACCGCTGCGCCGCATGCTGCGGATCCTGCTGGAGCGTTGATCGCTTGAAGTCGTGAAAGAACCCGCGCCTTGTGAGAGGTGCGGGTTTTTTTATGTCTGAGGTTTTCCGGTGTCAGGTCTGGCGCCTTCGCGAGCAAGCCCGCTCCCACCCTTGAAATGCGTTCCCCCTGTGGGAGCGGGCTTGCTCGCGAAGAGGTCAGAACAGACACTGCAAGTCCCGCAGAAATTGCCTGCATCTCACTCACCCGGTAAAGTGCCGCTCCCCCCGTTTCGCCAGAGGCAGAACCATGACCCAGACCCTTGATATTGCCGTCGTCGGCGCCACCGGTACTGTCGGCGAAACCCTCGTTCAGATTCTCGAAGAGCGCGACTTTCCGGTCGGCAACCTGCACTTGCTGGCCAGCAGCGAATCCGCCGGCAGTTCGGTGCTGTTTCGCAACAAGAACGTGCGCGTGCGCGAAGTCGACGAGTTCGATTTCAGCAAGGTCAAACTGGTGTTCTTCGCCGCTGGCGCTGCCGTTTCCCTGAGTTACGCGGCGCGTGCCCACGCGGCCGGTTGCTCGCTGATCGACCTGTCCGGCGCGTTGCCGGCCGAGCAGGCGCCGCAAGTGGTGCCGGAAGCCAACGCTGAGGTGCTCGCCGGTCTGAAAGCGCCGTTCCAGGTCAGCAGCCCAAGCCCTTCGGCCACTGCGCTGGCCGTGGTGCTGGCGCCGCTGCTCGATTTGATCGAGCTGCAATACGTCAATGTCACCGCCAATCTGGCCGTGTCCGCCCAGGGTCGCGAAGCCGTGACCGAGTTGGCCCGGCAGACTGCCGAGCTGCTGAACATGCGTCCGCTGGAGCCAACGTTCTTCGACCGTCAGATGGCCTTCAACCTGCTGGCCCAGGTCGGCACGCCCGACGCTCAAGGCCACACGCTGCTGGAAAAACGTCTGGTGCGCGAGTTGCGTCAGGTGCTGAAGCAGCCTTTATTAAAGATTTCCGCAACTTGCGTTCAAGCCCCGGTGTTTTTTGGCGATAGCTATAGCGTGACCTTGCAGTCAGCGAGCGCGGTCGACCTGGCAAAGGTCAACGCTGCACTTGAGGACGCGACCGGCATCGAGCTGGTTGAAGCCGGCGATTATCCGACCGCGGTGGGTGACGCGGTGGGGCAGGATGTGGTCTATGTCGGTCGGGTGCGCAGCGGCGTCGATGACCCGGCGGAACTTAATCTGTGGCTGACGTCAGATAACGTACGCAAAGGGGCAGCCCTGAATGCTGTGCAGGTCGCTGAATTGTTGATAAAAGACCTGCTGTAAAAGATACTTGGCAACAATTTGTCGACTGATTCTAGGTGAGCGCTATGCTTGCCCGGAGCACTTGATAACGTGTCACCCTCCGGGACTTTCCGGGGCATCAAAGAAATGATCGCGCGCGGCAGTCTGTCGTCGTCGCGCGCAATGCCTTACGGCAGCGGCAATCAACATCTTCTCGCTGGCCGAGGAACGTTCAAACAAAGGATGAGGCTATGGTTCAAGTTCGCAAACTGGTGTTAGCAATAGCGGCCGCCTCGGCGCTGTCCTCCGGTATGGCGCATGCCCTCGGGCTCGGGGAGCTGACCCTGAAGTCGACCCTGAACCAGCCGCTGGTGGCCGAGATCGAGCTGCTCGACGTCAAGGATCTCACCGCTGCCGAAGTGGTGCCAAGCCTGGCCTCGCCAGAAGATTTCGCCAAGGCCGGCGTTGATCGCCAGGCCTTTCTCAACGACCTGACGTTCACCCCGGTGCTCAACGCCAGCGGCAAGAGCGTGCTGCGCGTGACTTCGAGCAAGCCACTGTCGGAACCGATGGTGAAATTCCTCGTCCAGGTGATGTGGCCGAACGGCCGTCTGCTGCGCGATTACAGCGTGCTGCTGGATCCGTCGAAGTTCTCGCCGCAGACCGCTGACGCCGCCGCGCAACCGGCGCCGTCGCAGACCATCACTGCGCCAACCACTGGTGCCACGCACCCGACGCAATACACCACCACGCCGCGCGACACCCTGTGGGAAATTGCCGCGAAGGCGCGTACCGGCGGTTCGGTGCAGCAGACCATGCTGGCGATTCAGGCGCTGAACCCGGATGCGTTCATCGACGGCAACATCAACCGGCTGAAAACCGGTCAGGTGCTGCGTCTGCCGGATGCAACGCAAAGTGCCGCGCTGCCGCAGTCCAAGGCGATTGCCGAAGTGGCGGCGCAGAACGAAGCCTGGCGTCAGGGTCGTCGCTATGTGGCCAAGCCTGGCACCGGCCAGCAGCAGCTCGATGCCACCAAGCGTGGCCGCAGCAATGTCGGCACCGGGCAAAATGCCAAGGACAACCTGAGCCTGGTGTCTGCCGAAGGCGCCAAGGGTCGTGGCAAAGGCCCGGCAGGCGATGCCAAGGCCTTGAGCAACAAACTGGCGGTCACCCAGGAAAGCCTCGACACGACCCGTCGTGACAACGAGGAACTGAAAAGCCGCATGGCCGATCTGCAAAGTCAGCTGGACAAGCTGCAACGCCTGATCGAGCTGAAGAACAATCAACTGGCGAAGATGCAGGCCGAAGGCCCGGGCGCTGCGCCAGCCGCCACTGCTGCCGTACCGGCGATCACCGCCGAACTGGCCGCGACCCCGCCAGCCACTCCTGCAGAAGCGGCGCCAACGCCAGAGTCGGCGATCGCGCCACCGGTCGATACGCCTGCCGAAACGCCGGCGGTCGCGCCGAAGCCGGTTGTCGATGAGGATAAAACCTTCAACGAACTGCTGACCAATCCGATCCTGCTGGGTCTGATCGGTGGCGGTGCGGTGGTGCTGCTGCTTCTGCTGTTGCTGCTGGCTCGTCGCCGCAAAGCCCAGCAAGAAGCCGAGAAACACCTGCGCATGGCCCGCGCCCTGGCGGAAGAGCAAGAGTTCTCCGCCGAGCAGGATCTGCCGGAAAGCAGCTTCGAAGGCCTGGAAACACCTGCTGCCAGCGTCAAGCTCAACACCCCGGCACCTGCGCCAGCGCCTGCTGCGGTAGTGGCTCCGGTGGTGATGGCTGAGCCGATTGCCGCGCCATTGGTCGCACCGTCCGCCGAGCGTTCCGATGACGTGCTGGACAAGGCTCAGTCGCACATCAATGCCGGTCGCCTGAATCAGGCTGCAGCTCTGCTGGAAGAGGGCGTCAGTCTTGAGCCACAACGCAGCGACCTGCGCCTGAAGCTGATGGAAGTCTACGGTCAACAAGGCGACCGCGATGCGTTCGTCGCTCAGGAGCGTCAGCTGGTGGCCAACGGCGATAACTTCGCCAAGGTCGAAGAACTGAAAAAACGCTTCCCGGCTATGGCCGTCGTCGCGGTCGCGGGTCTGGCCGCAGCGGCGGTCGCCGCCGAACTGGACGCGCAATACGTCAAGGATCTGCTGCTCGACGAGCCAGAGGCGCCTGCACCTGAGCCTGCTCCTGCGGCAGATGATCTGGATAGCGCGTTCGACCTGAGCCTGGACGACCTCGACAACATCACCCCGGTTGAGCCTGCCCCTGTCGTCGCACCTGAAGCGCCGGTAGAGCTGGACGAATTCCCGGCAGACGACGATCTGAGCTTCGAATCGGTGCTGCAACAGCAGACCGAGATCAAAGAGAACCTCGACGACCTGTCGGACTTCGACCTCGATCTGGATCTGGGTGCCGAGCCTGCGCCAGCCCCGGCGGCGGACCTGGCGGACGATGACTTCCTGCTGGATCTGGACGAGGGCGTGAAAGACCTGTCGCCGGTCGAGCCTGCGGTCGTCAGCGAAGTGCCGCAGGACGATCTGGAGCTGCCGGCCGATTTCGATCTGTCGCTGGCTGACGAAATGGACAGCAACCCGGCGGCCGAGCCTGACGCATTCGCAGCGGAACTGAATGACGTCAACGCCGAGCTGGATCGCTTGTCGCAGAGCATTGCCGAGCCAACCTTCACCGAAAACGATGCGGCATTGGGTGGTGATCTGGGGGAAGACGATTTCGACTTCCTCGCCGGTACCGACGAAGCCGCGACCAAGCTCGATCTGGCTCAGGCCTACATCGACATGGGCGACAGCGACGGCGCGCGCGACATCCTCAACGAAGTGTTGACCGAGGGTGACGAAAAGCAGCGTGGCGAAGCCAAGGAAATGCTTTCGCACCTGGCGTGATTCGGCGGTAAACAAAACGGCAGCCCATCGAGGCTGCCGTTTTTGTTTGGGCTGGATTTCTGTGGTGCCTGATCGACCGCCTTCGCGAGCAAGCCCGCTCCCACATTTGGAATACATTCCTCCTGTGGGAGCGGGCTTGCTCGCGAAGAGGTCGGATCCGTCAACACAGAACTGACTGGCATCCCCGGTCCACAGCCTTATAATGCCCGCCTTTGCACATCAGCAGGCTGTCCCACCTTGGCAAACATAGATAATCCGGTCGCCGAAATGGCACCCGACGGCTTTTACCGCGTCGCGCTTGGCGTTGAATACAAAGGTTCGCGCTACAGCGGCTGGCAGCGCCAGTTGACCGGCGTGGCCACGGTGCAGGAAGAACTCGAGAAAGCCTTGTCGAAAGTCGCCAACTCGCCGGTTTCACTGCAGTGCGCCGGGCGTACCGACGCGGGCGTGCATGCCTGCGGACAAGTGGTGCATTTCGATACGCAAGTCGATCGTTCGCTGAAAGCCTGGGTGATGGGCGCCAATATCAATCTGCCCCACGACATCAGCGTCAGCTGGGCGCGGGTGATGCCGGCGCATTTTCATGCGCGGTTCAAAGCCATCGCGCGGCGTTATCGCTATGTGATCTACAACGATCAGATTCGTCCGGCCCATCTCAATGAAGAAATCACCTGGAACCATCGCCCGCTCGATGTCGAGCGTATGGCCGAGGCCGCGCAGTATCTGATCGGTACTCATGATTTCAGTGCGTTCCGTGCCGGGCAGTGCCAAGCGAAATCGCCGATCAAGAAAATGCACCACCTGCGCGTGACTCGCCACGGCAAGATGATCGTTCTCGATATTCGCGCCAACGCCTTTTTGCACCACATGGTGCGCAACATTGCCGGTGTGCTGATGACCATCGGTGCCGGCGAGCGTCCGGTCGAGTGGATGAAGGAAGTCCTGGAGAGTCGCGAGCGCCGTTCCGGTGGCGTGACGGCGCATCCGTTCGGTCTGTATCTGGTGCAAGTCGAGTACCACGACGAGTTCCCGTTGCCCGAGCGTTTCATCGGGCCACATTTCCTTACGGGTTTCTCGGGTCTTGACGGCTGACGCCCCCGAACGCTTTTGTTACCATCCGGGACTTTCCCGGTTTTTGCCTTGAGGTTTTTATCGACATGTCAGCCGTTCGCAGCAAGATTTGCGGGATTACCCGCATAGAAGATGCGTTGGCAGCGGTCGAGGCGGGAGCCGATGCGATCGGTTTCGTGTTTTACGCCAAGAGCCCGCGGGCGGTAAGCGTGCAGCAGGCGAGGGCGATCATTCAGGCGTTGCCGCCGTTCGTGACCACCGTTGGCCTGTTCGTCAATGCCAGCCGCTGCGAGTTGGGTGAAATCCTCGATGCCGTGCCGCTGGATCTGTTGCAGTTCCATGGCGACGAAGTCGTTGCCGACTGTGAAGGCTGGCATCGTCCCTACATCAAGGCGCTGCGGGTCAAGGCCGGCGACGACATCGCGGCTGCCGTCGATGCTTATCCGAGCGCCAGTGGCGTGCTGCTCGACACTTACGTCGAAGGCGTGCCCGGCGGAACCGGCGAGGCATTCGACTGGTCATTGATTCCGCAAACGTTGAGCAAGCCGCTGATCCTGGCCGGTGGCCTCACCCCGGAAAACGTCGCCGACGCCGTAGCCCGGGTCAAACCTTACGCGGTCGATGTCAGCGGCGGGGTAGAAGCGAGCAAAGGCATCAAGGATCATGCGAAGATCCGCGCGTTCATCAATGCCGTACGTAGAAGCTCGCAGGGAGCGTCTACTTCGATGTGACGGCTGGCAGTCTGCCGCCGTCCATCAATGCACTTGCACAAAGCAGGCGAGGCTGAGGGTTTCTGGAGTTGCACGCAGGTCATGTTTCGCGCTGACCGCGGCGTTCCATCAATCATCGCCACACACATGAATTTAGCTGAAGGGCATACGCGGGGCTGCGAACCAGAGCGTTCGGGCCGCCGGTACTGGAGAAAAAAAAGCATGAGCAACTGGTTGGTAGACAAACTGATCCCTTCGATCATGCGTTCGGAGGTCAAGAAGAGCTCGGTGCCTGAAGGTCTGTGGCACAAATGCCCGTCCTGCGAGGCTGTGCTGTATCGCCCTGAGCTGGAAAAGACCCTGGACGTTTGCCCCAAGTGCAACCACCACATGCGCATCGGCGCACGGGCGCGCATCGACATCTTCCTGGATGCCGAAGGCCGCAACGAGCTGGGTGCAGACCTGGAGCCGGTTGACCGTCTGAAATTCCGCGACGGCAAGAAGTACAAGGACCGTCTGGTCGCAGCCCAAAAGCAGACCGGCGAAAAAGACGCGCTGATCTCCGTCAGTGGCACCCTGCTGGGTATGCCGGTGGTGGTGTCGGCGTTCGAATTCAGCTTCATGGGCGGTTCCATGGGCGCCATCGTCGGTGAGCGCTTCGTGCGCGCCGCCAACTACGCCCTGGAAAACCGTTGCCCGATGATCTGCTTCGCCGCCTCCGGTGGTGCGCGCATGCAGGAAGCGCTGATCTCGCTGATGCAGATGGCCAAGACTTCGGCCGTGCTCGCGCGTTTGCGTGAAGAAGGCATTCCGTTCATCTCGGTGCTGACCGACCCGGTCTACGGCGGCGTTTCCGCCAGTCTGGCAATGCTCGGCGACGTGATCGTCGGTGAGCCGAAAGCCCTGATCGGCTTCGCCGGTCCGCGTGTGATCGAGCAGACCGTGCGTGAAAAGCTGCCGGAAGGCTTCCAGCGCAGCGAGTTCCTGCTGGAGCATGGCGCGATCGACCTGATCATTGATCGTCGTGAATTGCGTCCACGTCTGGGCAATCTGCTGGCGCAACTGACCGGCCAGCCGACTCCGACCTACGTCGCCGCTCCTGTCGAGCCAATCGTCGTTCCACCGGTGCCTGCCAACGTATGACCGAGCGTACCCTTGGCGAGTGGCTCGCCTACCTTGAGCAGTTGCATCCATCGGCCATCGACATGGGGCTGGAGCGTTCGCAACAGGTAGCGTCCCGCATGGGGCTGGGCCAGCCGGCGCCTCGGGTGATTACGGTCACCGGCACCAACGGCAAGGGTTCGACCTGCGCTTTCGTGGCTTCGTTGCTGCGGGCGCAGGGCCTGAGCGTGGGTGTCTACAATTCTCCGCACCTGCTGCGTTACAACGAGCGGGTGCAGCTCAATGGCGTCGAAGCCACTGACGCACAGCTGTGCGAAGCTTTCGCTGCGGTCGAGGCCGGGCGTGGCGACACTTCCCTGACTTACTTCGAAATGGGCACCCTGGCGGCGTTCTGGCTGTTTCAGCAGGCAAAGCTTGACGCTGTGGTGCTGGAAGTCGGTCTGGGCGGGCGTCTGGACACGGTCAACGTGGTGGATGCCGATATCGCGCTGGTCACCAGCATTGGTGTCGATCATGCCGAGTACCTGGGTAATACCCGCGAGTCCGTGGCTTTCGAGAAGGCCGGGATTTTCCGCCAGGGCAAGCCTGCGCTGTGCGGCGACCTGAATCCTCCGCAACCTCTGCTCGACAAGGTTCGCGAGCTGGCGTGCCCGTTCTCTCTGCGCGGGCGCGACTTCGATCTGGGAATCACCGATCACAACTGGCAATGGCGCGGCACTGACGCACAGGGTCAGGCGGTCGAATTGCATGATTTGCCGCTGCTCGACCTGCCGATGGAAAACGCAGCGCTGGCATTGCAGGCGTATCTGCTGCTCGGTTTGCCGTGGAATGCGTCGCAAATTGTTGCGGCCTTGCAGGCCACTCGCGTGGTCGGCCGGCTGGATCGCCGCTCGTTCGAGTTCAACGGCAAGCGCCTGAACCTGCTGCTGGACGTGGGGCATAACCCGCACGCGGCGGAGTATCTGGCGCGACGTCTGGCCAGTCGGCCACCGGTGGGCAAGCGTCTGGCGGTATTCGGCCTGTTGGCGGACAAGGATCTGGATGGTGTTGTCGGCGAATTGAATGCTAGTGTCGAGCACTGGGCGGTAGCGCCGCTGGATTCGCCGCGCGCGCGTCCGGTCAGTGAATTACACGCGGCGTTGCAGAACCTTGGCGCCTCTGTCACGTCCTATGACAGTGTCGCGGCTGCGCTGGAAGGGCAGTGCGAGATCGCAACCAGCGACGACGAGATTCTGTTGTTCGGATCATTTTATTGTGTCGCCGAGGCCCTTGAATGGCTGGCCCGGCGCTCCACGGAGGAAGCGGCAAATGGCTTTGCTGGATAAAGCGTACAAGCAGCGCATGGTTGGTGCCCTGGTGCTGGTGGCGCTGGCGGTGATTTTCCTGCCGATGCTGTTTTCCCGTCAGGACGAGCAGCGCCAGGTCACGGTCGATGCGCCGGCTGCGCCGCAAGCGCCTGCCGTGCCGCAAGTGCAGCTTGAGCCGGTAGCCGTGCCCGAGCCGCAAGCACTGCCGCAGGAACCGGTCCCGAGTGATGACGAAGTGGCGGAGCAATCAGCGCCGTCGATGCCGATTGCCGCGGCACCAGCGCCGGCACCGGCTCCGGTAGCCAAACCGGTTGCGCCTGCGCCAGTCGCCAAGCCTGCTCCGGCGCCGGCTCAGCCGATTGCTGCCGCTCCGGCCAAGCCTGACACCACACAAAGCCGCGTCGACGCCAACGGTCTGTCGGTCAGCTGGTCGGTGCAACTGGCCAGTCTGTCGAGTCGCGCCAGCGCCGAAAGCCTGCAGAAAACCCTGCGCAGCCAAGGCTACAACGCCTACATCCGTTCCGCCGATGGCAAGAATCGGGTGTTCGTCGGCCCGCTGATCGAGCGCGCCGAAGCTGATCGCCTGCGTGATCTGTTGGGCCGTCAGCAGAACCTTAAGGGTTTTGTCGTGCGCTTCCAGCCTGAGCGTGGCTAAAAACTATCGTCCGGATTGAAATGCACTGACAATCGCAGCTTACCGACAGCGGTGCGCTCTGCTAAAATGCGCCGCCTTATCCGTCTGTAGGCTGCACTGTGCCATTTACCATGGTTGACTGGGCGATTGTTGCAATCATCGCCATCTCCGCTTTGATCAGTTTGAGCCGCGGCTTCGTCAAGGAAGCATTATCGCTGGTGACCTGGATCATCGCAGGAGCTGTTGCCTGGATGTTCGGTGGCTCTCTGTCCGAGTACCTCGCCGGATACATCGAAACCCCATCGGCTCGCGTGATCGCGGGCTGTGCCATCATGTTTGTCGCCACACTGATCGTGGGCGCAATGATCAATTATCTTATCGGCGAGTTGGTTCGCGTGACCGGGTTGTCCGGCACCGACCGATTCCTGGGCATGGCCTTCGGCGCGGCGCGTGGCGTGTTGCTGGTGGTCGTGGCAGTCGGGCTGTTGAGCCTGGGGCCGGTACAGCAGGACGGGTGGTGGAAAGAGTCACAGCTCGTGCCAAAGTTTCTATTGGTCGCCGATTGGTCCAAAAACCTGATTCTCGGGTGGAGCAGTCAGTGGCTTGCCAGCGGAATCAGCGTACCCGCTGATATTCCGTTCAAGGAGCAACTCTTGCCGTCGGCCAAAACGCCTCAGTGAGTGTTGTTCAGTTCAGATCCATTAAGTAGGGGTTGCGTCGCATGTGTGGCATCGTCGGTATCGTCGGTAAGTCGAACGTCAATCAGGCGCTGTATGACGCGCTAACCGTGCTCCAGCACCGCGGCCAGGACGCTGCCGGTATCGTGACCAGCCATGATGGCCGGTTATTCCTGCGCAAGGACAATGGCCTGGTGCGTGACGTGTTTCAGCAGCGTCACATGCAGCGCCTGGTCGGCCACATGGGTATCGGCCACGTCCGTTACCCGACTGCCGGCAGTTCGACCTCGGCCGAAGCGCAGCCGTTTTACGTCAACTCGCCTTACGGCATTACCCTGGCGCACAACGGCAACCTGACCAACGTTGAACAGTTGGCCAAGGAAATCTACGAATCCGACCTGCGTCACGTCAATACCAGTTCCGACTCGGAAGTATTGTTGAACGTGTTCGCTCACGAGCTGGCCCAGCGCGGCAAGCTGCAGCCGACCGAAGAAGATGTATTTGCCGCCGTGACCGACGTGCACAACCGTTGCGTCGGCGGTTACGCGGTGGTGGCGATGATCACCGGTTACGGCATCGTCGGTTTCCGTGACCCGCACGGCATTCGTCCGATCGTGTTCGGCCAGCGTCACACCGACGAAGGCGTCGAGTACATGATCGCTTCCGAAAGCGTTTCGCTGGACGTGCTCGGTTTCACCCTGATCCGCGACCTGGCCCCGGGCGAAGCGGTCTACATCACTGAAGACGGCAAGCTGCACACTCGTCAGTGCGCGACCAACCCGTCCCTGACCCCGTGCATCTTCGAACACGTCTACCTGGCGCGTCCGGATTCGATCATCGACGGTGTGTCGGTGTACAAGGCGCGTCTGCGCATGGGCGAGAAACTCGCCGAGAAGATCCTGCGCGAGCGTCCAGAGCACGACATCGACGTGGTCATCCCGATCCCGGACACCAGCCGCACCGCCGCGCTGGAACTGGCGAACCACCTGGGCGTGAAATTTCGCGAAGGCTTCGTCAAGAACCGTTACATCGGTCGTACCTTCATCATGCCGGGTCAGGCGGCGCGCAAGAAGTCGGTTCGCCAGAAGCTCAACGCGATCGAGCTGGAATTCCGCGGCAAGAACGTGATGCTGGTCGATGACTCGATCGTGCGCGGCACCACCTGCAAGCAGATCATCCAGATGGCTCGCGAAGCCGGCGCGAAAAACGTCTACTTCTGCTCGGCGGCTCCTGCGGTACGCTTCCCGAACGTTTACGGCATCGACATGCCGAGCGCTCACGAACTGATCGCGCACAATCGTTCGACTCAGGATGTGGCGGATCTGATCGGCGCTGACTGGCTGATCTATCAGGACCTGCCTGACTTGATCGAAGCGGTCGGTGGCGGCAAGATCAAGATCGAAAACTTCGATTGCGCAGTGTTCGACGGCAAGTACGTCACCGGCGACGTCGACGAGGCTTACCTGGACAAGATCGAGCAGGCACGCAACGATGCCTCGAAGGTCAAGACCCAGGCGGTCAGTGCGATCATCGATCTGTACAACAACTGAGTTTCTACCGGCCCTGAGGGGCCGGTTTTGTATCTGGCAAAAGACTTTCATTTATTCAGAACAGGGCAAGGAGTGACAGCATGAGTCAGGAATGGGATGCCGGTCGGCTGGACAGCGACCTCGAAGGCGTAGCGTTCGATACCCTGGCCGTACGTGCCGGTCAGCACCGTACGCCGGAAGGCGAACACGGTGATCCGATGTTCTTCACTTCCAGCTACGTGTTCCGTACCGCCGCCGACGCGGCTGCGCGGTTTGCCGGGGAAGTGCCGGGCAACGTTTACTCGCGCTACACCAATCCGACCGTGCGCGCGTTCGAAGAGCGTATCGCCGCGCTGGAAGGCGCCGAACAAGCGGTCGCCACCGCCACGGGCATGGCCGCGATCATGGCTGTGGTGATGAGCCTGTGCAGCGCCGGTGATCACGTCCTGGTGTCGCGCAGCGTGTTCGGTTCGACCATCAGTCTGTTCGAGAAGTACTTCAAGCGTTTCGGTGTACAAGTCGACTACGTGCCGCTGGCCGATCTGTCGGGTTGGGATGCGGCGATCAAGCCGAACACCAAGCTGCTGTTCGTCGAGTCGCCGTCCAACCCGCTGGCTGAGCTGGTGGATATCGCCGCGCTGGCGGAAATCGCTCACGCCAAAGGCGCGATGCTGGTGGTCGACAACTGCTTCTGCACGCCTGCCTTGCAGCAGCCGCTGAAACTCGGCGCGGACATCGTCGTGCACTCGGCGACCAAGTTCATCGACGGCCAGGGCCGTTGCATGGGCGGTGTGGTGGCTGGTCGCAGCGAGCAGATGAAAGAAATTGTCGGCTTCCTGCGCACCGCCGGGCCGACACTGAGCCCGTTCAACGCCTGGATCTTCCTCAAGGGCCTGGAAACCCTGAATCTGCGGATGAAAGCGCACTGCGCCAACGCCCAGCAACTGGCCGAATGGCTGGAGCAGCAGGACGGTATCGAGAAGGTTCATTACGCCGGTCTCAAGAGCCATCCGCAGCATGAGCTGGCCCAGCGTCAGCAGAAGGGCTTCGGTGCGGTGGTGAGTTTCGAGGTCAAGGGCGGCAAAGAGGGCGCGTGGCGCTTTATCGACGCCACTCGCTTGATCTCGATCACCGCCAACCTCGGTGACAGCAAAACCACCATCACTCACCCGAGCACCACTTCCCACGGCCGTCTGGCGCCACAGGAGCGAGAAGCCGCAGGGATTCGTGACAGCCTGATCCGCATCGCGGTCGGTCTGGAAGACGTGGCGGACCTGCAGGCCGACCTGTCGCGCGGTCTGGCGGCGTTGTGATCGAATTGTCTACTCCGAAGGCGGGCACCCATGGCCGCGTGGCGCTGGTCACCGGTGCCGCGCGTGGCATCGGTCTGGGTATTGCTGCCTGGCTGATCAGCGAAGGCTGGCAAGTGGTGTTGACCGATCTGGATCGTGTGCGCGGTTCGAAAGTGGCGAAGGTGCTGGGCGAGAATGCCTGGTTCATCGCCATGGACGTGGCGGATGAGAGCCAGGTCGCGCTGGGTGTCGCCGAAGTGCTTGGGCAGTTTGGTCGTCTCGATGCGTTGGTGTGCAACGCGGCGGTGGCTGATCCGCACAACATCACGCTGGAAAGTCTTGATCTGGCTTACTGGAACCGGGTGCTGGCGGTGAATCTCAGTGGGCCGATGTTGCTGGCCAAGCACTGTGCGCCGTATCTGCGCGCGCATAACGGCTCGATCGTCAATCTGGCCTCGACCCGTGCGCGGCAGTCGGAGGCTGATTCCGAGGCGTATGCGGCGAGCAAGGGCGGCTTGTTGGCGTTGACCCATGCGTTGGCGATCAGTCTCGGGCCAGAGATTCGCGTCAATGCGGTCAGTCCGGGCTGGATCGATGCACGGGATCCATCCGCACGACGTGCCGAGCCGCTTGCCGATGCCGATCATGCGCAGCATCCGGCGGGCAGGGTAGGGACGGTCGAGGATGTGGCGGCGATGGTGGCGTGGCTGTTGTCGCGCAATGCCGGGTTTGTCACCGGGCAGGAATTCGTCGTTGATGGTGGCATGACCAAGAAGATGATTTACACCGAGTAGATCGCGTTCTTCTCCTGAATTTGCGTCAAATGGGCTGCCGTCTTCGCGAGCAAGCTCGCTCCCACATGAGGAATGCATTTCCCTGTGGGAGCGGGCTTGCTCGCGAAGGCGGTCTCGCAGGTAGGAAGCAATTTTGTCTTTTTCAGAAAAACTTCAATCCTGCTATTGACTTAGGTTCGCTACCTGCGTAAATTTCGCGGCCTCGGAGATGCAAACGGGTGATTAGCTCAGCTGGGAGAGCGTCTGCCTTACAAGCAGAATGTCGGCGGTTCGATCCCGTCATCACCCACCACTCCCCGAGAAACTTGCGCAAGCAAGAGGTAGGCTGAAAGTGCCTCCACCGACGCGCAGCGGTAGTTCAGTCGGTTAGAATACCGGCCTGTCACGCCGGGGGTCGCGGGTTCGAGTCCCGTCCGCTGCGCCATATTTTACGAGTCAGGCATTGTCTGGTTCGCGATTGAAAAGCACCGAAGCTTTCAGTCAAAACGAGTTACTTGAGCGCAAGCTCAAAGCGATACGCAGCGGTAGTTCAGTCGGTTAGAATACCGGCCTGTCACGCCGGGGGTCGCGGGTTCGAGTCCCGTCCGCTGCGCCATATCTGTTTCAAGGACCACTGAACGCCTTGAAACACCGAAAGCAACCGTTGGTTGTTTCGGAATCGATAGCAAAGACCCTGGTCGAAAGACCGGGGTTTTTTGTGTCTGAAATTTGGCTTTTCTCTCTTCCTTCCTCCTCAATCCAGCGCAAATCCCTGTGGGAGCGAGCCTGCTCGCGAAGGCGTCGGCACGTTCAAAATCAGTATTGGCTGGAAGAACGCTTTCGCGAGCAGGCTCGCTCCCACAAGGGGTGTCGATATGTTCAGCGATCTGCTGCGGTGCCACGTCGCATTGATTTTTTGATTCTTTAGTCAAATTTTTGTAACTGGTTGTTTGCCGGACGCTCAGAAACCTTTAAAGTTAACCTTTCGGTCAGCTTTGCACTGTCAACACGCCCTTTGTTTCGCCAAGAAGGGCTTCTGCAAGACTCGAGATTCCCAGTAGATAACCAGAAGGGCGGACACATAACCGCCCAGAGGATGATCCATGTCCAACCGTGATATATCCCGGCGCTCGTTCCTCCAGGGCGGGCTGGTGGCGGGTGTGAGCGTCACGCTCACGCCGCTCAGCAGTCAGGCGCTGGCTGCCTTGATGGAAAACAGCGTAACCGTGCCGTCCGAGAAGTGGCTCGGCCACAACGGCAAGGCACGCCAACGTAACGACGCCTTGTCCAAGGTCTGCGGCAGCAAAGTGTTTGCCCGCGACATTCGCTCCAAGGACATGCCGGGCTGGCCTGAACAGCAAGGCCACGCCATGCTGCTGAAAACCATCAAGGCTGACCGTATCTACGCCGGCTACGACCTGTCGTGGCTTGGTGCCGACTTGCAACCTGACCGTATCGTCACCGCTGCCGATCTGGACAAGGACGGCATCGTCTTCCCGGAAGAGCACGCGCCGGACCCATTGCTGCCGGAAGGCAAAGTGCCGATGTTCATCGGTCACCCGGTGGCGATCCTGATCTGGAACGATTTCGAGCGTTTCCGCCAGGCCAAGAACAAACTCAAATTCAATGACAAGGCGATTCGTTACGGTGCACAAGTGCCGTACTACGAAGGCGACCCCTATGGCAGCTTCCGCTACGTGCGTGTGGGCGGCCCGACCTCGGCCGACGAAGATGAATTCGCCAGCCTCAAGGACTCGATCCTGTTCCCGATGCTGAAGAACCGTCGCCCGGTATGGAATTCCCAGCCGAACCTGCACGGCAACCTGACCGAGCGCGGCCTGTTCTACGCCGATCGCATGAAGCAGCAGATCGACACGCCGCCGGACAACTGGCTGGTGTTCGACGAGCGCTACAAGACCCCGTCGATCGAACCGGCCGCCATGGAGCCAGACAACGGCAACGGCTGGTACGACCCGGCAACCAAGACCCTGCACTTCGTGGTCGCCACTCAGTGCCCGCTGGAAGCCGCGACCGAAACCGCGAAAATGATCGCGCCATCGCGCTTCGGCCTGGCGAACCTGAACATGCACCCGGGCTACACCGTGGGCTACGGTTCCAAAGACCACAACATCTTCGTCTACTACGCGGCCCTCGCTGCGCTGTATGGCGCCGGTGTGCCGATCCGTCTGGCCAATGACCGCTACGAGCAGTTCCAGAGCGGCATCAAGCGCCACCCGTTCGACATCCGCTACCAACTGGCGGTGGACAAGAACGACTACAGCTTCAAGATTTTCCGTGCCGAGATGAGCGTCGACGGTGGCGGTCGTATCAACTACAGCCCGTCGGTAGCGGCAGTGGGTGCCACGGCGGCGCAGTCGATCTACTACATGCCGCAGAACGATCTGCAGGTCACCGCTTACCACTCGCGTGGTGTTGAAGCGGGTTCGATGCGCGGTTACGGCACCCTGCAAAGCATGGCCTCGACCGAAATGATGGTCGACGAAATCGCCAATCGCCTCGGTGTCGACGCGATTGATCTGCGTCGCAAGAACGCCTTGCGTTCGGGCATGAAAAACACCCAGGGCGCGATTCCGGCCGGTGCTCTGCGCCTGCACGAGATTCTCGACAAGGCCTCGGTGCACGAAGTCTGGAAAAACCGCGACGCGATCAAGAAACAGCGCGAAGCCGCCGACCCGGACAACTGGTACGGCGTGGGTTTCGCCATTTGCCAGAAAGACTTTGGCACTGGCTCCGAAGCGCCGATGGCCAGTATCGAATTCACCGCCGAGGGGCGCATCACCCTGCGTCACATCGGTATCGAAATCGGCACTGGCATGTCCACTTCGCAAGCGCTGGTCGTGGCGGATTTCCTCGGCAGCCCGGCACACGACGTCAAGACCGGCGAAACCGAATGGAAGGAAATGCAGCTGATCACCAGCGGCAACCCTTACATCATGAGCCAGGCCGAGCAGGACAACCTGCTGCGCAACCCGCGCTGGGTCGGCAAGCTGGCCTCGGCATCGTCCGCGACCAACTCGGCTTACTATTTCAGCCACGCAACCCGTGAAGCGGCGCGCGTGCTGTTCAACAACGGCTTGTGGCCGGCGGCCATGGAAATCTGGCGTCAGGGCCCTTACGGCGGTCAAGCCAACCCTTATGTCGTGCGTCGTGAAGATGCGCATTGGGTCGACGGCAAACTCACTGCCAACGGTATGCAGCCATTGAGCTTCGAAGAGCTGGCCAAGCATGCTCACGAGCGTGGTCTGGTGACCGGTGCCACCGTTCACGCATTCAACCGCTGGAGCTGGGCCGAGGCTGAATACAGCATCGACGGCGTGCGCGAGCGTCTGCCGCTCGACGGTCTGGCAGTGAAGTACGGTGATGGCGCGCCGAAGGCGAAGAAAGCGCTGATGAGCACAGCGGGTTTCCACCTGTTGGATCGTCAGAACATCAACTACCCGGTGGTCCAGTTGAACAACGCTGCTGTGACTTACTACAGCCCGGTGGCGACGCTGGTAGAGCTCAAGGTCAACAAAGGCTCGGCGGAAGTCGAAGTGCTCAACCACCATTCGTGGGTCGAGTGCGGTCGGGTGCTGGTCGAAGAACTGGTCAAGGGCCAGCTCGAAGGCGGGATCGCCATGGGCATTGGTCACGCGCTGATGGAAGAGATGCCGCTGTACGAAGGCGGGCCGGGGGAGGGTGACTGGAACTTCAACCGTTATCGCCTGCCGATGGCCCGTCACGTGGCGGTGTGGAAGCAGACCGCGGAGATTCTGCCGCCGCTGTCGCCAAGCGATCCGTCCAAAGGCATCGCCGAAGTGGTGATGATCCCGGTGGTCGGTGCCATCGGTAACGCCGTGGCGCACGCCATCGGTAAACGTGTTCGCGATCTGCCAATCACTGCTGCGCGCATCAAGGAGGCCCTCAATGGCTAACCGTCCGCTTCAACTGACCCTCAATGGTCAATCCGTCGGCCCGGTGGACATCCCTGATGACCTGCCGATGATCGACTATCTGCACGAATACAAGAACCTCACCGGTTCGCGCCTGGGCTGCGGCCAGGGCATCTGCCACGCCTGCGTGGTGATCGTCGACAACCCGGACGGCACCAGCGAAGAAGTGCGCACCTGCATCACTGGCGCGCATTACTTCGAAGGCAAGAAAGTCCGCACCATCGAAAGTCACGCCAAGCGTGATGAGAGCGGTCAGGTCACCGAGCTGAACCCGATCCAGCAGCGCTTCGTCGACGAATTCGCCTTCCAGTGCAGCTACTGCGCGCCGGGCTTCGTCAACGCCGCGACGGTGCTGGTAGAGAAGCTGCAGCGCCAGCCGATCGTCAAAAGCCAACTGGAAAAAGTCATTGAGGACAGCCTCGGCCACCACATCTGCCGTTGCACCGGGTACGTGCGTTACTACAACGCCACGCGCAACGTGCTGACCGATCTCGGCCTGGTCAAGGAGGGTTGAGCATGAAGCATCTATTGACCCGCCTGACCCTGGCGGTCGGGCTGGCTGCACCGGTGTTGTTTGCTCACGCTGATGATCAGGTCAAGCGCGGCGAATACCTCGCTCGCGCTGCCGACTGCATGGCGTGCCATACCGCACCCGGTGGCGCGCCGTTTGCCGGCGGGCTGCCGATCGTGTCGCCGTTCGGCACGATCTACGGCACCAACATCACCCCGAGCAAAGAGCACGGCATCGGTCTGTACAGCGATGACGAATTCTTCGCTGCGCTGACCGAAGGCAAGCGTCGCGACGGGGCGAATCTGTATCCGGCGATGCCCTACACCTCGTATCACCTGGTGCCTCGGGAAGACTCGGATGCAATCCACGCTTACTTGAAAACCATCGAGCCGATCGAGCGCGCCGCGCCGGTCACCAGCCTGAGTTTTCCGTTCAACGTGCGTCCGGGCCTGATCGGCTGGAACATGATGTATGGCAAGGCCTTGAAACTCGAGTCGGGCGAAGGCAAAAGCGAAGCCTGGAAGCGCGGTCAGTACATGGTCGAGGTGCTCGGCCACTGCGGCGAATGCCACACGCCACGCGGCCTGCCGGGTGCGATGCAATTGGACAAGCGCCTGACCGGCGGCATCCTCAACGGTTATCTGGCACCGAGCCTGCTCGCCGCCGATCTGGCGGCGCGCGGCTGGAATCAGCAGGACCTGAGCACGTTCCTCAAGCACGGCATGAGCGCCCAAGGCACGATGTTCAACGAGATGTTCCCGGTGTTCCACAACAGCACCCAGGGCCTGAACGATCAGGATCTGGCGGCGATGGCGACGTTCCTGCTCGGCGACAAACCACCAGTAGCCAAAGAGCTGGCTGAAGTGTCGCTGGACAAACTCAGCCCGAGCGCCCAGCGCGGCCGTCAGGAATATTTGAACGTCTGCGCCGGTTGTCATGCTGCCGGTGGCGAAGGCAAACCGCACATCGCCGTGGCCATGCGCGGCAACACCACGCTGCGTCTGGAAGATCCGCGCAACCTGGTGCGGGTGATCGAGGACGGCATCGGCGAGCAGAAATTCGCCGGGTTCGAACACATGCAACCGATGCCGGGTTTCGCCGACAAGCTCAGCGCTGAACAGCTGACCGATCTGCTGAACTACCTGCGGCAAGGCTGGGGCGGTCAATCGGCAGCGTTGGCGGTGAGCGACGTGCAGAAACTGCAGGCTGACGCTCCGGCCGTCGAGCACAAGGCGCACTGACATGCAGCATCTCGATCTACAGGTTGTGCGGCGCGCACTGGAGTGGTCGGTGGCGGGGCAGCGCATTTGGCTTTGCACCGTGCTGACCACCTACGGCTCGGCGCCGCGTGCGCCGGGTTCGCTGCTGGCGGTGAACGAAACCGGCCAGTGGATCGGGTCGCTGTCCGGTGGCTGCGTCGAGGAAGATTTTCTCGAGCGCGTGGCTGAGGGCGCGTTTCTCGATGCGGTCAACGTCGTGCGTTACGGTGAAGGGGATGATCCGCGCTCGCGGGTCAGCCTGCCCTGTGGCGGCATTCTCGACGTGCTGGTAGAGAAATTTGACGCCGACTGCGAGGTGCAGGCGCATCTGCGTGAGCTTGAATCAGCGTTGCTCGGTCAGCGCCGTTTGATTCGCGAAGTCGATCTGGCCAGCGGTGCGCGCAGTCTGTTCGCGGATCGCGAGCAGGGCGCACGCATCGAGCGCGAGATCGATCGGGTGCGGATTCGCATCGGTGCCGCTCAGCGCTTGTTGCTGGCGGGTTACTCCAGCGTGGCGCAGGCCTGTGCCGAGTTCGCGGTGGGGCTCGGCTTTGAGGTGATTCTCTGTGATCCGCGTGATGAAGTGCTCGAAGGCGTGGTGCTGGATGGTGTGGAGATTCGTCGGCAACTGCCGTCGGTGTTCATCGCTGACGGCGGTTGTCATCGCGATACCGCGGTGGTGGCGCTGACCCATGATCCGCGCATCGACGATCTGGCGATGATGGAAGCGGTGCGCACCGAGGCGTTTTACATCGGCGTGATGGGGTCGCAGCAGACTTCGCAGAAACGCTTCGAGCGCTTGCGCAGGATTGGTGGGCTAGGGGAGGTTGAACTGGCGCGGATTCATGCGCCGATCGGCCTGAACCTGGGCAGCAAGACACCCGCGGAAATCGCCTTGGCGGTGCTGGCGGATATCTTGCGGATTCGTAGTGGAATTACCCGAGACCAACTTTGATCTGAATTCTGCAAATATTTGTGGCGAGGGAGCTTGCTCCCGCTGGACTGCGTAGCAGGCCTTCTTTCTAGATAAAAGAGGGGCCGCTTCGCGACCCGGCGGGAGCAAGCTCCCTCGCCACAGTTGTTTGCCAGTCAAGAAAACTGATCAGAAACCCAGCTTGTCACGCAGTCCGTAATACCACGCACCCAGCGCCGCAAATGGCGTACGCAGCAACTGCCCGCCCGGGAACGGGTAATGCGGCAGATCGGCAAATGCATCAAAACGCTCGGCCTGTCCGCGCAACGCCTCGGCCAGCACCTTGCCGGCCAGATGCGTGTACGTCACACCATGGCCGCTGCAGCCTTGCGAGTAGTAGATGTTGTCGCCAAGGCGCCCAACCTGCGGTAGACGCGACAGGGTCAGCAGGAAATTGCCGGTCCAGGCGTAATCGATCTTCACGTCCTTGAGTTGCGGGAATGCCTTGAGCATTTTCGGGCGGATGATCGCTTCGATGTTCGCTGGATCCCGCGCGCCATAAACCACACCACCGCCGAAGATCAGGCGCTTGTCGCCCGTCAGGCGGTAGTAGTCGAGCAGATAGTTGCAGTCTTCGACGCAGTAGTCCTGCGGCAGCAGGGTTTTCGCCAATTCATCGCCCAGCGGTTCGGTGGTGATCACCTGGGTGCCGCACGGCATGGATTTCGCCGCCAGTTCCGGCACCAGATTGCCGAGGTAGGCGTTGCCGGCGACGATGATGAATTTGGCCCTGACCTTGCCTTGCGGCGTGTGCACCACGGGGTTGGCACCGCGCTCGATACGCACGGCGGGAGATTGCTCATAGATCGTGCCGCCGAGGGATTCCACTGCAGCGGCTTCGCCGAGGGCCAGGTTCAGCGGATGAATGTGGCCGCCGCTCATGTCGAGCATGCCGCCGACGTATTGATCGCAGGCGACCACTTCGCGAATGCGGCGCTGGTCGAGCAGTTCCAGTTGGGTATGGCCGAAACGCTCCCACAGGCGTTTCTGCGATTCCAGATGGCCCATCTGCTTGGTCGTCAGCGCGGCGAACACGCCGCCGTCCTTCAGGTCGCACTGGATGTTGTACTTGGCGACGCGCTCACGAATGATCCGGCCCCCCTCGAAGGCCATCTGCCCGAGCAGTTGCGCCTGCTTGGGGCCAACGCTGCGCTCGATGACGTCGATGTCGCGGCTGTAGCTGTTGACGATCTGCCCGCCATTACGCCCCGACGCACCGAAGCCGACCTTGGCCGCTTCCAGTACCGTCACGCGAAAACCGTTCTCCAGCAGAAACAACGCCGAGGACAGCCCGGTGTACCCGGCGCCGATCACACAGACATCCGTCTCCACATCATCCTGCAAGGCCGGACGTGGCGGTACGGCATTGGCCGACGCAGCGTAATAAGACTCTGGGTAAGGGGTGTTCGCCATCCTGCAGCCTCTGTTTAATATATTTTACGAGTGCGTCGATCCTACCCGAGTTGAAAAACCTCCGCCAGCCACCGGAAAAATCTTCTCTACCGGCCCGAAATTAAATATTTTGCATATTCATAGGGTTAGGTGAAAAAAAGGTGTTGACACCCCTCCGGAATTCCGTAGAATGCCGCCTCACAGCAGGCACGTAGCTCAGTTGGTTAGAGCACCACCTTGACATGGTGGGGGTCGTTGGTTCGAGTCCAATCGCGCCTACCAAACAAAATCCGCTCTGCTGGGCGGTCTGGAAGGGCTCACCGAAAGGTGGGCCCTTTTTTGTTGTCTGGGGTTTCTTCAGAACGT
This sequence comes from Pseudomonas sp. TH49, assembly GCF_016650625.1. NCBI lineage: Bacteria > Pseudomonadati > Pseudomonadota > Gammaproteobacteria > Pseudomonadales > Pseudomonadaceae > Pseudomonas > Pseudomonas sp. TH49. Next base: position 75,680 of record NZ_JAEKFL010000002.1, read on the forward strand.
TCACAAAATATAGGGTTCGTTCACACTGGGCAATGTGAACGCCGGAAAGAAAGGCTATGGATGGCTTTTCACGAACGCTTCAAACTGTGCATAGCTCACTGGCTGCTTGTTATGAAGAAACATCTTTGACGCATCGCGAAACGTGTTTGCTGGGGTTTTGATGTGCTCCTTCACTCTCTTGCGAAGGTCTTTGAGTCGCCTGTTTCCTCCCATGGAAATGAGGTTGCCTAGAATATCTTCGGTCATGGCAGCCTTTGCTTTCCCAGAAAAATTCTTGATCACGAAGATGGCAAGCTCGCGATAAAACCACTCAGTGCAAAGGAAGTGCTTGTACTGCACGTCAAGCTCGCCTAATGCAGCGGTCAAGTCGTCCGTTGCCATAATCATTCTGTAGAATGCAGTCATCTCGTTTTTCAGCTCTCCAGCAGTCACAGCACTGTCCGGCCCCAAGACAAAGTGAAAGGGGCACGGCTCATTGATTCGTACCAGCTTCGTAATTTGAAACCCGTGACAAGAAGCGAGCACCAGGCCTGTGTTGTTTCGGCTGGCTGCATTTATCCCTGAAATCAGACGCAACAGAGTTTGCCAGTCCATATACTCGCCGCTACGGGCGAGGAATAATCCCTTCTCCGCATCTCCATGACATTCGAAATGCAGCACAGGCTTGGTGACGCCTGTTTTACACCCTGTCTCAACCATCTTGAGGACTGCATAAAGCTGTTTGGTGTCTTTCACGCGGTATCGAGTGCAGTATCCGGGTCTATGAAGCGTCGCGGAGAAGTCGTTCACCGTCTCTTCAAGCCAGCGTCCGTTCTGCTGGTCGTCGTCACCAAGGCCGTCAAGGATCACCAAGGCGTTGTTAGTGAATGAAGAAGTGAAGATAAGATCCGACATTTATGGCACCGTGCTGCTAGTCGATGAGTGGTTCGTTACTAAGGCGATTGCTCGAAACGCGAGAAGCCTCGAGTCCTAGGGCGAACGCATTGCTTATGTGATTCTCGACTCTCGGCTGTTGCGAAGGTGAGCAATACGAGCGACCACGCGGGCATCTTCATTAGCGAAACTCTCCAACCCCAGAATCTCCATGTCCATCCAGAACAAAACGATGGCATCGACGAAACTTGCCAGAAGCTCTGAGGGGATTTGCAGAAGCTGAATTGATGCTTCGTGACTCATCCAGTCGGGCCATAAATATGGGTGAGAAGCAAACAAGTCCCGACAAGACGGCCCGTCCCCGTGCCGACAGGCATTCCCAAGTAAGTGCAAGAGGCTCAACATCTTATAGGAAGTGAAATCGTTCAAGTGGACTTCCCTCACTCTAAAAAATAGACGATTGAAGTCCTTCCCCCAAGGCTCCTTCTCCAGCTTCGCAACTGATACTCCTTCCATGCTCAGCGTCTTGACACAGGCAATCAGGTACCGCCGAATTTGTTGTTCCCAGAGCGACTGGATCGACAGGCAGAACGCCATTTTTGTTTTATTGATCAGGTCGCGGTGGTCAGTGGCAGCAAAACCGCTAAGGGCTATGTCATCAGCGCTTAGGAGCTCGAGATGCTTCTGCTCCAGGGCGGTCATTGACGGCCTCACTACGAGTTCTAGGAACTCTTCAGCGATGGCGCCATTACGGTAGGCGTACGCATCGGCCCAGCCGTGCTTCCATTTACGAGGCTCTATCATTGCAGCTCATGCTCCGTACTCAGCGTCTTGCCTTGAGGTTTGAGGTGTTTCCGCAATCAGGGGCTATTCTGTCTGGTATATACGTTAGAGCAGATCTATGACTATGATCAAAATCGGCTTCGAAAGGGGGCAATAGCGCCTTTGTAGGATAAATTCGCGATACCAACTCAAAAATGCTCTACCGGTAGGTCCTTATGAAACGACCGAATAGTAGAGTTCTTCTGAAGGTGATTCGAGGTGTGACGGGTTTCGAGAGAAATTTCAAATTATAGGTAGTGCTGACACCTTTTTAGCATGCTTCGGTGCCATCGGGTGAAGGGCTATTAAAGTGTGAACTAAAGGAAATTACTCATGGCTGAAAATCTGCCCTACAGTACATCGGTTAGTACATTGATCAACATGCTGGAGAAAATAAAATCAGCATCCGTTCCTGAGCGATTCACTCAAGATTTTGTCTCCTCAAAGCTGACGATGAAAGGTGGAACAGCAGCCGCATGTATTCCATTCTTAAAAAAGATGGGCTTCGTCGCCAGCGATGGCTCGCCTACAGAGCTCTATAAGGAATTCAGGAATCCGCACAAATCAAGAATAGCCGTAGGTAAAGCATTTAAAAAACTGTATCAAAAACTATATGAAATGAATGAGTACGTTCATGATGCTCCAGATCAAGAGATCCTCGGCATGATTGTACAGTGTACGGGGGGAGAGAAGGACTCTACCGTTACAAAATCAACGCTTTCAACCTTAAATGCCCTAAGAAAAATATCAGATTTTGATACCGAGTCTAATGATGAGATGGAGAACTCAGTATCTGGCGCCGGAAAAAACATATCTTCAGATTCGGTTTTACCAATACCTAGCCAGATTCAAGTCCCTCTCCAGCACCATGCTGGCAAAGGTATAAATCTTGCTTACACTATAAATCTCAATCTGCCGGCGACCAAAGATATTGAAGTCTTCAACGCGATTTTCAAAAGCCTTAAAGAGCATATTCTTGGAGATTAGATTATGGCATTTGAACGCGATGTAAAATCATTTGGGATGACTAATATGCTGATTGAGTCCGAAATTGATCAGCTTGAACAAAAGCTCGGCTTTAAACTCCGCAACGAGTCGGCTAAAGATGACGCGCAAAATGAAATCGAGAAGGCTTACTTTCCCCAGTTTACCGAGGCTCTCCGCTTGGAAGCCGCAGATATGGCGCGGAGCTATGAGCTCTTCTATTGTCTAGAGAAAACTATAAGGCTTCAAATAACGGAGCTGCTTAAAGAAAACAAAGGAGAGGATTGGTGGAATGACAAAGTCGTGCCGCCGCATATCTTCGGGGAGGTGAAAAAAAGAATTCTGCGAGAACGAGAGTCTGGGATTACACCCCGCTCTACAGATCAGCTTGATTATACAAATTTTGGAGAGCTTGGTGAGATAATTAAAACTAACTGGAGTATCTTTGCGAGTGTTTTTAATAATATAAAGGCTGTAGAAAAGGTAATGTCTAATTTAAACTCGCTTAGAAATCCTATAGCTCACTGTAGCGTCCTTGCCGAGGATGAACGACTTCGCCTTGACCTGAGCCTTCGTGATTGGTTCCGGCTTGCGGAGTAGAGATTCCGCACGCTTTTCAAGTTATATACAGTTTAGCCATTGCAGGCTTGCTCGGTCAAAAGGACACCAACTGATACCTACAGTTGACGTAGGCGTGTTATAGCATCTGAGATTGCTTGTGCGTTCTTATCCAAAGCTTCCATGGCAGTCAATGCGTTGTCGGCCACAATTCCTACGCCGTGCTCTGAAAGCCACCTGATTATCTCTTCCATCGAGGCAGCTAAAGCGTGCTGATTATGTAAAAGAAGGGTTAGAGCGTCTGCTGTAGCGATGTTGGCTTGTGAGCTAATTGACATGGTTATCTTCCCTGATTGATAGTGCGTGTAACCCTAAATTAGTACAGTAAGTGAATGGCAGTCTCAACGCTTCGTCAAACGATGCCAGATATAGCTTGGGCGCTTTTTCGTAAGTTGAAATTCTCGAAGTGCGGGAAAGCTCGCACCTACTCCTTGTACTGTTGAAATCACCAGTGAAGAAATTAGAGGAAGTACTGATCCGGTACATATCGCTAATCCTACTCCGCAAAACGAAGTTACCGTGCCGTTTACGAATCCCGAACTGATTTGTCCTATTGCACTTCTAACTTCATCTACCTGAGGCATGATTTCTTTTTGAAAGAGAGTGCGAGATTTGTTCTCAAAGTTTACATCTTCGATCCCGTGAAGCTCCTCGCTAACTGAGATAAGGGAGCTGTTGAAACGCTCGAAAGCTCTAGGATATTTGTCGCGCAATTTAATAATGGTGTGTGGCGACTCAATATTTAAGAAGTTGTCATTAATGTTAAGGAATTTAACGCATGGTGATATTTGCTTTGCTCCCTTTGTGTTGGATAAGGATAGAAGTGTAGACTCAAACTCAGATTCGGTAACGTAGGTGTATCCTAACTCTTGGGCGAGTGTTACTTGGTTACAAATTGCTTTCGTACGAGCCATGATAGCTTGATTTGTAGCCTGGTAAGCCCAATGTTCAAATTGTTCTTCAGAGAGTACTCCATCTTTGTCCCAGTGCTGGTGATAACTGACTTTGTTGCCGTCAAATTTAACGTCTTCCAATGTTGTAAACTTAAACAAGCCAACGCCGGAATATAGTTGATCTTTTGCGAAACTCACATTCAGTGCTGTGCGACGCTTGATGCTTGCGTTCTCGTTCAGCACAAATGTCCTGCCCTCATCGTCTATAACTACTGACTTGAGAGTTGCGTTAGCGTGAGCATAATCATGGATCGCTGGTGCGATAGATGATCTGAATGAATCTTCTGAGTGGAATAGTTTGATTTCTTCAGTAGGTCTTTCGTAATAGCTGATAGGGTAAACGGTTACAAAACCGGCTCTTATAAGTGGGTGGAGCCAACTATAAAACTCTAAGCCAGATTTCAAGTCGTCAATGTTGATGCCCTGTCGCGAGGATACTAGAGGATCATTTAAAATAATACTATTATAGATGAGTAGAGAGGATAGGGTGTTTTCTTTAGAGAACTTTGAAGACCAAGTGCTGAATTGAGCGTTTAGCTTCGTGTCAAAAGGGTGTTTCTCAACCTCTGCGTAAATGGCAGTCTGTCTAGCATTAACAAAATATGAGAACCGTCGCGTCAGTTCCTCGGTAGATACCCTGTCTAAATTTATAGTGTTGCCATTAGACTTAAGAAGCTCGCATTCAATTAATAGGTCCAACGCTTGGTTGCTCATGCTTTTCCCATGAACTGCTCGGCCAATGATGGCTCAGTATAGCGCGTGTCTAGCGATGCATATGGACTTCCGCGATCGAGGCATTTTTATAATTCGACGGTACTTGACTTTTTTAAAGCAGCACCTTGCCCTACAAATCTTTTTTTGCTTCTTTGATAGTAAATATCAGTAGTGGGGACGGTTTTTGCGGCTAGGCTGAGTCGAGGTTAAGAGCAATTGCCGTACCACCTCGCGTTCAGTGACCAGAATCGGAAAATATCAGGTAAAAAAAAGCCGCCCGTAGGCAGCTCATGTCACCAGTACGCTTACAGCGCTAAAAAACGAACTCGTGATAGGTCGCATCGACCTCTGCCTGTGTAATGCCGATGTACGCCATAGTGACAGCAGGGCTGGAGTGGTTCAGTACCTTGCAAATCTTCTCAATGGACACGCCACCTTTGTACATCAGCCAGCCACGAGTCTTTCGCATCGAGTGAGTACCAAGTTGCAAGCTCATCTCCTCACCTACGGCCTTGAAGGCGTTGGCCACAGAGACGCGGCTTACTGGCTTACCCTTGGCCCGATTGCTGTCCACCTCGAACAGGTAAGTGTGCGTCGGGTGAGCAGCCCTGCGGCGGCCTACGATGGTTTTAACAGAACTGTTCAGGTCAATGATGCGAGTCTTACCGGTCTTGCCTTCCTTGATCACGAGCTTGTCGCCTTGCACATCTTCGAAGGTAAGACTCAACAGATCGCTGATACGAAGGGCGGTGTTAACACCAAACCGCCAAATGTCCGCGTACAGAGGATTACCCCTGGCGTTCTTCGTCAGCTTGCGAGAGATGGTTTCGGCTTCACCCTCTGTTTTCACTGCTTCTACAATGTTCACCTCTAATTAACACTCCGTAGTGTTATTCGATAATGTGTTAATTAGATCATGTCCCTTCAGGTGAAGTCCAGTGTTTTCGAGGGGTGGCTAATTTACACAATCCTATTCTGTTAATTAGAAAGGCTGCTGCTACACCGCTGCGGCCCACATCATCTGCTCATGGCGAGAATTGAAGGCGAAAGTAACTGGCGGGTGATCTCTAACGAACAGGGTTGAGTTATGTGGGTGGTCATTGGGTCGCCTCAACCCCTGTAGTGCAGGAGGTTGGCGATGATTGGTACGAGAAAGCGGCTACCGATAAATTCTCCGTCTACGTCAGAAAATTGCGTGCGAAGGGGGGGGGACATTGTTTAACCCTGCCTTGACTAAGCTCCCAGAAATGGGGCTTTGACGTGCTACGATATGCCGGCACATGTTGCTGGGCCACTCAGGCGGAATAGCTACTCGATTAGCTTCTTGATAGTTCTGCTCAGTGGCCAGTTACAACTTGGAATTGGTTTCCACTTGCCGAAGTCCCCGTCCTTTAAGCTACACAGACTACCCCAGTGCTCTCCGGACATCGCCAACAGAGGCGATCCAATTACTGCCGCGATCATCCATTGGTTGGAGACCAAAGCGTTTGCCAAAGGCGCTTGAGCTATCGTTTGCACTTTCTATAGCGATATGCTGATAACCAATCTCAGAGGCAAGCTCGGCAATCAACGTTAATAAGCGGCGACCATGTCCTTTGCGTGTATCTTTGAAACCAATTCGAGCAATGACAATGGTCTCTCTTGGCCAGCCAGCTTCGGGGTTCGGGAACAGACGAAAGTAAAGATCGTATTTTAATGTGAACGCATTAAGTGTTGCCCCAAGGCCTATGTTTGAGTGCTGCTTCACCCATCGCTCTGTGTAACCGAAATTCGCCATCAGGAGCGGCGTAAGATGAGACATGAGATGTGCCGCACCATGTTTAGCTTTCTCATGCCAGACATCTTTAGGGGCGTTGCGTGGTGGTTTAACGGCAAACATTTCTGGCTCTCCAAATGCTAAAGTGCTTTCCAGAAGAGCAGGGCTTGGCATTGGAGTCAAGGGATTTGTGGCAACTTTTTTCTCGTGCACTAATGTTTATATATAGCTAACGTGCTTTCTCCTACACTAGTAAAAAGTTGCTTTTTAGTTAGTGTCTTAGTTTATCTTGTGCCGAGGATCTTCTAGTGTGAGAGATTTTTTATGGGGTGAGTAAGAGTAAGTTGACGGTTCTGATATCAAAACTGTTGAGAATCTGACCGTGTCGTGTTCTATGCCAGAGACCAGTAAAATTCACAATTATCGCTGTTGGATGCCTCTGGTGTGTTTGCAGGTGGTGCCTCACCCACGCCGGTCCATGGCCTGCTCGCTAAATTATTCGGTTCCCACCTCCTGATGTTGAACCTACTCTGCCACAGTAACTCTTAATTACTCCCCATGGAGCCGCGTTTTGCGATGCTCCCCGCCAGGACTTGGGATACACATACAGGCCAGCTACGTAGTTCCTTCCAGAGGGGCGATTACCTCGCCTTGCCCTGTTGTTGCTGTTGCATTGAATTGATATAGCAGCGAACCATGTATTCCACGAACTCACGCACGGGCATCTTGTGCTTACGAGCGTGACCGTTAAGTAGATGGAATTCATCGTCCGTGAAGTTCACGCCCAGCAGCCCTTTTGGGTTCTCCTTGCTCACGCTGCCACCTCGTCTGCCTTCTTAGTCTTGGGCTTGGTAGGTTTCGCGTAGGCAGCGAGAAGGTCTGATAGAGCGGCATCATGAATAGTGGCCGACTTATCAGCAGCGGCTTGGGCTGCGGCTGCTTCAGCTTCTCGCACTTTCCGTGCTACGGTAAATTCGATCTGACGTACTTGCTCTGCGAGATTCCGCTCATAACGGTGTTGCTCATATTCGGTTATAGCTTGTTCTGCAACATCAATAAGATCCGCATCGATAATCGCCTGTGGTTTTCTAAGTTGAATCTTCAGGTAGAGAGGCCGGTTAAGGGCGCTTGCGACGGTGTAGCCCTTTAGCACCCACTCTGTCAGGTCATTGAGGGCCAAGGCCAATGGACGGTCAGAGAACCAATCCACGTTCACCCCAAGTTCTGGGTAAGCAGGCGACATACAGTGGCGGAAGTACGCGGTCTCTTTCTCTTTGATAATTTTCTGAAGTTCTTCTTCCGAGTGCTTGAAGAACTCGACGACTGTAATGCCATATTCGATGTTTGTAGTAGTCATATGTGTTCCGAGTTTACTTGCTTGAGCGGTTCTTACGCATGGTGGCTTTAAGGCTCGCCCTAGCGTTATCGCTGTTAGTTGGCGCGTTAGTGGCTAAAGATGTATTGAAGGGCTTAGGTGGCTGCTGTGAGGTCTTAGACTTGACTGTAGCCAAGTTGGTCGCCTGTGCCTTCTTAACGGCCTGTACTCGTGCCCGGTGGGCTTGTAGGTCGCTGAGTGTAGCCACCACTCCCGGCGGGAACACAGTGTCTTCCAACGCGTTCAAGAACGTTAGTTCATCTTGGGTGGCTTGAACGTAGTCAAACTTACTGGATGAGCTGGTTGGTTGTTCCAAGAAGTACGACAGGATGGCTTGGTTAGTCTTATCGACTTCTAGATATATAGTGTTGCTGTTCATTAAACGGATTTCTGCACTAGTTGGTTGGTTTTCTCAAGTTCCTGGGTGATGAACTGTTGTTCAAGTTCCTGTTGGGTAAATTTATTGGCGGCTCTCCACTCTTTTACTTGGTGTGCAATGCAGCAGAACCTGCTAAGGCTGGAGCGGCTGTAAAAATTACGACTGCAAGACTCACAAGTCCGCAGGCGAAGTGGGCGACGTTGTCTCGTCATGTGTACCTCTGAATGCATGTTGATGTTTATTAGGGGCGAATAAAGCCCGGCCTTGGGATAAGGGTACGGGCGGATTGTGTTGCTGGGTGTGTGCACCTGTTATGGGCAAGTGCAAGTCGCTCCATTGCGAAGCAAGAGTTGGATTAGTGGCCAGTAATCGCTGCACCCCCTGGCCAGGGGTTACCTTGAAGGCTCGCATCAAACCTAACCGGCACAGCTATCACCCAATGTAATTACCGATCATCTGCTCTGGATCGGAAACAGCAGGATGCAACCCAGTGGGAAAGGAATGATCCGCACTAAGTTGCCGCAGTCTAGATTCTTGAGGGTAGGAATAATGGGGGGGGTCTGGTAGTTGTTTCTTTCACTATTCAATGATACCAAACTTCCTGTCAAAGTCAATACCTTCATGCTGAATAAGTTGACTGTTTTTCATCTTTGTGCGTCATCTTACTAGGCTGATTGTCATGCCTTTAAGATAAAAACCTAGTGCAGGTTGATCTGTGGCGTAGCCACCATAGATGAGGGGCTTTATTTCCTATTACATGTTGCAAGTTGGTGCAGGGTAGTTAAGTAGGGCACTAGTTTATAGTGCTGCTTTATTGCTTGGCGGTAAGTGATATAAGAAGTTTGGCAGGGCAGAGCATAAGCCCTACATGCTTTTGATCTTAATTTGTGCAGTGTAATGTGACTGTTAGTCACGGTTGACTCAACTGCTGAAGTTGACGCTTGTAATCTCGAACCTGTGCCTTCGGGCATGATTAACAAATCAACAGTTCTTTAGGGAGGATAGGGGGTGACCCCCTCCCTGCTCTTGCTTTGAACTGCTAAAGTTATAACGGTGCCCACAGGAACAGGTTAACTACCTACCCAGCATTACTTGTGCAGTTGATATTGTTGAGTTGGCTAATCGTGGCTGAGGCCACAAGGAACTAAGTAAGGTTCAGAACAAGAGCAGAGCAGGGAGGGCTGCCCGCCCCATCTCCCTATTAACCCTGCAAGATTGATATTCGTGCCTACAGGCACAGGTCAATTAGCTGTGGCGTAAACGCCACTAATATATTGGGAGAGAGTCCTTCCCTGATACAGTTGCGTGTCCGACATCTGCCGTACACTTAGTATGGTGGGCGTGAATCTGGATTTCTCGGACAAACGAGATTTATTCTTGCCTGCGTCACGTCAGTCTAGGTTTCGTCCATCCTTGTGCGTGCACGAAGTCGAGGAACGCGTCTTTCCGGGACGGTTCGGGAAAGTACTTGGCTGCTTGAGCGGGTGCACCGTCTCCAGCGTGATCAACGGCCTCAGGCGCCTGGATATCAGGATTACCTTCCAGCTCACCGATTAGCTTGGCTGTTCTCTCTAACAGCTTTTCCAACGGCTCCGCACCATAACCGGGCACGGCCAATTTCAACAAACGCTGCTGCACGGCGTATCGTTGTTTTCTCTGAGCCAGGTCGCTCAACTGATCTCCACTTTCCTGCATTGTTCGATGTGCCGCCATGTACTCGGCCACGTATTCATCAACTCTGTTCATCAGGTCTGAAGCGGCGCTTATCAGGAAGTCGTTGCTGGCCCGAGGGTTGCTTTCGTCAATCCAGTCTGGCAGGAACATCACGTTGCAGCCTTCCTGAGCGCCACGCTTCCTGACTTTATCCTTCACACGTTTAATTTGGTCGACGGTGTAGTTGCTGTCATATCGACCCGTTGAGGTGTTCCAGGTGCTCCCGTACTCTGCATGTAGTATGTCCCGGAGCTCATAGTCGCGGATGCCCTGCTTACGGCTCGCAAGTGGGAATACTCGTTCGATTGACTTGGCAAACGGCGTTTCAATCTTTGCAACAGATGGTGCGGTGCGTGCGGGCTTGGCAACCCCTTTCACTAGCTGCCTAACACGTCGTTCCGGCAGTCCGGTAACTTCTATGATCTTTGCGAGAGTTGCGCCTGTTTTGCGAAGTTCAATAGCGGTTTGCTCTTTGGCGGTTGTTTCAGTAACAGTTGCGGTAATATCGTTCATCATTAATAACTTAAAGTTTTAGTTGTTTAATCACCTCATGTGCAAACCCTCGATGTGTTCCGGCTGTAGATGCTCGGGAACGCGTTGCTCTTTTCGCAAACAGCACGAAACCCGCACTGCTCAGCGGCTTAGTGGCTTGAACACGCGAGGTGGTGGTCTACTGTAAGTTGGGATGTTGCGGGTGTCAGCCTTTGCGGCTGGGGTGCGGATGATAACGCGTTGATTTTAGACGTCAAGATAAAAGTAGTGGCTACATTCTAGGTGAAATGTCAACAAAACAGAGCTTTACTCCCCCGAGCAAGATGCTGTGGCGGTTATATCCGATGGTGACTCGATAAATCAACTAGTACGCGCTCAACCGTTCACGACTGTGTGACTCAATTTGTTCGGGAATGAAGATCAAGTCTTTGTCTCTGACCATCTTGAGGGGGCATGTGTTATCAAACTCTGATGCCCAGGCACGAGCAGCCTCAGCAGGGTTGGAGAAGTTCGGCAGTGCCGGTGCAACTGGTTTCGCTACTTGAGCTTCCAGCTCACGTAGACGGACAACTACCGCATGACGGAGCGGAACGCTGTACCCGGTAATCAGTGTTTCGGTAAGGTCGCGGGGCAGGTTGAAGCATGGCAATTCCTTCCCATTTCCGCCTTTGTAGCAGCCCTGAAAACTCAGGGCTGACAAATTTAAGTCTTCCAGCATCGCCCGAATGTCGGCCATCACATTATCGTGACGCTTCTCTGTTAGATCAAATTTCCAAGCTACTCATTGTCAGGGTTTCACCATGATCAGCAACTTCGACCACTTCTGTAACTTTGGCCGGTGTAGTCGCTTCCGGCTCTGCAACTTCAGCAGTTGGCTTGACTCCGAAGTATCGACGAACGATGTTCAGCTCTTTGTCAGTCAACCGATCTGCGATCTTTTCGAAGTCTTGAGAGGTCAGCTTGTACTCAGCAAATTGAGTGCTTCCGTTGCCATTGGTGTAGTACGACGGGCTGATCCACATGGCATAGGCGTAGACCAGTTCCTTTACCGCGAAGGTGCCACCAGTGCGGCCACGTTTGGACTCGACGGGGTTAATTGTGCTTAAACGCACAATTTCCTCCACGAACTCGTGAAATACGTCGTGCCGCATCCACTGAGCCGGGGCTTTTGTCGCCTCCCCTCCGCTTGCCTTATGAACATCATTGAGGCAATAGCGACCTTCAGCATCTTGCTTGACGGTGATTCCATCGATTACAACTTCTTGTGTCTGATAGTCAGACAGGTTTGCAACGTTACTCATTTACTTCCTTGCCATCGTGGCGAACGAGGCGTTTTTTACTACCGAGCTTCCAGCTCCTGCCAGCGGTCCACCAGGGCAGCGGTGAACTCTGGGCAGTTCTGAGCCACTACAACGATAGAGTCACGCTTGCCTTGTTCGCCGGAGAAGACGTAGAGCTTCGACGTTTGTCCGCTTGCATTTTTAAGGTCTTGCAACGCAACACCTTGAATAACACCTCGCTCCATCAGTCGCTCAATGCTCACGTGAATATGGTCGTAGCCAGCAGCAGGCAAAGCAGAGCGGCTGGATCGTTCAGGTTCGCATCAGGGATTGGCTTGGCCACCTGCTCTTCCAGTTATCGCAGGCGAACCTCAATCGTGCGACGTAGTGGGATGCTGTAGCCGGCAATAAAAGTTTCAGTGAGATCTCGTGGCAGGTTGAAGCACAGGCGCTCCCGATTATTTTGATCTTTGTAGTTGCCTCAAAACTGAGGGCTAACCAATTCGCCCTCAAGCATCGCTCGAATGTCGGCAATAACTTTGTCATGACGCTGATCTGTCAGACCAGCAATCTCTAGGCTGCTCATGGTCATAACGTCCCCCGTTGGCTGGCTTCAGCTCAAACGCCGGGATATTCAGAACAGTGGTTGCTGAAGGGGGAGATCAGTCGATTAGATGTAGGACGTCTTTGACATTAAGATGTGAGTATCGCGCTACTGAGCGGGTATCCCGATGGCCTGACACGATCATTATCTGCGCGTTGTTGAATCCTTTCTTGGCAACATTGGTGATTCTGGTGTGACGCAACTGGTGCAGACGGACGCTACTGTCTAAGCCCGCTTTCACTCGGGCCAGTCGGACAGCCTGAGATACTGCATGTGGAGTGACGGTGAAAATCTGACCGCTGGGGTTTCGTGCGACGGTTGCACAGAGCAAAGCAAGCTGAAGGATTTCAACTGCACGATGAGTGAGGGGGACAGACCTTGTACCGTTCTTACCGTCGATTACGTCGGCAATGCGTTCGTCAAGGTGCAGGCAGTCTTTTGTAAGCTTCAGGATTTCTGATCGCCGCATAGCCGTCTCATAGGCTAGTTCGACAATCAGCTTCATGGCTGGGGATAGTTTCGCCAGAAGTCGTTCAAGCTCACTTGCACGGATTACCTTGTCGGACGACTTGTCGGGCTTGGGTAAAGCAATGTCACTGACGGGATTATGGATGTCGATCAGTAAGCCGCGTTTGGCGAACCGGTAGAAGCGGGACATGAATGCAAGCTGCGTCCTGCAAGTGGAAGGCTTCACCTTCTTCAGCCGCATAATTTTGAAGTCGTTGATCATCTGCGGCGTAATCTCGTGAATCGGCTGGGTGAAGTGTCTGCCCAAGTGCTCCACGATCTTCAGTGCGTGGTTGTAGCTACCTTTCCCCTTGAGCATGGTTTCGCAGTAGGTCATGCCCAGCGTATATATAGTGTGATGCTTTCGATCTACTGTTACGGCCTCGACCTGTCTCGCCCATGATTCTGCTTCGGCCTTCGTGCTGAAGGTTTTCGACTGGGGGGATTTGCCCTTAACCCGTACCTGAGCATTCCAGTTGCCGGATGGGAGTAAGCGGAAATTTGCCATTTTTGACGCCTCAAGATGTGAATGGGCGTTCTGAGAAATCCAAGAGCAGCAGGGCTTGGAGCTTGCTCCTAGCAGACCTTGACATGGTGGGGGTCGTTGGTTCGAGTCCAATCGCGCCTACCAAACAAAATCCGCTCTGCTGGGCGGTCTGGAAGGGCTCACCGAAAGGTGGGCCCTTTTTTGTTGTCTGCGATTTGCAAAAGCCTGCTCAAGCAGCCTCGTCGATCACTTCTCATCTCCCGTTACCTTAAGCGCTTAGCGTGTTTCGAAATAACACGACCTGTGCATATGATTTTCTGTCTCTTTTTGGATCCGTCGAAAAAGTGTGGATATTGAAGGGCTTACCGGTATTTTTAACCGGCCGGTTATCAAAAAAATGTTGTTGCTGTTCGTGAACTTCAGTAACATCTGCCCCGCGTTCACCACCACGGTTTATGCATTTTTAAATCCCAAGCTTCCATCAGCTGCTTGGGATTTTTTTTGCCTGCGATTTGGCATTCCCTGCCTCTGTTCCCCCCAGCTTTCGCGCGAAGCCTCCCGCGATCCACGATCGCGCATGGGCGAAACCTCGATTTTTCGACTACTACTGACTGGCCATTCCAGGGCTTTCTCAAAGGAGTTCGTCGATGCTGGCTCACTGGTTTCTTGCCGCAATTCATCTATTGGCTTTTGCCTTGGGCTTCTGGGCGGTATTGACTCGTGGTACGGCGTTCAGTCGCATGGCGGCGGGTGTCGGCGAGGCCAGGCGTGTTTTGCTCGCCGATAATCTGTGGGGGATTGCCGCGCTGGTTCTGCTGGTGACCGGGGGCATGCGCGCCTTCGGCGGATTTGAAAAGGGCACTGACTACTATCTGCATCAGCCGTTGTTTCATTTGAAGATGGCGTTGTTCGTACTGATTCTGCTGATTGAGCTGGCGCCGATGATCACGCTGATCAAGTGGCGGATCGCGTCGGCGCGGGGCAAGGCGCTCGATACCGGGCGCGCAAGGCTGTTTGCGCGGCTCAGTCACATCGAGGCGCTGCTGCTGGTGTTGATGGTGATTGCAGCCACCGGCATGGCACGCGGCGTGACGTTCGGCTAGCAGGGAGCAATTCTCTGTGTTCTCTCGGAAATGTCTGACAGCCAAGCTTGGCAGTCGCAGGTAGTATCGCGCTGCTGGGGAGAGGCAAGGGAGGGAATGAAGCGGAGAGGAAGGGCATGTGTCAGGCGCCGTGCCCAGTGAGTGGACTGGGGAGCGGATGGCAATACGGCGCGTGAATTTTTAGCCAGTCATTACGCAGAGGCAAACGAACTGGCTACTGACTGCGGGGTGGCTCAAGGCGTTTGTGGCTTGTCCGGGGCGGTCAGGCCAGCCTGAATGCGCTGATAGATCTCTTCACGGTGCACGGCAACGTTTTTCGGGGCGTTGATGCCGATACGGACTTGCTGACCGCTTACGCCGAGGATGGTGATGGTGATGTCATCACCGATGTTTATGCTTTCACCGACTTTGCGGGTGAGTATCAGCATGGTCTTCTCCTTGATTGCTTTGTAGGGCACCTGATTCAGACAGTGCAGAGGTCGGTGGTACGTATAGATTAGTGCGAAGTCTCACGGTTTGGGTGCCTCTTTCTGACGCGCAGATGTGGCATTAATTCCCAGGGCGTAACTATACAGAGGCTGCAATCATCAATCTCGTTGTTTTGTGCCCATTTTGCGGGCCTCGCGAAGTATTTATGAATGTTAAGATCGGCGCTTTGTGATTTTCGAGGAAAGCGTTGTGCGCAAATTGGTCTGGATGGTCGCGGCACTGGCATTGGCAGGGTGTGGTGAAGGCAAGAGTGTAGATGTGCAGAAGCCGAAAACGACAGTCGCGGCCGCGCCTGCTGCGGCATCTGCTCCGCAGTGGGACCTCGAAGTACGCGGCGAAACGCCCCAGGCTGTCAGCGATCTGAGTGGCTGGTTGATCGAGCATGCATTCGTGCCGACCGTGATCAAGGACAGCAGCGGCAAGACACGGATCCTGATCGGTCCGTTCAACTCCCAGGCCGAGGCGCAAGCTCGCAAGGTAGAAGTGGATGCGGCATTGGTGAAAGCCAAGAAGCAGAATGTCGAGTCGGTCATCGTGGAGCATCCACTCGCGCCGTAAGCAGCAGATTCAGCGGAGCGGCCTAAAGGACATCGCAGGTGACTCGTCTTATACGAGTCAATCACGATTTCTCGAAGGAGCTCCGCATGGCCTCCGCCGCTCCCTACAAACTCTTCAATGCAGTTCTGCATCGCAAGACCCTCTTGAGTCCGCACCTGATGCGGATCACGCTGACCGACCCCTCAATCAGTGGTATGGCCACCTGGGCGCCTGATCAGCGGATCAAACTGTTTTTCCCCGCTGAAGATGGAACACCCGCAAATCTTGCGCAGGAAGAGGGCTGGTACGCCCGTTTTCGCTCGATGCTCGCGAGTCGTCGACCAGCAATGCGCACTTACACCATCCGTCATTTGCGCGCCGAACAGGGTGAGGTCGACATCGATTTTGTCCTGCATGGCGAGACCGGCCCCGCTTCGCGCTGGGCGCTGCATGCGCAGCCGGGGGCGTCTTTGCAGATTCTTGCTCCCGACAGCGAGTTTTCGGCACAGGACGCCGGAGGATTCGAATGGAAACCGCCGCAGGTGCTCAAGGAGGTTTTGCTGGTGGCTGATGCCACGGCATTGCCGGCTGCGATGGGGATTCTCGAAGAGCTGGCTGCCATGTACGAGCCGCCCCGGACTCAGGCGTTCTTTGAGGTGGACAGTGCGCAAGACATGCTCTCGGTGCCGGATTGGCCCGGGCTGACAGTGCAGTGGCTGGTTCGCGATCAGGCGCCAGCAACAGTGGCTGGAGCGCTGATGGTGGAAGCGGTGATGCACGGGGCCCGGCCAACAGAGGGCCAATCACTCGGGCAGGTCGCTGAACTGGCCGAGGTCGATATCGACGAAAACATTCTTTGGGAGATCGCCAACACCGCCCCTGCAGGATTCTATGGCTGGATTGCCGGAGAAAGCGCTGCCGTCATGCGCCTGCGTAAATACCTGATCAAGGAATGCGGTATCCCGCGCGAGTCACTCAATCTGATGGGCTACTGGCGCTACAACAAAGCTGGCAGCTAAAAGCCAAAAAGGCCTCGAACACCACGTTCGAGGCCTTTTCTTTTGGGCAGCAGGATCAGCCGCAGGCTTTCAGGTTTACCGGGCCGACGAATTCATTGCCGCGTCCCATCACACACGCCACGCTTTGGTTGCGCTGGCGCTCCCAATCCTGCACCGGGTACGTCTTGTCCCACGCTTCATACAGCTGGCGATCCTGTTTCGACAGGCGCAAGCCGTACTGCTTGCTCATGTAGAAATAGGTACGAGCGATCATGCCGCGAATCGACGGGCGAGGCATGACCTTCTTGGCCTTGAAGTCGACCTGGGTCAGGCACGATCCGTACTGTCCGGATTGCACCGGCAGCCAGCCATAACTGAAGTTGCTGCGATCACCGTTGACCTCACCAATACTCGGCACCAGGTTGTGCAGATCGGCTTCGGCTTTCTGATAGCTAGGGTCATAGCGGGTGCAGTTCTTGCGTCCGCCCGACTGCCAGCATTGGCGCTGGTGACCGAATTCCCACGCCGGAACAATGTGCTCCCATTCAATGCGCGAAGCGCGCTTGGCGTTTTTACGTGGTACGTAGCCGCAAGCCTTCAAGTCCACCTTGTTGCCGGTGTACTTGCACCCGCAGTAAAACTCGGTGGACTGCGGTGCATACAGTTTCCAGGCGACCTTCTTGGCCTCGGTAAAGGTGCGGGGTGCGCCAGCCTGGGCGCCAAAAGCGATGAACAGCAACAGCAAAGCAAAACAGCGGACACTCATTGAATCAATCTTCCTTCGGCACAACCCAAAAAATCTGCACGCCGCCATCGTCGCGATAGGCGAGTGTGACGTTGTCGTTCTCGTCGATTTCCTCGAGCAGTTGCTCCCATGCATCCACAGGCTCGTCCGGCAGACGGAAGATCAGTGCGGCTTTGGCTTTTTGTGCGGTAGGGGAATTGATGATTTTCTGAACGCGCATGCCCATGCGTTCGTAAGCGTCAGGAGCATCAGGAGAGGTGGCCACGAGGTTATCCTTATTAAGCTGTACGTGCATACAGTATTTAACTGTAAGCATTTTCGCAACTGCTTAAAATTCAAGAAAATCCTCTGACAGCGCTTTTCCGATTTTGGTGTAGGTCGGGTCGATTATTTTGTACGAAAAATTCGCGCTCAGCGTAGGCGGCAGCACCACCCGCCGTGTGGGCGAGTGGTAAGCAGGTTGCCCGACCCGGACAGGGTCAGGCGAAGGCCAATCAGTATTCCCAGAACATCCGTTGCAGCTCTTTGCTGTCGTTGGTTTTGGTCAGGGCGACCATAGCCAGGATGCGGGCTTTTTGCGGGTTCAGGTCGTGAGCGACCACCCAGTCGTACTTGTCGTCAGGCTGTTCGGCGTTGCGCAGGACGAAACCGCCGGCGTTGACGTGGGAAGAGCGGATGATCTGCACGCCATCTTTACGCAGGGCTTGCAGGGATGGCACAACGCGGGAGGACACCGAGCCATTGCCGGTACCGGCGTGGATGATGGCTTTGGCGCCGGCCTGGGCCAGAGCCTTGTAGGCGGTGTCGTCGACATTGCCGTAGGAGTAGGCGATTTCTACGTCAGGCAGGCTCTTGATGTTCTTGATGTCGAATTCCGAATCCATGGTGTGGCGCTTGGCTGGCAAGCGGAACCAGTAGGATTTGCCTTCGACCACCATGCCCAGCGGGCCCCAAGGGCTTTTGAACGCCTCGGTCTTGATGTTGATCATCTTGCTCACGTCGCGACCGGACTGGATCTCATCGTTCATGGTCACCAGTACGCCTTTGCCGCGCGCATCTTTGCTGCTGGCGACGGCGACGGCGTTGTACAGGTTGAGCATGCCGTCCGCCGACATGGCGGTGCCCGGACGCATCGAGCCGACCACGATGATCGGCTTGTCGGTTTTTTCCACCAGGTTCAGGAAGTACGCGGTTTCTTCCAGGGTGTCGGTGCCGTGGGTGATGACGATGCCATCGACGTCTTTGCTGTCGGCCAGTTCGGATACGCGGCGCCCGAGTTGCAGCAGGTTGTCGTTGGTGATGCTTTCCGAAGCGATCTGCATGACCTGTTCGCCACGCACGTTCGCCAGTTTGCTCAGCTCGGGGATGCCGGCGATCAGTTGTTCAATGCCGACCTTGGCCGCCTGATAGGTGGCGCTGTTGGCGGCGCTGGCGCCGGCACCGGCAATGGTGCCGCCCGTGGCAAGCACTACGACGTTGGCGAGTTTGGTCTGGGTTTCGACTTCTTTTGCCTGAAGGGCGGTGGGCAGGAGCAGGAGGAGGGCCAAAGCGCCCGGAATGAAGGTGTTGAAAGCAGATTTCATTATTTTTCTCTCTAGTAGTGAGACGGTGCTGATGCAGGTTCATCTAGATGCACCCCGTGCCGATCTGAATGCCCGGGGTGCAGGCTAGGGAGCAGGATCTGTACCAGCGCTACTTTGCTTTAGAAAAATGTTTAACTTCATGATTTACATCAATATTTTATGGATTAGCCAATGATGCGGCGAATGACATGGCCGGGTTTCCGAACAAAGGAAGCTTTCGTGTTCGGTTCACCGAAAGGGACTACATCTCCTGCCGACCGCAACGGCTTGCCGGTTCAGGTTTTCTGCTAAAGAAACCCGTCAGCAGGCCGATGGCTGTTGAAGGAAACGTTTATTTAGGGAGTTCACATGTCACTGACGATCGGTTTTTCAAATCCCGGCTCAGTCACCATTGGCGGTAAAACCGCAGCGACAATCAATGCAATGAACAAGGCGGAAGCAGATGCGGCTGACGAGGCCCTTGGCGTTGAAAAAGAACCGAGCAATCAAGTCCGCACTGGTGGTCCCGCGCAAGAAGCGAGCAAGGCGGAGAGCGCTGACAGCGGCGACAGTCTGAGCGTCACCGTAAAAATGTTGCTCAAGCGCATGCAGGAATTGCAGAAGCAACTGCAGGAGCAGCAACAGCAACTGGCGGCGGCTCAGGCGGCGAGCTATCCGACGCCCGAGGCCAAGTCACAGGCGGTCATGTCCGTCCAGGGACAGATCGCACAAACCAGTGGGGAGCTGATGCAAGTGGCGGCGGCGCTGGTCAAGGAAATGTCCAAGGATTCCACCAGCGGCAACCTGGTCAGCACCACGGCCTGAGCGGTAAGGGGCGAATCAGACGATTGCGCCCCGCAATACAACGACGATTTCTGATTGTTGACAAATGTCGGCGGGATTCGCATAGTTCGGTCTACGCAAACGTTTGCGCGGCTTTTCCGGTGCGCTATTGCTCCGGCGACAGCGCTGAAGCTTACGCCAGCGCGAGCGTTGCTCACAATAATCATAAGATCGGAGTGAACCCATGAAGCTGCCATTCGCTGGACGTCTTCTTGCTGTCGCTATGCTGGCTGCCGCAGCCGCCGCGCTACCTGTCTCTTCGGCCTTCGCCGAGTCCCCGGAAAAACCCAAAGTCGCACTGGTCATGAAATCCCTGGCCAACGAATTCTTCCTGACCATGGAAGATGGCGCCAAGGCCTACCAGAAAGAACACTCCGCCGACTTCGACCTGATCTCCAACGGCATCAAGGACGAGACCGATACCGCCGGCCAGACCCGCATCGTCGAGCAGATGATTCTGGCCAAGGTCAACGCGCTGGTCATCGCACCGTCCGATTCCAAAGCCATGGTGCCGGTGATCAAGAAAGCCGTCGATGCCGGCATCACCGTGATCAACATCGACAACCAGCTCGATCCGCAGATCGTCAAAAGCAAAAACATCAGCGTGCCTTTCGTCGGCCCGGATAACCGTAAAGGTGCACGTCTGGTCGGCGAATACCTGGCCAAGCAACTGAAGGCCGGTGATGAAGTCGGCATCATCGAAGGCGTGTCCACCACCACCAACGCCCAGCAACGCACCGCAGGCTTCAAGGATGCGATGGAGGCGGCGCAGATCAAGGTAGTGTCGCTGCAATCCGGCGACTGGGAGATCGACAAGGGCAACAAGGTTGCCGCGTCGATTCTCAGCGAATACCCGGATGTGAAGGCGCTGCTGGCGGGTAACGACAGCATGGCCGTTGGCGCTGTTTCCGCTGTGCGCGCTGCCGGCAAGGCGGGCAAGGTCCAAGTGGTCGGTTACGACAACATCAATGCGATCAAGCCGATGCTCAAGGATGGTCGTGTGCTGGCGACGGCCGATCAGTTCGCTGCCAAGCAGGCCGTGTTCGGTATCGAGACTGCGCTGAAAATCCTCAAGGGCGAAAAAGTCGACAGCGGCGTCAATGGCGTGATCGAAACGCCAGTCGAGCTGGTCACTAAGTAAGTCTTCCGGCGACACAACGGCGCTCGTCCGTCCGGACGAGCGCATGGAGAGTTTTTTATGTCAGTTTCCGCCCCGAACGCTGTCCTCTCGGTCAGCGGTATCGGTAAGACCTATGCGCAACCGGTGCTCACGGGCATCGACTTGACGCTGATGCGCGGTGAAGTGCTGGCGCTGACCGGCGAGAATGGCGCCGGTAAAAGCACGCTGTCGAAGATCATTGGGGGGCTGGTTACGCCCACCACCGGTCAGATGCAATTCCAGGGCAAGGACTACCGTCCGGGCAGTCGCACCCAGGCCGAAGAGCTTGGCGTGCGCATGGTCATGCAAGAGCTCAATCTGCTGCCGACCCTGTCGGTGGCGGAAAACCTGTTTCTCGACAATCTGCCCAGCAACGGCGGCTGGATCAGTCGCAAGCAATTGCGCAAAGCCGCGATCGAAGCCATGGCACAGGTCGGCCTCGACGCCATTGACCCCGACACCCTGGTCGGCGAACTGGGCATTGGTCATCAACAGATGGTCGAAATCGCACGCAACCTGATCGGCGATTGCCATGTGCTTATCCTCGATGAACCGACTGCGATGCTCACCGCCCGCGAGGTGGAAATGCTCTTCGAGCAGATCACTCGTTTGCAGGCGCGTGGCGTCTCCATCATCTATATCTCCCACCGTCTCGAAGAGCTGGCGCGCGTCGCGCAGCGCATTGCCGTGCTGCGTGATGGCAATCTGGTCTGCGTCGAGCCGATGGCCAACTACAACAGTGAGCAACTGGTCACCTTGATGGTCGGCCGCGAACTGGGCGAACACATCGACATGGGCCCGCGCAAGATCGGCGCCCCGGCACTGACGGTCAAGGGCCTGACCCGCTCCGACAAGGTGCGTGATGTTTCCTTCGAAGTGCGTGCTGGCGAGATCTTCGGGATTTCCGGGCTGATCGGGGCAGGGCGCACCGAATTGCTGCGACTGATCTTCGGCGCCGATCTGGCCGACAGCGGCACGATTGCGCTGGGTTCGCCGGCGCAGGTAGTCAATGTGCGTTCGCCGGTTGATGCGGTGAAGCATGGCATTGCCTTGATCACCGAAGACCGAAAGGGCGAAGGCCTGCTGCTCAGTCAATCGATCAGCGCCAACATCGCGCTGGGCAACATGCCGGAGATTTCCAGGGCAGGAATCGTCAATGCCAGCGACGAAATTTCCCTGGCGCAGCGTCAGATCGACGCCATGCGCATCCGCAGTTCGAGCCCGACACAATTGGTGTCGGAACTGTCCGGCGGCAATCAGCAAAAAGTGGTGATCGGCCGTTGGCTGGAGCGCGATTGCTCGGTGCTGTTGTTCGACGAGCCAACTCGCGGTATCGACGTCGGTGCCAAGTTCGATATCTATGCCTTGCTGGGCGAGTTGACGCGTCAGGGCAAGGCGCTGGTGGTGGTTTCCAGTGACCTGCGCGAGCTGATGCTGATCTGCGACCGGATCGGTGTGCTGTCGGCAGGGCGTTTGATCGACACCTTCGAGCGCGACAGCTGGACCCAGGATGATTTGCTTGCCGCCGCGTTCGCCGGCTACCAAAAACGTGATGCGTTGCTCAATGAAGCGGCGCCTAGGGATCTCCCATGAAAACTGCATCTTCTGCCGGCAAACGTAGTGGCAATTTCTACGGTCTGGGCACCTATCTGGGCCTGGCCGGGGCCTTGTTGGCGATGGTGGCGCTGTTCTCGATGATGAGCAGCCACTTTCTGTCCTATGACACTTTCAGCACGCTGGCCAACCAGATCCCCGATCTGATGGTGCTGGCGGTGGGCATGACCTTTGTACTGATCATCGGCGGCATCGATCTGTCGGTCGGTTCAGTGCTGGCGCTTGCCGCCTCGACGGTCAGCGTGGCGATTCTCGGTTGGGGCTGGGGCGTGTTGCCGGCCGCATTGCTCGGCATGGCGGTGGCGGCACTGGCAGGTACGGTGACCGGTTCGATCACCGTGGCGTGGCGTATACCGTCGTTCATCGTTTCGCTCGGTGTGCTGGAAATGGCCCGTGGCCTGGCGTATCAGATGACCGGTTCGCGCACCGCCTACATCGGTGATTCGTTTGCCTGGCTGTCTAACCCGATCGCCTTCGGCATTTCGCCGTCGTTCATCATTGCCTTGCTGGTGATCTTCATTGCGCAAGCTGTACTGACCCGCACCGTGTTCGGTCGTTACCTGATCGGTATCGGCACCAACGAAGAAGCGGTGCGTCTGGCCGGGATCAACCCCAAGCCGTACAAGATTCTGGTGTTCAGCCTGATGGGCCTGCTCGCTGGTATCGCCGCGCTGTTCCAGATTTCCCGTCTGGAAGCGGCGGACCCGAATGCCGGTTCTGGCCTTGAGCTGCAAGTGATCGCCGCCGTGGTGATCGGTGGCACCAGTCTGATGGGGGGCCGTGGGTCGGTGATCAGCACCTTCTTTGGCGTGTTGATCATTTCGGTACTGGCCGCCGGTCTGGCGCAGATCGGTGCCACCGAGCCAACCAAGCGCATCATCACCGGCGCGGTGATTGTCATTGCGGTGGTGCTCGATACCTATCGCAGCCAGCGCGCCAGTCGACGGGGCTAAGAAATGGCAACGATCAAGGATGTGGCGGCGCTCGCGGGGATTTCCTACACCACGGTTTCTCACGTAGTGAACAAGACCCGCCCGGTCAGTCAGGAAGTGCGGCTGAAGGTCGAGGCGGCCATCAAAACCCTCGACTACGTGCCGAGTGCGGTGGCGCGCTCGCTGAAGGCCAAGACTACTGCGACCATTGGCTTATTGGTGCCCAACAGCCTCAACCCGTATTTTGCCGAGTTGGCGCGGGGTATCGAGGATTACTGCGAGCGTAACGGCTACTGCGTGATCCTCTGCAACTCTGATGACAACCCGGAAAAACAGCGCAGCTATTTGCGTGTGCTGCTGGAAAAGCGCATCGACGGTCTGATCGTCGCCTCCGCGGGTGGCGATACCGGTCTGGCACAAGGGTTGGCGGGCGTGAAAACGCCGATGGTCATTGTCGACCGCGGGCTTGAAGGCGTGGATGCGGATCTGGTGCGCATTGATCATGAATATGGCGCCTATCTGGCGACCCGTCACCTGCTGGAGTTGGGGCATCGTGACATCGCCACCATCGGTGGTCCGTCGAGTACCAGCGTGGCGCAAATGCGTCAGGCCGGTTTTTGTCGGGCGCTGAAGGAGGCGGGAGTCACGGTGCGTCCCGAGCGCATGCTGGAAAGCGATTTCACCAGTACCGGCGGCTACAACGCAGCGGCGGTCCTGCTCAAAAGCAATCCGCCGAGCGCGATCTTCGCCGGTAACGACATGATCGGTATCGGTGTGCTGCGTGCGGCGGCCGAGCGCAATGTGCGCGTGCCAAGCGAACTGTCGGTGATCGGTTTCGACGATATCCAGATGAGCCGCTATGTGTACCCGGCGCTGACCACCGTCGGCCAGTCGATCCTGCAGTTGGGCGAAATGGCTGCCGAAGTGCTGCTGCGAAGGATTGCTACCCCGAGCCTGGTCACCGATCAACGGATCGTGACCCCGAGTATTGTCTTGCGCGAATCGACTGCGCCGCTATCTGGCGTGTTCACCGAGTACCGCTGAAACCGAATTGACGAGTAGTGATGTATGCCAGCAAATGTAGTGGTAATAGGCAGCCTGAACATGGACCTGGTCACCCGGGCGCCACGGCTGCCCAAAGGCGGGGAGACGCTGATCGGTCATTCCTTTGCCACCGTGTCCGGCGGCAAGGGCGCCAATCAGGCAGTCGCTGCTGCGCGTCTGGGTGCACAAGTGGCGATGGTCGGCTGTGTTGGCAACGATGACTACGGCGTGCAATTGCGCGACGCGTTGCTGGCCGAGCAGATCGATTGTCACGCGGTGAGCACGGTTGAAGATTCCAGTGGTGTGGCGCTGATCGTGGTGGATGACAACAGTCAGAACGCCATCGTGATCGTCGCCGGCGCCAACGGTGCAATGACCCCGGCCGTGATTGACCGCTTTGATGCGGTGCTGCAGGCGGCCGACGTGGTTATCTGTCAGCTGGAGATCCCGGATGCGACGGTGGGTCATGCGCTCAAGCGCGCACGTGCGCTGGGCAAGACCGTGATCCTCAATCCGGCGCCGGCCAGTCGTCCGCTGCCGGCAGACTGGTTTGCCGCCATCGACTACCTGATCCCCAACGAAAGTGAAGCCGCTGCGTTGAGCGGGTTGCCAGTCGATTCGTTGGAAACCGCAGAAAGCGCGGCCAGCCATCTGATTACCATGGGCGCGGGCAAGGTCATCATTACCCTCGGTGCGCAAGGTTCACTGTTTGCCAGCGGCAAAGGGTTCGAGCATTTCCCGGCGCCAAAGGTGAAGGCCGTCGATACCACCGCTGCGGGCGATACCTTCGTCGGCGGTTTTGCCGCGGCGCTCGCCAGTGGCAAATCCGAGGCCGAGGCAATTCGTTACGGGCAGATCGCGGCAGCATTGTCTGTGACCCGGGCCGGCGCACAACCTTCCATTCCAACGATGTCCGACGTACAGGCGTTCAAACCCGCATGAAAAAGACTCCACTGCTCAACATCGCGTTGTCGCGGCTGATCGCCTCCCTGGGCCATGGCGACATGGTAGTCATCGGTGATGCCGGACTGCCGGTGCCGCCAGGTGTCGAGTTGATCGATCTGGCGCTGACCCACGGTGTCCCGGATTTCATCAGCACGCTGAAAGTCGTGCTCAGTGAGATGCAGGTGGAGCGCCATGTGCTGGCCAATGAAATCCTCGACAAGCGGCCGACTGCACTGGCCGTGCTGGACGAGTTGCAAGAAGAGGGCGCTCTCGGTCGGCGCGATCTGCTGACTCATGAGCAATTCAAGGTTCTCAGCCGACAGGCACGGGCGATTGTTCGTACAGGCGAATGTCAGCCGTACTGCAACATCGTGCTGGTGGCCGGGGTAACGTTCTAATCGGGTTTTCGACCCTTTCATTTTCATCAGCACAAGGAATGCGCCATGCACCGCTATGCTCAAAAACTCCACCAATTGCTTCGGAGTCTGCTGCTTTTGTCTTTTATTACCGCCACCGGCGCTCAGGCTGCTGAAAAGATCGACCTGATCATCGACACCGATCCGGGTGCTGACGACGTGGTCGCCTTGCTGTTCGCCCTGGCATCGCCGGATGAACTGAACATTCGCGCACTGACCACCGTGGCTGGCAACGTGCGTCTCGACAAGACTTCGCGTAACGCGCGCCTGGCTCGCGAGTGGGCAGGGCGCGAAGATGTTCCGGTCTATGCCGGTGCGCCGAAGCCACTGATGCGTACGCCGATCTACGCCGAGAACATCCATGGCAAGGAAGGCCTGTCGGGTGTCACCGTGCATGAGCCGAAAAAGGGCCTGGCCGAAGGCAATGCGGTCAACTACCTGATCGACACTTTGAAAAAAGCCAAGCCGCACAGCATCACCATCGCCATGCTCGGCCCGCAGACCAACCTTGCGCTGGCGCTGATCCAGGAGCCTGAGATCGTTAATGGCATCAAGGAAGTGGTGATCATGGGTGGCGCGCATTTCAATGGCGGCAACATCACCCCGGTGGCCGAATTCAACCTGTTCGCCGACCCGCAAGCGGCGGAAGTGGTGCTCAAGAGTGGCGTGAAGCTGACCTACCTGCCGCTGGACGTGACCCACAAGATCCTCACCAGCGACGCACGTCTGAAGCAGATTGCTGCGCTGAACAACAACGCGAGCAAGATCGTTGGCGACATCCTCAACGAGTACATCAAGGGTGACATGGAGCACTACGGTATTCCGGGTGGCCCGGTGCATGACGCGACCGTCATCGCTTACCTGCTCAAGCCTGAGCTGTTCACCGGTCGCTCGGTGAACGTGGCCATCGACAGCCGTGAAGGGATCACCTTTGGCCAGACTGTCGTCGACTGGTACGACGGCCTGAAACAACCGAAGAATGCATTCTGGGTCGAGAACGGCGATGCCCAGGGCTTTTTCGATCTGCTGACCGAGCGTCTGAAGCGCTTGAAATAAGGCATGGACCCGCAGGTGCCAGCCTGCGGGTTTTTATTTTCTCTCGGTGTCCTGCGTGCTCTTGCCTTCATGCTGGTACCGCTCAAACACCTGGGCGATAAACGCTTGTGCGCCTTGGGTGCCCATCGTCTTGACCAGCAGATCGATGCTGATCAAAGCCAGCTCCTCCGAACTGCCCGGGCTATACGAACTGTGCCCCTTCGGCCAAAGAACCTTGATGTCGGCAGAAATGCTTACGGTGCTCATGAGTGCGCTCGAAAAGTCGGGAATGTCTGTACCTGAGTTAACCACTTTGTCGGGCGTTTGGCACTGCGACTTAGGCATGAGCGCGACGCTATGCGACACTTGGTCTTTTCCGGCTGATCCAAGGAATGTGCTGTGCAGATCGATTTGAACACCCCCGACGGCCTCACACTCGACGCTGTGCGCCAGTTGCTGGCGTCGGCCAGCGATGATGTGCACACGCAGCTGCGTGTGACCAAGGGGGGGATTGCCTATATTTCTTCTGGCGTGACGGGCGGGCAGGACATCGATGGCCTGCTGTTTCGCCTGGAGACCTGGGCCAAGGGGTCGGGGTATGTCGGCAACGTCGCGGCCAGCGATGAAGTCTGGGTGATGCAGATTTTCAACGCGCTGAAAGACAACTGGCCGAATCCGCCGCTCGATTACATCGACGTCTATTGAGCTTCGTTAATATTCGGTGACGATTGCGTGAGGATGCGTTGCGCGCACTTCAGGCAGACTCGGCGTTTTTCCGGATTGTGGGGCAGGGTGGCAGCACTTGTTGTGAAACCAAACGCCAGATTGGCGGTCGCACGATCTCAGCTTAACCATTTGAAAAAAGGAGGCTTCATGCCTTTGAAGTTCGCGTCTCTGGGTGCACTTATGGCCGTTGCCATGTTGGCCGGTTGCAGCACAACCTCCAGCGAGTCGGCAAAGGATTCTGTGGCGACCGATGCCGGTCATAGCCGCTGTGAAGCAAAGGCAGCGGAATTTGCCATCGGTAAAAAAGCTTCGCCGGAATTGCTCGATCAGGCTCGTGCCAAGGCTGGCGCGCAAAACGCTCGATTCCTCAAGCCAACGGACATGATTACTCTGGAGTATCGTTCCGATCGCTTGAATCTGAATACCGACAACAACCTGGTAGTCACCCGCGTCAACTGCGGCTGATTGCAGAGCGCTTTTGTTGCAGGCATAAAAAACCCCGTCACATGGACGGGGTTTTTTTAGTGCGCCGGGAAATTACTCTGGGCGAACTTGTGCAGCTTGCATACCCTTTTGGCCTTTCTCAGCCACGAAAGAGACGGTCTGGCCTTCTTTCAGGCTTTTGAAACCGTCGGATTCGATAGCTTTGAAGTGTACGAACAGGTCGTCACCGCCACCTTGAGGAGTGATGAAGCCGAAGCCTTTTTCATCGTTGAACCATTTAACGGTGCCGGTTTGGCGATTAGACATGGTGTATCTCCAAGAAACATATATTTTCAGTAGTACTGTGCTGCTCAGGCCAACTGGGCACACCGGAGTATCATAGTCGAAATGTTCGCTTTGGTAGCCCCCCGGACGTGCTGTTTGCTTTCATATTGCATCGATTTCAACCTCTGAAATGTCTGCAAGCCCCGGTTTCAGTGGCTTTCAGCCGAAAGAAGAGGGTGTAAAAAAAGCTATAAAACCTGCGTAAATTATCGATTTCGGGGTCTTTTTGGCGGTTTTTAGCCTGCTGGACGCCCAAAAAAACATTCGTCAGCGCTTATTTCTGCACTCGGCAAACCGAGATTTCTTTCAGTGCGCGCTGACCCAGTTCACCACTCGGCGGGGTGTTCTTGTCCATCAGCTGTGCGATCTCTTGCGTGGTGAATTTCTTTTCCAGAACGTCGGCACCGCAAGCACAGTGCTTATTGGCTTCGGCCGGATTGACGCTCTTGCTGGCTGCGGCGGTGCAGTCGTTCATGTACTGGGCTTTGACGCCGGCAGGCCAGGCCGCGTTGGCACTCAGCGGCAGCAGCAGGGCCAGCGGGGCCGCGAAAGCAAAAAGTCGGATAAGGCGCATGTCGGAAACTCCTTGGGTTGATATCGGCGACGATTCTCAGCTTATTTGAGGCAAAGCGTATATCCCAAGTTCACTTCGCGCCGCAAAAATGCGCAAATCAGCAACACCTCAATTCGATGACGTCGATGACCGCTCATCTGTGCTAGCATGCCGGGCTCAAGCGTTCTCAGGCTCCGGACGGCCTTCAGCCCCGGCAGCGGTCAGCGTGCGAATATTCTGATTTGAATCCCAGTCACTCTGGTTCGGTTTTCCGGTTGGCCGCAAGGCTCCTGCCGCTGTAAGGCAGGCGTTCGTCATTGAATGGCCTGGATCGGATCTTGTACTGGCTCATCCCAACCCACGTGACCTTTGGTAGGGGTCACCACTAGGAGAGGAGGCGCCATGCCAACTATTACTCTTCCCGACGGCAGTCAACGTTCATTCGATCACCCGGTTTCCGTAGCCGAGGTCGCCGCATCCATTGGTGCAGGTCTGGCCAAGGCCACCGTGGCCGGCAAGGTCAACGGCAAGCTGGTCGACGCCTGCGACATCATCGACAGTGACGCGACGCTGCAAATCATCACGCCAAAGGATGAAGAGGGGCTGGAGATCATTCGCCACTCTTGCGCGCACCTGGTTGGCCACGCGGTCAAGCAGCTGTACCCGACTGCGAAAATGGTCATCGGTCCGGTCATCGATGAAGGCTTCTATTACGACATCGCCTTCGAGCGTCCTTTCACTCCGGACGACATGGCCGCCATCGAACAGCGCATGCATCAGCTGATCGATAAAGATTACGACGTCATCAAGAAAGTCACTCCGCGCGCCGAAGTGATTGAAGTGTTCAAGGCCCGCGGCGAAGACTACAAGCTGCGTCTGGTCGAAGACATGCCGAACGAGCAGGCCATGGGCCTGTACTACCACGAAGAATACGTCGACATGTGCCGCGGCCCGCACGTGCCGAACACGCGTTTTCTGAAATCCTTCAAGCTGACCAAGTTGTCCGGCGCCTACTGGCGCGGCGATGCCAAGAACGAGCAATTGCAGCGCGTTTACGGCACAGCTTGGGCTGACAAGAAGCAGCTGGCGGCTTACATCCAGCGCATCGAAGAAGCGGAAAAGCGCGATCACCGCAAGATCGGCAAGCGCCTGGGCCTGTTCCACACCCAGGAAGAAGCGCCAGGCATGGTGTTCTGGCACCCGAACGGCTGGACCCTGTATCAAGTGCTCGAGCAGTACATGCGCAAGGTGCAGCGTGACAACGGCTACCTGGAGATCAAGACCCCGCAAGTGGTCGATCGCAGCCTCTGGGAGAAATCCGGGCACTGGGCCAACTACGCCGACAACATGTTCACCACCGAGTCGGAAAGCCGCGACTACGCCATCAAGCCGATGAACTGCCCGTGCCACGTGCAGGTATTCAACCAGGGCCTGAAGAGCTACCGCGAGCTGCCGATGCGTCTGGCCGAGTTCGGTGCTTGCCACCGTAACGAGCCGTCGGGTGCGCTGCACGGCATCATGCGTGTGCGTGCGTTCACTCAGGATGACGCCCATATTTTCTGCACCGAAGAGCAGATGCAGGCCGAATCCGCAGCGTTCATCAAGCTGACCATGGACGTTTACCGCGACTTCGGCTTCACCGACGTCGAGATGAAGCTGTCCACTCGTCCGGAAAAGCGTGTGGGTTCCGACGAGTTGTGGGATCGCGCCGAAGCGGCACTGGCTGCAGCCCTTGACAGTGCTGGCCTGCCGTACGATCTGCAGCCAGGTGAAGGCGCGTTCTACGGGCCGAAGATCGAATTCTCGCTGAAAGATTGCCTCGGTCGTGTGTGGCAATGTGGTACTTTGCAGCTCGATTTCAACCTGCCTGTCCGTCTTGGCGCCGAATACGTCTCCGAAGACAACAGTCGCAAGCACCCAGTGATGTTGCACCGGGCGATCCTCGGTTCGTTCGAGCGTTTCGTCGGGATTCTGATCGAGCACTATGAAGGTGCATTCCCTGCGTGGCTCGCGCCAACCCAGGCAGTGATCATGAATATCACTGATAAACAGGCAGATTTTGTTGCTGAAGTGGAAAAAACTCTCAACGAAAGCGGATTTCGTGCCAAGTCCGACTTGAGAAATGAAAAGATCGGCTTTAAAATCCGCGAGCATACTTTGCTCAAGGTTCCCTATCTTTTGGTTATCGGAGATAAGGAAGTCGAGATGCAGACTGTCGCTGTGCGTACTCGTGAAGGTGCTGACCTGGGCTCGATGCCCGTCGCCCAGTTCGCTGAGTTTCTCGCGCAAGCGGTTTCCCGGCGTGGTCGCCCAGATTCGGAGTAATTATTATTAAGCGTGAAATGAGACAAGATAAACGAGCTGCACCGAAAGCCCCGATCAACGAGAATATCTCGGCACGCGAGGTTCGGTTAATTGGCGCTGATGGCGAGCAGATTGGCATCGTCTCGATTGATGAAGCGCTTCGTATTGCTGAAGAAGCAAAGCTTGATCTGGTAGAAATCTCTGCTGACGCAGTCCCACCGGTTTGCCGGGTGATGGACTACGGCAAATCGATCTTCGAAAAGAAGAAGCAGATTGCAGCAGCGAAGAAAAACCAGAAGCAGATTCAGGTAAAAGAAATCAAGTTTCGTCCAGGGACGGAGGAAGGGGATTACCAGGTAAAACTGCGCAACCTGGTACGTTTCCTGAGTGACGGGGACAGGGCCAAGGTATCCTTGCGATTCCGCGGCCGTGAGATGGCCCACCAGGAGCTGGGGATGGAACTCCTCAAGCGGGTTGAAGCTGACCTGCTCGAGTACGGTTCGGTCGAACAGCATCCTAAGATGGAAGGACGCCAGCTGATCATGGTCATCGCCCCGAAAAAGAAGAAGTAATCAACAGGGCACGGCAGGCCTTCTGATTATGTTTATCAACTGAATGCGGAGTATCCGAACATGCCAAAAATGAAAACCAAAAGTGGTGCTGCTAAGCGGTTTCTGAAAACTGCTAACGGTATCAAGCACAAGCACGCTTTCAAGAGCCACATCCTGACCAAAATGTCGACCAAGCGTAAGCGTCAACTGCGCGGTAGCAGCTTGCTGCATCCGTCTGACGTGGCAAAAGTCGAGCGCATGCTGCGCCTTCGTTAATTTTAGTCAAGAATAGAGGAAGTAACTCATGGCTCGTGTAAAGCGTGGCGTCATTGCCCGTAAGCGTCACAAAAAAATTCTGAAACTTGCTAAAGGCTACTACGGCGCACGCTCCCGCGTATTCCGTGTTGCCAAGCAAGCGGTAATCAAGGCAGGCCAATACGCCTACCGTGACCGTCGTCAGAAAAAACGTCAGTTCCGCGCTCTGTGGATCGCTCGTATCAACGCTGGTGCTCGTGTTAACGGTCTGTCCTACAGCCGTTTCATTGCTGGCCTGAAAAAAGCGTCCATCGAGATCGACCGTAAGGTTCTGGCTGATCTGGCAGTGAACGAAAAAGCGGCGTTTGCTGCGATTGTCGAGAAAGCTAAAGCCACCTTGGCTTAAGTACCCCCGACAGTCACCCGGCCTCACCTCTGTGGGGCCAGGTGTTAAACGTCATAAATAGGGGAAGAGCCTTCAAGCTCTTCCCCTATTTTGTATCTGGAGTCTGTACATGGAAAACCTGGATGCGCTGGTCTCTCAAGCACTAGAGGCTGTGCAAAGCGCTGAAGATATCAATGCCCTGGAGCAAATCCGGGTTCAATACCTTGGCAAAAAAGGTGAATTGACTCAGGTGATGAAGACCCTGGGGAATTTGCCGGCAGAAGAGCGTCCGCAAGTCGGCGCCCTGATCAACGTTGCCAAGGAACGTGTCACAGGCGTTCTCAATGCGCGCATGGCTCTGTTTGAAGAAGCCGAACTGGCTGCCAAACTGTCTGCCGAATCCATTGACGTGACGTTGCCGGGCCGTGGTCAGACCTCCGGTGGTCTGCATCCGGTGACCCGGACTCTGGAACGAGTCGAGCAGTTCTTCACCCGCATCGGCTACGGCATCGCCGAAGGCCCTGAGGTCGAAGACGACTACCACAACTTTGAAGCGCTCAACATCCCAGGCCACCACCCGGCCCGGTCGATGCATGACACCTTCTATTTCAATGCGAACATGTTGCTGCGCACCCATACCTCGCCGGTACAGGTCCGCACCATGGAGTCCAAGCAGCCGCCGATCCGCATTGTCTGCCCAGGCCGTGTGTACCGCAGTGACTCCGATATCACCCATTCGCCGATGTTCCACCAGGTCGAAGGCCTGCTGGTCGATCGCGACATCAATTTCGCCGATCTCAAAGGCACCATCGAAGAGTTCCTGCGGGTGTTCTTCGAAAAAGAGCTGGCCGTACGTTTCCGTCCTTCGTACTTCCCGTTCACCGAGCCATCCGCTGAAGTCGACATGGAATGCGTGATGTGCAGCGGTAAAGGCTGCCGCGTCTGCAAACAGACCGGCTGGCTGGAAGTCATGGGCTGCGGCATGGTGCACCCGAACGTGCTGCGCATGTCCGGCATCGATCCGGAAGAGTTCTCCGGTTTTGCCTTCGGCATGGGCGTCGAGCGTCTGGCGATGCTCCGTTACGGCGTGAACGACTTGCGTCTGTTCTTCGACAACGACTTGCGGTTCCTCGCGCAATTTCGCTAGTCGTAACGAATTCTTAGGAGAGCAGGATGAAATTCAGTGAACAATGGCTGCGTGGCTGGGTTAGCCCGCAGGTAAGTCGCGACGAGCTGGTTGCTCGTCTGTCGATGGCGGGTCTGGAGGTCGATAGCGTGACCCCGGCCGCCGGTGTATTCAGCGGCGTAGTAGTGGGCGAGGTGCTGAGCACCGAGCAACACCCTGACGCCGACAAGCTGCGTGTATGCCAGGTCAGCAATGGCGCGGAAACCTTCCAGGTCGTGTGCGGTGCGCCAAACGTGCGTCCGGGCCTGAAGATTCCGTTCGCCATGATCGGTGCCGAACTGCCGGGCGACTTCAAGATAAAGAAGGCCAAGCTGCGCGGCGTCGAGTCCAACGGCATGTTGTGCTCGCAAACCGAGCTGCAGGTCGGTGAAGGCAATGACGGTCTGATGGAGCTGCCGGCCGATGCGCCGGTGGGCGAAGATTTCCGTGTGTATCTGGATCTGGAAGACGCCAGCATCGAGGTTGACCTGACCCCGAATCGTGGCGACTGCCTGTCGCTGGCCGGTCTGGCCCGTGAAGTCGGGGCGCTGTACGACACGCCGGTCGCTCGCCCGGTGGTCATGACCATCCCGGCTGCGCACGACGAAGTGCGTTCGGTAGAAGTGCTGGCGCCTGCCGCTTGCCCGCGTTACCTGGGCCGCGTCATCCGCAATGTCGACCTGTCCAAACCAACCCCGTTGTGGATGGTTGAGCGTCTGCGCCGCGCCGATGTGCGCAGCATCGACGCTGCCGTCGACATCACCAACTACGTGATGCTCGAGCTGGGTCAGCCGCTGCACGCTTTTGATCTTGCCGAGATCAATGGCGGCATCCGCGTACGCATGGCGGAAGAGGGTGAGAAGCTGGTGCTGCTCGACGGTCAGGAAGTCAGCCTGCGTAGCGATACGCTGGTGATTGCCGACCATACCCGTGCTCTGGCGATTGCCGGCGTGATGGGTGGCGAGCACAGCGGTGTGTCCGCAACCACTCGCGACGTTTTCCTGGAAAGTGCCTTCTTCGACCA
Organism: Pseudomonas sp. TH49; assembly: GCF_016650625.1. Classification (NCBI taxonomy): domain Bacteria; kingdom Pseudomonadati; phylum Pseudomonadota; class Gammaproteobacteria; order Pseudomonadales; family Pseudomonadaceae; genus Pseudomonas; species Pseudomonas sp. TH49. The sequence continues at coordinate 110,390 of NZ_JAEKFL010000002.1, forward strand.
GATCGCTGTGGCTGGCAAGGCTCGCTCCTACGGCCTGCACACCGACGCTTCGCATCGTTACGAGCGCGGCGTGGACTGGCAACTGGCCCGTGAAGCCATGGAGCGCGCCACTGGCCTGCTGCTGGAAATCACCGGTGGCGAAGCCGGCCCGATCATCGAGACCGTCAGCGAGCAGCACCTGCCGTCGATCGCGCCGATCACCCTGCGTGCGCAGCGCATCACCCAGATGCTGGGGATGGAAATGGATTCGGCTCAGGTCGAGCGTCTGCTCAGCGCCTTGGGTCTGAATATTTCCACTGACGGAGCAGGGCAGTGGCGCGTAGAAGTGCCAAGCCATCGCTTCGACATCAGCCTGGAAGTCGATCTGATCGAAGAGCTGGCTCGCCTGTATGGCTACAACCGTCTGCCGGTTCGTTACCCGCAAGCGCGTCTGGCGCCACAGGCCAAGGCTGAAGCGCGCAGCGAATTGCCTGAGCTGCGTCGTCTGCTGGTAGCCCGTGGTTATCAGGAAGCGATCACTTACAGCTTCATCGATCCGAAGCAGTTCGAACTGTTCAATCCGGGCGTCGAGCCGCTGTTGCTGGCCAACCCGATTTCCAATGACATGGCTGCCATGCGTTCTTCGCTGTGGCCGGGTCTGGTCAAGGCGTTGCAGCACAACCTGAACCGCCAGCAGGATCGCGTGCGTCTGTTCGAAAGCGGTCTGCGCTTCGTCGGTCAGCTGGAAGGTCTGAAGCAGGAGCCGATGCTGTCGGGCGTGGTTTGCGGTAGCCGTCTGCCGGAAGGTTGGGCGCAAGGTCGCGACACCGTCGATTTCTTCGATGTAAAAGCTGACGTTGAAGCGGTGCTGGGCTTTGCCGGTGCGCTGGATACCTTCACTTTCGCTCCGGGCAAACACCCGGCGCTGCACCCGGGGCAAACCGCGCGCATCGAACGTGACGGGCGTGAAGTCGGCTTTATCGGTGCGATTCACCCGGAGCTGTCCAAGGCCCTGGGTCTGGATCGTCCGGTCTTCGTCTTCGAGCTGGTTCTGGCTGAAGTCGCTTCCGGAAAAATGCCGCAATTCCACGAGTTGTCGCGTTTTCCTGAAGTGCGTCGTGACCTTGCGCTGATCGCGCACAAAGACGTCGCGGCCTCGGCGGTATTGGGCGTAATCCGAGAAAATGCAGGCGAATGGCTCACGGATCTCAGGCTGTTTGACGTGTATCAGGGTAAAGGTATTGATCCTGATAGAAAAAGCCTTGCAGTTGGCTTGACCTGGCAGCATCCATCGCGCACTCTTAATGACGATGAGGTGAATTCGACGACGCAAAATATCCTCACCTCGCTCGAACAAAGGTTGAACGCCACGTTAAGGAAGTGACGTATGGGGGCTTTGACGAAAGCTGAGATGGCGGAACGTCTGTATGAAGAGCTGGGCCTGAACAAGCGGGAAGCCAAGGAATTGGTTGAACTGTTTTTCGAGGAAATCAGGCACGCTCTTGAAGACAACGAGCAGGTCAAATTGTCCGGTTTCGGCAATTTCGACCTTCGGGACAAGCGCCAGCGGCCTGGCCGCAACCCGAAAACGGGGGAAGAAATCCCGATCACGGCTCGCCGTGTGGTCACCTTTCGTCCAGGGCAGAAGTTGAAGGCCCGAGTTGAGGCTTATGCTGGAACCAAGTCATAACGACGAACTACCCGTCATCCCGGGCAAACGCTACTTCACCATTGGTGAAGTCAGCGAGCTGTGTGCAGTAAAACCACACGTGCTGCGCTACTGGGAGCAGGAGTTTCCTCAACTCAACCCCGTCAAACGCCGCGGAAACCGCCGGTATTATCAGCGCCAGGATGTGCTGATGATCCGGCAGATCCGCGCGCTCCTTTACGATCAGGGTTTCACCATCGGCGGTGCGCGTCTGCGTTTGTCCGGCGATGAAGCCAAAGACGACACCACCCAATACAAGCAAATGATCCGCCAGATGATCGCTGAGCTTGAAGATGTACTGGTGGTTCTCAAGAAATAAAAAGCTGCGTTTGAATACTTCCAGTTTTCAAAAGCTTGCGCTATATTCTTGAGCGCTCTTCGAGATGAAGGGCAGGTTTCAAACCAGTCGGGGCGTAGCGCAGTCCGGTAGCGCACTAGCATGGGGTGCTAGGGGTCGAGTGTTCGAATCACTCCGTCCCGACCATATTTCCTGAGTAAAGTCAGACAGTTAAGCCGATCATCCAGATCGGCTTTTTTGTGCCTGCGCAAAACCCCCGCAAAAAAGGTCGCTGGATGAAAAGTTTGGATCACTTGATAGACAAGCAGGATCCGGCGCTGCCCATCATTGAAAAAATGCTGGAGGAAGCCGTACCTAACTATCAGTTACTCCCTCCCTCCGCCGAAAATGGCAGAGTTCTTTCAGGTCTTCAGGTCACGACTAAATCGACTTTGGGGGCGATCGCTTTCAAAACGGGTGGGCTGCTGATTGATCACGGCTGGCTACGTGTGCTCGGCTCCGGGCATCCGCAATTACCGCGAAATCTTCTGGATTGGAATAACGGCCGTGCTGATGCTTATTTGTTGGTTGCGGACGATGCCGCTGGAGGTTTTTTTGCTCTCAATGGCGGTGGTTTGGGTGAAGAAGTTGGAGCGATGTATTACTGGGCGCCTGACACGCTATTGTGGGAGCAATTGCACATTGCTTACACCGACTTTCTGGGTTGGGCGTTGAGCGATCGACTTGCGACCTTCTACGACGGTTTGCGCTGGAACGGCTGGATTCGCGACCTGCAGGCGCTGGAAGCGGATCAGTGCTTTTCGTTTTTCCCGTTTCTCTGGGCTCGGGAAGGCTCACTCGAAAAGAGTCGTCGTACGGCGATTGATGTTAGCGAACAGTTCGAAATGAATGTCGAGTTGGCACGCAAGCTCGGCAATGGTTCTGCGCAGCCAATCTGATGTCGGGTTGATACTCTGCCTGCCAGGGCTGAAGATGCTCGCTCAGATACACGAATGAAGTGCAGGCCACATCTTTTTCGTCATGGGTTCCTAAGAAAATGGATAAGTTATCTCGCTTGAACTCGCTTTTGATTCAGCACAATGCGGTCGTTTCGCTGAATATCGAAATTCAAGACTTCAAGTACAACCTGGCCTTGACGATGTCGTCGCTCGATGACGCAGCAGAAAGCGCTATCACTATAAATTTTCAGGATGTCAGTGCGCTTGATCTAAGTGGCTTTGGTGGCGGGCTGACTCAATTCATGGAGCTCGTCGTTACCCGAATCGATCGTGGGCTCGACAGGATCAGATATGAATTAAAAGACGTAGAGGACGAGAAAATATCGTTCTACTTCTTTACCTTCAGTGAGCCTATTCATTCGGAGCAATCTTGTGGGTTTGATTGACCGCACACCCCTGAAGCGCCATTAAATATTGGCGATCGGATGCCGATACCCAGCTATCTAAATTCCGATCGAGCGAAGGCGCATGGACATCAGCAATACCAGCAGTGAATATCAAACGCCCAAAAATCTCGCAGGGCTGGGCCGTCGCTGGGGCGGGCAGATCATCGATACGTTGATCACCTACTTTTTGATCCTCTTCGTAGGACGGCTGGCGGAGTTTATTGGTTTGCCGCCAAATGTTGTTGCTATCCTGGCTCTTGGTACGGGTGTGTCGTATTACCTGTTTTCCGATGCAATGCCCAACGGGCAAAGCCTGGGTAAAAAGCTGCTGGGGATGTCGGTGATTGATGAGCGTAGCTACTTGAACTGCAATCTGTATCAATCGTTCATACGCAATATCACAACGCCGTTTCTGAACATCCTTGACTGGATTTTCATCTTCTTTGGCTCGCGCAAACGCTTGGGCGACATGCTTGCCTCGACAATTGTGATCCGCGTTTAGATGAGTCAAATGAGGCGGCGGCAGTCGCCCAAGTTTTAAGGTTTCGAATCTAGCTGAATATCCTCCGAGTCACTCGAGGTAGCGGCATCTTTCTGGGTTTCTTTGGGTTCGGCACCAGAGTTTGAACCTGACGCTTCTTCGCCCTTTTTATTGGCTTTTTCGTCGTTGGACTCGGAGCTGTTCGCCTGATTGGCTCCGGGTGAGACGGCGGGTGCTTCTACCGTTCCTGATTTCTCCGCGGCCTGCGAGGAGAGCGAGCCAGTCAACAGCAGGCTGGCAAGCGTCATGGTGACAATCGACTTGTTCATTGTTGAGTCTTCCGCGTGATGGGGGTAAACCATTGGAGGCATGAACAGGCCCAAGGTGCTTGCTGTTGGACGAGCGGTAGAGTCGGCGGGGACTATGATTTTGCGGCTTGCAAGTCGGCCCATTCAATCCCTAACCGGCTGAGGTATTTTCTCAAGCGATCTGCATCATTCGGCTGCGCCTTGGCCTGGCGCGATACCCCAAACAATCTGCGCCCTGCATCCGACAGGCTGTCTGCCTGCCGGCATACGTCAAGTACCGCCTTCAATTGCAGCCGATCGAACAGGTCCATGCTTTCGGCGTCTCCCGGTAGTTCATCCGACATCCCGTCCGCTTGCGTCAGCCCCCACGCATAACGCAGTCGATCGATTTCTTCCTGCACTTGCGCCTCATCAATTCGTCCGCTGTCAGCCAGTGTGGCCATCCGGGTAATCGACGCTGACAGTTCGCGAAAGTTGCCCAGCCATGCCGCTTCCCGAGAGCTGGCGAAGGCGAGGTAGCGCCGCCGTGCTTCGAGGTTGAAGCGCACTAGCTGGCCGTGATCGCGGGCGTGGCGTTCCAGTTCGAAATCGATGTTGGGCTCGATGTCTTCGCGGCGGCCCGCCAGGCCGGGCAAATCAAATGTCCAGAGGTTGATGCGCGCGTACAGATCTTCGCGGAACAGGCCTTCGGCGACGCGGCTGCGCAGGTCGCGGTGGGTGCCGGCGATGATCAGGAAGTCGCTGTCGACTTCCTTGTCGGAGCCGAGCGGAAAGAAGCGCTTTTCTTCGATAGCCTTGAGCAGCATCGCCTGTTCATCCGCGCCCAGCTCACCGATTTCATCGAGAAACAACATGCCGCCGTCCGCTGCCCGTAGCAGGCCGTCGCGGGCGTTCTGTGCGCCGGTGAAAGCGCCTTTGACGTGACCAAACAAAGCCGACATCGCGCCATCGCCACGCAGGGTGGCGCAGTTCACCTCAACAAACCGGCCCTGCATTTGATGGCGACTGCGCTTGAGTTCGTAGATGCGCCGGGCGAGAAACGATTTGCCGGCGCCGGTGGGGCCGATCAGCAGCATGGGCGCTTTGGAGCGCACCGCGACGCGCTCTATCTGTTCGATGGAGCGGTTGAACGCCGCATTGCGGGTGGCGATGCCGGACTTCAAGAACTCCAGGCCTTCGAGGCGTTTATTGGCGAAACGCGAGGCGATGCGGTCATAACGCGACAGGTCGAGGTCGATCAGGGCGTGGGTGCCGGTGGCTTGTTCATCTTCGCTTTTACGTCGGGCGGGGGAGGTCTGGATCAGGCGCGCCGGCAGATAGTGTGCTTCGGTCAGCAAGAACCAGCAAATCTGCGCGACGTGGGTACCGGTGGTGATGTGAACCAGATAGTCCTCATGTTCGGTATCGAAGGTGTAGGCCGTCGTGAAGTCATGCAGCGCGCCGTAGACCTCTTCGAAATCCCACGGATTGCGCAGTGCCATGGGGTGCAGGTGGACTTCGGTTTCCGGTGAGACCTGCTGGATATCGGCGCGAACCCGTTCAGCGAGGCTGATGTCGCGCGCGTCGATGCCGTGAATCAATTCCAGGCGATGGATCAGCACGTCCGGTTGTTGGCACAGGCCCACGCTCGGCCGCCAATGGCTCCAGCGATTGGCGCCCTTGCCAACGCGGTCCAGGGTGGCGCCGATAAAACCGATGGCGACGGTGCGTTTGTTTGGCATGGCTATCTCAAAAGATAAATGACGATATCAAATGATAGATTTCTCATGGTTGGTTTGTCTTCGGTTCAGCTAAAAGAAAACCATAAAAAATAAAAAAAACCTTATAAATCAATTAGATAAGAAATAAATTTTACGACTTTCCAAAACTGGCACAGCCGCTGCAATACCTATCGCAACGAACAGGACAACAGAGCGAGACGCCACGATGGCCAACTTCAAACTCTTCAACACGCAATCGAAGCAACTGCCAGCCTGCGACACTTTGAATGCTTCGGGCGCCTCGGCATATGCCTACCCCCCGAAGCATCAACTGGCTCAACTGGCGGTCACCGGTTGCCTGAACCAGACGTTTTACGCCAGCGCTGAAAGTCAGCTGGATCAAGTATTGAAGCTGGTGGCTGAACTCGACAGCCGTTTCGTGGCGAAGGCTGCTGTCTACGCTCGCCACAAAGGCCACATGAAAGATATGCCGGCGTTGCTGCTGGCGGCGTTGACGGCGAACCGTTCGTCGCTGGTACCTGAGGTGTTTGAACAAGTGATCGACAGCGGCAAGATGTTGCGCAACTACGTGCAGATCCTGCGCAGTGGCGCCACCGGGCGCAAATCCCTCGGTTCGCAACCCAAGCGTCTGGTGCAGAACTGGCTGAACCGCGCGACCGAACGTCAACTGCTGCAAGCGTCGATTGGCAACCAGCCATCGCTGGCGGACGTGGTGAAGATGGTTCACCCGAAACCGGCTGAGGCCTGGCGCGAAGCATTCTTCGCGTGGTTGATCGGCAAACCGGTGGATGTGCAGGCATTGCCTGAGTTGACCCGCGATCTGCTGGCATTTCGCAGCGGTGCAAGTCATCAAGTACCCGCGGTACCGTTCCAACTGCTCGGCAACGAAACCTTGAGCAAAGAACAATGGGCTGCGCAGGCTTACAACATGGGCTGGCAGGGATTGCGCATCAACCTCAACACCCTGGCGCGGCATGGCGCGTTTGAAGTTCCGGGTTGCGTCGAATACGTGGCGGCGCGGTTGGCTGACCCGCAGGAAGTGGCCAAGGCGCGGGTTTATCCATACCAGTTGCTGGCGGCTTATCGGATGGTTGGCGATAACGTACCGCTGCAGATCCGCGAGGCATTGCAGGACGCACTTGAGTTGTCGCTGGCCAACGTGCCGAAGCTGGAAGGCGCGGTGGTGGTTTGCCCGGACGTATCGGGTTCGATGGGCAGCCCGGCGACCGGTTATCGTCAGGGTGCAACCACCGCAGTGCGTTGCATCGATGTGGCGGCACTGGTCGCGGCAGCGGTGTTGCGCAAACAGCCGGCGGCGCGGGTGATGCCGTTCGAAGTGAAGGTGGTGGATATCCAGCTCAACCCACGGGACAGTGTGATCAGCAACGCCGAGAAACTGGCCGGTATCTTTGGTGGCGGCACCAACTGCTCGGCGCCGCTGAAGAGACTGGCGGACAGCAAGGCCAGGGTCGATACGCTGATTCTGGTATCGGACAACGAGTCCTGGATCGATACGCGACGCCATGGTGCCAGTGAGACCATGCGCCAGTGGGAGCGCATCAAGCAGATCAACCCGCAGGCGCGGCTGGTGTGCATCGATATCCAGCCGGGCTATGCAACGCAGGCGGCGGACCGCGATGACATTCTGAATGTCGGCGGTTTCAGCGATGCAGTGTTCGATGTGGTCGAGCAGTTCACCAGCGGCCGTTACGGCGCGCAGCACTGGGTCGAAGCGATCGAGAGCATGCAATGAATTGATTTGTCACAGGCGCTGAATGCCGGTGGGACTACATCCAAGACGTCTCATCAAACCCTTGTCAGCGTGTGTGACGGCACGAATGCCTGATGGCTGTACATCTGAGGCCGGTTAACCCCGGTGCGCGGCAACGCGCAACAGTCATCAACTTTTGTCGTGCCACCTTAATTGAAAAAGAAGGCAGCGAATGCAACAGGTACTCCATCGGAACGCGGGTTCGAATCCCGCCCCGGCAACGGGGGCTCGACTGGCAGAGCCACAGTGTCTGTTTTTTTGTCGCTGCACATGACGGAACCACGCCGAATCATCGGCCAACGAATAAAGAATAGAGAAATGAAAGAACACACTTACCAACTGCTCGAAGTCGCCAACGGCAAGCCGATCAAACTCTGGACCGAAGGCGTCCCGGTAGAAACCGAGGCCCGCGAACAACTGATGAACACCGCAAAGATGCCGTTCATCTTCAAGCATCTGGCGGTGATGCCGGATGTGCATCTGGGCAAGGGCTCGACCATTGGCAGCGTGATTCCGACGGTGGGCGCGATCATCCCGGCGGCCGTCGGCGTGGACATCGGTTGCGGCATGATCGCCGCACGCACGTCGCTTACCGCTGCCGACCTGCCGGACAACCTGCAAGGCCTGCGCAGCGCCATCGAGCAAGCGGTGCCCCATGGCCGCAGTTCGAACCGTTCGCGGCGCGACAAGGGCGCATGGGACGAGATTCCGCAGCAAGCCGATCAGGCGTGGGCGGGGCTTCAGCCACGTTTCAAGCTGATCACCGACAAGTACCCGAGACTGGCCAACACCAACAACCGCGGGCATCTGGGCACGCTTGGCAGTGGCAACCACTTCATTGAAGTGTGCCTGGATGAAGCCAACCGGGTCTGGTTCATGTTGCACAGTGGCTCTCGCGGTGTCGGTAACGCCATTGGCAACCTGTTCATTCAGAAGGCTCAGGCGGATATGCGGCAACATATTGCCAACCTGCCGGATCGCGACCTGGCGTATTTCGAAGAAGGCAGCCAGCACTTCGATGATTACGTGGAAGCGGTGAGTTGGGCGCAGGACTTCGCCAGACAGAACCGCAAACTGATGATGCGCGCGGTGATTCAGGCCACGCGCCAGATCATTCGCAAGCCGTTCGAGGTGGCGCTGGAAGCGGTCAACTGCCACCACAACTACGTGCAGAAAGAGCGGCATTTCGGCGAAGAAGTATTGGTCACTCGCAAAGGCGCGGTGTCGGCGAAGAAAGGTGAGCTGGGGATCATTCCGGGTTCGATGGGCGCCAAGAGTTTCATTGTGCGCGGCTTGGGCAACGAAGAGTCGTTCAACTCCTGCAGCCACGGCGCCGGCCGCACCATGAGTCGCACCAAGGCCAGGAACACCTTCACCGTCGAAGACCAGATCCGCGCCACGGCGCATGTGGAGTGCCGCAAGGACGAAGCGGTGATCGACGAAATTCCGATGGCCTACAAGGACATCGACAAAGTCATGCACGCCCAGCGCGAACTGGTGGAAGTGCTGCACACCCTGCGGCAAGTGGTGTGCGTCAAAGGATAAAAGGATCAGCAAGCATGGAATTCGAAGAACGCCACCCGCTGTGCGACACGATGCGTGCGCGGGTACTGGAAGAGTTGGCGCGTATAGAGCGCGAGCGCAACGTCACGGTGTTGTACGCCTGTGAGTCCGGCAGTCGGGCCTGGGGCTTTGCCTCGACCGACAGTGACTACGACGTACGGTTCGTGTACGTGGAAAAACCGCAGTGGTTCGTTCAGGTCGACACGCCGCGCGATGTGATCGAGCGGCCATTGGACGATGAGCTGGATGTCAGCGGCTGGGAGCTGCGCAAGACCCTCGGGTTGTTGCGCAAGTCCAACCCGACGCTGCTGGAGTGGCTCGACTCGCCATTGGTGTACCGCAGCGAAAGCGCACAGGTTGCGCAACTGCGTGAGCTGGCCGAAGCGTTCTACAGCCCGCCGGCAGCCCGTAACCACTATCTGTCGATGGCGAAAAACAATTTTCGCCAGTACCTGCAAGGCGACAGCGTGCGGTTCAAGAAGTACTTCTACGTGCTGCGGCCATTGTTGGCGGTGCGCTGGATCGATCAGGGGCGTGGGCGTCCACCGATGACCTTCGCTGACCTGCTGACCACGGTCGACGACCGTGCACTGCTGGCTGAAGTCGACGAGTTGCTGGCACTTAAACGCAATGCCGACGAGAGCACCTATGGTCCGCGTCGTCCGGCGCTGCACAGGTTCATCGCGGCCGAACTCGAGCGCGATGTGCCCACATTACTCAGAACTCAGGAAGACTCGCGACGACTGGATGAATACCTCAGGGAGACCGTCGGGTTGTACGCGTAAGGATTGAAATGGAACAGCAAGTGATTGAACTGGACGGCGCGATTGGCGGCGGTCAGGTGTTGCGCAGCGCGCTGAGCCTGTCGATGGTGACGGGCCAGGCGTTTCGCATTAAACAGATTCGCGCCCGCCGCAGTCGGCCGGGACTATTGCGTCAGCATTTGACGGCGGTGATGGCGGCCGCCGAAGTCTGCGGCGCGCGGATCGCGGGAGCGGAGTTGGGCTCGCAGGAGCTGTATTTCGAGCCGGGAACGATTCGTTCGGGTGATTACCGGTTTGCGATCGGCACGGCCGGTAGTTGCACGTTGGTGCTACAGACACTGCTGCCGGCGCTGTTGCAGGCGCCGGGCACAAGTCGCGTGCGGATCAGCGGCGGTACGCATAATCCATTGGCGCCGCCTGCCGATTTCCTCACGCGCAGTTGGTTGCCGCTGATGCGACGCATGGGGGCCGGCATTGAGCTGGATCTGTTGCGTCACGGCTTCGTCCCGGCCGGTGGTGGTGAGATCGACGTCACGGTGCAGCCGTCGCAACTGACGCGACTTGATCTGTGTGAGCGCGGGGCACTGCTGTCGCATCAAGCAATGGCGCTGACGGCCGGTCTCGCACCGAGCGTCGCCGAGCGAGAACTGAATCGGGTGGCCAAACGCCTGAACTGGTCATCGGAAACATTGCAGTCGATCACGCTCGATCCGGCGCGTGGCCCCGGTAATGTGTTGTTGCTGGAGTACGTGTTCGAACAGGTTACCGAAGTCTTCAGTGCCTTTGGCCAGGTGTTGTTACGGGCGGAGAAGGTCGCTGATACCGCAATCAATCAGGCGGCAGACTGGTTGCGCAGTGACGCTGCGGTGGCGGAACACCTCGCCGACCAGTTGCTGCTGCCGATGGCGCTGGCCGGCGGCGGGTCATTCACCACCCCGAGAATGACCGAGCATCTGCACAGCAATATCGCAGTGATCGAGCGCTTCTTGCCGGTGAATATCGAATGTTCGGAGGAGGGCGCCGAGCGTCTGCGGGTTGAGGTCCGCAGCGGTCGCTGATCACGGCGCAGGCACAGGTCAATCTCGGAAAAGCGGCAATTTGCTGGCCCCCAGGCTTGGGCTTCCCCGGCAAACTCGCCTTTTTTCAAAAGGTTAGGTTGGCTATATGCGGACGATTGTCATAACCGTTGCAACGCTTTCCCTGGCTGCCTTCGCTTCGGCCATTGAAGCGAAGGAGTTGAGCAAGAGTCACCGGTTTGCCTGTACCTGGGGCTCGGACATCGCTGCCGGGGCGCAGCAGTCGAAGCTGTCGGGGATCTCGCTGTACGGCGCGCGCAAGCAGTTGCAGGTGCGCAAGTTCCAGCAACCGTGGATGCGCATGACGGCGATGGGCATTACCGAGCAGACGTACAACAGCACCTCCAGGCTCAAACCCGCGGCGGTCAAGCAGACCTATTACGAACAATGCGTGCGGCATGAGCTGGCCCAGCGATGAACCAAAAAGCCCAACCTGAAGAGGTTGGGCTTTTTCATGCCTGACGAAATGTCAGCATCACTGGTCAGTCTCGCAATTGACCATCCATGACACGCCAAAGCGATCGACCAGCATGCCGAAACGGGCGGCCCAAAATGTGGTTTGCAGCGGCATGTCGACGCGAGCGTCCTTGGCCAGCGCGTTAAACACTCGCTCGGCTTCGGCAATGCTGTCGACGTTGAGGGAGATCGAGCACCCGCTCATACCCCCGGTTGGCCGGTCAGGTGTGGTGTCCGAGGCCATGATCATCTGGTCGCCAACCTTCAGGCAGGTATGGTTGACGAGGTTGTGGTGCTCCTTCGGTACGTGTTCGGCGGCGGGTGTTTCGCCGTAGGTCATCATCGCTTCGAGTTTGCCCTGCAAGGCTTGTTCATAAAAGGTGAAGGCCTCGCGGCAGTTGCCGTTGAAGATCAGGTAGGGATTGATTCTCATGATGGCGTTCCTGGCAGTAGGCGCGGAGTGAGGCGATTTTCGCCAGGTTCCGCGAAAGGCGGTTAAACCATAGCAAAGCATTGGACGCCGCAACGGCCAGAGTTTTTCCAGATGTTTTTCTTCTGAAAACGCCGCGCTTCAGCACGGATAAAACCTGCGGAGTACCATGACACCCTGTACTACCTGTCGAGCTTGATCTGCCATGCCTTTGATTTCCCGCTTCAACGCCCTGTTCGATCAGGCCCGGCGCGCCCTGTTGCTGGTCTGGGCGACATCACGCGGGTTGTTTCTGGGGTTGGTGCTGGCGACCCTGATTGCCGGCGTTCTGCCGGCGCTGGCTGCGTGGCTGGGCCAGCGCATTGTCGATGCGGTCGTGACGGCGATGCAGTTGCACGCGCAGCAGGGCGATGCGTCACTGTGGCCGGTGTTGCGTTATGTGCTGATGGAGGCGGGGGTATTGGCGCTGTTGTCCGGCACGCAACGGGCGCTCTCGGTGCAACAGTCGTTGCTGCGGGTGCAATTGGGGCAGAAGGTCAACACGCTGATTCTGGAGAAGGCGCAGACCCTGTCGCTGGTGCAGTTCGAGAATTCCGAGTTCTACGACAAACTGGTCCGCGTGCGCCGCGAAGCTTCGACCCGGCCGCTGGCGTTGGTGATGAAGTCGCTGGGGCTGATCCAGAACCTGATCATGTTGATCAGCTTCGGTGTGCTGCTGGTGCATTTTTCGCCGTGGGCGCTGGTATTACTGGTGATCGGCGCGTTGCCGGTGTTCTTTGCCGAGGCGCATTTTTCCGGCGACGCTTTCCGCTTGTTCACCCGCCGTGCGCCGGAGAGTCGGCAGCAAAATTACATCGAGACCTTGCTGTCCCATGAGGCCTATATCAAAGAGGTCAAGCTGTTCGGCTTCGCGCCGTTGCTGTTGCAGCGTTATCGGGACACCTTCGCCAAGCTCTACGCTGAGGATCGGCGCCTGACATTGCGTCGCGATGGTTGGGGCTTTGGTCTTGGATTGCTCGGCACCGGGGCGTTCTATCTGGCTTACGCCTGGGTGGTGATCGATGCCGTGAACGGCAATATCAGTCTCGGCCAGATGACCATGTACCTGGTGCTGTTCAAGCAGGGCCAGAGTGCGGTCAGCAGCAGCCTGAGTGCGATCAGCGGTTTGTATGAGGACGGTCTGTACTTGTCGAATCTGTACGAATACCTGGCCGAACCGGTGCTGGCTGATTCCGGTCACCTCACTGTCGGCGCGCAACCGGGCGATGGCCTGCGCTTTGAAAACGTCGGTTTCCGTTATCCCGGAGCAACCCGTGCAGCGCTGGAAGGTATCGACCTGCACTTGGTGCCGGGCAAGAGCGTGGCACTGGTGGGGGAGAATGGCTCAGGCAAGACCACGCTGATCAAATTGCTGACCCGCCTGTATCGACCGGATCAGGGGCGCATTCTGCTCGACGGCAGCGATTTGCAGGATTGGGAAGAGATCACCTTGCGTCGGCGTATCGGCGTGATTTTTCAGGACTACATTCGCTACCAGTTCACTGTGGGTGAAAACATCGGCGTGGGGGATACTTCGGCCTTCAACGAAGAACCGCGCTGGCACGCGGCAGCGGCTGAAGGCATGGCCGCGCCGTTCATCGAAGGGCTCGACCGCGGCTACGCCACGCAACTGGGTCGCTGGTTTGCCGGCGGTCAGGAGTTGTCGGGTGGGCAATGGCAGAAGATTGCCTTGTCCCGGGCCTATATGCGCCGCGATGCCGACATCCTGATCCTCGACGAACCGACCTCGGCGCTGGATCCGGCGGCGGAAGCGGCAGTGTTCGAGCATTTCAGCCAGCACACCGAGGGTCGCATGACCTTGCTGATCTCCCATCGCTTCTCCAGTGTGCGCAACGCCGATCAGATCATGGTGCTGGAGGCCGGACGGATACTGGAGCAGGGCGATCACGACAGCTTGATCGCCGCCGATGGTCACTATGCCAAGCTGTTTGATCTGCAGGCTCGCGGCTATCGCTAGGAGTCCTGTGCGCTGCGTGCCAGCGCGGGTCCTGCGACGTGGGGCGCGGGTTTGGACTGCATCAGCGCATCAATCGCCTTGCGATAATTCTGCCCGCCCAGCGCCATGCTGTTGTTGTGGGTGGCTCCCGGCACCAAGAGCAGTCGCTTTGGTTGTTGGGCGGCGTTGAACAGTTGCTCGCTGAAGCGCGGCGGCACAAACGCGTCGGCCATGCCGTGCACCACCAGCAGTGGCATGTGAATTTCGGCGATCTTGTCGATGGAGTCGAACTTCTGCGACAGCAGCCAGCGCACCGGTAGTGAAGTGTTGGCCACTGCGGCCGCCACGTCGGCGAGGGAGGTGAACGTCGACTCGATCACCAGGCCTTTGACCGGCAGCGGAGTATTGTCCCGAACGGCGTCCTGGCCGAGTTCGGCAGCCAGATCAATGGCCACGGCGCCCCCCAGCGAGTGACCGTAGATCAGGCGTTTGCTCGGGTCGGGCTGCAGCAGTTTGAAGCGTTCCCACGCCACACGAGCATCTTCGTACACGCTGCTTTCTGAAGGCAGATCACCCTTGCTCTGGCCGAAACCACGGTAGTCGATGGCCAGTACCGAGTAGCCGGCCGCGCGCAGTTGTTCGATACGGAACAGCTGCCCGGTGAGGTTCCAGCGCACGCCATGCAGATAGAGGATTGCCGGGGCATTGGCTTTTTCTGCCGGCCACCACCAGGCATGAATATTCTGCCCGGCCTTGAAGCTCTTGGGCTGCAAGTCGAGTTCCTGCACGCTGCCCGGCAAGCCGTGATACCAGCCGGCCGTGCCCGGTTGGATGCGAAACAGCAGTTTGCGCTCGGTGTGTTCGAGCACCGCGCAACTCGTCGGCACGCCAATGATCAGCGCAGCCATGCAGGCGAACGCCAGACGGCGACGACGCAAACGAGTCATGAAGGACAGGAACATTAAACGGTTCACCACAACGCAGACAAAGAAGGCTTTTTACCAGAAGCCTCCGCCTGCGCGTGACTTTTTCGACCGCCGTGTGCTTGCAACGATTACAAAATGCTGCGGCTCAGTCCACCCGCAGCACAATTTTGCCAATGTGATCGCCACCTTCCATGCGCGCATGCGCCTGGGCCGCATCGTTCAGTGAGTAGACCTTGTCGATGATCGGCAGGCAGCGCCCGGCGGCCAGCACCGGCCACACGTGTTCGCGCAGTTGCCCGGCAATTGCGGCCTTTTCCTCCGAGGTACGCGCACGCAGCAACGAACCCGTGATCACCGCGCGTTTGGCCATGATCGCCAGCAGGTCGACGTCGTTGGCCCGTCCGCCGCCGAGAAAGCCGAGCATTACCAGCCGGCCATCCATTGCCAATGCGCTGACATTACCGTTGAGGTACGAGGCACCCATGATATCGAGAACCGCGTTTACCCCTTGGCCTGCCGTCTTTTCGGCGATGACCGCGGCGAAGTCCTGCTCGCGATAATTGATCGGCTGGCCACCCAGTTCGCTGATGGCCGCGCATTTATCCGCGCTGCCGGCAGTGGCAAAGGCTTCGATGCCAAACTCGCGGCATAGCATCAACGCGGTGGTACCGATGCCGCTGGTGCCGCCGTGGATCAACACGCGCTGACCACGCTGGGCGTCGCCGAGGCCGAACAGGTTGGCCCACACGGTAAAGAAGGTTTCCGGGATGGCGGCGGCCTGCACCCAATCCAGACCATCGGGGATCGGCAGGGTTTGCCCGGCCGGGACGGTGCAGTACTCGGCGTAACCGCCACCGTTGGTCAGCGCGCACACCTTGTCGCCCACGGCAAACTCGCTGACGCCGGCGCCCAGCGCCACGACTTCGCCGGCCACTTCCAGGCCGGGGATCGGATTCATTCCGGGCTTCATCGGGTATTTGCCGGCACGTTGCAGGGCGTCGGGGCGGTTGATCCCGGCGGCATGCACGCGAATCAGCACTTCGCCGGCAGCGGCGACGGGCAGCGGCACGTGTTTGGCCTGCAAGACTTCGGGGCCACCGGGTTGGATGATTTCGATACGGGTCATTTCGCTGGGCAGTGTCATATCCGGTCCTGTTGCGTAGGTGGTCTGTAGGTGGGAGTTCAAAGGGGCGCCAATGATTCCCTGCAAAAGCATTTCAAGCTTGAGAACAGGGGTGAGGATATCGGCTATTGTTGCTGCTTTAGCGCAGCGTTTTGGCGGCACAGTGATGCAAATCTGCATCAACGGGGGATCAGATGAATTGGGATGACGCACGGGTATTTCTCGCGGTCTGTCGCGAGTCGACACTGCGCGGCGCAGCGCGGGTATTGGGTGTGGATCAAGCCACCGTCGGACGGCGGATTACTGCACTGGAAAAGTCCCTCAGCGCAACGTTGTTCCTGCGCACGTCTGACGGCTATGCGCTGACAGCCGTCGGTGAAGCGGCGCTCAGGTCCGTGGAGAAAATGGAGCATTCGGCGCTGGAGCTGGAGCGGCAGATCCAGGGGCTGGATGATCGCCTGACCGGCACGGTGCGGGTCAGCACCACCGATTCGCTGGCCATCGACTTCCTGATCCCGGCCATCGCCCGCCTGCATGAACTGCATCCGGACGTACGCGTGCAGTTGGACGCCTCCACGCAGATCCTCAGTCTGGCCAAGCGCGAGGCGGATATCGCCGTACGCAACACCCGGCCCGACAATCCGGACCTGATCGCCCGGCGCATCGCGCGCTGGCCAACGGGATTGTTCGCCTCAAAAGCTTACGTTGACGCCCACGGAGAACCTGAACCCGGCAGTGCTTTCGCCGGGCATGATCTGGTGGTTTATCAACCGTATCTGCAGAGCAACCGGGACCTGAACCTGGTGGGGGAGCCGATCAGCCGCGGACGAATCGTCGCCAGCCTCGGTTCCAGCCTGTTGATGCGTCGCTCGATTGCGGCGGGTATTGGTGTAGGAGAAATCCCGCTGTACATGGGCGAACGCGACGGTCTGGTCAGGCTCTGGCCGCAGCGTACCCGGCCGCAGCCGTATGAGGTGTGGCTGGTGACCCATGCGGACCTGCGTCATACCGCGCGGGTGAGGGCAGTGATCGAGCAGATCGTCGAGGTGTTTGCGTCGGAAAACGAGTAAGGCGCGTTTTCTCGGCGAACTCACAAGGTCTGACGAAATGGCCTACGCCGGACGCAGAATCCGCTGGCTTGTAGGCCGAAGGACCGGGGGCTATCGTACCCAAAGGCTGGTGCGAGGCCGCACGCTTGCACTGGAGTGACATACCACGGACGGTATCGGTAGCCCGATAAAGGTGTCGAATTGGAAGCCAGGGAATTCAGTCACTTTCAAAGCAGTGACATAACGGGTAACGGTCAGAGTACGCAAGTCATGGGCGCCATCAGTCGAGAAGAATTCAATGCCAGGATCGAGACCATCGAGACACGAATGGATGCTCGACTGGACGCGGTATCAATGAAAATTGACGGGTTTTTATCTGTTCAGGGAGAACGGGACAAAACTCAAGTCGAACGAGACAAACGCTACGACTTGATTACGCAAGAGATGCGCAGAATTGCCGACGGCGCGCAGGACGCAGCGAGGCAGGGCGCCACCGTCAAGGCCAATGTCTGGGCAGCAACGGCTGTCCAGTTACTTGGAATAGTCGCCATCGTCGTTGGGGCCTATTACGCCAACCAAGCCAACATGTACGTAGCGATACAAACCACCTTCGCGGCGGTCCAGGCGGGTAAGGATGCCCACACACTCAAATCGCCGGAGTTGCCAACGCCACTGCCACCGCAATAAAAAACGGCCTTCAAATGAAGGCCGTTTTTGCAGGCGTTAAACCCGTGCCTCATGGCATTTGCGGCAACTCCTGCGGCCGCAGATCAAACACCAGTACTTCGGCATCCACGCCGTTGCTCAAGGTCAGGGCCTGTTCTTCACGAACCCGCACACCGTCGCCTTCCTGCAACTGCACGCCGTTGAGTTCCACGTTGCCACGCGCCACATGCACGTAGGCATAACGGTTGGCCGGCAGTTTCAGCGTTGCGCTTTCCTGGCCGTCGAACAGGCCGGCGTAGACCCGTGCGTCCTGACGTACTTTCAGCGAGCCATCAGCGCCGTCCGGCGAGATGATCAGTTGCAGGCGGCCGCGTTTTTTCTGCGCACTGAAGTGCTCTTGCTGGTAGCGCGGCTTGGCACCGGCCACTTCCGGCACGATCCAGATCTGCAGAAAATGCACAGGCCGGGTGGCCGAATGGTTGAACTCGCTGTGGGCCACGCCGCTGCCGGCGCTCATCAGTTGCACATCACCGGGGCGGATCACCGAACCGGTGCCCAGGGTGTCCTTGTGCTCCAGCGCACCTTCAAGCACGTAGGAAAAGATCTCCATGTCGCGGTGTGGGTGCTGGCCGAAACCCTTGCCGGCCGCCACGCGGTCATCGTTGATCACCAGCAGGTCGGAAAAACCCTGTTCGCGCGGATCGCGGTAACTGGCAAAGGAAAAGGTGTGGAAGGACTTCAGCCAGCCATGATTGGCGAGGCCACGGTCGGAAGCTTTGCGAAGGGTCAGCATGATGGATTCTCCTTGCGGGACGTTGATTCGTCCGAGTGAGGAGAAGGTTACTGTTAAACGATGGATGCAATAAGTAGATGGAAATTGAAATACTGTCCCTCTCAGGTTGACAGTTTTGCGCAGTCGATCACGCATTCTTTTCGCCGCTCTCTACGCACTTGGCCATAATGCGAGGCTTGCTTCCTTTTCCTTGATTTCAGTGATGTTCACCCATGAAAACCGTGGCAATGGTGCTGTTTCCCGACTTTCTTCTGCTCGACATGGCCGGTCCCATGGAGGTGTTTTCGGTCGCCAATCGCTACTTGAAGCCCGAAGATCACTATCAACTGATTACCCTGGGCACTGAGCGCGGGATGCTGCGGGCGTCCAATGGTGTGCAGGTGCAGACCGACCGGCATATCGACGACCCGACCCAGGCCTTCGACCTGTTGCTGGTACCGGGTGGGCCGGGTGCCTATAACGAAAGACACCCGGCGCTGCTCGCCTGGCTGCGGCGCGCGGTGAGGCAGGCTGGTTGCTACGGTTCGATCTGCACCGGGGCCTTTGTGCTCGGGCATGCCGGTCTGCTCGACGGTTATCGCGTGACCACGCACTGGAACTACACCGAACGACTGATCAAGGCCTTCCCCGAGGCGCAGGTGGAGACCGACCGGATCTACACGGAAGACCGCAATCTGATTACCTCGGGGGGCGTGACCGCCGGTATCGATCTGGCGCTGGCCGTGGTCGCCCGGGATCATGGGAAAAAAGTCGCTCAGGACGTGGCCAAGGTTCTGCTGGTGGTGATGAAACGACAGGGCGGACAAGCACAGTTCAGTCCGTTGATGGCGGCAGTATCCCCCCAGGAAACCGCGATCACGCGGGTGCAGAACCATGTGCTGGAACACCTCGAAGAAGCCTTCACGGTCGAGCGCATGGCGGGTCTGGCGAACATGAGTACCCGGCACTTTGCGCGGCTGTTCGCGCGGGATGTGAGCATGACGCCGATGGAGTTTCTGCAAAACGCCCGGATCGATTGCGCACGTAATCTTCTGGAGACCACCGAGCTGCCGTTGAAGACCGTCGCCTATAAAAGTGGTTTCGGCAGTGTGCGGCACATGCGTTTTCTGTTCACTGAAAAGCTTGGTCTGACCCCGGCGCAATACCGCGAACAGTTCAGCTAGAGCGGTTGTGTCCGTCCGGTGCATCCGGATGTCCGTGTTGCGCCCCGTACGGAGGTTGTGCCGTTACCGGCGCCTGCCAAGATAAACGGCAACGCTTGGGAGGGAGAGGCACTGGACGCCGAGGGCATGCTGCCCGCGAGCACTGGCGCCGGAAAACGGCATGAACAGCCACAACGACTTACCCGCTGCATCGGTCCTGCATTTCGGGCCATACGCCTTTCATCTGCGCCAACGGTTGATCCTCGAAGGGGATCGACAGTTGCGCATGGGCGGGCGCGCCCTCGATATTTTGCAGGTGCTGGTCGAGCACGCTGGTCGAGTGGTGCGCAAGGAGCAGTTGATCGCCTGGGTGTGGCCGGACAGTGTGGTCGAAGAGATCAACCTGCGGGTGCACATCGCTGCGTTGCGCCGGGCGCTGGGCGATGGTGAAAACGGCCAGCGCTACATCGTCAATGTGCCGCAATGTGGTTACAGCTTTATCGCCCCGGTGCACGGCGACAGTGTCGCGCAAGTGGTATTCGAAACCCTGCAGGCGCCGCAACATAACCTGCCCGCACGCTTGACCCCGGTCATCGGCCGCGATTCGCTGGTCGGCAGCCTGGTGCGACAAATGCCGCTATGCCGGCTGATGACATTGACAGGCCCGGCGGGCATCGGCAAATCCACGGTGGCGCTGCGGGTGGCCGAGTTGCTGTTGCAGCATTATCGCGACGGTGTCTGGCACATCGACCTGTCCATTGCCGGTGATGCGCCGTCGTTGCTCGACTGTCTGCTGCACACTCTGGATACCTCGTTCGATACGTTAGCGTCGCGGCATGCCTTGCTGATCCTGGATAACGGCGAGCGACGTCGCGAATCATGCCGGGCGCTGGTGGAACGATTGCTGTTGGCGGCGCCACGGCTGACGCTACTGGTCACCAGTCGCGAACCGCTGCAAGCCCATCTCGAGACCCTGCAACCGATTGCGCCATTGACCTTCCCCAAGGCGTCGGCGCCGGCCAGTGTCGACGAACTCATGGGCTATTCGGCGGTGCAATTGCTGGTCAGCCGTGCGCGTGCCCGTCAGCACGATTTCCGCCTGCGCGAGCAGGATCTGCACACCGTGTGCGCGATCTGTCGGCGACTGGACGGTTTGCCGCTGGCCATCGAGCTGGCGGCAGCGCAAATCGATGCGCTGGCGCTGGTGGGCCTGCTAGCGCAACTGGGCAACGGTCTGCGCCTGCTCAGTCATGGCCGACGCACCGCGATGCCCCGGCATCAATCCATGAGCGCCGCGCTGGACTGGAGTTATCAGGATCTGCGTCCCTGTGAACGACGGGTATTGCAGCGCCTGTCGGTGTTCAACATGGCCTTCACCGCGGACGCTGCGCTGCGGGTCATTGACGGTGCGCATCTGCGGGCGGTGATTGAACGCCTGGCCGCCAAGTCATGGCTGACGATGGAGCGCGGTGGAGATTCGACGCGGTATCGGATGCTCAACACCCTTCGCTGTTATGTCCGCGAACAGCTGGAAACCAGCGCTGAACGGATGGAAAACCTGCAGCGTCATGTCCTGTACAGCGGACGAAATCGATCAAGCGCGGGCGGACAACTGGCCACGCAACGCGTCGAGCAGTAAGCGCACTTTGCGCAGGTCCGGGGTGGCATAGCCTTCGGTGAAGCGCTGGTAGATCGGGGTCAGCAGATCCAGTGCCTCGCGATGGCGTGATTGACGCTGCCACAGTTGAGCCAAAGACGTGGCGCTGCGTAGCTCCCAGGCCAATGCGCCCTGGGAGCGGGCGATGGCGAGAGCGTTTTGCAGGAGTTGTTCTGCCTGCTCGCTGAGGCGTCCCTGCGGACAACCCGCCTCATCCGCCAATAACCGCTCAGCCTCGGCCCGCAATACTTCAGCGGTGCTCCAGCCTGCCGCACCGCTGTGCGCCCGCTCCAGCAACGCATCATCGATATGCCGAGCATCGAGCGTGACCATCAGCTCCTTGATCAGCCCGTTATCCGCCGGAGCGTCGGGCTGGGCCAGATGGTTATCGATCACCTGCGCATAGTGCCGGCCCCAGCGATAGAACAGCAGCACCGAGTGCTTCTGCGCCTGCTCCAACAGCAGTTGCAACAGCGCGCGAGCGTTCTTGTCGTCGCCGTTGTAATGCGCGATCAGACAGCTGGCCAGCGCCAGGGTGTAGCAGATCGAAGTGCCGTGATTGATCTGCACCGCGATGTCCAGCGCCTGCCGAGCGGTGCGCCAAGCCTGTTCGGGAAACCCCTGCAGCCACAGCACCCGGGCAAGAATGGTCAGCGAAGCCACGCTTTGGTCGTACTGCACGCCGAAACCGTGGGTGAAGCGGTTGCGATAGCCACTGTGGGCCATGCGCTGGATCACTTGCTCGGCACTGACCCGCGCTTGCGGCTGGTCGCCGGCGAAGTGCAGGGCTAGGACGCGCAAGCGGTGAATGCTCAACGACAGCAGTGGCTCGTCGTGGCCGCCGAGACGATCGAACTGTTCGCTTTGCAGCAATGCCGCCTGGTAATGCCCGCAACTGAGATTGACCGCCAGGTGCCCGGAGATGGCACGCAACTGTCCGGCGACATCGTTTTGCTGTTGCGCCAATGCGTTGGCTTGAGTGAAGGCGTCGACAGTCTCCGGCGAACCGCCCCAGGTGTGGTAGCAGGCGCTGCCGAGTGCCAGTTGCAGGGCAATCTCCAGACGTGGGCAGGGTTGCTCGGCACCGCCGAGCAAGGTCAGTGCCTGGCGCACATGGTCGCCATATTCCTTGAGCAACGACAGCTCCTGCCACAACGCGGCCGACGTCGCTGTCAAACGGATGCCGAGATGGCGCGAGCCGTTGCCGTGCAAACTCCAGTCGAGGGCGGCGCGCAAGTCTTCCAGGCTTCGGGCATAGCGCTCGATCCATTGCGTGCTCGGAGTGCTTTCCCATTCGGTCTGCGCCTGCTCCATCAATGCCAGACAGCGTTCGGCGTGGCGTTCGCGCAGGGTTTCGTGCTCGCCGCTGTATTCGAGTTTTTCCCGGGCGTAATGGCGGGTCGTGTCGAGCAGGCGATAAAACACTTCTTCATCGCCAACATCCACATTCAGCAGCGATTTACCCACCAGTTGCGTGACCGACGCGAGTACCTGCGTCGGATCGATGTGCTGACCGACGATCACCGCCGCGGCCGATGCCAGGCTGAAGCTGCCGCGAAAGACCCCGAGGCGGCGCAGACAGGTCTGCTCGCAGGGGCTGAGCAGGTTGAAGCTCCAGTCCAGTGTGGCGTGCAATGTCTGGTGCCGCGCATGGCGCGGGTGGTTGCCCGCCGCCAGCGGGTGCAGATGGCCCTGCCATTGCTCCAGCAAACCGCTCAGGCCCAGGCTCTCGACCTGCGCTGCCGCCAGCTCCAGGGCCAGCGGAATACCGTCCAGGCGCCGACAGATTTCCATGGCCAGCGGTACGTCGGCGTCGCTCAGTTCAAAGTGTTCATGGGCGCCCATGGCCCGTTCGACGAACAGTTGCAGGGCAGCAAAACCCATCGCCTGCTGGCGATCAAGAACGGCCATCGCTGGCGGGCAATCGAGGGATTCCAGACGCTGCACGAACTCGCCTTCAGCGCGCAGGCTTTCACGGCTGGTGGCCAGAATGTGCACCTGCGGCGCGCCGCTCAGCAGGCTCTCGACGAGCAGCGCCACGGCATCGATCAGGTGCTCGCAATTGTCGATCACCAGCAGCATCTGCCGCTCGCGCAAATCGTTGATCACACCCGCCAGCGGCTCGCCGTCGTGCACTGCCAGATCAAGCAGGGTTGCCAGTTGCGAGGCGATCAGCGTCGGGTCGTTGAGCGGTGCCAGATCCAGCAGGCGGATGCCGTCGCGATAGCGTCCGAGCAACTGCTCGGCGACGCGCAGGGCGACGGTGGTCTTGCCGATTCCGCCGGGGCCGACCAGAGTGATGCAACGCTGTCGCGGCAGTTGCTGCATCAAATTGTCCACCAGTGGCTGGCGGCCGATCATCCGGGTATGGCGCAACGGCAAATTATGGCGTCCGGGTGCTGCCTCCAGCAGCCGTTGTCCGCTGACTTGCACCGTCAGCGGGGCAACGAAACTGTAGCCGCGCTGGGCCACGGTGACGATGTAGCGCTGGCCGGCCTGACCATCGCCCAGCGCCTTGCGCAGGGCGGCCATGTGTACTCGCAGATTGATGTCTTCGACGACACTGTCCGGCCACACGCCAGCGAGCAGTTGCTGCTTGCTCACCACTTCACCGGCATGCGCCAGCAGCATCAGCAGAATGTCCATGGCGCGCCGACCCAGGCGCAGCGGCTGGTCACCTTCCATGACCAGCCGCTGCCCGGTGTAGATCCGATAGGGGCCGAAGCCGATGGCCTGATTCGGGGAAAGACTCAACAGCACACTCCTGCGGTGATGCGGCGATCCTGGCAAATGAACGCTGCGTGAGGACGCAGATCGTCGGGTGCAAGGTATCGCAGCATATTCCTCAGGTTTGGCCATCAGTGCAACGCCGGGCTCCTGCGTAACGCTCAAAAGGTCATGGGCCGGGTCCGGGTGTCCTGGTTTTCACGCATGACCTGACAGCGCCAGGCGAACGGATTGATCCCTTCGCTGCGAGTAAACATGTGACAGAAATGTGCCTGATCGCAGAAGCCGCATTCCAGGCTGATCTGCGTCAGGCTCAGGCCCGTATGGCGGATCAGCAGCTTGGCGCGGGCGATGCGCTGTTCGCGGATCCAGTCCTGGGGTGCCTGGCCGGTGCTGGCCTTGAACGCCCGGGAGAAATGGCTGCGCGACAGCGAGCAGGCGCGTGCCAGCTCGGCCACTTCCAGGCTTTCTCCGAGGCGTTCGAGGATCAGTTGTTTGACCTGTCGCTCCCGTTGCGGGCTGAGGCCGCCGATGAGCGGCTTGCGGGGTTCGCTGGCAGGGGCGAGGGCGACTGATTGCTGTAAATGAGCCATGGCCAAAGTCCGTGTCGTGGGGGCAAAAAACAACGCTGCGCAGAGGCCTGCATTGTTAAGACGGGAGAGCCAGGCTGACGAGTTAATCGTTGTTAATTCGCAGGCCTGACCCGGATGCAAACCGCCGTTGATCGGGTAAAGTGCTCAGCACTTGCGACTGGTCATAGAAGGAATTGCCGCCCATGAACCGTAACGATCTGCGTCGCGTCGACATGAACCTGCTGGTGATTTTCGAAGCGCTGATGTTCGAAAAGAACCTGACCCGCGTTGCTGAAAAACTGTTCATGGGCCAGCCGGCAGTGAGCGCGGCGCTGGGACGTTTGCGCGACCTGTTCGATGATCCGTTGCTGCTGCGCAACGGTCGCAGCATGGAGCCGACCGCCCGCGCGCTGGCGATTCTGCAAGAGCTGCAACCGG
Source organism: Pseudomonas sp. TH49 (assembly GCF_016650625.1). Classification (NCBI taxonomy): domain Bacteria; kingdom Pseudomonadati; phylum Pseudomonadota; class Gammaproteobacteria; order Pseudomonadales; family Pseudomonadaceae; genus Pseudomonas; species Pseudomonas sp. TH49. The sequence continues at coordinate 135,418 of NZ_JAEKFL010000002.1, forward strand.
CGATGGACGTGATCTCCGGCGCGGTCAGCCGGGCCAAGGAGTTCGACCCGGCGAGCAGTTGCGACGTGTTCCGCATCGGCCTGTCGGATGACGCCGAGTTCGGCCTGTTTCCGCCGCTGCTGCGACAGCTCCAGCAAGAAGCACCGGGGATTGTCGTGGTGGTGCGCCGCGCCAACTATCTGTTGATGCCGGCGCTGCTGGCGTCCGGGGAAATCTCGGTCGGGGTCAGTTACACCACCGATCTGCCGGCCAACGCCAAGCGCAAGAAACTGCGCGACATTCCCTGCAAGGTTTTGCGCGGCGACGACCGTCCCGGGCCGCTGACACTGGACGAATACTGCGAGCGCCCGCACGCGATGGTGTCGTTCTCCGGCGACCTGAGCGGCAATATCGACCTGGATCTGGCCAAGCTCGGCCGGCGGCGGCGCGTGGTGCTCGGTGTGCCGCAGTTCAGCGGTTTGCGCGCGTTGCTCGCCGGCACCGAAATGATTGCCACCGTGCCGGACTACGCCGCGTGTGCGCTGGTCGAAGGCTGCAACCTGCGCGCCGAAGATCCACCGTTTCCGATCGACGCCGCGCAGCTGTCGATGGCGTGGAGCGGGGTGCACGACAACGACCCGGCCGAGCGCTGGCTGCGCTCGCGAATCAGCCAGTTCATGGCGGCGCCGCTGGATATCCCGATTGCTTGAGCACACCGCAAACCCGCTGTAGGAGTGAGCCTGCTCGCGAAGATACCTCCACAGTCACCATTGTTGGCGCCTGACACAGCGCATCGCGAGCATGCTCACTCCTACAGAAGTCCGGATGGCCTGAAAGAGAGCACATCCATTCAATTTCCCACCGCCCGCACCGAGCATGATTCACCCCGATAAGAAATAAAGGGTGGGGTCATGAACGCTTTGCAAAGGGATGAACGGGCGCGCGACGCCGGTTTGCTGTTTCTGCGGGTCAGCGGCGGATTGTTTCTGCTGTGGGTCCACGGCTTGCCCAAGCTGTTGAATTTCAATGCGCAATTGCAGCAGATCGAAGACCCGTTTCATCTAGGGGCGCACCTGACCCTCAGCCTGGCGATTTTCGCCGAAGTGCTCTGCCCGCTACTGATCGTCGCCGGGGTGCTGGCGCGATTGGCTTGCTTGCCTATTCTTTTTGTTCTGCTGGTGGCGCTGCTGGTCGTGCATCCGCAATGGAGTGTGGCCGAGGGGCAATTCGGCTGGTTGCTGTTGATCCTGTTCGCCACTGTGTTTATCGCCGGGCCGGGACGCCTGGCGCTCAATGTCCGTCTGCCCGGAGTGCTGCGTTATGCCTGAAGCCCTGAGTCCAAAAGCACCGGGGGTCGGTGAGACCGTGACCCTGATCGTCAAGCATCGGGTCAAGGCCGGATTCGAACAGCCTTACGAGGCGTGGTTGCGCAACATCGTCAGGGTCGCCGGGCAGCGCGACGGCCACCTCGGGGTTGACGTGGTGCGCGGCAAGCTCAAAGGCCTCGACACCTACACCTGCGTGCTGCGCTTTTGCTCCACCGAGGCCATGCAGCTGTGGCTGGAGTCGCCGCAGCGTCAGGCGCTGGTGGATGAAGCGGCGCCGATGCTCGCCGATGGCGACCAGACCGAAGTCGCGCCGGTCAACGAATTCTGGTTCGCACCACTGGCCGATGCCGCCAAGCCGCCGCCGCGCTGGAAACAAGCAGTGATCACCCTACTGGTGATTCTGCCGCACACGCTGCTGGTGCCGCTGATCTGGGGGCCGCTGCTCAAGCTGCATCCGCTGCTTTCCAACTACGTGGTCGCCACGTTCCTGATCACCCTGACCATCGTCCTGTCGGTGGTGTACGTGTTCATGCCCCGCGTGACCCGGTTGTTCGCGCCGTGGCTGGAAGCCGGTCAGGCCCATGCTCACGTCGAGCCCGCGAAACAGCCGTCACGCTGAACCCCATTCATTTCTCTCGAAAGGAACTGCGATGAACGCCGATCTGATTCTGTTCAATGGCCAATTTCATACCGTAGACCGCAGCAAACCGCTGGCCAGTGCGGTGGCGATCAAGGACGGACGCTTTGTCGTCGTCGGTAACGACACCCAAGCCATGGCCCTGCGTGGTTCGGCCACGCAAGTGATCGACCTGCACGGGCGCTGCGTGATCCCCGGCCTCAACGACTCGCACCTGCACCTGATCCGTGGCGGCCTGAACTACAACCTCGAACTGCGTTGGGAAGGCGTGCCGTCGCTGGCCGATGCGCTGCGCATGCTCAAGGAGCAGGCCGACCGCACGCCGACCCCGCAATGGGTGCGCGTGGTGGGTGGCTGGAACGAATTCCAGTTCGCCGAAAAACGCATGCCGACCCTCGAAGAACTCAACCAGGCGGCACCGGACACCCCGGTATTTGTCCTGCACCTGTACGACCGCGCGCTGCTCAACCGTGCCGCCCTGCGCGTCGCCGGTTACACCCGCGACACGCCGAACCCGCCGGGCGGCGAGATCGTCCGCGATGCCAACGGCAACCCGACCGGCATGCTGGTGGCAAAACCCAACGCGATGATTCTGTACTCGACGCTGGCCAAGGGGCCGAAGCTGCCGCTGGAATATCAGGTCAACTCGACCCGTCAGTTCATGCGCGAACTCAATCGCCTCGGCCTGACCAGTGCGATCGATGCCGGCGGAGGTTTCCAGAACTATCCGGATGACTATCAGGTGATCGAGCAACTGGCCAAGGATGACCAGTTGACCGTGCGCATCGCCTACAACCTGTTCACCCAGAAACCGAAAGAAGAACTCAGCGATTTCCAGAACTGGACCGGCAGCGTCAAGTTGCACCAGGGCGACGATTACCTGCGGCACAACGGCGCCGGCGAGATGCTGGTGTTCTCCGCCGCCGATTTCGAAGACTTCCTCGAACCGCGCCCGGACCTGCCGCAGACCATGGAGCAAGAGCTGGAACCGGTGGTGCGCCATCTGGTCGAGCAGCGCTGGCCGTTCCGCTTGCACGCCACTTACAACGAATCGATCAGCCGCATGCTCGACGTGTTCGAGAAGGTCAATCGCGACATTCCATTCAATGGTCTGCCGTGGTTCTTCGACCACGCCGAAACCATCACCCCGCAGAACATCGAGCGGGTGAGGGCGCTGGGCGGCGGCATCGCGATTCAGGATCGCATGGCGTTCCAGGGTGAATACTTCGTCGACCGCTACGGCGCGAAAGCCGCCGAAGCCACGCCGCCGATCAAACGCATGCTCGCCGAAGGCGTGCCAGTAGGCGCCGGCACCGATGCCACGCGGGTGTCCAGCTACAACCCGTGGACCTCGCTGTACTGGATGGTCAGCGGCCGCACCGTCGGCGGTCTGGCCTTGTACGAAGAAGGTCTGCCGCGCACTACCGCACTGGAACTGTTCACCCACGGCAGCGCCTGGTTCTCCTCCGAGCAGGGCAACAAGGGCCAGATCAAGGTCGGGCAACTGGCGGATCTGGCGGCGCTGAGCGCGGACTTTTTCCATGTCGAGGAAGAAGCAATCAAGTGGATCGAGTCGGTGCTGACCGTGGTCGGCGGCAAGATCGTCTACGCCGCCGGCGATTTCGAAGACCTCGGCCCCCGCTCAATCCCCGTGCTGCCGGACTGGTCGCCGGTGGTCAAGGTGCCGGGCCACTGGCGGCCGAACTCGCCGTTGCAGGCGCAAGTGCACCAGTGTGTCGGTGCCTGCGCGGTGCACTCGCACAGCCATGGAAAGGCTCGACTGTCGAACGCACCGGTCAGCGACTTCGCCGGTTTCTGGGGCGCGTTCGGCTGCTCCTGCTTCGCTTTCTGATCCCTACAAAAAAGCGCCGGCCAACCGGCACGGCGCTTCTTGCAACATCCACCCCAAGGAGTTTCCCATGAGCGTTCCCTACAAGCGTCTGAACAAAGATGATGCGGTCGTGCTGCTGGTCGATCACCAGACCGGTCTGATCTCGCTGGTGCAGGATTTCACCCCCAACGAGTTCAAGAACAACGTGCTGGCACTGGGCGACATCGCCAAGTTCTTCAAGCTGCCGACCATCCTCACTACCAGTTTTGACGCCGGTCCGAACGGCCCGATCGTGCCTGAGCTGCGCGAGCAATTCCCGGACGCGCCGTTCATTCAGCGTCCAGGCCAGATCAATGCCTGGGACAACGAAGACTTCGTCAAAGCGATCAAGGCTACCGGCCGCAAGCAATTGATCATCGCCGGTGTGGTGACCGACGTGTGCGTGGCGTTCCCGACCTTGTCAGCCATTGCCGAAGGTTATGAAGTGTTCGTGGTCACCGACTCGTCCGGCACTTTCAACACCACTGTGCAGCAGGCGGCGTGGGCGCGGATGTCGGCGGCCGGTGCCCACCTGCTGAACTGGTTCTCGGTGGCTTGCGAGCTGCAGGGTGACTGGCGCAACGACATGGAAGGCCTGGCGCATCTGCTGTCCGAGCGCCTGCCGAACTACCGCAACTTGATCAACAGCTACACCAAGTTCACGGCCAAGTGATGCCTGAAGCCCCTCACCCTAGCCCTCTCCCAGAGGGAGAGGGGACTGACCGAGGGGTTTGTTCGCGATACGCCGACCTGCAATACCGAGCCGATCTCCGAAATTGAAGTACACGGAGATCGGCTCCCTTTCCCCCTCGCCCCCTTGGGGGAGAGGGTTGGGGTGAGGGGGGCTCTTGATCTTGCTCTCGCATCAGCGCTTTTGCAGCCAACCCAAAAAACCACCCTTGTGTACCGCCGCCGGTTTCGCCATCAGCGCCAGCCGACTGCTCTGCTGTCGCACGGCCTGCAATTTGTTCAGCGCCTGGCCGACTTCGCTGCGCTGCGCCATGCATTGACGCGCCAGGGTTTTGTCGAGGCGGTAGATGATGCTCGAAGTCAGCGCGGTGAACGTGGCTTGCGACGGCGTATCGGCGAGGATGCTCTGTTCGCCCATGACCTCGCTCGGCCCCATGCGCCCGGCCTCGGTCTGGCCGTTGCCATCGGGCACGGTCGCACTGACCACGCCGGTGGCGATGACAAACAGACTGTCGGGGACTTCATCCAGATCCAGCACCACCTGACCAGCCACGTACTGCTGCGCGACCATCGATTCGGCGAGGCGATCACGTTCTTCATGGCTCAGCGAGCGAAAGACTTTCACTTCATCGAGCAACGCGCGGGCGCGGGTCGAGGGTTCGATCACGCCATCCGGATGCCGGGAAATACCTGCGGCTTCGAGATGCCGGTGGGCGAGGTCGAACAGTTGATTGCGCACTTCGCCTTTGTTGCTCAGTTCACTGATGAAACCGCTGGCGACATACTCCGACATCTCCTCACCGGCCTCTTTCAACACGGCTTTGGGCGGCGGATTGAGCAGCAGGCTGCTGCTGCCTTGCAGGGTGCGGTCGAGAGCGTCGAGCACCCGTCGTGGGCGAATGTGATTCGGCACCTTGATGCTGATCGAGACGCCGTGCAGGTTGCTCGGACGACTGAGATTGACGATCTTCGCCTTGGCCGCCACCGAGTTCGGCACTACCGCCAGGGTGCCGGTGCTGGTCAGCAGATGCGTGGCGCGCCAGTCGATGTCGAGCACCTTGCCCTCGACACCGTCGATCACCACGAAGTCGTCGACCTGATACGGTTTGGTGGTGTTGAGCACGATCCCCGAGAACACGTCGCTCAAGGTGCTTTGCAGCGCCAGACCGACGACGATCGCCACCACCCCGGAGGTCGCCAGCAAACCTTTGACCGGCAGCTCCAGCACGTAACCGGCGGCCGCGACGATCGCTGCCAGAAACACCAGCGCGCCGATCACGTCCTGCAACAGCCGACCGCTGTGCCCGATGCGCCGCATCAGCGCCAGGCCGATCACTTCGGTCAATACACGCGCGGCGTACAGCCACCAGACAATTCCCAGTGCTGTTGCGCCCAGTTGCATCACCGGGTCATCGGCGAACAACGGCGCCTGCAACGGGCTGATCTCGGCGTTGATGATCAGTGCGCTGAAACCAAGGAACAGCGCCAGGCGAATACCGACTCTCGGTGCGCGATGCTGGAACGGGGCGAGGTGCCAGAGCAACGCGTCGAGCAGCAGCAGGGCGGCGCTCCAGGACAGTGGGTGGGTGAGGAGGATGGACATGGCGATCTCCGGAACTGCATGAACGTTGGTGTTGAAGAGGCTTTTGTGGTGAGGGGATTCATCCCCGATGGACTGCGCAGCAGTCCCCTGCCTTTCTGGTTGGCAGCGGGGTCGCTTCGCAACCCATCGGGGATGAATCCCCTCACCACAAGGGTTCCTGCAGGCAAAAAACTCGCCGCACCGTCAGGTGTGGCGAGGGAGGGGGCCTCAGTTCAGATGCGTCTTCAACTCCGCCGCCGCCTGCCGCACGGCCGCTTTCACTTCCGGAATCTGACTCAGCGGATTGAGCAAGCCAAAGTCATGAATCATCCCGTTGTAACGCACCGAGGTCACCGCCACGCCGGCCGCATCCAGATGCCGTGCGTAGCCTTCGCCTTCATCCCGCAACACGTCGAATTCGGCGGTCTGCACCAGCGCGGCGGGCAGGCCCTTGAGCTGGTCGCTGCTGGCGTTGAGCGGCGAGGCGTGGATCTGCGCACGCTCGGCCGGGTTGGTGGTGTAGTTGTCCCAAAACCATTGCATCATGCCCTTGGTGAGGAAGTGGCCTTCGGCAAATTGCTGGTACGAGCCGTCGTCGAACTGCGCGTTGGTCACCGGCCACATCAGCAGCTGGAAGCGCAGGGCCGGGCTCTGCTTTTCTTTGGCCATCAGCGCCACGACCGCCGCCATGTTGCCGCCGACGCTGTTGCCGGCCACCGCCAGACGCTTGCCGTCGACGCCAATGTCCTTGCCATGCTCAGCCACCCATTGGGTCGCCGCGTAGGCCTGGTTGATCGCTGTCGGGTACTGCGCTTCCGGCGACGGCGTGTAATCGACGTACACCGCGACCGCTCCAGAACCGACCACCAGATCGCGAATCAGGCGCTGGTGCGTCGGGTAATCGCCCAACACCCAACCGCCGCCGTGGAAGAACATGAACACCGGCAACTCGCCTTTGACCTTGGCTGGACGCACCACTTTGAGGTGGATCGTCTGGCCATCGACGGTGATCGCCTTGTCGCTGACTTCAACTCCGGACAGATCAACCTTCACCGAGGCCTGAGCGCCAGTCAGCACTGCACGGGCATCCTTCGGGCTCAGTTGCTCCAGCGGTTTGCCACCGCCGGCGGCGAGGGCTTCGAGGAAGGCCTGGGTGTTGTGTTCGACACCCGGGCTGCCAGCCGCGAGAGCATTGCCGACGGAGAGGGCGAGAAGGGATGCGGTCAGGGTCTTTTTGATGTTCATGCTCAATTCCTTTTTCGAAAGTTTTTGGTGTTGTGTCGGGCTGTTCTCAAACCGTGAACACAGATTAATGAGCTGTCGAAAAGTGAAAAAGCGGCTATAAAGCGTTTGACTGTCTACCAGAGAGTGACAATGAACCCGTTCGAAGACATGCGTATTTTTTGCCAGGTCATGGACTCCGGCAGCTTCACTGCCGCGGCCGATCAGTTGGGCCTGTCCAAGCAGTTCGTCAGCCGCCGTTTGATGCAGCTCGAAGAGCGCCTCGGTGTGCGCTTGTTGAACCGTTCCACCCGGCGCCTCGACGTCACGCCACTGGGCCAGAGCTACTATGAATCGGCGCTGCGCCTGCTGGGCGAAGTGGAACAGGTCGAGCAGGGCATCGCCGGGCAGACCGCCGAGCCGCGCGGTACGATTCGCGTCAGTGCACCGCTGTCGTTTGCCGTGGCGCATCTGGGATGCCTGCTGCCGCTGTTCCTGCAGCGCTATCGCGAGGTCACCGTGGAAGTGGATTTGAGCGACCGTCCGGTGGACCTGCTCGGCGAAGGCTACGACCTGGCGCTGCGCATCGGTGTGCTGGAAGACTCGACGTTGATTGCGCGGCGCATCGCCGCCATCGAACGGGTGTACTGCGCCAGCCCGGCGTATCTGGCCGAACGCGGTACGCCGCTCAATCCCGAAGACCTGCACAGCCACGACTGTCTGCCGTACGGCCACGGTCGTTCGGTGCAGTGGCGCTTCAATGCGGGGCAGGGCAAGCCGCTGCTGGTCAACGTCACCGGGCGCATGCGGGTGAACAACGGCGAGTTGCTGCGCGATGCGGCGGTGCAGGGGATGGGGATTACCTATCTGCCGACGTTCATCGTTGGCGCGGCGCTGAAGGATGGGCGACTGGTGCCGGTCCTCGACGATTACCGCACTGAACCGCTGACCTTGTCCGCGGTGTATCCGCAACATCGCCAGGCTTCGCGCCCGGTGCAGGCGCTGGTCGAATTCCTGCGTGAACGTCTCAACCAAATGTGACCACGCCAAAAGTGTGGGAGCGGGCTTGCTCGCGAAGAGGTCGTGTCAGTCGATATCCATGTTGACGGATACACCGCCTTCGCGAGCAAGCCCGCTCCCACAATGGCACTGTGGGTTGGCTTACAAGTTCGCAACAACCCGAATTGCCGAGCTGTTCTAGACTCGTGGCCGCTCAATCACGAGCATCGCCCGGAGTGCGCCATGGAAGTGCTCAACAATAAAACCGCCATCGACAGCAATCGACAGGCGTGGAACGATTCCGCTCGCCACCACCGTGAATCGGCCGAATGGCAAGCGCTGTTGAACGACGTGTCCCAGGCTGATTTCTCTTGCCTCGACGATACCTTGCGCGGCTTGCTGGAGCAGGTCGGCGTCGACGGTAAAGAGGTGATTCAACTCGGTTGCAACAACGGCCGCGAAAGCCTGTCGCTGTTTGCCCTCGGCGCGCGCAGTGTGGTCGGCGTCGATCAATCGGAGGCGTTTCTCGAACAGGCCCGCGAGTTGAACCAGCGCTCGCCACACAACGGCGAATTCATCGAAAGCGATATCCATCACCTGCCGGCTGCGCTGCACAGCCGCTTCGACGTGGCGCTGATCACCATCGGCGTGCTGAACTGGATGCCCGACATCGGCGAGTTCTTCCGCCATGTCGCGCTGACTCTCAAACCGGGCGGCAAACTGGTGATCTACGAAACCCATCCGTTTCTGGAAATGGTCGATCCTGAAGGCGAAGACCCGTACCGCCTCGCCAGCTCCTACTTCCGCGCCGAGCCATTCGTGCAGGAAGAGCCGATCGTCTACGTGGGCAAGGTCGAGCAGCAGGCTGCCAAGTCCTATTGGTTCGTGCACACCCTCGGCGCCATCTTCAGCGGTGCCATCGCGGCCGGGCTGAACATCGCGCACTTCAAGGAGTATGCGCACTCGAACCGCGAAGAGGTGTATGACCAGTACCTGAATCAGCCAGCGCAGATGCCGTTGTGCTTCACCTTGGTCGCCAGCAAGACCTGAGAGTTCGTTGCCCCGTCTGGCCCCATCGCGAGCAGGCTCACTCCTACAGTTGATCGGTGTCGTACACGAGATCCCTGTGGGAGCGAGCCTGCTCGCGAACGCGGCCTCACTGCCGCCGCAGATTCCAAGGTCGGCTCACGCCTGCGCTGTCGCACTCACCACCGGCCGTTCCGGTTTGCGCAGTGGTTCCAGGCGTGAGCCGTCATAGTGGGTTTCGCGGTAGAAGCGCCAGCGGCCGAACAGGCCATAGACGTGGGTGATGCGCCCCTGTTCGTGGTAGCCCATGCGGAGGTGCAGCTTCATCGCCGGGATGTTGCGGGTTTCGCAGGTGTCCACGACGGTGTGGCAGCCCTGGGCGGCCATGGCTTCCCAGAGGGCGACTTGTACGTCCACCGACAGGCTGGTGCCGAAATACGGCCGGGCCATTTCGCCGCCGAATTCGAAGAACTCACCGGGTTTGACCGGGAACCAGCAGCCGTAATAGTGGCGGTCGTGGTAGTCGCGAATACTGCCCCAGATGAATGCCACTGCATGACCATCGGCATCGAGGTACATGTGCCCGGTATGACCCTCGGCGGCGAGTTCGGCCATGGTCTCGACCCGGTCGCCGAAGTGCTTGGCGAAGGCCCCGGTGTTGTGCGGCGTGATATCGACTTTGCGCAAACCTTCGTATGGGCGCAGCTTGTGCGGCGGTACCGGGGAGACCAGGTCGCGCTCCATCCACAGCAGCTCCCAGTGGAAGAACACGTGGCGTTTCCACAGCGTGGCGAAGACACGGCCGAGGCCTTTTTGACGAATGCGTTCGCGCAGTTTTTCGATAACACTCATGTTGCCCTCCGTGGCCGAGGCCCGGTGTAGTGGATGTTGCTTTTGTGGGTATAGATCACACCTGCAACGCCGTTTCGAAGCGCCATCTTCGAAAGTATTGCAAGTTATGTAGGTCGATCGAGTGCCGCGGCACCGCGTAGAAAGTCCTTGTTCAGATCGGCGTAGGAAACCCGTGGAACGCCCGGCAGCCGCTGCTCTAGCACGCGGCTCAGGGATTCTCCGGGGTTGAGATAGGCATCACCGAAATCGCTCCCGAGCTGATTCGGGTGGGCAACGATTTCCAGCACGCCGTCGGTCGGCGCGGGGTCGTTGCGCAGGTCTACCGGGGTACACACATAGTCCGCCGTGGCCCCGGCGAGACTTTGTAAACGCCAGTTGAGCAAACCTTTGAACAGGCGTTTCGGCAGACTGAGGTTCTGCCCCAGGTTGCGTGCCAGGCGAATCGGCACGCCTTGCCGGGCGGCAAACCGGGCGACGATTTCGCCGATCGGCCAGATGTTGTGCACGTGCTGATGCGAGTCGATGTGGCTCGGCCGCACGCCATGTTCGACACAGCGTTGCCACTGCGCGTGCAACTCCTCACGCACCGCGTCGCGATCTTCGCGACTCAGCCACAGACTGTGGCGCGGCAGGCTCAGATCGAACACGCCGTGGCCATCGCAGAAGGTACGACTGCGCAGGATCGAAGTGCTTAACGGCCGGCCGTAAGTCAGGTTGAAGTGCAACCCGACCCGACCTTGCAGCGTCGGATGCCGGGCCATCGCGCAGGCTGCTTCGAACGCCGGCATGTTGGCCATGGCCGTGGCCGAGCTGATGACCCCGGCCTGAAACGCGGCGAAGATCGTCGCGTTTTCGTTCGGGCTCAACCCGAAATCGTCAGCGTTGACTATGACTTGGCGAGGCATGATCGCCCTCCGTGGTGATGACGACAGGTGGGGTGGGCAATGCCGGTTTGGCTGCACGCCGCGCTCGCCATTGCTGCACCGTCGGTTTCAATCGATGCCAGAGCCGCAACCCCAGCCCCAGCAACATCCCGCTGGGGCGCCAGGAATAGAAACTCCAGCGCCAGTGTTCCAGTTGTCCGGTCATGCGTTCGTGCAGTTGGTGGCTGGAGTTTTCCAGACTGACCCGCGAGGCATCGATCCAGCGCCAATGCTCGTCCAGCCCCCAGCGAATCCACTCCTCCAGCAGCACCCGGCCGCTGCCCAGATCGGCGTATTGCGGCAGGAACGCGAGGTTGTAATCGTAGAGTCGGTCCTGTTCGAGCAGGCCGAGGCGATAGCTGATGCAACGTCCGTTGAGTTCCAGCGTCACCACCCGCACCAATCCCTGGCCGGCGAGGGCGGTGAAGGCGCGTTCGATCCATTGCCGACTGCGTTCGCTGGCGAAAATCCCCACGCCTTCGTCGCCTTTCCAGCTCACCGCTTCGACTTCGCTGATCGCCTTCAACAGCGGACCCATGCTCAGCGCGTCGGGAGTGATGCGCCGCACCTGGGCGCCACACGCGGCAATCCGTTTGCGCGCCCGCCGCAGCTTGTAGCGCGGGTCACCGGAAACTTCCTGATGATCGGCGTCGCTGATCAGATGCACCGGCACCCGGCAACTGAGACGGCGTTCGCCTTTAGAACTGTGGGCCATCCATTCGGTGAGCACGCTTTCTTCACCCGCAGGCTCGGACAATTCGTTAAGTTGCAGCAGCGCGTGCGGCAGCTGTCGGTGGATCAGGCGCAAGGCTTCGCGCATGTCCTCGCCGTTGAGCAATGACAGCAGCGCCAGCCGGTCCGCCAGCGGATGCCCCAAGTGGTGCAGCACGCGGAACGGCACTCCGGCAAAACGCTCGCGGCCCGCGACCAGCGGCAGGCACAGACGCAATTCTTCCGCTTCCCAACCGAGCAGGATGTGCAGGCGCTCACTCTCGTCGAGTGCCTGCTCGGCCGCGCACAACCAGCCCAGGTGGTTGAACGGCGTGTGGTCCGTCACTTGCAGGCGCAGCGCTTCATAGGCGGCTGCCGGGAAGTCGGCGGCGCACAGCGAAGTGCGCCATTCGAATCGCGCCGGCATAGGCTCAGACCGCCGTGGCTGTGACAGGTGGACGGGACGGTTTGCGCAGCGCATCCAGTCGCGAACCGCTGTAGCGGGTTTCGCGGTAGAAGCGCCAGCGACCGAACAGGGTATAGACATTCATGATCCGGCCTTGCTCGGTGTACCCCATGCGCAGGTGCAGTTTCAGCGCCGGGATGTTGTGGAACTCGCAGACGTCCACCACCTTGTCGCAGCCCTGGGCCGCCATGGCTTTCCACAGTTCCAGTTGCAGGTCTACCGACAGTTCGGTGCCCCAGTAGGCACGGGTCAGCTCGCCGCCGAATTCGAAGAACTCGCCGGGTTTCACCGGGAACAGGCAGCCGTAGTAATGCCGGTCGAAGTAGTCCCGCGCGCTGCCCCAGATGAACGCCACGGCATCGCCCTGATCGTCCAGGTGCATGTGCCCGGTGTGCCCTTCGTTGGCCAGCTCGGCCATGGTCCCGACGCGGTCGCCGAAGTAGCGGGCGAAGGCGCTGGCGTTGTCGGCGGTGATCTTCACTACCCGCAGCGGCGGATACGGTTTGAGGCTGTGCGGTGGCACCGGACTGACCAGATCGCGCTCCATCCACAGCAGTTCCTGATGGAAAAACACGTAGTGCTTCCACGCCTTGCCGAGGGTGGCGCGCAGGCCTTTTTGTTTGATGTGTTCGCTGAGTTTGCTGACGGTACCCATGTTCTGTACTCCTGAACTCTTTGGCGCGGCGAACCCTTGTGGTGAGGGAATCCTGTGGTGAGGGGATTCCTGTGGCGAGGGGATTTATCCCCGATCGGCTGCGCAGCAGTCGTCGCTTTTAAGCTTGAAAAACCCGGGCCGCTTCGCAGCCCATCGGGGATAAATCCCCTCACCACAGAGTTTATGTTCGCCTGGCTTTTCTCGTGACTGATCGGGATTGGGTTCATGACGCGCTCCAGCTCAGGGCGAACAGGGTTTCCCCTGGCAACTCGAAGCTGACGCGTCCGGCGCGACAGGCAAACGGCGCGTCGCGGCTGCGGTTGTCCGCGCCGAAGTAACGCAACGCACCGTTGTTCAGCGGGCACTTGGCGCCGCTCAGGTCGACACGCTGCAAACGCGTGCCCTTGTTCACACCGAGCAGGCCACGCTGGTCGTCGCCGGCCATCGCCAGCACATCGACTTCAAAGCCATCGTTCTCCAGCCACAGCACCTTGTGCAGCCAGTGTTGCGCGATGAATTGCTGGGCCAGCCCCACCGGTTTCAGCTCGAAACGCTCAGCGCCCAAGACCCGGATCATGCCCTTGGGGTACTGCGGTTCATCGGCGGCCTGAAACCAGTTGAGCATCGTCAGCAAACCGTCCTGCGAGGCATTGATCACCACCGAGGCCCACCACAGCGAGGCGTAATGGGTCTCCTGATCGTAGGGGCTGAGGCTGGAGCCGCTGGACAGATTGGTCTGATCCAGCAACAAGGCCTTGCGCGGCTGGCCATGGGCGTCGAGGCCGACCAGTTCAGCGGCGCGGCGCACGCTGTCGCGGTAGACGCGGGTGGCGAGCAGGTCGCGGATCATCCATTCGTGCCACGCCAGCGCGTCGATCTGCTCGGCGGACTCGCCGAGCAAGCGCCGCGCCCAGTCGATGCCGCGCTTGTCTGCCGCGTTGTCGGCGAACGGCCCGTTGACCAGCCGTGAACTGGCCGGCATGGCGATGCGCACGCCGGCCCTGGCATTCGCCGGATCGCTGCGCACCTGTCTGGCCATGCTGGTGAAAATCGCCCGGTATTGCTCGAAGCTCGAATAGTTGAGGTTCGGCTCGTCGGCAAAACCAATGTAGTGCGTGCCGTTGCCGCCCAAGGCGCGGGTGCTGGCCAGCCACGCATTGAGCCCGCCATTGCTTTGCACATCGGCACGCAGATCGGCCTGACGCTGGCTGCCGGCGAGCAGGGTGATGTCCTGACGGATGCCGAAGCGCTCCTGATAAACCTCGCGGAACGCGTCTTCGAAGTGCGGATTCTTCGCCGTGACATCGACAAAACTGTAGTAACTGGCGGCGGTCGGTTTCAGTGCATCCAGCGCGGCATGGCTGGCGGCGGGCGGCAGCACATAGGGCAGGGCGATGCCCAGATCCGGGGTGCGCCCGAGGATTTTGTCGTGCAGGGCCAGGTGGATCTGGCCGGTCTCCTCGCGCACGGGTTTGAGTTGCTGCGGAGTCTGCGCAAACCGATTGGCCGTGCCGTCGAGCCAGAACGCCGCTTTGCCGCTGCCTTGCAGGCGCAGGCGCCAGACCTGTTCGCGCGCGCTGACCGGCAGCGTCAGTTGATCGAACTGCCAATAGGCGCGATAGGGTTTGAGCGCCAGCGTCAGTGGCTGATCATCGCCAACCCGTTGTACCTGCAGCGCGTTGACCCCGCCATGAAACTTGCCGGCGAGCACCGCGTGTTCCCCCGGCGCGACCTTGAAATACAACTCGTCGCCATTCTGCGTCTGGGCGCTGAAATGCACCTTGGCCGGCTCGAACAGCGCGACGGTGCGATCGTCGTGCTCGACCCGGTAATTGCGGAAGCTGTAGCCGGGAATTTCCAGGCGATAACTGGCAGCACCCGGCAGCAACGCCCAGCTCTGGGTGCCGCGGGTTTCGCTGGCCTTGATCAAGCGTTCGCCCTGCAATTTGCCCTGGCCGTCGAGCAGGTACAGATGCTCTTCGTTGGCGTCGGCCTGCCACGCCGGGGTCCAGCGCACGGTCACGGTGTCCGGGCGATCGGTTTGCAGGTACAGGCTGCCGTCGCGGATCTCGCCCCAGCGCATCGACGCGGCAAAGGCGTCCAGCGACAGGCCGAGACCGAGCAGCAGGACCAGGCCTTTCATGCGGCCTTCCGTTGCAGCATTTGCAACATCGGCGTGATGTCGCTGGGCAGGATGATCAGGGTTTGCCAGAACGCCACGCCGCTCAAACGGCAGTACAGCACCAGCATCGCCACTGTGACGGCCAGATAGGCAATTGACGAAGCCGCCGCCGCGCCGACGATCCCGTAGGCCGGAATCAACACCAGGTTCAGCGCCAGATTGAGCAGGGCACCGAGGCCCATCAACAGCGATACCGTGCCGGGGCGGTTTTTCCCCAGCAGGTCCAGACGCAGGATGCTGGCGTAGCACAGGCCGAGCAGCCCCGGCAGCAACGCCAGCAGCGCCGGATACGCCGGTTGGTAGGCGATGCCGAACAGGGTGACGATCAGCCAGTTGCCGATCACTGCCATGCTCAGGCACGCAGCGAGCATCACCGTGGCGGTCAGGCGCAGGGCCAGCGGGGTGACCTTGTCCATGCCTTCGTCCTGTTGCAGCAGGCGCTTCATCAGCGGCGTGGTCACCGCTTCCGGGACGATCAGCAGCAGTTCGGCGGCAGCGCTGGCCATGGCGTAATGACCCAGCGCGGTGCTGCCGAGCAGGGCGCCGATGAACAGGTAGTCCGAGCGCAGAATCACTTGCTGGAACAGCAGATCCGGATGGCTGCGCGCGCTGTAACGCAGCAGTTCGTTCTGGCTGGCGCGATCCCATTGCAACTGCAGCGGTTGCGCGCGTTTGAGCCAGACCCAACCGGCCAGCACCACCAGGCTGATCCCGGCCAGCCAACTGATCAGCGCGGCTTCCAGCGCCGCGCTTTTCCACATCCAGAACAGCGCGAGAAACAGCAGCAACGGCGCCAGCGATTCGGTCAGGCGCAAGGCGTTGAACGCGACCACGCCGCCGGAGGCGTTGTGCAGGGTCAGCAGGCCGCTTTTCAGCACGGTCAGCGGCACCGCCAGCAGCAACAGCCAGGCCAGCAGGCCGAGCTGCACAGTCACATCCAGCTCACTGCCGAACTCACGCACCAGCGCCACCACCAGCAAGGTCAGCAGACCGGCGAGCAAGCAACCGAAGACCAGCACCTGACTCAGCAGCAGCCCCATCGGCCGTTGCTTGGCGGCCTGATAGCCGACGGCTGAGTTCAACCCGCCACTGGTGGCGGCGCTGATCAGGTCGGGCAAGGTGCTGAGCAGCGCAAACAGCCCCCGTTCACTCGGCCCGAGGATCCGCGCCAGCAACACGTTGCGCAGCAGACGCAGGGCGATCATCGCCAGTTTGGTGCCCATGCTCAGTGCCAGATGCCTGAGATAGTGGCTGCGGCTCATGGCCGGTTGCCACGAAAGATGCGCCACGACAGCAGCTCAGGATTACGCGCGGTGCGCTGGCTGACACCGAAACGCGGCAGGTTCAGCGGATCGCCTTCGCCGCGATAGATGCCGGTGCCGGTGCCCAGGGCGAACCGGTAGTCGTGCGCGGCAATCTGCTTGCGCACCCGTTCGTCGTTGTTGCCGTTGGGGTAGCAGTACACCGGCAGCGGCCGGTTGCAGCCGTTGTTCAAGGCTTCACGGCTGCGGCTGATTTCTTCGCTCAGGTGCACATCGTCCAGTTCGGTGAGGATTTTATGGCTGGCGCCGTGCGGGCCGAAGCGCACCAGTCCCGAGGCCTCCAGCGCGCGTACCTGATGCCAGTCCAGCGCTTGCGGCAACGATTCCGGCGGACATTCGTCAGTCAGGCGTTCGAGCATCTGCGGTTCGAGGCTCTTCAGGCTTTGCAGGTAATGCAGCAGCGACAGGCTGCGGCGGTCGACGTCAATGTCGTCGACCAGCACCGGCACCGGGTGATGAATCGCGTGCAGGCATTCGATCAAGTGCAGGCGGGTCTTTTCGCCATGGCTGCCCCACAGGGTTTCGCCGAGGCTTTCCCACCAGAAGCGCTGACGGCTGCCGATGAAATCGGTGGAGAGGAAAATGCTCGCCGGCACCTGGTGCTTCTGCAGCAGCGGGAAGGCGTTGACTGCGTTGTCGCGCCAGCCGTCGTCGAAGGTCAGCGCCACCCGTGGGCGCTCGTCGCGCGCTGGGCCGGGCGTCAGGATATCCATCAGCGGTACACAATCGAAATGCCGACGCAGCCACACCAGCAGGTGATCGAACGCCTTGGGGCCGACGCACAGTTCATTGCGGTGCGGCAGGTCGGCAGCGCGATCGTTGTCCAGCACCCGGTGCAACATCAGGATCACCCCGGCACCGTGCAACTGGTTTCGTCCTACGGGCGAGTTGAGGTAAAGCCAGCCGCTGGTACGTTTTATCAATTGTTTGATCGCCATGGCTTCGGTCCTCTCAACGGTTTTGTTCAGGGTTCCACTGGGCGTAACGGTGGCCGCGCAGGAATTGCCACAGGCCGATGCTCATGCCTGCCAGCGTCACCAGCAGGAATGCCGCAAGGCGGAACGGTTTGGGTAACCGGTGTTGTGAATCCAGCAGTCCGGCAATCGCCACGGCGTAGCCGAACAGTTGGGCGATCAGGGCCAGTCGATAGAAACCGTGGTCGTCCCACAGCCAGAAGTTGCTCAGCAGCAACGGCAGCAGGAGGATCGGTGCCAGACGCCGGATCAGCTTGTGGCTGATCAGCGCAATCGAATACAGGCCATGTTTGAGTGGGTTGAGCAGCTCACTGCGCTGGGCGAGGCTTTGCAGGCCACCGACGGTGACGCGTTGACGCCGGCGGAATTGTTTGTCCGCTTCGTCGACACCGTGGTCGATCACTTGCGCCTCGGGCACGTACACAATGCGCTTGAATGCCACCGGTGCACAGGTGCTGAGAAAGAAGTCGTCATTGACCTCCGCCGGCACGCTCTGGAACAGCTCGCGGCGCAGGGCGAGCAGGGCGCCGTCGGCCGAGACCATGCAGCCGGTGCGGTTCTCCACCCGGCGCAGCCAGCCTTCGTAGTGGCGGTACAGACTGTCGCCGACGCTCAGGCCACCGCCCGTCACCGGAATCACCATGTGCCCGGCGCAGGCGCCGACACTCGGGTCACTGAGTGGCGCGAGCAGGTAGCCGAGGGTTTCCCGCGACCACTGGTTGTCGGCATCGGTGAACACCAGAATATCGCCAGTGGCCAGGGCCACGCCGGCATTCAGCGTCGCCGCTTTACCCAGGCGCGGCAGATCGAGCACGGTGATGCGCGAATCGATCACTTTGTGCGCGCAGGCCCCGGTGTCGTCGGTCGAACCGTCGCTGGCGAGAATGATCTGCAGCGTGGCCGGCTGATAGTCCTGCGCCAGCAGCGTGCGCAACTTGTGCTCGATGTGCCGCGCCTCGTTGTGCGCGGCGATCACGATGCTGATGTTCAGCGGTGGCGCCGGGCTGTGGCGCCACGCCGGGAACAGCGGCGCCAGCACGGTCAGCAGCAGCGGGTAGCCGAGGTAGGCGTACACCGGCAGCAGCAGGCACAGCCAGAAAATGAATTCAGCCACGGGCAGGCCTCCTGGCATTCCAATGACACACACTGAGAATGAGCGCCGCCCCGGCCAGGTGCAGACGCACCCAGTGCAGGCCCCACAGTTGCAGGGTCAGGCCAATGTCGTGATGGCGTGAACTCTGGCGAATGCTCAGCACCAGCGCCGGAATCAGGGTCAGCATCACCATGACCGCTGCGTGATGCGGAAAGCCGTTGAGCAGCGCGGAAATTGCCAGCAAGTCCAGCAGCCATGCCATCAGCGACAGCAGCGGAAAGCGCAGCAGACGCAGGCTGAAGCCGTGGGTGCGCAACAGTTGCAGATGACTGCCCTGACGCCACATTTCCTTGCCCATCCACTCACGCCAGTTCATCTCGTAGCCCCAGTGCAGGGCCACGTTGTTGTTCACCGACAACAGGCGCGCGCCTTGTTCGCTCAGGCGCAGGGTGAATTCCTTGTCTTCGCCGGTGCGCAGGTGTTCGTCGAAGCCGCCGACCTTCTCGAACCAGCGCCGACGCATCAGCAAGTTGGAGCTGGGCAGCCAGTCCACTGTGTGCGACGCCTGCCCGGAAGTGCGCAGCGTGCGCCGTTGCCAGGCCGTCGCGTACCACGGCGCAGCGGCGGGAGTGTGCAGATCCAGACCAAACACATCGGCCTGACCACTTTCCTCCAGTTCGAACAGTGGCCTGAGCCAGTCTTCGGGCATTTCGACGTCGGCATCGATGAACGCCAGCCACTCGCCGCTTGCCAGCAGGACACCGCGATTGCGCAGCGCACCGATCAGCAGCCCAGGCAGCACCAGCACCTGCGCACCGAACTGCCGGGCGATGTGCGGGCCGTCATCGCTCGAGCCGTTGTCGACCACGATCAGCTCGCACTCGACATTGGCTGCGTGCGCGGCTTTCTGCGCCGCCAGCAGCGTGCGGCCGATGTGCCGGGCCTCGTTGAACATCGGGATGATGATGCTGATGCGGATCATGCTCTGGACTCCCTCAGAGGTGCTTGCTCGGCTTTGAGGCGCAGGACGCTGGTCAGCGCGAGCATGATCCACACGTACTTCTGGTTCGGTGCGCTGAGGAACATCAGGAACAGGGTCAACGACAGGAAACTCACACCGAGGTGGGTCATCAGATCCGCCTGTTGCCAGTCGCGCCGCAGCATCCACGCGGCGCGGGCGCGGATCAAGTTGTACAGGCCCAGGCCGAGCATGCCGACGAACAACAGGCCGGCGGGAATCCCCAGTTCACTGAAGATTTCCAGGTAGGTGTTGTGCGCACGGCGGTACAGGTCGCCGATCTTGCGGTTGGCGGAAAATGCCTTGGCATAGCCGGTGGTCGCGTAGTGCAGCGGGAAGGTGCCGGGGCCGGAGCCGAGCAGCGGATTCTCGCGGATCATCTGCCCGCCGACCACGATGTACGAGGCACGGCGGCCGAGGGATTCGTCGTCGTGGCCCTTGGCCCCGGCGCTCAACACGCTCAGGGACTGAATGCGTGCGATGTAACCGGCGGGCATCGCGTAGATCGCCAGCGGAATCACGATCGCTGCGCCGAGCATGGCGAAACCCAGGTGCCGTGGGCGAATCCGGGTCAGTTGCGCGCGGTAGTGCCAGCAGCCGATCAACAGACTCAAGGCCACCACCACCAGCCCGGAGCGCGACTCGGTCTTGGTCATGCCACCGAGCAGCAGCACGCAGCAAGCGCCCCAGAACAAGCGGTGCAACAGGTTCGGGCCGCGAATCACCAGCAGCAGGGCCAGCGGAATGGCGAAGGCGATCAGCAGGGCGAAGGCGTTGGGGTCTTCGAGCAGCCCGGCGGCGCGGCCCTGATCCTGGAATTTGGTCGAAAACATCGCCATGGCGCAGGTGGCGCTGACGCTCAGGGTCACCAATCGGGCGAACAGATCGAGGTTCAGTTCGCGGCCGATCAGCAGGGTGATGACAAACAGGATCAGGCCGACGCTCAGCTCACGTAGGTGCCCCAGCGACATACCCATGTCATCGGTATTGAGCAGGCTGAGGAAATACAGGACCAGAAACCACAGCAGAAACCGCCAGATATTGCTGCGCAGACGCTCGGAGGGAATCTGATGCATGGCCAGTTGCAGCATCAGGATCACCGCCAGCGAGGCACCGATCAGTTTGCTCCCGGACAGCGAACTGTCCTTGAAGAAGCCTTCGAACGGCACCAGCGCGGCGATGCCCAGCAGGCCCCAGGTCGGCTTGCGGTACAACACTGTAAAACCCACCAGAGCAATGACGGCGCCCGGTGCCAGAAACGGATAAGGGCTGGCGAGCAGACCGATGCACACCAGACCGAGCAGCGTGACGATCGAGAGCGGGAAAATCATGCGCGTGCCTCCCGTGCCGTGCGGATGTACAGCTGCGACCAGCGTTCGGCCAAAGCCTTGAGGTCGTAGCGATCCTGTTGCGTACGCTTTGCGTTGTCGCACAAATGCCGGGCCAGCTTCGGCTCGCTCAGCAGGTTGTCGAGCTGGCGGGCGAGGGCAGAGCTGTCGGCGGGTGCCGCCAGCAGGCCGTTATTACGGTGTTCGAGCACATCGGGAATGCCGCCGACTGCGAAAGCCACCACCGGCACGCCGGCCTGCATCGCTTCCAGCAGAATCATCGGTGTGCCTTCGGTGCGCGAGCTGATCACCAGCGCATCCAGTTGCTGCCACCACGGTTGCATGGCGGTCTGGTAACCGGGCAGGCGAATCCGTTGGGTCAATCCGGCGGCGTCGATGCGTGTTTGCAGCGCTTCACGTTCCGGGCCGTCGCCGAGCATCACCGCGTCCAGTTGCGGGTGCTGGTGACACAGCGGAATCAGTGCATCGAGAAACAAATCCGGGCCTTTCTCGCTGCTCAAACGCCCGACGTAACCGGCGAGCCAGCGCTGGCGGTCAACGGTGCTGACCAGCGCGGCGGCGGCCGGTAAACCGTTGGGGATCACTTGCAGTTTTTCCGCCTGCACGCTGGCCTGACGATGCAGCACGGCGATGCTCTCGGCCACGCACACCACCCGGTCCACCGAAGCGGTGCGGCACAACTGCAGACTCAGCCAGGTGTAGAACTTCTGCTTGCGGCTGCGCGGGGTGAAGCCGTGTTGGGTGATGACCAGTGGCAGACGCAACAGCGTCGCCCCGACCCAACCGAACAACAGCCCTTTGAAGTTGTGGGTGTTGATCAGCGGTTGCTCGCTGCGCCGGGCACGTAGATGGCGCATCAACTCGCCCAGCCCGGAGCAGCCACGACAGTCCACCCCGGCCTCGCGAAAGCGCGCGATCAATGCGGGTGGTGCATCGAGACACAGCACCTGGTGCTGCCCCGGTGTCGCCAGGCAATGATCGAGCAACATGCGCTCGGCCCCATAGAAGCCGCCGCTGCTGAGCAAATGAATGATCGGCAGCGCGGCATTCGGGGTGGACGGCGTGTTCAATTGCGCACCCAGTGCACGAAGCTTGGCACGGTCCAGTTCTTGTGCGGATTGCGTGGCAGAACGTTTTCGTCGTTGATCACCAGCAACACTGGCAGACCCAGTTCGTGGGTGATTTGCGCCGGATGCTTGAAGCGGTGATCGAAGAACTCACGCACATAGACCAGGGCAATCGCCAGCAGCAGTCCGGTGAACAGCCCGAACGGGATGATCAGCAGCGGTTTGGGGAACGCCGGCTCGGTCGGTTCGAACGGCGGGCTCAGCACCTTGGCGTTAGACAGGTCGTCGTTGAGTGAACCGGCGGTGCTGCTTTCGGCAAAGCGTTGCGCGTAGGTCGAGAACGCCGTGTGCAGCGCATCGATTTCAGTGTCCATCTGCCGCAGCTTGCTCTGGGTCTGCTGCAAGGTGTGGATGCGGTTCTTGAAGTCGGCGATGCGCGCGGTTTTCTGATCGATCACCTGTTGCACCACGGCCAGGTCGTTGGTGCGTTCCTGAATGCGGTTGCTCACCACTTTGAGGAACTGCTGACGGGTGCGGGCGATCTGCTCGCGGGTCAGCAGCATCGGCTCGCTGCCGGGCTGGAACACCGCGAGGTCATTCATGTAGCGGCTGACCTGGGTGGTCAGTTGCTCGCCCAACTGTTTGACTTCGCGATCCTCGAACGCCACGTTGTCGACGGTGGTGGTGAAGGTGTAGGGGAAGGTGTAGTCGTTGAGCTTGTTGGTGCTGGCGGCGGCCAATGCGGTTTTCAGGTATTCAAGCCAGCGCTGGCTCTGCAACAGGCGATCCTGGTACAGGTTCAGCGCTTGTTCTTCGGTGTTGATCGCGTTCAGGCGAAAGGTGATTTCTTCCTTCGGATCGGACGAGCCGACGCTTTCCAGCAGCGCCTGGCGATTGCCCTCTAGTCCATCGAGACGCACCTGATACAGGTGCTTCTTGGTTTCGTAGAAGGATTGCGGCAGGTCGATCGATTGCAGCGCCTGACGGCTCACCAGATAGTTCTGCAGCAGGGTGGCGACAAACGTCGTGCCTTGATGCGGATCGGGGAAGCTGTAGACGATCGAGATCACGTTGGAGCCGGGCAGGGTCTCGATCTTCAGGCTGTCGATGGCCTGTTGAGTGAGGCCGTCGAGCACGGTGTCGCGCACCGGATCGGTCTCCAGCCCGAGCATGTTGCGCAGCGGGTTGATCACGTATTGGCGCAGGGGCGAGGTGACATAACGGCGGAACGGATCGCCGATCAGTTTGGCGAACATGCCGACCGGAGGGCTGTATTCGCCCTTGTCGCGCAGCTCACTGATGGTCTGCCGGATCAACGCGGGCGAGCGCAGGATATTGCTCTCGGTTTCCATGTCCGCCAGCGACGGCGGAATGAAGGTGGCGTTATCGACCGTCAGTGACGTGGTGGCGTCACCCTGGGAGAGTTTTTTCGACTGCACGATCACCTGGGCGGTGATATCGAAGCTCTGTTTGAGCACCAGCGGCAGTACCAACGCGATGACTGCAAAGATCAGGAAGACGCGCTTCACCAGTTGCTTGTTGGCGAAGAAGATCCTGAAGAACTCATGCAGGTAGTTTTCCTTTGGATTCATGATCGGTCACCTGAGAGTCGGTTAGTTGCTGCTGTTGTCGTTCTTGTTGTCGAGGCGATAGCTGAAACTCATGCCCACGCCCTGGAACAGCACCACGTCCGCCAATTGCCGCGCGAGCTCGCCGGCACTGGCCAGTTTGGTTTTGGGCACGTAGAGCATGTCGTCCGGTTGCAGATAGGCGATTTGCGAAGCGTCGCCGGACAGGGCTTTCTCGACGTCGTAATGCACCGCCTGCACCTGATTGCCGTTGCGGCGCATGATCACCACCGAGTCGAGGCGCGCCTTGATGTTGGTGCCACGGGCCAGGGTCAATGCTTCAAGTACCGAGACCGGGCGACGAATCGGATAGGAACCCGGCTGGCCGACTTCACCCAGCACATAGATCTCGTTGCCCGCGGTGGATTTGAGCATCACATCGACGCTCATCCGACCTGGCAGTTGTGCGTACTTCTGGTTGAGGAAGGTTTCCAGCTGGTTGATGGTCATGCCTTGCAGTGGCACCGCGCCGATTTCCGGAAAACTCGCATAACCGTCGTTACCCACGGTGATCTCACGGCTCATACCGGTGGCGGGATGGTTGAGGGCACTTTTGAGGTTCTGCTCATTGGTCAGCGGACTGATGACCTGCACCGTCAGCTGATTGCGGTTGGGCTGGAACAGTTGTTTGCGCTGGTAGGCACGCTGGATTTCTTCGCGGGCTTCGTCGCCGGTCAGCCCGGCGATTTTCACCGAGGTGTTGGCGCCCGGCAGGTTGATGGTGCCGTCAGGCAGCACCAACTGGTTGCCGTTGAGCTGGCTGGCCGCGGTGAAGTTCAGGCCGATCTGGTCACCCGATTGCACGCGGTAGGCGTCCGAACCGCTGGTGCTGATGTGGAAGATCACGTCCAGCACGTCTTGCGGGCGCAACGTCTGCTCGATCTTCGGCATATCGGTGGCCTGGGCGTTGGCCGGGGTGGCGGTGAGAATGTTCACCGGCATGTTCTGGGTTTCGGAAGTGCTGGAGCAGCCTGCAAGCGGCAGCATCAGCAGAACAAGTATCTTGGCGTTCATGGCGTCATCCTTCGCATTTGCTTACAGGTTTTTGTAAAGCCATTTGGGCATGTAGTACTTGCGCCGGTTGAAGACGCTGCCAACCACTTTCGCCCCGGCCTGGGTCAGGCGTTGCACGGCGGCCTGGGCGACTTCCCAGCGCGTGTCCTCGGCGCGTACCACGAACACCACGCCATCGACCTGAGTGGCGAGTACCAGCGTGTCGGCGGCGGAGTACACCGCGTCACCATCGATCACCACAAAGCGGTACTGGCTGCCCAGTTGATCGAGCAACGGGCTCAGGCGCTCGGCAGTCAGGTGCTCCAGCGTGCGGATCGGCCGACCGTTGGGCAGGACATGGAACGGCAGGCTCGACACCTGCACCACGCAGTCCTGCAACAGCGGCGGGTTGTCCGGGTTGAACAGCAGATCGCGCAGGCCGCGCTCCTTGCTCAGGTTCAACTGTTGGGTGAGGTTGCTCGCCGACTGGCTGGCGTCGACCAGCAGCACCTGACCGCTGCTCATCTGCGCCAGTTGGCTGGCCAGCGCCAGCGCACTGGTGGTGGTGCCGGCACCAGGGTTGGCGGCGGTCAGGAACAGGATCCGCAGATCCAGATCCAGCACGGTCGAAATCAGGTTCGATTCGCTGGGGTTGGCAATGCTCAGGCTTTTGTTGGTTGAACCGTCCATTAGCTTGCTCCGTGGCCGCTGAATACTTTGAAGGGGGTTTTCAACAGGATCTTCAGATCAAGCAAAAGGCTTTGCTCGGCGATGTAGCTGAGGTCCAACTCAACGCGCTGGTCGAAGTCGATGTTGCTGCGCCCGGAGATCTGCCACAGGCCGGTCATGCCGGGGTAGATGCTCAGGCGCGCGAGGTGGCTGTCCTTGTAGCGGTAGGCGTTGAACGAGGTCGGACGCGGGCCGACCAGGCGCATGTCACCGCTCACCACATTGAACAGATTGGGCAGTTCGTCGAGGCTGGTGCGCCGCAGGAAACCGCCGATCCCGGTGATGCGCGGGTCCTTGTCGATCTTGAAATCGATGGCGTCGACCCCGTGCTTGTTGAGGTGGCGCAGCGATTCCTTCAGTTCTTCGGCGTTGCAGACCATGGTGCGGAACTTGTACATGCCGAACGTGCGGCCGCGATAGCCGGTGCGTTTTTGCACGAACATCACCGGTCCCGGGCTGGTGAATTTGATGGTCAGTGCCAGGCCTAGCAGCAGCGGCGAAAACACCACCAGGATCATCAGCGCACCGAAGCAGGCCAGCACCCGGTTGGTGCGTGACAGCGTCCATGGCCGGCCACCGTCGCGACCGGTCAACCAGCCACGACCCTGCATGTGGATGGCGGTATCCAGGCGCATTCGGTGTTCGGGATCCATGCGTTTGTCACGACGCATCTGATTGATCGGTACACCTTGTTCATGTCCAGTCATGAGAACCTCCGCTGAAGTTCAGCCGCGAGCGGCGCGTGGGCGACAGGCAGTGGGGTAGTAGTCGCGAAACCAGGCGATGAAACGCCCCAGGCCTTCATCCAGCTCGATCCGGGGCTGGAACCCGGTGGCCTGGGCCAGATCATCGGTTTCGGCACAGGTGTTGAGCACATCGCCCGGTTGCATGGGCAAGAGCTCGACAATGGCTTTCTGGCCGAGGTGTTTTTCCATCAACGCCAGGTAGGTTTTCAGCTCCACCGGGTGGTGGCCGCCGATGTTGAACAGGCACCACGGGGCCATGCTGCTGCCGGCATCGGGGTGTTCGCGATCCCACTCCGGGTGGGAGTGCGGCGGATGGTCGGTGAGCCGGGCGATGCTTTCGACGATGTCGTCGATGTAGGTGAAATCGCGCTGGTGCTCGCCGTAGTTGAACAGTTTCAGCGGGGTGCCATCGGTGATCGCCCGGGCGAACTGAATCGGCGACATGTCTGGCCGACCCCATGGCCCGTACACGGTGAAAAAGCGCAGCCCGGTGCTCGGGATGCCGAACAGATGGCTGTAGCTGTGAGCCATCAGCTCGTTGGCTTTTTTGGTCGCGGCGTACAGCGACAGTGGGTGATTCACACCGTCATGCACCGAATAAGGCGTGTGCTGGTTGGCGCCGTAGACCGAGCTCGACGAGGCGTAGATCAGGTGCTCCACCGGATGATGCCGGCAGCCTTCGAGAATATTCAGGAAACCGCTGAGGTTGCTGTCGAGGTAGGCCTTTGGGTTTTCCAGCGAGTAGCGTACGCCGGCCTGCGCCGCGAGGTGGATCACCACTTGCGGTTGCTCGCGGACAAACAGCGCTTCAATCGCCGCGGCATCGGCCAGATCAATCCGCGCGATCGGGAAATGCCCGACCTGATTACGTATCCATTGCACCCGATCGTGTTTCAGCTGCGGGTCGTAGTAGCCGTTGAAGTTATCCAGGCCGACCACCGCATGCCCGTCGCGCATCAGCCGCAACACGCAATGGGCGCCAATGAAGCCGGCTGCGCCGGTGACCAGGATTTTCATGGGCGCAATCCTTCCGGCGTAATGTGGCGCAGGCCGATACCGCTGTAATGCAGGCCGGCCGCCGCTACGTGTTCCGGGTTGTAGAGATTGCGACCGTCGACGATCACCTTCGAACGCAGCTTGCTCGCCAGCAGTTCGAAATCCACCACGCGAAAGTTTTTCCACTCGGTGCAGATCACCAGCGCATCGGCATCCTCCAGGGTGTCGTCGCGAGTGGCGCACAGATGCAGGTCGTTGCGATAGCCGTAGAGGCGCCGGCATTCGGACATGGCTTCCGGATCGTAGGCCTGCACGCTGGCGCCTTCGGCCCACAGTGCGTCCATCAGGTAGCGGCTGGGCGCTTCGCGCATGTCATCGGTATTGGGTTTGAACGCCAGGCCCCAGATCGCGATCGACTTGCCGGCCAGACCCTGCGGAAACTGCGCCTTGAGTTTGCTGAACAGAATGTGCCGCTGACTGTCATTGACGTCGGTGACGCTGCGCAGCAGTTTCAGCGGCATGCCGTTGTGTTCGGCGGTGTGTAACAGGGCACGCAGATCCTTGGGGAAGCACGAACCGCCGAATCCGCAACCGGGGTAGATGAAGTGGTAGCCGATGCGCGGGTCGGAGCCGATGCCTTTGCGCACCGCTTCGATGTCGGCGCCCAGCAGTTCGGTGAGGTTGGCCAGTTCGTTCATGAAGCTGATACGCGTGGCGAGCATTGCATTGGCCGCGTACTTGGTCAGCTCGGCGCTGCGGTTGTCCATGAACATCAGTTTTTCGTGGTTGCGGCAGAACGGCGCGTACAGTTCGCTCATCTGCTCGCGGGCTGCGTCATCGCGGGTGCCGACGATGATCCGGTCCGGACGCATGCAATCGGCGAGGGCGCTGCCTTCCTTGAGGAATTCGGGGTTGGACACCACCCGTACCTTCAGGCTGCTGCGGCCACGACGTTGCAGCTCTTCGTTGGCCTTGGCGGCAACCTGGTCCGCCGTGCCGACCGGCACCGTGGACTTGATGATCAGGGTGCGATCAGCCTCCATGTGCGAGGCGATCTGCCGGGCCACGTTCAGCACATGGCTGAGGTCGGCGGAACCGTCCTCATCGGCCGGCGTGCCCACGGCGATGAAAATCAGTTCGGCATGTTCTACCGCGTCGCTGGCCTGGGTACTGAACAGCAGACGCCCGGCCTTGATGTTTTCTTCCAGCGCAGCGGATAACCCCGGCTCACTAATAGGCGGCACGGCTTGTTGCAGTTGTTTAATCTTGTTGGGGTCAATATCAACGCATAAAACCCGATGCCCTACATCTGCAAGTGCGGCGGCTTGAATTAATCCGACGTAGCCGGTGCCAAATACGCTCACGTCCATCTGCGCACCCTCGATAGAGCGAAAAGAAGAAGTTCGGAAGAAGACTGTAAAAGGGGTATAGCGCAGGGTTTGGAAAGCGTGTCAGCAAAATGACATGTTGCACCTGTATAACACTTGAGCGCTTTTTGGCGATTGGCCATCAAGTCATTGCTGCGATTGGATTTGTTGTTTTTCTGCAGATTTGTTCAGATTTAAAATAAGCGATAAACGGTTGTAAGTCTTTAATTTAAAGGCTTCTAGCGTTTTGCGTGTGTCAGATTTGAGTCACCGGTTTTTTGACGCTTTCTAAAGAAAACAGTCAATTCTTGCGCTTTGATGGCTGGGTGCTAGTGTCAGGTTCTGACCGACAAACCTTTGACTCTCTGCCGTTTTGCACGAGCGGTATCGCCATGTTCAGATATGCCAAAGAATTACTTTTGATTGTTTATTTGCTGCTTTATTCCGAATATTACATTGAGCGGTTAAATGCTATCGGTGTCGGTTTTGCTGTACTTCTTTTTGGCGCGATGTTTTTGGCGCTTACTTTAGCGTTATATCTAACGGCTTATATTCGTCAGGCTCTCATTCGCCACTTGTTCGCAATAACACTGTTTGTCTCGGCCGTATTTTTTGATGTCTATACCCGGGTCACCGCGGATTACCTGAGCTACAGCAGCTTTGTGTCGCTGGTGTACTCTGGCGGCTTCATCCAGGAAGCCGCCTACCAGTATCGCGACGCGATCATTCATGGCGCGCTCAGCGGGCTGCTGTTGCTGTTCGGTATCGGTCTCAAGCCGCGTCATGCACTGGTGGTGCCCAATGCGTTGCGCGTGGCAGCGCCGGTATGTGGCGTGTTGCTGTTGAGTACGGTGTTGTTCCTGCGGGCGGGCGAGGGCGCGCGGGGCTTGCCGATCATGTACACGCCGCTGGCCTATCTGAACCTGTTCGCCTATGAAGCGCTGCACAACACAGTCGGCCCGCGTGAGCCGGTGACGTTGGCGCGCAACACCGTGGCGATCAATCACGACATCGTGCTGATCATCGACGAAAGCATTTCCGGCAATTACCTGGACATCAACGCGCCGTTCGGGGTGCACAGCAACCTCAAGCAGGCGCATCCGGGTGTCGACATCTTCAACTACGGCTACGCCGCGTCCATCGCCAACTGCAGCGCCGACACCAACGTCACCCTGCGCTACGGCGGCACTCGCGCCGATTACATGCGCATCAACAGCACGCTGCCGTCGATCTGGCAGTACGCGAAAAAAGCCGGGTTGCGCACGGTGTACATCGACGCCCAGCGCACCGGCGGCAATTTGCAGAACCTGATGACCGACACTGAAAAAAAGGACATCGACGAATTCGTCCAGTTTGACCAGACCAGTGTGCGTGATCGCGACATGGCCGCCGCCGCGAAACTGATCGAACTGCTCAACGATGATCAGCCGGAGTTGGTGGTGATCAACAAGGTCGGCGCGCATTTCCCGGTGCACGACAAATACCCCGACGCCTTCATGGCGTATCGTCCGACTCTGCCGCGTGGGCAGTTCACCGAAGTGGCCGACACCGGTAAACGCGACGGTTTCAACGGCCAGCCGGATGACTGGGTGCTGTACCGCAACGCCTACAAAAACACCGTGCTGTGGAACGTCGGCGAGTTTTTCGCCCGGGTCTTTGCCCAGGCCAATTTGCACAATGCACTGCTGATCTACACCTCCGATCACGGCCAGGACCTGCATGAGCGCGGCAATCCCGGGCTCAACACCCACTGCGGCGGCGATCCGGTCGAGGAAGAAGGGCTGGTGCCGCTGGTGGTGATTCGGGGCGATCAGGTGCACGGCCCGGACTGGACGCAGGCATTGGCGCAGAACAAGGATCGCTCCAGCCACTACAACATCTTCCCGACGCTGCTGCAGTTGATGGGTTACGACCTGGCGGGTATCGAAGCGGTGTATGGCAAACCGCTGACGCTGCCGACCGCGGACGATTTCACCTTCAACTATCGCTTCAATGCGCGGTTGGGGGCCAAGCCTGAGTGGAAGCACATTGACCTGAAGACGATTGTCACGCCGGGGGAGGCTGCGACCAGTGTGGCAACCGGGGAGTGAGATTTGTGCCGGTTTCACTGGCCTCATCGCTGGCAAGTCAGCTCCCACAGTGTTTCAGGGTGAACCCGGTAATTGTGGACAACCTCAACCCCTGTAGGAGCTTGCCTGCAAGCGATGGGGCCAGTTCAAACACCACTGACCTGAAGATACTTCCCACAGTACTTGATGGTGAGTCCAGTATTTGTGAGCCACCTCAATCCCTGTGGGAGCTGGCTTGCCAGCGATGAGGCCAGTACGAACACCTCTGATCCAATCAGGCCGCTATCCGCTATCCTTGCCCCACACTGACCCAGCGGATGGCGGCATGCTTCAGGTTCAAGGCGTCTTCAAAAGTTACCTCACCCCCCAAGGCCCGCTCCCGGTGCTGCAAGGCGTCGACCTGACGCTCGAACCCGGCAGCAGTCTGGCGCTGATGGGCGAATCCGGCAGCGGCAAAAGCACCTTGCTGCACCTGATCGCCGGCCTCGACAAGGTCGATCGCGGCAGCATCCACAGCGGCGAACATCGGCTGGAGCAGATGAACGAGGCGCAACTGGCCGACTGGCGTCGCACCGAAATCGGTCTGGTGTTCCAGCAGTTCAACCTGATCGGCAGTCTGCGGGTCGAGGACAATCTGGCGTTTCAGGCGCGTCTGGCCGGGCGGCACGAGCCGCGCTGGCAGGCGCATCTGGTGCAGCGTCTGGGCCTGGGCGATTTGCTCACGCGTTATCCCGAGCAGTTGTCGGGCGGCCAGCAGCAGCGGGTTGCGCTGGCCCGGGCCTTGGCGTCACGGCCAAAATTGCTGCTCGCCGACGAACCCACCGGCAGCCTCGACGAAGCCACCAGTGATGAAGTGCTGCGTCTGTTGCTGGAGCTGCTTGATGACACGCCGACCACCCTGCTGATGGTCACGCACAGCCCGCGCGTGGCGGCCCGCCTGGCGCGGCGCGTGGTGTTGTCCAACGGCCATCTGACGTGAACGTTTTCTGGCAAACCCTGCGCGCGCTGCTCAGTCATTGGCGGCGGCACCCGGTGCAGTTTTTCAGTGTGCTGACCGGGTTGTGGCTGGCTACAAGTCTGTTGACCGGGGTCGAAGCGCTGAACAGTCAGGCCCGCGACAGTTACGCCCGGGCCAGTCAGATGATTGGAGGCGAACCGCAGGCCAGTCTTGTTGAGCCCAGTGGGGCGACGTTTACCCAGCAGTGGTTCATTGATCTACGCCGCGCGGGCTGGCCAGTCTCGCCGCTGCTGCAAGGCCGGCTGATGCTCAAGGATCACCAGGAGCAGCGCCTGCAACTGATGGGCATCGAACCGGTGTCGCTGCCGACGGACGCTGCGGTGGCCGGGCAGGCGATGCCGATCGAGCGCATCGTCGAGTTCTTCTCACCGCCGGGCAGCACGTGGATTTCCCCGGAAACGTTGCAGGCCTTGAACCTCAGCGAAGGCGCCACGCCGCTGACCGTCAACGGCCAGACCCTGCCGCCGCTGCACACACAAAAGGACATGGCGCCGGGCGTGTTGCTGGTGGACATCGGTGTCGCGCAAACCCTGCTCGAACAGCCCGGGCAACTGTCACGCCTGTTACTTCCGAAAAATTTTCATGCCGAGCTACCGCCCGCGTTCAATGGTCGGTTGCAGCTTAAAAGCAGCGCCGAGGAAAACAATCTTTCGCGCCTGACCGAGAGCTTTCACCTCAACCTCGATGCCTTGGGCTTTCTCTCGTTTCTGGTCGGGCTGTTTATCGTGCACGCGGCCATCGGTCTGGCGCTGGAACAGCGTCGTGGTCTGCTGCGCACGTTGCGCGCCTGCGGGGTCAGTGCGCGGATGTTGATCGGCTGTCTGATCGTCGAACTCGGTGTGCTGGCGTTGGTTGGCGGGGTGTTCGGGGTCATCAGCGGTTACTGGCTGGCGAGCGTGCTGCTGCCGGATGTCGCCGCCAGTCTGCGCGGTCTGTACGGCGCAGAAGTGGCGGGGCAGCTGCGCCTGAGTCCGTGGTGGTGGTTCAGCGGTATCGGTTTGAGCCTGTTCGGCGCGTTGCTGGCCGGCGCCAACAGTCTGTTGCGTGCGGCACGACTGCCGCTGTTGGCGGTGGCGGATCCGCAGGCCTGGCATCTGCAACATGCGCGCTGGTTGCGACGTCAGGGTTGGCTGGCGGCGCTGCTGGGCCTGATCGCGCTGTTGGCGTTGCTGTTCGGTGACAGCCTCGGTAGCGGGTTTGTGTTGATGGCCGGGTTGCTGCTCGGCGCCGCGCTGGCGTTGCCGGTGGTGCTCAGCGCGGTGCTCAATCCCTTGCTCGGGCGCAGTCGCTCGGTACTCGGCCAGTGGTTTCTCGCCGACTGCCGCCAGCAACTGCCGGCACTCAGTCTGGCGCTGATGGCGTTGCTGCTGGCGCTGTCGGCGAACATCGGCGCGGGCAGCATGACCGCCGGTTTTCGCCAGACCTTCGACGACTGGCTCGAACAACGTCTCAGTGCCGAGCTGTACCTCAACCCGGTCAATCCGGCGCAGTCCCGCGAAATGTACGCCTGGCTCAAACAACAGCCGAGCGTCAGCGCGGTGCTGCCCAACTGGCAAGTGGCGGTGACCTTGCAGGGGTGGCCGGCGGATGTCTTCGGGGTGATCGATCATCCCTATTATCGCCAACACTGGCCGTTGCTCGAGGCGATTGCCGGTGATCCGTGGGCGCATCTTGCAACTGATGACGCGGTGATGCTCAGCGAACAACTGGCGCGACGCCTGAAGGTTCGCGCAGGGGATCATCTGAGTTTGCCGACGCCGGGCGGTGCGTGGTCACCGCGAATCGTCGGGATCTACGCCGACTACGGCAATCCCAAGGGCCACCTGCTGGTCAACAGCAATCATTTGCTGCGGTTATGGCCGTCACTGACGCCGAACCGTTTCAACTTGCGCATCGCGCCGCCCGACATCCCGTCGTTTTTGCGCGCACTGCAAACGCGCTTTCAACTCGATGACAGCCGCATCGTCGATCAGGCGCGGCTCAAGGGTTGGTCGGTGCAAGTATTCGAGCGCACTTTCGCCGCCACCGCCGCGCTGAACAGCTTGACCCTGGCGGTGGCCGGTGTGGCGCTGTTCATCAGCCTGCTGACCCAGAGCCAGAGCCGCCTCGGGCAACTGGCGCCGCTGTGGGCGCTGGGTGTGACGCGCCGTCAGTTGATGCTGCTTAACCTCGGCCAGACCTGGCTGCTGGCGGTGTTGACGCTGGTGCTGGCGTTGCCGTTGGGGATCGCGCTGGCGTGGTGTCTGGATGCGGTGATCAACGTGCAGGCGTTCGGCTGGCGCTTGCCGTTGCGGATCTTTCCGCTGCAACTGCTGCAGTTGCTCGGGCTGGCGTTGCTGGCGACGCTATTGGCCTCGGCGTGGCCGCTGTATTCGTTGTACCGCACGCAACCGGCGGATCTGTTGAGGACGTTTGCCCATGAGGATTAACCTGGTTGCGCTGCTGCTCGCGCTGTTGCTATTGGGCGGTTGCGATCAGCCTGTGCCTGAGCAGAAGGGTTTTGCCGGGCTCGGCGATCAGGCCGCGCAGTTCACACCGGTGGTGCCGGGGCGGGTATTCAGCTTCCCGGCGGATCACGGCGCGCACGATGGTTTTCGCATTGAATGGTGGTACGTCACCGCCAATCTCAAGGATCAGCAGGGCCACGATTTCGGCGTGCAATGGACGCTGTTTCGCAGCGCCTTGAAACCCGTGGCGCAACAATCGGGCTGGGCCAACCAGACGATCTGGCTCGGGCATGCCGCAGTGACTTCAGCCACCGCGCATCATGCCGCCGAGCGCTATGCCCGAGGCGGAGTGGGGCAGGCCGGGGTGAACGTCGCGCCGTTCGAGGCGTGGATCGATGATTGGCGCTTCGCCAGTCAGGTGCAGGATCCGCTGACGGATCTGCAACTCAGTGCCCGAGATAAAGATTTCAGCTATCAACTGCACCTCACCTCCAGTCGTCCGCTGGTGTTGCAAGGTGACAACGGTTTCAGCCGCAAATCCGAACAGGGCCAGGCCTCGTACTACTACAGTCAGCCGTTTTTTCAGGCCAACGGCACCCTGCAAATCGACGGCCAGACCTACACCGTCAGCGGCCCGGCGTGGCTGGATCGTGAGTGGAGTAGTCAGCCGCTGGCAGCCAATCAGACCGGCTGGGACTGGTTTTCCCTGCACCTGGACAGCGGTGAATCGCTGATGCTGTTTCGCACCCGGCAAACCGATGGTGCGCCCTATCTGACCGGCACCTGGATCAGCGCCGACGGGCAGACCGAAACCCTGCACGGCGAGCAGATCAAACTGACCGCGCAGGACACCGCCAAGGTCGCCGGACGCCAGATGCCGGTGCGCTGGTCGATCAGCATTCCGGACAAACACCTCGACATCCGCCTCGACGCACTCAATCCCAATGCCTGGATGAACCTGCGCATCCCTTACTGGGAAGGGCCGGTGCGGATCAACGGCAGCCATGGCGGGCGCGGCTATCTGGAGATGACCGGGTACTGAGTTTCGTCGCAACCCCCTGTGGGAGCGGGCTTGCCCGCGAAGGCGCCGGTACAGTCACCCACAGAGCAATTGCCCGGAACTCCGCCCCGTCTACCATCCTCTACCGATCAATCCCGGCCCATTTCGAGGCCCCGGCGAGGACTCCCCCCATGAGCGACGACCTGCAACCCCCCGACCTCACCACGTGGCAGCGCCTGTTCGACGATCAGACCTACTGGCAGCAATCCCCCGACGCTCACTACCTCGACCTGCAACACATCGCCGACGACCTGCTCGCCCAGGGCGCGATCGATCTGGAGCAGTGGCAGATCCTGCGCGCCAAGGCCGATGACCTGCATAAGAATTCGCCAGCCGTGAACGTCGCCAACGAACTGGATGACCCCGAAGCCTGACGAACCGTCACAAACAACAGCCAAGCCCTGAACAGCGTCTATGCTCAGTGGCACATCCGCCGTCAACCACTTGTCGGCGCCGGGTGCTGCCATTCATTACAGGGAAAGTACCGCTTATGAAGCTCCATGCTCTGGCCAAGGCCATCACCCTCGCAACCGTTCTGTCCGCCACCAGCTTCGGCGCAATGGCGGCCGATATTCCGCTGTCTGCCACTGTCGAAGCCGATCAAGTCACGACCAAAGTGCTGGCCGTCGATGCGGCCAACCACCAGGTCGTGCTGGAAGGCGCCGAAGGTCGTCAGGTTCACGTTCAGCTCAGCGACAAGGCGAAAAACCTCGCCAACCTCAAGGTCGGTGACCTGGTCAAAGTCGAAGTGCAGCGTTCCGTGGCGGCCTACCTCGATACCGATGTGGATAAAGGTCTGCCTGGCACAGTCGAGCGTAGCGGCGAGCTGCGCAACGCTCCAGGCACTGAAAACCCGGGCGGCGAGGCCTACCGCCAGATTCAGGTGCAATTGAAAATCACCAAAATTGATTTGAAGCAAAATCAGGTGACCCTGGAAAATCCGGCGGGCCAGTCGAAAGTCCTCGACGTTAAAAAGCCTGAAATTCAAGCCAAGCTGAAAGATCTGAAAGTCGGGCAGAGCGTAGTTGTCACTTATACCGATGTATTAAAAGTGACCAGTCAGCATGAAAGCTGAGCATTAACTCTACAAGATGGTTGTTCTTGTACAGATTATTGTATGAGAACAATCATCTGAAAGGAGTTGAGCCGTGCTTTGAAAGTTTCGCGAAAGGATTTCGTCGATAAATATCTATTAACTTTTTCGTACATAAAATTTACCTTTATGTATGACGACATATCCGCCAACTTCTATTAAAATCCTTCCCGTTCGCCCAGTGTCAGGGCTCTTTACCGGTGCATGGATTGCCAGGCCATTACACTGGGCGAACACCTCTTCGGAGCGGATGTATACAATTTCAGATAAAAAAAGGGCGACTTTCAAGTCGCCCTTTTTTGTGTTCGCGATTATGCCGATGCCTGCCCCTCAAAGCGTTTGAGGGTGGCTTCATACATCTTGGTGCGGCGGTGGTTTTTGCCGTAGGTTCCAGCAGCTGCGACGGTTCCTGCCTGGATGTGATCCAGATAGCGGAAAATCTTGCGCGGCGCCAACAGCTTGATGCCGTAGCCCAACGCTGTCATTCGATCCTGCAGGGTATAACCGGGC
Source organism: Pseudomonas sp. TH49 (assembly GCF_016650625.1). NCBI lineage: Bacteria > Pseudomonadati > Pseudomonadota > Gammaproteobacteria > Pseudomonadales > Pseudomonadaceae > Pseudomonas > Pseudomonas sp. TH49. The sequence goes on from NZ_JAEKFL010000002.1 coordinate 172,018, forward strand.
ACCCGGTCATCCATGCAAAAGTGCAGTCCGCGAGACTTCATCAACTTGGCGTTCCACAAAGTGCAGAAACTCTTGAGGTGAGTTTCCCGATAAGGTTTCGGCTCTTTACTGCGCAAACCCAACGCAGTTTTCGCTCGGCGAATATAGTGTTTGCAAAATCGCGAAGTTAACCGCCAGGTGTCTCTCACAATCCCACGATTGATTTGCTCGACACACCCGACTGCGGCGACGTCCGCAGACTTTATGCACTCACGCAGCATCATTGCAAAGACTTCCTTGTCGTAGACAAAGGTGTCGGTGTGCAGCAGAAACAGATAGTCGGTTTCAACTTTTTCCAGCGCCAGATCCAGCGCCTTGCCATGCGCAATATGTCCCGCTTCTTTGCCGGGGGAGGGACGTTCGATCAGATTGATCCAGTCCAGCGAACGCAAATAATCCAGACTGGCATCCGCCGAATCATTGTCCACCACCCAAACCGGAATGCGCTGCGCCTGAACGTGCTGACGCAACAACTCCAGGCACATCCGGGTGATGTCCGGGGTTTTGTAATTTACCAATACAAGACTGAAATTCGGCTGCGTAACGGCTGGTAAATCAAACTGGCTCATTCGGGAAGCTCATCCGCGGTTGATCGGCGACAGGTGTCTCTCGGGCCGGGATGCTAGCGACGCAAGCTTAGTTGAAGCTTAATTCGGCGTTCAGCAAGCAATTCGAAGTGTGTCGAGCCAAGACACCTCGCGCGCGACATACGCTAAACTGCGCACCCCTCTTGCACGCTTCAAGGAAGAAACGGCATTTCGCCGTCGCCTCACGGATGAAACCACTCTCCCTCTACCACCCGGCCCTGTACTGGCTGCGCGTGTGGCAAAAAAGACTGTTGCGCCAGATCGCCTGGCGTTGCTCCAGCAAACGCTATTCGCGCCTTGTTGCCGACGCTGACCGTCTGCCATTCCGCTACCTCAAACACACCTCGAAACTCATCCGCAAACTCGGCGACTCCGACCTCGCCCTGCAACACAACAAAGTCATCAATCTGAAACTAGCCGTCGCCGCCATCGATGGCCTCATCATCGCCCCCGGCGAACACTTCTCCTTCTGCCGCCTCGTCGGCCGCCCAACCCGCAAACGCGGCTACGTCGAAGGCATGGAATTGTCCTTCGGCGAAGCGCGACGCGGTATCGGCGGCGGAATCTGCCAACTCAGCAACCTGATCCACTGGATGGCGATCCACTCACCTCTGATAGTCGTTGAACGCTCCAACCACAGCTTCGACCCATTCCCGGACGAGGGGCGAGTGCTGCCATTCGGCTCCGGCGCGGCGATTTTCTACAACTACGTTGACCTGGTACTGCATAACCCGACGGATCGGACTTTTCAGTTGAAGTTGAACGTGGGGGACACGCAGCTGGAGGGGGAGTTGTTGTGCGATCGGGTGCGGGAGTATCGGTATCACGTGTTTCAGGAAGGGCACCGGTTTGTGCGGGAGGGGGAGCGGGTGTATCGGGAGAATGAGATCTGGCGGGAGGTGCGGGAGAAGGGGCAGGTGGGGGAATTGGTGGAGAGGGTGAGGTTGTATCGGAATCGGGTGGTGGTTAAGTATGAGGTGATGGACGAGTTGATCCGGTAGGGCGCAAAAATAGCTACGATGATATTGGCGCCCACTGATCAGTTTGTGAAATAGAGCTCATCCAGTTGGCGTTTGCGTATGGATAGATACTCTTCCCATACCTTGGGGAAGTCTTCATCTTTGGTCAGCGGGAAGGTCAGATAGATGTGCCTTCCAACCACACTGATGTATTGCCTCACACGCTTGAAGGCGGGTTGTTCGTAAGCTGCCACGCTTTCGTCATAGGCGTCATGGTAGTGATGGATGCTCACTCGGTGCGGGGCGATCATGCACCGCGAGAAATCGATCACCCAGCAGCTGTCAACGGCTGTGCTCAAATAACCGTAGACACCGTCGCTGGATAGACGAATGCACGAATTAGCCTGGGTGCCGTCGTCATCGTTGACCAAAATGATCTTGTCCGCGAAGTAATTGATATTTCTGCCGTCAGGTCCTTGCAGGAGCAAGCTCCAGCCTTCGGCTCCCATGCGGAATTCACCGTTGTTTTCGAAGGTGGCGGTCCAGTTATTGGTGAGTGTGATTTGATGTTTATTCATGGGTGCTCATGTAAACCGAAGGGCCGCAAAGTAATGGGTATTTTGTTTTGAACTCCAATAGAGAGTTTTCATTTTCTGCACGGATTAAAAAATACTCGTCAATCTTCTCTATTTTGATAGTGAGGTTCTCTCGAGTAGGTATGTTTTTTAAGAGTAATTCCTTGACTCCGTTGCAGCTCAAGCCAATGCGGCAAGTGTTGAATCCCATCTTTATCCATTTTTCAGGTGCGGAGTCGGGGATTTCTGGGATATCGAATTCGAAGGTTATGTTAGGTCTGTTGTTGTCGATTGTTATTTGGAATAACTTTATCGTGCTAATTTTAGTAGGTTTGGTGAATACTCTATTGAATAAGGTGTTGCCATCAAATTCATTCCAGGTTTTCATTTTTTTTCCTTGAAGGGGTAGTGTTCTTTGGTGCCGGGTACTTTCCCGTTCCTAGTGTCATTAAAGGGTCGAAGATTTAGGTGCGCAGCCTGATCTCCTACTCCGTTAACATCGTTGTAGGTATGCCCTGCACTATGATCTTGAATAACTATTTTTGATCCGTCTGCTCGTGTGTACTGGTATTCTCGCGTAATAATAGGCTTTCCATTTTTTCCTAATATCTCATCACCAGCTTTATCAGTCATGGCCACATATTTATACTGATGCTCCATGCCTCGCCGGGGATCATATACAAGGTCAGGTTGTTGCGAGCGCGGTATGCCGGCATCAGATTTTGCCTGTTTAAACGCTCCATTTCTAGAAAGCTTAGGTGCTTCAGGTTCATCTGATTTGCCCCGGATTGGGGTGTCTTTACTTTCGAGGCACTGTGTATTCAACCCCAACGGATCCACCCATCCCGTAGGGTTAGGCACGTACTGATAGTTATTCAACCCACCCGCTAGCTTGATCGGGTCTGGGGTCAAAAATCGCCCAGAGCTCGGATTGTAGTAGCGATGGCGGTTGTAGTGCAGCCCGGTTTCCGCATCGAAGTACTGGCCTTGGAAACGCAGTGGGTTGTCGATTTCGGAAATGTCCAGCGCAGCTAGATTGCCATATGCCCTGTACTTCGCCGACCACATGATCTCGCCACTGTAGGCGGTCAGTTCCTGTGGGGTGCCGAGGTGGTCGAGTTGGTAATAGTACGGCGTGGCCTGGGCCGGGCCTTCGCCATCAAGCATGGCCAGGGGGCGGAAGGTGCCGAGTTCGTAGAGGTAAGTGCGATAGCGATTTTCACCGCTCTCGGCTAGCAGCCGATCGTCTTGCCACAGGAAGTCGGTAGTGTGGCCGTCAACGGTTTTCTCAATGCGTCTTCCGAAGGCGTCGTATTTGTAGGACGCGGTGCTGCCATCCGGCAGGCTGACGCCGATGAGACGGTGCTGGCAGTCGTATCTATATTCGGTGACGAGTTTTTGGCCAGCGCCACGGCGTTCGCGGATCAGGTTGCCGTAGGCGTCGTAGTCGTAGTGGCGGTCACCCTGCATCAGCAGGCGGTTGCCTTTTACGTTGGCGAGGTTGGCCGTGCCTTCGTTGTTCTGGCCGAGCAGGTTGCCGGCGGGGTCGTGGGCGAAGCTCTCTGGTGTCGCACCCCGGACGTTGATCAGGCGATCCAGCGGGTCATAGTGATAGCGCAGGTTACCCTTGCGGCTATCGTCGATACCGGCCAAGTTGCCGTTGGCGTCGTAGGCATAGGCGCGCCGGTAAAGGTTGTGATGCTGGTCGTGCAGTCTCTGGCTGACGCTGTGGGCCTGCAGTCGGTTCTGGTCGTCGTACTGGTACTGGCTGAGCAGCAGGCCCTGATGACGTTGCAGTTCGCGACCGGCATTGAACTGGTGGCTGGTCAGGCGCGAACCGTTGAGGTCGATGCTGCTCAAACGTCCGCCGGGCTGGTGACGGTAGTCAAGTTTGCTGCCATCCGGCAGGCGACAGCGGCTCAATTGCCCGACGCTGTCGTATTCGTAACGTGTGGTGCCCCAGCCCTGGTGTTCAGTGATCAGGCGGTCCTGGATGTCGTATTCATAGGCAAGCGGCCAATGGCCGTCGTCAACGCTTACGAGGCGACCCAGTCCGTCGTAGCTATAGTGAACCTCTTCGCCATCAGGAAGGGTCTTAACCAACAGACGGCCGGCAGCATCGCGCTGGTATCCGGTAACGAGTTCGCTGCCGTCGTCGCCGAATTCGGTTTTCTTCAGCAATTGACCGTTGAGGTCGTACTCGTAGGCAGTGCGGCGACCGTCGAAGCCGGTTTCTTGCTGGATCAGGCCATTTGAGTAGTAGTCGAGCTGATAGCGTTCGCCGCGCTCGTTCTCAATCTCGGTGAGGTTGAGTTGTGAGTTGTCGTAACGGTAGCGCAGTTGGCTACCGTCCGGGTTAATACGACGGCTGACTAGGTGCAGGTTTTCAGCGTATTCGTAACGGGTGATGCGGCCCATCTCGTCGCGTTCGGCGGTTACTTTGCCGTAGGCGTTGTAGCTGAAGGCGCGGGTCGCGCCGCCGGGCAGTGTCATCTGCGCCAATCGGTTGGCGGCGTCCCACTGGTAGTGGGTGATGGCGCCGCTTTCGTCCTGGAGAGTGATCTGCCGGCCAAGGACATCGTAGCGGTATTTGCGTTGACCGCCGTCGGGCAGCCGCTCTTCCAGCAGTTGGCCTAGGCCGTTCCAGCCCAGTTGGTGGCGGCTGCCGTCCGCGTGGCTGATTTCCAGCAGGCGGCCTTGGCTGTCGTAGCGATAGTAGGTTTCGTTGCCGTCGGGGTCGGTCTGTTGCGTGATGTCGCCCTGGAGGTTGCGCTGGTATTTCCAGGTGGCCTTGCCCCGACGGACCACTCGTACGAAACCGTTGTGGTGCTGGTAGGTGGTCGGTTCATCTTCGGGAGGGATTATTGCGACCAAGCGCCCGGCTTCGTTGTATTGATATTGGGTGACGGCGCCGAGCGGGTCTTTCTCGGCAATCAGCCGGCCTTTTTCATCGTAGGCTTTTTGCGTTTTCGCGCCGTTAGGGGCGGTCTGGCTGACCAGTCGAGCATTTTCGTCGTGTACGTAAACCTGCTCGCTGCCATCGACGTTGATGACGGTGACTTTGCCTTGGTCGTCCCACACATACCGGGAATCGATTTGCGAAAGGTTGGACCACTGGCGGATACAGCGGGCTGCCTTGCCTTCACGCTCCCACTCCCAGGAAAAGCTTGCACCGCCGGCCAGTTGACGTTGCTGAATGACATGCTGCTCGTCATAGCGATAATGTTCGACTTCCCCTGCGGCGTTGGTGGCACTGATGAGCTGGTTGCGTTCATTATACTGGTAGCTCACCAGGGTCTGTACCGTCAGCCACGGCTCTTGACGCTCACCTCGTTCGTCGTACTCGGGGCGGCGCTGCTGATAGTCCACTGCTGTGATATGGCGGTCTTCATAGCGCAGGAACAGGCTGCGCCCGGCGCCATTGTCGATGCGCTGGATACGATCAACCAGGTCATAGCTGATGTGCAGTTGGTTGTCATACGCGTCGCTGATTGCGATCAGGCGCCCGGCACGGAAGCGATAGAAGCGCGCACCTTGTCCGGCTTGGGTCAGGATCAGTTCACCTGGCACATCGCCTAGGAAAATCGACGCTTCGCCCAAGCTGTTGGTAATGGCCGGACGTTGTTGATTTGGCAGTGGAAACTGGGTCTGGCGGTTTTCGTTGTCAGTCCACAGCACCCCTTCATCGTTGATTTGCAACCGATGGGACAGCGAATGGCTCCAGCCGAAACCCAGACGGTTGTCGATTTCCACTGCGCTGGTGCGATACAGCCGCGTCCATTCCAGGGGCAACAGGCCGTCGAGTTCACCGTCAGTGAGGGTCAACAGTTCCTCACCGGTGACCATCGAGACGGGGTCGCCCTCACAGCGGGTGTTCTTCGTACATTGTGTTGCTTGCCCTGCGGGATTCTCGGGCTGCTTGGGCACATCCTTAATCGGCTCTTCTTTGACCAGTAGGCTTTGAGGTTCTGTTTTCTTCCGGGTAAACACCGAGGCGTTCGGCTCCTTCAGTGTGGGAGTGTCGACCGTCTTGGGCAGAGGCACAGGGCCACCGCCAGCATCCAAGGGGCTGATAGAAAGTGGGGCCTTCTTGCTAGCGTTCAACGGAGCATCTTTAGCCTTGAGCATCACAGGTTTGGATAGCTGTGTATGGGCCGGAAGACTATGCTTGGTACTGGCCGTCATCAGTTGCTCAGCCAAATCCTCAAGGTATTTGAGAGCTCCCCCAGGCTTCATTTTACTTAGGGCCTTTGTGCCCAGGCGTACGGCCAGGCCGGCGCCGCCGGTTAGGCAAATTCCGATGACCACGTTAATCAGGAACTCGACGCCGATACTTGCGATCACGTTGACGATTACTTGCGGCGGCAGCATGCCCACCCAGGCGACAATCGCCGAGATGTAGATGAACATTAGTGGTTCATCGTTGAGTATCAACAAGGCTGAGGCAATGGCTTCTTTGGAAGTGGCATAGAGCTTTTCGAGTTCAAGCTCTGACAAGTAGTCACGAAGCTTTTTGGCGTTGCCTATGGGGTCGGCTAGAAGTCCTATAAGCTCTTTCAGGTCATCCCATAAACTTAGCAATGCCTGCTCGAAGCTATCGAGCGCCTCTTGAAGCAAAATCATCACGCGACCCGAACGATCTGCCGCGGAGTAGGAACTCCATTGCGCTTGGAACTTGCTCGCCCACTCACTTTTCAGCCAGCCGTCGAGGTCGCTGATCACGCCCTTATAAGAACCATAAAGGGCTTTAACATCGCCTTCAGAGACATCTGGAAAAAAAGTGATGCGATATTGTTTTCCCGGCATGCAGTTTTCGATGGTTTCGATACCACTGGGACCAATCATTTTATTGATCGGTGCTCCCACCACGGAGTAGCCAATCAGTGCTTTTTCTACCTGTTCGACGCGCACCGGGGTATTACCGATGGGCACGTAGCGCGCAGTCTCGAATGCATGGATCAGCGTAAACTTGCCGTCCTTAGGACATACTGCAAAGGTCTCGACGGCCCCTGTCCTGGTCCTGCGTTGCGTAACGCTGACTTCGTTGCCGACCTTGAATTTCTGGTCGACGTCCATAGCCCAGCCCGTCCAGAAGCCATCCGCCCAATTTTTGTAGTCGCTTAGGCAATTATTGAAGTCTTTGAGGATCAGGTTGACGTCGGGTGCTTTGGCGTCCAGTACCTGAAGAACCAAGGTTCCCAGTGGGCTGCTAATCATGCATTGACTTCCTTTGTCAGCTGGGCGGCGAGGCGCTCTGCCATATCTTCTGTATTCGGTTGATGTCGGACGAAGCGTTCGACTTTGCGGTGCAGGTTGTTTTCAGGAAAGGCGAAATAAAGCTCGGGGCAGTCTTCACGCAACCACTGCATCATGTTGCCAATAATCGTCGATGGATTCTCGGCCATCAGACCATCCAGCAAATCCTTCGGCACCTCCCACCACGGCCAATCCTTCACCTTCGGCAACACCCGCGTCCCAACCTCCAGCGTCTGCCCATTAATCAAATACCGCTCAAACATCGGCATTACTTCCCCAGCCTTCTCCCCAAGCCCCTTCAGAATCGGGTAGATATGCCGCCCATCCCAGAACCGGAAAAACACCTCGGTCCCGTCCGGCATCTTCACCTGAGTCAGGCTGCGCAGGTGCTCGAACACGTCGTTCGGTTCGGCGCGTGAGACCGCCAGCCAGCCCCAGTCGAGGGCGTCGGTTTCGGCGATCCACGGCAGGAATGCCGAGTTGGGTTTGAGTTCGGTGACGTAGGGCATCACTGGTTGCCAGGTGGAGTAGGGCGTGCCGCCCCAGATTGGCAGGAGCTGGGCGGTGGGTTCGGTCAGGTACAGGGTTTTCAGCGCGTCGGCATCGCTCGCGGCGCTGATGATCAGGTACAGGCGTTCGCCAGTCTGCAACGGCTGTTGTGCCAGCCAGTCCTTGGGTGTCAGTCGATCAGATGGCACAGGCACCTGCCTTGCATTTTTCGCATTCTTCGCAGAACGGCGCGTTGCGTTTGAGGGTGTTGATCTGGGCCGGGGTCAGGACCTGGCCGGCCTTGTCGGCGTCGGCCTGTTTCAGCACGCCGGGCATTAGCGGGGCGGCGGGAGTGCCGCTGCCGGGGCTGCCGCCGGAGTTGATGTTGATCGTCGGGCCGCTCAGGGTCACGCCGCCGGCGTCGATCTTGATGAAGCTGCCGCCGCCGACCAGGGTCAGCTCGGCGCCGGCTTCGAGCACGACTTTCATGCCGCTGCTCAGGTGGATTTCCTGGCCGGCGTCGATGAACTGGCCGGTGCCGATCTTGATGTGCTGGTTGACACCCACGGTCAGGTGGTCGTTGGCGCGGGCTTCGACTTTGCGGTCTTCGTAGACGGTGTGGTGTTCTTCGGCCTTGAATTCCGTGTAGCTGTTTTGCTCGACGGTGTCGTGGCGTTCGTTGCCGACGCGGATTTTCTGGTCGTGCTCGATGTTTTCGTCCCAGTCGCGCTGGGCGTGCAGGTAGATCTGCTCCTGACCTTTCTTGTCTTCGATGCGCAGTTCGTTGTAGCCACCGCCGCCCATCGAGCTCAGGGTCTTGAAGGTGCTGCGGGTCTTGTTCGCCGGCAGTGCGTAGGGGACGGTGTTTTCCTTGTGGTACAGGCAGCCGCTGATCAGTGGTTGATCGGGGTCGCCTTCAAGGAAGGTGACCAGCACTTCCATGCCGATGCGCGGGATGGCGATGCCGCCGTACTGGGCGCCGGCCCAGGCGGAAGAGACGCGCAGCCAGCAGCTGGTCTTGTCGTCGGCCTGGCCTTCGCGGTCCCAGTGGAATTGCACTTTGACCCGGCCGTACTGGTCGCAGTGGATCTCTTCACCTTTGGGGCCGGTGACCACGGCGCTCTGGCTGCCGAGGATGCGCGGTTTCGGGTGGCGCAGCGGTGGACGGTTCGGCACGTCCCACGGGGTCGCCTGGAAGCGGTTGCGATAGCCCTGATGGAAATCGTCTTTCAGCGCGGTGGTGTCGCTGGTCACCGACTCTTCGAGCACTTGCGGCTGTTTGCCTTCGTGCAGGACTTCGGTGAGCAGCCACAGGTCGTTCCACTTGGCCTTCGGGTGTTCGGTCAGGGCAAGGAAATGACCGCTGACCAGCAGTGGCTGATCACTCTTGCCTTCGGCGAGCTGGAAGTCGCTGCGGTGACGTTCGAGGGCGCGTTTGGCCAGGTGTTTGCCGCGCTCGCGGTCGATGAAGCGGCCCGGGTAGTCGTAGTCTTCGAGATCGGGCAGGGCGTCGCCACGGTTCTCGCTTTCCAGCGTCAGGCGCGGTTTTTCGAAGTCGTAATCGCGACGGGTGGTGCGGCTGGTGCGGGTTTCCAGGCGCAGGTCGAAACGCTTGATCACCGGGTTGCTGGCGACCATGCCGGAGTCTTGCTGGTAGGCCACTGGCTTGAGTTTCGGGAACACCGTCTGGTCATCGCCGAAGACGAGCTTGTGCGCTGTGGCGCTGTGCTGGAAGTGGTAGTGAATACCTTCCTCCTCGCACAGACGCTGGATGAAATGCAGGTCCGATTCATCGTATTGCACGCAGTAGATGCGCTCGGGATAGATCGAACCGGTCTTGAATTCGTAGGCGTTGCTCTGGATGCCGTGCTCTTCGAGAACCATGCCGATGATTTTCGGCACCGTGAGGTTCTGGAAGATCCGTTGGTTGACGCGGTGCGCCAGGTACGACAATTGCGGGCGCAGGGTCACCGAATAACGGGTCAGGCGTTTGCCGGAATCGCCCTGAGCGGCGCGGTAGATCTGGCCGTGGATGCCGCTGCCATCGGGCGACAGCTGCAGAAAGGCCGGTTTGTGCAGCAGGGTTTCGAGGTCCAGCGACGGCTGCTCACTGACCAGCTCCACCTCGAACACAAAAGGCTGGCTGATGGCTTCCCGGCCGGTCAGGGTGAATACCTGAAAATCGGCGGAGAGCCCTTCGATGGTCAGGGCAAAGTGGGTTTCATTGGCCGGCGCGAACATCCCTTGTTCCTCGTGCTGTACAGCGGCGTTCGTCGACAACCGCAAGGCGGTTCAACGCACGCGAAATTCTGGAGGGGCGTAAACAACATCGACCAGCAGGGCTGGTCGATGCTTGTAACGATCAGCCGTAATTAAACGACTGGAGCACGCCAGTCATCGGAACCCGAAGTACCGGATACTTCGTGGGTCCAGGTGATTTTGCGGTAGGTGAACTGCACTTCTTCCAGGTGGGTGAAGTGCGAGTTGCCTGGATCCTGGCAGTTGTGCATTTTGTTGTTGATGGCGACGATGATCGCGTCTTCCAGTTTGGTGGTGTAGTAGTGCTCTTGAGTACCTTGAGCCGAAGTACGGTACCACTGGATAACGATTTCGCTCATGCGCTCGCCGGAGGTCAGAGCAGCTTGCAGCAGAGGCGAAGCCTTGTCGTAGACCTTGGTGATGATCACTGGCTTGTGAACGCGCTGACCGGTTGGCTGACCGGATTGCGGGTCACGCGGGATGATCACGTCGTGGCTGAAAGCCTGAACCATGACCTGGTCTTCGTGGCCTTCCTGGTAGGTGTTGCCAACGGAGTCGGCGGTGAAGGCGCCGGCAGTGATCAGGCCTTGTTTTTCGCCGGTAACCGACATGTACGCTGGTGTTGCCATGGGGTGCTCTCCTTGCGGATAAATTTAGGGTGCCCGGGAGGCGAAATCGCCCGGTGGGTGCCTGACTGTTATCAAGGAGCGTGCCAGGTTTATCGAAGGTCCCGGTAGCCGGGGGTAAAGCGGCTCCAGCCTGCGTTATGACCGATGTTTTTTGCTGAATCGAGGTGGAAAGTGCGCAACTTCTTGCGCAGTACTGCGCAAGAAGTTGCGCACATGGCTGTAAGCCAAGCCAGTCAAGGCCTACAGCGCGATGATCGGTCTTTTTCGCCGAGCGAGTGCGCAAGAAGTTGCGCAGTAAGGCCAAGTGCCAGCGTCGAGCGCTTGAAACGATTCGCCCTGCGCGACGGTCAATCACTCACGACCGCGCCAACGGCGTCCGCACCTTCCCCACAGCGAGTGAGAACGATATGAAAATCCTGATGGTTTTAACGTCCCACGATCAATTGGGTGATACCGGCAAGAAAACCGGTTTCTGGCTGGAAGAATTCGCCGCGCCGTATTACGTATTCAAGGATGCCGGCGCGCAACTGACGCTGGCCTCGCCCAAGGGCGGCCAGCCACCGCTGGACCCGAAGAGTGACGAACCGGACGCACAGACCACCGCGACCGAGCGCTTTCGCAAGGATTCCGCCGCCCAGTCGGCACTGTCCTCCACGGTCAAACTGGACACGGTGAAGGCTGCGGATTTCGATGCCGTGTTCTATCCCGGCGGCCACGGTCCGCTGTGGGATCTGGCTGAAGACCGCCATTCGATTGCGTTGATCGAAGCGTTTTACAACAGTGGCAAACCAGTTGCAGCGGTGTGTCATGCGCCCGGTGTGCTGCGCCATGTCAAAGGTGCGGACGGTCAGCCGCTGGTCAACGGTAAGCAGGTGACCGGTTTCACCAACAGCGAAGAGGAGGCGGTTGGGCTGACCAACGTGGTGCCGTTTCTGGTGGAGGATGAGCTCAAGGCCAAGGGCGGGATTTTCTCCAAGGGCGCCGATTGGTCGAGCTATACCCGTGAAGACGGGTTGTTGCTGACGGGGCAGAATCCGGCATCGTCCGAGGAGACGGCGTTCGCGTTGTTGTCGCGGTTGCGCTAGAAGCAACATTTGATTCTGTGGCGAGGGAGCTTGCTCCCGCTGGAGTGCGCAGCGCTGCCAAAACGAGGGCCGCTTCGCAGCCCAGCGGGAGCAAGCTCCCTCGCCACAGTCAGATCAGCTTCAACCCTAGTACTTGCGCACATTCTTCAATCGAGCGCCGCTGCGTCTCGGCATACAACCCCAACTCATCAATCGTCGCACGCCCAAGCGCCTGTTCGAATGCCTGACGGTTGGAGTGTTCGCCATAGTGCGTCTGCGCGGCATCCCCAAGATTCGACTGAAAAATCCCTGCCGCACTCACCGGCAGGAAATCTTCGTACACCAACGGTTCAGCTTTCACATGGCCATCGCGGAGCAAATCCTCCAGCGATGCCGACTTAAGACTACCCGCTGCCAGGCCTTTTTCCGTAGGGAAGTAGCGAAAGTACGCCAGTCCCTGTTCACGCATGCCGTCGACGCTGTCAGGAAATTCGCCAAAGTGCTGAGTCATCAGCGCGTTGTAACGTGCGGCGTTGCCTTCGTTGGGGAAATCACCGAGTTCATCGCGCGCGGCATTCAGCAAACGGTCATACAGCGCTCGCCCCTTGGAAGTCAGCGCCGCACCGCGTTGTTCGATCTCGCCGAAACGCGCGCTGTGGCTGCCGTGGGTATCAGTCTTATCGGTGAAGGCAATCGGCTCGTCGAGCGCTTTGAAACTGGTCTGGCGCAGGAGGATCGGGCATTGCCGGCGCGGCGGGCCTTCGATCACTGCTTTCGGGGTGATGCCATGTAGCGGCATCTGCGCCTGGACGATGTCGATGTCCAGGGTGCGCGGGGTCAGGTGATTGATGTGCGGGCCTTTGAACGCCACCACATCGGCGATCAAACGGTGCTGGGCGCTGAGGGTCTGGTACTGCGCGGCGGTGACGGTTGCGCTGTGATGCCAGCGAAAGGTCTCCAGTGCCTGTAGGACGAATTGGGCCGCTTCATCCTCATTCAGCCCACCAGCTGACTCAGCCTGCTCGATCAGACGCAATGCCGTAGGGGTAAAGATCGAACGCTGGTTCAGCACCGATTCGGCAAACGCGCGCAGCTCGGGATCCTCGATCAGTTCCAGGCGCAGCAACGAGGTGAACACCCGAAACGGACTGATCTGCAGCGCCGCTTCATGCACCGCGCGAAACGCCGTGGAGTGCACCGGCACACCCGCCGGAGTCAGGTCGTAATAACCCACCGGTTGCATGCCCATCACCGCGAACAGCCGGGCGAGGGTCGCCAGCTCTGTAGCCGTGCCGACGCGGATGGCGCCGTGGCGCTCCATGTCCAGCCGTTCGATTTCACCGGTACTGTCGAGCTGCCGTGCGATGTCCGGCTGAGCCGCGAGCACTTCGCGATTGGTCTGTACCACCAGTTCCATCAGCGCGCCGTACAGCGGCACTTCTTCGCGGTACATGTCGGACATCGCTTTGGAGAAGCGTTGGCGGATCAGGTCGGGGCTGACGAAAGGCTGCACGGTCATGAAAAAAATTCCTGCCACGGTCACTTAATGGATGGAGGAAAAGATCGCAGCCTTCGCCGACGGCGGCAAACGAAGAATCCTACGAACTTCATTCTGCCAACGACTGATCCACCAGTTCGATCCAGTGCAAAACCTGGGTGCGCCCGGCGCCGGCCAGATGATTCTGGCAACCGATGTTGGAGGTGACGATCAGGTCCGGGCGATCGCTCTCCAAGGCATTGAGGCGGTTGTCGCGCAGTTGCCGGGCAAGGGTCGGTTGCGTCAGCGAATAGGTGCCGGCCGAACCACAGCACAAATGCCCGTCCGGCACCGCCGTGAGGTTGAAGCCCAGCCGGGTCAACAGTGTCTCCACCGCGCCGCCGAGTTTCAGCGCATGTTGCAGAGTGCAGGGGCAATGCACGGCGATCCGGCGTTGGCTGGCGGCGCACACTTTCTCCAGAGGTTCCTGCGCGAGCATCTGCACCAGATCCAGTGTCCGTTCGCTGATCTGCCGCGCCTTGTCGGCGTAGCGCGGATCCTGCGCCAGCAAATGCCCGTAATCCTTGATGAACGCGCCGCAACCGCTGGCCGTCTGCACGATGGCTTCGGCGCCGTTTTCCAGGTGCGGCCACCAGGCGTCGATGTTCTGCCGCGCGCGGTCAAGGCCTTTGGCCTGGGTGTCGAGGTGATAGTCCAGTGCGCCACAGCAACCGGCCTCGGCCACTGGAGTGACGCTGATCCCCAGTCGATCGAGCACCCGCGCCGTCGCGTCGTTGGTGTTCGGCGACAGGCCCGGTTGCACGCAACCTTCGAGCAGCAACACCCGCCGCGCATGGCGCGGAGCAGGGCGTGGGCCGGATGCTGACGAGCGCTGCGGCAATTTGCTTTCGAACAGGCGCGGCAGCAAAGGCCGGAACGTCGTGCCGACCCGCAGCAAGCCCTTGAACACGCCGGGATTCGGCGCCAGTGCGCGCAAACCCTCGCGCAACAGACGTTGGGCAGCAGGGCGCGGCACGGCCTTGTCGACCACTGCCCGGCCGATGTCGAGCAGGTTGTGATAATCGACGCCGGAAGGGCAGGTGGTTTCGCAATTGCGGCAGGACAGGCAGCGATCCAGATGCAGTTGAGTCTGCGCGGTGGCCGCGGCGCCTTCGAGCACTTGTTTGATCAGATAGATGCGTCCGCGCGGCCCGTCGAGTTCATCGCCGAGCAACTGGTAGGTCGGACAGGTGGCGTTGCAAAACCCGCAATGCACGCAGGTGCGGAGGATCTTTTCTGCCTCGGCGGCGCGCGGCAGGCGTCGGGACTGTTCGCTGAGGGTGGTTTGCATGGCTAGAACTCCGCGTACATCCGGCCGGGGTTGAACAGCCCTTGCGGGTCGAGTTGCGCCTTGAGTTGCTGGTGATAACGCATCAGCGTGCGCGGCAACGGCTGGAACGGTGTGTCGCTGGCGCCATGAGTGAAGCAGGTGGCGTGCCCGCCGAGTTCCTGGGCGAGGATCTGGATGTGCTCGTGATCGGATTTCAGCCAGCGTTGCGCACCGGCCCAGTCGATCAACTGCTGGCCGGGCAAGTCCTGCGGCCCGAGATTGTTTGGCAGCGACAGGCGCCACAGCGGCAGGCCTTCGTCGAAAAAGCCCAGGCGTTGTTCGTTCAAGTCGCGCCAGAAAGCCGAGTCCAGCGGTTCACCGCCGAGGCGTTGATGGGCGGCGGTGACCGAACCTTCGCCACCCTCAAGGCGCAGATACAGGCTTTGTCCGTCATGGCAGGCACCGCTGATCGGCAACGGTTGCTGGCCCCATTCGGCAAGCCGCGCCAGCGCCCGGGCGCAATCGAGGTCGAGGCGGATGCTCAGGCACTGACGCGGTTTCGGCAGGACTTTCAGCGACACTTCGGTGAGCACGCCGAGGCAGCCGAAACTGCCGGTCAACAGGCGCGAGAGATCGTAGCCGGCAACGTTTTTCATCACCTCGCCACCGAAGCGCAGGTGTTGGCCGAGCCCGGTGATGACCCGAGTGCCGAGAACAAAATCGCGCACCGAACCTGACCAGGGCCGCCGTGGCCCGGACAAACCGCTGGCGATCATCCCGCCCACCGTGGCGCTGTCGCCGAAGGCCGGCGGCTCGCAGGGCAACATCTGCCCGGCCGCGTCAAGCGCCGCGAGCAACTCGCGCAACGGCGTGCCGGCGCGCACGCTGACCACCAGCTCCGTCGGTTCATAACGCACGATGCCGCGATGCGCGCGGACGTCGAGCACTTCACCGGCCACTTCGCGGCCGAGAAACGCCTTGCTGTTGCCGCCCTGAATCTTCAACGGCGTGGCGTTGGCCCGGGCCTCGTTGACCTGATCGAGCAGCGCGCCGCTGGCGTCGAAATCAGCCATCAGAAGCGCTCCAGTTCGGGGAATGGCAGTTGCCCGGCATGAATGTGCATGGCGCCGAATTCCGCGCAGCGATGCAGGGTCGGGATGTTCTTGCCGGGATTGAGCAGGCCTTGCGGGTCGAACGCGGCTTTTACCCCGTGGAACAGCGTCAGTTCAGCGCTGTTGAATTGCGCGCACATCTGATTGATTTTCTCGCGGCCGACCCCGTGTTCGCCGGTGATGCTGCCGCCGACCTGCACGCACAGTTCGAGAATCTTCCCGCCCAGCGCTTCAGCGCGATGCAGTTCGCCCGGTTGGTTGGCGTCGAACAGGATCAGTGGGTGCATGTTGCCGTCGCCGGCATGGAACACGTTGGCCACGCGCAAGCCGTATTCGGCGCCGAGGCGGGCGATGCCTTGCAGCACGCCGGGCAACTCGCGGCGCGGGATGGTGCCGTCCATGCAGTAGTAATCCGGCGACAAGCGACCGATCGCCGGAAAAGCGTTTTTGCGCCCGGCCCAGAAGCGCACGCGCTCGGCTTCATCGCGGGCCTGACGCACTTCGCTGGCACCGGCCCGGGTCATGACCTCGCGGACCCGCAGGCAATCGTCGTGGACATCGGCTTCGACGCCATCGAGTTCGCACAACAGGATTGCCTCGGCATCGACCGGGTAACCGGCGTGGATGAAGTCTTCGGCGGCGCGGATGGCGAGGTTGTCCATCATCTCCAGGCCACCGGGAATGATCCCCGCGGCGATGATGTCAGCCACGGCGCGGCCAGCCTTTTCCACCGAGTCGAAACTGGCCAGCAGCACTTTGGCGACCTGCGGTCTGGGCAGCAGTTTGACCGTTACTTCAGTGATGATCCCCAGCAAGCCCTCGGAACCGGTGAACAGGGCCAGCAAATCGAAACCCGGCGAATCGAGGGCGTCGCTGCCCAGCGTCAGGCGTTCGCCTTCGATGGTCAGCACTTCGATTTTCAGCAGGTTGTGTACGGTCAGACCGTACTTGAGGCAATGCACGCCGCCGGCGTTTTCCGCGACGTTGCCGCCGATCGAGCAGGCAATCTGCGAAGACGGGTCCGGCGCGTAATACAGGCCGAACGGCGCGGCTGCCTGGGAGATCGCCAGATTGCGCACCCCGGGTTGCACCCGCGCGTTGCGGGCCGCCGGGTCGATGTGCAGGATGTTGTTGAACCGCGCCATCACCAGCAGCAGGCCTTTTTCCAGCGGCAGCGCGCCGCCCGACAACCCGGTGCCAGCGCCACGGGCAACCACCGGCACGTTGTGTTGATGACAGAGCTTGAGCAGGGCCTGCACCTGATCGAGTCGCCGGGGCAGGGCCACCAGCATTGGCGTGGTGCGGTAGGCCGAGAGGCCGTCGCACTCGTACGGCTTGAGTTCGTCTTCGCGCCAGAGAAGGTCGAGGTCCGGAACGGCATGCCGCAGGGTTTTCAGCAGTTCAGCCTTGTTCACCTCCGGTAGCGGGCCATCGAGGCGTTCGTCGTAGAGAATGTTCATTTCACATAACCTTCTGCCAACCTCAATTCTTTGGATGAGTGAGACTTAAGGTGGTGAGGAAATTCATTGTGGTGAGGGGATTTAGCGAAACGTCGCACCGCCCCGATGGGCTGCGCAGCAGCCCCAACCCAGAGAATGCGGTGTGTCTGATTCAGCTTAGTGCTGGAACTGGGGTTGCTCCGCAACCCATCGGGGATAAATCCCCTCACCACAAGGGTAGTGGTGGCTGTCATCGCTGATTGCCCAGAAACTCCCGATACAACCGCGCAGTATTCCCCGGCTGTTCGACCATCGGCATGTGCCCGACGCCGTCCCACACTTCGACCCGCAGATTGGCGATACCCTTGCTCCACACCGGCACGCTGCTGACGTCGATCAAGCGATCCTTGCGGCCCCACAACAGCAGCGCCGGGCATTTGATCTCGGCCAGTTTCGGCTCCATCGGCGGGCTGGCGCGAAAGTCGCGGAAGATCTCTTCCAGTTCATCACGCTGACGCTCGTATCGCTGAGCGATGGCGTCCAGTACCAGCCCGGGCACCCACGGCGGCGAGGCCATGGTCATGGCATAAAACTGCCGGAACTCTTCCCTCGAATTGATCAGGAACGGGTTATGCCCACGAGCCAGATGGCGCTCCATGTCGCTGGCTTCCGGCGCGGTGACGCCGGCCGGGTCGATCAGCGCCACCGAGGCGATCCGCTCGGGATAGGTCGCTGCCAGCCACGCCGCGATGTAGCCGCCCATCGAGTTGCCGATCACGTGGACCTTCTCCACGCCGCAGACGTCGAGCAACTGGATCATGCGCTTGGCCTGCAGCGGAATGTCGTAGCCGCCACCGGCCTTGAACCCGGTTTCACCGTGGCCGGCGAGGTCCGGGATGATCACCCGGTACTGGCGGACAAAGTGCCTGGCGAAGCGCAGCCACAGATTTTTCTCGGCGCTGTAGCCGTGCAGCATCAGGATCGCGCTGGCCGCCTCATAGGGGCCACCTTGCCAGGTCGATACCGTCATTTCGGCAATCGGCACCTCGATTTTGTGCAACTTGTACAACTTGGCCTCGAGCGCCGTGCTCAGGTCATACAGCCAATGCCCGACCGCCGGGTAACTCAACCAGCTCCAGGCCACGAAAACCGCGAGAGCGACAAACAGCACAAGCATCGACGTCTTCCTTTTACGTGTTCAGGACAGAATGTGGTCAGCCGGTTTCAGCGCCCGGGTCAACCGGTAGTAGCTGAAACTGAAGCCCGGAAATATCGCGATCACATGACCGCTCTTGCTCTGATACCAACTGTGACAGCCACCGGACTTCCATACCGTGCGTTCCATCTCACGGTGGATCATTGCAGTGTAGGTACGTTCCGCCTCGGGGCGCACTTCGATGCTGTGCAGGCCTTTTGACTGCAAGGTGTGGATGCAGTCGAGGATGTAGTTCATCTGCGCTTCGATGATGAACAGCGCCGAGGTATGCCCGATGCCGGTGTTGGGCCCGGTGACGATAAACAGGTTGGGAAAGTCCGGCAGGCTGGTGCCCAGGTAGGCGCGCGGGTACTGCGCCCAGACATCCTTGAGTTGCACGCCGTGCTTGCCGGTCACCGGATAGGAGACCACGCCGTCGGTGGCGTCGTAGCCGGTGGACCAGACAATCAGGTCGACGTCGATGTGTTGACCGTCCTGGGTGAGGATGCCGGTTTCGTCGAGCGCGGCGATGCCTTGCTCGCGGCTGTGCAGTGTGACGTTGGGCCGGGTCAGCGCCGGATAATAGGTGCTGGAAAGCAGGATGCGCTTGCAACCGATGGTGAAATCCGGGGTGAGTTTTGCGCGCAATACCGGGTCCGGCACCTGTTGCTTGAGAAAACGCAGGGCCTGGCGCTGGACCAAATGAATCGCCGGTTTTGAGTATTTGAAGGCGATGACCCGGGTTTCGAATTGCCAGTAGAGCAGCCAGCGCAGCAGCTTGTAGGCCGGTTTCACCCCCAGCAGCCAGCGCTGGAAACGGCCGAAGCGGCGATCGGCGCGCGGCAGCACCCAATGTGGCGTGCGCTGGAACACATGCAGTTGCTCGACCTCAAGGGCTATCGCCGGAATGACCTGCGCGGCACTGGCGCCGCTGCCGACGATGGCCACGCGTTTACCCTTGTAGTCGTAGCTGTGATCCCAATTGTTTGTATGAAACGTCTTGCCCTGAAAGCGATCCAGGCCAGGGAAGGGTGGGATCACCGGTTGGCTCAGCGGCCCGGAGGCGTTGATCACGAACTGCGCGTAGAAAATCCCTTGGCTGGTGTGCACCGCCCAGCGCTTTTCGGCGTCGTTCCATTCGATGCGTTCGACGTTGGTTTGCAGCTCCACGCGTTCGCGCAGACCGAAGCGCTCGATGACGTGTTCGGTGTAGCGATGCAATTCGGCCTGGGTTGCGAACATCTGCGTCCAGGGAAATGGTGCAAACGACAGCGAGTAGAGCGGCGACGGCACATCCACCGCTGCGCCGGGGTAGGTATTCTGGCACCAGGTGCCGCCGAAGAAATCCCGTCGTTCCAGCAGGCGAAAATCGTCGATCCCGGCCTTGAGCAAGTTGACCGCCGCACATTGGCCGCCAAATCCGCTGCCGATGATCAACACTCGGTAGGTCCGCATGAGCTTCCTTCTTATAGTCGTTTTTCCGTTTTCGTCCTTTCAGGTATAGCTAAAAATTTGCATTGTGGGAGCGGGCTGGCCGGTGATGGCTATTTAACGGCTGCCTGTTAGACTTCCAGCACATCCGTCTGACGGTGTTCGCAGGTTCCGTTGAGTGCTCGAGGCCCTTATGCGAAACAAGGGGGGAAAGGGACTTTCATTGGCCAGGAGGCTTTATACATCGCGAACCCTCGGGCTGGTGCTGGGGCTGTTGTGCGTGAGCGCGGCGATGTACCCGCTCGACCCGCCGCTGTGGGTCTGGGCGTTGATGCTGTTCAATGGCTTGGTCTGGCCGCATCTGGCGTTTCAATGGGCCCGTCGTTCCAGCGTTCCTTACCATGCGGAACACCGCAATCTGTTGGTTGACGCCTTTATGGGCGGCTTCTGGGTCGCCGCCATGCAGTTCAATCCGCTGCCCAGTGCCACCACCGTTTCGATGATGGCGATGAATAATGTCGCCATCGGCGGTTTGCGTTTTCTCGCGGCGGGCCTGGCGGCGCAGATCCTCGGGATCGGCGTCGGCCTGGTGGTTTTCGCCCCGGCGTTTATCCCGCAAACCTCACCCTTGCAGCTGTATGCGTGCCTGCCGTTGCTGATGCTGTACCCGTTGGCGCTGGGCTGGATCTGCTTTCGCCAGGCCTCTACGCTGGGCCTGCACAAGCGTGAGTTGCTGGCCCTGAGCCGCACCGACAGCCTAACCGGGCTGCTCAATCACGGCGCCTGGAAGGATCAACTGGAAGTCGAATTTCAACGTTGCCGCCGACAGAAGCAAGGCGCGGCGATTGCGTTGATCGACATCGACCATTTCAAGGCGATCAACGACACCTATGGCCACGTGGCAGGTGACATCGTGCTGCGCCAGTTGAGCAAAATGCTCAAACAGAACCTGCGTGCGGCGGATGTCGCCGGGCGCTATGGCGGCGACGAGTTCTGCGTGATCCTGCCCGACCTGCCGTTGTTCAATGCCGCGCAGGCCATGGAAGCCTTGCGCGAGCGTTTCGCCACCCTGGGTTACGAGCAGAACCCGGCGCTCAAGGTCAGTCTGAGCATTGGTCTGGCGGCGTACGATCCGGCGCATGGCGACGCGA
The DNA here is from genome assembly GCF_016650625.1 of Pseudomonas sp. TH49. Lineage (NCBI taxonomy): Bacteria > Pseudomonadati > Pseudomonadota > Gammaproteobacteria > Pseudomonadales > Pseudomonadaceae > Pseudomonas > Pseudomonas sp. TH49. The sequence goes on from NZ_JAEKFL010000002.1 coordinate 193,010, forward strand.
CCCGTTGGCTCAATGAGGCCGATCAGGCGCTGTACGAGGCCAAGGCGACCGGGCGCAATCGGGTGATCTGCAACAGTGACGATCTGCCGAAGCAGGAACTGCTCGATTCGGTCTGATCTATCACCGCCGTCCCCTGTGGGAGCGGGCTTGCTCGCGAAGGCGTTCTGTCAGCGGCATTGATGTCGGCTGACACTCCGCTATTGCGAGCAGGCGAAGGCCTACAAGTGTTCGGTGTCGGCCGCAGAGATGTCGCATCCGGTATAGAGCCTTGCGTCGATGTCAGGTACGGTTTGAGTCCCCCCGACGCGAAACAAGGATCGATTCATGACGTTCGCATTCCCCCGCTCCCTGCTGGCCGCCAGCCTCGGCCTGTCCCTCGCCTTCAGTGCTGCCGGCGCCTTCGCCGAACCGCACAAACAAGTGCTGGCCGACGCCGAACAGTATCAACCCGAAGCCCTGAAACTGCTGGAACGGCTGGTCAACATCGACTCCGGTTCCGGTTATGAGCCTGGGCTCAAGCAAGTCAGCGAGATCGCCATCGAGGAGTTGAAAAAACTCGGCGCCACCATCGAGCTAGTGCCCAATGCCCCGGAAAAATCCAATCACGTGCTGGCCACCTTCAAAGGCACCGGCAAAGCGAAAATCCTCCTGATGGCGCACATGGACACGGTGTTCAAGGAAGGCTCCGCCGCCGAGCGCCCGTTCCACATCAAGGACGGGCGTGCCTACGGGCCGGGGGTGATGGACGACAAGGGCGGCATCGTCGCCGGGATCTACGCGTTGAAGATTCTGAAGAGTCTCGACTTCAAGGACTACGCGCAAATCACCTTCCTGCTCGATGCCAGCGAAGAAACCGGCTCGGACGTCGCCACCGACCTGATCAAGAAAACCGCCAAGGCGCATGACGTAACCCTCAACCTCGAACCAGGGCGGCCGGCCGATGGTCTGGTGGTGTGGCGCAAGGGCAGCGCGACGGCGCTGATCGAGGTCAAGGGCAAAGCGGCGCATGCCGGGGTCGCACCGGAACTGGGGCGTAACGCGGCGATGGAAGCCGCGCACCAGATTCTGCAGTTGGGCAAACTCGGCGACGAGGCGAAGAAAACCACGATCAACTTCACTGTGCTCCAGGCCGGAGATCGCACCAACGTGATCCCGGATCATGCGATCGCCAAGGCTGACGTGCGCGCAGCCGTGCCGGAAGAATTCGACCGGATCGAGAAAGACCTGGCGCGGGTGTCGCAGGACAAGCTGATTCCGGAAACTGAAGTGACCACCAGCCTCAAGCGCGGGTTGCCACCGATGCCGCAGACGGCGGAGTCGGATCGCTTGATGGCCATGGCCCAGGGGATTTACGGCGAGATCGGCCGCAAGTTGACCGAGGAGGGCAGTGGTGGGGCGGCGGATGCCAGCCTGTCAGCCGGCGTGGGCACGCCGACGCTGGATGGTTTCGGGATAGTCGGCGGCAATATTCATACGCCGGAGGAATACGCCGAAGTGGCGAGCGTGACGCCACGGATTTATCTGTTGTCGCGGATGATCATGGAGCTGGCCAAGCGCTGACTCCCGCGGTTGGGCGGTGCTGCAACTGACGCTTTCGCGAGCAAGCCCGCTCCCACAGAGGATCTTCAGTGAACACAGCATTGGTGTTCGACACAGATCCACTGTAGGAGTGAGCCTGCTCGCGATGGCGTCAGGCCGGCCGACGCACTACTTCTTGAACCTCATAGTGCGCCGGGCCAGCAAAAATCAAGCGGATTGCGGCATGTTCCAGAACTGCTTGATTTCGTGAATGTTGCCCACGTTGTACCGTGGAATGATGCCTGCACATGGCGATGCCGCAGCGGTTGCAACCGGTGTGTTGATGACGTTGGCGCCGGCGTGCAGCAGTGGGGTGTGGTTCCAGTTATCGAGTTGCTTGTTCATGCAGATTTCCTTTCTGATTGAGTGAGCAGTGAAGTCTGCTCACGTTGTAGCCGGGACAGCAGGCTGTCATAGAGCGCTGTCTCCTGGCGGGCGATGCCGGGATAAGTCGGCACCAGATTGTCGTCGAAGCACCAGGCTTCTTCGGTTTTGGCTGCCTGCGGAGGATGAATAAGCAAACTCAGCGAGGCGGACATCGTTTCAGGGGGGAGCTGTTTGTGTACTTCCTTTAGTGGAAGCATGTGCAGCACCTCACCCGGAATAAGTTTAAGGATTCGTTCTTCGCCGAGCTCGGGCCTTCTGCCAGCCTGCAGCGGCGCCTGATTCAGAATCTCTCGCGAAACGGTGGTGTAGCCGTCACCGCTGTAACCCACGCAATAGAGTTCGAAGTCATGGCTGTGGTTGAGGTCGTAGATAAAGGTTTCCCTTTCGTCCCGTGACGTGACCGGCGACCAGAAACCCAGGCGAACGGTAAACAGATCGTTGGAGTGCAGGACAAATGCATAGGCCCCGTAAAGCCTGTTTTTGGTACTGAAACCGTCCTGTTGAATCGTGGTGTAGAGGTACTCGCTCAACAACGTGCGGTTAGTTGCCAGTTGACGCAGATCTTCCACGATCCTTGAACTGTCCGTCTGCAGGTCGTAAGTCGCCATACGCTCAATAAATGTCTGCAGTTTCATGCCGCCTCACACTGGTCGAGTAAATGGTTCAGGCGACTGTCTTGCAGGTTTCTCAACAGCGGGGCGCAATTCAGCGCGGTCTGTCGATCCGTTCTACTGATCATCTGAAAGGCCTTCCAGGCGACAGCGGGGTGATAGTGATAAATCAACTCCTGAGCCACTTTGCAGGCTCCGGGGTCCTGTGCCGCTTCAAGCAATTCAAGACTCACCAGAAAGCGCGCGGCGCTGTCGTCATGAGGGAACCAGCCGATTTTGCGCAATGAGCGAGGGTCGAACACACTGATGTCTGCGGTTCTATCGGGCAGATTGATGCTGCCGATAAACGCCGGGTGCCCGTTTCCTTCGGGATTGCTGTCGTACAGCGTTTTGCTGCCGTCGATGAACAACGGATTTTCGGCATCCACGATCACCTGTTCTGCGCGAGTCAGATATTCACCGTCCAGCCGATAAAGCTGAATGGAATACGATTGCCCGTTGATGGCGAACAAAACGCTGTTTCCGGGTACGGAATAGAATTGCTCAGGCGCGGGTGCGTTATCAGGTGCCTTGAGGCTGATGTTTCCATCTTTGTTGCAATATAACGTCAACGTTCCAGTGTGGATGTTCGTCGCTTTCATGATCGCGGCGTGACGGGATAAATTCTCGGTATCTGTTGCAGGTTCGGATAACTGGTCGGCCAGACGCTTTACTTCGTTCCCCATGTTTGTTGTCTTGATGCAGGTAATAAGCTGGTCAGGCGTCAAGTCTGGGTTGAGCAGGTTTTTTATCATGGGAAGTCGCTTTGTTTTTGTGCTGTCAAATGTACGTTTGCGAATATTTGATCAGGCGCAATAATCAGGGTTTGTTATTTTGTTTTGGTCAGCAGATGTCAGCGCTGAAGTTGCCTGAACGCTGACATCTGCGGTACAGCCCCGGGGGTTAAGCCTGAGCGGGCAGCGTACGGAGTTTCTTGATCTCGTGAAGGTTGCCGACGTTAAATCGCAGGCCGTCCCAGCCCGGGCAGTTGGCCGCGTGGGCGGACTTGGTTGGCATGTTGATGACTTTGGTTTCTGCGCGCAGCAGAGGCGTTGTATGCCAATTGGCAGTAACGGTTTTCATGACGAATCCTTGTCGTGAGTTGAGCGGAATATTGCTCGGTATATAAATTTAAGTTTGATGTTCGGGTGTTAAAGTTTTTGCTGTTTAACGGTTTGCGATTATAAGGAGGCGATAGTTAATATCAACTCAGTAGTTGTTGTTAAATGTTGGTGTTTGTTTGTGGGTGTGTATCGCTGGGTAGAAGTTGGCGGCAATTAATTCGCCTGTCCTCGCAACTGGCCGGTGACATTGCGTCTACCGGCCATCTTTAGAGTTGCCCGAGGCTCTTCGGATCAGAGGGCAATCATTCCTTCACGCTCATGTATTCCTTCGCCCAGAGAATGTAATCCTCAGGCTGGGTGTAGGTGTGCGTGAGTTCCGTGGCGCTCAGGTCGGAGGCCTGGGTGAAGATCTGCCGCTGTTCGCGCAGGCTGTCGTACGTTGCCTTGATCGCCGCGAAATAGGCGCCATGGCCGTCGATGGTCACGCGTACGCCGAGTTCAGCCAGGCGCTTGTCGTCGCGCAGCGCCGGGTTGCCGTAAGTGACCAGCATCAGCGGGACGCTCAGGTGCTCGGCAATTTGCTCAAGCTGATCGAAGTCCTGCACGCCGACCATGCAGATGCCATCGGCACCGGCAGCCTGGTATTGCTTGGTACGGCTGATGATTTCCTGATTTGGCAGGATCCCGGCGTTGGTGCGGGCGATGATCGCCATTTCCGAATCGACCCGGGCTTCCAGCGCCGCGCGGATCTTGCCGACGCCTTCGGCGACCGAGATCAGGTCGGTGGATTTGCGGCCGAATTGCGCCGGCAGCAGGGTGTCTTCGATGGTCAGGGCGGCGACGCCGGCGCGTTCCAGTTCGACGATGGTGCGCATCACGTTAAGGGCGTTGCCGTAGCCGTGGTCGGCGTCAGCGATCACCGGCAGTTGGGCGACGCGGCCGATGCGGGTGGCCTGTTCGGCGAACTCGCTGAGGGTGATCAGGGCAAAGTCGGGGGCGCCCAGCACTTGCAGCGAGGCCACGGAGCCGCCGAGGATCCCCACTTCAAAACCCAGGTCAGCGGCAATGCGCGCGGACATCGGATCGAACACCGAGGCGGTGTGGTAGCAGGTGTCCGAAGCCAGCAATTGACGGAAGTTACGGCGCAAATCTTGATGGGAAAGCCTGGTCATACGAGTTCCACCAATACAAAGGAATGGAACGGCTTGAGCAAAGGTGTCAACGCCGAAGAATGAAAAGGCTATCACGCGAATGGGTCAAGGTTCATGACGAATTTGCGAGTGAGGCGTTGATGATGGTTCCAGCGGCTGAAAGGTTTCATCTGCAATCAGCGGATTTCCAGTGGCAGGGCCCGAGTTCAGGCCGCTACCGCCTGTTGCTGTTGCCTGGGCAGCAACGCAGCGCGCACCGAATTGCCCGGTTGCAGTTGCAGGCGCTTGGCGGTGAGGCGGTCGACCACCAGGGTATTGCCGACCAGACGACCGGCGGCCACGGTGATGCGGCAGTTCTCCAGGCGACGGTTGTGGATCAGCCATAAGGGGGCCTGTTCGTCTGGCGTGCCTAGGCTCAGAGTCAGCGCCAGGCTGTCGCGCACGGTACGAATGCCGCCGATCGGCGCTTCGATCACCGGGCCGCCGTCGAAGATGTCGATGTAGCCCTTATGCGTGAAGCCTTCTGCGCGCAGGATCTTCAGCGCCGGTTCGGTGTTGGGGTGCGGTTGGCCGATGACCGCTTGCGCCTGCTCGGTGAGCATGCAGGTGTACAAAGGCTGGCGCGGCATCAGTTCGGCGATGAACGACTTGTTGCCCAGGCCCGACAAGTGGTCGGCGTGGCTGAAATCCATCTTGAAAAAGTGCCGGCCGAGGCTGTCCCAGAACGGCGAGCAACCGAGTTCATCGGCACTGCCGCGCAGTTCGGCGATCATCTTCTCACCAAACAGCTGCGGGAATTCGGCGACGAACAGCAGGCGCCCCAACGACAGCAATCGACCGTTGCTGCCATGGCGGTGTTCAGGGTGCAGGAACAGCGAACACAGTTCCGACTGGCCCGTCAGCTCATTGTTGAGAAACAGTGTAGGGATCTGCCGCGAAATGCCCAGATCCGGTGCCGAACTCACGGTCAGGCCGACCCGGTAGTTGTACCACGGCTCGCGCAGGCCGACCGCGCCGGTCAGGGCGCTGACGCCGACCACACGCAGGTCGTCGTCTTCGAGCACGAACAGATAATCGGCATCGGCGCGTTCTACCTGTGCGGCGAACGCGCGCTGGGCCCAGCGCACCCGGTGGGCGAGGCGATCCTCATTGGCCGGCAGGGTGGTGAACCCCGGGCCGGCCTGTTGCACCAGGGTCATCAGCGCTGGCAGGTCGCTGACTTTGACCGGACGGACGATCATGCGGTAACTCCTTGTACGCGCCTGTTCGGGCACTGTCGTTGGTTGTGCAGCCGGGGGCGGTTCACAGGGCTATCAGCCTGATCGTGCTGCCATCGGTGACCTTCAGTGCGGCACACAGATCCGGCGTCAGCGACAGCGGTTGCTCAGGCTGGTAATCCAGTTCGGCGACGATGGCCCGGAAGCCGTGCAGTGCGTCGTTGCTCAACAGATAACGGCCACGCGCGTCGATCGGCGCTTGCTGGCGCACGGTGGCGGTCTGGCTGTGGGCGATCGAACGGATGTTCGCGGTGCGCGCATACAGGGTTGGACCCGCATCGAACAGATCGATGTAGCTGTTGGTTTCAAAGCCTTCACGTTCGAGGATGTCGAACGCTTCCTGGCCATCCGGGTGAATCCGGCCGATGCATTCCTGCGCCGCCAGGGGCAGCATCGGCACATAAATCGGGTACTGCGGCATCAGTTCGGCGAGAAACGTGCGACTTTGCAGACCGCACAGGCGCTCGGCCTCGACGTAGGGCAGGTCGAAGAAGTGCTTGCCCAGTGCATCCCAGAACGGCGAATGACCGTTCTCGTCGCTGTAGCCGACGATTTCGGTGATCACCGCATCGGCGAAACGTTGTGCGTGAGCGGCGATGAACAGCAGCCGCGCCCGCGACAGCAATTCGGAAAAGGCGCTGCGCACCAGCGCGTTGTCGATGTGAAAACCGCGCAGCAGGGTGTGGTCGTTGAGGTCGTGACACAGCGACAGCGCCGGCACCCCGTGCTCGATGTTCAGCTCCCGCGAGGCACTGGTGAAGTGGCGGTTGCGCAGGCTGTAGAACGGTTCGTTGAAACCGGCAGTGGCGAGGATCTCCGAACAGCCGACCAGTCGCTGAGTGTCGAGGTCTTCCAGTACGAAGAAGTAGTTCTCCGGGCCTTGCGCCTGAATGTCACTGTCGAACGAGGCGCAGGAACCGGCGATTTTTTCGCGCAGGCGTTCGCTGTCGTCCGGCAGCGACGTAACGCCGACCAGACTGTCGCGGGCCAGTTGCTGCAATTGCGGCAGGTCGGTTGGCTCGACTGGGCGTAAGACCAGCATGGATGCACTCCTGTATCAAAGGGTCCGGTGATCCCCACCGAACCTGACTATCACTGTCGGTTGCCACGCTTTAAAGCGGCGGTCGCCTGATTTGTTGTCAGACGCCGCTCTTTTTCTTGTCAGCCATTGCTCGGGTCAGGCAGCGCGGTGCTGGCGCCGAGTTTGTTCAGGAAGAACAGGTACACCAGACCCAGAGCGATCCAGATCAGGCCGAGTTTCTGCGCATCGACGCCCATGTTGTACATGATGGCGGCGACGATGATGAAGCCGATCACCGGGCAGATCAGGTGGCGCACGACCTGACCGGACTTCTGCCGACGCCAGTAGTAGTTGATCACTGTCAGGTGCAGCAGCATGAAACCGCTGAGGGCTCCGAAGTTGACCAGCGAGGTCAGGGTGTCCACCGAGTTGATGAACAGGTAGCAGATCACCAGCGACAGCACCGCCACCAGATAAATGCTCAGGTACGGGGTGTTGTGCTTCGGGTGCACCTTGGCCAGCACTTTCGGCAACTTGCCATCGCGGGCCATGCCAAACAGCAGGCGCGACACCGCGGCTTGCGAGGTAATCGCCACCGCAACGCCCCAGGCCAGCGCCGTGGCGACACCGGTCAGGGTTGCCAGCCAGCTGCCGGCCGCGATTTCGGCGATTTCATAGAACGCGGTGTCGGCGGATTTGAAGCCCATGCCGGCGGCCAGATCGGTGGCGATCCAGGTTTGCGCGACGAAAATCACGCCCATCACCACCAGGGTGATCAGCGCTGCACGGCCGACGCTTTTGCCCGGGTCACCCTTGATTTCTTCGGCGAGGGTCGAGATTGCATCGAAGCCGAGGAACGACAGTACGGCAATCGACACGGCCTGCATCAGCAGAGCGAAGTTGAATGTTTCCGGGTGATACAGCGGCGCCAGGGTCAGCTCGCCGTTGCCGCCGCCGTTGTGCAGGGCATTCCAGGCGTAGAACAGGAAGATCCCCAGCACCACCAGCTGCGCCAGCAGGAAAATGATGTTCATCCGTGCGGTGAAGGTGATGCCGCGCAGGTTGACGAATGTCGCGCTGACCAGGAACGCCAGAATGAAACCGACCTTCGGAATGTCCGGGTACAGATGGTTGAGGGCCATTGCCGCGTAGACGTACAGCAGCGGCGGAATCAGCAGGTAGTCGAGCAGCATCAGCCAGCCGGCGATGAACCCGACGTGTTGATTGAGGCCGCGTTGCGCGTAGGAATATACCGAACCGGCGATCGGAAACGCCTTGGCCATGCTGCCGTAGCTCAGTGCAGTGAACAGCATCGCGACCATGCCGATGATATAAGCCAGCGGCACCATCCCGGGCGCCTCGGCATTGACGTAGCCATACACGCCAAACGGGGCGATGGGGATCATGAAGATCATCCCGTACACCACCAGGTCGGTCAGTGTCAGGCTACGTTTCAACTCCTGTTTGTAGCCGAACTGTTCTATTTCCATGAAGCGCAACTCCTTGTCAGCCTATCGAACGTTTTTAGTTGTTATATCGGTCCATCGTTTACAGCGTCAGCAGTCTTTACAGCAGCGGTGCCAGGCGTTCGGCCCACAGCGATACCGCTTCCGGAGTGCGCAGCAGGTCGTTGCGCACCTCGATCAACACCGATTCCAGTCCTCGGGCATCGCCATGCACCGGCACGGTCATGTCACCCAGCGGATCAATCCGGTACGGCTGGTTGCCCGCGACTTTCAGCGGGTGCTGGCCGAGGCCATCGATCACCCGCTGGGCGTACGTTTTGGCCTGACCGAACAGCACGCCGACTTCCAGCGGCCGCGGCTGGCCGTAATACACCGGGGTAAAACTGTGAATCCCTACCACCCGTACCGCTTGGCCTTGTGCGACGCGTTGGTCGATCAGGGTCTGCAGCCGGGCATGAAACGGTTTGAACAAGCTCTGGCGCCGGTACTCGCGAGTGGCTTCGTCCAGGTCGCGGTTGCCGGGCACCTGATAAATCTCGCTCTGCGCCGGAATGCTGTCGGGGGCATGCCGGGGCCGATTGAGGTCGATCAGCAGCCGTGAATAGTTAGCGCTCAACAGCGTCGCGCCGAGTCTCTCCGAGAGCTTTTCAGCCAGTTGTAGTGCGCCGATGTCCCAGGCGATGTGTTCGCGTGCGGCTGCATCGTCCAGGCCCAGATTGTTCAGGGCCTCGGGGATGTAGCGGCTGGCGTGCTCACACACCAGGATCAACGGATACGATGAATCTTCGCGGCTCAGGTTGTAGACCGGGCGGGTGTACAACCCCTGCTCGGCGGATTCAGTACAGGCGTGCATAGTGCTCACACAGGTCAGTGGGCGAGAGCTGTTCCGTCAGCGCCAGTTCCTCGGTTTTAAGGGCGTGGTAAGTGTCGAGCAACGGCTTGGGCAGCCATTGATTGAAGGCTGCACTGTCACGCAGGCAATCCAGCGCCTGCGCCAGCGAGGCGGGCAGGGCAACGATGCCCCGGGCCTTGCGCTGCTCGTCATTGAGTGAATCGGGAATGTCGTCGGTGATCGCGTTCAGCGCAAGGCGCTGTTCGATGCCCAGGCGTCCGGCAATCAGCAGCGCGGCCATCGCCAGATGCGGCGAGGCGGTAGCGTCCATGGCGCGGAATTCCAGGTTGTACTGCGCCGCCACGGATTTGCCGCCCAGGCTCACGGTCGGACAAATACGCAACGCCGCTTCACGGTTCTGCTGCCCCAGACACGCATAGGACGCGCTCCAGTGATGCGGCTGCAGGCGTTCATACGATACCGGCGTCGGCGCGGTGAACGCACACAGCGCTGGCAGGTAATGCAGGATCCCCGCGGCCCAATGCTGGCCGAGGGTTGACAGACCGTTGCTGGTGCCGGCGTCGTAAAGCAGCGGCAGACCTTGCAGGTCGAGCAGGCTGACGTGCAGGTGCACACCGTTGCACACCGCGTCGGCCTTGGTTTTCGGCGCGAAACTGACGTCGACGCCCATTTGCCGGGCGATTTCGCGAGTGATCTCGCGCACGTTGACCGCACGATCCGCCGCCGCCACACCGAGCGTCGGCCGGCAGGTGATTTCGTATTGGTGCTTGCCGTATTCGGGCAGGAACATCTCTGGCTCGACACCGCCGGCGCGCAGGGCGCTGAGCAGCCAGCCGCCGAATTCGGCGCCCTGACGCTGGGCTTCAAGGGAAAACGCCAAATGCTCGGCAAAGCCGGCATGCAGGTTGAATTCGTGCTCGAACGCGGCGTTGACCTGCAAGCCGAGGTTGTCGCGATAGCGCTCGATTTCATCGCGCAACAACGTGCGCGGACAGGCGCTCCACGGGCGGCCATCGGTCTCGCGAATGTCGCCGTGGATGAAGTCCAGCGCTGGTGCCGCGGCGTCCGGGCCGTTGCCGACGGTGACGCGGCTGCTCAGATCCGGAATCAATCGCAAATCACCATAAGCGCCCCATGGGTTGGTCGAGGCGATGATGTCCTGGGGCGTCAGTGCACTGTTGGCCGGCACCCAGCCGCAACCGGCGGCGTGATAATGCTCCAGTTGATCGGTGGGAAACGAGCGGCCACGGGTGATGCCAATCAGGTCGGTGGTGACGATGGTGGTCATCGGCAACGGCGTCAGGCGCTCGCTCATGGGCGCATCTCCTGCAAGCGGCCGAGCACGGTTTGTGTGTCGGTGATCCAGCAGTAACCCTTGATCGCGTTGAGGCAGGCGTCATGCCGCGCCGGGGTGTAGGTGGCGCAGGCGTCTTCGACAAGCGTCACCAGATAACCGCGGTCGGCGGCATCGCGCACGGCCATGTCGACGCACTGGTCAGTGACGATGCCGGCGATGATCAGGTGGCGGGTTTCGAGGTTGCGCAGGACGTAATCGATGTTGGTCGAGTTGAACACCCCGGACGAGGTTTTCGGCAACACGATCTCGTTTTCCACTGGCGTCAGGTCGTCGATGATCCGCGCCTGGGTGCTGCCCTTGGGCAGGTGCATGTCTGACAGCTTGTGATCCAGCGAGCGGTCGCGACCGTCGGCGGTCAGGCTCTCGATAATCGTGTGCAGCACGTTCTGCCGCGCTTCGCGAAAGGCGCTGAGCAAACGGCGCTGGTTGGGCACCACCTGCATGTGCGCGCGGGTCAGGAAATATTCGGCTTCCGGGCCGTTCAGGTGCGGGTCGTACTGCGGTTCGAGCCAGGCACGCTGCATGTCCACCAGCAGCAACGCGGTGTGGTCGGTGACAAACGGCAAGTCCCGCGGCGAGCGGTGGGGAAGGCTGAACATCCTTATTTATCCTCCAGCAGGTGGGTGTTGAAGTCGTTGCGCAGGGCGTCGATGCCTTCCAGGCGATCGGCCAGATCGGGGGTGCGCAGGGTCAGGCAGGCAATCAGCGCCTCGACCTGGGCCAGCGCCGGCACCATGGTGTCGAACGGTGAGGCCGATTCCACCGGGGCGCTGATGATCAGGTCAGCCAGTTCACGCAGCGGCGAGGCATAGATGTCGGTGAACAGCACCACCCGCGCGTTGTTGTTCTTCGCCGCCGAGGCCACCCGCAGGGCCTGGGACTGATAGCGCCGGTAATCAAACAGCAGCACCACGTCCTGGCGTTGCAGATCGAACAGGCGGTCGGGCAGTTGTGCGTTGTCTTCCAGGGCAAAACAGCCGGGTCGAAGCAGCCGCAAGTGGTTGAGCAGATAGTTGGCCATCAGGCTGCTGAAGCGCCCGCCGAAGCAGTAGATCTGGTGCCGGGTGTCGAGCAGCCAGTCGAGCAGAATGCGCACGTCTTCGGGTTGCGTCAGGGCCTGGGTTTCCACCAGCAGACGCTGGCTGTCGGCCAGATAATGGCCCCAGGCATCGTCCTTGTTCAGGTGCGAACGCGGCTGTAGCAGGGTGCGCGGCGAACGCAGACGGTGGTCCATGTCGCTGAGCAGGGCGTCCTGAAACTCGGCGTAACCGCCGAATCCGAGCTTCTTCACCAGCCGCACGATGGTCGGATCGCTGACGCCGGCGTGCTCGGCCAGACGCGCCATCGGACCCAGGCCGTTGCGTGGATACTGGTCGAGCAGGGCGCGAATCACTTTGCGCTCAGACGGCGTCAGCTCCAGGCCGGGATCGGTGATCAAGTCTCTGAGAGGGGGCATCCGGGCTCCTGCTGGATGAAGGGGGGTGTTGAATTCGTTTCATAATCCGTTAAAACAGTATTTATGTAACTCAGGTTACATGTCTAGTGAATTTTTAGCGGTAGCGATTCAGCGTTTAAATAACGTCAGACCCCTGTGTCACAAGGCCTACACGGATGACGACGGCCCTTGTAGTCCATTGCCCATTGGTGTGTCAGACATTGCCGTTTTTTCTCTTTCAGTGTGTTGGACGGCAAGCTTGCAAGGCCCCCTGAACGGCCCGGTTTACGGCACAATTGCCGCAAGACCGGCCGCTTGCCGCCGATTTACCTGATGTTCATCGAGTGCAGTGCTTTGCTATCTACCCGTTTGACTTTGATTTGCCATGCTCGAACCGTCGCACAGAAATTGGCGCGTTTTCCTACGAACGAACCTGTTGAAAATCAGCCTTTGAAGCTCGGTGCGCTGGCGACTCAATTCGCTAATGCCAGCCTTTTGTCGTGCGGGCCGGAGTTGCGCACCCGGCAGACGGCTGAGTGGTTCGGTGCGGCGCCGCAAGTGGACGCAGCGCTGCGTGATTGCGATTGGGGGCGCTGGCACGGGCAAGCGATCAAGGATCTGCAAGTGCACGAGGCTGACGCCTTGCAGGCGTGGATCAGTGATCCACAGGCGGCACCCCATGGTGGTGAGTCGGTAATGCAATTGGGCGAACGCGTAGCGCGGTGGCTGACCAGCCTGCAAGGAGTGCCGGGGCACATCGTCGCCATCACTCATCCGTTCGTGGTGCGCGCAGCATTGATGCAGGTGGTGCAGGGCGCCGGATTCAACGCCATTGATGTTGAACCGCTGTCAGTGGTTGAGCTGCGGTTCAACGGCATCTGGCGGCTACGCTTGCCGGGTATCGATCTTGCGGGAGCACTTTGATGAAACGACTGCTGGTCATCGGCATCGGCGCCGGCAATCCCGACTACATCACGATGCAGGCGGTGAAGGCGCTGAATCAGGTGGACGTGTTCTTTCTGATGGATAAAGGCCAGAGCAAGGACAAACTGATCGATCTGCGTCGCGATATCTGTGCGCGTTACATCACCGATCCTGCGTATCGCTTCGTCGAATCCCACAGCCCCGAGCGCGCGCGCGGCGACGTGGACTACACCCGCGCGGTCGATGATCTGAATCGCGCCAAGCAAGAAACCTTCGAACGACTGATCAATAAAGAATTGGCTGACGAGCAGTGCGGCGGATTCCTCGTGTGGGGCGACCCGGCGCTGTACGACAGCACCATTCGTATCCTGCAGGCGATTCTCGCGTCGGGCCGCTGTACTTTCGAGTTTGAAGTAATCCCCGGGATTACCAGTGTTCAGGCGCTGGCCGCGCAACATAAGGTGCCGTTGAACAGCATTGGCCGGTCAATTGAAATCACCACTGGCCGGCGGCTGGCGGCGGGGCAGGTCAGCGACACCGACAGTCTGGTGGTGATGCTCGATGCGGAAGATTCCTACCGCCATGTGGCGGATCAGCAGACAGAGATTTATTGGGGGGCCTACCTGGGCACACCGGATGAAATTCTGATCAGTGGCAAGCTCAAGGATGTGGCGGCCGAGATCGAGCGGGTGCGCAAGGCTGCCCGGGCTGAGCATGGGTGGATCATGGATACCTATCTGTTGCGCAAGTCGGAAATCTCGGGTGAATGATCCGGCCTCATCGCGAGCAGGCGAAGGCCTGCATTTGGAATGCTTACCCCTGTAGGAGTGAGCCTGCTCGCGATAGCGTCCTCAAGGTCACCATCAGGAAATGGCTGTGACCCCACGCCCAAACCGCTCCCGATACACCGACGGCGGCACCCCGACCACGCTGCGAAACGCCACGCGAAAACTTTCCACCGAGCGATAACCGCAGCGCTGGGCGATCTGTTCGGTGTTGTGCACGGTGCTTTCCAGCAGCTCCCGCGCCCGGGCCAGTCGCTCGTGTTGCAGCCACGCTTTGGGCGATTGCCCGCTGGCCTCGGTGAAACGCCGCAGAAAAGTGCGCTCGCTCATGGCCGCTTCGCTGGCCAGATCGCGAACTTCCAGTGGTTGGTGCAGGCGCTCGCGGGCCCACTGCATCACCCGCGACAAGTCGTTGCGTGGCGTCGGGCTGACCGGCGTGGGGATGAACTGTGCCTGACCGCCAGTGCGTTGCGGCGACATCACCAGACGCCGGGCCACCGCGTTGGCGACCTGGGTACCGAAATCCCGTGTCACCAGATGCAGGCACGCATCGATCCCGGCGGCGCTGCCCGCCGAGGTAATCAACTGGCCGGAGTCGACGTAGAGCACATCCGGATCCACCGCAATCGCCGGGAAGCGCCGCGCCAGTTCATCGGTGTAGCGCCAGTGTGTGGTCGCGCCGCGGCCGTCGAGCAAGCCACTGGCGGCCAGCACAAACACCCCGGAGCAGATCGACAGCAGCCGCGCACCTTGGGTGTAGGCCTGTCGCAAGGCGTCGATCAGGGCCGGCGGCACCTCGGCATCACGGTCACGCCAACCGGGAATAATAATGGTGCGCGCCTGTGCCAGTAGTTCCAGGCCGCCGTCGGCCAGTACCTGAATCCCGCCCATGGCGCGCATCGGCCCTTGGTCGACGGCGACGATGCGATGCTCGTACCACGGGAAATCGAACTCAGGCCGGGCCAGGCCGAAAATCTCCACGGCGATGCCGAACTCGAACGTACAGAGGCCGTCGTAGGCCAGAATCGCGACCAATCCAGGTGAATTTGGCATTTGGCGGAAAATTCCCGGTGAGTGTCTTGCCCGCCACTGTAGCGCCAAGTGCTGGCCCGATAAAGTCTGTTCACACCCCCAACAGATGTAGGAGCTAAACAGCATGACCAGCCTGGTTCGCGAAATTCCTGCCGCACCGTCAGCGATTGCCTTGATGCATTTCAGCAACCGTCTGACCTTCGAGACCGATTGTTCCGACGTCTTCAGCAGCCAGGAGGCCGGCGAAGTCGATTTTGTGCTGGTCGATGTGCGCGGGCCGCTGGCGTTCGAGCGCGGTCATGTGCCGGGTGCCATCAATATCCCGACACGTTTGCTGACCGTAGAAGGCCTGGCGCAGTACTCGAAGAACACGTTGTTCGTGGTCTATTGCGCCGGCCCGCACTGCAACGGCGCCAACAAGGCAGCGGTGAAACTGGCGGCGTTGGGTTACCCGGTCAAGGAAATGATCGGCGGCGTGACCGGATGGCTGGATGAAGGCTTTTCGCTGAGCGTCGAACAACCCGCCAAAACCCCCATCGCCTGCGAATGCTGAATGGTTTTGTAGGAGCTGCCGAAGGCTGCGATCTTTTGACTTTTTTTAAGAACAAGAGCAAAAGATCGCAGCCTTCGGCAGCTCCTACATGAGTAATAGGTACCCTTTTCGAGGGTTTGTCCTACAGCCTTTGCACCATGTCGGCGCACCGTTGATCCCGGTCAACGGTGGCGCCGATTTTCTGTAAGTATTTGTCGCTTAAACACAATTTGCCCTATGCGCGTCGCCATAGACTGCCGGCCACTTCGGTTTTTGCTTTCAAAAAGCCATGACCGAACGTTCTATCGAAAGCTGCCAATAAAAGCCTCCGCACACAGGAGTAATAAATGAAGAAGCTAGTGATGTTCGGTGCCCTGGCACTGTCGATGTTGTCCCTGACCGCTGTGGCTGAAGACGCCAAACCGATTCGTCTGGGGATCGAAGCCGCTTACCCGCCATTCTCGATGAAAACCGCTGATGGCAAACTCACCGGGTTCGACGTCGATATCGGCGATGCCCTGTGCAAACAGATGGACGTCAAATGCGTGTGGGTCGAGCAGGAGTTCGATGGCCTGATCCCGGCACTCAAAGTGAAGAAGATCGACGCGATCCTGTCCTCGATGACCATCACTGACGACCGCAAGAAAAACGTCGATTTCACCATCAAGTACTACCACACCCCGGCGCGCTTCGTGATGAAGGAAGGCTCCGGTGTCAAAGACCCGCTGACCGAGCTCAAGGGCAAGAAAGTCGGCGTGCTGCGCGCCAGTACCCACGACCGCTATGCCACCGACATGGCCAAGGACGCCGGGTTTGAAGTGGTGCGCTATGGCTCGCAACAGGAAGCCAACCTGGACATGAAATCCGGCCGTCTCGACGCGATGCTGGCGGACTCGGTCAACCTCAGCGACGGTTTCCTGAAGACCGACGCCGGTAAAGGCTTCGAATTCGTCGGCCCGACCTACGAAGACGCCAAGTACTTCGGCGGCGGTGCCGGGATTGCCGTACGCAAGGGCGATACCGAACTGGCCGAGAAATTCAACAAGGCCATCACCGAAATCCGCGCCAATGGCGAGTACAAGAAAGTCCAGGACAAGTACTTCGACTTTGATGTGTACGGTCATTAATACGCTGTAGAAAAAAGTGGCCCCGTTTGCGCGGTGGCCACTTTTTTTGTGCTCTTTCCCTGAAGACAAAGACCCCCTGTGGGAGCGGGCTTGCTCGCGAAGGCGGTATAACATTCAACATAATCATTGATTGATACACCGCCTTCGCGAGCAAGCCCGCTCCCACAGGGGATTTTCGCCGATTCAATTTTCAGGAGTTACCCATGCAACGCATCGACCATGTTCTGCCCTGGAGCCACTTGGGCAGCGAACGTTCCCTCAGCATCTTCCGTTACGGCGCGGGCACTCGCAAGGTGTACATCCAGGCCAGTCTGCACGCCGACGAACTGCCGGGCATGCGCACCGCATGGGAACTCAAACAACGCCTCAACGAGCTGGAACAGCAGGGTCGTCTGCAAGGCGTGATCGAGCTGGTGCCGGTGGCCAATCCGATCGGCCTCGACCAACACCTGCAGGGCAGCCACATGGGCCGCTTCGAGCTGGGTAGCGGGAAGAATTTCAACCGCTCGTTTGTTGAACTCAGTGCGCCGGTGGCGGCGCGAATCGGTGAGCAGCTGGGCAGCGATGCCGCGGCCAACATCGCCTTGATCCGTCAGACCATGGGGCAGGTGCTCGATGAGCTGCCAGCCCCGGCCTCGCAACTGGAAGCACTGCACCGCTTGCTGCTGCGCCATGCCTGCGACGCCGACATCACTCTTGACCTGCATTGCGATTTTGAAGCGGCGATTCACATTTACGCGCTGCCCCAACACTGGCCGCGCTGGCAATCGCTGGCGGCGCGACTGAAGGCTGGCGTTGCGCTGTTGTGTGAAGACTCCGGTGGCAGTTCGTTCGACGAATCGTGCTCGTCGCCGTGGCTGCGCCTGGCGCGGGCGTTCCCGAACGCGGCGATTCCCCCGGCGAACCTTGCCACCACCCTGGAACTGGGCAGCATGGGCGACACGCGGGTCGATCAGGCCCGGGCCAATTGCGAAGCGATTCTCGGCTTTCTCGCCGAGCAGGGCTTCATCAGCGGCGAATGGCCGGCGGCACCGGCCGAGTGCTGCGAAGGCATGCCGTTTGAAGGCACCGAATACCTGTTTGCGCCGCACCATGGCGTGGTCAGCTTCCTGCGCAATGCCGGGGAATGGGTCGAGAAGGGCGATGCGCTGTTCGAGGTGGTGGATCCGTTGAATGACCGGCTGACTACCGTGCGCGCCGGCACCAGCGGCGTGCTGTTTGCGATTGATCGCGGGCGTTACACCCAGCCGGGGATCTGGCAGGCCAAGGTGGCGGGGCGTGCGCCGATTCGGGTGGGCAAGCTGATCAACGACTGACAGATTTCCTTGGATTTTCCGGTCTCATCGCGAGCAGGCTCACTCCTGCATTTGGAATGCGTTGTCCCTGTAGGAGTGAGCCTGCTCGCGATAGCGGTCTCGCCAGCACTACAATCTTCAGAGAGTGTTAGGCTCACCGACGAACCCGTCACTCTGTGAAGGAAGGATTTATGTTGAAGGCGTTTGCCCTGTTAACCCTCCTGGCGTCCAGCGCCGTCCATGCGCAAACCACGCTGCAAAGCGACTTGCCGCTGAAGTACATCGAACAGGTTCACCCGGACGCGAACACCCGGCCACTGGTGATTTTCCTGCACGGCTACGGCAGTAACGAAGCCGATCTGATCGGTATGAAGTTTCAGCTGCCGGCGCAGTACAACTACTTGTCGGTGCAGGCGCCGTTGGCGTTGGGCGAAGGGCGTTTCCAGTGGTTTCGCAAGAAAGGCGAAGGTGCCTACAACGGCGAGACCGATGATCTGAAGGCC
Organism: Pseudomonas sp. TH49; assembly: GCF_016650625.1. Taxonomy (NCBI): domain Bacteria; kingdom Pseudomonadati; phylum Pseudomonadota; class Gammaproteobacteria; order Pseudomonadales; family Pseudomonadaceae; genus Pseudomonas; species Pseudomonas sp. TH49. The sequence continues at coordinate 211,447 of NZ_JAEKFL010000002.1, forward strand.
AGCGGTCAGAAGTTGCGGGATTTTATCGCGCAGGCGGCGCAGAAATATCACGCCAGCCCGGACAAGGTGTACCTGATCGGCTTCAGCCAGGGCGCGATGATGACCTACGAAGTGGGCTTGCGTCCGCCCGTGGCGGTCGGTGGCATCGCGGCGTTGAGCGGACGGCTGTTGCCGGTATTGAAAACCGAGCTCAAGGCGCAGCAACAACCGTTGCCGCTGAAGATCTTCATCGGCCACGGCACCGCCGATGATCGGGTGCCGTACCGCGACGGCACCGCGGCCAATGCGCTGCTGCAAAAACTCGCCTACACACCCGAGTTTCACGCCTATCCCGGCGTCGGCCACAGCATCAGCGCGGCCGAGTTGCGCGACTTGAATGCCTGGCTGCAGCAGCTCAATCCGTGACGATCACTTGTCCTTGAGGATGGTTTTCACCAGCGCATCGTGACCGCTCTTGTCGTTGGCCCGGGAAATCACCTGGACCAGCGCCATGCGCTTGCCGGAGGCGGCGAGCAGGGTGGTGTTGAGTGTCTGGCCGCCGCCCTGAGTGGCGGTGCTGTCGACCTGACGCACACCGAGGCCGCTGCTTTTCTGGGTCAGGCTTTTTTCACTGAGCTTATTGAAATCCGGCAGAGCCTTGCGTTGATCATCAATGAAACTCGCCAGGCTGCCATCGAGAAATTCGTTGTCGTTGTCCTTGACGCTGGCGCCACCGGCGATCTGGTTTTCGGCGGCGATGACCACAGTCTTGGTCGCCTGATTGGTGTACATCGTGCCCTTGGCACCGGTTGGCCCGGCCGGCAGCGGGTCGGCGGTGAAGCCTTTGGGCAGGACGAAGGTGAACTTGCCGTCGAGCATCGACACGTTGTTGGTCGAGGCTTTTTCCTTGGGCTTGGCTGCCTGGGCGTTGAGGGCGCCGAAACCGGCGACCGCCGCCAGCAACAGGACGACGGCTTTCTTGCTGAGCAATGACATGTGAATCTCCGAGGGATGGTCGCGCCAGGGCGGCGATGATCCCACGGAGCATGCCAGGCATTCCAGCGCGGTTTGTCAGGCGTTTGCGTCAGCCTTGGGATGGTTAGCCTTTGCCGGGACCTGTCGAGCCAGCAACTTGCGAGTGACGCCGAGCATGGCCACCGACACCGCGACACCGGCGATGAATCCGCTGAGGCCCAGGCTTGGCAGGGTCAGCGCCGACACCAGGCAAAATGCCGAGAACGAGTACATGCCGATCGCCGTCGCCCGCAGCAATGCTGCGGTAAACGCCGGGCCGCGGGTCTGCTGCGAGAACACCGCCATCACACTGCCGAGCACCGGGAACACCGCGAGCAGGCCGCTCCAGCGCTCACCCACGGTACTCGCGAGCATCGTCACCAGCAGCGTCAGCGCCGCGCCGGCAATCATGCGCCAGATCAGTTTGTCCGACTTCGGCGCCGGGCCATTCAACACCGGTTGCACGACGGGAAACAGGTGCGGCGCTGCCAACAGGGCAATCGCCGCCGCAGCGATCGAGAACGGCAGCGACGGCGGAATCAGCGACAACACCAGCGCCAGTCCCGCCCAAACCGACAGCGAAACCGTCAACGCCCACGGCCAGTTCGCCCGCTGCGCCACCTGCGCGTAGGTGATGCAGAAGGCGATCATGGCGAACATCGCTGACAGCGCCGCGACCGCCGATTGCGCAGCAAACTGCGGCCCCTGTTCGATGGCGAGGAAAAACAGAATCGGCCCGACCACCACCGGCAACCCCGACAGCCAACCGGCCACGCTCGGCCCCCAGCGCTTGCCGGCGAGGGAAATCAGCAGGAGAAATCCGGGGATCAGCAGTAATTTGAGAATCAGCACGCGGGAGGCCTCGGGGAAGGAAGTGGCCAAGGTAACCGATTGGCGCATTGATCGACAGTTTTTGTATACAAAGTCTGCGGGTGATATCCGCTATGCTCTGAAGATCAGGGTTTACCGGAGTCGATACCGCGATGAGCAAACCATCAAAGTTGCTGCGTGGGTGCTGTGGCATCGGCTTGTGGGCGTTGTTACTCACCCCGATCTGGGCCAATTGGCAGGACGCCGTGCCCGGCGCGCAAATCATCGGCACCGGGGATTTCAGTGTGTTCGGTTTCGACGTCTACAACGCTCGGTTGTGGAGCGCGGCACGCCCGTTGTCGACCGAACAACCCTTCGCTCTGGAGCTGATCTACCGGCGCAAGATCTCGCGCGATGATCTGGTACAGGCCAGCGTCGATGAAATCAAACGGCTGGCCGGCTCGGGAGTCAGTCCGGCACAACTGGCCGCGTGGCAAGGGCAAATGCAGCAATCGTTCGTCGATGTGCAGGCTGGCACACGGATTACAGGCGTGTATCTGCCGGGGCAGGGCGCACGGTTTTTTGTCGGTCAGCAGTTGCAGCATGAAATCGATGATCCGCAGTTTGCCCGGGCGTTTTTCAACATTTGGCTTGATCCGCGTACCCGTAACCCCGAGTTGCGTCAGCAGTTATTGGGTGTGAGTCGTTAAGATCAAAAGATCGCAGCCTTCGGCAGCTCCTACAGTGCAACGCATTCCAATGTAGGAGCTGCCGAAGGCTGCGATCTTTTGCTCTTCAAGGGTTCAACTGAAACGTCTAAGCTGCGACTTTCCGACTTGTTTCTGGATGTGTGCGTGAAATTCAGCTTACCCAAAATTGCCACTGCGCCGTTCTGCCCGCCGGAAGTGGCCGGCAGTGTGGAAGTCGATCCCCGCGCCTCGTTTTTCAAACGTGCGCTGCGTTTTGCCGGGCCCGGATTGCTGGTGTCGATCGGCTACATGGACCCGGGCAACTGGGCGACAGCCATCGAGGCCGGTTCGCGTTTTGGTTACAGTTTGCTGTTTGTGGTGCTGCTGGCGAGTCTGGCGGGGATGGTTGTGCAGTGCCTGTGTTCGCGCCTGGGGATTGCCACCGGTCGCGATCTGGCGCAGCTGTCCCGCGAGCGCTACAGCACGCCGGCCGCACGCCTGCAATGGGTGCTGGCGGAAATCTCGATCATCGCCACCGATCTGGCCGAAGTGCTCGGTTGCGCCCTGGCATTCCACTTGTTGCTCGGCTGTTCGCTGACTTTCGGCATCGCCCTGACGGCCTTCGACACGCTGCTGGTACTGGCCCTGCAGAACCGTGGCTTCCGTCGGCTGGAGGCGATCATGCTGGTGCTGGTGGCGACCATCGGCGTGTGTTTCTTCGTTGAACTGGTACTGATCAAACCCTACTGGCCAGACGTGTTCGCTGGCTTCAAACCGTCGCTTTCGGCGATCAGCGATGCCGCACCGCTGTATCTGGCGATCGGCATCCTCGGCGCCACGGTAATGCCGCACAACCTCTACCTGCACACCTCGATCGTGCAGACGCGGATGATCGGCCAGGACCTGGCAAGCAAGCAGGACGCGGTGAACCTGGCACGCATCGACACCATCGGTTCATTGGCACTGGCGCTGCTGGTCAACGCGGCGATTCTGATACTGGCGGCGGCTGCGTTTCACCAGTCAGGGCATTCCGACGTGGTCGACATCCAGGACGCCTACCACCTGCTCGACCCGCTGGTCGGCGGCGCGCTGGCCAGTGTGCTGTTCGGCGTCGCATTGCTGGCGTCGGGGCAGAGTTCGACGTTCACCGGGACCATCGCCGGACAGGTGATCATGGAGGGTTATCTGAACCTGCGGATTCCCTGCTGGCAGCGGCGTTTGATCACTCGCGGACTGGCACTGATCCCGGCGTTCCTCGGCGTGTGGCTGATGGGGGATAACGCGGTGGGCAAGTTGCTGGTGTTGAGTCAGGTGGTGCTCAGCCTGCAACTGCCATTTGCGCTGTACCCGCTGATTCGCATGACCAGCGACAAACAGCTGATGGGGCCGTTTGTAAATAGACTGCCGACCCGGGTGCTGGCTTGGGGGCTGTTTGCGGTGATCAGTGGGGCGAATGCCTGGTTGATCTTGCAGATGGCGGTGTAAGTCTGATTTTTCTGTTGCCTGAGCTGGCCCCTTCGCGAGCAAGCCCGCTCCCACCTTGGAATGCATTCCCCTGTGGGAGCGGGCTTGCTCGCGAAGAGGGAGGAACATTCACTGCAAATTTCAAAGGACAAAAAAACACCCGGTGCAACGCAAGTCGCACCGGGTTTTTGTTGCCAGCGAGCAGCGGATGTCGTGGATCCACCGCGCGCTGTGAACTCTTGGGTTAAGCGCGTTCCAGCGCCAGCGCTACACCCTGACCACCGCCGATGCACAGGGTCGCCAGACCTTTCTTCGCATCACGCTTGATCATTTCGTGCAGCAGTGTCACCAGCACCCGGCAACCCGACGCACCGATCGGGTGACCGAGGGCGATGGCGCCGCCGTTGACGTTGACCTTGTCCAGATCCCATTGCAGATCCTTGGCCACTGCCAGCGATTGCGCAGCAAAAGCTTCGTTGGCTTCGATAAGGTCGAGTTGGCCGATGTTCCAGCCCGCCTTGTCCAGGCAGCGGCGAGTGGCCGAGACCGGGCCGATGCCCATGATCGCCGGGTCTACACCGGCGTTGGCGTACGCGGCGATTTTTGCCAGCACCGGCAGGCCCAGGGCCTTGGCTTTCTCGGCGCTCATCAGGATCACCGCAGCGGCGCCGTCGTTCAGCGACGAAGCGTTGCCGGCGGTGACACTGCCGTCCTTCTTGAACGCCGGACGCAGTTTCGCCAGCGATTCGGCGGTGGTGTCGCCGCGTGGTTGTTCGTCGACCTTGAACGCTACCGGGTCACCTTTGCGCTGTGGGATCAGGATCGGCGTGATCTCATCGACAAAGCGCCCGGCCTCGATGGCCGCCGCCGCTTTGCGCTGCGAAGCGGCGGCGAAGGCGTCCTGCTGCTCGCGGCTGATGTCGTATTTATCGACCAGATTTTCGGCGGTGATGCCCATGTGGTAATCGTTGAACGCATCCCACAGACCATCGCTGATCATGGTGTCGACGATTTGCGCATGCCCCATGCGCAGACCGGTGCGTGCGCCCGGCATCACGTAGTTGGACAGGCTCATGTTCTCCTGACCACCGGCGATGATCACCTCGGCATCGCCGCAACGGATCGCCTGCGCGCCCAGGTGCAGGGCTTTCAGGCCCGAGCCGCAAACCTTGTTCAGGGTCATGGCCGGCACGGCGTGGGGCAGGCCGGCCTTGATCGCGGCCTGACGCGCCGGGTTCTGGCCGGCGCCGGCAGTCAGCACCTGACCCATGATCACTTCATCGACCTGCGCACCGTCCAGGCCTGTCTGTTCGAGCAACTGGCGAATCACCGCAGCGCCCAGATCCACCGCGGACACGCTGGCCAGCGAACCCTGGAAACTGCCGATCGCGGTGCGGGTGGCGGCAACAATTACGACTTCTTGCATTTTCGAATTCCTCACTGGGCAGCGAACTGCATTTCCGGTACGTGATCCGGGACGATCAGTTTACCAGCGGTTTTGGCGACGATTTCCTCGACGCTGACGCCAGGTGCGCGTTCCTTGAGGACAAAAGCGCCATTTTCGATTTCCAGATAGGCGAGGTCGGTCAGTACGCGCTTGATGCAGCCGGCGCCGGTCAGCGGCAGGCTGCACTTGGCCAACAGTTTGGACTCACCGTCCTTGGACGCGTGGGTCATGATCACGATGATGTTGTCGGCGCCAGCCACCAGATCCATCGCGCCGCCCATGCCCTTGACCAGTTTGCCGGGAATCATCCACGAAGCGATGTTGCCTTCGACGTCGACTTCGAACGCGCCGAGCACGGTCAGGTCGACATGCCCACCGCGGATCATCGCGAAGGATTCGGCGGAGTTGAAAATCGATGCACCGATGCGCGCGGTCACGGTCTGTTTGCCGGCGTTGATCATGTCGGCATCGATGGTGTCTTCAGTCGGAAAAGGCCCCATGCCGAGCAGGCCGTTTTCCGATTGCAGCATGACTTCCATGCCTTCGGGAATGTAGTTGGCGACCAGGGTCGGAATGCCGATGCCGAGGTTGACGTAGTAGCCGTCCTGCATTTCGCGGGCGACGCGCTGAGCCATTTGTTCGCGGGTAAGTGCCATGTTTTTATTCTCCGTCAGCCTGAATTATTTGCGGATGGTGCGCTGTTCGATGCGCTTTTCGAACGTGCCGCAAATGACCCGGTCGACGTAGACGCCGGGGGTGTGGATCTGCGACGGATCCAGCTCGCCGGGCTCGACGATTTCTTCGACTTCAACCACAGTGATCTTGCCGGCGGTGGCGGCCAGCGGGTTGAAGTTCTGCGCAGTGTGGCGGTAGATGACGTTACCGAAATGGTCGGCTTTCCAGCCTTTGACGATGGCGAAGTCGCCGGTGATGGACTCTTCCATCAGGTATTTGCGCCCGTTGAACTCGCGCACTTCCTTGCCTTCGGCGACCGGGGTGCCGACGCCGGTGGCGGTGAAGAAGGCCGGGATGCCGGCGCCGCCTGCGCGCATTTTCTCGGCGAGGGTGCCTTGCGGGGTCAGGATGACTTCGATGTCGCCCTTGAGCAGTTGCTCTTCGAACAGTTTGTTTTCGCCGACGTAGGAGGCGATCACCTTGCTGATCTGGCGGTCGGTCAGCAGCACACCGAGGCCGAAACCATCGACGCCGCAGTTGTTGGAAACCACGGTGAGGTCGCGGGTGCCCTTGCGCTTGATCTCGGCGATCAGGTTTTCCGGGATGCCGCACAGGCCGAAGCCGCCGGCGATCACGGTCATGCCGTCTTCCAGACCCGCCAGAGCTTCCTCGTAGGAACTCACGCGCTTGTCGAAACCTGCCATATGCACCTCTTTTATTGTTTGTCGGGCGGCTGGCTAGCCGAATGACTGGAGTGTCTCGCTGAGGGATATATTTGTTAAGTTGATTTTTAAGGTTGATTGATTGATAAAGCTCAATAGTTGACGCTATCCCTGTAGGAGCTGCCGCAGGCTGCGATCTTTTGATTTTGTTTTTTAAGATCAAGATCAAAAGATCGCAGCCTTCGGCAGCTCCTACAGTAGGTACGACGTTGAAACGGTAAGGTATCCAGTATGACCATCAAACAGATCCGCGCCTTCCTCGCCGTGGCCCAGAGCCTGAGCTTCGCTGTGGCCTGTGAGCGCCTGCACCTGTCGCAATCGGCACTGAGCCTGACCATCAAGGCGCTGGAAGAGGGGCTGGGTGGGCGGCTGTTCAGCCGCAACACGCGCAACGTGGCGCTGACTGCCGAGGGCGAATCGCTGCTGCCGCTGGCCCGGCGCCTGATCGCCGACTGGGACAACGCCGAAGACGAAATGCGCCAGCGCTTCAGCCTGCAACGCGGACGGGTGACGCTGGCGGCGATGCCATCGTTTGCCGGCAACCTGCTGCCGCCGATCCTCAAGACGTTCCGCGCGCGCTATCCGAACGTCAATGTCACGGTCAACGACGTGATCAACGAGCAAGTGCTGGAAATGGTCCGCGACCGGCAGGTGGAGCTGGGCGTGGCGTTCGAGCCGATGCAGAACACCTCACTGACGTTTACCCCGCTGTACATGGACCGCTTTGTCGCCGTGGTGCCACAGGATTCAGCGCTGGCCGGGCTTGGCGAAATCGACTGGCAGACCTTGCTGCAGGAACCGTTCATCACCCTGCAACGGCCGTCGACGGTACGGGTGATGCTCGAAGAACACTTGCAGGCCCGGGGTCTGAAACTGCCGGTGGAATTCGAAAGCCATCAACTGGCAACGGTCGGGCGCATGGTCGCCAGCGGGCTGGGAGTCAGTGCGGTACCGGCGTTGTGTGCCGAGCAGATGCAGGAGCTGGGTGCGTGTTGCCTGACCTTGAATGACTCGGTAGAACGGGCGATTGGTGTACTCACGGAACCGGGAAATGAACTGTCGGCAGCGGCGCAGGCACTGTTCGACATCCTCAAAGCCGAACACTGAACACTGAACCCTGAACTGCGATCCCATCCCTGTAGGAGCTGCCGAAGGCTGCGATCTTTTGATCTTGCTTTTAAAAAAACAAAGTCAAAAGATCGCAGCCTTCGGCAGCTCCTACAGGGGATTTTCGGCATTCAGGAAGTCAAGCGTTGCACCAGCAGCGGCAGCAGTTGCTCGCATGACGCCTCGATCTTCAGATCCAGCAGATCATCGGCGCGGGTCTTGCCCAGATTGATCGCCAGCAACGGCTTGCCCCGATCAGCAATCACCCGGCACAGACGAAACGCCGAATACGCCATCAGCGACGAACCCACCACCAGCAATCCCGCAGCATTCTCTGCCGCCGCCATGGCTCGCGCCGCTGTCGGTTGCGCCACGTTCTCGCCGAAAAACACCACGTCCGGCTTCATCCGTTCACCGGCGCAATACGGGCACTGCGGTGTCTGGAAGCGTGCTTCGAAGGCCGGGTCGAGCAGGGTATCGCCGTCCGGCGCCTGCACCGCGTCGACCCCGGCCAGATACGGATTCTGCTCGACCATCCGCTGCTGAATGTCGTCACGCGCGCTGCGCTGGCCGCAATCCAGGCACAACACCCGGTGCAGACTGCCGTGCAGTTCGATCACGTCCTGACTGCCGGCCTGATCGTGCAGGGTGTCGACGTTCTGCGTGATCAAGGCGCTGATCAGTCCCTGGCGCTGCAACTCGGCCAGTGCTGCATGCGCCGCATTCGGTCGCGCCTGACGCACCCGCGGCCAGCCAAGCATGGCCCGCGCCCAGTAGCGACGACGGGATTCCGGGGCGGCGAGAAATTCCTGATACATCATCGGCTGCCGGCCTCGACGCACTCCTTCGCTGTCGCGGTAATCCGGGATGCCCGACGGCGTGCTGATACCGGCGCCGGTCAGCACCAGGAAATCGCCATCGGCCATGGCCTGGTGCAAGGTATCGAGGTGTTCGCGGGTCGGGCTGTCGAGCATGGTCAGCACTCCGGGGAGGACGATGCCCGCAGGTTAGCATTAATCTTGTGGCGAGGGAGCTTGCTCCCGCTGGACTGCGCAGCAGGCCTGTTGTTGCGGTCGCTTCGCAACCCGACGGGAGCAAGCTCCCTCGCCACAGGTGATAGCGGTGATCTATTTGCGCGCCTCCAGAATCAGATTGAACGGCGTCTGCGTCGCCCGGCGGAAATGCTTGAACCCGGCCTCGGCAAACACCTTGCGCAAGCGCATTTCACCGGCCTGCGCACCCAGCCCCAGGCCGACTTCCTGCGACAGCGAATTCGGCGTGCAGATAAAGGTCGAGGCCGCGTAAAACAGTCGTCCAACCGGGTTGATGTTGTCGTCCAGTGCATCGTTGGCAAACGGCTCGACCAGCAGCACCGTGCCGTCATCCTTCAACGATTTAAACGCATGCCGCGCAGCGCCGACCGGGTCGCCCATGTCATGCAGGCAGTCGAAGTAGCAGATCAGGTCGTAGTCGCTGCCGGGGTAACTTTTGGCAGTGCTCTGGAGGAATTTCGCCCGGCTGCTGACGCCACCTTCTTCGGCGCGCTGGGTGGCGACGGTGATCGACGGCGCGTGGAAGTCAAAGCCGACGAATTGCGAGTTGGGAAACGCCTGCGCCATGATCACCGTCGAGGCGCCGTGGCCGCAGCCGATGTCGGCGACTTTGGCGCCGTCTTCAAGTTTGGCGATCACGCCTTCCAGCGCCGGCAGCCATTCCGCGATCAGGTGACCTTTGTAGCCGGGGCGAAAGAAGCGTTCGGTGCCGCTGAACATGCAGGGGTGGTGATCGCCCCAGGGCAGGGCGCCGTTGCCGCGCATGGCTTTGACCAGTTTGTCCTTGTCGTGGAAGAACGACGCCACCACACCGAGTCCGCCGGCGACATACACCGGCGAGTCTTCGACAGCCAGGGCCAGCGCCTGCTCTTCCGGCAGACGGAACTGACCATCGTGGTGTTCCATATAGCCGGACGCGGCGTGGGCGCTGAGCCATTCGCGCACCAGGCGCGGGTTGCAGGTGGTTTTTTCGGCGAGGGCTTGCGGGGTAATCGGCTGACTGTCGGCCATTGCCCGGTACAGCCCGAGTTCTTCGCCAACGATCACGTTCGCCAGCATTGCGGCGCCGCCCATGTCGTTGACCAGTTTGCCCATGAATGCATTGAGCCTTGATTCGTCCATCACGAGTGCTCCTGATACAGGATCACCGTCCGGTGGCAAAACGATGTCGAGGCATGGGCCGCAGGGCAGTGGTCACAGAAGTGGGCAGGGCACAGCTGACTCCGTCCTGCATTCCCCCTCGACCGGGTAATGAATCAGTCTAGCCGGGCTGGAGCAAGATGCAGCGTTTGTGGCACACACAATCCCCCTGTGGGAGCGGGCTTGCTCGCGAAGGCGTTGTATCAGTCAACTAATCGGCTAGCTGACACACCGCATTCGCGAGCAAGCCCGCTCCCACAGGGGATTTGTGATGCTCCATTCCGCCGTTTAGCGCCAGTCGCGGCCCGTTCACAGGTCGCGCACCATCAGCCATTGATCGTTGTCCCAGGCCCGAAAGCGCTCCAGCACGGTCGTGGCAATCCCACCAGTGTTTCGAGGGCTTTACAAAATCCCGCCACTCATCGGCCCGGCCACTGTTTTAGCGGCTCTTCGGACGATTGACTGGGACGCCGTTGACCCTCGGCGCGATAGTGGGGTGAGTGGGCCAGTCCCCCCAACCTGCAGCGGAGCACGATTGATGAGTACCCCCATTGATCTGACGGGCCTGAAAGAGCGCCAGAAAGTCGCCTGGGCCAGCGGCGATTATGCGGTGATCGGCACCACCTTGCAGATCGTCGGCGAAAACCTCGCCGAGGCCTGCGACTTGCGCTGCGATGAGGAGGTGCTGGATGTCGCCGCCGGCAATGGCAATGCGACTCTGGCGGCGGCGCGGCGCGGTTGTCAGGTGACCTCGACCGACTATGTCGCGGCGCTGCTGGAGCGTGGACAGGATCGGGCGCGGGCCGAGCATCTTGATGTGATTTTTCAGGTCGCCGATGCCGAAGCATTGCCGTTCGCCGACGAGAGTTACGACGCGGTGCTCTCGACGTTCGGCGTGATGTTCGCCCCGGATCAGGCCACCGCGGCTGCGGAATTGGCGCGGGTCTGCCGACGGGGCGGGCGGATCGGCCTGGCGAACTGGACGCCGGAAGGCTTTGTCGGCCAGATGTTCAAAGTCCTCGGCCGCCACGTGCCGCCGCCCGCCGTGGCCCAGCCGCCGTCGAACTGGGGCACCGAAGCGTGGTTGCACAGCCACTTCGATGAGCGCCAGTTCCTGCTGCAGGTCACGCGGCGCACGTTCAACTTCCGCTATCGCTCGGCGGCGCATTTCATCGACATTTTTCGCCACTGGTACGGGCCGGTGCACAAGGCCTTTGCGGCACTGCCGCCGGAAAGCGGGCAGGCGCTGGAGAGTGACCTGGCGGACCTGCTCAACCGCTCGAACCGGGTGGGAGAGCGATCGCTGGTGGTGCCGAGCGAGTATCTGGAGGTGGTCATCACCAAACGCTGAAAGATCAATGAAACCTTTGTAGGAGTGAGCCTGCTCGCGATGGCGGTGTGTCAGTAGAAAAATATCCGACTGACACACCGCCATCGCGAGCAGGCTCACTCCTACAGGGGAATGGTGTTTGGCAGGTATGGCGCTATTTCAAATGCGCCCCATCAACCCACTCCAGCGCCGTACGCCAGATGCAGATCCCCAGGAAGTACGCCGACGCCAGCAGCCACAAACCCATCACCAGCGGATTGATCACCGGGTGATTGAGCACCAGCGACAGGCTGCACAGCAGCCAGATCGCCGTGACCGCGATGTTGATCGGCATGAACCGGCGCACGCGGAACGGGTGGAGGAATTTCATGCGGGTGACGGTCAACAGCGCCAGACCGATGATGGTCAAAAAGGTGATCCACGGCCCCGGATTGATGATGTACAGGCACAGGGCAACCACGTTCCACGCGGCGGGGAAGCCGACGAAATAGTTGTCCTTGCTCTTCATGTTGACGTTGCAGAAACAGAACAGCGACGACACCAGAATCAGCGACACGCTCAGCAGAAAGGTGTAGTCGGGCAGGGGAATGTAGCGATAGATGAACAAGGCCGGGATGAACACGTAGGTCAGGTAGTCGATCACCAAATCGAGGATCGAACCATCGAAACTCGGCAGCACCGATTGCACGTTGACCTTGCGTGCGAGCGCCCCGTCGAGGCCGTCGACGATCAATGCCACGCCCAGCCACATCAGGCAATGGGTCGGCTGGTTCTCCAGCAGGGCGAGGGTCGCCAGAAATGCAGTGACCACGCCGGTCGCGGTAAAACCATGGGCGCCCCATGCTTTGAGCCTGGCGATGTGTACGGTCGATATCACAGGGGCGTTCTCCAGATAAATGAAGCAAGCCGGTTATCACCCTTTGGCAAAGGGCGCCGGCAAACCGGGTCGGGTTGCAGCTATCGACCGGTCAGGCCGGGATAAGGTTCATCACCTTTGAATCTTAGCTGGCCGCACAAAAAATACCTCGGCGAAATCCGCCGACGGCAGCCGGTGTCAGCCAAACGGTGCTGGCGCGCCGGCGTCGGCGGTCTATCGTTGCCTGACGCAGTTATTGCCAATGCCTGAGGACGAGATCATGAACACCAGCGATTTGCTCGAACAACTGCTGCGAGGCCAGGCCTCGGCGGGACAACAAGGTGCTGGTTCGGCCGGCGGTGGGCTGGGTGGACTGGGCGGCTTGCTCGGAGGCCTGTTGGGCGGCGGCGCGAGTACCGGCGCCAGTGGCGCGCAGTCCGGTGGGCTGGGCGGTTTGGGTGGATTGCTGGGGGCTTACTTGGCGGCGGTGGCGGCGGTGGCGGCGGTGGATTGGGCGGCGCGTTGGGCGGGGCACTCGGTGGCGGCGGTACACAAAGTCGTTCCGGCGGCACCAATTATGCGGCACTGGCCTCGCTGGGGATGATGGCGTTCCAGGCGTATCAGGCCTGGCAACGCAGCCAGGCATCGGCCGCACCACAGCAGATTCCACCAACCGCGAACCTGCTGGCCGGGCCCGAAGTTGAGGAACACGGGCATGCTGTGCTGCGGGCGCTGATCGCGGCAGCCAAGGCTGATGGTGAGATCGATGACCGGGAACGGCAGATGATCGATGAAGAGATTGGCAAACACACCGACGATCCAGAATTGCAGCAATGGTTTAACGCTGAAGTTGCCAAACCGCTGGATGCGAACGAAGTCGCGCAGGCGGCCAAAGGCGACCCGGCGACGGCCGCCGAAATGTACCTGGTCAGCGTGATCCTGGTGGACGACCAGCAAGACGCCGAACGCACCTACCTGGATGAACTGGCTGCGGCGCTGCAGATCGATCCGCAATTGCAGGTGCATCTGGAGCAACAGGCCAAGGGTCAGGTCTGAAGCAAAGGCCAATAATCCCGAACGTCGGCAGGCTACTCTGCGATAACAGGCCAGCCTGCCATTCTCTCTGTGACTGTCATCGCCTTCTGATTCGGCTTCCCAGATACGTCCTACACACAAAAGCGATTCGCCCGACTGCAGCAATCTGCTGACCCATGCAAAGTCCTGTGTCTGAAAAGACACGAGGACATGTGAATGCCTACCGCGGCCTATCCCGTCGCAATCAAAGGTGCCATCAGTAGGTGGCGGCCATGAAGCAACACCCGGCCATCCTCGACGCCGCCGCAGCCTCCAAGAAACCCTTCGGCTCCCTCGACAGCTGCCCGCTACAGCAAACCCACGTGCAGTTGCTGCCGTTGAGCTACGGTCTGGTGGAAAGGGCGTTCGATCCGAGCACGGAATTGAAGTTGCCGTACACCCTGACCGCCCGCCCGCTGGGAATTCGCCGCTTGCGCGACGGCTGGCTGTACATCATCGACAGCCTCAGCGGCGAGTTGTACGAGTACCGAATGCTCGACGGCATCGTCACCGCGCTTTTGCATCAGGGCAAAACGGTGGCTGAGGTTCAGCGCGCCGCCATCGAGGAGCGTCCGGCGCTGATCTTCTCCCGCCAAAGCACGCTGTACGTGACCTTCGCCGAAGTGCAGTGGACGGCAGGCAAATGCCATCAGGTGCTGGACAGCCGCGAGGAGCGAGACCACTTCATGCAAGCGGTCGATCTCGGGCCGGTGCATTGTCTGACCGGCGGCGAGCATTTACTGACCGTCGCCCAGACCCGACAGTGGCTGGCGGAGGTGGCGACCGGTGCGGAACCTGTCGCTGAAGGTGACGCCACGCGCATGCCGACCGTGCAGGTCAGCGACGCCCCCGAGCACGAACGCGAACCTTATCTGTGGGAGCAGCCGCAGCGTTTTCGCGCGGCACACATCGGCGAATTTCTCGGCCGGGTACGCGGGCCCTATCAGGACGACACATTGTTTCTGCTGGTCGACGACGATCTGGGGGTGATGCGCGACCTGGCCGAGTATCAGGACACTGTGGTCGGTTGGGTCGATGAATGGAGCAGCAGTGGCAACAACGCGCGCGATTACCTGCTGGCCAGTTACATCGAGTCCTTGAGTCAGCTCAGTGATCAGGACTTCGACGGTCTGGCCAAGGCCAGTGAGCAACCGCAGGCCAAGGCGCTGTTTGCCGATCTGGAACAACTGCCCGAGCCGGATCGGGAGAACACGCGCCGGGCGTTGCTCGACTATCTGAACAAGGGCGGGGATATCCAGCCCGATACGCCGGCACCGCCCGAGCTGCAAAAATTGCGTGCCAAGGGGATCGACGACGAAATGCAACCCAACCGTGCCGCGCCCACGGCTGAGGTGGATCGGCGTTTTTACACGCGGCGGTACTTTCTTGCAGTCGCCCCTGAGGACTTTGTCGAACGGCACCTGGAAATCCTGCTCAGCCTCGGCAAGGATCAGGAGCGTCGCATCAAGGATGTGCTCGACGGCCCGCTGCTCAGCGGCAAACGCGGGGTCAACGACCTGATCGACCGCCCGGCCATGGACGAGCGACTGAACCTGCTGCGCGACGATCTCGGCCGCTGGAATCGCCTGCTCGAACGCATCACCGTCGACCGCACGCAACTGCTGCTCGCCGGACGCTTCCACCGCGCCGCCTGGTACTACGACGCGCAAGTGGCGGCGCAACTTCATCAAGCGCTCAGCGCCGAGTACGCCTGCCTCAAGGATCTATGCCGCAGCGACGAAGCCAGCGAGAAAATGCTCGGGTTTGTGGAGCAACACCCGGAACTGACCCGAACCGCCTTCTACACCTTGCCGCTGCGCCTGCAATCGGAGCAGAGCGGGCAATACTCGACGCTGATCAACGCCGGTATGGCGACGTTCAACAACCTGCCGGACTGGCTGGCCAAACTGAAAAAGATCGAACAACCGCAACTGCCGGCCCTCGACGATATGCCCGAACACACCCGTGTTGTCGCGGCTGCCGTGCAGGACACCTACAGCCCGGCACTGAACCTGGGCCTTGACCGGGCGCTGGAAGGTTTCGACCTTGCGGGCGAGAAAATCCCCGACCTCGATGAACTGTTCCAGCGCCTGCCCAAAGCACTGCGCCTGCGCCTCTTCGACGCGGCAAAAACCAGCGGCGTGACCTTCACCGTCGCCAGCCCCACAGAACAGGCCGCGCTGCAAACCGTGATCAAAGAGCTGCTGCGCGAACGTGAATACCTGAAAACCCTCAACCGCGAACGCAACCAGCTCACCCACAACAAAAATCGCCCGGGCCACAAGACGCCAAGGGCGGTGGAGTTGCAGGAAGAGATTGTGCGGGTGCGGGCGCAACTGACCCAGGTGGAAGGACGGCTGGCGGCGGCGTTGAGCCCGATTGAAGAGCTACCGGATCGCTCGGCCCGGTTGTACGGCGCCACGCCTGCAAGAGCGGGGGTGACAGTGATGTTTCCTCCGGCACAGCAGGGGGAGTTGCGGAGTTTGTTGGGGAATATTCGGTTGGGGATCGGAGGGCTGTCCAGGACCAGTCTGGTGAAGACGGAAGGGATGGGGTTGGTGGTGGTTTTGGTGCAGGTGGTGAACTTGGTGGGGGCTATTAAAGAACTGACTAAACAAGCCAAAAATAAGGTTCTTCACGGAATCCCGGGAAACACAGAAACAAGAACGCCGATTTGATTGATGATGTTCGTGCGAGCAAACACATCTAACAAACCGGCGTTCTTATGCGCGATATTAATACTTTCCTTCCTTTTTGGGAGGGCTTTTCTGTTGTCACGATCAAGCCTGATGGCGACGCGCTTCAGATCGACCTGATTCCCCACGCCACCCGATTCCCTTCCTGTAGCGGCTGCCAAAAAACCTGTTCAACCACGCATGAGTATTGCGAGCGAACCGTCCGCGATTTACCGATTCTCGGCCGTGCGGTGCGCCTCAGCGTGTTGCTCAGGCGTGTTGTCTGTCGTGACTGTGGTAAACGTATGGAGGCCGTCAGTTGGCTGGACCGCTATGCCCGCATGACGCGGCGTTTGGCCGAGGCGGTCATTCAGGCCTGCGAACGCCTCCCCACACTGCATGTGGCTCAACTGTTCGGGTTGCATTGGGACACCGTTCGGTTGCTGGAGCGTCGAGCCTTGCAAGCGGCGTTGAGCGTTTTGCCAAAGGCGCAACCGCGACGTCTGGTGATGGACGAATTCGCCCTGTTCAAAGGTCATCGTTACGCCAGCGTGGTGCTGGATGCGGATACACGCCGCGTGCTGTGGATCGGTGAAGGCCGCAGCCGAGCAGCGGTCAGGCCTTTCTTCGAAGAATTGGGGCCAGAGGGTTGCGCTCGCATCGAAGCGGTGGCGATGGACATGAACACCGCTTTTGACCTGGAGGTTCGTCAGCACTGTCCCAACGCGCGAGTGGTCTACGACCTCTTCCATGTGGTGGCCAAATATGGCCGAGAGGTGATTGATCGGGTTCGCGTCGACGAGGCTAACCGGTTGCGTCACGACAAGCCGGCCCGCAAGGTTATCAAGCAGGCGCGATGGCTGTTGCTGCGCAATCCGCAGAACTTGAAAACGCCGGAACAACAGGTCCGCCTGGAGGATCTGCTGGCGGCCAACCAAGCGTTGATGACGGTCTATTTGATGAAGGCTGAACTCAAAACACTCTGGACTCCGAGTACTGCCTGGGGTTGGCGAGCGGCCTGGAAGCAATGGCTGCGCCATGCGCATGAAAGCGAAATTCCAGCTCTGATCCAGTTCGCCACACGGCTAAAGGGTTACTGGCGGGGCATCGTGAGCCGGGTTCGCTGGCCGATGCACACCGGTCAGTTGGAAGGAATAAACAATCGAATAAAGGTCATCAAGCGGATGGCGTACGGTTACCGGGATAGCGAATTCTTTTTCATGAAGATCAAGAGCGTCTTTCCCGGTAATCCGTGAAGAACCAAAAATAAGCGCACGTGGGCACCACTTTACGGTGCATTGGCAAGTACTGGGGCGGCGGGGTTCACGGCGGCTCAAAGTCTTGCTGATACAGCAATGAAAGCTCGTAGTACTGCGCTTGTTGCTGCGCTTCAACCCCATGCCTTGCAGCACGTCCATGTGCAAATGGGGAAATTGCATATTGGGCTGGGCGCTTTCAACTATGGTTTCGGATTAGTGTCATCAGCGATCAGTCTTAACAACCAGTACAAAAATTGGCAGCAGGCGATTCGCAGTGGAGACCACTCGGCTCAAGGTGCCGCCGCGCTGGCCACATTAGGCGCTGGCGGCATGGTAACGGTTAACGCGTATGGATTAAGTCATACCGTTCACGCCACTTTCACTGTATTGACTGCTCCGAACAAGGCCGCGCGAACTGCTGCCTGGGCCGCCGCCGGTACACGCCTTTCAACCGTGTTTTTTCGCTTCAATCTGGCGGGTGCGCTGTTCACCGTTTTGGAACTCAGTGGTACTTGGCTATATAACCGCTACAACCTCAGTGTTCACGATAAATGGCTGAAAATTACTCCTTGGAGCAGGGATGACGAGATGCGCGGCGATCACTCACTGCATGACTATCAAAGCTATCTAGCCTTTCTGATCCATGCACCTTACGCGCAACTGGGGCCTAACCCGTACGATTCCTGGCTGAAAAACCTGCTGTTTAAAGCCAAACCCAGCGATATCCATCTGGTGCTGCCCAGACTGACGCTGAATGATCTGCTGCCTCCTCTTGGCGGTAAGTCGACACATCGTTTAGGCATCGGCGCTCACCGTATTTCCCTGCCCTTACACAGCCAAGGAACGCCACGAGAACGCAAAGAGGTCATCAGTGATGAGGTCGTCAGTAGCCTACGCATCGTCGAGTCCACCCCTGAAAAATTGGTGCTCTGTCTTCAGTATCCGGTGGATCCCGACTCTGAGTTCACTCCAGCCAAGGAAACTCTGGAACTGGCAGTTTGCATTCAAGAATTGAACGACAAAGGCGAGTGGGCGTCGCGAACTCGCGTGATCCATCTGGATCCGAGAGGCGATGGTCACTTTTCAGTGATTGTTCCTGAGTTGGTCAAAGAAAAACCACCGATTTTGCTTGTCGAAACTCAGTTTTTAGAGCGGGCCGATCATGCCGAATAATCTCGTCGAGCCATTAGGTATACCGCAGCTTGAACAACCCAGAAAAGCAGGCGATATCGAGCCGTTTCCGAGCGGAAAAATTACTTATCTCTCTCCACTGCCATTACCAACACTAATGCCACCCTACGGCCCGCATATCGGAGAGTTGAATGATGTGTACATGGATTTTGGGTTGGGATCACCGCAGGTGTTTTCATGGCAAGTCATTTTGGGTGGACCACTAAGCGTTGCCTTCTCGGCGGCGTTCTTATTTCCGCTAATCGGCGGCTTCCTGTTCTTTTTGTTCGGGATGGGGTGGGATGACGTTTCTCACGCAATAGAAGGGCTTTTCAATGAAGGCAAAGGGGTTTCATTCCTGGTGGGATGTTTAATGCTCCTTATCGGCCTCAGCGTCTGGCACCACAACCACAAAAAACGCGCCACCCTCATCCCAACCCGCTTCAACCGCCAACGCCGCGAAGTCTGCTTCATGCCCGAAGGTGCCACCGAACCTGTCTTCGTCCCATGGGAATCCCTTTCCGCCTGGATCATCGAAGCCCAGGGCGCGACCCAATACGGCATCCACCGCCAATACGGCATGGGCATCGGCTTCTACCACGGCGAAACCCTCACCAGCCTCGAATTCCCCTGCGCCGCGCTGCCCCTCGCCATCAGCCATTGGGAAGCCATTCGCGGCTACATGGAATACGAGGTCAACGACCTCAAATCGATTCAGGATCTACAAGACCTGCAAGGCCCCGACGACCCGCCCCACGAAGGCCTGCACACCTTCCACAACGCCCGCGCACGCATGCACCAGCAGATTCGCGACGGCTCACGCACGCGGCTGTCCGGCTTCTTTTGGTACCTGTATCACGTCATGACCCTATGGACGATTCCCAACCGCCTCGTCGAATGGGAAGTGCGCCGCCTCGGAAGAATCGGCAAGCAAACCCTGCCTGAGGTCATGCGCGAGTGGTCGGAGCCGCTGCCGGAAGATCAATGGGCCAAGCCGAGTGAGGAGTTGCTGCGACTGAGTGATCAGGTGCGACAGATGCAAAAACGCCAGCGGCATCGGCCGATCACAGAGATTTTTGCAGAGGTGCAACGAGTAGTCTGAACCTAAGGGGTTTTCGATCGGCAGACGGAGAGCACATCAATTAGGCTTCGCCGTCCGTCAGGGCAATTTTCATGTCGATTGAATTTTTCTCCGTAACGGTTGCTCTGCTGCTGTAGAGGCGTGAAACAACGCCCTGACCGGCCAACCGAGCGAGAACACTGACATGACTGCCCTGACCCCTCTGCATGCGCCGAGTGCGCAGCACCAGCCCATCACTGCCAACGGTGAATTGCGGCGTATTTATGAGGCACTGCTGCTCGAGGATCAGCCTGAAAATCTTGCGCAGGATTTTCTCGCCGAGCAGTTGCAGCGTGCCGCGCTGCTACCCGAGGAATTGCCGCAGGATCCGTCTGCCTGGCAGGCCTGGGTCGCCCGACATTGCACCGACGTTGCCCGGCAATACGCCGACTACCTGCAACAGCGCAAGGCTGGCGGGCCGCGCCAGTTCTTCAGCAACAAGGCCCATGCGCTGTATTTTCTGCAAGCCGTGGCGCCGACCAAACTGGTGGATGGCGCGTGGTTGTACGGTTTGTTGCCGCAGTGGCGCGACCCGCGTTTCGACGGGTTGCTGTGTACCTATCTGGAAGAACTCGGCGACGGCAATCCTGCGCAGAATCATGTGGTGATCTATCGCAAACTGCTCGCTGAGCATGGTTTGCAGGACGCCAGCGCCATCGCTGACGAACGCTATCTGCAAGGCGCGCTGCAACTGGCGCTCGGCGCCTGTGGCGAAAGCTTTCTGCCCGAGGTGATCGGCTACAACCTCGGCTACGAACAATTGCCGCTGCACTTGCTGATCAGTGCCTATGAACTCAGCGAGCTGGGCATCGATCCGTACTACTTCACCCTCCACGTGACCATCGACAACGCCAGCACCGGTCATGCGCAAAAAGCCGTGCAGTCGGTGCTCGACCTGCTGCCACTGGAAGCTGATCGTGGCGAATTCTTGCGCCGGGTGTCTTTGGGCTATCGACTCAATGACCTGGGACAGGGCAGCCGTGCGATCATCGAAGGTTTCAACCTTGAACAGGAAGTGCTGGCGATGCTCGAGCGCAAACGTCCGTTCGGTCAGCACATGCATTCCGACTACTGCCGCTTCGAAGGCAAAACCGTCAATCAGTGGCTGGCCACCCCCGAGCAATTGCCCGGATTCCTTCAGGCGATGCAGGACAAAGGCTGGATCAAACGCAATCAAGACCCGCAGGCCAGCCGTTTCTGGCAGTTGATCGATGGTGACGGTGCGGCGATGTTCGGCGTGTTCAGCCCTTATGAAAAGCAGCTGCTGCACGACTGGATTGCCGGCGACTGGACGCCGTCCGAGAAAGCCCAGGCGCCAAGACGCACTCGTCAGGTCGCCACCCCGGACGCCGCCGTGCCCGAACACGATCCCGATGTGCAGCGCCTGACATCTGCGCTGCAAGGTCAGGACGGTCACGCGCAAATGGCGACGCTGATCCCATGGTTGTCACCGGCCCGGCACGCGCACCCGGCGGGTCTGCTGGCGACACGTCGCTTCATCGAACTCAAATCCAGTCTGCGCTAAGGAAATCCCCATGAATCAGGAAGAACAACTGTCCGCCAACGACCTGACACTGCTGCAACTCGGCCGGCGCTTGCAGGCTGACGGCTACCGTTTCGTCACGCCGACGCCCTTGACTCATCAGCGCGTCAACCAGCGTGACGAAGGGCAGGTCGCCGACACCCTGCGCGACGTCTTCGGCTGGTCGCGCCCGTTCGAGCCGGGGCTGTTGTCTGCCGACGAACAACGGCAATTGCAGGATGCGCAAGTGATTGACGTCTACGACGGCCGCTTGAAGAGCCGGGTGCGCTGGTCGAGTCTGGATGACTTGCTGTTCGTGCATTCGGGCTTTCCCACCGACGCCGCCGACTCGGTATTTTTCGGTCCCGACACCTATCGTTTTGCGCAACTGATTCACGCGCATCTGCAGCAGAGTTTTGCGCCGATCCAGCGTGCCGTGGACATCGGCTGCGGTGCCGGTGTCGGGGCGATTCTGATTGCCCGCGCCCGGCGTGAAGCGCAAGTGCTGGCGGTGGACATCAACCCCGCCGCGCTGCGCCTGACCGCGATCAACGCGGCATTGGCCGAGGTCGCCAATGTCGAGGTGCAGGCCAGCGATGTGTTGCAGGGCACCGAAGGCAGCTTCGACCTGATTGTCGCCAACCCGCCGTACATGGCCGACCCGGCCGGGCGTGCCTATCGGCATGGCGGTGGCTCGCTCGGCGCCGGATTGTCGCTGCGTATCGTCGAGCAGGCGCTCAATCGGCTGGCCCCCGGTGGCTCGTTGCTGCTGTACACCGGCGTGGCCATGGTCGATGGCCGCGATCCGTTTTTCGACACCGTGGTGCCGCGCCTGGATTCGACGCGATTCGCCTGGACCTATCGCGAACTGGACCCGGACGTGTTCGGTGAAGAGTTGTTGAACCCCGGTTACCAGCGAGTGGACCGGATCGCGGTGGTCGCGCTGACCGTGACCCGCATTGGCTGACACAAGGCAGGTGCGCCATGACCCGAAACCTCGACGACTACAACCGCATGCGCGATTTTTCGGCGACGTCCGAGCCCGCCGCCGTCAAACGCCGTGGCCGCAGCAAGGCCAGTGACCATGCGCTGCAGTTCTGCATTCAGAAGCACGACGCTTCGCACCTGCATTACGACTTTCGCCTGGAACTCGATGGCGCGCTGAAGAGCTGGGCGGTGCCGAAGGGGCCGTCGCTCGATCCAAAGGTCAAGCGCCTGGCGGTGCACGTCGAAGACCATCCGCTGGATTACGCGACGTTCGAGGGCAGCATTCCCGAGGGGCATTATGGCGCGGGCGATGTGATCGTCTGGGATCGCGGCGTGTGGATTCCGCTGGAGGATCCGGCCAAGGCCTACGCCAAGGGCAAACTCAAGTTCGAACTGCAAGGCGAAAAGCTGTCCGGCATCTGGAATCTGGTGCGCACGCACATGCCGGGCAAGAAGGAAAACTGGTTTCTGATCAAACATCAGGACAGCGCCGCCCGCCCGCAAGACGACTATGACGTGCTCAGTGCAGAGCCGGACAGTGTGCTCAGCGAGCGTACCCTGATCAGCAAACCGAGGCTCGCCGCCGAGCAAGCCAAACCTGTGAAAAAGTCTGCGGGCAAACCTCGCAAAGCGGCGTCCGGAACACTCACCGGAGCACGCAAGGCCAAACTGCCGGCGCAACTCAAGCCGGAACTGGCGACCCTGGTCGACAGCGCACCCGAAGGGCAGTGGAGCTACGAGATCAAATTCGATGGCTACCGGATCATGGCGCGCATCGATCACGATCAGGTGCAACTGTTCACCCGCAACGGTCACGACTGGACGCACAAACTGCCGCAACAGGCGCAAGCCCTCGCTGAGCTTGGCCTTGAATCCGCATGGCTGGACGGCGAAGTGGTGGTCACCAACGAGCGCGGTGTACCGGACTTTCAGGCGCTGCAAAACGCCTTCGAAGCCGGGCGCAGCGCCAGCATCATGTACTACCTGTTTGACATGCCGTACCTCAACGGTGTCGACCTGCGCGAAGTGCCGGTCGAGGAGCGCCGCGCCGCGTTGTCCACGGTGCTCGGTGGGCATGAACAGCCGTTGCTGCGCTTCTCCGAAGCCTTCGACGAAACGGCGGACGCACTGCTCAACAGCGCCTGCCAGATGCAGATGGAAGGGTTGATCGGCAAACGCCTCGGCTCGCCTTACGTGTCGCGGCGCAGCAGTGACTGGATCAAGCTCAAATGCAAGCATCGGCAGGAATTCGTGGTCGTCGGCTACACCGATCCGAAAGGTTCGCGCAGTGCGTTCGGCGCGTTGCTGCTGGGCCTGCATGATCGCGACAGCGGCGAGTTGCGCTATGCCGGCAAGGTCGGCACCGGGTTCAACGAAACCACGCTGAAAAGCATCCTCGCCCAGCTCAAACCGTTGCAGGTGAAGAAGGCGGCGGTGGTCAATCCGCCGAGCGGCTTCGAAGCCAAAGGCGTGCATTGGCTCAAACCGAATCTGTTGGCAGAAGTGGCGTTCGCTGAAATGACCAAGGACGGCTCGGTACGCCACGCCGTGTTCCATGGTCTGCGCAATGACAAACCGGCCAAGGCGATTACCGAGGAGCGAGCGAAACCCGTGAAAACTTCAGCGAAAGCCACCCCTGCGAAAAAAGCTGCCGCGTCAAAGAAAGCTAGCGAATCAAACAAAGCGGCTGAGTCAAAGAAAGCCGAACCGGCGCCATCACAGCTTGGCCTCGCCAGCGGCAAGGTGCGTATCACTCACCCGGATCGGGTGATCGATGCGGTCAGCGGCACCACCAAGATGCAACTGGCCGAGTATTACGCCAGCGTCGCCGAGTGGATTCTGCCGCAGCTCAAGGATCGCCCGGTCGCGCTGGTGCGGGCGCCGGACGGCATCGCCGGCGAGCTGTTCTTCCAGAAAAACGCCGAGCATCTGGCGATTCCCGGCATCACCACGCTGGACAAGGACGTCACTGGCCAGCCGGTGATGCTGATCAACAACGCCGAAGCGTTGATCGGCGCGGTGCAGATGAGCACGGTCGAGTTGCACACCTGGAACGCCACCACGGTCGATCTGGACAAGCCTGACCGGTTTGTCCTCGATCTCGACCCCGACCCGGCATTGCCATGGAAAAGCATGGTGGAAGCCACGGCACTGACCCTGACCGTACTCGATGAACTGGGACTCAAGGCGTTCCTCAAGACCAGCGGCGGCAAGGGCATTCACCTGGTGGTGCCGTTGACGCGCAAACTTGGCTGGGATGAGGTCAAGGACTTCAGCCATGCGATCGTCAGCCATATGGCCAAGCTGTTGCCTGAACGGTTTTCTGCGGTTTCGGGGCCGAAGAATCGGGTTGGACGGATCTTCATCGACTATCTGCGTAACGGTCTTGGCGCGACGACGATCTGCGCTTACGCCGCGCGCACCCGTGAAGGCTTGCCGGTATCGGTGCCGATTTATCGCGAAGAGGTGGCCGAGCTGAAGGGGGCCGATCAGTGGAACGTGAGCAACGTCCACCAGCGCCTGGCGGAGGTCGGTGACGAGCCGTGGGCAGACCTGAAGAAAACCCGCCAGAGCATCACCGCAGACATGCGCAAACGGCTGGGCCTGAAAAAGTAATCAGGCGTCGCGCAGCAAGTCATGAGCGTTGAGTAGCTCGAAAGCAATTTCCGGTCGATTTTCCAGACCTCGGCGGATCGCCGCCGGGATTGCTTGCCGGGTTTTGCGGCACAGGCCGGGCAGTTCGTCGATGACGATTGCAATGCCGCGCATGGTGCGCACCTCATTGAAGCCCGGTGCGACGTCCACGCGAATGCCCAACTGCTCGAACATCTTGCGCTGCAGGCGTTCGAGATCGGCCAGACTCTGCAGGTTTTCCAAACGTTCGAGCAGGCGCTTTTCTTCCTGCCGGGTCAGCAGCAAGATGCGCATATCCGCGCCGGGCGTTTCCAGCAACGGATCGCGCCCGCAAATACAGGCGCCGGGTGGACAGGGCGAGCGAATGGGCAAAGGAGTCGTCATGGCCTCCATCATAGAGGCCGTTTGGCCAATTTGCCCATGGTCGCTCAGTTCCCATCCATCGGCGGTACTGTACGGGGCTGTTACTGATTCAGGCCTTCGTAATGCGCCAGTATCGCGTTGGCCAGCTCTTCATCACTGGCGTTGATGCCGGGATTGTCCTGCCGCACCTGTTGCAATACAGACTCCAGATAGACCCCTCGGATCGCACCGTCGCTGGCGACAAATGCCGTCAGGTCGTCACGGGCGGGGATGACCATCTTGTGGTCCTTGAAGGTTGAATAAAGCGAAGCGGATACCCCGGCCGAGGTAGCGACGTCCTTGGCATCCACACGGGCCATGGCCGAGCCGAATGGCAGGCATAAGATTAACGACGAAACGAGCAATAACTTGCGCATGACGGTGTTCCTCCACAAGCGCGAAGCAAAAGGGAAGTACTACATAGCGTGAGAGGTGTGCGAAAGGAGGGAGTTCCATCGAAGCACAGGACTCAGTGAGCGCCTGGTGAGCAAGGCACCTGCTATTAACTGTAGACCCGATTTGCCTGCCAGCCCTGCGCGAATCGCTGAAAGACTTCAGCCAGAGCGGCCGCAGGGTCATGTTCCGCCCAGGCCGGCCGATAAAGCCCAGAGCGGAAAAAGACTCTCAAGTCGGGAACAGACGCGCGGGTTTGCCCTGACGTGATATTCTTCGCGCCAACTTGGTTTGACCTAATTCAGTTTGCCTGCCCTTGGGCGGGCTGACGGAATCCCTGTCGCTCAAGTAGCTGAAGCCAATAATGATAAGAAGTCAGTTCAGAAGGGACATTAACTGAGGTCGATGCAGTCCGTCGGCCTTGTGTGCCCACCCGTCAAAATTGCAGTGTGAAGGTGCTCGCGACCCTGGCCTGAGTGTCGCGAAAAAGGCTCCCACACGTACAACAGCGGCGGGCGGAAGGCGTTTTATCATAGGTGCAACAGATGTTTAAGAAAGTGAACACGGCCTTGCTGGGGCTGGCTTTGGCGATGGGGATGTCTTCCGCCAATGCTGCAGAAGCGAAGAAAGTAGATGTACTGCTGATCGGCGGCGGCATCATGAGCACCACCCTGGGTGTGTGGATCAATGAGCTGGAGCCAAGCTGGTCGATGGAAATGGTCGAGCGCCTGGACGGCGTCGCCCTGGAAAGCTCCAACGGCTGGAACAACGCCGGTACCGGTCACTCCGCCCTGGCTGAGCTGAACTACACCCCGGAAGACGACAAAGGCAACGTAACGATCCCGAAAGCCGTCGAGATCAACGAAGCGTTCCAGGTGTCCCGTCAGTTCTGGGCCTGGCAGGTTCAGCAAGGCGTTCTGAAGAACCCTCGCTCGTTCATCAACACCACTCCGCACATGAGCTTCGTGTGGGGCGATGACAACATCAAGTTCCTGAAAAAGCGCTACGAAGCCCTGCAAGCGAGCCCGCTGTTCGCCGGCATGCAGTACTCCGAAGACCCGGCTGTGATCAAGAAGTGGGTTCCGCTGATGATGGAAGGGCGTGACCCGAACCAGAAAATCGCGGCCACCTGGAGCCCGCTGGGTACCGACATGAACTTCGGCGAAATCACCCGCCAGTTCGCCGGTTACCTGCAGACCAAGCCTAACTTCGATCTGAAGCTGTCGAGTGAAGTCGAAGACATCACCAAGAACGCCGACGGCACCTGGCGCGTCAGCTACAAAAACCTGAAAGACGGCACCAAGACCGAAACCGACGCCAAGTTCGTGTTCATCGGCGCCGGTGGCGGCGCTCTGCATCTGCTGCAGAAGTCGGGCATTCCTGAAGCCAAGGAATACGCTGGCTTCCCGGTCGGCGGCTCGTTCCTGGTGACCGATAACCCGGCCATCGCCGAGCAGCACCTGGCCAAGGCCTACGGTAAAGCTTCGGTTGGCGCACCGCCGATGTCGGTTCCGCACCTGGACACCCGTGTTCTGGACGGCAAGCGCGTCATCCTGTTTGGCCCATTCGCGACCTTCAGCACCAAGTTCCTCAAAGAAGGCTCGTACCTGGACCTGCTGACTAGCACCACCACCCACAACATCTGGCCTATGACCAAGGTCGGCATCAAGGAATACCCGCTGGTCGAGTACCTGGCCGGTCAACTGATGCTGTCGGATGAAGACCGCATGAACGCGCTGAAGGAATACTTCCCGAACGCCAAAGCCGAAGACTGGCGCCTGTGGCAAGCCGGCCAACGCGTGCAAATCATCAAGCGTGATGAAGCCGCTGGCGGCGTGCTGAAACTGGGCACCGAAATCGTTGCTGCACAAGACGGCTCCATCGCCGGCCTGCTGGGCGCATCGCCAGGCGCGTCTACCGCTGCACCGATCATGCTGAGCGTGCTGCAGAAAGTCTTCAAAGACAAAGTCGCCACCCCTGAGTGGCAAGCCAAGCTGCACCAGATCGTGCCAAGCTACGGCACCCAGCTGAACAGCGATCCGGCCAAAGTGGCACAAGAGTGGGCGTACACCGCCAAAATCCTCGAACTGCCGACGCCTCCGGTGATTGGTCAGGCTGCTGCTCCGGCCGCACCTGCTGCTGAAAAAGCTGCGGCGCCGAAGGTAAATGCTGCACGTGACATGGCTCTGTAACTAGACGCCAGATACGCAAAAGCCCACTGCACCGGTAACGGTCAGTGGGCTTTTTTATGCCACAACCCCCCTTCGGCAGCTCCTACACAGGTTTCGCTTTTGCCAGATAGGCGCCAAGCCGCCGCCCCATCTCTTCCCCCAGCGCCTGCAACCCGCTCAACGGCCGCACCATCACCTCGAACTCGACAATTTTCCCGCTCTCATCAAAGCGAATCATGTCGATGCCTTTCAGTTCTTTCGTGCCCACCTTCGCACTGAACTCCAGCACCACATTCAAACCATCGGCAGTCGCCAGTTCGCGGTGGTATTTGAAATCTTCAAAGACGTTGAACACGGTGTTGAGGATCATCGTCACCACTTGCGCGCCGGGGTAGGGCGAGTGGGCCATCGGCGAGCGGAATACCGCGTTCGGATCGAGCAGTTCGGGCAAGGGCTTGAGGTTGCCGGTGCGGATCATCTCGTGCCAGTGCTTCAGGGATTCGGCGGCGTTGGGGTGCAGGTTCAGTTCGGACATTGACCACTCCTGGGATTGTTGTTGTTCTTCGCGCGACGGCACTCACTCTAGTTCAAAGCGGCGGATCAGGGACCGTTGTGCGTCGATCTGAATACCAGACCATGGCCGGAGCGGATCAGATGGGCATCTGATCCGTATTTTTCTGTTGGATCTGCCTCTGTAACCGGTTCAGTCAGACGCTCAGAATAGCCCGGCAGTTCGGTCACCCGCGGCAGTCCTTCATCCCGAAGCGCCCGGTGCACCGCCAGCTCAGTATTGAGGAGAGCAGCATGAACAAGATGGCGATTTTCCTGGGTGGGTTTCTGACGTTGACCATTCTGATCGGAATGCTTGCGACGATTTCTCCGGTCTGAGGTGGCCTGTTGCAATAGACGTCCACCGATGTGCAGCGCGAATCGTGGTTAAATTCCGCGCCTCACATCCGTAAATGGACTTCATCCTATGGCCGAACGACGTATTCGCCCGCTCGCAATCTGTGTTTTTCACCATAACGGCAAAATTCTGGTTAATGAATTTCGTGACCCGGTCAGCCAGCAAATCTGTTTTCGGCCTGTTGGCGGTGGTATCGAGTTCGGCGAGACCAGTGCGGAGGCTGTCGTGCGTGAAGTACAGGAGGAGCTGGGCCTGTCCGTGACCGACTTACGACTGCTCGGCACACTTGAAAGTCTGTTCGTCTACAACGGCAAACCGGGGCATGAAATTGTCCAGGTCTACGATGCGACGTTTGCTGATCCTGACGCGTATGAACTTGCACAAATCCATGGCCATGAAAGTGACGGGGCTCCCTTCACCATCCGCTGGCATGACAGCTCAAGTTTCAGCGAGCACGCGCCATTGGTTCCAAAGGGATTGCATGAGCTGCTGAAGAGCGCAGGATTGCTCGTTTGAGATCCGGCGAAGATCTCGATTTCAGTCTCTTCTGGCCTCTTCGCGAGCAAGCCCGCTCCCACATTTTGTCCGGTTGACGCTGAACCACTGTGGGAGCGGGCTTGCTCGCGAAGGGGCCAGTCCAGACAACGCAATAACCGGCTATCAGCGATCAAGCACATCCTCCATCCACTGCAGATACTGCGCCCGCTCGGAGATCGAGTTGTGCCCCGCATCCGGTACCACCCGCAGCGTCGCCACGCCTTTGGGGAAACTCTGTAGCAGTCGCTGCGTGCTGTCCCGTGGTATCACCTCGTCATCGCTGGCCGCCAACAGCAACGTCGGCACGCGAATGTGCGCGGCATAGCGGCCCGACTCGAAGCGATCCTTCAGCAGCCACTTCACCGGCATCCACGGATATTGGCGGACGGCGATGTCTTCAAGGCTGTTGTACGGCGTCACCAGAATCAGTTGTTTCGCCGGGCGCTGACTCGCCAGGCGCACCGCCACCCCCGAACCCAGGCTGCGGCCGATCACGGCAATCTGCGGATGGCTGGCGTACACCTGATCGAACAGCGCCAACGCATCTTCGGCGATCGCTTCCTCCGAGGGCGAGCCGCTGCTGCCACCGAAACCCCGATAGTTCAGCAAAAACATCGCGTAGTCGGGAAAGGCCTCGCTGAACGACGGCAGATTGCGCGACACGTCCTCGGCATTGCCGCCAAAGTAGATCAGTGCCTTCGGCCCGACATGTGCGCGCGTGGCTACCCACACATCGGCATCCGGCATCGTCAGTTTCAACCGCGAATCCGTCGTGGCGACGGCGCTGTCAGGCTGGGGGAAATAGATCAGCGAACGCTGAAATACGAACAGCGCCCCGCACAGCAGCAGGTAGAGGGCGATGAGCAAGGCGACGAGTGACATCAGTTTTCTGGACATTCGACTAACTTTAACCGGGCGCGGGTGTTCGCTGTCGCAGTGTAGTCCAGCGCAGTGGACGGGCAGCCGTCGCACACAACGTTCAACAGCTTCACGCAGCAGGGGAACCAGCATGAGCCACACTGAGGGTTGCTCCCGGCGCCGGTTGCTCAAACTGGCTGCCGGGGTTTCGGCGGTCTTCACCTTTGACCGGGCGTTGGCCACCGCCACGCCGCCGCCGGCCACTTCGCCCAGCACGGCAGGAGACCAGACCATGCAGACCCGCGCCATCCCTTCAAGCTCCGAGCTGTTGCCAATGGTGGGCCTGGGCACGTACCGCGGCTTCGATGTTGCGCCCGGCGACCCCGTCTATAAACAACTGCCGGCGGTGCTCGATGAACTGTTCAAAAAGGGCGGCACGCTGATCGACAGCTCGCCGATGTATGGCCGCGCCGAGCAAACCACTGGCGAGCTGTTGTCGATCCACGAACCACGCTCGCCGGCATTTCTGGCGACCAAGGTGTGGACCCGCGGGCGCAAGGAGGGCATCGCGCAGATGGAGCAATCCTTCAGCCTGCTGCGCACCGAACGCATCGACCTGATGCAGATCCACAACCTGCTGGACTGGCAAAGCCATCTGCCGACCCTGCGCGAATGGAAAGCGCAGGGACGCATTCGCTACATCGGCATCACCCATTACACGCCGTCGGCCTATGAAGAAGTCGAGGCAGTGCTCGGGGCCGAACAACTGGATTTCCTGCAAATCAACTACGCCCTCGATGACCGTGGTGTGGAGAAACGCATTCTGCCGTTGTGCCGCGAGCGCGGGGTGGCGGTGATCTGTAATCGGCCGTTCGGTGGCGGCGGCTTGCTGACACGGCTCAAGGGCAAGCCGCTGCCGGGTTGGGTGTCGGATGTGCAGGTCAACAGTTGGCCGCAACTGGCGCTGAAATATCTGCTTTCGCATCCGGCGGTGACTTGCGTGATCCCCGGCACCGGCAATCCGCGCTATATGGCCGACAACGCCGGCGCCGGGTTCGGGCCGATGTTGACCGATGCGCAGCGGTATCAGTTGATAGCGTTGATTGGCTAAGCCGGCGTCTGCTGCGGAAACAGATGCTCCTTGAGGAAGTCGATGAACACCCGCAGTTTCAGCTGTGGATGCTTGCCCGAGGGCCACATGATCCGGTAGACGCCTGTCTCTGCGCAGTCGGGCAAAATCCGTTGCAAGCGCCCATCGGCCAAGGCCTCGCTGACGCAGAAGTCCGGTAGATAGGCGATGCCCAGGCCTTGCAGGGCAAAGCAGATCCGCGCTTCGAGGTTGTTGCAGACCATCGAGGTCGGCACTTGCAGATCGACTTCCTGGCCGGCTTCGCGCAACGGCCAGACCTGCAGCTTGCCGGTGTTGGGAAAGCGAAACTGAATACACGAATGACTGAGCAGATCGGTGGCTTGCTGCGGTACGCCATGGGCCTGAAAGTAGAGCGGCGCCCCCACCAGAATCATCCGGTAGCTACCGATCAGGCGCGAGGTCAGGCTGGAATCCGGGACATCTCCGGCCCGCAACACCGCGTCGTAGCCTTCCTCGATCACATCGACCCGGCGGTCATCGAACGTCAGGTCGAGATCCACCGTCGGGTAGGTTTTCTTGAACCGTGCCAGCACCGGTAAAAACGGCTCGCCCACCAGCGGCAAACTGATCTTCAGACGCCCGCGCGGGGCGGCGTTGGTCTGGGAAAACTCCATTTCCGCTGCTTCGATCTCGGCAAGGATGCGCAAACTGCGTTCGAGAAACCGCGTGCCGTCCTCGGTCAGCGTGATGCTGCGCGTGCTGCGATTGAACAGGCGCACGCCAAAGCGTTCTTCCAGGCGCACGATGCTTTTGCCAATTGCCGAAGCCGACACGCCAAGCAGGCGCCCACTGGCGACAAAGCTGCGAGTTTCCGCCACCGACACAAACACATTCAACGCATTAAGGCTGTCCATCACGATTCTCGATTTCACCGGTGGGGTTCAATTTACCTTAGTCATTGCGGAACAAAACGTCCGTATATAACGGAGTGGCGACCCACTTAATCAGCCGGGGGCATGGCTTCTATCATCGGCGCCACAGTCCTCTACCGAGATTATCGCCATGTCCGACATTATGCAGCGCTGGGAAATTTCCGCGTTTGGCCTCGCCAACCTCAGCCAGGTCCAGGCCCCGCGACCAACCCCGAAAGCCGGAGAAATCCTGGTCAAGATCGATGCGGTTTCGCTTAATTACCGTGATACCCAAGTCGCGGAAAACGGCATGACCGCGGCGTTGAAATTCCCCTTCACGCCAGCCTCGGACATGGCCGGTACCGTGGTCGCGGTCGGCGAGGGCGTCACGCGCTTTCAGAGTGGCGACAAAGTCATCTCCACCTACATTACCAACTGGATCGACGGCAATCCGAAAACCTGGGCCGAGATGCCGACCCAGGGTGGGCCGATTCCCGGCATGTTGGCGCAGTACGTTGCCACGCCGGCCGACTGGTGCGTGCGCGCGCCGAAAACCCTCAGTGCAGTCGAGGCCAGCACACTGCCGATTGCCGCACTGACTGCGTGGATGGCGTTGATCGAACTGGGTCATCTGCACGCCGGGCAAACCGTGGTGGTGCAAGGCACTGGCGGGGTTTCGCTGTTTGCCGTGCAACTGGCGGCGGCCAGTGGCGCCAACGTCATCGTCACCAGCAGCAGCGACGACAAGATCGCCCAGGCCATCGCCCTGGGCGCCACTCATGGCATCAACCGCAGCACCACACCGGACTGGCACACCGCTGTGCTGGAACTGACCGACGGGCGCGGCGCCGATCACATTCTGGAGATGGCCGGCGGCGACAACCTCGGGCGCTCTCTGCAGGCAGTGGTGCCTGGAGGTCGGGTGTCGATCATCGGCCTGCTCGATTCTGACGAGTTGCGCACGCCGATCATGCCGCTGCTCGGCAGCCGCGCTTCAATCGTTGCGGTGGCCGTCGGCCCGCGTCGGGCGCTGGAGGACATGGTGCGGATGATCGATCACCACGGGATCAAACCGGTGATCGATGCGACCTATGCCTTCGATCAGGTGACTGAAGCGTTCGCCCATCTCAATCGCGGGGCGTTCGGCAAGGTTGTGGTCGATTTCAACAAGGCCTGAAACCACCTGTAGGAGTGAGCCTGCTCGCGATGGCGTTGAATCAGTCACCGATGATGCCGAATGACACACCGCCATCGCGAGCAGGCTCACTCCTACAAGGGGCCGTGTTGTCTGGGTAATTTTTCTTTTTTTTTGATGAGAGTCTATGAACCGTTCCCCCCATCCCATGTCCGTCATGCCCTTCATCATTCTGGGCCTGTTCGGGCTGTACACCCTGGAACTCGGCGTGGTCGGCATTCTGCCGCTGATCGTCGAGCGTTTCGGTGTCAGTGTCGCCCAGGCCGGTTTGCTGATGAGCCTGTTCGCGTTCATCGTCGCGCTGTCCGGGCCGTTTCTGGTGCTGGTGTTCTCGCGGTTCGACCGCAAGAAAGTGCTGGTCGGTGCGCTGCTGTGTTTTTCCGTCAGCAGCGTGCTGTCGGCCTATGCGCCGAACTATTCGACGTTGATGGCGCTGCGCATTGTTCCGGCGATGTTGCACCCGGTGTTTTTCTCGGCGGCGTTTGCTGCGGCGATTTCGCTGTACCCCAGGGAGCGTGCGACCCACGCGACCACGGTCGCCTTCATCGGTACCACCCTCGGACTGGTGTTCGGTGTGCCGATTACCGCATGGGTCGCCGGGCGGTTTTCTTATGAGGCGTCGATTCTGTTCTGCGCCGTCGCGACGTTGCTCGCCGGGCTCGGATTGCTGCTCAGGCTGCCTCGGCAGAATGCTGCGCCGGAGAGCTTCGCAAGTCAGCTGTCGATCCTGAAAAAGCCGCCGGTGTGGCTGGCGATCATCGCCACGGTGCTGGTGTTCACCACCAAGTTTGCGGTGTACAGCTACGCCGCCGAATACCTGAAAAACCAGACCGGCCTGGACGGTGAAACCATCAGTTTCCTGTTGGTGATCTTCGGTGTCGGCGGGGTGCTGGGCAACCTGTTGGCCGGGCGCGCACTGGCCACACATCTGGTGGCGACTGCGTTGCTGTTTCCGATTCTGTTGAGCATCGCCTACCTGATTCTGGCGGTGTTCGGCAGTGCTTCGCTGGGCTCGATGTTGCTTATCGTGCTGCTGTGGGGCGCGACTCACACCAGCGGCATGATCATCACCCAGATGTGGCTGACCAGCGCCGCGCCCGAGGCGCATTCGTTCGCCACCAGCCTGTATGTGTCGGCGGCCAATGCCGGGATCGCCCTCGGTTCGTGGATCGGTGGGGTGTTTATCGACACCTGGGGCCTGCCGGGCACGATCTGGTGCGGGTTGCTGTTTGCGCTGCTGTCGTTGCTGACGATTGGCGCCAAGGCCATGTTCTATGGCGGTCGTGAAGAGTGCCCGAACCTGAGCGGGGCAAGCGTCGCCTAGTGCGCCTTGCGCAGGGCGCCGATAAAGGCTTGCAACGCTGACGACATCTGGCGATTGCTCGGGTAATACAGGTAGAACGCGGGGAAGGGTGTCGACCACTCTTCCAGCAGCGCCACCAGTGCACCGCTGTCGAGTTCGTCCTTGATCCACTCACGGATCCATACCGTGATACCCAGCCCATCCAGCGCCGATTGCATGGCAACGGCGCAGTCACTGACCACCAGAGAACCTTTCACGCTCAATTCGAACGGCATGCCATCGCGGAAAAACCGCCACTTGTACAGCCCGGACTCCCCGGAGCGCCGCCAGTTTACGCAGCGGTGATCCAGCAAGTCGGCCGGCTCGTGCGGGCGACGTTTGCCTTGCAGGTAGTCGGGCGAGGCGATGGCGATCTGCGTCAGCGGTTCGCTGAGTTTGAGCGCGACCATGTCTTGTTCGATGAACTCACCCAGACGAATCGCCGCGTCGTAGCCTTGGGAAACGATGTCGGCGGTGCTGTCGTCGGTGGTCAGTTCGAGCTTGATGTCCGGGTAGGTCGCTTGAAATGCCGGCAGGATCGGTTGGATGAAGTGCAGCATCGCTACCTGCGGCGCGCAGATGCGCAGGGTGCCGACCGGTGTGTCGCGGTAGTCGTTGAGTTGTTCCAGCGCTGCGTCCAGATCGGCAAAGATCTCGCCCAGGCGTTCGAACAATTTACTCCCGGCCTCGGTGGTCGACACGCTGCGCGTGGTGCGATTGAGGAGGCGTACCCCCAGACGCTCTTCCAGACCCTTGATGGTCTGGCTCAGTGCCGATGGCGAAACCCCCAGTGCCTGCGCCGCTCGGGAGAAATTACGCTCGCGGGCGACGGCGAAAAACGCCCTGAGATGGCCAAACTCTTGGTCGCGCATTATGTATGCCCAGCTTCACAATGTTTGTAGATGTTTTGGCATTCTAAATAAAGCTTCCGGGTCAGACAATGCGGCTACAGGCCAATGCGCCGACCGTCCCCCTGGAGCCCACCATGTCTTTCAATGCTCATTTCGATGTTTTGACTTCCGCGCTCAAACCGTTGCCCGATGCTCAACGCTTGCTACTGATCAAGGGCGGAACCCTGGTCACCCAGGACGAACGCCTGGGCAATTTCATCGAAGGCGATGTGCTGATTCGTGGCACGGAAATCGTCGAGGTCGGCGTAGGACTCAATGCTCACGACGCTGAAGTCATCGATGCCAAAGGCATGATCGTGATTCCCGGCATGGTCGATACCCATCGCCACGCGTGGGAAGGTCAGTTGCGCCGGATCAACCCGAACTCGCCGACGCTTGAAGACTACTGCAACGCCACGCATTTTTCCTTTGCCAAATACTACCGTCCGCAAGATATGTACGTCGGCAACCTGCTGACGGCGCTGGGTGCGATCAACGCCGGCATCACCACCATCATCGATAACTCACACAACGCCCGCAGCGGCGCGCATTCCGATGCGGCCATCGACGCTTTGCACGACGCCGGCATCCGCGCGGTGCATGCGCCGGGTGCGCCGTTGTCCGGTGAGTGGGAGTCCACGCAGTGGCCGGGCGATCTGCGCCGTATCAAAGACAAGTACGCCGGTTCGCCCGACTCGCTGGTGACCCTGGCGATGATGGCGCAACTCGACCGCGAACAATGGGCAGTTGCCCGCGAATTGGGCCTGAATATCGTCACCGAATTCTTCGGCGCCGGTATGGCGGCGGAGCTGGATGCGCTGCACGAAGAGGGCCTGCTGGGCCCGGACAATATTTTCAACCACTGCACCTGCCTGCCGGATCACGGTTGGTCGATCCTGCGCCACGCCGGGGTCAAGGTGAACGTCTGCCCGCGCTCCGACGCGCACTACGGGCTCGAAGACGGCGTGTTCGCCTGGCAGAAAGCTGTCGATCACGGCCTGCATCCGGGCCTGAGCGTCGACAACGAAAGCTCTTACGGCGGCGACATGTTCGGTGAAATGCGCGTGGCGTTTTACCTGCAACGGGCGGCGGCGCACAGCGCGCGTTTCCATGGTCAGCCTGCGCCGGAACTGGTCAGCGCCGCGCAACTGCTCAAAGCCGCCACCCTTGATGGCGCGGCGTGTGCCGGACTCGAGACGCGCATCGGCAGCATCACTCCGGGCAAGCAGGCCGACATTGTGTTGATCCGCACCGACAACCTCAGCGTCTACCCGTCGAACAACGCGCTGGGCACGGTGGTGCATGCCGCCGAACGTGGCGATATCGACACCGTGATCATTGCCGGGCGCATCCGCAAACAGGCCGGTGTGGTGCTGGGCGTGGATCGCGAACAACTGAACCGGGCCACGGAAGAGTCGCGCAGCTACCTGTTCAATGCCGCCGGTTACAGCCCTGATCCTTTCGCGGAGCATTTCGCCCCGCTGCATGCCCACTGAGAGGTGCACGGTCATGATCCTGATTTCCTTTGTGCTGGCCTTGCTGGCCGGTGTGGCGATTGCCGTGCAAGCGGCGGTTAACAGTCAGTTGGCCGGGGCCATGACCGGCAACACGCTGGCAGCGGCGTTCTACTCGTTTCTCAGCGGCATGCTGGTGCTGGGTGCACTGGCATGGATGCGCGGTGGTCTGGGCGATGCCTTGAGTGTGATCCCGGCGCAACCCGGCTGGCGTCTGGTCGGTGGCGTGCTCGGTGCCGGGGCGATTTTCTGCACCGTGTGGCTGGCGCCGCGTATCGGTCTGGCGAATCTGCTGGTGCTGGTCATCGCCGGGCAGTTGCTGTCGTCGGTGGCGATCGATCACTTCGGCTGGCTGGGCGCAGTGGTCCGTCCGGCGGCATCGATCAAGATCGCGGGCGCAGTGGTGGTGCTGCTGGGCGTGGCCCTGACGCTGTTTGGTGAGCGGCTGATCGCGATGCTCGCCCGGTCTTTCTGACCCGCGAATCTGCCCTGTGGGAGCGGGCTTGCTCGCGAAGGCGTCAGCGCATCCAGCACCTTCATTGCCTGATACAGCGCTTTCGCGAGCAAGCCCGCTCCCACAGGGGGATACGGGTTTGCCTGAGTCTTCTACGAACAACTTCATAGGTGTCGCCGTGACTGCATTCATTCATTCGGGGATGCGCAATGGATTGTCGACCCTGGCCGGCGCATTGCTGTTGGCAAGTTTGAGCAACGGAGCTCACGCGGATT
This sequence comes from Pseudomonas sp. TH49, assembly GCF_016650625.1. Classification (NCBI taxonomy): domain Bacteria; kingdom Pseudomonadati; phylum Pseudomonadota; class Gammaproteobacteria; order Pseudomonadales; family Pseudomonadaceae; genus Pseudomonas; species Pseudomonas sp. TH49. The sequence goes on from NZ_JAEKFL010000002.1 coordinate 249,112, forward strand.
TTTTCGCCGACTCTCATGCGTCGTTCGAAACCCGCAACGTCTACTTCAATCGGGATTTCCGTGACGGCCCATCAACCCTGCAATCAAAACGCGAGGAGTGGGCACAGGGCCTGATGCTCAAGTTCGAGTCCGGGTATACGCCGGGGTTGGTGGGGTTTGGGGTCGACCTGCTGGGCATGGTTGGTGTGCGTCTGGATTCCAGTCCCGATCGCGCCGGCAGCGGTTTGTTGCCGGTGCGCAGCGATGGGCGCGCAGCCAGCGAGTACGGCAAATTGGGGGTGACGGCCAAGGTCAAAATCGCCAAAACCGAGCTGAAGGCCGGGTCGTTGATCCCGGTCCTGCCGACACTGCGCCCGCAGGACGGGATGATCCTGCCGCAGTCGTTTCGGGGTGCGATGGTGGTCTCGCAGGATCTGCCGGGTGTGGTGCTGACGGCGGGGCAACTGGATCGGGTCAAGGGGCGCAATGACACCAGCTACGAGCCGATTGCGCTGAACAACAAGAACAACCGCTTCGTCACCAATGCCCAGGGCGCGCACCTGAATCTGGTCGGCGTGGATCGGCAGGTGAACGACAACCTCAAGGTCAGTTATCACTACGCGTCGCTGAGCGATGTCTACGATCAACACTTCGTCGGCTTCACCGATACGCGGCCCATGGCCGGCGGCACGGTGAGCAGCGACCTGCGGTTTTTCTCCAGCGAGAGCCAGGGCGCGGCCAAGGCCGGAAAGATCCGCAATCAGTCGCTCAACGGCCTGATCGGTTACGCCGCGGGCGGGCACAAGGTCAGCGTCGGCTATCAGGCGATGCTCGGCGACAGCGCGTTTCCCTATGTCGAAGGCAGCGATGCTTACCTGGTCAACTATGCGCAGATCGGCGATTTCGCCGAAGCGAAGGAGCGCTCGTGGCAAGTGCGTTATGACTTCGATTTCGAGCGCTTGGGCATTCCCGGCCTGACTTTCATGAGCCGCTACATCGATGCCGATCATGCGCAAGTGGCCGGCAAGACCGGCCAGGAATGGGAACGCAATACCGAGGTCAAGTACGTGATCCAGAGCGGCACGTTCAAGGACGTTGCCTTGCGTTTGCGCAATGCGACTTATCGCTCGTCGTTCAGCCGCGATGCCGATGAAACCCGGATCCTCATCACCTACACCAAAGCGCTGTGGTGAACTCAGCCGCGATACCGCAGCACCTCCACCAACAACGCAAACGCCGGCGCCGCCTGCCGTCGGCTCGGGTAGTACAGGTGATAACCGGCGAAGGTCGGGCACCAGTCTGCCAGCACTTGCAGCAGACGCCCGTCGGCGAGATACGGAGCGACGATGTTTTCCGGGATGTAGCTCAGACCAAAACCGTCCAGTGCGGCGTCGAGCAGCGGGTAGACGCCGTTCAGGGTGACCTGCCCGGATACCCGCACCTTGAGGCTTTCGCCGTCCTTCTCGAACTCCCAGGTGTACAGCCCGCCGTTGGTCGGCAGGCGCAGGTTGTTGCAGGCGTGGATGGTCAGGTCCCGTGGCGTTTGCGGCTTTTCACGCTTGGTGAAGTAGGCCGGCGAGCCGACCACTGCCATGCGCATGTCGGGGCCGATGCGGGTGGCGATCATGCCTTGTGCCACGTCTTCGCCCAGGCGCACGCCGGCGTCAAAGCCCTGCCCGGCGATGTCGACAAAGCCATAGTCGCAGCACACCTCGACGGAGATGTCCGGGTACTTGGGCAGAAATTCCTTGAGCACCGGACGCAACAGCCAGTTCAGCGAATGGTCGGTGGCGCTGATACGGATCCGGCCTGCCGGGGTTTCGCGCAGGTTGCTCAGGGCGGCCAGTTCCAGTTCGATCTCTTCGAAGCGCGGACCGATGGTCTGCAGCAGATGTTCGCCGGCCTCGGTCGGGGAGACGCTGCGCGTGGTGCGGGTCAGCAGGCGCAGGCCCAGGCGCGCTTCGAGGGCGCGGATGGTATGGCTGAGCGCCGATTGCGAGACGCCGAGTCTGGCCGCGGCTTTGGTGAAACTGCGCTCGCGGGCCACGGCGAGGAAGGCGAGCAGGTCACTGGCGTTTTCTCGAAGCATTGATGAGTGTCCTGCATAAGTTTTTTCGAATTCTAGTCGATTATCTGAAGAGTCTGGCTCGTTAAAGTGACGCAAGTTCCCTGTAGGAGCTCTCGTACAACTTTGGAGTCTTGTGATGAATTCAATTGCAACTGCGCAGGTCCCACGTGTAATCGTCACCGCCAACGGTTCTCAGCCCTCGGCCAAGGGCCCGGCAGACTGGTTCACCGGCACGGTGCGTGTCGACGCGCCATTCAAGGGCAGCGATGCCGCCCGCGTCAGCGGCGCCACGGTGACCTTCGAGCCGGGCGCGCGCACGGCGTGGCACACCCATCCATTGGGGCAGACGTTGATCGTCACCGCCGGCGCCGGTTTTGTACAGGAGTGGGGTCAGCCGGTTCGGCAGATTCGCCCTGGCGATACCGTATGGATCGCTCCCGGTGCCAAGCATTGGCACGGCGCTGCGGCGAATACCGCGATGACCCATATAGCGATCGCCGAAGTGCTCGATGGCAAGGTGGTGGACTGGATGGAGCAGGTCACTGATGCGCAGTATCAGAAAGCGGAATGACGCCCTGACCCCTAGTACCCCATGCAAGTGCGCTAGCGTTTTTCGTGCGTAGTGACACTTGTTACCAAATGAAATATATTCGCATTCATGTAGGTTGCCCCCCTCCAGGATGCCGCTGTGCCCGCTGATTTTCCTTCCGCCCAATCCCCGCGCAATCAGTTGCTGTCGTTGCTTTACAGCGACCATCACGGCTGGTTGCAGAACTGGCTGCGCAAAAAACTTGGTTGTTCGCAACGGGCGGCGGATCTGGCGCAGGACACCTTTATCCGCGTGCTGACTCTCGCCGAGCCCGAGCGTTTGCAGGAGCCACGGGCCTTCCTGACGACCACGGCCATTCGTCTGCTGATCGATGGCGAGCGCCGGCGCAAGCTGGAGCGGGTGTATCTGGCGGTGCTCGCGCATGAAAGCGAAGACGCGGCGGCGATCAGCCCGGAAGATTTCCATCAGATCATCGAATTGCTCGAATCCATCGCGCGTCTGCTCGAAGGTCTGGCGGAGAAACCGCGCCGGGCGTTTCTGCTCAATCGTCTGGATGGCTGGAGCCACGCCGAAATTGCCGAACATCTCGGCGTATCAAAAAGCATGATCAAGCAGTACATCGCTCAGGTCATGGTGCATTGCTATGTCGCGTTGTATGGCGGTGCGCCGTGATCAGCGGGTCGGAGCCGAGTCATGAAACGGTGGTCGCAGCGGCGCAATGGCTGTCGCTGCTGCATTCCGGCGAGGCCAGTGAGCAGCAGCGTCAGGCATTCGCCCAATGGCGTGAGGCCGACCCGAGTCATGCGCTGGCGGCGTCACGCCTGGCGTTGTTATGGGGGCGTTTTGACGGCTTGCCCAAGGGCCGCGCGCGCAAGACCCTTGACCGGGTGCTGACATCGAAACGCGGCAGCACCCTGCGCCGCACCGGCACGTGCCTGGCTGTGCTGATCGCCGCAAGCGTGGCGTGGCAAGGCGTGCGGCAGGGGCCGGTGTGGCTGGCGGACCAACGTACTGCCGTGGGCGAGCGGCGCGATTTGATGCTGGCCGATCACAGTCATTTGAAGCTCAACAGCGACTCGGCGGTGGACCTGCATTTCGACGGCCAGCAACGGCTGATCGATCTCAAGCGCGGCGAACTGTGGGTCGAGGTGGCGAAGGACCCGCAGCGGCCATTCGTGGTGCGCACCGAGCACGGCACCGTGACAGCACTTGGCACACAGTTTCTGGTGCGTCGCGAAGCCGGGCAGACCCGGGTTACCGTACTGGAATCGGCGATTGCCGCACGCCCGGTCGAGCATCCGGAGAACGCTGTGCGTGTCGCGGCCGGTCAGCAGGCCACGGTGTTTGCCGACCATGTCGACAGCCCGACGTCACTGGGCCATAGCGACCCGGCGAGCTGGACACGCGGCGTGCTCAAGGTTGACGACCGTCCGTTGGTGGAAGTGCTTGATGAGCTGGCGCGATATCGCTCGGGCGTCATGCATTTTGATCGGCAGGCGCTGGCCGGACTGCGAGTGTCGGGTTCGTTTCCGCTCGGTGACAGCAACGCGGCGCTGGCGGCCTTGCAGACCAACCTGCCGATCCGCGTGCAGCGTTTTACCGATTGGCTGGTGTTGATCAAACCCGAATCCTGAACCCGATACAAAACCTGCAGGCGTGCGCCTGCTCGCGATGGCGTCATGTCAGTCGAGATCAATTTCACTGACACGCCGCCATCGCGAGCAGGCTCACTCCTACAGTGAATTTCGGTGGTCTGAAAAAATAAATCAACGGTCCACTGTCCCTTTCCCGAACTCACCCGTCATGGCCTGAGAAACCAAAACAACTTCCAGGAATCCACCCATGACCCGCCCCGTTGTCCGGCTGCATCCACTCGCTGCCGCGCTGTTTCCGATCTTTCTCGCCGGTGCCGCGCTGCCGGCGGTCGCTGACGACGCCAGTGTCGCCCAGAGCCGCGTGCAAACCTTCGCGGTGCCGGCCGGTGACCTGAGCGTGGCTCTGAGTACGTTGGCCGAGCAGGCTGGGGTGGCGCAGGCGTTCGATCCGGCGCTGACCCGTGGCAAGCAGACCCCGGGCCTGAACGGTCGCTACACCCTGGAAATGGCGCTGGCGCGGCTGCTCAGTGGCAGCGGTCTGGAAGCCGTGCAGGTCGGTTCGACTTACCGCTTGCAGGCATTGCCGTCGGGGGCCGGCCAGGTGCAACTCGACAGTCTGTCGATCAGTGCGCCGGAAGTGGTCGATGGACCGTTCGGGCCGGTTGACGGCTACGTCGCGCAGAACAGCATCAGCGCGACCAAGACCGGCACGCCGATCCACGAAACCCCGCAATCGATTTCGGTCATCACCCGCGAGCGAATGGAAGCGCAAGGCGTGCAGTCGGTTAACGAAGCGTTGCGTTACACCCCGGGCGTGTCGAGCTATGGCGCCAACAATCGTTCGGACTGGTACACAGTGATTCGCGGTTTCTCGCCGACCACTTACCTCGACAGCCTGCAACTGCCGACCACCATCAACCTGGCGAGCTGGATGGTCGATCCGTACATGCTCGAACGCGTTGAAGTGCTGCGTGGCCCGGCCGGCGTGCTCTACGGGCAAGGTGATCCTGGTGGCGTGATCAACCAGGTGTCCAAGCGTCCGAGCGCGGTGGCAGCCAACGAAGTCGGCGTGCAGTACGGCACCGATGCGCGCAAGCAGATCAACTTCGACAGCACCGGCCCGCTCGACGATCAGGGCGTGTGGTCGTACCGCATGGTCGGCGTGCTGCGCGATCAGGACATCAAGGACACCCCGTGGCAGGACAAACGCCAGGCGCTGGCGCCGTCGATTACCTTCGCGCCGGACGACGACACCCGCTTCACCTTGCTGGCCAGTTATCTGTACGACGACAGCAACTCCGGAGACGGTTTCTATCCGTCGGCTGGCACCATCGACTACAACCCCAACGGCCACATCAAGCGCAACATCTTTGAGGCCGACAAAGACTTCCAGAAGTACGAAAAGCGCCAGTACTCATTCGGTTATGAATTCTCCAAACGCCTGAGCGACACCTGGCAAGTGCGGCAGAATCTGCGTTATTCGCACCTCGATCTGAACGACAACATGATCTACGGCGGCGGCTTCCAGGAAGGCTCGCTGACGACCATCGACCGTTGGGCCGGCATCGCCGACTTCACCTACAAACGCTGGACCGTGGACAATCAGGCGCAGGCCGATTTCAGCGTTGGCGGCATCGATCACACGGTGCTGCTGGGTCTGGATTACCAGCATCAGGATGCCACCGACAAAGAGGTCTATGCCCTCGCGGCACCGGTCAATGCGTATAACCCGGTATTCGTGCCGTTCGACCGTTCGGTGTTCAACGACCCGGACAAAAGTTACCCGAGCAACATCGATTCGACTTTGAATCAGACCGGTCTGTACCTGCAGGATCAGTTGAAATTCGACGACCACTGGCGCCTGACCCTCAGCGGTCGCTATGACTGGGCCACCAGCGAAACCCAGGATCATCTGGCACACACCACGACCAACCAGAAAGATGAAGCCTTCAGCGGCCGTGCCGGTCTGGTGTATCTGGCGGACAACGGCCTGGCGCCGTACGTCAGTTACTCCACCGCGTTCACCCCGAACGCCGGTCTGGATGCCAACGGCAAACCGTTCGACCCCACCGAGGCCAAGCAGTACGAAGCCGGGATCAAGTTCGCGCCCAAGGACACCAACGCTTCGGTGACCGCCGCAGTGTTCCAGATCACCCAGACCAACGTGCTGACGCCCGGCCCGGTCAACCCGAATTACTCGGTGCAGACCGGTGAAATCCGCTCCCGAGGTTTCGAGCTGGAAGGCACGGCCAGCATGAGCCGTGAGCTGGACGTGATCGCCAGTTACACCTATCAGGACGTGAAGATCACCAAGGCCAATGACGTCAGCGAAGGCAAGACCCCGACGTTCATCCCGATCCCGCGCAACATGGCGTCGCTGTGGGGCGACTACACCTTCCATGACGGCTGGTTGAAGAACTTCGGTCTTGGCGCTGGGGTACGTTATGTCGGACGCAATCCGGGAGCGGCGGACAACTCGCTGAACATCCCGTCGTACACCGTGTTCGATGCCTCGGCGCACTATGTGACCGGGCCGTGGAAACTGGCGCTGAACGTCACCAACCTGACCAACGACGACTACATCTCCGGTTGCTACGACGCGACCCGTTGCCTGTATGGCAATCCGCGCACCGCAGTGGCATCGGCGACGTATCGCTGGTGATGGAGAACGCCCCTCTCTGCGCAGGGAGGGGCGATTCTGTGCAGCTGCTTCAGATCATCGGCGGCAACGAAGAGAGGATCTTGTCCAGCGTAATCGGATACTCGCGCACCCGCGCCCCGGTGGCGTTGTAGATCGCATTCGCCACCGCTGCGCTCACACCACAAATCCCCAGTTCCCCCACGCCCTTGGCCTTCATCGGTGAAGAAATCGGGTCGGTCTCGTCGAGGAAAATCACCTCTTGATGCGGGATGTCGGCATGCACCGGCACCTCGTATCCGGCCAGATCGTGATTGACGAAAAAGCCCAGGCGCTTGTCCACTGCCAGCTCCTCCATCAACGCTGCGCCAACGCCCATGGTCATCGCCCCGATCACCTGGCTGCGCGCGGCTTTCGGGTTGAGAATCCGTCCCGCCGCGCACACCGCAAGCATGCGTCGCACGCGGACTTCACCGGTCGCTGCATCCACTGCCACTTCAACGAAATGCGCGCCGAACGTCGACTGCTGATACTGCTTGGCAAGGTCGGCGAACTCGATGCTGTCCTCGGCCTCGACGGCGCCATTTTTTGCGGCGTCACGCAGCGGCAGGGTCTTGCCGGCGGCGCTTACCTGACCGTCGGCGAACTCGACGTCACCCCCGGTCATGCCCAGCTTCGTCGCCACTGCTTCGCGCAGTTTCATGCATGCGGCGTAGACGCCGGCGGTCGAGCAGTTGGCGCCGAACTGGCCGCCGGAGCCGGACGACACCGGGAAGGTTGAATCGCCCAGACGCACGGTCACATCCGCCAGCGGCACGCCCATCATCTCGGCGGCCGTCTGGGCGATGATGGTGTAGCTGCCGGTGCCGATATCGGTCATGTCGGTTTCCACCGAGACCTTGCCATCGTGCTCCAGCCGCACCCGTGCGCCGGACTTGAGCAACAGGTTATTGCGGATCGCTGCCGCGACGCCCATGCCGATCAGCCAGCGACCTTCGCGACGGCTGCCGGGTGTGGCGTTGCGCTGGTTCCAGCCGAATTTTTCCGCGCCGGTCTGCAGGCATTCGATCAGTCGGCGCTGGGAGAACGGGCGCTCGGTTTTCACCGGATCGACCTGCGTGTCGTTGAGGATGCGAAACTGGATCGGGTCGAGCTTGAGCTGCTCGGCCATCTCGTCCATGGCGATTTCCAGCGCCATCAACCCCGGCGCTTCACCCGGCGCGCGCATGGAGTTGCCCTCGGGCAAATCCAGTGGCGCCCGGCGCATGGTCACTCGGCGGTTCTCGGCGGCGTACAGCAACTGGCTCGGCTGCGCGGCGACTTCGACCTTGCCGTCCTTGAGGTTGCCCGACCAGCCTTCGTGGGCAATCGCGCTGAGCCTGCCGTCCGCCGTCGCGCCCAGGCGAATGCGCTGGATCGTGGCCGGGCGGTGGGTGGTGTTGTTGGCCATTTGGGGGCGAGCGAGGGCAACTTTCACCGGGCGATTGGCCAGGCGCGCACCGAGGGCGGCGAGAATCGCGTCCGCACGAATGAACAGTTTGCCGCCGAAGCCACCGCCAATGTACGGCGAGATCAGGCGCACGTTTTCCTTGGGCAGGCCAAGAGTGGTGGCGACGTCGCCGACGCTCCAGGCGATCATCTGGTTGGACGTCCACAAGGTCAGTTGATCACCTTTCCACGCGGCCAGTGTCGCGTGCGGTTCCATCATCGCGTGGGACTGGTCGGGTGTGGTGTAGGTCTGGTCGAACTGCACCGGCGCGGCGGCAAAAGCCGAGTCGAAATCGCCGTGGGTGACGTCGGGCAACTCGTCGTCTTCGACACCTTGGTCGCGCACGTTGGCCAGCTCGAATTCGCCTTTGGCCGTGACATAGTCGACCTTGACCAGCTGCGCCGCGGCGCGGGCCTGTTCGAACGTCTCGGCGACCACCAGTGCCACAGCCTGGTGATAGTGCTGCACCTCGGAATCGGCGAGCAGCGGCGCCGAGTTGTATTTGCCTTTGCCGAGCTTGCCGGCATTGGCGGCGGTGACGATAGCCAGCACGCCGGGCGCCGCTTCGGCAGCGTCGAGATCGATGTGGCTGATGCGGCCCTTGGCGATGGCCGAGCCGACCATGAAACCGTAAGCCTGATTCGCCACAGCCTGATGTTGCTCGTAGGCATATGGCGCCTGACCGCTGGTTTTCAGCGGGCCTTCAACGCGGTCGGTGGGTTTGCCGATCACCTTCAACTGGTCGATCGGATTGGTGGTGGCGGGCGTGTCGAATTTCATGCTTCGTCCCTCGCTTGCGCCAACACCGAGCCGAGCGTGCGCTCGACCAGGGTCAGTTTGAATTGATTGTCGTGGGTCGGCGTAGCGCCGTCGAGCAGGCGTTCGCTGACGGCTTTTGCGCCTTTAGGCAGCAATGCTTCGGCGGCTTCGACCCGCCACGGTTTCGGCGCGATGCCACCGACCGCCACACGGCCGCTGCCGTCCTTTTGCAGGATCAGACCGACCGACACCAGCGCAAAGGCATAGGAGGAGCGATCGCGCACCTTGTGATAAATGTGCGTGCCGCCAACCGGGGCGGGCAGGGTTACCGAAGTGATGAACTCGCCAGGCGTGAGGCTGGTTTCGATGTTCGGCGTGTTGCCCGGCAACTGATGAAAATCGGCGATGGCGATGCTGCGCGTGCTGCCGTCGGGTTTGACCGTTTCAATCTGTGCATCGAGAGCGCGCATCGCAATCGCCATGTCGCTCGGGTGGGTGGCGATGCAGGCGTCGCTGACGCCGATCAGCCCCAGTTGCCGACTGACCCCGCCAATCGCTGCGCAGCCACTGCCGGGCTGGCGTTTGTTGCAGGCCTGATTGACGTCATAGAAGTACGGGCAACGAGTGCGTTGCAGCAGGTTGCCGGCGGTGCTCGCCATGTTGCGTAACTGGCCCGAGGCCCCGGCGAGCAAGGCGCGGGAGAGCAGGGCGTAGTCCTTGCGTACGCGGGTGTCGGCGGCCAGATCGGTGTTGCGCACCAGCGCGCCGATGCGCAAGCCGCCCTCGGCGGTGGCCTCGATCTGGTCGAGGCCCAGGTGGTTGATGTCGATCAGGTGCGGCGGAGTTTCGATGTCGAGTTTCATCAGGTCCAGCAGGTTGGTGCCGCCGGCGATGAACTTCGCGCCTTCGACCTGTGCCGCCAGTGCAGCGGCTGCGGCGGGGGAGTCGGCGCGGCTGTAATTGAACGCTCTCATGCCGGCACCTCCGCGACTTCAGTGATCGCTTCGATGATGTTCGAGTAGGCGCCGCAACGGCAGATGTTGCCGCTCATGCGCTCCTGGAATTCGCTGGCGATCAATTGTGGAGCTTCGGTCAGGCTCGGGCTGACGTGGCTGGGAATGCCATCGCGAATTTCCTTGAGCACTGCCACCGCCGAACAGATCTGCCCCGGCGTGCAATAGCCGCACTGGTAACCGTCGTGCTTGATGAACGCGGCCTGCATCGGATGCAGTGCGTCGGGCATGCCGAGGCCTTCGATGGTGGTGATCTCGCTGCCGTCTTGCATCACCGCGAGGGTCAGGCAGGCATTGATTCGGCGGCCGTCGGCGATCACCGTGCAGGCGCCACACTGGCCGTGATCGCAGCCTTTTTTGCTGCCGGTCAAATGCAGGTGCTCGCGCAGGGCGTCGAGCAGGGTGGTGCGGTTGTCGACTTCCAGGGATTGCGGTTTACCGTTGACTTGAATCGTCACTTTACTCATGGCCGATTGCTCCAGATTGGCCGCATAGGCCTTGAGGCTGATGAAGGGCGGCATGGCAAACGCCACGGCCGTTACGGCGCCCAGGATCAGAAATTTGCGTCTGGAAAGCGTCATGCTTCAATTCCTCTCTATCAGGCGGCAGGGTATTGAATGACCCAAACGGGCGCGCCGGCATGTTTGCCAGTCTCATTTCAAGACTGACCCATGATCAGAGGAAAAGGTTTTTGCGGATTTTCGCTATAGAGTTATGCGAAGGGCTCATGAATTAAAAGCCCCTGCAGAACCAGCCTTTGGCGTTTTCTGCAGGGGAAGGGCAATTAAAAGTGAGCGCTCGCCCGGACGCTGGAATGCGCAGGCGCGGTGGCCTCGAGATCCAGCAAATGGGTGGCGAGTATGTCGCTCAGAAAGCGGAACTGATCGTTGATGCCGACCACTTCATTGCTGAAGTGATTGCTCGCGGCGGGCATCAGCACATCGTCGAAATCTTCGTTGAACAGCAGCGCTTGGGTCTTGCGCGAGACGACCTGCTGGTCGTAGTAGTTGCTGCCGAACACCGGGAAGCTCACGGAGAGGGTGATGGTGCGAATCATGATGGGTACTCCTCGTTGCGTCTCGGATGGGTGAATCGTGCCTCTGCCGGCTGGCGGGCGGAAGGCAATCGTGGCGATGGTGAATATCGACGGCGTTGATGGTTGAGAGAGGGGGGGATTGACTGGCCTCTTCGCTGGCAAGCCAGCTCCCACAGGTTTTCGGGTGTTCATTGGCTTCATGGCCACTGAAGGACTCTGTGGGAGCTGGCTTGCCAGCGATGGCGGCGGTACAGCCAACATCCCCGGAAACTGACACACCTATACTCAATGCTGTCTCCCTCCATTCAAGGACTCCACCACCGTGAACCTGCGTGCGCTGAGCGTCGCCGCACTGTTGCTGCTGGCAGGCTGCGCCTCCTCGGCGCGGGCCCCGGTGACGCCGCCTGCCGTGGTGGTTTCACCCGCCACCTGGCAGCAGATCGACCGCGACATTGTCAGCGCCTCGCAGCGGTCCACCGAGCAGGTCAGGGTGTTTGCCCAAGGTTCGATGGAACATTGGCGTATTCGCGTCTATGAGCAAACTGAAGAAAATTTCATTCCGTGGTTCAGCAGCTACTGGACCCAGGAATGGCTGTCGATGAAAGTCAGTTGGTACACCATCAGCGCCAGCGGCGAACAGGATGCGTCGACCAAGCGCCTGGCGACCTATCTGCTTGAGCAATATCAGAAAAGAGTGCTGGCGCCGGTGGCGGTAGAGATCGATCCGGACGCGATCCTCGGTCAGGCCACGGCGTTTTATGCGCAGTTGATGGCCAAGCAAATGCCACTCATCGCCCAGCGTTACGGTGTGCCGGTGGCCCAGCTCTACGGGCACCTGCAGAAAGTCCCGGCCATCGCCCTCGGGCCGCCGCCCGCACGGGATGCTTCGCTGTATCAGATCGTCAGCACCGAACCGCTGAACACGCTGCCGGCGTATGCCGCACTGATCGACAAGATTCACACCGAGGGCGGCAGCAAGGGCATCGCTGGAACCGACGCCGGCATGGCGCCGGTTGCCAAGCGCGCCAGCCAGCGGATGGAAGCGGAGATGGCCCCACGCGGGGCGGCGAGTGCCGTGGCGGCTGCGGCGGGCAAGTTGGTCGGCGGGGTGATCTCGATCGGTGTGGCGGGCATCCGCGCGATCATCCAGGCCAGTGACCGGCCCGACAGCGAAGCGCTGATTCGCAGCAGCCTTGGCAGCACGTTCGACAAGGCCTGGCTGAAACTACTGCAGAACCCGACCACCGGGGTCATGGCCGGTACGCTGCATATCGCCGGGCAGGTCGAAGGCAGCCTCGGCGGGGCAGAGCAACCGTCGGTCGGACTGGGCGTCAACCGTGTCGAATGGCGGCCGCCGGAATCGACTACCCAGCAGATCGAACCCGACGTGCAAGGAGAGTGATCATGGCTTACATCGATATTTTTGTAGCACCCGTGCCGACTGCCAATCGCGAACAGTACAAAAAACACTGTGAGATCGCCGCGAAACTGTTCAAGGAATACGGAGCGAAGGAGGTGGTTCAGTGCTGGGGCGATGACGTGCCGGAGGGCAAAGTCACGTCATTCCCGATGGCGGTAAAACTCAAGGAGGGCGAGACGGTGTCGTCCGGCTGGCTGATCTGGCCAGACAAGGCCACCCGCGATGCCGGCATGGCAAAAATGATGGAAGACCCGCGCATGCAACCAGACGTCAACCCGATGGGATTTGATGGCCAGCGCATGATCTTTGGTGGCTTCAAGAACATTCTTGAATCCTGAAACTCACCAGATTCCGTGCAGGAGTGAGCCTGCTCGCGATGGCGGTGTGTCAGTCAGCGGGTTTGCAAAATGTGCCGGCCTCTTCGCGGGCAAGCCACGCTCCCACAGGGTTTTGCGGATGGCGACGATCATGGGCACGCCACAAATCCAGTGTGGGAGCGGGCTTGCTCGCGAAAGCGGCGTGTCAGGCAATGTGAGGCTGAATGTGCGGACGCTTTCGCGGGCAAGCCACGCTCCCACAGGTTCTGCTGAGATGCCATGATTGTCCGTACGCCATAAATACTGTGGGAGCGAGCCTGCTCGCGATGGCGTCAACACAGCCTATATCTTCATGGCTGACCCACCGCTTTCGCGAGCAGGCTCGCTCCCACATGGGAGGGTGATCACTCTGGGGAGGGGGTGATCCGGCAGCTTTTGCGGTTGCGGATTTGCTCTTCCGTTGGCCGCTCGTGGACGAATTCGAAACGCGGTTCACCCTCGCTGTAATGCACCAGCCAGCCCCATTCCAGCTCGCTTTCATCCTGCCCGGGGGAGGGTGGTCGGGCCCACCACGGTTCTTTGCTGAGGATCTCGCGCATGGCGACCTCCGGTTCGATGGCAATCCTTGAACTATAGCCGGGTGTCGCCAGTCGTCAGAGAAGGCTGTGTAGAATCGGCCGATCGACGAGCGAAGGAGCAGGGCCATGACCGATGATGCGCGCAGGGATGAACCGTTCAAGCGACTGTTTTTCGCCCTCGACTGCCCACCGCCACAACGCAAGGCCATCGCTCAGTGGCGCGCCGATCTGGGTTTGCGCACCGGCAAAGCGGTGCCTGCGGATAACTTCCACCTGACGCTGCTGTTTCTCGGGGCGGTGCCGTTGGCGCAGATAGGTGAGGTGTGTGAGGCCGCAGACAAAGTGCGCACTCCAGGCGAAGCGCTACGGATTGCGCTGGATCGGCTGCAGGTCTGGCACAAGGCAGGGGTGTTGTCGCTGGCGCCTGAACAGGCTCCGCAAGCGTTGTTGCGGTTGGTCTATGCGCTGGAGCAGGCCATGTTGCCGTTCGGCTTTGAAGAGGCGAATCGCGAGTATAGGCCCCACCTGACATTGGCTCGGGATTTTCGCGCGCAGGCGCCGGAATCCCCAACGCCGCCGGAATTTTTCCTGCGTGCCGAGCGATTTGCCCTGTTCGAATCGCACAAGGGCCGCTACCGGATTCTGCAGGATTGGCCGCTGATCTGAGCCACAAAAAAAGGCGCCCGAGGGCGCCTGAAATTCACCTGAGCCGAGGGAGCCAGGTGAGGCCGTTCATGCGAGTGCAGCGGTGGTAAGGCGCTGCGGGAACGGAAAACCATCAGTTCTTTGTGTCACAACACAGATCCACTGTAGGAGTGAGCCTGCTCGCGATGACGTCGGCACATTCAGCATCATTGCTGCCTGACATGCCGCCATCGCGAGCAGGCTCACTCCTACAGGGTTATTCGGTTATTTACCGAGCTTCACCCGGGTCCAGCCGCGAGTCATGATTCGCTGGGTGGCAATCGGCTGATCCGGCACCGCATACAACGTCGCCATCACTGCCTGCGACGGATACGAACCCGGGTCGTTGCGGATAGCTTCGTCCACCAGCGGCGTGGCGGCCGAGTTGGCGTTGCTGTAGCCGTTGCTGTTGGTGATCTCGGCGATGATGTCCGGGCGCATCAGGAAGTTCATGAACAGGTAGGCATTGTCGACGTTCGCTGCATCGCGCGGGATCGCGACCATGTCGTAGAAACTGCCGGCGCCTTCCTTCGGAATGCTGTAGTCGATCTGCACCTTGTTGCCGGCTTCCACCGCGCGGGCCTTGGCCTGCAGCACGTCACCGGAGTAACCGACCGCCACGCAGATATTGCCGTTGGCCAGGTCCGAGATGTACTTCGAGGAATGGAAGTACGCCACGTACGGGCGGATCTTCATGAACAGTGCTTCGGCTTCGAGGATGTGCGCCTTGTCCTTGTCGTTCACCGGGTAGCCCAGGTAGTGCAGGGCGGCCGGGATCATCTCGGTCGGCGAGTCGAGGAAGCTGATGCCGCACGCCTTCAGTTTCTCTGCATTTTCCGGTTTGAACAGCAAGTCCCAGGAGTTGGTCGGGGCATTGGCGCCGAGCACTTCCTTGACCTTGGCCGGGTTGAAACCGATGCCGATCGAGCCCCACATATACGGAAACGCATGGGCGTTGTCCGGATCACTGGCGGCAGCGTTTTTCAGCAGCACCGGGTTGAGATTTTTCCAGTTCGACAACTTGGTTTTGTCGAGCGGCTGATAGACCCCGGCCTTGATCTGCTTGGCCAGGAAACTGTTGGACGGCACGACGATGTCGTAGCCGGATTTGCCCGCCAGCAAACGCGCCTCAAGGGTTTCGTTGCTGTCGAACACGTCGTAGGTCACCTGGATACCGGTCTCGTCTTCGAACTTCTTGACGGTGTCCGGCGCGATGTAATCGGACCAGTTGTAAACACGCAGCACCTTGTCGTTGGCCTGGACGCCCGTGGCGATTGCGCCCATTAAGGACAGTGTCAGCAGAGTCCTGCCAAACATTTTCATCGGTACAACTCCATTCTTTTTATTCAAAAACATAAACCGGGTGTGCGTAAAACCTGTGGCGAGGGAGCTTGCTGTGGTGAGGGGATTTATCCCCGATCGGCTGCGAAGCAGTCGCCGAACCATTGCATGCGGTGTTTCTGATACAACTCAAGTGCCTGGATTGGGGCCGCTTCGCGACCCATCGGGGATAAATCCCCTCCCCACAGTGTTCCTCGTGTTTGCTTAGGCAGTCGCGGCGCGTTGCGGCTGCTGCCACGACTCATTCGCCGTCTGATCCATCGCTTCCTGAATCGCCTTCTTGCGGTTGGCTTCTGCCTTGCGGCCGAAGTACCAGACCAGGAAGGTCACCAGCGACACCGCCAGCAGAATCAGGCTGGCCACCGCGTTGATCTCAGGTTTCACGCCCAGGCGCACCGCCGAGAACACTTCCATCGGCAGCGTGGTCGAGCCCGGGCCGGAGACGAAGCTCGCCAGTACCAGGTCATCCAGCGACAGGGCGAACGACATCATCCCGCCCGCTGCCAGCGACGGCGCGATCATTGGAATGGTGATCAGGAAAAACACCTTGAACGGCTTGGCCCCCAGATCCATCGCGGCTTCTTCGATCGATAGATCCAGTTCACGCAGGCGGGCGGAGACTACCACCGCCACATAGGCGGCACAAAACGTGGTGTGGGCGATCCAGATCGTGACGATGCCACGCTCCTGCGGCCATCCGATCAACTGCGCCATCGCCACGAACAGCAGCAACAGCGACAGACCGGTGATCACCTCAGGCATCACCAGTGGCGCGGTGACCAGACCGCCAAACAGCGTGCGCCCCTTGAAGCGCGTCACTCGTGTAAGAACGAACGCGGCGAGGGTGCCCAACGCCACTGCAGCGATGGCGGTGTAGCAGGCGATTTCCAGCGAGCGCACCACCGAGCCCATCAGTTGCGTGTTGTCGAGCAGGCCGACGTACCACTTCACCGACCAGCCGCCCCACACCGTCACCAGTTTCGAGGCGTTGAACGAGTAGATCACCAGAATCAACATCGGCAGATAAATGAATATCAGGCCGAAGATCAACATGAACTTGGAAAAACCGAAGCGTTTCATCCCCGTGCCTCCATCTCTTTGGCCTGGCTGCGGTTGAACAGCAGAATCGGCACAATCAGGATCAACAGCATCACCACCGCCAGCGCAGACGCCACCGGCCAGTCGCGGTTATTGAAGAACTCTTGCCACAGCACGCGACCGATCATCAGCGTCTCCGGGCCACCCAGCAGTTCCGGGATCACGAACTCACCGACCACCGGAATGAACACCAGCATGCAACCGGCAATAATCCCGTTCTTGGCCAGCGGCACGGTGATTTTCCAGAAGTTGTTGAAGTTGCTCGACCCCAGATCCGACGCGGCTTCCAGCAGGCTGCCGTCGTGCTTCACCAGGTTGGCGTACAGCGGCAGCACCATGAATGGCAGGTACGCATACACCACGCCGATATACACCGCGGTGTTGGTGTTGAGGATCTCGATCGGGTGATCGGTGAGCCCGGTCCACATCAGAAACGCGTTGAGCAGACCGTTGTTGCTGAGGATGCCCATCCACGCGTAAACGCGGATCAGGATCGCGGTCCAGGTCGGCATCATGATCAACAGCAGCAGGACGTTTTGCGCTTCCTTGCTCGCCTTGGTGATCGCATAGGCCATCGGGAAACCGATCACCAGGCACATCATCGTGCTCAGCGCCGCGACTTTCAGCGAACCGAGGTAGGCCGACAGGTACAGTTCGTCTTCGCCGAGCATGGTGTAGTTGCCGATGTTCAGCATCAGCTGGAATTTCTGTTCGGCGTAGGTGTAGATCTCCGAGTACGGCGGGATCGACAGCGCGGCTTCCGAGAAGCTGATCTTCATCACCAGGAAAAACGGCAGCATGAAGAACAGGAACAGCCAGATGAACGGGATGCCGATGACGAACTTTCGCCCGCTGGGCACCAGGCGCAGGAATTGCTGATTGAAGGTTCTCATGAGCGCAGTACCACGCCGCTGTCGTCTTCCCACCACACGTAGACCTTGTCGTCCCAGGTCGGACGCGCGCCACGGCGTTCGGCGTTGGCCATGAACGACTGGACGATCTTGCCGCCCGGCAGCTCGACGTAGAACACAGAGTGGCCGCCGAGGTAGGCGATGTCATGCACCTTGCCTTCGGACCAGTTGTAGCGGACTTCGGGTTTGATGGTGCTGACGAGCATTTTTTCCGGACGGATCGCGTAGGTGATCGACTTGTCCTGCACCGACGTGCTGACGCCGTGGCCGACGTAGATCTTCTGCTGCAGGTCCGGGCTGTGGATGATCGCGTGACCTTCAAGGTCTTCCACCACGGTGCCGTCAAAGGCGTTCACGTTACCGATGAATTCGCAGACCATTCTGCTGACCGGCGCTTCATAGATGTCCACCGGGCTGCCGATCTGGGCGATCCAGCCGAGGTGCATGATCGCGATGCGCTCGGCCATGGTCATGGCCTCTTCCTGGTCGTGGGTCACCATCACGCAGGTCACGCCGACGCGCTCGATGATTTGCACCAGTTCCAGCTGCATCTGCGAACGCAGTTTTTTATCCAGCGCGCCCATCGGCTCGTCGAGCAGCAACAGCTTCGGACGCTTGGCCAACGAGCGGGCGAGGGCAACGCGCTGGCGCTGGCCGCCGGACAGCTGATGGGGTTTGCGTTTGGCGTATTGGGTCATGTGCACCAGGCGCAGCATCTCTTCGACGCGGGCGTCGATTTCGCTGGCGGGCAAACGGTCCTGCTTGAGGCCGAAGGCAATGTTCTGCGCCACGGTCATGTGCGGGAACAGCGCGTAGGACTGGAACATCATGTTGATCGGCCGCTCGTACGGCGGCATGTCGGTGATGTCCACACCGTCGAGCAGAATCCGCCCTTCGGTTGGCCGCTCGAAACCGGCGAGCATGCGCAGCAGGGTCGATTTGCCCGAACCGGAGCCACCGAGCAGGGCAAAGATTTCGCCCTGGTGGATCTCCAGGGACACATCGTCCACTGCCGTGGTTTCGTCGAACTTCTTGGTAACACGATCGACTTTCACCAGAACCTTTTTCGGTTGCTGGTGGCCTTCAAGTGCCTTCCGGTAAGTGCTGGAGGCGTTTGCCATGTGAAACTCCCAACAGGTTTCGTTCGCTCGGCCAACGTGGCCGGGCTTAAGTGGATTGCAAGCCTGTAAGCGCATTTCCTGTCGGATCACTTTCCCCTGTGGGAGCGGGCTTGCTCGCGAAGACGTCGTGTCAGTCGACATCGTTGTTACCTGACACAGCGCTTTCGCGAGCAAGCCCGCTCCCACAGGGTTTTGCGTTGTCCTGACGGGCACTGCTCCTACGATCCGGCTTGGTCGGCGCCGCCGTCCTGGCTGCCTGGGTCGTACTTGTTGTTATTACGGTTTGTTGTTTTCACGGATGACGGATGCGCCCACGCGCAACCGCCGACCCCGTGGGGGCAGTAAACAGTTTTGAAATCCTGAGTTGAGTCAGCGCTGGTTGCGTCGCGCCGCCCGTTGCCGGCAAGCCTCGCCGAACGTCTGGAAAATCCGCAGGTAGTTCGGGTTGTCCAGCACCTGCCATTCCGGGTGCCACTGCACACCGAGGGCGAAGGTCGGGCTGTGCTCGACCGAGATCGCCTCGATCAGGCCATCCGGCGCCACCGCTTCGGCACGCAGGCCGGGCGCGAGGCGGTCGATGCCCTGACTGTGAATCGAGTTGACCTGGAACTCGCGGGGCAACTCCAGCGCCTCGAACACACCGCCAGCGAGCACGCTCACGGCATGCGCCGGTGCGTACTGCACGGCCACGTCCGGGCTGTCGGCTTCGCGGTGATCGAGCATGCCCGGCAGCTCATGCACTTTCTGGTGCAGGCTGCCGCCGAAGGCCACGTTCATTTCCTGGAAGCCACGGCAGATGCCGAGTACCGGAACGCCCGCCGCAATGGCTGCACGCAATAGAGGAAGGGTGGTGGCGTCCCGCGCCGGATCGTGATCCGTGCCGGGTTCGCTGGCCGGGCCTTGATAGTGGAAGGGTTCCACGTTCGAGGGCGAGCCGGTCAGCAACAGACCGTCGAGTTGACCGAGCAGGTCTTCGATTTCAGTCAGTTTGCCAAGGGAAGGAATGACCACCGGCAGCCCCAGCGCCGCAACGCTGACAGCGCGAACGTATTTGTCGCCGCTGATGTGATAGGGGTGCAGGCCAATCTGTTTGACGCACGCAGTAACGCCGATCAATGGCTTGAATGCCATTTTTATTCACCTCGAAGTTTGACACTTGAACGAGCTTTTCCGGAGCTTAGCCTCGTTGATTTTAATTAACAACTGCCATGTAAAAAATTCTAAACGCCGTTCATCAAATCTTCATGATTCCCGGCCTTGTGGCGCCTGCATTGGCACGTGAGTGTTAAAAAAAGCCCGAAAAATAAACGCTGAGCGGCCAGGTGTTCGCTATTGACATCACTTTGCCTTTCGGATTGACTGGCTCGGCGAAACAGCAGTGAACATAATAATTAACAGCTAAATAGGTGCATCATGTCGGTCCCTCTGCGTACCGTTCAACTCAACGAAGCAAACGCATTCCTTAAGAAATATCCTGAGGTTTTGTACGTCGACCTTCTGATTGCGGATATGAACGGTGTGGTGCGCGGCAAGCGCATCGAACGCACCAGCCTCCACAAGGTTTACGAGAAAGGCATCAACCTGCCGGCCTCTCTTTTTGCTCTGGATATCAATGGCTCCACGGTGGAAAGCACCGGCCTGGGGCTGGACATCGGCGACGCCGACCGCATCTGCTACCCGATCCCGGGCACCCTGAGCATCGAGCCGTGGCAGAAGCGTCCAACCGCACAACTGCTGATGACCATGCACGAGATCGAAGGCGAGCCGTTCTTCGCCGATCCGCGTGAAGTGCTGGCCAACGTCGTGCGCAAGTTCGATGAACTGGGCCTGACCATCTGCGCCGCGTTCGAACTGGAGTTCTACCTGATCGACCAGGACAACGTGAACGGCCGTCCGCAGTCGCCACGTTCGCCGGTCTCCGGCAAGCGCCCGGTGTCGACTCAGGTTTATCTGATCGACGATCTCGACGAATACGTCGACTGCCTGCAAGACATCCTCGAAGGCGCGAAAGAGCAGGGCATTCCGGCTGACGCCATCGTCAAGGAAAGCGCCCCGGCGCAATTCGAAGTCAACCTGCATCACGTCTCCGACCCGATCAAGGCCTGCGACTACGCTGTTCTGCTCAAGCGTCTGGTGAAGAACATCGCCTACGACCACGAGATGGACACCACCTTCATGGCCAAGCCGTATCCGGGCCAGGCGGGCAATGGTCTGCACGTGCACATTTCGATCCTGGACAAAGAAGGCAACAACATCTTCGCCAGCGAGGATCCCGAGCAGAACGCCGCGCTGCGACATGCGATCGGCGGTGTGCTGGAGACCCTGCCTGCGCAAATGGCTTTCCTTTGCCCGAACGTCAACTCGTACCGCCGTTTTGGTGCGCAGTTCTACGTGCCGAACTCGCCGAGCTGGGGCATCGACAACCGCACCGTTGCAGTCCGTGTGCCAACCGGTTCGGCCGACGCCGTGCGCATCGAGCATCGTGTTGCCGGCGCCGACGCCAACCCGTACCTGCTGATGGCCTCGGTGCTGGCCGGTATTCACCACGGCCTGACCAACCAGATCGAGCCAGGCGCGCCCGTTGAAGGCAACAGCTACGAGCAGAATGAACAGAGCCTGCCGAACAACCTGCGCGACGCGTTGCGCGAGCTGGACGACAGCGAAGTCATGGCCCGCTACATCGACCCGATGTACATCGACGTGTTCGTCGCGTGCAAGGAAAGCGAGCTGGCCGAGTTCGAAAACTCGATCTCTGACCTTGAGTACAACTGGTATCTGCATACGGTCTGACGCTCAAGCGCGATCCCGTTAACACCGCAAAACCCTGTGGGAGCGGGCTTGCCCGCGAAGAGGCCATCACCTTCAACATTGAAGGTGACTGACCCACCGTATTCGCGAGCAAGCTCGCTCCCACAGGGATATCGGTCACCAATTCTCCTGTGTGAGTCACCCCCATGACCATGACCCGCAACGACTGGGAACAACGCTTCCAGTCCCTGACCATCGAATCCCGCGCGTTCATCAACGGTGAATACCGCCCGGCAATCAGCGGCGCCACTTTCGAATGCCTGAGCCCCGTCGACGGCCGTTTCCTCGCCTCCGTGGCCAGCACCGATGAAGCCGACGCCAACCTCGCCGTCGAAGTCGCCCGCCAATCGTTCAACTCCGGCGTGTGGGCCAACAAAGCTCCGGCCGAGCGCAAGCGCATCCTGATCCGCTTCGCCGATCTGATCCTGCAACACCAGGAAGAACTGGCGCTGCTGGAAACCCTCGACATGGGCAAACCAATCAGCGACTCAATGAGCATCGACATCCCGGCGACCGCCAACGCGATCCGCTGGAGCGCCGAAGCGATCGACAAGATCTACGATGAAGTTGCCGCCACGCCGCACGATCAACTCGGTCTGGTGACCCGCGAGCCATCCGGCGTAGTCGCCGCCATCGTGCCGTGGAACTTCCCGCTGATCATGGCCAGTTGGAAGTTCGCCCCGGCCCTGGCCGCCGGCAACTCGTTCATCCTCAAGCCTTCGGAAAAATCGCCACTGACCGCAATCCGCATCGCGCAACTTGCGCTGGAGGCGGGGATTCCGAAAGGCGTGTTCAACGTCCTGCCGGGCTTCGGCCACACCGTCGGCAAGGCGCTGGCGCTGCACATGGACGTCGACGTGCTGGCCTTCACCGGCTCCACGGCGATTGCCAAGCAGTTGATGATTTATGCCGGGCAAAGCAACATGAAACGCGTCTGGCTCGAAGCCGGTGGCAAGAGCCCGAACGTGGTGTTCGCCGACGCCCCGGACTTGCGCGCGGCAGCCCAGGCTGCGGCCGGCGCCATCGCTTTCAATCAGGGCGAAGTGTGCACCGCCGGTTCGCGTCTGCTGGTCGAACGTTCGATCCGCGAGCAATTCATTCCGCTGCTGGTGGAAGCGCTGCAAGCGTGGAAACCGGGGCACGCACTGGATCCTGCGACCACCGTCGGCGCGGTGGTTGATCAGCGTCAACTGGACAACGTGCTGCGCTACATCAGCATCGGTCGCGAGCAGGGCGCCGAGTTGATCGCCGGCGGCCAGCGTACCCTCGAAGAAACCGGTGGCCTCTATGTGCAACCGGCGATCTTCGATGGCGTAACCAATGCGATGACCATCGCCCGCGAAGAAATCTTCGGCCCGGTGCTGTCGCTGATCACCTTCGACACCGTTGAAGAAGCGCTGCAGATCGCCAACGACAGCATCTTCGGTCTCGCCGCCGGCGTCTGGACCAGCAACCTGAGCAAGGCGCATACCTTCGCCCGTGGCCTGCGCGCCGGCAGCGTCTGGGTCAATCAGTACGACGGCGGCGACATGACCGCGCCGTTCGGTGGCTTCAAACAGTCGGGCAACGGTCGCGACAAATCGCTGCACGCGTTCGACAAGTACACCGAGCTGAAAGCGACCTGGATCAAGCTCTAACTCTTTTACAACGGTGGTCGCTCCTACGGGCGACCCTCGGAGAACAATAAAATGAAGCAACAACACGTCAACAGCTACTACGCCGCCACCCGCAACGAAGTCATCGACTTCCCGACCCTTGAAGAGTCGGTCGAGTGCGATGTCTGCATCATCGGCGCCGGCTACACCGGCCTGTCCTCGGCACTGTTCCTCACCGAGGCCGGCTACAAAGTGACGGTGCTGGAAGCGGCGAAAGTCGGCTACGGCGCCAGCGGTCGCAACGGCGGGCAACTGGTTAACTCCTACAGCCGCGACGTCGACGTGATCGAAGAGCGCTACGGCGACAAGACGGCAGAAATCCTCGGCAGCATGATCTTCGAAGGCGCCGACATCATCCGTTCGCGGATCAAGGAATACGACATCAAATGCGACTACCGCCCGGGCGGCATCTTCGCTGCGATGAACAAAAAACAACTCAACGGTCTGGCCGAGCAGAAGCGCAGCTGGGAACGTTACGGCAACAAGAACCTGAAGATGCTCGACGCCGCTGACATCCGTCGCGAAGTCGGCTCCGACGCCTACGTTGGCGGCCTGCTGGACATGCAGGGCGGCCACGTGCATCCGCTGAACCTGGCCCTCGGTGAAGCCGCGGCCATCGTGCGTCTGGGCAGCAAGATTTACGAGCAATCGGCTGCCGTGGAAATCAAATACGGCGAGCCGAACGTCGTGCGTACTGCCAAAGGCCAGGTGCGCGCCAAGTACCTGCTGATCGCCGGCAACGCCTACCTGCCGCAAGGTCTGGACAACCGCGTGACCGCGAAAAGCATGCCCTGCGGCTCGCAGATCGTCGTCACCGAGCCACTGACCGAGAAGCAGGCGCGCAGCCTGATCACCAATAACTACTGCGTCGAAGACTGCAACTATCTGCTCGACTACTACCGTCTGACGGCCGATAACCGTCTGCTCTACGGCGGCGGTGTGGTCTACGGCGCACGCGAGCCGGACGACATCGAACAACTGATCCGGCCGAAGATCCTCAAGACCTTCCCGCAGCTCAAGGACGTGAAAATCGACTACCGCTGGACCGGCAACTTCCTGCTGACCATGTCACGCATGCCGCAATTCGGCCGCATCGAGAAAAACGCCTACTACATGCAAGGCTACAGCGGCCACGGCGTCACTTGCTCGCACCTGGCCGGCAAACTGATTTCGGAAATGATCCGTGGCGACGCCGAACGCTTCGACGCGTTCGCCTCGCTGCCGCACATGCCCATGATCGGCGGCCGCACCTTCTCCGCCCCGTTGACCGCCCTCGGCGCCGTCTACTACTCACTGCGCGACCGCTTCGGCATCTAGGTTACCTCCCCGGCGGCGGCCCCCAAGACCCCGCCGGTTTTTTAATGCTGTAGCAACACCGCCGATGGCGGCCTGACAACCGCTACCCAGCCAAATGACACAAAACAGATCCAATTGTGGGAGCGGGCTTGCTCGCGAAGGGGCCAGTTCAGCCAACGCACATGTCGTCTGACACAGCGCTTTCGCGAGCAAGCCCGCTCCCACAGTGGCGGTATTACCAAGGCCAGAAGGACTTTTATCCCACCGTCCATCGAACCTGCTGAGCAACACCGGCAAACGTGATTTAATAGCCGCCTTTCACGGTTCCGGGACACGGGAGCAACGTGATCCGCGCGCCTTGCGCGGCACCCGCCACCCACCCCCATTGCCCTTAAGTACTACTCACATAAGGCTGTCATGGATACGGGTTCTCGACTCAAACTAGTACGCGAAAGCTACAAACTCTCCCAGCGCGAGCTGGCCCGGCGTAGCGGCGTGACCAATGCCACCATCTCCCTGATCGAACAGAATCGCGTCAGCCCCTCCGTCAGCTCCCTGAAAAAGCTGCTCGAAGGCATCCCCATGTCCCTGGCCGACTTCTTCACCTTCGACCAACCCCCGCGCGAACACCAATACGTCTTCCGCGCCAACGAACAACCCGACCTCGGCCGCCACGGCCTGCGCCTGCTGCTGATCGGCGCCTCCGTCCCAAGCCGCCAGATGCGCTTGCTGCGTGAGCAATACGCACCGGGCGCGAGCTCCGGCGAGGAGCCAATCGTGCATGCGGAAGGCGAGGAGTGTGGGCTTGTTACGCGCGGCACTGTTGAGTTGACCGTGGACGGGCAAGTGAGCGTGTTGAATGCCGGGGATGGGTATTACTTCCCTACGACGTTGCCGCATAAATTCCGGAACATCGGGGCGGATGAGGCTGAGATTATTAGTGCGAATACGCCGGCTAACTTCTGATCGCTGTTTAGATTAGGCATACGTTGTAAATAAATCCGACATCTTTTATTGGGTGTCGGTTTTTTTCGTGGAAGAAATATTTGTAGGGTATAGGGTTTTTATTTGTAGGAAGGTTCTGAGTTGGTGCGTGATGATGCGAGATTAAGGATGTTATGGCTCTTCTAGCATGTTTACACTGCGTGGTAATTGATCGGAGGTCATTTTTGATTGTCCGTAGAGCTTGATTTTTGGTGTTATAGCTATGTGAGGGGTGGGCTGTGCAATTAAATTATCTTCAGTGTTTTTTTCGTGTTTATTGTCTGATTCTTGCTTCTTCATTTTTCTGGAGTGTAATGGTTGTAAACTGTATTGGTCAGTTTATAGAGCTTGAGGGGGACTTGGTCTGGCTAGTGATTTTGGTTGTTTTTATTCTATTTTCTTTGTATGGTTTTGTTTTTTCTGTTCCATCACTTCGCAATATGCTCGATAGGAAAATGATCGAAGAAAAGCACTATTCTTTACGATGGGTGTTAATCGAAATGGTCTTTATGTCTATGGTGTTGGCCATTGCTTTTGTTCCTTTTATGATGGGGTTCGATTTTTTTAATGGTGTTTCGTACTGGGTGATAGTGTTTTTTCTGTTCGTGTTGTTTTTTGGATTGTTTTGCTATTTGAGTTTTTTTCAGCGTTCGTTTCACTCTCGCCGTTAGTGGAGTGTTTGTGTGATTGCTTTTCAAGGCTTAATTCTTTAATTGAGTTTAGCGTGAAGCTGTCAGTTAAAGCTTCGAATGCTAAGGTTGGTATTCCCATTTGCTTGTGGGCCCGTTCGTAGTTTATAGGGTCTCTATTGAAAAGTTGCACCGAATCTGGCTTTCGGACGAGATGTATCATGCCTCGAATAGACAGATAGAGATCTACGGTGTAATAGGTGGAATTACCGTTTCTGATGCCGAAAGCTTTCTGATAACCCATCCTGATAGGACCCACAACACTTGGTTTGTCAGGGCCGTTGTAGATGTTTCCCACACCCTCATAAATGTTGTTGACGCCGTGCCCGATTAAGGCAATGCCCGTAACGCCAGCCTTGCCTCGGGTGGCTCCAATCGCTAAGGCGCCAGCCTGAAGTTGCATGCTTCCCGCAGCAATGCTCACCCCATTCTGAAAATAAAACATGGATTTGGCAGAAAGCTCTGAATACTCATCCCTGAGTTTCTGCAATCCTTGCTTGGCACTAATGAAACCTTCATCCACCGTCCGAATAATCTCATTCGCATAATCCGAAACGATCTCGCTAAATCGAATCTGGCTAAAACTGTCGTACAACTGAGTCGCACCAATCTGGCACCCGAATGCGACTAGATCAGAAGCTGCCCGTGTGACGTCGTTGATGTCACACGAATCCTCATTCATCGTCATTTCCCCAACTGCTGAAACTGCATGTGCCCGCCTGGATATGGGTCCAGCTGATTTCGCGGTAAGTGAATGACACCAACTCCTGAGGCTGGGCGTCGTTCAAATGGATGGCGTGAGGAACCTGGAGGTTGATGTGAGCGATCTTTGCGCCGGTTATGTGGATTTTGAAGTATTTGTCTTGTGTGCCTGCCGCGGAGGTTCGGTAGAAGAAGATTGTGCAGTCCAGCACTTCGCGCTCGTGAAGTGCAGCGGAGAGGAGGGGGGAGGACTTGTCGATGTTCTTGGTGATCATGATCGGCAGGTGTTTACCACGGTCGGCGGTAACGCCGCCGTCATTGCCTGTGCTCATGTTGTGCGAGTAGGAAAGAACCATGATTTCATCGAGATGGCCTAACTGGCATTTATTGCCGATCGAGTTTATGTCGGAGCAGCCGGCGGAGATCAAACCCTGTCGATTTCCGGTAATGCTCATATAGCTGTGGTTCGCCATGGATGCTTCTGCTTTATTGAAGGAATTACTTTGGATGAAGAATAACCATCCAATTAAGCGTGGCTGGACAGAAAACTATTTGCTTTTTGCGATATTCAGAAAATTCTTACGGGTCGGGAGGACGCGAGTGTGTGAACATTCTTGAGTGCCTAGAACCGGGTGGTTAGTTGGCGGGCGGCACATGTGAGCGTAATGGCGTGAAACCCATCGCTGACTGCGGTCAGCGACAACCCCACTCTAGTCAGCCTTTCAGCCATCACAACCGACTTGTAGGATGCCTACCCAACCCTGTGGCGAGGGAGCTTGCTCCCGTTCGAGGCAGTCGGCGTAATTCGGCTCGGCGCGGGTGCCGGGAGAAACCGACTTGCCAGGTTGGGATTGCTTCGCTGCCCGTCGGGGATAAATCCCTTCACCACAGGTGGTGTTTTCCTACCCATTTTTCAGACTCAAAAATCTGCGCGGATCTCATTTGCCTGTTTGAACTTTCCTAAAAAACAATGTCAATTTGATGGCGTGTCGCGACGCTCATTGAGAATGGATCAAGCAGTGCCAGGCTGATTCCTGGCAACCCAGGGAAGTGTGTGATGAGACTATTACTCGCCATGTTGTTGATGTTCAGCAGCTACACGTTCGCCAGTTGCGGCAACATCGATGACCACGATCAGCGGGCCTATTGCAATGCCAGGGAGAGCGGCAGCAGTTGCGGCAATATCGACAATCACGATATGCGGGCGGCGTGTAACGCGGAGATGGGCGGCAGTTCCTGCGGCAACATTGACGACCATGACCAGCGCGCCTACTGCAACGCCAAAAAGAGCGGCAGCAGTTGCGGCAATATCGATGATCACGACTTGCGTGCGCGGTGCAACGCGGAGCAGGGCGGCAGTTCTTGCGGGAACATCGATGACCATGATCAACGAGCTTATTGCAATGCCACGACCGGCGGCGGCAGTTGCGGAAATATTGGCGACCATGACCTGCGCACCCGGTGCGAAGCCATGAAACGTTGAAGCAATAAATCGCTCAGTGATTGCATCAAGCAGTGCCAGGCTGTTTCCTGGCAATCCAGGGAAGTGTGAGATGAAACTTATTCTTGCGATGTTGTTGCTGTTCAGCGGCTACGTTTCCGCCAGTTGTTCCAGCATCAATGATCACGACAAACGCAGTTATTGCCAGGCCAGGCAGGAAGGCAGCAGCTGTTCTTCCATCGGCGACCACGACCTGCGTTCGGCCTGCGAAGCGGAGAAAGGCAGTTCGTGTTCAAGCATCGGCGATCATGACCAGCGTGCTTATTGCGAGGCCAAAAAGGGTAGTAGTTGTTCGTCCATTGGCGACCATGACATGCGCTCGGCCTGCGAAGCGGAGAAAGGCAGTTCTTGTTCAAGCATTGGTGATCATGACCAACGTGCCTTTTGTGAAGCGAAGAAAGGCAGTAGTTGTTCGTCAATCGGCGATCATGATCTGCGCAATCAATGCGAAGCCATGAAGCGCTGACCCGTCGGCCTGAATCCAAACGCAAAAAAGGGACACCCAACGGTGTCCCTTTTTTCTGGGCGGCTGAAACGCAATTCCCGGACTGCCCAGTCAAACTTTTCACTTGCCACCCCCCGGTTCATCGCCAAAGGTTCCCCCCATCGACACCACGTCGTAGACTGCGAAACAAGTTGTAACGCCTCACCCACGGACGGAACCGCGCATGATCGAAATCGGCAGCCGCAACAACGCCCCCACGCCGCAGCACCCCACTCAAGACATCTACATCTTCAGCATTGACTTGTCCCGACCGGCGACGCCGTTCTGTTTCGAGCAATCGATTGGCGGCGGGCATGCCAATCAGGGCGGGGCGCGGTGGCTGGCGCTGGATGAGCTGGACGCGTGGCCCGGCGAGTGGCGTGAGCATCTGCGGAAAGCCGATTGTGCGTGGGTGGCGCAGGTGATCGATGCGCATCCGGGGGCGGATCAGGCGATATTGGTTTCCGTGATTCTCGAACAACATTCCCAGCCAGTGGGGCGCTTGAAAACAATCGGCAACTGGCTCAAACGCAATATCCATGTCGGCGGCCGTTACGGCGTTTAAACCACGGAGACTCGCATGACTCAAACCCTCGAACGCGCTATCGCCATCGCCGCCACCGCCCACACCGGGCAGGTGGACAAGGGCGGTGCGCCGTACATTCTGCATCCGCTGAAAGTCATGTTGCGCATGAACTCGCTGGAAGAACGCATCGTCGCCGTGTTGCACGATGTGGTCGAGGATTGCGGCGTCAGCCTCGATGACTTGCGCAAGGAAGGTTTCAGCGAAGAGGTGCTGACGGCGATTGAATCAGTGACCAAAGTGCCCGGCGAGTCCTACGAGGATTTCGTCGAGCGTGCTGCGCAGAACCCGATTGGCCGGGTGGTGAAACTGGCGGATCTGGAAGAGAACAGCGACCTGTCGCGGATCGCCTCGCCGAGTTGGGAGGATCTGGAGCGGGTCGAGAAGTATCGGCGGGCGATTGGGCGGTTGCGCGCCTGACCCGATGAAATAGCCACGGTTGAATAGCCAGGAAGGCGAAAATATGAAATCGATTCTGTGTTTGTTGATCGCGGCCGTCGTTGGCGCTGCGTTGCAGGTCAGCGGTGTCCCTCATGGCTTGTTGCTGGGGGCGATTCTTGTCACCGCATTGGTCGCCACCAGGTTCGGGTTTGCCCCCGCGACGCCTTATGGCTTGGGCTACATCCAGGTCACGCTGGGCATCGCTACCGGGCTGATGTTCGAGGCGTGGGACAGTGCGACGGCTTCGGCGATGTTGCCGAGTCTCGGCGTTCTGCTGATATGCCTGACCGTGCAGATTGCCCTCGCCGGATGGTGGCTGACCCGCGGCGCAGGATGGAATCGCACCGATGCGCTGTTGGCGGTGTACCCCGGCGCACTGGCGGCGGTGTTTGATTTGCTCGAATCGGAAAAGGCTTCGAGCAAAGTCATCATCGTCCACTTGATGCGCTTGCTGTTGATCACCGTGTTGGTGAGCTTTTTGATTCCCGGGCAGGCCTCGGTGGCCGTGATGGAAAGCGCTCCATTGAGCACGGGCATGGCGTTGACGGTGCTGGCGCTGATCGGCTTGAGCATCGTCATCGGGCGCTTGCTATTGGTGATCGGCGTGCCGGCGCCGTTCATGTTGACGGCGATTCTGCTCACTGCGGTGTTTGTGAAATCGGGATGGCTGCACGGCTTCCACATGCCGGACTGGAGCCTGAATCTGGCGGCGCTGATTCTTGGCGTGCGGATCGGTTCGCGCTTTCAGGGGCTCGGCCTTGCGGAATTGGGGCGGCACGGGCGGACGGCGTTGGTGTCGGTGGGGCTGATGATCGTGGTGGCGGCGGTTTTCGCCGAAGTGGCGGCGCGGTGGCTGGGCAGTGATCCGCTGTCGCTGTGGCTGGCGTACATGCCGGGTGCGATCGAGACGATTGCGATTGTCGCGTTTGCCGGTGGCCTGAATGTGGTGTTCATCCTCACGCACCACCTGGCGCGGATGGTGCTGCTGCACTTCGCGCCGGCGTTGCTGGTGCAGGTGCGGCGGGCGCGGGAGGAAGTCTGAAGCACACCCCCCCTGTGGGGAGGGAGCAAGCTCCCTCCCCACAAAGGTTCAGTTATCTTTACCGAGTGTGGGCGGCAAAGCCCTCAAGCCCTGGTGCAATACCTTCCTTCAACGTCAACGCCGGAATCTCGTAATCGCCGCCGTTCTGCTGTCGATACGCAATCGGCCGCGTGCTCCACAATTCATCCAGCCGCGTGCCCAGTTCCTCGCAAGTCGCGGCAAATGTCGCCTCGTCCATTCGACCGACGCGATAGGCCACGAACGGCGGCACCACCTCAAAACCGGGGTAGTAGAGGATTCCGTGATTGATCGGGAACAGCACATCATCAATCGGCCCGTTGATCCCGCGTGGGCTGTAGTGCGAATCCCAGCCGCCGGTGGTGACCATCAACATCGCCCGCTTGCCTTTCATTTTCCCTTCGCCATAACGCTCGCCCCAACGCGAATCGGAGTGTTCGCCGACGCCATAGGCAAAACCGCAGGCGTACACGCGCTCGACCCAGCCCTTGAGAATCGCCGGCATGGAAAACCACCACAGTGGGAATTGCAGGATCAGTGCGTCGGCCCAGAGCAGTTTTGCTTGCTCGGCGGCGATATCGGCGGCCTGGGTGCCCTGGGCGTAGGCCAGTTTCGAATCGCCTGAGGCGTCAAACGGGCGGCTGCGGTCGCGTTCAGGGGCGTCGTCGGCGTCGAGGGTGGTCTTCCAGTTCATCGCGTAGAGGTCGGAGACCTGCACGGTGTGGCCGGCGGCTTGCAGGCGCTGGACGGTGAAGTCCTTGAGCGAGCCATTGAGCGAGGTGGGTTCAGGGTGGGCGTAGACCAGTAGCACATTCATGTTGCAGCTCCTTGGTTGAATGCAGGCAGGATCAATCCTTGATCGGTATATTGGAAATGAATGTCTGATATGTCAGGTATAGCCATGAATAATTTACGACGTCTGGATATCAACTTGCTGTTGACCCTAGACGTGTTATTGGCAGAACACAACGTAACCCGCGCCGCAGAGCGGTTGAGCCTGTCGCAGCCGTCAGTGAGCGTGCACCTGGCCAAGCTGCGCGAGATCTTCGGCGACCCGCTGTTGCTGCCCGGGCCACGCGGGATGCGGCCGACGGCGCGGGCCGATGAGTTGCGTGAGCCGTTGCGTGAAGCGCTGGAGGCACTGGAGCGAGCGGTGGCGCCGGCCAGTGCCTTCGATCCGGCGCAGGCCCGCCACATCTGGAAAGTCGCGGCGACGGATTACGGCGAATCGACGGTGGTGCTGCCGGCCCTCAGCGGTTTGCGCACTCAGGCGCCGGGCACGCGGCTGGCGGTGCTCGATCTGGTGCCGGCGCAATTGGTCAAGCAGGCGGAGCAGAGCGTGTTTGACCTGGCGCTGCACATCACCGAAGAGGCGCCGCTGGATCTGCATCAGCGGGTGCTGTTCACCGAGCATTACGTGTTGGCCGGTCGCGTCGGGCATCCGGGGTTGACGCGTAAACCGAACCGTGAACAGTTCTGCGCGCTGGAACACGTGATGGTGTCGCGTGCGGGCGGGGGCTTTTTCGGGGTGACCGACAAGGCGCTCGCCGAGGTCGGTCTGGCGCGCAAAGTGGTGCTGTCGGTGCCGCACTTTCTGATGGTGATGTCAGTGCTGGCGAGTACCGATCTGGTGGCGATGCTGCCGTCACGGCTGGTGCGCGGCAACCCGGCGTTGCAGGTGGTCGACGCGCCGCTGCAGGTGCCGGGCTACGAAATGGCGATGTTCTGGGGCGAGCGCGCGCACCGCGATCCGGCACACAAATGGTTGCGAGAGCACCTGGCGGCGTCGGTGTAGTGGGTCAGGCGTGGCCCAGGGCAATCGCAAAAGACACCACGATCATGCACGCAAACGCAAAATTGAGATTCATCAGCTGTTCATCCTGAGCCTTTTTCGAGTGGGGCCATTCTGAACAGACGCACGGCAAAGAAAAAATTCGGCATGTTGATTCCAATGATCGAAACAATTGATAGCGGCCGGTTTGTGTTTGCCCGAGGCTTTCGCTAGTCTCGGCAAAACCTGCAACTACAAGCATAAACAGGCATAACCATGCACGATCATTCGGTCACCGAACTGCCCTCCCTGCGCCGGCAGAAAATCCTCCTGATCCTCGAACGCGACGGCAAGGTCATGGCCTCCGAGTTGAGCCAGCACTTCGCCGTGTCCGAAGACACCATCCGCCGCGACCTCGCCGAACTGGACAACGCCGGCCTGGTGCAGCGCGTGCATGGCGGGGCGCTGCCAAGGCCCAAGGACTCCGGCAAGGATTTCTTCACCCGACTGGATGAGACTGACGAGGTGAAAGTGCGGTTGGCGCAATGGGCGGCGCAGAAAGTCGAGGACGGGCAGATCGTGCTGTTCGATTCCGGCTCGACCACGTTGCAGGTGGCGCGCTCGCTGCGGGCGGATATCCAGATCACCGCGGTGACCGCCGCGCCGATGACGGCCATCGCCCTGTCCGAATACAAGGGCGTGAAAGTGATTCTGGCCGGCGGGCAATTGAACCCGCGCACGATGTCGGCCGGTGGGCATGAGGCGGTGCGGTTGTTGGCCGGGATCAAGGCCGATCTGGCGTTTACCGGGGTCTGCGCGATTCATCCGGAGGTGGGCATCACCTCGCTGCATTTTGATGAAGTGCCGGTGAAGCAGGCGCTGCTCGACAGCGCGGCGCGGGTGATTGCGGTGACCACCGCGGATAAATTAGGCGCGGTGGAGCCGTTTGTGGTGGCTTCGTGTACGCGCCTGCATACGCTGATTACCGAGCGGCATGTGGCGTCGGGGAGTATCGAGGATTATCGGCGGTTGGGGATTGTGGTGGAGCAGTTGCCTGATTGAGATTTTGTGCTGAGGTTGATGGCCTCTTCGCGAGCAAGCCCGCTCCTACAGTTGGAATGCGTTCCCCTTGTAGGAGTGAGCTTGCTCGCGAAAGGGCCAGTGCGATCAATGCAGTTTTTCAAGCATCTGGTAATACCACATCCCCGCCGCCAACAACGGATTGCCCAGCAAATCCCCCATCGGCACCCGAATGTGCTGGCACTGCGCAAAGGTGTCGAACTGTTCCATCTGCCCGGTGATCGCGCGGCTCATGATTTCACCCATGATGTGCGTCGTCGCGATGCCGTGTCCGGAATAACCCTGGCAATACCAGACATTGTCCGAGAGCTTGCCCAGTTGCGGGATGCGGTTGATCACGATGCCCATCGCGCAGCTCCACTGGTAGTCGATCTGCACCCCTTTGAGCGCCGGGAACGTCTGCTCGATGCACGGGCGCAGCTCGGCGGCGATGTCCCGTGAATCCTTGCCACTGTAATTGGCGCCACCACCGAACAGCAGGCGCCCGTCGGCCGTGAGGCGGTAGTAGTCGAGGACGAAACGGCAGTCGTACACCGCCAGGTCTTCGGGGTTGATCTGCCGCGCCAGATCACCCAGCGGCGCGGTGGTGACGATGCCGCCCATGGCCGGGAAAATCTTGCCCTTGAGCTGACCCGGTTCGAGCTTGTGATAGACGTCACCGGCGAGCATCACCTGATTGGCGTCGATCTGGCCATGGGCGGTGCGCACCCCTGGGGTTTTGCCGTGAATGATCTCCAACACTTCACTGTTCTCGAAGATCAATGCACCAAGACTCTCCGCCGCCCGCGCTTCGCCGATGCACAGGTTGAGCGGGTGCAGGTGCATGTTGCGGGTGTTCTTGATCGCGCCGTGGTAGAGGTCGCTTTGCAGCAGGTCGCGCACCTGGCTGCGGTCGAGCAGGCTGACTTGATCACCCAGGCCGCGACGCACGGCTTCTTCGTAGTCGTTGCGCAAATCAGTCATGTGACTGCGCTTGTAGGCAGCGTGCAAATGACCGTGTTTGAGGTCGCACTGAATGCCATATTTCGCCACGCGCTGCTGGATGATTTCATGCCCGCGCCAGCGCAGGTGCCAGATGAAATCGTCGACTTCATCACCGAGTTTCGGGCGCATCTGTTTACGCATCGCACCGTCGCCGGAGAGGCTGCCGGTGACTTGGCCACCATTGCGTCCGGTGGCGCCCCAGCCGATTTTATTGCTCTCGACGATGGCGACTTTCAGGCCTTTTTCGGCGAGTTCGACGGCGGTGGCAACGCCGGTGAAACCGCCGCCGATGATCACCACATCCACCTGGTGCCGGCCCTGCAGGGTCGGGTAGTCGGTGTCCTGGTTGAGGGTGGCGGTGTAGTAGGAATTGCAGCGTTGGGTCATGTCAGTGTCCACACAAAATTCGGAATTCGGAGTGCAATCCCCTGTGGGAGCGGGCTTGCTCGCGAATGCGGTGGGTCAGTCACTGAAATATTGAATGTGACGACGCCTTCGCGAGCAAGCCCGCTCCCACAGGGGGATTGATGCTGTGCTTCAGGCTTCGGTCAGGTACCAGCGCCAATCCTGTTCACCCACCTCGGCCATGAACTGCCGGTACTCGGCGCGTTTCACCGCCAGGTACACCCCGAGAAATTCCTGGCCCAGGGCATCCCGTGCCCACGCGGAATTCTCCAGCGCTTGTAGCGAAGTCAGCCAGTCGGTCGGCAGCAATTCCTTGGCTTGCGCATAGCCGTTGCCCTCGACCGGCGCACCCGGATCAAGACTTTCGCGAATGCCACGATGGATCCCGGCGAGGATCGCTGCCGCCGCCAGATACGGGTTGGCGTCGGCGCCGCAGATGCGGTGTTCGATGTGCCGGGTGTTGGCCGGGCCGCCCGGTACGCGCAGGCTGACGGTGCGGTTGTCGACGCCCCAGGTCGGCGCCAATGGCGCATAGCTGTTGGCCTGGAAGCGCCGGTAGGAGTTGGCGTTGGGGCAGAACAGCAGCAGCGAATCGAGCAGCGAGGCGAGCATGCCGCCAATCGCGGTGCGCAGCAGCGGCGTACCGGCCGGGTCCTCGGAAGCAAACAGATTGCGCCCTTCGGCATCGGCGAGGCTGACGTGCATGTGCATGCCGGTGCCGGCCAGATCATCGAACGGCTTGGCCATGAAAGTCGCCCGCATGCCGTGCTTGTGCGCCACCGCTTTGACCAGACGTTTGTAGCGCACCGCCTGATCCATCGCGAGCAAGGCGTCGCCATGTTCGAGGGTGATTTCCACTTGGCCCGGCGCGTATTCGGAGATCGCCGTACGCGCCGGAATGCCGTGCAGTTTGCAGGCGCTGTAGAGGTCGGCGAGGAACGGTTCGATCTGCTCCAATTCACGCAAACCGTAGACCTGGGTGTGTCGCGGTCGGCCACCGTCGGCGTCCAGCGCCGGTTGCGGGCGACCGTTGTGATCGCGTTTGGCGTCGAGCAGATAGAACTCCAGCTCGCACGCCATCACCGGGTGATAACCCTCGGCCTTGAGGCCGTCGATCACCTTGATCAACAAGTGACGCGGGTCGGCGATGCTCGCTGGCAGGCCTTCAGTCGGGTGCATGCTGACCTGCACCGCCGCAGTTGGAATCTGCCGCCATGGCAGGCGCACCAGACTGCCTTCGAGCGGGTAGGCGCGGCAGTCGATGTCGCCGACGTCCCACACCAGACCTGAGTTCTCCACGTCCTCGCCCTGTACGGTCAAACCGAGGATGGTGCTGGGCAGCGGGCGACCGCTTTCGTAGACCGCCAGCAGCTCCTCGCGGTGCAACAGTTTGCCGCGCGGTACGCCGTTGGCGTCGAGGATGAACAGCTCGATCATGTCGATATCGGGGTTCTGTTCAAGGAACAGGCGTGCGTCTTCGATGGCTGCGAATTTCATGGTCAATCACTCACGATGGCGCCGGGCAGGCGCGCAGGATCGGGCCGGACGCATGGAGGGCGTCCCGGCAGGGATATCAAATGGAGATCAGTCAGACGTGACACAGAACCTGTGAGGACTGCTACGCAGTCCATCGGGGATAAATCCCCTCACTACAGTCATGCATCTATAGTTTTTGTTGACTGAGAAAATCAGCAGGCGATATCCGGCGGGCGTGCGGAGTGACGCAGCTTGGAACGGCGCAGGGCCATGGGGAGATTGACGATACGATTCATACGCCGCCCCTGTGGGAGAGGGCGCGCAAGCGAGAGACGTTCAACGTTTCTGGTTGTTGTGGTGACGTACTCATAACGCGTGTTTCCGTTGGCGGAAAACGTCGGTGGCGAGATGGCCCCGCCGACCGGTGTGCCCGGATAGTAAGGGGCAATCTGCGGGCCTGTAAACCGATGATTGTGCCCCTGCCACTTTGGCCGCTGCTCAGTTCAGCAGATGAAAGCCCAGCCCGGCGAGGGCGCAAACGATCAACACTGCAATCACACCGCGCTTGAAAATGAACAGCGCCAGTGCGGCCAGCAGCGCCAGCCCGATGGAAAACAGATCCGTGTGCCCGGCAAAACCGTTGGGCCAGAACACGTGATAAGCGAAGAAACATGCCAGGTTCAGAATCACCCCGACCACCGCCGCGGTGATAGCGGTCAATGGTGCAGTGAATTTCAATTCATTGTGGGTCGATTCCACCAGCGGCCCGCCGGCGAGGATGAACAGGAACGAGGGCAGGAAGGTGAACCAGGTCACCAGTGTCGCCGCCAGTGCGCCAGCGGCGAACGCATGTTCCGCGCCGAACGCCGGTTGTACGTAACCGCCGATGAAACCGACAAACGCCACCACCATGATCAGCGGCCCGGGCGTACTTTCGCCAAGGGCGAGGCCGTCGATCATCTGCGTTGGCGTCAGCCAGCCGTAGTGCCCGACTGCGCCCTGATAGACATAGGGCAACACCGCGTAAGCGCCGCCAAAGGTCAGCAGCGCGGCTTTGGTAAAGAACCAGCCCATTTGCGTGAAGGTGCCGTCCCAGCCGAACAGGGCGGTCAGCAGCGCCATCGGCAAACACCACAGCACCGCGCCGACCAACAGCAGACGCCACAGCTTCGGCAGGCTGAATCGGGCATGTTCGGGCGTTGGCGTGTCGTCATCGATCAACGCCGGGCCGAAGGATTTGGCACTGCCGCGCTGGCTGCCATTGTCGAACCGCTGTGGCGCCAGTCGCCCGCCGAAGTAGCCGAGCAACGCCGCACTGAGGACGATCAGCGGGAACGGCAGGTTGAAGGCAAAGATCGCCACGAACGACGCCCCGGCGATTGCCCACAGCCAACTGTTTTTCAGCGCCCGCGAACCGATGCGATGCGCCGCGTGCAGCACAATCGCAGTCACTGCCGGTTTGATTCCGTAAAAGATCCCGGCCACCACCGGCACGTCACCGAACGCGATGTACAGCCACGACAGCGCAATCAGGATGAACAGCGACGGCAGCACGAACAGCGCCCCGGCAATTACTCCGCCCCAGGTGCGATGCAACAGCCAGCCAATATAGGTCGCCAGTTGCTGGGCCTCGGGGCCAGGCAGCAACATGCAGTAGTTGAGCGCATGCAGGAACCGTCGCTCGGAGATCCAGCGCCGGCGCTCGACCAGTTCCTGATGCATGATCGCGATCTGCCCGGCCGGGCCGCCGAAACCGATGCAGCCGAGCTTGAGCCAGAAACGCCAGGCCTGGCGCAGGGTGACGGGAGCGGGGCGGGGCAGGTTGTTGGGCGCTGTGCTCAAACGAGACTCCGGAGTTTAATCCTGGCGGAGTGGCTATCTAATCAGACTTTCAACCCTCACCCCAGCCCTCTCCCAGAGGGAGAGGGGGCCGACCGAGGTGTCTGGCGTCATCCATCGACCTGAGAGATCGAGTCGATTATGGATTCAGAACCAATCTTTCAATTCGGTGAATTTCTTCAATATCCCCCAATCAGTCCCCTCTCCCTCGGGGAGAGGGCTAGGGTGAGGGGCTCTTGATCTTCAGGCATGCGCCAGACTCCAGCGCAGCGCCGCATTCTGGTCGCTCTCCCGCGCCTCGACCCAATGCGAACCCTGCGCCGTGGTCTCGCGCTTCCAGAACGGCGCGCGGGTCTTGAGCACGTCCATGATGAACGCGCAGGCTTCGAACGCCATGTGCCGGTGCTTGCTGCTGACGCCAACGAACACGATCGGTTCGCTGACCGCCAGCGCGCCGACCCGATGCACAATCTCCACTCCCAGCAGCGGCCAGCGCTCGCGAGCCTCGTCGGCGATCTGTTCGAGGGCTTTTTCGGTCATGCCCGGAAAGTGCTCGAGGAACAGCTCGTTCACGCTCTGGCCAATGTTCAGATCGCGCACATAGCCAATGAAATTCACCACCGCGCCGACCCGTGGATTGCGCGCATGCAGGTCGGCGGTCAACTGGCCGACGTCGAAGCTTTTGTACTGAACTCGAACCGTCATGCTCAGCCCCCGGTGACCGGTGGGAAAAACGCGATCTCGTCGAAGTCCTCAATGGCCGCACTCGGCTGGCACAGTTCCTGATTCAACGCGCACATCAGGTTGCCGGCGCCGAGCACTTCGCGCCATTCCTCGCCGCGGGCCATGAGCAATTGCCGCACGTCCTCGATGCTGCGCAGATTTTCGCTCAAGGGGATTTTTTCACCGCCCAGATTGAGGCGGTCACGGTAGCTGGCGAAGTAGTTGATCAGGATCATTGCGCGTCCTCCCATTGAAAATGCCCGGAGCGTCCGCCCTGTTTGCTCAGCAGGCGGATGTCGCCGATGACCATCGCCCGGTCCACCGCTTTGCACATGTCATAGATCGTCAATGCGGCGACGCTGGCGGCGGTCAGGGCTTCGAGTTCGACGCCGGTCTGGCCGGTGAGGCGGCAGGTGCTGGTGATCTGTACGCGGTCCGGTTCGCAGGCCTTGAGTTCGACATGAATCGAGCTGAGCAGCAGCGCATGGCACAGCGGGATCAGCTCGTGGGTGCGCTTGGCTGCCTGAATTCCGGCGATGCGCGCCACGGCGAAAACGTCGCCCTTGGGGTGCCCGTTGGCCTGGATCATCTGCAGCGTTTCCGGGCGCATCTGCACCCAGGCCTGCGCCGTGGCTTCGCGGTGAGTCGCGGCTTTGTCGCTGACATCGACCATGTTGGCGCGGCCCTGATCGTCGAGGTGGGTGAGGGTGTTGCTCATGGCGAAAGCTCCTGGATCGGGCTGTAGATTCGGGGGGCGTTACGGTGCGGAACGTGGATCAGATTCAGGTGATGCTTGAGCGCCCAGCGCACGGTCAATGCGGTGGGCGCGGACAGACTGACGAGGGTGCCGAGGCGGGCGCGCACGGCCTTGTGGATCAGTTCGAGGCTGCAACGGCTGGTGACCACCACAAAGCCCTGACGCGCATCGACCTCGGCGCTGTGCATGGCGCCGATCAGCTTGTCGAGGGCGTTGTGCCGGCCGATGTCTTCGCGGCACAGCAGCGCCTCACCGCGGGCGTCGAAATACAGCGCCGCGTGCAGGGCGCCGCTGCTGCGGGCCAGTTGCTGAGCCTGTTCGATACGCTGGCGGATGCCATCGAAATGCGCGGCCGGCGGCAGTGCGCAGGGTTGCAGGATCTGCAGTTGCGGCAGCGCCTGCTCCAGCGCTTCGACGCCACAGATGCCGCAACCGCTGGTGCCGGTCATCTGCCGACGATGATCTTTCAGCGCCCAGAAGGCACGACTGGAAATCTGCACATCGGCCTGGCAGGCCTGATCGAAATGCGTCAGATGGATATCGTAGATCTCGTCGACGCTGTCGATGATCGCGTTGCTCAGGCTGAAGCCACGGATGAAGTCTTCGAGGTTGCCGGGCGAGACCATCATCACCGCCTGACTCAGACCATTGAAGGTGATCGCCAGAGCAATTTCCGCGGCCAGGGCGGCGTGAGAGAGCGGGGCGTCTTGCAGGTATTCGCGAAAGGCCACCTGTGACGGTTGCGGTGCGGGGGCATTGGCATCCCCCGGTTCGGCGGTTGTTGCAACTTGGCACTGCATCTTGAAAAGTCCCGAAGCGCTGAAGTGAGTTCAGGCTACGGGGGAGTCAAAAGTGCGTCCAATCGCTTGTTCTGATCTGGTGATTGGGTGGGTCGATCACCGCTGTCATGTCCGAAATGTGTGTTGGCTGGGCGGGCCTCTTCGCGAGCAAGCCCGCTCCCACATTTAAAATGCATTCAACCTGTGGGAGCGGGCTTGCTCGCGAAGGCGGCCAGGCGTCCAACAGCAATGTCTGGATAGTCACTCAAACAACCGGCACCTCACCCCCAAACATTTTCCGCGCCTCGGCAAAGCACTTTTCGGCAATCGCCGAACGCGGCTCGGTCTTGCGCATCACCAGCCCCAGCGGCGCGAGCACGCTGGCATCCGGCAGTTGCATGAACGACAGGTGTTCGATCGGCTCTTCCAGCCCGCTGTCCAGCGGCATGATCGAGCAGCAGAATCCTTGGTGGATCGCCTGCAGCAGTTGATAGGTCGAATCACTTTCCATGATCGGCTGCGGATTCAGCCCGCGACTGCGGAAACTCAGGTCGATGGATTTACGGTAATGCATGCCGGTGGTGATCATCCCCAACGGCAGTTCGGCGGCGTCTTCCCAGCTCATTTCCGAGCCTTCGAAATGGAAGTGACGGTTGTCGTAAAGCAGCCCGACGCGGGTTTCACCGATCTCGAAAAAATCAAAATAGTTCGGGTTGACGTGGTCGAGGTAGCACACGCCCAGGTCCAGTTGATTGTTGCCGAGGCCGGCGATGATCTCGTCGGAACTGCCCGACGACAGACTGAATTTCAGCTCGGGATAGGTCCCGGACAAGCCCTGAATGTAATTGACCGGATTGAAGTTGCTCAGCGGCACCAGACCCAGGCGCAGGCTGCCGACCAGTTGCCCGCGGCACGCCGCCGCTTCGGCGAACAGACCGTCATGCGCGGCCAGCAGTGTGCGCGCCCAGGCCAGCACCCGCTCGCCGGCCTGAGTGAAACCTTCAAAGCGCTGACCGCGATTGACCAGCACCAGATCCAGCTCGTCTTCCAGATTGCGCAGACGCATCGACAGGGTCGGCTGAGTGATGTGGCAGCGGGCGGCGGCCTGGCCGAAGTGTCGGGTTTCGTCCAGTGCGATCAGGAACTTGAGTTGTTTGATGTCCACGAAGGCACCTGCTCGTTGAGAAATTGAATGGAGTATTGACGCAGATGCGCGCAGCGCACGGAAAACGCGAGGTGCGACGATCTCATTTGCCTGTGTTTGCGTCCAATCGGAAGCATTGAAAAGACTATCGATCAGCTCTATCGCCCATGGTTTCAAAGGCTTTGGCCGAGGTCAACGGCACCGATAGAGCAGGTCGATAATGTGGTTGGCCAGAGTGATTAGACAGTACTCATAGGTGGCACTTAGGCTGCTCGGCAATCTGATTGACTACTGCCGGAGAGTCCCATGAGCGCGAAAGCGGATGCCCTGTTTGTCCCCCTGAACATTGCCGTACTGACCGTCAGCGATACTCGCGATTATGCGAGCGACACGTCCGGCCAATTGCTGGTCAGCCGATTGCTGGAGGCCGGTCATACCTTGAGCGAACGCAACCTGCTCAAGGATGACCTGTACAAGATCCGCGCCCAGGTCGCCCACTGGATTGCCGACGACAGCATTCAGGTGGTGCTGATCACCGGCGGCACTGGCTTCACCGGGCGCGACAGCACGCCGGAAGCGGTGGCCTGTCTGCTCGACAAGCAGATCGATGGGTTTGGCGAGTTGTTCCGCGCGATTTCGATTCTCGACATCGGCACCTCCACCGTGCAAAGCCGTGCGCTGGCCGGCTTGTCCAACGGCACGCTGGTGTGCTGCCTGCCGGGTTCGACCGGTGCCTGTCGCACCGCGTGGGAAGGCATCCTCGCCGAACAACTGGATAACCGCCATCGCCCGTGCAACTTCGTGCCGCACCTCAAATCAGTAGCCGCCTGTGGGCCGCGCGGATGAGCAAGGCAGCGTTGATGCCGGTCGAGGACGCCCTCGATCAGTTGCTCGGCATGGCCAATGAGCAACGGCTGGCCGACAGCGAAATACTGCCGCTCGACGAGGCGCGTGGCCGAGTGTTGGCCAGTGATCTGGTGGCGACACTCGACCTGCCGCCGTGGCCGAACAGTGCCATGGACGGTTATGCGTTGAACCTGGCCGATCTGCATCGCCAGCCGTTGAATGTCTCGCAAAAGGTCTACGCCGGCCAGGCGCCGGACGCGCTATTGCCCGGTACCTGCGCGCGGATCTTTACCGGCGCACCGCTGCCACCCGGCGCCACTTGCGTCGAGATGCAAGAAAACGTCGAAGTGCTCGAAGACGGTCGCGTGCGCTTCCTGCAGGCGCTGAAAGCGGGGCAGAACATTCGCGCGCAAGGTCAGGAAAATCGCGTTGGCGACATCCTGCTGCGCGCCGGCAAACGCCTCGGGCCGTTCGAACTGGCGGTCGCGGCCGGGCAGGGGCTGGCGCAACTGCACGTGGCGCGTCGCCCGCGTGTGGCGCTGCTGTCCACCGGTGACGAACTGGTCGAGCCGGGCCTGCCGCTGCGTCCCGGCAGCATCTACAACAGCAACCGCGTGTTGCTTGGCCACTGGCTGAAGGAACTGGGCTGCGAGGTGATCGACGCCGGGATTCTGCCGGATCGTCCGGCACAGACGCGGCTCAAGCTTGAGCAACTGCAAGTGGCGGCCGACCTGATTCTGACCACGGGTGGCGTGTCTGCCGGCGATGCCGATTGCCTTGGTCAGGTGCTGCGCGACAACGGCAAACCGCTGCTGTGGAAACTCGCGATCAAGCCTGGCAAACCGCTGACCGTGGGGCATTTCGGTACGGTGCCGGTGATAGGCCTGCCGGGCAATCCGACCTCGGCGCTGGTGACCTTCGGCCTGCTGGCGCGGCCGTATCTGCTGCGCATTCAGGGCGTGGAAGAGGTCATGCCGTTGAGCTTTACGGTGAATGCCGGATTTGAATGGAGTAAAGCTGGCAGCCGTCGAGAGTATCTGCGGGTGCGGCTGGAAGCGGGGCGTGCGGTGTTGTATCCGAACCAGAGTTCCGGTGTTTTGCTCGGTGCGACCTGGGCTGACGGATTGGTGGAAGTGCCGGAAAACAGTACTCACGGCATCGGGGATGAGCTGCGCTTCATTCCCTTCAGCGAACTGTTCTGACAAATCAAACCCGTGATGTTCATCCATTCTGCGGGTGTACCTCAAACCTGTAGGAGTGAGCCTGCTCGCGATGACGGCGGCACAGTCAACATCTTCACTGACTGGAAGACCGCTATCGCGAGCAGGCTCACTCCTACAGAGGGTATTTGTGTGGTGAGGAGAGCGGGTTCAGCTCAGCACATAGTCCACCGGCAGCAGCATCGGTGGCAGGTCGGTCACGCCCAGTTCGCTGAGGATGTCACGCTCGATGGTGCGTACCAGCGAGTCAGTCGCCAAATCGTTTTCATCGCGGCCGAACGGGTCTTCCAGCTCATCGGCAATCGCATCCAGGCCAAAGAACGTGTAGCTCACGATCGCCGTAAACAGCGGGGTCAGCCAGCCCAGTGGTTCGGCCATGGCGAAGGGCAGCAGGATGCAAAACAGGTAGATCGTGCGGTGCAGCAGCAAGGTGTAGGGGAAGGGCAGCGGTGTGTTTTTGATCCGTTCGCACACCGCTTGCGCCTGGGTCAGGCTGGTCAGGTGATTGGCCAGCAGCATGTAGCGCCACTCGCTCAGTTCGCCACTCTGGTGCAGGTCGGAACACTGCTGGCCGACCTGCTGCAGAATCCGCCCGCTGTAGTCCGGCACCTGCGGATCGTGTTGCGGGGTGATCCACGCACGGCTGGCCGCCGCTTCGCTTTCCCGGCGCAATCGCGCGTTCAGCGAGTGGGCAAAACCGCAGAGGTTCAGCAGCAACGGCTTGCGCTGCACGGATTCGCGGATGACATGGGTTTCGCGAATCACCGAACGAATGTGCACCAGCACATCACCCCAGGCCTTGCGCGCTTCATACCAGCGGTCATAGCAGGCGTTGTTGCGAAAATTCATGAAGATCGACAGCGACAGCCCGAGCAAGGTGAACGGCGTGGCATTGACCTTGGTG
Organism: Pseudomonas sp. TH49; assembly: GCF_016650625.1. NCBI lineage: Bacteria > Pseudomonadati > Pseudomonadota > Gammaproteobacteria > Pseudomonadales > Pseudomonadaceae > Pseudomonas > Pseudomonas sp. TH49. Next base: position 293,840 of record NZ_JAEKFL010000002.1, read on the forward strand.
AAGTTGCTCGGGTGGAGGATTTCAATCAGGACGATGGCCGAGGCCAGCAGGGTGACCATCAAGGTGCGCAGGGCGATACGTTTGGCAATCGAACCCTTGAGGGTGAAGAGGATGGCGAATTGGTTGACCTTGGGTCTGATGATCATGCTGGGCGATCCCGATTACGCAGGGTGAGGGCGGTTTCAACCGCCGGTCATGTTCATGAAGCGCACGACCTGCACGTCGTCGTTCACTTCGAAATTGTGCCGGTACGGCTTGAGTTTCATTGCCTCGATAATGGCTTTCTCCAGCCTCTGCGGTTGCCCCGGATGAGCGCGCAGCACGGCTTTCAGATCCACCGAATGCTCGTTACCCAGACACAGTAGCAGGCGCCCTTCGACGGTCAGCCGCACCCGGTTGCAGGTGCCGCAAAAATTGTGGCTGTGCGGCGAGATGAAACCCAGACGAATCTCCGGTGCTTCCGCCAGCCGCCAGTAGCGCGACGGGCCCTGGGTCGACTCGGCGGAGTCGATCAGGGTGTAGCGCTCGGCGATCTTCGCGCGCACCTGGGCGCTGGAGAAAAACGACTCCGCGCGGCTGTGTTCGCTGATGATCCCCAGCGGCATTTCCTCGATGAAGGAGACGTCGAGCTGGCGGTCGATGGCGAAGCTCACAAGATCGTTGATCTCCTGATCGTTGCGCCCCTGCATCACCACCACGTTGAGTTTAGTGCGGGTGAAACCGGCCTTGCGCGCCGCATCGATGCCGCTGATCACCTGCGCCAGATCACCGGTGCGGGTCATCTGTCTGAAGCGCTCGGGATCGAGGCTGTCGAGGCTGATGTTCAGGCGCTTGACCCCGGCGTCGAACAGCGGCGCGGCGAGTTTGCCCAGCTGCGAGCCATTGGTGGTCATGCACAGTTCACGCAGGCCGGGCAGGGCGGCGATCTGCTCGCACAGCTTGACCACGCCCGGACGGATCAGCGGCTCGCCGCCCGTCAGGCGAATCTTGCGCGTGCCCAGCGCCACGAAGCTCTGCGCCAGTTGATAGATCTCCTCCAGCGTCAGCACTTGCTGGCGCGGCAGAAACTGCATGTCCTCGGCCATGCAATACACGCAGCGGAAGTCGCAGCGGTCGGTGACCGACATGCGCAGATAGTCGACGCGGCGGTTGTAACCATCGATCAAGACACGCTCTGACATGACAGCCTCGCAGGAGTGAGAAGTCCGCATTAACGGACCAGGTTGACGCAGGTTATGGGCAACTTCGCAGGACGTCCAATCACTGTTTATGAACGCTTGATTGAGCGCGTCGATGATCAATTGTTTTTTCTTGAAAGTTGCCGCTTTAATTTCGCAAGGCCCCGTAAATAAAGGGTTTTTCAGCGTGATAGAGGGTTTCGATAATGTGGTCATAAATAGCGATTAGACAATATTTTGTATCGGTTCATATCCTTGCCCCGGCAAATGAAACGACCGCTTTTTACTGTTGAAAGACGGTCGGATATTTAACCGAGATCAGGTTCACGCCTGTGTGCATCGTCATGGAGATGTCCCATGTCACAAGTCGACCGTTACAAACCTTACAAGGGTGCCGCTGCCGGTTGGGGCGCTGTGATCAGCCTGACCAAGAGCTGGCTGGGCAGTGAAAACGCCCTGAAAAACATCCGCGCCATGCTCAAGACCAACCAGAACGGCGGCTTCGACTGCCCGGGCTGTGCCTGGGGTGAGGCGCCCGGTGCGAGCATGCTCAAGTTCTGCGAGAACGGCGCCAAAGCGGTGAACTGGGAGGCTACCGGGCGTTTGGTCGACCCGGCGTTCTTCAACAAGTACACGGTGTCGAGCCTGGCCGAACAGAGCGACTACTGGCTGGAATATCAGGGGCGTCTGACCCACCCGATGCGCTACGACGCGCGGGTCGATCGCTACGTGGAAATCAGTTGGGAAGACGCGTTCGCGCTGATCGCCGAACACCTCAAGGGCCTGAAATCGCCGCACGAGGCCGAGTTCTATACCTCGGGCCGGGCCAGCAACGAAGCGGCGTTTCTCTATCAGTTGTTCGTCCGTGCCTACGGCACCAACAACTTCCCGGACTGCTCGAACATGTGCCACGAAGCCAGTGCGGTGAGCATGGGCGAGACGCTGGGCGTGGGCAAGGGCACCGTGGTCTACGAGGATTTGCATCACGCCGACGCAATTTTCGTCATCGGTCAGAACCCCGGCACCAACCACCCGCGCATGCTCGAACCGTTGCGCGAAGCGGTGAAACGTGGCGCGCAAGTGGTCTGCATCAACCCGCTGAAAGAGCGTGGCCTGGAACGTTTCCAGAACCCGCAGAACCCGCTCGAAATGCTCAGCAACGGCTGGGAAGCGACCAACACCGCGTACTTCCGTCCGGCGCTGGGTGGCGACATGGCGATGATCCGCGGCATGGTCAAATTCCTCCTGCAGTGGGAGCGTGAAGCCCAGGCCTCGGGCGGCGAGCCGGTGTTCGATCACGCCTTTATTGCCGAGCACACTTCGGGTCTGGACAGCTACCTGGCAGAAGTCGACGCCACGACCTGGGAGCACATCCTCGAGCAGTCCGGCGTGCCGTTGCACGACATCGAACTGGCCGCGCGCATGTATGGCCGCGCCAAGAGCGTGATCATGTGCTGGGCCATGGGCCTGACCCAACATGTGCACTCGGTGCCGACCCTGCAGGAGGTCATCAACCTGCAACTGTTGCGCGGCAACGTTGGCCGTCCGGGCGCCGGTCTGTCGCCGGTGCGTGGTCACAGTAACGTGCAGGGCGACCGCACCATGGGCATCAACGAACTGGCGCCGAAGGCGCTGATGGACGCCCTGGAAAAACGCTTCAACTTCAAAGTTCCGCGCATGCACGGGCACAACACGGTGATGGCGATTGGCGCGATGGAGCGTGGCGAAGCCAAGGTGTTTATCGGTCTGGGCGGCAACTTCGCCCAAGCCACGCCGGACACCCCGCGCACCCACGAAGCGATGCGCAAACTCGACCTGACCGTGCACATCTCGACCAAGCTCAACCGCAGCCATCTGGTCACCGGTCGCGACGCGTTGATCCTGCCGTGCCTCGGCCGTACCGACATCGACATCCAGGCCGAAGGCCCGCAAGGCGTGACGGTGGAGGACACCTTCAGCATGGTGCATTTGTCGTTCGGTCAATTGAAACCGAAGTCGGCGCACTTGAAGTCCGAGCCGGCGATCATTGCCGGGATTGCCGCCGCGACCTTGGGCAAGCATCCAATCGACTGGGAATGGGCGGTGGGCGACTACGGGCGCATCCGCAACCTGATCGCCGACGTGATTCCGGGCTTCGAGAAATTCAACGAGAAACTGTTGATCCCGGGTGGTTTCCACCTCGGCAACGATGCCTCGGACCGCGTCTGGAACACCGAGTCCGGCAAAGCCCAATTCACCCCGTGCGTGCTGCCGGAACACCTGATCAGCGAAGGCGTGCGCAACCTGGCGGTCAAACCGGATCTGATCCTGCAGACCATGCGTTCCCACGATCAGTACAACACCACGCTGTACGGCCTCGACGATCGTTATCGCGGGGTCTACGGCATGCGCGACGTGATCTTCGCCAACGAACAGGACATCCAGCGACTCGGTTTCGAACCGGGGCAGAAGGTCGATCTGGTGGCGCTGTGGGATGACGAGCGCGAGCGTCGGGTCAGCGGGTTCACCCTGATCGCCTACGACATTCCGCCCGGTCAGGCCGCGGCGTACTACCCGGAAACCAATCCGCTGGTGCCGCTGGAAAGCTACGGCGACCGGACCTACACGCCGACCTCGAAATTCGTCGCGATTCGCCTCGAAGCGGCCAAGGTCAGCAACCTGATCCCGTCATCGGTGGCGTAACCCGCTACCGATAAAAACACTGGCAATTTGACTGGCTGCAGGCGTTCGCGTCTGGCGGTGGCCCGGGTTCGTGCTGCCGCTTTTCAGCCTGGATGAGGACATCATCATGCTCAACATGGAGGCACTGGACCTGGCGCGAATTCAATTCGCGTTCACGGTTTCGTTCCACATTATCTTCCCGGCGATCACCATCGGCCTGGCGAGTTTCCTCGCGGTACTCGAAGGCCTGTGGCTGAAAACCCGTAACGACACCTATCGTGATCTCTACCATTTCTGGTCGAAGATCTTTGCCGTCAACTTCGGCATGGGCGTGGTCTCGGGGCTGGTCATGGCCTACCAGTTCGGTACCAACTGGAGCGGCTTTTCGGACTTTGCCGGGAGCATCACCGGGCCGTTGCTGACCTACGAAGTGCTGACTGCGTTCTTCCTTGAGGCCGGCTTCCTCGGGGTCATGCTGTTCGGCTGGAACCGCGTCGGTCGTGGGCTGCACTTCTTTGCCACGGTGATGGTCGCCATCGGCACGCTGATTTCAACGTTCTGGATTCTCGCTTCCAACAGCTGGATGCAGACCCCGCAGGGTTTCGAAATCGTCGACGGGCGGGTGATGCCGCTGGACTGGCTGGCGATCGTGTTCAACCCGTCGTTCCCGTTCCGTCTGGCGCACATGGCGATTGCCGCGTTTGTCGCGACGTCGTTCTTCGTCGGTGCGTCGGCGGCCTGGCATTTGCTGCGCGGCAACAACACCGCGCCGGTGCGCAAGATGTTTTCCATGGCGTTGTGGATGGCACTGATCGTGGCGCCAATTCAGGCGGTGGTCGGTGACGCCCATGGCTTGAACACCCTGGAACATCAACCGGCAAAAATCGCCGCCATCGAAGGCCACTGGGAAAACGCCGACAGCGGCCCGACGCCGCTGGTGCTGTTCGGTATCCCCGACATGCAGGCGGAGAAGACAAAATATGCGCTGGAGATTCCGTACCTCGGCAGCCTGATCCTGACCCACAGCCTCGACAAACAGATCCCGGCGCTCAAGAGCTTCCCGAAAGAGGACCGGCCGAACTCGACCGTCATCTTCTGGAGCTTCCGTGTCATGGCCGGGCTGGGCATGTTGATGATCCTCGTCGGTCTGCTGGGGCTGGCGCTGCGCCGTGGCGGCAAGCTCTATCAGCATCGTGGTTTTCAGCGTCTGGTGTTGCTGATGGGACCTAGCGGGTTGATCGCGTTGCTGGCTGGCTGGATCACCACCGAAGTCGGGCGTCAGCCGTGGGTGGTTTACGGCTTGATGCGCACCCATGACGCCGCGTCGCATCACTCGGTGGCGCAGATGAGCACCTCGCTGCTGCTGTTCGTGGTGATCTACTGCTCGGTGTTCAGCGTGGGCATCGGCTACATGATGAAACTGGTGCGCAAAGGCCCGCAGCCACATCACGAACATCCACCGGAGGGCGATCAGTTGCAGACTCCGCGCCGACCCATTTCGGCGGCTACCGCCCCGATTAAGGAGCATTGAGTCATGGGTATTCAAGGTATCGATCTCTCGTTGATCTGGGGTGTGATCATCGCCTTCGGGGTGATGATGTACGTGATCATGGACGGCTTCGATCTGGGCCTGGGGATCCTGTTTCCGCTGATCCCGGATGAGCAGGAGCGCGACGTGATGATGAACACCGTCGCCCCGGTGTGGGACGGCAATGAAACCTGGCTGGTGCTGGGCGGCGCGGCGCTGTATGGCGCGTTTCCGCTGGCCTACGGAGTGATTCTGGAGGCGTTGTACCTGCCGCTGATCCTGATGCTCTGCGGGCTGATTTTCCGTGGTGTGGCGTTCGAGTTTCGCTTCAAGTCGTCGTCGCAAAAGCGTCACTGGTGGGACAAGGCGTTCATCGGTGGTTCGCTATTGGCGACGTTCTCCCAGGGGGTGGTGATCGGCGCGTACGTGTCGGGCATTCCCGTGGTGGATCGGCAGTTTGCCGGTGGCGGCCTGGACTGGCTGGCGCCGTTCCCGCTGGTGTGCGGCGTCGGTCTGGTGGTGGCTTATGCGCTGCTGGGCAGCACCTGGTTGTTGGTCAAGACCGAAGGCATGCTCGAGTCGCGGATGCGTCTGTTCACTCGGCCATTGGCGTGGTTGCTGCTGGCGATGGTGGTGGTGATTGGCGTCTGGACCCTGCAGTTGCACCCGGAACTGGCCACGCGCTGGTCCAGTCATGGGCACTTGATGGTGTTCGCCGGGTTGGTGGGGTTGGCACTGCTGGCATTGTTCGGGCTGCTGCGCACTTTGCGTCAGCGTCACACCCACTGGCCGTTCATGTTCACTCTGGTGCTGATGCTGCTCGGCTACATCGGCCTGGCGCTGAGCATCTGGCCGAACATCATCCCGCCGTCGGTGAGCCTGTGGGCTGCGGCGTCGCCGCCATCCAGCCAGTTGTTCGCCCTGATCGGCGCACTGTTCATCCTGCCGGTGATCCTGATGTACACCTTCTGGAGCTACTACGTATTCCGCGGCAAAGTGAGGATTGGCGATGGCTACCATTGATTCGCGTGAGGTCAGATCCAGCCGCTGGTACAAGCGCCTGGGCTGGTTGTTGCTGATTTGGCTGGGCAGTGTAGCGTCACTCGCCGTGGTGGCGAGTCTGCTGAAACTGGCAATGTATGCAGCGGGAATGAGAACCCACTGACCCAAAAAAACCGGAGCCATGGCTCCGGTTTTTTTGTGCCCGCAATTCTGAACATCACTGATGCCCCCAGTGGAAGCGGGCTCGCTCGCGAAGGCGTCAGGTCAGTCGACATTGATGCTGAATGTGCCGGCCCCTTTGTGAGCACACCCACTCCCACCCTTGATCGCGGCCAGCCGCAAATCCTTCATCACCGACGATCCCCAGTGGGAGCGGGCTTGCTCGCGAAAGTGTCAGGTCAGTCGACATTGATGCTGAATGTGCTGACCCCTTCGTGAGCAAGCCCACTCCCACCCTTGATCGCGGCCAGCCGCAAATCCTTCATTCACCGACGATCCCCAGTGGGAGCGGGCTTGCTCGCGAAGGCGTCAGGTCAGTCGATATTGATGCTGAATACGCCGGCCCCTTCGTGAGCAAGCCCACTCCCACCCTTGATCGCGGCCAGCCGCAAATCCTTCATCACCGACGATCCCCAGTGGGAGCGGGCTTGCTCGCGAAGGCGTCAGGTCAGTCGACATTGATGCTGAATGTGAAGGCCTCTTCGTGAGCAAGCCCACTCCCACCTTGGATCTTCGGTGTTTTCTGAAGGGGGCTATTGCGCACCAAACATCGCCGTCCAGTAGATCCCGGCGTTGCTCTTTGGATCGGTCGCGTAGGCGGCGCCGAGTTCTTTGTATTGCGGGTTCATCAGGTTGGCGCAGTGGCCGGGGCTGGCGAGCCAGCCGTCGACGACCTTGCGCACGGTGTCTTGGCCGGCAGCGATGTTCTCGCCGACCAGTTGCCCGCCGTAGCCGGCCAGTTCGGCGCGGTCGCCCGGGGTGCGGCCGTCGCGGTCCTTGTGGTCGAAGTAGTTGTTGTTGGCCATGTCGCGGCTGTGATCCTGAGAGATCGTGCCCAGGCTCGCGTTCCAGGCCAATGGCTCAGCGGCAGCAAAGGCTTGCCCGCCGCATTGGCGTGGCTGGGCGCGGGCCACGTTGACCTGCTCGAGTAACTTCTGGCCTTCAGCCTGCGCATCACCGAGCTTCGCCGAGAGCAACGGTCGCGCCAGCACGATCCGCCAGTCGCGATCGGCGCGGCTGACCCCGACATCGACGAACTGCGGGTCCAGCACCACCTGACAGAAACTTTCCTCAATCGCCTTCATCGCCGATGCCGCATCCCGTGGGCCGTTGAGCGTAATCGCCTGCACATTGACCATCGGGTAACTGGCGCTGGCCATGGCCTGTTGCAGATCGACCGCACCGCTGGCCGGCAGTCTCAGCCGTGGGTCGGCCGACAGCGGTGGCAGTTCGTTGGACGCCTGGCTGCCGCAGCGCTGCGGCTGACTGCGATAGTTGTTGATCGACTCGATCAGTTGCGACTCGTCGGCAGCCATGGCCGAGGCGGCCACGACCAGACCCACGGACAGCGTGGCAAAACGCAAGACGGATGGCATGAAGCGCATGGAAATCTCCCTTGAGCTGAGTGCGCTCATGATGCGCGAAATGGCCCGGGGGAATGCAATGTCTTTTTCTTTACCGAGCGGATTTTTCTGCGGAACGTTACTGCGGTATTTGCCGTCTACACTCTCCGAAGGCCCCGGGAACCGGGCGTCTCCCCCACGAAACACCTTGCCCGGAACGGGCGCTGCCGGAAGAACTGACATGGGATTGAAATGGTTGGCTGGCTGTTTCGCATTAACCCTTATGGCCGGCGTTGTGAACGCCACCGATCAGACCCCGATCAAGGCCAAGGCCGAAGAGAAAGCCCAGGTGCTGGAAGAAAAAGCCGCCGATAAAGTCAGCGCCGCACCGGCACCCAAATCCGAAGCGATCACCCCCACTGAAGTACAAGCCGTGGACCCCGCCGGCACCGCGCCGCTGGACGATCCGATCACCTGCCTGGCACGCAGTATCTACTGGGAAGCCAAGGGTCGCGACACCCCGGAAATGGAGGCGGTGGCCAATGTGGTGATGAATCGCCTGGGGCACGATGGCTTTCCAGGCACCGTGTGCGAAGTGGTCAAACAAGGTTCGGAAACCAAGAGCTGCCAGTTTTCCTGGTGGTGCGATGGCAAGGCGGATCAGGTCAAGGAAGATGCCGAATACACCCTGGCCAAGGACATCGCCGGCAAGGCGCTCAACCGCCAACTGCCGGATCGCACCCATGGTGCGCTGTACTTTCATGATCGCAACGTGCATCCGAGTTGGGCCAAGGAATACAGAAAGACCGCGGAGGTCGGCAAATTCCTCTTCTATAAACCGGCCGGCGGCGATGCGCGCTAGACGCAGACCTCCCGTACACAATTGCGCAGCCAGCGGTGCGCCGGGTCGGCGTCCATGCGCGGGTGCCAGAGCATCGACACGCTGATCGGCGGCATCCTGAAGGGCAGGGCAAAACTGTGCAGGCCCATGCGCAGCTTGCTGGTGTGACGCTCCGGGACGGTGGCGATCAGGTCTGATTCGCGGACCAGTGTCAGCGCCGCCGAAAAGCCGCCGAATGAAGTGACGATGTCCCGCGTCAGTCCTGCGGCGAGCAGCGCTTCGTCGACCGGGCCGCTGCTGCGCCCGCGTCGTGAGATGAGAATGTGCTGGCCGCCGGCAAAGCGTTTGCTGCTGATCTTGCCCGAACTCAATGGATGGCCTTCGCGCACCACACCGATCCACTGATCCTCAAACAGGATGCGGCTGTGCAGCGCCGGGTCAGTGCTGTCGTCGACCACGCCGGTCTCCAGATCGACCCGGCCTTCGCGCAGCGGTGTGCTGTCCTTGTCGGCTTTTTGCACAAAGCGCAGGCGCACGCCGGGGGCCTCTTCAGCAATGCGCGCGAGCAGCGCGGCGGCAAAGGTTTCGACAAAACCGTCGGTGTTGCGCAAGGTGAAAGTGCGTTGCAACTGGCCGGGGTCGAGCACTTCGGCGGGGCGCAACACCGCCTCGGCTTCCTGCACCAGGCGGCTGACCCGCTCACGCAACTCCAGCGCCCGTGGGGTCGGCACCAGGCCTCGGCCGGCGCGCACCAGCAACGGATCGCCGGTGGTCTCGCGCAATCGGGCCAGGGCGCGGCTCATCGCTGACGGGCTCAACCGCAGAATGTGCGCGGCACGCGCGACGCTGCTTTCGCGCAACAACACATCGAGGGTGATCAACAGGTTCAGATCCGGGGTGCTCATAACATGGCGTTCCATGCAGGTATCAAGTGCAAAGCATGCGTCTTGCGCCTTGCCTTGTCGAGACTCAGGCTATGCCGTCTGATCATCAGTTGGAGCGTCCGATGGCCCGAACACCCTTGAACACTCAAACCCGCTGGGCGCTGACCAGTCTGGCGCTGTCGATGTTGATGCCGTCGCTGGACACCAGCATCGCCAACGCCGGATTACCGACTCTGGCGGCAGCGTTCGATGCGACGTTTCAACAGGTGCAGTGGATCGTGCTGGCGTACCTGCTGGCGGTCACCACGTTGATCGTCAGTGTCGGGCGCCTGGGCGATGTGTTCGGGCGGCGGCGCCTGCTGCTGATCGGCATCGGCATTTTTACCAGTGCTTCGCTGTGCTGTGCGCTGGCGCCGGGGCTGGGCTGGTTGATCGGCGCACGGGCGGTGCAGGGCCTTGGCGCAGCGATCATGTTTGCCTTGACCGTGGCGTTGGTGGCGGATGCGGTGCCCAAGGCGCGGGCGGGCAGTGCGATGGGTTTGCTGGCAACCATGTCGGCCACCGGCACCAGCCTCGGGCCGTCGTTGGGTGGCCTGCTGATCGCGCATGTCGGCTGGCCGTCGATCTTTGTCCTCAACGTGCCATTGGGCTTGCTCAATGCGTGGCTGGTTTATCGCTATCTGCCGGCGGATCGGCCGACGCGGTCGAGGGTGGCGTTTGATTATCTCGGCACTGCGGTGTTGGTTTTGACCCTGGCGGTCTACGCGCTGGCGATGACACTGGAGGGATTCACCCTGATATTGCTGCTGCTCAGCCTGTGCGGCGCAGGCCTGTTTATCGCGGTCGAAATGAAAGCCAAGGCGCCGCTGATTCGTCTGTCGTTGTTCGCCGACTCGCGACTGGGCAGCAGCCTCGCGCTGACGTTGCTGGTGACGACGGTGATGATGACCACGCTGGTGGTCGGGCCGTTTTACCTGAGCCGGGGGCTGGGACTGGGCAGCACCGTGGTCGGTCTGGCGTTGTCCGTCGGGCCGCTGCTGGCGGCGTGCGGCGGGGTGCCGGCCGGGCGTCTGGTGGATCGCTTCGGCGCGCGGCGGGTGGTGCCGGGGGCGTTGCTCGGGATGGTTGGCGGTTGCAGTTTGTTGGCGCTGTTGCCGATGAGTTTCGGTCTGCCGGCGTATCTGCTGCCGATGGCGCTGATCGCCAGCAGTTACGCGTTGTTCCAGGCAGCGAACAATACCGGGTTGATGGCGACGGTCAGTCAGGATCAGCGCGGCGTGGTCTCAGCCTTGCTCGGGCTGTCGCGCAATCTGGGCTTGATCACCGGCGCGGCAGTCATGGGGGCGGTGTTTGCGCTGGCCACGGGAGACCCGACGCAAGCCCCGGCCGAGGTGATCGGCCGCGGCTTGCACAGCACGTTTGGTGTTGCAGCCGTGCTGATGATCATGGCCCTTATCGTCAACTGGCGTGGGTGCTCAAGATACTCGCCACCTGCTGTGGCTGGCAGTTGAGGTACGGCGAGGACTTCAGCCAGTGCTGGTCCGGGTACCAGGAGAACATGAACTGGCCGTCCTTGAGTTTGTCGATCACCTGCCTTGCCACTTGCGGGCGTACCGCCGGGCAACCCTGACTGCGACCGATGCGGCCCTGACGTTTACTCCATAACGGGTTCACGTAGTCGGCGGCGTGGATCACGATGGCGCGGTCGCGGGCCATGTCATTGAAACCCGGCTCCAGACCGTCCATACGCAGCGAATAACCGTGGGTGCCCTTGTAGCTTTCCTGCGTGCGGAACAGGCCGAGGCTGGACTGGTAACTGCCTTCGCGGTTGGAGAATTGGGTAGCGAAGTTTTCCCCGGAATTGGACCCGTGGGCGACCAGGTCACGCAGCACCAGCTTCTGTCTGCTCAAATCGAAGATCCACAGCCGGCGGGCGGTGGAGGGCTGCGAATAGTCGATGATCGCCAGGTGGCGGGAGGGTTTCGCGCCGTTGTTGATCGCACATTGCATAGCGTTCAAGGCACCTTTCAGCGCCTGGGGATTGAGTTCCGGCGCGGCGTGCGCGAGGCTGGTCAAGAGAACCGGCGATGGCTTGCCGGCGGCGAAAGCTGGGCTGCTCACGACGACGAGAGTCGCAGTGGTCAGCAGAAGTCGGCGCAAAAACGTCAACATTTATAAAGTGTCCTCACTTGCTACTTATTTGGCACTTTGGCTCCTGACTCCCAGTCATACCCACAGACCCCTGATTCGGGCCTGACTGTTCAGCGCACCTGATGTAAGGTTGACCGTCATTGAGGCGGCCACGGATTGGAGTAAAGCAGTTGTTCAAAAAGTACGCATGCTACTTGAGCATTTGTTTGCTCGCTGCGCCGTTTGTCGCTTGTGCCGAGGAGCCGCTGCCGCCGTTGCAGACCCTGCCGACGCCACCGGCGCCAATGCCGGTTGAGCCGCAGAGTCCGCTGCAAGCGGTGCTGATCGGTTTGCCGCAGGCGTGCCCGGCGATTGCCGCGCATCTGAACGGCCCGGCGCTGTCGCAACTGCAAGCGTTCTACCAGCAGCAGGACTGGCTGCCGGTGTGGGCCAGCGAGACAGGGCGTTTGCCGGTCTTGCGCGCACAGTTGCAGCTGTTGGCCGATGATGGGCTCGATCCAAAGCGCTATCCGGTAGCGGCCAACCCGCCGCAGGATGGCGAATTGTGTGCCGATATCGACATCAGTCGTTCTTACCTGCAAGCACTGCAGGACCTGCATTACGGTCGTCTGCTGCAGTCACATTTCGAGCCGCTGTGGCATGCCGATGTGGCCCCGCGTGATCGGCAGGCCGAATTACTCGCCATCGCCGTACCCGGCCTGCATGACATCAAGGCCGCTTTCGATCTGGCCCGTCCGCATCTGGCGCAATACCAAAGCCTGCGCCATCTCTACGCCAGTCAACGGCTGCAAGCCTTGCCGCACTGGCAGTCGGTGGGCAACGGCCCGTTGTTGCGTCCGGCGATGGAAGACAAGCGCGTTCCGGAACTGGCCCGACGGTTGTACAGCGAAGGCTATCTGACCCACGCCATCGGTACGCCCGGCAATGCCTATGACGGTGTGCTGGTAGAGGCGGTGAAGAGCTTCCAGGCCAACCATTCGCTGCAGGCTGACGGCGTGGTCGGGCCCGGGACGATTGCCGAACTCAACATCACTCCGCTGACGCGCCGTGAACAATTGCGGGTCAACCTCGAACGCTTTCGCTGGCTGGCCCAGGACATGGAGCCTAACGGCTTGCTGGTCAACGTCGCTGCCGCCGAGCTGACGCTGTATGAGGGGGGAGTGCCGGTCTGGCAGACCCGCACCCAGGTCGGGCGTGCCGAACGGCAGACCCCGCTGCTCAAATCCCGGGTCACGCGCCTGACCCTGAACCCGACCTGGACCGTGCCGCCGACCATCTGGAAGGAAGACAAGCTGCCGGCGATCCGCAAGGATCAGACCTTTCTCAGCCGCCAGAACCTGCAAGTGCTCGACGCCCATGGTCAGCCGTTGGCCGCAGCGGATATCGACTGGGACAATCCCGGCAACATCATGCTGCGCCAGGACGCCGGGCCGCGTAATCCGCTGGGGCAACTGGTGATCCGCTTCCCCAACCCGTTCGCGGTGTACCTGCACGACACGCCGAGCAAGGCGCTGTTTGACAAGGGGCCGCGCGCATTCAGCTCCGGCTGCGTGCGGGTCGAGCACCCGATGCAACTGCGTGACCTGCTGCTGACCCCGGCGGAACGCACGCGCACCGACACCTTGCTCGCCACCGGCAGCACCCACGAATTCCGCCTGTCGGCACCGGTACCGATCCTGATGACTTACTGGACGGCACAGGTCGGCAAGGATGGGCAGATACGTTATGCGCCGGATATCTACAGCCGCGACGAGGCCCTGTTGGCCGGGTTGGATCGGGCACACTGATCCCCAGTCATCCACACAACCCTGTAGGAGTGAGCCTGCTCGCGATAGCGTCAAGTCAGCCGACATCAACGCTGAATGTACCGACCCCTTCGTGAGCAAGCCCACTCCCACCCTTGATCGCGGCCAGCCGTAAATCCTTCATTCACCGACGATCCCCGGTGGGAGCGGGCTTGCTCGCGAAGGCGTCAGGTCAGCCGACATCAATGCTGAATGTACCGACCCCTTCGTGAGCAAGCCCACTCCCACCCTTGATCGCGGCCAGCCGTAAATCCTTCATTCACCGACGATCCCCGGTGGGAGCGGGCTTGCTCGCGAAGGCGTCAGGTCAACCGCCATCAATGCTGAATGAACGGGCTCCTTCGTGAGCAAGCCCACTCCCACCCTTGATCGCGGCCAGCCGACAATCCCTGACCCACCGACAATCCCCGGTGGGAGCGGGCTTGCTCGCGAAGGCGTCAAGCCAGCCGCCATCAATGCTGAATGAACGGGCTCCTTCGTGAGCAAGCCCACGCCCACATTTGGATTTTCAGTGTGTCGGTCAGTGTGATTCGGCACCGGTCCGCAGCGTCTAGCCCCAGTGTCCCCGCAATCCCATGGGGCGAGACTTCGGAACCCGGCATGCAAGCGCTGTTGAACGAGATTCTTGACGCTGTCCGGCCCCTGATCGGGCAGGGCAAAGTGGCTGACTACATTCCCGCCCTCGGCACCGTGCCGGCCAATCAGCTGGGCATTGCGGTGTATGGCAACGACGGCGAAATGTATTGCGCCGGCGACGCCGAGACGCCGTTCTCGGTGCAGAGTATTTCCAAGGTGTTCAGCCTGGTGCAGGCAATCGAGCACTCCGGCGAGGCGATCTGGGAGCGCCTGGGGCACGAGCCGTCTGGCCAGCCGTTCAACTCGCTGGTGCAACTGGAGTTCGAACGCGGGCGTCCGCGCAATCCGTTCATCAACGCCGGGGCGCTGGTGATCTGCGACATCAATCAGTCGCGATTCGCCGCGCCGGCCTTGTCGATGCGTGACTTCGTGCGGCGCCTGTCGGGCAATCCGCAGGTGATCGTCGACGGCAAGGTCGCCGAATCCGAATACCAGCATCGCGCCCGCAATGCGGCCATGGCTTACCTGATGCAATCGTTCGGCAACTTCCACAACGATGTCGAAGCGGTGCTGCGCAACTACTTCAGCCACTGCGCGTTGCGCATGAACTGCATCGATCTGGCCCGGGCGTTCTGCTTCCTCGCCAACGACGGTTTCTGCAAGCACAGCGGCGAACAGATCCTGACCCGGCGCCAGACCCAGCAGGTCAACTCGATCATGGCCACCAGCGGCCTGTATGACGAGGCCGGCAACTTCGCCTACCGCGTCGGTCTGCCGGGCAAGAGCGGGGTCGGCGGCGGGATCGTCGCGGTGGTGCCCGGGCAGTTCACGGTGTGCGTGTGGTCGCCGGAACTCAACGCCGCCGGCAACTCGCTGGCGGGGATGGCGGCGCTGGAGATGCTCAGTTCGCGGATTGGCTGGTCGGTGTTCTGACCTGATCTTCCAAACACCACGAAACCTGTGGGAGCGGGCTTGCTCGCGAAGAGGCCAGCACATTCAATATCCATGTTGATGGTGCCGACGCCTTCGCGAGCAAGCCCGCTCCCACAGGTTCGGTGGTGTTTGTAGAAGGTGTGTTTCAGCGCAGAATCCGCTACATTTTCCGGCCGCCCCTCATATGGTGAATCCGCTTCATGTCTCTTGCGCTCGAACGTCTAGTTGCTGGCACGCCGATCCCTTTCGCTGGCAACCGCGTGACCGTGGTCAGCCCCGAACTGGCGGCGCGGTTTCAGCCCGGTGACCACCTGCTGGTCGAGCAGGTGAGTGGCGAGCTGTTGCTGATTCCGGTGGTCGATCAACAAGCGGCTGCGGTGGCAATCGAGCGTGCTGAAGCGGCATTCACTGCATTGTCGGCAGTTTCCGACGAAGCCATCAGTCGCTTCTTCGACCTGTTCGCGCAACGCCTGGAAACCCCGGAATGCTGGACCTTGATCGAAGCCGCGAACCTGGCCGACATCGAGCGCGCCAAGGCCCGTGGTCGCTCGACCACCCGACTGCTTGCCGACGAACGCATGCGCCGCGACATGATCGCCGGTCTGCGCGCCTGGCGTGATGCGCCGGCCACGCGCGGCAAGGTCATCAGCTGCGTCGAACACGACGGCTGGAAGGTCGAGCAAGTGGTGTCGCCGCTGGGCATCGTCGCCTTCGTGTTTGAAGGACGACCGAATGTGTTCGCCGATGCCGCCGGCGTACTGCGCACTGGTAACACCGCAGTGCTGCGCATTGGCAGCGACGCATTGGGCACCGCGCAAGCGATCGTCACTCACGCGCTGAACCCGGCGCTGGCCGATGCTGGTTTGCCGGCAGGTGCGGTGTCGCTGGTGGAAAGTGTCAATCACGCGGCCGGGTGGGCGATGTTCGCCGACCGGCGTCTGTCGCTGGCGGTGGCCCGGGGTTCGGGGCGTGCGGTCAGCCAGTTGGGCAGCATCGCCCAGCAGGCGGGCACGGCGGTCAGCCTGCATGGCACCGGCGGCGCCTGGTTGATTGCTGACCGTGATGCTGATGCCACACGTTTTGCCGCCGTGGTACGCAATTCGCTGGATCGCAAAGTCTGCAACACCCTGAACGTCTGCCTGATTCACCGCGAGCGTGCTGCCGAACTGGTGCCGCTGTTTCTCGATGCGCTGAAGCAGGCCGGCAGCGCACGCGGGCAGGGCTGCAAATTGCACATCGTCACAGGCAGCGAAAGTTACCTGCCGGCCGAGTGGCAGAACGCGACGGTCGAGGTCTATCGCGCCGAGGGTTATCAGACCGAAGCCCTGGCCGAAGCGCTGGCGGAATCAGAGCTGGGCCGCGAGTGGGAATGGGAAGAAACCCCGGAAGTCAGCCTGATGATCGTCGACGATCTGCATCAGGCGATCACGTTGTTCAACCGCTACAGCCCGCAGTTCACGGTGTCGCTGATCAGCGAGGATGCTGGCGCTCAGGAACGCTTTTACAACGCGGTGAACGCGCCGTTTGTGGGCAATGGGATTACCCGCTGGGTCGATGGGCAGTACGCGTTGAACAAGCCGGAGCTGGGGCTTTCGAACTGGGAGAGCGGGCGCTTGTTTGCGCGCAGTGCGATTCTTTCAGGGGATGGGGTGTTTACGGTGCGTAGTCGTATGTCCCAGATCGATCTCTCCGTAAAACGCTGATCTGAACACCAAACCTGTGGCGAGGGAGCTTGCTCCCGCTGGTCTGCGCAGCAGACCCAAAAAAGCAAGGGCCGCTGCGCGCCCCAGCGGGAGCAAGCTCCCTCGCCACAGGGTTGCACTGTTCTCCTTCAGGCAGCTGCGCTGGTGTTTGCCTGCACCGCACAAGTCGCTGGCTGCTCGGCCAGCGGCACAAACGTACGGCGGTCAGCCGCCAGCGCATCGATCGAGCCGGTCTCGATGTCATACACCCAGCCATGCAGATTCAGCAGGCCTTTCTCCTGGGCCAGGCGCACGCTCGGGTGGGTCTGAATATTCGCCAGTTGCGCGATCACATTTTCCCGCACCATCGAACTCAATTTCGCCGCGTCATTGGCGTGCGGCCGCGCCTCGTTCACCACTTTCGCCGACTCGGCATGTTGCAGCCAGCCGCTGACGGCGGGCAGATGATCCATGCATTTGCACTGGGCAATCGCGGTCATCGCGCCGCAATCGGAGTGGCCGCAGATCACGATGTCAGTCACCCCAAGCACCGCCACCGCGTATTCCACCGTTGCCGAAACCCCGCCCGGATGCGGGCTGTAGGACGGCACGATATTGCCTGCGTTACGGATCACGAACAGCTCGCCGGGTTCTTGCTGGGTCAGCAGTTCCGGCACCACGCGGCTGTCGGAACAGGTGATGAACAAGGTTCCGGGTTGCTGGGTGGTCGCCAGGTGTTTGAACAGTTCGGTGCGTTGCGGGAAGGCTTCGTTCTGGAACTTCAGGAAACCGTCGATCAGGGCTTTCATGGGCGTGTCCTCATTGAACAAGAGAGCGGTCGGCCCGCACGCGGGGTGCGGGCCAGGCGGATCAGAACGGACGCAGGGGCAGGAACTTGCCGTCGAGGGTGACCACGGCGCGGGAGCCGCCTTCCGGGTCTTCGACTTTCTTGATGTCGAGCTTGAAGTTGATGGCGCTGATGATGCCGTCGCCGAACTGCTCGTGGACCAGGGCTTTGAGGGTGGTGCCGTAGATCTGGATCATCTCGTGAAAGCGGTAGATGGTCGGGTCGGTCGGCACGCCGCTGAGGCTGCCGCGCAGCGGGATGATCTGCAGGGCGGCAACGGCGTCGGCGTCCAGTTCAAGTTTGTCGCCAACCACTTGCGCGGCGGTTTGTGGCAGCGGGTGCTGGCCGAGCAGGGCAGCGGTGACGTAGGCCAGGCTCAGGCCGGTGTCGTCGGCCAGATCCTGCCACGACAGGCCTTTGCGTGCCTTGATGTCGAGAATGCGGGTGGTCAGGGCCAGGCTGGCATCGTTGTAGGCGTGGGACTGTTGCATGGTGTCACTCCTTTCAGGGTTGGCTTGCTGTGTGGGAGCAATCTTCTGCCGATTGATCCATAGCGTCCAAGACCGATATACAATGCTTCGCATAAGCTCTGCCTATAGATGGTGATCCCATGTTGTTGCGACATTTGCGTTATCTGCTGGCCGTGGCCGACCACGGCGGCTTCACCCGGGCGGCGGAGGCGTTGCATGTGTCGCAGCCGACCTTGTCGCAACAGATCCGCCAACTGGAAGAAACCCTCGGGGTGAACCTGTTTGATCGCACCTCGCGCACGGTCAAGCCCACCGATGCCGGTGAGGCCTACATCGAATGTGCGCGGCGGGTGCTGGTGGAACTGGAGGCGGGCAAGCGGGCGTTGCATGACGTGAAGGATCTGTCCCGTGGCAGCTTGCGTCTGGCCATGACCCCGACCTTCATGGCCTATCTGGTCGGGCCGTTGGTGCGCGATTTCGCGGCGCGCTATCCGGGTATTCATTTGCAGATTTTCGAACTGTCGATGGACGACATCGAGGTTGGGCTGGCGGATGACTCGCTGGACATTGCGATTGCCTTTACCCCGGTGCGCCACCCGGACATCGAGTGCATTCCGGCGTTTACCGAAACCCTGGGGATCATGATCGGCCGCGAGCATCCGTTGTACGAGAGCACATCGGTGCTGACGGCGAGTGACCTTGCGCAGCTGGATTTCGCCTTGCTGGCGTCAGACTTCATTACCCGGTTATCGATTGATGAGTATTTTCGTCAGCAGGGGATTACGCCGAAGGTGCGGATCGAGGTGAACTCGGTGAGTACATTGCTCGAGGTAGTGCGCCATTCGCCAATGGCGACGATGTTGCCGGAGGCGATTGCCACCGAAGACCGGGCGTTGCGTCGGCTGCGGGTCGAGAACGAAGCGCCGCAGCGCGGGGCGGCGTTGTTGCGGCGGCGCAATAATTACCACAGTGCGGCGGCGATGGCGTTTATGAATCTGGTACTGGAAACGAAAATCTAACCAACGATACAGTCCCCCCTGTGGGAGCGGGCTTGCTCGCGAAAGCGGTGTCTCAGTTGAGATGATGGTGACTGACACGGCCCATTCGCGAGCAAGCCCGCTCCCACAGGGTTATATGGTGACTCGCAGATGTAAAAAGGGCCTGCTTCTTTTGGAAGCAGGCCCTTTTATTTATTGAAGTTGTAACTCAGTAGAACCGATCAATCACCCGAACTTCATTCTTGTTCTGCATCGAATCCCACGCCTGTTTCAGCGTCTGCAGCACATTGCCGATGAAGTCCTTGTCGGCCGCAGCTTTTTTGCCGACATAACCGTGGCCGCGGCGGTACATTTTCAGGCGGGCCAGCAGGTTCTGGTTGCTGCGGTCGAATTCTTCTTCACCAGCGTGGGGCGACAGGCAGTCGATATGCACCTGACCCGACTTGCTGATCCAGAGAATGTGGCTGTCGTGGCTGTCTTTTTGCGCAGCGAACATACGAGCCAGTTCTTCGATAGTAGGTTGATTGTTCAGATTCATGATGTTTGCCCCTTGACCAGTCTGGTGATCTTTCAAAGTTGATTCGCTAATACAGGTAGCCCATCGGTTAGTTGATCCCTGGCACCGAAACCAGGACGTCAGCGGTCGCCCGTGTGAAATACGGGGTCATGCATCTGTTGCATGTAGTCGTGTTGAATAACTGCTACGCAATAGCGTCACAACGAGGAGAAGCAGCGAAAACCGGGAGGCTCCTTGACGACGTTTTCAGGGTCGGCCACAAGCGTCTTGAGAATTTTCGCCAGCGCTTCTCGTCCTTGTACTGGACGTTCAGGCCAGGTCAGCTTCTTCAATCTGCCTTGTGGGCAGCGTGTATCCGGAAAAAACAACTCGGCGGTCAGACGAGTTTGCTCAAGCGTGTTACTGATGTTCCCGATCGGGGAACGTCTTCATCATGCAAAAGCAAAACGGTGCCGTCAACGGTTTTGTAGTGATTATTTTTGCTCACTACATATTGTCGGACAAAGCTGTTTTGGAATGAGAAAAGTTTCGTTCAGAGAACGGAAGCGGGGACGTTCAGGACGTAGAAGGTGCAGGGGTAACCGTCCACGGTACGCTGCTGACGGGTGACTGCGCCGCCAGTCAATTCGGGGATCAACCTGGCCCAGAAGCGCTGCGCAGGCAGGTTGGCGTCGATGTGGAAAATCTGCCATTGACCGGGCAGACGGCTCAAGAGGGCAGAGACGACAAACTGCGCGACGCCTTGGCCACGAAAGCGTCGGGTGAGGAAAAAGTAGCCGATGTTGTGTTCGGCGCCGTCGATGTGGGTTTCGTCATCCACGGTCACGAAACCGGCCAGCTCACCGTCGACGCGGATCAGGAACGGTTGGGTGGCTGGATTGCGCCAGTAATCGTCCTTCTGCTGAATGCTGAAGAAGCCATGTTCGCCGAGTTTCAGTGGTAGCCATTGGCTGAAGTCGTACATGTAGAACTGCATGAGGTTTTCGATGGTTTGCAGTTCGTCGCGGTGGGCGGCTAGCAGTTCGATGGTGGGCATGGTCAATGAACTCCAAAAGGGAGACTTAAGAACCCTGTGGCGAGGGAGCTTGCTCCCGCTGGGGCGCGAAGCGGCCCTAAAGCCTGCAATCGCGATGTTTCAGATAGACCATAGTTGCAGGTTTTGCGACTGCTGCGCAGCCGAGCGGGAGCAAGCTCCCTCGCCACAGGAGCTCAGCAGGTTTGAGTTATTTGGCGGTACGCTTGGTTGCACTGGCGGTTTTGCTGCGCGTCGATTTGCGTTTCTTCTTCCACTGCGCCGCAGCCTTGCCGGCCGGTGGCGGGCCGCTGATGGTCAGGCTCAGTGCAGAGCAGCGGGTGACCTGCTTGCTCATCCACGCCGCCTGTTTGGTGACGAACTCTTCCAGACTCATCTCGCCGCTCTGCACCATGTCCAGCGCCTGTTCCCAGATGGCGGTAGTGCCGGGGTCGGCAATCGCCCGGGGCACGGCGTCGATCAGGCTGAAGGCTGCAGGCGTCGCGGCCAGCGCCTTGCCGTTTTTCACCAGATAACCGCGATCCAGCAGGCCCTGAATGATCGAGGCGCGAGTGGCTTCGGTGCCGATGCCGGTGGTGTCCTTGAGTTTCTGTTTGAGCAGCGGATCTTCCACCAGTTTGGCGACGTTCTTCATCGCCTTGATCAGATCGCCCTCGGTGTAGGGTTTGGGCGGCTGAGTCCAGAGATCCTTGAGGTTCACGCCGGCCACGGCGCAATCGATACCCTGACTCAGCGCCGGGAGGGTTTGCGGGGCTGGAGCTTCACGGCCCTTGGCCGGGGCGAGGGCTTCGGGCAAGGCGCGTTTCCAGCCCGGTTCGATGATCTGCTTGCCGACGGCGCGCAATGCTTCACCGGCGCAATCGAAATCGGCCTGGGTGCGATCGTATTCGTGGTTGGGCAGAAATTGCGCCAGATAGCGCGCGCGAATCAGGGTATAGACCGCCCGGTGCTTACCGCTCAAACGCTCGAGATTTTTCGCCGCCGCGGTGGGGATGATGCCGTGGTGGGCGCTGACCTTGGCGTCGTTCCACGCCCGTGAGCGGCGTTGCGGGTCGAGGTGACCGTTCAGCGCATCGAGGCTTGAGTCGGCCTGACGCAGTGCAGCGAGTATCCCCGGCGCCTCGCTGTGCTGGCTCAGCGGCAGGAAGCCGCAATCACTGCGCGGGTAGGTGATGACCTTGTAGGTTTCGTACAGCGCCTGGGCGATGTCGAGGGTTTCCTGGGCGCCGAGACCGAGTTTCTTCGAGCAGACTTCCTGCAGGGTGCCCAGATCGAAGGGCAACGGTGCCACTTCACGCATGCGCTCGGTGCGCAATTTCACCACCCGTGCGCTGGCCGCATTGCTGATTGCAGCCGCCGCTTGCTGCGCCAACGCCTGATTCAGGCAGCGATCCTGATCGTCGCAAACGTCGGAGGGCGCACGCCATTGTGCAGTGAACGGCGTGCCGTCGTGCAGCAGTTGCACATCGATCGCCCAATACGGCACCGGCACGAAATCGGCGATGCTGCGGTCGCGATCCACCACCAGCCGTAGTGTCGGCGTCTGCACCCGGCCGACGGGCAGCACGCCCTGATAGCCGGACTGACGGCCCAATAACGTGAACAGGCGACTCATGTTCATACCAATCAGCCAGTCCGCGCGGGAGCGTCCCAGTGCCGAGTGATACAGGCTGAAGGTTTCCGCTCCCGGCTTCAGTGCGGCCAGGGCCTTGCGGATCGACGCTTCATCCAGCGCCGACAGCCACAGGCGACGGATCGGCCCGCGATAGCGGCAGTGCTCGACCAGTTCCCGGGCAATCATCTCGCCCTCACGGTCGGCGTCGGTGGCGATGATCAGTTCGCTGGCCTCGCCCAACAGGCGCTTGACCGCCTTGTACTGGCTGGCGGTGCGCGGCTTGACGGTCATTTTCCACTTGTCCGGAATGATCGGCAGATCCGCCAGCACCCAGCGCTTGTAGCGCGCGTCATAGGCATCCGGAGGCGCGGTTTCCAGCAGGTGGCCGATGCACCAGGTCACCGTGACGTCCGTTCCCAGCCAACAGCCGTCGCCCCGGCGCTTTGCACCGAGCACAGCCGCAATGTCTTTGGCCTGGGAAGGTTTTTCACAGAGGTACAGCCGCATAACCACCGTCGTCAATCAGTTCACTGGAGGTGCACAGAATGGCCGGAGTTCGCGCCTGGGGCAACTTTTATCTGTATGGATATACAGATAAAAACGTTGCCGGGAATGACCGGTATTACCGGGACGGCGCGGGCGACTATCGAGAAATCGAATGGCACCGCGCTTGCCGGGCATGGCAGGTTCGTCGGGCCTTTAAGAAACGCGAGTGACAGGACGATCTCGCCAGAAGATCGCCACGGTCCGAACGCACTGACCACTCTGAAACAAGGAAGTCCCACCATGGCCCAAGCCAAAGCGAAAACCAGCAGCGCCTATGACGAAGTGAATGCCTTCAGCCACCTGTACGACCGTGGCGTCGGCCTGGTGAACGGCAAACCGTCTTTTACCGCCGACCAGGCAGCCGACGAAATCCTGCGCAAAAACCTGTCGTGGCACGACAAGAACGGCGACGGCAAAATCTCCCTGACCTACACCTTCCTCACCGAGAAACCGGCGAACTACAACCCGAACCTCGGCAATTTCAGCCAGTTCAGCGCGCAGCAAAAGGCTCAAGCCATACTGGCGATGCAATCGTGGGCCGATGTGGCCAAGGTGACATTCACTGAAGGCACGGGCGGCGACGGCCACATGACCTTCGGCAACTACGATGTCAGCACCGGCGGCGCGGCGTTCGCCTACCTGCCGAGCGGCGGCAGCTACGATGGCCAGTCGTGGTACCTGATCAACAACCAGTATCAGGTCAACAAGACCCCGGACACCAACAACTACGGGCGTCAGACCCTGACTCACGAAATCGGCCACACCCTCGGCCTGTCGCACCCGGGCGCCTACAACGCTGGCAATGGCAACCCGACCTACAATGACGCAAAGTACGCCGAAGACACCCGTGGCTACAGCCTGATGAGCTACTGGAGCGAAGCCAATACCGACCAGAACTTCAGCAAGGACGGCAGCGGCGCCTACGCCTCCGCGCCGTTGCTGGACGATATCGTGGCGGTGCAGAAACTCTACGGTGCCAACTACGCAACCCGCGCCGATGACACCACCTACGGTTTCGGCTCCAACGCCGGCCGCGATTTCTACAGCGCTACGTCGGCGGCGTCGAAAGTTGTGTTCTCAGTGTGGGACGGTGGCGGTAACGATACGCTGAACTTCTCCGGCTTCACCCAGAACCAGAAGATCAACCTCAATGAGGGTTCGTTCTCTGACGTTGGCGGGCTGGTCGGCAACGTATCGATTGCCTATGGCGTGACCGTGGAGAACGCGGTTGGCGGTTCAGGCAATGACCTGCTGATCGGCAATTCGGCGGTCAACATTCTGAATGGCGGTGCCGGCAACGACATTCTCTACGGTGGCGGCGGCGGTGATACGTTGTGGGGCGGCGAGGGTGCAGACACCTTTGTGTTCGGTGCAGCCAGCGATTCGACCAACAACCAGCCGGACTGGATCATGGATTTCAAAAGCGGCGTGGACAAGATCGACATCTCGGGCATCGCCGGTTTCGCCACGGGTGCGGCCACGTTGAACTTCGTCAATGCTTTCACCGGTCATGCGGGCGATGCGATCCTGACTTACTACGCGCAGGGCGGTCAGACCACGCTGCTGGTTGATCTGAGCGGGCAGGGGCAGATCGACTTTGCCGTTGGTGTGGTGGGGCAGGCGCTGGCGACTGATATCGTGGTTTGATGTGAAATGACAGGGCCGACCTGACGCTTGTGGCGAGGGAGCTTGCTCCCGCTCGGCGGCGAAGCCGTCGCAAAACCTGAAATCGCGTTATACCTGATGCAGCGCGATTTCCGGATTTGGGTCTGCTGTGCAGACCAGCGGGAGCAAGCTCCCTCGCCACAGTCATTTCCATGACCAGGAGAAACCCCCATGAGCACCACCGGCCTCAATCCCGTCATCACCCTCGAAGAACTCTCCGGTTGCCTGTTGGTGAAATTCCACGGCATCCAGGTCGCGGCGTCCTCTCATGTGCTGGTCCTCAAAGAGGCCAACTATCCGCCGGTGTACTACGTTCCCCGCGAGGATATCGACGAGAAATACTTCGCCCGCACCGACCACACCAGTTATTGCCCATACAAGGGCGACGCCAACTACTTCAGCCTGCAAGTGCCGGGGCATGAGGGGGCGAACGCGGTGTGGACGTACGAGAAACCGAAAATCTCGGTGGAGCAGATCAAGAACTATGTGGCGTTTTATCCGGATCAGGTGAAGTTTGAAGTGATCAAGGCTGAAGCCTGACACGCAAGTCTGTGACCGAGTAAATCACCTGTGGCGAGGGAGCTTGTCGAATCGTCGCACCGTCCCGCTGGGTTGCGAAGCGACCCTAAACACTGCAATTACGGTGCATCAGATACACCAGGGTTACAGGTTTTGCGACTGCTTCGCAGTCGAGCGGGAGCAAGCTCCCTCGCCACAGGTAAGCTGAGTTGATCTGGAATCAGTTCTTGTCCAGATCGATATTCTTGGTCTCACGCAAACAGATCATCCCCACCACCAGGCTCACCCCGGTGATCAGCACCGGGTACCACAGCCCATAGAAAATATCCCCGGTGTACACCACCAGCGCGAATGACACGGTGGGCAGGAATCCACCAAACCAGCCATTGCCGATGTGATACGGCAGGGACATCGAGGTGTAGCGGATGCGCGTCGGGAACAGTTCCACCATCAGCGCCGCCAGCGGGCCGTAGCACATGGCCGAGATGTTGATCAGCGCGACGATCAGGGCGACGATCATCGGTTTGTTGATTTGCTGCAGGTCGGCCTGTTGCGGGTAGCCGGCGAGGGTGACGGCGCCGCGCAGGGCGGATTCGTCGTAGCCGTCAATCTTCACGTCGCCGACGCTGACCTGCACGCCGCTGCCGGCTGGGGCGGCGGCGCTGGAGTAGGGCAGGCCTTGCTTGACCAGGAAGGTCTTGACCTTGTCGCACGGGCTGTCGAATTTGGCCTTGCCCACCGGGTCGAACTGGAAGGTGCAGGTGGCCGGATCGGCCAGCACGGTGATCGGTGCCTGACGGCTGGCTTGATCGATTGCCGGGTTGGCATAGTGCGCCAGGGATTTGAAAATCGGGAAGTACAGCGCCGTCGCCAGCAGCAGGCCGAGCATCAGCACCGGTTTGCGCCCGACCTTGTCCGACAGCCAGCCGAAAATGATGAAGAACGGCGCACCGATCACCACGCTGATGATCAGCAGGGTGTTGGCCACCGCCGGGTCCATTTTCAGAAACTGGGTGAGGAAGAACAGCACGTAGAACTGCGCGGCGTAGAAGGTCACCGCTTGCCCGGCGTTGATGCTGAACAAGGCGATCAGCACCACTTTGAGGTTTTCCCATTTGCCGAAGGATTCGCGGATCGGTGCTTTCGATGCCTTGCCTTCCTCTTTCATTTTCAGATACGCCGGCGACTCGTGCAGGCTCAGGCGGATCCAGGTGGAAATGCCCAGCAGCACGATCGACAGCAGGAACGGAATACGCCAACCCCAGACTTCAAACTGATCGCCAGTAAAGTAACGGCACCCGAGCACCACCAGCAGCGACAGCAGCAGGCCGAGGGTTGCAGTGGACTGAATCCAGCTGGTGTGGAAGCCGCGTTTGCCGATTGGCGCGTGTTCCGCCACATAGGTCGCAGCACCGCCGTATTCACCGCCCAGGGCCAGACCCTGAAGCATGCGCAGCACCACCAGAATGATCGGTGCGGCAATGCCGATGCTGGCGTAGGTCGGCAACAGGCCGACGCAGAACGTGGCGATACCCATCAGGATGATGGTGGCGAGGAAGGTGTATTTGCGCCCGATCATGTCCCCCAACCGACCGAACACCAGCGCCCCGAACGGCCGCACGATAAACCCGGCGGCGAAGGCCATCAGCGCGAAGATGAACGCCGTGGTGTCGTTGACTCCGGCGAAAAACTGCTTGCTGATCACCGCCGCGAGGGCGCCGTAGAGGAAAAAGTCATACCACTCGAACACCGTCCCCAGAGACGAGGCGAAGATGACTTTCTGCGTGGCATTGCTGGTGCTGGCGCCGCTCGCGGCGTCCAGCGGCTGAGCGTGTTCTGACATATCGAAATCCCTCACAGTGATTGTTTTTGTTGTTCCACTGGTGTTGCGTGTCCGGGTGAAGCGCGATGTCTTGAATCTGCTGTTGATTCCTGTGGGAGGGGGCTTGCTCCCGAAGGGGCCGTGTCAGTCAAATCATGGGTGAATGACACTCCGCTTTCGCGAGCAAGCCCGCTCCCACAGGGGGAATGTGTACAGGTCCTGAAAGGATCAGCTGCGCCGCCTTCTCGGCAATCATCAGCGTAGGCGAACAGGTGTTGCCCGAGGTGATGCGCGGCATGATCGACGCGTCGGCGATGCGCAGGCCGGGCACGCCGTGCACGCGCAGTTGCGCATCGACCACCGCGTCAGCGTCACTGCCCATGCGACAGGTGCCGACCGGATGGAAAATCGTCGTACCGATGCGCGCCGCCGCTTCGTGCAGTTGCTCCTCGCTTTGCAGGCTGTCGCCGGGCAGATATTCCACCGGTTTGAACGCTTGCAGGGCCGGGGCGCTGACGATGCGTCGGGTCAGGCGAATCGCATCGGCAGCCACGCGCAAATCCTCGGGATGGCTGAGGTAATTCGGTTGAATCAGCGGTGCGTCCTGCGGATCCGCCGAGCGGATTTCAATGCGACCCCGGCTCTGCGGACGCAAATCACACACCGACGCGGTGAACGCCGGAAAGCTGTGCAGCGGCTCGCCAAAACGCTCCAGCGACAGCGGTTGCACGTGGTATTCAAGGTTGGCGGAAGTCTGCTCTGGCCCTGAGCGGGCAAACGCGCCCAACTGACTCGGCGCCATCGACAGCGGCCCGCTGCGGTCATACAGATAACGCAGGCCCATGCCCATCTTGCCCCACACGCTGCCGGCGATCTGATTCAGGGTGCGGGCGTTCTGCAGTTTATAGATCAGGCGCAGTTGCAGGTGATCCTGCAGATTGCCGCCGACCCCCGGCAGCTCATTAATCACCCCTATGCCGAGGCGTTCCAGTAACGGACGCGGACCGATCCCGGAGCGTTGCAGAATGCTCGGCGAACCTACGGCGCCGGCGCACAACACAATCTCCTTGCGCGCCTTGAAGCTTTTCACCTGGCCTTCGTGACGGGCGCTGACCTTCGATGCGCGACCGTTTTCCAGCAGCACGCGATCAACCTCAACCCCGGTCAGCACCGTCAGATTTACCCGCTCGCGAATCGGTTTGAGAAAAGCCTTGGCCGCGTTCCAGCGCACCCCGGCCTTCTGGTTGACCTGAAAGTAGCCGCAACCCTCGTTGTCGCCCTGATTGAAGTCGTTGATGCTGGCGATGCCGCTCTGCTCGGCGGCGCTGCGAAACGCGTCGAGAATCGGCCACGACAGGCGCTGTTGCTCGACCCGCCATTCACCCTTGGCGCCGTGAAATTCAGCGGCGCCGGCGAAGTGGTTTTCGCTGTGTTTGAACAGCGGTAGCACATCGTTCCAGGCCCAGCCCGGATTGCCCTCGGCCGCCCAGCCGTCATAGTCGCCGGCCTGGCCGCGCATGTAGATCATGCCGTTGATGGAAGAGCAGCCACCGAGCACTTTGCCGCGTGGGTAGCTCAGGCTGCGACCTTGCAGGCCGGGTTGCGCCTCGGTCTTGAAGCACCAGTCGGTGCGCGGGTTGCCGATGCAGAACAGGTAACCCACGGGGATGTGAATCCACGCATAGTTGTCGCGCCCGCCGGCTTCGAGCAGCAACACCCGCTGCTGTTTATCCGCCGACAGTCGATTGGCCAGCAAGCACCCGGCAGGGCCGGCGCCGACCACGATGTAGTCGTATTCTTCAAGGGAAGTCTGCATTCCCTGACCTCGCTTTTTGTTTTTATTGTCGGACACTCTAGTTGTTAGCTTTCGTCAAAAGAATGTTAGTTTTTGCGCAGCCGCTGTGCGTTTTCAAACAGCCTGGATTGACGATAGCTGACAAGGACACCCCATGTTCGACTGGAACGACCTGCGGTTCTTTCTGGAGTTGCAACGCAGCGGCCGCCTGCTCACCGCTGCCAGGCGTCTGAACACCACTCACGCCACCGTGGCCCGTCATATCGAGGCCATCGAAAAGAGCCTCGGCACCGCGCTGTTCGTCCAGCACGCCCAAGGCTACGAAATGACCCCGGCAGGCGAGGCGCTGCTCAAGCACGCCGAAGCCATGGAAAACGTCGCGCTGCTGGCTCAGGAAGAAATCACCCAGTCCACCGCGCCGCTGGGCAAGATCCGCGTCGGCGTCACTGAGGGGCTGGGTATCAAGTTTCTCGCCAGCCGCATGATCGGCCTGTTCGAACGCTATCCGGGGCTGGAGGTGGAACTGGTCGCCGTGCCGCGCTTCGTCAGCATCCTCAACCGCGAGGCGGAAATCAGTATTCATCTGGAGCGCCCGGCGGCCGACATGCTGGTCACGCGCAAGCTCACCGACTATCGGTTGGCGCTCTATGCCAGCCAACGCTACCTCGACAACGCGCCGCCGTTGCGCAGCCGCGAAGACCTCGCGCGACATGCGTGGATCGGCTATGTCGATGATCTGCTGTTCAGTCAGGAACTGATGTTTCTCAACAGCTTCTGCCGCAGTCCGCGCGTGGTGTTTCATAGCACCAGCGTGATCGCCCAGCAGGAAGCGGCGCGCTCGGGATTGGGCATTGCGGTGTTGCCTTGCTACATGGCCGCGTCGGATCCGGATCTGGTGGCGTTGCTGCCGGATGACAGCATCGAGCGCAGTTACTGGATCAGTACCCGGCGCGAGCTGCACAAATCGGTGAGGCTGCGGGTAGTCTGGGACTATGTGGTGGGGTTGTGCGAAGCGGAGCAGGGGCTGTTGCGCGGATAGTCCCACCCCACAAAAATCCCCCTGTGGGAGCGGGTTTGCTCGCGAAAGCGGTATGTCTGTGACATAGGTATCGACTGACACTACGCCTTCGCGAGCAAGCCCGCTCCCACAGGGGGTTCTGCGATGTGGCTTGAATCCGGGGTTGAATAATATATGGATATCCGTATATTCGGTTTTCCATATGTTCGAGCCCGCCCCCATGCTCACCCCCACCGAACTGTTCAAAAGCCTGGCCGATGAAACCCGTGTCCGCGCCACCTTGCTGATTGCCGAGCAGGGTGAGCTGTGTGTCTGCGAGCTGATGTGCGCCCTCGACGACAGCCAGCCGAAAATCAGCCGCCACCTCGCGCAACTGCGCAGCAATGGGTTGTTGCTTGATCGCCGTCAGGGCCAGTGGGTCTATTACCGGCTCAACCCGGATCTGCCGGATTGGGTTCGGCAGATCCTCAAGGTCACGGCCACGGCCAACACCGATTGGCTCAAGGACAATGCCTGTCGCCTGCACAACATGGATGGTCGTCCTGCCCGCGAAACCGCGTGCTGCTGAACTTCAAATATTCCCGGAGCTATCCATGCGTGTCCTGTTCATGTGCACGGCCAACAGTTGCCGCAGCATCCTTTCCGAGGCTGTGTTCAATCATCTGGCGCGGGAGGGCTTCGAGGCGGTAAGCGCCGGCAGTTTTCCCAAGGGCCAGGTGCTGCCACGCAGCCTGACGACTTTGCAACAGGCTGGTATCGCTATCGACGGTTTGTACAGCAAGGGCAACGACGCCTTCGAAGGCAACCCGCCGGACATCGTCATCACCGTCTGCGACAAGGCGGCGGGCGAAACCTGCCCGGTGTACTTCGGGCCGGCGATCAAATGCCATTGGGGGCTGGAAGATCCATCCGATGTGATCGGTGATGAGGCGACAGTGGATGAAGCGTTCCGTGCCACCGTGGCGATCATCGAGCGCCGCTGCGCAACGTTCCTCGGTCTTCCTTTCAAAACACTCAGCCGCGTTGAGCTTCAGCGCGAACTTGATCGCATTGGCTCCCTCTGAGCCGGAGGACATATGTCAGAGCATCTGCCCAATCTTGATCACAGCCTGTTCGAAGGCCGGATCACATCACCTTCGCACGAACATCAACCGCGCATCCTGCTGCTCTACGGCTCGACCCGCGAACGCTCCTTCAGCCGTCTGCTGGTGGAGGAGGCCGCACGCTTGCTGGAGCACTTCGGTGCCGAGACGCGCATCTTCAATCCGTCCGGTTTGCCATTGCCGGATGACGCCCCGGTCGACCATCCCAAAGTCCAGGAACTGCGCGAGCTGGTGCTGTGGTCGGAAGGTCAGGTCTGGTGTTCGCCGGAACGCCACGGCGCGATGTCTGCGGTGTTCAAGGCGCAGATCGACTGGATTCCGCTGGAGCTCGGCGCGGTACGTCCGACTCAGGGCAAAACTCTCGCGGTGATGCAGGTCTGCGGCGGTTCACAGTCGTTCAACGTGGTCAATCAATTGCGCGTGCTGGGGCGCTGGATGCGCATGTTCACCATCCCCAATCAGTCTTCGGTGCCCAAGGCCTTTACGGAATTCGACGAGGCGGGGCGCATGAAACCTTCGCCGTTCTATGATCGCGTGGTCGATGTGATGGAAGAGCTGGTGAAGTTCACCGCGCTGCTGCGCGACCGCCAGGAATTTCTGGTGGATCGCTACTCCGAACGCAAGGAGAGTGCCGAGCAACTGATGGCGCGGGTCAATCAGCGCTCGATCTGAAATGCACAAACCTTCTAGCCTCAACCCGCCGATTGTGGATTACTGGCCCCAGCCCACCACTGTACGCACGCCATGAGCAACTGGATCGACCTTGCCCGCGACCGGGAAACCGGCATCGAAACCCTGCACGCGCATTTCGCCGGGCACGCGCATGCCTACGATCCGCACTGGCATGAAACGTATTTGATCGGCTTCACCGAGCAGGGCGTGCAGCGCTTCAACAGCCGTCGGGCGCGGCATGACAGCACGCCGGGCAAGGTTTTCATGCTGGAACCCGGCGACATCCATGACGGCGATGCGCCGAGCCCGGACGGCTTCACCTATCGCATGCTCTATCTGCAACCGGCATGGTTGGAGCAGGCGCTGGATGGTGTGCATCTGGGCAGTTATGGCAGTGGCTTGCCGGGGATCGGCAGTGTGCTCAACGATGATCCCGAACTGGCCCGGGCCACCTTGTTTGCGTTCAATGCGCTGCATCAGCAGGACGTACGCATGGTGCGCGACGTGGCGCTGGATGCCTTGCTCGAACGACTGGCGATTCATCTGTACCGGCGACCTCAACCGAGCGCTGCCAACCGCGCACCGTTGATCGCCCGGCAGGCACGCGATTACCTGGTGGCCTACCACGAACAGGACATCAGCCTGCAAACCCTGGCCGACGTCTGCGGCACCGACCGCTTTCGCCTGACCCGCGCGTTCAAGGCAGCCTATGGACTCGCACCGCACGCGTGGCTGATCCAGCTGCGTCTGAGCCGTGGCCGGCAGATGCTTGCCGCCGGCATGCAGCCAGTGGAAGTGGCCGGCCGCCTCGGATTCGCCGATCAAAGCCATCTCGGCCGCTGGTTCGTGCGTGCCTACGGCATCACGCCGGGCGCCTATCAGCAACGCGCCATCGGCACCTTTCGACGCTGAACAAACGTTCAAGACCGTCACCTTGCTCGACCATCACACTTAGCCCTGACTTTCTACAGGGCCGTGCCATGCTTGCGTTCATCCTCTTTGCCTTCGTTGCCTCGATCACCCCGGGGCCGACCAACCTCATCGTACTCAGCACCAGCGCCCGACGCGGCTGGCGGCCTTGCCTGCCGATCATTCTCGGCGCGGGGGCGGGCGCCGCGTCGTTGGTGTGGGTGGCCGGTGCAGGCGCCAGCACGCTGATGCTGCCCGGTGTGCGCCCGGTGATCAGTGCGCTGGGGATGGGCTGGATGCTGTGGCTGGCGTGGCAGATCTTCACTGCCCCCGTTACCGCCATCGACCCGGAAGCGGGGGAAACCAAGACTGAACTGGGTTTGATCGGCGCAGCCTTCTTGCAGTGGGTGAACCCCAAGTCGTGGATGATGGCGATTGCCGTGATCAGCGTGTTTACCGCGCAGGGGCAGGGGTTGAATGCGCTGTGTCTGGCGTTCTTTCTGGTGTCGTTGCCGTGCCTCGGCGCCTGGGCGTTGTTGGGGCGTGGGGCGGCGCGCTGGCTGAGCAATCCGGCGCAGTTGCAGTGGCTGAACCGGATTCTGGCGGTGTTGCTGGTGGTGTCATCGGCGACTGCGCTGCTGCATGGCTGATTCAGCCGGTATGGATAGTACTGCCTGCAATCGCAAGGCAACTCACTTAGGATATTTGGTGCATTCCATTTTCGCTTATTCAAAGGATACATATTAGCCATGAAACTTAAGGAATGGGCTGACTTGAAAGCCCTATACAAACTTAGCCGGAAACAACCAAATAGAATTCTGTTCACGTGGGCGAACGTGCGCAAAACATGGTCTATGTGGGTTGCGCTGCTATTAACCATACTATTTCTTGTTTTCATATTTTTTGGGTACAAATACCCGGTGCTGCTTCCCTACGCTGCCGGTGCGCTGATTCCTTGGGTTGTAATGGCGTACCGTACGCGCCTTCACGCACTTCGCACTGTTTTTCCAAACGAATTCGCTGCACATGCCATCGACCGGCAGTCCTTGCGCGAAAAAGAAAACTTCCTTTGTTACGCCTTTTTCCTGGAAATAGTTCGGTTGGAGGGCTATACGGCTACGAAGCTTCGAGAGCTTTCGGCATACGTGGATCTAACGGCTAGGCCGCAGCGGCCGGCCTTATCACAGAATTTAGGCTTTGCTTCGCTCATTGGTTTTATGGTTGCGCTTTCCACGGAGGTGATTAAGTCCACATCACTGTTTAAATGGGAAAAAGGTTTATTTGTGCTGGCAATGGGATTTGCTGTGCTGTTCATTTATTGGCTGTTTTTGGATGGCATTCACAACCTGGTCTATGAGAAAGGCTGGATAAAACGCTATCTGGATCTGGCTGCTTATGACCTCCAAGAGCCGGTCACGACGGCACCCGAAGCGGGTTCCACACAACCTTGTCAAGCACGCGTTCATTCTTAGCGGGCGGTTACCGTATAGATACACAATGGTTTCGGGAACCTTTTTCCCTAATTCTTGAAATCACTTGAAAAAGGAAGGACCGGCTTCATTAAGTGAAAATGCGAAGCCGTCCCTTCACAAACGTCGAAAGGAGCTTGCAGCATGAGCGAAGACAACAAGGTAAAAGGCCCGGCGTCGTACTTCGCCTCCATCGAAAAGAAATACGGCCAGCCCATCGATCACTGGCTGAACCTGCTCGCCGGCGTCACCGACAAGAAACACATGGAACTGGTGGCGTGGCTCAAGGATGAACACGGCATGGGCCACGGCCATGCCAACGCGCTGGTCGCGCACCATTTGGCCGCAGGCAAACAGTGAGGGCAGGGCAGCCATGAACTTTACCCACCGACCAGTGACGGCCGACGACGTCAAAACCCTGTGCGGCTTTCCGCAGGGCGTTCAAGAGTTGTACTTCATGTTCCCGAAAGCGCAGTACCCGCTGACGGAAGAGCAAATGCACACCGCGATCAGCCAACGCTTCGACTCGACGGCATTTCTGGCCAACGGCGAGTTCGTCGGTTTCGCCAACTTCTACCGCGCTGAACACGACGGCATCTGCTGCATCGGCAACGTCATCGTCGCGCCTTACGCCCGTGGCCAGGGCGTCGCTCGCTACATTGTCGAAACAATGACTGCGGTCGGCTTTGAAAAGTACGGGGCAAGGGAAGTGCAGCTGTCCTGTTTCAACGAAAACACGGCGGGGTTGCTGCTCTACCCGAAACTCGGCTTCGTGCCGTTCTCCATCGAAGAGCGCGCGGCGCCGGGTGGCAGACGCGTGGCGCTGATCAACATGACGCGCGGTCGAGGCCAGAGTTCGAGCTTGTAGCCGCGGCACCATACGGTCGATTCAGAAGCTTCCAGTCGCCAGAGGTGTGGGACTAAAAGCCATGGTTACTTGATTGTTGGGGGCTGTTTGCCAGGTTGCGTCGCTGGGGTTGCTGTCATTGCGGACGATACATTTCCACTCCACGACATCACCGGGTTTTGCGTTACTGAATTTTATCTTTCCGGACCAGGAGGGGTAGGGGGATGGCGTGAGTCGAACCGCTTTGGCCGGGTCCCAATTCCCTAACTCCGGCCGATCACCCACCGCATAGACGCTATAGCCTTGTGTCGTGACGCCGTTATCACAGCGGAAATTCGCCTCGAGCGAAATGTACGTCCAGGTGGCACCGGCATAGCCAATTATTGGCTGCAAGGCCAGCAGCAGAGCACTCAGTGGCAACAAGTATCGAATGCGGCCCATGATCAGTTCCTCAGTTTTCCTACAGTCGGGCTAGCTTAGCCCTGCGCAAACTGTAAGAGACCTGTAAGAACTGACAGTCCGTCAGACTCCTTTGCGATACCGTCACTGGCGCCTTATTCCCACAGGCACCCGAGCCTTGCGCGGAACCTGTGGGAGCTAGCCTGCTAGCGATGGCGCCCGCCCAACCGCTACATAACCTGCTGAATCACCAAGGTCTCGAGCATGCCAAACACCACAACACGCCTGACCTACCGACGCCCACAACAAGCAGACCTGCCCACCGTTTTCGCGATTTTCGGCGACCCACAAACGAACCTGTTCAACCCCGCCGGCCCCATGACCGACATCACACAAGCCGAAGCACTGCTGGATCGCTGGCTGCAACACTGGGAAACCCACGGCTACGGATGGTGGGCAATCAGCAGCGCACAAGCCCCTGAGCACATCCTCGGATTCGCTGGCATCGCCGCCCACGACTACCTGGGCAAAAAGGTCATCAACCTCGGCTATCGCTTCGCCGTCGAAGCGTGGGGCCACGGCTATGCGACAGAGGCCGCACAAAATGCGCTGACCCACGCCTTCAATCATCTCGGCTTGCCCGAGGTATTCGGTCTGGTCAGGCCTGACCACACCGCCTCAATCCGCGTCCTGGAAAAGATAGGCATGTGCCGCTTCGGCGAACTGGACGATGTCCCCGGCAAAGCCCCCAGCCTGGTATTCCGAATCCAGCGAGATGCCCGCTGATTCGAACCACCTCCCTCTGTAGGAGTGAGCCTGCTCGCGATGGCGCCAGTCCATCCCCCACCAATCTCAATCCAGCCAAAAATCCCTGTGGGAGCGGGCTTGCCCGCGAAGACGTCTGCCCAATCACCCCATCAATCACTGACCGAAATAAACAGAAAAATCACCACCGTTTAAACGAAGCCTCCCGTAACCACCCAAGCCCTACAACGCCTTGCGTCATTACCTACGAGTACGCCAGAATCCGCCGGCTTGTGCGTCTGGCGCGCCCTCCGTACCTTGATTCCTATCACTGCTCATCAGTGATCGGGTCTGCAAGCCCGCCGGAAAACCAGTCGCATAGCCACGCCACATGGACGCTCGTTCGCGTCTACAAAATGGCAGCTTTGTGCGGGAGACCTTCGGGTCTGCCGGGTTCCTGGTTTCCCGGTCTTGCAGACCCGCGCACAGCTGCCACCCATCATCTGCAAGTGATGCCGGTAGCTCCTAATGAACAATCAGGAGTTTCACCATGATCAAACCAACACCCAACCCGCCAGAAACCGACCTCGCATCCCCCTACGAATCCCTCGATTCCAAAAAACTCCACGAAGCCGCCGAACGCGCCCTCGACCATTACCTGTCCCCGGCCACCCAAATCATGGCCAGCCCGCACAAACCCGAACCCATGTACCTCGCCAACCCGAAGTGCGACACCGAATCCCTGCTCGCCAACGCCAGCGAAACCCTCGGCTCCGCCAGCGAAATGCTCAACAACTTCGCCGCCATGCTCGACACCTCCCACCGCAAAACCGCGCTGGGCATCGCCCAAGTCGTCATGCTCGGCGAACTCGCCGTAAACCAGGCCCTCGACAACGTCGAAATCGCCCACTGACCACCCCGGTGCGACGAGCCTAAACCCTCGTCGCACCCCGCAATTCCAACCGAGCTGGCACACGGCCACGGCTTGCACCCCCAAGCCTCGGCTGTCACCCTTCGGCCCGTTCTTCAAGGATCAGAACAAGGAATCAAGGATTGAGTGGCTACGTTCCCAACCCCCCGAAAAACTACCGCTACGAAGAAGCCAAACCCGTCGATATTCATGCCCAGCGCTGGGCGGAGTATGAGAAGCATGGGAAAGAGCCTGCGCGCGAGCCTGAGAAAATCGGCATTGCGTTGAGGATTGGGGTGTTCTTTGATGGTACTGGTAACAATGCGAACAACACGGCAGCAGGGTTGCTGTGTGGTGCGCAGCATCCGATTGCGCCGCAGGATATTCCTGCGAGTTGCATGCCTTACATGAGTGATCCGGATAGCAGTTATGGCGCCGGCCTCACGAATGTTAAAAAACTGCATGATCTGTATAAAAAGACTGAAAAAGCGGAGGGCTCAGGGGCCTTCAAATGCATTTCACGTCCTGTCTATGTTGACGGAATAGGCACCGTCAGCAATAAAAAAGACAGCACAGTGGGCGCCGGCACGGGGCGAGGTGATACCGGTGTTGCAGCGCGTGTGCAGGCGTCTTTCGCGCAAATCAAACAAACCATTGATGAGGCCCTGCAAGATAGTTCGGGCAGTGAAATAGTGTCTCTGACTTTTGATACGTTTGGCTTCAGCCGTGGCGCCGCAGCTGCCCGGCACTTCTCTAATGAAATCGTGCGAGGCAAGCAGGGTTCACTAGGGAATTTGCTGAACATCTACGCCCGAGATTTCAGCCGAAATTTTGATAGCCAGTACGGAAACGGTATCAAGATGGGATTTATAGGCCTGTTCGACACAGTGCCATCCATTGCCGGCTTCACCAATCTTGGTCAAGTGACAAGTCCTATTGCTCCCGGTGTGAAGCTTTACCTGGACCGCAGGTTCTTCAAAGATGTTGTCCATCTCGTTGCTCGCGATGAGTGCCGAGTGAACTTCGCGCTCAGCCGTGTTAAGCCCGACCATCCGGAGTACACCCTTCCCGGCGTTCATTCGGATATCGGTGGAAGCTACCTCGATGAAGTCGAGGAATGCGTGCTGGTCAGCCCCATGCAAGCCCTTGATGTCTCTGTCCAAACTGACGTCGCGACTACGTCGATCTACCGGGATGCTGCACGCCTGAAAAGTCAGTGGGTTGCCAAAGGGTGGCCTGAGCATTTTCTGGAAGTTGTGACACCCACCGCGCTCGTGCTCCCGAGGGACAACCAAGATCGACTGGCTCCTAGAGAAAAACGCGTGTACGCCGCGCTGCAGCTCAAAAGGCCAGTCAGCGGTAAGCTTTCACTGGTTTACTTGAGAGTCATGTATCAACTGGCAAAGGAAAAGGGTGTCCAGTTCATCGACATGCCAGACAGCGATGAGTACGCGGTTCCGGAAGAACTACAAGCCTTGTGTGATCGTTTTGTTGCCGGTGATTACAAAACCACTGATGTGGAAGAAACACTGCTTAAGCTGAAATACATCCACACCTCTGCAAACTGGAATCATCCCCTCGGAAGAAATGACGGCAGTGGCATCGAGGCCGTTTACATCAACGCTCCGACGGCAGACGCAATTCGCGTACAACACCCACACGTACCTGATTGGAAGCTTTGGTAATGAGAGCATTGATTGTTCTATTGGGCATTTTTCTGTTGGCGGGTTGCCAGACGGGCGCAGCCGAAAGTGGCGAAAGTGACCCCAAATCTCCTTGGTGGCAGTTAGGATTTGTAGAGCCGGACTACATGAAGGTTTGGGTAGAAGACAGCTCAGTCCTGGACATCAAAAACAGAACGTTTTTCAAGGCGGGCGGAAGCACCGCCGCCGGAGGTGAACCAGAAGATGGCACAGAGTCAGCCCGTGGTTGGGGCACGGTCAGTGGTTCCGGTATTCCGGTAACCGGTGCCGATCTTCCCAAACTCATCTTTGTTCGTTGGCAGTCCATATCAGAGCAGAAAACCTACAAGGGTTTCATTGAAATTCCAGAGTCAGCGAGGCAATTGATGGTGGATTCAACGCACCAGCGCTGCCCGGAAACTCCTGAAAGGACCGCTCGATACATGGCTTCGCTTTACGTGGGACTGGCCCCGGGTGGGGTACTTCAAGCATGGGTCAGAGATTCATGCCACCGACCGATCCAAGTCGCTCATGCCCAGGGCGAACTTGAACCGCTAGGCCCGGAGCAGGGGAAGCACGGCGGACGCTATGCCTATCCAGTCAGCGAAAAGTCCAAGCGGTATATCGATAAATTCGGCATACCGTACGGGAGTTGGTAATTCTTAAGCCAATGAAACAACTCATAACGATACTTTGCGTTTTGCTGATCTCAGGGTGCCAAGAAACTGATCCACTCTCAGCCAAAAATGACCCGAAGTCCGAATGGTGGGAGCTGGCGTTTACTGAGCCGGACTATATGAAGGTCTGGGTTGAAAACAGTTCTGTTCAAGACGTTAACAACCGGATTTTCTACAAAACCGGTGGCGGTACCGCAGCTGGGGGAGAGCCTGAAGATGGCACAGAATCAGCCCGGGGGTGGGCAGGTGGAGTTGGCGGCAGCGGGAGGAGGGTGATAGGAGCAGACCTGCCCGTTCGAATCTGGGTCCGTTGGCAATCAATCGTTGAACAGAAAACCTGGCAAGCATGGGTAGATATTCCGGAAGAGGCCAGGCAGTTGATGGTGACGTCCGTCAATCAGCGCTGCCCGCGAACTCCCGATCGGCAGGCAAGATTCATGGCATCGGTTTATCTCGGCCTGGCTCCCGGCTGTGTCGTGCAGGTTTGGGTAAGAGACTCATGTCATCACCCAGTCAAGGTCGCGCGAGCACAGGCGGAAATTGAGCCACTGGGGCCGAGCCAAGGTAAGAACGAAGGGCGGTACGCCTATCCTGTGAGTGAAAAGGCTAAGCGGTATATCGACAAGTACGGCATTCCATATGGAAGTTGGTAGTCGTGACAAATACTTGAATGGATCATTTGTAATGAAAGCAACGATTGCACTGCTGGGCGCTTTATTGTTGTCCGGCTGCCAAAGCAGTGGCCCAGAAACAGGCGAAAATGACCCTAAATATCCATGGTGGGAATTAGTGTTCGTTCAGCCGAATTACATGAAGGTCTGGGTAGAAGACAGCTCCGTCCAAGACATCAATAACAGAGTCTTCTTTAGAGCTGGCAAGAGCACTGCAGCCAGCGGAGAGCCCGATATCAGCACAGAGTCGGCCCGTGGTTGGGGGACGGTGTCGGGGAGCGGGATGCCTGTGACAGGCGCCGATCTTCCAAAACTGATCTTTGTCCGCTGGCAATCCATAACAGAGCAAAAAACCTACAAAGGCTTCATCGAAATTCCGGAAGAGGGCAGGCAACTGATGGTGAAGTCAACACACCAGCGCTGCCCGGAAACACCGGAGAAAACTGCTCGCTTTATGGCGTCACTTTACGTGGGGCTCGCTCCGGGCGGCGTGCTCAAAACATGGGTTAGAGATTCATGTCGAAATCCTGTTGAGATTTCTCGCGGTCAAGGGGAGATAGAGCCTCTGGGGCCGGAACAAGGGAAGCACGGTGGTCGTTATGCCTATCCGGTAAGTGAGAAGGCTAAACGATACGTCGAAAAGTACGGCATTCCGTATGGGAGTTGGTAGGCGACACTTCTCTTGCCTGTCTTTTAATGACGTTGTCTTGAGTGAGTCACCTTTTTGACAGCTTTCGCGTCAATGCTGAGCTCAACGAAGGTTCGCTTTCGGCCAATAGCTGTCTGTCGTAATCGACCGAAATCGACCCAGGGCGAACGTTGTCACTGCCCGCAGCGTCTAGTAAAAAGGTCATCTCCAGTTCCAGGCACTGAAACGAATTTATGACTACTGACTATGGTCAACGTGTTTGTAATCGATGCGGCGATTCAATTACTGGTTACTGTCCATCAATTGAAACGCTAGCGATCATCGGGGCTTTCCACGAGAAGGGTGATCAGGCGGTAGTAGATGAGATAGTCCTCCGAGAAAATATTGATCCTAATGTTGTCTGGGAATATTTCCGCCATCGGATGAGGCCTCTTTGCGAGCAAAAAATTGCCCGATGCTCATTCTGCGGAGGGCAGTTGAGGACTTGGCGTGCGCGTCAATGCATGCACTGTTTTAGGGAGCGGCACTGACGCAGGCGATTATCGAGCTGAATTTTCAGATTCTGAACTGCATTCTTCCTACTTCTGACTGACCGCTATGTGGCCGGAAACCGCCGTACCTGACCTACCGTTTTCGGCCAAAAGCTGTACTTGCACAGCCTAGTGGCAAAACAGTAATTTTTGCGATAAGGCCGACGGAAAATGGCCGTCAGCGGGTCATTCAATGAGGATTCCACGTATGCCCACTTCTCTAACCTTTAGGTACCACAATGAAGTCGTATCGCAAGTTGATTTCAGCAATAGAGGCGTTTGATCGCTGGGAGCAGCCATGGGAGTTTTATGAGTCGATATCATCTGCACCATCACTCGACAAAAATGACCTCGAACAACTGCGGCGTGCCTGGGGTATTGCAATAGAGAGAGAAGGTTGGCTTGCGAGCAAGGACTTTGCCGATGGCTGCTCGCTTGCAGATGCTCGGCTCGCGTCGGGATTCCCATGGCTATCGAACAAAGCACGACAGCAGCTTGTCAACGGCGCTTCCTATCAATGGCTGTAAAGCTTAACAGCTCGCCGAACGCTGGATAAATGTTGGTACATCTAGTTCAACAGTCAATTATCTGAATGATAGTCATGGTCGGTTCCAGCCCTTCGCTACGAGGGAGCAACTGCTAGAGATCGGCCAGAAGCGGACATTTTAGAGCGGCACCTTCCGGCCAGAAGCGGTCGCTCAGCAGAGGTTGCACCGTGCCCGCTTCGGTCACTTGAAAGACGTCAAATGCCCAGAGGGCTTACACTGAGCATCACCATGGTAAAAAACGGCAACGTTTAAGCTGCTCGGTTCTTAACTTTCTAGAGAGCTAAGATTTGCCGTTAACAAAAAATAGGCATTTAGATGACTGAAAATCTCCCACCGGAAGTCCAAGAGCGTTTCAAGCGTTTTGATGCTCACCTTCCTTCGTCAGATGATCCAACCCTAGTGGTTCTTAAGGGGCATCTTTTGGCGGAGGAGATCCTAGAAAATTTAATAAAATCCAAATGCCGCTTTCCTGAAGCTCTTGACGGCATTGAAATTGGATTCTTCTTGAAAGCGAAACTTGCGCGCGCCCTAATCGGAAATTCTCATCCAAACGGCCTACTTCTTACCGACACCGTGTGGGGAATGCTCGAAGCTTTAAACTCGTTAAGGAATGAGCTAGCACACGCCCTGGAACCAAAAAAATTAGAAGCGAAAATTCAAAGATTTCTTTCATGTGCACCTATACCCAACAAGACAACCCCTTCTAAGCAACAGTCAAATATTGCTCTGCATTCAGCGATTGTGGGGACTCTCTCATACATTGCATGCTTCGAAACAATAGCGTTAACTGGTGAATTCCCTCCGAGACTACCTGAAAATTAATAACCGATGGCTAAACTCGTTCCAACTCCACTATTGGAAAAAAGATACTTCGTAGTATCTACAAATGAAGGGTTGTTCACTCACGATTTTTTGAAACGGTTAAATTAGGAGCGCCTAAATGGATGAAATTGACTCTCGCCCCCTCCAATTCAAGGAGGTCTGTGCGTACTACGGAGCAGCTATGCACATGGCACAGGTGCTTGAACATGGAATAGTGAATGCCCTCTTTTTCCTCGATTTTCTACCTCGAAAAAAAACCGAATGGACTGATGAAGAGTATGAGGCATTCTTCGATGGAAATTTCTTAAAGACCTTCGGTGCATTGGTGCATTCATTAAAAAGTGACCACCGTTCCTGACGCATTTGATGACCTTATACGCAGATCGAACTCTCGTCGAAACTACCTCGCCCATACCTTTTTTCGGAAGAATATGGACGTGCTTTACTCCGGTGGTTTTGATGAAGTCGTAAGCAGCTTGAACGGAGACATAAGCCTATTCCACGAAGCTGATGCCGCACTAACAGCCATCCTTGAACCCCTATGGTTAAAATTCGGATGGACGGTCGAAGGCATAGAAGCCGAAGCGATGCGATATAGGGCTGAACTCAATCCAAAAGCACTGATTGAGTAGATGACGTGGCAAACTGAATCATCTTTATCAACCGAAGGTCTGTTTTTAGTCGATAGCTGTCTGTTGCAGCTATCGTTGTTCCCATCGTTTCTTTGAGGAGAATCAGAAATAGTTATAAATTTTTTGGGGCTTTTTAAACTACTGAAAATAAGGATATGCCTCTGGATGTATGTTGCCAGAAGCATCGTTCTCTTATTTTTTCTCCATTTACAGATATGGTTGGCATTTCTGCTTTGGAAGTCTCGATGTCAACTCGTAGGGCATTGTGGAGTCACTCGAACGCGACTTTGAGAAGCCCTCCGCTTGTGCTTTTGCAAAGTTAATGGTCGGTCTCTGGAAATACGAGCATCAATATGATCGTCGGTCAACTGCTTCTGGCCGGAACCCGCTCTCGAAATTGTCTGTACCCAAAGCCCAGCAGTCTATCTGTGGGCTTTGCAGCCGAAGCATGTTGTGTTGAGATCCTTCGTTGCTATGGATGTGGATTATTTTTTAGTCTGTTTTTAGTGTTTAGATATAGGTGCTCCTAGAACGCATACTTTAGGAAGAACCGGTATCGGCTCCCAGCCGACCATTACACCACCTCGCTCGAATGGAGAAGGGCTATGCTTGGAAGTCGCTCGTATGTTTCCGGTGCTGGTCGAGTGTCCTGGAGCACTATTCCAGCTTCCCATATCCCAGCCAGCTAGTTTATGGATGTTAATCGAGCTTGGAGTCGGGTGCTGGGTGGTTCTAAATTTATTATCCGGTCCGTAGGAGTAGATTAAGCGATTATATCCATTAAAAGGTGCGGGTGACGGTGCGATATTGTTTGATTTTGTTATGCCCCCGTGATGGGGGGCTACCACTGCAATCGGCGCCGAGTACTGGAAAGATTTCGGGAAAAATCGATATGAACAGTCACCTGTCAGAAGCCAGCTTGAAGGAAACTGTACATCGGGGTTTTCAATTGCCAATACTATTCCTGAATCATTTCGGGTCGTGCCTTCACCGAGTGCAAATTTTAAATGCTGACCATTAGATAAAGTCGACGCACCCATATTTTTTTGAGGCATGTCCAGAACTAATAGGCGACCGCCAGCGGCTATTATTTCATGTGCAAAGCTCTTGTGAGCAGCATCTAGCTGCTGTCGAGGTACGACCCAAGTCAAAGGCAATGTTTTGGATTTGCTGAGCAATGCACCCGCCCAATGATCTTTGTCCCAGTGAGATAAAATCACCAAAGGATTGTTGCAAGTGCAGAATGTAAGATTCGCTGGTGTTGTTGAAGCATGCGATCCCACACCACAGCCCATGTCAAAATAAATGACTGGGCATTCTTCATAATCGCTTG
Organism: Pseudomonas sp. TH49; assembly: GCF_016650625.1. Taxonomy (NCBI): domain Bacteria; kingdom Pseudomonadati; phylum Pseudomonadota; class Gammaproteobacteria; order Pseudomonadales; family Pseudomonadaceae; genus Pseudomonas; species Pseudomonas sp. TH49. The sequence goes on from NZ_JAEKFL010000002.1 coordinate 338,085, forward strand.
AAATTAGTGCGTTGGCGTTGCCTTGCCCTACATCGTAGACAGCTAAATATTCAGCACTTGGAGTTCGTCGAGATATTTCTTGTTCAAGTTCTAGATGTGAAATTGTGTCAGCAGTTGCTAGAGAGAATTCATCGTTAAGTTTTTTTTGGTGGCGCGGGTATATTTTTGTGAATGATAAATGCGCATCAATAGGGGGGCGAAATATGTTTGTATAAAGCTTGGCGTCACCCGCCCCCCTACCGTGCTTGAGTATTTCGATATTGAACCAACTATCCGCATATGAGCGCTCGAGTGCGTCGAGATCTTTGAAGCCTTCTTTTTTTAAAGTGGTTTCAATTTCCACTCTAAAAATGACTGCTTTCTCATAAGGATTATTTTGAAAGCTATTAAGTCTAGCGTTGAGCCTATAGTTATTGCGTCTTTGAATGCCACACTCATGCAGATCGTATTTTAAAATAGCATTGTAAGAGACCAGGATGCTTCCGCTTTGCTCATCCAGCACTTCCACGTCATCAACTCTTCCGTAGGCTTTTCCGTCCTTGAAATCAGTTGTTTTTTGATCTGCTTCGCTGTCTAAAAAATAATTCAAATCTTCTGTTCCTTGAGCATTTATTTAAACGTTTGATAGGCCCAACCTACATGAGGTAGGTCTGAACGCATGGCCCCTATACAAAGGCTGAATATCGCGAAGCCACGCTCCAGTTGGATAATGATCGTGGTGGGGAGCTTGATGTTTTGACAGCAAATCTCACGGGGTCAATGATTTTGCACGCGATCTCTTGAACAAACCAGATGCTACGTTTTCGGTTGAGTGAGCGACTGCTTCTGGCCGAAAGCAGCCCCATCCGTAATTCCCTATCAGTCCGAGTACCGCCAAATCAACCGAATCTATTACCGGTATCAATCAGCAACAATCTCAAACGCAGCACCCCCCAAAACCTCCCCATTAACCAAAACCCTAACCCCATGTCGCCCCACAAAATGCTTCCGCGTCGTAAAATCCCGAATCACCTGCCGCCTCCCCACAACCACTTCCCCAAACCCCGCCAACTCCACCGTCTTCAACTTGAAAACCTTCCCCGAAACCCCGCCATTCGCCTTCACATAGTCAATCGCATAATCAATCACCAACCGCTGCTCATGCGCCACCGTCGACTTCACCGTAAACGACAACGTAATCGCCTCACCCAACCTCACCACCGCCGGCTCAACCCGCACGTCCAGCAACTCAACCTCAGCCTTGGCCCCCGCACCAATCACCGTTAGTGCACGCAGATCGCCCTGTTTGATCAAGCTGCGCAACGCATGCTTGGCAATCCATGCCGTGTGTTTGTTCTCCAGCGACCAGCCTTCAATCGTGTCCAGCACCCATTCCGGATGCTCTTTGGTAACGTCATTCAGATGGTTCGCCACGGACTTACGTACGTACAGACTCTCGTCGGCTTTCAGTCGATCAAGGATGCCGGCGGTCAGTTGCGGGTTGGCTTGCACGGCTTCCAGGCGGAATGACCAGGGTAGGCGGGGGCGGGTGCCTTCGCTGGCGAGGCGGCGGACGTGGTGGTTTTGGTCTTGGGTCCAGTCGTGCATGAGTTCCAGCGAGCGTTCGAGGTCGCTGCGCAGGAAGTGGCGGATGGCGAATTCGGAGGAGCCGAAGGTGGTGAAGTATTTCAGCGCTTGCATCGAGGTATCGAACGCGTGACCGCCGTAGCTGGCGACGTAGTGCGGCAGGCACATGCTGACGAATCCGCTGTTGAGGCGGGGGGCGAGTTCGCGCAGGACTTCGAGGGAATCTTCGTAGTCCAGTGGCAGCACGGCGTGCAGGCTTTCGCTGACGCGGGCCATGCGTTGCATCACCGACAATTCCGCCAGCCCTTGGTTGGCGTGCTTGAGAAACGCCTTGGCCTTGAACGCCGGGTATACGGCGCTCATTTCGCTGGCGATGTGTTGCAGGCGCTCGGCGTTGAAGATTTCCTTTAACGCCGGGGCGGCGGTGTCGGTGCTGCTCATGGTCAGGTCATCGGGGTGCTGACGAACGCTTCGAGGGTTTCGGCGTAGGCGGTGTATTGGGCGATGTGCGGGTAGCGGCGGGTGTCGATCTGGTCGGGGACGACGAGGTCGGTGAAGCTCCAGGCGACGGCGAGGCTGATGCCGGCCTGGGTGAGGGTGCCGTCGGTGGGCAGGCCGGTTTTTTCCAGTTCCTGTTCGAGGGCGGTGAAGGCCGCGGCGAGTTGGCCTTCGACGCGTTCGACCCACGGTTGGTATTGAATGTCGGCCGGGCGCAGGTTGCGTTCGTAATAGAGTTGCACGGCTTTTTCGCAGGCGGCGAGGCTGAGGCCGATCAGGCGCAGCGCGTTGGCGCGTTGTTTGAGGTCGGTCGGCAGCAGGCTTTTGCCGCTGACGGCTTCGAGGTAGTCGAGGATGAGGGTGGAGTCCATCAGGACCACGCCGTCATCGAGGATCAGCGTGGGCGCCTTGACCACCGGGTTGATCTGCTGGAATTGCTCGAAATGGCGGAACACCGAGACCGATTCATGTTCGAGGTCGATGCCTAAGCGTTTGGCGGAGATCGCCACGCGGCGCACGTAAGGGGAGTCCAGCATGCCGATCAGTTTCATGACGCGTTCCTTCAAGTCGAACCGGTGGGAAGGCATAACCTAGCCGAGCCTGAGGCAAATGTCAGTCGTCAAAACCGGCTTGTTCGTGAATCTCGTCCACATTCAATTCCAGCCGATACGCCACCGCCACGAACAACGCCTGACACAAACACAAGGTCGCACTCAGCGAACGGAAAGCCAGTGCGCTGCCCTCATTGACCAGCAACAGACTGTTGGCGTTTTTAGCCAAAGGCGAGAGCTGGCTGTCGGTGAGGATCAGGGTGTTGGCCTGTTGCTGGCGGGCGTAGCGCAGGCAGTGTTGGGTTTCCTTGGCATAGGGGGTGAAGCTGATGGCGATCACCAGATCTCCGCTACGCACGCTGCGCATCTGTTCGCGATAACTGCCGCCCAGCCCGGAAACCAGGTGAATCCGCTTGTGAGTGTGTTGCAAGTTGTAAACGAGGTAGTCGGCGACGGCGAAGGAGCGACGCACGCCGACCACATAGATGTTGTCGGCGTTGACGATCAGGTCGACGGCTTTCTCGAACGCGACGTCGTCGAGTTCGTGGCCCAGGCGTTCGATGCCGGAGCGGGTGGCGTCGATGCATTCGCGGGCGAGGTCGCCGTCGCTGGCCGGCTGCGACTGGTTGGCGATCATGCTGCGGATGCGTTGCTGGTAGTTCTGCACTGGCGAGGCTTTATGGGTGTAGGCGCTGCGGAACAGCGCCTGCATTTGGCTGAAGCCGCTGAAGCCGAAGCGCTGCGAGAAGCGCACGATGGCGGACGGATGCACCTCGCATTCGCGGGCGATGTCGCTGATGCGATCGACCATGATCCGGTCGCTTTGCTGGCTCATGTAGGTGGCGATGCGCTTGAGTTGGCGCGGCAGGGTGTCGTATTCGTCGGTGATCAGTTGCAGCAGACGCTCGGCATTGATCGGGGGGCTGGCGAGGGGGCGCTCGTCGTTGGCCGGCAGATCGGGGCGGGGCATAAGTTATCCTTCGGGCTGATCAAATCACGCTGTGGCGAGGGAGCTTGTCGAATCGTCGCACCGTCCCGCTGGACTGCGAAGCAGGCCCACTGCTTTTTAAAGTTGAAGAGCAAGGGCCGCTTCGCGCCCCAGCGGGAGCGAGCTCCCTCGCCACAGTTATTTGCGGTGTGCCTGATGATAGGCGGGGTGCGGGCAGTTGGCAGGGGAGATTTTCGGCGTCTGCGCAGCTGAAACGATGCACTGCACGGGCGGCATGGCTGAAAAAAATGCGACCAACTGCCGCCCGGTTAGCCGTTTGTCTTCTATATACAGCCGCTCGACTGAATTTCTTGCTATAAACGCACTCCGATGACCGCCATGAAGCCTGTGTCAGAGCTGTTTACGGCTGTTGTCGGACAAATTCCCGGTATTTACAGTTGCTGAGGCCTCAAACGGGCCTTAGACTGCCGCCCCTTCGTAAATTGAGTGCCGGGTGGCGTTTGCAATAAACGATGCCTTTTCGTCGACCGGACACGGTTCGCCGGAACGCTCCCTATTTCGCCTTAATGCACGTTTTTTTATAGAGATATCAATGACAAAGGACAAGTTGCTGGCGATGCCGGCAGATGACTACATGAATGCCGAGCAACACGCTTTCTTCACTGAGCTGTTGCAGAACATGAAAGTCGAAACCCACGAGCGCATTGAGCAAAACCGTATCGCCATCGAAAGCCTGGACACTCCGGCCGACCCGGCGGACGCGGCTTCGGTTGAAGAAGAGCGCACCTGGCTGGTCAACGCGATTGATCGCGACCAGCGCATGCTGCCGCAACTGGAACAAGCCCTTGAGCGCATCAAGGAAGACAGCTTTGGCTGGTGCGACGACAGCGGCGAGGCCATCGGCCTGAAGCGCCTGCTGATCAGCCCGACCACCAAGTACTGCATCGAAGCTCAAGAGCGTCACGAGCAGATCGACAAGCACCAGCGTCAGGCCTGATTCCATGGCTGCCCCCTGAATGGGGGGCGCCTGCAAAAGATCGCAGCCTTCGGCAGCTCCTCCACGAGCTGACGGGGCTGCGATCTTTGCATTTGTTCGTCTGCGATATTTCGCGCGCCGTTCCTTTGACCTGCTGCAGACCCCACGACTAACGGACCATGGATAATGGCGTTCTAGTGGCGTTTAATGCAGTCACAACAATGAGAACAAGCGTGGGGTGTTGATATGACGAGAGATGGATCTCTGGTTGGGGCTATGCCCGCACCAGTGCTGTTGCCGAAAAACCGCTGGATCGCTCCGACCCTGCAAAGCATCGCCCTGATGCTGTTGCTCGCCGGCATGACGCTGGGTGGATGGTCGCTGTACATCGGCATGCCGCTGGCGATGCTGATTGTCTGGCTGCCGCGCCTGCGCTCGCGTGCCGTCGCCGATGTTGTGCCTGCCGAGACCGGTAGTGCGATTTCCGAGCTCACCCGCGATCTTTCCTACACCACCAGTCATAACGCGCTGTCAGCCGCCGGCGTGGCGTTTTCCGTCAGGCAACTGGCGAGCAAACTGGAATCGCAACTCGATGCGGCGGCGCAGATTGTCAGCAACGCCGAAGTGATGATCGCCACCGAACACGCCACCTCAAAGCTCAGCCGTGAAGCGCTGGAGGCTGCCAGCGAAGCGCATCACAGCAGCGCGGCCGGGCGCACCGAGCTGGTGGATTCGATTGCGCGTATGCATCAACTCAGTCAACGCGCCAATGCCAGCCGTGAGTTGATCGAGGCCCTGAGTCTGCGCAGCGATGACATTCAACGCGTAACCCTGGTGATTCAATCCATCGCCAGCCAGACCAATCTGCTGGCGTTGAACGCGGCGATCGAAGCGGCGCGGGCTGGCGAGCATGGTCGCGGTTTCGCAGTGGTGGCGGATGAGGTGCGTGGTCTGGCGGCCCGGACGGCCTCGGCGACCGGCGAAGTCGGGGAGATGGTCGCCGATATTCAGCAACGCACGGCGCAAGTGGTGGAGCAGATCCGCGAGCTGTCCAGCGATTTGCAGACCGGTGTCGAACAAGTTGAAAACACCGGCCAGCATTTGGAAAACATCGCGCGGCTGGCGGCCGGGGTGGAAACCCAGGTCGGTGAAATCGCCCGTGGCGCAGAAACCAACCGTGAGCAGCTCGACAGTCTGTTCAAGGCCATTGAGCAGATGCGCAGTGATCTGGCGATCAGCGATCAACAGACCCGGCGCCTGGCCGAGGCCGCCGTACAGATGGAAGGCCAGGCGGAAACCATCAGCGAGCGTCTGGCCGAAGTCGGTCTGGATGACTATCACCAGCGCGTCTATGACCTGGCGCGTGAGGGCGCAAGTCAGATTGCGTCGCGGTTCGAGGCGGATGTCGATCAGGGGCGGATCAGCCTCGAGGATCTGTTCGACCGTCAGTATCAGCCGATTCCCGGCACGCAACCGGCGAAGTTTCAGACTCGTTTTGATCGCTATACCGATCAAGTGCTGCCGGCGATTCAGGAGCCGTTGCTGCCACGCCACGAGGGCTTGGTGTTCGCCATCGCCTGCACGCAGCAGGGTTATGTGCCGACGCACAACCTGGCGTTCAGTCAGCCGTTGACTGGCGACGCGCAGGTGGACGCGGTGGGCAGCCGCACTAAACGCAAGTTCACTGATCGCACCGGGATTCGCTGCGGCAGCCATCAACAAGCGGTGTTGCTGCAGACTTACACCCGCGATACCGGGGAGCTGATGCATGACCTGTCGGTGCCGATCATGGTCAAGGGGCGGCATTGGGGCGGTCTGCGCCTGGGATATAAGCCGGAGAGTCCGCGCTGATCGATTGTTACCGCTCGTGCAATGAATCTGTGCACGGGCGTTGCTGTTTCCTCTGCGACGAAGTCACTAACATTGCTATTAGTTAGGTAGCTAATGAAGTCGAGAGGTCAGTATGTGCAGAGTCGATGTCGCAGTGATGATTGGCAGTGGTGTGCCCGCCGGATTGCGTGCGATGGGCCGCAGTGTCTGCTGGGTGGTGTTGCTCAACGGTGAGCGGCGTGGCACCGCGTTCGCCAGTCGCGACGAGGCGGAGGAGTGCAAGGCTGCCTGGCTCGCGCAACTGATGGCCGAGCCTGGCGACAGCCTGCACTGACATGTATTAACGGCCGTCGTGCAGGCGTACGTTCAATTCATCGACCATCACCGCTTCTTCGCCGTCGGCGCGCAGCCATTCCTTCAGAAGCTGCGCCTGTTGCGGCGTCCAGAAGTCGGCATCGATCAACTTGGTGTTGGCGTCCAGCGGATGCGCTTCAATGAAATCGTCGATTGCTCCGTCTTCCGATGGCAGGCCCAGTTGGTCGAACAGGGTTTTCAGATCATATGCTGGCAGTTCCATCGTGTACTCCTTTTGCGTGTGCCGGAATGGCGCTGTCGCTTGCTCTTTATCTGAGGCAGCCGTTGGACAAGAGTTCGATTCGTGATTCAAGCGAGCGGGCGAGGGCGCACGCTTCGTTATGGTCTTCGCGGAAACCTCTTACACGTCCGGTAGACGATTCCTTGATATGAAAGAACGCGTTACCCGCCGGTACTACCTGAAATCGCGGCGCGTAAGCGCTTCGTGCGTAGGGTGCAAGGTCCGGTAAGTCAGCGCCTTGCAGCACGAAAGGTTGATCGATGCCGGGGTTGGAAGGCTGGGCAAAGTGAGTCAGAGTGCACATATGAAGTCCTTTTCATGGGGTAGCCGACGGTTACAGGTCGGTTTGGGTAGTCGGAAGGAGCATCGCTGCTCTAGAATCGCCAGTGCCTGTTGGCGACAGGTGTCTATCTAAAGCAATTTTTTACCGGTGATATGTCGGAAAAAGGCTTTTTTTCGTCAGCTTTTTCCCTAAAGTTTGTAGTCCGTCTTCACTACGCTTAAGTGAGGACTTTTCCTTCAAGGCCTGGCGAACGTCGAGCCAAGTTTCTCGCGTGACTTTCCAGTAGTCTTGCGAACTCGCGATGAATGGGCGTTCTGCTTGTTTCAGGTTTACTGAAGTCATTCGGTAACAGCATCGGCCTGGCCGTTTTTTTTGCCGTGCGCGTTTTGGCGCAGGGTACTTTTCAGATGTGGGGATGTTTCTTTGGCAGTCAGTAATCTCGATATGCATGCTTTGTTCGTGTTGGGTGATTTGCGTGCAAAGCTGGTCAAGCAGTTTCAATCGCGTTTTGTTTACATCACCGAACAGAACGCCGAAGGCATTTATGTGGCCGAGATCGACACCGAAAGTGCGTTGGTAGTCGATGACAAACCGGGGCTCAAGCTCAAGGTCGGCGATCATTTCAGCGCGGCCGTTCTGCCCAGCCGTGAAGGCGGCAAGATGGATATTCGCTTTCGCGAAATCAAACTGACGGTGTATGGCCTGGGCGACTATGCCTTTGTCGATACCGCGGACGGTCACGCCATCCTGTTCAAGGAAGGCCATAGCGTGGTGACGGTGTTTGCCGCGCATCAGCAATTGCAGGACGGCCTGACCAAGACCCTGAAAGCCGTGACCGGTAAAGCGGCGAAGTGGCGCAAGGGCGAACTGATCACGTTCAAGGCCAGCGAGTGAGCGGTGGTTTGAGTCGCGCCGACTTCCATTCGCAGAACCTTGATCGCGCGCGTGAAGAGGCCTTGCGGCTGTTTCACGCCAAAGCCGAGTTGCAGGGCGCGTGGCTGAACTGGGTGGCAGCGCAGATCTACACCTTGCGGCCTGCGGAATACGCCAGCATGGTCAGACGCGAGCTGCAAAGCTTGCAGGAAAAGTCTGAAACGTAACCTCGTCGGGAACCGGTCCCGGAAAAAGCAGGAACCTCGGCTACAGTCAGTTGACTGAGTATTCAGAGGCTTGCGGTCTTCTGCCAGGCCATCCTGCTATTGCTGAGAACAGCACGAGGTGCAAAAGCATGAAAGGATTTCGACGGTTACTGGCCGCCAGCGTGGTCTCGTTCGGTGTGCTGGCATTGGCGCAACCGGTAACGGCGGCGCAGACGCCCATCCATTTCGCCGACCTGAACTGGGAAAGCGGCAGCCTGATCACCGATGTTCTGCGGATCATCGTCGAGAAGGGCTATGGCCTGCCGACCGATACGCTGCCGGGCACCACCATCACCCTGGAAACCGCCCTGGCCAACAATGACATTCAGGTCATTGGCGAAGAGTGGGCCGGGCGCAGTCCGGTGTGGGTCAAGGCCGAAGCCGAGGGCAAGGTCGCCAGCCTGGGGGATACGGTCAAGGGTGCCACTGAAGGCTGGTGGGTGCCGGAATACGTGATCAAGGGCGATCCGGCCAAGGGCATCAAGCCCATGGCCCCGGACTTGCGCAGTGTCAATGACCTGAAGAAATACAAGGACGTGTTCAAGGACCCGGAAAACCCGAGCAAGGGTCGTTTCCTCAACAGCCCGATCGGCTGGACCTCGGAAGTGGTGAACAAACAGAAGCTGACCGCTTACGGCCTGCAGGATGACTACACCAATTTCCGCAGCGGATCGGGTGCGGCGCTGGACGCCGAAATCACCTCATCGATTCGTCGGGGCAAACCGGTGCTGTTCTATTACTGGTCGCCAACGCCGCTGCTGGGCAAATTCAAACTGGTGCAGCTGGAGGAGCCACCGTTCGATGCCGAGGCGTGGAAGACGTTGACCGATGCCGACAACCCGAATCCGAAACCGACCCGTTCGCTGGCGTCGAAGCTGTCGATCGGGGTCTCTGCACCGTTCCAGAAAGAGTATCCGCAGATTGCGGCTTTCTTCAGCAAGGTGGATTTACCTATCGAACCGCTGAACAAAGCGCTGGCCGAGATGAGCGAGAAGCACACCGCGCCACGCCAGGCGGCGGAAGCGTTCATGAAGGCGCATCCGGAGGTCTGGCAGGCATGGGTGCCGAAGGATGTGGCGGAGAAGGTGGCGGCTGATCTGAAGTAGGTGGTGAGTCCGCTGGCCTCTTCGCGAGCAAGCCCGCTCCCACAGGAGGACGCGTTCCAATTGTGGGAGCGGGCTTGCTCGCGAAGCTTTTACGCTTTTAAAACTTCGTCTGCACCGCCAATTCAAAGGTGCGCGGCGTACCCAGGTAGTACGCCGGCGAAACATGCGCAAACTCGGCATACACCTCATTGGTCAGGTTACGCACCCGACCGGTGACGGTGGTGTGCGAGTCGACCTTGTAGCTGAGGAAACTGCCGAACAGCGTGTACGACGGCACGGTCATGGTGTTCGCCGTATCCGCATACACCGACGCCACATACCGTGCATCGACCCCGCCTTGCCATTGCGGCGAAAAATCATAAGTCAGCCACAGATTGCCGACCCGATCCGGAACGTTGGTCGGCGTGTTGCCCTTGCGCGACACCACCACGCCGGCGGCATTCTTTTCGGTGAAGTCGTCGTACTGCGCATCGACCCAGGCGAAGTTGCCTTCGGCCAACAGCTTGTCGGTGATCCGCAGGGAACTGGCGATCTCGATGCCTTTCGAGGTTTGCTGACCCACCGGGATGCTGCTGGTCGGGTCCAGCGGATCGGTCACGGCGAAGTCCTTGCGCTCGATGGTGTACGCGGCCACCGTCGCCGAACCACGGCCATTCAGGTAGTCGAACTTGCTGCCGATTTCCCACTGTTTGCCCGTTGAAACATCGAAGTCTTGAGTACCGTTCGGCTGCTCGGCGGCGGTGCTGTATTGCACGTAGACGTTGGCCGCTGGAATGAACTGGTAAGTCAGGCCGACGCGCCCGGTGACCGGCTCCCAACTGCGTTTGAGGTGCTTCGGATTGGCGGCCGTCACGGTGCGATGGTTGGTCACGTCGAGGTCGATGTCGTCGTAACGCAGGCCGCTGAGCAACGCCAGTTTGTCGGTCAGTGCCAGACGGTTTTCCACGAACAGCGCTTTGGTGGTGACCTCGTTGGTCTTGTCGCTGATCAGTGCCGGGTTGGTGCCGGGAATGTCGTAGAAATGCCCCGGACGGTAGTGGTTCGGATCGACCGTGCTCGCGCCTTTGATATTCAGCGGAGAGTTGGTGGTCTGGTTGACCTTGTACTCGAAACCGCCGGACCAGGTGGTGTCGAGGCCGAACAGGGTGTTGTCGTGGCGCAGTTCGAACTGGTTGCCGTTCTGCTCGCCCTGATGCCGTACTTGATAGGCGGTGGAGCGGTTCACCGCGCTGTTGTCGGCGTTGTACTGGTAGGTCTCGAGGTTGCGGTAATCGCGCTGGCTGTCGAGGTGATACAGCGTGTTGCGCAGGGTGGTGCTGTCGTTGATCCGGTAGTCGATGATCGAGCGCACCCAGATCGTGCGCTGTTCGTAGCGCCCGTCCTCGACGTTGTAGTTGTTGAAGCGGTTGTGTTTGTCGATCTTCAACTCGCCGGCCTTGGGGTTGAGCACCGGCGTGCCCCAATACGGGCTGTCTTCGTGTTCGTCCTGATATTCCAGGGCCAGGGTGTGCGACAGATCCGGCGTGAGGTCGCTGAGCAACGAGAACGCCACGCTCCAGGCATCGCGTTCCTGCCGGTCGATGTAGCCGTTGCTGGTGTTGTGGCTGACATCGAGCCGCGCGTAGTGCTGCACGTCGGCGCTTGGGTCGGTCAGCGCGTGATTGAGGCCGAACGCGGTTTCGGTGGTGTCGTAACTGCCGTAGCTGACGCGACCTTCAGCGGCTTGTTCGTCGCGAGTTGCCAGTTTGGTCACGTAGTTCAGCGAACCTCCCACCGAGCCTGCGCCGTTGATCAGTGACGAAGGCCCGCCCACCAGCTCGACCCGATCATAGATCCATGAATCCACCGGCCGGGCGAGGCCACCGGAGACGGTGACGCCATTGAACATCTGGGTAATCTGGCTGCTGGTGAAGCCGCGGTAGGAGACGAATCCGCCAAAGCCTGGCGGTGCACTGGCATTGACCCCGGGCAGGGTATTGGCGGCGTCCTGGAAGTTTTGCGCGCCGTGACGTTCGATGTCGTTGCGATTGGCGACGGCCACCGAGGCCGGCGTGTCGCGCACGCTCAAGCCGAGGCGCGAGGCCATGCCGCTGGATTGATCGAGGCTCAGGCCCGGTTCGCTGGTGGATTCGCCGTCGATGGTGATCGGCGCCAGGTCCACGGTGGATTGCGCCCAGGCGTTAAGGGACAGGCAGCCGCACAGGCTCGCCAGCAGAGGAATATGTTTCATCGTTGAATCCTGAATGCTTGTCTAGGAGTCAGCGCACAGGCGAACGCCGCGCGTTGGCGCAGTGGGCTGAACAATCAAAAGGGCGAAGACACTCAGGCGAGCGGTGGGGCGCGAGGGTTGGCCGAAGGCCAGGTGAAGCGGGCAGGGAGATCGGCGCTGACGATGGGTGCCAGCGGCGGGCTGTGTTGCTCGGGCAGAACCGCGAGGGTCAGGCTGGAGTTGAATGCCGGGCCCATGCCGCCGCCGACCGAGCACAGAGGACAGCCGAACGCCTTGGACAGGGTCGGCAGTTGCTCTTCGGTGGGATTGCTGGCCAGCGGCGCTTGAGTGGCCGGGTCGACCGTACAGAACTGGCCGCCGATACCGTTGAGCTGCATCCCGACCATTTGCCCGTGACCGATGCTGCAGGCGAACACGTTGAACAGGACGCAGCAATAGAGCATCCAGGCCAGCAGTGAGCGATCGGAACGGGTGAATTTCATGGGGCGGCACTTTACCGTACCGCCGATCGGTCGTGCACTTCAAAAAATGCCAACTAGGATGTTTTGTTCAAATCCCTGGAAAGGATTCTCGACCATGACCTTTGTGTTGGCTCAATGGCTGGTGACGATATTTGCAGTGATCGCCCTGGTACATGTGTATTGGGCGCTGGGTGGACAATGGGCGGCGGTGGCGGCGGTACCGCAAGTGCCGGTGCAAGGTCTGGTGGCAACGGTGCGACCGGCGTTCAAACCGTCAGGCTGGATTACCTTGGTGGTGGCGGCAGCATTATTGGCGATTGCCGCGCTGGTGTGCATGCGGGTCGGCTGGGGCATGCCGGCGGTGCACCACAAGGCGTTGCAATGGGTGATCAGTGCGATTGCATTGTTGATGTTTGCCCGGGCGATCGGCGATTCGAATCTGGTGGGTTTTTTCAAGGAGGTAAAGGGATCGCGGTTTGCGCGGCTGGATACCTGGGTGTATTCGCCGCTTTGTCTGGTGTTGGGGGCGGGGTTGTTGGCGGTGGCCTGGATCTGACCCGGTTCATGGGTTGGCAGCACCGGCCTCTTCGCGAGCAAGCCCGCTCCCACAGGGGAAATGCATTCCAAATGTGGGAGCGGGCTTGCTCGCGAAGAGGCCCGCTCAGACACCATAGGTGTAGAAACTAACTACCACTATCGGTCCTGCGACTACTCACCTCAGCCGGCACATCATCCCCGGCCATGCGTTTGCGGAACAATGCCGCCCGCGCCAGCAGCAGCGTGGTCACCGGTACGGTAATCGCCAGCAGAATCGGAATCAGCCACGCGTGCAGCACTGGCCCGGACTTGAGCACCGAGAAGCAGATGATCGATGCCAGCGCCACACACCAGGCGCCCAGCGTCGAGGCCAGCGCCGGTGGGTGCATGCGCTGGAAGTAATTCTTCATGCGCAGCAATCCGGTCGCACCAATCAGCGCAAACACCCCGCTGAGCACCAGCAGGATCGCCACCGGAATCTCGACCCACAGCGACAATTCAGCATTCATTCGATCACCTCGCCACGCAGCAGGAATTTCGCCAGGGCAAACGAGCCGACGAAGCCGAACAGCGCGATCAGCAGCGCCGCCTCGAAGTAAGTGTCACTGGAATAACGAATGCCCAACGTCAGCATCATCAGCATGGCGACGATGTACAGGTAATCCAGAGCGAGTACCCGATCCTGTGCCGAAGGCCCCTTGAACAGGCGAATCAAGGTCAGGACCATCGCCAGCGAGAATAGAAACAGCGTCAGCAGAATCGCGTTCGACAACAGCGGGCTCATTCGAAAATCTCCATCAACGGCTGCTCGTAGGCAGTCTTGAAGTGGTGGATGAAGTGCGCCTCGTCATCCAGATCCCAAACGTGCAGCAGCAGGATGCTGCGATCCAGCGCCAGCTCCGACCACACGGTGCCGGGCACCACGGTGCAGATCATCGCCAGAGCGGCCAGACCGTGGGCGTCGCGCAGGTCCAGCGGCACTTTGACGAAGCGCGAACGCGGCGGTCGGCGACCGGCGTTGAGCACGCCCCAGGCGACGATCAGGTTGGAGAGGATCACGTCACGACCGACCAGCAGGAACAGGCGCAGGATCGTCAGCGGGCGGCGAATGCGTACCTGTTTCGGACGCAACTTGCGCATCATCAGCGGTGCCGCGAACCCCAGTATTGCACCGAGCAGCAGATTGCCCGGGCTGACAGACAGGTTCAGCGTGAGCCACAAGGCCCACAGTGCCAGTGACAGCCACGGCGCGGGAAATACACGCTTCATGGTTGCACCTCCAGCATCGCGGCCTTGGCTTCAGGGCTTGGCACGGCGCGAGTGCCGAGCACCGCCATTACGTATTGCTGCGGATTGTTCAAGGCGTCGGCGGTGGCCTGGGTGTAGCGCAGCAATGGCTCGGCCTTGAAGGTCAGTGCGATGCTCAGCCCCAGCAACAGGAAGATCGGCGCACATTCAAGCTTGCGCAGCAGCGGCGAAGGGCGCTCTTCGGGTGTCCAGAAACGCTGGATACCCATACGGGCGAATGCCATCAGTGAGGCCAGTCCGGAGAGGATCAGCAGCGCCAGCAACGCCCATGCAGCATTCGAGATTGGAGCATCAGTCCCCAGCCCCAACGGATTGAGCAGGGCACCGATCAGGTTGAGCTTGCCGATGAACCCGGACAGCGGCGGCATGCCGATGATCAGCAGCGCGCAGGCAATGAAGCTCAAACCGAGAAACGCCATGGTCCACGGAATGACCTGACCGACCACCGCTTTCTGTTCGTCGTCGAGGTTGATGCCCTTGGGCGGTTGCAAGGATTCCTGCGGGCGTGGCAACAACTCGTTTTCGTCCTCCAGCGGGATTTCGTTGGCCGAACGCGAACGCTCAATCAGTTCGGCCAACAGGAACAGTGCGCTCAGGGCCAGGGTCGAGCTGACCAGATAGAACAGCGCTGCGCCGATCAGGTTCGGCTGGGCGAAACCTACCGCCGACAGGAGAATCCCCGCCGACACCAGAATGCTCAGGCTGGCCATGCGCTCCAGACGTTGCGCGGCCAGAATCGCCAGCGCCGCGCAGGCCATGGTCGCCATGCCGCCGTAGATCAGCCAGTCACCACCGAAGAATGCCGAGGCCCCGGCTTGCCCCGAGAACAGCAGCGTCCACAGGCGCAGCAGGGTGTAGACGCCGACCTTGGTCATGATCGCGAACATCGCCGCCACCGGTGCGCTCGCCGAGGAGTAGGCCGGCACCAGCCAGAAGTTCAGCGGCCACATACCGGCCTTCGCCAGAAACGCCACCGCAAGAATCCCCGCGCCAGCATGCAGCAAGCCACGGTCGGCTTCCGGCACCAGTGGAATCTTCAGCGCCAGATCGGCCATGTTCAGGGTGCCGGTGACGCCATAGATCAGCGCCGCGCCAATCAGGAACAGCGACGAGGCCAGCAGGTTGATCGAGATGTAATGCAGCCCCGACGACACCCGCGCCCGACCCGAGCCGTGCAGCAACAGGCCATAAGAGGCCGCGAGCAGCACTTCGAAGAACACGAACAGGTTGAACAGGTCGGCGGTGAGGAACGCGCCGTACAGGCCCATCAGTTGAATCTGGAACAGCGCGTGGAAGCTCGACCCCGCGCCGTCCCAGCGCGCCATGGCAAAAAGCAGGGCGCTGACACCGATGATGCCGGTCAGCACCAGCATCAACGCCGACAGGCGATCGACCACCAGCACGATGCCGAACGGCGCCTGCCAGTTGCCCGGCAGGTACACGCCGATGGAACCGGGCACACCAGTGGTTTGCGTCCACTGCAGCAGCATCACCGAAATGAACAGGCCGACGAGGCTGGAGAACAGATTGATTTTCGCCTTCAGCGGGCGGTGCTTTTCGCCGAGCATCAACATGATGGCGGCGGTCAGCAGCGGCAGCAGGATCGGTGCGGCGATCAGGTGAGTCATCGCCATCATTCCTTGGGCTCCCGGCCGTCGACGTGGTCGGTGCCGGTCAGGCCCCGCGACGCCAGCAACACCACCAGGAACAGCGCGGTCATGGCAAAGCTGATGACGATTGCCGTCAGCACCAGGGCCTGCGGCAGCGGATCGGTGTAGTGCAGCAGGTCCTGGGTCACGCCGTCCTTGATCACCGGCTCTTTACCGATGAACAGGCTGCCCATGCTGAAGATGAACAGGTTGACCGCGTAGGACAACAGGCACAGGCCCATGACCACCTGGAATGTCCGTGGCCGCAACACCAGCCAGACACCGGACGCGGCGAGTACGCCGATGGCGATTGCGATGACTTCTTCCATCAGACGGCTCCTTTGCTGGCGACGGACTTGGGCAGCGACGCGGTCTTGTGACCACGCACCGATTGGTGGGCGAGGGCGGTCAGAATCAGCAGCGTCGATCCGACCACTACGGCGTACACGCCGATATCGAAGAACAGCGCACTGGCGATATGGATCTCGCCCAGCAGCGGCAATGCGAAATGCCAGGTGTGGGTGGTCAGGAACGGATAGCCGACCGCCATCGCCCCGAGACCGGTGGCGGTGGCAAACAGCAGGCCGGTGCCCATCCAGCGTAGCGGTCGCAGGCTCATTTGCGCCTCGACCCACTGGGTGCCAGCGACCATGTACTGCAGGATGAACGCCACTGACATCACCAATCCGGCGACGAAACCGCCGCCCGGCTGGTTGTGGCCGCGCATGAACAGGTAGAACGACACCACCAGCGCAATCGGCAGCAACAGGCGCACCAGCACTGCCGGCACCATCATGAACCCGAGCGCGGTGTCGCTGGCTGTACGCGGGTTGACCAGATCGGTGACCACATCCGGCGCGAGCAAGCGTTGCTGGGCCGGCAATTGCAGGCTTTCTTTCGGCGGACGGAAGCGCCGCAGCAGGGCGAACACGGTCAGTGCCACGGCCACCAGCACGGTGATTTCACCGAGGGTGTCGAAGCCACGGAAGTCCACCAGCATCACGTTGACCACGTTGCTGCCACCGCCCTCGGGCATGGCACGGCTGAGGTAAAACGAGGAAATGTCGTTGGGCGTCTGCCGCGTCAGCATGGCGTAGGACAGCAGTGCCATGCCGGCGCCGACCGCAATCGACAGCAGCAAGTCGCGCAAGCGGCGCACCCGCGCCTTGCGCAGGCTCGATGGCAGTGGCGAGACTTCTTCGATGCGTCGTGGCAGCCAGCGCAGGCCGAGCAGGATCAGCACCGTGGTCACCACTTCGACCGCCAGTTGCGTCAGGGCCAGATCCGGCGCCGAGAACCAGACGAAGGTCACGCAGGTCATCAGCCCGCAGACGCTGACCATGGTCAGGGCGGCGAGACGGTGATACTTGGCCTGCCATGCCGCGCCGAGGGCGCAGGCAATCGCCAGCAGCCACAGGGTGACGAACACGATGGAACCCGGAATCTTCGGCCGGTCGCCCCAGCTCAGGCTGCTGTGCAGCATCGGGATCAGGCCGGCGAGCACTGCCGCCAGGACCATCAGGAACAGTTGCATCTGCAGGCGTCGGGTGCCGAGTCGGCGTTCCACCCGACGGGCCATGCGCATCATGATCACCAGACTGCGCTCGAACAAACGCTTGCCGTTGAAACGGCCCACCAGCGGCGGGTATTTGAAGCGGCCACGCTTGAGCTGGTTGCGCAACAGCAGATAGACCACGATGCCGCCGGACATGGCGATCAGGCTCATGATCATCGGTGCATTCAGACCGTGCCAGATCGCCAGGCTGTACTCGGGCAGCGTGCCGCCCACCACCGGCAGTGCGGCGGCCGCGAGCAGCGGGCCGACCACTTGCGCCGGGAAGATCCCGACGACCAGACAGGTGAACACCAGCAGCTCCACCGGCGCACGCATCCAGCGCGGCGGTTCGTGCGGAGTGTGCGGCAGGTCGGTAGCCGTCGGGCCGAAGAACACATCGACGGTGAAGCGCAGCGAGTAGGCGACGCTGAATGTGCCAGCGATGGTCGCGACAATCGGCAGTGCTGCTTCGACCCACGCGGTGGCGTTGATGAACACGGTTTCGGCGAAGAACATTTCTTTCGAGAGGAAACCGTTGAGCAACGGCACGCCGGCCATCGATGCACTGGCAACCATCGCCAACGTGGCGGTGAACGGAATCAGTTTGATCAGGCCGCTGAGTTTGCGGATGTCACGGGTGCCGCTCTCGTGGTCGATGATCCCGGCGGCCATGAACAGCGAAGCCTTGAAGGTCGCGTGATTGAGGATGTGGAACACCGCCGCGACCGCTGCCAGTGGGCTGTTCAGACCCAGCAGCAAGGTGATCAGGCCCAGATGGCTGATGGTCGAGTAGGCCAGCAGACCCTTGAGGTCGTTCTGGAACATCGCGCAATACGCGCCGAGCAACAGCGTACACGCCCCGGCGCCGCTGACGATGTAGAACCATTCTTCACTGCCGGACAGCGACGGCCACAGGCGCGCGAGCAGGAACACCCCGGCCTTGACCATGGTCGCCGAGTGCAGATAAGCCGAAACCGGGGTGGGCGCCGCCATGGCGTGCGGCAGCCAGAAGTGGAAAGGGAACTGGGCGCTTTTGCTGAGGGCGCCGATGAGGATGAGGGGAAGCAGAATAGGGTAGAGGGCATGTGCGCGAATCAGATCGCCGGCGGCCAGGACCTTGTCCAGGTCATAGCTGCCGACGACATGGCCGAGGATCATGACCCCCGCCAGCAGGCACAATCCTCCCGCACCGGTGACCATCAGTGCCATATAGGCGCCACGCCGGGCGTCAGAGCGGTGGTGCCAGTAGCCGATCAACAGGAACGAGAAGAGGCTGGTCAGCTCCCAGAAGAACACGATCTGGATCAGGTTGCCGGAGATCACCAGCCCGAGCATGGCGCCCATGAACGCCAGGAAAAAGGCGAAGAAGCGCGGCACCGGGTCGTCCGGCGACATGTAATAACGCGCATATAAAGAGACGAGTGCGCCGATGCCCAGCACCAGCAGCGAGAACAGCCAGGCGAAGCCGTCCATGCGCAGGACGAAGTTCAGACCCAGGCTGGGCAGCCACATGAACTCTTCGCGAATCACCCCGCCGTGGGCGATTTGCGGGTACAACAGCGCTACCTGCACGGTGCCGATCAAAGCGACCACACCTGCCAACAGGGATTCGGTATTACGCGCGTTGTGTGGCAGCACCGCTGCCAGACAGCTGCCAATGAATGGCAGAAGCAGTAGAACTATCAGGGACATAGGCTTCTAATCTGCGGAAGTTTGTGAAGCATCATACGTGCCAGCTCACTGATTACCAAACCCGAGGATGTCTCAGAATCCTACAAAGTAGTCTGGAATTTTCTGTTTGGCATTGTTTCAGGTAGATGGATGTCGCTTGGGATGGCCTCATCGCGAGCAGGCTCACTCCTACAGGGGAAACGCATTTCAATTGTAGGAGTGAGCCTGCTCGCGATAGCTATGGTTCAGGCACTCAAGATATTGCGGATTAACCTTGGGTTTCCCGCTCCAGCTCAGCGTCCACTTCGACAACCTTACCCTTGGTCTTCAGCTCACTGACAATCACCGCCGCGACAATCAACCCCGCGCCAACCAAGGCAATCGCCGGCAAGCGCTCCCCGGCAATCCGCCCGACGATCCCGGCCCACACCGGCTCACCGGCATAGATCAAGGTCGCCCGGGTCGGCGAAACACTCTTCTGCGCCCAGTTCATCGCCACCTGAATCGCCGCACTCGCTGCGCCGAGACCCAGTGCGGTCACCAGCAAGGTCCAGGAAAAATCCGGCAGCGCTTCGCCGGTCGGCACTACCAGCAGGAACGACAGCACAGAGGTCACCGCCAGCTGCACCACGGTCACCCGGCGCACGTCGACCTGACCGGCGTAGGTACTGATCAGAATGATCTCGGCGGCAATCGCGATGGCGCTGATCAGCGTGGCGATTTCGCCGGGGCTGAAATTCAGCGAAGCCCCGGACGGACCGGACAACAGCATCAACCCGGTAAACGCCAGCATGATGCCGATGCTTGGCATCAACCCCGGACGACGGCCCAGCACCAGCCATTGCAGCAACGGCACGAAGGGCACGTACAGCGCGGTGATGAATGCCGACTGGCTGCTCGGGATCGTTTGCAGGCCAACCGTCTGCAAGCCGTAACCGAGCATGATCGCCACGCCGATGAAGGCGCCGGCCTTGAGCTCGAACAGGGTCAGTTCACGCAAGTGACGCCAGGAGAACAGCGCGACAATGGCGGCCGCAGCGGCAAAGCGCAGGCCGACGAAGAACATCGGGCCACTGACGGTCATGGCGTGTTGCACCAGCAGGAACGTGCCGCCCCAGACCATGGTGATCAGCACCAGCACGCATTCGGCCTTGCTGAAGCGGGAGAAGCGAAGAGGGGTGGAGGAACCGTTCACTGACGTCATGACCTTGCGCACTATAAAAGGCAGGACGCACAATGCGCCCAACGTTGCGCAGTATACTGCCCAACCCCACCGAGTGAGCAATATAGTGCACAAAGATTCCAGCCAACGGGCCTCCGTCCTGCAACACGTCAGCCACAACGTTCGGCGCCTGCGCCACGCTGCCGACATGAGTCAGACCGCGCTGGCGGAAAAGTCCGGCGTCAGTCGGCGCATGCTGGTGGCGATCGAGGCCGGGGAAAAGAATGTCAGCCTGACCACCCTCGACCGGGTCGCCGAAGCGCTCGACGTGGCGTTCAGCGACCTGATCCAGGCCCCCGACGCGCGCGATACCAGCCGCATCAACGAGGTGGCGTGGGCCGGAGTGATTCCCGGCAGCAAAGCGGTGTTGTTGTCCAAGGCGACCGCTACCCGTGAAGTCGAGCAGTGGGAATGGTGCCTGCAACCGGGCGAGGTCTATCCCTCGCAACCAGACGCCGATGGCTGGAGCGAACAGATTTACGTATTCGAGGGTTGCTTGACGTTAACGGTTGGCGACGTGGCCAACACCATTTCTGCCGGTGAGTTTTTCATGTTTGCCAGCAACCAGCCGCACGGCTATCGCAATGACGGAGCGGTCGCGGTGCGGTTTGTGCGCAATGTGGTGATTTGAAATGAATCAGAACGCAGACATCCTGATTATCGGCGGGGGCCTTAGCGGTACGATGCTGGCCGTGCAATTGCTGCGACTGCCCGGCCAACGCCAGATCCTGATCATCGAGCCACGCGCTGAACTTGGGCGCGGTGAAGCTTACAGCGCGGTCGAACTGGGGCATACGCTCAACGGCAATGCGGCGCGCATGAGTGTCGACCCGGACAACCCCGATGATCTGACTCAATGGCTGACCGCGCACATTGCCGCTGGCGGCTGGCCGCAATCTGCCAAGCAGAACGTGCCGATCAGTGAGCTGTTCCCGCCACGTGGCTTGTTTGGCGTGTATGTGCAGCAGCGCTTGGCCGAAGCGCGGTTCGTTGTTGCGCAGCACGGTTCGACGGTCGAGCACATCTGCGCCGAAGCCGTCGATGTGCAAACCGATGTCGACTCAGTGCAACTGAGCTTGAGCAATGGGCAGACGCTGCGCGGTGCTCGCGCCGTGCTCGCCACGGGCATGTTCCCCGCCGCCCGCACGCCGCAGAAAGAGTCCAGTGGCCTGAACGCCGCTGCGCTTGATCCGTGGGATGTTGCGGCCATGCGCCAACTCGATCCGCAATCGACCGTGCTGATCATCGGCTCCGGCCTGACCATGGTTGATGCGGTGGTTTCGCTGGAGCAGGCCGGGCATCGCGGGCCGATCGAAGTGTTTTCCCGTCATGGACTGTTGCCCCATGTGCGTCGACAACCGCCGGCGTGGGTGGATTTCCTCGCCGAGGATCAGAGCATTCGCACGCCGCGACAGTTGTTGCGCGAGCTGCGCAGGCATTGCCGCGAGGCGATCGCTCAGGGCATCGATTGGCAGGCGCCGCTGGACACGGTGCGGGCGCACATCGGACGGCTGTGGAGTCAGGCGACTGATGTGCAGCGTCGACAATTCGTACGTCATGTACGGCCGTGGTGGGAGAGTCATCATCACCGTTCGCCACCGTTGAGTGCGGCATTGGTGGAGCGCTTGCACAACGAGGGGCGGTTGCGGATTCAGGCGGCGTCGTTCAAGGGGCTTGAGCCGGTGGCGGGCGAGGGTGTGAGTATTCGGATTCGGCGCCGGGGCGAGGTGGAAACCTGTGTAGTACAGGGGGCAGCGCTGATCAATTCCAGCGGCATCGAGTACGACTGGCGCCGCGTCGCGCGGCCGCTGCCGCAGCAATTGTTGGCGCGCGGGCTGGTGCGCCCCGGGCCGTTGGCCTTGGGGATTGCGGCGGCGGTGGACGGTGCGGTGCTGGACGCTGAAGGGCAGACCGGCAGCCTATTGTTTGCGATGGGGCCACCGTTGCGCGGGATGTGGTGGGAGAGCACGGCGGTGACGGATGTGGCGTTGCAGGCGAAGGCGCTGGCGGCGCGGCTGGTGGAATGAAAGCAGACCGGCTTGCACAGATCCCTGTAGGAGTGAGCCTGCTCGCGATAGCGGTGGGTCAGTCACCTCATTGCTGAAGGGGCTGACGCTATCGCGAGCAGGCTCACTCCTGCAGTTGAACGGGGCAGCTCAGTCATCTCGGCAGTGCATTCATCAGCCAGCGCTGGCGAATCTGTTCCATTCGCCCATCGGCGCGCAAGGTTTCCAGTGCCTGCTGCCAGCGTTGCACCTGACCCGGATCGGTCTGCAGCGAAAAGGCAATGTAGGTGTCCTGTTTCATCAGCGGAATCTGATACTGCAAGCGTCCCGGTTCCATGCCCTGGGTGCGGGCCAGCGCGGCGGTGGAGAGTGTGTCGGAGACCACGAAATCGGTTCGGCCAAGGCTGAACAGCCGCATCATCTGTTCCGGGGTTTCGACGCCGTCGAGGTTCTTCAGGTTCTGCTGTTGCAGGTAGCTGTAGATCAGCCATTTGCGCGGCACGCTGATACGACCGGCCTGATCCGCCTGCTGCAGGGTTTTTACCGGCGGCTGGTTGTTTGCATGGGCATACAGCGCGGTTTCGACTTCAATCAGCGGCCCGACCCATTGATAGCGGTCATCGCGCTCGTCGGTACGCAGGACGGTGAAGACGCCGGTGTTGGGTGTTTCGCTGGCGGTGCGCAGGGCGCGCAGCAACGGCACTTGTTGCAGATCGATCCGGTCGCCGGTCTGTTCGGCCAGCGCGCGCACCACATCCACGCCGTAACCCACCAATTGATCGCCTTGCTGGAAATGCAGGGGCGGGTGGTTGTCGGTAAGCAGTTGCAGATCGGCCGCATCGGCCGCCAGGGCCAGGAGTGACAGCAGACACGCGGCAATCCGTTTCATGAATCGTCCCTGAAAAATTGATCGCGAAGCTTAGTACGGGCCGGTGGTGGCTGTCGTGAGGAATGTACGGGGCTTTTGTGTCAGAAACAAAGGCTGATTGGCAGCATCGGATTGACCTCAAAACAATTGTGGGAGCGGGCTTGCTCGCGAAAGGGGTGTGTCAGGCAACATTGTTGTTGACTGACACGGCCTCTTCGCGAGCAAGCCCGCTCCCACATTGGCCGATGCGGCGGCTGAAAAGTTACGCCACCACGCGATAGCACGGCACATACGCCGCGCCGCCCGGCAGTTTCATCCGATGCTGGGCGACGAAGGCTTTGAGCAGCGCGTCGAGCGGTTGCATGATCGCCGCGTCACCACGGATCTGGTACGGCCCGTGTTCTTCGATCAAGCGGATGCCCTTGTCCTTGACGTTGCCGGCAACGATCCCGGAAAACGCCCGGCGCAGGTTGGCCGCCAGTTCGTGGGGCGGCTGGTCGCGGTGCAGTTTCAGATTGGCCATGTTCTCGTGGGTCGGATCGAACGGACGCTGGAAGCTCTCGTCAATCTTCAGCAGCCAGTTGAAGTGGAACGCGTCGTTACGCTCGCGGCGGAACTGCTTCACCGCTTTGAGGCCGGCAGTCATCTGCCGCGCGACCTCGGCCGGGTCGTCGATGATGATCTGATAGTGCTGCTTCGCCGCATCGCCGAGGGTGGCGGTGACGAACGCGTCGAGTTGTTCCAGATACGGCGCGGCATGTTTCGGCCCGGTCAGGATCACCGGGAACGGCAGGCCGGCGTTGTCCGGGTGCATCAGGATGCCCAGCAGGTACAGGAACTCTTCGGCGGTGCCGGCGCCGCCCGGGAAGATGATGATGCCGTGGCCGACACGCACGAACGCTTCCAGACGTTTTTCGATGTCCGGCAGGATCACCAGCTCATTGACGATCGGGTTCGGCGCTTCGGCGGCGATGATTCCCGGTTCGGTCAGGCCGAGGTAGCGACCGCCGTGGATGCGCTGTTTGGCGTGGGCGATGGTCGCGCCCTTCATCGGGCCCTTCATCACGCCGGGGCCGCAACCGGTGCAGATATCGAGGCTGCGCAGGCCCAGTTCGTGGCCGACTTTCTTGGTGTATTTGTATTCTTCGGTGTTGATCGAGTGACCGCCCCAGCACACGACGATTTTCGGCTCGACGCCCGGACGCAGGGTGCGCGCGTTGCGCAGCAGGTGGAAGACGTAGTCGCTGATGCCTTGCGAGGAGCTGAGGTCGATGCGTTGGCTGTCGAGTTCATTTTCGGTGTAGACGATGTCACGCAGGGCGCTGAACAGCATCTCGCGGGTGCTGGCGATCATTTCACCGTCGACGAAGGCGTCGGCCGGGGCGTTCAGCAATTCGAGGCGCACGCCGCGATCCTGCTGGTGAATACGGATTTCGAAGTCCTTGTAGGCTTCGAGGATAGTCTTGGCGTTGTCGACATGCGCGCCGGTATTGAGGATGGCCAGGGCGCACTGGCGGAAGAGGGTGTAGGTGCTGCCGGATCCGGCTTCGCTCAGTTGCTGAACTTCACGTTGAGAAAGGGTTTCCAGGCTGCCTTTCGGGCTGACCGAGGCATTGATTACGTGTCGTTGGGTCATGCAATGATCCTTAAAACGATGTCATTCCAGTGGCAGGCAAATGGCATCCGAATAGTGTGTATCCATGAATGAAGATGGCACGATCTGCGCTGTACCGCCATGTCCCCCGTTGGACGCTGAAAAGATGAAAAGGGCCCCCAGCATAGCTAAATCCCCGATAGAGGCGTAATGCTGTTCACTTAAGTGGAGCAGCCTTACGATCCACAGGAAACCGGGTCTTTGAAATTTTCACCGTCCTAGGTCTCGAAGGCCTTGGGCGGTGATCCAGAAACAATCCTCCAATACCTGCCCTCAACTCTGATAGCCGCCTCCCTGTCGCTGAAATCGGATTGGCTGCTGCCATTACGATCAGTTGGACCGCGATGTACTGACAGGCTGGTTTGAAGCGGATGTCCGAAGGGAGGCGACCCAATGCAACTGCCGCTTGACTGGCTTCCCGACGAACCACGTTGTAAGCCAGCAACAGTCCCCAGACTTCCTGATAGATCAAGTCGACTTTTTTGCTACGCAAGGTCACTGCGTTCTGCTGCATTGAGCTTTTGATGTCTCTGAAGCCTAACTCGATTTCCCAGCGTTCCTGATAAAGCCGGGCAACGGCTTCGGTGCTGTAGGTGCTCGCCGGCAGTGACGTCATGACTGTCTTGAGTTTGCCTTGAATTTCATAGCTGACTTCGCGGGCCTCCCAATGTGTTGAGAGGGCCGGATTTCGGGCTCTGGCTTGCGGTGAGACCTTCATGCGCACCAGGCGATCATGCGGGTTGTAACGAGCCACTTCCTCACAAACCGTGCCTTTTTTGGCTGGAATCAACCAGTGCCGATGTGTACCGGCTTTATTCAGATTCGACAGTAGTTCGGCACCCCAGAACCCTTTATCGAATAACGTCACCGAGTGATCGGGAACCTGCTGCAAAAACTCGTCGGCCAAGCGCATTTCACTGCGTCGGTAAGGGCTCAATTGGGCATCCAGGATTACGTGCGAACGCACATTCATCAACGCCACCAAGCGCAGCATGGGGAACGGAGTCTGGCGCTCGGTCCGGGTGTTTCCCGACCCGAAATGATCTCGAAGTTCGGGCGTATCCGGAGTACGCAAAAGCGCACCGTCCACTGCAAACACTTGCAGGCCCTGCCAAGCATCATCGGTATAACGCTCCGCGCCCCATTGATGACCTGTCTTGCGAAATAACCATTCAACAGGATCGGCACCGAGCCGCTTACGCGCTTCGGTTACACCGCTTCGTGCTAATAGCTGGTCAGAGGCCAGCCCTTGGGCACAAATGTTCAAACGCCTGGCCACTTCGTGGACCGGCTCGTCACGAAACAGCGCCATGCCGAGTACCAGCCAAAGCACTTGATCGGCGGGCAAGCGACGTCGGCGAATGGTCGCCTGACTGGAGAGATCCAGTGCAGACGCTACCCACTCAACCGGAATATGTTGGGTAAAGGTACTCAGATCGCAGAAGTTAAAAAGATCGCCAAGGTCGAGCAGGTCTTGCTGAACAGACATAAAAAATCCGATGCCAGAGGTCTGGCATCGGATTTTCAAGTAAGCCCTGCTGAGACTCAAATGCTTAAGTGAACAGCATTACGATAGAGGCGATAATGCGTCGGCGAGTTTTTTCCGTTGCCCTTTTTATCGCTCAAGGAAGTCATGCCCGATGTTCGAGATCCAGCCGATGGACCCAGCAACGTTTCGCCAGCAGACCCGCCGCAGCACGCTGATCATTGCCGTGCTGTTTCTGGTGTTGGCGATGGTGCTTTCGACAGCGGCGGTGGCGCTGTTCGGCGAACCCGGCGGCGACAATCTGCGCTTCAATGTCGGCGGGGTGTTCGTCGCGTTCCTGCTGACGGCGGCGCTGATGCGCGGGCAGTTCTGGCATCAGACCTGGATGGCCCCGGCGGTCTATAGCTGGCGGCTCAAGCGCAGCCTGATGAGCGTGACCAACGTGATGCATCAGGTGACGGCGGCGGTGGAGCAGAACGATCCGACCGCGATGAAGGTGCTGCGCTTCTATCATCTGGGGCTGACCCAGATGCACGAACTGGACGGTAACTCCAGCGATCATGCGCAATTACATCGGGAAGTCGAGGCGCACAAGGAGCGGATGCAGGCGCTGGGTCTGGAGATCGACCAGAAGCGCCTGGATCCGGCCTGGCTGCAAGCCTTGAAACCCGCCACGCGTTAAAACGGAATACGGCTGGCGCGGCGCAGTTGCCAGCGCCGCAGCAGGCGCCCGTAGACCAGCAGGTTGATCACCAGCACCACGCTGCCCAGCGCCAACTGGATCTGCGGCGTCAGGCCGGCGGGGTAGATGATCGGCCAGACGTAGTGCTCGATGAAGCCGCCGGCGTATTCGGTCTGCCCGGCGGCGTGGCGCATCAGGTTTTCCCAGTAGGTCAGCGGACAGGTCAGGTGCAACACCTCGACTGCCACGCCCCACGCGGCCGCCGGCAGATGCAGACACATCAAGCGTGGCCACTTGAGTACCAGCAGCCCGCCGAACAGCACGAACAGAATGAATGACAGATGGAACAGCACCAGCCCGTCGGCTGCGATTCGGTACAGCATGTCGTCTCCCTGACGCGGTTGTGAAGGCTCCCATGCTACGCCGACAGTCGCACCGGGGCGCGGAGATTTAGCGCAAGTGCGCAAGATTGTTCAAGCCGCGACAGTGCATTTGCTGGCAGAGTCTGCGACCGTTTCCTCGGTTGAAGAGCGTTATGTCTGACTCACTTATGCCGCGCCGTGCGTTTCTTCGCGGCGCTGCGGCGATCATGCCGTTATCACTGGCGACGGCGCCGTGGGGGCTGCTGGCCGGCTCCATGGCGATTGAAGCCAATCTCACGCCGTTACAGGGGCAGGGCCTGTCGAGCATCGTGTTCGCGGGGGCCGCGCAACTGGTGGCGATCGGCATGCTCAAGGGCGGTGCCGGGATTTTCTCGATTCTGTTGACCACGCTGCTGCTGACCTCGCAGCACTTGCTGTACGGGATGAGCATGCGCCCGGTGATTTCGCCGCTGCCCGGACGCTGGCGCATCGGCCTGGGCTTTTTGCTCACCGATGAGCTGTTCGCCCTGACCAGCCAGCATGACCGTCAGCAGTTCAATCGCTGGTACGCATTGGGCGTCGGCCTGACGTTCTATATCGCCTGGAACCTCTTCACCCTGGCCGGCATCGTCCTGGGCAGCAGCATTCCGGGGCTTGAGCACCTGGGGCTGGACTTCTCGATTGCCGCCACCTTCATCGCGTTGATCACCCCGGTGGTGCGTAACGTGCCGACCGTGGTGTGCGTGGCCGTGTCTTTGTTCTGCTCGGTGTTGTTCAGCTATTGGCAGTGGGGCTCGGCGCTGGTGTTGTCAGGGCTGGCCGGGATGACCGCAGGATTTGTCTGCAACAAGCTGTATCGGGGGCGCACATGATGGTCTGGGCAGTGATTTTCGGCATGGGGATTCTGGTGTTCCTCAACCGTTACGTGTTTCTTGAACCGCGCCTGCCGGTACGTTTGAGCAGTAATGCTCGGCAGTTTCTCGGGTTTGCCGTACCGGGCATGCTCACGGCGATTTGCGGGCCGATCGTGTTCATGCCGGACAAACAGCTGAATTTGCAGTGGGATAACCCGTACCTGCTTAGTTCATTAGTGGCAGTAGGTTTGGTTATCTATACCCGTAATACCTTGCTGAGCATGCTATTGAGCATGGCGTTCTTCTTTTTGCTGCGCTGGTGGCTGTAAGTTGGACGGGTAAAATTGTTCTACGCTTTAAGGATGTACAGTCTTTTTATACAAGCGGGGGTGCGCATGACGACCGAGCAAGAACGTCCAGATGAAGACGAAGATGTCGATGAGCCGAGCGAAGAAGAGATCGAGCGTGAAAAACGCAAAGAACAAACGTGGAAACACGATGATGGCAAAGAGCTGTCATGGCCTGATCTGAAGCCTTGATCGATCAGATACGAAAAAGCCCCGCCAGTGCGGGGTTTTTTCTTGGGTTCAAAGATCTTCCAACTGCGTGAAATCGGGGTGTGCAGCCCGATATCCCAGGGTTTTGTCGATCCAGGCATTGAGCTCGTTGACCATCACCGGCGGATGGCCGGGATAATTCTTGAGGGTGGTGCGCAAGATACGTTCAATGTCGGGAACTGAGCGCAGGTTTCGGGTCTTGATGTAGTGGCCGATAAAACAGTCGAGTTGAAAGCGTTCTGTCATGGACAGATAGATACACTCCAGGCCGTTGGCCTGTTTGATTGCAAAATCGTCGCGCAACTTAGTTCTCTGCAAGGCTTGTAAAAGTTGTAGGGGATTCCTGGTTTTTTGTTGACTCTTTGGTCAACTGGTATGCCAAACGGAAATGCGGCGCGCATGCTATCCGTAGTGCTACAAAATGTATCTAAGCTGATTGAAGAGTCAGACAAGCGGTTGGTTTTAATCAAACGACTGCTTCAATTGATGTATCGATATTGAAACATTAAGTGTAAAGAAACAGTTTCACTTGCATGGTGACGCAGGTCATGTGTAGACACCGCCGAAGGTTTCGACCGTTGCGACATTTAATACACGTGCCATGGCGACCATTATTTAGGGCAGCGCTTGAATCAGTTCGGCACCCTGATTGCGTGGGTTGCCCACCGCTTTGCTGACTTTGTGCCACAGAAACGTTTCGCTGTTTTCACCTTCGAACAGCAACATCTGTTCGGCGCGCTCGACGGGCGTGGCCGGGTCCAGCCATTCTCGGGCGAGTTCGGCGCAGAGTACGATCGGACGCCGATCGTGAATATCGAGCAGGCCACCGGCACTGTCGGCGGTGATGATCACAAAACCATCGTCCTCCCGTGCTGGTGCATCGGGTGTCGGCAGTTGACCGATGGCAGCGCAGAAAATCGGCCCATTATCCGCTCGTCGAATCAGCCACGGCTGGCGGAGTTTTTCCTCGGTATCGACCCATTCGAACCAGTTGTCGATCGGCACAATCAGTCGATGGCGCCAGATCGCGCGGAAGAACGGGCCGTGGGCGACTTTCTCCACCCGCGCGTTGATCGGTGCGGCGCGGTCCTTGGCCCAATGCGGGCGCCAGCCCCAGCGCAGGTTGTCGGCATACAGCTGTTGATCATGTTGATGAAGGACCGCGAGTGACGTGGTGGGGGCTGCGTTATATCGCTCCAACGCGGCATCGCCGACATGATTGATCAGCGCATCGGGGATGCTCAGCACCGCGACAAAGTCGTGAATGCCACGGTACTGCGAGAGTCTTCCGCACATGCGCTGAATCTCCGGTTGGACGCTTTCAGCTTAGTTGGCTGCGGCCAATCAATCCTGCGCCTCCTGACCGGTGAACGTATCGCGCCAGGCCAGCCAGCGGCGTTCAAGCATGGCGAGCAGGCCGTCGCTGAGTTTGCCGAGCAGGGCGAGCACGATGATCGCCGCCAGCACGATGTCCGGTCGCGAGGTTTCGCGGCCGTCGCTGAGCAGATAACCCAGGCCCTTGGTCGCGGCGATCAGCTCGGCGGCCACCAGAAACATCCACGCCAGACTCATGCCGCTGCGCAGCCCGGTGAACAGGCCGGGCAGGGCGGCGGGCAGCAGAATCCGCCGCACCAGTTGCCAGCGGCTGAAACCATAGATATGCCCGACCTCGACCAGTTTGCGATCGATGTTGCGAATCGCCGCGACCACGTTGACGTACACCGGAAAAAACGCGCCGATGGCGATCAGCACGATTTTCGAGGTTTCGTCGATGCCCAGCCACAGCAGCAACAGCGGCACCCAGGCCAGGCTCGGAATCGAACGCAGGGCGGCGAACGTCGGTTCCAGATACGCCTCGGCCTCACGGCTCAGGCCGACCCAGGCGGCAAACACCAGCGCGAGGCTGGCGCCAATCGCAAATCCCAGCAACACGCGGATCAGGCTCGCGCCGATGTGTTTCCACAGTGCGCCTTCGGCGAGGTCGGTGAGGGTCAGGGCAATCTCGCTCGGGGCGGGCATCTGATAGGACGGTAGCCAGCCGATGCGCACGATGAATTCCAGGGCGATCACGATCAGCAGCGGCAGGGCCAGGCCCTTCAGGCGCCGGCGCCATGTCGGGTGGAGAGGAGGGCGGGGCCTCGACAAGCTGCGAGGTGCCGGCAGTTCGTTACTGCGAGTGGTCATACGTTGGCTCCACTCACAGTCCATCCGCAACTGGCGCGGATGGGCTGTGAGTCTGGTCGATTACTGGCGGGCGACGGCTTGTTGCACACCGCTGTCGAGCAACTGATCGATGACTTGATCGACATTCACCCCACGCCGCACCAGTTCCTCAGAGACCAGAATCGGTGCCGCCGCCTTCGAGGCCTGCACGTCGTTGGCGGTCAGTTGCGGGCTGCTCAGGTCAGTGCGCGACAGTTGCAGTTTGGCCACGTCCAGCGGCAAACCGGACTCTTTGGCGAGCAGCGCGGCGAACGCTTCGGGATTTTTCAGCGCCCATTCGCGCGCCTGCTCGTAGGCTTTGATCACCGTGTCGATGGTTTGCGGATGCTCCTTGGCGTACTGCTCGGTGACGCTGACCACGCCGTAGCTGTTGAACGCCGGATTGCGATACAGCAGACGCGAACCGGCCTGCACTTGACTGGCGGCCATGTGCGGGTCGAGCCCGGCCCAGGCGTCGACATCGCCTTTTTCCAGCGCGGTGCGGCCGTCCGGATGTTGCAGGTGCACCAGCTCCACGTCGTCTTTCTTCAGCCCGGCCTGTTGCAGGCTGCGCAAAGTGAACAGGTACGGATCGGTGCCTTTGGTGGCGGCGATTTTCTTGCCCTTGAGATCGGCGACGCTCTGGTACGGCGAATCCTTGCGCACCACCAGTGCAGTCCATTCAGCGCGGCTGTAGACGTAGACCGATTTGATCGGGCTACCGTTGGCCCGGCTCAGCACAGCGGCAAGGCTGGCGCTGGAGGCGAAATCGACGCCACCACTGTTCAGATATTCCAGCGAACGGTTACTGCCCTGGCTAAGCACCCAGCTGACTTTGGTCTGTGGCAGAGCCTTTTCGAGAAAACCGAAATGCTTGAGCACCAGACTCACGGGGGAGTAGTAGGCGTAATCCAGATGCACCTCGGCGGGAGGGGCTTCGGTGGCGTGGGCCAGAGGTTGCAGGCTCAATGCCACGGCGCTGGCGACCAGCAGCGTTTTGAGGCGGGCAAACGGAAAGAACGATGTCATGGGGGCGCTCCGGCGAAGGCACTGTTTTTTATGTCCAAAAATATATTTTTATCGGCTGCGTCCTGCATGAATGGAATATTGCAGGCTCTGTGCCATGTGCGTTTTGGCCAATGGTTACGGGGTTTTCAGCCGTTTTGGCGCCTTTCAACTGTTGCTTGGGCAACACTGTGGTATCGCACTGTTGCGCAGCGGACAGTGAGCATTCGGAGCACTGAGCTTATGCATTAATCGAATTTAAAATTGGTTTATCAAGAGCGTTATGGTCTATGAAAAATCCCGTCGCAGGACCTCCCATGAAGCTCTCCCGTTTGCTCCGCAGCACACTGATGATCGCCCTGTTCGCCGCACCGCTTGCATACGCCGCCGAGCCGTTGGTACTGCATGTCGGTGATCAGAACTACTACAACATTCGCGCCTCGGTGGAAGCCTCGGGCGTGTTGAAGGACGCGCCTTATACCGTTGACTGGAAGCACTTCCAGGCCGCTGCGCCATTGGCCGAGGCGTTGCAGACCGGCTCGCTGGATCTGGGTTTTCTGGGCGATTCGGGTTTCCTGTTTCTCGCCGCCAAACAGGCGCCGGTAAAACTGATCGGAGTGTCGCGACAAAACCCGGACACCATCGCGTTACTGGTGCCGAAAGATTCGCCGGTGAAAACCATTGCTGATCTGAAGGGCAAGAAAGTCGCCTACTGGCCCGGCGCCTGGAGTCAGCAGTTGACCTTGCGTGCCCTGGAGCAGGGCGGTCTGCCGGAAAATTACGTCGATTTCGTCAAGCTGATGCCGATCGATGCGGCGGCTGCGTTGCCGCAGGGCAGCATTGATGCCTTCCCGGTGTGGGAACCGTACATCTCCCAGCAAATCGTGTTCTCCGGTGCGCGGCCGATTCTCACCGCGAAAAACCTGATGCCGGGCCTCAGCGCGATTGCCGCGTCGGCGCCGTCGATCGACAGCAAGCGTGCAACGATTGCCGATTTTCTAGGACGTTTGAAGCGCGCTCGAGCCTGGGTCGACAGCCATACCGACGAATACGCAGACTTGTGGGCGAAGAAGGCCAACCTCGATCAGGAAGTTTCGCGACACTGGTTGCGCCAGGCGCACATGACCGTCGGGCCGGTGGATCAACAGGCGGCGGCAGACCTGCAGGGCACCGCGGACTTCCTGTTCAAGGTCAAGGCACTGCCGGCGCCGCTGGCTACCGCCGGGGTCATCGATACCTCGTTTCAGCGGGCATTGGCCGACTGAGCGAGCGCCGTAACCAAAGCCTGTGTACCCTATCCAGACTTGGCTCGCGAGGCCGGGTGCAGGGATGGATCAGGGCGAGGGGGTTTTGCCAGTCGACAACAGGGCCGCAAGGGTCAGGCGAAAGGCAAAACATGAAATACGCGTTCAAACTTATCTGTGCAGCGGCCATCGCGTTTGGGTTGGCCGGCTGCATTGCCGCGCCCATCGAGATGACCGCACAAACCGAAACCCGGCTCAAGGCCCAGGCACCGGTGCGCTTTCTGCTGACCTTCGATGACGGCCCTAGCGCTTCGAGTTTCTGGAACCCTTCGGCGACAGTGCTCGACAGCCTGAAGGTCAACCCGGTGCAACCGGACATCAAAGCGGTGTTCTTCGTCCAGACCCGTGCGCCGCGTGCGGGCAACAGTGAAATCGGTCGCGGGATCATGCGGCGCGAGCACGCCGAAGGGCACATCCTCGGATTCCACACCGCCACCCATTGGCACACCAATCATCGCTCGCTCGATCCGCAAGAGCTGGAGCAGTCGTTGAGCAACGGCACGGCGGATATCGCCGCGATTACCGGCGCTGCGCCGATCCTGCTGCGCCCGCCATTCTGGAATTACGACAAGCGCACCTTCGCCGCTTATCAACAGCACGGCCTGCATGTATTGCTGACCGATTTGAGCGCCAACGACGGCAAGATCTGGGGCTTCAATGCCAGCCCCCGACGTCGGGCGAACATGCTGCGCCAGCTATCGGAAGTCCGCGAGCGAATTGCCCTCGGCGAATTCCCTACCGTGGACGGGGTGATTCCGGTGGTGGTGACCTTTCATGACCTCAACCGTTACACCGCGCGGCACACCCGCGAATACCTGCAGATCCTGCTCGACAGTGCCGCCGCCACTGGTGTGAGGCTGGCGGACAAACCGTTCTACGATGATCGCGCGGCGCTGCAGAAAGCGGCGTTGGCGCGCACGGTTCAGCAAAGTTCGGATGCGGTGCAATTGCCGGGGATGTGGAACTGGATCTGGGATCGCGATGCCCACTGAGCCTGCGCTGAAAATGTGATCGGGTTGGCAGTTGCCGGGGCGGCAGGTTGCCGACGGCTCATCTATGCTCATCGGGTCGACCGACTCATCGCCTGCGAGGCGTGCGCTCATGCTAGCCATTGCCGACATTTGCCGGATTGTCGAATCCGGCTTTCCGTCGCTTGAATGCGAATGCACACAAGTGGAGCAGGGACTGCTGCGGATCAAGGTCTACGAGCCTGACTCCGGTCGAGTCGAGTTGTTGCTCAATGGCGTGTCGCCGGAACATCTGGTGACGATCCGCGATATTTCCAACTTCATTGGTGAATTGCGCACGGAAATGAGCGCCGGGCGCCGGGCATTCGCCGGTTGAAACCTTACAAGCGCCGCTGAAACGCCTGCACGATGCGCAACGTCGCGTCGCTGGTGGGCAGATTCTGCACCGCGTCCAGCGGATGCCAGATGCACTCGGTGATCTCGTTTTGCGGGCGCAACTGCTCAAGATCGGGCACTGAGGCCTCGTAGACATGATGCTGGGTGCTGCCACTGCGCAGTTCCATCAGATACAACATTTGCTCGGCCTTCAGCGCCGTTTCTTCCTGCAACTCGCGCATCGCCGCTGCGGCCTTGGTTTCCCCAGGCTCGACCTTGCCGCCGGGCAATGTCCAGCGACAGTGGGGTTTGCGCACCAGGAGAACGTGTCGTTCCTGCTCGCAAATGACGGTTGCGCGTACTTTCATCTGTTACCTGTTCACTGCTTGCCACATTAATGAAACAAAACTGCAATATTCGAGCCGGGCCCCGGTTTATAGGTTCCCTCGGGTTTTTTGAGCGTTTGGCGTGGCTGAAAGTGCCAGCGATTTGGCACATCGCTGGCTGCGAAGTAACGGCCCGTGGCGGTTTGCAGCCAGGGCGTGCGGCTTGCATCGTTTGGTAGCAGAGAAGAATCAATGGCCTATGCCGCTGCGTTGCCGGGCTACAGACAACGCTTGGCGCGGGCGCGAAGTCACACCGCGAGTTGATGCAAATGTAACGAAAGAGCCCCGGTACTTGCCGGGGCTCTTGTTGAGGGCAAGGTCGGTATCAGTGAACTTTGGTTCGGCTGATGGAGCGGGTTTTCACTTCCTTGGCATATGACTGCAATCGTTCTTCATCACTCTGCAGCACCTCGCAAGACCTCAGGACCGCCTGGGCATCCGCTTCATTGCCATTCTTGCGCAGCTGTTCGGCAATGCGTTTGAGGTCGACCGCCGACCATCTCAGATCCGATGCAACGGCTTGCAGGTCGCGCTGAAGTTCGTGTTCGTATTCATTGAGCCGCATGATCACCTCCGGAACATTCTCGGTAGAACAGAGTAGCCGCATTTCCGGGCGATGTTTTACAGCTCGTCTGTCACCCGGCGGAACGTATGTAAATATTTGTCCAATTCCCCGTATGGGCGTGGTCCGCTGTGGATGTACACCCGGTTACACGTTACATTCGCTTTTTTTCAGATCAGGGAAACACCATGCGGATATGGATCGGGATTTTGGCGTTGGCATTACTGGCAGGTTGCTCATTGCCAGCGTCGCTGGTACCGGGCGAGCCAAATCTCAGCAAGACCACCACCAAAGCGCCTAAAGACTATGCCGCGTGCTTGTTGCCATTGTGGCAGCAGGACATTCCGAAGACCACGCAGACCTCCATTTCCAACGGCTACCGGATCAAGGCGCCGAGCCTCGTCACCGCTGACGAGATTCTCGACATCATCAAATACAAGGACGGCAGCCGGGTCTCGTTGTATCAGGGGCCGCCATGGGCCAAGTCCGGGTCGTTGCGCAAATCGGTGCGTGACTGCCTCTGACGCATCGCTTCAGTTTTAGCAGCCAGCCGTAAAAAAAGCAGAAACCGTATCGTCGGTTTCTGCTTTTTTTTGCTTTTCACGCAGGCCGCGATGCTGCGCCCCCAGGCTATGAGCAAAACTCATGGCCCCATGATTTTTAATGGTTACAGCCCGCACCAGCCCCGGTGTTAAAAAATCGCAAACACAGCTCATCAATAACAACCAGAGAGCGTTTGCAGCCATGTCCCATTTTCCCCGCCGCACCTCCCCACGCCCGTTATTGAGCGCACCGGCCATTCGGCCCGTGTGAGCTATCGAACATCCCTCGTATCGCACAAGAGTAATGACTGATGAAAGAACTCGACCTGTACATCGGTGAAGGTTTCGAAGGCCCGGGCGTGAACGCCGCACACATCAACATTCTGATCGGCCCGCGCAACGGCCCGGCCGGGCAGGCGTTCGCCAACAGCCTGGCGTCGCCAAGTCAGGGCCATTGCCCGTTCATGGTGATCGCCCAGCCGAACATCCCGGTCAAGCCGATGACCCTGTATGTGAACAAGGCCGCAATCAGCAGTGACCTGCACGGCAACGCCACTTGGGGCGCCTCGCAGGCCGGGATCGCCAAAGCCGTGCTCGAAGCACTGCTCGACGGCACCTTGCCGCCGGAAGCCGAAGACGAGTGGGCCATCGTTACCGCCAACTGGGTCAACCCGGCCTGCGACGACCTCGATGCGGTGTACCTGAACAACTACAACGCCTGCCGCACCGCGATCCGCGCCGCCCTGACCGGCAAGCCGGAAACCGCGCAACTGGCCGATGTGGTCAACCACATCAGCAACCCTTTCTACACGCCAAAAGCCTGAGGTCCGCGCCATGCAATACATCCGTTTGGGCAACTCCGGCCTGCAAGTTTCCCGCCTGTGCCTGGGCACCATGAACATGGGCACCCCGGACTGGAAACCGTGGATCTTCAACGAAAAACAGAGCGAGCCGATCGTCGCTCACGCGCTGGACAACGGCGTGAATTTCATCGACCTGGCGGACTTCTATTCTGCCGGCGTCGGCGAGGAAGTGGTGGGGCGCATCGTCAAGCGTCTGGCCCGTCGCGAAGACCTGGTGATCACCACCAAGGTCGGCTATGGCACCCGCAGCGGGATCAATGCCAGCGGCCATTCGCGCAAACACATCATGGACAGCATCGATGCCTCGCTGAAGCGTCTGGACATGGATTACGTCGACGTGTTCATGCTGCATTACTTCGACGTGAACACCCCGGTCGAGGAAACCATGTCGGCATTGAACGATATCGTGCGCTCCGGCAAGGCCCGCTACATCGGCGTGTCGACCATGCTCACCGGGCAACTGGCGAAGATCCTCATGGCCTGCGAGCGCAATGGCTGGGTCAAGCCGATCAACATGCAGCTGCAACTGAACTGTGCCTATCGCGAAGAAGAGCGCGAGATGATTCCGTTCTGCCGCGATCAGGGCATCGGCGTCTCGGTGTTCAGTCCGCTGGCGCGCGGCCTGCTGACCGGCGACGTGCAGTCGACCCGCAACCAGACCGACTTCTTCACCCAGCAGATGTACAGCGACGAAGCCTCTTTCGAAATCGCGCATTCGGTACAACGCGTGGCCCGCGCCCGTGGCGTGTCGAACGCGCAGATCGCCCAGGCGTGGGTGGCCAACCATCCGGGCGTCGATTGCATGCTGGTCGGCGCGGACACCACGGCGCAGTTCGACAGTGCCCTGGCAGCGCTGGAAACCAAGCTGGATGCCGACGAGTTGCACGAACTGGAGCGCAATTACACCCCGTGCGACGTGATCAACGATTACACCGCCGGCAAACGCATCCTGCGCACCGCGCGTCCGGGGCTGGAGCGCTTCACTTTGCAGGGAGCGGTGGCATGAGCGATCTGATCCGTCACGGCCACTTCATCGACGGCCAGTGGGGGCAGGGCGGCGCGACCTATGCGGTGCGCAACCCGGCCAATGGCGAACTGATTGCCGAGGTGCAAAAGGATGGCGCCGAGGCGACTAATCTGGCTATCGATGCCGCCAATCGTGCGCTGCCGGCGTGGCGCAAGCTCACCGCCAAGGAGCGCAGCCAGCGCCTGAAACGCTGGAGCGATCTGATGCTCGCCAACCAGAAGGAACTTGCGACGCTGCTCAGTCGCGAGCAGGGCAAACCGCTGGCCGAGGCCATGGGTGAAGTGGTCTATGCCGCGAGTTTCCTCGAGTGGTTCGGCGAGGAAGCCAAGCGTGCCTATGGCGACGTGATCCCCAGCCACAAGGCCGATGCGCGGATCATCGTGGTCAAGGAAGCGATTGGCGTGGTCGCGGCGATCACCCCGTGGAACTTCCCGTTGGCGATGGTCACCCGCAAGGTCGGCCCGGCGTTGGCGGCCGGTTGCACGATGATTCTCAAACCGTCCGAGGAGACGCCATTGTCGGCGTTCGCCCTGGCGGTGTTGGCGGAACAGGCGGGTATTCCGGCAGGCGTGTTCAACATCGTTTCCGGCGATGCGGTGGCGATTGGCGGTGCGCTGCAAGCATCGAGCATCGTGCGCAAACTGTCGTTCACCGGTTCGACCCGCACCGGCAAACTGCTGATGCGCCAGGCTGCCGACACCCTGAAAAAAGTCTCGCTGGAACTGGGTGGCAACGCGCCGTTCATCGTCTTCGACGATGCCGATCTGGACGCGGCAGTCAAAGGCGCGATGGCCTCGAAATTCCGCAACACCGGGCAGACCTGCGTGTGCGTGAATCGCTTCTTCATTCAGGACAGCGTCTACGAAGCCTTCACCGGCAAGCTTGCCGAAGCGGTTGCGGCGATGCGCGTCGGCAGTGCGCTGGACGATGAAACCGAGCAAGGCCCGCTGATCAACACCGCCGCATTGGCCAAGGTCGAAAGCCATGTCAGCGATGCCCTTGAGAAGGGCGCCACGCTGTTGTGTGGCGGTCGTCGTCACGCACTTGGCGGCACCTTTTATGAGCCGACCATCCTCACCGAAGTCAACGGCGACATGCTGATCGCCCAGGACGAAACCTTCGGCCCGGTGGCCGCGTGTTTCCGCTTCAAGGATGAAGCCGAAGTACTGGCGCGGGCCAACGACACGCCGTTCGGTTTGTCGGCGTACTTCTACAGCCGCGATATCGGTCGGGTCTGGCGCATGGCCGAAGGGCTGGAAGCCGGCATGGTCGGGATCAACGAAGGGATCATTTCCACGGAAGTGGCGCCGTTCGGTGGCATCAAGGAATCGGGCCTTGGGCGCGAGGGTTCGAAGTACGGACTGGATGACTATCTGGAGATCAAATACCTGTTGATGGGTGGTCTCTGACCCCCACCGAGATCTCCATGTGGGAGCGGGCTTGCTCGCGAAAGCGTTGTATCAGTTGGAGCAAATGGTGACTGACACACCGCATTCGCGAGCAAGCCCGCTCCCACATAAACCAAGCAAGAGCTCTGCGTTTCTCCGTCAATAACAACAATTGGAGACGAACATGTCCGCTCAACCGGTAAAAATCGACGACCTGCCCATCGGCCGGTTTCACCTCAAGATCGCCGGACTGACCTTCGGCGCACACTTCACCGACGGCTACATCCTCGGCCTGATCGGTATCGCCTTCACCTTGCTCAGCCCGCAGATGCACCTGGATGCGTTCTGGCAGGGATTGATCGGCGCATCGGCGTTGATCGGGCTGTTTCTCGGCAGTCTGTTTTTCGGCTGGATCTCGGACAAGGTCGGCCGGCAGAAAATCTTCCTCGTCAGCTTCGTGCTGATCACCATCGCCTCGGTGATGCAGTTCTACGTCGAAAGCGCGATGAGCCTGTTCCTTTGCCGGGTGTTGATCGGCATTGGCCTGGGCGGCGATTTCAGCGTCGGTCACGCGATGCTCGCGGAGTTCTCGCCGAAGAAACATCGCGGTGTGTTGCTCGGTTCGTTCAGCGTGATCTGGACCTTCGGTTACGTCGCCGCTACGTTCGTGGGGACGGCCATGCTCAGCCTTGGCGACGATGCCTGGCGCTGGATGCTTGCTTCGTCGGCGATCCCGGCGGCGCTGATTCTGATCGCCCGCATCGGCACTCCGGAATCGCCGCGCTGGCTGGTCAATCAGGGGCGCATCGCCGAGGCGCGGGCGATCGTCAAAAAGCATCTGGGTGACAATGTCGAACTGGATGAAACCCGCACCACGGAAACCCGTTCCGGCTATGCGGTGCTGTTCAGTCGTGAGTACCGCAAGCGCACGGCGTTCAACTGCCTGTTCTTCGTCTGCATCGTGATGCCGTACTTTGCGATCTACACCTTTTTGCCGTCGATCCTGCAGAAGATGGGCCTGGCCGAAGGCTTCGGCACCGAACTGATGTTGAACATGCTGCTGATCCTCGGCGCGTTGATCGGCATCTGGTGCACGATCAAGTTCAGCCGTCGCGGCTTCCTGATCAACTCGTTCATCATCCTCGCGGTGGCGCTGTTTCTGCTGGCGGTGTTGCCGGGCAGTGCAGCGTGGCTGATGGTGCTGGTGTTCGGCGTGTTTACCCTGGTGCTGTCGGCAGTGAGCAATCTGGTCGGGGTGTTCCCGGCCGAGAGCTTCCCCACCGAAGTCCGCGCCAGCGGCATTGGTCTGGCGACGGCGGTCAGTCGTCTGGGCTCGGCGATCAGCACCTTTCTGTTGCCGGTGAGTGTGGCGGGGATCGGCCTCAGTCCGACCATGGGCATTCTTGCGGCGATCCTGGCGATTGGCGCATGGCTGTCGTGGGCGTGGGCGCCGGAGACCAAGTCGCTGACGTTGAGTCAGGCGTGCAAGGCGCAGAGTCCGGTGGAAGGAGGCGTCATTACCGCGACCAAAGTCGCCAGCCCGATCTGATTGCCAGCCCATAATCCCCTGTAGGAGTGAGCCTGCTCGCGATAGCGATAGGTCTTTTGAAACAATGCTGACCGACACACCGCTATCGCGAGCAGGCTCACTCCTACAGGGTAACTGTTGTGTCAGGGATTGCTCACCAGACTCAGCCACTCGGTAAACAGCTTCACCTTCGACAAACCCTGCTTGTCATTCGCCACATCCAGCCAATAACCATAAGGGCCGATCACTTCAATCGGGGTGATCGGCAGCAGGCTGCCGTTGGCCAGTTCCTTTTCGATCATCTGCCGGTCGATCACTGCCAGGCCACCGCCGGCCAGTGCGGTGTGGATCACCTGATCCAGGGTGCTGAATTCCAGGCCTTGTCCGGCATCGACATCATCGCGGCCCATGGCCGCCAGCCAGTTCTCCCAGACCTGCAAACGCTTGCCGTCGTGCAGGATGTGCAGCAGCGGAAATTGCCGCAGATCCGGCGGCTGAGCGCCGTTGAACAACTCCGGGCTGGCGACGGCGATGTGCCGTTCCATCACCAGTAACTGGCTGGCGCACTGGGGGGACGCCGCGAGGCCGAAACGGATGTGGCAATCGATCTCGGCGAGGCTGTCGTGGCTGGCCTGATTGGTCACGCTGAGGCTGATGTCCGGGTAGCGCTGGCAGAAGGCACGCAGGTGCGGCGACAGCCAGCGCGTCGCCCAGGTCGGTGGCGCCAGAACACGCAGGCGCTGACGCAGGTTGGGCACGCGAATGGCTTGCAGGGCGCGTTCCATGTGGTCGAAGGCTTCGGCCAGATGCGGCTTTAGATTGCTGCCGGCCTCGGTCAGCGACAGGCCTTGCGGCGTGCGCACGAACAGCGCGACACCGAGGTAGTCTTCGAGTTGTTTGATCTGGCGACTGACTGCGCCCTGGGTGACGTTCAGGCCGAGTGCGGCCTGACTGAAACTGCGATGCCGCGCGACTTCTTCGAACACGCGCAGGGTGTTGAGCGAGGGCAGTTGACGCATGGAGGTAGGACCCCAGGTCGAGCGTGTGGCTCGGTTTTATTTTTGTAGGTTTTGTTGGTAGGGGTTATCTGACTATTGGTGAGGAACGGATGCAAGTGTTGTTTGGCAGGACGCCTTCGCGAGCAAGCCCGCTCCCACAGGTTTTGTGCCTGACATAAATCCATTGTGGGAGCGGGCTTGCTCGCGAAGGCTGACTTTCAGGCGCAGTAAAATCCGGATCAGAAGTAATAACCGACGTTCACATACACCTGATTTTCCCACTGATCCAGCCCGCCCGCGCCCAGGCTCTGGGTGTAGCTGCTACCACCGATGTACGGATCGTTCTTGCCAAACAGCCACTCGGTCGCCACCCACAATTTGCTCACTGAAAACGAGCTGCCGAGGATCATTCGTTGCGAGGTCTTGAAGCCGCTGGCGGATTTGTCGAAGGCGCTGTAGTTGGCGTAAAGCTTGACGCCGCTGATCTGATCGAACAGGTATTTGCCGGCCACGTCGTAACTCAGATCCGCCACGTACAGATTGCCGCGACTGGCGACGTTGTAAGTGCCGTCGTAACCGCCGAGGGTCACCAGCTCATCGGTGCCGGCATTGCGCGGCGACATTTGCTGACGTGCCGCCTGCAACTGCACGCCCCACGGGCCGTTCTTGCCCAGGTAGTGCACGGCCACGGCGTTGCGCCGACCGTCGTTATCGGTGTCCTTGTTTTCCAGGGTCGAGGTCAGCCCGGAGATCCCCACTTCGGATTTCCATGGGCCCAGATCCAGGGCTTTCGCCACGCGCAGCACCACGGTGTTGCGTTCCTGGTTGGCGCTGCCGTCAGCCACGTAGCTGTCGGCTTCGGACACGACGCTGGAGTAGGTCACGCCCTTGCTGGTGCCTTTGCCTTGCCACGCCGGGCGCAGGTAGTAACCGGCCTGGATATTCCAGTCGCCGCTTTGCTGAACGTATTTGGCGCCGACCTGTTGCACGTCTTCGAGGCCGATGACGTTGCCCAGGGTCTCGTAGAAGGTGCTGCCGAAGTACGGCTGCAAGCCGAACGGCACGGTGTTCAGGCCGACTTGCACCTGCTGGTCCGGGTTGAACCTGTAGCCGACCCAGGCGAATTTGGCGAACTGAATGTCGCCGTAATTTTTCGTGTACTGGTAGGGGTAGGAGCGACCATAGAAGCGGTATTGCGCCTCGCCGATCCAGGAATCGGAGTTGTACTTGGCGCTGAGAAAAACCGTATCGAGACCGAACTTCTGAATGTCGCGATCCGGGTCCAGGTCCCAGCGCGCACGAATGGCGCCACCCAGGTCGAGGTTGTCGGTAACTTGCACGGCCATCGCCGGAGCGGCAACGCTGCAGAACAGGACGATTGAGGTGGTGCGCAAACGCAAGGAAGCAGAGAAGGGCATGGAGCGGCTCTCGATTGTTTTTATTAGAGATGCCGCGCAGTCTTGCCATCCGCCGGGCGTGGGACAAACGATAAAAACGATGCGCAAACCTGCATCGAATGCATGTTACTCAAAAAATCCTGTAGGACAGTCCGGTACGCTCATGGGATGCTCTGCAACTTGTCAGTGGTTTTCGAGTGCCTTGATATGAAACGCAAAATGCCCGGCTTGAACGCGCTCAAGGCGTTCGAAGTGGCCGGCAGCACCGGCAGCTTCACCCGCGCCGCCGAGCTGCTCAATGTCACCCAGAGTGCGGTCAGCCGTCAGGTGCGGCAACTGGAAGAGCAGCTCGGCGAAAGTCTGCTGGAGCGCCGTCATCACCATCTGGAGCTGACCGCCGCCGGCAAGATCCTGCTGCGGGCACTGCATCAGTCGTTCGACAAGATCGAGCTGACGGTGCGCAGCATCCAGCAGAAAACCCACTCCAACCGTCTGCACATCAACGCACCGCCGACCTTCACCAGTCGCTGGCTGATGCCACGCCTCGGGCGTTTGCGCGAGCAGCACCCGGAGCTGGAACTGAGCATCACCACGCGCTTGCAGGACAGCCTGGCGGAAACCAGTACCCTCGATTGCGCGATCCGCTTTGGCGACGGCGAGTGGGACGGTCTCGACAGTTCGCTGTTGATCCAGGAGCGGCATATCGCGGTGTGCGCGCCATCGCTGTATGCACGGGAGGGAAGCGAACAGGGCATCGACCTCAATCGCCTGACCCTGCTGCATGTGCTGGCCAAGGAAGATCAGCGTTACCTGACCTGGAAGCACTGGCTGGACGCGGCGCACATCAGTGGCGTCGATACCCAGGGCGGTTACGAATTCGATTTGCTGGACCTGGCGATTCAGGCAGCGACCGATGGTCTGGGGATCACCATTGCCGACTGGCACATGGTTGCGGCGGAACTGGCCAGCGGACAATTGACGCAAGTGCTGAATGTGCATGTGGAGGGGCATCAGTCGTACTGGCTGGTGACCCGCCCGGAGCAGACCGAGATGCCGCAGTTGCAGGTGTTTGCGCAATGGCTGCAGGAGGAAATCTGGCTGGCGCAGCGCCAACTGGAGCCTTCGACCGCAGCCACCTGACACCCCGCAAATCC
Source organism: Pseudomonas sp. TH49 (assembly GCF_016650625.1). Classification (NCBI taxonomy): domain Bacteria; kingdom Pseudomonadati; phylum Pseudomonadota; class Gammaproteobacteria; order Pseudomonadales; family Pseudomonadaceae; genus Pseudomonas; species Pseudomonas sp. TH49. The sequence continues at coordinate 382,379 of NZ_JAEKFL010000002.1, forward strand.
CCTGTGGGAGCGGGCTTGCTCGCGAAAGCGGTGTGTCAGTCACCTGTACGTCACAGTCAGACCGCCGTCGCGAGCAGGCTCACGCCTGCAGGGGATGTGTGCTTATGCGAAGGTAACCTGCATTTTTCGAATGTTTCCCCGCCCTTTAAATCGTTTGTTCAACCCGCCACCGATGACAAGACTGGTGGCATTGATAAAAACAAACGATGGGCGATGCACATGCGAATCGAGCGAAACTTTGTAAACGGCCACTTCATCGAGCCGGCCAGCGCGGCAATGATCGCGGTGTACAACCCCGCCACTCAAGCGCTGCTCGGCCATGTCTCGGCTGCCACCGCCGAAGAAGCCACCGCAGCCGTCGATGCCGCGGCGGCCGCACAAAAAGTCTGGGGCAAACTGACCAGCATCGAGCGCGCCGAACACTTGCGCGCATTCGCCACCGCGCTTGAGGAGCGTGCCGAGTCCATCGGCGCCGCGCTCGCCGCCGAGTCCGGCAAGAGTCTCAGCGACGCCAGCAACGAAGCACGCTATGCCGCGCAGATCACCCGTTACCACGCCGAGTGGGCGCGGCGCATCGAAGGCGAGATCATCCCCAGCGACAGCCCCGACGAAAACCTGTTTCTGCACCGCGAGCCGATCGGCGTCGTCGCGTGCCTGATTCCGTTCAACTACCCGGTCTACACCTTGCTGCGCAAAATTGCCCCGGCGCTGATTGCCGGCAACACCGTGGTGGTGCGCCCGAGCAACAACACCCCGACCTCGGCATTCGAAATCGCCAAAGCGGTGCAGCAGTCGGGCATGCCGGCCGGGGTGATCAATATTCTGACCATGGATCACGCCACCGCTGCCACGGTGTGCACGCATAAGGCTGTTGGCCTGATTACCTTGACCGGCAGCGTCAATGCCGGGCGCATCGTGCTCGATTACTGCAAGGCCAACATCGCCAAGCCTTCGCTGGAACTGGGTGGCAAGACGCCGGCCATCATCGAAGCCGATGCCGACCTCGAAGCCGCCGCCAGCGCGATCATCGCCTCCAAGACCACCCACTGCGGGCAGTTGTGCACGGCGGTGGAAAGAGTCTACGTGCAGGAAAGTGTCCACGACCGATTCCTCGCGCTGCTCAAGGCCAAAATCGCCGAGGTGAAATTCGGTGACCGCGCCACCGATGCGAGCCTGATGGGACCACTGGTCAACGCCAGTTCGCAGCGGAACATTCACGCCATGGTCGAGCGTGCCATGGCCGACGGCGCGGTGCTCGAAAGCGGTGGTGTGTTGCCGCAAGGCCCGGGGTATTTCTATCCGCCGACCCTGCTCAGCCACTGCCGCCAGGACATGGAAATCGTTCAGGAAGAAATCTTCGGCCCGGTGCTGCCGGTGCTCAAGTACCGCGACATCGACGAAGCATTGGCCATGGCCAACGACCACCAGTTCGGCCTGTCGTCGGTGCTCTACACCGAGAACTACCGCACCGCGCAGAAAGTCGCCAACGCCATCGAGGCCGGCGAGCTGTACGTCAATCGCACCCCGGCCGACCCGTATCAGGGCTACCACGCCGGTTGGAAACGCTCGGGCCTGGGCGGTGATGACGGCAAGCACGGGATGCTCGAATTCACCCAGACCCGACTCGTGGTCATGAAGTACTGAAACACCGCAACACGCCTCATGCTGCACCTATAAAAACAATTATCAGGGGCGCCCGGAGCACGGGTTGCCCGAGGTCACTTCAATGTCCAAGCATGCATCCTCTGCTGCCGCTGTTCAGGGTTCCAACTCGGCTGTGAAAAGCCGGAGCGACAAGGGAAGTCGCTATTTCCAATTGATGTTGCTGGTGCTGGCCGCCGGTGCGATCTACCCGATTCTGTACCTGCGTCAGGTCTACCAGACCACGATGCTCGAAGTGTTCCAGATCAACCACAGTGAACTGGGCTATCTGTACTCGATGCTCGGCACGATTTTCCTCCTCAGCTACTTGCCCAGCGGCTGGTTGGCGGATCGCATTGCGCCACGCTTTCTGATTTTCTTCTCGCTGGTGGCGACCGGCGCTTTAGGCCTGTGGTACTCGACGGCACCATCGATGACCGGGCTGATGATCATCTTCGGTTGCTGGGGCCTGACCACCGGTTTGACCTTCTGGGCCTCGGTGCTCAAGCGGGTGAAGATGATTGCTCACCCTACCGAGCAAGGGCGTTTTTTCGGCATCCTCGACGGTGGTCGCGGTCTGGTCGAGGCGTTGCTGGCAACGGTTGCCCTGGCGCTGTTTGCCTTCGCCACCGAAAGCCGTGGTGAGTCCACAGCCGAAGGCTTCAGGCATGTGGTCTATCTCTATGCCTTCACCTGTATTGCCATCGGCTGTGTGCTGGTGTTGATCAAGGATCCGAAGTCGATGGCGGACACGCCGCCGGTGGAGAAGGGCAAGTTCAACCTGCTCACCGATCTGGCGACGCTGGTGAAGATTCCCGAGCTGTGGCTGGTCACCGCCATCGTGTTCTGCGGCTATCACATCTTCTGGGCGACCTACAGTTTCTCGGACTACCTGCAAGGCAGCGGCCTGACCGCGGTCATGGCCGGCACCATCACCACCATCAAGCTGTGGATGCGCCCCATCGGCGGCATCGGCGGCGGCTGGCTGGGGGACAAGTTCTCGAACATCTCGGTGCTGATCGTCGCGCTGTTGCTGGCGAGTCTGGCGATTGTCGGGCTGATCGTATTCCCGGCGCTCAACAGCATGGGGTTGCTGATCGCCACGGTGATTTTCATTGGCCTGATGACTTACGCGATTCGCGGTTTGTACTGGGCGATTCTCGACAGTTGCAACATTCCGCTGCGCATCACCGGCCTGGCCATCGGCATCGTCTCGGTGGTCGGCTACATGCCGGATGCCTTCATCCCGTTGATCAATGGCTACCTCACCGAGCACTTCCCCGGCGCCCTCGGCTACAAGCTGTACTTCGGTTACATCGCCTCCGTTGGTCTGATCGGTACCCTGGCTGCCGTGACCCTGCGTGCCCGAATCAATCGCAAAACTTCAGATAAAGCAGGTGCCTGACATGAAAATCATCGCCCTTGAAACCCATATCGTCGCCGTTCCGCCACCGCACATCGGCGGCATGTACTGGCTGTTCGTCAAGCTCAAGACCGATTGCGGCATCGAAGGCGTGGGCGAGATCTACGCGGCGACGTTCGGTCCCAAAGCCATGCTGCCGATCATCGAAGACGTGTTCGAGCGCTACCTGCTCAATCATGACCCGCACCACATCGAACGCTTCTTCCGTCAGGCCTATTCCAGCGGCTTCACCCAGCGTCCCGACCTGACCATGATGGGCGTGGTCAGCGGTCTGGAAATGGCCTGCTGGGACATCATCGGCAAAGCGGCGAACAAACCGGTCTACGAGTTGCTCGGCGGCAAGGTCAACGAACGTCTGCGTTCCTACACCTACCTGTACCCGGTCAACAGCCGTGGCGAATACGACTACGACGATCCGGATTTGGCGGCTGAATGCGCCGTCGAGAACATGAACAAAGGCTTCACTGCGCTGAAGTTCGACCCGGCCGGCCCATATACCGCGTACTCCGGGCACCAGATCTCGCTGCAGGTGCTGGAACGCTGCGAAACCTTCTGTCGCAAGATCCGCGAAGCGGTGGGCAACCAGTGCGACCTGCTGTTCGGAACTCACGGGCAGATGGTGCCGTCGTCGGCAATCCGTCTGGCCAAGCGCCTGGAAAAGTACGACCCGCTGTGGTTCGAAGAGCCGGTGCCGCCGGGGCAGGAAGAGGCCATGGCGCAAGTCGCGGCCAAGACCAGCATTCCGATTGCCACTGGCGAACGCCTGACCACCAAGTACGAATTCTTCAAGCTGCTGCAGGCCGGCGGCGCGTCGATTCTGCAGATGAACGTCGCCCGCTGCGGCGGCCTGCTCGAGGCGAAGAAGATCGCCAGCATGGCCGAAGCCTACTACGCGCAAATTGCTCCGCATCTTTACAACGGCCCGATCGGCGCTGCGGCGAGTTTCCAGCTGGCGACCTGCACACCGAACTTCCTGATTCAGGAAAGCATCGAGACCTGGGGCGGCTTCCACGCCGAGATCCTGAAGAAGCCGTTGCAGTGGGAGGACGGCTACATCATCCCGTCCACCGAGCCGGGGCTGGGCGTGGAGCTGAACATGGACGTGGTGCGCAAGCATTCGCCGTACACCGGCGAGCGCCTGCACCTGCAAATGGCACCGACTCCGGTTGACGTCAAAGACACCTCGCCGGCCAAGGGCTGACAGAGGCCCATTGTGGGAGCGGGCTTGCTCGCGAAAGCGGTGTGTCAGGTTCACAAATGTCAGTTGACCGAGCGCCTTCGCGAGCAAGCCCGCTCCCACAGGGGACATGCGTTGCTCATCCGATTTTTTGTACAACGACTTACGCGGTAACCGTGCATGACATACGACTACATCATCGCTGGCGCCGGCGCAGCAGGTTGCGTGCTGGCCAATCGGCTTTCGGCCTCCGGGCAATACACGGTGCTGCTGCTGGAAGCGGGTGGCAAGGACAGCTCGCTGTGGTTCAGGATCCCGGTCGGCTTCGCCAAAATGTATTACAACCCGACCTTCAATTGGATGTACTACAGCCAGCCGCAGAAGCAGTTGGGCAATCGCGAAATCTACGCCCCGCGCGGCAAAGTGCAGGGTGGTTCGGGTTCGATCAACGCGATGATTTACGTGCGCGGCCAGGCCCACGACTTCGATGACTGGGCGGCCAACGGTAACGACGGCTGGGGCTTCAAGGACGTGCTGCCGTACTTCCGCAAACTGGAAAACCATCCGCTGGGTGACAGCGAATACCACGGCGGCAGCGGCCCGATCAGCATCACTCCAATGAAGGGCCAGACTCACCCGATTTGCGATGTGTTCCTCGAAGGCTGTTCAGAGTTGGGCTACCCGCGCAGCGACGATTTCAACGGGGCAAAATTCGAAGGCGCGGGCCTGTACGACGTCAACACCAAAAACGGTCAGCGTTGCTCCAGCAGCTTCGCGCATTTGCATCCGGCACTGAGCCGGCCGAACCTGACCGTCGAGCATTACGCCTTGGTCGATCGCGTACTGTTTGACGAGACGCAGCAGCGCGCCACAGGCATCTCGATCACCCAGCATGGTGTGGTGCGGACGTTCACCGCGCGCAAGGAAGTGATTCTGTGTGCCGGCGCAGTCGACACGCCGAAAATCCTGCAATTGTCCGGCGTGGCTGATCGCGCGTTGCTGGAAAAGCACCAGATCCCGCTGGTCAGGCACCTGCCGGCAGTGGGGCAGAACCTGCAAGATCACCTGTGCGTGAGCTACTACTACAAAGCCAATATCCCGACGCTGAACGATGAACTGAGCTCGCTGTTCGGCCAGCTCAAACTCGGCATCAAATACCTGCTGACCCGCAAGGGCGCGCTGGCCATGAGCGTCAATCAGGCGGGCGGTTTCTTCCGTGGCAACGCGCAGCAGGCGCATCCCAATTTGCAGCTGTACTTCAACCCGCTGTCGTACCAGATTCCGAAAAACAACAAGGCCAGCCTCAAGCCGGAGCCGTATTCGGGCTTCCTGCTGTGCTTCAACCCGTGCCGGCCGACCAGTCGCGGCCACGTCGAAATTGCGTCGAAGAATCCGCGTGATGCGGCGCTGATCGATCCGAACTATCTGAGCACGCAAAAGGACATTGACGAGGTGATCCAGGGCAGTCGCCTGATGCGCAAGATCATGAACGCTCCGGCGCTCAAGAGCATCACCGTTGATGAGGTCCTGCCGGGACCGGCAGTGGAAACCGACGAGCAGATGTTGCAGTACTTCCGCGACAACTGTGGCTCCATCTATCACCTCTGTGGTTCCTGCGCGATGGGGGCGGATGAGCAGACTTCGGTGGTCGACAAGCGTCTGAAGGTGCATGGCCTTGCCGGGTTGCGAATTGTCGATGCGTCGATCTTCCCGAACGTGACCTCGGGCAATACGCATGCCGCGGTGCTGATGGTGGCGGAGAAGGGCGCTGATCTGATTTTGCAGGATGCGTAGGTTTTAGCGGCTGGCGTAATGCGCTGTGACAGTTGCGCGGCGGCATTTTTTCAGCGTGCGCTAGGCTTTGATTGCCGGTCACTTATCGGGCCGGCAAGTCTTTCAAGGAGCCACGGATCATGGATGATCTGGTCAAGGAAGTTATTCCGTTGTTGCAGTATCTGATTCCCGGATTTGTTTCTACCTGGATTTTTTACACGCTCACTTCGTTCAAGCGGCCTGACACCTTTGGGCAGATTGTGCAGGCGTTGATTTTTACGTTTGTGATTCATGGGGTGGTGTTGGGGATCGGGGCTATTGGCTTATGGATAGGCTCGAAGGGCTTTTCTGTAGGGAAATGGGATGGCAAAGCCCAGGCTATTTGGGCGTTTATGGTTGCAATGGGGCTTGGCTTGTTGTCGTGTGCTCTGGCTTCGAATGACAAATTGCACAAATGGTTACGAAGAAAAAATGTAACGAATAAAAACTCTTACCCCAGCGAGTGGTACAGCACCTTTGCTCGCCACAATCGGCTGGTTACGCTGCATTTGACGGATGAAAGGCGATTGTTTGGCTGGCCCGTCGAGTGGCCTTCCGGCCCCCTGGAGGGGCAGTTCATCATGCTGAATCCAGGCTGGCTGGGGGAGGATGGCGTGGCGTTGCCTTTTGGCGCCGAAATATTGGTGATAGATTCCTCGAAAGTCCAGTGGGTCGAATTCAGTTCTGTCGAAGAGGTTTCATCATGAGCGCAAAAGAGCCTACTCCCATGCCGCCAAGCGTCAGGCGCCTCTTTTATGGCCCGGACGGCAAGCTGCTGGCCAAACCCCTCGTCAAAGGGCCGAGTGCGCCGCCACCGCTAAAGCGCCAGTACCGGGATTGACCGAACGCCGCTCATCGAGCGGCGTTTCGTTATGTTGTGCATTGGTGGGATCTCCGGTCAGAGCGTATCCACCAACCAATCCCTGAACGCTTTCAGTGACGGTAACGCCTCATTACGCGGCGGATACACCAGGTAATAGCTGCGCCGGCTGGTGATCGGCTCCCCCAGTTGCAGCAGCTCGCCGTTAAGCAATTCATCCTCCACCAGAATCCGCGGCACCAGCCCGACGCCAATATTCGCCCGCACCGCTTGGATCAGGTGCGAAGTCATTTCAAAGCTCGGGCCTATGCGCATGCTGCGGTGTGGCAAACCATGATGCGTGAACCATTCCGCCCAGGCCTGGGCGTTGCTGCTGACATTGAGCAGTAACTGCCCGGCGATGTGTTGTTCCGCTTCATCACGTTCGGCCAATGACAACTGCGCACTGGCAATCACCACCAGTTCTTCAGTGTGCAGGGGCAGGGCACTCAAGCCCGGCCAGTCTCCCGCACCGACACAGATCGCCGCATCGATCTCGCTGGTGTCGAAGTCAATCGCTTCGATCCGTGAATGCAAGTGCACGGTCATGCCGGGGTGCGCGGTGTAGAAGTCCTTGAGTCGCGGCAGCAGCCATTTCGAGCCGAAGGTCGGCAGCGTCGCCAGACGCAAACTGTGGATGCCTGAACCGAACGCCATGGCCTGCAGGGTCGCGCTGCGGATCTGCCCGAGGGCTTCGGCCAGTTCACGCTGATACATGCGCCCGACATCGGTCAGCACCACTTGCCGACCTTCGCGGCTGAACAGGCGCATGCCGAGCATCTTTTCCAGAATCTGCACCTGACGGCTGACTGCGCTTTGCGTCAGCGACAGTTCGTGGGCGGCGCGGGTGTAGCTTTCATGGCGTGCGGCGGCCTCGAAGGCCAGCAATAACGACATGGAAGGGGTGAGGGTTCGCGGATTCATTCGTTTTAGTCATGGATTGCGGGTCGATTTTACGTTTGTCCCGACGGCGCCAAGCAATGAACATAAGCACCATGAGATGGCGGGAGCGTGACGCAATCATTCATTGCGCACAACTGTTCACCGCCACACGGCCCGATTTTGACCGAGATTTCCTCACCGATGATTGCCCAGCTGTCACCCGCCGCTGCATTGACCACTGATTACCAACTGTTCCTCAACGCCCTGAAAGCCAGTGGTTTTCGTGGCGAGATCAGTGCCGACTACGCCAGCCGCGTAGTGCTCGCCACCGACAACTCGATCTACCAGCGTCTGCCGCAAGCGGCGGTGTTTCCAATGGATGCGGAGGATGTGGCGCGGGTGGCACGGCTGATCGCCGAGCCGGCGTATCAGCAAGTGGTGATTACCCCGCGTGGCGGTGGTACCGGCACCAACGGCCAGTCGCTGACCGACGGCATCGTCGTCGACCTGTCGCGGCACATGAACCGCATTCTGGAAATCAACGTCGAGCAGCGCTGGGTGCGGGTGCAGGCCGGGGTGGTCAAGGATCAGCTCAACGCCGCGCTGAAATCAGCCGGGCTGTTTTTCGCCCCGGAGCTGTCGACCTCCAACCGCGCCACCGTTGGCGGCATGATCAACACCGACGCCAGCGGCCAGGGCAGTTGCACCTACGGCAAGACCCGCGACCATGTGCTGGAACTCGACATGGTTCTGCGCGGCGGTGAACGCCTGCACGGCGCCGCGCTGGCGGAAGACGACCTGACAGCGCTGTGCGCCCGTGAAGATCGAGTGGGTGAAGTTTATCGCTGTGCGCGGCAGATCATCGACGAGCAGGGCGAGCTGATCCAGCAGCGCTTCCCCGATCTCAACCGCTGCCTGACCGGCTACGACCTGGCGCACCTGCGCGAGGCCGACAAGCGTTTCAACCTCAACAGCGTGCTGTGCGGCGCCGAGGGCTCACTCGGCTTTGTGGTCGAGGCAAAGCTCAACGTGCTGCCGATCCCCAAGCACACGATGCTGGTGAATATCCGCTACGCCGGGTTCATGGATGCGTTGCGCGATGCCCGGGCGCTGATGGCGCTCAAGCCGCTGTCGATTGAAACCGTGGATTCCAAGGTGTTGCTGCTGGCGATGCAGGACATCGTCTGGCACGGCGTCGCCGAATACTTCCCGGAAAGTGCCGAGCGGCCGACACTGGGGATCAATCTGGTGGAATTTTGCGGTGACGATGCTGAAGATCTGCAACGCCGGGTCGAAGCTTTCCTCGAACACTTGAGCAGCGACACCACCGTCGAACGTCTCGGCCATACCTTGGCGGTGGGTCAGGCGGCGGTGAACAAGGTCTATGGCATGCGCAAGCGCGCCGTCGGCCTGCTCGGCAACGTTGCCGGCGAAGCGCGGCCGCAGCCGTTTGTCGAAGACACCGCGGTGCCGCCGCAGCACTTGGCCGAGTACATCGCCGAGTTGCGCGAACTGCTCGACAGCCACGGTTTGCAGTACGGCATGTTCGGCCATGTCGATGCTGGCGTGCTGCACGTGCGGCCGATTCTCGACATGAAGGATCCGCAGCAAGCGGCGCTGGTGCGTCCGGTGTCCGACGGTGTCGCCGCGCTGACCCAACGCTACGGCGGCCTGTTGTGGGGCGAACATGGCAAAGGTCTGCGCTCGGAATACGCGCCGGCCTTTTTCGGCGAGCTGTACCCGGCGTTGCAGGCACTGAAAGCCGCGTTCGACCCGTTCAACCAGTTCAACCCGGGCAAGATCGCCACCCCGGCCAACACCGCTGCGGCATTGCTGAAGATCGACGAAGTGACCCTGCGCGGCGAACTCGATCGGCAGATCGACGAAAAGGTCTGGCAGAGTTACGGCGCCGCCATGCATTGCAACGGCAACGGCGCCTGCTACAACTTTGATCCCGACGACGCCATGTGCCCGTCGTGGAAAGCCACCCGCGAGCGTGCGCAATCGCCCAAGGGCCGCGCCTCACTGATCCGTGAATGGCTGCGTTTGCAGGGCGAGGCAGGGGTGGATGTGCTGTCGGATGCGATCCGCCGCCCGGCGTTTTTCCGCAACCTGTGGACGCGCTGGCGCAACAGCCGTGGGCAGGCCGCAGACTTTTCCCATGAGGTGTATGACGCCATGGCCGGATGCCTGGCGTGTAAATCCTGCGCGGGGCAATGCCCGGTCAAGGTCAACGTGCCGGAGTTCCGATCGCGTTTCCTTGAGCTGTATCACAGCCGTTATCTGCGCCCGGCGCGGGATTATCTGATTGCTTCGCTGGAGTACAGCATTCCGTACATGGCGCGGATTCCGGCGCTGTACAACGGTTTGATGGGCGCTTCATTCGTGCGCCAACAGTTGGAGCGTCTCGGTGGAATGGTCGATGTGCCGTTGCTCAGCCGCTTTGATTTCCACGCGGCGATGCGCCGCTGGAAGGTGCAGCCGGCGACGGTTTCCACGCTGTCGACGCTGACCCAGGCCCAGCGCGAGCGCAGCGTGGTACTGGTGCAGGATGCCTTCACCCGTTACTTCGAAGCGCCGCTGCTGGCGGATCTGGTGGAGCTGATTTCGCGGCTGGGCTATCAGGTTTATCTGGCGCCGTTCAGCGCCAACGGCAAGCCGCTGCATGTGCAGGGCTTTCTGTCGGCGTTCAACCGCGCGGCACTGCGCAATGCGCGGCAACTGCGAGAGCTGGCGGATGTTGGCGTACCGTTGCTGGGGCTGGATCCGGCGATGACCCTGGTCTATCGCCAGGAATACTTGAAAGTGCCCGGCATGAACCAATGCCCGGAAGTCGCGCTGGTACAGGAATGGCTGCTCAAGGTGGTGCCGGAGCAGGCGAATAACAAATCGGCAAGTGCATTCCGACTCCTGGCGCATTGCACCGAGAAAACCAACGCGCCGGCCGCCACCCGTCAGTGGGAGCAAGTGTTCGAACGGGTCGGCTTGAAACTGGCGACGCAGGCCACCGGTTGCTGCGGCATGTCCGGCACCTACGGCCATGAAGCACGCAACCGTGAAACCTCGGCGGTGATCTACGAGCAATCGTGGGCGCGGCAGGTCGAGGCACCGGCGGAGCAGGGCGAAGCACTGGCCACCGGTTATTCGTGCCGCAGTCAGGTCAAGCGCCAGTCGGATCGGGCGCTGCGCCATCCGTTGCAGGTGCTGCTTGAGGTGGTACGTCGCTGAGCGGTTCGTCGTCCGGGGCGTTGTCCCAGATCAGCCGTGGGTCGAAACTCATCGCCGAGAGCATGGTGAACACTACCACCATGCCGAAAAACAGGATGCCCGGGCGTGGTTCGATATCGCCCAGCGCCTGGAACTTCACCAGCGCCGCGACCAGCGCGACCACCAGCACGTCGAGCATCGACCAGTAGCCGATCAGCTCGACGAAACGGTACAGCTTCGAGCGCTCACGGCGCGCCCAGCCGCTGTCGCGCTGCACGGTGATCAGCAGCAGCGACAGGGCCACGAACTTGATGCCCGGCACCGCGATGCTGGCGATGAAAATGATCAACGCGATGTCCCACGCGCCGCCCTCCCAGAACTCCAGCACGCCGCTCATGATCGTGCTGTCGGCGCCGTTGCCGAGCATCATGGTGTTCATCACCGGCAGCAGATTGGCCGGCACATAAAACGCCAGCGCGGCAAACAGGAAGGCCCAGGTACGCGCCAGAGAATTGGTCTTGCGCCGATGCAACGGCGCGTCGCAACGCGGGCACTGGTGCGGCTCATCGGTCATATCGCAGGCCAGCCCGCAGCTGTGGCACAGGCACAGATTCAGTTCGCTGGCGGTCGCGGGTCGTTTCATAGAATGTCCCACAGGTCACGAATATCGCGGCCGGCAATGCGGATCATCATCAGGCTCAACACGGCCAGGGCAAACAGGCCGATACCCGGCAGCACATCGAGCAGCCCGGCCAGTTTGAACACCGCGACCATCGCCCCCAGCAGACACACTTCGAGCATGCTCCACGGACGCAGCGTTTCCAGCCAGCGCATGCACAGCTTGAACCCCGGCGCGCGGCGCGACGACAGGGCGAAACTCAGCACCCAGATCAACAGCACCAGTTGAAACGCCGGGGCGATGATGATCGAGATCGCCGCGACCATCGCCATGAACGTGATTGGCCCCTGACTCAGCGCCAGCACCGAATCCCACAGCGTCGCGCTGTTCTTCAGGCCCTTCATGCTGATGCTCATCACCGGATAGAAATTGGCGAACAGCCACAGCATCGCCGCGGTGAAACTCAAGGCCAGGCGCTGCTCGACGGTCAAGCCGTTATAGCGCTGCAGCACGCCGCCGCAACGTACGCAGAGGGTTTTCTGGTGTTTGCCGAGCGCGACTTTTTCGTACACGCAATCGCAATGCTCGCAGATGATCAGGTGTTCGGTTGAGGTCATGGGCAACGCTCGACAGCAGGCGCAAAGGGCAGGGGGCGCCTGATCACTATAGAAGCCCGGCGTGATTGGGCAAATGTCGTTTGGGTTGGGAATCGACTTTTAATGTTATAGAGTAACGCGAATTTTTGGCGGGGCGTGCGGTTGCGATCCCCTGATTCATTTACTCGTTGGCGAAATCTCCATGACGATTGCGTGTGCCCGTTCCAACCCGCTGCCGACCGGCCGCTTGCTGTCCATTGATGCGTTACGCGGTCTGGTCATCCTGTTCATGCTGCTGGATCACGTGCGTGAAACGTTTCTGTTGCACCGCCAGGTGACCGACCCGATGGACATCGCCAGCACCGAGCCGGCGTTGTTTTTCAGTCGCACCTTGGCGCATCTGTGTGCACCGGCGTTCGTGTTGCTGACTGGACTGTCCGCGTGGCTGTTTGGCGAGAAGTACGCGGGCAAGGCCGATGTCAGTGCCTTTCTGTTCAAGCGTGGGCTGTTTCTGGTGGCGCTGGAATTCAGCTTGGTGAACTTCGCCTGGACGTTTCAGTTGCCGCCGAGCGTGATCTATCTGCAGGTGATCTGGGCGATTGGTTTGAGCATGATTGCGTTGTCGCTGCTGGTCTGGCTGCCGCGCTGGCTGCTGCTGACGCTGAGTCTGGCGATCATTGCCGGGCATAACCTGCTCGATGGGCTGCATTTCGCGCCGGAGTCGGCACTGCATGTGCCATGGGCGATTCTGCATGACCGCGGCTGGATCGAAGCCGGCGACAGCCTGCGTTTGCGCACCTCGTATCCGTTGTTGCCGTGGATCGGCGTGATCGGTCTGGGTTATGCGCTGGGCCCGTGGTTTGCCCGTGCGGCCGACGCCGGAGTTCGTCAGCAGTGTCTGTTGCTGGCTGGTATTGCCGGACTGCTGGGTTTCGTCGGGCTGCGGCTGCTCAACGGATACGGCGAAAAGCCTTGGGCGGTTGAAGACACGACCGTGCAAACGCTGATGGCGTTTTTCAACATCACCAAGTATCCGCCATCATTGCTGTTCATCACCCTGACGGTGAGCGTCGGATTGCTGTTGTTGCTGGTGTTCGAACGGCTGCAAACGCGTCGCTGGATTCGCTGGCTGACGGTCTTCGGTTCCGCACCGATGTTTTTCTATCTGCTGCACCTGTACGTGCTGAAGGTGCTGTACCTGATGGCGCTGGCGCTGTTCGGACTGAATCAGGGCAGCCATTTCGGATTCGACTCGGTACCGGCAATCTGGCTGGTATCGGTGCTGTTGGCGGTTGGGCTGTACCCGGCGGTGCGCTGGTTTTCCGCGCTGAAATCGCGGCGCCGCGATATTGCCTGGCTGAAGTATCTGTAAGCCTTAGTGGCCGCTGCGCTCGCGCGCGAAGTCGATAAAAGCCTTGAGCGGCGCCGGTACGTGGCGCCGGCTCGGGTAATACAGATGCAGGCCCGGATAGTAAGGGCACCAGTCGGCCAACACCTGAAACAGACGCCCCGATGCCAGGTGTTCGCTGACCATGTCATCGAACACATACGCCAATCCCAGGCCTTGCAGTGCAGGGCCGACCATCAAGCTGACGTCGCCCAGGGTCAACGGGCCGTTGACCTCGATTTCCTGGGCGATGCCATCGCGTTCGAATTCCCAGCGATACAGCGTGCCACTGGGGTAGCGGTGGCGCAGGCACGGCAAGTGGTGCAGATCTTCGGGTTTTTGCGGCGCAGGATGGCGTTCGAGGAATGCCGGCGAAGCGACCACCACCGAACGCATCGCCGGGCCAATCGGCAGCGAGACCATGTCGGCCTCCAGTCGATCGCCAAAGCGCACGCCCGCATCAAATCCGCCAGCGACGATATCCAGCAATGCTTCGCTCTCGACTACCTCCATGCGAATATCCGGGTACGTCTGCAAGAACTCGCTGGCAATCGGCAGCAATACCAGTTCGCACGCTTGGCGTCCGCAGGTGATACGCAGGTTGCCGGTGGGTTTGTCGCGAAAATGGTTGAGGTCTTCCAGTGCATCGTCAATGTCGCGGAACGCCGGTTTCAGGCGCGCGTACAGGCGCTCACCGGCCTCAGTCAACGCCACGCTGCGGGTGGTGCGATTGAACAGGCGAACACCGAGGCGATTCTCCAAAGCCTTTACCGAATGGCTCAGGGCTGAGGGCGTGAGGCCAAGTTCGACGGCAGCCTTGCTGAAATTCAAGTGCTGCGCCGTACAGAGGAATACTGATAGGTCTGCCGCCGAGGGTGACTTCATCTGTGAATACCTTTCATAAAGGCATGAAAAATTGCCGGGATTATCGCATCAATCTCACGGCCTTAAAGTCGCTGCCTGGCAATTTCTTTAAAGGATGAATGCATGACAACTGTCGCTCAACAGCAAGGCGCGCGTAACAAGCTGCTGATCCTCGCGGCCGTGTGCCTGTCGGCACTGGTACTGCCTTTGAGTTTTACCGGTGGCGCGGTGGCGACGCCCGCCATTGGCCGTGATTTGGGCGGCAGCCCCGTTGCCCTGGCATGGATCACCAATGCGTTCATGTTGTCATTCGGCAGTTTGCTGATGGCGGCGGGCGCGTTGGCCGATGTCTATGGGCGTAAACGCCTGTTCAGCTTCGGCATGTTGCTGTTCACCGCAGCATCGATCGCGCAGAGTCTGGCACCGTCGGTGTACTGGCTGGATGGGCTGCGTGCGGTGCAGGGCGTGGCGGGTGCTGCAGCGTTGGCCAGCGGCTCAGCGTCGCTGGCGCAGGAATTCGAAGGCCATGCGCGGACCCGCGCGTACAGCGTACTCGGCACCACATTCGGCATTGGTCTGGCTTTCGGGCCGCTGCTGGCCGGTGCGTTGATCGAAGCGTTCAACTGGCGGGTGATTTTCGTGTTCACCGCGCTGATCGGCGTGATCGCCATGGTCTTCGGCCTGCCCCGCATGCGCGAAAGCCGCAACCCGGATGCCACGGGACTGGATTGGCCGGGCACTGTCACCTTCAGCGCGATGCTGGCGCTGTTCACCTTCGGCGTGATTCAGGCCCCGGAAAGCGGTTGGGGCAGCCCGCTGGTGGTCGGCCTGCTGAGTGCTTCGACATTGTTGCTGGGGTTGTTCGTGATCATCGAAAAGCGCGTCAAACATCCGATGCTCGATCTGAGTCTGTTCCGTTTTTCGCGCTTCATCGGCGTCCAGATGCTGCCAATCGGCACTTGTTTTTGCTACATCGTGCTGGTGGTGATGTTGCCATTGCGCTTTATCGGCGTGGAAGGCTTGAGCGAAATCGACGCCGGCCTGCTGTTGCTGGCGTTGTCGGCGCCCATGCTGGTGGTGCCGATGCTGGCGGCGTCGATGGCCCGGTTTGTCTCGGCGGGGATTCTCTCGGGCATCGGTTTTCTAATCGCCGCGCTGGGTCTGCACTGGCTGAGCCTGTACAACGTTGGCGAGCCGAAATTCGCTCTGGTCATTGCGATGCTGTTGATCGGGATTGGCACCGGTTTGCCGTGGGGGTTGATGGATGGTCTGTCGGTCAGCGTCGTACCGAAAGAGCGCGCGGGGATGGCGGCGGGGATCTTCAATACCGTGCGCGTGGCGGGTGAGGGCATTGCGCTGGCAAGTGTCGCGGCGATTCTGGCTTCGCTGCTGCACACCGATCTGTCGAGCGCGGTGGCTGACAGCGTCGACACGGCGTTGATTGCCGAGACCGCGCACCGGGTTACCACGGGCGACATGGTGCATGCGCTCAACATGGTTCCGGGGCTGGCCAAAGAGCGTCTGATGCAGGGTTATGCCACGGCGTTTCAGTACCTGCTGCACATCCTGACCGTGATCACGCTGGCTTCGGCGGCAGTGGTGCTTGGGCTGTTGAGCAAGGGGCGGGCGGTTGCGCAGCCGCAAAAAACAGCGCCCGACTTGCTATAGCGGTGTGTGCGGAATTTTCGAGTGTGGGAGCGGGCTTGCTCGCGAAGGCGTCAGGTCAGTCACTATCAATGCTGAACATGCCGGCCCCTTCGTGAGCAAGCCCACTCCCACCAGTGCGTGTTGGAGTCCTGATTATTTACGGTCCAGCCACACCGTCTGCGCGTTGCAGAACTCGCGCACGCCGAAGTGCGACAGTTCGCGGCCGAAACCGCTTTTCTTCACGCCGCCGAAGGTCACGCGCGGGTCGCTGGCGGAGTAGCCGTTGATGAACACGCCACCGGTTTCCAGTTCGCTGGTCAGTTGCTGGGCCAGTTGCACGTTGGCGGTGTAGATCGTCGCGGTCAGGCCGAAGTCGCTGTCGTTGGCCAGGGCGATGGCGTGGGCGCAATCGCGGGCGGTGATGATCGAGGCGACCGGGCCGAACAGTTCCTGTTTGAACGAGGTCATGCGGTCGGTGACATCCGCCAGCACTGTTGGCTCGTAGTAGTTGCCCGGGCCTTGGGCCTTGCCGCCGCCGAGCAGCAGGGTCGCGCCTTCTTCGAGGGTGTCGCGCACTTGCTGGTCGAGTTCATCACGCAGATCGAAACGCGCCATCGGCCCGATGTAGGTGTCGGCGGACAGCGGATCGCCGACCTTCAGCTTGCGCGTCGCCTCGACGAATTTGCGGGTGAACTCCTCGACCACACCTTCTTCGATGATCAGGCGCTTGGCGGCGGCGCAGACCTGGCCGGAGTTCTGGTAGCGGCCAATCACGGCGGCCTGCACGGCTTCGTCCAGATCAGCGTCATTGAGCACGATGAACGGATCGGAACCGCCCAGTTCCAGCACGCATTTCTTCAGCGCGGCACCCGCCTGGGCACCGATGGCCATGCCGGCGCGGACGCTGCCAGTCAGGGTGACGGCGGCGATACGCGGGTCGGCGATGGCGCTGGAAACACCTTCGGGGGTGACGTTGATCACTTCAAATACGCCATCGGCGAAACCGGCGCGCTTGAACGCGTCGCGCAGCAGGTAGGCGCTGCCCATCACGTTCGGCGCGTGCTTGAGCACGTAAGTGTTGCCTGCGATCAGCGCCGGAACGGCACCGCGCAGCACTTGCCAGATCGGGAAGTTCCACGGCATCACCGCGAGGATCGGCCCGAGCGGCCGGTACTCGATGCGCGCTTTGCCGCCTTCGACCTGGGTCGGTTCGGCGTCGAGCATCGCCGGACCGTTTTCGGCGTACCACTCACAGAGCTTGGCGCATTTCTCGATTTCGCCACGGGCTTGGGCGATCGGCTTGCCCATTTCCAGGGTGATCATGGTCGCCATGGCTTCGGCGGTTTCGCGCAGGGCGCCGGCGAGGGCGGTCAGAGCGCGGGAGCGATCCTGCAGCGGCTTGCGTTTCCATTTCGAGAAACCGAATGCGGCGCGGGTCAGCGCAGCGTCGAGGGCTTCGGCGGACTCAAAGGCGTAGTGACCGACCTGCTCGCCGGTAGCAGGGTTGATCGAGATGGCGTGGGTCTGGCTGGAAATCTGGCTCATGGCTGGCTCCTGCGAGTTCAGTGGATGGGCCTAGAGTAGGGTGGTGTTTGTTTTCTGGAAACTGAATAATAAAGATCGTTTCTTTCACGATTGGAGAATGACTGTGGATCTGGTGCAGCTGGAAATCTTCAAGGCCGTTGCCGAGCACGGCAGCATCAGCGCTGCGGCGGCGCAGATTCATCGCGTGCCATCGAACCTGACCACGCGGATCAAACAGCTGGAGCAGGACTTGGGCGTCGACCTGTTCATTCGCGAGAAAAGCCGTCTGCGTTTGTCGCCCGCCGGCTGGAGTTTTCTCGAGTACGCCCGGCGCATTCTTGATCTGGTGCAGGAAGCGCGGGCCACGGTCGCCGGTGAGGAACCGCAGGGCGCGTTTCCCCTAGGCTCGCTGGAAAGTACCGCAGCGGTGCGCATTCCTGAGCTGCTGGCGGCGTACAACCAGCTTCACCCTAAAGTCGATCTGGATCTGTCGACCGGGCCATCCGGGACGATGATCGACGGCGTACTTTCTGGGCGTCTGGCCGCTGCGTTTGTCGACGGCCCAGTGTTGCACCCAACGCTCGAAGGCGTACCGGCATTCGAGGAAGAGATGGTCATCATCGCGCCACTCAATCACGCTCCGGTGCAGCGTGCGGCGGATGTGAACGGCGAGAACATCTATGCGTTCCGCTCCAATTGTTCCTACCGTCATCACTTCGAAAAATGGTTCAGCACCGACGCCGCCGTGCCGGGCAAGATCTTCGAGATGGAGTCCTATCACGGCATGCTCGCCTGCGTCAGCGCCGGGGCCGGGCTGGCGTTGATGCCGCGCAAAATGCTGCAGAGCATGCCCGGCAGCGCGACGGTCAGCATCTGGCCGCTGGCGGCGGATTTTCGCTATCTGACCACTTGGCTGGTGTGGCGCCGGGGCACGGTGTCGCGCAGCTTGAGCATGTTCGTGCGTTTGCTGGAAGAGCGCGGCGTGGTGCGTGCAGAAGAGTAATTGACACGTTGTGTCATGGCTGTATCTTGATCGGCGTTTCGCAATATAAAAAACTATACAGCGTAGCCATGAGGACAAGGACATGAGTGCAGCCCTGAGCGGTAAAGAAGCAGTCGGTGAGCGGTTTGTGCTGGAAACGATGCGCCATGCGCAGGGCCTGACCTGGAACGCCGTTGATGCCATCGCCAAGGTGATCAAGCCCGGCATGCGTGAATCCGAAGCCCAGGAACAGGGCAAGCAGATCCTCGCCGAACTGGGCATGGACCGCATCTGGCACCCGCTGCTGATCCGCTTTGGCGCCAACACGCTGAAGGCGTTCAAGGAACGTTCCGAAGGCGATCCGGTACTCGGTGAGAACGATATTTTCTTCATCGACATGGGCGTGGTCTGGCAGGGGCACGAAGGCGATGCCGGCGAAACCTTCACCACCGGATCCGATCCGGAAATGATCGCCTGTGCAGCGGCGTCCAAAGAGCTGTTCAAGCGCGTCGAGGCGTTATGGCGCCAAGGCGTGAGCGGTGTCGAGTTGTACCGTTACGCCAGCGATCAGGCCGAAGCCATGGGCTGGAAACTCAATCTCGACATCAAGGGCCACCGCGTCAGCGATTTCCCTCACGCGATCCATCGCGGCGGCAATCTCGGCGATTTCGAGCAGACGCCAAATGCCGGGGTGTGGATTCTGGAAATCCAGATCGCCCACCCGCAGCGACCCTTTGGCGCGTTTTATGAAGATCTGTTGATCTGATCTATTGTTGCTCGACAGGTGTTTGCACAGTGCAAGTGTGACAACAGAGCGCAGCGCTGTAGTTGTTTCTACATAACGCTAACTCTGATGATGCAGGCCGTTTTTCCTAACTCTAAAGTCAAAAAAGGAAGCCCGTCATGAAAGTCAGCGCACGCAACGTATTCAAAGGCAAAGTCAGCCAGGTTCAAGCCGGCGCGGTCAACGCCGAAGTGGTGCTGACCCTGGCCGGGGGCGAGCAACTGGTTGCCGTCGTGACCATGGAAAGCATCAAGAACCTCGGCATCGCCGTTGGCAAGGAAGCTGTTGCGCTGGTCAAGGCGCCGTGGGTGATGCTGATGACCGAATCCAGCGACATCCGCCTGTCGGCGCGTAACTGCCTGGAAGGCAAAGTGCTGAGCGTCACTGACGGCGCGGTCAATGCTGAAGTGGTGATCGAGCTGGCGGGCGGTTCGAAGGTTTATTCGATCGTTACCCGTGATGCCGTTGCCGAGCTGGGTCTGGCCAAAGGTGTGAGCGCCACGGCGGTGATCAAGGCTTCGCACATCATTCTCGGTGTTCCGGCCTGATCTACGTTGCAGGCCAATAAAAACCTCTGGTTCCGTGATCGAGAACCAGAGGTTTTTTCGTTATGGCGTACCGTTTCGGCCATACAGGCGAAAGCCTTCGCGTTGGCTCAGACGCTGGTAATACGCCCTGACGGCAGGATAGTCCGGATGTGCGAGCGGCGTCTCGAACCAGCGGTTGACCGACAGTCCGATGGGGATATCGGCGAGGGAAAACTGCTCGCCACTGACGTAGGCGCCGGTTTTCTGCAACTGCTGATCAAGGATGCCCATGGTCTGCGACCACTGCTCGATGCCCTTGGCCAGAGCGGCGCTGTCCTGATAATCCGCTGACTGGCGCACCAGCGACATGAACGCATACGACCACGACCGGTTCAGCTCCGACGCCTGCCAGTCGATCCACTGATCGACCCGCGCACGGGCTCGCGGCTCGGCGGGGTAGAGGGCGGCGCCTCCATAGGCGCCTGCCAGATAACGAATGATCGTGTTCGATTCCCACAGGGTGAAATCGCCATCCTGAATCACCGGCACCATCGCGCAAGGGTTGAGCGCTAGAAACTCCGGCGTATCAGTAGGCTTGAAGCCCGATCCCCAATCCTCACGCGTGAACGGAATCTGCAGTTCGGCGCAGGTCCACAGCACTTTGCGTACGTTGATCGATGAGGCCTTGCCCAGAATTCGCAGCATGAGTTTTCCCTTTCTCGTGGGTACCTGTAGAAACTCAACAAATACCACACCAAAACGCAGAAGGCCCGCACAGCGGCGGGCCTTCTTTTTACATCGAATCAATCTCAGAGACTGCCCATCAGCTTCCCACCCATCGTCCGCCGCCGATAGGCGCTGTCACGACTCGCCAGCCAGAAGTACAGCGGCGAAGTCACCAGCAGCCCGACCAGCCACGACAGGTCCGCGCCGTTGATGTGCGCCGAGACCGGGCCGACGTATAGCGGCGTGTTCATGAACGGGATCTGCACCGCGATGCCGATCGCGTAGGCCAGCAGCGCTTGCGGGTTGTAGCGTCCGTAGATGCCGCCGTCGACCTGGAAGATCGACTGGATGTCGTACTTGCCTTTGTGAATGGCGTAGAAGTCGATCAGGTTGATCGCGGTCCACGGCACCAGGACCACCAGCAGCACCAGCACCATGTCGACGAAGTGACCGATGAAGTCCTTCGAGGCGCCGACGGCGGCAAAGCAGCAGGCCAGCAGGACGATCACCGAGATCACCGCACGGCTTTTGGCGGTGGGGATCCAGCGGTAGGCGAAGGTCTGCACCAGGGTGATCAGCGACAGCACCGCGCCGTACAGGTTGAGGGCGTTGTGACTGATCACGCTGAGCAGGAACAGCACCAGCATCAGCGGCCCGATCGAGCCGGTGGCGAGCTTGACCGCATCCATGGTGTCCATGCCCACGGGTGTCGCCAGCACGGCGACGGCACCGAAGATGAACGCCAGACTCGAGCCCAGTGCCGAACCCAGATACGTCGTCCAGAACGTCGACGAGACTTTTACATCGGCCGGCAAATAACGCGAATAGTCGGACACGTAAGGCGCAAACGCGATCTGCCACAGTGCAGCGAGCGACACGGTGGCGAGCCAGCCGGAGAGGTTGAAGCTGCCGCGGGTGAGGAAGTCATCGGTTTGTATATGGGTGAAGATGTAGCCGAAACCGACGACGATGCCGATCCCCAGCACCCAGGTGCCGATGCGGTTGAGCACGTGGATGAAGCGGTAGCCGATGATGCCGATAATCCCTGAACCAAACGCGCCGATGACGATGCCGACCGGCACCGGCACGCTGTCGACCACGCCGTGCAGCGACTTGCCGGCCAGCACAATGTTGGATGCGAAAAAGCCGATGTACATGACCCCGGCAATCAGCACCACCAGCAATGCGCCCAGCGAGCCGAACTGCGCGCGGCTCTGGATCATCTGCGGAATGCCCATCTGCGGGCCTTGCGCCGAGTGCAGCGCCATCAGCACGCCGCCGACCAGATGCCCGACCAGAATCGCGACGATGCCCCAGACCAGATTCAAGTGGAACAACTGCACGCCCAGCGCGCCGGTAACGATGGGCAACGGCGCGATGTTGCCGCCGAACCACAGCGTGAACAGATCCCTGACCTTTCCGTGGCGATCTTCGGGGGGCACGTATCCTATCGTGTGTTTTTCAATGAGCGGCGCGGACGTTGTTGCAGAGGTGGACATGACGAACTCCAAGGCAAGGATGAGTACGTGGACGTACTTCGGTAAGCGCCGACACGGACGGCGCATTTCTTGTTGAAGCGATCATGTGCAAAGGCCCGGGATAGATAAATTAGTAAGTTTGTTGCTTCAGACCTTAAAAAATATATGCCGCGTGTAATGCGTAGCTCCGGTATGTTCAGGCTTCACTCTTTTCTGGATTTACACAGTTTTGTGGTGAGGGGATTTATCCCCGATGGGCTGCGAAGCGGCCCCTCTTTTGACTTTAGAAACAGGGGCCGCTTCGCGCCCCATCGGGGATAAATCCCCTCACCACAGAACCCCCTGACTACAGATAAATGTCCTGACAACAGATAAATCCCCTCACCACAAAAGCGTCGTCTTACTTGCAGAGGTTTTATATGGCCGCCTACAACCTGCGCCAGCTCAAATACTTCGTCACCACCGCCGATTGCGGCAGCGTCGCCGAAGCCTCGCGCAAGCTCTATATCGCCCAGCCGTCGGTCTCCACCGCGATCAAGCATCTGGAAGAAAGCTTCGGCGTGCAGCTGTTCATCCGCCATCACGCCCAAGGCGTGTCGCTGACGCCCAGTGGTTCGCGGTTTTATCGCAAGGCGCTGGAGTTGCTGCGGGTGGCGCATGAGTTCGAGCAGAACGCGCTGGCCGACAACGATGTGGTCGCCGGGCAGATCGATATCGGCTGTTTCGAAACGGTCGCGCCGCTGTACCTGCCGCGCCTGATCGCCGGTTTCAAGCAGCGCTGGCCGGGCGTGGAAATCCGCATTCGCGATGGCGAACAACAGGAACTGGTGCAGGCGCTGACTGCCGGCAGCATCGATGTGGCGATGCTGTTCGAACACGATCTCGACACCACCATCGACACCACGCCGCTGATGCCGCCGCAGCAGCCCTATGCATTGCTGCCGGCCGACCACCGCTTTGCGCAACAGGCGAAAGTCTCGCTGCACGATCTGGTGCTGGAGCCGATGATCCTGCTCGACGTGGTGCCCAGCCGCACCTACTTCGTGAGCATTTTCGAGGAGCGCGGACTGACCCCGCACATCGTCTTCAGCTCGCCGTCGATCGAGATGGTGCGCGGCATGGTCGGGCGCGGTTTCGGCTTTTCGATTCTGGTGACCCGACCGTTCGGCGAGTACACCTACGACGGGCAGAAAGTGGTGTGCGTGCCGCTGGCGGAAACCGTGACCGGCTCGGGTTTGTCGGCAGCCTGGCTGCGTCGGGTGCAACTGACCAAACCGGTGCAGTTGTTCGTTGATCATTGCCGTGAGGAATTGGCCCGACTGCACGCTTGAAGGCAGGCAGTCAGGCCGAAAGGATCAGGCGCGAATCGAGGCCAGCATCCGTTGCAGCATCGCATCGCAGGCATCGAGTTGCGCACGACTGACGAACTCGTCAGGTTTGTGCCCCTGATCCATGCTGCCGGGGCCACAGACCACGGTGGGAATACCCGCCGCATCGAACAGCCCGCCCTCGGTGCCGAACGCTACGGTGCCGAATTCCCGTGAACCACAGAATGCCGCAATCAGCTCGGCCGCCTGACTCTGCGCATCGGTGGCCAGGCCCGGATAGGCCGACAATTCACTGAAACGAATCGCGCTGTGCTCGCTGACCGCACGCATGCGCGGCAGCACTTGCTGCTCGGCGTAGGCCTGCAACTGTTGTGCGACCTGGGTTGGATCCTGCGAGGGCAGGGCGCGGATTTCGAAGTCGAAGCGGCAATCGGCAGGCACGATGTTCAAGGCCTTGCCGCCGCTGATCACCCCAGTCTGCACCGTGCTGTAGGGCGGATCGAAACGCGCGTCGTGATGCTCGGGTGCCTTCAATTGCTGGCCGATACGCCCCAGCTCGCCGATCAGCTCGGCGGCGTATTCGATGGCGTTTACTCCCAGCGGTGCGTAGGCCGAATGGCACGGATGACCATGCACGTCGCAACGCATCGCCAGTTTGCCTTTATGGCCGAGCACCGGTTTCAGCTCGGTGGGCTCGCCGATGATGCACAGCAGCGGTTTGACCGGGCGCTGCTGCAGCTCGGCGAGCAACGAGCGCACGCCGAGGCAACCGACTTCTTCGTCATACGATAGGGCGATGTGCACCGGCATGCGCAGGTCTGCAGCGACCAGCGCCGGCACCGAGGCCAACACGCAGGCGATGTAGCCCTTCATGTCTGCGGTGCCACGGCCGAACAGCTTGCCGTCACGCTCGCTGAGTTCGAACGGCGCCACCGTCCACGGTTGGCCGTCGACCGGCACTACATCAGTGTGCCCGGAGAGCACGATGCCCGGTTGCTCGGCCGGGCCAATGGTCGCGAACAGATTGGCCTTGCTGCGCTCGGCGTTGTAGATCAGCTCGCACGGCACGCCGAAGCCAGCGAGGTAGTCACGCACGAACTCGATCAATTGCAGGTTGGATTCACGGCTGGTGGTGTCGAACCCCACCAGCGTCTTGAGCAACGCGACGCTGCTGCTCATCGATCATCTCCGGCAACGCCATAGCCCGGCGCCTTGGCCGGGTCGAGGGCACGGTCGATGTAGTCCTGCAGCTGCGGCTGATAGGCGTCCCAGAGTTTCTGCAACTGGCCGATCGGGTCTGCGTCTGCCCAGTCGACTCGCAAATTGACGATCGGCCAGGTCTGTTCGCCGACCACCACCACAGCCGCCGAATGCACCGGGCCGGCTTCGCCACCGAGGGCTTGTGCGGCGTGCAAGGCCTTGAGCAAGCGGTCGGCCAACTGGCCTTCGCCGT
The DNA here is from genome assembly GCF_016650625.1 of Pseudomonas sp. TH49. Taxonomy (NCBI): domain Bacteria; kingdom Pseudomonadati; phylum Pseudomonadota; class Gammaproteobacteria; order Pseudomonadales; family Pseudomonadaceae; genus Pseudomonas; species Pseudomonas sp. TH49. Next base: position 407,295 of record NZ_JAEKFL010000002.1, read on the forward strand.
CCTCAAAGGCACTGACCATCGCTTCGATTACCGAGCGCCCGGCGAGCATGTTGCCGGCGGCCACGCATTGTTCGCCGGAGACCGCGTTGTGCACGCCGAGGGTTTGCGCGCCGCTGAAATGCGCGGTCTGGCCGAGGTGGTTGATCGCGGTGATCTGCCGGTATTGGCTGTAGCCGTTGCGGGTCAGCACCTGGTCCAGCGCAGCCTCGGGCGCGTGGCCTTGCTCCATCAATGCAAGGACTTCCGGGCCGAGGGATGGCAGGGTGATGTTCTGGCTCGACACCGCGCCGACACCCGGCAGCAGCCACGGGCACCGCGCGCCGACGGCGATGCTGGAGGAACTGATGGCGACACCGAACTGGCCGGTTTCGGGGCAACGGGCTGCGATTGAAAAGGTCATGGTCTAACTCCTTGTGTGTCTGGGTCGGCCTCTTCGCGAGCAGGCTCACTCCTACCTTGGAATGCATTCCCCTGTAGGAGTGAGCCTGCTCGCGATGGCCGCGATTCGGTCTGCCGACTTACTCGGGAATCACCGCCACCACATCAATCTCCATCAGCCACTGCGGCTGCCCCAGTGCCGACACCACCAGCCCGGTGGAGATCGGGAACACGCCTTTGAGCCACTTGCCGACTTCCTGATACACCGGCTCGCGGTAGCGCGGGTCGATCAGGTAGGTGGTGGTCTTGACGATATGGCTCATGTCGCTGCCGGCTTCTTCCAGCAGTTGCTTGACGTTGCGCATCGCCTGTTCGGCCTGCGCGCGCGGATCCCCGAGGCCCACCAGATTACCGTCGAAATCGGTGCCGACCTGACCCCGGACGTACACCGTGTTGCCGGCGCGCACGGCCTGGCACAGGTCGTTGTCCAGGGTCTGGTTAGGGTAGGTGTCCTTGGTGTTGAACATACGGATGCGGGTGTGGGTTGGCTTGCTCATGTACAGCTCCAGACTAGGTGTTAGCGGCGCACCGGGCACCGCCGCGAAAAGGGAAATCAAGCGTCGACGGTGCCGACGGCTTTGCTGTGAATCTGCGCATGCAGGGCGGCTTCACGCTGCTCGGCATCCTGGTAGTCGAGGTATTTGCGCTGGGTGGCGATGTGATCGGCCACGTGTTTGGCGTCGTGCCACACGCCCCAGATGAACGACGAACCGCGCCGCGACTGCCATGGCAGCCCAAGGAAATACACCCCCGGCTCGCTGGACACGCCACGCTGATGCTGCGGTTTGCCCTTGTCGTCAAACGCGGCGACCTGCAGCCAGGAATAATCCACGGCGAAGCCGGTGGCCCAGATGATCGAAGTGATCCCGGCCTTGGCCAGATCCAGATCGAGCAGCAGATTTTTCACGCACTCGGGATCCGCATAGGTTTCGCGTGCTTCGGGTTCTTCCGGCAGGTCGAGACCGTTGCGCTCGATGTAGGCATCGGCGGCATCCAGCAGCGCCAGATAGTTCTCGTCACCGCGCTTGAGGTTGTCGCGCAGGTCCTGCTTGAAGGTCACCACGCCGTTATTGAACGACTCGGTCACGCCGACCAGGGTCATGCCGCGATGGGCCAGACCACGGAAGTCGATGGTGCGCCCGCCATGCGCGCCGCTGACCGCGATGGTCACGTGCTCGCGACCGGGTTTCATCGCCGCCTGATCCCACTCGCCGAGCACCCCCAGCCACCAGCAGAAATCACGGTTGCGATAGGCACGCGGCGGACGGTCATGCGCACCTACCGACAGGTACACCTGCTTGCCGGAGCGTTGCAGTTCATCGGCGATCTGCACGCCTGACGAACCGGCGCCAACCACCAGCACTGCGCCTGCGGGCAGTTGCTGCGGATTGCGATAGTCGGCGGAGTGGATCTGCAACAGACGCGGGTCTTGCGGCGCAATCGGCGGGATCACCGGGCGCTGGAACGGGCCGGTGGCCGCGACGACGCGGCTGGCCTCGATCACCCCTTCGGAGGTCTCGACGGTGAAGCCCGGACGCCCGACATTGCGCACCACGCTTTTGACTTCAACGCCGGTGCGGATCGGCGCGTTGAACTTCTTCGCATAGGCTTCGAAGTAGTCCGCTACGCGCTCCTTATGGGCGAAACCGTCGGGATCGACATCATCGAATTCCAGCCCCGGAAAGCGGTCGTGCCACGCCGGACCGTTGGCCACCAACGAGTCCCAGCGTCCGGTGCGCCAGCGTTCGGCGATGCGGCTGCGCTCAAGCACCAGGTGCGGCACGCCGAGTTTGCTCAGGTGCTCGCTCATCGCCACACCGGCCTGTCCGGCCCCCACGACGAGCGTGTCTGTTTTTATTATTTCAGTGGTCATTTCTACATCCTTCCTGGCAAGGCAAGTGGATTCGGATCGCTTCAGGCTTGTCCGTTTTGCTTGCGGTCAGACTAGGCAGGAGGGGGGTATCGGTAAAATATTATTAAGCTGGGATGTGAATACAAATTGCTGAAGCAGAAGGGGCGAAGCCAGTAAAAACGCGGCTTGCAGGACAGGGGGAGAGTTGTCCCGGGCAGGAAAACCCGGGACAGGAAGGTGAAAATTCACTTTAAGGAGGGGGGAGCGTCGCGTCAGTTACCGTCGGCGACCTTGCGTTCGATCGCATCGGTCTTACGCTTGAGCTCCTCGGTGTCCTGTTCCATGACGCGGGTGGAGGTGGGGGTAATCACCTCGTCCACGGCGCGGGTGTCGTCGTCGCTGTCCTGCAGATCGCGGTTCACCACATCCACCGGTTTGCCCGAGGAGTCGAGCGGTGGCGCGTTATGAGGTGTTGCAGGCTTGATATCGTCGGTGCTTTTCATTTTTCATACCTCCATTGACCTACAACGTTGGATACGAAGCCATGACGGGAGTTCGAGAAATTTCACGGGTGACCGCAGCCGCCCTCGGCTGTGCGCTGCTGATCGCTGCAAATTCGACGCAAGCCGCCAGTTTCGACTGCGACAAGGCCAAATCCATGGACGAAAAAGCCGTCTGCGCCAACCGCGCCTTGAACGACCTGGACGTCACCATGGGCGAGCTGTTCAGCCTCGATAAACGCCTGCTGCCGATGGGCGGGCGCGATGCTCTGATCGGCGAACAACAGGCCTTCCTCAAAAGCCGCAAGGCCTGTGGCGCGAAGCTCGATTGTTTGACCGATCTGTATCAGAAGCGGGTCGTTGCGCTGCGCAGCATCATCGAGACGCGGGTGATGACGCAGGGGCCGTTTTGACGGACGGGTTGACCCTCTGGTCGATGCATAGCAGCATCCCGGGCAAACCCATTCACCAACAGGAATTTGCCACGATGTCTGCGCCTGATGATCTTGATGAGTTGCTGGAACGCGTGAACGACGAGCAATCGTTCATTACGTTTATTCAGGCACTGGGTGCCGATTTCGCCCGTGAGCGGACAATGAACGAACCGCTGTCACCCTATGGTCGGGGCGCCTTGGGTTGGGAAAATGGATCTGTGGATGCGTTTTTTGAGGCCGCAGGTGCCTGGGCGATCGACAGTTCCAGGCAGGTGGCAGCAGATGTCTCTTCGGCCAACGTATGGCAGCGCTGTGCGAGCATTTTGCTGGCCGGCAAGTTTTATGAGTGAACCGGGCGAGCATCAAGAACAGAGCAGGAAAATGAGTGATGAGTAGGCCGTTGAGTGAAGCCGATCTTTATCTGGTCATGCTGGAAGCGATTGAAGAAGGCTTGAACATCGATCTGCAACCCTTTTGTGAGCGGCTGCAGGTCGAGCGTCGCGATCTGCTTAATCAAGTCGCGATCGCCGTAGCCAGAGATTTCCTGTCAAACAAGCGTGATTTTGAGTTTGGCGATGAAGTGATGAATGCACTTATCAACCCCATCGTTGATGTGTCGATGCACGCAGAAATGCCCCAGCCAGCCTTTGACATCTATCAGGCATTTGATTCCGGCGAGTATCTGCACACAGGCGATGCGCAGGATGTTTGCCCTTGGGAGAAACATACGCGGCCGGGGCTGGAGAATATTTTGCGTAATCATTTGCCTACGTTGGAGTAGTAACCCGGCGGGTTGCCGAGTATGCAAACCGTCAGAGCAAACTCCACGACACCCCGACATAAACCCCCAGCCCTTCACCCGGCGTAGACCGCGCCGCATCCAGGCCCTTGTCGTCATACCCCGGCGTGACCGTCGCGGCGTAGTGTTTGTTGGTCAGGTTGCGCAGGTCCAGCCAGGTCTGCCAGTCGTTTTTCGGCGCGTTGTAGCCGACAGTGGCGCCGAACAGTGTGTAGGGATCGGCGTAGTAGCTGTTGGCGTAATCCACCGCGACCTTGGACACCAGTTGCGTATTGACCGCCGCGAAGAAACCCTGCGGCCAGTCGTGGCGCAGTTCGCCCTGGTAGTAGTGCATCGGCAGGCCGGGCAGGCGGTTGTCGCCGAAACGCTGGTCGTCGCGGTAGTGGAAATCGCTGAAGGTGTAGGCCTGGCGCAGGCTCAATTTACGTCCGTCGGGGGCCGACCACAGTGTGCTTTGCAGGCTGGCTTCCACGCCTTGATGCACGGTGGGGCTGGCGTTGAGTTCGTACGGGGTGACGGCGTTGGCGTCCGGCAGTACCGAAAGCAATTCGTGGCGCACCTGCGCGTAGTACCACGCCAGGCTCCACTGGCCGAGTGCGCTGTCGCCGCGACCGCCGAGTTCGAGGGTGGTTGCGGTCTGGTTTTGCAGTTTGATCGGATCGCTCTGGGTGCCGGTCGCCGCACCGTTGCCGGCGGGGAAGCGGATGTTCGAGCTGTAGATCAGCGACCACGGGTGCGGTGCCTCGACTGAGCGGCTGAGGTTGCCGAACAGTTGCAGGTCCGGCGTGACCTGATAGCGCAGGCCCAGACGCGGCGCGTAATCCCAGTCGTTCAGGCTGGTCTTGCCGCCGCTTTGCGGGTAGGTGACGGCGCTTTCGCGACGGGTGTAGATGGCGGCGAGGCCGGTGGTCAGCCACAGGTCGTCGGCGAGTTCCAGGTCGTTGCCCACATGCAGCACGGTGTCCGAACCCTGATAGGTGAAGTTGCGCATGCGTGTGCCCGGCGTATACGCGGCAGTGTTGCCGGACGGGATGCGCACGAATTCACTGGCGCCATCGTTGGGCAGGTGTTTGGTGGTGCGCAGGCCCACGGTGCTGCGGCTTTCCATGCCGAACACGGTATCGCGGCGCTTGTAGTCGAAGGTGCCGCTGACGTCGGTGTAGGCCACTTTCAGACGGTTCGGGCCTTCGCGCAGGTCCATCGGGTAATCGTGATAGACCAGCCCGGTCTGAATGCTCGAATCGTCGTCGATGTAGTAGGTGGTCTTGTTGCCGATGAAGGTGCTGCCCGGTTGTTTGCGGCTGTCGTCGCGCGACACATAAGCCGGGTTGGCCGCCCGTGGATCGTGCTCGATCGAGTGCTTGGTCACGCGGCCGGCGAGGTCGTTGTCGGTCTCGCGATAGCGGATATAGAAGCGGGTTTCCAGGTTCGGGTTGAAGCGATAGCCGAAGTTGGCGATCACGCCTTTGCTCTCGCTGGCGGTGTGATCCTGATAGCCGTCGGCGTTCGAGTCGGTCAGCGAAACGTAGTAATCGAAGTCGCCCAGCACCTGCCCGGAACTCACCTGACGCTGCTGATAACCATGGCTGCCGGTGGCATAGCGCACCTGCAGTTTCGGCGCGTCGTAACCGGTGTGGCTGACGTAATCGACGGCGCCGCCCAGCGCCAGGGCGCCGCGATCAAAGCCGTTGGCGCCGCGCAGCACCTCCACATGATCGAGCCATAGCGGTTCGAGCAATTCGTAGGGCGTGCCGCCGGGGCCGGTCAGCGGCAGGCCGTCGAGCAGGGTGTACAGCCCCGAAGCGTGCGCGCCCGGCGCCCGGTTGATCCCCGAACCACGGATCGAAATCTTCACCCCTTCGTTGCCCGCCGACTGCGCGTAAACCCCCGGTTGATACGCCAGCACGTCCTGATTGCTCGCCACACGACCCTGCAATGGTTGGCGCATGTCGACCACGTTGCTGCCGCCGGGCACTTGCGCCAGGCGCGCTTGGGCCTCGGCGATGGAGGCATCGGCGCCGCTTTGTTCCTCAGCCGAAATCAGCACCTGCCCCAACTCCATGCCTTTGGGTTCCTCGGCCATGACCGGGCAAGCGAGGGCCAGGCCCAACAGGGCAGAGGGCAGGGATTTGGGCGACGGCATCGAGAAACTCCAGACAGACAGGGACGGGCAATGAACAGTGCGACGCAAGAAGGAACGATGGAAACACATGGCAATTTTGCTTTTTTTGCCGGGGAGCGAGATGACAGGAGCGGCGTGGATTTTTCAGGAGGCGGCATTAAACGCCGTAAATGCAGGCGGCTGGCCGCTTTCGATCACGGCCAGTCGCACGGTTTACCTGCTCGTCAGCCGACGCGCATGGAAGGATCAGGCAATTTTCAACGCCATGAGAATATCCAGCGGAGTCTGGGCAAATGCCCGCGCCTGTTCGGTCATCTCGGCCAGGTTTTCTTCGGCCGTGAGCAGCGGCTGGTCACCCTTGAGCAGCACTTCGCCCTGATCACCGATGACGGCCCATGCCAACTGCGCCCACTCGCTCGGTTGTGTCATGCCTTGCTTGATCGAAATCAGGAACAACTGCTGAACGCGGCTGATCGGTACGCCACCGCCGGTGACCGGGCTGGCCAGCACCTGAATGTTGTTGTTGAACAGCGCGCGTTTGCACAGTTGCAGGTTGAGAGTGTCGCAACGTTCCTGCACCTGCCTTTCGGCGGCTTCGCTCTGGCACGGGGCGGCGACGCCCATGCCGATCAGCACGGTGACAGCCTGCACCAGGTCGTCGTAAGACACGGAGCCGACGGCCATCGACAACTGCTGCAGGGTTTTCGGTGCGTAAGCACTGGCGGCGAGCGCTTCGAGCACCGGGCTGTAAATCTCAGTTTGCAGCGCAGCCTCGCCGGCGGGACCAGTGACCGTGCCGGGAATGCTCTCAATCGCTTGCAGCAGGACAAAACGCGTTCTCAGCAGGCCATCGCGCTGCTCGGCAGCAGACAGCCGATTGGCGCCACGTACGTACAGATCCCGGCGGAAGTTCTGATTGATGAAATAGTCGCGCGCCTGTTCGCGCATGATCGGGTGCTCGATACCCTCCAGAAAGTCCATGCCCTCTGCACTCAAATTCAGCGGGGCCACTGTGTCCAGCGGCACGGCCGTGGTGGCGTAGTCGAGTTTGGCTGCGGTCATGGCGTCGACCACGTCAGTGAAGTACATGCAGTCCCAATTGCGGTTGAAGTACTCATGGGCCACGTACTGACGATTCTGGCCCTTGATGCTCTGCAACTGGGCACCGAGGGCCGGCGCCGCTTTGGCGTACTTCGGATTGGCCGCCAACAGTGCTTCGGAAAACTGCATCGCGGCATCGATGCGCTTGGCCGGGCTGGTCGAGGCCTGGCTGGCAAAGCGGTTGTGCAGGCTGAACAGATTGCGCAAGGGTGCCGAAGGTGACCAGCCCGGGAAGCAGTTGTAGCTGACGTACAACATGCCCCCTGGCTTGAGGTGGCGCCGGGCGAATTCGACGATCAGTTTCTGGTTGTCACGGCTGACCCAGGTCCAGATGCCATGCAGGCTGATGCTGTCGAAGGCCGGCAGGTCATCACGGGCCAGCAACTGCTCGAAGCTGTCGTCATACAGTCGTGCCTGACTGTTCCAGTCATTCGCCAGCGCAATGGCATGCGCGGCCTGGGACGGTGTGAAGTCGGTGCCGACATAGTTGCCCGGGTTGGCGGCGGCGTGGATGTTGATTGAAACACCCTGGCCGAAGCCCAGTTCGCAGTGGTAACCGCCGGTGTCTTCGAGGGTGGCAAAACCGCGCAACAACAAACAATAACGCTGGAACACCGGGTTGATTTCCCGGCTATACGAGTAGGTGTAGCCCTCGTCGGTGAAATACCCTTCGTTCCAGGCATTGCTCATGTTTACATCCTTCAATTCGCGAGTGAGCCGCTCTTATAAAGGGTTGTCATTACGCACCACAAGCGGAAAAACATGTAAGTGAATCTTACGATTGCAAAGGCACATAGATGTCCGTCTGCCATTGCTCCTGCGGGGTCTCGGGATACACGCTCAGGTAATGGAAAAACAGCGGATGATCGCGCAATTCCTCACCGCTGGCCGGCAACCAGTCACGGTAGACCGGATAGATGGTTTCGCCGATATGATCCGGCGAACCGACGTGCCGCACCACCACGCAACGTCCACCGGGAATGACGAGTTCCCCCACGCCGAACGTATTGGGTGCTACCGGCTCTTCGATCTCGCCACAGATGGCGAAGCGAAAATCCTGCGCCGCAGTGGTGTCGGGGTTGTTGTAGGGAATGCCGAAGGTACGACTCGACGCCACGGGCGACTGTCCGCTGTGCATGCGCCAGGCGATGAATTTCTGCACGCTTTGCTGAACCTCCCCCGGTGCGCCGCAGTGCTCAAGCGCAGCGACGCGCACGGTCGGGAAATCGACGATTCTGGTTTGCATGATGACGCTCCTGGAAAAATGAGGGATGGCAAACACCGCATTCCAGATCTGCCAGTTCGGTTGCTTCCTGAAGGCACTCGGCGTCATGCCGAAGTCACGTCGGAACGCTCGACTGAACGCTTCCGGGCTTTCGAAACCGGCGCCAGACGCGACATCCAGTATCGAATGCTCCGGCTGCGCGGCCAGCCGATGTGCAGCCCGGCGCAAGCGCATCAGTTGCACATAGCGCGACACCGGCACGCCAACGAAGGCGCTGAATTGCCGATGGAAGTGAAACACCGAAAAGTTCGCCAGCTGACTCAACGTACTCACCGAGAGGTCGCCTTCGAGATGCGCGTCGATATAGGCGAGTACGGCGTTGAAGCGCCGGGTGTAGGCGCGCTGGGTCGGCAGGTCGGACACTGGGTGGAAACTCCTGGAAGTGCGGTCGGCTATAGCCTCGTCGATTTTGGCGTAGGCGCGCCTAGCCGGGTTTGCTCAGCGTATGCAGTAATCGCGCAATTGCCTGGCGCAACTTGCCATGCACGTCACGCATCGCGCCGGTCAGGAGCAGTCGTCGGACAGCATAACGCCCAAGGTGTTGGCGCGCTCTGGATGGTTCGAGCGGCGCACTGCCTTGGGCGTAAATGCCTGGTGAAGGATTACGATCGGCTTATCTGACAGACTGTATACACGAAGGGCACCTGATCTTAACCGTCGCACCCGCTTCCTCTAGTCGTATCTTGATCGCGTCCTTTTCAGCTTTTGAGAGGTTCTCCTGCACTGTGTTCGGAGCACTATCCACCAAGTTTTTTGCTTCCTTTAACCCTAAACCGGTTCGTTCTCGAACTGCTTTAATGACTGAGACTTTTTTATTTTCATCAACTGCGTCCAGAATTACTATGAATTCGCCAGAAGATGACGCTTCACCTGACGTTTCCGACGATCCTAATCTTTTCTCCAGCATAAACATAATATCTTGTGCTTCGAGTACAGTGACGCTGGCGAGCCAGTCGGTAAATTCATCTTTGGTCATTTCAGGTTCTCCTGTAATCAATATGTGAAGTCAATCTTCACTGCTTACCGGAGACCTGACACCTGTTAGAAATTACAGTTTTTCAGATTGTTTAAGAATTACCTCTCAAACCAAAAAAACTAACCATTGGAGTTGCTGAGCTGGCTTCTTGCGCGGCGCATCGAAGATTCATATCCAGCGGTGTTCCCTATAGGAGCTTCTGTAGGCTGCTCAGGAGGCGGAGGAGCGGGGATTCAGCGGCCGTGTGCCGCTTCCGCCAGTTGCCCGGTATCGACTCGCACGAACACCGAATCGCCCACCGCCGTCAGCACTTCCCCGGCGTACACCTCGCAGATCACCCGCGTCTTGCGCCCGACCTCGCCTTCGACCCTGGCGCGCAATGTCAGGGTGACGCCCATCGGCGTGGGTTTGATGAATTTGATGCCGAGGTTGCCGGTCACGCAGTCGATGCGCGGCAGGCTGCCTGGTTCACGTTGTTCATGGCGGTAGTGCCAGGCCATGGCGGTCCAGTTGGAATGGCAGTCGATCAGCATCGCCAGCAGGCCGCCGTACACCAGATCCGGCCAGCCACAGTATTTGTCGTCCGGCAGGTGTTCGGCCATGACGTGCACGCCGTCCTCGTGCCAATAGCTTTTGACGTGCAGCCCGTGGGGGTTGCGGCCGCCGCAGCCGTAGCAGACGCCTTCGGGGGCGGCGAGGTCTTGCAGGGGCGTCTCGGAACGGGTCATCGGTCTGGTCATCCTGAAGTGGTAAGCCCGGTCAGGCGCAGGCGGTTGCGGCCGCCGCGCTTGGATTCGTAGAGCGCGGCGTCGCCTTGCTCGATCAGTGCCGCGAGGCTGGCCGGCGGCTGGTTGAACAGGGTGGCGCCGATGCTCAGCGTCACCGGTTCGGCGGTGGGGAAGGTCTGGGCGGCGTTGCGCTGGAACTGATCGCGCAGGGCGTCGCCCAGTCTGACGATGTGATCACTGGGCGCGTTGCTCAGCAAAATCACAAACTCGTCACCGCCCAAGCGCGCGGCCAATGTCTCATCGGTGGTCTCGGTGCGAATCATTTCGCTCAAGGCGACGAGCAAACGGTCGCCGGCGCTGTGACCGTACTGGTCGTTGACCAGTTTGAAGTTGTCGATGTCGATCAGCAGCAGGGCGCCGGGATGCGCCGGGGAGACGTCCTGCAGCAGGCGCGGCGCGCGCACGTCGAGCGCGCGCCGGTTGTACAGGGCGGTCAGCGGGTCGCGAGCGGCCAATCGGGCGATCTGCTCTTCGCGCCGGTAACGTTCGGTGCCGGTCATCGACAGCGCGATCAGCATGATCGCCATCGCGCCCTCGACCAGCGAGATCTGGATGATGACGCCACGGAACGCGGCGAGGTCGATCAGCGTCCCCGGGATCATCACGGTCAGGGCCTTGGCCACATAGAACAGCCCATGGCCCAGCAGCACGTAGCGCAATTGCACCGCGCCGACGCTCAGCGATTTGCCATGCGGGCGCAGCAGCAGACTGGCCTTGAGCGTCGAGGCGGCCACCAGCAGCGAGTTGGCGGCCAGCATGACTTTCGACCACAGCGGCCCGTCCGGCAGCAACAGCAACACCAGCCAGCAGACGAAGATCAGGTACCAGGCGCGGGACAGGCGAATCTGGGTGAAGCGCGCCACACCGAGCAGAAACAGGAAATGCGCGGTCACCAGCAAGCCGTTGGCAAACCAGATGCCGACCAGCAGAAAGCCGTTGCTGCGTAGCAGTGCCAGGGTGGAACCGACGGTAATCGTGGCGAAACCGGCGCTCCAGAACAGCAGCGAAGGCTCACGAATGCTGCGCCACTCGACCGCCAGATACAGCGCGGCAGCGGCGGCGAGAGCGATCGAGATGGTCAGCATCGTTGGTGGATCGAGCAGCATTTCTTGAAGCGCCTGTCTGAGGGGGCGGTTAGACGGGCGATTGTAAGCGTTCGGGGCTGTTTTGGCAGGAGGTGCGGCGGCTGCCCTCGCAGGCGCCGCACAGGATCGTCACTGACTGGCGTCCAGCACCACGCGATAGCGCGCCTTGCCACTGCGCAGATGATCGACGGCCTCGTTGACCTTGCTCATGGGAAACATCTCGACCTGCGGCAGAATCTGATGCCGGGCGCAGAATTCAAGCATGGTCGCCATGGTGCCGGGCGAGCCGACCGGGGAAGCGGACAGGGATTTCTGCTGGGGGATCAGATCGAACACATGCACCGGAATCGCGTTGGGCACGATCCCGACGAAATGCAGCCGCCCATTGCCGCGCAGGGTGGCGAGCATCGCGGTCCAGTCGAGGTCGGCGTTGGCGCTGATCAGCAGGAAGTCCAGGCTGCCGGCAATCGCTTTCAGCGCGTGGCTGTCAGTCGAGGCGACCACGTTATGCGCGCCCAGACGCCTGGCTTCATCCTGTTTGTTCAAGGACGAGGTAAACGCAGTGACTTCGCAGCCCCACGCGTTGAGAAACCGCAGTGCCAGATGACCGAGGCCACCAATGCCGACCACGCCGACCCGGTCGGTGGGTTTGACGCCGAACTGCAGCAACGGGTTGAACACGGTGGAACCGGCGCAGAACAACGGGCCGACCATCGCCGGATCAAGATTGGCCGGCACCGGAATCGCCCAGGCCCAGTGCGAACGCAAGCGATCGGCAAAGCCGCCGTTGCTGCCGATAATGGTCGGTTGGGCGGTGCCGCACAGTTGCTGCGAGCCGCTGATGCACGACGAACAATGCATGCAGCTGCCCTTGTACCAGCCGATGCCGACGCGTTGGCCGAGTTCGAGGCCGCGCACTTGCGGGCCCAAGCGCACGATTTTGCCGACCACCTCGTGACCCGGCACGAACGGGTAGCGGCTGATGCCCCAGTCGTTGTCGATCAGCGACTGATCGGAGTGACAGACGCCGCAATATTCCACCGCGACTTCCACCTCCTCTTCGCCCAAGGGGCCGGGATCGTAGCTGTAGCGTTCCAGCGGGGCACGGGCGGCGGTGGCGGCCCAGCCGTTGAAAGTTGCGGGTTCGCTGTTGCTCATGGGGGACACCTCCGGTTCGACTGACGGGGACATTGGCAGCCCGGCAAGTCTAGTCGGTCATCGCTGTGGCGCGAGCCAGGTGTCGACGATCCGCCGATCCAGTTCTTCCCAGTACGCCATACCCAGCACGCGCGTGGTGTTCAGCCCGCGCAGATAGCCGCGCAACTGGTTGGCGGTATCGCGCTTGAGCTGCGCATTGGTGATGTTTTTGTCCAGCAACACGCTTTCGTACTGCACCAGGTATTCGGCCACCCGCTCGCGAAAGTCGGGCAAAACCGCGTCGCGGATCAGGTCAAAGGTTCTCAAATCGACTTCCTCACTGTTGTTTTAGTCATTAGGGATGAGCGTGCATCAAACTTTATCGTCGGTAACTATCGCTAGAAGTAATAGTGACCATCACGAAACGCAAGTTCAGCTTTGCATTCAATAGGCGGAAAATCGCTTTCATTGAACACGCAGCTCAAGGAAATTGCGCGATGAAGACACTGACCCGACTGGCGCTGATCGCTCTGCTGATGAGCGGAGTGGTAGCCACGGCACCGTCTTACGCAGACGACGCCTGTGAGTGTCATCTTCAACCGATCGCCGGCAGCAGCGCGACCTTGCAGCATTCACAGACCGTGGGTGTGCTGTACAGCGAAAACACCCGGGAAAACCTGCAGTACCTGACGCGTTACCACGACATGGCGCTGCACGGTGCCAAGGATGCGCTGGACTCGCGGATTCGTGCAGCCTTTGTCCGCAGCTCCGATCCGGAGCTGGCCATCGACTGGTTGCTCAGCTCGTTGCAGCGTCAGTTCATGTCGGTGACCGTTTACGACAACCTCGATGCATTGATTCTGGCGCATCCGGACATCGTGGTGAAACTCGACACCTTCAACCGCTTGCTGACCCAGCAGAACAGCCTGTTCGAAGCGCACTTCATCGCGCGTTTCTACGATGCCGACCTGCAGTACATCGGCAAGGCCGAGGGCTCGGTGGAGAAACAGATCCCGTCGGTCTGGGTCCACGACAAAGCGGCGCAGGAGATTGCCGCGCAGATCGAGAAACAACGTGACCTGCAACTCAATGCCTTGAAGCAGTTCGACGCCTCGCTCAAGGCGCTGGTGGCTTCCAGCTGAACACTAAAAACCAAAAGGGCAGCGGCGGCGCCGTGACGCTGAACCGCTGCCGGTTGAACCAGACCTTTATTTTCAGGATTACCCCGATGCGTGCTTTGTTTGCCCCAACCCTGGCCGTTGCCTCCTTGCTGCTCGGCGGTTGCGCCTCCGCACCGAACGACCCGACGCTGACCTTGCACACCAACAAGACCCCGGCGCAATACGCCGATTGCGTGGTGCCGAAGCTGCAGGGCAGTGCGCTGAACCCGACCGTCTCGCAAACCCAGCGCAGCTACCGGATCGTGGTGCCGAGCAAGGTGTCGGCAGACAACGTGCTGGAAGCCTACAAGGCCGGCAGTGGCGGCAAGGTGTTCATCTACGAGCGTCATTTGCTGGCCTCGAATTTCCTGCCGTCCAGTTTTGAACGCGCCGCCCAGGATTGCATCTGACCCGGCTGCGCAAACCGTTTTAACCGAGCTCCTTTGGTTGGCCGCAACCAACCAATACTTTGCCCCGCACCTCATTCGGTTGCGGGGCTTTTTTTTGGTTCTTCACGGATTACCGGGAAAGACGCTCTTGATCTTCATGAAAAAGAATTCGCTATCCCGGTAACCGTACGCCATCCGCTTGATGACCTTTATTCGATTGTTTATTCCTTCCAACTGACCGGTGTGCATCGGCCAGCGAACCCGGCTCACGATGCCCCGCCAGTAACCCTTTAGCCGTGTGGCGAACTGGATCAGAGCTGGAATTTCGCTTTCATGCGCATGGCGCAGCCATTGCTTCCAGGCCGCTCGCCAACCCCAGGCAGTACTCGGAGTCCAGAGTGTTTTGAGTTCAGCCTTCATCAAATAGACCGTCATCAACGCTTGGTTGGCCGCCAGCAGATCCTCCAGGCGGACCTGTTGTTCCGGCGTTTTCAAGTTCTGCGGATTGCGCAGCAACAGCCATCGCGCCTGCTTGATAACCTTGCGGGCCGGCTTGTCGTGACGCAACCGGTTAGCCTCGTCGACGCGAACCCGATCAATCACCTCTCGGCCATATTTGGCCACCACATGGAAGAGGTCGTAGACCACTCGCGCGTTGGGACAGTGCTGACGAACCTCCAGGTCAAAAGCGGTGTTCATGTCCATCGCCACCGCTTCGATGCGAGCGCAACCCTCTGGCCCCAATTCTTCGAAGAAAGGCCTGACCGCTGCTCGGCTGCGGCCTTCACCGATCCACAGCACGCGGCGTGTATCCGCATCCAGCACCACGCTGGCGTAACGATGACCTTTGAACAGGGCGAATTCGTCCATCACCAGACGTCGCGGTTGCGCCTTTGGCAAAACGCTCAACGCCGCTTGCAAGGCTCGACGCTCCAGCAACCGAACGGTGTCCCAATGCAACCCGAACAGTTGAGCCACATGCAGTGTGGGGAGGCGTTCGCAGGCCTGAATGACCGCCTCGGCCAAACGCCGCGTCATGCGGGCATAGCGGTCCAGCCAACTGACGGCCTCCATACGTTTACCACAGTCACGACAGACAACACGCCTGAGCAACACGCTGAGGCGCACCGCACGGCCGAGAATCGGTAAATCGCGGACGGTTCGCTCGCAATACTCATGCGTGGTTGAACAGGTTTTTTGGCAGCCGCTACAGGAAGGGAATCGGGTGGCGTGGGGAATCAGGTCGATCTGAAGCGCGTCGCCATCAGGCTTGATCGTGACAACAGAAAAGCCCTCCCAAAAAGGAAGGAAAGTATTAATATCGCGCATAAGAACGCCGGTTTGTTAGATGTGTTTGCTCGCACGAACATCATCAATCAAATCGGCGTTCTTGTTTCTGTGTTTCCCGGGATTCCGTGAAGAACCTTTTTTTTGCCGGAGTCTGTGTGGTTCAGGCGACTTGATTCAGCGCCACTATGTAGGCGCTGAACATGTCCGCCAACCCATCGGCGAAAGCCGTGATTTCCTGATCGCTGCGTGCAGTACCGGAAAAGTCCTTGCCCACCGAACTGAGCGTGGTCAGGATCAGATCACAAGTTGCGGTGCGGCTTGCCTCATCGACATCCGGCAGCAATTGCAGCATGAACTCGGCAAAGATCTGCCGTCCGGCGGCGCGCACTTCGTGGGCCTCGGGCGCATCGCGATACAGCGGCGCCGCGTCATTCAGCGCACCGCGCATCTGCGCTTCCTCGCACTCCGAACGGATGAACGCCTGCACCAGTGTGCGGAGACGCAGCAGGGGTGGCTGTTCGGGATTTTCCAGAATTCGCTGCAGCATCTGCGTGGTCTGCAGCCACTCATCGCTCTGTAAACGAAACAGGATCGCCGCCTTGTTGGGGAAGTACTGGTACAGCGAGCCGATGCTCACGCCAGCCTTTTCCGCGACCCGTGCGGTGGTGAATCGGGTCGCGCCATGCTCGGTCAAAACCTGAATAGCCGCCTGCAGAATCGCCGCGACCAAGTCAGCCGAGCGTGCCTGCTGCGGCTGTTTGCGCGAGGAAATACGGGCGGTCTGACGATTGCTCATGGGCGGCTCGGGCCTCGGGAGAAACGCGAATAGCGGATCGAGTGAATCACTCGCATCATTTAAATGCGACGAATCACTCGCATCTTAATCCCCCACTGACGGAAAGCAATCATGACCACCCTGACTTCTGAGCCATTGGCCAGCCTGATCGAACGCCTCTACAGCCAAGCCAGCGCTGCCACCAGCCCGGTACTGGAAACGGTGTCGGGCGCGGAGCGCGAGCACCTGATGCACAGCAAGACCGAGTACCTGAAACTCTACGCCATGCTCAAGGATCTGTGGCTGCCGGTCTCGCGCGACACCGGCAAACTGCTGTACATGCTGGCGCGCAATACCAAGGCCAAAGCGATTGTCGAGTTCGGCACCTCGTTCGGCCTGTCCACTCTGCACCTCGCGGCGGCGCTGCGCGACAACGGTGGCGGCGTATTGATCGGCAGCGAATTCGAATCGTCGAAAATCGCCCTTGCACGCCATCACTTCATCGAGGGCGGCGTCAGCGATCTGGTGGAAATCCGCGAAGGCGATGCGCTCGTCACTCTCGCCAGCGACCTGCCGCCGTCAGTCGACTTGCTCCTGCTCGACGGGGCCAAGGCGTTGTATGGCGACGTGTTGAAACTGGTGGAAAAACACCTGAAACCGGGCGCGCTAGTGGTGGCGGATAACACCAACTATTGCCCGGAATATCTGGCCCACGTACGTGCGCCGCAGAACGGTTACCTGTCGGTGCCGTTTGCGGATGACATCGAGCTGTCGATGCGATTGGGCCGAGCCTGCTTACCTCAGGGGAAAACCGCTACAAACGCATGCCCATTTCGACAGCCCGAGTCTCGAAACCGAACTCCGCATACATCCGCGCGGCACGGCGATTGAATGGCCAGACGGTCAACCGCAGATCCTGGGCATCCTGTTCGATCGCCCAGTTTTTCACGAGATTCATCAGCCCACGGCCGATGCCTTGTCCCGAAAACTGTTCGGCGACACACACCGAGCCGATGCGAACGACATTCTGCGGTTGCATCAACGGCCCTGAACTGGCCGAAAGGCTGGCCGTGATAAACGCCGCAGGTTGATCGCCCACGTGGGCGATGAACACAACGTGACCGGGTTTTTCGAAAAGGCCTGACCAGTGGGGCAGGTCACGGGAAAATTCTGCAGTGGGTGGGGCATAGATGTCGGGGCGGGCAGTGTGATGCACATCGTTGAGCAATTGCCCCAGCTCACACATGCTCAGCGCGTCTGCGCCCGTCGCGGTGCGGTAAGTGATTTGTTCCATGTTGTGCGGTGCTCCTTGATTACGCGTAAGCCTCGAAAGGCCCTGATGATCGCTATTGTTTAAGTCAGTCAGGCTTCCTGCGCCTTGGAGCTGGCGATTGAAAACTCTTTCGGCAGACTGGCGCCATTTTTCGCGGCAAGGATCTCGGCCATCACGCTGACCGCGATTTCCGCCGGTGTCTTGCTGCCAATATAAATGCCGATTGGCCCGTGCAGGCGTTCGAGTGACGCTTGGGTCTCACCAAAATGCTCGATCAGACGTTCGCGACGCAGCTGACTATTGCGCCGCGAACCGATGGCGCCGATGTAAAACGCCGGGCTGTGGAGGGCTTCGAGCAGTGCCAGGTCGTCGAGTCGCGGATCATGACTCAAGGCGACGATGCAGGTGCGCAGATCGACCGCGAAGTCGCGCACCACGTCATCCGGCATGCCGATGATCCGCTCCACGCCGTTCACCGCCCAGGTTTCGAGGTATTCCGCACGCGGGTCGCACACCGCGACCTTGAAGCCGTTGAATAGCGCCATGGTCGCCAGATACTCGGCCAGCGCGCCGGCACCGATCATCAGCAGCCGATACCCCGGCCCGAGGGTATTGAGCATCCGCTGGCCGTCGAAACTGAATTGCTCCGGGGTTGCCGTGGCTTGCAGTGTGACCTGACCGTTATCCAGTGCCAGGCAGCGGCGCACCAGTTGCCCGGCATCCAGTTGCACCAGCAGTTCGTCCAGCACCTGCCACGACGGGTTGAACTCGAGAATCAGCTCAAGCGTGCCGCCACAGGGCAAACCGAAACGATGCGCCTCGTCGGCGCTGAAGCCGTAGCGCACCACCTCGGGCGCAGCGTCCTTGAAGCCGCTGCCGCCATGGGCGGTGGTGTAGCGATCGATCAGGTCGTCTTCGATGCAGCCGCCGGACACGCTGCCGACCGCGCGACCGTCGTTACGCAAGGCCATCATCGACCCTGTCGGACGTGGCGAAGAGCCCCAGGTGCGCGCCACCGTGGCGAGCAACACTCGCTCGCCGGCGGCGAGCCAGTCCCGCGCGGTGCGCAGGACCAGCAAGTCGATGCTTTCCATCAAAGTTCCTCTAACGCATTTGCAGGATGATCGGGCTGCTGCTGGCCGGATCGGTGTGTTCACGCAGCTGGTTGACGGCCTGCGCTTCAACGGCACGGCCCTGATTGCCCCAGGTGCTGCGCATGAAGGTCAGCACTTCGGCGATCTGCTGATCCGACAACTGCTCACGGAAGGCCGGCATGCGATAGGCATCCGGCACTCCGGCGGCCACCACCCGCTGCGAACCGTTGAGGGTGATATTGATCGCCGAGGCACTTTCCTTGGCCAGTGCCGAGGTGGCGCCGGCCAGCGGTGGCATCCATTGCGACTGGCCCTTGCCGTCCAAACCGTGGCACGAAGCACAGCGCGTGACGTAGGTATGAGCACCGGGCGCGTCCAGACGTTCCGTCGCCGAAACCGCTTGGTACTGCCATGGCTGGCCGTCGCGCTGACGGTCCCCCGGCAATGACTTGAGATAACGGGCAATTGCGGTCAGATCGTCATCGCTCATGAACTGCGTGGAGTTGTTGAACGCCTCGGTCATCGAGCCGTAAACCACTGCGTGTCTGTTGCGCCCGGTCTTGAGGAACTGCACGATCTCCGGCTCGCTCCAGCGGCCCAGGCCGGTGTTGTGGTCATCCCGAAGGCTCGGCGCGTACCAGCCATCGAGCAAGGCGCCGGCGAGGTACGGCGTGGCGGATTCATCCAGGGCCTTCTCGTTGAACGCCAGACCGCGCGGCGTATGGCAACTGCCGCAGTGTCCGGCGCCTTGAACGAGATAGGCGCCGCGATTCCACACTTCATCCTGCGACGCTTTGGCCACGTAAGGTTCGGTATCGGCAAACACACCGTTCCACAGCGCAATCGGCCAGCGCAGGTTCAACGGGAAAGGAATCGCGCTCGGGATATTCGCCTGCTTGACCGGTGCCACGCCTTTCATGAAGAACGCGTACAGCGCTCGCATGTCGTCGTCACTGAGCTTGGCGTAGGACGGGTAGGGCATCGCCGGGTACAGACGACGGCTGTCGGGTGCCACGCCGTGGCGCACCGCACGGTCGAAGTCCGCCAGGCTGTAGCGACCGATGCCGGTTTCCGGCTCCGGGGTGATGTTGGTCGCGTGAATCGCGCCCAGAGGTGTGGCCATTTCCAGGCCGCCAGCGAACGGTGCGCCGCCCGGCACGCTGTGGCACGCGACGCAATCGCTGAGTCGGGCGACGTATTCGCCACGGGCCACCAGCGCCGGGTCGATATCGGCCACGGCGAGGGGTTGGTGTTCAAGCGGCGAGACAGGCTCGCGGGTGACATACCAGGCCAGCAGGCCTGCCGCGACCAGGCACGGCACTGCCAGCCAGCCAGCGGTTCTTGCGAATCGGCGGTTATTCATGGACGCTCCGGCGCTGATCAAGTGAAGGTGTGTCGGCTCATGGGCAGGCTGCGCACCCGTTGCCCGGTCAGCGTTGCCACCGCATTGGCGACAGCGGGCGCGACGGCGGGCAGCGGTGGTTCGCCGATGCCGCCCATTTTTTCCCCGCTCTCGACAACACGCACGTGGACCCGGGCCATCCGCGCAGGCGGCAGGATCGGATACAAGTCGTAGTTGCGCGCGCGTGGTTTGCCATCAATCCACACGGCTTCCTCCACCAGCGTCTGCGACAATCCCAGCGCCACCGCGCCATTGACCTGCGCTTCGACAATCGCCGGATTGACGATGCTGCCGGGGTCGATCGCCTGCCAGATGTCGTGCACCTTGACCTGACCGTTCTCGATGGAGACCTCGGCGATCACGGCGGTCTGGGTACCGAACGGCGACGCCATCGCCACGCCTCGTGCGCGTTTGCTGCCGTCCGCCGCGGTAAACGGCCCACGCTTCCAGCCACCCGACAGCTCGCCCACTGCTTGCAGCAGCGTGGTCAGTCGTTGGTTGTCGCGCAGCAGATGCAGGCGCAGTTCGAACGGGTCTTTGCCGCCCTTGTCAGCCAGTTCGTCAAGGAACGATTCATAGAAAAAGTCGTTGAGCGAGTTGCCCACCGAACGCCAGTAACCCAGCATCGCCGGGCCTTTGGCGTAGATCTGCGCGATGCGCTTGTTGGGGATTGCATAGGACTTGCCCGATAACCCTTCAAGCGCCGTCGGGTCGAGCTTTTCACCCTGCTTGCCGGCAAGCGCCTCGGTCGGGCCTTCGGTGGCGCTGATTGCTTCGATCGCCAGCGGCCAGCCGTCGTTGTCCAGCGCGGCGCGGAAATTCACGGCGGCTACGGGACGCAGCACGTCGCGCAGGAACTCTTCCTCGCGGCTCCAGATCAGTTTGACCGGGCGGCCAACTGCCTTGGACAGCTCGATCGCCTGCGGGTAGGGGCTGGCGGCGTCGTAGAGGAAATGCCGACCGAAGAAGCCCCCGAGCAATGGCGAATGCAAGGTAATCCGCGACGGGTCCAGCCCCGTGCGTTTGGCGATGTCCGCACGGAACATGTCCGGCGCCTGATTCGGCAGCCAGACTTCCAGCGAACCGTCGGGATTGAATCGGGCCAGCGCCGACGGCGGCTCCAACTGGCCGTGGTTCAGGTACTGGTTGTGGTAGGTGGCGTCGATCCGGGTCTTGGAACTTGCCAGAATTGCAGCCACGTCGCCTTCATTTTCATCATCCTTGGCCGGGCCTTTGTCTTCAGCCAGGCGCTTGAGCCAGGCATCGCTGGAAAAGTCGGCGGGCATCGGCCGTACCTTGCTGTCGGCCGTGGGTTCCTGCCAGTCGACCTGAATCGCTTCCACTGCACGTTTGGCGTGCCACCAGCGCTCGGCGACCACGGCCACGGCACCCGGCAGACGATGCACGGAATGCACGCCTTTCATCGCCTTGACCTGCTCTTCGTTACGCAGATTGCCCACCGTCATCCCCAGACGCGGGGCATGTTGAACGGCGGCGTGGAGCATGTCGTCGACCTTCAGGTCGATGCTGTAGAGCGCCTTGCCCGTGGACTTGTCGTAGGCATCGACGCGCTTCACCGGTTTGCCGATCCAGCGGAACTGGCTCGGATCACGCAGCTGCACCGAGGCCGGATCGGGAACCGGCAGATCCATGGCGTGCTCGGCCAGTGCGCCGTAGGCCACCGAGCGGCCCGACTTCGCGTGCACGACTTTGCCGGGTTCGGTGCTCAGTTCGCTCACCGGCACCCCCAGTTGCTGCGCACCGGCCTGCAGCAGCATGGCGCGGGCGAGGGCGCCGAGGCGGCGCATCACCGGGTAACTCATGCGCACCGACATGCTACCGCCGGTGATGCGCATGCCGTTTTCCATCACCACATAGGCTTCGCCGGGCGGCGCGGCTTCCACCAGGAAAGTCGCCGGGTCGGCATCCAGCTCTTCACCGACGATCTGCGCCATCGCGGTGAACGTACCTTGTCCGCCCTCCATGAACGGGCAGAGCAGGCGCACGCGGTTGTCCGGACGGATTTCCAGAAACGCCGGGACTTGCGTGCCGCGCTCGGCAGTCGCGGCCGCCGCTGCCGCTTGCACGCGCGTCGCACCCAGCGGCAGACCGAAGCCAAGCACCAGTGCGCCGACGGCGGTGCCGGCCAGGAAACGTCTGCGCGACACGTTGATCGGTTCGTGCAAAGCCAGTGCCGAGGCTTCCTGAGCAGGATCGATACGCACGTTCATCAGGCGTCTCCCTTGCCGGCCAGCTCATGCACGGCGGCATGAATGGCGTTGTATGTGCCGCAGCGGCACAGGTTGACCATCGCCGCCTCGATCTGCGCGTCACTCGGTTTTGGGTTTTGCTTGAGCAGCGCCGTGGCGGCCATCACCTGTCCGGACTGGCAGTAGCCGCACTGGGCGACCTGCAGATCGACCCAGGTCGAGACCACGCGTTTGCCCACTTCATCGGCCTCGATCGCCTCAATGGTGGTGACCTCGCGGCCGACCACACCGGCCACCGGCGTAACGCACGAGCGCACCACATTGCCGTCCACCAGCACCGAGCAGGCGCCGCACTGCGCCAGTCCACAGCCGTATTTGGTGCCGGTCATGCCCAGGTCATCGCGGATCACCCACAGCAGGGGCGTATCGGCGTCGGCATCGACCTGATAGGTTTTCTGGTTGATTCGTAGTTCCATGGTTCACCCGCTCGATCATCGGTTGACGTGCATTTTTATAGGCGGTGAAACGCGGCGTGGCGCCTCACCGGTGACGCGTGTTCTTTGCTCAGCTTGCCGCGTTGCCCAGTGCTTCTGCGGCGAAGGGTTCACCGCGCAGCAGCGCGATGTCACGACTGGGTGCGGTGCCGTACAGGCGTGCGTATTCGCGGCTGAACTGCGAGGGGCTTTCGTAGCCGACCGCAAACGCCGCGCGCGAAACGTCCAGACGTTCCATCAACATCAGCCGGCGGGCTTCGTTCAATCGCAGCCACTTCTGGTACTGCAGCGGGCTCATGCCGGTGAGCTGGCGGAAGTGATGGTGAAAGGTCGGTGCGCTCATCTGCACCCGCGCCGCCAGTTCATCGATGCGCAGCGCCATGGTGTAGTTGACCTTGAGCCAGTCGATGGCTTTGGCAATGCGATAACCCTGGCCATCGACGGCCGTGATCTGCCGCAGCCGCGCGCCTTGATCGGTATGGAGCAGCCGATAGTGGATTTCCCGCAGCACCAGCGGCGCCAACACCGGGATCGCCTCGGGTTCATCGAGTAATGCCAACAGGCGCTCGAGCGCACCTTGCAGGGCGCACGTCATGTCGCCAATGCCAGCGCCTGAACCCGAGGATGAATGCCGCTTGGCCGGCAAGCCCACCTTGGTGATGACCTCGGCGAGCATGCCGACATCCAGTTTCAGTACCAGCCCGACACAGGGCTGTTCGGGGCTGGCAACCAGCACTTCGGAGTTGGCGGGCAGATCCAGCGAGGTGACCAGGAACCGCGAAGGGTCGTAGCGGTAACCTTCACCGCCGACCCACAAACGCTTTTCCCCACGGCCCACCAGAATCAGGCTCGGCTCGATCATGCACACGGTCGGTGGCGCCGGCTGATCGCGACGAAACAGCGACAGGCCGGGTATCGACGTGGCGAAGTCGCCCGCTACGCTCACGCGCGAGTCAATGTTCAACGCCAAAGGTGATTCGTGGCGCAGCGAGGTAGGGATCATGTCGGGCAACTCCTGTTGAGTGAACTCTAATCCGCTGCACAGGCGTTTCCTATACATCACCCTGCATCCTCAGAGGATCAGGCAAGCATTCAAGAGGAATGCACTAGGGCAGAGGTCAATCGCCCGGGAGAATGTGTCAAACCATTACAGGAGAGCCGCGATTCGACAACGCGATCCTGACGCCTCTCGCAATACAGGTAGTTCCCATGACTTCCCTTTCTACAGAACAACGCGGCTGGAGCGCCGTGCTGGCCATGTCGTTGGCCGCCTTCGCGCTGGTCGCTTCAGAATTCATGCCGGTCAGCCTGCTGACGCCCATTGCCGCCGAACTGCACATCAGCGAAGGCCAGGCCGGGCAGGGGATCTCCGTGTCCGGTGCATTCGCCCTGATGACCAGTCTGGTGATTGCCGCGGTCGCCGCGCGTGTCGAGCGCAAGAAGTTGCTGCTGGGGCTGACCTTGCTGATGATCGTGTCGGGTACGGTGGTCGCGTTCGCGCCGGGCTACCCCTCGTTCATGTTCGGGCGGGCCCTGATCGGCATCGCGATCGGCGGTTACTGGTCGTTGTCGGCGGCGACCGCGATGCGTCTGGTGCAGCCTGACCAAGTGTCTCGGGCACTGGCGATCGTCAACGGCGGGAACGCACTGGCGACAGTAATCGCCGCTCCGGCGGGCAGCTTCCTCGGCTCGCTGATAGGTTGGCGCGGCGCATTCTTCTGCGTGGTTCCGGTCGCCGCGCTGGCGGCCGTGTGGCTGCTGATCAGTCTGCCGTCCTTCAAGCTCGAGCGTCAGGCCGGTGGCGGCAATGCCCTGCGGCTGATGAAGCAATGGCCGGTCGCCTTGGGGATGGTCGCTGTCAGCGTATTTTTCATGGGGCAATTCATGCTGTTCACCTACCTGCGGCCGTTTCTGGAAGGGGTCACCGGGGTCAGCGTCTCAACCCTGTCCCTGATGCTGCTGGGACTGGGGCTTGCAGGGTTCATCGGGACCTTTGTGATCGAAAGATTCCTCGGCACCGGCCTGTACCGCACGCTTACGGTTATCCCGCTGATAATGGCGGTCATCGCACTGGCGCTGGTGAACTTCGGCGCATCGCCGCTGCTGACCGCGGTGCTGCTCGGGCTATGGGGTCTGGTGGCTACGGCGGCTCCGGTTGGCTGGTGGACATGGCTGGCGCAGACGCTTCCGGAAGATGCCGAAGCCGGCGGAGGGCTGCTCGTGGCCATCGTGCAACTGGCAATCGCCGGAGGGGCAATCGTCGGTGGACTGGCGTTTGACCTGAGCGGTTATAAAGCCACCTTCGAGCTGAGCGCTGCCGTGTTGGTGGTGGCGTCTGTGCTCGCCTGGTTTGCGGGGCGCAGTGCAACTGAGGTTCATCCTATCGAGTCGAACGCGACCGGTTGACGAGATCGGGCCAGCGCTACAGGCATTATCGGTCCCCAATCAATCCTTTCGCAGCGTTCATAGCCTGGCTCAGCTACGCCAGTGGTTCGTGTCGAGACGCTTCATTTCAGGAAACTAGCTAAGCAAGTTAGCTATATGCTAGTTTGGCTTTTCTCATCATGATCAGCCTTGAAATCCTGGATATCTCCTCAGTATGAAGTCGCCATCACCTCCAGTCGAAGATCCGCGCAACCTGCAAATTGCCGGCGACACCGTCGGCCAGCAGTTGCAGCAAATCGCCATTCTGACCCGTAAAGCCTCGAGCAACCTGGGCATGGCGCTGGGCATCAATCAGACCGACATGGCAGCGCTGGAGCACCTGATCACTGACGGGCCCCTGCCGCCAACCGAACTTGCCGCGCGTCTTTCAGTGACCACGGCAGGCATCACCCAGGTCATCGACCGGCTCGAGCGCGCCGGGCATGTGGTGCGTGAGCGTCAGCTGGATGACAAACGCCGGGTGCTGGTCTGTCCCGTGGCCGACTCGGTGGCGCAGGCTTATCGGCATATCGCGCCGATGCTCAACGGCCTGGGCGCAGTGCTCGGCGCACTTGAAGGGCAGGAGCGTGCCGTGGTCGAAGGGTTTCTCGGGCAGGTGATCGAGGTTTACCGCAGTACATTGCCGGGTAGCATCGATTCCACTTCTGAACATCAGGACGCGTGATGAAAGCTCAAAAAGTTCTGGTGACCGGCGCGAGCATCGCCGGGCCTGCCTTGGCGTATTGGTTGTCCCGACAGGGCATGGACGTCACCGTGGTCGAAAGGGCGCCTGCGTTTCGCGATGGTGGGCAGACGATCGATGTGCGTGGCGCCGGTCGCGTCGTCGTGCAGCGTATGGGCCTGGAGGAGCAGATTCGGGCGAACACGACCCATGAACAGGGCATCGCCTTTGTGGATCAGAACAACCAGACCAAGGCGTTCATTGATGTGGATGCCTTCGACGGTGACGGCCCGATTGCCGAGCTGGAAATTCTGCGTGGCGAACTCGCCAGACTCTTGATCCAGCACAGCGAAGATCGGGTCACTTATCGGTTCGGCGACAGCATTGAAACCCTTGAGGACGATGGCGAGCAGGTGCATGTGCGCTTCGAGCAGGGCGGCGAGCAGGTTTACGATCTGGTGATCGTGGCCGAAGGGATCGGTTCGACGACGCGCAATCAGGTGTTCGGTGACGAGGTCCAGCGCCGTCCCCTCAATCTCTACACCGCTTACTTCACTGTGCCTCGGCAGCCGAGCGATGGCCAGATCATGCGCTGGCACAACATTCCCGGCGGCCGCTGCGTGTGTTTGCGCCCGGATAATCTGGGCACTACCCGCGCCTTTTTGTCTTTTCAGCAAGCGCCAAGCGGCTACGAAAAGCTGCCGAAAGATCAGCAGGTAACGCTGCTCAAACAGATATTCACCGATGCCGGTTGGGAAACACCTCGTGTGCTGGCGGCGCTGGAGGAGGCAACCGACCTTTATCTGGACGCGGTGGGCCAGGTCAAGATGCCCCGTTGGTCCAAGGGCCGCATCGCGCTCGTGGGTGACGCCGCGTATTGCGCTTCGCCGATCAGTGGCATGGGCACCAGTCTTGGGCTGTGCGGCGCTTACGTGCTGGCCGGTGAGTTGAGCCGCCACACCAACCACACCGACGCATTCGCCGCTTACGAAAAACGCCTGCGTCCTTTCGTGACGCAAGCGCAAAGCGTGCCGGGATTCGCGCCGAGGCTGGCATCGCCGCATTCGCGGCTTGGCATCGCGCTCGGCCACGCGGTGTTGAGGCTGGCCACCGCGCCGGGGTTCAAAACCTTATTCGGCAAAATTCTCTCGCCGCAGGCTGACGCGATCGAGCTGCCGAGTTATGACCTCCAGCCACGGATTTGCCAATGACACTAAGTGTCATATAGTCTTTCGCACATCACTCATCCAGCCCCACCAAGGATTTCCAATGAACATTCATTTCGTGGTTCACGAAGCATTCGAATCGCCCGGCGCCTATGAAACCTGGGTTCGCGAACGTGGCCATGAAGCGAGTTATTCGCGGGTTCATGCGTATGAGGCCTTGCCCGCGAGCGTCGAGAACATCGACCTGCTAGTGGTGTTGGGCGGCCCGCAATCGCCGGCGACGAGCAAGGAAGAATGCCCGCATTTCGACGCGGCTGCCGAGTGCGATCTGATCCTTAGAGCAATCAACGCCAATAAGGCAGTGGTCGGCGTTTGCCTGGGTGCGCAATTGCTCGGCGAAGCGCTGGGTGCTGTGCATGGCCACAGTCCGGAAAAGGAGATCGGCAATTTTCCGATCGCCGTGACCGAGGCGGGCAAAGACAACGCCAAGGTGGCGCACTTTGGCGATGTGCTCGAAGTCGGGCATTGGCACAACGATATGCCGGGGCTGACGGCGCAGGCGAAGGTCCTCGCCGTCAGTGAGGGCTGCCCGCGTCAGATTGTCGAATACGGCGATCTGGTCTACGGCTTCCAGTGCCATATGGAGTTCACGACGGAGGTCGTGGAGCGCTTGATTGCCGCGTCCCGCGACGAGTTGGCGGCGGCGGTGGATCGGCGTTTCGTTCAGCAGCCGGCGATGCTACGAACCAATGCTTATGAGGAGATGAACCTGAAACTGTTCGAGTTCCTCGACAAGCTGGTGGCGCAGTATCAGCAGCAACGCAATGGCTAGGAATACCGGGCCAGGCGCTCACTCCAGTTGCCGCCGTGCGTGCGTTGGCACGCCTCCTCGGAGTCGAGTCGCACGTTGCGGTCTGAGGGGGGCAGGTCGATGTCGGCCTCCCTCAGCGCGGTGGCTGTCAGTTCAAAAATGCGTGCCTTGGCTTGCGTCAGGGCGAGGTTTTTGTCGGCCTCGGTTTCGAACACCCAGATGACTTTAAGGGTTGCCGCCAACGCGTTCAGGTCTGCGGTGTGGGTCAGCCAGGTGAAGCCTTTGATTTCGCCTTTTGCGGTTTCACACGCGTCGGTGAGTGTGGCAATCAAGCGTCGCTCGATCCGTGCCAGTTCTCGTTTTCCAGGGGGCATTGCAGATCCTTCGGTGACAGTGGTGGTGTGGAGATAGGTTTATCCGGTGGGTCTTGCGAAACAGGGCACTTGCGCGTCGCGCCCTCATGTTGCTGTGGGAGCGGGCTTGCTCGCGAAAGCGGTATGCCTGTGATGTCAGTGTTGACTGAGCCGACGCATTCGCGAGCAAGCCCGCTCCCACAAGGATTGCGGGTGATCCCGGATCCCCAAGTCCAACACAAGTCCCACTGTAATTGCTGGGGCTCTCAAATCCTCATGTCCAACCCGAACCCTTGTGGGAGCGCGGCGTCAATCCAGATCGCTGGCCTGATGCCGTTCAGGAACCTGGCTGGCCTCGTCACCCCAGGTGCGATTGACGCGCTGGCCACGAATCACCGCAGGGCGTTGGGCGATTTCTTCTGCCCAGCGCTGCAAGTGCGTGTAATCCTGTGCCGATAGAAATTCAGCCGCCGAATACACGTTATTGCGCACCAGTTGCCCGTACCACGGCCAGACCGCGATGTCGGCGATGGTGTAGCTGTCGCCGGCCAGGTAGCGGCTCTCGCCAAGGCGCCGGTCAAGCACATCAAGCTGACGCTTGGCTTCCATGGTGAAGCGGTTGATCGGGTATTCGAGCTTCTCCGGCGCATACGCATAGAAGTGCCCGAAGCCGCCGCCCAGATAAGGCGCCGCGCCCATTTGCCAGAACAGCCAGTTCAGGGTTTCCGTGCGACCGGCGGGATCTTTCGGCAGGAAGGCGCCGAATTTTTCCGCCAGATACAGCAGGATCGAACCGGACTCGAACACCCGAATCGGCGGCTGTGTGCTGCGGTCGAGCAGCGCTGGAATCTTCGAGTTCGGATTGATCTCGACAAAACCGCTGGAGAACTGATCCCCCTCGTTGATGCGGATCAGCCACGCATCGTACTCGGCACCGGTATGCCCCAGTGCGAGCAATTCTTCCAGGAGGATGGTCACCTTCACGCCGTTGGGCGTCGCCAGCGAATACAGCTGCAACGGATGCTTGCCCCCCGGCAACGTCTTTTCATGGGTCGGCCCGGCAATCGGGCGGTTGATATTGGCGAACTGGCCGCCGGACGGCGCTTCGTGTTTCCAGACCTTGGGCGGTACGTAGGGCGCTTTACTCATGAAATGGGCCTCATCGTGGGTGTGCCGAGGGATACCTCGACAGGTATCAGACTCGACAGCATAAACGCTCTACCTCAGGACTGTGCAACCCCGGGAATCATCAAACACGCCGCCAGACCAATCAGTGCGGTACCAATCACCTTGTCGATGAGCCGCTGTTTTTCCAGCATCAGGCGGCGTAATCGATCCGTTGAAAAAAACAGTGCAACCAGGCTGAACCACGCCCAGTGAGTGAACGACATGAACAAGCCATAGGCGAAGTTTGCTGTCAGGGAACTGCCTGGCTCCACCACCTGGCTGTACGCCGCCACCACGAACAGCATGGTTTTCGGATTCAGTGCATTGGTCAGAAAGCCTGAGCAGAACACCTTCCAGGCACGGGGTGCCGAAGCGCCCGCCTCGGCAAATGTCAGTACAGATTTATTGGTAAAGGATTTGATGCCCAGATAGACCAGGTAACCGGCACCCAGCAGCTTCATCATCCAGAACAGTACCGGCGATTGAGTAATGATCAGCGCCACCCCGAACACGGTGTAGAACACATGAACCTGCACGCCGCAGGCAATGCCCAGCGCAGCCAGCAAACCGCTTCGCCGGCCATAGGCGTAACTGTTGCGGGTGACCATGGCAAAGTCCGGCCCTGGACTGATCACGGCCAAAATGGTGATCGCGATTACCAGAAACAACTCGTTCATTCCTGCTCTCTCCATGACGATATTTGCGCTACTCGAATTCACAGATATCGAGCTTCGATCTGTACCAACGACCAACAGTGGTTGATGCAAATCTGCTCTAGCGGACTCGAGCGGCGCCATGATGGAGAAGTATCTTCGGCAAAAAAAACGATTTATAGTCGCGAAAATCTGTGAGAAATCATCGCCTATATGAACCTTCCCCCATTGGCTGCCTTTCGCTTCTTCAACACCGCCGCCCAGACCCAGAGTTTTGTAAAAGCTGCCGAGCTTCTGCACGTTACCCACGGTGCGGTCAGCCGCCAGGTGCGCTTGCTGGAGGAGGCGATTGGCGTGGAATTGTTCGAGCGGCGCAATCGGGCGATCTTTCTCAACCACGCCGGGCGCTTGCTGTTCAATGTCACCGCGCCGATGTTCGAACAGTTGGAAAGCGCTGTTTATCGTCTGCAACGCGAAGTCCACGATGACGTGCTGGTAGTGTCCTGCGAGCCGACCATCGCCATGAAATGGCTGATTCCGCGCTTGCCTGACTTCCACAGCGCACACCCACAGTTGCAGGTGCAATTGCTGACGGCCGGCGGGCCCATCGACTTCGCTCGTTCAGGGGTGGATCTGGCGATCCGCCGTGACGATTTTCATTGGGACGAGACCGTGCATGGGGTGACCCTTTGTGAGGAGTGGATCGGCCCGGTCTGCGTGCCGTCCAGTCGTCCTGCAAGCGATCATTTGCGCGGTGCCTGCATGCTGCGCAGCAAGACGCGCCCACAGGCGTGGGATAACTGGCTTCGACTGGCCGACATGATCACGGTGCAGGTCAGTCGGGTCGACTACGAACACTTCTATCTGTGCATTCAAGCGGCGTTGGCGGGGCAAGGGATCGCCATGGCGTCGTTTCTGATGGTTCAGGACGAGCTCAAATCCGGCCAATTGATCGCGCCTTTCGGCTTCATTCGCGACGGCTCGAGTTATTGCCTGTTATCGCCGCAACCCTTTGAGCAGAGCACCAATGCCATGGTTTTCCGCGAGTGGATCACCCAGCAGATGAGCGCCTGTAGCCGGCAGTTTGAGGGGGCTGATGATTCGCCCGGCGCTATTTAGTGATGCTGCCCTGACGCAGGTCCGCGCAAAAAATATCCACGCTGCCATCGGTCGCCGCCGTGCGCACTACCACGGAGTAATTGCCGGATAGCAATGGCGACAGGGCCACCGGCGCGCTCCGGGAAAACGTCCAGCCACGAATCGCCTGTCGTTCGGTATTGACCCTGTCGTTCAACGCATAGGCCACCGGTCCCGGCTGCTGGCAACTGCCCTTGTTGATAAAGGCATATAGGCGCAAGGGCAGCGAGGCACCGCTCGGCGCGCCGCTGATGAAGAAACTGAAGTTGGTTTGCTGGCCCCAGTCAGACAGCGTGACATTGCCGATCTGCCCGGTGTTTTGACGGGTGGCGGTCAACGGCAGGTTCACGCTGGAGCCGGATGAACCGGCGCATCCGGCAAGGGCGGTTGCTATCAGGATTGCTGTGAGTGGAGTGGTGAGCTTCATTACCGATCTCCTGAGTTGAGAGGCTGCAATGAGCCAGTTAAGCAGATCGGCACGCCGGTATGCGCCGCGGCTCAAGGCGCTTGCATCGGCCAGCGTCTGTTCAGGTGTTCAGTTAGATAATCCATGAAAGCTCTGACCTTCGGCGTCATCGCCGCTCGCTCTTGCACGCAGGCGTAGATGTCCATCGGTTCGACATAAGCCTGCGCCTCACCTTGGAGATCGTCGAACAGTGGCACCAGTTGACCGCTCTCAAGATAAGGCGCGGCGACGAATTCGGCCAGGCGCGTAACGCCTGCGCCGTTGACTGCCATTTGCGTCAGAACATCGATGTCGTCGCTGATGGCGGTGGCGTTGATCGGGGCGTCGTAGTGCTCGCCGTTGCGGAGGAAACCCCAGCGCAGAAAACGCCCGTCCAATGGATAACGGAACGCCAGACAGGCGTGGTGTTGCAGGTCTTGCGGTGATTGCGGCACGCCGGCGCGTTCGAGGTAGGCGGGGGCGGCGCAGAAGATGAACGGCAGGGAAACAATCCGGCGCGCGACGATGCCGTCTTCCAGTTGCGGCTTGATCCGCAGGCTCAGGTCGATGCCGTCCTGGATGTGATTGATCTTGCCGTTGGTGGTCGACAGCTCGACCAGCAGGCGCGGATGCAGCGCGGCGAAACTGGCGAGTAACGGCGCCAGGACGTGGCGGCCGAATGCGCTGGTGGAGGCGATGCTCAAACGCCCTTGCAGTTCGCTTTCATCGCTGACGATCGCACTTTGCGCCGACTCCAGATCAGCCGCGATGCGTCGCACCTTTTCGTAATACAGCGCACCATTTTCGGTGAGGGCCATGCGGCGGGTGGTGCGCTGCAACAAGCGAACGCCGAGGTGCGTTTCGAGGCGATTGAGGGTCTGGCTCACCGCTGCTGCACTGACACCCAGCGTCTTGGCGGCGCCGACGATGGAGCCGGCTTCGACCACTTTGATAAAGCTGGCAATCGCCGCCAACAGATTCATCCGTGTCCCGCCGCATGGGTTTGATTCGTAAGTTGTGCTTTATAAAGTACCTGTGGCGGGCCGTCTAGTTGCGCGCAGGGCGGCTTTGCTAAGGTGCCGACTCCCTGTCAACGGATGGAAAAGCCCTATGAATCAAAGAACCACCACCGATGCCTTATATCTCGGTCGGCGCAAGCTGTCGCCGCGAGCGACGCCCTATGTGTTTGCGTTGTACATGGCGACGATCATGGCGTTCCTGATGTCGCTGGTGATCACCGCCGCCAATTCCGGGATTGATAACGACTACCTGAGTAATGCGTTGCACGCTTACAAGCTGGCAATGCCGGTGGCTTTCCTTTGCATCCTCGTGGTGCGGCCGATTGTGATCAAACTGGTAGCGCTGACGGTGCATCCGCATCGTTGATGCGTGCCTCAGAAAAACTCGTCGAGCAACTGATAGAAAGCGACTTTTCGCAGATCCGGTTGCACCCCATAAGCCTCGAAAAATGCCGGCACCCATTGCTCGCCGAGGTTGTAGGCGATGCTGTGGGCTGTCAGTGCAAGGTCCTGGAAACGGTCGGAAACACCCAGCCGCCCGCAGTCGACGAAACCGCTGAAGCGACCGTGGTCGGCGAGCAGGTTGGGCAGGCACGCGTCGCCGTGAGTCACCACCAGGTCTTCGCTGTCCGGGCGTGCGGCCAGCATCTGCTCGAACAGCGCTTCGGCGCTTTGGCCGAGGCGCGAGTCGTCGAAATCCTCTTCGTCGATCAAACCGGCCAACAGGTGCTCTCGGGCCAGGGCGATTTTCGCGTCGAGGCGATGATCGAATGGGCAGTCTTCAATGTCGATTGCATGCAGCGTGCGCAAGGCATTCGCCGCCAGCGAGACGATTTGCTGCGGCGTGAGATGTTCGCTGCTGGCGAGATCGCGTCCCGGTACAGCGGTCATCAGCAACCAGAAGCGCTCGCTTTCTTCGACGCTGTCGAGCACGCGCGCCGCTGGCAGATCCTGCTCCGCCAGCCAGCGCAGGCGCTGCACTTCGCCAGGCAATTCGGAGAAGCTGATTCGCGGCTCCGATTTGACGAACAGCGGCGCTGAGCCGGCGGGCGTCAGGCGGAACACATCGGCGCGGGATACGCCGATGGTTTGCTGTTCGTAGCGGGTGTCAGCGAAACGCTGGCGCCATGTCTGTGGCAGATCCATTTTCATTCGTCCCTTGTGACAGTGGGCGCCAGTGCGCCTTCAAGAATTCGATAAACACTTTGACCTTGCGCGTGTTGCGCCGGTGGGCCAGATACAACACGTAAATCCACGGGCCGAACGCGCTTGGCTCGCGCCAGTACTCGGGCATCACTTCCACCAGTTCGCCGCTAGCCAGATACGGCGCGGCGCTCCATTGCGGCAGAAACTGCAGGCCCTGACCCTTCAGCAGGCAGGCCAGCAGGAAGTCGTAATTGTCGCTGGCCACCCGTGGACTCGGCTGGGTCAGGCGAATCCTCCGGTCACCTTGCTTGACCCACCAGAAATGCCGGTTGAGCAGCGGGTGACGAAAGATCAGCCAGTCGTGCTGCTGATAGTTGTCCAGTGACACCTCTTGCCCCTTGCGCGCCAGATACGTCGGGCTGGCGCACAGCACCACCCGATTCTCGACGATGGGTTGAGCGATCACGCCCGGCAGATCGATCGGGCCGTCACGCAGCGCCAGATCGTAACCGCCATCCACCGGATCGTCATAGCTGTCACTCAAGTCGACTTCCAGATGCACCTGTGGGTGGGCGTCGAGAAAGCGGCAGCAGACGTCGTTGAGAAACGCCGGGGCGAAGGAGGGCGGTGCGGTGATGCGCAGGCCGCCGCTCAATTCGTGCCTGAGCTGTTCGACACCCTCGCAGGCCAATTGCAGTTGCATCAACGCCTGCCGCGCGCCATCCAGATAAATCCGTCCGGCCTCGGTCAACGCCATGCGTCTGGTCGTCCGGTCGAACAGCCGCGTGCCAAGCTCTTCTTCCAGTTGCGCCACGGCTTTGGTCAGGGCCGACGGAGTCTTGCCGAGCACCTCGGCGGCGCGGCTGAAATTGCCGTGTTCGGCGGTGGCGACGAACATCGTCAGGGCACTCATCTTGTCCATTGATCTATTCCTGCTGGGCACAGAAGTTGTGCGCGAGGTGGCATTCAGTTATCGCCAAGGCTTGGATAGGCTTGCTCGCAGCCTAACAAAAATAACGAGAAGCCTCATGAAGCAGCTACTGACCCTGATGGTGTCATCGGCACTGGCCTGTGCCTCACTGGAAAGTCTGGCGTCCGCCGATCTGATCCTGCACGACGCCAAGGTCTACACCGCCGAACCCGGCCAGCCCTTGCAGCAAGCGGTCGCGGTGGAGAACGGCAAGATCCTTGCCGTGGGCACGGATGCGCAGGTGATGCGCCTGAAGACGCTGGCCACGCAAGTGATCGACCTGCACGGCAAAGTGCTGATGCCGGGCTTCATCGACTCGCATTCCCACACGATCAAGGGCGGTCTGCAGATGTTGCAGGCCAACCTCGACGGGCAACTGTTGCCGCTTGATCAACTGGAACAACGCCTGCGCCAATGGCGTCAGGACGGTAAGGCGCAGCGTGGGGATTTCCTCAGTGTCGGCGGGTTGCCGTCGACCTACTGGAGCGACATCGCCGCCCTCGAGCAGCGTTTCAATCAGGGCGAATGGGCGAACCAGCCGATCCTCCTGCTGGGCTGGGATCTGCACACCGGCTGGGCCAATCGGGCGATGCTTGAACGCGCCGGCGTCACGGCAGAGAAAGTTAAAACGCTCAAGGGCGAAGAGCAGGCAACCATCGGCCATCACTCCGACGGCAGCCCGGATGGCTTCCTCGTCGATGCCGG
Organism: Pseudomonas sp. TH49; assembly: GCF_016650625.1. Lineage (NCBI taxonomy): Bacteria > Pseudomonadati > Pseudomonadota > Gammaproteobacteria > Pseudomonadales > Pseudomonadaceae > Pseudomonas > Pseudomonas sp. TH49. The sequence continues at coordinate 442,577 of NZ_JAEKFL010000002.1, forward strand.
ACTGTACCCGGTGCAGGCCTTGCTGCCGCCGCCGACCGCTGACACCTTGCTGGCCGCTGGGCGCGCGGCGTTGAACTACTACAAGAGCCTGGGGATCACCGGATGGATGGACCCGCTCGCCAACGAAGTCCCGGGCAGTGACGTTACCAACACCTCGCTCGGTGTGTTGCCGACCTACAAAAAACTCTCGGAAAACGGCGAACTCACCGCCCACGTCGCGGCGCTGTTGATGGCGGATTCCAAGGCCAGACCGGCCGACCTCGATGAGCTGGACAAGGTGCGCCAACAGTTCCTTGGAGTCAGCAATCTGACCTTGCCGGGGATCAAGATTTTCGCTGACGGCGTGGCCGAAGTGCCGGCGCAAAGCGCGGCGATGCTCGAGCCGTACCGCAACTCGAAAAAGACCGGTGAGCTGCTGATCGAGCCGGTGCACTTCGGCGAGCTGGTCAGCGCTGCCGATGCGCGCGGCTGGCTGGTGCACATCCACGCCATCGGTGACCGCGCGGTGCGTGAGTCGCTTAACGGCATCGAGCAGGCGCGCAAGGATCGTCAGAGTGGCATCGCCCATTCGATCACTCACCTGCAAATGGTCAATCCCAAGGAGTTCGCTCGTTTCAAGGCGCTGAATGTCATCGCCTCGATGCAGATGTTCTGGGCTGCCGCCGATGAGTCGAGCATGGACCTGGTCAAACCTTACGTCAGCGCGATGGCCTTCATGTACACCTATCCGGCGCGCTCGCTGTTGAAGAACGGCGCGACCATCGCCGGTGCCAGCGACTGGCCGATCACCACCCCGGAGCCGTGGAAGGCGATCTATCAGGCCGTCAGCCGCAAAGGCCCGAAAGGCGTGCTCAACGCCGCCGAAGACATCGACCGTCAGGTCATGTTCCAGGCCTACACCCTCAACGCGGCCAAGGTGCTGCGCCTTGAAGACCAGATCGGTTCGCTCAAGCCCGGCAAGCAGGCCGACATGATCGTCCTCGACCGCGATGTGTTCACGGTCGAGCCCGCCGCTCTGCGCGACACCCAGGTGCTCAACACCTGGTTCGCCGGTCGCGAAATCTACCGCCGTAAACCGTGACGGCAGCCCTTCAAAACGACAACAAGGAAATCTTTTCGTGAATGTTCATTGCTTCGTCACCGACACCCGTAACCCGCAGATTCGCGGGCAGCAGATTGGCACTACCTGGGCCGCGCAGATCCGCCAGACGGTGGCGCTCTATCTGGATTTCTTCAATCAGGTCGGTGTTCCCCTGGCACAGGTGCAGGCCATCGGTGAAGCCAGTCTGCAAACCCTCCAAGGCTGGTGCCCGAGCCTCGCCGAAGAGCTCGTCGCCACTGCTGAAGGTGCTGGGGTGCCGCTTTGGCAGCTCGCCAGCCTGAATGCCCGTACCGAGATTCTCGCGGTAATGCCGGCGTCCACCGAAGGCGAGTGCTCGACCGCCGTGTTCGCCCCCAACGGCGCATTGCCGCCGCGCAGCATCCAGACCTGGGACTGGCACGATTCGCTGGTGCCCAACGGGCTGATTCTGCAACTGACTACGGCCGCAGGCATGACGGTCAAACTGTTCACCGAGTTCGGCATGCTCGGCAAGATCGGCGTCAACAGCGCCGGGCTGGGCTTGCACTTCAACATCCTGCATCACGCCAGCGACAATGGATCTGCCGGGGTGCCGGTGCATGCGATTGCCCGGCGCATCCTTGAAGAAGCCAGCAGCGTTGACGAAGCGATTGCGCTGGCGCGTTCAGCGCGGGTCAGCGCTTCCACGGTGCTGACCGTGTTCTCCCGCGAGGACTCAAGCCCGCGTGCGGTGAGCATTGAAATGTCGCCCGCATTCACTGCAGTGGTGCGGCCCGATGCCGAGGGCTGGATCACCCACACCAACCACTTTCTCGATCCCGAACTGAGCCTCGGCGAGCGTACCCCCGATGCCTCGACGACTTACGCGCGTTTCGACCACGTCAACGCGGCGCTGCAAAACATGGCCAGTGGCAACCTGAGCCATCGGGCAGACGCCATGTGCGGCGAGGCGGGTGACGACGCTCCGATCTGCTTCCACCCGGATCTGAGCATGCCGGCGACCGAACGCTGGGAGACTCTGCTGACCATCGGCATCGACACCGAGAACAGCGTCCTCGAATACGCCGCCGGCAACCCCAAACAGCTCGCCCGAAACGGCCATCTGCGTTTCTGAATCACGGCCTCCAATAAAAACAAAACGAGCAATGCACATGGCTACCGAGATTGATCGCAAGAGCGGTTCCCCGTCAGCGCTGAGGACGTTTTTCGTCTCCGGCATGGGCACCGCCCTGGAGTTCTATGACTTCGTGATATACGGCACCGCCGCCGCGCTGGTGTTTCCCAAAGTGTTCTTTCCGCAGATGGCTCCGCTGACCGCGACGCTGGTGGCGTTCGGCGCCTTTGGCGCCGGGTTCTTCGCCCGGCCCCTTGGCGGCATGGTGTTCGGGCATTACGGTGACAAACTCGGCCGGCAGAAAATGCTGGTGATCACGCTGCTGCTGATGGGTTTGAGCACGCTGTTGATCGGGTGCCTGCCGGGCTATGCCACCCTCGGCGCTGGCGCACCGGTGTTGTTGGTGCTGCTCAGGCTGGTGCAGGGCTTTGCCGCCGGTGGCGAGTGGGGTGGCGCGGCGTTGTTCGGTATCGAGTCGGCGCCGCCCGGGCGTCGTGGTCTGTGGGGCAGTTTCACCAGCATGGGCATCGGTATCGGCGGGATTCTCGGGGCCGGAGTGTTCGCGATTGTCAGTGTCGCATCACACGATGACCTGGCCGGATTTGCCTGGCGCATTCCATTCTGGCTCGGTGGGGTGCTGGTGCTGATCGGTCTGTATGCGCGCCTGCACAAACCGCTCGAACAACCCGCCGAACCGCAGGCGCACGTGCGCATGCCGTTGCTCGAAGCGCTGCGCGCACGGCCCAGAGCCATGCTGCTGTGCACCGGTATCGCTTTCGGCTATGTGACCATCGCCTATATCGGCAGCACGTTCTTTCTGTCGTATGCCACGCAATTGGGCTATGGCAGTACCGATGCGCTGGTATTCGACTTGTCGCTGTCGATCGCCATCGTGATCACCGCGCCGTTGTTTGCCTTGCTGTCCGACCGGATCGGCCGCCGCCAGGTGATGATCCTCGGCGCGCTGATAATGGCTCTCGGCTTCTTTGCGTTTTTCCCGCTGGTCGGCCTCAAGAGTCTGCTGATTTCTACCGCTGCCTATATCTCTATCGGTGCGTTCATGGGCGCGACGCAGGGGCCTATTCCGGCGTTTCTGGCTGAACAGTTTCCGCGGCACATGCGTTATTCGGGGATGTCGGCGGCTTATCAGATTGGTGCGGCACTGGGCGGCGGGACCGCTTCCAGTGCAGCGACGGCGATCTTGATCGCGAACAACCACAACGCCTTCGGGGTGGCGGTTTACGGCGCGATCGCGCTGGGTATCGTGGCGCTATGCTCGTTTCTTCTGAAGGAGACGGCGCACCTGAGCCTTGAACAGATCGACGAGGCCGATTGGCCTTCACCCATGCCCGCTACCAGTTGAACCACTCGCCCTTGGGGCGGCTCGGCAATAAAAACAATCGAAACTTCGCGCTCTTCCCGGCTGTCCAGACCCTTGTACTTCCCGGCGGATGTTTCGCCGGGAAGGCTTCATGCATCGGTGACAGGCGAGGAACGAGATGACGACGACAGTGGGAGATTTTCTGGTTGAGCGGCTCAGCCAATGGGGCGTCACGCGGATTTTTGGTTATCCGGGAGACGGCATCAATGGCGTGTTCGGCGCGCTCGCCCGAGCCAATGGCAAGATCGAATTCGTTCAGGCCCGGCACGAAGAAATGGCCGCGTTCATGGCTTCGGCCCACGCCAAGTTCACCGGCGAATTGGGTGTGTGCATTGCCACTTCAGGCCCCGGCGCTACGCACTTGATTACCGGGCTGTACGACGCCCGCATGGATCACCAACCGGTGCTGGCGATTGTTGGTCAGCAGGCGCGCACCGCACTCGGCAGCCATTACCAACAGGAGCTGGACCTGGTCTCGATGTTCAAGGATGTGGCCGGGGCTTTTGTGCAGCAGGCGTCGGCGCCGTCGCAAGTACGACATTTGCTCGACCGCGCCGTGCGCACAGCGGTTGGCGAGCGGCGCGTAACAGCGATCATCCTGCCCAATGATTTGCAGGATCTTGAGTACGAGCCACCGGCGCGGGCGCATGGCACCGCGCACTCTGGCGTCGGTTACACCAAGCCGAAAGTGCTGCCCTACGAGGCGGATCTGCAGCGCGCCGCCGACGTTCTGAACAGCGGTGAAAAGGTTGCGATTCTGGTGGGCGCCGGCGCGTTGCAGGCGACGGATGAAGTGATCGCCATCGCGGAAAAACTCGGTGCCGGGGTCGCCAAGGCGTTGCTCGGCAAGGCTGCGCTGCCGGACGATTTGCCGTGGGTCACCGGCAGCATTGGTCTGCTGGGCACCGAACCGAGCTACAAGATGATGAACGAATGCGACACCTTGCTGATGATTGGCTCGGGTTTCCCCTATGCCGAATTTCTGCCCAAGGAAGGTCAGGCGCGCGGCGTGCAGATCGACCTGCAACCCGACATGCTCAGCCTGCGTTATCCGATGGAGGTCAATCTGGTTGGCGACTCGGCAGAAACCCTTGCCGCGTTGCTGCCGTTGCTCGAACAGAAGACCTTGCGCAAGTGGCGCAAAAAGATCGAAGGCTGGCGCGGCAGCTGGGAAAAGACCCTGGAAAAGCGTGCTATGGCCAAAGCCACACCGATCAATCCACAGCGGGTGGTGTATGAACTGTCACCGCGCCTGCCGGATCAGGCAATCATCACCAGCGATTCGGGCTCCTGCGCCAACTGGTACGCCCGTGACCTGAAAATTCGCCGGGGCATGCAGTGTTCGCTGTCCGGCGGACTGGCTTCGATGGGGGCTGCCGTGCCGTACGCGATTGCCGCCAAGTTCGCCCATCCCGAGCGCGCGGTGATTGCCCTGGTGGGTGACGGCGCGATGCAGATGAACAACATGGCCGAGCTGATCACCGTCGCCAAATACTGGCGCCAGTGGGACAGTCCGAAGTGGATCTGCGCGGTGTTCAACAACGAGGATCTGAATCAGGTCACTTGGGAGCAACGAGTGATGGAGGGCGATCCGAAGTTCGAAGCCTCGCAGAGCATCCCCGATGTGCCGTATCACCTGTTCGCCATTTCCATCGGCCTGAAAGGGATTTTCGTCGACCGCGAAGAGGACGTTGCCGCCGCCTGGGAGCAGGCATTGGCTTCTGAGGTGCCGGTGCTGATCGAGTTCAAGACCGATCCCAACGTACCGCCGTTGCCGCCGCACATCACGCTCCAACAGGCGAAGAAATTTGCCACGACCCTGCTCAAGGGCGACCCGGACGAGGCGGGCGTCATCGTGCAAGCCGCCAAGCAGGTGCTGGCGAGCGTCCTCCCCGGCAAAAAATAACCGCATAGGAGCTTCGCCGTGCCCCAAATCTGTGAACGCCGCTGAAACCTGTGGGAGCGGGCTTGCTCGCGAAAGCGCTGTGTCAGGTGCAGAAGTTGTGGATGTGTCGACGCCTTCGCTGGCAAGTCAGCTCCCACAGGTGTTTCGTCGTACCCCCAAGCTGTGAACGCCGCCGAAATTGTGGGAGCGGGCTTGCTCGCGAAGGCGGTGTGTCAGGCGCAGCGATTGTGGATGTGTCGACGCCTTCGCTGGCAAGCCAGCTCCCACAGGTATTTTGTCGTACCCCAAATTTGTGAACGAAGACCGTGGAGATTTTCATGCGTGAAGCGGCGAAGGTGTTTTTTTGATGTTCATCGGTTGCGCAGGCTGGAGTCTGGGGCGTGAGTATTGGCCGCAGTTTCCGGCCGAGGGCACGCATCTGCAGCGTTATGCGGCGCGGTTCGACTGCGTGGAAATCAACAGCTCGTTCTATCGCCCGCATCGGCGCGAGACGTATGCTCGCTGGGCGGATTCGGTGCCGCCGGGGTTTCGTTTTTCGGTGAAGGTGCCTAAGCAGATCACCCATCAATTGCGTTTGCAGAACTGTGAGCAGGCGCTGGATGAGTTTTTCGGGCAGTGCGAAGGCCTGGCCGATCGGCTGGGGTGTTTGCTGGTGCAACTGCCGCCGTCGCTGGTCTTTGAACCGGCACGTGCAGAGGCGTTTTTCGTGGCGTTGCGCCAACGCTTCGCCGGTGACGTGGTGCTTGAGCCACGGCATGAATCGTGGGTGACGGCGGCGCCGATGCTGCACGCTTATCGTATCGCCCAGGTGGTGGTCGATCCATCGCGAATCAGTACCGACGGCTCAGCGCAGGGCTGGGCGGGTGTGCGCTATTGGCGACTGCATGGCGCGCCACGGATTTATCACAGTGCTTATGAGTTGCCTTATCTGCAGCAGCTGGCGCAGGACATGCGGCTCTGCGCTGCTGAAGGCGCCAGCGTCTGGTGCATTTTCGACAACACCGCCAGTGGCGCCGCGTTGGGCAACGCGATGACACTGGCGGCGCTGATCCGCGCCTGAATCAGGCTGACAAGTGCTCGTACAGAATGGTCGCGCCGACGATCATCAGCACCACGCCACCAACAATTTCCGTACGCTTGCCGACCACCGCTCCGAGTACCCGGCCAAGCATCACGCCGATGGTCACCATGGTCATGGTTGCCACGCCGATGGCCGCTGCCGCCACCCAGATATTCACGTCGACAAACGCCAGGCCGACGCCGACTGCGAGGGCGTCAATGCTGGTGGCGAACGCGGTGACTGCCAGAATCAGGAACGAATGCTGGCCGGGTTTTTCTTCTTCCTCGTCTTCGTGTTTCAGGCCGTTGTAGATCATGTGCAGACCGAGAATCAGCAGCAGGGTGAAGGCGATCCAGTGGTCCCATTCGGCGACCCAACGGGTGGCGGCCTGACCGATCAGCCAGCCGATGATCGGGGTGATGGCTTCGATCACGCCGAAGATCAGGCCGGTGCGCAGTGCTTCGGTCAGACGTGGTTTGTGCAGGCTGGAGCCTTTGCCGATGGCCGCGGCGAACGCGTCCGTGGACATGGCCAGAGCGAGGAATATGAGGGAAACAGGATTCACGGGGGCACACTTCCAGTCGGGCTATGAGTCAACGACACAACCACACGCCCGACTTTAGGCATGGATGTGTCGTCGGTCTCACCAACCAAAAGGTGTTCGTACCACGGCATGTTGCCGAGAGTGTTGATACGAACGCTTCCGAGGGACTCGGAAACAGGCTACTCCCCAACGAGGCTGCGGATCTTATTTGGGCAAACATGAAAATTTTGTCAAAAGCATCGAGGCGATCGATAAACACCAGACTCTGTGGCGAGGGAGCTTGCTCCCGCTGGGTCGCGCAGCGGCCCTTCTTCTGTCGAACAGCAGAAGGCCTGCAGCGCAGTCCAGCGGGACGGTGCGACGATTCGACAAGCTCCCTCGCCACAGATATCTTCACACGGAGTTACGCTCGAACCTGTCAGCTCAGCGCTCCTCATTGATCCGCAACTGCGCACACAACCCGCCCTGCGGCCGGTTGTACAGCTGCAGCGTGCTGCCGATCTTGCTGACGATCATCTGCACGATCGCCAGCCCCAGTCCCGCGCCGTTACCGTGGCCATGGCTGTAGAAACGCTCGAACAGCCGCGCGTATTCCTGCTCGTTGATACCGGGGCCGGCGTCCTCGACGCTGATGTACACCGTGCCGCCCGCCTGCGGTTGCACCTGGACCCGCACCTCGCTGCCCGGCGGGGCGAAGTTCAGCGCGTTGGTCACCAGGTTCTGCAAGGCGATGGCGAGGGCCACCGGGTCGGTGTCGACCGGGCAGTGGTGGTCGCTGTCGAGGATCAGTTCGACGTCTTTTTCCAGGGCCAGCGGTGCCAGTTCGGCGAGTTCTTCGCGCACCAGTTCGGTCAGTTCCACGGTGCGGGTTTCGGGATTGGCCAGGTGCGGTTCGATGCGCGCCATGGTCAACAATTGACTGGCGATACGCGTCGCCCGATCCACCGCGCTGACCAGATACTCCAGCGCTTCTTCGCGTTGTTGCGGGGTCGCCGCCAGTTGCGCGTTTTGCGCGTGGATCCGCAGAATCGCCAACGGTGTGCGCAGCTCATGGGCGGCGTCGGCAATGAAGCGCCGCTCCCGGGCCAGCAGATTGTCGATCTGTTGCAGCAGACGATTGAGCGCGGTCTGCATCGGCTCCAGATCGTGAGGCAGAGGGCTGAGGTGCAGCGGTTTCAGGGTTTCGGTGTCACGTCCGCGAATGCTCTGCGCCATCGCGCGCAGCGGTTGCAGGCCCCAGCCGATGGTCAGCCAGATCAGCGCGGCCAGCAGCGGGACGCCGATCAGGCTCGGCCACACCGTGTGGCCGACGATGCGCTCGATCAGGTCCTGACGGATGTCGTCACGCTCGCCGACCCAGATCAGCAGCCCCTGTTGCGGATCCTTGAGCAGGAACGCACACCAGTCGCGGCCGTTCTCCATCAGGTCATGGGAGCCGAGGGTGGTGGGCGGTGCGGCAAGCTCCGGCGCTTCGGCCGAGCGCACCAGCAATTGGCCGTCGCTGCGCCACACCTGGAAGGTCAGACGGGTTTCGTACGGGTGCGCAGCCTCGCCGTCGCCGACCCGGCTCATCGCTTTATCGAAGGCCTGATAGAGCCGGCTCCAGTCGTTGTCGCCCGGCGCGCGCTGGGCCAGCACGCCTTGCAGCAAGCGCGCACTTTGCGCCAGTTGGGCATCGTAGACCTCTTCGATTTCATGGTGGCTGTCGCGCAGCACCAGCCAACTAATCAGCAGATCGCCGATCAATACCAGAATCAGCACCGGCACCAGAATCCGCGCACGTATGGAAATCATGGCTTGAGCTCCACCACGTAACCGACCCCGCGCACCGTTCGGATCAACTCGCTTGAGAGTTTTTTGCGCAGGTTGTGGATCAGCACTTCAAGGGTGTTGCTCTCGACCCGGTCCTGCCAGCCATACAGCGCCCGGGACAGACGTTCGCGGGTGACGACCTTGCCGGGGCGGGCCATCAGTTGATGCAGCAGTTGATATTCCATCGGCGTCACCACCACGTCGGTGCCGTGCCAGGTGACCTGCTGCGTGACTGGATCAAGGCACACGCCGGCATGCTCGAGCACCGGTTGCGCACGGCCCTGACTGCGGCGCAGCAACGCGCGGATGCGCGCTTTCAATTCATCGACATCGAACGGTTTGATCAGGTAGTCGTCGGCGCCGGCATCCAGCCCGGCGATGCGTTCGGCGGTGCCGTCGCGGGCGGTGAGGATCAGCACCGGCAAATCCTGTTGCTCGCCGCGCAAGCGTTGCAGCAGCGTCAGGCCGTCGAGCCGTGGCAGACCGAGGTCGAGCAGCAGCAAGTCGAAGCTCTCACTGCGCAGGGCGTGCAGGGCGCTGACTCCATCCTGCAACCAGTCGAGGGTGTAGCCTTCGCTGCCGAGGGCAACACGAATGCCTTGACCGAGGGCGCGATCATCTTCGACCAGCAATAGGCGCATAACGGATTCTCTTGAGGAAACACGGCGGTTGACCGGCGGCATCATGCCGCTGTGCAGCCAGCTGTGGCAGCTGACCCGACGGGAAAGATGTAACGACTCGTTGCCAACTAAGCTTCGACTAAGGTTGCTTTTGCACAGTGAGGCCTTCCTCATCGAGCGAGAGTGTTTCCATGCGCAAACTTCTGCTGTTGTCCCTCATCGTTGCCAGCCCGCTGGCCGTCGCCGGCCCGCAATGCACCACCGCCGAACGCTCGCAATGGCAAGACCAGAAAGCCTTTCAGGAACAACTCAAGGCCCAGGGCTACGAGATCAGCAAGTTCAAGGTCACCGACGGCAACTGCTACGAGATCTATGGCTTTGACAAGGACAAGCGCAAGGTCGAGATCTACCACGACCCGGTCAGCGGCAAAGCGGTGAAAACCGAGATCAAGGGCTGATGCCGAGCACGTCCGTGCGCCTGTGGGACCCCGTGGTGCGGCTGTTTCATCTGTCCATCGCGGGCGTCTTCGTCGCCAATTACTTCTTCAATGAAGCGGGTGATGACTGGCATGTGTGGCTCGGCTATTACGCCATGGGCTGGCTGCTGGTGCGGCTGGTGTGGGGATTTGTCGGGCCGCGCAGTGCGCGTTGGGCGGATTTCTGGCCGACGCCGACGCGGCTGTTCGCCCATGCGCGCTCGTTGATTGCCGGACGGCCCGAGCATCGTCTTGGGCATTCGCCGATGGGTGCGCTGGTGATGATTTTGATGCTGCTGGCAATGTTCACCGCTGGCGTGAGCGGTTGGGCCATGGAAGAGGTCGATGACTTGTGGGGCGCCGACTGGCCGTTGCAGGTGCACGAAACCGCTACCGACATCCTGCTGGTGCTGGTCTGCCTGCACATCGCCGCTGCGCTGTTCGAAAGTTTTCTGCTGCGCGACAACTTGCCGTTGTCGATGCTCACGGGACGCCGGCGCCGCTTGCCGGACGATCTGCCGCGCTGACAAGGATGTTTTGCCGATTGCCCTCCATCCTGTTTTTGCCGTGAGTCCACTATGCGTGTGCTTCCCGATCGCTTGAAACTTATCCTCGGCGGACTGGCCGTGAGCCTGATTTTCTGGGCAGCCTGGCGCAGTCATCCGGCCCATGTGCTGGCACCGTTTGCCGTGGCGACGCCGCCGGTCGATGCCTCGCTGCAGGCACCGGAGCCGCTGTACAGCAGTCGCTTCGTCTCCTCGCAATTGAATGATTTCGTGCACTCGTCGTCGGTGACCGCACTGCCGGGCGGTGACCTGATGGCTGTGTGGTTCGCCGGTTCGCGTGAGGGCGCCGCCGACGTGCAGATCCGCACCGCACGCTACGATGCCAACAGCGCGGAGTGGGGCGCCGAGCAGGTGCTGGCCACCCGCGAATCGACCCGCGACGGCACCCAGCGCTACATCCGCAAACTGGGCAACCCGGTGATTGCCCTCGCGCCGGATCAGCGGTTGTGGATGTTCTATGTCTCGGTGTCCGTGGGCGGCTGGGCCACCAGTGCGATCAACGTGATGGTTTCGGATGATGTCGGGCGCAACTGGTCGGCGCCGCGACAGCTGATCACTTCACCGTTTTTCAACATCAGTACGCTGGTGCGCGCCGCGCCGGTGTTCCATGCCGACGGCTCGATCGGTTTGCCGGTGTATCACGAGTTCATGGGCAAATTCGCCGAGTACCTGTACCTGAGCGCCGACGGCGCGGTGATCGACAAATTCCGTATCAGCCGTGGCAAACATTCGTTGCAGCCGACCATTGTGCCGCTGGATGGCCGGCGTGCCGTGGCCATGCTGCGTTATGCCGGCGACACTCATCATCGCGTGCTGGCCAGCCGCACCGAGGACGCCGGGCAGACCTGGAGCGAGCCGTACCCGCTGGAACCGGCCAACCCTAATTCATCGCTCGCGGCAGTCGGCACCGACGACAACGGGCTGCTGGTGGCGCTGAATGATTTGCAGGACGGGCGCTTCAAGCTCAGCCTCTATGGCACCGATGCCAGCCTGAACCACTGGCGCAATGTGATCGAGCTCGATCAGTCACCCGATCCGCTCGGCCAGCCGTTCACCCCCGAAGCCTACAAGGCGATCATCGGCGAAGGCTTTCGTGCTTCGAGTGGTGCCCGGCGCTTGCCGCTGGAGCAACGCTTTCTGAGCAATCTGGACTACCGGGTGTGCAAGCCGCAGGGCTGTGATTTCGAGTACGAGTATCCGTACTTCAGTCGCGGCAGCGATGGCCTCTATCACCTGGTGTATTCGTGGAATAACACCTTCATCAAACATGTCAGCTTCAACGAAGCGTGGCTGGAGGAGCGCCTGTGATGCTGATTCTCTGGCAAGCCCATTTGACGTTCATCCTGCTCGGTTTTGTCCTGCTGGGTTCGTTGCAATGCACCCAACGCTGGCGTCCGTGGCTGTTGCCGCTGCTGGCGGTGGTCAGCTTCGTGCCGGTCAACGAGCTGCCCTTGGCGGCGTATGTGCGCAGTGTTACCGACGATCTGGCGATCACCACGCTGGTGTTGCTCGGCTGGGCCAGTCTGGTCCGACTGGGCGTGGTCGAGCGGCAGACATTGTCGGCACGGGTGCAGGTGCTGGTGCTGTTTACCGTGCTGGCCGCGCTGCTGTACCCGGCGACGATGGGCCTGACGTATTTCGATCCGTACCGCTGGGGCTTCAACCCCCGGCCGATGATCGTCTGTATCGGTCTGCTGGCATTGGCGCTGTTGTGGCTGCGCAACACGCTGGCAGTGTCGATGCTCGCGCTGGGCACGCTGGCGTTCGCCTTGCGTCTCAAGGCTTCGGAAAACTATTGGGATTACCTGATCGACCCGCTGCTGCTGGGTTACTGCCTGATCGCCGCTGCAGCGCTGTGCATCCGTGAGGTCTGGCGTCTGCTGCGAGCCGCACCGGCCGGCGCGACATCTTCTATTTGAACCAACGACACTGAGGTCAATGATGGGCTGGTTGCAATCGCGACGCCTGCGCTACGGCGTGGGTGCGGCAGGTTTGGCGTTTTTGTTGTTTGCCGTGCTCAGGCTGGTGTTCGTGCTGGGGTTTTCCGGGATCGCGCCCAGCGAGTTCATCGATAACCCGGCACTGCGCGAAACCCTGGGCATCGGTTTGCGTTTCGACTTGCGCCTCGCCGTGTTGCTGATCCTTCCGCTGGGACTGCTGGCCTGGCTACCGCGCTGGAACCTCACGCGGTTGCCGTGGTTGCGCTGGGTCGCACGGGTTTACTGGCTGCTGGCGCTCGGTGCGATTGGCCTGTTGTACATCATCGATTTCGGTCATTACGCCTATCTCGGCGTGCGGATCAACGCCACGGTGCTGCGTTACCTGGAAGACGCGCAGATCTCGCAGCAGATGGTCTGGGAAACCTATCCGGTGCTGTGGATCGCCCTCGGCTGGCTGGCGGTGCTGGGCGTCTGGTTCTACGGATTTTTGAAGCTGGAACGGCTGACACTGGCCCGTGAAGCCAAGGTTATCCGGCGTCCATCGCTGGCATTCGGCACCGGGCTGGGGGTGGTCGTGGTGCTGCTGGCGCTGCTCGGTCGTGTCGACAATCTCAACCTGGAAAACCCGGTGCCGCTGCGCTGGAGCGATGCGTTCTTTTCCGGTAACGCGCAAATCGCCGCGGTCGGTCTGAACCCGGTGCTGTTCCTGTACGACACGCTGAAAACCGGGCAGGCGCAATTCGATGAGGCGCAGGTGCGCGAGCACTATCCGCTGATTGCCCGCTATCTGGGCGTGGATCGACCGGACCCGCAATCGCTCAACTTCGAGCGTCAGCAAGGCGTGCAGCCGTATCGGCTGCAGGGCACGCCGAACGTGATGTTCGTCATGCTCGAATCGCTGGGCACCAGTGCCGTCGGCGCCTACGGCAATCCGTTGAACCCGACGCCAAACCTCGATCAATTGGCGGCCCAAAGCTGGTTCTTCAAACACTTCTATGTGCCGGTCACCGGTACCGCGAAAACCGTGTGGGCGAGCATCACCGGCGTTCCCGACGTAACCCGCCGCGAGACCGCGACGCGCCACCCTCTGATCACCCGTCAGCACACGCTGATCAACGCGTTCACCGATTACCAGAAGCTCTACATGATTGGCGGCAACGCCGGCTGGGCCAATATCAATGCGCTGATCCAGCAGAGCATCGACGGCGTGCGCCTGTATCAGGAAAGTGACTGGCGTTCGCCGCTGGTGGACGTGTGGGGTATCTCCGATCTGGATCTGTTCAAGGAGAGCGACCGCATCCTGCGCGACTTGCCGAAGGACCGACCGTTCTTCGCCTACGTGCAAACCTCGGGCAACCATCGGCCGTTCACCATCCCCAAGGACAACGACGGCTTCGAGGTCAGCAACCTGTCCCTGGAGCAGGTGCAGGCCGCCGGTTCGCGCAGCGTCGAGCAATACAACGCGGTGCGCCTGCTGGATTTCAATATCGGCAAGTTGATCGAGCTGGCCAAGGCTGGCGGCTATTACGACAACACGATTTTTGTGTTCTTCGGCGACCACAACACGCGCATCAGCCAGATCCCGCACATGCCGCCGGCGTTCGAGCAACTGGGCCTGGAAAGCAATCATGTGCCGATGCTGATTCACGCCCCGGGGCTGCTGGCGCCGAAGGTTATCGAGGAAGCCGTGGGGCTGGTGGATCTGCTGCCGACGGTGGCGGGGATGGCCGGCGTGCCGTTCAGCAACGGCGCGATGGGCCGCGATGTCCAGCAACCGGCGCCGGAAGGTGAGCGTGTGGTGCCGCTGGTGTTGCGCGAGGGGACGTTCCCGCTGATTGGCGGCGTGACCAAGGATTTCCTCCTGCAGATGCAACATGACGGCAGCTCGCCGACCCTGCATGACTTGGCGTCGAACACGCCGCTGGATAACGTCGCCGGGCAAAACCCCGAGGAATTCCAGCGCCTGGTGGAGCTGACTCGGGGACTGCACGAAAGCGCGCGGCTGATGTTGTATCGCAACGTGCGCTGACCGGGACTGTTCCCGGTCAGCGTGGGGCTTTATTGGTTCAGGAAAGCCAACAGGTCTTCATTCAGCGCCTCGGCGTGCGTCACGGCAAAACCGTGGGGGGCGCCGGCATAGACTTTCAGTTCGGCGCCTTTGATCAGGGCGGCGGCCTGCTTGCCGGTGGTTTCGAACGGCACGATCTGATCGCCGTCGCCGTGGATGACCAGGGTCGGCACGTCGATCTTCGCCATGTCCGGACGGAAGTCGGTTTGCGAGAATGCGGTGACGCAATCCACGGTGCCTTTCAGCGAGGCGAGCAGGGCGACGTTCAGGGTTTGTGTGAGCACGCCGTCGGAGACTTTCTGCCCCTGATTGGTGCCGTAGAACGGCGCGGCGAAATCCGCGATGAACTGCGCGCGATCCTTGAGCAGGCCGGCCTTGATCCCGTCGAACACCGAGTGGTCGACGCCTTGCGGGTAGTCGGCTTTCTTGCCGAACAGCGGCGTCACCGCCCCGAGCAGCACCAGCCCGGCAACGCGCTCGCTGCCGTGGCGGGCGATGTAGCGGCTGACGTCGCCGCCACCCATGGAGAAGCCCACCAGCGTGACATCGCGCAGGTCGAGGTGCTTGATCAACTGCGCGATGTCATCGGCAAAGGTGTCGTAGTCGTAGCCGCTCCACGGTTGATCGGAGCGCCCGAAACCACGGCGGTCGAAGGCAATCGTGCGATAGCCGCGACTGCTCAGGTACTCCATCTGGTATTCCCACATGTCGGCATCCAGCGGCCAGCCATGGCTGAACAACACGGGTTTGCCGCTGCCCCAGTCCTTGAAATAGATCTGTGTGCCGTCATCGGTAGTGAATGTGCTCATGGAAACTCCTTGCTGTGGGCAATCGTTCAGGAAGGCCGGATGCCGCAATGGCCGCCGATCACTATCGGCGCAAATCGCTGCCGTCACTTGTACGCAAGTGCTGAATTGCCGGGCAGGGCGGTGTGGTTCTTTTCCAGCGTCACAGTTGTAAGATGCAACCACACGCCGGTTTTGATGGAGAAACACCCTGTGAAGCGCAAAAGCCTGCACGGCAACGCCTGCCCGGTCGCCCGTACGCTGGACCTGATCGGCGACTGGTGGTCGCTGCTGATAATCCGCGATGCGCTGGAGGGCATCCGCCGCTTCAGTGATTTTCAGAAGAATCTGGACATCGCCAAGAACATGCTCAGCGCCCGGCTCAAAGCCCTGGTGGAGCAGGGGATTCTGCAAACGGTGCCGGCCGCCGATGGCAGTGCTTATAAGGAATACGTGCTGACCGAACGCGGCAAGGCCCTGCAGACGGTGATCGTCGCGCTGTCGCAGTGGGGCGGGGAGCACCTGTATGCGCCGGGTGAGTCGGGTTCGGTGATGGTTGATGCAAAAGATCGCCAGCCGATTCGCAAGCTGCAATTGATGTCGGCTGATGGCCGCTTGCTTGCACCGCACGAGGTGGCGACGAAGACAGGCGTTGAACGCTGACAGACGGTTGCAACATAGGTTTGACGTCAAAATGATGGCCATCTAATATCGCGGCGTTGTTTTGATGTCATTCCCCGTCCTGCTTGCCCAATAGAGATTCCTGCGTGAATAAACGTGTGCTTGTGACGTTGACCCTGCTGCTCGCGCTGCCAGGCTGCCATTCCAATGTGCGTGACTCTTCCCCCAGCCTGCTGAAAGACGGCATCCAATTGCATCAAGACCAGGTGGTGGTGGACGCCCAGCACGCCAAAGTCATCATGAAATCATCGGGTGGCACCTATCCGGTGGAGTTTTCCATTCGCCGCGCCGATGATCCCGACCGCCGCATGGAAGTGCTCGGCACCGTTGTGGATTCCGGTCGTGGCAAGGTGTTCGGCTGGATCGCCAAACTCAACGAAGTGGCCAACAGCGCCACGGTCAAACGCTTTCCGCAACTGGAAGCACAGGCCGATGCCGGCAAGCCGTTTGAGGTCTCGGGGTATTCGAGCAGCCGGGTGAGCGCAGGCATTTATACCTGTGGGCCGCTGAAAAGCGCCTTCACTCCGCAACAGGGCAAGGTGTACCAGGTGGAATTCCAGTTCTCCGGTGATCTCTGCGAGCAGCACGTCTACGACGTTACCCAACCCCAGCAGCGCATTCCTGTAGCAGGTTGATCCTGCATACGCGATGCATGGAATTCAGTTGAAGAAAGGAAATACCAAGTGAAACGCAATCTCTGCCTGGCTCTCATCGTCCTGGCTGCAACACTGGGTGGCTGTGCCGCCAACAAACCGGTCAACGATCCATCCCTGATCGGTTCATGGAAAGGTGTGCGGGCGGAAACCGGCAAATGCCAGTTCCTGTCCTGGAAAAACAACTTCAAGCCTGACGGCACCTTCAACATTACTTTCTTCCGGGATGCCCAGCAGACCCAGCCGATCCAGACCGAACACGGTATCTGGAAGGCGGCCAATGGCAAGAACGAGTTGCGAACCGCCGGCGTGCCCCTGCCCGACATCTACACCTACACGCTGATCGATGCCGACACGGTGCATTACGTCAGTGTGGCGAAGGACCCTACGGGCGATTGCCAGGAAGACTACGAGTTCACTGAGCACCGTATTCGCGGTTGAGTCGGTCTGAATAAAAAGGGGGGGCATCCATTTCTGGACAATGGATGTCCCCTTTTTTTTATGTCGTTGGCACCCGCTTCGTTCGTTCATTCCTTGATACAAACCCGACAAACGGTCGATACGATTTGTTTGACGTCAAAATGATGGCCATCTAATATCGCGCCACTATTTTGATGTCATTCCGTATCGAGGGATCGAACATGTACCCACCCGCCCTCGCGGCGAGGTTGTGCGTAGCTTTGCTGTGCCTGTCTCCGCTTCAAATTGCCTTCGCTGCACCCACCCCCGGTGAAACCGACCTGATCCGCGATCGCCAGAATCGCTTGCTCGAAGAGCAGCAGCGGCGTCTTGAAGACCTGAAAAATCTGCCCGGCAAAGAGGCCGGTCCGGCGCAACCAGCGGCGCCCACCGACACCCGTTGTTTCCCGATCAAGGACATCGAGCTCAAGGGTGCCGACAGTCTGTCCGACAGCGACAGAACCCGTCTGCTCAAGCCCTACATCGACCAGTGCCTCGGTGTACCGCAGCTCAACGAGCTGCTGAAAGTCATCACCGACCATTACATCGAGAAAGGCCTGGTCACCAGCCGCGCCTACCTGCCGCAGCAGGATCTGTCTGGCGGGCATCTGAAAGTGCTGGTGGTCGAAGGCAAGCTCGAAGGCATGAAGGGCGCCGAGAACAGCAAGCTTTCCGAGCGTGAGCTGGCGATGGCGTTTCCCGGCAAGTCCGGCGATCTGGTCAACCTGCGCGAGATCGAGCAGATGGTCGATCAGCTCAATCGCCTGCCGTCCAATCAGGCCAAGATGGAACTGGCGCCGGGCAAGAACGTCGGCGGCAGTGAGGTGCTGGTCACCAATACGCCGCAGAAGCCATGGCGTGCCGGACTGTCGCGCAGCAACGACGGCCAGCGCAGCACCGGTGAACAGCAGTGGGGCACCACTTTCGATTGGGACAGCCCGCTGGGCCTGGCCGATCAGTTGAGCCTGCGCGGCGGTCACGATGCAATGACCGACCACCAGCACACCTCCAGCAACGCCATGCTCAATTACAACCTGCCGTGGGGCTGGTGGAACTTCAGCTACACCTACAGCCAGAGTGACTACCGCTCGCAGATCGCCGCCAACGGCTACAACTTCAAGCAGACCGGCGACAGCGAAAACCATCAGCTGCGCGCCGAACGGGTGATCCATCGCGACTCGGTGAGCAAGACCTCGCTCAGCGCCGGCCTGTCCTACCTGCGCACCAACAACTACATCGAAGACAGCAAGCTCAAGCTGAGCAGCAACCGCATCAGCGAAGCGCAGTTCGGCTTCAACCACGGTCGCCGCATCGGCAGCGCCTTCGTCAACTTCGATGCCGGCATGCAGGAAGGCATCGGCGCGTTCGACGCGCAGGGCAGCCACGATCCGGGCCCGGGCGAACCGGACGCACGCTACCGCAAATACACCGCGACCCTGAGCTACCTGCAACCGTTCAAGGTGTGGGGCGAATCCTTCACCTTCAGCAGCCTGATGACCGGCCAGCGCAGCGAAGACGTGCTGTTCAGTTCACAACGCACCAGCCTGGGCGGGCTGTCGTCGATCCGTGGCTACAAGGATCAATCGCTGTCCGGCGACAGCGGCGGCTACTGGCGCAACGATCTGCGCTGGAGCCGTCCGATCAACGTCGAATGGCTGCGCCCGGTGTTCGCTGAATACGGCACCAGCCTCGGTTACGACCAGGGCGTGATTCGCGGCGACCGCTACAACGGCGATCAGCACGGGCGCATGTCGAGCAACTCGCTGGAACTGTTCGCCCGTGGCGAGCATGTGGCTGCCAGCGTGACCTTTGCTCACTCCCTCGAACGTCCGGATGTGCTGACCGAGCGTGAAGCGCCGATCTATTTCCGCCTGGATTTCTTCCTCTAATACCTGCCCGATCCGAGATTCTTTTATGTTTATTCGCCAACTGGCCTTCCTGGCCAGTCAGCCTTCTGCTGCCGTAAAAAACCACGAACACTTCCTTGGTATGCCGAAACGCGGTCTCGCGTTTCTGTTGGCCAACGTCATGTTCTGGCAACCGATGTGGGCGCAGGCAGACGGGATCGTGGTCAACGCGCCGGGCACCACGCTTGACCGCGCCGGCAATGGCGTGCCGATCGTCAATATCGCCGCGCCCAATGGCGCGGGCCTGTCGCACAACCAGTTTCACGATTACAACGTTGACGCCCAAGGCGTCATCCTCAACAACGCGACAAGTCGCACTCAACTCACGCAGATGGGCGGGATCATTCTCGGCAACCAGAATCTGCGTGGGGTCGCCGCACAAACCATTCTCAACGAAGTCAACGGCGGAAGTCCGAGCCAATTGCGCGGCTATACCGAAGTTGCCGGGCAATCGGCCCGCGTGATCGTTGCCAACCCGTACGGCATCAGTTGTAACGGTTGCGGCTTTATCAACACGCCGCGCGTGACCTTGACCACCGGTAAACCGGTACTTGATGGCGGGGGGCGGCTGGATCGTTTTCAGGTCGATCAGGGCAACGTTTCCATCGATGGCAAAGGTCTGGATGCGAGCGCTGTCGACAGCTTTGAAATCATCACCCGCAGCGCGCAGATCAATGCGCAGATTCACGCAAGACGCCTGAACATCACCACTGGGCGCAACGACGTCAACGTCGATACGCTCACCGCCACCGCGCGCGCCGATGACGGCAGCGCCAAACCGCAACTGGCCATCGATTCTTCGGCGCTTGGCGGCATGTACGCCGGGACGATCAAACTGGTCGGTACCGAGGCGGGTGTCGGTGTGAAACTGGCAGGTGAACTGGCGGCCAGCGCTGGCGATATTCAGATCGACGCCAATGGCCAGTTGAGCATGGCCAAAGCTACCGCCAGCAGTGCCGTCGATATCATGGCTAAAAGTCTTGATGCCCAAGGCCCCGTTTATGCCGGCACGCAACTGGCGGTGCAGACTGCTGAGCAGTTGGTCAACCACCAGAGCTTTGCCGCCCGCGATAGCGTGCACCTGACCAGCGGCGGCAAGTTAACCAACAACGGGGTGATCGAAGCCGGGGTCAGCCCCGACAACAGTCGGAATGCCAACGGCGATCTGTCCATCAACAGCGATTCCGTGAGCAACAGCGGCAGTGTGTTGGCCAGCCGTTCCCTGAACGTTACCGCTGCTGGTGTGCTCGATAACCAGAACGGCATCATCCAGGCACAGAACGTTACTTTGAGCGCGGCTCGACTGGTCAACCAAGGCCTCAATGCACGCATTTATGGGGAAACCGTTCTTGCGTTTAGTGCCCCGGCGATCGTCAACCTCGACGGCCTGATCCGCTTTGCCGATGGACAGTTGACGACGCTGTCGGTCGACAGTCTCGACAACCGTCAGGGCCGTATCGAAGTGGCCGGCGGCAGTTTCAAGCTTAATACCCGAGAGCTGCAGAACGCCGATGGCAAAATCATTGCCGGGCAACTGGACATAGAGGCTAGCCAGATCGACAACAGCCGCGGCCTGATCGGCGCCAGTGAGAGCGAAGCCAAGGTTTTCGCCCGTGAACGGCTGGACAACGGCAAAGGCAAAATTCAGGCGAAAACCACATTGGCAGTGTCAGGAGGCGAATTGCTCAATCGGGGCGGTACGCTGGCGGCTGATCAAATGAGGATCACGGCGGCGCGCCTCGATAACAGCACCAAAGGTGTGATCAGTGCCGAAAACGGCGCTGTCGAGCTGGCGTTGGCGCAGGATCTGGATAACCACGACGGTAAGGTACAAGCATCGACTCAACTGTCTGTCGCTGCCCAACGCATCAACAACCGCAACGCCAGTCTCACCGGTAAAACCATTGAGATGACCAGCCGCGGCGCGCTCGAAAATACTCAGGGAACGATTTCGTCCGCTGACACTGTCATCACCAGCGCAGACATTGATAACAGCCAGGGTCTGATTCAAGGCAACGATCGCCTTAAACTGACCGCACAGGATCTGGAAAACTCGGGTGGCAAGCTGCTGGGCGGTGTGCTCGATGCAAGTCTGACCCATCTCACCGGCAACAACGACGGCACCATTAGCGCAGAAAACGGCACGCTCTCGCTGACGGTTCAGCAGCACCTGAACAACGCCTTGGGTCGGCTGCAAGCCAGCCAAGGTGACGTGGATGTTTACACCCGTTCTTTCGATAACCGGGGCGGCGTAGTTGCCGCTCAGCAGTTGTTGGTGGTGGCCAAGGAAGGACATGTCGACAACCGTGGCGGGCGCATGATCAGTGATGGTCTGAACCTGCACGCTGCCAGCCTTGATAACAGTGACAACGGTCTGTTGGCTGCGGGTGTTGACGGGGCTCGGCTGATCCTCAAACAGACCGCTCCCGGCCAGTCACAACTGCTCAACAACAAAGGCCGTATCCAGAGTGATGTCGGCCTGCACATCGAAAGCGATGCCGTCGATAACAGCGCCGGCGTCCTGCTCGGCAAAGCCATCGACATCACCGCCACGCAACTGACCAATAACGATAAGGGTGGCATCGTCGGTAATGGCGGCGATGTCGCATTGAACATCTCCGGTGTCTTCAGCAACGTGACCGGTGTGGTTGATGCCGGTGAACAACGCTTGCTGCTCGAGGACTTCACTGCGCTGGACAACCGTGGCGGTACCTTGCGCGGCAAGCGTCTGGACATCACCGGCACTTCGATAAACAACAACGATGCCGGCCAGATCGTCGCCAGCAGTGGCGGCCTGAAAATCACTGGCAAGACCCTCCTGAATCAGCAGGGTCTGATCCTCGCCAACGGCAGTCACGCGGAACTGGCCCTTGGTAGCGGCACCTTGCAGAATCAGGGCGGGACGGTGCAAGCCGACTCTTTGGAAATCACCAGCGGCCACCTCGACAACAGCGCTGTCAACGACAAGGCCGGGCTGATTTCCAGTCTGTCAGATGACTTGAAACTCACTGTTTCGCGCCTGACCAACCGCGCGGGCAAACTGTTCGGCAAGGATCAAGTAATCTTCACTGGCAGCAGCCTGGACAACACTGGCGGCGAGATCAGTGGCAATCAGCTGAGGCTCGACGCGGCGGGGCAGATTCTCAATCAGGGTGGCCTGATTGAATCGGCAACCCATCTGAAACTCACTGCCAGCGAGTTGGATAACAGCGCCGGCGGCCAGGTTCGAGCACTCGGTGGGGCATCCAGTCAGCTCAAACTGACCGGTAACCTGAACAATCAGGGCGGCGTAATCGAAATTGGCAGTCAGGATCTTGAGTTAGGTGCAGCCCAACTCAACAACTTCAGCGGAAGCGTACGCCACGCGGCGGCTGGCCTGTTCGATCTGGATCTGAGTAATCTTGCTGGAGAGCAGGGCAGCCTCACCGGTTTGGGTAAAGGCGTATGGGACGTCGGCTCAGTCATCGGCGTCGGCAACTGGCAACTCAACGGTGGCTTGACCTACACCAGCGCTCAGAGCCTGACCCTCAACGCCGACGACCGCATCGCCAGCGCTTCGGCACTGAGCCTGAATGTCGCCAACCTGACGAACGCCGGACAACTGCTCAGCGATGGCGATCTGACGCTGACCCTTGGCGGCAACCTGATCAACAGCGGTCGAGTATCGGCTCAGCAGAAGCTCAGCATCAACGCCAACGACGTGATTCAACAGGACGGTCGGCTGGTCAGCGGCGGCGATACCGTCATGACCTTGCGCGGCACGCTGGACAACCTCGGTAGGCTGATCGCCAACCAGAACCTCACGGTGACGGCTGCGCAGGTCAATAACAAAGGTACCCTCGGCGCCCAAGGCAATCTCGAACTCAACGCTACCGACGGTATCTCCAATGTAGCCGATACGCTGCTGTTCAGCGGTGGCTCGATGAAGTTGCATGGCAACAGCTTGAGCAACTATTACGGCGATATTTATAGCCGTGGCAATCTGTCGTTCGACGCTGTGGGCGGTGGTCGGGCTACGTTGTTCAGCAACTTGTCAGGGACGATTGAGGGCGAGGGGGATGTCGACATCAATGCGGTGTCGGTGGAGAACGCCAAGTCGGTTTTCGAAATGACGCAGGGCGGCAGTTCCGGCTCCATCAGATGGATTTGCGGGCAGCACTGCGGTGGCCACGATGGCTGGAAAAGAGGCACGATCATCATTGATCGGACCTATAACGAAGTGGTCCTCAAAGACTCGACTGCATCGCGCTTCGTCGCGGGCAAAAATCTGACGGTTCATGCTGGCAGCGTAGAAAACCGCTACAGCATGATGGCTGCCAACGGCAATCTCACGGTAACGGCCGACCGCTTGTTAAACCTTGGCGCGGCATCGCGCTCTGGCACTTCGACAGAAACGATCGGCACGCCTGGCAAGATCGACAATAGCTTATGGGATCGCATGGAGTTCGTCGAAGTCCCGGCGTTCAATGCGCAGACGCAGCAGGGACATTTCGATGAGGCACGCTTCAACGAGTTGGTCGCCGTTACCAATGACAGTCGCTTTTCTCACCCCGCCAATGTACATATAGACTGGTCTCCCAATGGCAACACCTTGTATCCGGCCACCCTCCAGGCGGGAGGAACGGTAAGCCTTGACGTCACCGACTCGATCCAAAACGGCAAGCTCTACAACAATACTTACGATCAACTCACCGGAAATCTGGACAGCGAAAAAGCGACCGGTGTGGGTGTCGTCGACATCAATCTGGGCAAGCGTAGCAGCAACGCCAGCGTTCAGGTCGCGAAGGACGTCACTCGCATCGAAAAGGTGGATGCGGATGGCGTGAAGCAGATCAGCTTCGTCCCGGTTGATTTCCGTGGGGTGCCGTTTGCTGCCGTAGATCCAACCGCGTCTTCGACTTTCAGGCTTCCGAAAGGCCCGTACGGTATGTTCGTGCAGAGCCAGAGTCCACAAAGTCGTTATCTGATCGAAACAAACCCTGAGCTGAGCCAGACCGCGCCATTCATGAGTTCCGACTACCTGCTCGGCAAACTCGATTTCAACGCTGATGAAGCCGCGCGCCGCCTCGGCGACGGCCGCTACGAATCGCGCTTGATCAGCGATGCGGTACTGGCTCAGACCGGCCAGCGTTTTCTGGCCGGCGGCTTGAACAACGATTACGAGCAATTCCGTTACCTGATGGACAACGCGCTCGCCAGTAAAAATGAGCTGAATCTGGCGGTGGGAGTCACCCTGACGTCCGAGCAGGTGGCGGCGCTGACGCATGACATCGTCTGGATGGAAGAGCGCGTCATCGACGGTCAGAAAGTACTTGTGCCAGTGCTTTATCTGGCTCAGGCCGAATCCCGAAACGTGCGAGGCGGTAGCCTGATTCAGGGGCGTGATCTGCAAATGATCGCCGGCAATGACCTGGTCAACGTCGGCACTCTGCGTGCCACAAACAACCTCTCGGCAGATGTGAAAGGCAGCCTTTATAACGGCGGCCTGGTCGAGGCCAACGAACGCCTGAGCGTGATGGCCACCGACAGCATCCGTAATGCGCTGGCCGGTGATATACGCGGTAATCAGCTCAGCCTGAGCACCCTCAAGGGTGACATTGTCAACGACCGAACCGCCGTGACTTACAGCCCGGGGCAGGGGATGCGCACTGCCCTTGACGAAGGCGGCAACATTAGCGCCCGCGATACGCTGAGCATCAAGTCCGGCAATGACTTGACCAACTCCGGCACGATCACCAGCGGCGCCGATGCAAACTTGAGCGCGACTCGCGACATCAACTTGCTGGCGGTTCAGGACGTCAACGAGATCCACAAAATCGAGAACGGCGGGCATCGCTCGACCGTCACTACAACGGTGGAAAATCTAGCGTCCACCGTGAAGAGCGGCGGCAACCTGAAACTCGACGCCGGGCGCGACATCAACGTCCTCGGCAGTACTGCCGAAGCTAAAGGCGATCTGCTTGCCGACGCGAAACAAGACTTGAACATGGCTTCGGCGAGTGACGAACACAATGTCGAGACCAACAGCAAAAAAGGCAAGAAACGCGTCCACGAAGAAGATAACCACACCGTCCAGAAAGCCGCCGAGTTCATCGCGGGCGGCGACGTAAAGACCTCTTCCGGCCGCGACACCACACTTGTCGCGAGCAAGATCAGCGCAGGCAATGAAGCCTACGTGTATGCGGGTAATGACCTGAACCTGCTGGCAGCGCAGAACAAGGACTACACCCTGTATGACATGAAAGAGAAGGGTGGTTTCGGCGCCAAGAAAATGAAGCGCGACGAGGTTACCCAGATCACTCATGTGGGTAGCGAGATCAAGACTGGGGGCAATCTCACGCTGGTTAGCGAGGGAGACCAGCGCTATCAGGTGGCGAAGCTCGACAGTGGTAAAGACCTCGTTCTCGACAGCGGCGGCTCCATCACCTTTGAAGGGGTGAAGGATCTGCATGACGAAAGTCATGTAAAGAGCAGCGATAACCTGGCGTGGACTTCCATGAAGGGGGAGGGCAGGACTGACGAAACGTTGCGTCAGAGTGCCCTGATTGCCAAAGGATCGATCACCATCAAAGCGGTTGATGGACTTAAGATCGATATCAATAGGGTAAACGAACAAAGTGTCAGTCAGGCCGTGGATGCAATGGTCGCTGCCGATCCGAATCTAGCCTGGTTGAAGCAGGCACAAGCACGAGGCGACATTGACTGGCATCAGGTAGAGACGATCCACAAAAGTTTCAAGTATGAGCACTCCGGACTCGGTGCCGGGGCTCAATTGGTTTTGGCCATTCTTTTAGCGGCGATCACCGGGGGTGCAGGTGCTGCGCTAGTGGGAGCGGCCGAGGGCTCGTTATTTGCCGGCATTGCCAACACCATGTTTGTGTCCCTGGAAACAACGGCTGCTAATAGCGCAATCAGCAACAAGGGGAAAATTGGGGCAGTTGTCAAAGACACCTTCAGCAAAGAAAGTTTGAGAAATGCCGCGATTTCCGGAGCCACCGCCGGCTTGACTCAAGGCTTTATCGATCCATACCTTGGCGGCCAAACGGCGCCGTTCAACAACCTTACCAAGGGCTTTGACCTTAATACGCTTGAAGGTATCGGTGGTTTTGCCATCCATGCGAGCGCTCAAGGGCTCGCTTCGAGCAGCATTAAAACGATCATAGGCGGTGGTAGCTATAGCCAGAATCTAAAAGAGGGCCTGATCTCTCAGGCAGGAAACGTCGTTGCCGCCACCGCGTTCAATTTTGTGGGCGGTTACGCTCAGAAAAACTGGCAAATAGCGAAAAATGCTGGCGACTCAGTCGGCATGGCCATATGGGCCGAAGGTGGTGCCGCTCGTACTGCTCTGCACGCGTTGATGGGGGGCGCCGTCTCCAGTATTACCGGTGGTGACTTCAAAACCGGAGCAATTGCTGCGGGTGCCAGCCAGGCAATGGCTAGCATCCTGAACTCCACCTTCGAAAATAAACCGGAGTTACGTCAGGCCTTTTCTCAAATTGTCGGGCTGACCGCCGCTGGGTTGGCGGGTGGGGATGTCAACAAGGGATCGTGGGTCGCGTTGATGGCTGACCAGTACAACCGTCAGCTCCATCTTAAAGAGGCAGTGGCACTCGAGAAACTGAAGAAAGAGTCACCGGATAAAGCTTATGAGCTCAAAGCGGCTGCATGTGCGTTGGTTCATTGTAGTGAATCAATACCAACGGGTGATCCGAAATATCAGGAGTTCAAGGATCTCGAAACTGCAGGCAAAGGCTTCAAGGGGGCGCAAGATGCGCTGGTCGCAACGGGAGCTTTTGACGAGTACTCAAAATGGGACCAGGCCAACGATGCACTTGAGCGTAATGAAGAAGGCGCCCAACGCTCAATTGCTGCTCAACGAGCGATATTTGGTGCTACGGGGGCTGTAGCCGGTTACGGAGGCGCAGTAGCCTTTAGCCCGGCTTGTGTGAGTGTGGTTGGTTGTACGCTGCCTGCAATGTCAGCATTGGCGGGCGCCGCTTCCTTCAAGGATGGCTGGGACGCCACTGGCCAACTGTTTGCGCCTTACGAATACACCCAGGGCGACAGGGTTAATGCGTCGTTCAGTAGTGATACGTACCCAGGTGATGTGAGTCCGCTTCGTGACTACGGTACGGAAGTTGCTAAATCCGCATTGGAATTCGCGCTGCTGAAGGGCGCCGGGAAGTATCTTGAGGATGTTGGAACCGGGGCCTCGGTTTTGATCACTGGCGTGAAGAAAGAGGGGGTAGCGGCTGACGGAATCAAAGGCGCTTCAAATGTAGATCAGCCTGTCCTTCCTGCGTGGTACCGCGAAGACAGTTCAGCAGGAGCCGTTTTTAACAAAACAGGCGAGCTACCGGACGGGTACCGCCGGATATTGAACACCAGAACAGGCAATGCCGAGGTGCTTGCACCGGATGGTCAGTTCTATCTTGAAACAAGCAATGGACTCAGGCCAAAGGCTGGCGGTAATCTTGCTGAGTTGGCGGAGGCTGAGCGGCGGATTAATGGATCAAAAGCAACAGCGGGTTCTGTAGAAAAACAAGCGACGCCTAGTTTTTCCAATCAATTCCCAGATCATCCAACAGGTGTCCCAACGCTAATCTCTGATACAAAGTTGACTCAAGGCGCAGGACGATATAATTATGTCGTTCTTCAGGATGGTCAGTTAGTGATCGGACGAAAATTTAATGATGTAGGCGGTGGTCACATTGACCTAGCAAATGGCAAACCCGTTGTTGCTGCGGGAGAAGTGAAAGTTGTGAACGGCGAAGTTAAATATATTGATAATACATCAGGGCACTATGAGCCATCTGGTCGGGCTGCGCAAACCGCAGCAGAAGATGCTTTTTCTCAAAAAGGGCTTGATGTGGGAGGGAAATATATAGAAAAAGTATGGGTGCCAGATCCTAGCAATTCCAGAAAAGGAGCCTGGGTGCCGAAATGAATGACGTTATTAAAGAGTTTGATGAGCTTTGCGATATGGCTATGGCCGCTTTTAGTGAAGAGCTAGAAATTTCCTACGAGATGTCCTTGTTAAATATTTTGAAATTTATAAAAAAAATCCTGACTATAAAGAAGATTTTATAGATAGATTTAAGTTGATTTTAATGTCTAGGAGCTCGCCATTTGAAGTTGTGGCATTTTGTATGCGTGAGCTTCAGTGGCCCGAAATTAAAGAATTTGTAATTTCAAAGATGAATCCTTCTGAGGATCCTCGGACCGAGGCCCTGCGAAGCACATTAACCGCATATGACGAATTTTGGCCTGATGCCGATCTTTACAGTTACTATGGCGTGAAATAATTGGTGCCAAAGCTACTGGTTGCGCTGCCGGAAAGGTAGATAAGTTTATTCCTCCAGGAATGGACCGCTCATTCCGTTCTGTTAACCTAGAGTTTTCGCCGAGCAAGTATGTTGTTGATACAATGCAGAGCTCATAAATTTAAAACGTGGTGGGTTGTTTTGGGGCAGACTGTTCAAATATTGCAAGAAAGTTACTTTATGCTTCTGGTGGTGAAGGGGCGGTATTGACGTTTGCCATGCGAGAACTGGCGAATTAAATTTTTATGAGTTGCGTTTTCAGCTGCATAATATTTATGGGCGAGGTGGTTATATAGGTGCCATGCACTCTGGTGCTATTCCCGAGCATTCTGATAAGTTGGGTGTGCTAATCGGTACAGTTGGTCATGAGCCAGAATGGCTTTATTTGGTTGACCCGAATAGTCCGGAGGCGATTTTCACCGGGAAGTGGATTCGTTATTAGCATCGCGGAAGGGGCAGGGATAAATGGGGACAGACCACGTTTAGAAAGCACTCCGAAAATGTGGTCTGTCCCCGTTGACCCCCTCGTTCAACCCTATTCCTAAAGGGGATTGGGAACAGCATATTAAAAATATTAACCCGGGCGGAGTGTCGATCTCTGATGAGTTGAAGGGGTTGAAGTAATGGGTGTGACTAGAATTTTAGACTCGGAAGGTGAGCTGCTTAATATTCTTCATGACTTGAATACACTTGAGTGGAGAAAGTATGGGCAACGTAATCCAGAGGTCTGGATGGGTGATCATTTTGAAAGAGAGGATCGTTCGAGATTTCCTCCATATATAGCTTTTCGATTTGAAAAAGAAAATGAATATGTTGTCTCTATTTTGAATGAGGTGATTGGTTCATATAATGGCTTGATTTCTTGGGTGCTGATAGGTTGTGAGCGTTATGCGTCCTCTGGCATGAATTGGGTAGTTGAGCCTGCATATATTAAGGAAGTAGAGGCTAAAGCTAAATCTTTAGGGTACTCTTCTGAAAGCTATCTTGCCAAGTATGAGCCTGAGTTTGGCTCTATTGCCTTTGAAGACTTGGTTGGGTTAACTGAGTATATTCGTAAAAAATTCTCAGAATTGAATATCTCTAGCAAATGAACTGTAGAAGTCTTGGCTTGAATTGGCACTTCCGACACCGGCCTAGCGCCGGTGTTTTTGCACCCGACCTGCACCCTTTTTGCTATCTATTTACTTCCTTTTTGCTCCCAGGAGCATCCTTTCTGGACTCAAGTTGCACCCCTTTTGCCCCCCCTGACGACTTACGGTCTACCTCTCCTCCGCTTAATGAGGCGGACCCAAAAATACCTTCGTTGATCACGGATAGAATTGCGGACAAAGCCGCTACGAACTCTGGCAAGCTTTATCCAAATGGAAATATGAAAGATGCCCACGCTGAAATCGGAGTGATTCAGCAAGCGTATAGCGCTGGTAAAACCACCGGAGCGGATATGTCCATGACCGTCGCTGGAAAGGATGTATGCGGATTCTGCAAAGGCGACATAGCCGCTGCCGCAGAAAAGGCTGAGTTGAAATCTTTAACCGTAAGCGCTATAGATGATAAAACAGGACTGCCGAAAAACTACTACTGGGAGCCAGGTATGAAGTCCATTAAGGAGAAGAAATAAATGGTAATCGGAGGGTATGCGCTTAGTCCTGAGCACGGTAGATTGCAAATTCCTCTTGTTCATCAGCCGACTATGGAAGATGTTGAATCCATTATATTTGAGTATAGAAAATTCGATGGCGTAATTTCGTTGTCTATTACCCCTGCACCTGAAGCTGGGCCTTACGAAATTAATCTTTATGCAGATTCTGGAAACTATCTTCTGATGTTGAATCAATACCTGGGTGATGGGGAGCACGTCGTGCGCACCCTTAATAATACGTCAGCTGGAACCAAGCGGATTGACGTTTTGGGTGATTGCTATCAGGCCAGTTTGATTACAAGAGATATAGGGGTTGTTGTTTCTTGTTTTAAAGAATTTTTAAGTTCTGGTGATGTAAGCTCATTAGTGCTAAGTAATTAGAGTGAGAGTGTGCAAGTGGAGTAAGGGTTAGGTGTGGAGCTACTATGCAGATCTTCAATTCATTCGTGAGGATTGGGTGGAAGAAAAAAGTGGCGGATTTATTAAAAAAGGGGGGGCGGGTTTATTTTATTTAATAAATCTGCCCCCTTTTTTAATTTGTGAATTTTAATGCTGCATCGACAAAAAATAATCTTCGAATGATCGATTTGTTGAATCAGGCAGCACAGAAGAATGGTCCGTTTAAATAGGTGCTAAGCATATGACTTCAATGATACCGTCTATGACAATTGAGCTTCTTCGACGGCTCACCGGCAAGCCCGTCTCCAAGCTTGTTAGGTATAGTTGGTGGCCTGCCTCGGAAGTTTCTGTGCAGTTTGGTATCGAGGATGAATTAGCCTTTTCATTAACTGCCGGACCCTTAGCTGTCTATTTTGAGGATGGCGTAATTCTTGGCTTTTCGAGTGACCCTTCTCTGAATAGTGTCATCGTTTGGGATGAAGCAGCGAGGGTTGCGGGTCAGGGTCCGGACTCTTTGAATAGCGATGAAGAACTGTTCGCTATCTCTGAGTCTGGAAGGTTCTCTACTGTTTTTTGGAGGCGATTGATCGGCCGTTGTGTAAGCAATGTAACGATACTTAAGCGTATGCACATGAGTGCGATAGAGAGCCAGCGCCCTAGTGAAGTAGGCTTGCGTTTTATTTTTTCAGACGGCAAGAGTTTTGTAGTATCCCATGGGTTACATGACAATTCTCATGATTTTTCAGTGCTAGAGGAAGCTCAGTTGAAGGGAGTTGAGTTGGAGGAAGTCTCGATAAACTAACGGTGCAAAAGAGTGGGCTAGCCTTACGCCGAAACCACCGTTAACCATCCCCGTTAACCCCCAAGCCTTATAAACGCCCTTCAAGTAATACGCAGGGAACTTCCGGAACAAGGGAATGCTGCATTCGCAGAGATAAAGATTGACTCGCTATCTACCGAGCCCATGGTGTTCAAGGCATACAGTAAATACAATGATCGTGAAGGATCCTATTTGCCGAAACCGCCAGGTGATGTGGATACATGGGGCTTGAAGCCACAGGTTGCATCGAGGAAATATGTAAACTCACCTGAAGGGTACATGCGAGATATGGATACGGAATTCAAGATTCTTGAAACAGTAATGCAACGGCTCGGTGATAACAAAGGTGCAGTTGGGAGGATAGACTTGATCTGCGAGAAGGCTGTCTGCCCTAACTTTACGGATGTGATCACCCAGTTCCATGATCGCTATCCAAAAATTCAATTGAATGTATTTACAGCGGAAAATTGAATATGCCAGTCGATAGTATGTTTAATCAGGCTAGAGCTATGGTTGCAGGGAACTATAGCTACGCGATTGATGAACTTGGTTTTCGTTCGGAACAAGCGTTTGCGTATACTCAAGATGAATTGGAGCGCCTTATGCGAAAGGACGCTCCTGGCGCTAACGCAGTTCTTCAGACTGCTATTTATATGGAAGGCATTCGTCGTGGGCTAAGGTTGTCAAGGGGAAGTCAATACGCGATTGATATGTTGGAGGTTTTGGCAGATACGTACGAAAAGTGCAGCGTTGAGCGTCTTATAGAAATCGGTGTTGATGATAAAGAATTAGAAATTATCCAGTCTGATATGGACACTGTTAGAAAAGTTTTTTTGTGATTGAAATTATCAGGCCGGGTTCAATTGATTTTATGAAGGTGGATATGTGAAAAATGGGGACAGACCCTGAGGGATCCCCACAAATCTACTCAAGGCCCAGCGCCAGATGATGCACCTCATCACGCAGGGAATTCTTTCCAACAGCGTGCGAGCAGTGTAAACGCAAAATGATTGTGTTCAACGAGGTCAGCACTCAGGGGTAAATGGGGACAGACCGCGTTTAGAAAGCACACCGAACATGTGTTCTGTCCCCGTTAATCCTGTTTGGCCGGAGAGAAAGTGATGTCTTTAAATATAGATTGGCAGCCAGGTTTTGGCGAAATAATTACGTGGTTTGCCATGGATAAAAACGGATTTGTAGCCGTTATGGTAAATAACTGTTTTGGAAAACTTCCCATGATTTTACTACAAGTGTCGGAGTTAGAGGGGAAACTTGACCGATTAAATGAATATATGTGGGAAGAATCGTCGGGGGTTGTCAGTTATCCAGAAAACAAAAGAGGACTTGCAATCCTTGATTTGTATTCAGTCTGTAGATTTGGGAGCGATAAGTCTCGGGAAGAGGTCGAGTCAGTAATTGCGGAGAGATCTGCATTTGATAAAAAGTTATCAGAGTGCTCGATTCCTTCGATAAAGGGTTTTTACGTTTATCATGCAGTGGAGGGTAGTATTCAAGGTGAGGATTACCCTGTTGGTTATAGTGGGAAAACTGAAATGGGTGATTATTTCCGCTACCTAATGCCAACTGTGTATGCGAGTATTGATGATTTCCCCGAGGAGCTAAGAGGGGTTTTGGTCGTGTCGGATGTATTGGATTTTACGTCTGATCAGATTGCTAGAAGTTGTGAGGTGGATTTATTTTTTAATCGGCTTTATAGTTGATTTTATGACAATTTAAAGGTGGTTGATCAATATCCGATAGAGGTTATGGGTGTGGCTAAAAGAGGGTGATAGTGAAAAATTTGTTTTTGAGTTTTTGATAAGGGTTTCAGGTCTGATTTTAAAAATCAATTCGCTCCCATTCTTTTGGTTATGATATTTATAGTTTGAGGTTGTTGAAGTGATTGACCTGGTTGCGCGTATAAGAAATGGGATTAAAGGTGAGGGTGTTATTTTTGAGAAATAGATCTGTCCCCATTTTTCAAACTGTGGTGAGTAAAAAGTGAAGCCCGAAAAAATAGGAGTGGGAACCTTCATTCGGGTTTCCATCCTCTGTTATCTGCTGTTTGTTGCAGTGGGTTTGCTCTCCGTGTCGTTCGGAGCCATTTTCGGTTACCTGAAAGACAGAGTTTGGTTGTACAGTTATGCGAGCGTATGGCGTGTACTGAAAGGAGCTGGAGTTTACGCGATGGCGGCAGTCCTTTACCTGTTGATCAAAACGATCCACGGGATATGGATAGCCAGGCAACAGAACAAGCCTGGTGGTTAGCCGCAATCCTCTCCATGTTGATCGGGTTGGAGTAAGGTAAAGGTGACAAGTAAGGTAAAGGGAAAGGTAACAGATTTATTTTTGGCGGTAAAAGATCACAAATCTAACTGAAACTAATCTGTCACTTTTTTTATTCCCTTTTTTGTATTGTGGTGTGGTCGTCTCACATTATGTGCAGCTCATTTTTATGGAGCTAACAGAAGGGCTTTAATTATGTCATTGTCGGCAGCGATCATATCATCAGAAAAGTTGAGCACGGACGATTTTAAAACTGTGCTCCTAGAACACGGCGGGTTCGTGAGTGCCGGAATACCTTCTCGCGGTGGCGTTGTTGAGGGTGATTCAGATATTTGGCTGGCCTTGCATTCAAAAGATATTCTTGATGAGTTTTATGATGCCGAAGACCAGCAAGAATGGCAGGATGCCCTCGGGGCTACTCTGCAGACAATCATTGAAATTAACCTGGATCTTCCTGAGCACGCGAAATTAATGTGTTGAAGGTTTTCTTGAGTTTTGCGAAAGCTTGTTCCTGTATCTTGTATGACGTGGATGATGATGTACTTTCCAGTAGCTCGGTTTATGAGAAAAGCAAGAGTCTTTTTGGGTGGCTGTGAGAAAAATGTAGCGATAGAGGTCGCGCGTCCCGAAAGTGAGGTTCCATTTGCAGTTGAATGAGTATTTATGAAGTGTTCACGAATAATTAATATTTTGAGGTCAGTGTTTTCGGTAGACGTCGGGCTGAGTGAGTCGGATGCTCAGCGTATGTTGAAAAGGATGTTGAGTGATCCAGAGCAACGATTGAATATCGAAAGGGAACTCGTGTACCTTTACCAAAACGACTCTGTATCCTGGATGCTTCTACTGGATAATGAAGAGTATGTTGTCTACCCGGCAGATGACGAGACAGATGCCAAGGGATATCTGACGTCTATTCTCTGGGACCAGGTTTTCCCGGGTAACGAGATGACTGAGGAAAAATAAGCTTGCAGGTGTTATTTAACGGTTGCTGTTACGAGGCGGATTTATTGAGCGCGATACATCTCACCACTGTATCTTCATGAGGTAATCAGGAGCAGAGGTGACAGGGGTAAAAGTTACAGATCTAACCAGAGATGTAAATTTGTTCTTTCCTCCCTTTATTCATGAGCATCGATGAGTTATTACTGAAAGGGTATATCAAGCTCATAACGTAACCTCCAAAGTTGGATTCGTGAAGATTGATAAGGTAGGCGATTTTTTAAGTAGACCGCTAAAGGTGGCAGATTTTGTTTTTAGTGGAGGTTATAACTGACAGGTCAAAACTTTCTGGATTAAAATATGACTCCAATAAAGGTCACGTTTCGTTTATACCCAGTGCTGGTTCTGAAGGCGGTGGTGTTTTTTTACCTCGTCGGATTGCTTGGAAGTTTGATAGGCGGGGTTATTATCTATTGTAAACATGGAGTTTGGGATTTTAGTGGTGAGGACCTGTTGGTTTCTTTGAGGTTTTCGCTGGTCTACGGCTTTTTTGGTGGAAGCGGTATCTGGATTTTCGCAAAAATGGAGGAGATCAAAAGGCGAAAGAAGGAGAAGGTTTAAGCCTTACCGATCCGCGAGCACGATCCGAGGCTTTGCGCCTGATAATGACGCCCGTCACGCAGAGCTTTTTGAGTAAATGGGGACAGACCGCGTTTAGAAACCACTCGGGAAATATGGTCTGTCCCCTTTAACCTCTCAGGCGGTTCTGCATAGCTTAAAGTTGAAGTGATGAAAATTTTTAAGGGTAATATTGCTAAAGAGTCATTGAATTTATTTGCTTCGAACATCGGTTCCGGGGAGTTTTTTTCGTATGTAGGAAATCTTGTTTCGTTGGAGCAAACCATTTCTGTTCTAGGTTTGCTTTCTCCTGATTTTATTGAGTTTGAAGGCCATGTTTTTTGGTTGCCTAATGCTGAGCAGTTCGACACGCAAAAGTTTTCTTTAAAGGGGCTGGTTGAGATAGAAGCTGGCGTGTTGGAAAAAAGTGAATTGCGTAGAGACGTTGAGCGATACAGAAATAATTTTTCAATAAATCAGTTCTTTTCAAAATGGGAAGATGCGCCGGACCGCCCCGTGTTTAAGGTCGGTCTGTCGG
This sequence comes from Pseudomonas sp. TH49, assembly GCF_016650625.1. Lineage (NCBI taxonomy): Bacteria > Pseudomonadati > Pseudomonadota > Gammaproteobacteria > Pseudomonadales > Pseudomonadaceae > Pseudomonas > Pseudomonas sp. TH49. The sequence continues at coordinate 478,192 of NZ_JAEKFL010000002.1, forward strand.
AAGAAGACTATCGTCTTTGTCACATGTTTGCCGAGCAGCTCACTGGATATTGGAAACGCGCATTATCAGATTGCTTTCCAGACAAGGTGTTTCGGTTTGAAATTGCTGACGATCTTCTCGATGAATATGGCGTTTGTCTGACATTCTGGCAGCTGTAGTTGTAGTTGTAGTTGTAGTTGTAGTTGTAGTTGTAGTTGTAGCCTCCAACAATTAATGGTGCGGATCACGTTTATAAAAATACTTCGAATACATGTTCTGCCACTTTTTTGTGCGGTGGGCAGGTACTTCTAGGTATTTAGAAGTGAAAGATTTTTCTTACTATGATTCGTGCCAGGAAATAAAGGAAAATGGGGGCAAAAGGTAAATGGGGACAGACCACGTTTAGTAGGGCGCGGGGATGGAGCGGATCTATTTTTTGATCTGTAATGAAGTTGATTCGCAGGATGACGATCCAGTCAAGGCTCGCATCTGGAGCGACCAGATAAGGTCATAAAGGAGCTTTTATGGACTCAAAAACATACAGGCTTTTAAACGATATCCCGGAACATGCTGATTATGCTGTAGAAGCCGGAGACCTGGATCCAGAGGATATTCCTCAGGAGCGAGTTGACGCAGTGGAGAAGTTGCTTTGCCGGACTCAGGACGATAATGAACGGTTTCTCGCTGCGAAGCTTTTGACCAATTGGGGATACCCAAGCGGTTTGATGGCTCTCGAGAAGTGCTTGGAAAAGCCTGAAAGTATTGAGTGGACGTATAGCCATCGATTGCACGGTTATGACGATACTTATTGCCATATACTTTTTGCACTGACTCAATATTATGCCAATATGGCCGATCGGGGCCAGGCGGAGCTCGCGAGAGCTGAAGTATTTCCACTTGTTTCGAAAATAATTGTGTTAGCGAGTAGCCAACCATTTGAAATCACTGGTGCACTTGATTTTGCGAGGAGAACAGGATCTCAAGAATATCTACCTTTCATAAAAGACCATCTTCTCTCGATAGTCGATCACTTTGATTTGCATCGATGGAAGATTTACGATGCTATCGTATTTCTTCTAGAGTTTGACGCCGATTTTGTAGTCTCGGTATTGAAACAAAAAAACAAAATAATTGAAGACTTCAAGCCGATGCACGGTGCATAGTTACTGCAGGTCCACACTAAGAAGCAAGTCTGGAGATTATTGATTGTGGTTGCCGCTAATGAATGAATCCTATGGAGTGAAGTGCGAGCAGTGTGGAGGCAATTTGATCGTCTTCAAAGAAGGTAGTACACAGGGAGCCCGTTGTGATCAGTGTGACTGGTCGGTGGTGACAACGAATATGCCCGGCATCCAGTTGGATAGGTGCAGGTATGAACTTTGCTGTCGCGGCGACTATCGGAATCAGGCCCAGGTGAATGCTGTCTCCGAGGTGACAGGTCAAAACTATTTACTGTCGAGGATTACACTCCAGCAAGGCGATGCTCTGGTATTCAGCGGTCAGGCGCAGGAGGTCTTACAGGCTAGAAATATTCTTGTGTCAGCGGGTGTTGTTTGTGAAATCACCCCTGATTTTCCTGAATATGAATAGAAATCTGGCGATCAGAGCAGTTTTTTCGGAGGCGGGCTATGAATCAACAACAGCAGGACTTGATGATTGATCTGATGTCGCATCGGATCTCAAAAGACTGTTTTCTTGAGTCTCTATTTAAGGGTGGGGATATTCCCGAAGATTACCTGCGTGCTGAACTGGAAACCGCGCTTGAGATGAAAGACGCTGACAGTGTGGAATGCTTGCTGATATTCGGTGCGGTGTTCGGTTTCACTCAGGATTGTGCGGATGTTTTATGCCGCTTACTCGTTGAAGACTGGCACATCAGTCACGAGAATATTGCAAGGGAATTAAAGGTTTTCAGATACCCTGGGGCGATCGACTATTTATTCAAGACGGCGCTGACCTGCTATCCGTATATCGCTTCCGAGCATGCTCTGGGTGTGAAATGCATATATGCTTTACACGAGATTGGTACCGATAAGGCTAGAGAAAAATTGCAATTGCTGGCCAAGGTTGATAACGCTGAAATGTCCGAGCGTGCACGCCGTTTATTGGCGCGAGTGTGATGCTGCTTTAAAAGTGGTTGAGTTCGCAGTTAGGAATATGCGTTTTCCCCATTTAAAATAAAAAGCCCCGCATTGCTCGGGGCTTTTTATTTGGGCTGGCGGTCGGCATGACTTAACGAAACGCCGGCACCACATCCCTGATAAATAACTCCAACGACCTCTTCTTCTCCGCATGCGGCAGACTGTTGTCACACCAGAAACTGAACTCATCCACCCCAAGTTCCTGATAATACTTGATGCGCGGAATAATCTCTTCCGGCGTACCGATCATCGCCGTCTTGTGCAGGCTCTCCAGTTCAAACTCCGGACGCCCGGCAAACTTCTCTTCAGGGCTTGGGGCGAGGAAGCCGTTGACTGGCACCTCCTTGTTGCCGAACCACGCATCGAAGGTGCGATAGAACCGTGAGATCGCTTTGGCGCCGACTTTCCAGCCTTCTGGGTCGTCAGCCGAGTGCACGTGGGTGTGCCGTAGCACCATCAGTTGCGGACGCGGGACGTTGGGGTTGTTGTCGAGTGCGGTCTGGAATTTGTTTTTCAGGTCGACGACTTCTTCGTCGCCCTTCATCAATGGCGTGACCATCACGTTGCAGCCGTTGGCCACGGCGAAGTTGTGCGAGTCGGGGTCGCGGGCGGCGATCCACATTGGCGGATTCGGCTTTTGGATCGGTTTTGGCACGCTGGTCGAGGTGGGGAATTCCCAGATGTCGCCGTCGTGGGCGTAGTCGCCTTGCCACAGGGCGCGGACCACCGGGACCATTTCGCGCAGGGCCTGACCGCCGCTGGAGGCGGGCATGCCGCCGGCCATGCGATCGAATTCGACTTGATAGGCGCCACGCGCAAGGCCGACTTCCATGCGTCCGTTGCTGATGACGTCGAGCAGCGCGCATTCACCAGCGACCCGCAGTGGGTGCCAGAACGGCGCGATGATGGTGCCGGCTCCGAGGTGGATGGTGGTGGTTTTGGCGGCGAGGTAGGCCAGCAGCGGCATCGGGCTCGGCGAGATGGTGTATTCCATCGCGTGATGTTCGCCGATCCACACGGTGCTGAAACCGCCGGCCTCGGCCATCAGGGTCAGTTCGGTCAGGTCTTCGAACAGTTGGCGGTGGCTGACGCTTTCGTCCCAGCGTTCCATGTGGATGAACAGGGAAAATTTCATGACGCTTCCTCGGGTCTTTTATTGTTGAGGCTACAAAACTCTGTGGGAGGGGCTTGCTCCCGAAAGCGGTGGGTCAATCGACATCTCTGGTGGCTGACACATCGCCTTCGGGAGCAAGCCCCCTCCCACAGTGGATTTGTGTGGGGTTGAAGTTTTGCTCAGGCCAGAACGGGCAGGGCGCCCATCTTGCCGTGGCAATACACCAGCGGCCCGGTGTGCTGCTCCGGGACGATCAGGTTCTTCACCGCGCCGACCATGATCGCGTGGTCACCACCTTCGTATTCGCGCCACAACTCACATTCGATGATAGCCGTCGCGTTGGCCAGGATCGGGTTGCCCAGCTCGCTCAACGTCCACTCGATGCCCTGCGCCTTGTCCTTGCCTTTACGGGCGAAGGCATAGGCTTCGCTTTGCTGGCCACCGGACAGGACGTGGATCGCGAAGCGCTTGTTTTTGATCAGCACAGGGTAGGAGTCGGAGCTGTAGTTGGGGCAGAACAGCACCAGGGCCGGGTCCATTGACAGTGAACTGAAGGCGCTGGCGGTGAGGCCGACGATCTGGCCGTCATCGTCCAGCGTGGTGATGACAGTGACGCCGGACGGAAACGAGCCCATGACTTGTTTGTAGATGGCAGCATCGATCATTGGACGGTCCTCGGGTGTTGTGACGCGACTTTTATATGTTTGTTGGTCTGATGGTATACCAGTATTTTTTCTTTGCAAGGGCTTTTAGGCTGAACCGATAAACGTGGTGCTTTCGTCGGAAACTCAGCGTTTATTGGGCTAGTGGCTGGCCTGCAGGCCGCAGAATCAGTGAGGATGGCGGATCAGCTAGTGCCGTAAACTACGGATCAGCCTTGTGAAATGTTTGGAATACCATAATATGGTCTGCATCTGAGGGGCGACCCAGAGTCCCCCCGGTTTGGCTTCATACAAAGATAAGAACAGACAAACTCGAGTTCATGCATATGTCCCAGATGTCCCGGCAAGATCCGTTGATCGAGAATCACACGGTCGACTACGTCCCACTCGCGGAACGCCACGGGAAGGCCCGCGACCTTTTCACCTTATGGTTCAGCACCAACATCGCGCCACTGCCCATCGTCACCGGCGCCATGGTGGTTCAGGTGTTCCATCTCGATTTGCTTTGGGGGCTGCTGGCGATTGCGCTGGGGCACCTGATCGGCGGCGTGGTGATCGCCCTGGCGTCGGCGCAGGGCCCGCGCATGGGTATTCCGCAAATGGTCCAGAGTCGTGGTCAGTTCGGGCGTTATGGCGCACTGCTGATCGTGTTTTTTGCGGCGCTGATCTACATCGGCTTTTTCATTTCCAACATCGTGCTCGCCGGTAAATCGATTGTCGGTATTGCGCCATCGGTGCCGGTACCGCTGAGCATTTTGATCGGTGCGCTGGCGGCCACGGCGATTGGTGTGATCGGCTACAACTTCATCCATACACTTAACCGCATCGGCACCTGGGTGATGGGCAGCGCGCTGCTCGCCGGTTTCATTTACATCTTCGCTCACGACTTGCCGGCAGACTTCCTGACGCGCGGCAGTTTCAACCTGTCGGGCTGGCTGGCAACGGTTTCGCTGGGGATCATCTGGCAGATCAGCTTCTCGCCGTACGTTTCCGACTATTCGCGTTATCTGCCGGCGGATATCGGTATCGCCAAACCGTTCTGGGCCACTTATCTGGGGGCGACGCTGGGGACGATTCTGTCGTTCAGCTTTGGCGCCGTGGCGGTGCTGGCAACGCCTGAAGGCACCGAAGCGATGGCTGCGGTCAAGCAGTCCACCGGGTGGCTGGGGCCGATTCTGATGGTGTTGTTCCTGCTCAACATCATCAGCCACAACGCGCTGAATCTGTACGGCGCGGTGCTGTCGATCATCACCTCGATCCAGACCTTTGCCAGCCAGTGGACGCCGAGCATCAAGGTGCGTGTGCTGTTGTCGAGCGTGGTGTTGGCAGGTTGCTGCGTGGTGGCGCTGGGTGCCTCGACGGATTTCATTTCGCAGTTCATCGGGCTGATTCTGGCGCTGTTGCTGGTGTTGGTGCCGTGGGCGTCGATCAACCTGATCGACTTCTACCTGATCAAGCGCGGCAGCTATGACATCACCTCGATTTTCCGCGCGGACGGCGGCATTTACGGGCGCTTCAATCTGCACGCGATCATTGCCTACTTCATCGGGATCATTGTGCAGCTGCCGTTCGCTAATACCTCGTTGTATGTCGGGCCGTACGCCAATCTGGTGGACGGTGCGGATCTGTCGTGGCTGTTCGGCCTGGTGGTGACAGTGCCGTTGTATTACTGCCTCGCCACACGTGGGCAGACCCGGCAGAGCAGAGCGGCGCGGTTGAGTTATACCGACTGACCGATCATCAATAAACTGTGGCGAGGGAGCTTGCTCCCGCTGGACTGCGCAGCAGGCCCTGCTTTTCTAAATCGAAGAGCGAGGTCCGCTGCGCGGCCCGGCGGGAGCAAGCTCCCTCGCCACAAATGATGTTTCCTCAGCCCTTGTGCATTCGTGCGGTCATTCAAATTGGCCATTTCGATCCCCTTTTGGCCCATCCCCCACTGTGCCGCGACCCCGCGGTCGGCAAGAATCAAAGCCACAACGAAACGCTGGACCTTCCTTGCCCTTGGCTACCTTTACAGCCGCTGCCGTGTACAGAACATAAAAAACATCGATCTCACGTCGCAATCCGGGGAAACAACCATGGTCACGATGAAACGCATTTTGGGTGTCACCGTGTGTGGGCTGACGCTGCTGGCCAGCGCGGTACACGCCGAGCAGCGCGAGCTGCGGGTCTACAACTGGGCGGATTACATCCTGCCGTCGGTGCCCAAGGATTTCGCCGCGAAGACTGGCATCAAAGTGACCTGGGACACCTTCGACACCAACGAATCGCTGGAGGCCAAGTTGCTCACCGGCAACTCCGGCTACGACCTGGTGGTGCCGTCGAACCAGTTCATTGACACCCAGATCAAGGCCGGCGTGTTCCAGAAACTCGACAAGTCGAAACTGCCGAACTGGAGCCACCAGGATCCGGCGCTGCTCAAGTTGCTCGACGCCAACGATCCGGGCAACCAGTATGGCGTGCCCTACATGTACGGCACGGTGCTGATCGGTTTCAACCCGGCCAAGGTCAAGGCAGCGCTCGGCGACAACGCGCCGGTGGACAGCTGGGATCTGGTGTTCAAGCCGGAGAACATGGAGAAGCTCAAATCCTGCGGCGTAGCGATGCTCGATTCGCCGTCGGAAATCCTCCCGCTGGCCCTGCATTACCTCGGCCTCGACCCGAACAGCCAGAACCCGGCCGACTATGAAAAGGCCAAGGACCTGATGCTGAAGATTCGCCCGTACGTGACCTACTTCAACTCGGCCAAGTACATGACCGACATCGCCAATGGCGACATCTGCGTGGCCATCGGCTATTCCGGCAGCTTCTACCAGTTCGGTAACCGCGCGAAAGAGGCGGGCAACGGTGTGGTGGTTGACTGGCGCCTGCCGAAGGAGGGCGCGCCGATCTGGTTCGATACTTTCGCGATTCCGAAGAGCGCGAAGAATGTCGAAGAGGCGCATGAATTCCTCAACACCTTGCTCGATCCGAAAGTCATTGCGCCGATCAGCGACTTCCTCGGCTACCCGAACGTGAACAAGGACTCGATGCCGCTGGTGAACAAAGACATCACCGGCAACCCGAACCTGACGCCGACCAGCGAAGCGCTGAAAACCCTGTACGTGGTCCAGCCACTGCCGCAAAAACTCGAACGCGTACGCACGCGGGTGTGGACCAGCATCAAATCCGACAAGTAGCCGCACACCCTCTGGAGGAGTGAGCCTGCTCGCGAGGGCGTCGGGTCAGTCAACATGGATGCTGAATGTGCCGGCCCCTTCGTGAGCAAGCCCACTCCCACCCTTTGATCTCGGCCAGCCCCGGATCCTCCATCCACCAACTATCACCTGTGGGAGCGGGCTTGCTCGCGAAGGCGTCGGGTCAGTCAACATTGATGCTGAATGTGCCGGCCCCTTCGTGAGCAAGCCCACTCCCACCTTTTGATCTCGGCCAGCCCCGGATCCTCCATCCACCAACTATCACCTGTGGGAGCGGGCTTGCTCGCGAAGGCGTCGGGTCAGGCAACATGGATGCTGAATGTGCCGGCCCCTTCGTGAGCAAGCCCACTCCCACCCTTTGATCTCGGCCAGCCCCGATCCTCCATCCACCGACTATCACCTGTGGGAGCGGGCTTGCTCGCGAAGGCGTCGGGTCAGCCGACACCTTTATTGAATGCCGCACCGCATTGTGAGCAGGCTCACTCCTACAGGTTTTGTGGCGCGTTTTTACTCATCACCAGACTCAACAACACCGACCCCAGAATCACTCCGCCCACCACCGCCAGTGACCATTCCACCGGCATGTGAAACCAAGGCATCAGCGTCATCTTGCCGCCGATGAACACCAGCACAATCGCCAGTCCGTATTTGAGTAGATGAAAGCGGTCGGCCATGTCTGCCAGCAGGAAGTACAGCGCGCGCAGGCCCATGATCGCGAAGATGTTCGAGGTGAACACGATGAAAGGGTCGGTAGTGACCGCGAAGATCGCCGGGATGCTGTCGACCGCGAACATCAGGTCGCTGGCTTCGATCAGCACTAGTACAAGGAACATCGGCGTCGCCCAGCGCACGCCGTTCTGCCGCACGAAAAAGCGTTCGCCATGAAAGCCCTGAGTGATCCGCATGTGCCCGCGCACCCAGCGCAGCAACGGGTTTTTATCGAGGTCCGGTTGTTGCTCGGCGAACATCAACATCTTGATCCCGGTAAAGATCAGAAATGCGCCGAAGGCATACAGCAGCCACTCGAACTGCGACACCAGCCAAACCCCGGCGAAGATCATCGCCGCGCGCATCACGATTGCGCCGAGCACGCCGTAGAGCAGCACCCGGCGTTGCAGTTCCGGTGGCACCGCGAAGTAGCTGAAGATCATCACGAAGACGAACATGTTGTCGATCGACAGCGACTGCTCGATCAAATAACCGGTGAGGAATTCCAGTGTCTTGCGCTGGGCAATCTCGGCGCCGAACTCGCCGTGCAGATACCACCAGAGCAAACCGGCAAAGGCCATGGCCAGTGCGCACCAGGCGATCACCCAACAGGACGCTTCCCGCACTGAAACGCGGTGCGCCTTGCGTCCGCCGAAGACGAACAGGTCCAGCGCAAGCATGGCGAGGACGAAGACGATAAACGCGCCCCACATCCATGGTTCGCCGATATTGATGTTGGTGGTTGGCATGGCTGGCTCCCTGGTTTTTTTTGAATTAGGGTCAGGCAGGGCCATGCTAGCGGCGAGTTTGGTTGTAAGAAAAATCGCTTATTTCTGATGGATAGTTCGGGAAAAGCGAAGTGTCGTAATCAGGGAGGGGGAATAGCCGCGGCGGGGATTGAGACCTTTTGCGGCCTCAATCCCGTCCGTGTTCGCTTACTTGCCGGCAGTCAGCGCCGGAGTGCGCGGCGGCACTTGACGCTTCGAGCCAGTCGCCTCAAACGCCGAGGCCAGACGCAACAGGTTCGAGTCATCGTAGGCACGACCGGCGAAGGTCAGGCCGACCGGCATGCCGATGTCGGCCATGATGCCCATCGGCACGGTGACGGTCGGAACGCCGAGGTGACGGATCGCCAGGTTGCCGTTGGCGACCCAGACGCCATTGCTCCAGGCAATGTCTGCCGATTCCGGATTGATATCGGCATCCGCCGGGCCAACGTCGGCGTTGGTCGGGAACAGCACCGCGTCGAGTTTCAGCGTATCCATCCAGTCTTCCAGATCGAGCTTGCGGGTCTTTTCCAGGCCGCGCAGGCCGTCCGGCAGGGTCGGGATCTGGTCCCACGGGGTGATGCCGCGTTGGGCCATGCGCACGTATTCGTCCATGCCGGCGGCCAGGTCGCCCTCACGGTTGGGCAGGGTGCCCGGGTCGTGCGGGAAGATCTTCGGCCCGTCGACATCGGCCAGGCGATTGAGCTTCGGATCGCCGTTGGCGCGCAGGAAATCATCGAACGCCCAAGCCGACAAGTCCCACAGTTCATGATGCAGGAACTCCTTGGAGACGATGCCGCGATTGAACACGGTCGGTGCGCCCGGACGATCGCCTTCGCAGTTGGAAACCAGTGGGAAGTCCACTTCGATGACTTCGGCGCCGGCCGCTTCCAGCGCGGCGCGGGCCTGTTTCCACAGGTCGATCACTGAGGGACGGGTGTTGATGCGTTGCCCGGTCGGGCCGCCGATCCCCGGGGCTTCGCTGGTCCCGGCTTCGGGGTCGGCGTTGATGTACATCTTCGGCACGCCGAGGCGTTTGCCGGCCAGTGCATCGGGTTTCACTGCCAGCTCGGCGTAGGAGGCCGGGCGCACCGCGTCGACGCTCGGGATCGGCACCCACGGCTGCAGGCGCCACAGATCGCCACGGGTGTCAGGGTCTTCCGCGACCACCACGTCGAGCACTTCGAGCAGGTCGGCCATGGTTCGCGCGTACGGCACGACCACGTCCATGGTCGGCGTCAGCGGCCAGTTGCCGCGCACCGAAATCACCCCGCGTGACGGCGTGTAGGCGCACAAACCGTTGTTTGACGCCGGGCCGCGACCACTCGACCAGGTTTCTTCCGCCAGACCGAACGCCGAAAAACTCGCGGCAGTGGCGGTGCCGGCACCGTTGGACGAGCCGGAGGCAAACGGTGCGGTCAGGTAGGCCGCGTTGTACGGACTTTCGGCACGGCCATAGACGCCACGCTGCATGCCGCCATTGGCCATCGGCGGCATATTGGTCTTGCCCAGGCAGATCGCTCCGGCGGCACGCAGGCGTTCGATGGTGAAGGCGTCGCGATGCGCCACCAGATCGGCGAATGCCGGGCTGCCTGAAGCTGCGGTCAGACCCTTGACCAGATAGCTGTCCTTGGCGGTGTAAGGGATGCCGTCGAGCGGGCCGAGGGTTTCGCCCTTGGCGCGGCGTGCATCGGACGCCTGGGCCTCTGCCAGTGCTTCGGGATTGCGTACGACCACGGCGTTCAGTGCAGTGGCGGTGTTCGGGCCGTCATAGGCGTCGATCCGGGCCAGATAGGCCTGCACCAGTTCAACCGCGGTGGTCTGGCCGGCTTCGAGCGCCGCGCGTAATTGAGCAATGGAGACTTCAGTGACTTCGATCATGCTGTTACCGCCGACAGGTTCGCTAAAGGGGTGGGTCATTATGGTTATGGTCGAAACGCATAGAGAATTTCGTATGGACGAAACTCTACCCTGAACTTTGCCGAATGGCATGTGCTAATTCGATAAATATCGACAAAACTCAGCGAAAAAATTCTCCCGGCGTCTCGCCAAACTGTTGCCGGAACGCAGCGATGAAGGCCGAGGTCGAGTCATAACCGCAGGCCAGAGCCACGTCGGTGACGCGTTCGCCACGTTCCAGCGGGGTCAGAGCGCCGAGCAATCGCAAGCGCTGACGCCAGGCACGGAAGGTCAGGCCGGTGTCACGTAAAAACAGGCGGCTGAGGGTTTTTTCGGTGACGCCGAATTTGTCGCTCCAATGGTGCAGCGTGGTCTGCTGTTCCGGATGTTGCTCCAGGCTTTGATAGATCTGTCGCAGACGGCTGTCCTGGGGCAGTGGCAGCATCAGGTCGATCTGCGGCGCCTCGGCCAGTTGATCGAGGATCACCTGGGCCAGGCGGCCATGCGCGCCGCGCTCATCGTACTCCACCGGAACCAGACTGAACGCGCGAATCAGCTCGCGCAACAGGTCGCTGACGCCCAACACATGACAACGTTCAAGCGCCCAGCCGGCCACGCTGCAGTCGATGTACAGGCTGCGCATTTCCGTGTGCGGCGAGCTGAACACACGGTGCGGTACGCCCGCCGGAATCCACACCGCGCGCTCCGGTGGGGCAACGAAGCGCCCAGCGCCGGTCTGCACTTCGAGCACACCCTGAATCGCGTACGACAATTGCACCCACGGGTGACTGTGGCGCCGGGTCAGTGCACGATTGGGCAGAGATTCGGTGCGCCCGTATAGCGGACGCGGCAGGCTGGGCAGTCCGGGAATGCTGCGCCGGAAGCTTTTCTCATGTCCTTTAGGCGGCATCTGTTGGCTCTTCGGCGTTAGTCGGTAATTCCCACTCACGTTAGAGTCGCAATCACGTACTGGCAACCCCCGGATGAGCAAACCATGACCCGCCCAAGATTCCTGCCCGACAACTTCACCCTGACCCTGATCAGCGTCGTGCTGCTGGCCAGTTTCCTGCCGGCCAGCGGGCAGGTCGCGGTGGGATTTGGCTGGCTGACCAACATTGCCATTGCGCTGCTGTTCTTCCTCCACGGCGCCAAACTTTCGCGTGAATCAATCATTGCCGGCGCCGGCCACTGGCGCCTGCACCTGTTGGTGTTCGGCCTGACCTTTGTGCTGTTCCCGATCCTCGGCCTGGCATTGAAACCGCTGCTGTCTCCGCTGATCGGCGACAAGCTGTACATGGGCATGCTCTACCTCTGCGCGTTGCCCGCCACCGTGCAGTCGGCGATTGCCTTCACCTCGCTGGCCCGGGGCAATATTCCGGCAGCGATCTGCAGTGCGGCGGCCTCGAGCCTGTTCGGGATCTTCCTCACGCCGTTACTGGTGACCCTGCTGTTGAATGTACACGGCGATGGCGGCTCGACCCTCGATGCAATTCTGAAGATCAGCGTGCAACTGCTGCTGCCGTTCATTGCCGGGCAAATCGCTCGCCGCTGGATCGGTGCGTGGGTCGGACGCAACAAGAACTGGCTGAAGTTTGTCGATCAGGGTTCGATTCTGCTGGTGGTTTACAGCGCGTTCAGCGAGGCGGTCAACGAAGGCATCTGGCATCAGATTCCGGTGGTCGATCTGCTGGGGTTGGTGGTGGTCTGCTGCATCCTGCTGGCGCTGGTGCTGCTGGCGTCGACCCTGCTGGGCAAGGCGTTCGGCTTCAGTCAGGAGGACCGCATCACCATTCTGTTCTGCGGCTCGAAAAAGAGCCTGGCCACTGGCGTGCCGATGGCGCAGGTGTTGTTTGCCGGCAGCACCATCGGCGTGTTGATTCTGCCGCTGATGCTGTTCCATCAGATTCAGCTGATGGTCTGTGCGGTGCTGGCGCAGCGTTATGCCAAGCGGCCGGAATCGGTGCCGGAGTTGATGGCGCAAGTTGATCCATAAACACTGCTTCCCTGTAGGAGCTGCCGAAGGCTGCGATCTTTTGACTTTTAAGATCAAAAGATCGCAGCCTTCGGCAGCTCCTACAGGGGATTTTGTTGTGTCAATCCTGAGTAACGTGTTTCGGCCCGGCCAGTGCCCAGGCAATCAGGCCAAACAACGGCACGAACACGATGGCGATAATCCACACGCCTTTGTTGCTGCCTTTACCGGCGCTTTTGCGCACCCGGTTGATCGCCCACAATTCAATGAGCACAAGAACGACGGCGAGTACGATCCAGACGGGTTCAATTTGCATGGGCTACCTCCTGATGGTCTTTCAGTTAGGTGAGCCTCGGCGCGCAGGGTTCATTTAAATTGCGCCACTGCCTCCGGAATACTTCACCGCCGCGGCTGCCCGCGACGGCACATTGAGTGTGCGCAACAACGACGACACATGGATGCGCACGGTGAACGGCGAAATATCCAGTTCCCGAGCGATTTCCTTGTTGGTCTTGCCTTGGGCGATCAGCCGCAACACATCTTGCTGACGCGGGGTGAGGGCGGTGCCGGTCTCCAGCGGCAACAGCCCGGAAGGCGCAAACCTGACCAGCACTTCGCCTTCACGGATCGCCAGAATCGCCTGGCCGATCTCATCCGGGGCGATGTTCTTGCCGATAAAACCGTCGATGCCGGCCGCCATCACTTCACCGATCAGCGTCTCGTCGTCGACCATCGACACCACGATCAGCGTGGTGCGCGGCAGTTTTCGGCGCAGCTCGGCGAGTTGGCTGATGCAGGTCAGGCCAGGGAAGCGCAGGTCGAGAATCAACGTGTCCGGCTCGTTGCCACCAGGCAGCAAGGCCAGCACGGCGTCGAGGTCCCCGGCTTCTTCGATAGTTGCTTCGGGCAGCAGGCGCTGCACGGTGTGCCGCATGGCTTCGCGAAACATCGGGTGATCGTCGGCTATGATGATGCGGCATGTCATGGCGTGACCCTCCCTGGATCAGTGTTGTTTATGGCATGCACCATAGCACCGCGCGCCAGGGTCGCCTGTCGATTGGTGTTGAATCTGACGACTGTTGCACAAGGACGTTGCCCATGAAGTTCGAGAAAAACACCGAACTCGACCAGGCCAATCTGCGGATCATCATCGCCAGCATCGCCATGGTTTACATCGGCGTGCTCGGTGTGCTGCCGGGTCAGCGCTTCGATACTTATCTGCCGGTAGTGACTTACATCTTCGTGTTTCTGCTGGTGTCGGTCGGCTTGCGCCAGGCCATTGCGCGCTGGCCCGGGCATTACCCGGCGCGGCGGATTTTCGGCATGGTCCATGATTACACCGGCACCTGTTTCGGCCTGGTGCTCGGCGGTGAAGCGGCGTTGCCGCTGTACGCGGTGATCATCTGGGTCAATCTGGGCAACGGCATGCGCTACGGCTCGCGCTATCTGGCGATTGCCACCGGTCTGGCGCTGGTGGCGCTGCTGGCGGTGTATCGCTTGACGCCGGTGTGGCAGGCGCAACCGTTCATGGTGTTGATGTTGATGCTCACCAGCACGGTGATCCCGTTCTACGCGCACTTGCTGCTGGAGCGCACGCGCAAGGCGTCGGAAGAAGCCGTCGCGGCCAATCTGGAAAAGTCGCGGTTTCTCGCCCAGGCCAGTCACGATCTGCGTCAACCGATTCACTCCATCGGTCTGTTTACGGCGTGCCTGCGCGAGTCGCGGCTGGGCGAGCAGGAGCGGCAACTGGTCGACAACATTGACCGTTCGCTGCTCAATGTCTCGCAGTTGTTCCGTTCGATTCTCGACCTTTACACCCTCGACAACGGGCGCATTCTGCCGAGGCTGCAGGTGTTCAATCTCGGCGAGTGGCTGGCCGACCTGATCCGCCAGAACGCCGAGGCCGCGCGCTGGGCCGGCGTGGAGTTGCGTCTGCGCCCGTGCAAACACTGGGTGCAGAGCGATCCGGCATTGCTCGCGACCATGGTGCAGAACGTGCTCTCCAACTGCTTCAAGTACGGCGCGCAACGCCCGGTGCTGATCGGCGTGCGCAAACGCGGCGCCGGGCTGGCCATCGTGATTTATGACCGCGGCAACGGCATTGCCGAGGAGCACCTGCCGAGGGTCTTCGAGGAGTTTTATCGGGTGCGTCAGGTACGCGACAAAGACGTGGAAGGCGTCGGCCTCGGGCTGTCGATCGTCAAGCGTCTGGGGCAGTTGATTGGCGTCGATGTCGCGTTGCGCTCGCAGCTTGGGCGCGGCACGGCGGTCACGCTGTATGGCTTGCCGCTGGCCATGGCACCCCAGTTGCCGGTCAATCGTGACGATGTGCGGCAGGCCGGCCTGTTGACCGGGCTGAAGGTGTGTCTGGTGGAAGATGACCGCAACGTGTTGCTGGCGACGTCCGCGCTGCTGAAGCGCTGGGGCTGCGTGGTGCAGGGCGAGTTGAGCGGGCAGGGTCTGGTCACCGATTGCGACATCATCGTCGCCGATTACGATCTGGGAACGCATTCCACGGGTATCGAGTGCATTGACGCTGTGCGGCGCCAGCGTGGTTTTGCGGTGCCGGCGATGATCATCACCGGGCATGACATCGAGAAAATACAGGCGGCCTTGCACGACCGCCAAATTGCCATCCTGTCCAAACCGGTACGCCCGGCCGAGCTGCGCGCGACCTTGCGAACCCTGCGCGACCGGCAAACCGAGCCGGTCGCGCAGGTCTGATTTCAACGCTTGCAGAGGTAGTCCTGAGTGATGGTGGTTTGCAGGCAGTTGAACTGGCCCATGGTGCGGCAGATATTTTTCTCCGAACCGGTCACCTCGGCGTTCTTGTAGCCCCAGGTCTTGCAGCGCTCCATCGCGACAGTCAGGCCTTGCGCGGCGTTGGTCTGGCCGCTTTCAAACTGGCCCAATTCATAGGAGACCTGAACCACGCCGTCGTTCTTGCTGCCGCCGGTGGCTTCCCACTGTTTGGGCGTGGCGCAGCCGCTCAGGGCGAGCGCGGTGAGGGTGAGAGTTGCGATCAGGGTTTTCATGATGGAACGTTGTCCTTTACCGGGGATGAGGAATTACTGGAACGGAATCGGCGAGGCGCCTTTCGGCAGGCACGACAGTGGCGGGCTCATGATGCCCATGCTCGCCACGGCGACAATCGCGCCGCTGGGCAACTCGCAGTTGTATTCGCCGGCCGGGGTGTAGGCGGTGTAGTAGGTGAGGGTGCTGTCGCTGCGGATGTTGTCGATTTTCGACACCGGTTTACCGATGACCGTCTGGGCGCGTTCTTTCATGCTGGCTTCGGTGGGCTTGGCGGTCTGGCAGCCGCTGGCGCCAAGCAGCAGAGCGCTGACGATGGCCACTCTGCAGAGGTTGGAATGCAGTTTCATGGTGTTTCTTCCTTGGTGTTGTTCTGATTTCCAGGCACAACGATCCCGCGCACTGCACAGCGGCAATGTTGGGGAGCATCGGGGGTTGCGAGGGAATATAACGCCGGGTGGCGGGGCGGTCGATTAGCACAAATGTGCTAGTGCGACCCGAGGCGATAGTCGTTTAGCTTCCTTGCAGGCCGGTGCAAAAAAGGAAATCAGTCTAAAAACACTGAGGCGGATCTTGTGGCTTTTGCTAGGCTCAAGGATGTAGGCGAAGACGCAGACTGATGCGCAAGCGGATAGCAAGGGGACGTGGGGCGCGTTCCGAAAGGTACACGGTTAGAAAGATCTCCGCGCTGAGATCCAGCCCTTATGCCGTGTGAGGCAGCAGAGCACCGCTCTTTTTCCATGGTTGCTTTTGTACTGTGAGAGGCCCGATAAACCTTGTAAGCCAGAGACCAGCACTGGCCGCCTACTCGAACACCAAAGCCCGCATTGCTGCGGGCTTTGTCATTGTTGCAGGATCAGATTTTCGTCAGTGCGTGCGCCAGATCGGCGCGCAGGTCTTCGAGATCCACCGAAAAACGCACAATGCCATCGCCGATATCCAGTTTTGCCGGGGTTCAATTGGGATCAGGCAAAACGGCCGGAGCTGTTGTCAGTGACGGAACCGATGGCGAAGTTGATCCCCGACGCTTTTATGCCTCGCTGAAAGGGATCTCGCCGTAGCGACGGAATGCGAAATCATTAAGACGCCGCGAGTGATGCGTTGAATGAGAGTTTATAGACTGTTGCTCGGACATTATCCTGCTCTCACGATTCTGGTTGCCGGTGACACTCATACTAAAAGGAATCTGTTCGAATGCTGAAAGAGGAAAAAAAGGACGCGATTTTTATTTCCTATGCGTGGGGTGGGTCGCTGCAGCAAAAGGAATGGTTACGCCAGCGCATTATCGAGCCTCTTGATTGGAAATATCGAGTGTTCTGGGATCGGGACAGTATTGGATTCGGTGAATCGATCGACAACGTCATTGCCCGTGCGCTAGAGCAACGGCCGATCAATGTGTTTTGTATTTGTGACAGCGACTATCTGGTCGCAGCGCAGCGGGTCAACTCTGGCTTGCATCGAGAACTGCAGATGCTGACGCAAATCGCTGATCACGTTGGCGTCAGGATCATTCCATTGATTTTCGACGCCGATAGCTCAGCGGACTTGCCAGAGCCGCTGGCAGGCAGGGCTTACCTGAATGTTCATCCGTTACATGAGCGCGGTTTGGACTTGAGCTCTTTATTACTCGGTGTAGCTGACGGAGCGACGCAGGCACAAGTGAGCACCAATATTGCGGAAAGGCTCAAGGCATATGATCTGCGCCAGCGGGCCAACGCTTATTTCAGGCGTCAGAACATGGAGTTATGGGGGACTGCACGTACTCATGAAGTGCGGGTGTTTCAAACTGGGCAGCAACCGCGATTGTTACTCCCGGCTCAGTGGATGTGGGATAGCGACGAGTGGGGGGGCATGCTGGGTGACGATAATCCGACGTATTGCCCTTCAAAAGGACGCTGGCATTGGGATTACTTTAGTCCGTCGCGAGGCATGTGTGCGCTGGGAACCGCGACCATGTCGGCGTTTTTTCCGGATCGTGAAAGCTCGGGCGACCAAGCAATGCTGACTTCGGCTGGTGCGATTCTGGCCAGAAGCGTATTCGCCATGACTTATAAGACTGAGTCGTTCAATCTCGCACCTGCCGAACTGATCAATATCCTTCTCAACGACGCCGAAGGCTACGCAGCGCTAGAACATCTGGTGTAATCGAATACATAGCCGGCCGCCCGCTATTTTCCGGAAAGAGTGTCCTGTTGGGGGGCTGGTCGCTGAGGGGCAGACAATGTCGATTGCGTGCTCGCTGTCTCGGGCGGCGAGGGTGTATTTGGAGACACCAATGGATAGATCGCAAAAGCGAGTCCAAAAATACCGATAAAAAATCCGCCTGTCGTGTAGTACTTCTGTTGCTTTCGTTCTTTGTCGTTTACGGCGAGCAGTTCACGTATTTGGTTGGCTAACGGTTCCATGGACTGTGCAGGGGTCGTCAACTGCTCTCGCAGGCGCTCAAGGTGGATTCTTATTTCCTTGGGCATTCCCTCGAAAGGCTCCGTCTCTTTCATCTGTGCGATATAGCTTTCTACCAAATCTCTGTGTGCACTCAACTCGGTGTTTCTTCCTGTCAGTATTTCCCTGAGCAGTCGTTGCAGAATCCAATAGATGCGCTCGTTCCTGACCTGGCGAGAAGCGGCAATTTGCAGGATTTGCGGCCATGAAGGCTGGCTGATTTTGATGGCCAGAATCAAGTCTTCGTTGAAATCCTTCTCCCATTTTGATTTGAAATAGTCTTCAAGTGCAGACGTCAGAACCCAGGCAAGAAACATGAATGCACAAATGATTACGACGAAACTTATAGCGATTGCTATCCAGGTTTGCATGAACACTCCATTTTCATTGCGCAGATATAAAGTAAATAGACTTGGGATTTCGAGCCGGATCTGTGAATAGCGCGACGTGCCTGGGGCATATTCCGCCGACCAGTGATTCTGCCCGGAGGCAAGGCTAAGTGCCACTATTTCCGCATGGTGGCCTGCAATGCTTGGTTCAAAGTGCAACATTGAATGGTTGCAAGGAGAGGTTTGTTCGTACTGTGAGAGGCCCGATAAACCTTGTAAGCCAGAGACCAGCACTGGCCGCCTACTCGAACACCAAAGCCCGCATTGCTGCGGGCTTTGTCGTTGTTGCAGGATCAGATTTTGGTCAGTGCGTGCGCCAGATCGGCGCGCAGGTCTTCGAGGTCTTCGACACCCACCGACAGACGCACCAGGCCATCGCCGATTCCGAGTTTTGCGCGGGTTTCAGCGGGAATGGTCGCGTGGGTCATGATCGCCGGGTGCTCGATCAGGCTTTCGACACCGCCGAGGCTTTCGGCCAGGGCAAAGATCTTCACGTTTTCCAGAAAACGCCGTGCGCCCTCCAGATCACTGTTCAGATCCACCGAAATCATCCCGCCAAAACCGTGCATCTGCCGCTTGGCCAACTCATGTTGCGGGTGCGACGGCAGGCCCGGGTAGTAGACGCGTTTGACCTGCGGTTGCTGCTCCAGCCACTTGGCCAGTTCCAGCGCGTTGCTGCAATGACGCTCCATACGCAGCGCCAGGGTTTTTACCCCGCGCAGGGTCAG
Organism: Pseudomonas sp. TH49; assembly: GCF_016650625.1. Taxonomy (NCBI): domain Bacteria; kingdom Pseudomonadati; phylum Pseudomonadota; class Gammaproteobacteria; order Pseudomonadales; family Pseudomonadaceae; genus Pseudomonas; species Pseudomonas sp. TH49. The sequence continues at coordinate 497,223 of NZ_JAEKFL010000002.1, forward strand.
GAATGCGTCGAACGGGCCGGAGATCGCGCCGACCGCGTTCTGCAGGAAGCCGAGTTTTTCCGCCAGTTCAGGGTTCTGCCCAACCACTGCGATACCACCGATCACGTCGGAGTGACCGTTCAGGTACTTGGTGGTCGAGTGCAACACGATGTCGAAACCCAGTTCCAGCGGGCGCTGAATGTACGGGCTGGCAAAGGTGTTGTCGGCGACGCTGATGATCCCGCGTGCACGGCAGATGCGCGCAATCGCGGCCAGATCCGACAGGCTCAGCAACGGGTTGGTCGGGGACTCGACAATCACCAGGCGTGTGTCGTCCTGCAGCGCTGCTTCGAACGCCGACAGGTCCGTCAGATCGACGTAGCTGAAACGATGCCCGGCACTGCGCTGACGCACCTTGTCAAACAGGCGGAACGTGCCGCCGTACAGGTCATTGCCGGAGATCACGTGGGAGCCGGCATCGATCAGTTCGAGGACAGTGGAAATCGTCGCCAGCCCGGAAGCGAAAGCGAACGCCCGGGTGCCACCTTCCAGATCCGCCACACAGCGCTCCAGGGCAAAGCGCGTCGGGTTGTGCGAGCGCCCGTAGTCGAAGCCTTTGTGCACGCCGGGGCTGTCTTGCAGGTACGTCGAGTTGGCGTAGATCGGCGGCATCAGCGCACCGGTGGTCGGGTCAGGCTCTTGCCCGGCGTGGATCACCCGGGTCGCGAAGCCTTGGGATTTATCGTCGTGCTGACTCATGCGAGGGATCTCCGTAATTGGTTGAGCATGTCGGTGCGGGTGATCAGGCCGTGGAAGCCGGAGGCGTCGGCGATGATCGCCACCAGGCCGCGACTGAGCACTGATTCCAGCTCAGAGAGGGGCGCACCGGGGGCGAGGGTTTGCAGTTTGTCGGTCATCACGCTGGAGACCGACTGGCTGAAGCGCGCGGCGTCTTCGTGCACGGGCAGCAGGATGTCCGATTCGTCGATCACCCCGACCAGTTGTTTGCCTTCAACCAGCACCGGCAGTTGCGAAACGTCCGCCAGACGCATGCGCTGGAACGCGGTCAACAGGGTGTCGTCGGGGCCGACGCTGATCACGCGGCCATCTTCGAAACGCCGGGCGATCAGATCGCGCAGGTCGCCATAGCGTTTGCGCTGCAACAGGCCCTGATCGGTCATCCACTGGTCGTTGTAGACCTTCGACAGATAACGCGTGCCGGTGTCGCAGACGAAGCTGACCACGCGTTTCGGCTCGGTCTGTTCGCGGCAGTAACGCAGCGCGGCGGCGAGCAGGGTGCCGGTCGACGAGCCACCGAGAATGCCTTCGGCGCGCAGCAGCTGGCGCGCGTGGTCGAAGCTTTCTTCATCGCTGATCGAGTAGGCGTGGCGCACGCTGCTGAGGTCGGTGATCGACGGAATGAAATCCTCGCCGATGCCTTCTACCGCCCACGAACCGGGGGTCGGCATCGTGCCGTCACGGCTGTACTGAGCCATTACCGAACCGACCGGGTCGGCGAGGACCATCTCCAGATCCGGTTGTACGCGTTTGAAGAAGCGACTCAGGCCGGTCAGGGTACCGGAGGAACCGACACCGACCACGATCGCGTCCAGATCATGCTCGGTCTGCGCCCAGATCTCCGGCGCGGTGCTGCACTCGTGTGCCAGCGGGTTGGCGGGGTTGTTGAACTGGTCGGCGAAGAACGCGCCGGGAATGTCTTTTGCCAGTCGTGCGGCCACGTCCTGGTAATACTCGGGGTGGCCCTTGCCGACGTCCGAGCGGGTGATGTGCACTTCGGCGCCCATGGCTTTCAAGTGCAGGACTTTCTCGGTGGACATTTTGTCCGGGACTACCAGCACCACGCGGTAGCCTTTGGCGCGACCGACCAGTGCCAGGCCCAGACCGGTGTTGCCGGCGGTGGCCTCGACGATGGTGCCACCCGGTTGCAGGCGGCCGTCGCGTTCAGCGGCATCGATCATCGCCAGACCGACGCGGTCCTTGATCGAGCCGCCGGGGTTTTGTGATTCCAGTTTGAGAAACAGTGTGCAGAGGCCGGTATCGAAGCGGGTAACTTGTACCAGCGGCGTATTGCCGATCAGCCCAAGTACGGCAGGGCGTGAATCCTTTGACATTTCTTCACCTCTTGTAGTGGTGTTGATCGCGTTCCATTCGCGGGGAAAAGCTCGCGTGCAACATAGGCGCAGACATGATCTGTCGCAACCTTTAGTCAGCCGCCGATACAGCCATTTCGATCTAACCATAGAACAGAATCGAAGCCCGCAAAGGCTGGGTTCCAGAGGGTTTACATCAAGGCGCCATTGAGTATTCAAAGGGCGTCGTAACCGTGACCCACCACTTGATCTGCGGACGAATATCCTGCAGGGCAAACCGTGTTTTCAGCGAGCACACTGCTGATACCTGATCATGAGGGAAACTTGTGATCATCAAGATTAAAATGAGTTTGTCTCACTAGCGCTCGATCCCGACAATGGCCGCCATCAACAAGACATTGGAGTTGTTTGTCATGGCACTGGCCCATTCCCTCGGATTTCCGCGCATCGGTCGCGACCGCGAACTGAAAAAAGCGCAAGAGGCGTTCTGGAAAGGAGAACTGAACGAGGCCGGCCTGCGTGAAGTGGGTCGCGAGTTGCGCAAGGCCCACTGGGCGTTGCAGAAGAACGCCGGGATCGAGCTGCTGCCGGTGGGCGATTTCGCCTGGTACGACCAGGTGCTGACCCACTCGCTGATGTTCGGGGTGATCCCCGAGCGTTTCCGTCCGCACGATGGCAAGGCCAGCCTGCAGACCCTGTTCAGCATGGCCCGTGGCGTCAGCGACAGCTGCTGCGGTGGTGCGCACGCGCAGGAAATGACCAAGTGGTTCGACACCAACTACCACTATCTGGTCCCGGAATTCAGCGTTGATCAACAGTTCCAGCTTGGCTGGGAGCAGTTGTTCGAAGAGGTCGAAGAAGCCCGCGCACTGGGGCATAACGTCAAACCGGTGATCATCGGCCCACTGACTTATTTGTGGCTGGGCAAGGCCAAAGGCGCCGAGTTCGACAAGCTGGAACTGCTCGATCGCCTGCTGCCGCTGTACGGGCAGATTTTCGCGCGGCTTGCCGCCCTCGGCGTGGAATGGGTGCAGATCGACGAGCCGATTCTGGTGCTCGATCTGCCGCAGGAGTGGAAGAACGCTTTCGAGCGTGCCTACAACCAGATCCAGCGTGATCCGCTGAAGAAACTGCTCGCCACCTACTTCGGTGGTCTGGAAGAAAACCTCGGTCTGGCCGCCAATCTGCCGGTCGATGGCCTGCACATCGATCTGGTGCGTGCAGCGGAACAGTATCCGACCATCCTTGATCGCCTGCCGGCCTACAAAGTGCTGTCGCTGGGTGTGGTCAACGGCCGCAACGTCTGGCGCTGCGACCTGGAACATGCGCTGGCGACTTTGCAGCATGCACATGAGCGCCTGGGTGATCGCCTGTGGGTCGCGCCGTCCTGCTCGTTGCTGCACAGTCCGGTGGATCTGGGCCGCGAAGACAAACTCGATGCGGAGCTGAAAAGCTGGCTGGCGTTTGCCGTGCAGAAGTGCGAGGAAGTTGCGGTGCTGGCGCAGGCGGTCAACCAGCCGGAAGCGCCGAAAGTGCTGCGCGCCTTGGCCCAAAGTCGCTCGGTACAGACCAGCCGCGCCGCCTCGCCGCGCATTCATAAACCGGCGGTGCAGGCCCGTGTGGCAGCCATTACCGCGCAGGACAGCCAGCGCCAATCGCCATTTACCCAGCGCATTGCCCAGCAACGCGCCGGTCTTGATCTGCCGCTGTTTCCGACCACGACTATCGGTTCGTTCCCGCAAACCGCGTCGATCCGTCTGGCGCGGCAGTCGTTCAAGCAAGGCAAACTGAGCGAAGCCGAATACACCGAAGCCATGTACAGCGAAATCCGCCACGCCGTGCAAATCCAGGAACAGCTGGGCCTCGATGTGCTGGTGCACGGTGAAGCCGAGCGCAACGACATGGTCGAGTACTTCGCCGAGCAACTCGACGGCTACGCGTTCACCCGTTTTGGTTGGGTACAGAGTTACGGTTCGCGCTGCGTGAAACCAGCGGTGATCTTCGGTGATTTGAGCCGTCCGCAAGCCATGACCGTGGAGTGGATTCGCTACGCCCAGGGCCTGACCGGCAAGGTCATGAAAGGCATGCTGACGGGACCTGTGACCATGCTGATGTGGTCGTTCCCGCGCGAAGATGTGTCCCGTGAAGTGCAGGCGCGGCAACTGGCGCTGGCGCTCCGTGACGAAGTGGTGGATCTGGAAGCCGCCGGGATCAGGATCGTGCAGATCGACGAAGCCGCATTCCGCGAAGGTCTGCCGCTGCGGCGCGCGCAATGGCAGCACTATCTGGACTGGGCAACCGAAGCGTTCCGCCTGTGTGCCTCCGGTGTACGCGACGAAACGCAGATCCATACGCACATGTGCTACAGCGAATTCAACGATGTGATCGAGTCCATCGCCGCCATGGATGCCGACGTGATCACCATCGAAACCTCGCGCTCGGACATGGAACTGCTGGAGGCGTTCGAGGCCTTCGATTACCCGAACGAGATCGGCCCGGGCGTTTACGACATCCATTCGCCACGGGTGCCGGATGCTTCGGAGATGGCCAACCTGCTACGCAAGGCGGCGCAGCGGATTCCGGCGGAGCGGTTGTGGGTCAATCCGGATTGCGGCTTGAAAACCCGTGGCTGGCCGGAGACAGAAGCGGCGTTGGTGCATATGGTTGCCGCTGCCCGGCAGTTGCGCAAAGAACTGGCGTAAAGCGCTAACTCCGTCTCTGTGGGAGCGGGCTTGCTCGCGAAAGCGGAGTGTCAGCTAAATAATTTTCGACTGACACTCCGCCTTCGCGAGCAAGCCCGCTCCCACACTGGAGTGTGTAGGGTGTCAGTGACGGCTCATCAAACCGTGCAACACACCGAGGCGCAGCCCCGGTTCCGAAGGCACCATCTGCGAAATGCCAAACACCTTGAACGCCGCCAGCATCAGCACCAGCCCACCGGGCAAAATGCTCTGGCGATGCGGCTGCAAACCTGCCAGCTTCAATTGCTGAACGTTCTTCACCTTCAGCAGCAACAGCGACAAACGCAACAACCCGCCATAGGTAATGCCGTCCTGACCGAAATCGTTCAAGCGATTGGCCTTGAGCACCTTCGCCAGCATCCGCGCCGTGCCCGACGAGCCAATGGTCTGCTGCCAGCCCTGTGCGCGATAGCGGCGGGCGACTTTCTCGAATTGCATGATCGCCACACGCTCGGCTTCCTGCAGTGCACCGGGCGCAATGCGTCCGTCGGGGAAATAGCGTGCGCCCAGGGTGCCGCTGCCAATGGCGATGCTTTCAGTGAGCAGCGGTTGTGAACCCTGGCCGAGAATCAGCTCGGTGGAACCACCGCCGATGTCGACCACCAGGCGCATGTCTTCAGCGCCCGGCAGGGTATGGGCGACGCCGGCATAGACCAGTCGCGCCTCTTCATGGCCAGAGATGACGTCGATGCGAAAACCCAGATGACGTTCGGCACTGTGCAGAAACAACTGCGCATTGTCGGCCTCGCGCACCGCGCTGGTCGCCACTGCCCGCACCTTGCCGGCCTCGAAGCCGCGCAGTTTCTTGCCGAACCGCGCCAGCGCCTGCCAGCCACGATCCAGCGCCATTTCGTCCAGTGCACCGCCGTCGAAGCCCTCGGCCAGCCGCACCGGTTCACGCAGGGTTTTGACCTCCTGAATCATGAAACCCTTACGACTGCGCACCGACTGGCCGATCATCATCCGAAACGCATTCGAACCCAGGTCGATGGCGGCAAACAGCGAGGCGTCTTCTTTCATGGGAATCCCTGCAAAGCATCCGTCGAAGGCTCAAGACGGTTTGCGAGGATTCTGCGGTGCGCTTGATGACATCCTGATGACGGGGCAGGGGCGGTTCAGTGAATTATCGGCTGTCATGACACTGTCATTATCCGGCGTCTATCCTGAGCCCAATACATCGCGTGTTCTTAAAGTTTTTGCTGCCTCTTTGGGCAGCTTTTTTTTGCCCGCGATTTGGCAATCCCTACGCAAGGTTTGCAATCGTGGGCGTCGTCTGGCTAATATACGATCCATATACACTTTGTATCGGATTCGGATATGGGCATCGTAAAGATTTCAGAAGACATGCACGAGAACCTGCGCATCTCCAGCAACGCGCTCAGCCGCTCGATCAACGCGCAGGCCGAGCACTGGATGCGCATCGGCATGCTCGCCGAGCTGCACCCCAACCTCGACCACAGCGCCATTTGCCGCTTGCTGATCCGCGCCGAACAGAACGGCGGGCTGGATCTGCATCAACTGACTCAGGAAGCCGTCAGCGCATGAGAAACCAGATCAAGATTAATACCCCCGCCGAAATCGCCCAGTCCCGTGCTGCCGGCAAGCTGGCCGCCGACGTACTGGCGATGCTGGTGCCGCACGTCAAGGCCGGGGTGACTACCGATGAGCTGGATCGGTTGTGCAACGACTACATCGTCAACGTGCAGAAAGCGATTCCGGCCAACGTCGGTTATCACGGTTTCCCGAAAACCGTCTGCGCTTCGGTCAACGACGTGGTGTGCCACGGCATCCCGTCGGGCACGCCGCTGAAGGATGGCGACATCGTCAACCTCGACATCGCGGTGATCAAGGATGGCTGGTTCGGCGACACCAGCCGCATGTACGTGGTCGGCGAGGCGACGCCTGAAGCACAACACCTGATCAAGACCACCTACGACGCGATGTGTGCCGGCATTCGCATGGTGCGTCCGGGCGCGACACTGGGCGACATCGGTCATGCGATCCAGAGCCTGGCGGAGAGCGAAGGTTTCAGCGTGGTGCGCGAGTATTGCGGGCATGGCATTGGCAAGGTTTATCACGATGAGCCGCAGATCCTGCATTACGGCTTTCCCAATCAGGGCATGAAGCTCAAGGCGGGGATGATCTTCACCGTCGAACCCATGCTCAATGCCGGCAAGCGCCATGTGAAGAACATGCCGGACGGCTGGACGGTGCTGACCAAGGATGGCTCGCTGTCGGCGCAGTGGGAGCATATGGTCGCGGTGACGGAGACGGGTTTTGAAATCCTGACGGCGTGGCCGGATCAGATTGAAGGGTTTGCACCGATTAGCTAAGCGCCACAAAAAAACTGTGGGAGCGGGCTTGCTCGCGAAGGCGGTGTGTCATTCAACATAAACAGTGACTGACACACCGCCTTCGCGAGCAAGCCCGCTCCCACAAGGGGATTTGCGGTGTTACCGGGATCCTCAGTGGGCGCCGGCGGCTTTGTTGAGGTCGCTGTCGGTCCATTCGGTGTAGACGCAGGCGTCCGCCGTCGCCCAGCGCACTCGCACCGGATCGCCAGCCTTGAGCGGCATGCCCGCCGCCGACAGCGCTTTAACCGTCATCGAAGTACCGCCCGACGTCACCACGCTGCAGGTCTGGCTTTCACCAAGAAACAGCACCTCCACGACCTTGGCCGACACCTCATTCCAACCCGCTGCCAGCGGCTCCTCGCTCGCCTGCTGCACGCTCAGCGCCACAGCTTTTTCCGGCCGCACCATCAGCAGCACATCCTGCTCGGTGTGCAAGCCGGCAGTCAGGCGAATCGACAACGTCTGCCCCTCAAAACTCGCCGCCGCATTGCCTTGGGCCTTGAGCTTGAGGAAGTTCGAGTTGCCGAGGAACGACGCGACAAACGCATTCGGCGGGTTCTGATACAGGTCATAACCGCTGCCCAAACCAACAATCTTGCCGTGACTGAAAATCGCGATGCGCTGCGACAAGCGCATCGCTTCTTCCTGATCGTGGGTGACGTAGACGATGGTGATGCCCAGGCGCCGATGCAGCTGGCGCAGTTCATCCTGCAAGTCTTCACGCAGTTTTTTATCCAGCGCGCCGAGCGGTTCGTCCATCAGCAGAATCCGTGGCTCGTAGACCAGCGCCCGGGCGATGGCGACGCGTTGCTGTTGTCCGCCAGACAACTGCGAAGGGCGGCGATGGGCGAACTGTTCGAGCTGCACCAGTTTCAGCATCGCATCGACACGCTTGTCACGTTCGGCGGCAGCGAGTTTGCGAATCGCCAGCGGGAAAGCGATGTTGTCGCGCACCGACAGATGCGGGAACAGCGAATAACGCTGGAACACCATGCCGATGTCGCGTTTGTGCGGCGGCACGTTGACCAGCGATTGACCGTTGACCAGGATCTCGCCGCTGCTCGGCGTTTCGAACCCGGCGAGCATCGACAGCGTGGTGCTTTTGCCCGAGCCGCTGGAGCCGAGGAAGGTCAGGAACTCGCCGTCCTTGATGTCCAGCGAGATGTTGTCGACGGCGGCAAAGTCGCCGTAGTGCTTGTTCAGATTGCGCAGGCTGACCAGAGGTTTGTCGTTCTGCTGGGATGCGTCTTTGATCACGGCACTCATGTCGTACTCCTGGGCGCTCAGGCGCTGATTTCGTTGCGCCGGCGCAGCGCGGCGGCGATCACCATGACCAACACCGACAGGCCGATCAGCAGTGTCGAAGCGACGGCGATCACCGGGGTCAGGTCCTGGCGCAAAGTGGTCCACATTTTCACGGGAAGGGTTTGCAGGGTCGGGCTGGCCATCATCACGCTGAGCACCACTTCGTCCCACGAAACCAGAAAGGCGAAGAGGGCGCCGGCGACCATGCCCGGACGGATCGCCGGAAAGGTCACCTTGAACACCGCTTGCAAGCGTGAGGCGCCGCAGATCACCGCCGCGTCTTCAATCGACTGATCGAACAGCTTCAGCGAGTTGATGATCGAGATGATGGTGAACGGCAGCGCGACGATCACATGGCTGACGACGAAGGCGAACATGGTCCCGGTGTAACCGAGCTTGAGAAACAGCGCGTACACCGCCACCGCGATGATCACCAGCGGCACGATCATCGGCAGGGTGAACAGGCCGTAGAGCATTTCCCGACCGGGGAAGCGTCCGCGCACCAGAGCAAACGCGGTTGGCAAACCGAGGGCCACGGCGCAGATCGTGGTCAGCACGGCAACCTTGAGGCTGGCCGCAGCGGCGTTCATCCAGTCGGCGTTGGAGAAGAACTGGCCGTACCATTTCAGCGTCCAGCCCGGCGGCGGGAACACCAGCCACTGCGACGAGCCGAACGACAGCAGGACGATGAACACGATCGGCAACAGCAGGAACAGGCCGATCAGGCCGGTGGTGGCGTAGAGCCCGAAACGCATCCGGCGGCTCATGGCATTGGGAGTCAGGAGCATCTCGGCTTACCTCGCGTTGCTGGCGCCAACCGGGGATTCCGGCTGAAGCTTCAGGTAGAAGTAGAACAGCACCAGGGTGATCGCGATCAGCAATGCGGCGCCGGCACTGGCCAGGCCCCAGTTGAGGAACGATTGCACCTGCTGAATGATGAACTCCGGCAGCATCATGTTCTGCGCCCCACCCAGCAGCGCCGGGGTGACGTAGTACCCGAGCGACATCACGAACACCATCAACCCACCGGACGCCAGACCCGGCCGGCACAGCGGCAGGAACACCCGGAAGAAGTTGGTCCACGGACTGGCGCCGCAGATCGAGCCGGCCTGCAGGATCATCGGGTCGATGGCCTGCATGGTCGCCTGCAACGGCAGGACGATGAACGGGATCATGATGTAGCTCATGCCGATCACCACGCCGGTCAGGTTGTGCACCATTTCCAGCGGCTGATCGATGATCCCCAGCGCCATCAGCGCCTTGTTGATCACGCCCGAGGCTTGCAGCAGCACCAGCCACGAATAGGTGCGGGCGAGCAGGCTGGTCCACATCGACAGCAGCACGATGTTGAGAATCCAGCGGCCCCAGCCGCGCGGTACCAGGGTGATCGCCCAGGCCAGCGGAAAGCCCAGCAACAGGCTGAAAATCGTCACCAGCCCGGCCACCGAAAAGGTGTTGAGCAGCACCCGTGCATACGCCGAGTTGGCGAACAGTTGTTCATAGTTGCCAAGGCCCGGGGTCGGTTCCAGCACGCCGCGCAACAGCAGGCCAATCAACGGCGCGAGAAAGAACAGGCCGAGGAACAGCAGTGCCGGGACGAGGTTGCCGGCGCCGCGCCAGCGTTGTCTGAGGGATGGGGCTTGCGCCATTGCACTCGCCTTGCCTGTGGCCGGACCGGCAGCGCTCGTGGCGCTCCCGGTGGCAGTGGAGGGACGGGACGCGGTGGCCGCCATTTTCATTTGACCAGCCATTCGTTCCACCGTGTCGCGATGGCTTGACCGTTCTTGGCCCAGTACGCGAAATCAAGAGTGATCTGATCCTTAGCGTAGGCAGTCGGCAGGTTCGGGGCCAGCACCGAGTCCAGGCGCGCCACGCTGTCGACGTTGACCGGGGCGTAGGCGGTCAGGTTGGAGAAGTCGGCCTGACCTTTGGCACTGCTGGCGTTGGCCAGAAACTTCATCGCCGCGTCCTTGTTTTTCGAGCCTTTTGGAATCACCAGAATGTCGGCCATGACCAGGTTCTGTTTCCAGCTCACGCCGACGGGTGCGCCGTCTTCCTGCAGGGCGTGAATACGGCCGTTCCAGAACTGGCCCATGCTCGCTTCACCGGAGGCCAGCAGTTGCTGCGACTGCGCGCCGCCGCCCCACCAGACGATGTCTTTCTTGATGGTGTCGAGTTTCTTGAAGGCGCGATCAAGGTCCAGCGGGTAGAGCTTGTCGGCCGGCACGCCGTCGGCCAGCAGCGCCAGTTCGAGCACGCCGGGGCTTGGCCATTTGTACAGAGCGCGTTTGCCGGGGTAGGTCTTGGTGTCGAACAGCGCGGTCCAGTCCTGCGGCTTGGCCGCGCCGAGCTTGCCTTCGTTGTAGCCGAGGACGAAGGAGAAGAAGAACGAGCCGACGCCGTAATCGCTGACGAAACGCGGGTCGATCTTGTCGCGCTGAATGACTTTGAAGTCGAGGGGTTCGAGCAGACCTTCGGCCGCGGCGCGCAGGGCGAAATCGGCTTCGACATCGACCACGTCCCACTGCACGTTGCCGCTTTCGACCATGGCTTTGAGTTTGCCGTAGTCGGTCGGGCCGTCTTGCACCACGGTGATGCCGCTGGCCTTGCTGAACGGATCGGCCCAGGCCTGTTTCTGCGCATCCTGGGTGCTACCGCCCCAGCTGACGAAGTTCACGCTTTCGGCGGCCATTGCAGCCTGGCCGGTCACGCTCAGCAGTCCCGCAAAAAGGATTGCGGTTGCAGCTTTGTTCAACACCATTTTCACGCCCTCATTGTTGTGTTTTTGAGCGGGCTTGCGTTGTTGCCCGCCTGTCGGGAGCAGTAGCCGGACGGTTTTTCAGGTCGTTCGGTCTATGGAATATCATATTATGGTATTCCAAACTTTGTGCAAGCACTTTGCCTTACCGGTTATCTGGCGGAGCCATTTTTTGTCGTTCGAGGAAATGGGGCTGAAACGCAAAACCCCTTGTGGGAGCGGGCTTGCTCGCGAATGCGTTGGGTCATTCAACATTGATGTCGACTGATACGGCGCCTTCGGGAGCAAGCCCCCTCCCACAGGGGAACGTGGTGTTCTGTGGAGTTATTCGCTGAAGGGGATGCTCTCGACCACTTCCAGGTCATACCCGGTCAGCCCCGCATATTTGAGCGGCGGCCCCAAATGGCGCAGCTTGCCCACCCCAAGATTCTGCAGAATCTGCGCCCCGGTACCGACCTCGGAGTAAATCCGCGATTGCGAACGACTGAACTGTCGCGGCGGCTGGGTCAATTGCGGTACGCGCTCAAGCAATGCCTGTGACGATTCATGATTGGCCAACACCACCACAACCCCGTGCCCTTCAGCCGCGACCCGCTGCAGCGCCGCCCACAGCGTCCAGTTGCTCGGCCCGCTGTATTCGGCGCCGACCAGATCACGCAGCGGATCGATCACATGCACGCGCACCAGCGTCGGCTCTTCGCGACGCAGATCGCCCATGACCATTGCCATGTGTACGCCGCCCTCGATGCGGTCTTCAAAGGTGATCAGGCGGAACGTGCCATGCACCGTCGGCAGCTCGCGTTCGCCGATGCGCTCAATGGTGTGCTCGGTGCTCAGACGGTAGTGGATCAAGTCAGCGATGGTGCCGATCCTGATCCCGTGCTTACGCGCAAACACTTCCAGATCGGGCCGGCGAGCCATGGTGCCGTCATCGTTCATCACCTCGACGATCACCGAGGCCGGGGTGAAACCGGCGAGGCGGGCGAGGTCGCAACCGGCCTCGGTGTGGCCGGCGCGGGTCAGCACCCCACCTTCCTTGGCGCGCAGCGGGAAGATGTGCCCGGGCTGCACCAGGTCTTCAGCGCGGGCGTCTTTCGCTACCGCGGCAGCGACAGTTCGCGCGCGGTCAGCCGCAGAGATGCCGGTGGTGACGCCGACTGCCGCTTCAATCGACACGGTAAACGCGGTGCTGAACACGCTGCCGTTGCTCGGCACCATTTGCTCAAGGCCCAGGCGCTGGCAGTGGTCGTCGGTCAGCGTCAGGCAAATCAGCCCGCGCGCCTCACGCGCCATGAAGCTGATCGCCTCGGGTGTGCAGCAGTCGGCGGCCAGCAGCAGGTCGCCTTCGTTTTCCCGATCTTCGTCATCGACCAGCAGGACCATTTTGCCGAGGCGATAATCTTCGAGGATTTCTTCGATGCTGTTGAAGGCCATGCTGGACTCTCAGGGTTTGTTGGAAATATATTGGTATACCATAATACAAAATCAACAAAGAGGTCACTATGAAGGCGTACTGGATTGCCCACGTGGATGTCGACGGTGCCGAGCACTACAGCCAATACACCCAGCGCGCACCGAAGGCGTTTGCCGAATTCGGCGCCAAGTTTCTGGCCAGGGGCGGGCGCAGCCAGGCGCTGGAGGGCAGGGCTACGCCTCAGCGTAGCGTGGTAATCGAGTTCGAGAGCTACGAGCAGGCGCTGGCGTGCTACCACTCGGCGGCGTATCAGGAGGCGAAAAGTTATCGCGAGGAATGGGCGAGGGCGGAGATCGTCATTGTCGAGGGCATAGCTCCACTTTAAGCAACATCGCAAATCCCCCGTGGGAGCGGGCTTGCTCGCGAAGGCGTCGTGTCAGTCGATAGAAATGTTGAATGATTGACCGCATTCGCGAGCAAGCCCGCTCCCACAGGGGCGTCGGTGATCCTTAGCGGATGAAGTGGATTTTCCCGCTGTCATCATTGCCCATATAGATCCCATACACCCCGGCCTGACGCTCCTCGATATAGCGCTCGAGGATCTGCCGGATCGCCGGGTAATAGATCTTGTCCCACGGAATGTCCTCGGGGGCGAAGAATTTGTAGTCGAGGGTTTCCGGGCCGAACTGGCCGGTGATCTCCAGCGCGAGGGCGCGGAAGATGATGTACACCTCGCTGATCTTCGGCACGCTGAAAATCGAGTAGGGCGAGACGATTTCCGCGCGCACGCCGCTTTCTTCCCAGACTTCACGCAGCGCCGCCTGCTCGGTGGTTTCGCCGCTTTCCATGAAGCCGGCCGGCAGTGTCCAGGTGCCCGGACGCGGGGGGATCGCCCGTTGGCACAAGAGGTATTTGCCGTCCTGCTCGATGATGCAGCCGGCGATGATCTTCGGATTGACGTAGTGGATGTAGCCGCAGCCGCGGCACATCAGGCGCTCGTGCGTATCGCCCGGCGGTAGCTGCTGACCGAGGTCAGGGCCACCGCATTTCGGGCAAAAGCTCGGGCTGAACATGTCAGTGACCTATGCGCGGTTCTTTCAGCGCGATCGGCAGGGTGATGTTCGGCGTCGCGCCGGTCTCTTCCTGTTTGCGTTTGAGGTAATCGAGGGCCACGGCGGCCGCGGCGCGCACGTGATCGACGCAGGCCTGATGCGCCGCCAGCGCATCACCGCTCTTGATCGCCTCGACCATTTTTTCCATTTCCTGATTACTCGCGCCGCGACGGTTTTCCTGGGACACCGAAGTCGCCCGCAGGTAGCTGATGCGTGCCTGCAACTGGCGCAATTGAGTGGCCGCAACATGGTTGCCCGAGCCTTCGAGCAGCACGTCGTAGAAGCCCTGCACCGAGTCGATCACCTGTTGCAGTTCGCCGTCCTTGAGTGCCTTGCGGTTCTCGTCGAGGGCTTTTTCCAGGGCCTTGATGTCCTTGGCCTTGGCGCGCAGGGTGAACAGCTGGACGATCAGGCCTTCGAGCACGCAGCGCAGCTCGTAGATGTCGACCGCATCGGCGAGGGTGATGATCGCAACGCGCGGGCCTTTGGCATCGGCGAACTCGACCAGACCTTCGGACTCCAGGTGACGCAAGGCTTCGCGCACCGATGTGCGACTGACACCGAGGCGATCGCATAGATCGCGCTCCACCAGACGATCGCCGGGCATGAGCTGAAAATTCATGATCGCGCTACGCAGTTTATCCAGCACGATTTCGCGCAGGGTAACGGGGTTGCGATTGACCTTGAAGCTGTCGTCGAGTGGCTGGCGTTTCATGGGGTCCGCTCTTTACTGTGGCTGTCCATGCCAGACGGGCATCAAAACAGCCGAGGGGTTAACTGGAGGCCTCGGCGTCGGCTTCGGCGAAGGCTTCACGGGCGAGCCGGAAACTGTCCACGGCTGCCGGGACGCCGCAATAAATACCGACCTGAAGCAGAATTTCGCGTATTTGCTCACGACTCAGGCCGTTACGCAAGGCGCCGCGCACATGCAGCTTGAGTTCGTGCGGGCGGTTGAGCGCCGAGATCATCGCCAGGTTGATCATGCTGCGCTCCTTGAGCGACAAACCCTCACGCCCCCAGACATGGCCCCAGCAGTATTCGGTGACCATTTCCTGCAACGGGCGGGTAAAGTCGTCGGCGTTCTCTATTGAACGCTGCACGTAGGCTTCGCCCAGCACCTGGGTGCGGATCTTCAGGCCTTTTTCGTACTTTTCGTTACTCATCATTCCTCCTGTCACCCTGGTTCTCCTTGTGGGAGCGGGCTTGCTCGCGAAAGCGTCGTGTCAGTCGACATCAATGTTGAATGATCCACCGCATTCGCGAGCAAGCCCGCTCCCACATGGGGACCTGTGTATCCATCAGGCCAATGTTGGCAACGGCCCGAGCTTGCCCTTGTGATAAATCATCGGCGTCACCGGCTGTTCGGGCAGGATCAGGTTTTTCACCGCGCCTACGATGATCGCGTGATCACCACCGTCGTATTCACGCCACAACTCGCACTCGATGATCGCCGTGGCCTTGGCGAGGATCGGGTTACCGAGTTCGCTCAAATGCCACTCGATGTGCTTGGCCTTGTCCTTGCCTTTACCGGCGAAGGCGTAGGCCTCGGCGGTCTGGTCGGCGGACAGCAAATGGATCGCGAATTTCTTGCTGTCGCGCAGCACCGGGTAGGTGTCGGAGGCGTAGTTGGGGCAGAACAGCACCAGCGCCGGATCAATCGACAGCGCGCTGAAGGCGCTGGCGGTGATGCCGACGATGGCGCCCTCCGGGTCGAGGGTGGTGACCACCGTGACCCCGGACGGAAACGAGCTCATGACGTCTTTGTAAATGCCGGGTTCGATCATGTCGCAGGACTCCTAGCGCATCACAAACGGATCAGGCATCGGGGCCTGAGAGAGATTGATCCACACCGTTTTCAGTTCGGTGTAGGCCAGCACCGAATCGATGCCGCTTTCGCGTCCATAGCCACTGTTCTTGAAGCCGCCGATCGGCGCCATCGCCGACACTGCACGATAGGTATTGACCCAGATGATCCCTGAGCGCACGTCGCGCGCCAGGCGATGGGCACGGCCCAGATCGCGGGTCCAGATGCCGGCGGCGAGGCCGAACTGCGAGTCGTTGGCAATCGCCAGCGCCTCGGCCTCGTCTTTAAAGCGAATCACTGAAGCCACCGGGCCGAAGACTTCTTCCTGCATGATCTTCATCGAGTTGCGGTCGCACTCGAACAGCGTCGGCTCGTAGAACCAGCCGTCGCCCAGATCCGCCGGACGCTTTCCGCCGGTGCGCAACCGCGCACCTTCAGCGATGGCATCGGCCACCAGCCCTTCGACCACCGCCAGTTGCTGTGCAGTGGCCATCGGGCCCATTTCGCTGTGGTCTTCCTGCGGGTTGCCGATGCGGATGCACTGGGCGCGTTCGACCAGGCGGTTGACGAACTCGTCGTAGATTTCGTCCTGCACCAGCAAACGTGAGCCGGACACGCAGCTCTGGCCCGAGGCCGCATAGATCCCGGCAATCGCGCCATTGATCGCGCTGTCCAGATCGGCGTCGGCGAAGATGATGTTCGGCGACTTGCCGCCGAGTTCCAGCGACAGCTTGGCGAAGTTTTCGGCGCTGCTGCGCACCACGTGCCGGGCCGTGGCTGCGCCGCCGGTGAAGGCGATCTTGCGGATCAGCGGATGACGGGTGAGGGCGGCGCCGGTGCTCGGGCCGTAACCGGTGACGACGTTGACCACGCCCGGCGGAATCCCGGCTTCGAGGGCCAGACGCGCCAGCTCAAGGATGGTCGCCGAAGCGTGTTCGGACGGCTTGATCACGATGGTGTTGCCGGCGGCGAGGGCCGGGGCCAGTTTGATCGCGGTCAGGTACAGCGGGCTGTTCCACGGAATGATCGCGGCGACCACACCCATCGCTTCGTGCACGGTGTAGGCAAACAGGTCGGGCTTGTCCAGCGGCAGAGTGCCGCCTTCGAGCTTGTCGGCCAAGCCTGCGGTGTAATGGAAGAACTCCGGCAGATAGCCGACCTGACCGCGGGTTTCGCGGATCAGTTTGCCGTTGTCGCGGCTTTCCAGCTGCGCCAGTTGTTCCTTGTTGTCCGCGATCAGGTCACCGAGACGCCGCAGCAGCTTGCCGCGCGCGGTGGCGGTGAGGCCGCGCCAGGCCGGGCTGTCGAAAGCCGTCTGCGCCGCTTGCACGGCGCGTTCGACATCGGCTTCATCGGCGTCGGGCAGTTCGGCCCAGGCTTGCGCGCTGGCCGGGTTGAGGCTTTCGAAGGTCTTGCCGGAGAGGGCGTCGACCCATTCTCCGCCGATGCACATCTGGAAGCGTGCGAGTGTCATGCAACGATCCCCTTTATATGGTTTTGTCGGGAGTGTGCGTATTCGAGAAATTCCAGCAGCGTCTGGTTGACCAGGCGCGGCGACTCTACCGGCATCATATGCCGTTGCTCGGGCAGCACCGCAACCTTCGCGCCGGGGATGCGTCGGGCCAGTTGCTCGGCCATTTCCGGGGTGGACCCGGGGTCGAGTTCGCCGGTGGCGATCAGCGTCGGCGCCTGAATACTGCCCAGGTCGTCGGCGCGGTACATGTCCTGAGTGGCGAACAATTCGTAGGTGGTCAGGTAACCCTGCGGATCGTTGCCGGCCAGGGTCTGGCGAATGGCCGCGATCTGCGCCGGGTTGGCCGCCTGATATTCACGGCTGAACCAGCGTGACAGCGCCGCTTCGGCGTTGGCATCCGGCCCGTGTTCAGCCGCCTGCGCGGTCCGGGCGATGACCCCGGCACGCTGTTCTTCGCTGCGGTTGAACACGCTGTTGAGCACCACCAGGCTTTGCAGGCGCTCCGGGTAGTGCAGGGCAAACGCCCGCGCCACCAGCCCGCCCATGGAGAAACCGATCACCGCTGCCTGAGGCAGATTCAGGTGATCGAGCAGCTCCAGCAACTGATCGGCATAACCGAGCAGGCCGGTGCCGCTGGCCGGGCGCGGGCTCGCGCCATGGCCGAGCATGTCGTAGGCGATCACCCGGTATTGGGCAGACAGGCCAACGATCTGGCCGCCCCACATTTCTTTGTTCAGGCCCACGCCGTGGATCAAGACCACGGGCTGGCCTTGGCCGGTCGCCAGGTAACTGGTGCCAGCCGGGGTGAGTTCAGCGGTGAGCCGAATCATGGAGCGCTCCTGCAATGCCTTTTTATTGTGATTACTGGGCTTTTTCGGCGGCCAGTTCTTCCAGATCGATGTAGCGGTTGCCGATGCGCGGGTGCAGGCGGCCACCGTCGGCGCACCCGAGCACCACCACGATTTCGTCGGCACGCGGCGCGTCTTCGATCTGCATTTCCAGGGTGATGTAGTGCGAGCGCAGCCCTTCGTCGTCCTTGTGCATCATCGGGATCTGGATCGAGGTGCCCGGGCCGCCGCGCTTGTTGGTGAAGCTCAGGTAGCTCTTGGCCTTGACCGCTTCGCGGTAGTGATTGCCGAAGCGCAGGGTGTGGATCACCGCCGAGGCGTGTTCGATTTCGCCGTCGGCGCCGACCACTGCAGCCTTGCCGTAAGCCTCGATCTTCTCCGCACCGCCGATGATGCCCACCAGGCGCTCGACCATCAGCGCGCCGAGGTCGGAGCAGTTGGCGCGGATCTGCGGTTTCAGATCCTCAACGAAACCGTTGCCGACCCACGGGTTTTTCATCACCACGGCCAGCCCGACCATGGTTACCGGCTTGTCAGTGGCCTTGCCGCCTTCGATGAAGGTTTCTTCGACATAGCTGACGATCTTGCGAATTTCGAAACTCATGAGCTGCTCCGTAGGGGGATTGAGAGTGTCTGTGCGTCTGATGGTATACCATAATACCTATCGTGCAAGTCCCCCACGCAAGATTTGCCGCATCCATCCGGCGAATGGCGGTGTATTCACCGCTAGCCCCAATCTCACAAACACCATTGCACCCTGTGGGAGGGGGCTTGCTCCCGAAAGCGGTGGATCAGTCGACATCTCTGGTACCTGACACATCGCCTTCGGGAGCAAGCCCCCTCCCACAGTGGAAATCACCGCTGACAGGAGGCCCATCCGGTTAACAAAAGATAACGTGGCGCCGATTGTCAGACGTTTCCAAAGCCCGATAGGATGAGCCAGCTTCCCAAGGCGCTCTGGACTGCGGGTTTCACGGCTATGCTTGTGACCTGTCAGTCACCACGAGCACCCTTGCGGCGCCCTAAGGCCGAATGGCCTAACAATAATAAATAGGGGAAGGTCTATGAGTCGTTGCCGCCCGCCGGCGTTTCGCAACACCGCGTTGCTGGCCACAGCACTCACCCTGCTGGGCTGTGCTGCCTTGTCGGCACCCGTGCTGGCCGCTGAAGCGCCAGCCGACGGGGTGTATTCCACCGAATCGGCCAAAGCCGCAAAAAGCCTGATGCTCGATGTCGTCCACGCCGGCACCCGGTTGGTGGCGGTGGGTGATCGCGGGCACATTCTCTATTCCGACGACCAGGGCAAGACCTGGACCCAGGCCAAGGTACCGACCCGGCAACTGCTGACGGCGGTGTATTTCGTCGACGACAAGCACGGCTGGGCGGTGGGCCACGATGCGCAGATCCTCGCCAGCGAAGACGGCGGCCTGACCTGGAGCAAACAGTTCGAAGACCTCAAGCGCGAAGCGCCGCTGCTCGACGTCTGGTTCCAGAACGTCAACCACGGTGTGGCGGTCGGTGCCTACGGCGCCCTGCTGGAAACCACCGACGGCGGCAAGAACTGGCAAGACGTCAGTGACCGCCTCGACAACCAGGACCAGTTCCACCTCAACGCCATCGCCGCCGTCAAGGACGCCGGGCTGTTCATCGTCGGCGAGCAGGGCAGCATGTTCCGTTCCCCGGACTGGGGCCAGACCTGGGAAAAGCTCCAGGGCCCGTATCAAGGCTCGCTGTTTGGTGTGATCGGCACCGCACAACCCCAGACTCTTCTGGCGTATGGCCTGCGCGGTAACCTCTATCGCTCCACCGACTTCGGCAGCACCTGGCAGCAGGTTGAACTCAAGGCCGCGCGCGGTGCGCTGGAGTTCGGTCTGTCCGGCGCGACCCTGCTTGCCGACGGCTCGATCGTGATCGTCGGCAACGGCGGCTCGGTCATCAGCAGCAGCGATAACGGCGAAACCTTCAGCGTGTTCAACCGCCCGGACCGCATCTCGCTGTCCTCGGTGACGGCGGCCGGCGACGGTAATCTGATTCTTACAGGGCAGGGCGGCGTGCACACCACGCAGCCAAACGGCGCCGAGATCAATAATAAGAAGGCGGGGCTATGACTTCCTTGAGCAATCATCATCAGGACAAGGCGACGTTCCTCGAACGTCTGATTTTCAACAACCGCCCGGCCGTGATCCTGATCTGCCTGGTGGTCAGCATCTTCCTGTTCTGGCAGGCCACGCTGATCCGGCCGTCCACCAGTTTCGAAAAAATGATCCCGCTCAAGCATCCGTTCATCGAGAAGATGATGGAGCACCGCAACGACCTGGCGAACCTGGGTAACACCGTGCGGATCTCGGTGGAAGCCACCGACGGCGACATCTTCTCCAAGGAGTACATGGAGACCCTGCGCCAGATCAACGACGAGGTGTTCTACATCTCCGGCGTCGACCGTTCCGGCCTCAAGTCGCTGTGGAGCCCGAGCGTACGCTGGACCGAAGTGACCGAAGAAGGCTTTGCCGGTGGTGAAGTGATCCCGCAGAGCTACGACGGCTCGCCGGAAAGCCTCGACATGTTGCGCAACAACGTACTCAAGTCCGGGCAGGTCGGGCGTCTGGTGGCCAACGACTTCAAGTCGAGTATCGTCGACATCCCGCTGCTGGAGTCCTACCCGGATCCGCAGGATCAGGGCAAGCTGCTCGCGCTGGACTATCGCCAGTTCTCCCATGAACTGGAGGACAAGATCCGCAACAAGTTCGAAGCGCAGAACCCCAACGTCAAGATTCATATCGTCGGTTTCGCCAAGAAGGTCGGTGACCTGATCGACGGTCTGGTGATGGTGGTGATGTTCTTCGGCATCGCCTTCGTCATCACCCTGATCCTGCTGCTGTGGTTCACCAACTGCCTGCGCAGTACCGTGGCGGTGTTGAGCACCACACTGGTGGCGGTGGTCTGGCAGCTCGGGCTGATGCACTTCTTCGGTTTCGGACTCGATCCGTATTCGATGCTGGTGCCGTTCCTGATCTTCGCCATCGGCATTTCCCACGGCGTGCAGAAGATCAACGGCATCGCCCTGCAATCCAGCGAAGCCGATAACGCCCTGACGGCGGCGCGGCGCACTTTCCGGCAACTGTTCCTGCCGGGGATGATCGCGATTCTTGCCGACGCCGTGGGCTTCATCACGCTGCTGATCATCGACATCGGGGTGATCCGCGAACTGGCGATCGGCGCCTCCATCGGCGTGGCGGTGATCGTGTTCACCAACCTGATCCTGCTGCCGGTGGCGATTTCCTATGTCGGCATCAGCAAACGCGCGATTGCCAAGAGCAAGAAGGACGCTAATCGCGAACATCCGTTCTGGCGTTTCCTGTCGAACTTCGCCAGCCCGAAAGTCGCACCGATCTCCATCGCTCTGGCGCTGATCGCTTTCGGCGGCGGCCTCTGGTACAGCCAGAACCTGAAAATCGGCGACCTCGATCAAGGTGCGCCGGAGCTGCGTCCGGACTCGCGCTACAACAAGGACAACAATTTCATCATCAACAACTATTCCACCAGTTCCGATGTGCTGGTGGTGATGGTCAAGACCGCCACCGAAGGCTGCTCGCGCTACGAAGCCATGGCGCCGATCGATGAGCTGATGTGGAAGATGCAGAACACCGAGGGCGTGCAGTCGGCGATCTCGCTGGTGACCGTGTCCAAGCAGATGATCAAAGGCATGAACGAGGGCAACCTGAAATGGGAAACCCTGTCGCGCAACCCGGATGTGCTGAACAACTCGATCGCCCGCGCTGACGGCCTGTACAACAACAGCTGTTCGCTGGCGCCGGTGCTGATCTTCCTCAACGACCACAAGGCCGAAACCCTCGACCGTGCGGTACACGCGGTGCAGGAATTCGCCAAGGCCAACAACAAGGACGGCCTGGAATTCATCCTCGCCGCCGGTAACGCCGGGATCGAGGCGGCCACCAACGAAGTGATCAAACAGGCCGAACTGACCATCCTGATCCTGGTGTACATCTGCGTCGCGGTGATGTGCATGATCACCTTCCGTTCATGGGCGGCGACTCTGTGCATCGTCCTGCCGCTGGTACTGACCTCGGTGCTGGGCAACGCGCTGATGGCGTTCATGGGCATCGGCGTCAAGGTCGCGACCCTGCCGGTTGTGGCGCTGGGTGTGGGGATTGGCGTGGACTACGGGATCTACATCTACAGCCGACTGGAAAGTTTCCTGCGCGCGGGTCTGCCGTTGCAGGAAGCCTATTACCAGACCCTGAAATCCACCGGTAAAGCGGTGCTGTTCACCGGTCTGTGCCTGGCCATCGGCGTGTGCACCTGGATCTTCTCGGCGATCAAGTTCCAGGCCGACATGGGCCTGATGCTGACCTTCATGTTGCTGTGGAACATGTTCGGTGCGCTGTGGCTGCTGCCGGCCCTGGCGAAGTTCCTGATCAAACCGGAGAAGATGGCGGGGCAGAAGGGCAATTCGCTGTTCTCCCACTGATCCGAATGCCGAAACAACAAAGCCGCAACCTTAGGGTTGCGGCTTTTTTTATCCAGTGAACATCACACCCTTCAAAATGTGGGAGCGGGCTTGCTCGCGAAAGCGGTGTGCCAGTCATAACATGCTTTGCTGATACTCCGCATTCGCGAGCAAGCCCGCTCCCACAGGAGATTTTGGGTGTGTCAGGTGAGTTCTGTGCCAAGCACGACACTGAGAGCACTACGCGCATCATCCAGCTGCACCAGCGTCGCGTGGCGGGCGCCAAGCGCATCACGGTTCTCGATCGCCGTTAGAATCGCCTTGTGCCGTGGCAGCGCCAGCTCATGTAGATTCGGCCGCTGGTTGGAATGCTTCAACGCCTCGGCGATCGCCACCGACAACATGTTGCACAGGTTCGCCAACAGATCGTTGTGGGTCGCGTCGGCGATGCGGCTGTGGAAGTCCAGGTCCGGTTGCAGCAGGGCTTCCGGGGTCGGTGCGGCTTCCATGCGCTGATAGGCTTCGCCGATGGCGGCGATGTCGGCCTCGGTCGCGTGCTGAGCGGCGAGGGCGGCGGCGGCCGGTTCGATGATGCTGCGCACGCTGGTCAGCACATTGAAGAATTCATTCTGCGGGCTGCTTTGCATCAGCCAGTGCAGTACGTCCGGATCGAGCATGTGCCATTCACGTCGGGCCTTGACCACCGTGCCGACACGCGGTTTGGAGTACACCAGTCCCTTGGCCACCAGCACTCGCGTGGCTTCACGCAACACCGGGCGGCTGACCGCGTACTCCTCGCACAACAGCGCTTCGGCGGGCAGTTTGTCGTCGGGCAAAAAACGTCCGGAGACGATCTGCATGCCCAGTTCCTGGACAATGCGCGAGTGCATGCTTTTGCGGTCGGAAGGTTTGCGGTAATCCATGGGGAACGGCGCGATCCTGAGCGATGGAGATGCCGCGCATCATAGCAGGCACGACACTGTATTGAGGCAGACACAGTAGCGAAATGTGGGAGCGGGCTTGCTCGCGAAAGCGGAGTGTCAGCCAAAAATATGGCACTGACACTCCCTCTTCGCGAGCAAGCCCGCTCCCACAGTGGGAATGCATTCCAAGGTAGGAGCTGCCGCAGGCTGCGATCTTTTGCGGTTAATGGGAATGGCGGGGGACTTCAGCACCTCGGCAGCCGACCAGGAAATCAAAGTCACAACCCTGATCCGCCTGCAGCACATGGTCGATGTACAACTGACGATAGCCGCCGACCAACAGCTGCTGCGGAGGCTGCAGATCCGCCATGCGCGCCGCCAGTTCGGCATCCGGAATGTCCAGATGCAAACGCCCGCTGGCACAATCCAGCTCGATCCAGTCGCCTTCCTGCACCACCGCCAACGGCCCGCCGGCCGCCGCTTCCGGGGCGACGTGCAACACCACCGTGCCGTACGCGGTGCCGCTCATTCGCGCATCAGAAATGCGCACCATATCGGTCACGCCCTGCGCCAGCAGCTTGGCCGGCAAACCCATGTTGCCGACCTCGGCCATGCCCGGATAACCCTTTGGCCCGCAGTTCTTCATCACCAGAATCGAATCTTTATCGACATCCAGTTCCGGATCATTGATCCGCGCCTTGTACATATCGAAGTTTTCAAACACCACCGCACGACCCCGATGCTGCATCAATTCAGGCGTGGCGGCGGATGGTTTGAGCACCGCACCCAGCGGCGCCAGATTACCGCGCAACACGCAGATGCCACCGTCAGCGCGGATCGGATTGTCGAGGGTGCGGATCACTTCGTCCTCGCCATAGATCGGCGCGTCTTTCACGTTCTCGCTCAGCGTCTTGCCATTCACGGTCAGGGCATTCGGATTGGGGATCAGGTTGGCCTCGCCAAGACGCCGCAGCACCGCCGGCAAACCGCCAGCGTAATAAAACTCTTCCATCAGAAAACGCCCGGACGGTTGCAGATCGACGATGGTCGGCATGCCGCGCCCGATGCGCGTCCAGTCGTCCAGATCCAGTTCGACGCCGATGCGACCGGCGATGGCTTTCAGGTGAATCACTGCGTTAGTCGAACCGCCAATAGCGGCGTTGACCCGAATGGCGTTTTCAAAGGCTTCCTTGGTCAGGATCTTCGACAGTCGCAAGTCTTCGCGCACCATCTCCACCGCGCGCATGCCGGACATGTGCGCCAACACGTAACGCCGCGCATCGACTGCCGGAATCGCCGCGTTGTGCGGCAACGACGTGCCCAGTGCTTCGGCCATGCAGGCCATGGTCGACGCGGTGCCCATGGTGTTGCAGGTGCCCGCCGAGCGTGACATGCCGCCCTCGGCCGCGAGGAAGTCGTCGATGGTGATAGTGCCGGCCTTGACCTGTTCGCTGAGCTGCCAGACCACCGTGCCGGAGCCGATGTCCTTGCCCTTGTGCTTGCCGTTGAGCATCGGCCCGCCGGTGACGACGATCGCCGGCACATCGCAACTGGCCGCGCCCATCAGCAGCGCCGGAGTGGTTTTGTCGCAGCCGGTCAACAGCACCACGCCGTCAATCGGGTTGCCGCGAATCGCTTCTTCGACGTCCATGCTCGCCAGGTTGCGAGTGAGCATGGCGGTCGGGCGCAGGTTCGACTCGCCATTGGAGAACACCGGGAATTCCACCGGAAAGCCGCCAGCCTCGATCACCCCGCGTTTGACGTGCTCCGCAATCTGGCGGAAATGCGCGTTGCACGGGGTCAGTTCCGACCATGTGTTGCAGATGCCGATGATCGGCTTGCCGTGAAACTGGTGGTCGGCGATGCCCTGATTCTTCATCCAGCTGCGGTACATGAAGCCGTTCTTGTCGGCCGTGCCAAACCATTGGGCCGAGCGCAGGGTGGGTTTCTTCTCAGACATGATCGGTTCTCTTATTGTAAGACTATTGTTTGCGAGTCATGGCTAAACATAAGCGCAAAATCGCCGCTTTGGAAGTGTTGTTGGGTAATTAGTATTACTATATAGTCGTTTTCGGTGGAGGGATTGGCCCTGGCGGTTTTCCGCGAGAGGCGTCCCCCGAGGTTCTATAAAAACAACAATCGGAGACCGATCCCATGAGCCAGGAACTGCGGCTTGTTCGCCGCATCACGCTGAAACTGATTCCCTTCCTGATCCTGCTATACCTGATCGCCTATGTGGATCGCTCCGCCGTCGGCTTCGCCAAGCTGCACATGGGCGCC
Organism: Pseudomonas sp. TH49; assembly: GCF_016650625.1. Taxonomy (NCBI): domain Bacteria; kingdom Pseudomonadati; phylum Pseudomonadota; class Gammaproteobacteria; order Pseudomonadales; family Pseudomonadaceae; genus Pseudomonas; species Pseudomonas sp. TH49. The sequence continues at coordinate 522,794 of NZ_JAEKFL010000002.1, forward strand.
GACATCGGCATCGGTGACGCGGCCTATGGCCTCGGTGCCGGGCTGTTTTTCATTGGCTACTTTCTTCTCGAAATCCCCAGCAACCTGATGCTCGAACGCTTCGGTGCGCGGCGCTGGTTTGCGCGGATCACGATCACCTGGGGCGCAATCACCATCGGCATGGCATTCGTCCAGGGCCCGCACAGTTTCTACGTGATGCGCTTTCTGCTCGGCGCGGCGGAGGCGGGGTTCTTCCCCGGCGTTCTCTACTACATCACCCAATGGTTCCCGGTGCGCCATCGCGGCAAGATCCTCGGCCTGTTCATCCTCTCTCAACCGATCGCGATGATGATCACCGGCCCGGTGTCCGGCGGCTTGCTGGGCATGGACGGCATCCTCGGTCTGCACGGTTGGCAATGGCTGTTCATCGTCATCGGCACCCCGGCGATCCTCCTGACCTGGCCGGTATTGCGCTGGCTGCCCGACGGCCCGCAGAACGTGAAGTGGATGGATCAGGCCGAGAAAGACTGGCTGACCGGCGAACTGAAAAAAGATCTTCAGGAATACGGCCAGACCCGTCACGGCAACCCGCTGCATGCGCTCAAAGACAAACGCGTGTTGCTGCTGGCGCTGTTTTACCTGCCGGTGACCCTGAGCATTTATGGCCTCGGCCTGTGGCTGCCGACGCTGATCAAACAGTTCGGCGGCAGCGATCTGGTGACCGGTTTCGTCTCGGCGGTGCCGTACATCTTCGGCATCGTCGGTCTGCTGATCGTGCCGCGCAGTTCCGACCGCATGAATGATCGCTACGGCCATCTGGCGGTGCTCTATGTGCTGGGCGCGCTGGGCCTGTTTTTCAGCGCGTGGCTGACCCTGCCGGTGGCGCAATTGGCGGCGCTGTGCCTGGTGGCGTTCGCGCTGTTTTCCTGCACGGCGGTGTTCTGGACCTTGCCGGGGCGGTTCTTTGCCGGCGCGAGTGCAGCGGCGGGGATCGCCCTGATCAACTCGGTGGGCAACCTCGGCGGCTATATCGGGCCGTTCGTGATCGGGGCGTTGAAGGAGTACACCGGGAATCTGGCTTCGGGGTTGTATTTCCTCAGTGGGGTAATGGTGTTTGGTTTGATTCTTACCGGAATCGTCTACCGGGTGCTTGAGCGCAAACATGTGCTGCCGGTCGAGCAGTTCGCCGCCAGTGCACGCGGTGCCACAAGAACCTGACTGGCCGACACCGACCTTGTGGGAGCGAGCTTGCTCGCGAAGAGGTCGGCACATTCAACATTTGTCGTGACTGTTACACCGCCTTCGCGAGCAAGCTCGCTCCCACAGGAATCAGCGGTGTTTTTGAGGGAATAGGAGAAGAACATGCATCTGGTTCAATTCGAATTGATTAACGGCGAGCGCCACGTCGGCGTGGTCGACAACGGTCTGATCCGCGAAGTGCAGGACGCCCGCACTGTGCGCGATCTGGCCCTGGCCGCGATCGAGGCCGGCAGCACCCTTGAACAGCAGGTGCAGACCCACGGCCTCGGCATCCATCACGACTACGCTGAGTTGCTGAACACCCGGCGCATCCTGCCACCGCTGGACCATCCCGATCCGGCGCACCTGCTGGTCAGCGGCACCGGCCTGACGCATTTGGGCAGCGCCTCGGCCCGGGACAAGATGCACCAGCAGGCCGGCGACGAAGCGCAAATGACCGACACCATGCGCATCTTCAAATGGGGCGTGGAGGGCGGCAAACCGGCGGCGGGGCAGGCGGGCGTGCAACCGGAATGGTTTTACAAGGGCGACGGCAGCATCGTCGTGCGTCCGGGCGAGGCCTTCCCGTTACCGCCGTTTGCCGAGGATGCCGGCGAGGAACCGGAAATGGCCGGGCTCTACGTCATTGGCCACGACGGCAAACCCTGGCGCCTCGGTTTTGCGGTGGGCAACGAGTTCTCCGACCACGTCATGGAGCGCAAGAACTACCTGTACCTGGCCCACTCGAAACTGCGCAGTTGCAGCTACGGCCCGGAACTGCGCACCGGCGAATTGCCGCAGCATCTGGCCGGCACCAGCCGCATTCTGCGTGACGGTGAAGTGCTGTGGCAGAACGAATTCCTCAGCGGCGAAGCCAACATGTGCCACAGCCTCGCCAACCTCGAATACCACCATTTCAAATACCGCCAGTTCCTGCGTCCCGGCGACGTGCACATCCACTTTTTCGGCACCGCGACCCTGTCGTTCGCCGATGGCATCCGCACCCAACCCGGCGACCGGTTTGAAATCAGCCAGGCTGACTTCGGCGCACCGCTGGTCAACGGCATCGCGCCGGCAGAAGCGGTTTTTCAACCGGACAGCATCGGCACCCTTTAAGGAGCTCCCATGACTCAGATTCTCGGTCACAACTACATCGGCGGGCAGCGCAGTGCCGCGGGCAACGTGAAACTGCACAGCGTCGACGCAACTACCGGCGAACAGCTGCCGTACGATTTCATTCAGGCGACTGAAACTGAAGTCGATGCCGCCGCCAAAGCCGCCGCCGCAGCGTACCCGGCCTATCGCAGCCTCAGCGCTGAACGCCGCGCGCAATTTCTCGACGCGATTGCCGATGAGCTGGATGCGTTGGGTGATGATTTCGTCGCGTTGGTCTGCCGCGAAACCGCGTTGCCGGCGGGGCGCATTCAGGGCGAGCGCGGGCGTACCAGCAGCCAGATGCGCCTGTTCGCCAAGGTCTTGCGGCGCGGTGATTTCTACGGTGCGCGAATCGATCTGCCACTGCCGGATCGCCAGCCGTTGCGGCGTCCCGATCTGCGCCAGTACCGCATCGGCCTCGGCCCGGTCGCGGTGTTCGGTGCGAGCAACTTTCCGCTGGCGTTCTCGACGGCCGGTGGCGATACCGCTGCCGCGCTGGCCGCTGGTTGCCCGGTGGTGTTCAAGGCTCACTCGGGTCACATGGCAACCGCTGAACTTGTCGCCGATGCACTGATTCGCGCCGCCGAAAAAACTGCGATGCCCGTCGGTGTGTTCAACATGATTTACGGCGGCGGTGTGGGCGAGTGGCTGGTCAAGCATCCGGCGATTCAGGCCGTCGGGTTCACCGGTTCGCTCAAGGGCGGGCGGGCACTGTGCGACATGGCGGCGGCGCGGCCGCAACCGATCCCGGTGTTCGCCGAGATGTCGAGCATCAACCCGGTGATCGTCTTGCCGCAGGCGCTGGCCACGCGTTCGGAATCGATCGCCCGCGACCTGACCGCCTCGGTGGTGCAGGGCTGTGGTCAGTTCTGCACCAATCCCGGTTTGGTCATTGGTATTCGCTCGCCGCAGTTCAGCGCGTTTGTCCAGCAAGTCGCCGGGCTGATCGGCGATCAACCGGCGCAGACCATGCTCAACGCCGGCACGCTTGGCAGCTACGGCAAAGGCTTGCAGAAACTCTTGGCGCATTCCGGCATTGAGCATTTGGCGGGTCAGCCACAGCAGGGCAATCAGGCGCAGCCTCAGTTATTCAAGGCCGATGTCAGCCTGTTGATCAACAGCGATGAAGTGTTGCAGGAGGAAGTGTTCGGCCCGACCACGGTGATCGTCGAAGTGGCGGACAAGGCCGAGCTCAGCGCGGCGCTGCAGGGCCTGCACGGCCAACTGACGGCGACGATGATCGGCGAGCAGGCCGACTTCGAGCGCTTCCCGGAGCTGACGCCGTTGCTAGAGCAGAAAGTCGGGCGGATCCTGCTCAATGGTTATCCGACCGGGGTCGAGGTGTGTGACTCGATGGTGCATGGCGGGCCGTATCCGGCGACATCCGACTCGCGCGGCACGTCGGTGGGGACGCTGGCGATCGATCGCTTCCTGCGTCCGGTGTGCTTCCAGAATTACCCCGACAGTTTGCTGCCGGAACCGCTGAAGAATGGCAATCCGCTGCGCATCCAGCGGCTGATAGACGGCAAACCCTCGCGCGACGCGTTGTAAATCGCGCCGCACACCCCCTGTGGGAGCGGGCTTGCTCGCGAAGGCATTCTTTCAGTCAGTGATTGATTGCCTGACACACCGCTTTCGCGAGCAAGCCCGCTCCCACAGGGATCTCCAGCGACAATGAGCTATCATTGGCCCTTTCCCCCCTAAGAAAGACTGTTTGCCATGACTGCCCAAACCCTTCTCAACGCCCTCGAACACTGCGGCATGGTCGAAATCGATGGCTTGCACGCCTTCGAATTCGCCCTCGACGAAGACGACAACCTGCACATCGAATGCATCGATGGCCGCACGGCCAAGCATTGGGAGTTCACCCCGGCGCAGGTTACGGCGGCGACGTTTGATGAAGACCTGCAGAGCTGGCTGATCATTGGCTATGCCAGCGACACCAAAACCACCGGCGAGCACCGTCTGGTCTGCCTCGGTGATGTAGTCAGCAGCAGCGATGACGAGGATGAAACTGATGAACATGCGTAAATTCTGGCCGCTGCTGATGGCCGGCAGCGTCGGTGCGATGGGCCTTTCCAGTGCCAGCGCCGAGAACTATCAATTGCTGGTCGGCTCCTACACGGCGGGCACCAGCCAGGGCATCTACCGGATGAATTTCGATAGCGCCACCGGCCAGATTGCCGCCAAGCCGCTGCAAGTGGTGAAGAGCGAAAACCCGTCATGGCTGACCCTGTCCAAAGACCAGCATCGGCTGTTCGTGGTCAACGAAAACGGCCCCGGCCAGAAAGATCCGGTCGGTCGCGTCAGCAGCTATTCGATTGATCCGAAGACCCACGCCCTGACTCTGATCAATCAAGTGCAGAGCCTGGGCAACGAACCGACCCACTCAAGCCTGAGCGGCGACGCCAGCCACCTGTTCGTCAGCAACTATTCAGTGATGGAAGATCCGGGTGGCACCCTCGCAGTGTTGCCGGTCGGTGCCGATGGCAAGCTCAAACCGGTGGTGCAGATGAGCGCGCACCCGGCGAGCCGGGTCAACCCCGAGCGTCAGGCGTCGAACCACGTGCACTCGACCGTTTCCTCACCGGATGGCCGCTACGTGTTCTCCAACGACCTCGGTGCGGACAAGGTCTTCATCTACAAATTTGACCCGAAGGCCAACCCGGACCTGCCGCTGACCCCGGCAAAAACCGCTTCGATCGCCTTGCCGGCCGGCAGCGGCCCGCGTCATTTGCTGTTCAGTGCTGACGGCAAACATGCCTGGCTGACCATGGAAATGAGCGCGCAGGTGGCGGTGTTCGACTACAACGACGGCGTGCTGACTCAGACGCAACTGGTCGATCTGGCTGCCGGCCAACCGACCTCGGACAAGGCCGGTGCGGCGCTGCATGCCTCGGCGGATGGCAAATTCCTCTACGTCAGCAACCGTGGCACGGCCAATCAGTTGGTGGTGTTCAGCATCGACCCGGCGACCGGTCAGCTCAAGGAGCTGCAAAAACGCTCGGTGGAAGGTGATCACCCGCGTGAGTTCAGCCTCGATCCGAGTGGCAAATTCCTGCTGATCGCCAATCAGAAGAGCAACGAAATTGTTGTCGTCGAGCGCGATGCCAAGACCGGTCTGCTTGGCAAAACCGTGCAAAAACTGCCGATGGACGCCCCGAGCGACCTGAAGTTTCTAGTGCGACAATAAGCCACAGGCCCCGGTTTGCGGGGCCTGTCTCTTTGTATTAATGGCGCTGATATCCGGTAATGCTACAAAGCATTTCAAGCGATCAACCCTCGAGCGTTAAGTTTGCTTCACGGCCCAACCGGGCAAAGCAAGCCAACTGAATACGAGGGTTACCGCCATGAGCTTCAATCTCTTCTCCGTTATCGCCGCTTCCGCCATCTCTGCCACCGTTGCATTGCCAGCCAGTGCCAACGCTGAAGTCAGCAACAAAAAATCCCACACCCAGAGCTACACCCAGAAATACCTGCAACAGAGCGCCAACTTCTACGCCGCGCTGGATCACAAAGCCCAACACTGAAAGTCCGATTTGGCACCGCTCCCTGTAGGAGCTGCCGAAGGCTGCGATCTTTTGATCTTGTTTTTAAAAAGCAAAATCAACAGATCGCAGCCTTCGGCAGCTCCTACACGTGTGCGTGTGTTTTTCGCAGCCTGATAGGTTTCTTGAACCGCGCAAATAGACCGGCTAAATAATCAACCAAGCTGATGGTTACTATGGGAAACCCTGAGTGGTTACCGCGGCTTTTTTGATCGATCCTGACGGCACTGAAACATGCCCACGGAGCACATCATGGCCAGTTCAATCATTACCTCAGCCAAGCGCGGCGCTTACCTGGCCATCGGTCTTTACCTGGCCCTGGTGCTGTTTGTCAGCATAGCCTCGCAGACTCAACACAGCTTCGAAGCGCCGATCCAGGTCGCACACCCCGGCATCCAGTTCGAACACCGCGCAGATGTGCTGGTTGATCGTGCTGAACTCGCAGGAGTGGGCGGAGCATGAAAGGTTACAGACTCTGGGTCATCGCCGGATTGGCACTGATGACCAATGGCGCCGCGTTACTGGGCTTCGGTCAAGGCTCGGTGGGTGCGCTGGCACGGGCCATAGAGGCTAATCACAGCATTGCGCACAACATCGAACGGGCAAATACCCTGGGGCTGATGGCCGGCAACCCACCGGTAAAAGTCTCGGCCGATTTTCTCGGCCCCTTCGAAGTGGATTGCATGGCACTCGGCATGTGCGCCGTGCTGGCTTAGACTGAGCGAACCATTGTGGCGAGGGGATTCATCCCCGATGGGCCGCGAAGCGGCCCCAGTCCCGGCGAACCGGATTATTCTGATACACCGAGGTGTCTGATTTCAGGGCAGCTTCGCCGCCCATCGGGGATGAATCCCCTCGCCACAAGGAGTTCGGTACCAGGAATTCGGGTTACTTCTTCATGATCGCCGTGAACAGCTCGGACTCAAGAAAACCCTGCAACCACGCCTGCAACCGCACATAAGGCGTCTGCGCAAACCACTCGCGATCCACGTGCGCAAACTGCCGAACGAACGGCAGCAACGCGATATCCGCAAGACACGGGTGATCACTCAGCAAATAATCCCGACTTTCAAGCAACCCATCCAGCCTCTGCAGAAACAACGCGCCCTCAGCCCGATAAACCTCCATCGGCTGCTCGGGATAGCGCTCGGCGTATTTGTAGCGATTCAGATGCAGCTTGAATGCCTGATCGTTGGCTTCGATCAACTCGGCAATCCGTGAATCACCGCCAAGCAACCAGTTGTCAGGATCATTCTGTGCCAACGCCCAGCGCATGATCTCCAGGCTCTCATCGATCACTCGACCCTCCGCATCCAGCACCGGCACCGTGCCTTTGGGCGAGATCGCCAGCATCTCGGCCGGTTTGGCCTTGAGGCTGACTTCGACGATCTCCACCGGTACGCCCGAATAACGCAGAGCCATTCGCGCGCGCATCGCGTAAGGGCAGCGGCGGAACGAATACAGCGTGTTCATTTCACCTCCAGTGTGCTCAAACCGTTGCCTTGGCGTTGTACCTGAATCTGCACCGGAATCCGTTCGTGCATTTCCTGTACGTGGGAAATCACCGCGACCTTGCGCCCCTGCGCCTGCAATCCGTCGAGTGCATCCATGGCCAGTTGCAGCGACTCCGGATCGAGGCTGCCGAAGCCTTCGTCGATGAACAGCGATTCGATCTTCAGCGTGCTCGACGCCATCGATGCCAGGCCCAGTGCAAGGGCCAGCGACACCAGGAAGGTTTCGCCGCCGGACAGCGAATGCACCGAGCGCAATTCGTCGCCCATTTCGGTGTCCATCACCAGCAGGCCGAGCATGCTGCCGCCACGTTTCAGGCGATAGCGTTTGACCAGTTGCCGCAACTGCACGTTGGCGTGATGCACCAGCAAGTCGAGGTTGTAAGCCTGGGCGATCTTGCGGAAGGTGTCGCCGGTGGCCGAGCCGATCAACGCATTCAAACGCGCCCAGCGCTGGTACTCGGCATAGGCGTCGGCAATCTGCTGCGCGAGTGCCAGATTGGCGTTTTGCCGGCGCTGATCTTCGGCCTGTTCGGCGCGCAGTTCGGCGCACTGTTGCTCGCTGAGGTTGAACTGGTTCTGCAGGTCGGCGAGGGCGCTGGCGAGTTGTTCGGCATCGAGGTTGCCGTTGTGCTGCGCCTGATGATCGGCCAGACGCTGATCACGTTCCTGCAGCAGCACCTTGGCCTGTTCGATGGCTTTTTCGTTGTGCTGCAAGCGCTGGCGCAATTCGCTGAGCTGCGTGTCATCGACGCGGAGCAAGTCTTCGAGGCCGCCGTCATCCAGCTCCGGATGACGCCCGCGCCAGTCGGCAATTTTCTGCGTCAGCTCATTGTCTTCGCTTTGCAGTGCCTGCAAGCGTTCCTCCTGCGCCTTGAGTTCGGCGCCCACCTGCACCCGTTGCGTGCGCACGTTCTGCAGTTCCGCAGCCGTGCTGGTCTCGGCGTTGCGCGCCTGATCCACGGCCTGCTCCAGTTGCTGCTGCCAGTGCTCGGCGCTGTTGTGTTCACCCAGCAGCTGCGCGAGTTGCGCCTGACAGGCCTGTTGCTGTGCGGCCAGTGCGCTGAACTGCTGCTCGGCGCTTTGCAGTTGCTGGACGCGGCTGTGCTGGCGATCCTGTTCTTTCTCCAGGGTTTGCTGGCGTTGTTGCTGTTCCGCCAACTCTTCCTTTTGCTGCTCGACTTGCGCCAGACGCTCGGCAATCTGCCGATCCAGCTGCATGAAGGTCGCCGCCGGCTCGACGCGCAAGGCTTCGAGGGTGTCGGCCGGCAGCAGGCTGGCGAACGCGGTGAGCTCTTCGTCGAGACGCTGACGGTCGCTGCTCAGTTCGCGTTGTTGATTGCTCAGGTGCTGCGCCGCTTGCTGATGCGCGGTTTCGGCGTTGCGCAGTTGCTGGGTCAGGCGCGCCGCATCCTGTTGCAGGGTGAGCAGGGCGCTCTGGCGTTGTTCGTCCTGCGTAATGCTCTGGTTCAGTTGATCGGTTTGCCGGGTCAGCCAGGCGTCACGCTTGTCGGCATCCTGATTCAGCAACTGAGGGGCCAGCGGATGCGCCTCCAGACTCGGCGCCAGTGCCTGAAGCTGGGCAGTCAATTGCTCCTGCTGTTGCAACAGCTCTTTCTGCCGGGCGATCACGCCACCGACTTCGGCGCGCAGCTCGGTGAGTTTTTCCTTGAGCTGATCCACCGCTTGCTGCGCGCTGGCCTGCTCGGACTCATCGTGACGGCCGAGGCTTTGCAGCAGCGCTTCCGGCTGATGATACGGATGCTCGTTGCTGCCGCAGACCGGGCAGGGCTGGTCGTCCTGCAACTGCGCGCGCAACTCTTCGACACTGGCACTGCGCGCCAGACGCTGGCGTTCGAGCAGTTCACGGGTGACGTTGAGGGTTTGTTCGGCGATGGTCAGTTCGGCTTTGCTTTTCACCCCATCCTGGGTCAGGCGCTCGCGTTCCTGCTGTGCGTCGAGCAGGCGCTGTTGCAACTCGGCGCCGCGTTTTTCCAGCTCCTGCTGACTGGCCCACAGCCGCGTCAGGTCTTCGATGGCGCGCAGCTGTTTGCGGTTGTCCTGCAACAGAGTGCCGAGGATGCCGATCTGCTCGGCGACCGCATCCGGCTCGGCGCCGGCCTCCTTGAACAGCACTTCCAGTTGCTGCTTTTGCGTGGCCAGCGCTTCGGCGCTTTGGCTTGCATTCTGTTCGAGGGTCGCCAGTTCGGCTTGCCCTTTGTTCAGTCGATTACCGATCAGCATCAACTGTTGCAGGCGATCGCGGTAGGCATTCCATGCATCGCTGAGCGGTGCCAGATGAGCGCTTTGTTCGAGCTCGGCGGCCATTTTCTGCAGGCGTTCAGCAACTTCAGCCTGTTTTTCCTGCAAGGCTTGAATGGCGCTCTGGCCTTGCGTGCAGGCCTGCTCGGCGGTTTGACGGGCGTCGGCGCTGAGGGCGGTGTCCTTGGCGAGGCGGGCGAGGGTGCTCTGCTCTTCGAAAGCCTGACGCAGCAGCGGGGCGCTTTCGCTGTTGCGCTGCTGCGCTTCGGTCAGGGCGATTTTTGCCGCATCGAGTGCCTGCTCCAGTTGCGTCTGACGCTCATTGAGTTCGCCATGCTGGCGAGTGTGCGCGGCAATTTGTGCGGCCAGCGGCGTCAGTTGCGCATCGAGTTCAGTCTTGCGCGCGAATTGGTGCCGTTGCGGGGCGAGTTGTTCCAGGCGCGTCAGCTTCAGGCGCTCGCCGGCCAGGCTTTCCCACTGTTGCTGCGCACTGTGCAGTTGTTCGGCAGCCGCTTGCTGCGCGTCCTGCAACTGGCGCAAATCCTTGAGCCAGCTGTGCTGTTGTTCCAGTTGCTTGAGCTGCGCTTGCTGCAACTTCAATTGCTGCTGGGCAGCGTTGAAACGCTCATCCAGTTCGGCCCGGGCTTCGGGGGCGAGCGGGGTGACGCCGGTGGCTTGATCCTGCAGCAGCTTGTGCGCTTCGCGGGCCTCTTTGGTCTTGTCGAACGCGCGGCGGCCTAAGCGGGTGTAGAGCGCGGTGTCGGTGAGTTTTTCCAGCAGTTCGCTGCGGTCGTTGTCGTCGGCCTTGAGAAACGCACTGAACTCGCTCTGAGCCAGCAGCACGGCGCGGGTGAACTGTTCGAAGTTCAGACCGAGTGCGGCTTCGAGCTGGGTCTTGTACTCGCCTTTCTGACTGGCGAGCAGTTGATCCTGATCGATGTCACGCAGGCTCTGACGGCTGGCCTGCAACTTGCCGCCAGCCTTTTCCCGGGCGCGGTTGGCTTCCCAGCGCGCGCGATAACGGCGACCGTCGACGCCGACAAAATCCACCTCGGCATACCCTTCGCCGGTGCCGCGCCGCAGCAAGGTGCGCGGGTCGCCGGTGGCGATTTCACCGTCAGCGTCCGGCACCTTAGCGTCGCGACCGGTGTTGTTCAGGCGCGGGACCGCACCGAACAGCGCCAGGCATAACGCGTCGAGCAAGGTACTTTTACCGGCGCCGGTCGGCCCGGTGATCGCAAACAGCCCGGCACTGGCCAGCGGTTCGGCGGTGAAATCAATCTCGAACGGCCCGGCCAGCGAGGCGAGGTTCTTCAAGCGAATGGCGAGAATCTTCATGGCTGCTCGCCCTCCAGTTGCACGTCTTGCAGCAGTTCGGCGAAGTCCTTGAGGGTCTGTTCATCGACCTCGTTGCCGTAATTGTCGAGCCAGGCGCGACTGAACAGTTCCTGCGGGGTGAGTTGATCGAGTTCGATCAATGCGCTGCCTTCTTCGGCACCGTCAGCACCGCGATTGCCGGCGTATTCGGCGGCAATCCGCACCAGGCGCACGGCCTTGCCTTGCAGGGCGTTTTCCACTTGATGGCGCAGATCCGGCTGCGGCTCGTCGAGGGTCACGCGCACCTCCAGCCATGGCTGGCGCTGGGTTTCAGCGAGCAGATCAATATTCGGCAGGTCGGCCAGTTGCAGCAGAATATCCGCCAGCGGCGCCGGGCCGATGCGTTGCAGGTTGACCGAGCGCGGGATCAGTTTCGGCTCAACGCTGACCAGCGTTTCACCGTCGAGGATGATATCGAGAATCTGGTGCTGATAACCGATCTCCGAGAACGACAACGGAATCGGCGAGCCGCTGTAGCGAATGCGCTCTTCACCGTTGACCTTCTGCGGCTTGTGCAAATGGCCGAGGGCGACGTAGCTGATGCTCGGCCCGAACAAACTGGCGGGCAGCGCTTCGGCGTTACCGATGATCAGGCTGCGCTCGGAATCTTCCGAGACCGAACCACCGGCCATGTGCGCATGGCTGATGACGACCAGCGCCTGACCCGGTTGGCGCTTGGCATTCGCCGCTTCGATCAGCCATTCATGCACCTGACCGATGCCACGCAAATAATTGTCGCCCAGATGCGCGCCAGTCACTTCCGCCGGACGCAGGAACGGCAGCGCCAGGCACCATGCGGCGATCTCGCCTTGGGCATTCGGCAGCGGCAGCAGCAGACGTTCGGCGTCGAGCTGGCCGTCATCCAGCCACAACACCCGACCCAGCGCATGGGCGCGCAAACGGCGCATCAACGGCGCCGGCAGCTCGATGCGCGAGCCGGAATCGTGGTTGCCGGCAATCATCACGATGGTCAGCAACGGCTGCTGCTCGTGAGCGCTGACGATGAAGTCGTAGAGGCGTTCCTGGGCTTTGACCGGCGGATTGACCGTGTCAAAGATGTCCCCGGCAATCAGCAGCACATCCGGCTGCGCCAGTTGCAGTTGGCGCAGCAGCCATTCGAGAAAGCACGCATGCTCGAAATCGCGCTCCTGGCCGTGCAGGTTTTGCCCAAGGTGCCAGTCGGAGGTGTGGAACAGACGCAAGGTGGACTCCGCTACAGAAATAGGTGATGGCCGCGGGGGAAATGATGGGCGGCTAAAGAGGGGGGAGTTTACAGATTATTGAGGAGTGAGGGCTCGTCTGGGTAGGTCGAGGCTGGGCATTTCGGTGATGCCAGACAGCGGTTATCTGGTGTTTTGCCATTATATTGATATCATTTTGCGGCGAGTGCGGTACGCTTTTCGAGTTTTAGAAAACCCAACAGTTTCCGATGAGGCTGTGCTTCTAGAATGGCCATAAGACAAAGCTTGAACAGAAAAAGGACGCTTCAGTCATGCCAAAATTTGCTTGTGTCTGCGGTCATGTAATTAACCTGTCTTCGGGTACGTCCGATTCTGAGTTGTCTTTAGTCGCTGAGCAGAAGATAGATGAAATTGGCTGTGCGCTGTCAAATCGTTGGCTGTCTGAAGACGAGTTCTACGAAACGATAGACCAAGGGGCTGTGACGGTTTATCGATGCCAGCAGTGCGGGCGGCTGCATGTGGATCAAGGGGGGTGGACAGTTTTCTTCCTATATAAAGGAAGTAAGTTAGTCGTTTGAGTCTGGATGATCGCAGTGAGCATTGGTGGTTTTTTTAGGGTCGCTACGTTGTTTTTAGCTCGCTATCAAATCCGCGTGACTTCAGGCGGGGGGCGTGGAACAGGGAATGTTGAGATGAACGCAATGTGACTAATTTGTTTTGAGATGGATGTGGATGGCGCCGAGGAAACTCCGCCTTTGCCCAGTCCAGGGGGAGTAAAAAGTGATCACTGAAGATATAAAGATCGTCGAGGAAATTTTCCAGGAAGTCGAAGTTGGTATCGTCTATGGCTATGACGCTTTCCGATACGGTGTTGAACTGGGAGAGGGCTACATAGAAACGGAATTGGCCGTCGAAAAAGATGGAGTTGAGGACTGGAATGCCGAAACCGACATAAACGGCGCGAAAATTCTTCGTCTGGTGGACCAGTTACAGGCAGCCGCCGCCAGCCGCGGTGAACCATGGAAGTCATTTGTCCTGTCCTATCGCAAAGGCGAACAAGTGAAAACTAAATTCAACTACTGATTTCAGCGTCTGATTGAGACGGGGACCTATGACGAGGAACTGAAAGCCATTCAGTCGGATATGGAAACCGTGCGCACTAATGAGAATTCGGTCTGTCGTGTCCCGAATAATGAAAGACCCTATACGCAGGAAATAGAGTGATTACTGAAGACTTTGAAATCGTCAAAGCAATTTTTCAGCTGGTTGAAGGTGGAATTGTTCACGGTTATGACGCCTTTCGATACAGCGTTGAGTGGGGTGGTAACTATATGGAGGCAGACCTCGCCGTTGAAAAAAATGGTTCAGAAATCTGGGACGCTGAGACTGATTTCAACCATTCGAAAATCTATGCGCTTGTAGAAAAATTACACACGAATGCGGTTGCTCGTGGCGAGCCATGGATATCCTTTGTCCTATCCTATCGCGAAGGCGAACAAGTGATAACGAAATTCAACCATTGATTTGATAATAAACGTGATCTGTCCGGGTTTTATTACTGTCGAGTTGAGTCAGCATTACAGGGGTATGGAATATGAAGTTTCGTGATTTGGAGGAGTTGCCTTTTCTAGACATCGCTGCGCAGGACGGTTGTTCGTTGGATGAATGGTATGTTTCGGTACGCGATGTCCCTATAAATGAATTGGCTGTAGGTGATATTTGTCGCGCGTTGAGACAAGAGTTGTTTACTCGATATGTGCTTCCCGTTGCGGTGGCTTTATTGAGTGATGATGTTCTCGCTGGTGACAGATATGACGGCGAGTTGGTTGTTGCACTTGCAGGTCTGAACGAAGTCCATTGGCGAAAGAGCACAGGTGCAGCTATTCAGGTAAAAGCTGCTTTGGCTGAATTAAAGGACTTTTGTAACGATTCCGAGTTGTTAAAGGATGCTTCTAGTCTGATGAAGACGCTTGACAGGGTTGAGTGAGTTTTCTGTTGGATAGTTGTTGGATTTTTCTTGTTTAAAATGGGGTTGACTATGCGCTGTTTCGGAATCTCGTTGTTGCTGGGCGTAACTCTGCTGGTATCAGGCTGCAACACCACGCCAGTAGACAAAGCAACGGTTTATTATGACCGGGCGCAATTTTCTTCGCAGATCGTAAAAGACGATCCTTCTATGAGTGATCCGATTCTCCAGCACGGTCGCTGCTCATTGATTATCTCCACGCCGGGGTCAAATACGGGCACCTACCAATTTTGTACTTTTGCCCTGACTGCCAAGGGGCTTTATGTCCAGGGGTGGGATGCGAAAGCGTTGAAGTATGTTGAGGTCGTGCACGTCGATTTGTCGAACATCAAAGAAATGTCGCTTCATACATTCTTCCGTACCAAGCAGCTTCAGTTAACGGAGGAACGGCGACAACTGGCGCTGAGTGTATCGATTGACGAGGGTGGCTACGTTGATGCCGAAGCTACTGAACGGTTGTTCGATACGATCAAGAAAAAGGGTGTTCTCGTGGTGGAAAGCAAGGGAATGATCAATCCACCTGCACCGCCCACACCGATGATTATTCCTGTAATTATTCCGAGATAAAGCTACTGAAAAGGGGGCAGGTTTATTTGATTCGATAAAGCTGTCCCCTTTTTTGTGAGATGGAATTCAGATGAATATTGGAGTTTTGTACTTTGCCATTTTAAGCATTTCATTCGGTCTCTCAATGGGCGCGATCTGCCAGCATTTGAGCGTAGAACTTATGAGCTTCTAGATAAGCAATGAGGAGAGAATGTTGGCTACACGATTGGCTGATAAACTTTTTGAAGAGTTTTTGCTGTTATTGAACTCTTCGGGTCTGCTCTCGGCCGCAGCGCTCATCGAGGCAGCACCTTCAAACTATAGGGTTTACCATCGTGCAAAATTCCAGCAACAAAATAATAAAGGTGGGCTCTTAAAGGATTCAGGGAAAACTGCATAGCCCTTGCAAGGGACTTTTCAAATGCAGTCCCGAAGCGATATTTACCGCGATCCTACTTCGGGTAGAGCGGCGGCAACCCACTGTCACCTACCGGGTCCTGCACCCGCTCCGCCGCCGGAATCGTGCGGATTGCCCGCCACAGATCTTCGCCTTGCCAGTGCTGCCCCGTCTCGCTGTACAGCGCACCATTCAGCCCATCCAGCGCATCCGACAACGGCACAAACCGCGCCGCCATATCGGCAAGGGTTTCCGGTTGCTGCCGCGCCCACGCATCCAGCGCCTGCCGCGTTGCTTGCGGATCATTGGCCTGGCTCGCACGCTTGATGTCGTCCAGCAGTGTGCGCGGGCTCGGCCCAGTTTGTGCGGCGCGGTGCACCGCCGGTTGCCAGCGCGCACGCCACCACAGGCCAAAGCCGAGGAGGGTGGTGCAGGCGAGGATCAGGGTGCTGAGTTTCCACCACCACAGCACATCGTTATCGACGACGCTCGGTTGCAGATTGCCGGCCGGGGTGTCGACCTGCAGGCTCGGGTTGTTCGCCACTTGCAGGGTGCGCGCCGGCAGGCTGGTGTGTTCCAGATGATCTTCGAAGGTGTTCCACCAGATCACGTCGACGCTCGGCAACTCGATCGCACCGCTGCGGCTGGGCACCAGCGCTTCGCGTTCTTCACGGCTACCGATCAGGCCGCGCTCGCCGCTCTGGTTGCTCAGCACCGGTTGATCCGGGTAACGGCGCAGGCCGTTGGCGTCGGTGGCGGGCAGGGCCGGCAGTTGCGAACTGGCCAGGCCTTCGGCTTTCAGGGTCAGACTGCGGGTCAGGGAGTCGCCGACCTGAGTGTGATCCGGCTCCGGATTCCAGCTTTCGCTCAGACTCAGGCTACGGGCGGGCAGCCAGGGGGCGTCGGCCGGGTAAGTCAGCGGTTTTGGTTTGACCGTCAGCGGAATCTCCGAGGAACTGACGCGCAACAGCTTGCCCGGTTTCGGGCCTTGCGCGGTCGCGTCCTGGGCGGGCTGGGTATCGACCAGCGTGGCACTGAACGTCTGCGGGGCGATGGTCAGCAAACCGCTGTGCTGCGGATAGATCGCGTAGCGCATCTCGATCACGCCATGACGCACGCCGTTGATGTCTTTCTCGTAGGTGCGCGTGTCGCCCAACTGCTCGATACGCGCATCGGCGATCTGCAACGGGGTCAGGCTGCTGTCGTCGTACAGGGACACCGAGTGATAAATGCGCAGGGTCAGGATCGCTTGTGCCTGCACATACACGCTGGACTGGTCGAGGCTGGCCTCGATGAACACCGGGTCCGGATTGTTTTTCTCTTCGCGGGTATCGCTCTCGACCACTTGCACGGTGATCGGCTGGCTCTGCACCTCACCCAGTTGCAGCGGCGGAATGGTCACGCTGCCGTTCTCTTTCGGCAGCAGGGTGATGATCCAGCGCGTGGTCGCACGATTGTCGCCATTGAGGGTGTTCAACTGGTTGACCTGGCGCGTGCCACGCACCTCGAACAACGGTTCCAGCGGCGTCAGGTCGGGCTTGCCGAACTGGGTGACATCGTTGGTTTCGAGGGTGAGTTCGACCGTCTCGCCGGTGTTCAGGCGACTGCGATCCACGCTGGCCGTCAGCTCGGCCGCCTGGGCGGTGGCCATGCAGATCAGCAGGGGCAGCAAGAGAGCGGTGAAGCGGGTCATCGAGTTTTTCCCTGATCCTGATGTTGTTGCTGTTCGTACCAGAATTTGCGTCGCAGCAATTCCCCCGGGTTGTCCGGAATCTTGCCCAGCCATTGTTCCAGTGCCTGACGCTGTTCGCCTTCGAGGGTATCCTCGCCGGGTTGCAGGATCGGCGCAGTATTCGGTGATTCATCCGGCGGGTTGCCCGGCACTTCGTTGGGTTCCGGTTGCGGTGGTGTGGTCGGCGGCGGTTCGTTGGCCGACTCGCCGGGCTGGGCCTCGCTCGGGGTGTCACTGTTGACCGCCGGTGGCGGCGCGGTCGCTGGCGGTGGTTCATCGCCGGGTACGTTCGGCTGGGCCGTTTGCGGCTGCGGCTGCGGCTCGGCCGGCGGCGTGGTGTTTTTCTGCTTGAGCAGGTTTTCCACCAGAGCCTTGTTGGTCAGCGCCGGACGCAAGTCCGGTTGCAGTTCCAGCGCTTGTTCGTAGGCGTCGATGGCCGCTTCCAACTCGCCACTTTTCGCCAGGGCGTTGCCACGATTGTAGTGGGCGCGGGCATCGCTGCCTTCGGCGAAACGCTGAGCGGCGCCACTGTAATCGCCGGCCTCGTACAACGCCAGCCCTTGCCACTGGTGATCTTCGAAGTGCTCGGCGGCTTCGGCCGGGCGCTTCTGCTTGAGCAGGTGCAGGCCCTGTTGGTCAGGGCGCAGCCAGAGGTCTTCGAAGTCGAAAGCGTAGCTCGGCTGGGGCAGACAAAACAGCAATGGCAGACAGAACAACCAGCCACGGCGTCCGGCGCAGGCGGCCAGCAGCAACAGTGGCAACAACAGCCAGTAACCCTGATCGGCCCAAGTGTCGAGGCGCACGGTCTGGCCATCGTTGCGCAGACTGCGCGGACCATCGAGCAGGCCGAGGGCGCGCAAATCGCTCTCGTCCAGACGCGCACTGTGGTAGTCGCCGCCGACGCTGGCGAGGAACGCGCCGAGGCTCGGGCTGTCGAGTTGCGGCACGCGGATCGCGCCTTGTTCATCCTTGAGGAAACTGCCGTCCTCCTGAGCAATCGGTGCGCCTTCAGCGGTGCCGATGCCGAGCATCAGCAGTCGCGCCGATTGTTTGCCGAGGGCGCGGCGGATGCCTTGGCGTTCTTCTTCGCTCAGCGACGAGCCGATCAGCAGAATCCGCCCCTGCCCGAGGGCGCCTTGCTTGAGCAATGTCAGCGCCTTGATGACCCCGAGGTCAGCGCGGTTGCCGCTTTCCGGCATCAACGACGGCTTGAGAGCGTCGAGCAGATTGCGACTGGTCGCCAGGTCATCCGACAGCGGCACCAGCGTGTGCGCACTGCCGGCGTAGACGACGATCGCGGTTTGCGCATCGCTGCGTGCCTGCAACAGGTCGAACAGTTTGCGCCGGGCCTGTTCCATTCGAGTCGGCGGTGAGTCGGTGGCGAGCATTTCCGGGGTCAGTTCCAGCACGACGACCAGCGGGTCGGCAGGCTTCTGGCTGGTCTGTTCGACGCGCTCCCAGCTCGGTCCGAGCAGGGCGACAATGGTCAGCAGCCACGCCACGCCAAGGGCGACCCACGGCAGCTTGCTGTCGCGACCGTTACCGCCACTGAGCAGCGTCGAGTGAAACGCCGGCGGCAGAATCATCTGCCAGCGCCCGGCGCGTTTCTGTCGGTGCCAGAGTTGCCAGAGCAACCAGCCCAGCAGCGGCAGGAGTAGCAGCCACCAGGGGCGGAACCAGTGCGGCCAGAGCGCGATCATCGGCGCCTCCGCAGACGCAAACGCTTGAGGCGTTCGCGCCAGTCAGGCAGCGGACTTTGCAGATACAGCTCCTTGGTGAACAGGCGTTGCAACGGGTTGTCCGGCCACAACTCACGGGCGACCAGCAGCAGGCTGAACAGCAAGGCCAACGCCAGCGGCCACTGATACAAGGCTTGTGCGGGGCGCGCCTGGGTCGGTTGCTGAGTGACCGGTTCGAGCTGGTCGAGGGTGTTCTTGATCGCTTGCAGCTCTTTACCATCGCGGGCACGAAAATACTGACCGCCGGTGGCCTGGGCGATGGCTTTGAGCGCCGGCTCATCAAGATCCAGGCTCGGATTGACCCCAAGCAGGCCGGTGCTGCCGCTGGCTTCAGGGTCGGCACCGATGCCGATCGGGTAGATTTTTACGCCTTCGCTGGCAGCCAGTTTTGCCGCGGTGAGAGGATCGATTTCGCCGCCGTTGTTGGCGCCGTCGGTCACCAGGATCAACACTCGGCTCTGTGCCGGACGCATGCGCAGGCGTTTCAGCGCCAGACCGATAGCGTCGCCGATGGCGGTGTTTTTGCCGGCGATGCCGATACGCGCTTCATCGAGCCAGACGCGCACGGTGTGGCGGTCGAAGGTCAGCGGCGCTTGCAGGTACGCCTGACTGCCAAACAGGATCAGACCGACACGGTCACCGTCGCGGCTTTCAAGAAAGTCGCCGAGCAGATGCTGGACCAGCGTCAAGCGGCTGACATCTTCGTCCTGCCACTGCATATCGGGGAAATCCATCGAGCCGGACACATCCACCGCCACCAGCAGATCACGCCCGCTGGCGGCTATCGGCAACGGTTCGCCCAGCCATTGCGGGCGCGCGGCGGCAGCCAGCAGCAACAGCCACAGCAGCAGGAACGGTGCTTGCTGGCGCCACGCCGGCAGATTGGCTCGGGCACGCCGACGGGCGAGGCCTTCCAGGTCGCTGAGGAAACTCACTTTCAAGGCTGGCTCACCGCTGTCGGCCACCGGCAGCACGAGGCGCATCAGCCACGGCAGCGGCAACAGCAGGAAGATCCACGGCCAGGCAAACTCAAACATGCTTGCGGATCCAGGTGTCGACGGCTTGGGTCAGGCCGGCAATGGCTTTGTCGTCGAGTTTGCACTCGGGTTTGTAGGCGCCTTCGACCAGTACCATCCAGCGCGTCAGGCCGGCTGCCGGGCAGCGGTTGTCGAGAAACGCCAGCCATTTGCGGCCGTTGAGCGTGTGGCTCTGGCTGTAGGGGTAATGGTTGCGGCACAGGCGTTTGAGCAGGCCATTGAGTTGTTGCAGCCAGGCGCCGGCGGGTGCGCCGTCGTAAGGTTTGGGCATCTGCGCCAGTTCGGCGAGGGCGGCGATGCGCACCGGGTCGAGCGGTTGTTCGGCGCGCACGATCGGGCGTTTCTTGATCGGAATGAACCGGCGCAGGCGCCACGCGGCGAAGCCGAGCAACGGTAACAACAGAAGCAGCAACCACCAGCCCGGCGCCGGCGGCCAGAAGGCAATCGGTGGTGGGGAAATCAGCGGCTGCAGTTGTTCGAGGCCGTTCATCGTCCTGTCCCCGGACGCTGCGGATTGAGAAACTCGCGCATCTGCTCGACCATCTCGCTTTGCGTGCTCAGCGGCATCAGCAATACCCGCAGTTTCTGCGCGAGCAGCTCCCAACGGGCGATGCGTGCTTCGGCCTGGGCGCGATACGTCTGGCGCAGCTCGAAATTCAGCGTATCGAGTTCCAGTTGCGCGCCGCGCTCGGCGAATCGTAATAGCCCGGCAGCGGGCAGGGCGTGATCCAGCGGATCGGACAGCGGCAGCAGCAGCAAGTCGCAGTGCCGTGACAGCAGGCTCAGTTGTTGTTCGGCGCTGTCCGACAGTGCGCGCTCATCGCAAATCACGATGGCCAGGCTGCCCGGGCGCAGCACCTCACGCGCACGGCGCAGGGCCACGCCAAAGGCATCGTGATCCGGTTCGCGTTCGGTATGCAGCGACTGGTTGACCTTGACCAGCCGGTTGAGCAATTGCAGCAGGCTTTGCTTGCTGCGCCGGGGTTTGATTTCGTAGTGCTCGTTGTCACCGAACACCAGCCCGCCAACCCGGTCGTTGTGGCCGAGGGCCGCCCAGCCGATCAGCGCCGCCACTTGCGCCGCCAGCACCGACTTGAACATCAGCCCGGAGCCGAAAAACAGCCGGGTGCTTTGCTCGACCATGATGAAAATCGGGCGCTCGCGTTCTTCATGGAACAGCTTGGTGTGCGGCTCCTGGGTGCGCGCTGTCACGCGCCAGTCGATGGTGCGTACGTCGTCGCCGGCCTGATAGACCCGCACCTGATCGAAGTCGACGCCACGGCCACGGAATTTCGAGTGATGCAGACCGATCAGCGGACTGCGCTGACTGGGTGTGGAAAACAGCTGCACTTCGCGCACACGGTGGCGCATCTCGATCAGGTCGGTGAGGCTGATGCGGATGCCCGGTTCGGACGGCAGGGGGGCGTTCATGGGGGTCAAGCGACGGCTACGACGTCGAGAATCCGCTGCACCACCCGATCCTGATCGATGCCGGCGGCTTCGGCTTCAAACGACAGAATGATGCGGTGACGCAACACGTCGAACAGCACGGCCTGAATGTCCTCGGGGCTGACGAAATCGCGACCGGCCAGCCACGCGTGAGCACGGGCGCAGCGGTCGAGGGCGATCGAGCCGCGCGGGCTGGCGCCGTAGGCGATCCACTCGGCCATTTCCGGGTCGAATTTGGCCGGCGTGCGCGTGGCCATGACCAGTTGCACCAGGTATTCCTCCACGGCGTCGGCCATGTACAGACCGAGGATTTCCTTGCGCGCGGCGAAGATCGCTTGCTGGCTGACCCGGCGCTCGGGTTTGGTTTCGCCATTGAGGGCTTCGCCACGCGCCTGTTGCAGGATGCGGCGTTCAACGGCGGCGTCGGGGAAGCCGATTTTCACGTGCATCAGGAAACGGTCGAGCTGCGCTTCGGGCAGCGGGTAGGTGCCTTCCTGCTCGATCGGGTTTTGCGTGGCCATCACCAGAAACAGCGGTGACAGTTCATACGTGCTGCGTCCGACGCTGACCTGCCGCTCGGCCATGGCTTCGAGCAGCGCCGATTGCACCTTGGCCGGCGCACGGTTGATTTCGTCCGCCAGTACCAGGTTGTGGAAGATCGGCCCTTGCTGGAACACGAAACTGCCGGTTTCCGGGCGATAGATCTCGGTGCCGGTGATGTCGGCCGGCAGCAGGTCCGGGGTGAACTGGATGCGATGGAACTGGGCTTCGATGCCCTCGGCGAGTTCTTTGATCGCTTTGGTCTTGGCCAGACCCGGAGCACCCTCGACCAGCATGTGGCCGTCGGCGAGCAGGGCGATGAGCAAACGCTCGATGAGTTTTTCCTGGCCGAGAATCTGCGTTGAAAGAAAGGTTCGCAGCGCCAGCAGCGCTTCACGATGTTCCATCGGTGACTGTTCCTGGAAAGGGTGGCCGCAGGCGTTCGGATAACGCCGTGGCTGGGGGCGTTACTTTAATCCATCGAGGGGGGTGGCGACTAACGGCATTTTGCGCAAAGTGCGGGAAATGACTGGGGCAATTGTTGGAATTTTGTAGCCGGAGAAAGGTGCAGTGTTCTTTCGGGCCTCTTCGCGAGCAGGCTCGCTCCCACATTTGAACGGCGTACACCCATCAATGTGGGAGCGAGCCTGCTCGCGAAGGGGGCAGTCCAGACGACATCAAATTTCGCCTCATCGCTGGCAAGCCAGCTCCCACAGGTATCAGCGGTGCGAATGCGATTTATGCAACACATCGGTCCTTGTGGGAGCTGGCTTGCCAGCGAAGAGGCCGGCTCAGGCACCCTCAAATCTGGCTGATATAGGTCCCGGTGCCATCCAGAATATTTTTCAGGGTTTCTTCAACTTCAGCCAGATCAACCATGTCCGGATTGAAGGTAATTTCCAGCACATCATCGCCATTCAGCGCATCGGCATCCGCCGCCGCGATCTCGATCTTCAGCAGAGTCTTGGTCAGGGTGACTTTCACGCCGTCCAACGTCGAAGGCTCGCCATCCAGGGTGATCTCCAGCTCATCCTCGTCCGGGTAGCGGCTCATCAGAAACATGTCGCCCTTGTCGCTGTGGCAGCAGAGCATGGCCATGTTGTCTTCTTCGTCGTCGCACGGGTTGACGATCAGTAGGGCGGTGGTCATTTGCATGGGGAATTCCTGCCTCGGCGGGCGTGTTGGTCGCAATTGGGCGCGATTCTGCCAGTCCGGGAAGATTTCTGCTGCTACATCTTGGCAACCTGAGGTTAGAGGTAGGGTGCGCATTATTGGAATCGTGAATGAAGTGGGAGCATTCCGAGGATGTTTTCCGCTTCATGAGTCTGAAAGATCCGGCGCCAGTGTAAGGAAAGAGGCTTGGCGGATTTTTTTTGAGGTTTTCAGGATATTCGCTTGTTTTCTCGACATTTCTGCCACTACTTTTACATTCGGACGCAAAGGAGTGCGCAGACCAAAACTGAGAAAAAGGAACTTTGAATTGAATCAGTATTTCGAGTGGGCCGATGAAATCCGTCATCTGTCCGAAGAGCAGATTGAGCAGATTTACGAGCGCTATCTGAACGGCGAGAAAAGTGCCGAATTGATAGCCGAGTTCCAGATTCCGGCCACCGTTCGCAGTTTGCTGAAGGTGCTGCCGCCGATTGTCAGTCGGGAGCTGAAGTGCCCTTACTGCGACCTGCCGATGTGGGTTCGTCGACACGCAAAGGGGACGCCGGTCTCATTGCGCAAACCTTTTCAATGTGTCAGTTGCGAGCATCAGCATCTCCCTCCCGGCCCGGGGCGGCGTACACCTTGTACCTGCCGAGAGTGCAGGGCATTCCGTCAGCAGCAAATAGCCGCTCAGGCCGAGCGGGACCGTATCGAGCTTGAGTTGCGATACGGCGGGCCTTGTCCTCCGGTGCCTTATACATCGCTGAAGTTTGTTCAGAAACTGACATTGCTGGCGTTGCTTGATGACGGCACAGCGTCGAATGTCGAATGGATTGCGCCCCTCGGCGCCGCTTCACGCAGTGAGTTGCTCGCGCCAACCAGCGAACTGTGTGAGCAGTGGGTCAAAGAGCTCCATGAGGCAAGGGTGTTGCGGGTCGCAACGGCTTCGGATATCAAGGCGTTCGACAGGGCTGACGGCTGCCGAATCATCGATTACGCGGCCGTGCATTGGCACCCCAACGTGGCACTGCAGCCCGGCAAGCCCTGCTCCCGCGCCAACCTGTACCTTGCGCTGTACCAGGAGTTGTCCGACTGCGTACAGCCAGCCTGGAAAAGCGAGCTATACACGCTGATATTCGACATGGCCCGGGAGGAGTCGATCCAATACGTCCGCATCCTGGCCAATGAAGTGAGTTTTACCTTCACCGCTGAGTCTCGTGCCGAAACAATTGTCGGTCAGTTGTTGCAGGACTTCTCCGTAAGCCAGATCTTTTACTTCGCCAGGCTGGCGGTGAAGAACGCGGCGCATTTTTTTGCCACCGGTCAGTCAAAAGGGCGCAATCATGCGGCCAACACCATTCCAGGCAACATGCTCGGCACTGCGCAGGACGCGCTGACACGCAACTGGCGCAAGAATGCACATCGCGATTCTCGAGTGCCGCAGTCGGCGCTGCATCGGCTGTTGTACGACGTGGTGCTCAAGGACAGCGGTGCAGGCTTTTCCAAGGCACCGGGTGTCTACTGGCGCGATGAGCTGGTCCCGCAGTTTTTCTCCCGCGCAGCGCATGAGAACGGCCTGCTCGATCTTTCGCAAATGTTCTGCCGAGAGTGCGACTCTCCGAACATTGATGTCAGCATGAACACGCTGGTGGTGAAAACCATGTGTTACGACTGCGCCACCATCAGCAGATTCAAAGCCTACGAAGAGTTGCCGGACTGATTCGTATCAAGTCCTTGCGCTGAACCTGATGCCACGCTCCGGGTCGATAGATCGGCCAGGAGCGTTTTCGTATCTGAATATGTAACTCCACGAACGCGGCTTTTGGGACGAGGGTGCCGTAAACCGGGGATTCAAGCCGGCGTTTTGCGCCATGAATGCTAGTGTTTATCGGTGCCGAACCCCTTGTTTACGTGCCAATGACCGAATATGTCGCAGCACCGCAAGCAGACACATTGTCGCACCCATTAAGCTGCGCAACGGATGAGCACCCGTAAAGGCATTGTCGGCAGCCCTGACAGTCGTTTTTGCAGATGCTCATTCAATGGAAGGTGAATGTGACCTGAGTGTCGTGTCCAGCTTCACCCACCTGTCACCCTGTTTCCTCTGCCCGAGAATCAGGAACAGGGCGACGGAGGCCCCGAAAGGGGTTTTGCAAGCGACGCTTTCCATCAATAACAAGCCCCAAGCGGAGTACCACAGATGGCGTTCTTCACCGCAGCCAGCAAAGCCGACTTCCAGCACCAACTGCAAGCGGCACTGGCGCAGCACATCAGTGAACAGGCACTGCCACAAGTGGCGCTGTTTGCTGAACAATTCTTCGGCATCATTTCCCTGGACGAGCTGACTCAACGTCGCCTCTCCGACCTCGCTGGCTGTACTCTTTCTGCGTGGCGCCTGCTTGAGCGCTTCGATCACGCGCAACCGCAAGTGCGCGTCTACAACCCTGATTACGAACGTCATGGCTGGCAGTCGACCCACACCGCGGTTGAGGTGCTGCACCACGACCTGCCGTTCCTGGTCGACTCGGTCCGCACCGAGCTGAACCGCCGCGGCTACAGCATCCATACCCTGCAAACCACCGTGCTCAGCGTACGTCGTGGCAGCAAGGGCGAGTTGCTGGAAATCCTGCCGAAGGGCAGCACCGGCGAAGGCGTGCTGCACGAGTCGCTGATGTACCTGGAAATCGACCGCTGCGCCAACGCGGCCGAACTCAATGTGCTGAGCAAAGAGCTGGAGCAGGTGCTCGGTGAAGTGCGCGTCGCGGTCGCTGATTTCGAGCCGATGAAGGCCAAGGTGCAGGAGATCCTCACCAAGCTCGATCACAGCGCATTCGCCGTCGATGCCGACGAAAAGACTGAAATCAAGAGCTTCCTGGAATGGCTGGTAGGCAACCACTTCACCTTCCTCGGCTACGAAGAGTTCACCGTTGTCGATCAGGCCGATGGCGGCCATATCGAATACGACCAGAATTCCTTCCTCGGCCTGACCAAACTGCTGCGCACCGGTCTGACCGACGAAGACCGTCACATCGAAGACTACGCGGTGAACTACCTGCGCGAACCGACCCTGCTGTCGTTCGCCAAGGCTGCGCACCCGAGCCGCGTACACCGTCCTGCCTACCCGGACTACGTGTCGATCCGTGAAATCGACGCCGACGGCAACGTCATCAAGGAACACCGCTTCATGGGCCTGTACACCTCCTCGGTGTATGGCGAGAGCGTACGGGTCATCCCGTTCATCCGTCGCAAGGTCGAAGAAATCGAACGCCGCTCCGGCTTCCAGTCCAAGGCTCACCTGGGCAAGGAACTGGCGCAGGTACTCGAAGTGCTGCCGCGTGACGACCTGTTCCAGACCCCGGTCGACGAGCTGTTCAGCACCGTGATGTCGATCGTGCAGATCCAGGAACGCAACAAGATCCGCGTGTTCCTGCGCAAAGACCCGTACGGTCGCTTCTGCTACTGCCTGGCCTACGTGCCGCGCGACATCTATTCCACCGAAGTGCGCCAGAAGATCCAGCAGGTGCTGATGGAGCGCCTGAAGGCCACCGACTGCGAGTTCTGGACCTTCTTCTCCGAGTCCGTGCTGGCTCGCGTGCAGCTGATCCTGCGTGTCGATCCGAAGAACCGCATCGACATCGACCCGCTGCTGCTGGAAAAAGAAGTCGTACAGGCCTGCCGCAGCTGGCAGGACGACTATGCCGCACTGACCGTCGAAAGCTTCGGCGAAGCCCACGGCACCAACGTGCTGGCGGACTTCCCGAAAGGCTTCCCGGCCGGCTACCGCGAGCGTTTCGCGGCGCATTCGGCCGTGGTCGACATGCAGCACTTGCTGAGCCTGAACGAAAAAAATCCGCTGGTCATGAGCTTCTATCAGCCGCTGGGCCAGGTTTCCGGCCAGCGCGAGCTGCATTGCAAGCTGTACCACGCCGACACCCCGCTGGCGCTGTCCGACGTATTGCCGATTCTGGAAAACCTCGGCCTGCGCGTGCTCGGCGAGTTCCCGTACCGTCTGCGTCACACCAATGGCCGCGAGTTCTGGATCCACGACTTCGCGTTCACCGCGGCTGAAGGTCTGGAGCTGGACATCCAGCAACTCAACGACACCCTGCAGGACGCATTCGTCCACATCGTCCGTGGCGATGCCGAGAACGATGCGTTCAACCGTCTGGTGCTGACCGCCGGTCTGCCATGGCGCGACGTCGCGCTGCTGCGTGCCTACGCGCGTTACCTGAAGCAGATCCGTCTGGGCTTCGACCTGGGTTACATCGCCAGCACCCTGAACAACCACACCGACATCGCTCGCGAGCTGACCCGGTTGTTCAAGACCCGTTTCTACCTGGCGCGCAAGCTGGGCAGCGATGATCTGGAAGACAAGCAGCAGCGTCTGGAACAAGCGATTCTGACCGCACTGGACGACGTTCAGGTGCTCAACGAAGACCGCATCCTGCGTCGCTACCTGGACCTGATCAAAGCCACTCTGCGCACCAACTTCTATCAGACTGATGCCAACGGCCAGAACAAGTCGTACTTCAGCTTCAAGTTCAACCCGCACGCGATTCCAGAGCTGCCGAAGCCAGTACCGAAGTTCGAAATCTTCGTTTACTCGCCACGCGTCGAAGGCGTGCACCTGCGCTTCGGCAACGTTGCCCGTGGTGGTCTGCGCTGGTCCGACCGTGAAGAAGACTTCCGTACCGAAGTCCTCGGCCTGGTGAAAGCCCAGCAAGTGAAGAACTCGGTCATCGTGCCGGTGGGTGCGAAGGGCGGCTTCCTGCCGCGTCGTCTGCCACTGGGCGGCAGCCGTGACGAGATCGCGGCCGAGGGCATCGCCTGCTACCGCATCTTCATCTCCGGTCTGCTGGACATCACCGACAACCTGAAAGACGGCGCGCTGGTGCCGCCGGCCAACGTCGTGCGTCATGACGACGATGACCCGTACCTGGTAGTGGCTGCGGACAAGGGCACTGCGACCTTCTCCGACATCGCCAACGGCATCGCCATCGACTACGGATTCTGGCTGGGTGACGCGTTCGCCTCCGGTGGTTCCGCCGGTTACGACCACAAGAAAATGGGCATCACTGCCAAGGGCGCGTGGGTCGGCGTACAGCGCCACTTCCGCGAGCGCGGCATCAATGTTCAGGAAGACAGCATCACTGTGGTCGGCGTCGGTGACATGGCCGGTGACGTGTTCGGTAACGGCCTGTTGATGTCGGACAAGCTGCAACTGGTGGCCGCGTTCAACCACATGCACATCTTCATCGATCCGAACCCGAACCCGGCGACCAGCTTCGTCGAGCGTCAGCGTATGTTCGACCTGCCGCGTTCGGCCTGGACCGACTACGACACCAGCATCATGTCCGAAGGCGGCGGCATCTTCTCGCGCAGCGCGAAGAGCATCGCCATCTCGCCGCAGATGAAAGAACGCTTCGACATCAAGGCCGACAAGCTGACCCCGACCGAACTGCTGAACGCCTTGCTCAAGGCGCCGGTGGATCTGCTGTGGAACGGCGGTATCGGTACTTACGTCAAGGCCAGCACCGAAAGCCATGCCGACGTGGGCGACAAGGCCAACGACGCACTGCGCGTGAACGGCAACGAGCTGCGCTGCAAAGTGGTGGGCGAGGGCGGTAACCTCGGCATGACCCAACTGGGTCGTGTGGAATTCGGTCTCAATGGCGGCGGTTCCAACACCGACTTCATCGACAACGCCGGTGGCGTGGACTGCTCCGACCACGAAGTGAACATCAAGATCCTGCTGAACGAAGTGGTTCAGGCCGGCGACATGACCGACAAGCAACGCAACCAGTTGCTGGCGAGCATGACCGACGAAGTCGGTGGTCTGGTGTTGGGCAACAACTACAAGCAGACCCAGGCTCTGTCCCTGGCGGCGCGTCGTGCCTACGAGCGCATTTCCGAGTACAAGCGTCTGATGAGCGATCTGGAAGGCCGTGGCAAGCTGGACCGTGCCATCGAGTTCCTGCCGACCGAAGAGCAGATCAACGAGCGCGTTGCGGCAGGCCATGGCCTGACCCGTCCCGAGCTGTCGGTGCTGATCTCGTACAGCAAGATCGACCTCAAGGAACAGCTGCTGAACTCGCTGGTGCCGGACGACGACTACCTGACCCGCGACATGGAAACGGCGTTCCCGCCGACCCTGGTCAGCAAGTTCTCCGAAGCCATGCGCCGTCACCGTCTGAAGCGCGAGATCGTCAGCACCCAGATCGCCAACGACCTGGTCAACCACATGGGCATCACCTTCGTTCAGCGACTCAAAGAGTCGACCGGCATGAGCCCGGCGAACGTGGCCGGCGCCTACGTAATCGTGCGTGACATCTTCCACCTCCCGCACTGGTTCCGTCAGATCGAAGCGCTGGACTATCAGGTCTCCGCTGACGTGCAACTGGAGCTAATGGACGAACTGATGCGTCTGGGCCGTCGCGCTACGCGCTGGTTCCTGCGTGCCCGTCGCAACGAGCAGAACGCTGCCCGTGATGTGGCGCACTTCGGTCCGCACCTGAAGGAGCTGGGGCTGAAGCTCGACGAACTGCTGAGCGGCGAAATCCGCGAAAACTGGCAGGCGCGTTATCAGGCTTACGTCGCGGCCGGTGTTCCGGAGTTGCTGGCGCGTATGGTGGCGGGTACCTCGCACCTGTACACCCTGCTGCCGATCATCGAAGCCTCCGACGTGACCGGGCAGAACCCTGCCGAAGTGGCCAAGGCCTACTTCGCCGTGGGCAGTGCGCTGGACATCACCTGGTACCTGCAACAGATCAGCGCGCTGCCGGTTGAAAACAACTGGCAGGCCTTGGCCCGTGAAGCGTTCCGTGATGACGTGGACTGGCAGCAACGTGCGATCACCATCTCCGTCCTGCAACAGGGCGATGGCACACTGGACGTGGAAGCACGTCTGGCGCTGTGGATGGAACAGCACGAAGGCATGATCGAGCGCTGGCGCGCCATGCTGGTGGAAATCCGTGCTGCGAGCGGCACCGACTACGCCATGTACGCCGTTGCCAACCGCGAACTGCTCGACCTGGCGTTGAGTGGGCAAGCGGTGGTGCCTGCAGCTGCTGTGAATGCCGAGCTTGAGCTGGCGTAAGTAGTGGTTGAATGAGAAAGCCCCGGTGTCGTGAGATGCCGGGGCTTTTTTATGTCTGTGGGTTTTGTGTTGCCTGGTCTGGCCCCTTCGCGAGCAAGCTCGCTCCCACATTTGAAATGCATTCCCCCTGTGGGAGCGAGCTTGCTCGCGAAGAGGCCTTTTGCATCAATACAATTTATGTGCTTGTTTGTTATCCAGCATCGACACTTTATCTGTCGGCCTGGTCAATAAATTACTGAGCGACTGGTCAAACTTCTGCAAGGCTCTGACTTGTACATCTTCCTGTTGATTGATATCGGCCACGATCTCTTCCGAACGTTTGAAGTCCGCCCACACCGGCGTCAACTCTTTCGCCTCGGAACCTTTCGCCGTACCGATGTAGTTCAACTTCGCATCATAAAAATCCGCACTGACATCGGCTTTGATGTCGGAACTGCGCGAAGTGATCAGTTGGCTGTGGGTATCGACGATCGCCACCACATCGGGGTTAGCCGCACGCAGGCTCTGCATGTCCGGGTATACCGTCACCGAGCCGAACTGCCGTTGCAGCGAGGCCTTGACCCAGTCCACCGCCATGTCGGGTTTTGAGGTGGCGACGTAGGCGTCGTGGATCGGCTGCACCAGCAGGCTCTGGCCGAAACCGGTGCCGGCGTTGGCCTGGTAGTTACGCAGGTATTCGCGGTTGGTCTGGGTGCTTGGGCTGTAGACCACGCCCAACGACACGCCGGGACCACTTTTTACCTGAGCGGCGCTGCTGCGCCCGACCGGTTGGGTAAACAATGTATCGAGGGACGAGACCGCTTGTGGCGCGGTGGGTACTGAACAGGCGGACAAGGCTAAAACCGATATCGCCAAGGTGCTGGCAAACGCAAGTTTCATGGTGAGTCTCCCGTGAAGCAACTTCAGTCGAAAGTCATTGTTGTCGCGGCTGTTTGTGATGGGCACACGACAGTTAACTCAGACTAAACCCGCCAAGCTGTAAATAACCTGACAATTTCCCCGCTAATGATCGTGCGATAGTTTTATTTGCTTTAAGTCGAATCGGTTAATTGCCTGGGGAAATAAAAAGGCGCGAAACGATGTTTTGCGCCTTTTTATTTATGGCTGTGCAAACAACCATCAGTTTTTCAAGGGGATCAGCACTTGCTCGTCCGGGGCCAATACCATGAACACCAGCAACTTCGCCGGTTTGGTCTGGCTGGCGTTTTTCGACACCAGATGTTCGGAGCCGGCCGGTTCGTACCAGAATTGGCCCTTCTTGTAGGTGATCGCCTGTTCACCCTTGACCTGGGAAATCACTTCGCCCTCGAGTACGTAGGCCATGGCGGTGCCGTCGTGTTTGTGGGCGATGGACGATTGTCCGGGCTGGTAATCGACTTCGATCATCATGGCTTTCTTGCCGGGGGCGTTTTTCAGCATCTGGTCTTGCAGGACGGTGACTTTCTCGGACGGATCGTGGGCCAGCGCAGCGGCAGACAGGGACAGGGCGAGAGCGGCGGTGAAGAGGTGCAGGGCTTTCATGGCGGATCACCTGTGGGAGGAGGGGGTGGTGATCACAGTAGTCTGCGGGGCGGGGTATTCAAACGGCCAATATTCGGGAAGATCGGGTGACCAATTCAGGCCGGAGGAGAAACAACTGTGGCGAGGGAGCTTGCTCCCGCTGGGCGCGAAGCGCCCCCTAAACCTGGCACCTGATTCCTTCAGACGAATCACATTGGCCGGTTTGCGACTGCTGCGCAGCCGAGCGGGAGCAAGCTCCCTCGCCACAGGGGCAGATCAGACGATGGGGAAACTGTTGAAATCCACACTGTTGGCCAGACGGCTATCAATCAGGTCGATAAAGCCCTGCGCCTCGGGCCGGTTGAAGTGCGCCTGCATCGCCGCTTCCGACTGCCAGCGCGCACTCACGGTCCAGCGTTGGCTGTCCTCGGGGCAGCGGTCGACCATATAGGCGTCGCAGCCTGGTGTCTGGCGCAGGGTGTCGACGATCTTCTGCAGCTGCCGGCCGAGCTCTTCAGAACGGCCGGCGGCGGCGCGCACCTGCACGGTGTTGATCACTTCGTTGGACATTGCTCACACTCCTGAATCAGGCCGGACGAATCCTGCTCATTGAGGGATAACGCCAGTGCAGAATAGGCCTGCACCCCGTGATCACCAATAACCAATCGGCGGTTAATCGCCCAGACCAATGATTCACGCCACTTGTTGCAGAATGTCGCGCAGGCGATCCAGAGCGGTGTCGATGTCGAGGGTTTCAATCGCACCGAAGCCAAAGTACAGACCGCTCTTCACCGGTTGCTGGTAATGGAATCCGTCGATGGAATACAGCCCGACCTCGACTTTTTTCGCCAGTTCGATCACCAGCGGCAGGTCGATCGGCACCCTGCACAGCACCGCCATGTGGAACCCGGCACTGGGCGGTATCGCCTCCAGCCAGGGCGCCAGATCCGTGGCCATGCGCGCCAGAATCCGCTCGCGGCGCTGGGCGTAAATCGCGTGGCAACGGCGAATATGCTTGAGCAGGCAACCTTCGGCGATGAACTTGGCCAGCGCCCATTGCGGCAGGGTCGAGGCGTGCAGGTCGGTGAGTTGTTTGGCGCGGATCACCGCTTCGAGGATCGCCGGCGGCAGGATCGCGTAGCCCAGGCGCAGCTCCGGTAGCAGAGTCTTGGAGAAGGTGCCGACGTAGGCCACGATGCCGCGCTGATCAAGGCTGAACAGAGAGTCCGTCGGCCGCCCTTCGTAGCGGAACTCGCTGTCATAGTCGTCCTCGATGATGATCGCGCCCAGCTCATGCGCACGGGCCAGCAAAGCCTCGCGGCGCGCCTGGCTCATCGGCATGCCCAGCGGAAACTGGTGCGACGGGGTGACGTAAATCAGCCGCGTGCCCTCGGGAATCTGTTCGACCACGATCCCCTCGGCATCCACCGGGATCCCGACCACTTCGGCGCCGTGGGTGCCGAACAGCAGGCGCGCGGGCGGATAACCCGGGTCCTCCATCGCCACCCGACTGCCGGGGCTGATCAGCACGCGGGTGATCAGGTCCAGCGCCTGTTGCGCGCCGTTGCACACCACGATGTCCTCGTCCTGACAGTTGATCCCGCGCGAAAACGCGATGTGCCGGGCAATCGCATTGCGCAGCGCCGGCAGACCCTCGGGCACGCTGTAGAAGCCTTTGGACCCGGCCATCTGGCGCATCGCGTGCGACACGCAGCGGCGCCAGTCGTCATGCGGGAACTGGCCCTTGCTGGTGGCGCCGCCGATGAAGTCATAGCGCAACGAACCTTCCAGCGACGGGTGGCGCAAAAATACCGGCAGATTGCGCCAGCGCTCGATCACCTCGGCGCTGGCCAGTTCGGTGTGGCTTTGCTTGCGCTGAATCTGCGCCGGGCGGGCGTTGACGTAGGTGCCTTTGCCGATCACCCCGGTGAGGAAATTTTCGTAAGTCAGCTGCGCGTAGGTGTCGGAAATGGTCTTGCGCGAGATCCCCAGTTGCTCGGCCAGCAGACGACTGGGCGGCAACTGCGTACCGGCGGCCAGACGCCCGGACTCGATGGCGCCGCGCAGCTGGTTGTACAGCTGGCCGGCGAGGTCCTTGCGGCCATTGATCACGACGTGAAGTTCCATACCGACGCGGCTCCGGGGGGGCGATTGGGGTGTCGGCCAGATTAACTCTGTTGCGTGATTGGCAGTAGTTGCGCAGCACAAAAACCCGAAATTGGTCACCGTCCCCCCTTGTAGGAGTGAGCCTGCTCGCGATGAGGTCGGCACATCCAACATGGCGGTGACTGAATGACCGCTATCGCGAGCAGGCTCACTCCTACAGAGTTGTGTGTTTGGCGGGCGGCAGTGGTGTAGCGATATTTCGTGGAATTGGGGCTGTAACGCCAGCGCATCAGCACTTACCGTGAACTCATCATTCCGCTTCCCGAGACCTGCCATGTCCCCGCGTCTGGACTACTACAACGCATCGCCCAAGGCGATGAAAGCGATGATCGCCATGGAGGCGCTGACCAGCGACCTGAGCATCGAGGCGCCGTTGTTGCAACTGATCAGGATCCGCGCCTCGCAGCTCAACGGCTGCGCGTTCTGCACCGACATGCATTCGGTGGACGCGCGGCGGGCCGGGGAGAGTGATCGGCGTTTGTATGCGATCGCGGTGTGGCGCGACAGCGGCTTTTTCAATCCCCGCGAGCGCGCCGCCCTGGGCTGGGCTGAGGCAGTGACGCTGTTGGCGGAAAGTCATGTGCCGGACGAGGTTTACCAGCAGGCCAAAGCGCAATTCAGTGAGGCGGAACTGGTGGACTTGACCATGGCCGTCACCACCATCAACAGCTGGAATCGCCTGGCCGTTAGCTTCCGCCAAACCCCAAGCGACTGACGTGCACAAAACCCTGTGGCGAGGGAGCTTGCTCCCGCTCGGCTGCGCAGCAGTCGCAAAACCTTTGCATGCGGTCTGTCAGTTAAAACCGGTTCGGCAGATTTGGGGGCGCTGCGCACCCCAGCGGGAGCAAGCTCCCTCGCCAC
Source organism: Pseudomonas sp. TH49 (assembly GCF_016650625.1). Lineage (NCBI taxonomy): Bacteria > Pseudomonadati > Pseudomonadota > Gammaproteobacteria > Pseudomonadales > Pseudomonadaceae > Pseudomonas > Pseudomonas sp. TH49. The sequence goes on from NZ_JAEKFL010000002.1 coordinate 557,287, forward strand.
AAAGTTTGGTTTTCAGTTTGGTGGGCGGTGAGCTTTCGTCAGCCCCAAAGTGACTGAAGATCAAAAGATCGCAGCCTTCGGCAGCTCCTACATTCGATCCCATGTAGGAGCTGCCGAAGGCTGCGATCTTTTGACTTTGATGTTTCCCTAATTCGGTGGGCGCTGTGGTTTGACTGACGTCCCAAACGTATTCCCCATCCGCGTACTGGTCGCCGCCGGCGTCGCCAGCCCGACCTGATTCGGTGGCCGCTTGTTCACCGGCACATTCAGTGCTTCCTGATTCTTTTCCGCAGCGGCAGCGCCCTCGGGATTGTTGCCCATCTGCTGACTCAGGCAATCGTAATTCGGCGCCTTGTAGCCGCCCACCGTCACCTCCACACAGCCCAGCGGCTGTTCGGCGTGGGCACTGGCGAAGGCGCTCAGCAGCAGCCCGCCGAGGGCGAATTTCCACAGTGATTTCATGCAAGCCTCCTGGCCGGCCCGAAGCGGCCGTTCTCTGATTGCAGTCTAGTGCAAGCCTTGCGCGAATCCCGTGATGGTTTTTTTGCACCGCCCGTCACACCAGATTCATAAACAGCCATCAGGATGACGGTTTTCAGGGGTACGTCAGCCGTGCAGCGAGGCAGTTCCAGGGACGGTCTTCAGCGTTCAGCGACTCTTGTGCGCCGGGTGAGTCTGGGGCTGCTGCTTGGCTGGTTGAGCAGTGCTGCGACAGCCGAACCCGCGCCCGCCGACTTGCGCATGACGCTGCACATCCCGGCGCAGGACCTGGCCCGGGCGCTGGATCAGTACAGCCATGCCACCGGGGTGGCGGTGCTGGTCGACAGTCAGTTGAGTCGTGGCCGGCGCTCATTGGCGGTCGATGGCGAATACACCGCTGCCGACGCCTTGCGCCGTTTGCTCGGCGGCAGTGGCCTGATGGCGCGTTATGCCCGCGACGATGCGTTCACCTTGCAGGTGGCGCAGGTCGAGGACGTGCCGTCGGCCCTGGACAAAACCACGCCGGCCAGCGCCGCCGTGAGTCGCAGCTACGCCACCGCGGTGCAAGCGGCGATCGAGCGCAACCTGTGCCGTTCGCCGCTGACCCGTCCGGGCAGTTATCGCGCGGTGTTACAGGTCTGGGTCGGGCGTGACGGCGTGGTGCAGCACAACCGGTTGGTCACTTCGACCGGTGATGAACGGCGCGATACCGCGCTGGTGGAGAGCTTTCGCAATCTCAGGATCGACCGGCCGACGCCCAGCGCGTTGCGTCAGCCGGTCACGTTGCTGTTGTTACCGGAGTCGTCAGGGAAACGCATGGAATGCACCAAATGGGAAGGAGTTTCCGGGGGATGAAAGACACCGGACAAGGTTCGATGGTCCAGCTGTTCCTGACGTCCTACGAGGACTTTCGGGTGCGTTTGCGCAGGCGTCTCGGCTCGGAAGACCTGGCCAACGACGTGCTGCACGAAACCTACCTGCGGGTCGACCGCATGGAAACGCCGCCGAACCTGCTGCGGCCCAATGCCTACCTCTATCGCATGGCCCTGAACATCGCCGCCGACCGCCGTCAGGCCGATGCGCGCCTGCTCACCGGCGAGGAAGTCGAAGAGCTGCTGCAAATCGGCGACGAGGCGCTGGACCCGGCGCGAGTGGTCGGTGGGCAAAAGGAAATCCAGTCGCTGCTCAGCGCCCTCTACGAGCTGCCCGCACGACGTCGCCGAATCTTCATCGCGGCGCGGTTGGAGGAGGCGCCGCACCTGGAAATCTCCCAGCGCTTCGGCATTTCCACGCGCATGGTCGAGAAGGAAATCAAAGCCGCGTTGGGGCACTGCGCAGCGAAACTGGAAAGAAAAGTGTTTCAGCGGTTCGGTCGCGGGGCCGGAAAACCGTCATCTGAATAGTGCCCGATCAATTCGTTGAGAATCTGCGCGTTTGAACATCTTTCGACTGACACCTGCCAAGCCATCGGCGGCCGAGAATCTGCACAGCGAAGCCCACGACTGGTTGATCTTGCTGACCTCGGGCCGCGCCACCGTGGCCGACGCCCGGGCGTTGCGCGACTGGTGCGCGCAAAGCGCCGAACATGCCCGCGCTTTCGAAGAGGCCAAGGTGTTGTGGCACAACCTGCAGCCTGCCGCTGAAATGCTGCAATCGCCTCGGCGGTTTGGCCGGCGCGCGTTTCTCGGTGGCGCCATCGCAGCATCGGCGGCGTTTTTGCTGGTGCGCGGAACGATTCCCGGTGGCTTCGAAGGGCTCGGCGCCGATTACATCACTGAAGTCGGCCAGCAGAAACGCTTCGAACCGGCCGACGGCATGAGTCTGGAACTCAACACCCAGACCCGTATCAACCAGCGCTCTGGCGATGATGGTGTGCAAGGTTTTGAGCTGGTCAGCGGTGAGGTTGAAGTGCAGACCGCGCGGTTGCCATTGGCGATGCAGGCCGGAGGAGGGTGGTTGCGGGCGAGTCAGGCGCGGTTCAATTTGCGTAATACCGATCAGCAAGTCTGCGTGACCTGCCTGGATGGTTCGGTGGACGTCAATGTCGATGGCCGCAGTCTGCGTTTGCAGCAGGGTGAGCAACTGACCTACGACGGGCAACAGGTGGGCGCGGTGCAGAGCGTCGACACCGCAGCGGTGATGAACTGGCGCCAACAGGTACTGGTATTCAACGGCGCAACCCTCAGCCAGATGATCGACGAGATCAACCGCTACCGCCCCGGCATGTTGCTGCTGCTCAACCGCGACCTCGGCCAACGCCGCGTCCAGGCCCGCTTCAGCCTCGACCAACTCGCCGGCGTCGCACTGCTGATCCGCGACGCCTACGGCGTCAAATGCACCGAACTCCCCGGCGGCGTCGTCGTCCTCAGCTAAAACCCCACCACCCCCTGTGGGAGCTGACTTCCCAGCGATGACGGCCTGCCAGCCAACCAATCTCTCCCAGACCGCATACGATCCAATTGTAGGAGTGAGCCCGCTCGCGATGACGGCCCGACAGCCGACCAATATCTACCGGCTTGTGGGAGCTGACCTACCAGCGATGACAGCTCACAAACCAACCATTCCCCAACTGACAAAACCCAATCCCATTGTGGGAGCGGGCTTGCTCGCGAAGGCGCCCGTTCAACCACATCATCATCAACTGACCCACCGCCTTCGCGAGCAAGCCCGCTCCCACAGGGTTTTGCAGTGATGCTGACTACTCCAGCGGCCCAATCACCTGCCGATACCGCTCCACCCCCTGCGCCGTCTCCCGCGTCAACCGAACCTCCAACCCCAACGGATCCTCCCGCCGATTCCCACTCAACTGCCGCCACCCCTTATCCACCTCCCAAACCCGCACCTGCACATCACTCACCCCATCCAACACCGCCACCCCAGCCCCCGGCGCCGGCAACGGATAACGACTGCGCGCCTCAGCCACCGCCCGATACAACGTATCCCCCTTGACCCACCAACGCACCCGCTGCAAAGCCCCAGGCTGATCCGCCGCACTGCGAATGATATCCAGCCGAAACCCTTTGCTATCACTGCTACGCACAGTAATCGCGGGCGGCGCACTCAGCGGTTCATCATCCACGCCCACCTTCTTCGGCTCGGTCAACTCAATCCCCGCGCGCATCTCCACATCCCGCTGCAACTGATTCAACGCCCGCAACAAACTGTCACTCTGCTCACTGCTCGCCTGCAAATGACTGTCCGCCCGCGTCACACTGTCCAGCCCGCGCCAGGCAATCAAACTGACCACCGCCATCAGCAAAATAGCGACCATCACCTCGATCAGGGTAAAGCCCCGTTGATCGCTCATTGCACACTGATCCTTCCACTGGCATCACGCAGCACACTCAGCCGATTGAGCCCATCCGACAGGGTCAATTGCAGCGGCGGATTGATCCACTCGGCGTTAAGCACCACCTTCTGCTTCGGCTCCACCCGCACCTCCAGCTTCGGACTCTGCCAGGTGCGCGGCCGCAACTGCGGGTCATCCTTGAAATGCTCAAACCCCCGACCACTGTCACTGCGCCGACTGAAGCGAAACCCCTTGCCATCACTCACCCAAACAATCGGGCGGCCATCGGCGCGCGCCTCCGCCTGCGCCACCTGCAGCAACTGCGCCACACGCTCGGCGTCCTTGCGCAGCAACTGCAGCGGATCCGGCTTGATACTCAGACTGATCGCCGCACTGGCAATCCCGATGATCACCAGCACCACCATCAACTCGATCAGCGTAAAACCCTGTTGCTTGACCACGTTCATCGGTTGTGCACTCCGTTGCGTCCTGCCCCGTCCCAAAAAAACATCCTGCACGGCCAACATGTAAGGCGTGTGAAATAAAACCGTGAGAATTGCCGCGTAGCCTGTCAGCAGGGACAAAAAGGAGATTCAGCCCATGATGCTCACCACCCGCATATCCCCCCCGCAAACCGTCCAGGCCCTCGCACTGCTCGCCGCCCTGGTCGGCGTCGCGACCTGGTCGTCGCTACTCCTGACCTCCGCCGAATCCCACACCCCACCAGCCCCCCCGCAAATGCTCGCGGCGCGCAGTGATAGCCCGGCGTTGCAGTGGTTTTCCAATCAAACGGCGCCGGTGGATATCAAGGTGAGCGGGGTGATGGCGGGGAGTCGCGGGGCGGTGGCGATTTTGAGTTTGAACGATGGACCGCCGAGGAGTTTTTGCTGGGGGAGAAGGTGGGGCCTGGGGTGAAGTTGGTGGCGGTGGAGGGGGATGGGGTGGTGATTGAGCAGAGTGGGGAGAGGGTGCGGTTGGGGGTGGAGAGGTTGGGGGAAGGGGTGATTTTGCCGAGTCTTAAGAGGCCCTGATTTGTTGAACGGAGTCGTTATTTTTGCCGTTTAGTTGAATGCCGGTTCAAGGCCCTCCAATGGCAGGTAGCCGAGACGCAAGCGAGTGCATGTTGTCGCTCCCGGGCTGATGTGGGTAGTCGAAAATGTCCGCTATCGGTCCAGAGTGTGTAAAAACGCTTCGCCAAAATTGAAGTGTGCGCGTCTACGTTAAATCTGAAATTTATCGGCACGTCAGCAGATGTGGATTTCGCGTAGAAGCGCGATTTTCAGTCCGGTTTTCAGTACCTGTCGCGCTCAAAAACGTTTTTACACAGCCTCGGCCAGAAGCGGACGCCGCTATTTGACTTATCTCGGGCTGTGAGACCATCAGCTCTTGATTGAGTAACCACCCTCGTCTAGCCTCCAAAGATTGTGGAGGTTCATGCACAGCTTTAGCTCTGTTCCGTGGACACATCACATGCAAATCTTGAGCATGCACATAGGATGTGAAATGACGTTAGAGGCCACCCATCTTTCCTGGCTCAAACAAGTCGGTACATTAACATCTGCGTGTGGCAAGCCGATCCCGACTTTTAAACTAGAATATGACGCCTTAAGCCACGAAATCATGTCGGCATGGGCAAAGCATTTCAGGAACCATTATTGTCAGGATGACGAGCTTCAGTTTCTTAAGAGCCCTTTAAAAACAAAATCTGAATACTTGCTAACCGAAAAATTTCCTCATGTTTCGATTGCTCCTGGTCCGAGCATAAGAGCAGGTGATTTTGCGGAGATTTTAGTTGCTGACTATCTCCAATTTATACGAAATTATGAGGTTCCTAGAACTCGGTATGATCGCAAGGCAATTGCTAATGAATCAACCAAAGGGTCTGACGTTATTGCTTTCAAAAAATCACCAGATATTATTAGTGATAACGATGAAATGCTTATCTTTGAAGTAAAAGCTAAAGCAAGTGAGTCGACGAGGGCTAACGTCCTTCAAGACGCAATCGATCATTCTATAAAGGATGAAATTCGAATTGCAGAGTCGTTGAGCGCCATGAGGCAAAAACTTTATGATCGAAAGGACTCGGATGGCCTGCAAATCGTAGATCGATTTCAAAGAGAGCCAGATCACCCGTGCAAACGGAGGTATGGCGCCGCAGCGGTTTGTACAGAATCCTCAATGCACGAAGCCGTGGTGACTACTTCAGCCACCATTAACCATCCAAGCGCAGACAAACTCGAACTTCTACTTATTAGTGGCAGCCAGCTGATGACGCTTATACACGAGCTTTATCGGAGAGCAGCAGATGAAGCTTGAGGTCAGAGCTCGAATTATCCTCGACGTTACTCGCGCTAAAGCGAAACAGTACGAGTTTGGCATCGAGGAACAGTTTCACATTGACCTGCCTCAGGACCCGAAACGACTTTTAGTATTTACTGTGGGTATCCTTGGTGAACTGGCAGCTTCGGAGTCTAGGGAAAATGACGACCGATACGAATACAGAGAAATTTTAAAAGAGCAATTAATACTAGCTGGTCAATATTTTGAGTCTATGAGTACCGCAAGGTTGACACCTGAGATAGACGAATATTTGAAAATTCTAAGCTCTGCGTCATATTATCTTGCTGACATGCCTGGAAGTTCATTGGTTTTGGCTCGCTCCATACCTGATTCGCCGGGGCATCTAACAGATAGTAAATTAGAGTTGTTTCTAGTATGGCTTTTAAAATCGGATTTGAGTAAAAATTTCACCCTAAGCCCGGTGAGTCAATATAACGAACAGATACAACGCACTGCGTTAGCCTTCCGAGCCTTTATAAACTTGGAGGCCGACGCATGGGATGTAGAAGAGGAACTGTCTGTTTTTCGAAATCTAATCTACTCCAGTGGCACAGATCGCGAAATACTAATTGCAGATACCATCACGGCATTAGTCAAGCGGAAGATGCATAATTCATCACTTGTTTGTCTTCCGAAATATACTGGACTTAGCGTGGATCAATGGAGGTCTGCTCTTTCCAATGACCGCTTCATGAAAGAATTTTGGCCTGGCCAAAGGCTCGTGGGCGAGCTAGGTGTTTTGAAGGGGCGGTCTGCTGTGATGCAGATGCCTACCAGTGCCGGAAAAACTAAGTCAGCTGAGCTTATTATTCGCAGTGCATTTCTTTCCGGGAGGGCAAAGCTTGCGGTTGTAGTCGCGCCATTTAGAGCATTATGCCGAGAAATCACCTATGGCTTTTTACAGAGCTTCGAACACGACTCAATCAACGTCAATGAGCTACGAGACATCACAAACGTTGATGAAGAAGAACAGGAGTTTCTGAAGTTTCTGTTAGGAGAAGCCTACAGAGGGAAATACGACCACACCATAATCGTTTCTACGCCTGAGAAGCTGGTTTACTTGTTGCGCCACGAACCAGCTCTAGCAGAAAAAATCAACTTGCTCATCTTCGATGAGGGGCATCAATTTGATAGCGGGAAACGTGGGGTAACCTACGAGCTTCTCATCGCTTCGCTTAAAGATGCAGTACCGAAGGATGCTCAGAAAGTCTTGATTTCTGCTGTGATGTCCAACGCAAAGACTATTGGCGAGTGGCTTAATGGCGAAACAGGTGAATACATTCAAGGTAGTAATTGGTTGCCTTCTATTAAAAGTGTTGCATTTCTCAGCTGGATTACCGAAATGGGCCAGTTAAGCTATCTAGGGAGAGATAATAAATTCGACAGCGGATTGTACGTTCCGCAGATAATTCAGCAGGTAAACCTCGGGCGCAGAGAAGGAGAAAAAGACGACTTTATATTCCCCCTCAGAGATAAAACTTCTACAGTCTCCTGCTACTTAGGACTAAAACTTTGCCATCAAGGTCCCGTCGCTATATTTTGCGGTGATAAAAGGTCGGTAACGACCCTCTGCAATACAATTGTAGACGTTTATGAACGTGGATTTCTTACTCCAAAACCAAGTGACATATCGGATCATGATGAGCTGTCAAAAATTGCTTTTTTGTCCAATCTACATTTCTCAGGAAGTCATATTTTTTCTCAAGCCATCCCACTAGGCGTGTTGCCTCATAGCTCAGCCGTCCCAAACGGCCTGCGAATCTCGGTCGAATGGGCGATGGATAGAAAGGTTGCACATTTAGTGGTTTGCACGTCTACTCTGGCGCAAGGGGTGAACCTTCCAATTAAGTATTTGCTTGTATCAAGTACCATGCAAGCAGGGCGGCGGATTTCTACGAGAGAATTTCAAAATCTTATTGGTAGAGCCGGGCGGTCTGGTTATCACACAGAAGGAAGTATAATTTTCACCGACCCTAAAATTTATGATAAGCGCCATTCGTGGCAAGGGCAACCTAACTGGATTAGAACTTTAAAGTTATTGGACTTTAATAATTCGGAAGCCTGTATAAGTAGTCTCAGCGAAATAATAGTGCCGTTTAAGTTCGAGCACGCAACTGATGATCTTTTAAATTTTATTCAGCAACCTGCTGCTCGTCGATCTCAGTGGGTGCAGTGGGGAGTCATTAATAACATTGAGGTTACTGATCTTCTGGCTGAAATGGATTATAAGGAGCAAACGCTGAATGCAATTGAGAGCTACTTTCTCTCGTTGTTAAAGGACGACAAATCTTTACTCCAGCTCGATGCTTTTTTAAGATTAGCTGAAGATACCCTTGCATATTATTTGGCGGAAGAAACCGAAAGAGCGCGGTTGTTGGAGATTTTCTCAATTATTCATAGACGCCTTCAATCTCTCCCCCCAGAAAAATTTTCGTATTATGGAAGAACTTTACTAGGCCTAGATCAGCTTATTTTTATCGAGCATTGGATTGATGACAATCTATGGGAGCTGGAGTTTTGTGACTCGCCAATAGAGCTGCTAGACAGTTGCTGGCCACTACTCAGCAAATTTGCAAACACAAAAATAGTCTCCAATATTCGCCCCGATGACAAGAGTGTTGAGATAGCGAAATTATGGTGCAAGGGGGAAAGCTATCACGAAATCTTTACATATGCAAAAACCAATAATATTAAAATCCAAGCTAAATCGAGACTTTATAGTATCACTCAAGAGCACATAGTTGACTTCTGCACAGCACTTTCTTATGACGGAATGCTGATAATAGGTAGCCTCGCAGATATAATTGAGGGTAGGTCTCTGAACGATACGATCCTAGCCTATGCGCGTTCACTTCAAAATCAGCTCAAGCTTGGTCTTTCAGATGAGTTTCACATGTGGTTGTACGGCCAAGGCTATGCTGATAGAGAGGTGTCAAAGTTTATTGCTAATGGTCTTGAAAAAGTAATGATTGGAAAAAATATCATCGATTACAAAGTCCTCAAAAGCAACCCAGAAACTCTTGCTCAAGCTTTATCGAAGTTACCGACAGTGTTCTCAGAGATCAAAGTTCGCTAATGCCTGACTATTAAATTAATTTCTTCAAATCTATTCAGGCTTAGTAGCGCAACTGTAAACTCACCTAGACACTTCATGAATGTATGGAGTTAAATCACGACTAGATTGTGCATAAATTTGACTGTGCGCTGATTTTGCTATTGCTATATTGAACATGTGGACTTGCTCAGCATTTTGCTCAAATATATCGCCGCTCTTATATTGCTCTTTGCTTGAAATTATCATAGCTATTTTAGGCGAGAACGGATAGTAAAATTCAACTTCCGCTACAGGCGCCGACCAACCTAGGCTGGCTGCATAGGTGTTGATTATAGGCTGATCTCCGGTTATAAAGTTAGTGTCGGTGTTATTTATAAGCAATGCTGGCTTGAATTCCTCTCTTCTTGCAAAGGTCGACCACGCCATATTTGTTGCGTATATATGTCTGAATACGCCAAACGTTCTTTCTATCATGCCTGGGAAAAAACTCTCAGTATTCTTTATCATATTTTCTTTTATTCTGTTTGTGCGCAAGTACTGGACACAGATAAAGTGGGAGAAGTTCATGTATTCTTCCTCACTATGGAAAAGGCTAGTATCTCGCCGCAGGATTTTGTCTATATGTCTTATGGCTCCAGCTTCAATTGCTGAATGTAGATCCTCTTCAATATTTATGGCTAACTCATCAAATGCTTCAACAAGGCCTGGGCGGTTTATATCTCTCTCAGATAATTGTTTTTTTATCGTGAATAGCATTTGAAATGCTTTTATCCAGCCTGCATTCGCCTCTTTTAGCATTTTGTTTGTTGTGATTTCAATAGCCGTTTTATTTATAATTAGTATATCACTTGCAGTGAGCTCACTTATTTTATAGAAATCTCGTTTTTGTGCCACGCCCATGAGGTTTGATAAAAATGTTTTCCCATCGTGATGGCACCAGATTTGATCATTGCTAGACCACGACCTAAGATAATGCCTCCACACATAATGTTGACGTCTTTTTTTCATCACACATGGTCTCAGATTAATACATAACTTTTGGTTAAGGGGCGGCGGAACGCTGTCCCAGTGAGCGGAGCAAGCGACTTGAACCACTGGTTAGACGTGGTGACAACCCGTGCGCTGGATTAACAGGCAACGCTGACTGTACCGCAAGCCAAACTGCAGTGGCGAGCAACGAATTTGCGGACGTAGGCATACGGGGAATTGCCAGATGCTGAAAGGCATTTGTCGCCGCGATGTACTGGAAACGCGCCGCGGACATGTAGCCCTTTTTACTCCGAAGCTAATTGCTTGCTGTTATGCGGAGGCTCCGCCGAGTTAATAAGTTAATGCTCCCGTGCAATAAAACAAAATCGCCCCTAATTTCCTAGACGCATCCGACCGCCTGCTTTTGGCCGAAAGCAGACCCGTCTTAAGCTTCCGCTTCTGGCCGAAAGCAGCCATCGGGTGTGAAAAATAGATCAACGCACGCGAGTCATCTGGTACCGCAACGAGATGGCCATCTGCTGCCATACAACCATTTTCCCTCACCAGTTATCCTGCGCACCCCACGAATGACAGGAATCAGCAGCTAGGACGTAGCATTTTAGGCTTTGTCCTACAGCCTGCACTTGGGCTTTCCGATAGCGTGCGGCTGTCAGAACTTCAAGTCAGTATTCCCGAAATGACAAGGATGATGCATGAGTGAATATGGAAATGTACCAAGGCCCGCGCTACCTAACCCACCAAGAAAAAAGGTCTATCGCGGAGTAGAACCGACCGACCTGCACGCCAAGTACTGGGCGGAATACCCTGAGGAACCGGCGGAGAAACCGGCTGCTGCGAAGGCACCAGCGGAGCCCGGTTTCTACATCGTTCAGCAAGTCATGCCGCGCTCTGCGCTAGAAGCTGCACTGTTCGATAAGCCGGATGGGGCGACGCTTGAGAAATTCACGCGCCTCAACCCTCACGTCACCGGTTATGCCAAGCCCGGTCAACTTATCGTGTTGAGTGATCCGAACAATCCGCAGTGCACGCGTGAAGAAGCGTTGCTCATGGAAGCGGCTCAGAAAGTGGATGCTGCACTCAAACCCATGAGCGATGAAGAGGCGAGCTTCATGGTTCGCTATCGGGGCGAGATTGAATCCATTCTTTCGCAAGGTTCAACATCAATCGGTGTGGGTGAATCGATTTTCGCCAAGAACCTGGAGGACGTGAAAACCTCGCTGAAGGAAATCGAAGCGTTGCACCAGAAAAGTTTTCAGCGTGACGGTCACTTGCGTAGTTCAGAGTTCTTTGCAGAACGTGCACGTTTGTTTGCCAAGCTCGATAGACAGCTCACCGGTTTAACCAGAAAGGGCATCGGCTTCCCTGATCATCCGAGCCTGAAATCAGCTCTCGGCATATCCAGCAAAAGTCTGGTGCATCACTGGAGTCTGGCGGGGGCTCCGGGGCAGATTCCTGGCTACGCCACTCATACGGAAGGTGTCGCGAGAGCAGCCAAGGTTGTTAAGTACGGTGGCTGGATTGGTACAGCCGTAGGTGGTGGGGCGTCTTACATGAAGGTTCAAGAAGTCTGTGCGGCAGGCAACAAAGACGCCTGTGAAAAGATCAAATATACCGAGGGTGGTAACTTCGTCGGAGGAGTGGCCGGCGGTGCTGCTACCGGTGCGTTTTTGACCGGCTCCACGGCGGGGATTATCTGTGTCGGCTTAGGTGTGCCTACAGGTGGCATGGCAACCTTGGCATGTGGCGTCATCGTCGTAGCTGCAGGTTCATACGCTGGTGGGGCCCTTGGTGGGGCTACAGGCGAGTGGGCCGGTGAGAAGATCTATGAGGCAAGTAAATGAGTTTGAACGTCGTTGATAAGGTACTTCTATCCATTGCCGTCGTTGATCTGGCAGGGCTTATTCTTTGGATTGGAGTCTGTTTGCACCTGGCTTATACGAAGATGGATTTGATGTTGGAGCACCTGAAGAATTGCTCAGCCATCATGACTCGCGCACCACTTAGGCACGGTGGACCTTGGGGAAAGCTTCTGCTCGTGGGTGGTATTTCAGGCATCGTCACCTTCCCCAAGTTTTATTTGAAAAGGGGCGAGCTAAGCTCCGAAGATTTGGCCAGTTTCCCACCCCATCTCAAGCGTAAGTTAGTAGTGCTGCAATGGAGCGTTATTTGCCTGTTGTTGGTCATGATCAGCTTCGGAATAGCTGTTAAATCAGGTTTCGTTTAGCGCCTCTGAACTGCGCGGGTCGCGCCGTAGGCACAGTGAAGTCTGGATAAGCGCCGATGGTTAAACAGGCGGGTGTCAGGTGAGCCGGCTGGCGGAATGATTTACGAGGTCACCAAATGAATATCGCAGAACTAATAGCCGGAGGGTTGTGTGGCGTAGTGATTATCTCAATGCTCATCTGGATCGGGATTGCGCTCCACATTGCGCACATCAAGACGGACGTGATCCTTGAACACCTCAAAAACAGCTCTGCCGGCACCAGGTTAGCTGCGCTGAAGCACGGAGGTGCGTGGGGCAGATTGCTTTTGGTAGGTGGCGCCTCTGGTCTCGTTACGTATGCGAATTTCTACATCAGGCGCGGCACGCTTAACATCGAGGATGTAGCAAGCTTTCCGGCCTCACTCAGGCAGAAACTTGTATGGATGCAATGGAGCGCTATAGTGCTGCTTTTTGCGATGGTTTTACTTGTTGCTTTGGGTAAATCAGGAGTTCTCAAATAACCTGGCATCAGGTTTTTTCCCTTGTTTGAACACTCGTAGGTGCAACAGGTACAGGGTCAGTGGGAAGATTTATTAGGCGGGCGAATGAGTTTGAATGTTATTGATACAGTACTTCTTTTCATGGCGATGATTGGTCTGGTGGGGATTGTTCTTTGGATAGGCGTGTACGAAAACGGGACGGATTTATTTTTCAATGCCGTCGAGGCTAGTGAGAGAGAGATAAGTCTGCCCTATTATCATTCAATTAGCTGAATGGGGAGTAATTTCCAGTGTTTGGACGCCTGCTTTGAAGGGAAAGGGACTGATCTATTCCCAGAAAATAAATCAACCCCTTTGTTTTCTTTTGTTGTCTTCTCTACTTTGCAGGGCTTGAGTCTTCAATGTGCTTGGTCAGATGCTTAGGATTCGGCCAGTCATTTCTAGATTTTGGCAGAGAAATTTTAACTCCTTCATATTGCCAATAATCAGTGTTTTTCATATCGCTGGCGAGACGAACAGCCATCGTTTTTGGGTCAATCCAAAGACGCCCCATATCGAACAATGTGTGGATGTCCGACCTCAGAAGCAGTCCATTATCAGTTCGGTTTGTATGGATGCCGCGATATGGAATGATGTGTGCGGCTTCAAGCACATCAACCGTAGAACATCCCGTGACTGCGCATTTCTCTTCGTACGCGACCAGCATCAACGAACGGAAATTAAACTGCCCTTGCCGCATGGCAACCTGCATCAATACTCGCTTCCGACCATCTAATTCGCTATCGATCGGTGCCATCTCAATCGCGTCGACTTCTCGACGAGCTAATGTCGCAGCATGTGCAATCAATGTTTGCGGCGCCTGGTATACCTTGCCATTGCCTGCAAAGTCGTATTCCAGTATCCAAACCCCATGAACCTCAGGAATATAGGGTTCGTACCGAACCTTTGTCTCGGAGAACGTTTTGAATAGCCTGTCGGCAGCATGCCCAGAATCACTTCTGCGTCCTTTTTTCACGCCTTGATAATGGGCCCTGATATCGCTATTGACTGACATTTTCTCCAGATCGGGCCTGATATTTTCTGAATTGAACTGTGGATCTCGCATTGCGATCAGCGCCCTTACCTCGGCCACGGATACAGCACGCCCAAGGTCAAATACTGCTTCTCTGACAAGCTCCCACCGCAGCCTGCCATGCCTGCCTTTTCTGTCCCCTGAGCGTGCCTGGATTTCACCAATCATCCTTTCGGCATGTTTTTCTGAATCAATGCTCTCTTTGGTTTGTCGGGGCTGCTGCCGATTAGCCTCATCGATGTTGACTGCATGACTTATATCCTCAACAAAATATCGCCAGTCAACTGCACGTTCGTGCCGATGGTCCGACAAGGAACCACTCGGAAGTTGGAGGTGCAATCGGTATGTTTCATAACCGAGGACTATCCCTGCACCCACATACCCATGACCGTTGACATAGGCGATGACCCAGTCGCCCGGAATAAGCTGATTTAGGATTATGTCTCCACGATCACCTGACTGGCCTTTGTAGCCGGCCGTAATGACCTTTCGGTCCAGATTTTGTGCCCACCACTCGGAAGTGGCGGGTAAGCCGATGTTGAAGACGTAATAAGCCAAATGCTGACTCCATTCAATTTTAGGTTCAGAAGTGATGCAGGAATTTTTCAAACAGATGCAAGTTTACCGGTGCAGCATCCAGTAAGTCATTTGTCCATGCGATGGTTGGCGATTTGAAGGCGACGTAGTTGCTCGAATAACCGAACTGTTGTCCACGTCGTAGTTCGAGCCTGGGGGTGGTTTATTGAAGGACGAGGTGACTGAGTGAGGCTCCGATAAACGCCAACGTTTAAAAAAACATCTCCAGACACTCTCTCAGGCTACATATCCTTGCGCCTTTGCCTACAGCTACGCCAGAATCCGCCGGCTTGTGCGCCTTGGGAGCGGGTTCTATTGTGGTTCGGTCGCTGACGAATCAGCGATCGGGTTTGGTAGCCCGGCTTAGACTTGGCGCATTGCGTCACCCGATGCAGGCCCTTTTGGGGCTGTGTATTTATGGTGGCCATGCGCAGGGCGTCTTCGGGCGCGCCGGTTTTCCAAGTCACCGGTCTACCAACCTTCGTATGGCCACCACCCCTTCGTTTGGTAGCGAAAGATGATGGCTCCTTTTCTAAGATTTGGAGATTCACTCATGATCAAACCAACACCCAACCCGCCCGAAACCGCCTCGGTTTCCCCCTACGAATCCATCGATTCCAAAAAACTCCACGAAGCCGCCGATCGCGCGCTCGACCATTACCTCTGTCCGCCCGGTTCCACGCCGCCGCCGCGTAAAACCCGTGGCATGTATGCCGTGACGGCGGACAACAAAACCGAAGAACTGCTGGTCGATGCCAGTGAAACACTCGCTTCGGCCAAAACCCTCGCGCAGAACATCGCCAGCTTGTTGCCGGTGTCGCAGCGTCATGCGCTGGCGGGGATTGCGCAGTTGATCATGCTGGGGGAGTTGGCGGTGAATCGGGCGTTGGATAATTTGCAGTTGCCGGGGTGATGCGGGTGTCGGGATCACCTGGTGATTGATCGGGTGTTCATTCTGGCGCCTTCGCGAGCAGGCTCGCTCCCACAGGGATTTATGTTGATTACAGATTTTGTGTAAGTCGCTGAAACCGGTGGGAGCTGGGGACAGAGGGGACGGATTTATTCTCGGAAAATAAATCGGTCCCCTCTGTCGCGCAGTTCGCCGATCCGCCACGCACAGGCGTCATAAAACATTGATGATTTGAGCGCGGCGTCTGCAAGCCAGAAAACCGGATTTCCCCTACAACGAACAGCGATCCATCCTGCATTCAAAGTTGAGTCTGTTCGCCAAAGTCCCCCGTTTTCAGAACTGGAGACGGGCGTGGCCAGACTCATTCCGCAAAGCGAGCTGCATGGTCAGCGAGACCAGATCCTTGATTCCTACCAAGCCATGGAAGAATTCCGACAGGCAATGAATCGCCCGGACGACTTGCCCGGATTCGACGACTTGTTAAAAGCCATGGGCCTGCATCGTTCCAACTACAGGCAAGGCGCGAATAAGCGAAAACTCATCGATGCTGTGCATAACGGTGAGTGGGCAGTAGTGAAACCGCGCAAGGTTGCAGATAGCAGCGGTGCCTCCTGGAGCGCCTTCAACCCCAAACCCGAGCCTCCTCCCGCACAACATCTGGTGGAGGAACACGCCTATACCTTGCCGCAACCCGCCGAATCGGGTTTCCACATCGTTCAGAAACCTATGACGCTCGAAGCGCTTGAACGGGAGTTGTACGAAATAAGGCCTGGCGATTCACTGCTTCGCGAATTCCGCTCACTCAATCGACACCTCGGTGAGCGGGTCAAACCTGGGCAAATGGTCTTGTTCAGTGACTCTCGCAACTATATGTGCCGGCGCGAAGAAGCGCAGATGATGGCCGCTGCGGAGAAGGTGAACGAGGCGTTGAAAGACCTTTCGGATGAAGAAGCTTCGTTCATGGTTGAGCACCATGAGGTCATTGAGCCGTTTCTGGAGGTGTCGGCGGGGTCGCTGGGGATTGCCTCTTATATGATCGGCCAGCATCTGGATGGGTTGAAAAAAGCTTTGCAGGATATGGAGCAACTGCACCAGCAGCATTATCGGCAATACGGGCATCTTCGCTCGCCGGATTTTTTTGCACAGCGCAAACGGATCTTGACGAAGCTTGATGGTGGCCTTGGGGCGCTGGTACGCAAGGGAACCGGAATTGCCGATCACCCCAAGCTTAAAAGAGCATTGGGTTTGTCGACTCGAAGAACCATTCACCGTTGGGATAAAGCGGGAGGTCCCACTCAGTTGCCGGGATATGCGTCCAACATCGTTGGCGTTGCGCGGGCGGCAAAGTTCATGCAGATCGGAGGTTACGTCGGAATAGGTTTAGCAACAGGGGCGGCAACTCTACGAATCAACGAAGTGTGCCGTACCGGTACTGATCAAGAATGCCAGAAGGTTAAATTCATCGAAGGCAGTAAACTGGCAGGTAACGTTGGAACAACTCTCGCGGCAACCACATATACCGCACCGCTCACAATGGAGTATTGCGCAGGTGTTGCACTAAAAACACGAGGCATTGGCGGCGTTATTTGCGTCCTCGTCATCAGCGGCGCGACAGCTTCTGTAGCAGGCAATACAGGATCTAAGATCGGCGATGTCGTCGGTGAAATCGTTTACGAAGTAACCTCAAATGACTGAAATCAAACTTCTGTTCGCCGCCACTGGCATTGCGTTACTGGTGCTGATCATCTCCAACGTTCTGGTGATGATCTATGTCGGGTATTTCAAGCTTTCCGAAATTGAATTGCACCTTGAAAATTGCTTTCTGCTCCACAACTGCCCTCAGAAGGGACGTTCCGGTTTTTGGGCGCGAAGGTACAGGCTCAACCTGATCACTGCTTTGCTTCGTAAACGTCCTTCGCGCCTGTTGCTGGATAATCCGAGCGCGCTCGAAGATGTCCAGAGCCTTCCGCTGAATTTGCGGCGGTGGGTCGAAATTCCATATCGATTGAATGCATTTTCTCTGCTGGGAATTCTGGCTTTGTATGGTTGGGCGGAATATTTAGGACTGTTCGAGTAAGCACCATGAGAAACCTGTCGTCTATCAAGTGCTATCGCGAGCCGTCTGGGTGCCGTGGAGACAGAAAAAGGATGTTTGATGATGGTGAGTTTTCAGGGCAAGAAACTCATGAGTATTCCGAATAATGGAAATCACCGAAATAGTATTTGCCTGGGCATGTGGGGCGCTGATCCTGCTGGGCGTGATCAACTGCGCAATGATTTTCTACGCCG
Organism: Pseudomonas sp. TH49; assembly: GCF_016650625.1. NCBI lineage: Bacteria > Pseudomonadati > Pseudomonadota > Gammaproteobacteria > Pseudomonadales > Pseudomonadaceae > Pseudomonas > Pseudomonas sp. TH49. The sequence goes on from NZ_JAEKFL010000002.1 coordinate 574,991, forward strand.
TTTATACAAAACTCGATGCTCTGGAAAAACACTTTGATGAGTGGCTGTACCTATCCATGGACTGTGGTTCATCAGGGGGAAGTTTTTACTCGAGAACTCAGCGGATGACCGCTGTCAGCCAGTTGATTACATCCAAGAGTATCCAACTGCAGGAACCCTTGCTGATCGATGCCGTTCAACGCCTGCCCAGCGGACTCAGGTTCTGGGCGACGAGTCCATTTCATGTCAGCTATGTCGTGTGCGGTGCATCGTGGGTGATTTGGCTTTATGGGAAATACAAAGGTTTTTTGTAGGAGCAGGTGTCTTTGACGGTTCGGCGATTCGTAAGGGCTAGGGACTTTCGGCCCGGCTGAGCAACGTTTCCAGGCGGGCCAGGGGCGGGGCGTCCTGGTTGCGGTTGAAGACCTGGATGCCGACCTTGAGCAGTCGGCCGTTTTCGGCAGCTGCGATTACCTGCTCACACCGCAACAACAACCGTCCCTGATCACAATCAACAGCTTTCACACCAGTCGGCATTCGGCCTTCCAGTTGCAGCTCCGCCATGCGTGTCTGCGCCGCAATCATCGCCACCGACCGATCCCGTAAAATCCCGCTGCTCTGCGTCATCAACCCCGCCACGCGCACAGCCGCCGACATCGCCACGGCAATGATCGCCAGCGCCACCAGCACTTCAATCAGGGTGAAACCCGCTTCTCGGGAACACGCGCGCATAAAAGGCCCAAAACCAGAACACAGCCCTCGACCCTAACCCCCGTCCTTGACGGCTTGACGACGAAAACTCCCGAGGATTTTCAACATCCCTGACATATCTTCTTGCAACACTGCGCGTCGAATCGAATCAAGCCAAGGGAATGTCGAGATGGATATCGCGCAGTTCAAACAGCCCGGACGACCGAGCCGGATGCCCCGTGGGCAGCAGGGTTTTACCCTGATCGAGATCATGGTGGTGGTGGTGATTCTCGGGATTCTGGCGGCGATGGTGGTGCCCAAGGTGCTCGATCGGCCGGATCAGGCGCGGGCCACGGCGGCGAAGCAGGATATTGGCGGTTTGATGCAGGCGCTAAAGTTGTATCGCCTCGATCACGGTACTTATCCGAGCCAGAGTCAGGGTTTGAAAGTGCTGGTGGAGCGGCCGGCGGATGCGAAGAACAGTAACTGGCGTTCGTACCTGGAGCGTTTGCCGAACGATCCGTGGGGTCGGCCTTATCAGTACCTCAACCCCGGCGCGAATGGCGAGATCGATATCTTTTCCCTCGGTGCCGACGGTCAGCCTGACGGCGACGGCGTGAATGCCGATATCGGTTCCTGGCAGCTGTAAGGCCGGCGATGAACAGCCAATCGAACCAGCAGGGGATGGCGATCATCAGTGCGCTGTTGATTGCGGCGGTGGTCGCGGTGATTGCAGCGGGGATGTTGACCCGGCAGAGCGTTTCGACTCGTGCGCTAGAGGCGGACCAACAGCGGGTGCAGGGACGCTGGGTGTTGCACGGCGGTCTGGAGATCAGCCGGCAATTGCTCTGGGATGCGCGGCAGCGTGATCCGTTGACCCGGCTCGATCAGCCGTGGGCGCAGCGCTTGAGTGCGCAGGGTTTCGAGGGGCGGCTGGAGGATGAGCAGGGCAAGTTCAACCTGCGCAATCTGGTGGCCAACGAGCGTGTCGATGAGGCGCAGGTGCAGGCGTTTCAGCGGTTGTGCGAGTTGATCGGCATCAGCGCCGGGTTGAGTCAGCGCATCAGTCAGCGGGTGATCGGCTCTTATCCGTATCTGTTGAACCCGCAGATTGCCGAAAACACCGCGAGCAAAAACGGCTTTGACAGTGGCCGCGCCACGTCGCCGAATGCGTCGCGCAAGCCACAGAATCCGAAGTTGCCGATGCTGCGCAGCGTTGATGATCTGCGTAGCGTGGAGGGTGTGAATGAGGCGGTCATCGGCAAACTGGCGCCGTACCTGACGGTGATCCCGGCGACCACTTGGCTCAATGGCAATACCGCCACCGCACCTGTGTTGGCCGCGTACGTGCCGGGGTTGTCGCTGGAGCGCGCGCAGGCGCTGATCAATGAGCGCGATGCCGGGCGCTGGTTCATCAACCGTGGCGATTTCGTCAACCGCTTGCGCATGCCCAATCTGGAGCTGACCAGCGTCAAGGTCGGCATCACCAGTGACTGGTTTCGTCTGCGCGGCGAGGCGCGGCGTGATCAGCGTCGGGTCAGTCTCGATGCGTTGCTGCACCGCAGCGAGGATCGTCTGCCACAAGTGATCTGGTCGCGGGTGGGTGTATGAGTCAGTTGCGTGTGAGTTTGCCGCCACTGGCGGGGTTGAGTCTCGACAGTGAGATGGAATGTGCGTGGCTGGACCGTCAGGGGCAGGTCATTCGTGAGCAGCCTCTGACCTTTAGCCAACTGGGGCAGTCAGCGAAGCAGCCAGCGCTGAGCGCTTTTCTGCACCCGTCGGACAGCCTGCTGGCGAGCATCGAATTGCCGCCGTTGCCAGCGAACAAGACCGCAGCGGCGGTGCAATGTGCGGCGCAGGCCTTGATGCTCGGCGACAGCAATGACATGCACATCGCCCACAGTTCGCGGGATGAAGCGGGGCAGGTGCAGATCGCCTGGGCGCCGCGTCAGCGCTTGCTGCACCTGGGGCAACTGCTGAAACAGGCCGGTCTGAATCTGCGCGGTCTGTACCCGGCGGCGTACAGCTTGCCGGTGCTGCCGGGCACGGTGGCCTGTCGGCAGGACGGCCATTTGTTGCTGCGCGAAAGCGTGCAGGTGGCGCGGGTGCAGCCGCTGTTCGACGAGGAGATTGGCGATTGGCTGCTGACCTGCGGCACGCCGCTGCACTGGATCGGTTCGGCACCGCCGCCGCAAGCGCAATTACCGATGGCTGAGGCGCAGCGCTGGACCGGGCCGTTGCCCGGTTGGGGCCTGCAGGGTGCGGTGCAACAGCAGCGCAGCGAGCATCGCGGTTGGGGCCGGGCGTTAGGACTTTGCGCATTGGCGGTGGCGGTGTGGGTGATCGGTTTGAATCTGTATGCCGCTCGCGAGGCGAGTCAGGGCCAGCAGCTCAAGGCGCAAATGGCGCAGCGGGTGAAGCAGGCCTTTCCCGAGTTGCCGGTGATCCTCAATCCGCTGCAGCAGGCGCGCCAGCAATTGGCGGCGCGGCAGAAGGGCGCGGCGGAGGACCCGGCGCAGCCGTTCAATCGGCTGGTGTTGCAGGCCGGCAGTGGCATGCCGTTCATGGCCGGCACGGTCGAGCGCCTGACGTTTGTTGATGGCACCTTGCAGTTGAGTCTGCTGGCCGATGCCCGGCGCAGCGCCAATGACAAGGACAAGGATTGGCAAGCCGCATTGGCTCAGGTCGGGATCAGTGCGACGGCTGACGATGAAGGCTGGCTGCTGCGCCCGAGCGACGAAGTCACGACCCCCGACGAAAGCGCTGACGACAGCGGAGCAGAAGATGAATAAGGCATCGCTCGCGGTTTATCGCGCCCGTTGGCAGCGTTTCAGCGCGCAACTTCAGGCGCGCTGGCAAGCGCTGGCCCTGCGCGAAAAACGCATGGTCGGCGGCATGGCGGTGGTGCTGTTGTCGTTGTTGGTGTGGGTCGCATTGATTCAGCCGCCGCTGAAAAAAATCAGCTATTGGCAAAGCGAAACGCCGAAGCTGCGCGCGCAGACCGAAGCCCTTGAAGTGCTGTTGCGCGAGGTCAGCGTGCGTCCGCAGGGGCAAAGCATCGAGCAGTCTCTTGAGCAGACCCTGCAGGCCAGCGGCCTGGCCGGGCACTACCAATTACAGGCCGGGGAGGCCGGCGCATGGCAGTTGACGTTCGACGCGGCGCCGGCCGATGCGCTGCTCGACTGGCTGTTGAGCAACCCGGCACAACTTTCTCTGCAAGTGGTCGAGGCCCGTCTGCAACGCGCCGACAACGCTTCGACCGAAGTCACTGCCGGCACATTGTCAGGCACCGTTCGCATGGATCAGGCGCTGGGCGCTAAGGAAGCTTCATGAAGGGGTCAGGATCCAAACCGGCGCGCATGGCGTTGCCGATGCTGCTGATGGCGTTGAGCGCGTGCAGCAACACTACCACTCCGCCGAACCAGCCGCCATTGCTGGTGGACAGCGAACTCGGCCGGCCACTGGCCAACACCCAGCGCAGCGGCGATGCGCTGCTCGATCGTCAACGCGCCCAGGCGCAAGCGGCGCCGCAACCACGGCAAATGCACAACATCACTGAGCGTGCGCGCAGTGGCGCGGCTCCGCGCAGCAACACGCTGGCGAGCAACCCGTTGGGTGATCAGCCGGTGACGCTGAATTTTGTCGATGCCGATATTCAAGCGGTGGTGCGTGCGCTGTCGCGCTCGACCGGCCAGCAGTTTCTGGTCGACCCTCGGGTCAAGGGCAACCTGACGCTGGTTTCGGAAGGTCAGGTGCCGGCGCGGCAGGCCTACGACATGTTGCTCGCGGCGTTGCGCATGCAGGGTTTCAGCGTGGTCGATGTCGGCGGCGTCGCCCAGGTGGTGCCGGAAGCCGATGCGAAACTGCTCGGCGGACCGATCTACAGCCCGGACAAACCCGCCGGCAATGGCATGCTCACGCGCACCTTTCGCCTGCAATACGAGAACGCGGTGAACCTGATTCCGGTGCTGCGCCCGATCGTATCGCCGAACAATCCGATCAATGCCTACCCGGGCAACAACACTATCGTCGTCACCGATTACGCCGAGAACCTGACCCGCGTCGCCCAGTTGATCCAGACCATCGACAGCCCGAGCGCAATCGACACCGACGTGGTGCAGATCCAGAACGGCATCGCCGCTGACATCGCGCCGATGGTCGCGGATCTGCTCGACGCGCCGGGCAACGATCCGACGCAGAAAATCGCGGTGATCGGCGACCCGCGCTCCAACACCATCATCATCCGCGCCGGCAGCCCCGAGCGCACCGAGCTGGCGCGCAATCTGATCTACAAACTCGACAACGCGCAGAGCAATCCGAGCAACCTGCACGTGGTTTATCTGCGCAACGCGCAAGCGGCGAAACTGGCGCAGGCGTTGCGCGGGCTGCTCACCGGCGAGAGCGACAGCGGCACCAGCGACAGTGCGCGCTCGGTGCTCAGCGCCATGGGCAGCAACGGCAACAATGGCGGGTCGAGTGCGCAGAGCGGCACGCAAACCAGTGGCAACACCTCGACCACCTCAAGCACTGGCAATACCGGCGGCAGTTACGCGCAGGGCAGCAGTGCGACCAGCAGCGCCGGCAAACAGGCCAGTGAACAGAACGTCGCGTTCAGCGCCGGCGGGGTGACAATTCAGGCCGACGCCACCACCAACACCTTACTGATTTCCGCGCCGGACCCGTTGTATCGCAATCTGCGCGAGGTCATCGATTTGCTCGACCAGCGCCGTGCGCAAGTGGTGATCGAGAGCCTGATCGTTGAGGTCGGCGAAGACGATGCCAGCGAGTTTGGCGTGCAGTGGCAGACCGGTAATCTCGGCGGCAAAGGCGTGATCGGCGGGGCGAACCTCGGTGGGTCAGGGATCAATCTCAACGGTAAGACCAGTCTCGACGTGCTGCCGCAAGGCTTGAACCTCGGCTACGTCAACGGCACGGTCGACATCCCCGGCATCGGCAAGATCCTCGACCTCAAAGTGCTGGCCCGAGCGTTGAAGAGCAAGGGCGGCACCAACGTGCTGTCGACGCCAAACCTGCTGACCCTGGATAACGAAGCGGCGAGCATTTTTGTCGGCCAGACCATTCCGTTTGTCAGCGGCAGCTATGTCACCGGGGGCGGGGGGACGAGCAACAACCCGTTCCAGACCGTGACCCGTGAAGAGGTGGGGTTGAAGCTGAATGTGCGGCCACAGATTTCCGAGGGCGGGACGGTCAAGCTCGATATCTATCAGGAGGTCAGCAGCATCGACGAGCGCGCTTCGGCCAGCGCGGCGTCGGCGGGCATCGTCACCAACAAACGGGCGATCGACACCAGCATCCTGCTCGACGACGGCCAGATCATGGTTCTCGGCGGCTTGCTGCAGGACGGCTACAGCCAGAGCAACGAAGCGGTGCCATGGCTGGGGACGCTGCCGGGGATCGGTGCACTGTTTCGCAACGAACGCCGGGCGATCACCAAGACCAACCTGATGGTGTTCCTGCGCCCGTACATCATCCGCGACAGCGAAGCGGGGCGCAGCATCACCCTCAACCGCTACGACTTCATGCGCCGCGCCCAGGGTGGGCTGCAACCGGAGCGCAGCTGGGCAATGCCGGACATGCAGGCGCCGCAGCTGCCGACGGCGGCGCAGGGGGTTCCGGCGGTGGTACCGGGGACGGGGCCGAGAGCGACGATCAAGGCTGTGCCGATCGAAGGGAGCACACGCTTTTGAATCCCTCCATCAATCTGAGAAGTAACCCTGTAGTGAGGGGATTTATCCCCGATGGGCAGCGAAGCGGCCCTAAAACCTATGCACGCGGTGAGTTAGATGTATTCGGATGTCAGGTTTCGGGGCTGCTGCGCAGCCCATCGGGGATAAATCCCCTCACCACAGGAACACCTCCAGGCAGAGAGAGTGGGGAGGTTTTGAGATGAGTGCGCTTCCCTGCGCTTGGTCCAAGGCCATGAACTCGGCGCGCAAGCTGAAAAACATTCCTGTGGCGAGGGAGCTTGCTCCCGCTGGGCTGCGCAGCAGCCCTAAAGCCTGCTACTCCATTCTTCCAGATACACCCTGCATGCCGGATTTACGGGGGCTTCGCCCCCGAGCGGGAGCAAGCTCCCTCGCCACACAAACATGTACAGACCCTCGAGTTGGGGAGGGCATGAGATGAGTGCGCTTCCCTACGCTTGGTCCAAGGCCATGAACTCGGTCCGCAAGCTGAAAAACATTCCTGTGGCGAGGGAGCTTGCTCCCGCTGGGCTGCGCAGCAGCCCTAAAGCCTGCTACCCCATTCTTCCAGATACACCCTGCGTGCCGGATTTACGGGGGCTTCGCCCCCAAGCGGGAGCAAGCTCCCTCGCCACAAAAACATGTCCAGACCCTCGAGTTGGGGAGGTTTTGAGATGAGTTCGCTTCGCTGCGCTTGGTCCAAGGCCATGAACTCGGTCCGCAAGCTGAAAAACATTCCTGTGGCGAGGGAGCTTGCTCCCGCTGGGCTGCGCAGCAGACCTAAAGCCTATGCACGCGGTGAGTCAGATGTATTCGGATGTCAGGTTTCGGGGCTGCTGCGCAGCCCATCGGGGATAAATCCCCTCACCACAAAAACATGTCCAGACCCTGGGGTTGGGGAGGGCTTTAGATGAGTGCGCTTCCCTACGCCTGGGCCAAGGCCCAGCGCATTCTGTTGTGCGACGGCGTGCTGACCGTTTGCCCATCGACGCCGGGCTGGTCGATCAGTGAGGTGCGGCGCCAGTTCGGTGAAACCTCGCTCAAGCGCGTGCGCGACGACGAGCTCGACGGCCTGCTCGCCACCGCCTATGCCGACACCGGCAGCGCCGCCGCTGTGGTCGGTGCGGCAGAGAACGAAGTGGATCTCGACCGGCTGATGCAGGACATGCCGGAAATCACCGATCTGCTCGACACTCAGGACGGCGCGCCGGTGATCCGCATGATCAACGCCTTGCTCACACAGGCTGCGCGGGACGAGGCCAGCGACATTCACATCGAACCGTTCGAAACCCATTCGGTGGTGCGCTACCGGGTTGACGGCACCCTGCGTGATGTGGTCTCGCCGCGCAAGGCGCTGCACGGCGCGCTGGTGTCGCGGATCAAGATCATGGCGCAACTCGACATCGCCGAAAAACGCTTGCCGCAGGACGGTCGTATCGCGCTGCGTGTGGCTGGGCGGCCGATCGATATTCGCGTGTCGACCGTGCCCACCGGGCATGGCGAGCGGGTAGTGATGCGCTTGCTCGACAAGCAGGCCGGGCGCCTGCATCTGGAAACCTTGGGCATGGATGCGCAGGTGCTGGCCAAACTCGATCATTTGATCCGCCAGCCCCACGGCATCGTGCTGGTCACCGGCCCCACCGGCAGCGGCAAGACCACCAGCCTGTACGCTGCGCTGGCGCGCCTGGATGCCAGCACCAGCAACATCCTCACCGTCGAAGACCCGGTGGAATACGACCTGCCGGGGATCAGCCAGATTCAGGTCAACGCCAAGATCGACATGACCTTCGCCCTGGCCTTGCGGGCGATTCTGCGCCAGGACCCGGACATCATCATGATCGGCGAGATCCGCGATCTGGAAACTGCACAAATCGCCGTGCAGGCGTCGCTCACCGGTCACCTGGTGTTGGCGACGCTGCACACCAACGACGCGGTGTCGGCGGTCAATCGCTTGATCGACATGGGTGTCGAGCCGTTTCTGCTGGCCTCGTCGATGCTTGGGGTATTGGCACAGCGGCTGGTGCGACGCCTTTGCAAAGCGTGCAAACAGGAGGATCCAGCAGCGCCGGGGACGTGGCGCCCGGTCGGCTGCGCCGCCTGCAATCACACCGGCTACAGCGGCCGTACCGGCATCCACGAATTGTTCTGCATCGACGACGACATCCGCACCCTGATTCACCAAGGCGCAGGGGAGCAGGCCCTGCGTGCGGCAGCGGCCAAGGCCGGGATGTTCAGCCTGCGCGAGGACGGCGAGCGCTGGATTCGCAGCGGTGCCACCGCGCCTGAAGAAATTCTCCGTGTGACCCGGGACGCCTGATGAATCGCTATCGTTTTGAAGCCGCCGACGCCACTGGCAAGATTGATTCCGGGCATCTGGAAGCCGACAGTCAGGGCGCCGCGTTTGGCGTGTTGCGCAGCCGTGGGTTGACTGCGTTATCGGTGCACAAGGAGAGCAACGTCGCCCAGCATGGCGGCGGTGGCCTGTTCAGTGCGCGGATGTCGGATAACGATCTGGCCTGGGCCACCCGGCAATTGGCGAGTCTGCTCGGGGCCAGCCTGCCGCTCGAAGCGGCACTCAGCGCAACGGTGGAGCAGGCCGAGAAAAAACATATCGCCCATACCCTCAGCGCGGTGCGTGCCGACGTGCGCAGCGGCATGCGTCTGGCCGAGTCTCTGGCCGCACGGCCACGGGATTTTCCGGAGATCTACCGCGCGCTGATCGCCGCCGGGGAGGAGTCCGGTGATCTGGCGCAGGTGATGGAGCGCTTGGCCGACTACATCGAGGAGCGCAACAACCTGCGCGGCAAGATTCTCACCGCGTTTATCTATCCCGGTGTGGTCGGGCTGGTGTCGATCGGCATCGTGATTTTCTTGCTCAGTTACGTGGTGCCGCAGGTGGTCAGTGCGTTTTCCCAGGCGCGGCAGGACTTGCCGGGGCTGACGTTGGCGATGCTCACCGCCAGTGATTTCATTCGGGCGTGGGGCTGGCTATGTGCGGCGCTGATCGCGGGTGCTTTCTGGAGCTGGCGTCTGTACCTGCGTAATCCGGCGGCACGTTTGAGTTGGCATCATCGGGTGCTGAAATTGCCGCTGATCGGACGTTTCGTCCTGGGCCTGAACACCGCACGCTTTGCCTCGACCCTGGCGATTCTCGGCGGTGCCGGTGTGCCGTTGTTGCGGGCGCTGGAGGCGGCGCGGCAGACGCTATCGAATGATCGCCTGAGTCTGAGTGTCAGCGATGCGACAGCCAAGGTTCGCGAAGGGGTGAATCTTGCGGCGGCTCTGCGAGTGGAGAACGTATTTCCGCCGGTATTGATTCACCTGATCGCCAGCGGCGAGAAAACCGGCGCACTGCCGCCGATGCTCGAACGGGCGGCGCAGACTCTGTCCCGCGATATCGAACGGCGGGCAATGGGCATGACCGCGTTGCTCGAGCCGCTGATGATCGTGGTGATGGGCGGGGTGGTGCTGGTGATTGTGATGGCGGTGTTGTTGCCGATCATTGAGATCAACCAGTTGGTGCAGTAGGTGATTTTTTGGGTGTCTGGTCTGGCGTCATCGCGAGCAGGCTCACTCCTACACGTGTAATGCATTTCAATTTGTAGGAGTGAGCCTGCTCGCGATGACGCCGGCCGAAACAGCAAAAACTTCAGATATTTTCCCTTCAGCCTGATGCTCACCCGACCCTCATTCCCCCCATCCTCGGGTTCTCCTTTCTGTCATCTGCAACCACCCCGCAATGGCTGCAGCCAATTTCAGCAAAACCCCCGATCCAGACCCCTCGCAATCCCCCACAAACACCCGAGAAAACCACCGGAAAATCAGCGCGCAGCTCCCGAGGTTTTTTCCTTTATCTGTCACCGGAAACTGCGAATTTCTCAGTGCGACTTAACCACGGACCCCGCTTGCGAAGGTCGGCGGTGAGTCCTCCCAGTGTCATGCAAGACCCCTGAAAACCTGTGTTCACAACCATCGTTGAAAAGGAGATTCTTCATGTTCAAGCGCACTCTGATCGCAGCTTCCCTGACCGTCGCCGCGCTGGCTTCCGCTCAAGCCATGGCCGTTACCGGTGGTGGCGCTACTCTGCCAGCCGCTCTGTACAAAGGTTCGGCCGACAGCATCCTGCCTGCCAACTTCAGCTACGCCGCCGTGGGTAGCGGTGCCGGCAAGACTGCCTTCCTGACCAACGTTGCCACTGGCTTCGGCACCACCGGTACTGTGCACTTCGCCGGTAGCGACTCGGTACTCAGCGCTTCGGAAATCAGCACCTACAACACCAACTTCGGCGCTGCCTACGGCCCGCTGATCCAGCTGCCATCGGTTGCCACTTCGGTTGCCATCCCGTACAAAAAATCCGGTCAGACCGCGCTGAACCTGACCAGCGCTCAACTGTGCGACGCTTTCTCGGGCACCGTCACCACTTGGGGCGGCCTGCTGGGCACTGCTGACACCACCCCGATCCGCATCGTTTATCGCAACGTGTCCAGCGGTACTTCGGAAATCCTCACCCGTCACCTGAACGCTGTCTGCCCAACCAAGTTCACCACCAACTCGACGTTCGTCAACGCCCGTCCAGCCGGTTCCACCCTGCCATCGAACTGGGTTGGCGTCGCCAACACTGCTGACGTGGCACCTGCTGTGGCCGCGGTTGACGGCTCGCTCGGCTATGTCGGTCCGGACGGTGTAGATGCCACCAGCAACGCGCTGGTTGCCCGCGTCAACAACGTTCAGCCAACTTCCGCCAACGTTGCGCTGGCACTGTCCTCGGTGACCCCACCTTCGACTGCTGCCCTGGCTGCCGATCCGACTCGCTGGTCGCCAGTGGTGGCTAACCCGGCCATCGGTTACAAACTGGCGGCCTACACCAACTTCATCGTCGGTCAGTGCTACAAGGATGCAGCCGTGGCCAACGACGTGAAGGCTTTCCTGACCACGCACTACAACACCACCACCAACGACCTGGCGGTCAAGAACCACGGTTTCGTGACCGTGCCTGCCGCCTGGAAAACCAAGGTGTACGAAACATTCGTCAGCAACGCTGCCGGCTACAACCTGAACATCAACAACACCAGCGTCTGCAACACCATCGGTCGTCCTTTGTAAGACGTTCGATTCAACCCGCAACACGAATGGCGGCCCCTCGGGGCTGCCATTTTTTTTGCCCGTCCAAATCGCCTGCGCCCCGCGAATACTCCGCCAACATGAAGTTTGTGTGACATCCGTTCGGTCGTGGGCCGCGCCAACTGCCTATGTCGTAACAGCAGGTTTTTGCAGGCCTGCGGCCTCGTGTGGCAACTCAAAAGGATCTCGTAGTGATGCTCGCTCGCCCATCCCGTCGTCGTAGCAACGCCCAGTCATTCAAGCGTGAACTCGCGGAGCCGGCGCTGTGGTTGCTCAAGCCGTTGGCACACGCCGTGGCGTTGTGTCTGGTGGCGGGCAGTGCGCAGGCGCAGACGGCGTTCAGCTCGGGCTGGTTTGCCGCCAAGGGCGCGGCACAGCAAGCAGCCGCTGCGCGTCCGAGCGTCGGTGGTTTGCCGGGAATGACCCCGCCATTGGCGCAGCAGCAGAAAGCCAGTCAGCAGTTGCAGCGTTCGATCCAGACCCTGAACAACACCGTGGCTGCGATTGCCGCACAACAGGCGGCCCAGGCCGCCGGACGTGCCACGGCGCTTGGCACTGTGCAAGCGGTGCCGGATGGCTTGGGTGAGGGTGGCCTGAAGGTCGATAACAGCCTTACGCAAGGTTGGCAGAACGCCAAAGGCCCGCAACAGACTCAGGCCGACGGCAAGACCACGGTGAAGATCGAGCAGACTGCCGACAAGGCCATCCTCAACTGGGAGACCTTCAACGTCGGGCGTAACACCAGCGTCGAATTCGCCCAACAGTCGGACTGGGCCGTGCTCAACCGGGTCAACGATCCGAATGCACGCGCCAGTCAGATTCAAGGTCAGATCAAGGGTGACGGCACGGTGATGCTGATCAACCGGAACGGCATCGTGTTCAGCGGCAGCAGTCAGGTCGACGTGCGCAATCTGGTGGCGGCCGCCGCGAATATCACCGACATCCAGTTCCGTGAACGTGGCCTGTATTTCGACAGCAACGGCACGCAGCCGACGTTCACCGAGGCCGCTGGCAAGGTGCTGGTGGAACGCGGTGCGAGCATCGCCACGCACAAACCGGCGGCGTCCACCGATGCTGGCGGTTATGCCTTGCTGCTCGGCAGCGAAGTGCAGAACGACGGCAGCATCAGCACCGCCAAGGGCCAGACCGTGCTGGCCGCCGGTGATCGCTTCTACATTCGCAAGGGTTCGGGCACCGAAGGCAATGCGCTGTCCACGACCTTCGGCAGCGAAGTCATTCCGGGCTTCAAGGCCAGCGTTGCTGCGGGCAAGGTCAGCAACAACGGCCTGATCCAGTCCGCGACCGGCGACATCACCCTGACCGGCCACGAGGTGGTGCAGAACGGCGTATTGCTCGCCAGCACCTCGGTGGCGACACGCGGCACGATTCATCTGAGCAACCCGAGCACCGACAGCAGCGGCAGCGTCACGCTGGGGCAGGGCAGCGCGACGGCGATCATGCTCGACAGCAGCGACCTGACGGCGCTCGACAGCCAGCATGACGCTGCCCTGACCAGCGTCAGCGCGAACAACCGGATTCGTGGCGATCAGTCGCGCATCGAGATCCAGAGCGGCGGCAGCGTCGAGTTCCAGAACGGCTCGATCACTCTGGCCACCGGCGGCCAGGTCGCTGTCAGTGCACAGCGCCGCAGCCTGGTGCGTGATGGCGCGTTGATTGATGTGTCAGGTGCGGTTGGCGTCAACGTGGCGATGGAAAACAACAGCATCAAGATCAACGTGCAGGGCAACGAGCAGCGCGATGCGTCGGTCAACCGCGAGAAGGGCGCGCTCAACAGCAACGACATCTGGGTCGATGTGCGTGAGCTGGTGTACGTCCCGGCCGGCACCAACGGCTATGCCACGGATCGCTGGTACACGGCCGGTGGCTTGCTTGAAGTCGGTGGCTATCTCGGCACCCAGGGTCACAGCATCGGCGAGTGGATGGCCCAGGGCGGTACGGTGAGTTTTGCCGGCAATGACGTGGTCACCGAGAAGGGCTCGTTGATCAATCTGTCGGGTGGCACCCTGGACGTGCAGGGCGGCGAGATTCGCCAGAGCTGGCTGCGCGGCGCCGACGGCAAACTGTATGAAGTCTCCCGTGCCCCGGGGGATCTGCTCTACACCGGACTGTACAAAGGTTATGAAGACAGCAGCGAACGCTGGGGCCAGACCCGTTATTACTACAGTCCGCTGATCGCGCCGCGCTCGCGTTTCGAATCGGGTTACACCGTGGGACGCGACGCCGGGCAACTGGTGATCTCCACCGCCAACGCCGTGCTCGATGGGCAGATGCTCGGCGAGGTGTATCAGGGCGAGCGGCAGAACCAGGCGCCACAAGCGGTACTCGATGGTTATGACCAGAGCCAGAACGCACTGGCGCGTCGTGCGCAACTGATTGTCGGCAGCTATGACCCGGCCTATGTGGCAGCGGCCAGTGGCCTGTTGTACTCGCTCAATCCCCTGCTTGATCAAGTGCAGATTGGCGGCCAGCGTCCAGTCACCGGCACTGACCCGGATCTGACCGGAGCCGTGGCGGACTCGCGTAAGGGCAAGCTGTTTCTTGATAACGATCAGCTCAACGGTTTCCGTCTCGGCGCGCTCAAGGTCGCGGCTCGGGACCAGATCGCTGTCGCTGGCGCGCTGGGTGTCGACAACGGTGGCGACATCACCCTGTATGCGCCGGATGTGCAGATTGACGCCAACCTGAGTGCGCGCAGCGGCAGTTTGCATCTGGGCAACGTGCTCAATCAGTTCAACGGCACCGAGCGTACCGATACCCGGCTCACGGCGAAAACCGACAAGGTCACGCAAGTGGCGGTGGCTGCAGGCGTACACCTCGATACCCGTGGGGTGTGGAGCAATCTGCGCACTAATCCCGACGACAACGCCGGCCTCGGGGCTCTCAACGGTGGTCTGCTGTCGATCCGCAGCAGTGGTGATATCGACATTGCCTCTGACAGCCTGCTCGACGTTTCTTCGGGCGGCGCGCTGCTCGCCAACGGCAAGACCCAGGGCGGCAAGGGTGGCGATCTGACGCTGGAGTCCAGTGCGATTTCCGCACCGGGCCAATCGCATTTGCGCCTGGAGGGTGAACTGCGTGGCTATGGCGTCAAGGGCGGCGGCACGCTGACCGTGCAGGCCAACAGGATTCAGATCGGCCAGGCCGATACGTTGCCCGCGACCAACACGCTGCAACTGTCTGCGGACCTGTTCGGCAAGGGTTTCTCGGCTTACAACCTCATTGGCTTGAACGGGCTGGGCGTCGCCGAAGGTACTGCGATTGATGTGACGATGCCGGTCTATCGCTATGCGGATTCGGCACCCAATCAGGCCAGCGGCGTCGATCCGCAATCGGCGCTGGAGCTGTGGACGCCGGCGCGGTACCAGGAGAATCCGACCAAGGGCGTCCTGACGCAGCGCGGCGGTGCCAGCCTGACGCTGCAAGGCGGGGCCAGTCTGATCAACCTGATCGATGCGGCCAACAGCCCGCTGACCATTGGCCGCGGCGCGCGCATCAGTGTCGATCCTGGCCAGAGCATCAAACTGCGCGGGGCCGGGCAGATCACCGTGGACGGCGAACTCAATGCCTGGGGCGGCACGATCGACATTCGCCAGCAGCAATTGGGCTCGATCAAACCGGCCACCTCCGATCAAAAGGCTGACCCGAACGCACACAACCGTTCGATCTGGATCGGTGAATACGCGGTGCTCGACGTGGCCGGGCGGGCCAGCACCGCCGTCGATGCGTTGGGGCGCCGTTACGGTCAGGTCGGCAAGGGCGGCAGTATCATCCTTGGCGGCGAGATCGACGCGAAACTCGCCACGGCCACGGCGGCCGATGCCTACGTGATCGTGCGCCAAGGCGCACGTCTGGACGCTTCCGGCAGCGAAGCGCTGCTCGACATCGCCGGTCAAGGCCCGACCCGCGTCGCCACGGACGGCGGGCGCATCAGCCTGAGTTCCTACAACGGCCTGTTCATCGACGGTGATCTGCGGGCAACGGCCGGTGGCGTCGGGGCGGCGGGCGGGCGTCTGGAGATCGCTCTGGAAACGCCGCTGTACGCCGACTCGGCGGATAACAGCGTACGAGCGCCGAGGGAGATGATCATCGGCCAAGGCATGTCTGAAGAGCGGCTCGCGGCGGATCTGCGACCGGGGCAGGGCGCCGCTGGCTTGCGCTATGGACAGGCGCGCTTGAGCGCCGATGGCCTGATGTCTGGCGGCTTCGATAATCTGAGCCTGTTGAGTAACGGTTTGCTGTCATTCGATGGCGATGTCAACTTGCACATGAATCAGAGTCTGAGCCTGTACGCCGGCGCGCTGTCGCTGGCTGAGTCGGCGCAGGACACTGCGCGTGTTGACGTGAGCGCACCGTATCTGCGCTTGTCCGGTGTTGGCAGCTACTACGGCATCGTCGGTGCGATCCGGCCACGCCTGACGAATAACCCGACCACGCAGTTGTCGCAGGCGCAGTTCAACGCCTCGGCCGACTTGTTGGATCTGGGCAATGGCCTGTCGTTCGGTACTCAGGGTTCGATTCTGCAACTCAAGGCGCCGGCCGCTGAATACAGCCGTTGGGCGTTCGGGCAGGTGAGTCTCGACAGCCGTGGCGATCTGCGTTTCCTGGCACCGACCGATGGCGCGCAGAAGTCGCGGTTGTGGACCCCGGGCGACTTGAACCTGAGCGCCGCGCAGATCTATCCGGCCAGTGGTGTTCAGGCCGAGGTGCGCGTCGGTTATCAGGGCGCCGTGCCGGTTTCCCAGCACACCTTGCGCATCAGCGGCCACGGCGCGGCACCGGCAGCGATGCCGTATTCGGTGTTTGGCAGACTGGAACTGTCAGCCGCTTACATCGAGCAGGGCGGCGTGCTTCGTGCGCCGCTCGGCATGATCACCCTGGGCGACGATTTGCTGACGACCACCCGCGAAGTTCGCTTGTTACCCGGCAGTGTGACCTCGGTCAGTGGCGCCGGACTGGTCATGCCTTATGGCGGTACCACCGACGGCATCGACTATCGCTATGACGGCAAGTCTGTGGAATTGAACGGAATCACTGGCGAGACCGCTGGTGTGTCGATGCGCTCGCAATTGATCGATGTGCAGCCTGGCGCGTTGCTTGATCTGTCGGGGGGCGGTGACCTGCGTGGCGCCGGTTTCGTGTCCGGACGCGGCGGTTCCACCGATGCCCGGTTCAACCCGCTGGTGCGCAATGCCACCGACGGCACGTTCAGCCTGCCGGGGCTGGCGAGCAATCCGGTGTACGCCATCGTGCCGGGCAATCAAAGCATCTACGCACCGATGCTCGCCGAAGGCGGCGCGGTTGATCCGCGTATCGGCCAGCAAATCACTCTCGGTGCCGGTGTCCCGGGGTTGGCCGCTGGCACCTATACGCTGCTGCCTTCGACCTTTGCCCTGTTGCCCGGCGCGTTCCGGGTCGAGGTCAATGGCCAGGCGACGGCGGCAGCACCAGGAGCGGCGTTGGCGCTGCGCAATGGTTCATGGACCAGCAGCGGGCAGCTGTCGATCGCCAACACCGGTTTGCGCGACAGCCTCGCCAGTCAAGTCATCCTGACCTCCGCCGACGTGTTGCGTCGTTACTCGCAATACAACGAAACCAGTTTCACCCAATTCATTCAGAGCGATGCGGCACGCCGCGGCGTACCACGCGCGCTGGCACCCATGGACGGCAAAACTCTGGACTTGCGTCTGGTGGCCGGTGGCGAGCAGGACATCGCCTTGCAGTTCAACGGGCGCGCGCAATTCAATGCTGCCGAGGGAGGGCTGGTCGGCACGGCGGCGGTGCGCAGTGGTAACGCCCGCACCCGCTTCGAAATCCTCGGTGCCGGTCAGGCACCGACCCAGGATTTCGACGGCATTTCGCTGTACGCCGACACCCTCAACCAGTTGGGCGCCGCACGCTTGACCCTCGGTGCGTTGCCGACGGTGAACTACAACACCGCCGGCAACATCATCAACTTCACTGGCGACACCAGCGACATCGTGTTGCGTCAGGGGGCCGTTCTTTCGGCACCGGAAGTCTTGTTGCGCACCAACTCCGCGCAGGGCGCGATCACCATCGAAGCCGGTGCCGGCATCAACACGCTGGGGCGCGGCAATGTCGCTTACGACTCCACGGCCGGCTACATCTATCAGCCCGGTGCCGCGAGCCTGTTGGTGATGTCCAACGGCTGGACCAACGTGCTCGCTCCCGAGGCCGGCAGCAATGCTTTCGGCGCTGGCGACATCCGCATCGGCGTCTGCTCGACGGGGCTGTGCAGCAGCCCGACCCAGCTCTATTCCAACGGCAGCATTACCGCCGCCACCGACCGACAGTTCGAACTCGGCGAAGCGGTGCGCTTCGGCACGCGTCACCTGGCGCTGGCCGTCGGTGCGGTGAACGCCGGCAGTGCCGAAGCGCTGGCCGCTGCGGGTAACCGGGTGCCGGCCGGGCTGACCTTGAACCAGAATGTGCTGGATCGCCTGATGCGCGGTGATAGCCAATTCGGTGCGCCCGCTCTGGAAACCCTGAGCCTGACCACCCGCGATGCCTTCAATCTGTACGGCAGCGTGACCCTCGACACCCTGGATCCGCAGACCGGACAGAGCAAATTGCAGAATCTGGTGCTCGCCACCCCGGCGATTTACGGGGCGGGCAATGCCAATGATGTGGCGGCCATCCGCACCGCCAACCTGATCTGGAACGGCGCGACTCAGGATCCGGGCAGTGTGATCGCCGGTGGTGCCGGCACCGGCAGCGGCACGCTGGAGATTCAGGCTCAACGTATCGAACTGGGTTACGGCCCGATGCCGCAACCGAACGGGCTGGATCACAACAGCCGTCTGGCGCTGGGTTTTGCCAACGTCAACCTGACGGCGAGCGAACGCATTACCGCCAACCACAAGGGCAGTCTGGCGGTGTATCAGGAACAGGGCGCTTACGATCCGCTCAAGGGCTACCTCTACAGCGGCGGCAACCTCAATCTGCGTACGCCGTTGCTTACCGGCGAAGCGGCGTCGGTCAACCTGCTCAAGGCTGGCAACAACCTGACGCTCAGCGGCACTGGCGCCGGTAATTCTGCCGCGGCGGATGCCCTGGGCGCCGAGTTGAATCTGCAAGCCGAGCGCATTGTGCTCGACAGTCGTATCGCGTTGGCCAGCGGCAAACTGGCGGTCACGGCCGAGCACGATCTGACCCTCGCCAATGGTGCGCAGCTGGACCTTGCCGGGCGCACCTTGCCGTTCAACGATGTCAGCAAGTACAGCTGGGGCGGCGACGTGTCGCTGTTGAGCCAAAGTGGCAATATCCGCCAGGCGCCCGGTTCGCGCATCGACCTGTCGGCGAAAAACAATCAGGCCGGCAACCTCAGTGCGGTCGCGTTGGCGAGCGCGGCGGGCATCGTCGACTTGCAGGGTGAAATTCGCGGTGGCAGCAGCGGCTATTACGACGCTGGCGGCACGCTGGTGCCGTACAAGTCCGGTGGCGTGGAGATTCGCGCCCAGCGTCTGGGCGCAGACGCGAGTGAACAGTTCGCCGCCCTCAATCAGCGTCTGAATGCCGGTCAGGTTTTCGGCAGTCGCAGCTTGCAGCTCAAGCAAGGTGATCTGTTTATTGGCGACGGCATGAAGGCGAGCGAGATCAATGTGTCGGTGGACGCCGGCAAGCTGACGGTCGGTGGTCTGATCGATGCCAGTGGCGAGCGTGTCGGCAGCATTCGGCTGTCGGCCAGGGACGGTCTGACGCTGACCGGCAACAGTGTGCTCGATGCCCATGGCCGCGTGTTGCGCGTCGACAGTTACGGCAAGATCATTGATGCGCCGAACCGCGCGATGGTCGAACTCAACTCCGGTGACGACGTGTTGACCCTGGCTTCCGGCGCACGCATCGACTTGCGTCATGGTACCGATGCGGTACCGGGGTATCTGGCGGGGCAGCATGACCAGATGCTGCGTGGCACGCTGGAACTGAACGCGCCGCGCCTGGGTGTCGGCGACATTGCCATCGATGCCAGCGGCACACTGACTATTCAGGGCGCGCGTTCGATCGGCCTCAATGGCATGCGACGTTACACCGATGCTCGCGATGGGCTCGATCCGGCGGTCAGCGGTCGGCCTTATCAAGTGATCGATCAGGCCCTGTTCGAGCGTATCGATGGCGACAGCACTACGTTCATCAATGCCGCGCTGGGCAACACCGATCTGCTGCAACGCAAACTGGCGGGGCTGAACAATGCCACTTACGCCGATGCGTTCCATCTGCGTCCCGGGGTCGAGATCGCCAGTAAAACCGCCGATGGCGATCTGGTGGTGGAGGGCGACATCGATCTGTCCCGTTACCGCTATGCCAGCCTCAACCCGCACACACAGAAAGTCGCCGGCGTCTACGGCTCGGGCGAGTCCGGCAGTCTGGTGATTCGCGCCGGCGGTAACCTGGATATCTACGGCAGTCTCAACGACGGCTTCGCGCCGCCACCGGAAACCGCTGACGATGCCGGCTGGAAACTGTTGCCGGGCGTGCAACCGTTCGGTGGCGACCTGATTGTGCCGGGCACCGGCGTAACGCTGGCTGAGGGTACGCAGTTCCCGTCGGGTACCACGCTGAACTACGACTTGCCGATCCAGGCCACCACGCTGGTCAGCGGCACGCTGTTGCCGGTTGAGGTGCAACTGGCCGCGCCTTATACCTTCAATGCCGGCACCGTGTTGGCGGGCGCCGTGCACGACGCATCGGGCAATCTGCTGTACGCCGCCGGAACGCTGCTCAGCGAAAACCTGACCTTGCCCGCCAACAGCCGTCTGGGCGCCGGCATTCGCTTGAACCGCAATACCGCTTTGCAGGCAATCGACTGGCCAAAAGGTGTACCGCTGCCGGGGGCGTTCGACGCCGATACCGGCAGCAGCAAAAACCTGCTGTTGCGCGGTTCACTGGCGCTGTTGCGCGGCTCGTTGATTCCGTCCATGACCAACGTGGTTCTGGCTGACGGCGCTGCCTTTGTCGAACTGCGTCCGTTGGCCGGGACACGCCAGGGCGCGAACTGGGCGCTGGCAAGCATGTTGCCGGCGGGCAGCTCGTCGTGGTCGATGCGCGTGGTGGCGGGCGCGGACCTGGGGGCGGCGGATAACCGCGCGGTGCAGCCGCTGACCCGCGAAGGCAACCTGCGTCTGGCGGACACTCATTACGGCGCCAAGGTGACGCAGGGCAATCCGAAACCGGTGTGGTCCGAGACCAATCAGTACGGCTTTCCGGCCTTTGAACCGGTGCCTGAAGAGTATCTGGTGCTGTGCGACATCGACCCGGGAGCCTGTGCACCGATGGCGCGCTGGACCTGGGCGCCGGGCAATATGTTCGGGTTCCAGGATTACGCGCCGATTCCCGAAGAGTATTTGGCCCTGTGCGACAGTTATCCGGAAGTCTGTGTCGAGAGCAATCCGGCGACCAGTGCGCGGATCCACAGCCAGATGTTCAGTGTGCTGCGCACCGGCACCGGGGATCTGGACCTGTTGGCGGCGGGTAACCTGAGCATGAATTCGCCGTTTGGCGTGTACACCGCCGGTACGCAGTCGAGCGATGTCGATCCACGTTTCAATCAAGTGCGCGGACGCCTGTCGGACGACGGATCAGTGCTGGGCAGCGCTGGTGCTGACTCCGAGAAGTGGGTCAACGGCGGCACCGAAAGCCTTTATCAGGCCTGGTACCCGCAGATGGGCGGCAACCTGACGGTCAGCGCTAGCGGTTCTGTTTCCGGTGACAGCCTGGGGCGTCGGGAGACCGCTACCGGTGGCACTTACCGGGAGCAGCAGTCGAGCGTGGCCGTGGGTAACTGGCTGTGGCGTCAGGGCACCGGCAGCAGTGATGTGCCGACCGCGTGGTGGATCAACTTCGGCAGCTACGCCAGTCAACCGCTGCCGGATGAAGGCGCCGACGCCGCGCCATACCTGGTGGGATTTACCGGTTTCGGCACGCTGGGTGGCGGTAACATCAGCCTGCGTGTCGGTGACGATGGCGGCATGCTCAGACCGCTGGGCGATTCCCGGGTCAATCTGCGCAGTCAGGGGCTGATCGTCGCCGTGGGCAGCACCGGGCGGGTCGGCAGCGATGGCCGTCTGGAGTTGACCGGTGGCGGCGACATGGATATTCGCATCGGCGGCACGCTCAATCCGTCACTGCAGGCCCGGGCGGGTGCGCTGGGTACCAGTCAGCCGAAGCACGACCTGCAAGGCGCCCTGATCAATCTGCGCGGCGCTGCGCAATTGACCGGTAGCGCGGTGGGCGGGATCAACCTGCAATACGGCGCGAACAAGTCAGTTCACGATGCCCGTGAAACCCGCGCGGCCGATCCATTTACCTCGACCAGCAGCAATGCTTCCGGTGGCCTGGTGCTGATACCCGGTGACTCGGGCATGCGCATCAACACCCGGGGTGACCTGGTGCTGGGGGGCGCGGTGGACCCGGGCCGGGTGCAGTTGCAGAACGCCACGCCGCTGTTCGACAGCGACGGCACGGTCAGCAAGGGCGGGATCCTCAGCGGTTTCTCGCTGTGGACTGCGCACACGGCCATTGATCTGTTCTCGGCCGGGGGCAACCTCACGCCGAGCACGCAATTGGCCGAAACCGATACCAACGGGCCACTCACCGGTCACAACACCTCGCCCACCGACAGCCGTTTCGTCTACCCGTCGATACTGCGTGCGGTGGCCGCACAAGGTTCGATCTATGCCGGCTCGTCGGCCACCTACGGGGTGGGTAATGAAGCGCCAGCGATGGGTTATTCGCTGCTGTTGGCACCTTCGACTGCCGGTCAGCTCGAGTTGCTGGCCGGTGATTCGATTTATGCCGGCGGTTATGCGATCAACCAGTCTGGTGCCAGCCCGTTGGCGATTGCCACACCGTTCGCCCCGGCGTTCAACGGATTTGCCAACAACAAGTCGCAAACTCCGTTCATCAGCAACAGCGGCAGCGATGGCGTCGCGGCCGATGCCAACAGGCGTTACCCGCTGTTCGCGTTCGGCAGTAACACCTATTCCGGTCTGAATGACGTGCAGGGGCCTGCGCGCTTCTATGCGTTGACCGGCGATCTGGTCGGCGTGCGCAGCGGCGAGACCCTGCGGGCGAGTGATTCGCTGCGTACCTGGTACGAAGCTGCCGGCCCGGTGTGGATGCTGGCCGGTCGCGATATCGTGGCGTCCGGCACCAACCTCGGCAGTCCGACGACGTCTGCCAAGGACGGGGTCGGCACCACCAAGGACACGATCTACTCCACCGGCAACCTGTTCGTGCATAACGATCCACGGGATGTTTCGAAGGTTTCAGCCGGGCGCGACATTCTGTACAGCAGCTTCGACATCGCCGGCCCCGGCACGCTGGAAGTCAATGCCGGGCGCAATATCCTCATGGAGGATCGCGCCAGTATCACCAGCACCGGGCCGCTGGCGCCAGGTGACAAGCGTGCGGGGGCCAATGTGGTGTTGCAGGCCGGGGTTGGTGTGCAGGGGCCGGATTATTCGCGGTTCATTGCCCGTTATCTGAATCCGCAGAACGTTGCCAATAAGGACGTGGCGCTCAGTGCGCAACCGGGCAAAGTGGTCAAGACTTACCTCGACGAGTTGCAGAGCTGGCTGAGCCTCGGCTACGGCTTCAGCGGCAATCAAGAGCAGGCGCAAGCGTTCTTTGCCGCGCTGCCGAGTTCCGCGCAGACGATCTTCGCGCGGCAGGTGTACTTCGCCGAATTGCGCGCCGGTGGCCTGGAATACAACGACGTCGACGGCCCGCGCAAAGGCAGTTACCTGCGCGGTCGCAACGCCATCGCCGCGCTGTTCCCGACCACCGACGTGGCGGGCAATCCGCTCCGCTACGACGGCGACATCACGCTGTACGGTGGTGCCGGGGTCAAGACCCTGTTCGGCGGCGACATTCAGATGCTCACGCCGGGCGGCGGTCAGGTGTTCGGCATCGAAGGCGCGGCGCCACCGTCCACCGCCGGGATCATCACCCAGGGTTCGGGCAACATTCAGCTCTACTCGCAGGGCAGCATTCTGCTGGGGCAAAGCCGGATCATGACCACCTTCGGCGGCTCGATCCTGGGCTGGTCGGCCGAGGGCGACATCAACGCCGGTCGCGGCTCGAAAACCACGGTGGTCTACACCCCACCGAAACGCGTGTACGACACCTGGGGCAACGTGACCCTGTCGCCATCGGTGCCGAGCACCGGCGCGGGTATCGCCACACTCAACCCGATCGCCGAAGTGGCACCCGGCGACATCGACCTGATCGCACCGCTGGGCACCATCGATGCGGGGGAGGCGGGGATTCGTGTTTCGGGCAACGTCAACATCGCCGCGCTGACCGTGGTCAACGCCGCCAACATCGCGGTGCAGGGCAAGACCAGCGGCGTACCGGTGGTGGCCGCGGTGAACACCGGAGCGATTACCTCGGCCAGCTCCGCCGCCTCTTCGGCCACGCAAGCGGCGGAAGATGTGGCGCGTCAGCAGCAGGCAGCCGCGCGGCAGAATCAGGCGTCGGTGTTCACGGTGCAGGTGCTGAGTTTCGGCAACGAGCAACTGGCGCCGAACCGCGATGGAGCAAGCCGTGCGCCGGCGACCGGATACAACCCGAACAGCCCGGTGCAGGTGCTAGGGGCAGGGGCGCTGGATGAACAGGCGAAACAGCAGTTGACCGAGGAGGAGCGGGGGCAACTGACGTTGTAAAAGACTCTCGTGTAGTACGCTTCGGGCGGCCTTTTGGCCGCCCTTTTTTTATGTTGATGAGGATCGTGGGTATTGTCGTCGGGTGTGGACTAACGTCAGTATTTTGATGCGCCCGTTCACTCGATAGACCAGCAGATAGTTCGGATTGACCACCATTTCCCGAGTGCCTGGCACTCGACCGGCCCGGTAACCATAGGGGATTGATGAAAGCCTTTGCGTTGCTGCACCAACCTTGTGCTGTAGAGCCACTGAAGCGTTGGAGTTGTATTGTTCAACGTAATCGATAATGTCAGCCAGATCGTTCAGAGCTTGATCGCTCCATTCAAGCAGCAGCGCGGCGCTTCCTGCGCATCTCTTCCAGCATCTGGTCAAGCATTGCCATAGCTTCATCATGGGGAATGCCAGGGCTGGGGTCATCGAGTGCCTCCTGCACCTTGGCACGAAACCAGCGATCGTAGCTCTCTGCCTCTTCTTCGGATTCGAAGTCAGAGTAAAACGGGGAAAGTAATAAGCTCATAGTGATCTCCGTGATCAATCTCAGCAGTTTAAGGGGGAATGGCCCATTGTCGTCACTGGCAGACGATGTACCCCATGAGCTCTCGAAGAACCATGGGATAACGAAGCCCAGTATCTGCAAGCGCCCCTTTGGAATCTGCCGGACGTTTCCCTCCGTTGTCCGGCAATCTCGACCGCCGTTGTAGGCCTATTCCTCCACTCTGTTTTTCAGGTTTCCAGCCTACAAATCCGCGCGCACCTTCCTACAAATGCACTCAGAACGCATACGGAATACTCACCTTCGCCCACAACATTTCCCCCTCTGGCCGGTTCTCCACGTCAAACTCCTTGGCCCAGCGAATCTCCGCGCTGGCGTACTTGAGAAAGGTCAGGTGCAACGCCGGGCCGATCGCGAACACCTGGCCGCGCACGCCGTCGTTCACGTCTTGCCCGGCGAACTGCACAGTGTGGCCGTACTGTTTGTCGTCGGTGGTCTGCTTGAGGTAGTAGCCGTTGAGGCCGAACATCACATCGTCGGTGATCTTGTAGCTGGCCGAATAATCGAAGTGGAAGATCTGCCCGGACTTGTAGTCGGTGTCCTTGTTCTTCTCGTTGAAGCTGTAGGTGGTCTTCATCGACACTTCGGTCTTGTCGGTCGGCAGCCAGGTGAAGGAGAACAGCGGCTTGTAGGTGTAGAAATTGTTGCTGGTGTTGGCCAGCCGATCGACGCTGTATTCCCCCGTGGGCACCGTTACTTCAAGGGCTGCGCCGAGGGTCAGGTTCTTGCCCATGTCCCACAGGATGATCGGCGCAATCGTGGTATCGCCCATGCCTTCGCGGGTATCGCTGACGCCGTAGACCGAGACTTCCTGCTTCAGCCATGGCTGGGCGATGTAGCCGGCCAGACGTCCGCCGAACACTCGTACCGGGCTCAGGTAATCAATACGCGGGATCACCGCTGTGGATTCGATCTCGACATTCGGCACCTTGCCGCCCAACGAACTGATGTTGAGCTTCGTCGACTTGTAATGGTTGTAGTAGAGGTTGAACGCGACCATGTTCTCCGGAAGGCTGTCGACCTCCAGCGGCAGCATGAAGAACCCGTCGGTGCCGGGGCCGATGTTGTCGACCCCGGCTTCGGTGGCCAGGGCCGACAGGGCCGCGGAGCAACCGAGCAGAGTCAGTGCCAGACGCAAGGGGAATGTGGCGCGGTTCGGGCTCATGGCTGTCCTCATTATTATTGTGTTGGGACGTGGCGCCGGTACGCAGAACGTCCGGCACCATAGAAATAAGCGCTTGGCGTGCGACGGGGCAGGGTATTGGCGGACAGTTAGGGGGGCTTCTGCGGACAGTCGGCCAACCCTGTGCTAACTTCCTTCGACATAACCGGTTACAAAAATAACAATCAAGCGTGATCCGGAATGTCAGCCCCCATGAACGTAAAAGTCCAAGACCCCACTTTTGAACTGGCGCTGGTCTCGCCGTTTCTCCTGCAAACCCTCGCCGAAGTCGCGCAGAACAAAGGCATCGACCCCGAAAGCCTGTGCCGTGGCCTGGGGTTCACTTTTGAAGATCTGCAGGATCCGGCGCAACGCATTTCCTACCGTCAGGCCGTGGCGATGATTCAACGCGCGCTCAAAGTGCTGCCCAATCAGGGGCTGGGGCTGTGGGTCGGGGCGCAGAATGTGTTGGGTACGCTGGGGTTGCTCGGGCACGTGCTGTCGCTGTGCAAGACCTTGCGCGATGCCTTTGCCCTGGGCATCCGCCACCAGCACACCTCCGGCGGAATCGTGGTGTCCAGTGTCGATGTGGTCGGCGACCAGGTGCACCTCGATGCCGAATGTCGCTTGCCGTTCGCCGATGTGCAGGTGTTTGCGGTTGAAGAGTTTTTCGCCAGCCTGCTGGTGTATGGCCGGGCCTTGGTGGGCCATGAGTTCAAGGCGATTGCCGTGGAATTTGTCCACGCCGCGCCGGATTACCTGAGCGAATACCACCGCCTGCTCGGGCCCGATGTGCGCTTCGGCTGCCTGCACAATCGCATGCTGATCGATGCCCAGTGGCTGGACGTCAACCTGCCCAATCATCATTCGCTCGCGCTGCGTCAGGCGGTTGCCTTGCTGGAGCTGGAAGCGGCACAGGTGCACCAGAAACTCGATCTGATTCAGGCAGTGGAGCGGGCGATTGCCCGGGACTTGAGCCGGGGCAGCCATATCGAAAAAATCGCCGGCGACCTGAACATGAGCAGCCGCACCCTGCGCCGCCGTTTGACCGAGCATGCACTGACGTTCGAGGCGCTGCTGGAACAGGTGCGCCAGGCGCGGACCATGAGTCTGCTGGCCAATCCTGAGATGCCGATTGAACGCATCACCGAAGAGGTTGGCTACAGCGACGTGCGCAGTTTTCGCCGGGCGTTCAAGCGCTGGACGGGGATGAGCCCGAGTGCGTGGCGCCAGGATGCAAGCACCGCTTAGACATCGATCCCCTGTGGCGAGGGAGCTTGCTCCCGCCGGGCTGCGCAGCAGACCCAAAACCTGCCACGCCATTCCTCCAGACACACCTTGCCGGCGGGGTTTGCGGGTGCTTCGCCCCCGAGCGGGAGCAAGCTCCCTCGCCACAGGCTTCCGTGCGCCACTCACCAGTATTCCAACCCCACAAACCCTCCGGCTACAGGTAAACTCCCGCGCACTTTCCCAAGGAGTTCACATGAGTTACTACCAGCCGGGCATTCTCGCCACCCCTGTTCCTGCGCAAGCACGTCACCTGTTTTTCGCCCTTGAGTCGGTAGCCGCACTGCCGCAGGCGATCGACAACCTGATGAATCTGGTGGACGGTAAATCGGCTGTGATCGGTTTCGGTGAATCCTTGACCAAGGCCTTGAATGTGCAGATCGACGGCCTGCGCAGCTTCCCGGCCATGACCGGCGTCGGCGTGGAAAACCCGTCGACCCAGCACGCACTGTGGGTCTGGCTGCACGGTGTCGACCGTGGTGAATTGCTCAATCGCTGCAACGCCTTCGAAGCCGCGCTGGCTCCGGCGCTGCGTCTGGTCCAGGCCCAGGAAACCTTTCGCCACAAGGACGGCCATGACCTGACCGGTTACGAAGACGGCACCGAAAACCCGCACGATGACGCCGCGATTGCCGCCGCGTTGCTGGGCGAGGGCGCTGATGGTCTGGTTGGTGGCAGTTTCGCCGCGATCCAGCAGTGGCAGCACGACCTCAAGGGTTTCCACAAGCTGTCCGCCGAAGACAAGGACAACATCATGGGCCGTCGCCTCAGCGACAACGAAGAGATCGACGACGCGCCGGTCTCCGCCCACGTCAAACGCACCGCCCAGGAAAGCTTCGCCCCGGAAGCCTTCGTCGTGCGTCGTTCGATGCCGTGGATCGAAGGCGAGCGTGCCGGTCTGATGTTCCTCGCGTTCGGTGTTTCGCTGGACGCCTTCGAAGCCCAGCTGCGGCGCATGAGCGGTCTGGAAGACGGCATCACTGACGGTCTGTATCGCATCAGCCGGCCGATCACCGGCGGCTACTACTGGTGCCCGCCGCTGAAGGACGGCCACCTCGATCTGCGCGCGTTGCGCATCGGCTGAGTGTTTCAAACAAAGGGAGTTGAGCATGGACGTGGTGCGTTGGGGCATGATCGGTTGCGGCAGCGTCACGGAACGCAAGAGCGGGCCGGCCTTTTACAAGGCACCCGGCTCGGCGCTGGTGGCGGTGATGGGCCGCCGCCTTGAAGCGGTGACCGATTACGCCGCGCGCCATGGCATCGCTCGGGTTTATACCGATGTCGATGCACTGATCAACGACCCCGAGGTGGACGCGGTGTACATCGCCACGCCACCCGACAGTCACCACGCCTACAGCCTGAAAGTCGCCGCCGCCGGCAAGCATTGCTGCGTCGAAAAACCGATGGCGCTCAACGCCGGGCAAAGTCGCGAGATGCAGCAGGCGTTTGCCGACGCCGGTTTGCACCTGTTCGTTTCCTACTACCGCCGTTCGTTGCTGCGTTTTGCCCAAGTGCGCCAATGGCTGGAGCAAGGCCGCATCGGCGAGGTGCGGCACCTGAGCTGGACGCTGACCAAGGCCCCCTCGGCGGCGGATCTGGACGGCAGCGCCAACTGGCGAACCGACCCGGACGTGGCCGGTGGCGGTTACTTTGCCGACCTCGCCAGCCATGGTTTCGACCTGTTTCAGTACCTGCTCGGCGATATCGTCGAAGTCGCCGGTTTCACCGCGCGCCAGGCTGGTTTGTATGCGGCGGAAGACGCGGTCAGCGCCAGTTGGCGCTTCGCCTGCGGAGCGCTGGGCATGGGCTGCTGGAGCTTTGTCGCGGATCGGCGCGAGGATCGGGTGGAGATTATCGGCAGTGGAGGGCGCATCAGTTTTTCCGTATTCGATGAGCATCCGGTCCAGCTATTTGCCGACGAACAGATCAGTCTGGAAATCCCCCATCACGAACACATTCAGTGGCATCACGTCCTCGGCATGAACGCGCATATTCGTGGTGATTCGCAACATCCGGCGGTGGCCGAACAAGCCCTGAAGACCGATTGGGTGATGGACCAAATCCTCAAACGGTACTGATCCTCCAGACCACAACACCATTTCCTTATGGGAGGGGGCTTGCTCCCGAAGAGGCCGGCATTGCTGGCATTTCCATCGCCTGACACACCGCCTTCGGGAGCAAGCCCCCTCCCACAAAGGTCTGTGTGTCGTCGTGTCTAAGGTTATGCCCATTCGGTATTTCTCAAGCTTGTCATAACGTCTCTAAGATCACGTCATAACTCGTTATAACAAGTGATCCCTGATGACCGATAACGTCCTGTCCCTCAGTAGCGTCCCGCTGCACACCCAACTGCGCGACGTCCTGCGCGCACGCATTCTCGATGGCGAATACCCGCAAGACAGCCAGATGCCGTCCGAAAGCGAACTCGGCACGCTGTTCAAAGTCAGCCGCATCACCGTGCGCCAGGCGCTGGGTGATCTGCAGAAAGAAGGGCTGATCTTCAAGATCCATGGCAAAGGCACCTTCGTCGCCAAGCCGAAAACCTTTCAAAACGTCAGCAGCCTGCAAGGCCTCGCCGAGTCCATGACCGGGCGCGGCTACGAGGTGATCAACCGTCTGCGCAGCTTCAAATTCATCCCCGCCGACAAACGTGTCGCCGAGCGCCTGCAAGTCGCCGAAGGCGAGACCGTGGCGCAGATCAAACGCGTTCGACTGATCAACCGCGAGCCTATTTCGCTGGAAATCACCTACCTGCCCAAAGCCATCGGCGAACGGCTGGAGAAGGCCGATCTGGTGACTCGCGACATCTTTCTGATTCTGGAAAACGACTGCGGCATCGCCCTCGGTCACGCCGATCTGGCGATCGACGCGGTGCTGGCTGACAGCGACCTGACCCAGGCGCTGAACGTCGAGGCCGGCTCGCCGATCATGCGCATCGAGCGTCTGACCCACGACGCCAACGGCCAGCCGCTGGACTTCGAACACCTTTACTACCGTGGCGATGCGTTCCAGTACCGCCTGCGGATCGACCGGCAAAAAGGGGCGTGACATGACCCGCAAGACCTTAGAGCAGGAATACGACATCGTCGTGATCGGCGGTGGCACCGCCGGCCCGATGGCGGCAATCAAGGCCAAAGAGAAGAACCGTGATTTGCGCGTGCTGCTGGTCGACAAGGCCAACGTCAAACGCAGCGGCGCGATCAGCATGGGCATGGACGGCCTGAACAACGCGATCATCCCCGGCCACTCGACGCCGGAGCAGTACACCAAGGAAATCACCATTGCCAACGACGGCATCGTCAATCAGGCGGCGGTGTACGCCTACGCCACTCACAGTTTCGAAACCATCGAGCAACTCGACCGCTGGGGCGTGAAGTTCGAGAAGGACGAAACCGGTGATTACGCGGTGAAAAAAGTCCACCACATGGGTGCCTACGTGCTGCCGATGCCGGAAGGGCACGACATCAAAAAGGTGCTTTATCGCCAGTTGAAACGTGCGCGGGTGAGCATCACCAATCGCCTGGTCTGCACCCGTTTGCTGACCGACGAGGAGGGCGCGGTCAACGGCGTGATGGGCTTCGATTGCCGCACCGCTGACTTCCATGTGATCAAGGCCAAAGCGGTGATCCTCGCCTGCGGCGCGGCCGGGCGCCTCGGCCTGCCGTCCTCGGGCTACCTGATGGGCACCTACGAAAACCCGACCAATGCCGGCGACGGCTACGCCATGGCGTATCACGCCGGGGCCGAGCTGGCGAACCTCGAATGCTTCCAGATCAACCCGTTGATCAAGGACTACAACGGCCCGGCCTGCGCCTATGTCACCGGCCCGCTCGGCGGCTACACCGCCAACAACAAGGGCGAACGCTTCATCGAGTGCGATTACTGGAGCGGACAGATGATGTGGGAGTTCCACCAGGAACTGGAAAGCGGCAACGGCCCGGTGTTCCTCAAACTCGATCACCTGGCCGAGGAAACAATCCAGAACATCGAGGAAATCCTGCACAGCAACGAACGCCCGAGTCGCGGCCAGTTCCACGCCAATCGCGGCACCGATTACCGCACGCAGATGGTCGAGATGCACATCTCGGAGATCGGTTTTTGCAGCGGCCATTCGGCGTCCGGGGTGTGGGTCAACGAGCGTGCCGAGACCTCGGTGAAAGGTTTGTACTCGGCGGGTGACATGGCCGCTGTGCCGCACAACTACATGCTCGGCGCGTTCACCTACGGCTGGTTCGCCGGGCACAACGCGGCGGATTTTGTCGCCGGGCGCGAGTTTTCCGCGCTGGATGCCGCACAGATCGAAAAGGAGCAAGCGCGGGTCTACGCACCGCTCGATCGAGAGCACGGGCTGCCGCCGGCGCAGGTCGAGTACAAGCTGCGGCGCTTCGTCAACGACTACCTGCAACCGCCGAAAGTGACCAAAAAAATGCAGATCGGTCTGCAGCGCTTCAGCGACATCGAACGCGACCTTGAGCAGATGAAAGCCAACAACGCCCACGAACTGATGCGCGCCATGGAAACCAGCGTGATCCGCGACTGCGCGGAAATGGCCGCGCGCGCCTCGCTGTTCCGCGCCGAGAGCCGCTGGGGCCTGTACCACTACCGCGTCGATCACCCGCAGCGCAACGACAGCGAGTGGTTCTGCCATTGCCATCTGAAGAAGGGTGAAGACGGCCGCATGACCAGTTTCAAGAAACCCGTCGAGCCGTACATCATCCCGCTCGATGCCGAAGAAATGCAGGCTTACGACCGCTTGCGCGTGGGCGCGTTCGCCGCTTGATGCATCACCAGAGAGAGTCCGAACCATGGCCTATCAAGCCCAGGAAATCTTCTTCCGCTCCAACGCCCCGGTCACCGTGGACGAGGACAAATGCATCGCCGAAAAAGGCTGCACCGTGTGCGTCGACGTCTGCCCGATGGACCTGTTGGCAATCAACCCGGCCACACAAAAGGCCTACATGGCGTTCGATGAATGCTGGTACTGCATGCCGTGTGAGAAGGATTGCCCGACCGGTGCCGTCAAGGTCGACATCCCCTATCTCCTGCGCTGAACCCGATCCACTGTGGGAGCGAGCCTGCTCGCGAATGCGGTGATCCAGCCAGCACATCGACACCTGAAAAACCGCTTTCGCGAGCAGGCTCGCTCCCACAGGGATTTGTGGCAAGCCATCAGCTACCCGGAACACCCGGACGCTGGAAAAACCGAAACCCCCTCGTTTCCCACCGCGCCCTGATCGCGGCGGAGACGAACATCCAATAAATGATTCGAGGGGAAACACTCATGTTGCGTGCAGCAATCGCCGGTCTGGTACTGGCTTCATTCACCCTGTCGGCCTCGGCCGAAACCATCCGCATCGCCATCGGCACCCAGGACACCACCATCAACTGCGCCGCCGGCGGACTGTTGATTCGTGAACTCGGTCTGCTCGACAAATACCTGCCGCACGACGGCGCCTACAAAGACGCGAAATACGACGTGCAGTGGAAGAACTTCACCAGCGGTGCGCCGCTGACCAACGAGATGGTCGCCGGCAAACTCGACTTCGGCGCCATGGCCGATTTCCCTGGCGCGTTCAACGGTGTGGCGTTCGAGACCGCCGGCAAGCACAGCCTGTTCATCAGCGTGTTGTCGGGCAGCATCAAGGGCAGCGGCAACGGCATCGTGGTGCCGAGTGCGTCCGGGGTGCAGGCGCTGAGCGAACTCAAGGGCAAGACCATCTCGGTGCCGTTCGCCTCGACCGCCCACGGCATGCTGCTGCGCGCGGTGGCGGAGCAGGGCTGGGATCCACTGAAAGACGTGAACATCATCGCTCAGCCACCGGAAGTCGCCGGCTCCGCGTTGCAGGCCGGCAAGATCGACGCCCACGCCGATTTCGTGCCGTTCGCCGAACTGTTCCCGAGCCGTGGTTTCGCCCGCAAGATCTACGACGGCGCCCAGGCCAATGCGCCGACTTTCCACGGTGCACTGGTCGATCAGGCCTACGCGAAACAGTACCCGGAAATCGTCGTCGCCTACCTGCGTGCGAGCATCGAGGCCAACCAGTTGCTGGCCGCTGAACCTGAGAAGTACAGCGAGCTGATCGCCAAAGTCACCGGCGTCGATGCCGAGGTCAACTACCTGTTCCACGGCCCGCTCGGCGTGCAGACCCGCGACCTGAGCTGGAAGCCGGAGTACCGTCAGGCAGTGGGCACGGCGATCGACACCCTGAAGCTGCTGAAGAAGGCTGATCGCGGCCTCGACCTCAACACCTTCATCGACGATCAGTACATCCGCGCCGCCTTCAAGGCCTCGAATCTGGACTACACCGCGCAGCTCGCCAATTACGCGCAGACGCCGTTGAAAGCGCTGGATGCGGCCAGCGGCAAAGCGATCACTGACTTCAGCCACGTCGCCGAAATCTGGGTGCGCGGCGAAGACAAGGTGCGCCAGTACGCCTCGGCTGAATCGGCGTTCACTGCGTTGGCCGCGTTGAAGCAGGAAGGCAAAAACATCCGCGCGGTGTATGCCCAGGCCAGTGACAGCGGGATCAAGTTGCTCGCCGATCAGGCGTGGTTCGCCAGTGATGCCAAGGGCCGCCTGAGCGCGTTTCTGCTCAAGGGCCAGGCCCAGCAATATGCGGCGGCGCAGGGCGGCAAGGTTTTCGATTTCACCGATGCCACGACCCAGGCAGTAGCTGCCCGCTGATCTTAGGCACACCATATTCCCTTGTGGGAGCGGGCTTGCTCGCGAATGCGGTGTATCAGTAAGCAAATGATTGCCTGACACCCCGCATTCGCGAGCAAGCCCGCTCCCACAAGGGGGATCTCGGTTGAGAGGAAAAATTGTGTACCGATCATTTTCACGCTGGGTTCCAAGGGCCGCTTCTTTGCTGCTCTGCCTGCTGTTCTGGCAACTCGCCGCGAGCCACCACTGGAACCTCGGCCTGGTCACCTTCGCCAACGTGCCAACCCCACTGGCCGTGATCGAAGCGGCGCTGGGTCTGGGCGATTCCGGCAAGTTGCTGCAACACCTGACCGCCAGCCTCAGCCGCGTGTTCGCCGGCTATCTCGCGGCATTGATCATCGGCATCGCCCTGGGTCTCGCCATTGGCCGCTCGAAATGGGCTGAAGACCTGCTGCTGCCACCGCTGGAAGTGCTGCGCCCGATCCCGGCGGTGGCATGGATTCCGTTGGCGATCCTGATGTTCCCGTCGTCGGAGCTGTCGATGGTGTTCATCACTTTTACGGGGGCGCTGTTCCCGATCCTGCTTAACACCGTGCACGGGGTGGAAGGGGTCGACCCACGGCTGGTCGCCTCGGCAAAAAGCCTCGGGGCGGGGCGCCGGGCGATTCTGCTGGAAGTGATTTTGCCCGGCGCCGCACCGAGCATCATTACTGGCCTCGCCATCGGCATGGGCACCTCGTGGTTCTGCCTGGTCACGGCGGAAATGATCTCCGGCCAGTTCGGCATCGGTTACTACACCTGGGAGTCCTACACCATTCAGAACTACGCCGACATCGTCGTCGGCATGCTGCTGATCGGTGTGCTGGGCATGGGCAGCAGTCTGCTGATCAAGCGTCTGGGCGGGCTGTTCACGCCCTGGCACCGACCACGAGGAAAAGCCTGATGAGCGCAATGCAAACCCCCGAAGGGCGGATCGATATTCGCCAGTTGTCGATCGTTCTCGGCGAAGGCCAACACGCTTTCGAAGCCGTGCAGGGGCTGGATTGTCAGATCGAGCCGGGCCAGTTCGTGTGCATTCTCGGCCCGTCCGGTTGCGGCAAATCGACCTTGCTCGGTGCACTGGCCGGGCACCTGCAAGCCCATGCCGGCAGCCTCAAAGTCGATGGCGGCGAGGTGTCCGGGCCGTCGCCGCAACGCGGCATGGTGTTCCAGCATCACACGCTGTTTCCGTGGCGCACGGTGCGCGACAACGTCGCTTTCGGCCTGAAGATGCGCGGCATCGGCAAGGCTGAACGGCATCGCGCGGCGGACGAAATGCTCAAACTGGTCGGCCTCGACGGCTTCGCCCAACGCTGGCCCGATCAGCTCTCCGGCGGCATGCAACAACGGGTCGAGATCGCTCGGGTGCTGGTCAACCGTCCACGGCTGTTGTTGATGGACGAACCGTTTGGTGCGCTGGATGCCTTGACCCGCTTGAACATGCAGGAACTGCTGCTGGACATCTGGACGCGGATCCGCACCACCGTGGTGTTCGTTACTCACGATATCGACGAGGCGCTGTTTCTCGCCGATCGCTTGCTGGTGATGAGCGCGCGACCGGGGCGAATCATCGAGGATCTGCGCCTGGACTTCCCGCGTCCGCGTACCAGCGAACTGGTGACCAGCCCCGAATTCTCCCGCCTCAAACGCCATTGCCTTGACCTGCTGCGCCACGACAACCCCCGACCGCTGCCGCGCCTCAACCCGCTCGGCCTGCCTCCCGAAAACCCTTTGCCGCGATTTGCCCTATGACCTCATTTTTTGCTGTGACCGATAACGACGACATCCTTGCCCTGCAACCGCGTCTGACCGCTGACGATGCCGGTGTACGGCGCATTGCCCTGATCGAACTGGCTGATCTGGAAGAGCCGGACGGCCTGCTGTGGCTGGTTGAAAAACTGAGCGAAGATCCCGCCGAAGAAGTCCGCGCCGAAGCCGCGCGGCTGCTGGAAGCGTGGGAAGACGAACCGGTGGTGGCTGCGCTGTGCCGGGCGCTGACCGATCCGTCTCCGGCCGTGCAGGCGGCCGCCGCGCAAAGCCTGAGTCTGCTCAAAACCGAAGCGGCAGGCCGGGTGATTCTGCCGTGGACCGATCACGCCGAAGTCAGTGTGCGGATCGCCGCGTTCCGTGCCTTGCGCGAACTGCGTTTCGCCGAGGCCGCACCGGCTGCAATTGCGGCACTCAACGACAGCGACGCCAACGTACGCCGCGAAGCCGTGGGCGTTCTGGGCTGGCTCAAACAGCTCGAAGCACTGCCGGCCCTGGCGCGACTGGCCAGCGCCGACCCGGACACCGAAGTGCGCCGCGCCGCCACCGGTGCCCTCGGTCTGGCGTCCGGTGCCGAAGTGCTGCCGGCCCTGCGTCAGGCGCTGCAGGACGCTGCCTGGCAAGTGCGCGAAGAAGCGGCCACGACGCTGGGTAAAGTCGGCCACAGCGACGCCGGTCCGGCGTTGATCGCCGCCCTCGGCGATGACTATTGGCAAGTGCGCTTGCGCGCCACCCGCAGTCTCGGTCGCTTGCGTTTTGCACCGGCGCTGGACGCTCTGATCGAGACCCTCGGCCATCGCATCAGCAACCTGCGCAAGGAAGCCGCGCTGGCCCTCGGTGAGTTGAATGATCGCGGCGCGGTGGCGGCGTTGCAGGCGGCGCAGGATGACGGTGATCCGGAAGTGCGCAAAGCGGTGCGGATTGCCTTGAGTCAGCTGCAATGAACCCGCTGTCGCTGGGCAATTCACAGAGCGAGCAGACCCTGCGCCTGAGCTGGCCGGACGGCCGCGAGTCGCTGTTCAATCACGCCGAACTGCGCCGCCAGTGCCCGTGCTCGCAGTGCCGTGCGTTTCGCCTGAAAGGTGTTACTCCGCTGGTGGATGACCGTGTTCGTCTGATCGAGATCAACCCGCAGGGGTATGGCGTACAACTGGTGTTCAGCGACGGCCATCAACGCGGGATCTACCCTTGGGACTACCTGGCACAACTTGGTTCTTAGCTTCACCACAATCATCTGGGGGAGCAAGCTTGCTCCCACAGGGGAATCGTGATTTTCAGAAGGATTTACTCAGGCTGGCGACGACAGTGGCGGTGCACATATCCTTGAATCCCCAGTTGCTCAGGCACTGGCTCTGCGACAGATCGGTGTCGATGTAGCTCAGGCCCAACACCACCCCGGCCAGATTGTGGGTCAGTTTGACCTCCCATTCGCGATAGCTGTTCTCGCCATGCCCGGACGCCGAGTACAGGTGCGGGTCCTTGAAGTCCATGTTGCCGTAACGCAGTTTCAGCCCGGAATCGAACAGCAGCCCGGTTTCATAACCGACATAGGTGTAGAGCGAGCTCTGCTTGCTGTCGACCCCCGGCGCATCGCTGGAGTAATACGCCGCCAGCTTCACCCCGTAGACGCCGAGAATCCCGTAGACCTCGCTCTGGTTGAACTGGCTTTCCTTGGGGTAGGCGTACTTGAGGTAACCCAGATCGAGGCTGACGTCCTCGGTGGCCTGCCACAGCCAGCCGGCGTAGTAATCAACTTCCTGACGGGTTTTCAGACCACCGCCGAAATCGACGTTGGAGCTCCAGGCACCCGCGTACAAACCGCTGCTGTGCGTCAGGGTCAGGCCGGCTTGCAGGGCCGGGTCGTTCTGCGTTTGCGAGATGCCGCGGGTCCGGTAGTCGCTGGCCAGAGTCAGGTCAACCAGCACGGCGAAGTCGTCGTTCAAGGGGATCGCGTGGCTACTCAGGGGCAACAGACTCAAGGAACTCAGGGCGAGCAAGGGCAAGGCTTTCATGTGAAGTCCCGATGTTGTGATTGTTATGGGGGCTGGAAAATGCAGTGGAAATGCTTGGGTAGGGTGAAAGTCCCTGTGGGAGCGGGCTTGCTCGCGAAGACGGTGGGTCAGGTATCGAAATGTTTGCTGACCGGACGCCTTCGGGAGCAAGCCCCCTCCCACAAAAGAGTGAGGGATTCTGTTGTTATTGGGCGGCGGTGTAGACCTGACGCCCACCAAACCAGGTTTGCAGAACCTGGGTGTCATGCAGGGCTTTTTCGTCGACGCTGAACACGTCGCGGTCGACCACGATGAAATCGGCCTGTTTGCCCGGCGTCAGCGAGCCGATCTGCTGGTCGAGGCCGATGGTCTGCGCCGCGTTGGCGGTGTAGGCGTAGAACATGGTTTCGCGGTCCAGACGCTCGTCGGCATTCAGCACCCCCAACGGGCCGACGCGGGTGATGGCCTGGGCCATGGCGTTGAACGGATTGGGCGACGACACCGGCCAGTCGCTGGCACCGGCAATCGTCGCACCCTGTTTCAGCAGCGAGTGCGCCGGGTATTGATAGCGGAAGGCGAGGGCGCTGACGTAGGGCTTGATCATGTCGGTGGTGTAGTCATCGGCGCTGGCCCACAGCAATTGCATCGAGGCGACCACGTTCAGCGGTTTGAAGCGGGCGAACTCTTTTGGATTGACCATTTGCAGGTGGGTGATCGAGTGAGTAATGCCGCTCTGCCGATCCTTGCGCGCGCGTTCGATGCCATTGAGTGATTCCCGCACCGCACGGTCGCCGATGGCGTGGATGTGCACCAGCCAGCCGCGCTGGTCGATGGCGCTGACCAGTTCGCCGAAATGCTGCGGGTCGATCAGCAGCTCGCCCTGTTTGTGCGAGTTGCGGTACGGATCGATCATCGCCGCGCTCTGCGCCGGGTACTCGATCACGCCATCGGCGAAGATCTTGACTCCGGGCAGGGTCAGGTTGGGGATGCCCTGAAATTGCTGGCGCACCTTATCCAGCGTATCGAGATCGGCCGGCAGGCTTTTCGGGTTGGCGACCAGCAACGCTGCAACGTGCACGCTCATGTCGCCGCTTTCCGACAGCGCTTTGTAGGCCGGCAGCACGCCGACGGTTTTCTCGGTGGGTTTGAGGGCGAAGACTGGCTCGCCCGGTGCGGCGTTGGCGGCGGGGTCCATCCACGCGGTGATGCCGAGGCTGTTGTTGAAGCGCACAGCGGATTTGGCCGCGGTGAGCATATCGGCCGGGCTCGGCACCGGCATTTTCGCGGCGACCCGGTCCCAACCGGCATCGACCAGAAAGCCGTTGGGCTCGCCGCTGGCCAGTTTGCCGATCGTGTCTTGTTCCGCAGCGGGCAGGGTCTTGAGCAACGCCGCGTCGATGCCGGCGCGCTTGAGCATCACGTTGTTGGCCCACGCGGTGTGGTGATCGCTGCCGGTGAACACCACCGGCACGTCAGCCCATTCGCCGTGGTTGAAGGTTTTGCCCAGCGCTTCGGCCTGCGCCCAGTACGCTGAACTCATGCCGGCAATGCTCAGCACATCGCCATGTCTGGCCTTGCCGTCGTCACGCCAGGCGCGCAGGCGTTTTTCCAGTTCATCGAGGGCGACGACTTCGTCTTCCATGTTGGCCGAGACCATTTCCAGGCCACCGAAAATCGCGTGGGAATGGCTGTCGATAAAGCCAGGCATCAGTGTCTTGCCGCCGAGGTCGATGACCTGGGTGCCGGGCTCGATCAGCGCCTTGATCTGTGCGTCGCTACCGACTTTCAGCACTTTGCCGTTTTCCACGGCCAGCGCCTGCACCTCCGGTTGTGAACGATCGGCGGTGAAAATCTTGCCGTTGACCAGTACCAGATCAGTGGCGGCCATGGCTTCCATCGAGGCAAAACTTATAGCGGTAACCAACAGGCTCGGGATGAATCTTTTCATTGAAGATTTCCTTGTTATTGCGTCTGATGGCCAGATTAGTGGCTGACACTGGCCGACAGAACGCCTTCCTCACGAAAAACGTTTTTGCCTGAATGGAAAAAGCATGGACAAGCTGGGTGCACTGAAAATGTTCGTGGTCACCGCACAGCTCGGCAGTTTCAGCCGTGCGGCCGAGCAACTGGGCAAGACTCCGTCGGCCCTGACCAAAGCGGTCAATCACCTGGAAACGGAACTCGGCGCGCGACTGTTCGAGCGCAGCACACGGCGGATTCTGCTCACCGAAATCGGCCGGGTCTATCTGGAAACCGCGCGGCTGGTGTTGCAGCGGCTGGAGGAGGCCAGCGAGGAAATCGAGCAGTTGCAGCACGGTCTGCGCGGCAGCCTGAAAATCACTGCACCGTTGGCGTACGGGCGGGCTTTTCTCGATCAGGCGTGTGACGGCTTTTTGCAGCAATACCCGCAGATCAGCCTGCAAGTGGATCTGTGCGACGCGTTCGTCAATCTGCTGGAAAGCGGCTATGACCTGGCCTTGCGCGAAGGCCATGACGACCTGCCGGGGCTGATCGCGCGGATGGTCGGCAGCAACCGCCTAGCGTTGTGCGGCAGCCCGGACTATCTGGCGCGCAAAGAGTTGCCGGTCACCCCGCAAACCCTCGAGCAGCATGAATGGCTGCTGTATCAGCACCCGTTGCTCAGCCGCGAGTTCTGGTGGGCCGAGCGCGACGGCCAGCGCCTGAGCCTGGCGCAACCGACGGCACCGCGCTTGCGCAGCGACAATTACGACCTGTTGCTGGCCAGCGCGCTGGCCGGACGCGGCTTGCTGCACACGCCGCTGTGGAGCGCCGCGCCGTACATTGCCGATGGGCGTCTGGTGCGGGTCATGGCTGACTATGAAATCGACCCCGACACCTTCGGCCCGCACATTCTTGCGGTGTACCCGAGCCATCGGCGGGCCACGGCCAAGGTCGTCGCATTCATCGATTACATCTCGGCATTTCTGGCCGAGCGTGGATTGAACTGACTGGCGGTCATTGCCAGCAAAAATGCGAAAGAGTACAAATGTACTCCATGACCAATCTGACTCCCCGCCGTACCGCCATCCTGACCTTTATCCGCGAACGCATCGCCGAACACGG
This sequence comes from Pseudomonas sp. TH49, assembly GCF_016650625.1. NCBI lineage: Bacteria > Pseudomonadati > Pseudomonadota > Gammaproteobacteria > Pseudomonadales > Pseudomonadaceae > Pseudomonas > Pseudomonas sp. TH49. The sequence goes on from NZ_JAEKFL010000002.1 coordinate 615,734, forward strand.
TCAGCCCCCAAGCCTCGCTGAAATCAGCGAGGCTTTTGGTTTTGCCTCGCGCAGCGTGGCGCGCAAGCATGTGCTGGCGCTTACCGAAGCCGGGTTTATCGAGGTCAATCCGCATCAGGCCCGGGGCATTCGCCTGCTCGGGCAGCCGGCGCGGCCGGAGCTCCTGGATATTCCGGTGCTCGGCCGGGTGGCCGCCGGTGCGCCGATCGGTGCCGATGCCGATATCCATAGCCGCTTGATGCTCGACCCGGCGCTGTTCTCCCGTACCCCCGACTACATGCTGCGGGTGCAGGGCGATTCGATGATCGAGGACGGCATTCTCGACGGCGATCTGGTCGGTGTGCGGCGCAATCCCGAAGCGCTCAACGGCCAGATCGTCGTGGCGCGGCTCGATGGCGAAGTGACGATCAAACGCTTCGAGCGCGTCGGCGATGAGGTCCGGCTGCTGCCGCGCAACCCGGCGTACCAGCCGATTGTCGTGCGCGATGATCAGGACCTGGCCATCGAAGGCGTGTTCTGCGGTCTGGTGAGGCAAGGCTGATGGGCGCCGTCGTTGCACTCGATACGCTGTTCAATGGCGGCCAGGTCTGGAAGGGCCGGCCTGCGCCGCCGACGGCCAGCCCGCAACCCACCGGCCATGCCGCGCTGGATGCGGCACTGCCCAGCGGTGGCTGGCCGGAAGCGGCGCTGAGCGAAATCCTCCTGGCCGGCCCCGGGGTCGGCGAGCTGCAACTGGTGTGGCCGACGCTGGCGCGGCTGTCGGCGGCGGGCGAGCGCATCGTGCTGGTGGCACCACCGTTCGTGCCGTACCCGCAGGCGTGGGCGAACGCCGGGGTCGATCTGCGTCAGTTGTCGGTGATTCAGGCCAGCGAGCGCGATGCCTTGTGGGCGGCGGAACAATGCCTGCGCTCGGGCAGTTGCGGTGCGGTGCTGTGCTGGCCGCACAAGGCCGATGACCGCGCGTTGCGGCGCTTGCAGGTGGCGGCGGAAACCGGCCAGACCCTGGCGTTTGCCTGGCGCCCGTTGAGCGAGGCGATCAATCCGTCGCCGGCCGCGTTGCGCATCGCCATCGACGCCAGACCGGCCCAGTTGCGCGTGCTCAAGTGCCGTGGCGGACTGGCGCGCACGGCGCCGATTGCGTTTGCCGTGGGGCACTGAGGTCGTCATGCGCTGGGTGTGTATTCTGTTCCCGCAATTGGCCCTCGACGCGGTGCTGCGTCAGCGTGCCGATCCCGCTGAGCCGTTGGTGCTGCTCAGTGGCCCGGCCCAGCGCCGGGTGCTGCAAGCGGTCAATCCGGCGGCGCGTCAACTCGGCCTGCGCGCCGGTCAGTCGATGACCGCGGCGCAAGCCCTGAGCAAAGGCTTTGCCACCGCCGATTACGACCTCGCCGAGGTCGAGCGCTGGCAGCAGTTTCTCGCCGCGTGGGCTTACCGGTTCAGCGCGCAGGTCAGCGTGCATTACCCGCGCACCGTGGTGTTCGAGATCGAGTCGAGCCTGGGTCTGTTCGGCTCCTGGGCGCAGTTCGAAGCGCGGCTGCGCAAGGAACTAACTGAACTGGGTTTCCGCCATCGCATCGTCGCCGCGCCCAATCCGGTGGCGGCGCGGGTGCTGGCCAACGCCTACGACGGCCTCGTCGTACCGGACGGCGAAGCCCTGCAGCATCACCTCGGGCAGTTGCCTGTCGACCGCGTCGGGCTGGAACCGCAGGTCGCCACCGCGCTGACGCGTATGGGCCTGCGCAACCTGAACCAACTGCAGAGCCTGCCGCGTCAGGCCCTGGCCCGGCGCTTCGAAGCGTCGATGCTCAAGCATCTCGACACCTTGTTCGGTGCACGGCCGCTGGCCTTGGCGTTCTATCTGCCGCCGGATCGTTTCGATGTGCGCATCGAACTGAATTTCGACGTGCAATCCCATCAGGCGCTGCTGTTCCCGTTACGCCGCTTGACCGCGGACCTGTCGGCGTTCCTCTGCGGGCGTGACAGCGGCGTGCAGCGTTTCGACCTGCATCTGGAACACGCCGGGCTGCCGGACACGCTGATCAAGGTCGGCCTGCTCAGCGCCGAGCGCGATCCGGCGATGCTTTTCGAACTGGCCCGTGGACGACTGGAGCAAGTCCTGGTCGAGGCCCCGGTGCGCGGCTTCCGTCTGCGTGCCGAAGATCTGCCGAGTTTTGTGCCGCAGTGTCAGGAACTGTTCGATGACCGTCCGCAACAGACCTTGCCCTGGGAGCAATTGCGCGAACGCCTGCGCGCGCGGCTCGGCGATGAGGCGGTGCAGGGCCTGCGCTTTCAGGCCGACCACCGACCGGAATGTGCGTGGCAGAACGGCGTCGACAAGCAGCGTTGCAGCGGTTTGCCGAGCGTGCAGCGTCCGGGTTGGCTGCTCGGCGAGCCGCAAAGCGTGCCGGAAGGTTCGGCGCGGATCCTCATGGGCCCCGAGCGCATCGAATCCGGCTGGTGGGACGGTGACGATGTGCGCCGTGATTACTACCTGATTCAGAACCGTGCCGGTCAGCAGGGCTGGGCCTATCGGGCCGTGGGCGAGGGCGGTCCGTTGTGGCTGCAGGGCTGGTTTGCATGAACGACGGCTATGCCGAGCTGCACTGCCTGTCGAACTTCAGTTTCCAGCGCGGCGCCTCCAGTGCCCTTGAGCTGTTCCAGCGGGCGAAAAAGCACGGCTATCAGGCGCTGGCGATCACCGATGAGTGCACGCTGGCCGGGATCGTTCGCGCCTGGCAAGCGGCGAAATCGGTTGAACTGCCGCTGATCATCGGCAGCGAAATCCGCATCGACAACGGCCCGAAACTGGTACTGCTGGTGGAGAACCTTGCCGGCTATCAGGCCTTGTGCGGCTTGATCACTCAGGCCCGACGGCGTACGCAGAAGGGCCAGTACCAAGTGCTGCGCGAGGACTTCAGCGAGCCGTTGCCGGGTTTGCTCACGCTGTGGGTGCCGGACAGCGTCGATGACGTGGAGGAGGGGCGCTGGCTGAAGCAGACCTTCGGCCAGCGCCTGTATCTGGCGGTGCAGCTGCATCGCGGGCAGGACGACCAGCGTCGGTTGGCGGCACTGCTTAACCTGGCGGATCAGCTGCAGATTCTCGCCGTGGCCAGCGGCGATGTGCACATGCACGCCCGTGGCCGGCGCGCCTTGCAGGACACCATGACCGCGATCCGCCATCACGTCCCGGTGGCCGAAGCCGGGTTGCGCCTGCACCCCAACGGCGAGCGGCACCTGCGCAGCCTCGACGTGTTGCGCGAGCTGTATCCGCAAGCGTTGCTCGACACCTCGGTGCAACTGGCGCGGCGCTGCACTTTCGAGCTGAGCGAGTTGCGCTATGAGTATCCGAAGGAGCTGGTGCCGCAGGGGCACACCGGCAGTTCCTGGTTGCGGCAGTTGACCGAAAAAGGCATTGCCTGGCGCTGGCCAAAAGGGCCGCAGGCCAAAGTGCTCAAGCAAATCGACGATGAGCTGAAACTGATCGCCGAGCTCGGCTACGAAAGCTACTTCCTCACCGTGCACGACGTAGTAAGTTTCGCCCGCAAGCAAAAAATCCTCTGTCAGGGCCGCGGTTCGGCGGCCAATTCGGCGGTGTGTTTTGCCTTGGGTATCACCGAGATCGACCCGGATCGCACCACGCTGCTGTTCGAGCGTTTCATGTCGAAAGAGCGCAACGAGCCGCCGGACATCGACGTCGACTTCGAGCACGAACGCCGTGAAGAAGTCCTGCAATACGTGTTCCGCCGTTATGGCCGGCGGCGTGCGGCGCTGACGGCGGTGGTCAGCACCTACCACGCCGCCGGGGCGGTGCGTGATGTGGCCAAGGCCCTTGGGCTGCCGCCGGATCAGATCAATGCACTGGCCGATTGCTGCGGCCACTGGAGCGACGAAACACCGCCACTGGCACGTTTGCTCGAAGGCGGGTTCGACCCCGACAGCCCGGTGCTGCGTCGGGTGCTGAGCCTGACCGGGCAACTGATCGGTTTTCCCCGGCACCTGTCGCAGCACCCCGGCGGTTTTGTGATTTCCGAGCAGCCGCTGGATACGCTGGTGCCGGTGGAAAACGCCGCCATGGCCGAGCGCACGATCATTCAGTGGGACAAGGACGATCTCGACGCGGTCGGGCTGCTCAAGGTCGACATCCTCGCCCTCGGCATGCTCAGTGCCATCCGCCGTTGCTTCGATCTGCTGCGTCGTCATCGCCATCTCGATCTGAGCCTGGCGACGATTCCAGACAAAGACAAACCGACCTACGAGATGATCAGCCGCGCCGACACCATCGGCGTGTTTCAGATCGAGTCGCGGGCGCAGATGTCGATGCTGCCGCGGCTGAAACCGGCGAAGTTCTACGATCTGGTGATTGAAGTGGCGATCGTCCGCCCAGGGCCGATTCAGGGCGGGATGGTCCATCCGTACCTGCGCCGGCGTAACAAGGAAGAACCGGAAACCTATCCCTCGCCGGAACTTGAAGTGGTGCTCAAACGCACCCTCGGCGTGCCGTTGTTTCAGGAACAGGTGATGCAGATCGCCATCGTCGCCGCTGACTACAGTCCCGGCGAGGCCGATCAGTTGCGTCGCTCGATGGCCGCGTGGAAACGCCATGGAGGCTTGGAGCCGCACAAGGAACGCCTCGCCGCCGGCATGAAGAAAAACGGCTACACCGAGGAATTCGCCGCGCAGATCTTCGAGCAGATCAAGGGTTTTGGCAGCTATGGTTTTCCCGAGTCCCACGCCGCCAGTTTCGCCTTGCTGACTTACGCCAGTTGCTGGCTCAAGTGCCACGAGCCAGCAGCGTTCGCCTGTGCGCTGATCAACAGCTGGCCGATGGGTTTCTACAGTCCGGATCAGATTCTGCAGGACGCGCGCCGCCATCAATTGCAGATCCGTCCGGTGGACGTGCGCGCCAGCGACTGGGATTGCAGCCTGGAGCCGATCAGCGGCGCGCAGCCGGCGATCCGCATGGGCCTGCGGATGATCAAGGGCTTTCGCGAGGATGACGCCCGGCGCATCGAAGCGGCGCGGGCGCGCGGGGCGTTTGCCGATGTCGCCGATCTGGGCGAGCGGGCCGCGCTCGACAGTCGCGCCCAGGCGCTGTTGGCTGACTCCGGCGCGTTGCGCGGCATGGCCGGGCATCGGCATCGCGCACGCTGGGAAGTGGCCGGGGTGCAGAAACAACTGGGCCTGTTTGCCGGGTTGCCGAGCCGGGAAGAGGCCAATGTGCTGCTGCCCAAACCGAGTGTCGGTGAAGACCTGCAGGCCGATTACGCGACCATCGGCACCACGCTGGGGCCGCATCCGTTGGCGCTGCTGCGTGGCGAACTGAAGGCGCGGCGTTGCCGCAGTTCGCAGGAGTTGCTGGACGTCGAGCACGGGCGGCCGGTGAGCATCGCCGGGCTGGTCACCGGGCGTCAGCGACCGGGCACTGCCAGCGGCGTGACTTTCGTCACCCTCGAAGACGAGTTCGGCAACGTCAACGTGGTGGTCTGGCGCGATCTGGCCGAGCGCCAGCGTCAGGTGCTGGTCGGCTCGCAATTGCTCAGGGTCGATGGCCGCTGGGAGCGCGAGGGCGAAGTGCGGCATTTGATCGCCGGACGGCTGAGCGACCTGAGTCCGCTGCTGGATGGCATTCGCGTGCAGAGCCGCGATTTTCACTAAACCCAGAACACCACAAATCCCCCCTGTGGGAGCGGGCTTGCTCGCGAAGACGGTGTGTCAGTCAGCACAAATGTCTCTGACAGAACGCCTTCGCGAGCAAGCCCGCTCCCACAGGGGATTTGTGTGCGTCCAGACAAGCCAATTCATTGGCGTCAAAAATATCTGTCGCCAATGATGGCACTTTGTCATAATGCCGCCCCTTTTCCGCTCCCCACCGCCTTGCCGTGCCGGGACACACCGTTTTTTTCAGAAGGAATGCACAGTGAGAATGATCTCCCGGATGTTGGTCTCAGGCGTTGCGATTGCCGTGCTCGGCACTATCGCCGGCTCCCTTGCCGGCTGCGCCACCGAAAGCTCTCGCGCACTGCCGGTGGCCAAGGTCGAGAGCGCCACGCAAGTCTGGACCGGTGCTCGCGTACCGATGGCGGTGGGCAAGTTCGATAACCGCTCCAGCTACATGCGCGGGATCTTCTCCGATGGTGTTGATCGTCTCGGTGGCCAGGCCAAGACCATCCTGATCACTCACTTGCAGCAGACCAACCGTTTCTCGGTACTGGATCGCGACAATATGGGCGAGATCCAGCAGGAAGCGGCGATCAAGGGCCAGGCCCAGCGCCTCAAGGGCGCCGACTACGTGGTCACCGGTGACGTCACCGAGTTCGGCCGCAAGGAAACCGGCGACCACCAGCTGTTCGGTATTCTCGGCCGTGGCAAGACCCAGGTCGCCTACGCCAAGGTCAACCTGAACATCGTCAACATCAGCACCTCCGAAGTGGTGTATTCGACTCAGGGCGCCGGTGAATACGCCTTGTCCAACCGCGAAATCATCGGCTTCGGCGGCACCGCCGCGTACGACTCCACCCTCAACGGCAAAGTCCTCGATCTGGCCATGCGCGAGGCGATCAATCGTCTGGTTGATGGCATGAACGCCGGTGCCTGGAAACCGGGTAACTGATCGCTATTCATTGCAAGGAGCAACACCCATGAATCTGACTTTGTCGCGGTCGCTGCTGGCCCTGACGCTGGCCGCCAGCGCCTTGCTGGCCGGTTGCAGCAGCCCGAAAACCCTGTACCAGTGGGAAGACTACCAACCGCAGGTTTACGAATACTTCAAAGGCGAAGAGCCAAAAGAAGCCCAGGCCGAAGTGCTGGAGCGCGACCTGCAGAAGATCCGTTCCACCGGCAAGGCCGTACCGCCGGGTTACCACGCGCACCTGGGCCTGCTGTACCTGAGCATGGGCAAGGACGATCAGATGGTGCAGCAGTTCCGCACCGAGAAAGCGCTGTTCCCCGAGTCCGGCCCGTACATGGATTTTCTGCTTAAAAACGCCAAGACCGGAGACGCCAAATGATCTCGCGTACCCTTAAACTGCTGGCCGCCGGATTGGCCCTGACCGTACTCGGTGGCTGCGTCGCACCGAAAACCGTCGACTATTCGGCGTACAAGCAGGCGCGCCCGAAGACCATTCTGGTGCTGCCACCGCTGAACACCTCGCCGGACGTCAAGGCTTCCTACAGCTTGCTGTCGCAGGTAACGTTCCCATTGGCCGAAGCCGGTTACTACGTGTTGCCGATCACTCTGGTGGATGAAACTTTCCGCCAGAACGGCCTGACCACGCCGGATGACATTCATCAGGCACCGGCCAACAAGCTGAAGGAAATCTTCGGCGCCGACGCTGCGCTTTACATCACCGTGACCGAGTACGGCACGCGCTACATGGTCATCAGCAGCGAAACCGCCGTGACCGCCACCGCCAGACTGGTGGATCTGAAATCCGGCACCACGCTGTGGACCGGTTCGGCACGGGCGTCGAGCGAAGAGGGCGGCAACAACAGTGGTGGCGGCCTGGTCGGCATGCTGATCACCGCCGCGGTAAAGCAGGTGATCAACAGTTCGACCGACGCCGGATACCCGATTGCCGGGGTGGCGAGCAATCGCCTGTTGTCGGCCGGTCAGCGCGCAGGCCTGCTGTATGGCCCGCGTTCGCCGAAGTACGGTACTGACTGACAATTACCGGCACGCCTGAAATCTCCTGTGGGAGCGGGCTTGCTCGCGAAAGCGGTGTGTCAGCCACTTATTTGCCAACTGACACACCGCTTTCGCGAGCAAGCCCGCTCCCACAAGGGGAAGGCATTTCTCAGCCGATTTATTTGGCGTCGGCCAAAACCGCTCGCCAACGCCCGGTGCTTCCGTCCACGCTTGCAATGAGCGGGTCGGCAAATCGAAATCATCCCGCCGACCAATCGTATCCAGATCCTGCATCTCGACGCCGAAGGCGATATCCTGCGCCACACTTATCTGTGCAACGGCGCATAACGCTGGAACACCGTGTTCGCCCGAGGCTAAAGGAGTGTTCGAATGACCGAGAAGAAACAGGAAACCACGGTCGACCGCGTCTACCAAGGGATTTACCAGGCGATCAGCAAGCGTTCGCTGCGTCCGGGGATGAAGCTGGGCGAAGCGTCGCTGGCCGAACTGTTCAATGTCAGCCGCACGTCGGTACGCGCCGCGCTCAAGCAACTGGAAGCCGAGGGGCTGGTCACCACCGAACCCAATAAAGGTGCATCGGTGTCGCTGCCGAGCAACGAAGAGATCCGCTCGCTGTTCGAAACCCGTCGGCTGATCGAGATCGGTATGGTCACCGAACTCTGTCGGCGCAAGGACACCGCCGCCATGCAGGTCTTGCGCGAGCACCTGCTACTGGAAGACGCAGCCCACGCGGCGGGCGATCACGAGCAACTGATTTACCTGCTCGGCGAGTTCCACCTCAAACTGGCGCGCAGCCTCAATAACCCGGTGCTGCTCGACTGGTTCCAGAAGCTGATTTCCCGCGCCTCGCTGTACGTCGCCGCGCTGGATGACGACAGCCATGAAGCCTGCCGCGACAACGAACATTTGCGCCTGATCGAATACATTGAAGCGGGTGACCAGAGCGCCGCCATCGAACTGACCTGCACGCATTTGAACGGCATCGAGAAGGCGATTCTCGACGTCGCGGCGAAGATGAAAACTGGCTACCATCCGCTCAAGCACCTGATCGGGGTTTAAAGTCGAATCGGGTGTGAAATCGGCTATAACCTAATGAAACCATTACGGCCGGTGACGCTCGAAACAGACGGGCGTCGCGGCGTTCTGCCGTCGCGATGTATCGGGCAAACACCACAGGACACCGAGTCAATCGATGCAGTTTTTATCCGATAGCCACGGTTGTGAGGGCTGGAAAGGCGAGATGGCCGGGCGCATTTGTGCGTTCGACTGGAGTCAGACCGAACTCGGCCCGCTGGACGCCTGGCCCGCCAGTCTGTGCAGCGCCGTGCAGTTGATGCTGGCGTCCCCCTTGCCGATGGTGATGCTCTGGGGCCGCGCCGGCTACATGATCTACAACGACGCCTACTCGCAGTTTGCCGGTGGCCGCCACCCGTATCTGCTGGGGGTGCCGGTGGAACTGGGCTGGCCGGAAGTCGCCGAATTCAATCGGCATGTGGTCAATACCTGTCTGGCGGGTGGCACCTTGTCGTTTCGCAACAAGGAACTGGTGCTGTTGCGTGATGGCGTGCCCGAAGACGTCTGGATGGATCTGTATTACAGCCCGGTGGCGAACGATGACGGTGTGCCGGCCGGGGTGATGGCGATGGTGGTCGAGACCACCGACTTAGTGCGCTCCGAACGCCTGCGTCAGGCCGCTGAAGATGCCTATCGGGCCGACAACGAGCGGGTGCGTCTGGCGCTGAATGCCGGGGCTTTGCTCGGCTCGTTTGTCTGGGATGTGAAGAACAATGTGTTGTCGGCGGACGAGCGTTTCGCCCGCACGTTTTCGTATCCACCGGATCAGGACCTGAGCAATCTGCCGCAGTCCCACTGCGAAGCGCGGATCCACGCAGATGATCTGGCGTGGGTGAACGATCGGGTCAGCCATTCGCTGCAGACCGGTGAGCCCTACAACGCCGAGTACCGGGTACAGCGCCCGGACGGCAGTTATCTGTGGGTGCTGGCCAGCGGCGCCTGCGAGTTCGACGAACACGGTTCGCCGTTTCGTTTCCCCGGGGTGTTGATCGACATTCACGAGCGCAAGAACGCCGAAGAGTCCCTGCTCAAATTCACCCGCAATCTGGAACAGCGTGTGGCCGATGAAGTCGGGGCGCGGCTGGCGGCCGAGGAGCAATTGCGTCAGTCGCAGAAGCTCGAAGCCATCGGCGGACTGACCGGCGGCGTGGCCCACGACTTCAACAACCTGCTGCAGGTGATCGCCGGCAATCTGCACCTGCTGGCGCGGCATGAGCCGGACAATGCCAACGTGCAACGGCGGGTCAGCGCGTCGCTGGCCGCGGTCGAGCGTGGGGCCAAGCTGTCGTCGCAATTGCTCGCCTTCGCCCGGCGTCAGCCGTTGTCACCGGCGGTCTGCGATCCACGGCAGATCTTCGATGGTGTCGGCGAACTGCTGCAACGCGCCCTCGGTGAGACCATTCAAATCGACGTGCAATTGCCGCATGAGCCGTGGCACATCAACGTCGACCGCAATCAACTGGAAAACGCCATTCTCAACCTGGCGATCAACGCCCGGGACGCGATGAAGGGCGAAGGCACCATTGTCCTCAGCGCCGTCAATACTCGGCTGGACAGCAGCTTTTGCACCGGCAAAGGCATCGTTGCCGGCGATTTCGTGCGGGTGATGGTCAGCGATACCGGCGTCGGCATTGCACCGCAAATGCTCGAGCAAGTGTTCGAGCCGTTCTTCACCACCAAGGCCGATGGTCAGGGCACCGGGCTCGGTTTGAGCATGGTGTTCGGCTTCGTCAAACAGAGTGGCGGCCACGTCGAGATCGAAAGCACCGTGGGCGAAGGCACTCGGGTGCAATTGTACTTTCCGCGCAGCCTGCGCCCGATCCTCGAAGAGTCACCGAGCCTCGGCAAGCAGCAGGGCGGTGGCCACGAAACCATTCTGGTGGTCGAGGATAACGACGCGGTGCGCGCCTCGGCCGTGGAGTTGCTGCGCGAAGAGGGTTACCGCGTGCTGACCGCCGGCAATGGCGACGTGGCGATGCAGATGCTGCTGGACGGCGCGAAGGTGGATCTGATTTTCACCGACGTGGTGATGCCGGGGCTGATCAAAAGTTCTGATCTGGCCGCGTGGGCCAAGGTGCAGAGGCCAGCAGTGGCGGTGCTGTTCACCTCCGGCCACACCCGCGACATCATCTCGCGCAACCACCAGTTGAGCCCGGACACGCACTTGCTGGGCAAACCGTATGGCCCGCAGGCGTTGTTGCAGATGATTCGTTCGGTGCTCAGTGCCTGACTGGCTAATTCCCCTGTGGCGAGGGAGCTTGCTCCCGCTCGGCTGCGAAGCAGTCGTAAACCCGGGAACCGCGGTTTACCTGCCGGGTTGATTCGTCTGGATTTGGGGCCGCTTCGCAGCCCAGCGGGAGCAAGCTCCCTCGCCACAGGTTTTGGGTTCGACTTACATTTTCCGATCAAGGCCCGCCAATGACTTCCAAGCGTAATTCCAAGGCACCCACCGGCATGGTCCGGGTGCGTGGCGCCCGGGAACATAATCTGAAAAACGTCGACGTCGATATCCCCCGTGATGCGCTGGTGGTGTTCACCGGTGTATCCGGTTCGGGCAAGTCGTCGTTGGCCTTTTCGACCTTGTACGCTGAAGCGCAGCGGCGCTATTTCGAGTCGGTGGCGCCGTATGCGCGGCGGCTGATCGACCAGGTCGGGGTGCCGGATGTCGATTCCATCGAAGGCCTGCCGCCGGCCGTGGCCCTGCAACAGCAGCGTGGCACGCCGAGCACGCGTTCGTCGGTGGGCAGCGTGACCACGCTGTCGAGCCTGATCCGCATGCTCTATTCCCGCGCCGGCAGTTATCCGCCGGGGCAACCGATGCTCTACGCCGAGGATTTCTCACCGAACACGCCACAGGGGGCGTGCCCCGAGTGTCATGGCCTTGGGCGAGTCTATGAGGTGACCGAGGCGCTGATGGTGCCCGATCCGAACCTGACCATCCGCCAACGCGCCGTGGCCTCCTGGCCGCTGGCCTGGCAAGGGCAGAACCTGCGCGACATCCTCGTGACCATGGGCATCGACGTCGATATCCCCTGGAAGAAGCTGCCGAAAAAGCAGCGTGACTGGATTCTGTTCACCGAAGAAACCCCGACCGTGCCGGTGTACGCCGGGCTGACCCCGGAGGAAACCCGGGTCGCCCTCAAGCGCAAGATGGAGCCGAGTTATCAGGGCACCTTCACCGGCGCCCGCCGCTACATCCTGCACACCTTTGCCCATTCGCAAAGTGCGCTGATGAAGAAGCGTGTTTCGCAGTTCATGCTCGGCAGCCCGTGCCCGTTGTGCGACGGCAAGCGCCTCAAGCGTGAAGCGTTGTCGGTGACCTTTGCCGGTTACGACATCGGTGAACTGTCGCAGATGCCGTTGCTGCAAGTGGCCGAAGTACTGCGGCCAGTCGCAGCTGCAACGTATCTGCAGCAGTCCGAGGAAAGCGGCGAAACCCTCAGTCATGCGCAAACCCGTGAGGCCCGCCAGCAGCGTGTCGCTCATGGTGCCAGCGGCCATGCAAGTGCGCCGGACGTGCGCCACACACCGAACCTGTCGCTGGAAAAACGCCTGGCGGCGCAACGGATTGCCGAGGACTTGCTGGAACGGGTCAGCACCCTGACCGATCTGGGTCTCGGTTATCTGGCGCTGGAGCGCAGCACGCCGACGTTGTCGTCCGGCGAGCTGCAGCGTCTGCGTCTGGCGACGCAATTGGGTTCGCAGTTGTTCGGCGTGATCTATGTGCTCGACGAGCCGTCCGCCGGTCTGCATCCGGCCGATGGCGAGGCGCTGTTCGAAGCCTTGCAGCGCTTGAAGGCCGACGGCAATACGCTGTTTGTGGTCGAGCATGACCTGGAAACCATGCGCCGCGCCGACTGGCTGATCGACGTCGGCCCGGCAGCGGGCGAGAAGGGTGGGCGGGTGCTGTACAGCGGCCCGCCGGCCGGGCTGGCCGAGGTTGCAGCGTCGCAGACCCGCGCCTATCTGTTCGCGGAAAGCCAGCGGCAGGTCCGCACTGTGCGCAAGCCGACCGGGTGGCTGAAACTCGATGGCATCAGCCGCAATAACCTGCACAACCTCAGCGCTGAATTTCCCTTGGGCTGCTTCACCTCGGTGACCGGGGTTTCCGGTTCGGGCAAGTCGAGCCTGGTCAGTCAGGCGTTGCTGGAGCTGGTCGGCGCGCAACTCGGGCGGCCAGTGGTGGAGGGCGAGCTGGAAGAACTCAGCCTCGAAGACGATGCGCCACAGGCCAGCAGCGGTCAGGTGACAGCGGGGCTGGAGACGATCAAGCGCCTGGTGCAGGTCGATCAAAAACCCATCGGCCGCACGCCGCGCTCCAACCTGGCGACCTACACCGGGCTGTTCGACAACGTGCGCAAGCTGTTCGCCGCCACGCCCGAGGCACGGGCGGCGGGCTATGACGCCGGGCAGTTTTCCTTCAACGTCGCCAAGGGCCGCTGCCCGACTTGCGAGGGGGAAGGGTTTGTCAGTGTCGAGTTGCTGTTCATGCCCAGCGTGTATGCGCCGTGCCCGACCTGTCATGGCGCGCGCTACAACCCGCAGACGTTGGCGATTGATTGGCAAGGCCTGAGCATCGCGCAGGTGTTACAACTGACCGTGGATGAGGCGGTCGAGGTGTTTGCCGAGCAACCGGGGATTCGTCGTTCGCTGGAGGTGCTGAGGGATATTGGCCTCGGATATCTGCGTCTGGGCCAACCGGCCACCGAGTTGTCGGGGGGTGAAGCGCAGCGGATCAAACTGGCCACCGAGTTGCAGCGCAATCAGCGTGGCGCGACCTTGTATGTGCTGGATGAGCCGACCACCGGGCTGCATCCGCGTGACGTCGATCGGTTGTTGGAGCAACTGGATACGCTGGTCACGGCAGGACACACGGTGATCGTGGTCGAGCATGAAATGCGCGTGGTCGCACAGAGTGACTGGGTGATCGACATCGGCCCGGGGGCCGGGGATCAGGGCGGCAGGATTGTTGTGGCTGGCACGCCGCAGAAAGTCGCAGCGAACAAGAAGAGCCGCACGGCGCCGTTTCTGGCGCGGGCCTTGAGCCGATAGCCAAGGTGTTCCGACCGGCCCCATCGCCAGCAGGTTCTGCGGTGTGCACAAGGCTGGTGATCAACACAGATCCAGTGTGGGAGCGAGCCTGCTCGCGAAATCGGTGTGTCAGGCAATAGAGAGGCTGGATGTACCGATGCCTTCGCGAGCAGGCTCGCTCCCACAGGATTTTGTGGTGTGCACAAAATCTGCGGATGACTCCCGTCCTGTGGGAGCCAGCCTGCTGGCGATGGCGGTATGTCAGGCACCATCAAGCGTGCGACGAACCTTGTCCAGCAGTTCGCTGATCTGGAAGGGTTTGACCAGCATATCCATGCCGCTGCCGAGGAACACCTGACGATTGATCGCGGTTTCGGCATAACCGGTCATGAACAGGATCGGCAAGCCGTCACGCCAGCCCCGCGCCACGTCCGCCAGCTCGCGGCCACTCATGCGCGGCAGGCCAACGTCGCTTAGCAGCAGGTTGATCGTCGGGTCATTCTGCAAACGCTCCAGTGCGGTTTCGATATCCGCTGCCTGGGTACAGCGATAGCCCGCATCCTCCAATACTTCAGTGACGAACATCCGCACCGACGGCATGTCCTCGACAATCAGCACATGCTCGCCAGAGCCCTGCGGATCGACCACCACCGGCGCCACATCGACCCCGGTCGGATCAGTGGTAGCCGGCAGCATGATCGTCACTTCTGTACCGCGCCTTGCCACGCTGCGAATGTGTGCATCGCCACCGGACTGGCGAGCGAAACCGTAGATGGTCGACAGCCCCAACCCGGTGCCCTGACCCAGCGGCTTGGTGGTGAAGAACGGGTCGAACACCTTGTCGATCACACTGTGCTCGATGCCGGTGCCGTCGTCGCGTACCGACAACGCAACATACGCGCCATCGGCCATGTTCGGATCGCCATGGGAGTACGCGGCATAGGTGTTGACCCAGATATTGCCGCCCTTGGGCAGCGCATCCCGGGCGTTGATCACCAGATTCAGCACCGCGCTTTCCAGTTGCACCGGATCGACCAGGGCGATCGCCGGTTTGTTGGTCAGCTCAAGTTTGAGGGTGATGCGTTCGCCGATGGTGCGCATCAGCAATTCTTCCAGTGAGCGCACCTGCTCGTTGATGTCTACCGGTCGCGTATCCAGCGGCTGTTGGCGGGCGAAAGCCAGCAGGCGATGGGTGAGGGACGCCGCGCTCATCGCCGAATTGAGTGCCGCTTCGGCGTAGAACTGCACCTTGTCCGGCCTCGCGTCGGCTGTGCGTTTCTGAATCAGCTCAAGGCTGGTGATGATCCCGGTCAGCAGGTTGTTGAAGTCGTGGGCGATGCCGCCGGTGAGTTTGCCCAGCGCGTCCATTTTCTGCACTTGCAGCAGTTGTGATTCGGCGCGCACGCGCTCGGCGACTTCCTTGGCCAGTTGCGTGGTGGTGTCATCCAGTTGCGCCAGATGCGAGCGCTCGCGACGGCGGTGTTCAGTGACGTCCTCGACAAACACCAGGCTCAACTGCGGCGTGCGGTACGGCGAAATCTGCCACTCGGTTTCGCGGATCTCGCCCTGCACGCGCATGTTCAACGTGCCTTTCCAGCGCTCGCCATCGACCAGCCGCAGGCGCAGCTCATTGAGGATCGCGCCCTGGTCTTCGTCGAAGCATTCGCTCAGGGTTTCGGGGTTGCGATTGTCCTGAATCATCTGCGTGAAGGCGTGGTTGCACTCATGCACCTTCAAGTTGGCATCGAGTACGGCAATTGGCGCCGAGACGTTGACGAAAATCTCGCGGAAACGTGCCTCGCTTTCACGCAGCGCGTTTTCCGTGTCGCGCACCCGCAGCAGGGTGCGCAGGGTCGCCAGCAAGACGTCCGGGTCCACCGGGTGAATCAGGTACGCATCGGCACCGGCGTTCAGACCGGTGATGATGTCGCCGGTCTGGATCGACGCGGCAGACACGTGGATCACCGGCAGCAACGCAGTGCGTGCATCGGCGCGCAGGATACGCACGATGTCGAAGCCGCTCATGTCCGGCAGGTTGACGTCGAGGATCAGTGCATCAAGTACCTCGCTTGCGATCAGCGCCAGGCCCTCGCTGCCGGTGCCGGCCTCCAGCACTTCGTAGCCATGGCGCTCCAGGCGCCGGCGCAAGGCGTAGCGGGTGGCGACGTTGTCGTCGACGATCAACAGACGGATGTCACGTTTCATCGACGTTCTCCAAGGCGAGCGCCAGTGGAATGATCACGAAAAAGGTCGAGCCGACCCCCGGTGTACTGTCCATCCCGACCTCGCCGCCGAGCAGCGCCGCGAAGCGCTTGCACAGCGACAAGCCGAGGCCGGTACCACGCAGGCGTTTCTGCAATGGCGAGTCGACCTGCGAGAAGTCCTCGAACAATGCACCATGCAGCTCCGGCGCGATACCGATACCGGTGTCGCTGACGGCAAAACGTACTTTGTCCGAGCCTTCCAGGCGCGCCGAGACTCGCACTTCGCCACGGGTGGTGAACTTCAACGAGTTGGAAATGAAATTGCGCAGAATCTGCGCGAGTTTCTTGTCGTCGGTGTACAGGCGCGGCAGGCCGACCGGTTCTTCGAAGATCAGGTCCACCGCCGAGGCATCGACGATCGGCCGGAACATCCCGCGCAGGGCGGAAAACAGGTCGAACATGTCGAACCACGCCGGTGAAATGGTGATTCGCCCGGCTTCGATCTTCGCCAGATCGAGCAAGTCATCGACCATGTCGCTGAGTTCACGGGCGGCGCTGCTGACGAATGCTACCTGCTTGTGCTGCTCGGGGCTGAGCGGGCCGTCGAGTTCGTCGGCCAGCAAACTGTTGATGCTCAGGATCGAGCCCAGCGGGGTGCGGAACTCATGGCTCATGTACGACAGGAAACGGCTTTTCAGGTCCGAGGCCTGCTTCAGCTCTTCCGCCTGGGTATCGAGTTCGGCGTAGAGCGCCAGCACGCCCTGATTGGTTTCGTCGAGTTCTTCGCGCAGGGCGGCTGTCTCGCTCTGCAACTGGGCGATCAGCGCAGCCTGCTCGGCGGGGTTCAGGGTTGGCGACTCAGCCATGGGCGGCCTCCAGGGCAACGACCAGCACCGTTACATCGTCGCGCCCGCGACAGAAGTCGCGGTGCAGGACGCTGGCTATCACGGCGGGATGGCGGTGCACCAGGCCGGGGTAGTCTTGAAGATTCCAACGGGACTGCAAGCCGTCGCTGTACATGATCAATAGATGTCCGTTCACGTGAGCATAGTCAAAAGGCTGGGCTTTCCGGTATTGGCCGCCGACGATGCCCGGATGCGAGGCCAGCCCCCGCGACTTGTCGGCGGTGATCAGGCTGGCGCCGATGTTGCCCACGCCAGTAAAGGTCAGGCCGTCGCGGGCGGCATTGAACTGGGCGAACGCGGCGGCGCCGCCACGGCTGCCGATCATGTCGCGGTGCATGTCCTCCATCAGCAGCACCGGGCTGGCGAACGGGGTCGCGGCGAACACCCGCTCGCCGGCCTTGGCCGCGCGCTCGGCATCCTCACCATGGCCGAGGCCATCGATGATCAGCGAACTGACGTTGGCGCCGTTGTACGCCAGGTGCCAGGTGTCGCCGCACGCCGGGTCGTTGTGCAACGAGTGCTGGCTGACGCCGTAGCGCAGGTCTGGTTGACGGTCGCCGCGCGGGTATAAACGCGCCAGTAGCACCGCGCCACGGGCGTCGGCGTGGACGTCGAAGACTTCGGTCTGCCGCGCCACGGCACCCAGTCCAATGCCCTGAGTGCCGCCGGTGGAAAAGCCATCGGTGAGGCAGGCGTCGAGGTCAAAGCCCTGAGCACGATCCACCGCGAGCATCTCGATGCCGTACCCGTTGGGGCGCGGCAGCAGTCGCAGGTGAACTTCGCCGCGGCTGGCGTGCTTGAGCACATTGCTCGCCAGTTCGGTGGCAACCAGCGCCACCCGCCCGGCATCGGTTGCATCAAAGCCATGTTGCTCGGCCAGCCGTTGCGCGGTGCGCCGGGCATGGCCGATCTGGCTGCTGTCTTCGATCAGCAGCACCTGGGTCAACGACCCTGCAATATTCATGTCCATCGGGTGATCGTTATTCGCGTGCCCTTGCCGGGCTCGGTGTCCAATTCGAACTCCTCGACCAGGCGTTTTGCCCCGGTCAGGCCCAGGCCCATGCCGCTGCCGGAGGTCCAGCCGTCGGTCATCGCCAGTTTGATATCGGCAATACCGGGGCCTTCGTCGCGGAACGTCAAGCGCAGACCGACCTTGTGATCTTCATCGAGAATCTGCCAGTCCATGTCGCCGCCGCCACCGTAAACCATGGTGTTGCGGGCCAGTTCGCTGACCGCCGTGACCATTTTGGTCAGGTCGATCAGGCGCATCCCGCATTCGGTGGCCAGTTTGCGGGCGGTCTGGCGTGCGAGCACGACATCCTGCTCGATATGGATGGGTTGAGTACCGCTGCTGCGTACGGTCATTGCCGGTTTACTCGTTCCTGCAGCAGTTTCATCCCGCGCTCGACGTTCAGTGCGGTGCTGACACCCGGTAAGGTCAGGCCGAGCTCGACCAGGGTGATCGCCACCGCCGGCTGCATGCCGACCAGCATGGTTTCGGCGTCCATGATTTTCGACAGGGCGGAAATCGTGCTGATCATCCGGCCAATGAACGAGTCGACCATGTCCAGCGCCGAGATGTCGATCAGCACGCCACGCGCCGAGGTGTTGCTGATGCGCTCGGACAAGTCGTCCTGCAACGTGAGGGCGAGCTGGTCATGCATGTCGACCTGAATGGTGACCAGCAGGAACTTGCCCATTTGGAGAATCGGGATACGTTCCATCGGCTCAGACCGCTTGGCCGAGGCTGATGCCCAGGCGGGTGAGGGCGAGTTTCAGTGCGTCGGCCAGGTTCGCCTTGGTCACCACACCTTGCAGGTCGAGGCCGAGGTGGACGATGGTCTGGGCGATTTGCGGACGTACGCCGCTGATGATGCAGTCGGCGCCCATCAGACGAATCGCGGTCACGGTTTTCAGCAGGTGCTGGGCGACCAGCGTGTCGACGGTCGGCACACCGGTGATGTCGATGATGGCGATTTCCGAACCGGTGTCGACAATGCGTTGCAGGAGCGATTCCATCACCACCTGGGTACGTTGCGAATCGAGGGTGCCGATCATTGGCAGCGCCAGCACGCCGTCCCACAGCTTGACCACCGGAGTGGACAGCTCCAGCAGTTCTTCCTGCTGACGCTTGATCACCGCCTCGCGGGATTTCTGGAAGGTGCGGATGGTGTGCAAGCCGAAGGCGTCGAACAACTCGGAAATTTCCCAGAGTTGTTCGGCCAGCAGCGCGGGTTGTTCGCGGTAGTGACTTTGCAGCAGGGAGAACAGCGGGCCTTTGAGGGCGAAGATGAAACTGGCGGTCTGTTGCGAATCCTGACCGAGCAGGGCACGGCTATGGGAGAGCTTTTCGAGGAACTGGCGGGTGGACTCCCAGCCCGGCGCATTGATGTTGGTGCCATTGTCGTCCTGCAGGCCGTTGATCACCAGTTGCAGGAATTCGCTGGTCTGCTGTTGCAGGTCGTGTTCTTTGAGGTTGCGGTTGGCGCCGCTGGCTTCCAGTCCGTTGATCCATTCGCCCAGCAGTTGTGGTTGTTTGTTCTTCATCGCATCGAGTGTGCTGTTCTGCAGTGCTGCCATGTGCCTGTTGCTCCGTAGCGTATTGGGGCCGGTTCTGTAAAAAATGACCGGTGCGAAGTCAGTGACCTTTGCCGTTCGAAATAGTTGTTCGAGTCCGGAAGGATATTTTTGATCTGAGGCATGGAACGCAACGGTATTCTAGTTAGCGAGTTGGCAACCAGCGATGTTTTGAACGTTGGCGCTACCCAGGCTTCGAATCTTCAAGGCCGGCCGGTTTCAGTCGCGCCGGTAGTGAAAAACGAGGTAGCCATGAACGAGCAAACCAAGCAACAACAGAACCAGGGTTCAGAACCGATCAATCGCAACGACCCGGCCATCGACCCGCAAGTGCCGGGACAAAGCCCGCCAACGCAACCCACGGGTAGTACCGAGCAGGCGCAGAGCGCCGATCCGGCGGTGGATCAGAAGAACAAACACACCGATAACGACAACGAGTTCAGCCCGGGGTTTGAACCTGAGCCTGATCGTCCGAAGCCCGGTGAAGAAACCGATGCCGACATCGACACCGACGGCGGTTAAATCGCTCTGAAACGACAAAAGGCCGCATTCAATGAATGCGGCCTTTTTAGTGTGCAGCGCCCGGTCTATTTGCTCGGGTGTTTGGCCTGCAACTCTTTGGCGGCGGTCAGGTGTTTTTCCAATGCCGGGAGCATTTTCTGCGCAAAGGCCTTCAGCTCGGGGGCGCCTTTGACTTTGTCGTCGGTCACGGTGTTGGCCTCTTTCTTGAACAGCTCGATGGTTTCTTCGTGGGCCTTGACCTGATTGTTGGCGTAGGCCGCATCGAACGATTCATCGCGCATGTCGAGGATCTTTTCCTTGGCCTGCTTGACCAGAGTGGTGGTGTCCGGAACCTTGATGTCATGGGCCTGGGCAATGCTGGCCAGCTCATCGTTGGCCTTGCTGTGGTCAGTGATCATCATGTTGGCGAAGGCCTTGATGTCGGCCGACTGGCTTTTTTCCAGGGCGAGACGGCTGGTTTCGATCTCGGAAATGCCACCGGCTGCGGCGTTGTCGACAAAGCTGTTCGAGGTGGCGGCGAAGGCACTGCCCATGCCGGTGCTCAGGGCGACAGCCAAAACGAGATGACGCAGGTTGAATCCGTCCATTGATGTTTCTCCACACAGGTTTTTGTTGACGTTATGCAATGGAGGGAGTGGAGCGGGAAAAGGTTTGATCGCGTTTCCGACAGGGCGACGAACGGCCACCGCTGGTCTGACAGGAGGTCGACAGAACGGCCCGACCAAGGCCATTCTGATAACTGCCAGCGCAATCGGTCGCGTTGGCTGCCGATCAACTGACGGAGGTGTTCCATGCCGGTGACTCATGACCTGTATCAGGATTTGAAGCTAACGAAGGAAGAGGTCCAGCAAAAACGCACCGAGGATCCGTTTCTGGATGCGCTGATCAACAAGTACTCCCAGGCGGACGCCGAAGTAGTCAAGGCCGAGACGGCGACCTCGGATGCACCCAGCGATGACACACTGAAAAAGCTCAAAGAGAAACGCTTGCAGGTCAAAGACAAGATCGTCGCGCAGTTACAGGCTCGATCCTGACCGTCAGTCGCTTCACCGATCCGCGATGGTGAAATGACTGAACGCAGCTCCCGACCGGCACCTCGAATGTACAGAGTCTTCACTTACCGACTCATTGCGAGGTGCCCCATGAACACACCCAGATTCCCCAGTGAAGAGCAGGGCGGCTTCGACCCGGTGCCCACGCATCCCGAACCGAACAGCCCGGCACACACCACCACCCACCCCGAAGAGCCGGATGAGGATCTGCCTGAAGACGAAGATCCGGACAAATTCGACAGGTCGGGCAACTGATAGACCGCTATCGCGAGCAGGCTCACTCCTACAACTGGAATGTAATCCCCCTGTGGGAGCGGGCTTGCTCGCGAAGAGGCCTGCACAGGCGAAATCATTGTTGCCTGACACACCGCCTTCGCGAGCAGGCTCGCTCCCACATTGGCCCGGACTCACTTCAATGCATCCGCCAGTGGCAATCGCGCCATGTGCGAGGCCTTCAGCGACCCCAGATACAGCCAGTCCCCATATTCCCGCGCCGTGGTGATCGGCGAGTAATTACCGCTGCTGGCGTCCTGCAGATTGGCGATCACCTTGCCCTCAAGATCCAGCCCCAGGACAAACCCGCGCTTCTCCACCGGTTTGGGCAATACCGTCAGCGCGCGCACGATCATCTTGCGCACGAACGGATGCCGGGCGGTGCCATCGAGCAAGGCACTGCGCGGCGCGTAGAGCGCGACCCAGAAGCGGTTGCTGCCGTTGAATGCGAGGTTGTCCGGCAGACCGGGCAGGTTGTCGATGAACAGGTCGTGGGTCCCGGCTTTGGGCCCCGTCAGCCAGTAGCGGCTGATGCGGTAGGCGCCGGTTTCGTTGACCAGCACATAGGCGTCATCCGGGCCGAGGGTCACGCCGTTGGCAAACTCCAGTTTGTCGAGGAGTACGCTGGTCTTGCCGGTCTGAAAGTCATAACGCAGCAAACGGCCGTCGCCAGCGTGTTCGATGATTGCTTCGCTGTCATGGCCATAGCCCCAGCGGCTGCTGGCGTCGCTGAAATAGGCGTAGTGCCCGGACTTGTCGATCGCCACATCGTCGGTAAAACCGAAGGGCAAGCCATTGGCCTCGGTGGTCAGAGGAATCAACCGACCCTGGGCGTCGAGCGACAGCAGACCTTTGACCGCGTCGGCGATCACCAGCAAACCATTGGGATGTCGCGCCAGACCCAGCGGCCGGCCGCCGGTGTCGGTCAGCACCTTGCGCTCCTTGCCATCGAGGCTGGTGCGGATCAGTCGCCCGTCATGCAGGCCGGTGATCAGGAAGTCGCCCTCCAGCAGCAGTGCTTCGGGGCCGTCGATATCACCCGGGCCAACCTGTTCAGCGTCCTTGAGCCGCTGGTTTTCCGCGTACGGCCCTTCGCTCAGAGACGGCGCCGCTGGCGGCTTCCACGCCACCGGCTGCACCTTGGTCGGCATCAGCAGCAGAAACGCGATGACGAGGATCACCAGCACTGACAGCAGGCGCTTCATGAACGGTGCCCCGTCAGCGCCAAGTGTCTGAGCGCCATACTGCGCAGGGCCTGCATCGAGGTCGCCGATTCACGTTCGATGCGGCGCTTGAGCAACAAGCGATTGGCAAGGCGCATGCCCAGGCCATCGAATTGGTAATCCAGGGTGCGCATGAACCGCGTGCCATCGGCTTCTGCCGCGCATTCGTAGGTCAGCAGCAGCGATAAACCGTGATCGCCGCGCGCTTTTGCGCACCAGCGTCGACCGGGCAGGTACTCGGTGACTTCCCAGCGCAAATGGCCGGCGCGCCCACCGGCATGAATGTCTTCTTCGAAACGCGCACCGGCATGCAGCGGGCCTTGCGGGCCGTCGATTTTCAGCGACGACGGGTGCCACTCTGGCCAGTGGCTGACGCTGGCGGCGTAGCGGAGCACGGCAATCGGCTCGCCGGCGATGTCGATCTGGTGCTGCATGCGGGTCATGGGCGATCTCGAATAGCGCAACGGGGCGGGTTGCGGCTCCCAGTACAGGGTGCCGAACAGGTAATCCATCAGCGGGAAAACGATATTGAAATTGCGTTCCTGCATGCGCTCGCGACGGTGATGCAACTCATGCAGATGACGCATCTGACGGATCCACGGCAGGCGGGTCAGCAGGTTGTGCGCTGGCAAATGCTCGCAGGCGTGAAACACCTCGTAGGCCAGATAGCCCAGCACCATGCAGCCGCCGAACAGCCCGGCGACATTGGTGTTGAGCTGCGCAAGCAGCCACCACAACGGCAGGGTAATGACTAGCGTATGCACCACGATCAGCCAGGCCGGAAACAGAATCACCCGCCAGTCGCGAGCGCCGTCATAGGTCATGTGGCCGGGGGTGAAAAAGCTGTGATGATCGCCGGCGTGCCGGGCGTAGAACAGCTTGGCGAAAGTCTTTTTGTGATGGCCGAGATGGCGATGAACCATGTACACGCCGAAGTTGAAGAACAGCAGGGTCAGCGGCACGCTCAGCCATTCCAGCGGCTGTACCTGATGCGCGCTGCTCCAGAATGCGCCGATCGCCAGCACGCCGAACAGCAGCACGAAGGCGCCGTGCAGCCACGGGTTGTACAACGGATGAATGGCCGCACGGTAGCGGCTGCGGAATGCCTCGGTGGTCTGCCTCACTGCGTTCACCTGTGGGTATTGTTGTTATACCCGGCAGATTAGCCGATCCGGCCGTTTGTGCAGGCCGCACCTTGAGGTCACTTGCGCCATGCTCCGGTGTAAAGCGGCCGATTCAGCTCAACGGGTTCCAGCGTTGCGACCAGTCGTCATCGGTGGCGATCACCTGGCGCAGCAGATCGAAGGCCTGCTGCAGCGTCGCCGAGTCACGTTCGCGGGCGTACACCAGATAGGTCGGGTAACCGAATTCCGGGGCTTTGGTCACCGCTTCCAGCGCGCCGGTTTCCAGATAGCTGCGTACCACGCGCGTGCGGAAGTAGCCGCTGCCGCCGTGTTCGAGGATGTATTGCAGGGCCAGCGGGCCGAGGTTGAAACTCAGCGCTGCTTTGGCCTTGTCCGGCAGGGCGGCGTCGTGTTGCCGACGGAAATCCGGCCCCCAGTCGATGTAGACGTAGGGATCCGGGCGGTTCGGCGCACGCACCAGAATCAACTTCTCTTCCAACACCTGCTCGACCTGCAGGCCCGGCCAGTATTCGGGCTGATAGACCAGTGCGGCATCGAGCACACCAAGTTCGAGTTGACGCAGGAGGTTTTCGCCGTCGCGGATTTCCATGCGCAGGGCATGCCCGGGGATCTTCTCGCGCAGTTCGGCGGCCCAACTGAGCATCAACGGATTGCACAGGCTGACTTCGCCGCCGATGTGCAGCACGTTGTGATAACCGTCCAGCAGCGGCAGGTCGCGCCGCGCGGCTTCCCAGGTCTGCACCAGTTGATTGGCATAGACCACGAAGGCTTCGCCATTGGCGGTCAGTTTCGCCCCGGCACGGTTGCGCACGAACAGCGTACTGCCCAACTGACTTTCAAGTTTCTGCACCCGGGCGGTGATCGCCGTCTGCGTGACGAACAGCTTCTGCGCCGCCGCAGCGAGACTGCCGTGGCGAACGATTTCCAGAAAGGTGCGGGCGAGATCGATGTCCATGGGCGGGCCGGTGTCTGAGGTGCGCGCATTGTAAGTGCCGGCTCGCCACCGCGTCATCGTTCATCGCGAGCAGGCTCACTCCTACAGGGGGGTTGTATCGTTCGCGAAATCGATGGCCACCGCAGAACCGTGTAGGAGTGAGCCTGCTCGCGATGGCGGAAGGTCTGTCAAATCAGTGCCGCCTGACACACCGCCATCGCTGGCAGGCCAGCTCCCACAAGTACTGTGTCGGACGCAAGATTTGTGAGCGCCGCAGAAACCTGTGGGAGTCTGGCTTGCCAGCGATGAGGCTGTGGTGGGCGGTGAAGATCAACCCGCCAACTCAACCTTGCGCACCCGCGCCCAGTCTTCCACCAACCGCGCCGGTGTGCCGCAGGCCTTGCGCTTGTAGACGAAGTGGCGGCACTTCTCGGCAAATTGGTTGCGGTTGTAGAGCATGTCTTCCTGCATTTCCTGCAGTTCGTTTTCCCGGCACTGCTGGATCAGCGCCTGATCGACCCGCAACTTGCGCTCGCGCACGGCGGCGTAGGTCGGATCGCTCAGCGTTGCGTTGGCCTTCTGCAGCAGCCACAGCGAAAACTCATCCGGGCAGCGCGGGCCGATTTCCTGGACCATGCCCAGTTGCAGCGCCTGCGTGGCACTGACTGGCAGACAGGCCTGGGTCAGTTGCTCGGCCATCGCCGGGCCGACGGCGCGGGGCAGGCTGTAGGTCCAGTATTCCGAGCCATACAGGCCCATGCTCTTGTAATGCGGATTGAGCACGATGTCGGCGCGGGCAAACACGATGTCGGCGGCCAGCGCCAGCATCACGCCGCCGGCCCCGGCATTGCCGGTCACCCCGCTGACCACCAGTTGCCGCGCGCTGAGCAGTTCGGCGCAGACATCGTCGATCGCCTGAATATTCGCCCACGCTTCGGCCCCCGGGTCCTGCGCGGCCTGGATCACGTTCAGGTGCACACCGTTGGAGAAGCTGCCGCGCCCGCCCTTGATCAACAGCACGCGAGTGTCCCGAGACTTGGCCCAGCGCAGCGCCTCGACCATGCGCTGGCACTGTTCGGTGCTCATCGCGCCGTTGTAGAACTCGAACGTCAGCTCACCGACATGCCCGGATTCGCGATAGCGGATCGGCTGATAGGCCTCGTCGCTGAACGGCTGGCTGGCAATCGACCAGTCAAGGGTGGGTACGCCGGCCAATTGCCCGGCCAGCACATGCCGCGCCGGTTGCTTGAAGGTTTCTTCGCCGGGTAGCGGTTTGCGCCGCAGCGAGCCGATCCACAAGCTGTGATCGCCGGTCGCGACCAGCACCGCGTCGTCATGCACGGCGAGAATCTTGCCGGGAATGCCGGTGCGCTGATCGAGGTGCGCGTCGTACACGTAATACTGCCCGCCGGCCAGACTCGCCAATACCCCGGGCTGGCCGTCGGCGGCGTCGATGCAGCGTTTGATGAAGCGCGAACAGTCGTGCCAGCTGAAGGTACGGTCGTCCTGCTTCATGTTCGGCTGCAAGCGGCCGCGGACTTTGGGGTCGGTGTAATCCAGTGCGACCGGTTGCACGCCGTCGATGAATTTCTCGACCACTTCACGAATACAGCGAATCGCCGCATCGCTGACCCGACCGTTGTACAGCTCGGACTTGCGCAGGCCCGAGGGCAGATTGAATTCGCAGGTGGCCCAGACCGGGCCGGCGTCCATTTCTTCCACCGCTTGCAGGGCGGTCACGCCCCAGCGCGTCAGTTCATTGCTGATCGCCCAATCCAGCGCGCTGGCGCCACGATCGCCGACGATTCCGGGGTGGATGATCACCACCGGACGCCGGGCATTGCTCCACAGCGCATGCGGCACGCGGTCCTTGAGGAACGGGCAGATCACCAGATCGGCGCCGCTGTGTTCGATCTGTTCGCACACCGAGGCTTCATCGGTGAACACCACAACGCTGGGCGAGTGCCCGGCCTGGCGCAGCTCCAGCCAGGCGCGTTGGGTCAGGCCGTTGAATGCCGAGGACAGCAGAATAATCTTCAGTGATCGCATGGTTTTCTTCCTTGAAGGGATAGCCGCGGGCTCCCGGTGAGCCGTCCTTGGCGTTCGATGGAGCGCGCAGATTAGAGAGTGCTTCAGGGCGGGCAACTGACCGGGATCAACGTTGTGTCAGTCAATATTTCTGCGGCGACGGCGCGTCTTATTCTCAATAGTTTGCTTATCCTGATTTTTAATTACTTCAAATGTAAGCAGCGCTATTGCACAGTCGCCCCCTGATCTGGAGCCGGACGATCCCGGCAGAACGATGGTTTTTCGCAGCGGGTGGGACCCGTTTCAGGGAGCAAGACATGGGTGATGTTCAAAACCCGCATTACCGGATGATTGGGCAAATGTTCCAAAAGGACTATCGCTGGCTGTGCGCTGCCGTTGGCCGCACGCTGGGTTGCCCGCACAGTGCACAAGACATCGCATCGGAAACCTTTCTACGGGTGTTGGCCCTGCCGGACCCGACCGCCATTCGCGAGCCGCGGGCGCTGCTGACCACCATCGCCCGGCGGCTGGTCTATGAAGGCTGGCGCCGCCAGGACCTGGAACGCGCCTATCTGGAAAGCCTGGCACTGGCGCCGGAACCGGTGCATCCATCGCCGGAGGAGCGGGCGCTGGTGATCGAGGCGCTGCTGGCGGTCGATCGCCTGCTCAACGGTTTGTCGGCCAAGGCCAAAGCCGCGTTTCTCTACCATCAGCTCGACGGTTTGACCTACAGCGAAATCGGCGAACGGCTGGGGGTTTCCACCAGCCGGGTGCAGCAGTACATGGTCGAGGCCTTCAAGCGTTGCTATCAGGCGATGCAGGCATGAGGCCGGACGAAGCGGTGATCGACGAGGCGGCGCAGTGGATGGCACTGTTGCAGTCCGGCGAGGCCAGCGCAGGCGAGCGTGCCGCGTTCGAAGCGTGGCGCGCGGCCGACCCAAGGCACCAGCGGATCATCGAGCAAATGGGCGGCGGCCTGAACCTGCTGCGTAATCCGACCTTGCGCGGGCTGCCGCGTAACAGCCTGCTGCACAGCCTGAACGCACCGTCGAGTCGACGGCGCTTTCTCAGCGGCAGCTTGAGTGTGCTCGGCATCGCGGTGCTGGCCGGGTTGCTCGGGCGTCGCTACGGCTGGCTGCCGGAAGCCGGTGAACTGGCGACCGGCACCGGCGAACGGCGCGATTTCACTCTGGAGGATGGCAGTGCGCTGAGCCTGAATGCGCGGACGCGCGTAGTGACGCAATTCGATGCGGTTCAGCGCTTGTTGGCATTGCGTACGGGCGAGTTGTTGGTGGATGTCGCCAAGGATCCTGCGCGGCCATTCGTGGTCGAGACCGAGCACGGTCGGATGCGTGCGCTGGGGACGAAATTCCTCGTGCAACAAAACGATGATTTCACCCGCCTGGTGATGCTGCACTCGCAGGTCGAAGTGGTTACCGCCGGCGGTGCGCGGCAGGTGGTGGAGGCGGGGGAGAGTCTGCGGTTCAACGCACAGGACATTCTGGCTCTGGAGCGCAGTACAGGGCAGGAAAGCGCCTGGGTACAAGGTCGCCTGGAAGTGCGCGACCGACCGTTGAGCGAAGTGATCGACGGCCTGCGCCCATACCGACGCGGCATCCTGCACCTGAGCCCCGAAGTGGCCGATCTGCGCCTGAGCGGTCTCTATCCGCTGGACGATAGCGACCGCACCCTGCAACTGCTGGAGCGCTCGCTGCCGATCCGCGTCACCTGGCACAACCCGTACTGGGTCAGCATCGGTGCACGGTTATAGCGTCATAACTTCTTGGCCTAATCGCCGGCCTATAAAAAGCGCCGGCCCGCTGCTCATTCCCTGCAGACGCCTTCAACAGGGAAGCCCTTGATGATTTCATTCAAACAACAATTACCGCGCCTGACCCTCGCCGCCGCACTGGCGATGGGGTTCGGACCGACAGTGGTTCATGCGCAGGATTCTGCCGCCCAGGTGTACACCTTCGACATCGCCAGCGGCCCGCTCGATGAGGTCCTGCTGGACATCTCGCGTCAGACCGGCGTCCCGATCTCGTTCAGCCAGAATCTGGTGCAAGGCAAGCGCAGCAGTGCGGTGCGCGGTGCGCTGGGCGGACGTCAGGCAGTCGAGAAGGCGTTGCTTGGCAGCGGCCTGCAAGTCGAGCAGAGCGCCCAGGGCCTGAGTGTGCGCGAAGGCGAGGCGAACACGCCGGTGGCGGCCAAAGTCAGCGCCGTGGCCCCAGCGACCAGCGCCGATTACCGCATGGAAAAAGTCACTGTCACCGGCTCGCGGATCGCTCGCGCGCAAAGCGATGGTGCGACCCCGGTCAACGTCATCACTCACGAAGAGATGGAAGCGCGCGGCTACAAGAACGTCTACGACGCCCTGGCGACCCAGACGCAAAACACCGGCATGACCCAGGGCGAAGACTATGGCAACACCTGGCAGCCGGCGGCCAGTGCGATCAACCTGCGCGGCCTTGGCCCCAATCACACACTGGTGCTGATCAACGGCCGACGCGTCGCCGATTACCCGACCCCTTACGACGGCAAGGTCAACTTCACCAACCTGGCGAACATTCCCTCGGCGGTCATCGAACGCATCGAAATCCTCAGCAGCGGCGCCTCGGCGATCTACGGTTCGGACGCGATTGCCGGGGTGGTCAACATCATCCTCAAGAAGCAGATCAATGGCATTGACGTCAACCTCAAGGGCGGCACCAGCGAGCGTGGCGGTGGCGACAATCAGCGCCTGCAAATCAGCGGCGGCGGCAGTTGGGGCGACTTCGACGGCTTGTTCGGCCTGGAGCTGACCAACCGCGATCCGATCTGGGCCGACGACCGAGGCTTCATGCAGAGTGGCCCGATGGCGGACGTCGGTTACCGTCGCGACCTGAGCAACAACCGCTACCTTGGCCCCGGTTGCGGTGCCTATCAAGGCACCTTCGACAACAAGCTGTTGAACAACGGCGGGCGCTGCCGCACCGATCAGATGTACAACGATTACTGGACCATTCAGACGCAAAAGGAAAACTACGACGGCTACACCCGAGGCACGTGGCACTTCAGCGATAGCGGCCAGGTGTTTGCCGACCTGATGTATGGCCTCGATCACATCCAGAACAACACCCGGGGCCCGACCTTCACCTCACCGGATTTCATCAACCAGAACAGCGGCAATCTTGAGCGCTGGTATCGCCGTTACGGAGAAGAGGAAATCGGTGGCCGTACCAGCAACAACAGCAAATGGACCGACACGTCGTGGACCGGCACCCTCGGCCTCTCGGACAAGATCGCCGACACCGGCTGGAACTACGATCTGGCCGCCAACCGCTCGGAATACCGCAGCGTCAGAACCACGCGCTACACACCGCTGTCATCGATTCAGGATTTCTACCTCGGCCCGCAATTGGGCACACGTAACGGTTACCCGGTGTTCGCTCCCGATGCCTCGCGTCTCGATCGCCCACTGACGCCACAGGAATGGGATCAGTTTCGCAGCAACCTGACCCAGAACAGCAAGTCGGTTTCCACCAGCTACAACGCCTCGGTCAACGGCGATCTGTTTGACTTGCCGGCCGGCCCGGTCGGATTTGCCGGTGTGCTGGAGGCGGGCAAGCAGGAATATCGCGTCGACCCGGACGACGGTCTGAATGACGGCACTTTCTATGGCGTGAGCCCGGCACAAAGCTCCGGCGGTTCGCGCAAGCGCTATGCGGCCGGTGGCGAGTTCAGCATTCCGCTGACCGACACCGTGCTGGCCACCGCTGCTGGGCGTTGGGACCAGTACAAATTCAGTGGCCGCAGCGAGCAGCAGAAGACCTATAACCTTGGGCTTGAATGGCGTCCGGCCACCAGCCTGTTGCTGCGCGGCAGCTATGGCACCAGTTTCCGCGCACCGGACCTGAACTACATCTACCAGTCCGACAGCAACGGTTACTACCCGGCGCAGATCGACTACTACGGTTGCAGCCAGGGTGTGCAGGGTGCGTGTGATCGCGGGCGGGTCGACTACACCCAGAGCGGTACCCCGGACCTTGAGTCCGAACGCGGTAAATCCTGGACCTATGGTTTTGTCTGGTCACCGTCGCGCAATTTCGATTTCTCCACCGATTTCTGGCGTGTAGAGATCGACGACCTGCTGACCACCGTCGACGAAAACCGCCTGCTGCAACAAGAGAACGAATGCCGCAACGGCACCCAGGACATCAACTCGGCCAACTGCCAGTCGACCCTGGCGCGCATCGACCGCAACCCGGGCAATGCCGCTATCGATCCCAACCAGTTGCAACGGGTGCGAGTCAATGCGATCAATGCCGCCAGCGAGCGGGTCAGCGGCCTGGACTTCAAGAGCAACATTCGTTGGGGGGCCGGCCAGTACGGCGCATTCAGCTCGGCGCTGGGCTACACCCTGGTGCTGTCGCATTTCTACAAGGAGTCCGACGAGGCGCCGACTCAGGACTGGCGCACTTCGCGAACCAACTACGACTGGCGCAGCAAGGTCAACGCCAGTCTGACCTGGGATTACCAGAAAGCCACGGCGACGCTGATGGGCATTCGCTATGGCTCGGTGACCAACGGCGCGGGCGACGGGCGTCTGTCGCCATGGACGGTGTTCAATGCCAGTGCGCGCTACAAGCTCAATGACCGCGCCAGTGTCGGCCTGACCGTGAACAACGTGCTCAACCAGATCAAGCACGATGACTCGGCCGGCTGGCCGTATTACCCGACCGGTAACTATGACCCGTACGGGCGGCAGTGGTGGCTGGATGTGAGTTATCACTTCGGCAGTTGAGCACGCGTTATTCGTCCGTAACGTCCTACGGAAACAGGTGGGGTTTTCGCATAAGTGGGGATATTTCCGACGACATTCTCAGGTTGGTCGTCGGAAGCGCGATCTATAGCATCGGACATGACATTGAAGTCGTACATGGCCTGGACGCTCAGGCCTCTGATAACGGATGGATCATGCGAACTCATCACCTCGAATACGAAACGCCTGCTTATTCCCATCGCCTTCAATGGCGTGACGATCGTGCCAGATGCCCCGTGGAGGATGTCGCGATGCCCAGCGTCAGGATACCCCGGCTGACGGGTGTGAAGAGGGCCGAGGGCAAACCTGTCGACTTGCTCGTGCATGGCCAGAACATAGGTGACGACGCCTTTCTGATCGTTCAACTTACCGACGAAGGTTTTGAGCTGAACGATGTCGTCAACATGCTTTCAACCTCTGAACTGTATCTGCAAGGCGATATGGTCAAACGTATCACCGGCAAGTCGGTCAGAACCGTACGGCGATTACTGAAGGAAGGTAAACCGGTACGGCTTGATCCCCAGCAGAGCGTCGTCGCCTATCAATATGCCTTGGTGCTGGAAAAGGCCATTCACGCCTTCGGGAGGCAGTCACGGGCCGAAGAGTGGCTGCGCAAACCCAGCACCTACCTGAGCGGTCGCGTACCCATCGAGTTTATCCGTCACTCACTGGGGTTTCAGATGGTGGAGCAGTATCTGGGGCAGCTGATATACGGGGTTTACCCATGAATCCCTTGCCCTGGGACGAGCATTGGTATGCCTGGCGGCTGGACCCCGAGATTTACGGAGGGACGTGGGACAGCGGGATGGGTTCGAATCTCAATGGTGGCCGATGGAACATACCCGGGCGGCGAGTCGTTTATGCATCAGTCGATCCGTCCTCGGCAATTCTGGAAGTGGCAGCCAATCGCAGTTTTGATGCGCTCGACAGCGAACGTTATGTACTCACGTGCTTTGAGGTCATCAGCGAAGCAAAAGTGAAAATCGTCCAGCCGGAGGAGGTGCCGAATCCTTACTGGTTGAGCCCCGCAAAGCCTTCACCCAATCAACAACTGTTTGCCGATGCGTTACTCGCTGAGCATCCGTTTGTGCTGATCCCCTCGGCGGCGACCCGGCACTCCTGGAATCTGCTGGTGAGCTGCGAATTGGCAGAGGGGCAGTTCAAGATGGTTTCCCAAGAGCGGTTTGGGCTGGATACCCGGTTGCTGAAGGAGAGGGAACTGGCTTGATCCACGCCTGCCGTTTTTTGCATAACCTCATCACCCAACGGTCTAAATCGGGCTCTATAAAACGCTGCTGTCCATTGCACATCCCTGCATAAACCAAAACGCAGGGATGGCTGTTCATGATCCATTTTTTACCCGTTCGATCTCGTTTGAGCCTGGCCTTGCTGCTGGCAATCAACACCTTGCCGGCCGTCGCCGCTGACGAGCCGACAACCCAGCTGCAACGAGTCGAGGTCACCGGCACGGCGATTCGCCGGGTCGATGCTGAAACAGCGGTGCCGGTCACCATTCTGCGAGTTGAAGAACTGCGCGAGCAGGGCGTGACCACCACCGAAGAACTGGTGAACCGGATTTCCGCAAACCAGTCTTCAGTCGGCTCGGGGCGTTCGGTGGGTTCGAGCAGCGGCGGTGCGTCGTATGCGGATTTGCGCGGCATCGGCCCGAACAAGACCCTGGTGCTGCTCAATGGTCGGCGGCTGAGCAACAACGCGACCAATGCGATCAATGGTTCCGGGGTTGACCTGAATACCATCCCGTTCGCCGCCATCGATCGTGTCGAGGTGCTGCGTGATGGCGCCTCGGCGCTGTACGGCACCGATGCGATCGGCGGGGTGATCAACTTCATCACCAAGACCAGCCTCACCGAAGGGCAGCTCAGCACCAACTACGACACGCCGACCCATGCCGGCGGTGGTGAAAGTCGTAATTTCAGCGGCAGTTGGGGTTTTGGCGATTTGCAGGATGACCGTTTCAACGTGTTCGGCGTGGTCAGTTATGACAAGCAGCAACGCCTGGCTGCCGAGGATCGTGGCTACACCTACAACTATCAGCCTGGACGCGGCCTCGACTACACCTCCGGCACTGCATCACCGGCGAACTGGAGCCAGGGCAGCAACGCCACCAACCCGCTGGCCAGTTCCGGATGCAACGCCCCGGGCCTGCTGGCGCGCAATGGCATCTGCCGCCAGAGTCTGTGGAACTACCTCGACCTGGTGCCGGAAACCGAGAAGACCTCGGCCTTCGCCAAAGCAACCGGCAAGCTTTCGGACGACCACAACGTCAGCCTCGAATACTTTTGGGCGCGCAACGAAAACCGCACGCAGATCGGTCCCGGCACGTTGATGGGTAACCAGGTCAATCCCGGCACGGCGTTTTATCCCGGTAACGGCATTACCCCAGCCCCGAACAGCTTCGCTCTCGACCCGACGCAGCCGGTCGATGTGAATTGGCGCGAAAGTGCTGTCGGCGCCCGTCAGCATGAAGACGACAACACCGGGCAGCGTTTGCTGCTGAGCTTTGACGGCAGCGTGGTCGGTTGGGACTACAACGTCGGTGCGTCGTACAACCAGAACAAAGTGGTCAATAGCATCGAGGCCGGCTATGTCAACGACCGCGCCGTCAGCGCCGGCATTGCCAATGGCATCATCAACCCGTTCGGTGCGCAGACGGCTGCCGGGCAGGCGCTGCTGGCAGCCAATTCCGTAGACGGCGATTACGGCACGGCGGTCGGCCGCGTGAAGGCGATTGACGGGCGTGTCAGCCGCGAGATCGGTGACTGGTTCGGTGCCGGCCCTTCAGCGCTGGCGCTGGGTGGCGAATACCGCAAGGAAGATTTCCATCAGGACTTCGCCCAGTTCGCCGCCGACGTGCAGAGCCTGGGTGTCGACCCCAATGCCAGTGTCGCCGGGGATCGCAGCGTCTCGGCGCAGTACGCCGAGGTCAACGTGCCGGTGCTCGACAGCCTCGAATTGTCCGCCGCCGTGCGCCACGACAAGTACAGCGATTTTGGCAGCACCACCAACCCGAAATACTCGTTCCGCTTCCAGCCGTTCAAGGAACTGGTGGTGCGTGGCGCCTACAGTGAAGGTTTCCGCGCGCCGTCACTGTACGAGTTGTACAACCCCAACTTCACCACATTCACGGTCGCCAACTACAACGACCCTCGGCTGTGCGCAGGCGGCAACCCGAGCAACGGCGGGATCGCCAACCGTGACTGCGCCCAGCAGTTCTACAACAGAACCGGTGGCAACACTGACCTGAGTCCGGAAACCGCACGCAACGTTACCCTCGGCTTCGTCTATCAGCCGTTCGAACGCCTGACCACCGGGCTGGATTTCTGGTGGATCAACATCGCCAACCAGATCGCGGAGTTTCCGGAATCGGCGGTGTTCGAGAACCCGGAGCTGTACCCGGACCGCCTGATTCGCAAGCCTGACGGTTCCATCGATCACATCGTCACGGGCTTGGCCAACCTCGGCAAGATCAAGACCAATGGCGTCGACGTCAGCTTCGACTACCGTTTGCCGAGCACTCCGTACGGCAACTTCGGGATCGGCCTGCAGGGCACTTATGTCAGTCGGTACGAGTACCAGCAGCAGCTCAAGGGCGACTACATCGACAAGCTCGGCGATTTCCGCGGCGGCGACTTCTCCTCGGCGGGTGCCGTGGCCCGCTGGCGCCACAGCCTGACCGGCAGCTGGAACTATGGCCCCTACGGTATCGCCCTGACCAACCGCTACACCAGCGGCTACCACGACTCCGACCGCGAGACCCACGATTACGTTGGCTCGTACAACGTCTGGGATCTGGCTGGCACCTACACCTGGCGCAAAACCCTGAGCGTAACGCTCGGCGCGAAGAACCTGTTCGATCGTGAGCCACCGTTCAGCAACCAGACCTACACCTTCCAGAGCGGCTACGACCCGAAATACGGCGACCCGTTCGGCCGGACGCTGTACACGCGGGTCAATTACAAGTTCTGAAAATGCCCAGAGGCGGCGGGTTTTCGTCACTTATTGATCTAAAGCCTGCCCTATAAAAATCGCCGGCCTGTTGCACATCACAGGTAGGCAGGACGTTTGGTGACTGTACTGGCGCCTTCGCGAGCAAGCCCGCTCCCACAGGGGAACAGCGGTGAGCACAACTTCCTTGTGGGAGCGGGCTTGCTCGCGAAGAGGCCAGTAGCAACACCGTGCAAAAAGGATCTGCCAATGCTATCCAGGCTCATTCTGTTCAGCGCTTTTGCGCTGCTAAGCCCATTCAGTTGGGCCGCCCCGCAACCCGCCCTCTCGGTCTATGGCGAAGCCCCCAAATACGCCCCGGACTTTCAACACCTGGCCTACGCCAACCCCAACGCTCCCAAGGGCGGAACGTTGCGCCGCTCTTCACTGGAAAGCGGCCCGTTCGATCACCTGATTCCCTACATCGACAAAGGCACCGGCGTCGCCGACATCGACGGCTGGCTCTACGCGCCGCTGGCCTATCGCAGCAAGGACGAACCCTACAGCGTCTACGGCCTGGTGGCGCAGCAGATGGAACTGGCTGCAGATCGCCGCTGGCTGCGCTTCTACCTCAATCCGAAGGCCCGGTTCGACGACGGCACGCCAATCACTGCCGAAGACGTGCGTTACACCTTCGAGCTGTTCATCACTCAGGGCAGCCTCAAATATCGCCAGCAGTTTCGTGATGTCGCCGACGTCGTGGTGGAGTCGCCGACGCAAGTGCGCTTCAACTTCAAGAACAACGACAGCCGCACCTTGCCGCTGGATCTGGCGACGCTGCCGGTGTTGCCCGAGCACTGGTGGCGTACGCGCAATTTCGCCGAGGGCGCCGGTTTCGAAATCCCGCCGGGCAGTGGCCCGTACCGGATCAGCGCCGTGGATGCCGGGCGCAGTGTGAAATTCCAGCGTGTTGCCGACTGGTGGGCCAAGGATCTGCCGATCACTCGCGGCCTCTATAACTTCGATCACTT
The DNA here is from genome assembly GCF_016650625.1 of Pseudomonas sp. TH49. NCBI lineage: Bacteria > Pseudomonadati > Pseudomonadota > Gammaproteobacteria > Pseudomonadales > Pseudomonadaceae > Pseudomonas > Pseudomonas sp. TH49. Next base: position 652,124 of record NZ_JAEKFL010000002.1, read on the forward strand.
GAGCGTGGAGTTCTTCGCCGATACCGATGTTGCAAGGCAGGTGCTCAAGGCTGGCGGCTTCGACTATAACCGCGAATTTTCCGCGACCAGTTACACCATCGGCTATGCCGGGGCGGCGCTGGAGCAGGGCAGATTGCTTCGCGAACATCTGGCGCCGGGTGCCGCGCAGGGCTCGCAAGGGTTCGCGTTCAATCTGCAGAAACCGCTGTTTCAGGATCGCCGGGTACGTCAGGCGATTGCCATGCTCTGGGATTTCGAATGGAGCAATCGGCAAATGATGCGCAGCATGTACCTGCGCCAGCGCAGTTACTTCTCGCACAGTGCGTTGTCGGCCACCGAGTTACCGGATGCCGAGGAGCTGAAAATCCTCGAACCGTGGCGCGGCAAGATCCCCGACGAGGTGTTTACCCAAGTCTTCGAAGCGCCGAAAACCGACGGCAGCGGCAACATCCGCGCCGAGCAGTTGCAGGCCTTGAAGCTGCTGGAAGCCGCCGGCTGGAAACCCCGTGGTGATCAGTTGGTGAATGCCAATGGCGAGCCGCTGCAGTTCACTTTTCTCAACGGTCAGAAGGGCTTTGAACGGCTGCTGCTGCCGTTCAAGCGCAACCTGGCGCAGATCGGCATCGGCTTCGATATTCGTCAGGTCGACACCGCGCAATACACCAACCGCGTGCGCAATCGCGACTACGACATGATCGTCGTCGGCTACCCGGTGAGCCAGGCGCCGGGGCGCGAGATGTTCAATTACTTCGGCTCCGACGGCGCCGACGATCCCGGCTCGAACAACTACATGGTGCTGCGCGATCCGGCCGTCGATGCCCTGCTCGAAGGTCTGGTGCAGGCCGACAATCGCGAAAGCCTGCTGCGCCATGCCCATGCCTTGGATCGGGTGTTGCAGTGGGGCTATTACTGGATCCCCAATTACTACCCACCGGGGATTTCCACGGTGTGGTGGAACCGTTTCGGCCGCCCGGCGACGGCGCCGTTGTACGACGCCGGACTCGACACCTGGTGGGAAATCAGCCCGACCGCGCTGACGGCCGCGCAGATGCAGCAACAGCAAAAGGAGTACGCCCATGTGGGGTTATAGCTTGCGGCGTCTGCTGCTGATCGTGCCGACTTTGCTCGCCATTCTGCTGGTCAATTTTGTCATCGTGCAGGCCGCGCCGGGTGGCCCGGTGGAACAGGCGATTGCCCGGTTGCAGGGCATTGGTGTCGGCGCGGCGGTGGGCGGTGGCCATGTCGAAACCATTGGTGGCGAATCCCGCGCCACCCGGGGTCTCGACCCGAAACTGGTGGCCGACATCGAGCGTCAGTACGGCTTCGACAAACCGGCTGGTGAGCGCCTGTGGCTGATGCTCAAGAGCTACGCGCAGCTGGATTTTGGTCAGAGCTTTTTCCGTGGTGCCAGCGTCACCGAACTGATCTGGCAGAAGCTGCCAGTGACCTTGTCGCTGGGCTTGTGGGCCACGTTGATCACTTATCTGGTGTCGATTCCGCTGGGCATCCGCAAGGCCGTGCACAACGGTTCGGCGTTCGATGTCTGGAGCAGCGTGGCGATCATCATCGGCTACGCGATGCCGGGTTTTCTGTTCGCACTGCTGCTGATCATCGTGTTCGCCGGCGGCACCGCGCTGGACTGGTTTCCGGTGCGCGGGCTGGTCTCGGACAACTTCGCGGAGCTGTCACCGTGGGGCAAAGTGGCCGATTACTTCTGGCATCTGGTGCTGCCGGTCACGGCGCTGGTGATCGGCGGATTCGCCACGCTGACGATTCTCACCAAGAACAGTTTTCTCAACGAGATCTCGCGCCTGTACGTGGTGACGGCACGGGCCAAGGGCCTCAGCCAGCGTCAGGTTTTATACGGTCACGTGTTTCGCAACGCGATGCTGCTGGTGGTCGCCGGGTTGCCGCAGGCTTTGGTGACGGTGTTTTTCGGCGGTTCGTTGCTGATCGAAGTGATCTTCTCGCTCGACGGCCTCGGCCGTCTCAGCTACGAGGCGGCCGTGTCGCGCGACTACCCGGTGGTGTTCGGTTCGCTGTTCATCTTCACCCTGTTCGGCCTGCTGATAAAACTGCTCGGTGACCTGTGCTACACGCTGGTCGACCCGCGCATCGACTTCACCGCGAGGACTGCCTGATGTTGACTCTATCTCCCATCGGACAGCGCCGTTGGACGCGGTTCAAGGCCCATCGGCGTGGCTGGTGGTCACTGTGGCTGTTTCTGCTGCTGTTTGGCCTGAGCCTGGGCGGCGAGCTGATCGCCAATGACAAACCGTTAATGGTCGAGTATCAGGGCCAGTGGTACTTCCCGGCGTTCAAGCGCTACACCGAGCAGGATTTCGGCGGCGAACTGCCGTTCCAGCCGGACTATCGCAGCGCGCAGGTGCGGCAACTGATCGAGGGGCAGGGCGGGCGGATGTGGTTTGCGCCGATCCCGTTCGGTTTCGATACGGTGAATTACGACCTGACTGAACCGGCACCGAGTCCACCGAGCGGCGAGAACTGGCTGGGCACCGACGATCAGGCGCGGGATGTGCTGGCGCGGGTGATCTTCGGTACGCGGGTGTCGCTGCTGTTTGCCCTGGCGCTGACCGCCGCCAGTGCGCTGATCGGCATTGCTGCCGGGGCCTTGCAAGGCTATTACGGCGGTTGGGTCGATCTGCTCGGGCAAAGGTTGCTGGAGGTGTGGTCGGGGCTGCCGGTGTTGTATCTGCTGATCATCCTGTCCGGGTTCGTCGAGCCGAATTTCTGGTGGCTGTTGGGGATCATGGCGCTGTTTTCCTGGCTGAGTCTGGTCGATGTGGTGCGCGCCGAGTTCCTGCGCAGCCGCGGTCTGGAATACGTGAAAGCCGCGCGGGCGCTGGGGGTTGGCGATGCGCAGGTGATCAGCCGTCACATTTTGCCCAACGCCATGAGTGCGACCCTGACCTATCTGCCGTTCATTCTTACCGGAGCGATCGCGACCTTGTCGGCGCTGGATTTTCTCGGTTTCGGCATGCCCGCCGGCAGTGCTTCACTGGGAGAACTGATCGGTCAGGGCAAGAGCAATCTGCAAGCGCCGTGGTTGGGGCTGACGGCTTTTTTTGCGTTGGCGCTGATTCTTTCTCTGTTGGTGTTCATCGGCGAGGCTTGCCGAGATGCATTTGATCCAAGGACTTGAGATGAACGATAACCTGATCGAAATCCGCGACCTGCGTGTGGCATTCAACGGCCAGCCAGTGGTGCATGGCATCGACCTCGATATTCGTCCGGGCGAATGCCTGGCGCTGGTCGGGGAGTCTGGCTCCGGCAAATCGGTGACCGCCCACAGCATCCTGCAATTGCTTGACCCGAACATCACGCGGATCGATGGCAGCATTCGTTATGCCGGTGAAGAGCTGCTCGGTGTGCATGAGCGCTATCTGCGGCAGTTACGGGGCAACCGGATCGCGATGATTTTTCAGGAGCCGATGAGTTCGCTGAATCCGCTGCACACCATTGAGCGGCAACTTGGTGAGAGCCTGGCGCTGCACAAAGGCCTGGCGGGCGCGCAAGCCCGTGAGCGCATTCTTGAGTTGCTGGAACTGGTCGGCATTCAGAAACCGCGCGAACGGCTCAAGGCCTATCCGCATCAACTCTCCGGAGGTCAACGCCAGCGGGTGATGATTGCCATGGCGCTGGCCTGCGAGCCGCAACTGCTGATCGCCGACGAGCCGACCACCGCGCTGGATGTGACGGTGCAGCGCAGAATTCTGTTGCTGCTCAAAGACTTGCAGCAGCGGCTCGGCATGGCGCTGCTGATCATCAGCCATGACCTGAATCTGGTGCGCACCATCGCACAGCGAGTGGCGGTAATGCGCAGTGGGCGGATCGTCGAGCAGGCGCCGTGCGAGCAACTGTTCCGTGCGCCACAGCATCCCTACAGCATCGAGTTGCTTAATGCCGAGCCGGGGGGCGAAGCGCTATGCCGGGATGTGGCGCAGGATTTGTTGCAGGTGCGCGATCTGCATGTGCGCTTTCGCCTGGGTGGTGGCGGGCTGCGGCCGAAGACCTGGCTGCAGGCGGTCAAGGGCATCGATTTGAATCTGCAGCGCGGCAAAACCTTGGGGATTGTTGGTGAGTCGGGGTCGGGCAAGTCGACCTTGGGCCAGGCGATTTTGCGGCTGATCGACGCCGAGGGCAGCATTCGCTTTGCAGGTGAGGCGCTGGAGCAGTTGAGTGGCAAGCAACTGCGGCCGCTACGCAAACGCCTGCAAGTGGTGTTTCAGGATCCGTTCGGCAGCCTCAGTCCGCGCCTGTGCGTGGCGCAGATCATTGCCGAAGGCTTGCAGGTGCACAGTGATTTGAATGCTGCCGAGCGCGAGCAGGCGGTGATCGATGTGCTGCGTGAAGTCGGGCTTGATCCAGCAACCCGTCATCGCTATCCCCACGAATTTTCCGGTGGCCAGCGCCAACGGATTGCCATCGCCCGGGCGCTGGTGCTCAAGCCGGATTTGATCTTGCTCGATGAGCCGACCTCGGCGCTGGATCGCACGGTGCAAAAACAGATCGTTGCTTTATTGCGGCGACTGCAGGAAGAGCATGGTCTGACTTATCTGTTCATCAGCCATGACCTGGCGGTGGTGCGGGCGTTGGCCCATGACCTGATTGTGATGAAGGAGGGTGAGGTGGTGGAGCGTGGCGAGACCAATGTGCTGTTCAGTGCGGCGCAACATCCCTATACGCAGGAGCTGCTGGCGGCATCATTTGCTGGATGATGACAGTTCCAACGTAGAAGAAAGTGCATGCTGCAGTTTATGGAGCACCACGTGACCCATGTGGGAGGGGGCTTGCTCCCGAAAGCGGTGTGCCAGGCGGCAAACGTTGTGGCTGATCCGACGCCTTCGGGAGCAAGCCCCCTCCCACCTATGGCCTGTTTATGACGAAACCTGGGGGCCAGACGCAAAAATCCCGCCACCAGGGCGGGATTTTCTTCAAACCGAACGACGTCTTACGACGGGAACAGCTCGGACAGTTTCATCGCCAGCATCATGTCGCCTTCAGCGCGCAGTTTGCCGCCCATGAACGCTTGCATGCCGTCGGTCGAACCATCGACGATGCCTTCCAGGGTTTCGCCGTCCATCACCAGAGTGACCTGAGCGTCCGGGTTCTCGCCTTCTTGCAGCTCGCAGGTGCTGTCCTTGACGATCAGCGAGAAGTTTTTGGTGTCGTCGATGCGAAAACCGAAGACCAGATCCAGACCGGCAGCGGCGGCTGGGTTGAACTTGGCTTTCATTGCTTGTACGGCATCAGCTACGGAGGTCATGGTTCGATCCTTTCTTGGGTAATAGGCGCTGGTTGATTACAGCAAGGGTCACAATTATCCGGACTCAGCGGAAAGTGATGAGTTCCGGAGCCTTCAGCAGTTGCAGATGTGCGTGACTGTTGAAGGAAGCCAAAGCCACCTCGCGACCGCGGAACTTCAGCTGGTTGAGCGAGGTGTTGACGATTTGCCAATTCAGTTCAAAGGCCTGCCGGGCAGGCATTTGGGTAATCAGGTGGAGCAGGGCGGTGATGGTGCCGCCGGAGGTGAACACGGCGATTTTCTGGTTGCCGTCGGCCTGTTCGAGGATCCGGTGCAGTCCGCCCCGTACTCGCTCGACGAAACCCAGCCAGCTTTCCAGCCCGGGGGTGTCGTAGGTGCCTGCCAGCCAGCGCTCGATGACCAGGGCGAAGATGCGCTGGAATTCGGCGCGGTTTTGCGCCGCGTTGCGCAGGATGTCGATGGCTTCCGGCTCGTCCGCCAGCATGGCGGGGATCAGGGCGCGGATGATCGCGTCGGCATCGAACTCGTTGAACGCGGAGTCGGTCTCCAGCGTCGGTACCGACAGGCCCTTGGCGGTGAACTGCTCCAGCGCGCTGGTGGCCGTGTGTTGCTGACGACGCAGGTCGCCCGCCAGGCAGCGATCGAAACGGATTCCCAGCTCGGCGAGGTGCTGGCCAAGGACTTCTGCCTGGCGCACACCGATCGGCGACAGGACGTCATAGTCGTCTGCACCAAAGGAGGCCTGGCCATGTCGAATCAAATAGATGCTGCCCACGTCCGCGTCATCCCGGTACGTTGAAGGTTGTGGCGAGGTTATGAGGATGACGAAGTGCTGTCAATGAAAAAACATACGCTTGTTTGAAATGCCCGTTACAGGCCTGTTGCCAGAGGTTTCACGGCTGGTCGACGGGCCGGCGCATGGGTATGCTGGAGCCATCCCGCGCGTGTTTCGTGTCCGCGCATTGTTTTAAGGAGTCTCTGTGGAGTTTTTGTCCGAATACGCCAGCTTCCTGGCCAAAACCGTGACCCTGGTCGTTGCCATTCTGGTGGTGCTGGCCAGTTTTGCTGCTTTGCGCAGCAAGGGCCGGCGCAAGTCGGCGGGTCAGCTGCAGGTCAGCAAGCTCAACGATTTCTATAAAGGGCTGCGTGAGCGCCTGGAGCAGACCCTGCTCGACAAAGATCAGCTCAAGGCCTTGCGCAAGGGCCAGGCCAAGGCTGAGAAAGGCGAGAAGAAGCAGAAGAGCAAAACCGAGAGCAAATCCCGGGTGTTCGTGCTCGATTTCGACGGTGACATCAAGGCGTCGGCCACCGAGAGCCTGCGTCACGAAATCACCGCACTGCTGACTCTCGCCACGCCAAAGGACGAAGTGGTACTGCGTCTGGAAAGCGGCGGCGGCATGGTTCACAGCTACGGCCTGGCGTCGTCGCAACTGGCGCGTATCCGCGAGGCCGGCGTGCCGCTGACCGTGTGCATCGACAAGGTCGCGGCCAGCGGCGGTTACATGATGGCCTGCATTGGCGAGAAGATCATCAGCGCACCGTTCGCGATCCTCGGTTCGATCGGCGTCGTCGCGCAGTTGCCCAACGTCAATCGCCTGCTGAAAAAGCACGACATCGACTTTGAAGTGCTGACTGCCGGTGAATACAAGCGCACCCTGACCGTGTTTGGCGAAAATACCGAAAAGGGCCGCGAGAAATTCCAGGAAGACCTGGACATTACTCATCAACTGTTCAAGAACTTCGTCGCCCGCTACCGCCCGCAACTGGCCATCGACGAGGTCGCCACCGGTGAGGTCTGGCTCGGTGTCGCGGCGCTGGACAAACAGCTGGTGGACGAACTCAAGACCAGCGACGAGTACCTCGCCGACCGGGCAAAAAAGGCAGAGGTCTACCACCTGCACTACGCCGAACGAAAAAGCCTGCAGGAACGCATCGGCATGGCGGCCAGCGGTTCGGTGGATCGTGTGTTGCTGAACTGGTGGAGTCGTCTGACCCAGCAACGTTTCTGGTAATGCACTAAAACAATAGCCCCGTTCTCTGTCCTGCCGAGAACGGGGCTATTTTATTTTTTGGCGGTATATATGTATTTCTCGAGTTCGAATTGTTGATTCGAACCTCGCTGTTTTTATCGACTATTCGCGCTTTTATATAAGGCAGCGCTCGGTAAGCTGGTGATACTTTTCAGCTGTCGAGTGTTCAATATGTCCTCTTTGTCGGTTCGTGATGCTATTCCTGTTTTGACGCCTGAACAGAAAGGCCTGTTTTTCGAGTTAATTAAAAACAATACACCGGACTGGTTGTTGGCGGCTCCCGGTGAGTTGCGTCATAAGCTCTATCAAAGCTTGATTGCCAGTCATCGCTCCCAGAGTGAAACCGGCAAGTCGCTGAGTAGCCTGAAGTCACCGCAAAGCTTCTGTGCGCCGCTGCTTGCCAAGGCGATGGCTGACAAGTTGGGTGAACCGCTGGATATCAATGGGGTGATCTTTCAGCACGTACGCTCGACCTCCAGCCTGCTGGGGCTGCGCAGGAAACTGGTATTGCCGATCGACCGTGATCTGTTGAGCGCCGCCTGTGAAAACTTTGAAGCAAGTGAAACTCAGGCGACAAATTACAACGAAACTTCGCTGATTTATATTCCCGAAAAGATAACCGGGCGCGAACCTCGGATATTGCCGCTACAACCACACGAGTTTGCAACACTGTGTCGGACTCTGGATCTGGGCAAGCAGTATCAGACGCATCTTCGGGCTGTATTCGATGTTGATGCTGAAGTTAATCCATTGCGCAACAAGTGCATTGCCAATTGGCGGAATCGATTTGATGTGGAAAGACATTTGGCACTGATGAAAAAATACATCAGTGCGGATGTACATCAGATGTTGCAGGCAGTAACAACTAACCAGAGTCCAATCAAACTTGGCCATAACACCCTGGGTTATCAGGGGCTGCAGATGTTCGGGGTGACGCTGGGCGGCGCGCTGTTCATCGGGCCGGTCAGTGAGCACGCCGACGACGACTACCGTTGCGTGGTCTACCTGCCGGGCGATCCATTACACCCGCTGAAGGAATACGCCTCCTTCAGCGATTTCGAGAGGGAGTTGAGCGAGCGCCTGAAAAAGACGGCGTTCCGCAAGTTCTTCACCCGCTATATCAAGGTCCGTGAGCGCTTGCTCTGGGAGACGGAGCTCGATGCCCGCCTGTATCCGCGCAGCAATTCGATGCTGCCACATGCCTCCGGCTATATCACGTTGTCCGGCATCGATTTCGTCGGTGATCCGTTCAGCATGACGTACCGCCAACATGCCGAGCAGACCCTGGCGGATGCCCGGCTGATGGTGGTTCCCACCGACGATGAAGACGAAAAAACCCGGCTGGCCCGACTGGATACCTACAAGACGATCGGCGTCGATCTGCTGCTGATGGCCGCATCGTTTATCCCCGTGCTGGGCGAAGTGTTGCTGGCAGCTACCGCGGTGCAGTTGCTCTGGACCGTCTATGAGGGCATTTCCAGCTGGACACGGGGCGAGAAGGAGCAGGCAACGGATCACTTTTTCGATGTGGTCGAGAACCTGATCCTGCTGGCGGCGTTCGCGGCGGGAACACGGGCCGCGGGCGCCACGTTCAGAGTCGTTCGGTCATCGGCGTTCATCAAACGGCTGCGCATGATCAGCCTGCCCGCAGGCCAGGCCCGCTTGTGGAAGCCTGACCTCAGCGCCTATCGCCAGCAGCGCCTGCTGCCACAAGGCTTGCCACCCGATGAGCGCGGTTTGCGCTGGGTCGAAGGCCAGGCGTTCCTCACCCTGGACGCGCACCATTATGCCGTGCGCCCCAAGCCGCAGACCGAGTTGTGGGAAGTCCTGGCGCCGTCCGAGGTCGCCAACCGTTATTCGCCGGTGCTCGAAACCAATGGCAGCGGCGCCTGGCGCCATGACACCGAACTGGTGCAGGAGTGGGATCGCCTGACGCTGTTTCGCCGCTTCGGTTTTACCCGGGAACGAATCCCGGACGACGCCGCGTTGCGAGCCCTTGCCGTAAGCGGTGTCGAGGACAGCGTCCTGCGCCAGATTCACATTGATAACGGCCATCCTCCGGCGCTGCTCATCGATACGGTCCGGCGGTTTCGCGCCGACGCGGCGGTGACTGAGTTTTTCGATCATTTGCAGACTCCGGCATCCGCGCCATTGGCAGACCCTGATCTGCAACTGCAGGTGCTCACGACATTGGCGGGCTGGCCGGCCGACAGCGCTATACAAGTCGTCGACTCGGCGGGAATCCGGGGCAATGTCTACGGCGCACCAACGGCCACGACTTCGTTGCGAATCACCCAACAGGCACTGGACAAGGGCCAACTGTATTCATGGCTGTTGTCGACCCTCGAAACCCGGCAGCGTGAGACTCTGCTTGGTCTGACGACCACGGATGCGGGAGAGCAAAGCCGCAAGCTCCTGCAAATTGTCAGTGAGCAAGCTGAAAGCCTGCGGGTGCAACTGTTCCAGCGGGTCTACCGACGCAGCGAAGCAGCGAGCAATGGCCGAGCGCAATTGCTGCTCGACAAGTTTGCCAATCTGCCGGCCAGCGTGGCCGAAGAACTGGTGGGCGATGCATTGATTGGCGAGGCGCAGGAGCTGGATGCCGGCCGCATCCCATTGCGTCTGGCACAGGAGGTGCGGCGTTATCTGCAGGCTATCGCGGTCTGTCGCGCCTATGAAGGCCTGTATCTGGACAGTGGCGGAGGTTACGACACCAACCGCCTGGTGCTCGACACCCTTGAGCACCTGCCAGGCTGGTCGGGTACCCCGTTGATTGAAATTCTCGAATGGTCGGGCAGCTACGGTAACGTCGCCTCGATCGGCCCGGTCGACGCCCGCGAACGAATGCTGGTCAATGTGCTGGCAGACCGGGTCAGCGTCTTCGATGGCACCGAGCATCCCCTGACTGAATTTGCCGGACGCACCCGTGCACATTATTTTCAGGCGCTCTGGCACGGACTGTCGGCGCCGCGCAAAACCGCACTGGGCTTGCTGGCGGATGCCGGGGCCGAGGTGCTGCGCGAGAATATTACCCGGCTTGCTCTCCAGCGACGCATGACCTTTGCCGTGGCCATGGGCGATCGGCCCGGCGATTTTTCGCCGATGGGCCTGGCAGACCGTTCGCCGGCGGGGCCTGGTGCTCGCTCAAGTGCCAACATTTCAATCGCGGCGCGGCGTGCGCAGGAACTCTATCCGGCGTACGCTCCCGAGCAGATCCAGGCACTGCTCGCCACCCTGGGCAGCGACGAGATCGCGATTCTGATGAAGCTGGAAAAGCTGCGCCTGGAGTTTATAGGGATCCGCGAAACCCTGAGTCGCTGGGTGAGCGGGCAAACCTGGAGTGCCGGTACCGATCGCGTATGGCAACTCGTGCCACAGTCAGCCAAGCTGCGCGCCATGCGCACCATCATCCGCAGTTGGCGCAAGGAGCGCGGACGGCCCGGTGACGGATTGCCCGACAGCTTGTGCCTGGCGCCAGAGCCTCTGGGCGAGTTGCCGCTGATCGTCGGCGATTTCAGCCACGTCACCCATCTGGTGATGGACGGCGTGGCGCCTACGCTGGGGTTCAACGCTTTTTTGCAGAATTTCAGTCATCTGCGCAGCCTCTCGCTGCGGGAAAATGACCTGACGCAGCTGCCTCCGGCCCTGAACAACATGGCTTGGCTGACGGAGCTGGACCTGAGCAACAACCAGCTGCATTTGTCGTCCGTTTCAGCGTCTGCGCTGGAGCAACTGACCCGGTTGCGCGTACTTGACCTGGACCTGAATCCGCATCTTTCGCACGCCCCCGACGTCAGCTTGCTGGCTGATCTGGAAAGCCTGAAGTTGCGTGGCTGCGCCCTTGAGCAATGGCCTCGGGGCATTGCCGGATTGGCGCGGCTGCGTCTGCTTGATCTGCGCGACAACCAGATCACCGCGCTACCAGCGGCGGCGTTCGATGGGCCGGCAGCGCTCAGTCGCGCCACCCGGCTGCATGGCAATCCGCTGTCGGCGGAAACGCTGCAACAGATTGCGACGTATCAGCAGGCGAACGGCGTCAGTTTCGGCGTGACGATTCCGACCTATCAGCGCTTGTCGCAACTGAGCATGGCGTTTGATGGCCAGAGCGCGCGCTGGCTGGTGGGCAGCCCCGAGGCCGAAGCGGCACCGCGCCGCACCACTTGGGAAGCGGTGCGGGCGGCGCCCGGCTCGAGGGATTTTTTCAATGTACTGGCGCACTTGGTTCATACGGCCGATTACACGCAGATTTACCCCTACTTCAGCCAGCGGGTATGGAATGTGGTAGAGGCGGCAGCCGAGGATGCGCGCTTGCGTACGGAATTGTTTCGTACCGCGCGGGCCGGGGCCATCAGTGTCGATGGCTATTCGGCGGTGTTCAGCGAGATGGAGGTTCAGGTCCTGTGTTTTCGGGCCAGGCTGGCGGCAGGACTGGGCGGCGCGCCGCTGGAGTGGCAACTGACGCATCTGCTCAGGGGGTTGTTTCGCCTGCAGGAGCTGGAGGAGCGAGTCCTGGCCGATATCAACAGTCGCCACCAACCGGGGGGGCACGAACAGGCGCTGGAGTACAGCCTGGCCTACCGCGTGGGGTTGGCCGAGCGCCTGAATCTGCCGGGCCAGCCACACGCGCTGAGCCGTCCCTTGCAAGTCGAAGTGTCGCCGGCGGATCTGGATGAGGTGTATCAGGCCGTCATGCGCGTCGAGCGCACTCGTGCATTCTCCGACTGGTGCAGCGGCCAGCGGTTCTGGATCGAGTTTCTCGAATCCACCCAGGCGCCGTCCTTCGCTGCCGTCAGGGAGCGCAGTGCGCAGGCATTGGCGCAACTGGAGGGGCAGGCAGGGCTTTCCCGTGAAGCGGCGGCGGTGCAGATGAATGCAATCCACGACAACTTCCGCAACGAACGTCAGGCGTTGCTTCGCCGGCTCACCGAGGAGGCCCTGGCGCGCAATCCGGTCAATGAAGTTGCAGGGAGCCGCGACGTTGATGAAGAGGCGTCAGTCTGACTGAGCTTCGAAGGGCAGGGGAAGAACGCCTTGAGCAACGGCTCAAGGCGTTTTCGATCAGCGGCGACGGAACAGCGGCAGCGGTTCGTCAGTGGCGGCCTGGTAGGTCACCGAGAAGTCTTTCAGGCTTTCCAGCGCATCGTACGGGTCCTTGTCGGCGCGCAGGGCGAACGCATCGAAACCGCAACGGCGCATGTAGAACAGCTGATCGCGCAGCACATCGCCAATCGCCCGCAGTTCACCTTTGAAACCGTAGCGGTCACGCAGCAGGCGGGCGTTGGAGTAGTTGCGGCCGTCGGTGAAGGCCGGGAAGTTCAGGGCAATCACCTGGAACTGCGAGACGTCGGCACCGATTTCCTCGGCTTCTTCATCGGCATCCAGCCATACGCCCAGCCCGCCATCGCGGGCCTTGAGCGCGTGAGCATGATCACGCCACAGGGCCAGCGGCACGATCAGGTCGTCGCAGTTGGAGATACCGTCGAGGGTCGCGTCCTTGGGCAGCAAGTGCCAGGTTTCGTCGACCACCTCGTTGTTCTTAATGATTCGCTGCATAGACGCGTTCCTTGAAGAGGTCGATGCCAATACGCTGGTAGGTGTCGATGAAGCGCTCGTCTTCGGTGCGTTGTTCAACGTACACGTCGATCAGCTTCGAGATCACGTCCGGCATGTCGTCCTGGGCGAAGGACGGGCCGAGGATCTTGCCCAGGCTCGCGTCGCGGCTGGCGCTGCCGCCGAGGGACACCTGGTAGAACTCCTCACCTTTCTTGTCCACCCCGAGGATGCCGATGTGGCCGACGTGGTGGTGACCGCAGGCGTTCATGCAACCGGAGATGTTCAGGTCCAGCTCACCGATGTCGAACAGGTAGTCCAGGTCGTCGAAACGGCGCTGGATCGATTCGGCGATCGGGATCGACTTGGCGTTGGCCAGGGAGCAGAAATCGCCGCCCGGGCAGCAGATGATGTCGGTCAGCAGACCGATGTTCGGCGTGGCGAAACCGCTTTCACGCAGCTCGCCCCAGAGGGTGAACAACTGGCTCTGCTCGACGTCGGCCAGAATGATGTTCTGCTCGTGGGACGTGCGCAGTTGACCGAAGCTGTAGCGCTCGGCCAGATCGGCGACGGCGTCCAGTTGCTTGTCGGTGATGTCGCCCGGAGCAACGCCGGTCGGTTTCAGCGACAGGGTCACCGCGACATAACCCGGCTTCTTGTGCGCCAGTGTGTTGCGCGAGCGCCAGCGGGCGAAGCCTGGGTGTTCCTTGTCGAGTTCGGCCAGTTGGGCAGTCTGATTGTCCAGAGCCTTGTAGTCCGGGTCGACGAAGTGCTTGGCAACGCGATGCAGTTCGGCTTCGGTCAGTGTGGTCTGACCACCGCGCAGATGTTCCATCTCGGCATCGACTTTCTGCGCGAACACTTCAGGGGTCAGCGCCTTGACGAGGATCTTGATCCGCGCCTTGTATTTGTTGTCGCGACGGCCATAGCGGTTGTACACACGCAGGATGGCGTCGAGGTAGCTCAACAGGTCCTGCCACGGCAGGAACTCGTTGATGAATGCGCCGACCACCGGGGTACGGCCCAGACCACCGCCGACCAGTACGCGGAAGCCCAGCTCGCCGGCGGCGTTGTGTACCGGCTCAAGGCCGATGTCGTGGACTTCGATGGCCGCACGGTCAGCGGTCGAGCCGTTGACGGCGATCTTGAATTTGCGCGGCAGGTAGGCGAATTCCGGGTGGAACGTGGTCCACTGACGGACGATCTCGCACCACGGACGCGGGTCGATCAGTTCGTCTGCAGCGACACCGGCGAACTGGTCGGTGGTGACGTTGCGCAGGCAGTTGCCGCTGGTCTGGATCGCGTGCATCTGCACGGTGGCAAGTTCGGCGAGGATGTCCGGGATGTCTTCCACCGCCGGCCAGTTGAACTGCACGTTCTGCCGGGTACTGATGTGGGCGTAGCCCTTGTCGTAGTCACGGGCAATCTTGGCCATCATGCGCACCTGACGCGAGGTCAGTTGGCCGTAAGGCACTGCCACGCGCAACATCGGCGCGAAACGCTGGATGTACAGGCCATTTTGCAGGCGCAGGGGGCGGAATTCTTCTTCGCTCAGCTCACCTGCCAGATAGCGTCGGGTCTGATCACGGAACTGCTTGACGCGGTCCTCGATGATCCGCTGATCGTACTCGTCGTATACGTACATATAAGTCCTGTTCTCAGGCTTTGGGCTACTCGGAAAACGCTGCGTTTTCGCTTGCTGGAGTCCGATGGTGCCTCTGCAATTACGCGCGCACGGCCGCGCACTCCCTAACGGAGCCGGGGCAATATACCCGTTTGCAGTTATGCGCAAAAGTGATGTTTGAGTATATGTAAAGAACCAAATCGCCTAACGAGAATGGTTGTTGATTAACCCACATTTGTCGCGGGGACAATCATCGTCTTAACTGTGATCGAGTCTTTCTGCAATCACCGATAAAACCGACAAGAGGCGATGCAATGAGCAATCCGACCAAGGCAAAAAAAAGCGATAGCAGTGTCGATGCGTGGGCCATTCTGTTCCTGATCATTCTCGTAGTAGGGACGGCGGTATTCTGGGTCAGTCATCAGTAAACGACCGATTCGGGCCTGCTTCCGACGATTGTCGGACAAAAAACGGGATCAGGCGTCAGTAGCCGCTGATTCGGGGGCTATAATGCGCGGCCATTTTTCCCCGGGCCCGAATCATTCATGTTGAAGTTTTTCCACCTCAGTCTCCTGCTGCTCGGTGCGGTTTTCGGACCCGCGGCCCGGGCTGAGTCGGTGCTGTTCCTCAATCCGGGTACCACTCAGGAAGCGTTTTGGGTCAGCTATTCGCAATTCATGCAGGCGGCGGCCCGGGACCTGGGCGTCGACTTGCAGATTCTTTATTCCCAGCGCCAGCCCGAACTCACCGTGGCTCAGGCGCGAGTCGCCCTGCAGGGGCCGAACCGGCCCGACTATTTGATGTTCGTCAACGAACAGTACATTGCGCCCCAGATCCTGCGGCTGGCCGAAGGCAGCGGGGTCAAGCTGTTCATGGTCAACGCGGTGCTGACCGCCGATCAGCAGGCGCTGGTCGGGGAGCGGCCTGACCGCATAGGCAGCCTGGTGCCCAATGACGAGGAGGGCGGCTACCTGATGATGAAGGAGCTGATTCGCCTGCATCCGCCCGTGGCACGGGGTGAGTCGATCGAGGTGCTGGCATTCTCCGGCCTGAAGATCACCCCGTCGGCGCAATTGCGCGAACGGGGCATGCAGCGCGCCCTCGCCGAACATCCCCAGGTGCGGCTGCGGCAACTGGTCTACGGCGAGTGGACACAGCAGCGCGCCTACGAACAGGCACGACAACTGGTCGGCCGTTATCCGAACGTATCGCTGGTGTGGTCGGCCAATGACGAAATGGCGTTCGGCGCAATGCGCGCGTTCGCCGAAGTGGGCAAGGTGGCGGGCAAGGATGTGCTGTTCAGTGCGGTCAATACCTCGCCCGAGGCGTTGCGCGCAGTGGTCGATGGACGCTTGAGCGCGCTGGTGGGCGGGCACTTCACCCTCGGTGGCTGGGCGCTGGTGGAGTTGCATAACTATGAGCAGGGCGTCGATCTGGATCTTCATGGCGGGCGTGACCGTCAATTGCCGCTGCTGCAACTGATCGACAAGCGTCAGGCTCGGCAAATACTGGCCATGGGCGCCTCGCCGGATTACGGTGTGAGTTTTCGCAAACTGTCCGCCAAGGGGCGCCCCGCGTCCTATCGCTATCCGTTCAACCTGCAGACCCTGATGCACTGAACCCTGTCACACCCCGGCAAAGTGCAGCACCAGCTTGACGATGGCAAACAGCGTCAAGGCAAACATCGCGGTAAACAGGATACCCAGCAGCACGAAATGGCTGGGTTTGCCATGAGTGAAGTCACGTGCCCGGTTTTTCCCGCTCTGCACGCCGAACGCCGCGGCCATGACGCTGTGCAGCATCTGCCAGAAGCTCGGTGGCTTGTTGTCGACTGGATCGTCCATAAATCCCCCGTCTCAAAGGCTGTTCCGACAGCATAGTCAATGCGCCGGTTTGTGCTGCGTCGGCGAAGTGTCCGGTAACAAACGGGTGTCGATGCGATAACTATGTACCGCACACCGGCTGCGGGGAAATGGTGTCCTGACGTCTCACTTTTCAGGAGAGACAGGATGTCCACTCAACTCCCGACGTTGCCCGTCGAAACACGCGCCCCGCGCAATCTGCCCGGTGCAAGTGCGCCGACTCGAACCGGCCCAAGCCTGCATGGTCCGTTGCTGGAACAGACGATTCCCGACTGGCTGGTCGACGCCACACCGGCCCGGCGTGCGGCCTTGAAACAAGCCCCCACGCGGATGCCGGCCTGGCATCAGGCGTTGTCCGCTGCACAGCAGCAGGGCTTGACCGAGCAGGTCACGGCCGGGTTTCGCGCCCAGACCCGACTGGACCAGACCATGGCGGGCCTGGAGGGCATCGAGGCTTTTGCCCAGGCGCTGCTGGTCAAGGCGCTCAAGGCGCAATTCAACGTCGAGGTCGACGTCAACAAGACATTGCTGTGCCTGCGGCGTCCGCTGGAACTCGGCGTGCTCGAAGTGGAAGTCTCCACTTTCGAGGTTCTCAAGCTGTCGCTGCTGCAGGCAGCGTTGCACAACTTCGAGGCCTGGGAGTGCGAGGAGGGGGCCTATCATCGCGCCTCGGGGTTCGTCGTCGAGACCGCGACTGCCGGCACGTTCCAGGTGGTCACTCCCGGCATCACGGTGCGTCAGTTTCTGGCGCTGTGCCGCTCGCTGGACATCGGAGCGTTGTACCAGACCCGGGTGAACAGCTTTTTCAACGATACGCCGGCACTGCGCGAACAGTTCATCGACAGCCAGAAAGACGCCTTGCGCGCCGCAGCCGAACTGGCCCTGCTGAAAAAGGACATCGAAGCCGACGACTATCGCATGCTCCTGTCGGTTGTCGCCGGCGAAATGCGTCCGCAATTGCGCAACAAACCGGTGTGGTTCCGCGACCTGGGCCTGATGAAACGGCGGATGACCGGCTGCGTGGTGTTCAGCATCTGTGAGCGCTATCGCTACACCGATGATTTCATTGTCTACATCCCCCACGATCCGGAGCAGCCGCTCAAACGCTGCAACTTCACGCAGTTGAACGCAATGCTCAAACGCCGGTTCACGGCGAGGGATCCGGCGGCGCCGCCAGGCGATACAACCGCCTACCAGCGGTTCTTCAGCCAGTTCGTGGCGTATGCCGATCGCCCGTACTATTTCAGTCAGTTCACCCGACCGGCCGCGACCACACCAGTGGATCCGCTGCATTCGGTGTGGGTGAAAGTCGCGCAGTTGATCCCGCCGTTTTCTGTGGTCGCGCGGATCAAGGAACTGCCGCCCGAGCGTCAGGGCCAACGCGAGCCGCAGGAGGATCCTTACCTCAATCCGGTGGATGTCACGCACCAGGGCTCGGCCGGGCTCTGGGCGGAAAACAGCGATTTGTGGGCTTACCTGTACGAACAGCATCGCGCCCGATTCATCGCCGATGCTCGGGCGCATGCGGTGCCGACCGCCGATGCGGATGCCAAGGCCCGTGCGCGAAAGCTCAACCATCTGCTGGAGCTGGGCATGTTCGCCCTGAACATGGTGTCGATGTTCGTGCCGGTGCTGGGCGAGGTGATGATGACGGTGATGGCCGGGGAACTGCTCTACGAATCGCTTGAAGGCGTGGTCGAGTGGTCCGAAGGTGATCGTCAGGCCGCCAAGGCGCACCTGGTCGATGTGGCGCAGAACCTCGCGCTGATCGGGGTCATGGGCGGCGTGGGCAAAGCCTTCGGCAAATTGAATGCAGTCAAGCCCGAGCCGCTGATCGAGGCGCTGGAACCGGTCGAATGTCCCGACGGCAAGACCCGTCTGTGGCAGCCCGACCTGACGGCCTATGAGAGCCCGGTCAATCTGGACGCGGCAACCGGCCCCGATGCGCAGGGCCTGTATCGCCTGAACGGCGAAACCTGGATTCGCCGGGAGGGCAAGGTGTACCGCACGCAGTACGACGAAAGCCTGCAGAAGTGGCGCATTCTGCACCCGAGCGATCTCACCGCCTATCAACCGATCCTGCAGCACAACCGCCTCGGCGCGTGGCGACATACGCTGGAGCGCCCGCTGACCTGGGATCGACTGACGATGCTCAGGCGTCTCGGACACTCGACGGAGGCCTTTTCCGACCAGCAGTTGCTGGAGATTGCCGATGTCAGCGGCGTCAGCGACGACGCGCTGCGCCAGACGCACCTGGAGCACCAGCCTGCGCCGCTGGCACTGGCCGACACGTTGCGCCTGTACGCAGCCGATCAGGCCACGGGGCGGATCATCGATCAGGTTGAGCAAGGCTTGCCACTCGACGAACAGTATCTGCTGACGCTGCCATTGCTGGGCGAGATGCCGCGCTGGCCGAGCGGACGGGTGCTGGAGGTTTTCGACGGACCCGGGCTGAGCGGGGCGCGCGTGCGGTATGGTGCGTCGCTGTTGCCGGGTGAACGTCTCAAGGCACCGATCCGCGTGTCGCGCGCCGATGTGCTTGAAGGGCAGTTGCCTGCGCGGATCCTGGCGGCGCTGGACGAGCCGGAGATCCAGTGGATGCTCGGAAGGGAGCCCGCCCGCGTCGTCGAATCGCGCCCGGCCGAGTTGCGAAAACAGTTGGCCGAGCACATGAAAAACCGCCAGCCGGCGATGTTCGAACAGCTGTATGCCGAGCCGCAACTGCAGGATCCGCGCATCGCCAGGCTGCAGACCGCGACCCCCGGCTTGGGCAGCTCTGCCGCGGCTCGGGTGTTGCTCAACGCCAACGCCGAAGAACTGGGCCGCCTGCAAACCGGCAAACGCGTGCCGTTGCGGCTGCTGGAGGAATCACGCGAGTACGCGCGCCAGCGCCGCTTCGATCACGCGGTGGCGGGTTTGCACATGGAAAACATGGCCACCGGCGAACGCCAGTGGCTGGCCCTGCGCGCGCTGCAAAGGCTGCGCGGCTGGCGCGATGATGTGCGGCTGGAGGTGCGCGAGGGCAGTTTCCAGGGGCCGTTGCTCGACAGCATTGGCAGCGAAAGCGCCGGGCAGACCAAATACCTGGTCAAGCGCGGGTCGGTCTATCAGGCGTTCGACGAGCGCGGCGAACCCCTCAACAGCGTGCCGCGTCACGGCGACAATTTCTTCGCTTCGATCATGCATGCATTGCCTGATCAATCCCGGCAGTCACTGGGGTTTGCCGATGTCTCCGCCAGCCTCGACCTGCGTCGGGCGGTGATCGAGCATGTCATGCAGCACCGCAGCGAACTGGTACGGCTGGCGGCCAAACGCCAAGGCACAAGCAAAGTGTTCAAACCGCCGGTGCGCGTGCCTCGGCATGGGCCGGGCTATTACGCCAGCGGTCGTGGACTGGGCGTCAATCCGCTGCTGGTGAGCCGGGTGCAGGACCTCTATCCGGCGCTGACCGATCAACAGGCCGGCGCTTTTATCCTCAAGCAACTGTCGCTGGGCAAGAGCGATGCGCAGATTTATGAGCTGTTGCAACGGCGCACGCGTGAATGGACTGAGCTTGAATCAACGCTTGACCAATGGGAGGGCACGGAAGCGCTGATGGACGCGCCGGCAATCATGGGCGGAAAGTCCAGTGTCGTGCGCAATCTCAAGCAGAGCTGGCGCAACGCGCCTCTGGCGGACATCCAGCCGGGGGGCGGGCGACTCGACCTGGCCTGCGACGAGCAATTGCCCGCATTAACCGCAGATTTCTCCCACGTCCGTGACTTGAGTATTCGCGGGCGGTGCATCACCGATGGCAATGCCGATGCGCTGCTCGCCAGCTTCACGCAGGTCAGAAGTCTGCGCATCAATGCCACCAGCGAAACGTTCAGCAACGTACCGGCTGCCTTGAGCGCAATGCCTGAACTGCGAGAATTGACCCTCTACAGCGCGATGCCGTTCGCCGCCGACATGCCGGTGCGGTTGAGCCAGCTGACCCAGTTGCAGGCACTGACGGTGTGTGCGTCCAGCTATCAGGCGATTGCTTTTGACTTCAGCGCGCTGCGTAATTTGCGCCAATTGGAAATCAATACACACGGCTTGCTCGAGTGGCCCGCCGGCACCCTGCAGTTGCCCAATCTGGAACGGCTGAATCTCAGCGACACGGGCATCAGCACGCTGCCAGCGGAGTTGCTTGAAGGGCACGAGAAACTCTGGTCGGGACTGTCCCTCGACTGGTCGAGGTTTTCCCGGGAAAACTTCAAGGTTGCGTACGAATACGTGAAAAGCCATCCCGAACACCTCATTGATCGAGAGGCGATGGTCAGGGATTACTGCAAAGGTGAACTGCGTCGTTTGGGCGAGGGTACGAGCACGTCGCCGGAGCAGGTGATCAACCGTTTCTTTGAACGCTGGCCGGACGAACCGCAGCGTGTCAGCGCCATCGACGCCTTGAGCGAGCAATACGCAACGCTGGATCGCGACCTCAATGACTGGCAACAGCAAGTGGTGGTGTCGCAGGAATCACTCAAGGAGATCATCGGCCGTTCCAATGCGGCCCATGTCATCCGGACCAGTTGGCGCAAAGGCCTGTTCAAACGCTATGGCTCGACGGTTTCCGCCTCGACCCTGGATTTGTCGGGACTGATGCTCAGCGATCTACCCCCGTTGCCTGCCGAGGCATTCAGCCATGTGCGCAGCTTGCTGCTGCAGGGCCTGCGTGTGGGCGCGGCGCAGATGCGCAGCTTCGTCAGCGCGTTCGACGAGCTCAAGACTCTCGACCTGAGTGACAACTCGCTGGAGGCGTTGCCATTGCAGCCAGAGCGGCTGGCCAGGCTGTCGCGGCTGGATTTCTCCGCAAACCGGTTGAGCGACACCTTGCAGGTGCAAAAAACACTGGAGGCCTTGCCCGCCCTCGAATACCTGGACCTGCACGACAACCCACTGACCGACTTGAACGTCGGTCGGTTGGGGCGCCTGAAGGCCCTGAGTCTGCGCGACACGCGGATACAAAACTGGCCGACGGGCGCCGAGGATTTGCCGCAGTTATCCTGGGTCGATCTGCGCAACAGTCAGATCACCGCGCTGCCGCCGACCCTGCTCGAAAGCCATGCGTTGATCCATACCAATCTGACCGGTGCACCGTTGACGGCGCAAGCGTCCGAGGCGCTGCGAGCAGCGCAGCACCGCATCGAACTGGAAGTCGGTTTGCCGGTGGGCGCATTGGCGGCGTTTGCCAACGAGCCGGTGCCTGACGTCTTTCCCCCGGCCGAGGATGGTTTGTCGATCAGCCGCCATCTGCTGCCGCTGGCACAGGCGTCTGTCAGTGAAGGGCAGGCCTGGATGATCGAAAGCCTGCAACGGATACAACCGGCCCTGACCGATGAGCAGGCCTTGCAGGCCATCGAAGAGTTGCGCGGCAGTGGGCTTGCGGATACGCAGATCAGCGCACGCATCGCCGGCTGGAGCGAGACTTACGAATCCCTGGTGCGCACCCTCAATGGCTGGCTCTACACCCGGAATTTCCGCGGAACCGACTGGTCCATCTCGTCGCAGACCCGCAACCTGGCGGCCTGGCGCATCCTCACCTGCTGGCGGGCACGATTGCCCGGCGCGCAGGCTCAGGCGGAGGTTGTGCTGCATCTCAACGGGCTGCAACTGGGCGATCTGCCCCGGCTGCCGCAGGACTTTGCCCACGTCGAGCGCCTGAACCTGACAGGTGTGATGCTCACGGCCGAGGGTTCCAACGATTTCCTTTCGGCGTTTAGCCAAGTACGCAATCTGGTGCTCAATGGCAATGAGCTGACAACGTTGCCGGAAGCGGTCCGGCACATGAGTGCGCTGGAATGGCTGGAGCTTTCCAGCAATGGGTTCGACGACGCGGGGCCGCTGTACGAGGCGTTGTCCGGTCTTGAACATCTGCGCTGGCTGGATGTGAGCTACAACAATTTCGAGGCATTCGATGTCAGTTTCCTGCCTCGCCTGGAGAGCCTTGATCTTGCCAGCAACAACCTGACCGAATGGCCGGCCGGTACGCTCGACGCGCAATACCTGCGAAGGCTGGTACTGAGTCGTAACGACATCACCACGATTCCTGAGTCAGCGCTCGAGGGTGACCATGATGACCTGATCGGCGGCACCGACCTGACCGACAACTACAACCTCTCGCCACAGACGCTGGAGCAGATCCGGGCGTATCAGACGCGCACCGGCTACCAGCAGGTCCTGGGTTTTTCGGTTACGGAGCTGGAGGAAATGGTCGATGATGCCACCGGCGGGCTGAGCGAAACCACCGACAGTTTCGAGTCCGACGAGACCCTGCCGCCGGAACCGGCGGATGTCCAGCAGAGGGCCCCGTGGCTGGCCAACCTGGCACCCGAACAGATGGTCACTCGCGGCCAGTTGTGGGACCAGTTGGCGGCCGAGCCGGACAGCGCGGCGTTCTTTCATTTGCTCGAACGTCTGCAGGATACCCGCGAATTCAGGATCGCCAATGCCGATCTGACCCGACGGGTGTGGACGGTCATGGAAGCCGCCGCCAGCAATACGCAACTGCGCGAGGTCATCTTCGCCGGCTCCACCACCCATGGCACCTGCGTTGACGGACGGATCCTCACCTTCAGCGGCCTGGAGAGCAAAGTGTTCACCTATAACGCCTTGCTCGATTTGCCGGCCGGTCGTCCGGGTATCAGGGGGCAGGCCTTGTTGGCGCTGTCGCGCAAGCTGTTCCGCCTGGACAAAGTCGATGAGCTGGCGCGCAGCGCCGCAGCCAGCAGCGGTTTTGACGAAGCAGAGGTGCGCCTCGGTTATCGCATCGGGCTGACCGGGGGTTGGGACGACGGGCTAGAATTGCCGGGACAACCGAAAAACATGACGTTCGCGTCCGGCGTTACCCCGCAGCAACTGGTCAACGCCCGGGCCGAGATACTCAACGCCGAACGCTCCGAGCGGTTTCTGGAGGACCTGATTCAGCGCGACTACTGGCTCGACTACCTGCGCGAGCAGCAGCCTGAAGCATTCAGCAAGCTCGATGAAGCGCAATGGCAGGAGGAGGGCGAAGATGAAGGGCTAAGTGTCGACGATCCACTGTATCTGAGCAGGCTGTTCGACCAGGCGGCCGAGCGCAATGCCCGGCTCATCGAGTTATCGCGACAGGAGATCGAACAGATCGAATCGTCTGCCTCCGCACCGAGGCCCGGCTCGTCCAGGTCGTTGTCAGGCGCGTAAAGCGTGGTGACGGTCAATCCCCGGCACCCCCGGGGATTGACCGGCCGATCACTCGTCGTAACCGAGGTTGGGCGCCAGCCAGCGCTCGGTCACGCTCAGTTCCTGACCTTTGCGCGAGGTGTAGCTCTGCACCTGGTCCTTGTCGACCTTGCCCACGGCGAAATATTGCGCCTGCGGATGGGCGAAGTACCAACCGCTGACCGCGGCTGCCGGGAACATCGCGTAGTGTTCGGTGAGGAACACGCCGCTGCGCCCGGCACGCATTTCGCTGGCCTCGGGGTCGAGCAGGGTGAACAGCGTGGCCTTCTCGGTGTGATCCGGGCAGGCCGGATAACCCGGTGCCGGACGGATACCGGAGTACTGCTCTTTGATCAGCGCGTCGTTGTCCAGCACTTCGTCCTTGGCGTAACCCCAGTGCTCTTTGCGCACTTGCTGGTGCAGCCACTCGGCGCAGGCTTCGGCCAAGCGGTCGGCCAGTGCCTTGACCATGATCGAGTTGTAGTCGTCGCCAGCGTCCTGATAGGCCTTGGCGACTTCTTCGGCGCCGATGCCGGCGGTGGTGATGAAACCACCGACGTAGTCGGTCACTTCGCTGTCTTTCGGGGCGACGAAGTCGGCCAGCGAGAAGTTCGGTTTGCCGTCGGTCTTGATGATCTGCTGACGCAGGTGATGCAGGCGTGCCAATGGCTTGCCGTCATCGCCGTACAGTTCGATGTCGTCGTCATGCACCTGATTGGCCGGCCAGAAACCGAATACCGCACGGGCGCTGATCAGCTTCTCGTCGATCAGCTTGGTGAGCATTTCCCGCGCGTCCTTGTACAGCGCGGTGGCCGCTTCACCGACCACTTCGTCTTCAAGGATGCGCGGGAATTTGCCGGCCAAGTCCCAGGAGATGAAGAACGGCGTCCAGTCGATGTACTCGGCCAGAACATTGAGGTCGATGTTGTCCAGCACCCGGGTGCCGGTGAAAGTCGGTTTGACCGGCGAGTAGTTGGCCCAGTCGAACTGCGGCTTCTTGGCAATCGCCGCCGCGTAGCTCAGACGCTCGGTACGGGCGCTGCGGTTGGCGGTGCGCTCACGCACATCGACGTATTCCAGACGGGTCTTCTCGACGAAGCCGGCCTTGAGTTCCTTGGACAGCAACTGCGTCGCCACACCAACCGCACGCGAGGCGTCGGTGACGTAGACCACCGCATCGTTGCTGTACTTCGGCTCGATCTTCACCGCGGTGTGTGCCTTGGAGGTGGTCGCGCCACCGATCATCAGCGGCAGATGGAAATCCTGACGCTGCATCTCGCGGGCCACGTGGACCATCTCGTCGAGCGACGGAGTGATCAGCCCGGACAGGCCGATGATGTCGCACTTTTCTTCCTTGGCGACCTGGAGAATTTTCTCCGCCGGAACCATCACGCCGAGGTCGACGATGTCATAGCCGTTACAGCCCAGTACCACGCCGACGATGTTCTTGCCGATGTCGTGCACGTCGCCTTTGACCGTGGCCATCAGGATCTTGCCCTTGGCTTCCGGCTTGTCGCCTTTTTCCAGTTCGATGAACGGAATCAGGTGCGCTACGGCCTGTTTCATCACGCGTGCGGATTTCACCACCTGCGGCAGGAACATTTTGCCGGCGCCGAACAGGTCGCCGACGATGTTCATGCCGGACATCAGCGGGCCTTCGATCACTTCGATCGGGCGGGCGAACGACTGGCGCGACTCTTCGGTGTCTTCGACGATGTGGGTGGTGATGCCCTTGACCAGTGCATGCTCCAGACGCTTGTTGACCTCCCAGCTGCGCCACTCTTCGGTTTCGGCTTCCTTGACGCTGCCGTCGCCCTTGTACTTGTCGGCGATGGCGAGGAGGGCGTCGGTGCCTTCCGGCGTGCGGTTGAGGATCACGTCTTCGACGGCGTCACGCAGCTCCTGCGGGATCTGGTCGTAGATCTCCAGTTGACCGGCGTTGACGATACCCATGGTCAGGCCGGCGCGGATCGCGTACAGCAGGAACACCGAGTGGATCGCCTCGCGCACCGGGTTGTTGCCACGGAACGAGAACGACACGTTGGACACGCCACCGGAACTCAGCGCATACGGCAGCTCGTCGCGGATGTACGCACAGGCGTTGATGAAGTCCACGGCGTAGTTGTTGTGTTCTTCGATACCGGTAGCCACGGCGAAGATGTTCGGGTCGAAGATGATGTCTTCCGGCGGGAAGCCGACTTCGTTGACCAGAATGTCGTAGGAGCGTTTGCAGATTTCTTTCTTGCGCGCTTCGGTGTCGGCCTGGCCGGCTTCATCGAACGCCATCACCACCACTGCAGCGCCGTAACGCTTGCACAGTTTGGCGTGATGGATGAACTGCTCGACGCCTTCTTTCATGCTGATCGAGTTGACGATGCCCTTGCCCTGAATGCACTTGAGGCCGGCTTCGATCACTTCCCATTTCGAGGAGTCGATCATGATCGGGACGCGCGAGATGTCCGGTTCACCGGCGATCAGATTGAGGAAGGTCACCATGGCCTTCTTCGAATCGAGCATGCCTTCGTCCATGTTGATGTCGATTACCTGGGCGCCGGCCTCGACCTGCTGCAGGGCGACTTCCAGGGCTTCGGTGTAGTTGTCTTCACGGATCAGACGGGCGAACTTGGCGGAACCGGTGATGTTGGTGCGCTCGCCGACGTTGACGAACAGCGAGCTGCGATCGATGGTGAACGGCTCCAGACCCGAGAGGCGGCAGGCCTTGGGGATGTCCGGAATCTGCCGCGGTGCGTAACCCGCCACGGCCTTGGCGATGGCTTCGATGTGGCCCGGCGTGGTGCCGCAGCAACCGCCGACGATGTTGAGGAAACCGCTCTGGGCGAATTCTTCGATGACCTTGGCGGTGTCCACCGGCAACTCGTCGTACTCGCCGAATTCGTTCGGCAGACCGGCGTTCGGGTGCGCGGAAACGTGGGTGCTGGCCTTGTTCGACAGCTCTTCCAGGTATGGACGCAGTTCACTGGCGCCGAGGGCGCAGTTGAGGCCGACCGAAATTGGCTTGGCGTGCGCCACCGAGTTCCAGAACGCTTCGGTGGTCTGGCCCGAGAGGGTGCGACCGGACGCATCGGTGATGGTCCCGGAAATCATGATCGGCAGTTCAATGTGCAGTTCTTCGAACACGCCTTGCACAGCGAAGATCGCGGCTTTGGCGTTGAGGGTGTCGAAGATGGTTTCGATCAGGATCAGGTCGACGCCGCCCTCGATCAGGCCCTTGGTGGCCTCGGTGTAGTTCTCCACCAGTTCATCGAAGGTGACGTTGCGGTAGCCGGGGTTGTTCACGTCAGGCGACAGCGAGCAGGTGCGGCTGGTAGGGCCGAGCACGCCGGCGACGAAGCGCGGCTTGTCCGGGTTCTCGGCGGTCTTGGCGTCAGCCACCTTGCGCGCCAGTCGTGCGCCTTCTACGTTTAATTCGTACGCCAGCTCTTCCATGCCGTAGTCGGCCATGGAAATGCGCGTGGCGTTGAAGGTGTTGGTTTCCAGAATGTCGGCGCCGGCATCCAGATAAGCCTTTTCGATGCCGCCGATCACGTCCGGACGAGTGATCACCAACAGATCGTTGTTGCCCTTGACGTCACTCGGCCAGTCAGCGAAGCGTTTGCCGCGATAATCCTGTTCTTCGAGCTTGTAGCTCTGGATCATCGTGCCCATGCCGCCGTCGAGAATCAGGATGCGCTCTTTGAGGGCTTGCTTGAGAGCTTGAAGACGGACGCTGCGATCGGACATTGGGACTACTCGAAAAGACCATGACGAAGGGCCGGGATCATAACAAACCTGTGTGGTTTTGGAGCGTGTGGTGGTTTTGCATGAATATCGCTCATGTTGGTACGGGCGTCATACTGTAGAATCGCGGCGTTTTTTTCACGATCGGGATCATGGGCATGTCGTACCGCGTCATCAGCATTTTCATGCTGTTCTTAAGCTGCGGCGCCGTTGCGCAAGAGCCCGCGATCTCTTATACCCGAGATATTCAGCCAATCTTCACCGAGAAGTGTGTGGCCTGCCATGCCTGCTACGACTCTGCCTGCCAGCTCAATCTGGGCAGCGGCGAAGGTGCAGGGCGGGGCGCGAGCAAGATGCCGGTCTACGATGGCGAGCGTACTCAAGCCGCGCCGACCACTCGATTGTTCTACGACGCCTTCGGCAAACGTGCCTGGCAGCAGAAAGGCTTTTATTCGGTACTTGATGCGCAAGGCAGTCAGGCCGCATTGATGGCGCGGATGCTGGAACTGGGTCACAAAACCCCGCTGACGCCCAACGCCAAACTGCCGGAAGACATCGTCCTCGGCCTGCAACGGGAAAACATGTGTGCGATGCCCGCCGAGTTTGAAGGCTATGCCGGCGCCCACCCGAAAGAAGGCATGCCGCTGGCGGTGACCGGCCTGACCGATCAGCAATACCAGACCCTGCAACGCTGGCTGGCATCCGGTGCGCCGATCGACGAGCAAGGTCTGGCGCCGAGCGCCAAAGAAGCGCTGCAAATCGTCCAGTGGGAAAACCTGCTCAACCAGCCGGGGGCGCGGGAAAGTCTGGTTGGGCGTTGGTTGTTCGAACACTGGTTCCTCGCGCACCTCTATTTCAAGGACGGTGAGCCTGGGCATTACTTCCAGTGGGTGCGTTCGCGCACGCCTAGCGGCCAGCCGATCGACCTGATCGCCACCCGTCGCCCGAATGACGACCCGGGCACTCAGGTTTACTACCGTTTGTGGCCAGTGCAAGGGGTGATCGTGCACAAGACCCACATCACCTATCCGCTGAGCGCGGCGAAGATGGCGCGGGTCAAGAGCCTGTTCTACAGCGGCAACTGGCAGGTCAGTGCGTTGCCGGGTTACGGCCCGCAGAGTCGGGCCAACCCGTTTGCCACCTTTGAGGCGATTCCGGCGCAGGCGCGCTATCAGTTCATGCTCGATAACGCCGAATACTTCGTACGCACCTTCATTCGTGGGCCGGTGTGCCGTGGGCAGATTGCGACGGACGTGATCCGCGACAACTTCTGGGCGCTGTTCCAGGCGCCGGAACACGACCTGTACATCACCGACCCGGTCTATCGCGGCCAGGCCACGCCGCTGCTGGCGATGCCAGGTCAGAACGATGACGTCGGCAGCGTCCTGAGTCTGTGGCACAACTACCGCGACAAACGAAACCAGTACGAAGCGCTGCGTCGCGACAGCTACGCCGATTTACCGGCGCCGAGCTGGTCGACGCTGTGGGCCGGCAACGACAACGCGCTGCTGAGCATTTTCCGTCACTTCGACAGCGCCTCGGTGACCAAAGGCCTGATCGGCGAAGTGCCACAGACGATGTGGCTGTTCGACTATCCGCTGCTGGAGCGCACCTATTACCAGTTGGCGGTCAACTTCGATGTGTTCGGCAACGTTTCCCATCAGGCGCAGACCCGCCTGTATTTCGACCTGATCCGCAACGGCGCCGAACAGAATTTCCTGCGCCTGATGCCGGCCGATTCCCGCGAGGACTACCTCGACGATTGGTATCAGAGCAGCGGCCAGTTCAAGATGTGGCTCGACTACGAAGCCATCGATGACGACAAGCCGACCGCGCTGAAACTCGATCCGAAGGACCCGAAATACGACTTCGCCATGCAGTTGCTGGCGCGTTACGGCGATCTGAATGCGCGGCCCGATCCGATCAACCGCTGTGACGGCGCCTACTGCTCGCGGCCGAATATCGACCCGGCCCTGCAAAATGCCGAGCAGGCGCTGAGTCGCCTGACGTCACGTCCGGCCGCCGGTTTGAAGGTCATCGACCAGTTGCCGGAAGCGACCATGCTGCGCATCGAAACCCGCAGCGGGAAACGCGAGATGTACAGCCTGCTGCGCAATCGCGCGCACAGTAACGTGGCGTTCCTGCTGGGGGAATCGCTGCGCTATCAACCGGGGCTGGACACCTTGACCCTCTATCCGGGCGTGCTCAGCAGCTATCCGAACTTCATCTTCAACATTCCGGCCGAGCAAGTACCGGAGTTTGTCGATGCCATGGAAACCGCCAAGGATGCCGAGCGCTTCGAGAAAATCGTCGAACGCTGGGGGATTCGTCGCAGTCATCCGCAGTTCTGGTTCTATTTCCACGATCTGAGCCAATACCTCCACGAAACCGATCCGGTGGAAGAGGGCGTGCTGGACATGAACCGCTACGAGAATCTTTGATCGTTTAATACAGGCCGACTGTCACAGCTACAGGTAACACACAATTCCCCTGTGGGAGCGAGCCTGCTCGCGAAGACGGAGTGTCAGGCACCGAATACATTGAACGTGCCGTCGCTTTCGCGAGCAGGCTCGCTCCCACAGGGTGAAGTGGTGTTTTTGCAGTTGTGATCGGGAGCGGCCGATGTTGATTTCAGTGCAGGCCCTGCGGGCGCTTGCCGCGTGGACCGTGGTCTGCCACCACTTCATGCAGATTTTCTTCGACTTCAAGGCGCGCGGCCCGGTCGGGCAGTTCTTCATCGACAAAGGCGCAGTCGGCGTCGATATCTTCTTCGTCATCAGCGGGCTGGTGATCTTCCTGTCTACCGAAAGCAAAGCGTTGCCCCCGGCGCGGTTTCTGCTCTATCGGCTGTTTCGCATTGTCCCGGCGTATTGGCTGTACACGCTGCTGATGGCGTTGCTGGTGGTGTTCGCCCGGCCGATGTTGCCGGATCAGACAGTGGATTGGGCGCATTTCCTCGCGTCGTTGTTATTCATCCCTGCGCAAAACCCCGGCGGCTACGGGATTTATCCGACGCTGAATGTCGGCTGGACGCTCAACTACGAAATGTTCTTTTATGTGTTGTTTGCATGCGCGCTGGTGTTCCGCTGGCAGCTGCGCTTGCTGGTGGTCGCCGCATTGCTGTTTTCGGCGTGCCAGGCGTTCGGCTGGCTCAATGAGTTCTACCGTTCGGACATCGTTTACGAGTTTTTGCTGGGGATCGGCATTGGCGTGCTGTATCGCCGGGGCTGGATCGGCGCGGGGCTGTGGCTGCCGCTGGTGGCGATTGGTGCTGCGATGATGGCGATCTATCACCTGGCGCCAGCGCCAAGGCTGTTGAACTGGGGCGTGCCGAGCGCGGTGCTGGTGATGTCCTGTATCGCACTGGAACGCTACGTCGAGCGCAGCCGGGTGATGAAATGGCTCGGTGACTGTTCCTATTCGGTGTACCTGATGCACGTACTGGTGCTGTCGGTGGGTGGTTTTATTGCGCGGCGCTACGGTATCAACCCATATCTGATGTTCGTTATCTGTGCTCTGGCTATCGGTGTGGGCTCGTGGCTGAGTTACGAATGGGTGGAAAAACGCAGCTATCAGTGGCTTAAAGCGCGGATTGATCGCGAACCTGTTGGTCAATCGGCTACCGAGCTTTCCCGACAAAAATACTAGGACTTTGTGCCGCGCGATGATTGGCGTAAACTGCGCCCAAGCCTGCGAGGAGTTTCCATGACCGCTATTACCATTACCGACGCCGCCCACGATTACCTGGCCGATCTGCTCTCCAAGCAGAACACCCCGGGCATCGGCATCCGCGTCTTCATCACCCAGCCTGGCACCCAGTACGCCGAAACCTGCATTGCCTACTGCAAGCCGGGCGAAGAAAAACCTGAAGATACCGCGCTGGGGCTGAAAAGCTTCACCGCTTACATCGACTCGTTCAGCGAAGCGTTCCTCGACGATGCCGTCGTCGACTACGCCACCGACCGCATGGGCGGCCAGCTGACCATCAAGGCGCCAAATGCCAAAGTACCGATGGTCAACGCCGACAGTCCGGTCAACGAGCGCATCAACTACTACCTGCAAACCGAAATCAATCCGGGGCTGGCCAGCCACGGCGGTCAGGTCAGCCTGATCGATGTGGTTGAGGACGGCATCGCCGTGCTGCAGTTCGGCGGCGGCTGCCAAGGCTGCGGCCAGGCCGACGTGACCCTGAAGGAAGGCATCGAACGCACCTTGCTCGAGCGTATCCCAGAGCTCAAAGGTGTTCGCGACGTGACCGACCACACGCAGAAAGAAAACGCCTACTACTGAGTAAGGTGTTCACTGCGAACATGAAAAACGGCGCTGTGGCGAGGGAGCTTGCTCCCGCCTGACTGCGAAGCAGTCACAAATCGGACAATGCATTTACCCGTGATGAATGGGTTGTCCGGTTTTGGGATCGCTCCGCGATCCGGCGGGAGCAAGCTCCCTCGCCACAATTGCTTTCAGGGCCTGTACAGGTGCGCATGCCCCGCGCGATAAAGCGACGATTCGCCAAACACCTCACTCCCCAACACCCGTCCAACCAGAATCAACGCCGTCCGCCGAAACCCTTTGGCCTCCACCTTCGCGGCAATATCCTCCAGTGTCCCCACCACCCAATCCTGATCCGGCCATGTCGCCCGGTGAATCACCGCAATCGGGCAATCCGCGCCGTAATGTGGCAGCAGTTCGCCAATGATCTTCTGCAGATGATTGACCCCCAGGTGAATCGCCATGGTCGCGCCATGCTGCGCCAGACTGCTCAGTTCCTCACCCGCCGGCATCGCAGTTTTATCGGCGTAACGAGTCAGAATCACGCTCTGCGAAACGTCCGGCAGCGTCAGTTCCGCGCCCAGCAACGCTGCGCAAGCAGCCGTAGCCGTCACGCCGGGAATGATCTCGAACGGAATCTGCAATTCGCGCAGATAACGAATCTGCTCGCCAATCGCGCCATACAGGCTTGGATCACCCGAATGCACCCGCGCCACATCCTGGCCCTTGGCATGGGCGGATTTGATCAATTCAATGATCTGCTCCAGATGCAATTCGGCGCTGTTGACCACGGTTTCGGCCTGATGCCCCTCCAGCACGGCGGCCGGGACCAGCGAACCTGCGTAGATGATCACCGGGCAACTGCGGATCAGCCGCTGGCCTTTGACAGTGATCAATTCCGGGTCGCCGGGGCCGGCGCCGATGAAGTAGACGGTCATGAAGAAATCCTGTGAAAAACGGGGCAGGGCAACGCTTCAGATGAAGATTGCTCATGATCAAACAGGGGGATTATCGGGATTTTACGCAGCGCCGGCCAATGCCAGTGTCGCCTGAGCGTATTTCTGCCGGGAAATCAGCAGTTTTGCCGGAGCCTGGATCAACTGCTCGGCGAGGGCCAGCGCGGCACTTTCCGCGACGCCATAGCAACCGGTGCGCTCGTAGGCGATCTGTGAATGATGGCTTAGCCGCTGCTGGTAACTGGCCAATTCGTCGCTGCTGAAATACAACAGCGGCAAGGCCAGTTGCGCGGCCAGCTCCTGCAAACCGGGCTCATCGCGTTTCAAATCGATGCTGGCCAATGCCTTGACCGCTTCGAGTTCGATGCGATGTGCCTGTAATGCCTGATCGAGTAACGCGCGCAGCGTACTGGCCGGGCAGCCGCGCTGGCAGCCCAGGCCGACCACGAAGGTCGGCGCTGCGCGGTCATCGGTCATGCGTGGTATTGACCAGCGCTTTTGCGGCGGAACAACCAGGCGCTGATCAGGCCCAGGGCCAGCCAGAACGCCACGTTGGTCAACTGCGAAGCGATTTTGAACTGGGCTTCCAGTGCTTCCGGGGCGAGCATCGAGTGCACTTCCGGTTGCGGTGCGCCAATCACGTGCGGCACGGCAAGAATCGCCACGCCCAGCAGCTTCATCAACCAGTGACGGCTGAACACGATCAAGGCCAGGCCGACAGCGGTGGAGGCGGCGGTGCCGATCCACCACGTTTGCCGCGAAGCCAGATCGGCCGCAGCGGTGCCTGGCAGTTCAGGCGGCAGGCCCAGAGTCGGCGCGAGGACGAAGGTCGCGTAACCGGCGAGGCCCCAGAGCAGGCCCTGCGAGGTTTTGGTCGGTGCGCGCAGGGTGTATAGACCCGCGAGCATCAGGGCGAAACCGACCGCCACCACCAGATTGCCGCCGGTGGTCGAGACCACGCGCTGCCAGCCGTTTTCCGGCTCCCAGGCTTCGGCGTCGTGAGTGTGTGCGGCTGTGCCGGCGGCGTGTTCGTGAACGGCCACCGGTTCGGATTTCTCGAAGGTTTCGGCCTGCAGAATCAGTGGCGAGACCCAGAAGCTTTGCAGCAGGGTCAGCAGCAGGGCGGCCAGCAGACCGGTGAAGCCTGCGGTTTGCGCAATACGCTTGATCATGTCGGCAGGTCTCAGTGGCACGGGAACGCGGCGCTGTGGCGGGTATCGTGAGCGGCGTTGTGCACCGCTTCGATGTGCGAGAAGCCGGCGAAGTACACCAGACTGGCGCCCAGGATAGACGCGAAGATCGCGGCGGTCAGGCGTTGGCTCAACGTGGCGGTGCTGGAGATTTTGTCGGTGTTGCTGCCGGTGCTGCTGATGATTGACATGGCGCTTCCCTCTGGAGTGTCAGCGGGTCGATAGAGCGCATGAAAACCCCTGCGAGTCGGGCACGCAGAGGTTCGAACAGCGCCCGCCCACCGCGGGTTTGTTATGTTCAGCGACGCAAAATGCGCACTGTGTGTTGCGGGCCGGTCTCCGGGCTCACGAGGGGTTGGCGTCAGGCCGACCTGCAAGCGTCACCTTCCCATGCCGTACGGCACAGTGGATTCGACGCTTCGCTCGCTTACCGTTGCGGGGGCAGCACCGGACTGACATGGCTTTGAGTAAAGCACATGATTCACCGGTTTCCCGTTTCACCCTGTGAAGGGCACCCGTAACAAGTTGTGTAGGAGAGCATGGGTTGGGGAATGTAGTCAATTTTGTGGGTGGATCCGGTGCTGCGGTAACGGCCTCCTAAGGTTCCGCCCTTACGGCGGGTCACTTTTTCCAGACGCCGAAAAAGTAACCAAAAAGGCTTTACCCTGACGTTCGGCCCTCGCCTAGGCTCGGGTTCCTTCGCTCCGGGATTCATCCGGGGGGCAGCGCCTACGGTTTGCTTCGCTGCACCTCCTCTCGCTGTGTTTGGCTGCGCCAAACGGTCGCTGCGCTCCCACCCCCGGATAAATCCCTCCACTCAGCCTGCCGACGGGCCCTGAGATCAAAAGCTTTACTCGAGCTAACGCTCATTGTGTTGAGTGGGGCGGCTTTGCCGCATGGGGTGCACGCTTTCTAAATTGTAGGAGTCAGCCTGCTGGCGATGGCGGCCTGACAGCCGACCGATCTCTTGCGGATGCACCCGGCCCAACTGTGGGAGCGGGCTTGCTCGCGAAGGCGGCCTGTCAGCCGACCAATCTCCAACTGAATACACCCAATCCCATGTAGGAACTGCCGAAGGCTGTGATCTTTTGATCCGCTTTGGCTTTGGCTTTGGCTTTGGCTTTTGATGTGGCTTTTGATCTTCAGCCCCTTCGGCAGGCCGAGCGTAGGTGTTCATCCGGGGGGTAGGCGCGCAGCGCCATGCGGCGAAGCCGCATACATCGAGAGGAGGTGCAGCGAAGCAAACCGGAGGCGATGCCCCCGGATGGGCACCGTAGCGAGGGAACACTGAGCCTCAGCGAAGTGCCGTACGCCGGGGCAAAGCCTTTTGGGTTACCTTCGGCGTCTGGAAAAGGTGACTCGCTGTAAGAGCGAAACCGCCAGAGGCAACACCCGAAGAAACGGATATGCCCCCCAAACCCCAAACCCCAAACCCGGCGCTTGGAAAAAGTGACCGCCGCAAGGGCGAAACCCTAAGAGGCCGTCACCACAGCAACGGATATGCCCCCAATCCTAAAATCCACCAACCATTGACCGGTCACCACCCGATGCGTAGCCTTGCGCTTTCGAGGTTCTTCGGCCCACGCCGAAGCTAAGAAGGGAACGCGGTCAAAGCCGCGGCTGCCCCCGCAACTGTGAACGGTGAAATTCGTTGCCACGCCACTGCCAGCTCAATCCACAGAGCCCGCGGGAAGGCGCAGCGAATGCCGGGCCCAAGGCCTGAACACCGTCAGCCAGGAGACCTGCCTCGTGACAGATTTCTCACTACAACCGGGCGGGGTGATCCGGTGGCGAATTCTTCCGCGCGCACGTTCGCAGCGGATCTCGTCCCGTATGCCCGCCACCTTGCCAAAGGGCATCCGATGAAAACACTGGCCAAACTCCCCGTCACCATCGTCACCGGTTTTCTCGGCTCGGGCAAAACCACCTTGCTGCGGCACATGCTCGACAACGCTCAGGGCCGTCGCATCGCGGTGATCGTCAACGAGTTCGGCGAGCTGGGCATCGACGGTGAAATCCTCAAGCAATGCACCATCGGCTGCACCGAAGAAGAAGCCAGCGGCCGCGTCTATGAACTGGCCAACGGCTGCCTGTGCTGCACGGTCCAGGAAGAGTTCTTCCCGGTGATGCGTGAACTGGTCGCCCGTCGCGGTGATCTCGACCACATCCTGATCGAAACGTCCGGTCTGGCCCTGCCAAAACCGCTGGTGCAAGCTTTCCAGTGGCCGGAAATCCGCAGTGCCTGCACCGTGGATGCGGTGATCACCGTGGTCGACAGCCCGGCCGTGGCCGCCGGCACTTTCGCCGCGTTCCCGGATCAGGTCGATGCCCAGCGCAAACTCGATCCGAACCTCGATCACGAATCGCCACTTCATGAGCTGTTCGCCGACCAACTGGCCAGCGCCGATCTGGTGATCCTCAACAAGGCCGACCAGACCAGCGCGGAAGATCTGGCTCGCGTTCGCGCTGAAGTCGCTGAAGAACTGCCGCCCGCAGTAAAAATCATCGAAGCCAGCAACGGTCGCCTGCCGCTGGACGTGCTGATCGGCCTCGGCGCCGGCTCTGAAGAGCACATCGACAGCCGCCACAGCCATCACGACCACCACCACGACGGTGATGACGATCACGATGACCACGATCACGACGCCTTCGATTCGATCTCGATCGAACTGCCGCAGGCCGACGAAAGCCTGTTGCTCGACGCGCTGACGCAATTGGTGGTCAAGCACGGCATCCTGCGCGTGAAGGGCTTCGCGGCGATTCCGAACAAGCCGATGCGCCTGTTGATTCAAGGCGTAGGCACGCGTTTCGACAAGCACTTCGACCGCCAGTGGGGCGCTGACGAAGCGCGCGTCACCCGTCTGGTGCTGATCGGTCAGGAACTCGACGCTGCGCAACTCGAAGCGCAACTGCGCGCCGCGCTCAGCGTTTAAGCCATGCACCTGCTCAGGACCCAGCCCGGCGGTTTCGTGTCGGATGACAACATTGCCGACCTTGGACAAACCCCCGCCGAGCTGGTGATCCTGTGCAGCGGCGATTCCAGCCTGGCGCTGCTCGCCGAAGCGGCGCAGCAACTGCCTGAGGATTACCCGAGCCTGCGCCTGGCCAATCCGATGCAGGTGCAGAATCACGCCTCGGTCGATCTGTATGTCGATGAGGTGTTGCGTCACGCCAAGGTCATTCTGATTTCGCTGCACGGCGGCATCGCCTATTGGCGTTACGGCGTCGAGCGTCTGGTGGAATTGTCCGAGCGCGGCGTGCAGGTGATTCTGGTGCCCGGTGATGACCGTCCCGACCCGGAACTCAGCGACCTGAGCACCGTGCCCGCCGAAGATCGCGACCGCCTCTGGCAGTTCCTGCGTCAGGGCGGCATGGGCAATGCGCTGGATTTCTTTTGTTGTCTGGCCAACCGCTGGCTGGCGCGGGATTACGCCTGGGGCGAGCCGCAAGCGCTGCCGCGTACGGCGATTTACCACCCACAGAAAAACACCGCCGCACTGAGCGACTGGCAAGCCGAATGGCTGCCCGGTCAACCGGTCGCGGCGGTGTTGTTTTATCGCTCGCATTTGCAAGCGGCCAACACCGCGTTC
Organism: Pseudomonas sp. TH49; assembly: GCF_016650625.1. Lineage (NCBI taxonomy): Bacteria > Pseudomonadati > Pseudomonadota > Gammaproteobacteria > Pseudomonadales > Pseudomonadaceae > Pseudomonas > Pseudomonas sp. TH49. The sequence continues at coordinate 689,444 of NZ_JAEKFL010000002.1, forward strand.
ATCGATGTGTTTTGCCAGCGCTTGCAGGCGGCGGGGCTTAATCCGTTGCCGATCGCCGTCGCCAGTCTGAAAGAACCCGGCTGCCTGTCGGTGGTCGAGGATTGGCTGGATGAGGTCGAGGCGGCGCTGATTCTCAACACCACCGGCTTCGCGCAATCCAGCCCGGAAGCCCCGCACCTGCGGCCGTTCCGGCGCAATATTCCGGTGATTCAGGCGATCTGCGCTCAGGACAACGAACCGGGCTGGCGCGACAGCGAGCAGGGCCTCGGGCCACGGGATCTGGCGATGCACATCGCCTTGCCGGAACTTGATGGACGCATCATCAGCCGGCCGATCAGCTTCAAGGATCTGGCCTGGCGCAGTGAGCGCAGCCAGTCCGACGTGGTCTGCTACCGGGCGCAACCCGAGCGCATGGATTTTGTCGCCGAACTGGCCCGGCGCTGGAGCGATCTGGCGCGGCTGCCGAACGCGCAAAAACGCATCGCGCTGATCCTCGCCAACTACCCGACCCGCGATGGTCGGATCGGCAATGGCGTCGGTCTCGATACGCCGGCGGCGGCGTTGAATATCCTGCGGGCGTTGCAGGCGGAGGGCTTCCCGCTGACGGCTGAGTTGCCGGACAGCGGCACCGCGTTGATCCAGCAATTGCTCGGCGGCGTCAGCAACGATCTCGACAGCATCGACCTGCGTCCGTGCCAGCAAAGCCTGGCGATGGACGCCTATCTGGCGATGTTCAACGCGCTGCCGGAAGCCAATCGCGCGGCAGTGCTGGAACGCTGGGGCGCGCCGCAAAACGACCCGATGTGTCGCGACGGACGGATGATGATCGCCGGTCTGCGTTTTGGCCTGACCTTCGTCGGCATTCAACCGGCGCGCGGTTATCAGGTCGATCCGAGCGCGGTGTATCACGACCCGGATCTGGTGCCACCGCACGGCTATCTGGCGTTCTATTTCTGGCTGCGCAACACCTACGGTGCCCACGCGGTGATTCACGTCGGCAAGCACGGCAACCTCGAATGGCTGCCGGGCAAGGGCGTGGGGCTTTCGGAGAATTGCTGGCCGGACGCGCTGCTCGGGCCGCTGCCGAACATCTATCCGTTTATCGTCAACGACCCGGGCGAGGGTGCCCAGGCCAAACGGCGTACGCAAGCGGTGATCATCGACCACCTGATGCCGCCGCTGACCCGTGCCGAAACCTACGGCCCGTTGCGCAATCTGGAGCTGCTGGCCGACGAATATTACGAGGCGCAACTGCTCGATCCGCGTCGCGCCCGCGAGCTGCAGCGCGACATTCTGCAACTGGTGCGCGAAACGCAGATCGACCGCGAACTGCAACTCGACGCCGGTCTGGACAGCGACGCCGATGCAGCGATCTGGCTGCCGCGTCTGGACACTTATTTGTGTGACCTGAAGGAGTCGCAGATTCGCGATGGCCTGCACATTTTCGGCGAGTCGCCGACCGGACGTTTGCGCATCGATACGTTGCTGGCCTTGCTGCGCATTCCGCGTGGCGACGGCAAGGGCGCGCAGTCGAGTTTGCTGCGGGCGTTGGCCAAGGCGTTTGAATTGGGCTTTGATCCGCTGGATTGTGCGCTCGCTGATCCCTGGAACGGCCCACGTCCGATAGCGCTGCAAAACGTCAGCGACGAAGTCTGGCGCAGCGCCGGCGACACCCGCGAACGCCTCGAACTGTTCGCCACCCAACTGATTTCCCAAACACTACAAATCTCCTGTGGGAGCGAGCTTGCTCGCGAAAGCGGTGGGTCAGGTATATCAATGACGACTGACACGACGCTTTCGCGAGCAAGCTCGCTCCCACAAGGGGCGTGTTGGGCTGAAGTGAGGGCAATCATTGATAACCTGCGCGAAGTCGTCGCCCCACGCCTCGACGCCTGCGGTCCCGCTGAAATGCGTGGTCTGCTCGACGCCCTCGGCGGTCGCTTCGTCCCCGCCGGCCCAAGCGGCGCACCCAGCCGTGGCCGTCTCGACGTGTTGCCCACTGGCCGCAACTTCTACTCGGTGGACGTGCGCAACCTGCCGACCACCACCGCGTGGCGCATCGGTTTCCAGTCCGCCACGTTGATCCTTGAGCGCCACTTGCAGGATCACGGCGATCACCTGCGTCAGCTCGGTCTGTCGGTGTGGGGCACCGCGACCATGCGCACCGGCGGTGACGACATCGCTCAGGCCATGGCGCTGATGGGCGTGCGTCCGGTGTGGGCCACCGGCAGTCAGCGCGTCGATGACTTCGAGATTCTGCCGCTGAGCCTGCTCGACCGGCCACGGGTCGATGTCACGCTGCGGGTCTCGGGCTTCTTCCGCGATGCCTTTGCCAACCTGATTCGCCTGTTCGACGCGGCCGTGCAAGCGGTGGCGGCGCTGGACGAACCGGATGACCTCAATCCGCTGGCGGCGAAAGTGCGCGCCGAGCGTGAAGCGCTGCTGCAATCCGGGCTGGATGCCGATGCGGCGCGGCGCCAGGCCGGCTGGCGGATCTTCGGCGCCAAGCCCGGGGCTTACGGCGCCGGTGTGCAAGGCGCGATCGACGGGCGCCTGTGGCAGAGTCGCGAGGATCTGGCCGAGGTCTACCTGAACTGGGGCGCCTACGCTTACGGCGGTTCTGACGAAGGCACCGCCGCCCGCGAGCAGTTCGTCCAGCGTCTGAGCCAGGTGCAGGCGGTGTTGCAGAACCAGGACAATCGCGAGCATGACCTGCTCGACTCCAACGACTATTACCAGTTTCAGGGCGGCATGCTCGCGGCGGTGGAAACCCTGCGCGGGGAAGCAGCGTCCAGTTATCACGGCGATCACAGCCAGCCGGATCTGCCGAAAATCCGCACCCTGAAAGAAGAACTGAACCGGGTGATCCGCTCGCGGGCGGCCAATCCAAAATGGATCGACGGGGTCAAACGCCACGGTTATAAAGGCGCGTTCGAGCTGGCGGCGACGGTCGATAACCTGTTCGCCTTCGATGCCACCACGCAGCTGATTGACGATCATCAGTACGCGTTGCTGGCCGACGCTTATTTGCTCGATCCGGCGACCCGGGATTTTGTTCGCGAACACAATCCGCATGCGCTGCGCGACATGACCGAGCGCATGCTGGAAGCGCAGCAGCGCGGGATGTGGCAGGAACCCGGGGTCTACAAAGAGGCCCTGGAAAACCTGCTGCTGGATATAGAAGAAGACACCTGACACACCACAATACCTTGTAGGAGTGAGCCTGCTCGCGATAGCGGTGTATCAGCAAACCTATTTGTCGCTGACACACCGCTATCGCGAGCAGGCTCACTCCTACATTGAAATGCATTCACTCCGACCATGACCGAGTATTGAAGATGACCGACACCCCGCATTTCCCGCTCTCCGCCGTGGTCGGCGCCGATGACCTGAAACTTGCGCTATACCTCACCGCCATCGACCCGAAAATCGGTGGCGTGCTGATCGAAGGTCCGCGTGGCATGGCCAAATCGACCCTGGCCCGTGGCCTCGCCGATCTGCTGGCGAGCGGGCAGTTCGTCACGCTGCCGCTGGGCGCTACCGAAGAGCGTCTGGTCGGCACCCTCGATCTCGACGCGGCGCTGAGCGCAGGCCGTGCGCAGTTTTCTCCCGGTGTATTGGCCAAGGCTGACGGTGGTGTGCTCTACGTCGATGAAGTGAATTTGCTGCCCGATCATCTGGTGGATCTGCTGCTTGATGTGGCGGCCAGCGGCACCAACCTGATCGAACGCGACGGCATCTCCCATCGGCATTCGGCGCGGTTCGTCTTGATCGGCACGATGAACCCGGAAGAGGGCGAATTGCGGCCACAGCTGCTTGACCGTTTCGGCCTGAACGTCGCCCTCAGCGGCCACACCGCGCCGACCGAACGCGGGCAGATTATCCGCCGCCGACTGGATTTCGACAGCGATCCACAGGCGTTCTGCGCGCAGTGGGAAGCACAGCAGCAAGCGCTGCGCGAACGCTGCGAACAGGCGCGCATCGCCTTGGCGAGCATTCCGCTGGACGACGATGCGTTGGCGAGCATCACCGAGCGTTGCTTTGCGGCCGGCGTCGATGGCTTGCGTGCCGATCTGGTCTGGCTGCGCGCCGCCCGTGCTCACGCGGCGTGGCGCGGCGCTGAAGCGATTGCCGAGCAGGATATCGACGCAGTAGCGGAATTCGCCCTGCGTCATCGCCGTAAAGAGTCCTCTTCTTCCAGTCCGCAGCCACCCGCGCAAACCTCGGCCAATACCCAATTCGACCCGAGCGAGGGGCAGGGGCAGTGGGGCGACATGCCGGCCCCGGCACTGGCCACGGGTGCCCGCCGCGAAGTGCCGAGCTGGCCAAAAAAGTAACCGGCATTCGTCCCCGATCCGACGCGGGGGCGAATGCCAGACCCCGCGCCGGACGCCTCGATCACGGACGCCAGGGCAAGCGCCACGCCGCGCGCAGCGGCCTGGTGAACTGGCCGGGAACGCTGCTCAACGGCCGCCCGCAAACCCGTGAGGACTTGCAGTTCCAGTTGCGCACTCGTTCTCCCCATGAGTTGTGGCTGGTGATCGTCGATGCGTCGGCTTCGACGCGTCGGCATCAGGCATTAAGTGATGCCAAAGGTCTGCTCGCACAATTGTTCGATGACGCTTATCGGCAACGGGCACGACTGGCACTGTTGACCGCCAGCGGTGCCACGCCGAAATGGCAGGTTCAGGGTTTGAAGGCGTCGAGTGGCTTGCGCACCTGGTTGGAGGCGTTGGGCGCTGGCGGCGGCACGCCATTGGTGGCGGCGTTGGCGCAGGCGCAGCAGTGGCTGGTGCAGCGGCAAAAGCGTTTTCCGGCCGAGCAGCAGCGCTTGCTGGTGGTCACGGATGGGCGTTTGAAAGCCTTGCCGTCGATGCCGGCGCTGGAGTGTCCGGGATTGTTGATCGACATTGAGCGCGGGCCCATCCGATTGGCACGGGTGCGGGAATTAGCGGCGGCGCTGAATGCGGATTATCGGCACATTGATGATCTGTGATGCCTGAGCGGGCCTCTTCGCGAGCAGGCTCGCTCCCACAAGGAATGTGAACGCTGCTTGACCTGTGGGAGCGGGCTTGCTCGCGAAGAGGTCACCTCGGTTCAAACGGATATCATCAAAACTTGCAGCGCTGTTCTATGCTCCACCCCAGCCCAATCACAAGGAGTGAATCATGCGGGTACTGGTCGCCAATCCTCAGGACGATTTTCGCGTCAAAGCCTACGCCGGCACCAACGGCGTGTTGCTCGCCATGGACCTCGCCGAGCCCCGACGCAAAGGCCTGCTCGGCTTCGCCATCGAGAAGCAGCAGGGTGACAGGCCGTGGTTGTTCCTGTTCAACAGCCTGACGTTTCCCGGCAAGGCTCACACTTTCCCCCAGTATCACGCCACACCCAGCGATAAGGCCCCTTTGCAGAAATTCCGCTGGGCCGATTACGCGGTGGATCCGGGGACGACGATGCACTATCGCGTGCATCTGGCCTACGGCACGGCGGATGCACCGCAACTGGGCGAATCGCTGGAGCTGAGCATCACCAGTGACGATGGTCATCCGGCCAACCAAAGCGTGATCTTCAACCGCGCCGTGGCCGCCAGTCAGGCCTTCCAGCGCAAGTTTCCCGAGCTCGACGCGCAGATCAGCGCCAACAAGAACCTGCCCATCGAAGCCTGGCCCGATGCGGCACGACTGTGGCTGGAGAACGGTCTGCTGGAGCGTTTGCTCGGGTACATCGAGCGTGCTGTCGACGCCAATTGGGCGCTGGATGTCGCGATCTACGAGTATCAGTTGCAGGCGATCATCGAGGCGGTGAACGCGGCGTTCGCTCGCGGCGTTCAAGTGCGTGTGCTGTACCACGCTCGACCTGATGATTCCGATACCGCTCTGAACGAAGCGAACCTGGCGAAGTTGCCGGCGGCAAACAAGCGCGCTCGCGTCACTCACGAGATCTTCCACGATAAATTTATTGTCCTCAGCCGTGTTGATGGCAGCGGGCAGCGCCAACCGCAGGCGGTGTTGTGCGGCAGTACCAATTTCACGGCCAATGGCGTGTATCGCCAGGCCAACGTGGTGCATACGCTCGACGACGTGACGATTGCCACGCGTTATTTGCAAACCTTCGAAGAAGTCTGGGCCAACCCCACCGATGTCGGCGCGACGCGTACCTGGATTACTCAACATAACCCGATGGACCCAACGCAGCCGCTGTTTGCCGGGTTCTCGCCACGCAGCGGTGGTGGCGATTTGCGTGAGTTCGTCGAGATCATTGAGGCGGCCAAAAAGGACGTGTTGTTCGTCACGGCTTTTACCCTGCCGGACATGATTCTCAACGCGCTGCTCGGCAAACCGCATGACGACATCCTGCGTTACGGTCTGCAAAACACCGCGAGCAGCATCACCGGGTTTCATGCCGACCGCACAGCCGAATTCGCTGCCACGGCATTACTCAATACCGGGCTGGAAGGCTGGCTCAAGGAAAGCATGAAAGGCCAGAAGGGCAACCTGCTGGTGCACACCAAAGCCATAGTCACCGACTTCACCACCGATGCGCCGACCATCATCAGCGGCAGTCACAACCTCAGTACCTCGGCCAGTAACGGCAATGACGAGAACTTCCTGATCATTCGTGGCGACACCGATCTGGCTGACCGCTATGGCCTGGAGTTGCTGCGTTTCTATGAGCATTACCGCTTTCGCTATTTCGCGAAAAAACTCGAGCTCAAGCAGGTGAGTCCGTTGGCGGTGGATGACAGCTGGACCAACGATTATTACGTGGAAGGGGATTTGCGGCAGTTGTCGCGGTTGCGTTTTGCCGGGCGATGATCTGGCGTGTTTGATGACCCCTTCGCGAGCAAGCCCGCTCCCACATTGGCCCCTCTTTGAACTCAGAACTTGCGTCCGACGAGTAACCCCTGTGGGAGCGGGCTTGCTCGCGAAAGGGCCAACAGGAAAAACACATTTCTTGTGCTCTTACAGATTTTGAAATGATTTGCCACTGTAGAAAATGTGCCCTGAGCCTGTACGCTCCAAGGCCATTTTTCATTCAGGATTTGCATGAACACCCTCTCGGAGCCTCCCAGTCGTACTTTCTCCTCGCGCCATGGCGCGGTCTTGACGCACTCGCAGCATCCGGTTTTCCGACTCCCGACTATCGTTGACAACGCGGCATCAGAGCCTTCGCGTTGCACTTTGCCGTGCCCGGCAGCCTGAATTCACTGAAGAGAGATCAAGACATTTTATGGAATGGTTAGCGGATCCCACGGCCTGGTTAGGCTTGTTGACTCTGATCGTGCTGGAACTGGTGCTGGGTATCGACAACCTGGTGTTTATCGCAATCCTGGCGGACAAACTGCCGCCGCATCAGCGCGATCGCGCGCGGATCATCGGCCTGTCGCTGGCGCTGATCATGCGTCTGGGCCTGTTGGCGAGTATTTCCTGGCTGGTCACCCTCACGCAGCCGTTGTTCGAGGTATTCGACAAGAGCTTCTCCGGCCGTGACCTGATCATGCTGTTCGGTGGTGTATTCCTGCTGTTCAAGGCGACGATGGAGCTGCACGAACGACTTGAAGGCCACGTTGGCCAGCGCTCGAGCAACGCCGCTTACGCGCTGTTCTGGCCAATCGTCGCGCAGATCGTGGTGCTCGACGCGGTGTTCTCGCTGGACGCGGTAATCACCGCCGTCGGCATGGTGGATGAACTGGCGGTGATGATGATCGCGGTGATCATTTCCATCGGTCTGATGATCGTCGCCAGCAAGCCGTTGACCCGCTTCGTCAACGCGCACCCGACGGTGATCATGCTGTGTCTGGGCTTCCTGATGATGATCGGTTTTGCCCTGACGGCCGAAGGCCTGGGCTTCCACATCCCGAAAGGCTATCTGTACGCGGCGATTGGTTTCTCGATCCTGATCGAGGTGTTCAACCAGATTGCCCGGGCGCGGCGCAAACGTTCGATGCAAGGCCTGCGCCCCATACGTGAGCGTACGGCCCATGCGGTGATGCGTCTGCTGGGCGGGCGCAAGCTGGAAGTGGAGGAGGTCGGCGAGGAAATCTCCGACCTGCTGGATGACGGCGACGCACCGAGTGCGGAGCTGTTCGACCGCCGCGAGCGGGTGATGATCAGTGGCGTGCTGCAACTGGCCGAGCGTCCGATTCGGAACTTGATGACAGTGCGCGCCGACGTCGACACCATCGATCTGGCTGACGACGCCGAGACGATTCGCACAAAATTGATGCACTCGTCGTATTCACGTCTGCCGCTGATTCGCAACGGCGCGGTGGATGAGCCCTTGGGCTTCGTGCACAAGAAGGAACTGCTCAAGGAATACCTGGCCGGTGCCGAGCCGAACCTGGAGCACTTGGCGCGCAAGACCATCAACCTGCTCGACAGCTATTCGATCCTTAATGCGCTGGAGCAGATGCGTGCGGCGTCGACCCACATTGCCTTCGTGGTCAACGAGTTCGGTGACTTCGTTGGCGTGTTGACCATGACCGATATCCTCGAATCGATTGCCGGCGAATTGCCCGATGCCAGCGAAATCGAAGGTCCGGATGTGATCGAAGAGCAGGGCGGGTTCATCGTCAACGGTGCGTTGAACCTGACTCGTGTTCGCCAACGTACCGGGTTTGGTGCGCAGCCAACAGAGGATTACCAAACGCTGGCCGGGTTGGTGATGAGCCTGCTGGACCGCTTGCCGATGATTGGCGATCGATTGCAATGCGAGGGCTGGCAGATGACCGTGATGGCGGTGGAGGAGCGGCGGGTGACGCGGGTGTTGCTGGTGCGTGAAATCGAGTAATCCTTGGGCGCTCCTTTCGCGAGCAGGCTCGCTCCCACTCTGGAACACATTCCACAGTGGGAGCGAGCCTGCTCGCGAATGCAATCTGTCCTGCGCCATAAAATCACTGATGAAAAGTAAAGCGATCCTTGCCCGCATGCTTTGACTCATACAACGCTTCATCCGCCTTGATCAGTGCCTGATTCAAGGTGTCGCCATCTTCCACCCGTGCCACACCCATGCTGATCGTGATCGGGTGCTGTGTCGGTTGTTCGCGAATCACCCGGCACAACTTGCCAGCCAGGGCCTCGACATCCTCGCGCCGCACATCCGCCAGATAAATCGCAAACTCCTCGCCACCCAGACGGGCGAAATCGTGCTGCGCCATCACCGTTTTGATATCGGCTGCCACGCGCTTCAGCACTTCATCACCAATGTCGTGACCGTACACATCATTCACTTTCTTGAAGTTGTCGATGTCGATCATCGCCAGGTAATGATCATGCTGGCGGGGAACTGTTTTCAGGTGGTTTTGCGCGACGGTCATGAACGATCGGCGGTTGGGGATTTCGGTTAGCGTGTCGTTGTAGGCCTGATCCAGCAGCAGCCTGGACATGATGTAGTTGTAGAGCTTGGCCTCACGCAGTTTGAGGAAGGTGTAGATGCTCAACGAGCAGAGAAACACGCTGTAGCAGGCGGTCATCACGCCCCTGAGTTCAATCAGGGTGGTGGGGGTATTGATGAACGGGTTGAGTACCAGCCAGATGATGGCTTGCGTCGCGAAAAATGCCCAGCGACTCAGTGGCAGCACCGATACGCTGTAGAGCATGCTCGCCGCGGCGAGTACCAGCCATGAGCTGTGAACCGCGAGTGGAACGCCGGTGATGATCAGCCGCACGCCCACAGTCAGGCCCAGTACGAACAGCAGCGTGATCACGTCGAAATGGCGAGCCTTGTGGGTGAACCCCATGACGACGGTCAACGTTGAAAAAAAAGTGATGAAGGCCACCGAGCGCCAGGTGAATCCCTGTTCTCCGAGGAAGCTGACGACCAGATCGAACACCAGCCAGATGGCGAAACTCGCGGCGTAGATCAGCAGACTGAACGTGTGCAGCCGTTCGAATTCATGCTGGATGAACTCGGCCCGCAACTCGGCGGGCGCGGTTTTCTTCAGTACCTGCTCTTCAACGAGTCTGTACATTGCTGCCTTGCTGTTTGCGCTGGTTGTCGAGGATCACCCGAGCCCAAGGGCGGTAACGCAGGGAAAACACAGCGCTGACGTGACAGCCGGTGGATGCCGCATCGGGCACCGCAGGTTCGGCACGAAACGGCTGGCCCTCGGCACTGACCTGACGGAATGCCTCGCGCACGATACCCACGGAGCAGGGCAGAGCGCTGGCATAGCCATTGCGCACCAGCGGTGACAATTTGCCCGTGCCTGCACCATCCTGCCACCACACCTGAATATCGGCGCCACTCAGCTCGCCCAGCCATTGCCCATTGACCGTCGGGGCGAGTTTGCCGGCGCTGAACGCACTGATGTGCAACGGTGCGTCGAGCTTGCCGGCGAAAGCCTTGAGCTGTCGTTGCAACGTGGCTCGGCGATCGGTCGCCAGGAAGTGGAAGTCATCCAGTTCCATCGGCAAATACCAGCCACTGACAGGCAATTTCCAGTCCTTGCGCAGTGTTTGCTGTTGCGCCAGTGACTGGCCCAACTGTGCCTGCCAGTAGGTGGCGAGTCCGGCGGTATCCAGTTCGTCGATACGCTGGTAGTAGGCCGGATCCATCTTCAGCCCGAGCACCAGTTGCAAACCCTGTTCCCGAGCCAGTTTCAGGCTGTTGGCGAGCCAGCCACTGGCGCCGCCAAAGTCCGAATCGCCATAAGCGGTCCACTGCACGATCACTGTGCTGATGCCTTGGCGGGCGGTGTCTTGCCAGATTTGTTGCCACTGCGCCTGACTGAGGCTGGCGTCGACATTCAGCGGTTGATAAAACACGCGCTCGTCAGCACGCGCCACAACTGCGCCCAGCATCAGGCAGAAAAACAGCATCCAGCGCGCCATCAGAAATTCCACTCCACACCCAGCAGCACACCGTTGCCGCCGTCATACAGATTGCCGCCCAGCGATTGCTGGTACTCGGTGCGCACTGTCAGTTTCGAACGGTAAGCGTTGTAGCGGTCATCGTCATACCACCATTGCCAGCGCAGACCGACACCGGTGCGCAGGTCCTGACGCCAGTCGTTGCTCGGGTCCTGACTGGCAAATTCGAGGAAGCCATACGGCATGATCGTTTGCGCGGCGTTGGACGGCAGCTTCCACGCATGACCCTGTTGGAAACGCGACAACCACTGGTGATCGCCAGCCTTGGTCCACCATGCGGCATCAAGATAGAGAAAGCGCTCATCCCAGTCGCTTTCATCGACACGCCAATCGTTGCGGTACTGGCCCTGATCGAGGAACGAGGCCGTGGCGCGCAGCAGGTAATCGGTAGTGGTGTGGCCGTCCTGACGATGATCGTCGAGCTGATCCGAGAATTTATGCGGGTTGATCATCTGCCCGAGGCTCAGGCCATGGTTGTCCTGGTCATCGAACTGGCTCTGCTTGTAGATCTCGGCGTAGAGGTTGATGTTCTGCGTGCCCCACGGTTTGTAGCGCAGGCCGACACCCGCTGCGGCGGACTCGGCGTAGCTGGAGCGACTCTGACCACCGAGCAAAACCCGCCCGTAGACCGACAGCGTGCTTCCCGCGCGGCTGGGTTCTTCACCCAGTGCGTGGTCCCACATCGCCACTTGCACGTTCTGCGAACTGGCGCTGCGGCGTGAGCCCTTGGTGTTGTCGTCACGCAGGAAATCGTTGGTCGAAACACCGGCAGGCGACCAGGTGCTGGCGAGGGTGAAACTGTCACGCCGTGAGAGCGTTTCGTGGGCGCGACGCTGGCGATAGCGCCGGGCTTCCATGCTGCCGTCTTCATCGTCGGCGGCTACCGGGTTTTGTTCCAGATCGATTATTCGGCGCAATTCCTTGCGCGCCGAGGCGCTGTCCTCGACTTCGTCATAGCGCCAGGCCAAAGTTTCGCCGAGACGATAATCCTCGGGGAAATCCCGGGTCGCCTGCTGCAGGTACGGAATCGCCCGTGCGCGTTCTTCGCGAGTCGGCGCGCCGGACAGGCGCATGCCGTAATCGGCGCGGTAACGCGGGTTGTTCGGATCGCGACGTACCGCTTCCGCCAGCCAGGCATTGCTTTGCGGCATGTCGCCAGCCTTTTGTGCAGTGACGGAAGCGGCATAGAAATGCCCGGCATCCGGCGCTTGCTGCAAAGCCTGACGTTGGCGCTGCAACGCCTGGGCGTGGTCGCCACGGGCATCGGCAATCGCTGCGCCGAGTGCCCATTCATTGGCGCCGCGGGTTGTGCTTTGCTGCCAGTAACCCTCGGCAGTCTGGCTATCACCGGCATTCAGCGCACTGCGGCTGGCGGTCAAACGTGCGTTGTCGCTGAGTTCGGCGGCGGGAATGCTGCGCCAGATCGCCAAGGCACCAGCGGAGTCACCTGCGGCCTCCAGCGCATAGGCCAGCGGCAGACGGCTGCCGCGGTCGCCGAGCTTTTCTGCCTGTTGGTAATAAACCACCGCTTCACCGGGGCGGTCCGGCATTGCACAGCGGCCGAGCGCACGATAATCGCCGGCGGCCTGCGGGTGGCTGCCAATTGCTTGCTGCACGGCATCGCACTGACCGTTTTCCGCCAGTTGCGCAAGCAGTTGGCCACGGCTGGCGCCGTCGATCTGGCTGATCAGCGATGCCATCCGCCGCTGTTGTGCGGGCGTGGTGTCTTTGGATGACGCGTAGATTCCGGCCAGACGCTGCAGGGCGGTGCCCGGCAGACGACCGCCGAAGCGGTCATAGGCGTTTTCCAGCAGATCCTGCGCGTGGGCACGATCACCGCTGCTGAGAGCGAGGAAACTGGCCTGATTCAGCGAAGCCAGATCGCCGGTCTGACGGTAGTGGTATTCCCACAGCGTTTGTTCTTCGGTACGGCGACCCATGGACTGGGCCAGTTGCGCGCGACGCTTGACCACCGCTGGAGTCTGCTCCTGCCCCGCAAGCCAGACCATGACTTTGCTGCTCTGCCCCTGTTCCTGCCAGACATCGAGCAGTTGTGCCTGTCGCCGGTTTTCCCATGGCTGCGGCAAGGTCGTGCTTTGCAACAGATCGGTGGCTTGCAGGCGCTGAGCGAGTACCAGCCACGCTTGTGGGTCGTCGGTTGGCTGGCAACTGCGTAACTGCGTCAGCGCTGCTTCAGGATCGTGGCGCGACAGCCAGTCGACGGTTTCCAGGCAGGGGCGCTGCAGGTCGTTGCTCAGGCGCTGGACGGTGGGCACATCGTCGGTCTGCCGGGCCAGTTCCCACAGCCGCTGGCGTTGTGTCGGATCCGCCAAATCCGCAGCGGGCAATGACTGCAACCAGCGCTGAGCCTGTTGATCGTGGCCCATGGCAATGGCGCGATCGACCATCGCCAGACGTACCTTGCGCGCGGCGTCAGGGCTTGGTGCCTGTTGCAGCAGTTGCTGCAACAGTTTTTCGTCCAGACGCTGCACGTAGGCGTTGGCCAGACGTTGCCAGCCTTCGGCATCCAGTTGCTTGCGTGCCGCGAGCGGGGCCAACTGATCGATGGTGCCGCTCCAGTCACGCAGTTGCTCAGACCAGTTGGCGCGGGCCAGACGCAGGATGTTGTCATCGCCCCTGGGCGCCAGTTGCGCCAGCCAGTCGTGGGCCTTGGCTGCGCCGCCGAATTTGGCCAGGCTCAAACTGTAGGCCTGCCACAGACGTACACGGTCGTTTAGATCGCTGGTTGCCATCCATTGCTCGACCTGGGTGCTGCTCGGCGGATCCTGTTCGATCCAGGTCAGGCGCAGGTCGAGAGTGGCTGCGCTGTCGCGTTCCGGCAACGCTTCGACGGCGTCCTTGTAGCGGCGTTGTTTGGCCAGGGCGTCCACCAGCAGCGCCCGAGCTTCATCATTTTTTGGAACCTTCTCCAGCAGGTGGCGCATCAGGCGTTCGACTTCTTTCCAGTTGCCTTTCTTCGCTTCCCGATAGCTGCGGTCCATGTAGGGATAGCTGCGAAACTGTTCGAAATCGCTCAGCGGCGCGGCTTGCAGCGGGTAGGCGCTGCTCAGGCCGAGCAGCAGGCTGCCCATCAATAAAGTGTGACGATGTACTGGTTTCATGCGACCTCCCGGACGATGCGGTAAGCCGCTTGTTGTTCACTGGCCTGATCGGCCAGGGCTTGCTGGAGAACGTCCTGAGTGATCATGCCGCGGGAAATCAGGTGTTCGCCGAGGGACATGTGTTCCGCGTCGAAATCGATCAGCGCCTGATTGAACAGAGTCGGCGGAACCATGCCGCGCACCTGCAGCAGGTTGCCGAGCAGTACCTGATGGCGACTGACTCGCTCCAGCAGGTCTTCATCGTCCTGATGGCGCTCAAGCACTTGCAGCATATGACGCACTTCCTCACTTTGCCGGGGGCTGGCGTACCAGTAACGAATCCCCAGCGTCACCCGGCCCTGCGGTGCCAGTCGGCAGCGCACCGGGCGTTTCAATTGACGGCTGATCGCACCGAGCGATACCTGACTGACCGGGCCTTCGGAGGCGAGCACCAGAGTGTCGCCTTCCTCGGCGACCGGCAGTACGCCGTAGTGCGAAGCGACCCGGCGCGGCACGGCGTCGATCAGGCGCTGGTCGAGCTTGAACGGATTGAGCGGTGCCCATTCCAGTTCCAGCTGCTCGGCGAGTTCCTGTACCAGTTGGGTGCTGTTGATGTATTCACGCAACAGCAGCTCGCGGCCCAGACGCCGACGCACCGGGCTGGTGATCGCCGCTTCCAGTTGTTCCTCCGTTAGCAGGCCTTTTTCCACCAGACGATGACCCAGCGGTGTGCGTTGCGCCTTGGTCAATGCCGGGAATTCGTGGGTGGTCTTGTCCCACGCCACGCGTCGCGAGTCGCCCATTGCCATGACCTGACGCAGGGCCCGCACGTTGGCGAAGAAGTTGACGAAGTTGCTCCACATCATTCGTGGCGCCGAGAGCAGGCCTTCGACCAGCCCGTAATAGCGGGTGACGAACCAGCCACGCTGGAACAGGCGATTGAGCAGCATGAAGCCGTTGAGCCAAAGCAATGCCGAGAGCAGCGAACTGTCGGAGAGAATTGATGGATAACGCCACGATTCGGGGGAAATCACGGTGATCAGCCACATCGCGATCAGGACCACGAACAGCAGGTTGACCAGAAAACTCAACATATAGGCGATCAGCCCGCGACGGTCTCGCCACAGGAAGTAGTTGAGCAGGCCCTTGCGGCTCCAGCCGAGGTTCTTGGTGCCCTGGAACACGATGCCGACGATCCAGCGCGACTTCTGCCGGATCGCGTGTTGCAGATCGCGGGGAAAGTGCTCGCGCACGCAGATCACCTGGGAGAATTCGCGGTTCATGCCGAACACCCACGGTTGCTCCAGTGCCAGCTTCGGATCGCTGACCGAGTAACGGGCAAAAATGCACTTCATGCCTTTCTGCTTGAGGCGGAAGCCGATGTCGTAGTCCTCGGTGAGACTCTGTACATCGAAAGCAATGCCGTCACCGTCTTCGAGCAAGGCGCTGATGGCTTTTCGACTGAAGCAAGTGCCGACCCCGGCGCTGGGTACCTGACCGGTCAGGGCTTCACGGACGATGACGTCCTTGCCGTGGTTCTCGGCGAATTCGTCGACATAGTGCCCGGCGGTAAAACCTTTCCACTCAGGCGCGTAGGGGTAGACCGGAATCTGGATCAGATCCTTGTTTGGCAGCAGGTAGTTGAAGAGGCGCAATTCCATCGGCGAAATCACGTCTTCGGCGTCATGCAGGATGAACCCGGCGAACTGGATTTTCGCCTCGCTTTCAAAACGCAGGATCGCGTCGATGATGTTGTTCAGGCAATCGGCCTTGCTGGTCGGGCCGGGGCGGGCGCAGACCACTTTGTGCACGTTGGGATAGTGTTGGCAGACCGCGTCGACGTCGGCCTGGGTTTCGGCGTCGTTGGGGTAGGTGCCGACGAAAATCTGATAGTTTTCGTAATCGATGGTTGAGGCCGCCAATCGCGCCATTTCGCCGACGACACCGACTTCGTTCCACGCCGGCACCATGATTGCCAGCGGTTTTTCGGGGATGGTGTAGAGACGTTGTTCGTCCGCGCGCTCGAATTTTTCGTAGATCCGCCAGCGCCGGATCAGCTTGCGAAACCAGTAGACAAGGTCGATGAACAGGTCATCCAGACCAAGGATGAACATCAACAGGGCGAGGGCGATCGCCACATATTTAAGACCAAACAGCACATACGCAAAGAAGTCGACCCAACCCAGACTCATACGTCGCTACCCACCGCCGAGCGAGCACTCAGCCAGGCATGAAGGCGAGTGGCAATGAGTTCGCTGGCGTGGCCGTCGCCGTACGGGAAGTGCACGCGGCTCATGCGGGTGTAGGTGTCCTGGTCGTCCAGCAACTGGCTGGCCTCTTTGACGATGCGGGACTTGTCGGTCCCCACCAGCAGCATGGTGCCGCTTTCCAGCACGGATGGCCGTTCGGTCACATCGCGCAGCACCAGTAGCGGTTTGCCGATGGCCGGAGCTTCCTCCTGCACGCCGCCGGAATCGGTGAGGATGAAATGCGCACGGCCCATCAGCCACACGAAGTTCGGGTAGTCCTGCGGGGCGATCAGATAGATGTTGGGTTTGTCCGAGAGCGTGCCGTACACCACTTCCTGCACCAGCGGGTTGAGGTGCACCGGGTAAACGAACTGAACGTCGGGATAACGCTCGGCCAGCTCTGCCAATGCCTGGCAGATATTGCGGAAACCATCGCCGATGTTTTCCCGCCGATGGCTGGTGATCAGGATCATCCGGCGCTGATCATCGAGGACAGCCAACGGCGAGTCGGCGGCTGGATGCCAGTTGGTTTGCTGCTGGTGATCGCGCATCCACAGCAAGGCATCGATCACGGTATTGCCGGTGATTTCGATGTTGTCCTCGGGCACACCTTCGCGAAGCAGGTTGGCGGCGGTCTTGGAGGTGGGCGGGAAATGCAGGTCGGCAATCACGCCGGTCAAGCGTCGATTCGCCTCTTCAGGCCATGGTGCGCGCAGGTTGCCGGTGCGTAAGCCTGCTTCGACGTGGCCGATGGGTAGCTGACGATTGAACGCAGCGAGGGCGGCGATGAAGCTGGTGGTGGTGTCGCCGTGTACCAGCACGATGTCCGGCTTGACGCGTTCGTAGGCTTGATCGAGTTGTCCGAGCAGGTTCTGCGAGAGGCCGTTGATAGTCTGGCCCTGGGTCATCACCTGCAGGTCTTCGTCGAGCGTCAGTTCAAAGGCGTCGAGCACCTGGGCGAGCATCTCGCGGTGCTGGCCGGTGGAGCAGATGTTCAGTTGGATGTCGGGCCACTGGCGCAGAACCCTGGCCAGGGGGGCCATTTTGATGGCCTCCGGACGAGTACCGAAAACCATCATGACGTTGAAAGACATTGATCCCTCCTGGGACATGGCAACGCCGGGCTAAATCACCTGACGCCTGTGTTCGCTTGCCGAGAAATAAAAGAAAAGCAGCCGGAATGGAGCTTGTCCAATCCGGCCCGAGGCTTGTGTGTTACCGATAATTTGGAACGAAAGTGCCATCGGTTGATGGCTCTTAGGTGGCACTTTCAGGAAAAGTTCCATCGATGTGCGCGGGGGACGGTGCAGAGTGTGCGCAAGGTGCGCCGCAGCCAGGCCAGATCATGCCGGGGTGGGCGGATGACTGCTGGCGCTTTGGTTTTGCCGATGTGCCGGGCGAAATCTTCACTTAATGTTTCTTCAGTGCCGATGCCCTTGAGCTTCTTCATGAGTTTGCCGTTCTTGTAGAACAGCACCGTCGGGGTGCCGGTCACCAGTGGATGGCGCGGCGCCTCAGTGGTGTTGAGCATGTAAATGTTCGCCCGGAGCCGATACGGCTCGGCCACCTCACGAAACACCGGCCCGGCCCATTCGCAGGCAGGACAGTGTTCGTTGGCGAAGTACAGGATCACCGGGCGCCAGGTTTTCAGGGCTTTGCGGTAAACCGGGGCCAGATTGGAAATGGTATTGGCAGCGCTCATTGAGAACTCCTTTTCAACGACCTCGAAGGTTCGATGACGTTAAAGGAGGGTGAAGACCAGGTCTACTGTCAGAAATTACAGGTGACCCTTGGAGTCGCGAGATTTTTCCCACTTTTATGGAGGATCGTCCTGACACGAAACCCGGAAATGTGGAATGTCGGGACGTGATACCTTTTTTCACTCAATAAAAGAGAAGGTGGAATAAGCGATAGACGTCGAAGCAGTCTTGGAGTGCTATTTTAAGCACCATTAACAGCACTCCAAGGAGCACCATCATGACTCACGTAGTCCTTTCTAATATCGTTGCGAGTATTTCTGAATTGAAAAGAAACCCCATGGGTACCGTGGCCGCCGGTGGCGGCCAATCTGTTGCAATCCTCAATCGAAATGAGCCAGCGTTTTATTGTGTTCCCGCAAAGGAGTATGAGGCGATGATGAATCGCCTTGAGGACCTGGAACTGATCGCACTATGCAAGGAGCGAGAAAACGATCCCACCATCAAGGTCTCTATAGATGACCTATGAGTTGGAGTTTTCCGAGAAAGCCTGGAGGGAATGGAAAAAGCTTGATTCAGCACTTCAGGATCAGTTCAAGAAAAAGCTCTCTACACGTCTGGTCAATCCTCACGTTCCTGCCGATCGACTTCGAGGGTTGGGAAACGCTTACAAAATCAAGCTTCGCAGTGCTGGATACAGGCTGGTCTATCGCGTAAAGAACGAGGTTTTGGTTGTTACCGTGATTGCGGTAGGGAGAAGAGAGCGCGGAGAGGTTTACGACAAAGCCGCTAGCCGATAGATATGGAGAGAGGGCACGTTCAAACGCCAAACACATTTGCACCGAAATAGTCGTCGATGCTCCCATCTGGGAACCAGCTACTCGCGATTTGTAGCCTAAGGTAGCGCAGCCCATCAGTACCTCCATGTAACACCATTCCTCGCATTTTCCGCATCCTGTTGATTCCAAAAACATTTCAATCTTATCAAGATCCTCCGCAATTCCTGTGGCACACTTTCTGCTGTCTATTCCGTAGTAACAAACCGTGTTCCGGTATAGCGGAATAAACATCATCCTGGAGTGCTTGCCATGCATCGCCGTCCTTCGTTGTTCAAAGCGTGTGTTTTTGTTCTTGCGGCTTCGTCCGCTGTCATGGGCATGGCCCAGGCAGCCGACAGCAAGCTCGACAGTGTTCTGGCCCGTGGCAAGTTGATTGTCGGCACCGGCAGCACCAACGCGCCGTGGCACTTTCAAGGTGCGGACGGCAAGTTGCAGGGCTTTGATATCGACATTGCCAGGATGGTGGCCAAGGGCTTGTTCAATGATCCGAACAAGGTCGAGTTTGTGGTGCAGTCGTCCGATGCGCGAATTCCCAATCTGCTGACCGACAAGGTCGACATGAGCTGCCAGTTCATCACCGTTACCGCCAGCCGCGCTCAGCAAGTGGCATTCACCCTGCCGTACTACCGCGAAGGTGTCGGTCTGCTGCTGCCGGCCAACAGCAAATACAAGGAAATCGAAGACCTGCAGGCTGCCGGTGATAGCGTTACCGTGGCTGTGCTGCAAAACGTCTATGCCGAAGAACTGGTGCATCAGGCACTGCCCAAGGCCAAGGTTGATCAGTACGACAGCGTCGACCTGATGTATCAGGCGGTGAACTCCGGCCGTGCCGATGCGGCAGCCACCGACCAGTCTTCGGTCAAATACCTGATGGTGCAGAACCCCGGCCGCTACCGCAGCCCGACCTACGCGTGGAGCCCGCAGACCTACGCTTGCGCCGTCAAACGTGGCGATCAGGACTGGCTGAATTTCGTGAACACTGTGCTGCATGAAGCCATGACCGGCGTCGAGTTCCCGACTTACGCAGCATCCTTCAAGCAGTGGTTCGGTGTGGATCTGCCGTCGCCGGCCATCGGTTTCCCAGTCGAATTCAAATGACCCCGTGAGAGCGGGGCGCCTCAATCGCCCCGCTCAAGGTACTGCTGACCATGAACTATCAGTTGAACTTTGCCGCCGTGTGGCGCGATTTCGACACCTTGCTGGCGGGGCTCGGTCTGGGCCTTGAACTGGCGCTGGTGTCGATCGCCATCGGCTGCGTGATCGGCCTGCTGATGGCGTTTGCCTTGCTGTCGAAGCATCGCGCCTTGCGGGTGCTGGCCTCGGTGTACGTCACGGTGGTGCGTAACACGCCGATTCTGGTGTTGATTCTGTTGATCTACTTTGCCTTGCCGAGCCTGGGGATCCGCCTGGACAAGATCCCGTCGTTCATCATCACCTTGTCGCTGTATGCGGGCGCCTATCTGACCGAAGTGTTCCGTGGCGGCTTGCTGAGCATCCCCAAAGGCCAGCGTGAGGCGGGGCTGGCAATCGGTCTCGGTGAATGGCAGGTCAAGGCCTACGTCACGGTGCCGGTGATGCTGCGCAACGTGTTGCCGGCGCTGTCGAACAACTTTATCTCGCTGTTCAAGGACACCTCGCTGGCCGCCGCGATTGCGGTGCCGGAGCTGACCTATTACGCGCGCAAGATCAACGTCGAGAGCTACCGGGTGATCGAAACCTGGCTGGTGATCACGGCGTTGTATGTCGCGGCCTGTTACCTCATTGCCATGCTGCTGCGCTACCTCGAGCAGCGTCTGGCGATTCGCCGATAGGAGGCTGCGATGTACGAATCTCCCAGTTGGTTGCATGAATTATGGGTGGCACGCGAGACGTTGCTGCAAGGCTTCCTGACCAGTGTGCAGGTGTCGGCGCTGGCGATTCTGTTCGGCACGCTACTCGGGGTTGTCACCGGTCTGGTGCTGACCTACGGCAAGTTCTGGATGCGCGCGCCGTTCCGCTTTTATGTCGACATTATTCGCGGCACGCCGGTGTTTGTGCTGGTGCTGGCCTGCTTCTATATGGCGCCAGCGCTGGGCTGGCAGATCAGCGCGTTTCAGGCGGGTGCGTTGGGCCTGACGCTGTTTTGCGGTTCGCACGTTGCTGAGATTGTGCGCGGCGCCTTGCAGGCCTTGCCACGCGGGCAGATGGAAGCGAGCAAGGCGATCGGCCTGACGTTTTATCAATCCCTCGGTTACGTGCTGTTGCCCCAGGCGTTGCGGCAGATCCTGCCGACCTGGGTCAACTCGTCCACCGAAATCGTCAAGGCCTCGACCCTGCTCTCGGTGATCGGCGTCGCCGAATTGTTGCTCAGCACCCAACAGATCATCGCCAGGACCTTCATGACTCTGGAGTTCTACCTGTTCGCCGGTTTTCTGTTCTTCGTCATCAACTACGGCATCGAATTACTCGGCCGGCACATTGAAAAGCGGGTGGCCCTGCCATGACTCAAGCTCAAGTTTCCAAGGTTCAGAACGGTCAGCCGCTGCTGGACATCCGTGGCCTGCACAAGCAGTACGGTGCGGTCGAAGTGCTCAAGGGTGTCGACCTGAGCATGCAGCGCGGCAACGTCGTAACGCTGATCGGCTCCAGCGGTTCGGGCAAGACCACGTTGCTGCGCTGCGTGAACATGCTCGAAGAGTTCCAGGGCGGGCAGATCCTGCTCGACGGCGAGTCCATCGGCTATGACGAGGTCGGTGGCAAACGCGTGCGTCACGCGGAAAAAGTCATCGCCCGCCATCGCGCGATGACCGGCATGGCCTTCCAGCAATTCAACCTGTTCCCGCACCTGACCGCGTTGCAGAACGTCACCCTCGGTCTGCTCAAGGTTAAGAAAATGCACAAGGACGAAGCCGTGGTGCTGGCCGAAAAATGGCTGGAGCGGGTCGGTCTGCTGGAGCGGCGCAATCACTTTCCCGGGCAGTTGTCCGGCGGTCAGCAACAGCGCGTGGCGATTGCCCGGGCGATTGCGATGAACCCCAGCCTGATGCTGTTCGACGAAGTCACCTCGGCCCTCGATCCGGAGCTGGTCGGTGAAGTGTTGAACGTGATCAAGGGCCTGGCCGAAGACGGCATGACCATGTTGCTGGTGACCCACGAAATGCGTTTCGCCTTCGAGGTCTCGGACAAGATCGTGTTCATGAATCAGGGGCGGATCGAAGAGCAGGGGCCGCCCAAGGAACTGTTCGAACGCCCGCAATCGCCGCGTCTGGCCGAGTTTCTCAAGAGCACGCGGTTCTAATTTTTTGTTTTGTCATCAGGAGAAGTACCCATGAGCATTACTCGATACGGCACCGGCAGCACCGCCGCTGGCGGTCAGCCACGTCCCTTCGCGCGCGCCGTTGAGGCGGATGGCTGGCTGCACGTATCCGGCCAGGTGCCGGCGGTGGATGGCGAGATCATCGTTGGCGGCATCGTCGAGCAGACCCACCAGACCATGAAGAACCTGATCGCGATTCTCGAAGAGGCCGGTTATGGCCTGGAAGATGTGGTGCGTGCCGGCGTATGGCTGGACGATCCGCGGGATTTCAGCAGTTTCAACAAGGTCTTCGGCGAGTACTTCAAACCTGAACACGCCCCGGCGCGGGCCTGTGTGCAGGCGAGCATGATGGTGGATTGCAAGGTCGAGATCGATTGCATCGCCTACAAGAAAAAAGCCTGAACCGAGGTGCCCCTATCGCGAGCAGGCTCACTCCTACAGAAGGACGCGCTTCAACTGTAGGAGTGAGCCTGCTCGCGATGGCGATCTAACCGTCGACGCTGCACTCTCGGTACACTCCCGGCACTTTCATTGGGAACTGAAGACATGACCGAAGACACCATCAAACGCCGGGCCCGTGGTCTGGACCGGGCGTTCGATATCCTCGATTTCCTCAAGGAGATCGGCCAGCCGCTGCGTCCGAACGACATCGCCAACGGTATCGGCAGCCCGAAATCCACGGTCTACGAACTGGTGGCGTCACTGCTGGAGCGACGGATTCTGGAGCCGGTGGGCAAGGACGGTCACGTCTATCTGGGGCGCCAGTTGTACTTCCTCGGGCAGGCGCATTTGCGCCATTTCGACCTCAGTCGCGAAGCCGATCACGCCTTGCAGGAGATCGTCAGCCAGACCCGGGAAACCGCGCAGATGTGCCTGCTCAACGGGCGCAAATACACCGTGGCACTGATGAAGGAAGGCGAGCGGCATTTCCGCATTTCTTCCGACATCGGCGAAAACGCGCCGATCCCGTGGACTGCTTCAGGACGCCTGCTGCTGGCGCATCTGAGCGACCAGCAGATCATCGACCTGATCGACGAAGACGATTACATCCTGCCCGACGGCGAACGTCTGCCGCTGGAGCGCTTTCTGGCGGAGATCCGCCAGGCCGGCATCGACGGCTTCTTCTCCTTCGACAGCGTTGCCGACACCTTTACCCATTGCTTCGCCGCGCCGGTCAAAGACCCCAGTGGCGTGGCCATCTGCACCCTGTGCATCGTCGCCCCACGGGCCGATGCGAAGAACAATTACGACGACTATCGCCGGGTGCTGATCGAGAGCGCGAACAGCCTCGCCCGGCGCATCAACGAATAACCGCGGCTGCCTGCGGCCGCGACTGAATGCGAGGAGTTTGACCATGACGACTGCCATCAATACCGCTGTGGAAAAGGGCGACGCTACAATTGGCGCGCACCTTGTGCGTGACGTCAGCCTGCCGGCGCTGGTGCTGCACCGCGAGGCGCTGGAGCACAACATTCGCTGGATGCAGAAGTTCGTCAGCGACAGTGGCGCCGAACTCGCGCCCCACGGCAAGACCAGCATGACCCCGGCGCTGTTCCAGCGTCAGCTCGACGCTGGCGCGTGGGGCATTACCCTCGCCAGCGCCACCCAGACCCGCGCCGCTTACGCCCACGGTGTACGCCGGGTGCTGATGGCCAACCAACTGGTCGGCACGCCGAACATGGCATTGATTGCCGATCTGCTGGCCGATGCCGATTTCGATTTCTACTGCATGGTCGATCACCCGGACAACGTCGCCGATCTCGGCGCCTACTTCGCCTCGCGTGGAGTGAAGTTGAACGTGATGATCGAATACGGCGTGGTCGGTGGCCGTTGCGGTTGCCGCAGCGAGCAGGAAGTCATCGCGCTGGCTCAGGCGATCAACGCGCAACCGGCGCTGGCCCTGACCGGTATCGAAGGTTACGAAGGGGTGATCCACGGCGATCACGCGGTCAGCGGCATTCGCGGATTCGCCGCCTCGCTGGTGCGTCTGGCGGTGCAGTTGCAGGACAGCGGCGCGTTTGCCATCGCCAAGCCGATCATCACCGCCTCGGGTTCGGCGTGGTACGACCTGATCGCCGAGTCGTTCGAAACGCAGAACGCCGGGGGGCGCTTCCTGAGTGTGTTGCGTCCGGGCAGTTATGTCGCGCATGACCATGGCATCTACAAGGAAGCGCAATGCTGCGTGCTGGATCGTCGCAGCGACCTGCACGAAGGCCTGCGTCCGGCGCTGGAAGTCTGGGCGCATGTGCAATCGATGCCGGAGCCGGGTTTTGCGGTGATCGCCCTCGGCAAACGTGACGTGGCGTTCGATGCCGGGCTGCCGGTGCCGTTGCTGCGTTACAAGGCCGGTGTGTTGCCAGCGGTGGGCGACGATGTCGGCGCGTGCAAGGTGACGGCGGTGATGGACCAGCATGCGTTCATGAGCGTGGCGCCGGGGGTTGAGTTGCGGGTGGGCGACATCATTTCCTTCGGCACCTCGCACCCGTGTCTGACGTTCGACAAGTGGCGGGTGGGGTTGCTGGTGGATGAGCGGTTGGCGGTGGTCGAAAGCATGGAGACTTGTTTCTAAGGCTTGAGACCGAGTCGCGCCATTCGCGAGCAGGCTCGCTCCCACAGGGGAACGCATTCCAATTGTAGGAGTGAGCCTGCTCGCGAAGGCGCCAGTCCAGACATCCGCGAATCCAGAGACAGCACAAGATGAGCACCCTCAGCCCCCTGGGCCCGAATACCCCGCGCATCGCCCTGATCGGCGAGTGCATGATCGAACTCCAGCACCGTGCCGACGGCAGCCTGCAGCAAAGCTTCGGCGGCGATACCTTGAACGCGGCGGTGTACCTGTCCCGCGCGCTCGGCGATAAAGCCCAGGTCGACTACGTCACCGCGCTCGGCGACGACAGCTTCAGCGATGCCATGTGCCAGAGCTGGACCGATGAAGGCATTGGTCTGGATCTCGTGCAGCGTCTGCCCGGTCGCTTGCCGGGCCTGTACTGCATCCAGACCGACGCCAACGGGGAGCGGCGTTTCCTCTACTGGCGCAATGAAGCGGCGGTGCGCGATTGCTTCACCACGCCGGCCGCCGAGCCGATTCTGGCGGCGCTGGCGGACTACGACGTGCTGTATTTCAGCGGCATCACCCTCGCGGTGTTAGGCGCGAAGGGCCGCGAACGCTTGATCCAGACCCTGATCGAAGCGCGCCAACGCGATGCGCGGATCGTTTTCGACAACAACTATCGACCGCGTTTGTGGGCCTCACAGGAAGAGGCGCGGGCGGCCTATCGCAGCGTGTTGCCGCATGTCGATCTGGCGTTGCTGACCGTCGATGACGAACAGGCGCTGTTTCATTTTGCCGATTGCGACGCGGTGTTGGAGGCGTACGCGCAGATCGGCACGCCGGAAGTGGTGCTCAAGCGTGGTGCCGAGGCGTGTCTGATTCGTTGTGATGGCGAGGCGTTCGAAGTGCCGGCGCAGAAGGTCGCCAAAGTTGTGGATACCACGGCGGCAGGGGATTCGTTCAGTGCGGCGTATCTGGCGAGGCGCTTGCTGGGAGGCAGTCCGGTCGAGGCGGCGGAGGCGGGGCATTGGCTGGCGAGTCGGGTGATTCAGGTGCCGGGGGCGTTGATTCCCAGGTAAGCGGTGGATGGCCGCTTGCTGCGCAATCGGTTCGCGAGCAAGCCCGCTCCCACAGGGGACCGCATTCCAGACTGTGGGAGCGGGCTTGCTCGCGAAGAGGACCTGAAGCCAACCATTCAGTCGCGGAAAAACACCTGCACCAGGTGATAGCCGAACTTGCTCTTGATCGGCCCATGCACCGTACGCAGCGGCTTTTTGAAGAT
Organism: Pseudomonas sp. TH49; assembly: GCF_016650625.1. NCBI lineage: Bacteria > Pseudomonadati > Pseudomonadota > Gammaproteobacteria > Pseudomonadales > Pseudomonadaceae > Pseudomonas > Pseudomonas sp. TH49. Next base: position 715,329 of record NZ_JAEKFL010000002.1, read on the forward strand.
CACCGCATCAATCGCGCCAACCATCTGCCCCGGCCGCACTTCACCCAGATCACCGCCGCGTTTGCCGGACGGGCAGGTCGAATATTTCTTCGCCAGCACATCAAACGCTTCGCCCTTGGCAATGCGTTGTTTGAGCTGTTCGGCCTCTTCGGCGGTTTTCACCAGAATGTGGCGGGCTTGGGCTTTCATCGTGCGATACCTGTAACGGGGTGACGGCGGGGCGCGGGATTATGCCTCAAGTGACGGCGTTTGGTTGATCATCTCGCGGATCTTGTTGGCCAGCACTTCAATCGAAAACGGCTTGGCCACCATGTCCATGCCATCCTCGAGAAAGCCCTGACGCTCGGCGGCTTTCTGCGCGTAACCGGTCATGAACAGCACTTTCAGGCCCGGGCGATGCTGACGGGCGATTTCCGCCAGTTGCCGGCCGTTCATTCCCGGCAGGCCGACGTCGGTCACCAGCAGATCGACCCGCAGCTCCGATTCCAGCAGCGGCAGGGCGGCGCTGGCGTCAGCGGCTTCGTGGGCGAGGTAGCCCAGCTCCTTGAGCAGATCGAGCACCAGCATGCGCACCGCCGGGTCATCTTCAACCACCACCACGGTTTCGCCACAGGTGGCGGTTGGCGCAGCGCTGGTTGGCTCCACCAGCGGATGTTCGGGCTCCAGCAGGTTCAGGCGCGGCAGGTACAAGCGCACGCAGGTGCCGTGATCCGGCAGGCTGTCGAGGCTGACATGGCCGCCCGATTGCTGAGCGAAACCATAAATCATCGACAGTCCCAGCCCGGTACCCTGGCCGATCGGTTTGGTGGTGAAGAACGGATCGAACGCCTTGGCCCGTACCGACGGGGTCATGCCGGTGCCGTTGTCGCTGACCGCCAGCATCAGGTAGTCGCCGGCCTTGACCGGTTCGAGGGTGGTGATGTCGTTGCCGTCGAGGTAGACGTTGGCGGTTTCGATCAGCAGCTCGCCGCCATCGGGCATCGCATCGCGGGCGTTGATCACCAGATTGAGCAGGGCGTTTTCCAGTTGACTGACGTCGGTACTGATCGGCCACACATCGTCGGCCAGCCGCAGCGTGAGTTCGATCGGGTCGCCCTTGGTGCGGCGGATCAAATCTTCCAGCGAATGAATCAGTTCATTGACGTTGAGGGTTTTGCGGTCCAGCGACTGCCGGCGCGAGAACGCCAACAGGCGATGGGTCAGCGCCGCTGCACGGTTGGCCGACGAAACCGCCGCTTCAGTGAAACGCCCGATTTCATGGGCGCGGCCGTCGGCGATGTAGCGTTGCATCAGATCGAGGCTGCCGATGATTCCGGTGAGCATGTTGTTGAAGTCGTGGGCGATACCGCCGGTGAGCTGACCGACCGCTTCCATTTTCTGCGCATGGCGCAATGCATCTTCGGCGCGCTCGCGTTCGAACATCTCGTTTTGCAGGCGCTGATTGGCCTGGGCCAGTTGTTCGGTACGGGCGCTGACCCGTTCTTCGAGGGTTTCATTGAGATTGCGCAGCGCTTCTTCGGTCTTCTTCCGTTCGCTTTCGTCGATCACAAAAATGTAGAAACCGTTGACCGCGCCATCGGCACCGTGGCGCGGCAGGTAGTTCATCAGCGCGTGACGGCTGCTGCCGTCACGGTGCGGGGTGTACAGGCTGAACGAGCAGGGCCGCCCGGCCAGTGCCTCGGCAATGTATGGCGCGCGCAGAAAGTAGGCCTCTTCGCCGATCACCTCGCGAATGGTGCGCCCATACAGTTCCTGCGGCGTGAGGCCGTACCAGTCCAGATAGGCGGCGTTGTTCAGACGGACGCGTTCTTCGTGGTCGACATAACTGATGAGGATCGGCATCGCGTTGATGATCAGCTGCAATTCCGTCTGGCTCTGACGCAGCGCCTGTTCGGTGTGCTTGCGCTCGGTCAGGTCCAGCGCAGCGCCGAGAAAGCGCACCGGTCGCCCGTGGTGATCCTTGTAACAGCGGCCGCGGGCAAACACCCAGCGCAGTTCGCCGTCGGCTTTCAGCAGGCGATATTCCTCGGCGTACTCGGTGCCGTGGGTGATGCAATGCTTGATGCTGCGGGCGATCAGGGCGCGGTCTTCGGGGTGCACGCCTTGCAGGTAATCGCTGATCGGTAGCTGGCTGGCCTGCGCCGGATCGATGCCGTGCAACTGGGCGAAATGCGCGTCGGCGATGAAGCGGTCTTCGCCGATGTCCCAGTCCCAGGTGCCGACCGCATCGGTGGCCGCCAAGGCCAGTTGCAGGCGCTCTTCAGTGTCGCGCTGGGCCTTGAGGCTTTCTTCGGAGCGGCGTTGCAGTTCGAGGGCGATGCGCCGGCGTTCGTTGGTTTCGATGGCGGTCACCAGAATCCCCGCCACTTGCGCATTTTCATCGCGGATCGGACTGTAGGTCAGGTCCAGCCAGAAGTCAGACTCTATGCCTTCGCGTTGCAGGGTGAATCGCCGTTCGGTGTAGGTGCGCACTTGGCCTTGTAGGACGGCTCGATAAATCGGGTCGGTAAAGTCCTGAAGTTCTGGCCATATAAGGTGCGCCGGCTGTCCGAAAGCGTGCGGATGCTTGCTGCCGGCGAGCATCGCAAAGCCATTGTTGTAGATCTGCGTGAGCTGCGGCCCCCACAACAACAGCATTGGCATCGGCGAGTGAATCACGATGTCCACCGCGGTGCGCAGGCTTTGCGGCCAGGTGCCAGAAGCGCCCAACGGAGTGCGGCTCCAGTCGGTACGGGCGATCAGGGCTTGGGCGTCATCGGGGGAGGGTGCTGCGTTCATCACATCTATCCTGAGCGTCGGTCAGTGCGTTGGCATCTACTATTCTTGCACTTGCGGTAGACGCTGTATGACCCGTCACGTCACGACAGCGGGTCATTTCTGTTCATTGAAAGCTTCGCGGGTGCTTTTTGCCATGGAAATCGATGCACTTTTGCTCCGTCTGTCGAGCCAGCACGGCTCTGACCTGTTCCTGTCCACGGGAGCGCCACCCAGTGCGCGCATCGATGGCGTGCTGACGCCGTTCAGCGAGCGGCCGTTCAAGCCCGGTGAGGTCGAGGCCATCGCCAACTCCTTGATGGACGCCGAGCAGCGTCGCGAGTTCGATCGGGATCTGGAAATGAACCTGGCGATTTCCCGCACCGGTATCGGGCGTTTTCGGGTGAACATCTTCAAGCAACGCAATGACGTGTCGATCGTGATCCGCAACGTCAAACTCGATATCCCGCGTTTCGAAGACCTCAAACTGCCGCCAGTGCTGCTGGAAACGGTGATGCTCAAACAAGGGCTGATCCTGTTCGTCGGTGCCACCGACTCCGGCAAATCCACTTCGCTGGCCGCGCTGATCGATCACCGCAACCGCCACAGCAGCGGGCACATCATCACCATCGAAGACCCGGTGGAGTATATCCATCGACACCAGCGCTCGATCATCAATCAACGCGAAGTCGGCGTCGATACCCGCAGTTTCCATGCGGCGCTGAAAAACACCCTGCGTCAGGCCCCGGACGTGGTGCTGATCGGCGAAATCCGCGACCGCGAGACCATGGAACATGCGCTGACATTCGCCGACACCGGGCACCTGGTGCTGTCGACGTTGCATGCGCACAACGCCAATCAGGCGCTGGACCGTATCGTCAATCTGTTCCCCGAAGAGCGCCGCCCGCAGTTGCTGCACGCGCTGGGCAACAATCTCAAAGCGTTTGTCTCGCAACGGCTGGTGCGCACTGTGGACGGCCAGCGCCGGGCGGCGGTCGAAGTGATGCTCGGCACGCCCACCATCGCCGACCTGATCCGCCGCAACGAATTGGGCGAACTCAAGGGCATCATGGAAAAGTCTGGCGAGGTTGGCATGCAGACCTTCGACGCGGCGCTGTACGGGCTGGTGGTGGAGGGCGTGATCAGCGAAGACGAAGCGCTCAAGCATGCGGATTCGCAGAACAACCTGCGCCTGCGCCTGAAACTGCATGCCGAGGCGGGGCCGGCACCCGCGCCCACTACATCAGGCGATTGGGGCCTGATGGATTAACACCCCACCCCTGTGGGAGCGGGCTTGCTCGCGAAAGCGGTGGGTCAGTCACATTGTTATCGACTGACAGATTGCCTTCGCGAGCAAGCCCGCTCCCACAAGGGGATGAGGGATCAGTCCGACAGCTCCGGGCGATTGCGCGGCCGCTGCCGGCGCCCATTACGTCAGGCGATTGGGGCCTGATGGATTGACACCCCACCCCTGTGGGAGCGGGCTTGCTCGCGAAAGCGGTGGGTCAGTCACATTGTTATCGACTGACAGATTGCCTTCGCGAGCAAGCCCGCTCCCACAAGGGGATGAGGGATCAGTCCGACAGCTCCAGGCGATTGCGCGGCCGCTGCCGGCGCCCATTACGTCAGGCGATTGGGGCCTGATGGATTGACACCCCACCCCTGTGGGAGCGGGCTTGCTCGCGAAAGCGGTGGGTCAGTCACATTGTTATCGACTGACAGATTGCTTTCGCGAGCAAGCCCGTTCCCACAAGGGGATGGCGTGCTAATCCGACAGCTCCGGGCGATTGCGGAACTGCTCCAAGGCCTCGGGATTGGCCAGCGCATCGGTATTTTTCACCGGCTCACCGTGCACCACATTGCGCACCGCGAGTTCCACCACTTTGCCGCTGATGGTGCGTGGAATATCGGTCACCGCGACGATCTTCGCCGGCACATGGCGCGGTGTGGTGTTGGCGCGGATCACCTGGCGGATCTGCTGTTGCAGTTCGTCATCCAGCGCAACACCGTCCTGCAGGCGCACAAACAGCACCACCCGCACATCGTCCTGCCATTGCTGCCCGATCGCCACGCTGTCCAGCACCTGCGGGACTTTCTCGACCTGACGATAGATTTCCGCCGTGCCGATGCGCACGCCGCCGGGGTTGAGCACGGCGTCGGAGCGACCGTGGATCAGCATCCCGCCGTGCGGCAGTTGCTCAGCGTAATCGCCTTGGGCCCAGACGCCGGGGAACAAGCTGAAATAGGATTTGCGCAGTTTTTCGCCGTCAGGGTCGTGCCACAGGCCGATGGGCATGGCCGGGAAGTGCCGGGTGCAGACCAGCTCGCCTTTTTCGCCGATCACGGCAACGCCGGCGTCGTTCCACACCTCAACCGCCATGCCCAGGCTCTTGCCCATGATTTCGCCCCGGCGCACCGCCGACAGCGGGTTGCCGTTGACGAAGCACGACACCACATCGGTGCCGCCCGACATCGACGCCAGGCACACATCGCGCTTGACGTCGCGGTAGACGAAGTCATAGCTCTGCGGCGACAGCGCGGAACCGGTACAGAGCACGGTCTTCAGGCTACTCAGATCATGGCTGTACGCAGGCTTCAAGCCGCTGCTTTCCAGTGTTGCGAGAAATTTCGGGCTGGTGCCGAACACGCTGATGCGCTCGTCGTCGATCAGATCCAGCAGTCGCTCATGGCCCGGGTGAAACGGCGAGCCGTCATACAGCACCACCGCGCTACCGACCGCGAGCGCCGAGACCAGCCAGTTCCACATCATCCAGCCGCAAGTGGTGTAGTAGAACAACCGATCACCGGGGCCGAGATCAACGTGCAGTCCGTGTTCCTTGGCATGCTGCAGCAGCACGCCGCCGGTGCTGTGCACGATGCATTTCGGTACGCCGGTGGTGCCACTGGAATACAGCACGTACAACGGATGATTGAACGGTACCGGGACAAAACGCGGTTCGCCGCCGGGTTGGTAAAAATCGTCCCACAACGTCACGTTGGCGTGGCTGTGGTATTCCTCGGCACAGGCCTGTTCGCGGGCATAGGGTACGATGATCAACTGCCGCAGCGACGGCAGTTGCGCGAGGATTTCGTTGACCTTGGTGGTCTGGTCGATGTCTTTGCCGGCGTAACGGTAGCCGGCGCAGGTGATCAACACCTTGGGTTCGATCTGGCCGAAACGGTCGATCACGCCGTGGGTGCCGAAGTCCGGCGACGAGCACGACCAGATCGCGCCGAGGCTGGTGGTCGCGAGCATCGCCACCAGGGTTTGCCAGGTGTTGGGCATGCACGCGGCCACCCGATCACCGAGGCCGATTCCGCAGGCCATCAGGCTGGCCTGAAAACCGGCGACTTGCTCGGCCAGTTCGGCCCAGGTCAGTTGTTCGCGCTGGCCGTTTTCCGCCACGGCAATCACCGCGACTGCATCGTCACGACGGCGCAGCAGGTGCTCGGCAAAATTCAGGGTCGCACCGGGAAACCATTCGGCACTGGGCATTTGCGCGCCTTCACGCAGGACGGCGTCGGGCTGGGTGTGAAAGCGGATGTCGAAGAAGTCGACGATCGCCTGCCAGAACGCCTCGCGCTGATCCACGCTCCAGCGGTGCAGGTCGGTGTAGCTGCTCAGGGTCAGGCCATGACGCTGATTGATATCGCGGCGGAAATTGTCCATGCGCGATTGGGCGATACGCTCGGCATCGGGTTGCCAGAGGATGTCGGACATTGGTTTGCCTCTTGTTTTGTTGGTCAAGCACACAGGTCAGAGTGCAGCACTTACTTATGTGGCGAGGGAGCTTGCTCCCGATCGGCTGCGCAGCAGTCGTAAATTGCCGGGGGCGGCTTCGCCACCCAGCGGGAGCAAGCTCCCTCGCCACAGCGGTCCAGCGCTGCTTATTGCGCCAACCACCCCCCATCAATATTCCACGCCGCCCCCCGCACCTGACTTCCAGCCTCGCTGCACAGAAACAACACCAATTGCCCCAGATGCTGCGGCGTGACGAACTCCAGCGACGGCTGCTTCTCCGCCAGCAGATCATGCTGCGCCTGCTGCGGGTCGACCCCTTTGGCAGCACGATCATCGATCTGCTTCTGCACCAGCGGCGTCAGCACCCAGCCCGGGCAGATCGCATTGCAGGTGACATTGCTGGTGGCTGTCTCGAGGCCGACCACTTTGGTCAAACCAATCACGCCGTGCTTGGCCGCAACATACGCAGCCTTGCCAGTCGAACCCACCTGACCATGCACCGAAGCGATATTGACGATTCGTCCCCAGCCCTTGGCGCGCATCCCCGGCAGGCTCAGGCGGGTGCTGTGGAACACCGATGACAGGTTGATCGCGATGATCGAGTCCCAGCGCTCTACCGGGAACTCCTCAAAGGCGGCGACATGCTGGATCCCGGCGTTGTTGACCAGAATGTCGACGCCACCGAATTCGCGCTCGGCGTAAGCGATCATCTCGGCGATCTGCGCCGGATCGCTGACATCGGCTGGGTGGTGACCGACCTTGCCGCCGAACTGGCCGACTTCGGCGATCACGCTCGACGCATCGCCAAAACCGTTGAGAATCAGATTGGCGCCGGCCTTGGCCAGGCTCAGGGCGATGCCCAAACCGATGCCGCTGGTGGAGCCGGTGACCAGTGCGGTCTTGCCCGAAAGAGTCGTCATGAATACCTCACACAATGCCAGTGGCGTAGAAAGTGCCGATCACTACGAAGACCGCCAGGGTCTTGATCAGCGTAATACAGAAAATGTCTTTATAGGCTTCGCGGTGGGTCAGGCCGGTAACCGCCAGCAGGGTGATCACCGCGCCGTTGTGCGGCAGAGTGTCCATGCCGCCGCTGGCCATCGCGGCCACGCGGTGCAGCACTTCCAGCGGAATGTTCGCCGCGTGCGCCGCTGCGATGAACTGCTCGGACATCGCCGCCAGCGCGATGCTCATGCCGCCCGATGCTGAACCGGTGATACCCGCCAGCAGGGTGACGGTAATCGCTTCGTTGACCAATGGATTGGGGATTTGCTTGAGCCAGTCGGCCAGCACCAGAAAGCCTGGCAACGAAGCGATTACCGCACCGAAGCCGTATTCCGAGGCGGTGTTCATCGCCGCCAGCAATGCACCGCTGACCGCGCTTTTGCTGCCTTCGGCGAGTTTGCTGCGGATCGCCTTGAAGCCGAACACCAGCACCATCAGGATGCCGATCAGCAATGCCGCCTGTACCGCCCAGATCGCCGTGAGCTTGGCGATTTCCGTGGTCACCGGCGTGGCCATCCCCGGCAGCGCCAGGCTGTGGGTCTTGCCGTACCACTGCGGAATCCACTGGGTGAACAACAGGTTCATGATGCCCACCGCCAGCAGGGGCGACAGGGCGATCCATGGGTTCGGCAGCTGCAGATCTTCGGCGGTTTCCGGCTCGTTACGCAGTTCGGTGCCGTAGCCTTCACCCGCGCGCTGCGCCTTGTTGCGCTGGCGCTGCAGGAACAGCATGCCGGCGCAGAACACGAAGATCGTGCCGATCACCCCCAGCCACGGCGCGGCCCACGCGGTGGTGTTGAAGAAGGTGCTGGGTATGATGTTCTGGATCTGCGGAGTGCCGGGCAGGGCGTCCATGGTGAAGGAGAACGCGCCGAGAGCGATGGTCGCCGGAATCAGGCGCTTGGGAATGTTGCTCTGGCGGAACATCTCCGCGGCAAACGGATACACCGCAAATACCACTACGAACAGCGATACGCCGCCGTAGGTGAGCAGGGCGCAAACCAGCACGATCACCAGCATCGCCTGTCGGGTGCCGAGCAAGCCAATCGCCGCAGCCACGATCGAACGGGAGAACCCCGACAATTCGATCAACTTGCCGAACACGGCGCCGAGCAGGAATACCGGAAAATACAGTTTGATGAAGCCGACCATTTTCTCCATGAACACTCCGGTGAAGGCAGGGGCGACGGCGGACGGGGCGAAGAGGATGACGCTGTAGCCACGGTAGGCGGCGAGCATCAGCAGCGCGAGGGCTGCCAAGGCAATGATCACACTCATGGTGTGTCTCCAGGGATTGTTATTTTTGTGGGTGAAGCGGGTGTGGGGAGGGCTTTAGCGAGATCTGTGCCAGATATTCAAATCATTGAAATGTAAGGGTTTTATAGGTTTCAGCGTGTTGAGAGTTGAAGGGTTGTCTCTTTCTGGAGATTTTTGCTGAGAGGGCTGACGCCTTCGCGAGCAAGCCCGCTCCCACATTTGGAATGCGTACCCCCCTGTGGGAGCGGGCTTGCTCGCGAAGCTCTGGCTGTTGTCTTTTTTTGGAGACTTAAGTCTCTTTATTGAGACTCGGCGATGCCCAAAGCCAGCATCTTCTTGTACAGCGTCGAGCGCCCCAGCCCCAGTCGAGCCGCCGCCTCCGGCACTTTGCCCGCACATTGCGCGAGGGCAGACTGGATCAACTGCCGGTCAAACCGCTGCCGTGCCTCGGCGAATGTCTCCTCGGTCAACGGTTCCAGCGTCGAACCCGACGGACGCTCAACCGGGGTAAACGTGCCGATGGCTGCACGAATATCCTCTTCGGTGAGGATCAGGTCATCGCTGAGCAGCGCCGCGCGCTCCAGCACGTTGCGCAATTCACGAATGTTCCCCGGCCAAGCATGTTGTCCGAGCAGTTCCAACGCCGCGCGGCTGAGTTCATGCTGGCTACGCAACTCTTCAAGGATCGCTTCGCTGAGCGCCGGCAAATCGTCGAGACGCTCGCGCAGCGGCGGAACCTGGATCGGCAGCACGTTGAGGCGGTAATACAGGTCGGCGCGGAACTCACCGCGCTTGATCGCGGCTTGAAGATCGGTCGAAGTCGCCGCGATCACTCGCACATCGCTCTGAATCACCTCGTTGGAGCCAACCGGTTCGAACTCCTTTTCCTGCAGCACCCGCAGCAGTTTGCTCTGCAGCGGCAACGGCATGTCGCCGATCTCATCGAGAAACAGCGTGCCGCCCTGCGCGATCTGCAACTTGCCGGTCCGACCCTTGCGGTCAGCGCCGGTAAACGCACCGGGCGCGGTGCCGAAAAACTCGGCTTCCAGCAGCGCTTCGGGAATCGCCGCACTGTTGATGCTGACGAAGGCTTTGTGCGCCCGGGGCGAAGCGCTGTGAATCGCCTGGGCCAGCAATTCCTTGCCGGTGCCGGTTTCGCCGAGCAGCAACACGGGTGAATCGGTGCTCGCACTGCGACGGGCGCGGCGTTTGACTTCGAGGCTGGCGCTGCTGGTGCCGATGAAGTGGGCAAAGTTGTATTTGGTCTGCCGCGCCCGCAGCAGCGAGCGGGTCGAGGCCAGTTCTTCCTGCATGCTCAGGTAGCGCTTGAGCATCGGTGACAGGCTGCGCAATTCGTCGAACAGGGCAAACCCGATGGCGCCGATCACTGCGCCGGCATCGTCGTGGATCGGCAGACGCATCACCACCAGCGGCTCTTTCGGCGTGTCCTGCATGTCCAGCAGAATGGGGCGGCCGGTGCGCACCACTTCACGCAGCAGGCTGCCGGGGATCACGCTTTCGCAGGGTTTGCCGATGGCTTTTTTCGCCGATTCAAGACCAAAACGCCGCGCATAGCGCTCGTTCATCCAGACGATGTTCGCGTCACGATCGACAATCACCGTGCCTTCGCTGGACTGCTCAATGATCTCGAACAGCGAGCGGATCGCCAGCGTGCGAACGCGTTGGTAGTCCTTGAGGCTTTCGGTGGTGTTCATGCGTGGGTTGATCCGGAGTTTGGGTTGTCTGTAAGGCCCTCTTCGCGAGCAAGCCCGCTCCCACAGGGATTCGGGCTTGCTCGCGAAGGCCGCGACTCGGTTTCAAGTCAAACGGTGATCATGCCTACCCCGGATGCGCCGCCGCCAACAGCTCCTTGGTGTAAGGATGCTGTGGCGAGTCAAACACCTCATGGCTGGCACCGCGTTCAACCACTTTGCCGTCCTTGATCACGATCATGTCATGCGCCAGCGCCCGCACCACCGCCAGGTCGTGGCTGATGAACAGGTAGGTCAGGCCGTGTTTTTCCTGAAGGTCGCGGAGCAGGGCGACCACTTGTTTCTGCACGGTACGGTCAAGGGCCGAAGTCGGTTCGTCGAGCAGGATCAGCGCCGGTTTCAGCACCAGCGCCCGGGCGATGGCGATGCGCTGGCGCTGACCTCCGGAAAATTCGTGCGGGTAGCGATGACGACTCTCCGGGTCCAGGCCAACCTCCTTGAGCACGCGGATCACCTGTGCATCGCACTCTTCGGCGCTGGATTGGCAATGCACCTCCAGCCCTTCACTGATGATTTGCGCCACTGACATCCGTGGACTGAGGCTGCCGAACGGGTCCTGAAACACCACCTGCATCTGCCGGCGCCACGGCCGCAACTGCTTCTGATCGAGACCGTCGAGGGCGGTGCCCTGAAAACGGATGCTGCCCTCGGAGTCGAGCAGCCGCAGAATCGCCTGGCCCAGGGTCGATTTACCCGAACCGGACTCGCCGACGATGCCCAGGGTTTTGCCGCGCTGGATATTCAGGCTGATGCCGTCCACCGCCTGCAAATATTGTTTGCGCTGGAACAGCCCGCCACCGACAACGAACTCGACCCGTAGATCATCCACCTCCAGCACGTTCTCGCGCTCGTCCCGTGGCAGGGCTTCGCCCTCCGGTTCGGCATTCAGCAGCACGCAGCTGTAAGGGTGCTTCGGTTCGGTAAACAGGGTTTCGCACGGCGCCTGCTCGACGATCTCGCCAGCCTTCATCACGCACACCCGTTGGGCGATGCTGCGCACCAGATTGAGGTCGTGACTGATCAGCAGCAGCGACATGCCCAGGCGTTGTTGCAAGGACTTGAGCAGCAGCAGGATCTTGCGCTGCACCGTCACATCCAGCGCCGTGGTCGGCTCGTCAGCGATCAGCAGTTCCGGCTCGCAAGCCAGGGCCATGGCGATCATCACCCGTTGCCGCTGGCCGCCGGACAGTTGATGCGGATAGGCCTTGAGGCGTTCTTCGGGCTTTTGAATACCCACCAGTTCCAACAGTTCAAGGATGCGCTGTTGCGCCGCTTTACCGCCCAGTCCCCGATGCACCAGCAGGGTTTCGCCGATCTGCTTTTCGATGGTGTGCAGCGGATTGAGCGAGGTCATCGGCTCCTGGAAGATCATCGCGATGCGGTTGCCACGCAGTTCACGCAGGACCTTGGGATCGGCGCCGAGCAGTTCCTGACCGCGATAGCGAATGCTGCCGCTGGTTTGCGCGTCGCCTTCGGGGAGCAATTGCAGGATCGAATGCGCGGTTACCGACTTGCCCGAGCCCGACTCGCCGACCAGGGCCAGGCACTCGCCGGGGCGGATGTCCAGGCACAGGTTGCGCACCGCCGGCTGGCCATGGAAGGCGACATTCAGGTCACGGATTTCGATCAGGTTATCAGTCATGGTCACACTTCAGGATCGAGGGTCGAACGCGTCACGTAACGCTTCGCCGATGAACACCAGTAAAGAAAGAATCAGCGCCAAAGTGAAAAACGCCGTCAGCCCGAGCCATGGCGCTTGCAGGTTTTGTTTGCCTTGGCCGATCAGCTCGCCCAGTGAAGCACTGCCGGCGGGCATGCCGAAACCAAGGAAGTCGAGGGCGGTGAGAGTGGAAATCGCCCCGGTCAGAATGAACGGCAAGTAACTCAGCGTCGCATTCATCGCATTGGGCAGGATGTGCCGGAAAATCACTTTGCGGTCAGTCAGGCCCAACGCGCGAGCCGCTTTGACGTATTCCAGGTTACGTCCGCGCAGAAACTCCGCGCGCACCACATCCACCAGTGCCAGCCACGAAAACAGCGCCATGATCCCCAGCAGCCACCAGAAATTCGGCTCGACGAAACCGGACAGAATGATCAGCAGATACAGCACCGGCAATCCGCTCCAGACCTCCAGCACGCGTTGCCCAAGCAGATCGACCCAGCCGCCGTAATAGCCTTGCAGGGCGCCGGCGGCGATGCCAATCAGCGCGCTGATAGCGGTCAGCATCAGCGCAAACAGGATCGACACCCGGGCGCCGAAAATCACCCGCGCCAACACGTCGCGCGCCTGATCATCGGTGCCCAGCCAGTTGACCCTGGAGGGCGGGCTCGGCGCGGGTTGGTTGAGATCGTAGTTGGGGGTGTCCTCGCTGAACGGGATTGGCGGGAACAGCAGCCAGCCACCGTCCTTGCGGATCAGGTTCTGCACATACTCACTGCGGTAATCGGCCTGGAACGGCAGTTGCCCGCCAAACTCCTGCTCGGTGTAGCGCTTGAAAACCGGGAAGTAGAGTTGGTTTTGATAGCTGACGACCAGCGGTTTGTCGTTGGCGATCAGTTCACCACCAAGGCTGAGCAGGAACAGGCCGATAAACAGCCACAACGACCACCAGCCACGGCGGTTTTTCTTGAATCGTGCAAAACGGCGACGACCCAGGGGCGAGAGCTTGAACATCAGGCGTTCCTCGCGGCGAAGTCGATACGGGGGTCGACCAGGGTGTAGCACAAGTCGCCGATCAGTTTTATCAGCAGGCCGAACAGGGTGAAGATGAACAACGAGCCGAACACCACCGGATAGTCCCGGGAAACCGCCGCTTCGTAGCTCATGCGGCCGAGGCCGTCGAGGGAAAAGATCACTTCGATCAGCAGCGAACCGGCAAAAAACACACTGATGAACGCCTGCGGAATTCCCGAAACCACCAACAGCATCGCGTTGCGGAACACGTGGCCGTAAAGCACACGGCGTTCGCTCAAGCCTTTGGCGCGTGCGGTGACCACATATTGTCGGGTGATCTCATTGAGGAACGAGTTCTTGGTGAGGATCGTCAGCGTGGCGAAACCACCGATGACCAGTGCCGTCACGGGCAACACCAGATGCCAGAAGTAATCGGCGATCTTGCCCAGGGTCGACAGCGATTCGAAGTTGTCGGAGACCAGCCCGCGCACCGGAAACCAGTTCAATGATGTGCCACCGGCAAACACCACGATCAGGAACATCGCGAACAGAAACGCCGGCATCGCGTAGCCAATGATGATCGCAGTGCTGCTCCAGATATCGAAATGGCTGCCGTGATGCACCGCTTTGCGGATGCCCAGCGGGATCGACACCAGATAGGTGATCAGCGTCGCCCACAAGCCGAGGGAAATGGTCACCGGCATTTTTTCCAGAATCAGATCGGTGACCGTCGCGCCGCGGAAAAAGCTTTTGCCAAAATCCAGCTGCGCGTAGTTCTTGAGCATCAGCCACAGGCGTTCATGCGCCGGTTTGTCAAAACCGTACTGTTTTTCGATGTCCTTGATCAGTTGCGGATCGAGGCCACGGCTGGCACGCGAGGTGCTGCTCATGGTCTCGCTGGAACTGCCGCCGACACTGGCACCGCCGATCCCTTGCAGATGAGCGATGGCCTGTTCGACCGGGCCGCCGGGTGCCGCCTGAATGATCACGAAATTGACCAGCAGAATGATCACCAGCGTCGGAATGATCAGCAGCAGGCGCCGCAGAATGTATGCCCACATCAGTGCGGTCCTCCGGGTCTGCCACGGCCGATTTTTGCGGCGGTCATCTGCTGGTTGGTCAGCGGCGTACTGCTGATTTCCCACCAGCTCTCGATCGCTTCGTCATTGCTGGCCTGTATCGCCGGCATGCCGAAACGGTTCCACCACACGGTGGAGGTGCCCGGCGGGTAATAATTGGGAATCCAGTAGTAATTCCATTGCAACACCCGGTCCAGGGCGTGGGCGTAGTGCAGCATGTCGCTTTGGGTCGAGGCGCGGATCAGGCCATTGATCAAGGTGTCGACCGCCGGATTCTTCAGCACCATATAGTTGTTGGCGCCGGGGTCGTTGGCCGAAATCGAACCGAAGTAATTGAGCAGCTCGCCACCCGGAGACGTGGTGACCGGGTAGCCGGTGACGATCATGTCGTAGTCGCGGCTCATCAGGCGATTGACGTATTGCGAGGAGTCGATGCGGCGGATATTCAGGTCGATGCCGATCTGTTTCAGCGTGCGCTTGTAAGGCAGAAGCAGACGGTCCATGCCGTTCTGGCTGACCAGGAAGGTGAAACTTAACGGCTCGCCCTCGGCGTTGACCAATTGGTCACCATCAGGTTTCCAGCCGGCTTGTTCCAGCAATTGCAGGGCTTGCAGTTGCTTGTCGCGGATCAAACCGCTGCCATCGGTTTTCGGCGCTTCGAAGACCTGGGTGAACACCTCTTCTGGAATTTGCCCGCGCAAGGGTTCGAGGATTTTCAGCTCGGCGGCATCCGGCAACTCGCGGGCTGCCAGTGCGGAGTTGGAGAAATAGCTCTGTTGGCGGATGTACATGTTGCGCATCATCTGCCGGTTGCTCCACTCGAAATCCCAGAGCATCGCCAGCGCCTGGCGTACCCGACGATCCTGAAACATCGGTTTCTGCAGGTTGAATACAAAGCCCTGGGCCGATTGCGGGGCTTCGGTGGCGAGGTGGGCTTTCTGCAAGCGGCCGTCACTCAGCGCGGGGCTGTCGTAGCCGATCGAATAGCCGGTCGCGGAAAACTCGCGGTTGTAGTCATAGGCGCCACCGCGCAGAACCTGACGGGCGACATCGGTGTCGCCGAAATACTCGATGCTGAAGTGATCGAAGTTATACAGGCCGCGACTGACCGGTAGATCCTTGCCCCACCAGTCAGGGTTGCGCTCGAAGGTGATGCTGCGCCCGGAGTCGACCTTGCCGACCCGATACGGGCCGCTGCCCAGTGGCGGTTCATAACCACCACCGCCGGCGAAGTCGCGGGTTTTCCACCAGTGCTCGGGAAATACCGGCAGGGTGGCGATGTCCAGCGGCAAGGTGCGGTTTTCATTGCTCTTGAAATCGAAACGCACGGTCAGCGGCGCTTCCACTTCCACGCCTTTGACGTCGGCGAACTGCGTGCGATAACGCAGGCTGCCCTGGGTCATCAACAGGTCATAGGTGTAACGCACATCTTCGGCAGTGATCGGCTTGCCGTCGGCGAAGCGTGCCTTGGGATTGATGAAGAAGCGCAGCGACAGGCCATCCTCCGAGCGCTCCATCTTTTGCGCCACCAGGCCGTAGACCGTGTAAGGCTCATCCATCGAGCGCTGGGCCAGAGGCGAATAGAGCATGCCGTCGATCTGGGTGACGCCGATGCCTTTGTCTATATAAGGCAGGATGTGATCGAAATGCCCGATCTCTATCGCCGAGCGGCGCATGGTGCCGCCCTTGGGGGCCTGCGGGTTGGTGTAGTCGAAATGGCTGAAACCGGCCGGGTATTTGGCGGGTTCGCCATAGACGGTCAAAGCGTGTTGCGGGGTGGCGTCCACACCAGCGGCGCCCAACAACAGGGCCACGGCAGTGAACAGCAAAGTCGGGAAAGCCAGTCGCATTGTCAGCCTTAAAGCCGGGTGATCGATAAGCGCAATTTGTACGCGAGCGGCGCGTCAGTCGCCAGCCGTATCCTGTAACCAAAACACAACGGCCCACCAAAAGGCGGGCCGTGGCACAGCAAACCGGACGCGAGATCAGTCCTGGCGGCTGGTGACTTCGAGCAGGTGATAACCGAACTGGGTCTTCACCGGGCCTTGCACGACGTTGATCGGCGCGCTGAAGACCACGGTGTCGAATTCCTTGACCATCTGGCCAGGACCGAACGAACCCAGGTCGCCGCCCTGACGGCTGGACGGGCAGGTAGAGTTGGCCTTGGCGACTTCGGCGAAATCAGCACCGCCTTCGATCTGGGCCTTGAGTTCGTTGCACTTGTCTTCGCTGGAAACCAGGATGTGGCGGGCAGTGGCTTTAGCCATGGGGAAACTCTCCAATCTATTTCAGTAAAAGTGTGGAGCCTACCGGATTCAGTAAGCGATTTCTCGGCAAAGTTCCACTCGGCTTATTGGCGTGTGTCTACAGTTGTGCGGCTTTCAGGCGCAGAGCGTGCTCGACGTAGAGTTCGACGGGATCAGGGGCGGAGTTTAGTAAACCGTCTGGTCGCCGCAGGGTGGCGAGGTGGTTGAAGGGGTAGTCGGAGCGGATGACCGAGCCCAAATGCGAGCTGTAGCGGCCCACGAAACCATCGTTCTGTCCCGCTTCCGCGACGAAATGGCCGGACAATGCCCGGCAGACGGCATGTACCGGATCAAGCGGCGCAAGCCATCCTTCCTGCAGCGTGCCGCTCCAGGAGTAGTAGTGAACGTCATTGACCCGTTCCGCGCCTTGGCCGCCCCAGGTAGAAGGCAGGCCTTGAGGATACTTCTTGTTGAATTGGCTGACCGCCTGTGTGGTCAGGGCGTTCAGCGCTGCCACGGCATTCTGCGGCAGGGTCGGTTGACCACTGAGTAGCGAGAGGAAATCAGCGAACCGAGTCGCCACTTGCTCTGCCACCTGCTCCGGCAGGCTCCCCGGAATCAGTGCCTGGCGCAACGTGTCCGCCAGTTCCGAACCGTGGTTGGGTCCACTGACCGACGTGACCGAGGCGACCTTGTGCGGTGCCACTGCTGCGACGAAACGGCTGGCCAGCGCACCTTGGCTATGTCCAATCAGGTTGACCCTGGCGGCCCCGGTGCCCTGCAGGACCCGTTCAATCTGCATCAGCAGTTGCTGGCCACGAACTTCGTTGTCATGGGCTGCGGAGAGTTGCGGCACAAACACTTGTCCACCTGCCTCCCTCAGTGCTTGCTTGACATCATGAAAAAGCTCGAAACGGCCGATACGGTCAAACCCGAACAGGCCATGGACCAAAAGGATGGGGTAGCGGGTTGTCGCATTCCGTTGCATGTTCCTGCCTCTTTTGCAGATGCTTGTCAGTGGTTGGTGCGTGCCACTGTAAAACAGGCCTACGGGTTGGCGATGTCTGAAAAATCCTCGGAGTGAAGGGGAATCTGGACTAAAAATGGTGCGAATTTTCGTTTCTGCTTGAGGGGCTAGTCGGAACATTTGGCAATCTTTTGCCGCGTATCGACAGATTCGTCGCTGTCTGCCTACGTCAGACGGTGTGTTTGCCTCGGGGGGCGGGGCTTTGGGCTGACTTCGCCGATTCGCTGGATGAGGTTCAATGGATTTCGTTCGACGCTGCCTTGATGGCAGCGTTCTATCCAAGGAATGGAGCTGCGAATGTCTATTTACGAAGTCACTAGCGAGTCTTGTGCAATGCCGCCGGCAAACATTGTCCCCTTGTCGGTTGCCACCGAAGGAGGCGGCCATCTGAGCTTGAAGGTGGACGGTGAAAATTTCGAATTCAGCTATCGACCGGCGTCTGCATCCGCTTCATCGCCGGCCTTGGACCTGTCCGCCCCGACGGTCGAGGTGTTGGAGGGCGGGATGCTTGATCCTTCTCTGAGTCATGCATTCGTCAGGATTGCGCCTTACCCGGACATGATGTGCGGCGACAAACTGGTGCTGAGCTGGCGAGGGCTCGATGACGAAGGGTTGGCTTATAGCCATGAGGCCACCCGCTCGGTAAGTGAAGGCCAGGTGGGCGAGGAAATCGTCTTTGTCATAAAAGGTCTGCACATTGCGCCGCTGGAGCGCGGTTCGCTGGAGCTTTACTGGACGCTGCATAGCGTTGCACTGCCTCAGCCGGTGTCATCCCGTCGCCTGCAACTGGATGTGGGCGATCCAGAGCCTGAGCTGCTTGCACCGATCATTGAAGAAACAGTGGGCGGGACGCTCGATCCGTCCCGTGTTCCACAGGGTACAAGTGTCACTGTGCGCCCCTATGCCCGGATGGCGGCCGGCGACCGGATCAGCCTGTCCTGGCAAGGCGCCGAGGGAGCGCCGGCATTCAATGATGTGTTGACCGTGGAGCCGTTTGCCGTTGGTGAAGCGCTGTCTTTCTGGATTAACGCCGATTGCATCGCTGCCCATTCCACACAAGAGGTGAACGTCAGTTACCGGGTCGAATCAGCAGCGGCGCAAGTAAGGAAGTCTGCGAACTCGCGAATTCTGATCGCACCGTTGATTCGGGGGGATCTCGCGGCGCCACAAGTGCTGGAAGCGCAAGACGGTGAGCTGGAAGCGGCAGATGCGGTAGACGGGGTTACTGTGGTGATCGGCGATGCCCAGGCCGAGGAGGGAGAACTGGTGTACCTGAAATGCGATGGCGAGTATTTCAGTCATCGCGATGACCGGGACATCACTCGGGAGAACGCTGGGCAACCTTTGGTGTTCATCGTGCCGTACCGCTTCTGGCGCGAGCATCGGGAAACCGTGGTGCAGGTGTCGTATTCGGTGGAGCGACTGGATGATGCCAGTCAGGCTTCCGGCGTTGCCCGGGTCCGAGTGCGGGCGTAACTCTGGATTGAGCTGAGCGATGGTCCGACCTTTGCGGGTTACTGATTCAACCCGCAAAGGCTGTTCTGAGCGTCAGGCTTTCAGTCGTTTGGCTGCGTTCGACAGCAACTGCTCCGTCGCGCCGAACCCCAGGCAACCATCGGTGACGGATACGCCATAACGCAGGGCGGGGCTCAAAGGCTGGCAGCCCTCGAACAGATGGGACTCGATCATCATGCCGATCAAGGAGCGATCACCTTGCAGCCGTTGCTCGAGTACCTCGTTGAACACGTCGGGCTGGCGCAGTGGATCCTTGCCGCTGTTGGCGTGGCTGCAATCGACCATGATTCGGCTCGGAATCTTCAAGCGATTCAGGTCGGCATGTACCCGGGTGACGCTTTCGCGATCGTAGTTCGGGCCTTGATGACCGCCGCGCAGTACCAGATGAGTGTCGGGGTTGCCCGGTGTCTGAATGATCGCCGGGTGCCCTTGGCTGTCGACGCCGAAGTGTCGATGCGGATGGGCTGCCGAACGCATGGCATCGACGGCTACGGTTACGCCACCGTCGGTACCGTTCTTGAAACCGACGGGCATGCTCAGGCCGCTGGCCATTTCCCGGTGGATCTGCGACTCGGTGGTGCGTGCGCCGATGGCAACCCAACTGAGCAGGTCGTCGAAGTAGCCGGCAGCCATTGGCTGCAGCAACTCGGTAGCGATAGGCAGTCCCAGACGGATCATTTCAAGCATCAATTCACGCGACAGGGTCAGGCCGGCGGCCATGTCATCGCTGCCGTCCAGGTGTGGGTCGTAGGCAAGACCTTTCCAGCCAACGGTGGTGCGTGGTTTTTCGACGTAGGCGCGCATCACCAGCAGCATTTCGTTGCTGACTTCATGGGCCAGGCGGGAAAGCTTTTCCGCGTATTCGAGTGCGGAGCGTGGATCGTGAATCGAGCAAGGGCCGACGACGACCAGCAGGCGATGGTCTTCGCCATTGAGAATCGCGCGGACCGCCTGGCGGTGGGCTGCGACTTGCTGGGCGAGGGCATTGCTCAGGGGCAATTGCTGTTTGAGCTGCAACGAGCTGGGCAGACGCAGGGTCAGTGCTTCGTTGGCAGAGTTCAGGGTGGTCAGTGGCAGAGCAGAAACAGACGAGTTCATATTCGGAATTCCTGGGCTGGCGGCGGGTGCTTCCCGCTCACTCGGCCCTACTGGGGTGTTCGACAATTGGCCGGATTGGCTGCGTGTGTGTGCTTGCCACCTGTGGGTGACCGATCGGAGGCGGCAGGCTGTCCCGAGCGGAGGCTGCTAAATCGCCAGGCGGTAAAAGTGTCGTAACGGTAATAAGTGGCGTAGTTCATGTCGTGATTCCTCAAAGTGTCTGGTGTGTTGCTGAAAAAGTTATGGGCCTGAAAAAACAAAACCCCCGGTCGGGAGGCCGACCGGGGGTTGAGAATTCTCTGGTAGGCGACCCGTTTTTATGGGCGCCGTGTGGGTATCAGGCGCGCCAGTGGCTAAACCAATACCCAAAATAAAAGCTCGCTGGAGCGCAAACGTCATTCGCCCGGGCAGCCGCAACCGAGCGCAGGGCGCTAGCGGAACGAAGCTGTGAGAGGGCGTTGAACATGGTTTGTCTCCGATGAATGCGCCGAGCTTACTAGAGGCCCATAGGCCTGAGCAATCAGAAATTGCTATTGCTCATTCAAGGCGTTACCTATCGCTTGAGGGCCACGGACGTTGTGACACACTGCGTGTTTTGCATCACTCCAAGGATGAATAATGTCGACGTTCACCATCGCTGCCGCCCAATCGTTTTCCGTTGCTGGTGATCTGGCGGCAAACATCACACGTCATTTGCGTTTCATGGCCACGGCGGCGGAGCAGGGCGTCGAGCTGCTGGTGCTCCCGGAGTTGTCGTTGACAGGCTACGAAGGCCAGATGGCCGCAGACTTGGCAATCGATCCGCAGGATCCGGTGCTGCAACCCTTGCGCGATTGCGCTCGCGAGCTTGGGCTGAGCGCCGTCGTCGGCATGCCGATTCGCCAGAAGGGCAGTCCGCAGGTATTGATCGGCGCTCTGACGTTAGGCAAAGACGGCTCTCTAGAGGTTTACAGCAAACAGCATTTGCACAGCGGCGAAGAGCTTTTCTATGCCCCAGGGACTGGTGGTTCGACCTTGCGCATAGGTCGCGACACCGTCGCGCTCGCGGTCTGCGCTGATTTTTCCCACTCCAGCCACGCGGCAGCGGCCGCCGGTGTTGGCGCCGACCTGTACGCAGCAGGCGTGCTGATCGGCGAAAAAGGCTATGGCGTGGATAGCGCAATACTGCAGGGCTATGCCCAAAGCCACTCAATGGCGGTGCTGATGGCCAATCACGCCGGGCTAACAGGTGGATGGCAGTCGGCGGGGCGCAGCGCGGTCTGGTCTGAAAACGGGGCGCTGGTCATCGCCGCGCCAGGCCCAGGTGAACTCCTGGTGATCGCTCGACGTGATGCTGGCGAATGGATCGGGCGGACAGTCCCTGTGACGGTGGGGCAATGACCTACCATTTGCGTCGCGCTGAGCCGGATGATCGGGAATTTGCCCGCGAACTGACGTGCCGGAACATGCTGCGCTATTACATTGAGCACGATTTGCTGTGGCAGGACGAAGCGTTCGATGTTGCCTGGGATGGTCGGGACAACTGGCTGATCATTCTTGATGAAGTTCTCTTGGGTTTTTTCAGCCTCAGTCGGGATCGTCGGGCGCTGTACATCCGCGAGCTGCAAATAACCGAGGCCTTTCGCAGGCAGGGCGCAGGATCCTGGGCGATTGATCAGGTTATCGCCATGGCCCGCACCGAAGGACTTCCGGCGCTGCGTCTGACAGTATTCAAAAATAATCCGGCACAAAGCCTGTATAAGAGAAAGGGCTTGATCAAGTGTGGCGAGGACGAGTGTTTCCTGAGGATGCAGCTCGATTTCGGTACACCTGTGCTCTGAAACCCACGGCCGGCAAGCCCTCGATGATGAATTGAAACTTTTTAAATGATGCTTGCCGCTAGGTCTGTCTGGCACTTTTTGCTAAGGTGTCCGGCATCCCAATAAGACCATATCGCGAGGTGTCTGCTTGATTAGGGTGCTAGTGGTCGATGACCATGATCTCGTTCGTACAGGCATTACACGTATGCTGGCCGATATCGATGGCTTGCAGGTGGTTGGACAGGCCGAGTCCGGGGAAGAATCCCTGATCAAGGCCCGTGAGTTGAAACCCGATGTAGTCCTGATGGACGTCAAGATGCCCGGTATTGGTGGCCTTGAGGCCACGCGCAAGCTGCTGCGCAGTCATCCGGACATCAAGGTCGTCGCTGTCACTGTGTGCGAGGAAGATCCATTTCCTACGCGCCTGCTGCAGGCGGGCGCCGCCGGCTACCTGACCAAGGGCGCTGGATTGCCGGAGATGGTCCAGGCCATCCGACTGGTGTTTGCCGGGCAGCGTTACATCAGTCCGCAGATTGCCCAGCAACTGGCGATCAAGTCGTTCCAGCCAACCAACGATTCACCTTTTGATGCCTTGTCCGAACGGGAAATCCAGATCGCGTTGATGATTGTCGGCTGCCAGAAGGTGCAGATCATCTCCGACAAACTCTGCCTGTCGCCGAAAACGGTGAACACCTATCGCTACCGGATCTTCGAAAAGCTGTCGATCAGCAGCGACGTTGAGCTGACGCTGTTGGCAGTACGCCACGGCATGGTTGATGCCAGCGCCTGATCATGACTGAAGCATTTGATCCCGGCGCCTTTCTGGCGACTGTCAGTGGGCGTCCTGGCGTCTATCGCATGTTCGACAGCGAGGCGCGCCTGCTGTACGTAGGCAAGGCAAAGAACCTGAAGAAGCGCCTTGCCAGCTATTTTCGCAAGACCGGGCTGGCGCCGAAAACCGCTGCGCTGGTCGGGCGTATCGCGCAGGTCGAAACCACCATCACCGCCAACGAAACCGAGGCGTTGCTGCTTGAGCAGACACTGATCAAGGAGTGGCGGCCGCCGTATAACATTCTGTTGCGCGATGATAAGTCCTACCCTTATGTGTTTCTGTCTGACGGCCAGTTTCCACGCCTGAGCATCCACCGTGGCGCGAAGAAGGCCAAGGGCAAGTATTTTGGCCCGTACCCGAGCGCCGGGGCCATTCGCGAAAGCCTCAGCCTGCTGCAAAAGACCTTTTTCGTCCGCCAGTGCGAAGACAGTTACTACAAGAATCGCACTCGCCCGTGCCTTCAATATCAGATCAAGCGCTGCAAGGCGCCTTGTGTCGGCCTTGTCGAACCAGAGGTCTACGCCGAGGATGTGCGACATTCGGTGATGTTTCTCGAGGGGCGCAGTCATGCGCTGACCAATGAACTGTCCACGGCAATGGAAGAGGCGGCGATCAATCTTGAATTCGAGCGCGCCGCCGAGTTGCGTGACCAGATTGCCTTGCTGCGCCGGGTCCAGGATCAACAAAGCATGGAAGGCGGCACGGGCGACATCGATGTCATCGCAGCGTTCGTCAATCCAGGTGGCGCCTGTGTTCATCTGATCAGCGTGCGCGGCGGACGAGTGCTGGGCAGCAAGAACTTCTTTCCTCAGGTCGGTATCGAGGAGGAGGTTGCCGAAGTCATGGCGGCGTTCCTCGGTCAATATTTCATCAGCAGTCCGGAACGCGACCTGCCGAGCGAGTTGATCGTCAACGTGGTTCCTGAAGACGCCACCGCCCTGATCGAAGCGATCCATGAGCTACGTGGTCGTGAACTGACCATCAGTCACCGGGTGCGTGGCACCCGGGCTCGCTGGCAGCAGTTGGCAGTCACCAATGCCGAACAGGCGCTGGGTGCACGCCTGGCCAATCGTCAACACACGGCTGCACGCTTCGATGCGCTGGCTGAAGTGCTGAATCTGGATGAGCCACCGCAGCGACTTGAGTGTTATGACATCAGTCACTCCAGTGGTGAGGCTACTGTCGCTTCCTGTGTGGTGTTCGGCCCGGAAGGCGCGATCAAATCCGACTATCGTCGTTACAACATTGAGGGCGTCACGGCGGGCGATGACTATGCGGCCATGCATCAGGCCTTGACTCGCCGCTTCAGCAAACTGAAGGACGGGGAGGGCAAGCTGCCGGACATCCTGCTGGTGGACGGCGGCAAAGGTCAGTTGTCGATGGCCCGTGATGTGCTCAACGAATTGGCGGTGCCGGATCTGATCCTGCTGGGTGTGGCCAAGGGCGCAACACGCAAGGCGGGTTTCGAAACTTTGTATCTTAATGATGCAGCGCATGAGTTCACCTTGCGCGGAGATTCGCCGGCACTGCACCTGATACAGCAGATTCGCGACGAAGCTCACCGCTTCGCGATTACCGGCCACCGTGCGCGGCGGGGCAAGACCCGCCGCACGTCAACGCTGGAAGGCGTTGCGGGCGTCGGGCCAACTCGCCGTCGGGACTTGTTGAAACATTTTGGTGGATTGCAGGAGCTGTCTCGTGCAAGCATCGAAGAGATCGCCAAAGCACCGGGGATCAGTAAAAAGCTCGCAGAGTCGATTTATGCAAACCTGCATAGCGAGTAGAATGCCAACTCACCTCGTAGCCAGTTGTGCCGATGAATATCCCTAATCTGATTACCGTTCTCCGCGTCCTGCTCATACCGATCTTCATTTTGTTGTTTTACTTGCCTTACCAGTGGAGCTATATGGCTTCCGCCTCGGTATTCGCTTTTGCCGCGGCAACTGACTGGCTGGATGGCTACCTGGCCCGCCGCCTGGAACAAAGCACGCCGTTCGGTGCGTTTCTCGATCCGGTTGCCGACAAGTTGATGGTGGCGGTCGCGCTGGTACTTCTGGTGCAGGAACACGGCAACTTGTGGCTGACACTTCCCGCTGCCGTGATCATTGGCCGTGAGATCGTCGTATCGGCCTTGCGCGAATGGATGGCCGAACTCGGCGCTCGCGCGCATGTAGCGGTGTCCAATCTCGGCAAGTGGAAAACCGCGGCGCAAATGCTGGCGCTGGTGATCCTGCTGGCCAATCCGCGTGACTTCAGCTTCTGGGTCTTGCTGGGTTATGCCTTGCTGATGATCTCGGCGGGCCTGACATTGTGGTCGATGGTTCAATACCTGCGGGCCGCTTGGCCGCATCTGAAAACCGACGTTGAAAAGAAATAAAACTTTTTTGAATCAAAGGGTTGACGGGGCTTCTGAAATCTATAGAATGCGCCACACCAAGCGGGAATAGCTCAGTTGGTAGAGCACGACCTTGCCAAGGTCGGGGTCGCGAGTTCGAGTCTCGTTTCCCGCTCCAAGTTTGTACGCGGTTGTTGTTGTGCTACTAAACAGCGATCGTTTGAGGCCGAGTAGCAAAATGGTTATGCAGTGGATTGCAAATCCACCTACGCCGGTTCGATTCCGACCTCGGCCTCCACTATAAACAAGCTCCGTAGATCCATGATTTACGGAGCTTTTTTATTTCCAGTGCGCTGCAAGATTTAGTCTTGAAATCAGCTACTGTGAACTTGCTTCACCGGGACGTGATGTATATATTTCCCGCTCTGCTTTACAAGGCTCAACATTGTCAGGCGTGCTGGTCGACTGACATGAGCACTACACCGCGCTACCGCCCGAATGGCGAAACTGGTAGACGCATGGGACTTAAAATCCCCCGCTCGTAAGGGCGTGCCGGTTCGATTCCGGCTTCGGGCACCATCTAAAATCAAGGGTTTGCGGGCGAAAGCTGATGCAAACCCTTGTTTGTTTCCGGTCCCGCCATTTTGGACTTGATCAGCCATTTACCTTGCGGGCATGACCTTTTTGCCCTTGCGATTCAGCTGCTTCAACTCATTTGCCCTCAGGCCATGTCAAATCTCCTGCACAGACTTCCGCGCCATGATTTGATCAAGATGGCATTTAGAGCGGGTTCAGCCAGCGCACGACGTTCTTCACGCCGTGGGTTTGACACGGAAGGCCAAGTACACCGGCCCGAATGGGAAGGTACTGACTTCCAACTCGTCTAGAGGGGCGAGCGTACGGGTGCGGGTTCCGGCGTTGCTGTAGATCATGTGGCTGTTCGACACTGCAATGTTGATCTTTCCGGCGGCAGCCTGGATTAGTGTCGCCTTGAACCCCTCAATCACATCGTCACCAATCGTCAGCGTGACGTCTGTGTCGCTAATGACCAGGATCGACTTACCTGAATCCGCCATGGTCAGGGGCCTGCTGCCGGTGATCGAGACATTGGTGTGAACGTGGCCGCCGGCGTGGTAGCTGACCATCCTCGGGTCGGCGAAGACGCGTGCGAAGGAGCCGACATAATTCACACTGGCGCGCATGTCATCGAATTGCTCGACCACATAGGTGCCGATGCTGCCCGAGACTTCGCCATTGGGGTCCAGAACCCACTTTCGTCCTACCATCAGCCCGATCTGCGTGTTGGCGCGTACTCCCGCGCGCATTTCTTCGAGAAAAAGTTGGCTGATCTGACCGCCACCGTTGCCCTGAACATAGGTAAATCGTGCAATGGAGTGGCTGTCTCCAGTCGGGCTGCCTTGGGTGGTATCGACTCGATAGTCGACAAAGTCTGCCGATACAGTGGTGGTCGTCGTGTTGGTGTTAGGCGCCCAGGTGAAATCCAAGGCTCTTCCGGTTTTCACCTGCTCCAGCGAGGTGGTGGTCTGTGTGGTAGTAGTCGAGCCTGACTGCTTCAAATCATCGTTCATGATGCTCATCCTTAAGTGAAGTGCGGTATGCCTGCTACTGAGCGGGGTTTTCATTCATCTGACAGGGGCAAGTGGAAGATTCGGACTGCGCCGGGGACTAAATGCGCAGGCTGTACCAAGCCAGGCAGACGGTCTCCAGTTCTTCTGTAAGACATGTCAATTCGTCGTGAGTGATCATTCCGGATATTTGTAGTGCCTGGTTAAAGCTGATCGAACTGCTCTTCAGCGCAAGAAGCTGAATTTCATCTCGGGCTTCGCTGAGATACCCGAAGTTTGAGCGGGCCATTGCCATGACGGTAATTGCTTCAGTGGGCATAGCCTATTCGATCAATCATTAAAAATGAGAGGTTGCCAGCTATGGTCGCTGTTTGGCCATCAACCAATTGGCAGGGTGTCAATAGAGCGCGACACGATGCTTCGCGTCCAGGATGTTGCAATGCGTCTGCTGGAGCTACGTTTCGGCGATGTCGAGACCAGCATTGATCATGCCCGTTGCGGACTCGACTGCTGAAGAGATTCTCCAGCAGGTGGATGGGAGGGTACTTAACCAGGTCGAGGTGGTTACGTGAGCAAGGCCGCTTCACCCTCTTGAAAAATATTGTGTTGATTGGCAGGAAGTAAAAAGCCCGGACGTATCCGGGCCTGTCGGAGGAATCACTCAGCGTGAATTTACTTCTTCCTGAGTCCGGGCAGACGCTCTTTCCCTACGCCGGCGAACCCAGCTGAAGAAAGCGTGAACCGGGTGTAAAAACGCTGCAAGCACGCACAGCAGCATGATGATGAAAATGGCGATCAGCGGGAGGCTTTCGTGCGAGAACATGGTGGGGTACTCCTGTAGGCACTATGTTGGAACCCGCAGGCTAGACGCATTGAGCCATGCTTGCGATGAACGTATGTTCATCCTCGGGCGCTTGAACTGTGCTAAGGAAGGACTCGCCAAAATGATCGATTCTGGAGTTGCGCAATCAGTCGTTGCGCAATCATCCATCGATCTTTTTCAATGCAGTAAGGTTTCGTAACGCGGTAAGCCGGCGACGTTCGGCGCCGGCCTTGGTTAAGGCCAACGCCGTGCGTGGAATGGATTAAGCAGGTGTCTTGTCAGCCGCGCTTGGGCAGTTTCCAGTTCGGGCGGATGAAGTGGCAGGTGTAGCCATTCGGTATCCGCTCCAGGTAGTCCTGATGCTCCGGTTCCGCTTCCCAGAACGGTCCGGCAGGTTCGATTTCGGTGACCACTCGGCCCGGCCAAAGACCAGAAGCGTCGACGTCGGCGGCGGTGTCCTCGGCGATGTCGCGTTGCTCGTCGCTGAGGTAATAAATCGCCGAACGATAGCTAGGGCCGAGATCGTTGCCTTGGCGGTTGGGCGTGCTGGGGTCGTGGATCTGGAAGAAGAACTCGAGGATCTGCCGGTAGCTGATCAGGGCAGGGTCGAAGATGATTTCGATGGCCTCGGCGTGGTTGCCGTGGTTGCGGTAGGTGGCATTCGGCACCTCGCCGCCGGTGTATCCGACGCGGGTTTTCAGCACGCCAGGATAACGCCGCAGCAGGTCCTGCATGCCCCAGAAGCAGCCGCCGGCGAGAATCGCGGTTTCGGTTTGTCCGGTCATGATCTTTTTTGCCTCTCGGTGACTGTAGATACGGTTCTGGTTATGCGGGCGTGTTGGCTATTTGCAAGCCTGATTCAGGATTACGGGCTGCTCGATCCGGTGTTTTCAACAAAAAGCCCTGACGATAAGGCCAGGGCATTTATGGGTTCGAGCTGAATTCGGGCAGTTCACATCGAGTGATGTACTAAAGACACCACATCAAGCGGTTATACAAACGCTTGCCCGAAAAAGCCCCGTGGCAGGCGCTGCGGCCCAGCCAGCGCGGTCAGTCGTTCGATCCACTCCGTACGCCAGTTCGACGCGCCGTGGTCAGCCTTGGTGTGGCGAGCCGCGCGCCGTGCCGCATTGCGCTGGGTTTTGCGCGCTTCCTTGTAGGCATCGGTGTTGCGGCAGCTGCGGCATTTGACGCGATTGAGTTCCAGGCTCGAGGCAAGGTTGTTGCCCTTGTGACCACAAGCCAGATGTCCGTCTGTTTTGAAATGGATAACCATGAACAGTCTCCTGGGTGACGTGTACAGGTTATGACCCCTCACGGCAGCTGGGGTTCGCTGTATCGGCCAAGTGGTAGGCCAGGAGACTGTCGTTTATCGCTGTGCAATCATCTGAAGCGAGGCAACGGCCGTTCGACGGGTTCTAGCGAAGACAGAGTGCGGCGGATCAGCGGCGTGTCTTTTTCGATGTCGTTAAGGCGATCACGGATGCGCAGGGCGGTCGGGTGCCCGCCTTGATGATCGACCCAGTCGGCGATTTCCTTGCAGGCCGCGGCAAGGCGCGCCTGACGGGAGTCGAGCAGGGTGAGGAGGGTGGTGATGGACTCTTTTTCGGACATGGAACACCTCCGTTCAGACAAACCGTTGAGAGGCAGCAAAAAGCTCGCGGGTTGCGAGCTGTCTGCCGTTGGGGCGCTGGTCCGTCAGCTGCCTTGAGTATAGACCCCGCCTGTCAATTGCATCAGCCGGCTGTTTGGCGCGCCAGCATTGGCGAGCTGGCCGCATTGAGCCGTCGGCATTCGTGTCGGGCCTCTTCCTCAAGGTCGTAGCCATCACCGATGAAGCCGCCGGTGCGGGTATCGTTGATCCGAAACCAACTGCTGGCCTCGGCGGGTTCATGCTGGCTTTCCCCGGCGCGCCGGCCGTGAATGATGATCTTGTTGCAGCGCTTCACGACAAATATGTCTTCCATGGCGTCACCACAGCAAATGGGTGTCAGATCAACTATAGAAGCCGTGGCCGATCGTGCAAAAAATAGACAGTCAGTTCGTCGGTTGCAGCCGCCATCCCTCGCGGTTCCCATCCAGGCGATGCGTCGGCCTCAAGGCTTGCAGAAAGTCAGGATCGTGGGAAACCGCGACAATTGCGCCGGGAAACGTCTGCAATGCCTGTTCGAAAGCTTGCACCGACGCCAGATCCAGATGATTGCTCGGCTCGTCGAGCAACAACAGTTGCGCGGGCGTCTTGCCCCACAATGCCACCGCCAGTGCGGCTTTCAGGCGTTCGCCACCGCTCAGTGAAATGCTCGGTCGGGTCACCCGTTGCGCATCCAGTTGCAGGTGAGCCAAGTGGCTGCGCAGTGCGCTTTCACTCAACGGGCTCTGCAGCGCGAGCAGTTGCTCGATGACGCTGAGACCGTCGTCCAGCAACTTCAGATGCTGGTCCAGATAAGCCACGGGAATATGGGTGATGCATTCGCCGCTGGCGGGATGCAGTTGGCCCGCGAGCAACCTGAGCAACGTCGATTTGCCGCAGCCGTTCGGACCATTGACGGCGACGCGCACAGGACCACTCAGCGTGAGATTGAACGGTTGCGTCGGTAGCCATGGCACACACGCATCAATCAGCGTACAGACCCTACGCGCGGCAGGCACTGAACTGCCGGGCAGGTTCATCAGCACCACATCGTCCGGGAGCACGTTGGCGTAGGCATCACGCACCTGCGCGTTGAGCTCCGATTTGCGCTGCTGATGACCATGTCGCACCTGGCCCATGATCTGCCTCGCGGCACCTTTGAGCCCTGCGCGCTCGAAACCCGAGACATTGGCGGTTCTGGCGTTGCGCAGTGAGCGGGCAGCATGGCGCTGGATGGTGTCGTGTTCGTTTTGCAAGCGCTGCTGCTCGCGCCGGCGCTCGGTTCTGCTTTGATCCAGCGTCGCTTGCGCCGCCGCCTGATGGATCTGTCGTTGCTGCTGGTAAGTGGAAAAATTGCCGCCGTACACCGTGGCACCCCGCGGCGTCAGCTCGACGATACGCTGCATGCGCTCAAGCAATTGGCGGTCGTGGCTGATGACGATCAATCCGCCGCGCCATTGCTCCAGCCTGTTCATCAGCCAGTCGCGGCCGGGGCCGTCGAGATGGTTGGTCGGCTCATCCAGCACCAACAGGCGCGGCGGATTCAGAAATGCCCCGATCAACGCCAATCGCGCTTGTTGGCCGCCGCTCAGCGGTTGGGTCAAATCCGTGGGGGCGACGTCCGGCAGACCGGCGTCATCCAGCCATTGGCGCAGGCGTTCGGGCAGATCCCAGCGTTCGCCGAGGATGTCGAAATCTTCCGGCGACGCCTCGCCGCACTGCAACCGTTGCAATGCGCGAAGGGCGGCAGCGGTGCCCGTGGCGTCGGCCACGGTCTGTCCTGCGTCGACGGTGAATGTTTGCGCCATATAGGCCAGGGGAACCGAGCAAGTCACGCTGCCGGCAGTCGGTTGCAAGTGTCCGGCAATCAACTTGGCCAGCACGCTTTTACCGACGCCGTTGCGGCCGACGATGGCGGTGTGAGTGTGATCGAATTGCAGATTCAGCTCGTTGAAAATCGTCTCGCCATTAGCGAACTGAAAAGTCGTTTGATTCAGGGAGACGAGGGCAGGCGTACGCGAGACGTGAGTCATCGGCACCTCCGAAAAATGTCGTGAACACTGACAGGCGCTATTCAGCGCTTATCGCGATTACATTTTCAGAAGGCTTGATTGTTCACTTTCTGCGGTCGTCCTGAAGGGGGAAAGGTGGCTAGCCTAGACCACCCATCCAGCGCAGATCAAGGCGCATCCATCATTTGCTCAAGAAACATCGCCAGCGCCACTTCCTCGGAGCGCAAGCCCTTGCGGACTCTCGGGCGTGGTAATTCGGCCAGCGCACCGAGCAGGAAACGCTCGACCACGGCTGGATGGATGTAGCACTTGCGGCACACCGCCGGGGTATTGCCCAACTGTTTGGAGACGCTCTTGACCATCTCCACCACATGCCGTTTCGCCTCGGTTTCCGACTCCCATTGCAGTTCGCGCAATACCGCCAGGGCCAGCGCACTCCCGGCCCAGGTTCGGTAATCCTTGGCAGTGAAGTCGGCGCCGGTGAGGGTTTTCAGATAGGTGTTGACGTCGTGCGAGCTTACGGTGTGTCGCTCGCCGTTTTCGTCCAGGTACTGGAACAGATTCTGTCCGGGGATTTCCAGGCAACGCTTTATGATGCGCGCCAGACGTCGATCTTTCACGGTGATCTGGTGTTCGATGCCGCTTTTGCCGCGAAACTGGAACAGAATCGCGCTGCCGTTGACCTCGACATGCCGGCTGCGCAGGGTGGTCAGGCCATAGGAACGGTTGTCCCGTGCGTACTGGGTATTGCCGACGCGGATCAGCGTGGCGTCGAGCAGCGTGATGACGGTAGCCATCACCTTGTCGCGACTGAAGCCGGGAGCATCCAGCAGCGTTTCAAGCTGTTTGCGCAGTTTTGGCAGCGCCAGGCCGAATTCACGCAAGCGCGAGTACTTGTCTGCATCGCGCACCTCGCGCCAACGTGGGTGATAGCGATACTGCTTGCGGCCCCGGGCATCACGGCCAGTGGCCTGCAAATGACCACGCGGATCGGCGCAGATCCACACGTCGGTGTAGGCCGGCGGCACTGCCAGCGAATTGATCCGTTTGATCTCATCAGGGTCGGTGATGCGCTGCCCGGCCGGATCGAAATAGGCGAACTTGCCGCGCAGTTTTTTGCGGGTCAGGCCGGGTTGGGTATCGTCGACGTAATGCAGGTCGGGTGGGAGCACGTCGGCTGGCGCGGTGTCGGGCATGGCAGTGTCCTTGGCGAATCGCTCTGTTACAGCGATTGACCGCGCGCCATGGCCGTCGTGCCAACGAATTCAGGCCAGTACGGCGACGGCCTTGATCTGCGCCCACAAATGCTGGCCCGGGTGTATGCCGAGCTGATCCCGGGAAAACCGCGTGATCCGCGCCAGCAGCGGTGTGCCGCCGGCATCGAGACGAATCAGCACATGCGCGGCATTGTCCGCCGCCAGCTCGCTGACCACGGTAACCGGCAAGCGATTGAGGATGCTGCTGGCCTCGCTGTTGTGCAGGGCCAGACTGATGTCCCGCGCATGCACCTTGCAGCGCAGGGCTTGGCCGACTGCCATCGGCGCGTGAGTCACCCGGATGTTCATGGCAGTCGCCGGCAATTGCAGACTCAGCAACTGGTACTCGGCATCGTAGGCGCTGACCTGGCCTTCGATGATCACCCCGGCGTCATCGCCCATCGCCATTGGCAGATCCAGCCGGGCGAGGGTTTCGCCAATCGGGCCGCTGGCCAGGGCCTTGCCGTCGCTGAGCAACACCAGATGATCGGCCAGGCGAGCCACTTCATCTTGCGCGTGGCTGACGTAGAGCACTGGAATCTCCAGCTCATCGTGCAGACGTTGCAGATACGGCAGGATTTCGTTTTTGCGCTGGCTGTCGAGGGCGGCCAGCGGCTCATCCATCAGCAACAGTTTCGGGCTGGTCAACAGTGCGCGGGCGATGCCGACACGCTGGCGTTCGCCGCCGGACAGGTGCTGCGGATGACGCTCCAGCAATTGGCCGATGCCCAGCAGTTCGGTGGCCTGCGCCATGTCGACCCGACGCTGGGCCTTGGCGATGCGTTTGAGGCCGAACTGTAGGTTGGCCAGTACCGACAGGTGCGGAAACAGACTCGCTTCCTGGAACACATAACCGATTGAACGTTTGTGCGGCGGGACAAAAATTCGTCGCTCGCTGTCCTGCCAGACTTCGTCGTTGACCTTGATAAAACCCTGTTCGGCCCGCTCAAGACCGGCGATACAACGCAGGCAGGTGGTCTTGCCTGAGCCGGAGTGACCGTAGAGCGCGGTCACGCCACGCCCTGGCAAATGCAGATCGACATCCAGGCTGAAACCCGAATAAGCGATTTTCAGACGTGCATCAATCATTGATCAGCTCCAGCCCGCGCGGGTCTTGCGGCTGGAGTAGAGCGCCAGCAACACCAGAAACGAAAACACCAGCATCGCCCCGGCCAGCCAATGGGCCTGGGCATATTCCATGGCCTCGACATGGTCGTAGATTTGCACCGAGACCACTCGGGTCTTGTCGGGAATGTTGCCGCCGATCATCAGCACGACGCCGAATTCACCGACGGTGTGCGCGAAGCCGAGGATCGCCGCGGTCACGAAACCGGGGCGGGCCAGAGGCAGGATCACGCTGAAAAAAGTGTCCCATGGATTGGCGCGCAACGTTGCGGCCACTTCCAGTGGGCGGGTGCCGATCGCCGAGAATGCGTTTTGCAACGGTTGCACAACAAACGGCATGGAATAGATCACCGAACCGATCACCAGCCCGGTGAAGCTGAAAGTCAGGGTGCCCAGGCCCAGCCACTGAGTGAAATGGCCGAGAAAGCCGTTGGGCCCCATCGCCAGCAGCAGATAGAAGCCGATCACGGTCGGCGGCAGTACGAGGGGCAGGGCGACGATTGCGCCGATGGGACCGCGCAGCCAGGAACGGCTGCGCGACAACCACAGCGCAATCGGAGTGCCGACGACCAGCAGAATAGCGGTGGTCAGGGACGCCAGTTTCAGGGTCAGCCAGATCGCCGCGAAGTCGGCACTCGTCAGCGACATTTAGAGCTGGTAACCGTAGGACTTGATCACCGCAGCGGCTTTCGGGCCTTTGAGGTATTCAACCAAGGCTTTGGCGGCGGCGCTGTCCTTGCCTTTGTTCAGAATCACCGCATCCTGTTTGATCGGGTCGTGCATGTTCGCTGGAACGATCCATGCCGAACCGCTGGTGACCTTGCCGTCCTTGTAGATCTGCGACAGCGCCACGAAGCCCAGTTCAGCGTTGCCGGTGGACACGAACTGATAGGCCTGAGTGATGTTCTGGCCTTCGACGATCTTGGCTTTGGTCGCCTCAGTCAGCTTGAGTTTTTCCAGCACCTGAGTGGCTGCCAGGCCATATGGCGCGGCTTTCGGATTGGCGATGGACAGGTGCTGGTACTCGTTTTTCTTCAGGACTTCACCCTTCGAATCGACGTAACCTTCTTTCGCCGACCACAGCGCCAGGGTGCCGATGGCGTAGGTGAAGCGCGAGCCTTTGACGGTGTCGCCTTCGGTTTCCAGTTTTGCCGGAGTGGTGTCGTCAGCCGAGAGGAACACTTCGAACGGTGCGCCGTTCTTGATCTGGGTATAGAACTGACCGGTGGCACCGTAGACGGCGACCAGTTTGTGCCCGGTGTCTTTTTCGAAATCGGCAGCAATTGCCTGGATCGGTGCGGTGAAGTTAGCGGCAACCGCCACCTGCACTTCATCAGCCTGAGCGGCGCCGAAAGCGAATACCGCCAGCAGGGACGCCAGGCAGGTTGGGGCAAAACGTGAGGCACGAATGGTCATGTAACAGCTCCGTTATGGGCGAGTGCAGAGGGCAGTTATTGTTGTGGGTGGACTGCACCGATGCGAGGGGGTGAAACGCTATATAGCGAAATATATAGCGAAATGCCGCTAAACAGGAAGTGCTGTTGTATACAGGATGAAGCTATGACACGCCTCACCCCGGATCGGATCAGCGACGGACCAATTTTTCCAGCGCGCCTTGCGCCAGTTCCTGGGTCAGTTCTGCGCTGCTCAGCTCCTTGCCCAGCGGGAAAGCCTGACCGGCCCAGAGGTTACTGAATTGCGCTTCACTTTTGGCGCGCAGTGGCATCAGCGCCCCGCCAGCCAGCGGGAACGCCGGGGCGATGGGCGACATCGGCCCGACTTCGCGCATCACCCGGTTGAGAATGCCGCGAGCCGGACGGCCGGTGAACAGGTTGGTCATCGCGGTTTCACTTTCCTTGGCGGTACGCAGCGCCTGGTGATGCGAGGCGCTGACTTTCGCTTCCGGGGTGAACAGATACGCGGTGCCCACCTGTACCGCTGACGCGCCGAGCAGCAACGCCGCGGCCACACCGCGCGCATCGGCGATGGCCCCGGCAGCGATCACCGGCACCTTCACCGCATCGACGATCTGCGGAACCAGAGCAAAGGTGCCGACCTGGCTACTCAGGTCATCGCTGAGAAACATCCCGCGATGCCCGCCAGCCTCGTAACCCATGGCGATGATCGCGTCGCAACCGTTTTGCTCAAGCCACACCGCTTCATCGACAGTGGTGGCGGACGAGAGAATTTTCGCACCCGTCGCCTTGACACGATCCAGCAAGGATTTCTCCGGCAGACCAAAATGAAAACTCACCACTTCCGGGCGAAACTCTTCGAGCACGGCGCACGCTGCCGCATCGAATGGCGCCCGGTTGGAAACCGGTGTCGGTGCGTCGAAATCGACACCCAGTTCGCGGTAGTACGGCTCCAGCAGATTTTTCCAGTCTTGCGCGCGCTGTTCATTGGCGGCCGGTGGCTGGTGGCAGAAGAAATTGACGTTGAACGGCTTGCGAGTGTGCTCGCGAATGGTCTTCAGCTCTTCGCGCAACTGCTCGATGCTCAGCATCGCGGCTGGCATCGAACCCAAGCCGCCGGCGTTGCACACGGCGATCACCATGGACGAGTTCGTGGCACCGGCCATCGGGGCCTGGATGATCGGCAGCTCGATACCGAGCAGGTCAAGGATGCGGGTGTCAGGCCATTGGCTCATGGAAGCGGTTCTCCGAACGATGAAGCGGGGCAGGGACGGCAGAACCGGTTTTTTAACAGCTAAACCGGCCCCAGGGCCAGCCCGATTTTTTCGCACACGGACAGTCGCGCGCCGTCAGCGTCGATGAAAACCACCGCCACCGCCGCCTCCAAATGATCGGTTCATGACTTGCGAGGAATTGTGAAAGTTGTTGGTTCGCTGGTTGCCGAAGTTACGTGCCGCCGACTCGCGATTGAGGTTTTGCAACTGGGCATTGTTGTTGACCGGTGCCGTGCGAGTCGGGCTGCCCTTGACCATCGATTGCCAGCCGTTGTCGGTTTTCTTGTAGACGTTGCCGTCGTGCCCGGCATAGACGTTGTCGCCCACTCGCGCGGCGCCGCCGTTACGTCCTTTCACGCCGCCATATTGTGTGGTCTTGTCGGTGTTGGGGTTGTACACCGCGCCACGATTGGCGGTGACCTGGGTGCCATTGCGAGCGTTGCCTGCGGTCACTTTTCCACCGGCGATGGCGCCACCGTTCGGCCCGACCACCTCACCACTGCGCCCGGCCGCGTAATTGCCGTTGTAGACATTGTGTACGGCTCCGCGCTGGCCTGCGGCCGCAATGCCGGTGCGCGAGTTGTAGGAGGAGCCGACCTGGCCGGCCCAGCGATTGCCGGTCCAGGCGTTGTATCCGGCGCCATAGCGACTCACCGTCGCGCGATCGCCCCACTGCCGATAAATGTTGCCGGTGGTGCCGGCCCAGCCACCGGGACCCCAGGCCACGGCGCCCCGCGATAGCCGTAAGCGGCGCCGCCCCAGGCCAGCGGCGCGGGGTACAGGCGCGGTCCCCAGGCGTAACCCCAGCCGTAATTGCCCCACCATGGATAAGCGCCCCAGCCCCAACCCATCGCCACGGTGTTGCCGCCCCAGCTCCAGCCGAAGCCGAAACCGAAGGTCCAGCCAGTCCACGGCGTGTAGCGCATGGCGACGCCGAAACCGTAGGTCACCGGCGGCCCGTACCAGACGCTGCCGACCCACGGCGTGTACGGATAACCGGTGCCGTAGACCACCACACCCGTGGCCGGATCCAGATTCGATCCTTGATAGCCGGGGGTGTAGCCCACCACCACGGTATCGCCGCTGGATTCATAGACTTTGACGTAGGTGAGGTAATGCATCGGTGAACTCGGCGGGATCGAATAGATCACCGCCGGTACGGAGCTGGCCACGGCCCAAGGCCCGTTAACCGAGGTGGCGGTGAACCAGATTCCGTTTTCCACCGCATACCAGCTGTCGCTGTCGACTCGAATGATCGGCGTCGCGCTGTTGACCACGTATTGCAGCGGCGTGCTGTTGATCGCCTTCAACTGCGGCTCGCCATCGAACTGCGGCGCGGTCATTTTCACTGCGCTTTTCTTGATCGCCGAGGTTTGCGGAATGGTTGCAGCGATCGCGGCTTCCCTGGCCTGTGGCGTTCCGGCGACCGACGCCTTGACGTTCTCTTTCGGGCTGTCATCCGGGATATTGGCGAAGTCTGCCGGCAGTTTGTCAGCCGGGGTAAACGTCCATGGGCCTTGCATGTCAGCGGCGCGTAACCAGCGGCCGGAGATCAGCACGTAACTGTTCTGGTCGCCGATTTCCTTGAAGATATGCCCGGTGGTATTGCTCACATACAGCAGACGGGTGCCCTGTATCGGCAGCCACTGCGGCGCGCCGTCGGTGACGATCAGTTCAGTGGGCGTGGTGGCGATGAAGATTTTCGGTTGCGGTGATTTGGCCAGACTCGGAACCTTGTCTTTCGGATCGCTCTGGCCGGTCAGCAGATCGACCTGACGACTCTGGATCGCCGCCTGTTTGGCTTTCTCCAGATCAGCCGGCGGCGTGGCCAGACGGGTGTATTCGCCGTTCAGACTGCCAGCGACCATCCAGCCGTCGAACACGTGCAGGTAGTGTTTGCCCTCGGCGTCCTTGAGCAATAGCGGACGGGTGTTGATCACGCGTTGCAGCTCGGTGCCCTCGACCGCCCGGTAGACGGCGTCGCCATCGATGTAGACGAGCAGGGCAGGGACGTCGGAACTGATGATCGCGGGCGGGGTATTTTCCAGTGGCGCGCTGTCGGCTTTCTGCTCTGCCGACAGCACGCCGACCGCTGCTTCGAGTTGATCGAGGGATATGGTTTTCTTGCGGCTTTCGGCATCTTTTTGCAGGGCTCCAAGCCAGACGTCGGCCTGACTGGCATCGGCGGGGAAGTCGGCCTTGATGATCTTGTATTGATCCAGCGCGACCCAGCGCGTGGCCTTGTCGACCAGCGTGTGCGCGCTGAACTGGACAATGCCGAAAGTGGGTTTGCCATCGGCTCCGGTGGCTTCGACGGCAGCGCGGGCATTGAGGGTGTAGCCATCCCAACTGTCGAGTTGCGGCTGATACACGGTGAGTCTGGCCTTGCCGCTGGTAATCACTTGCGGCCATGTCGGCGCGCTGCCCGCAGTGTCTTTCGTCGCAGGGGGGGAGGCTGCCCAAGTGTCGCCAATGATCAGCAGGCACAGCATCAGCATCGCTAGCAATGAGCGCGGGTAAGGCATTGTCAGCTCCATCGACAAGGGCCGCTTTCAGCAGGGATGACAGCGAAAGCACGACCGTCGAAAAAGCATAGCCGCCCGCTTCACAATTACTTGGCGGATTTGCGAATTGGCGCAAAGTCGGGTGGGGCAATGTGTTGCTTTGTGTTATTTCAGGGCACGAGGATTTGAACCCATTGATTGAGAGGCAGCCATGTTCAACGGCATTTTGATCGACAAAGACGACAGCGGTTACCACGCCAGCCTGCAGCAGATCAGCGAAGCGCAGTTGCCTGAAGGCAACGTGACGGTGAAGGTTGCGTACAGCACGCTGAACTTCAAGGACGGTCTGGCGATTACCGGCAGCAGTCCGGTGGTGCGCAAGTTTCCGATGGTGCCGGGGATCGATCTGGCGGGCACGGTGGAAGTCAGTTCGCATCCCGACTACCAGGCCGGTGATCAGGTGCTGCTCAATGGTTGGGGTGTGGGCGAAAGTCACTGGGGCGGGCTGGCGCAGAAGGCGCGGCTCAATGGTGACTGGCTCATTCCGTTGCCCAAAGCCTTTACCGCCGCGCAAGCCATGGCCATCGGTACCGCCGGCTACACGGCGATGCTGTGCATTCTGGCGCTGGAGCGTAACGGCGTGACCCCGGATCAGGGTGAAGTGCTGGTGACCGGCGCCAATGGCGGGGTGGGCAGTTTCGCCATCGCCTTGCTCAGCAAGCTCGGTTATCGCGTGGTGGCGTCCACGGGCCGGGTGTCCGAGCATGACTACCTGATGCAACTGGGCGCCAGCGAGATCATCGACCGCGCAACCTTGTCGGAGCCGGGCAGACCGCTGGCCAAGGAACGTTGGGCCGGGGTGATCGATTCGGTCGGCAGTCACACCTTGGCCAACGCTTGCGCCAGTACCCGCGCCGAGGGCACCGTCGCTGCCTGCGGTCTGGCTCAGGGCATGGATTTTCCGGCGTCGGTGGCGCCGTTCATTCTGCGCGGCGTGACGCTAGCAGGGATCAACAGCGTAACTCAGCCCAAAGCGCGGCGGATCGAGGCCTGGGCGCGTCTGGCCAAGGATCTGGACTTCGCCCTTTTGCCATTGATCAGTCACGAAATCGCCCTGAGCGAGGCCATCGACGCGGCGCCCAAGTTGCTCGCCGGACAGCTGCGCGGCAGGGTTGTGGTCGACGTCAATCGCTGACAGAGTAGGCGTCATTGCGGCCCGTGTGGCCGCATCTCTATTTAGGGAGCGGCAATTTCGATGGATTTGAAACGACAGCAAATCGACGCCTTCACCGTTGCCGGCCTGCGCGTGCGTACCACCAACGCCACAGAGCACCAAGCCGAAACCGCGAAAATCGGCCCGATGTGGGGCCGGTTTTTCGGCGAGGAGTTGGCCGAATCCATTCCCGGCAAGTCAGCCAATTCGCCAATTTATGGCGTGTATTCGGCTTACGAGTCGGATGCCTCGGGTGAGTTCGATGTCACTGCCGGCGTCACCGTGAATGCCCCGACCAAAGACTTC
This sequence comes from Pseudomonas sp. TH49, assembly GCF_016650625.1. Lineage (NCBI taxonomy): Bacteria > Pseudomonadati > Pseudomonadota > Gammaproteobacteria > Pseudomonadales > Pseudomonadaceae > Pseudomonas > Pseudomonas sp. TH49. Next base: position 755,608 of record NZ_JAEKFL010000002.1, read on the forward strand.
GAGTCGGTCCTGATCGAGGCGGGCGAGTATCTGGTATTCGAAGCGCAGGGGCCGTTACCTGACGCGGTCATCTCGACCTGGGGAAAGATCTGGAAGTTCTTTGAGGAGAATCCGCAGATCCAGCGCCGTTACGCTACCGACTTCGAGGCCTATACCGGCCCCGAGTCCGTGTCGGTCTACATCGGCGTGCGCTAAGACTGGGTTTCGCGTTCCAGCAACTGGCGCTTGCGCTCTACGCCCCAGCGATACCCCGAGAGATTGCCATCGCTGCGCACCACGCGGTGGCAGGGGATTGCTACGGCCAAGCGGTTGGCGCCACACGCCTGCGCCACGGCGCGCATCGAGGTCGGCGCACCAATGCGTTGAGCGATCTCGGCGTAACTGGCGGTGCGGCCCGCCGGGATTTCCCGCAGTGCCTGCCACACCCGTTCCTGAAACGCCGTACCGCGTACGTCCAGTGGCAAGTCGAGGCCCAGTGCCGGGGCTTCGATGAAACCCACCACTTTGGCAATCAACTGTTCGAACTCGGCATCGGCGCCAATCAGGTTGGCCTGACGGAACTGATCCTGCAGGTCGCAGACCAGTTGATGTGGATCATCGCCCAAGAGAATCGCGCACACGCCGCGTTCGCTTTGCGCCACCAGAATCGCCCCGAGCGAGCATTGGCCGACGGCGAAATGAATGTCGTTGTTGCGCCCGGCAGCGCGGTAGTCGCCGGGCTTCATGCCCAGGACCTTGTCGGCTGATTCGTAAAAGCGACTGTTGGAATTGAAGCCGGCGTCGTACAGCGCATCAGTGACCGAGCCGCCACCCGCAAGCCGTTCCCGCACCCTGCGCGAGCGATGCGCCGCTGCGTAACCCTTGGGCGTCAGGCCGGTAGCGGCCTTGAACACCCGGTGAAAATGGAAAGGACTGAGGCCGGCAGCTTCGGCGAGTTCGCTGAGCGCGGGCGCCGTTTCGCAAGACTCGATGTGTCGGCAGGCCATCGCCACGGTCGCGGCGTGCTGGCTGGCGACGTCAGTCTGATCCTTGCTCGCGCGCTTGCTCGGGCGGTAACCCGCCGCCTCGGCGGCTTCGGCGTTGTCGAAGAATTCGACATTCTGCGGCTTGGGCAACCGCGACAGGCTGCTCGGGCGGCAATAGATGCCGGTAGTCTTCACCGCGTAGACAAACTGCCCGTCGGCCCGTGGGTCCCGCGCAACGACGGCAGCCCAGCGTGGATCGGTTTCAACGTTGATGATTGGCGACAGTTTTTTCATGGCGAGTAGTCCGTTGACCTGTTTGATTCAGGTTAACCAGCGGCGATGTTCGTAACACTCCGGGCCTTGCGGTCAAACTTTTCAGGATCATCCGGCAACACGGAAAGTCAGGTTGATCCGCCGTTCGCCCAGACGCGGATGCTGGCCGGGCTTGATCGGCAGCACCCCGTGAAAACGCAGGCGATCAACGCCGCCCCAGATCACCATGTCGCCGTGCAGCAGAGGAATGCGCTGGCTCTTGTCGCTGCGGGCAAAACCACCGAACAGGAACATGGCCGGCAAGCCCAGGGACAGTGAGACGATCGGCGCGGCGTAGGCATTTTCGTCTTTGTCCTGATGCAAAGACATCTTGGCCCCGGGGATATATTGGTTGATCAGGCAGGAATCTGCGCGGAAGTCGGCAAATCCTGCACGCTGCGCCGCTGTCTGTGCCAGCTCGGACAGCACTTGAGGCATCGCAGGCCAGGGCTTGCCGGTCAACGGGTCCACCGCGCTGTAGCGATAACCGCTGCGGTCGGTGATCCAGCCCAGTGCGCCGCAACTGCTGGTGCCCACCGACATGCTGAAACCGCCCGGCGTCATCATGTGACGCAACGGCGCTGCGGCGAGAACGGCATCCAGCGCCGGCAGCAGTTGATCGAGCACCGGCAGGGCGAAGCCGCGCAACACCCACGATTGCTCGCCGATCTGTTCGGTACGGGGTTGCTGCTCGGGTTCGTGGTCGGCGAACAGGTCGAAAGTGGTCGGTTGCATGCTGCTCAGGACGCGTCGTGGAAGATGATGCCTAGGGTATGCCGATTTCCACTGTGCAGGCGACTGACGCCGTGACGCATGGTCACCCGGTAGTCGCCGCGTGTGCCTCTGACCGGGCGCTGGTTCACTGCAAAAAGCACTGCATCACCCTTGTGCAGATCCACGACGTGCGGACGCGACTGCATGCGCGGGCGTTGCTCGGTCATGACGAACTCGCCGCCGGTAAAGTCTTGCCCCGGCGTTGACAGAAGAATCGCCACCTGCAGAGGGAAAACCAGTTCTCCATACAGATCCTGATGCAGGCAGTTGTAGTCCTGCGGGCCGTATTGCAACAGCAGTGGCGTCGGTCGCAACTGGCCGGCGGCGTGGCACTGCTGCAAAAACTCGGCATGGGTTGCGGGAAATCGGACGGGCAAATTCATGCGTTCGTACCAGCGATTAGCCAACGGCATCAGGCGCGGGTATAGCGCGTTGCGCAGACGTTCGAGGGTGGTCGGAAGGGGATATCGAAAGTATTTGTACTCCCCGCGACCGAAACCGTGGCGGGCCATGATGACCTGCGAGCGAAACGGTTCGGTCTGTGAATACAGGGCGCTCAAGCGCTCACAGGCTGGCGCCGACAGCAACGAACGGATGATGGCGTAGCCGTATTGATCCAGTTGCTGCTCCAGGCTGGGCCAATCGAGCGCATCCAGCCGTGACGGGGACATTGACATGCTGACTCCTGAACACTTGGTCTAGGCTGTCAGTCTGGGCAAGTCCCTGCTGCAGAACACCCCGCCGCTTGCGGTTGAATTCGACGGACTGGGTTACAGGGCTTTGCTGACGGCGATATCGCTGATCACGTCACCGGTCTGGCCGTGGATGGCATCCAGTGCAGCCTTGGCTTCTTCCACGGTGCCGTGCTCCAGTTGTGCGAACTCGAAGCGGCGATCACCGTTGAGCTTGTATTTGATGACGTATTTGGTCGTTTGGGCCACGGTCATACTTACCTTGTGTTAGGGCGACTCAGCTGAGTTTGGTGCTGGAGCGGCGGATGATCTTGATCGAGTGGGTCAGGGTCGGTTTGCGCGTGACGCTGATGGCGCGACGGCTGACGGTGTCGATGGTGATGTTCCAGAAGCCGGTGCTCGGCGCGGTGATGCGCGCAGGAAACTTGTCGAAAGCGCCGCCGTGGTAGGTGTGGCGTCCGCCATTCTTGAACGCGCGGAAGTTGGCGTCGTTCATCAATCGGATGTTGCAGGTTTGCGAGCATTGGATGACGACAATGTCGTCTTCGTTGAGGTGCTCGCGCTGGTGAATGAATTTCATGGGCGCCTCCAGAAGGGCTTTTTCTACTAAATCAAAACGATAGCATGTGCGATTGGCGCAGTTTATCAGCCCGAACGGGTTATTATCCCGCCGTCGAGCGCTGCTTTGACAATTAAAAACAGTTATTCGCGATTCGATGCGGGTTTAATGGAGTAAGCCTCGGAGAAAAATGGCATTACTGCTGTCCGAGGGTCTTTATGGGAGGTATTTGTATGAAGTGGGGTGTGGTGTGTCTGCCGTTGATGTTGGTCATGGGTGGTTGCGCGAGTGTTTCCGAGATCAATGAAACCTTGCCGACCATGAGCGTGATTTCCGGCAAGAAACCCCATGAGTATGCTCAGTGCCTTGCGGACAAGCTGGCCAACAGCCGTGGCGCGCTGCAGATGCAGCCGCACAAGGATGGCGTGCGAGTGATTGTCCCCGGGAAATTTTCCACTGGCGCGGCAGCGGTGTTTGACATCGACGACCGCTCCGGCGGCAGCAGCATCAAGCTGCATGAGCGCATGTCCAATGTGCCGATTCGCCCTCGTGACGTGCAAAACGCCGCCAATGCCTGTATTTCCGGCTGATAGAATAGCGGCCATCAGCACCGATGCCGTCACAGTCATGCTGTGACGGCATTTTCATTTCTGGAGTCGCGCATGAAGCGAGAGCAAGTACGGGAACGGCATGCAGAGGGCCTTATCTCTGCCACGCATGTGATTCAAAATCCGGCGAACCCGGGTGAGTGGATCGTTTTTTTCAAGAAGAGCGCCGGTCGCAGCTATTTCCTGGTGGACGATAACGACGAAGTCGAATCCTTTGCCCGGCTCGACGACTTGATCGAGATCGTGCGTGGGCTCGGGATCAAATTCGCCGAGATTCACATGTAGGGTCTATTTGCAGACCACCACCACGCTACGGTTTTTGTAGTTGCCGACATCGACCCCCAAAGTCTTGTCGCTTTCTTTGGGTGCCGGCGTGCCATCGGTTCCGACAATGCGATAACCGGTGCCGGCACAGGAGGCATCGGCCTTCTCATAGCAGGTGGCCCAAGAGTTGGCCTCGCCCGAGCAATCGATGGTCAGGCCCTGTTCGCCGTTGTTCAGGTAGGTGGTTTGCGAGGTGGCACAGCCACCCAAGGCCAATACCGCGATCAGCGGCAGCAATCTGTTCATGTTCATAGGTGTGTCGTCTTCAGCGATGGAGGGGCTAAACGCTCTGACAGCGCCGGAGTGAAAAGGTTATAGCGATTGGCCACTTGTTTGCGCTGGTGTGCCCGGCAGTCACAAAAAGCCCTGCACAAGGGCAGGGCTCGGGATGTGTCGCAACCGATCAGTCCTGATCTTTGCCACGGCGTTTGGACGACGCCGGGGTGTCGGTGAACACCGACGCCACATCAGTCGCCAACTGCTCGCTGTCGAAAGGCCCGGCGATGTGTTCGCCATTGGTAGTGGTCAGCGTCCACTTGCCGTCTTTCTTGTCGATCACATACCCGTTGATGATTTTTACCGCGGCCATCTATTTGTCTCGTTCGCTGGTTCAAAGGCGCCATGATACCGACAAATCCTCACATTGGGGGACGATGAGCGTATGGTGATGCAGCGCATTTGCGTGTTTGAGCTACTCTGTTTTCGCGGGTCGAAGACGCCAACGGAACTATCGGAGAGAATATTTCTCTATGTTGGCATCGGTTAGCCAGTGCGGGGCATTGTAAGGTGCACGCCGCCTGATTAGACTGCGCCGAAACTCGTACACACAGCCCTTTCAAGGACTTATATGATCAAGAAATGCTTGTTCCCAGCAGCCGGTTACGGTACTCGCTTCCTGCCAGCGACTAAAGCCATGCCCAAAGAAATGCTGCCGGTGGTAAACAAGCCACTGATCCAGTACGGCGTTGAAGAAGCTCTGGATGCTGGCCTGACTGAAATCTCGATCGTGACCGGTCGTGGCAAGCGTGCTCTGGAAGACCACTTCGACATCAGCTATGAGCTGGAAAACCAGATCAAAGGCACCGACAAGGAAAAATACCTGGTCGGCATCCGCAAGCTGCTCGACGAGTGCTCGTTCTCCTACACCCGTCAGACCGAAATGAAAGGCCTGGGCCACGCGATTCTGACCGGTCGCCCACTGATCGGTGACGAGCCGTTCGCCGTGGTACTGGCGGACGACCTGTGCGTCAACCTCGAAGGCGACGGCGTACTGACCCAGATGGTCAAGCTGTACAAGCAGTTCCGCTGCTCGATCATCGCCATTCAGGAAGTCGATCCGCAGGAAACCAGCAAATACGGCGTGATTGCTGGCGAGATGATCCGCGACGACATCTACCGCGTACACAGCATGGTCGAGAAGCCAAAGCCGGAAGACGCTCCGTCGAACCTGGCGATCATCGGTCGTTATATCCTGACTCCGGACATCTTCGATCTGATCGAACAGACCGAGCCAGGCAAGGGTGGCGAAATCCAGATCACCGACGCCCTGATGAAACAGGCCCAGAATGGCTGCGTAATGGCTTACAAGTTCAAGGGCAAGCGTTTTGACTGCGGTGGCGCCGAAGGCTACATCGAAGCCACCAACTTCTGCTTCGAGAACTTCTACAAGACCGGCAAGGCTTACTGATAGCGCCGGATCTGCATCGCGAAGGGTGTGAAAGCACCCAAGTGAACGCACCCACAAACGCCCCGACTTGTTCGGGGCGTTTGTTTTTGTGCTGGAAAAATCCGTGAGCCGGGCGCTGCGATTTACTCACGCCCTCTGAGCGCGCTGGCTGCTTTTTCAAGGGGAGGGCACCTTCGAGCATGCTGGCTGTGCCGATCCGCTTCAAACGGCACAGCAGAGCCCCGCACAAGCGAGCAACCTGTCCGCCCGGAACGAAAAAAGCTCCGTATCTTGCGATACGGAGCTTTTTCTTTATACGTTGCGCCGCTTGCGATCTCTCGAAACCGGCGCCTTCCAGGCAGTTACTGCTGCACGACATTCGCAGCGGCAGGCTCGACCTTTTTCGGCTTCATCAGGCTGAAGTCGATCAGCGCGCGCTGCTCACGCTCGTACGGGTTGCCGATCATCAGCGGACGCGGCTTGAAGCTGTCGCTGACCAGGCTCTTGGTGCGGTCCAGTTCATCGAAACTCAAGCCGGCCATGTCTGCCCAAGTGTGGATCAAGTGCGAGCTGCTGTAAGGCCGCCCCAGGTCTGCGGCGAAGTTCCAGTTATGGTTCTCGCGCCATTTCGGCGAAGCCCAGGCCATGAACGGAATGGTGTACATCGGCGCCGTCGGTTTGTTCTCGTTACGGCCCAGGGTGTTGTGGCCGGCGGAGTCGAACACGTCTTCTCCGTGGTCGGAGAGGTACAGCAGGAAACCATTCGGATCGGACTTGGCGTAGTCCTTGATCAGGCTCGACACCACGAAATCGTTGTAGAGCACGGCGTTGTCATAGCTGTTGTAGGTCGGCACCTGGTCATCACGCACGCCGGCCGGCACGCCGGTACGGTCCTGGAACTTGTCGAAGGTCGGCGGATAACGGTACTGGTAGCTCATGTGAGTGCCGAGCAGATGCACGACGATCAGCTTGCGTTGAGCCGGATCAGTCAGCGCCTTGTTGAACGGCTCGATCACGTCACCGTCGTACTGCGCGGCGTTCTGATTACGGTTGTTGTTCAGGTACACCTGCTCGTCGGCCTGTTCGGAGAAGGTTGTGAGCATGGTGTTGCGCTTGGTCATGGTCTGCTGGTTGGTGATCCAGAACGTCTTGTAGCCGGCCTGTTTCATCATGCTGACCAGCGAAGGCGTCGACAGGTACAGATCAGGATTCTCTTCGTCGGCGAAGGTCAGGACCTGTTGCAATGCTTCAATGGTGTATGGGCGCGGAGTGATGACGTTGTCGAACACCGCGAGCTGATCCTTGAGCTTGTCCAGCTCCGGCGTGGTCTTGCGCGGATAGCCGTACAGGCTCATGCGCTGACGGTTGGTCGATTCGCCGATCACCAGCACCAGGGTCGAAGGTTTATCGGCGTCTGCAACCTTGAGGTTATGCAGCGGCGGGACCTTGCTGGTGCTGTGCAGCATCTCTTCCATGCCGGCCAGCGTATCGAGATAGCGGTGGTAAGCCACCGCCATCTGCCAAGGCACGGCTGGCTCGATGCGGTCTTCGAACTTCTCGAAACCGCCGGCGAAACTGCCGGTGCGCTGGGTTTGTTTGATCAACGGGTAGCCAACCACGGCAATCAGGATCGCCAACGCGGCAACGAAAGCGCGGCCACGGGGCATGTACACCGGGCGCAGGCGCGTCCAGAGGAAGTAGGCGAAAGCGGTATGGGCGAGGAACGCCGGGATCATCCACCACGCGAAGTACTGGGTCATGTACTCGCCCGCCTCAGACACGTTCGACTCGAACATGATGAAGATGACGCTTTGCGAAAATTCCTGCTGATAGATGAAGAAGTAACCCAGGCTGGCCATGGAGCAGGCCCACAGGACCACGCCGATCAACGCGGCGAGCAGTTTGGTGCGCTTGGGGAACGCCAGCATCGGGGCGAGCCAGAGCGCACTCATCACGAAGGCTTGACGGAAACCGCTGAAACCGGAGGTGCCGGTCAGCTGGATCAGCAGTTGGGTGATGCCCGAGAAATACCAGAAAAACGCGAACAGCCAGAGAACCCCGGCCCAGTCGAAACCTGTCGCAGTCGTTTTGCTGCGTTTGAACAATGCCATTCAGCACTCCAGCTCATCGTCACTAACCACCGTCGGAGCGCTACATCAAAACCGACGAACGGAAGCCGCGCGCAAACGCACGGCCAGAATGGGCCGGAGTATCACCAAGGCAATGTGAAAACTTCGTTAGTTGCTGAACAGGGGCAGGGGGGCATCATGTCGGGAACGACAGGCGCCGTTCCCGAAGCTGGCGGGGCAGGTCAGGCGTGCGGATTGCGTTGGACAACCGGCAGAGGTTTGGGCTGAGCGCCCTGGGTCAGCGAGCGCAGCTGCGCCAGCTCCTGCTTCAACTGGTCGCGCTCGTCTTTCAACTGGCGCAATTCATCACGACGGATCGTGACGTACAGGGTTTGTGGAGGCATTGCTGTATGTACTGTGCCCATTGCTCACCTCGCAAATGGCGTGTCTCAACTGCAAATCGTCCCCGCGTCGGGGCTACTGACTTGCTATCGGCGCCAATTTTGGTTTCTTTTGCGTGTGAAGGGAACTTTTTTATTTTTCATGGTCGGTGTGTCTTCGGCACGTTTCCCGACGTTATCAGTCTGGATCGGGCACAATGCCCGGAAACTTCCCACCCGACGCTCTGGACTAACCTCCATGGATCACGTTGGGCTATAACCTTTGACACACATTTATTTGCAGTAAGGAGCATCAGCACATGCAACTCGGGATTATTGGACTGGGCCGCATGGGCGGCAATATTGCGCGACGTCTGATGCTCAACGGTCACACCACCGTTGTTTACGACCGCAATACCGCTTTTGTCGACACCCTGGCCGCCGAGGGCGCTACGGGCGTTGCCGACCTGCCGGCCCTGGTGGCAGGCCTGGCCAAGCCACGCGCCGTGTGGGTCATGCTGCCGGCCGGCGCACCGACCGAAGACACCATCAACACCCTGAGCGACTTGCTGGAAGCCGGTGACACCATCATCGACGGCGGCAACACCAACTATAAGGATGACATCCGCCGGGCCAAGACGCTGTCCGAGAAAGGCCTGCACTACATCGACGTCGGCACCTCCGGCGGCGTCTGGGGCCTGGAGCGCGGCTATTGCATGATGATCGGTGGCGATGCCGAGACCGTCAGCCGTCTTGACCCGCTGTTCGCTGCGCTGGCACCGGGCATGGGCGAGATTCCGCGCACCAAGGACCGCAAGTCCGATGATCACCGTGCCGAGCACGGCTACATTCACGCCGGTCCTGCCGGTGCCGGGCACTTCGTGAAGATGATCCACAACGGCATCGAGTACGGCATGATGGCCGCGTTTGCCGAAGGCTTCGACATCCTCAAGACCAAATCCAGCGAGCGTCTGCCGGAAGACCAGCGTTTCGACCTGAATGTTGCCGACATTGCTGAAGTCTGGCGTCGTGGCAGCGTGGTTTCGTCCTGGCTGCTCGACCTGACCGCCGACGCACTGGCCAGCGACCCGAAACTCGACGGGTTCTCCGGTTCGGTGGCTGACAGCGGCGAAGGCCAATGGACCATCGAGGCGGCCATGGAACAGGCAGTGCCGGTGCCGGTGCTGTCGAACTCGTTGTTCTCGCGCTACCGCTCCCGCGGTCAGGGCACCTTTGGCGACAAGATCCTTTCGGCCCAGCGCTTCGGCTTCGGCGGCCATGTGGAGACACCGAAAAAATGACCCATACGATCCGCAGGAAATCCAAGGCAGAACCCGCTCCACCGACCACGCTGTTTCTGTTCGGTGCCCACGGTGACCTGGTCAAGCGCTTGCTGATGCCGGCGCTGTACAACCTGAGTCGTGACGGCCTGCTGAATGATGGCCTGCGGATCGTCGGCGTTGACCACAACGCCATTAGCGATGAAGCCTTTGCGCAAAAACTCGAAGACTTCATCCGTACCGAAGTGGCGGCGAAAGTCGGCAAGGGCGATCAGAAGCTTGATCCGGCCTTGTGGGCCAAGCTCGCCAAAGGTATCAGCTACGTCCAGGGCGACTTTCTGGACGACAGCACCTATTCAGCGCTGGCGGCGAAAATAGCCGACAGCGGCACTGGCAATGCGGTGTTCTACCTGGCCACCGCGCCACGTTTCTTCAGTGAAGTGGTGCGCCGTCTCGGCGCCGCCAAACTGCTGGAGGAAACCCCCGAGGCGTTCAGAAGGGTGGTAATCGAGAAGCCGTTCGGCTCCGATCTGCAAACCGCCGAAGCCTTGAACGCCTGCCTGCTCAAGGTCATGTCCGAGAAACAGATCTATCGGATCGACCATTACCTGGGCAAGGAAACCGTGCAGAACATTCTGGTCAGCCGGTTCTCCAACAGCCTGTTCGAGGCCTTCTGGAACAACCATTACATCGACCACGTGCAGATCACCGCTGCGGAAACCGTCGGTGTTGAAACCCGTGGCAGTTTTTACGAACACACCGGCGCGTTGCGGGACATGGTGCCCAATCACCTGTTCCAGTTGCTGGCGATGGTCGCCATGGAACCACCGGCCGCGTTCGGCGCTGACGCCGTGCGTGGCGAGAAGGCCAAAGTGGTCGGCGCGATCCGCCCATGGACGGTCGAGGAGGCGCGAGCCAATTCGGTACGCGGCCAATACAGCGCCGGTGAAGTCGATGGCAAAGCGTTGAACGGTTACCGTCAGGAGCCGAACGTTTCGCCTGACAGCAGCACCGAAACCTACGTCGCGCTGAAAGTCATGATCGACAATTGGCGCTGGGTCGGTGTGCCGTTCTATTTGCGCACCGGCAAGCGCATGAGCGTACGCGACACCGAGATCGTCATCTGCTTCAAACCGGCGCCGTACGCGCAGTTCCGTGACACCGAGGTCGACGAGCTGCAGCCAACCTATCTGCGTATCCAGATCCAGCCCAATGAGGGCATGTGGTTCGACCTGCTGGCCAAACGGCCGGGGCCGGCGTTGAACATGGCCAACATCGAGCTGGGGTTCGCGTACAAGGACTTCTTCGAGATGCAGCCGTCAACCGGTTACGAAACGCTGATCTATGACTGCCTGACCGGCGATCAGACGCTGTTCCAGCGTGCCGACAACATCGAGAATGGCTGGCGTGCGGTGCAACCGTTCCTCGACGCCTGGCAGCAGGATTCCAGCGTGCAGAGCTACGCTGCCGGTGAAGATGGCCCACAAGCCGCCAATGATCTGCTGACTCGCGATGGCCGCGTCTGGCATGGTCTGGGATGAGTAACTCGATCCGTTTTTTACTGAGTGACATGGACGGCACACTGTTGCTGCCCGATCACAGCCTGAGCCAGCGCACCCTCGACGCGGTTCGCTCGTTGCGCGAGGCTGGCGTGTTCTTCAGTCTTGCGACCGGGCGCCCGCCCAAAGCCATGTTGCGGCAAATCGAAGCCTTGGGTATCGACGTGCCGACAGCGGCATTCAACGGCGGCACCATCGTCAAGCCTGACGGCACGCTGCTGGCTGCGCACTATCTGCCGGTACCGGTGGCGCTGACGGCTTTGGCGACGTTCATCGATCAGCCAGGTGTGGAAATCTGGGTGTTCAGTGGCGGTGACTGGCTGCTCAAGGACCCCAACGGGCCAATGGTGCCGCGCGAACAGCACGGTCTTGGCTATCCGCCGGTGGTGGTGGAGAGTTTCGAGCCATATTTGCAAAGGATCGACAAGATCGTCGCCACCAGTAACAACACGGATCTGCTGATTGAACTGGAAGCCCGTTTGTTGACCAAGGTTGAGGGGCAGGCGCAGGTTTCACGTTCGCAACCGGTGTATCTGGACGTCACGGCGCTGGAGGCAAACAAGGGCACCGCGCTGTCGACGATTGCCGAGTACCTGAACGTGCCGCTGGAGCACACCGCCGCAATTGGCGATGGCGGTAATGACCCGGCGATGTTCCATCGTGCCGGGTTCTCGATCGCCATGGGGCAGGCGGAAGAAGCGGTGCGACGGCAGGCCGATGCAGTGACCGCGCCTAACACCGACGATGGCGTGGCGCAGGCGATCGAGAAGTACATCCTCGGTCGCTGATTCACCCGGAAACAAACTGTGGGAGCGGGCTTGCTCGCGAATGCGGTGTGTCAGTCAACACATCAAGTGCCTGATACTCCGTCTTCGCGAGCAAGCCCGCTCCCACAGTTTTAATCGCGTGTTGTCAGAGCCAGTAACTCACCGCATACCACCCCAGCAACCCCATCACCACGGTGTACGGCAACGCCATCCACACCATCCGCCCGTACGACAGACGCACCAGCGGCGCAATCGCCGAGGTCAGCAGGAACAGGAACGCCGCCTGACCATTCGGCGTCGCCACGCTCGGCAGGTTGGTGCCGGTGTTGATCGCGATCGCCAGTGTCTCGAAATGCTCGCGGCTCATGTGCCCGGACAGGAACGCCTGTTTCACTTCGGTGATGTAGATGGTGGCGACGAACACGTTGTCGCTGATCGCCGAGAGCAGGCCGTTGGCAATGAACAGCATGCCCGGTTGTTGCTCCGCCGGCAGGGCCAGCACCCACTGGATCAACGGGGCAAACAGTTGTTGATCGTGAATCACTGCTACCACGGCAAAGAACACCACCAGCAATGCAGTGAACGGCATGGCGTCTTTGAAGGCGCTGCCCAGGCGATGCTCGTCGGTGATGCCAGTGAACGCGGTGATCAAGACGATTACCATCAGACCGATCAGGCCGACTTCGGCGACATGAAACGCCAGGCAACCTATCAGGATCAACGCAGCAGTGCCTTGCACCAGCAGGGCGGCACGCTGGCGCGGTGTGCGTTCGGCGTTGTCTTCGGCGGCGTAATTGGCGAGCACGGCACGCACGTTGTCCGGCAGCAGGGTGCCGTAGCCAAACCAGCACAATTTTTCCAGCAGCATGCAGGTCAGCAGGCCCGCCACCAGTACCGGCAGCGACACCGGCGCGACCTTCTGGAAGAACTCTGCGAAGTGCCAGCCCATCTCATGGCCGATCAGCAGGTTCTGCGGCTCGCCCACCAACGTACAGACCCCGCCGAGTGCGGTGCCCACCGCGCCGTGCATCAGCAGGCTGCGCAGGAATGCGCGAAACTGTTCGAGATCGTCATGGTGCAGGGCTGGCAGGTGCCGGTCGTCGCTGAATTCGCTGTCCTGGCGCGGATCGTTGCCCGAGGCTACGCGGTGGTAAACCGAATAGAAACCGACCGCCGCGCTGATGATCACCGCCGTCACGGTCAGCGCATCAAGAAAAGCCGACAGAAACGCCGAAAGAAAGCAGAACATCAGCGCCAGCAGCGTCTTGGAGCGCACGCCGAGCAGCAGGCGCGAGAACAGAAACAGCAGCAGGTCTTTCATGAAGTAGATGCCTGCGACCATGAACATCAGCAGCAGGATCACCGGAAAGTTGTGCACCAACTCATCGTACAGCGCCTGCGGCGTGGTCATCTTCAGCAGCAGGGCTTCGATCAGCAACAACCCGCCGGGCATCAACGGATAGCACTTGAGGGCCATGGCCAGGGTGAAAATGAACTCGATCACCAGCAGCCAGCCGGCGGCGACCGGGCCGACAGTGAACAGCACCACGGCGTTGAGGATCAGGAACCCGACGATGCACGCCTTGTACCAGCGGGGCGAATGCCCGAGGAAATTGTGCGCGAACGCCTGGGCCAGTGAACCGGACATCGGTTGCTCCTTGTATTAAGAAGCGCGCAAGTTGCCGCAAGTGTCTGGCAAGTTCAAGTCCACGGGAGTTATTGATTCAGATAGCGCGCGACCATGGCGCGGTAGTTGCCGTCCAGTGAATAGCCGCCAACCAGGATGCGTCCGTCTACCTGCACGGCGAGTGAATTGGCGGTGTCCAGGCTGTGTCCCAGACGCGTGCGTAGCCAGCCGCCGTTGCCAAACTGCGCGTCGAGTCGTCCGTCGAGCAGATAGCGCGCCACGATGAAATCCGCCTCGATCCCGCCAATCGTTGCACCCACCGCGATGATGCGGCCATCAGCCATGCATTGGGCTGCGCTCCACTGGCAGCCGCTGGGACCGATTTCCAGCAGATGCGGGTGGCCTGAGTTGTTGCGCAATTCCGGACGACCATTGCCGTGCAGGCTCAGCGCCAGGCAGCGGATCGGATCACGACTGCTGCCAAAGCAGTGCAGATGCTCCTGCGACTCGATGACCTGGCTGACCATCGCGCTTTGGCCGTGGGCCTTGAAGGCGAGGAAACCATCCACCGCGAAACGTTCATCAAGGCGCCCGTCAGGCAAATAGCGCGCGACCAGCCCCTCTTGGGGAAAGTCAATTGAGCCAGCGACGAGGATCCGCCCATCCTCCTGCAATACAAGGCTGCTGAGCCAGGTGTTAAGCAGCAGATGGCGGATCATCACGAAGCCGCGGCCATTGAAGCTTGTATCGAGCTCGCCGTCTGGCATCAGGCGGATCAGCATGCCGGCATGGTCGGCAAGTTCGAAGTGGTGATTGGCGATCAGCAGAATGTGCCCGTCGTCTTGCACGGCGATGTCGCAGGCTTCGGCGCCTGGCACGCCGGGCGGTAGCCAGGTATCGCGGGAACCGATGGACAGGTCTCCGGGCAGGCGCACTACTTTGCAGCCATTTTCGCCAAAACCCGGGTCGGGAATTCCGTCGGCGCTGAACAAGGCAAGGGCGGGCAGGGTGCGATGGGTGTTTTGATAATGCAGCCCGGCCAGCAGGATTCGCCCGTCGGGCAGCACCTGGACCTTGCCACCCGTGGCTTCAAAACCGCGTTCAAATTCACCGATCACACTGCCTTGCTGTCCAAACGCGAGGTCGGCCGAACCGTCAGCGAGTATTCGCGCCAGACCAAAACGGCTGCCTTGGGCAGTGCCGATCTTGGCGGCGACCAACACGCGTCCCTGTCGGTCCAGCGCAACACCCTGGGTCATGCTGGAAACACTGCCGGCGAAATAGACTTGGGCAACGCCAGTGTTGGCAAATTGTTTATCCAGTTGTCCGCAGGTATTGAGTAGTGCCGGGCGCGCAAAGGCGTTCTCGGAGGACATGCATGCTTCTCCTTGCAAGTTGACCAGGCCCGAATCGGGCGGGTAACTGCATGAGCGGAACATTCAATCCCTGAATACACGCAAGTTCAACTGACAGAACTAACAGGTGGAGGGTCGCACTGTGCCATAACAGTGTCTTTTTGAACCAAATGAAAGCCTGCCAAGCAGTGGCGCCTGACGCTTGAAGGAAAGTTGTACAAAAGTACTGGAGATAAACAGCAGTTTGTAACTAACGAAACACAAAGCGGATGACCTGAATGTCATCCGCATGGCCCTCTGATCAGTGCGGCATCGACCACGACTGCAGCAGGTAACCTTCTTTGCTCAATTCAGCACGGGCCTGTTGCAACAGCAATTCCAGCTGCGCCGGGTCGGAGTAGGCGCTGCTTGGGATCTGCTGGCGGCCGATATGCGAGTTGGTGCGATCGATGACGGTCAGGTTCAGTTCACCGTTGCCGTCTTGTGGGGCCCAGGCCACGCACTGGAAGGGTTTGAACGCGTGGTTGGCAATCAAAAGAGCTTCGTTGATACGGAGCGGGGCGGTCATGGGGTCTTCTCTCTGTCGTGCCCAATCAAATGATCTGCCGTCGGTTGGGCTTACCGTTCGGCTGGTTACTTGTACTGATGCACGCAACCCCGTGGCAGGTCACACACGACACAAAGAAATTTCAACTTTGTTGCTGAGGCCGGACATTTCGAGCGTTTTTGAAAGCTTGCTGAAAGATAGCAACTCGGTAGCTAACTAATAAACTCGCTTCTTATAACTCGTTAGCTTGTATACCTATAAGCAATCGATACAAGGCCCTGTCAATTTCTTGCTAATGTTACAGTCGGGTCTGCCAAATGACTGTTTTTACAATAATTTCCTTAAATTTGGCGCCAAGGAACAGTCATGATCGAAGCGCCAGCGTTACGACGTTTATTGGTAGTCGACCCCTGTGACGACTGCCATCGCCTGTTACCCGGATTGCGCGCGGTGGGCTGGGATGTTGACAGTTGTACCCTGGAAAATGCCGCCGATCGGACATGTGATGTCGGGCTGCTGAGACTGCAACCTTTTCACCTCGAACGCCCCGAAGCGGTCAAGGAACTGATCAGTCGCAGTGGCACCGAGTGGATCGCGGTGTTGAATCAGGAAGTCCTGCGATTACAGAACGTCGGTGACTTCGTCTGCGAATGGTTTTTCGATTTCCATACCTTGCCGTTCGATGTCTCACGCGTACAGGTGACCCTGGGCCGCGCATTCGGCATGGCGCGTTTGCGCGGGCAAGGCACGATTCACGTCGACCAGCCTGAACACGAGTTGCTCGGCGACAGCAAGCCGATCCGTGAGCTGCGCAAGTTACTGAGCAAACTGGCGCCGACCGAATCCCCGGTATTGATCCGGGGCGAAAGCGGCACCGGTAAAGAACTGGTCGCACGCACGCTGCACCGCCAGTCCCAACGCCACAGCAAGCCGTTTGTGGCGATCAATTGCGGGGCGATTCCCGAACATTTGATTCAGTCCGAACTGTTTGGCCACGAGAAAGGTGCCTTTACCGGTGCGCATCAGCGCAAGGTCGGGCGCATCGAGGCCGCCAATGGTGGCACGTTGTTTCTCGATGAAATCGGCGATCTGCCACTTGAATTGCAGGCCAACCTGTTGCGTTTTCTCCAGGAAAAACACATCGAGCGCGTCGGCGGCAGTCAGCCGATCCCGGTCGATGTTCGTGTGCTGGCGGCCACCCACGTCGACCTGGAAGCGGCCATCGAGAAAAAGCGTTTTCGCGAAGACCTCTATTACCGCCTCAATGTGCTGCAAGTGGTGACCGCGCCATTGCGCGAACGCCACGGTGATCTGTCGATGCTGGCCAACCATTTTTCCCACTTCTACAGCCACGAGACCGGGCGCCGTCCGCGCAGCTTCAGTGAGGATGCGTTGATCGCCATGGGCAAACACGATTGGCCAGGCAACGTGCGGGAACTGGCCAACCGCGTGCGACGTGGTCTGGTGCTGGCGGAAGGAAGGCAGATCGAAGCCCGGGATCTGGGATTACTCAGTCAGCACTCGATTTCGGCGCCGATGGGAACGCTGGAAGACTACAAGACTCGCGCCGAACGCCAGGCGCTGTGCGATGTGTTGAACCGGCACAGCGACAACCTCAGTGTCGCGGCGAAGGTGCTGGGCGTGTCGCGGCCAACGTTTTATCGTCTGCTGCACAAACACCAGATCCGCTAGAGACCAAAGATCAAAAAGATCGCAGCCTGTGCAGCTCCTGGATGTGGAATCCGTGGAGCTGCCGCAGGCTGCGATCTTTTGCTTTTGCTTTAGAAGTAGTACGGGAATTTCAGGCTGAAGGTGAAGTCCGGCGCATCCGGAGTCATCCCCAGTGACAGGTTGGGCACGATCGTCAGGTTAGGCGTGGCGGCGATGGTCATGCCGATGTTGAAGTAACCGGCGTTGGCATCACTGGAAATCACCGACTGCCAGTCCTGGCCATCAGGCTTGAGGGCGCTGCGGCGCTGAACGAGGTCAGACATCGAGAACGACATACTCATCTTCTCGTTCAGGGCAAATGCTACGCCCATGCCGACCTGGAAGCTGTCGCCGATCCTGACCTTGCCCGGGGTTTTCTGATTGACCGTCGAGCTGATATCGCCGAACGACTCCTCCAGGTTGTGGGTGTAGGAGAGGGTGCCGAACAGCACTGCCGGGTCGAAGGTCTTGACCAGCGAGATACCCGGCGTAACCGACCAGACGCCGTTACCGGTCGGCAGGCTTTCAGGTACATAGAGGTTGGTGTTGCTTTGCGACTGGATCAGCTTGATGCCAAACGGATCCTTGCCGGTTGGAGCCTTGACGCGCAAGGTGAATACCGCGTCCGGCAGGTTGGCCGATTCGTCGAGGAACTTGTAGGCAATCCCGGCGTTGATGTCGCCAATCGTCGGATCCTGATCAACGTCGCCCTGGGTTGTGACGTTCGCACCGCCGTTGTTGCCACCACCGGACTGGTAAGTCGAGGCGCGATAGACCACGGGCACGTTCAGGTCGAACTGCCAGCGGTTGTTGTAGTTGTAGCGGCCGGTGAGATCCAGTGTGTAGGTGTCAGCCTTGATCCGGTCCAGGTTGATGTTGCCCAGAAAGATCGAGTCCAGTGCGAGGAAGCCGTTGAGTGTCAGTTGGCGAGTGTCGTAGTGGGAATACGTCAGACCGGTCTCGAAACTGAACTTGCCGCCGCCGAAGAAGCCGCTGGCCTCGTCATACAGGTTGGTCACACTTTGCGCCGGTTGCGAATCGTCTGCCAGCGACTGTCCGTAGGACGCACCACTTCCTCCCGCCGCGCCCCCCGACGCTGCTGCTGCACCCGTACCGGTCGCAGCGACCGATTGATTGTTCTTTCTCAGCTCTGCAGGGGATTTGACCAGACGCTTGGGCTGCGGGGTCGCAGGCTGGTCTTCAACCTGCCGAACCCGCTGCTCAAGTACCGCCAATGCCTTTTGCTGCGTCTCGTATCGCTGTTTAAGCTCAAGGAGCTCCTGCTTGAGTGTTTCAACATCCGGATCCGTCGCAGCCTGTAACGCTGCGGCCGGAAAAAGTGTGCTCAAACATACGACTGCGCGCAGTGATGCCGATCGATACATGAAAAAGCCGTCCCTTTAAGCCCAATGATCGAAAATCAGCGTAGTTCAATATCCTGAATTGCGTAGTCCCTTGAGTTGATTAAGATTCTGCGCGGCGCTCGCGGCCGGATTCAGGTTGTTGTTGATCACGACATTGAGCAGGGTCTGGTTGTTGACCAGATTGCTGTTACCCAGCAGGGTGGTGTTTTGCAGCAAGCCGGCCTGAGCCACTTGTTGCAGTGCCGAACCCTGGTTGTTGCTGGCCTGGATGGCCATCTGCACGCCGCCGCTGATGGCCGATACGGCGACGCTGCCGGCGGCGTTGCTGGCGCCGATGGTCTGGCCACTCATCAGGGCCTGACCGGAGGCCGGAGCCATGGTCGGTGCGGTAGTCGATTGCGTTACGTTGATCGCAACGTTGTTGTTGGCACTGTTGCTGTCGCCAGCGGCGCGTACGCTTTGCGTCACGCCTTGCGTATTGCTCAGTCCTGCGCCGCCAATCACGTTGCCGGTGCCTTGGGTATTGTTCGTGGAACCGTTGCCGAGCTGGCTGATGGTGGAGACATAGAATTGGGGTTTTACGGTGGAGGCCTGAATCTGCATCGAGCTGGTTGCCCCTATCAGGTCGCCACTGGCGTTGCGCCAGGTACTGCTCATGACGACGCCGAAGCTGATGATGCGCCCCGGCATGACAAAACGACCGCGTAGCTGGCTGAGTTCCTGGTCGTTGACTTCTATCGGTTTGAATACTTCATTGGCAAAGCTTGACGTACTTGCCGCCAGGCAAGCGGCCGCCAGCCAGTATGAGGCTTTCATCTGCTGCTCCCGGAGCATCCTGCCCCTCTTATCATTATTGGACGCTAAAAGAAGTCGCTCTGAATGAAACCGAATTCCATCAGTTCGGCGTCTCTGACAGGGGCGAACTCATCGAGTTTGTTCTTTGCTGTCAGTGGTGCCGGAGGGTCGCGTAATACGTTGGCTTTGTCGTAACCGGGGCCTACGATGGCAAATACGATGCCGTTCCAGCCGTTGACGAAGTCAGCGTGGCTGTAGCGTTTGTGGCCCAGTACGGGATCGCCGATGTACACCCAGTCCTTGTCTGCCCGCTGCAATACGACGAAGTGTTTGTAGCCGCGGATGTCCATCAGGACTACGACCGGTATCGAAACTGCATCAAGCTTTTCAGGCGGAATCTTGTAGCCCCTGGCGCGCATGCCGATGCTTTCTATGTAGCGTTTCATGTCCAGCATGGAGAAACCCTGTGTACGCACAAGATCCTGGTCTGCGTTGACCAGCATGCCTTTTATGATGTGATCCTCATCGACGTCGAGCCAATAAGCCTGGCGCAACACGGTTGCCAGTGCGGCGGCGCCGCAACTGAAATCGGTTTTTTGCTCGACAATGTCGCTGAACTTTCGCTCACGAATACTTTGTACCTGCTTGTAGACCAGGATGCCGCCAGGAAGGGCGGCTACGGGCATCTGTGCAGCTTGCGTGGCGCCGCACAGGCACAGCAGGACGGTGAGGGCAGTCATACGCATGATCGATACGCCTTGTCGGAGTGTGGAAAAGCCCCGTTGCCGGGGCTTTTGCAGACGGTCGCGATTAATGGCCGGCCGACGAGATGGAAGTTGCGTTGACCTGCATGTTGCCAACGCCTGCCGCACTGTTGAAGCCGACGTTGCCGGACGAGCCGTTCGCTACGTTGGCAACATTGGAGGTGTTGTACACCGGTGCAGCCCAGCCGGTTGGAACCAGCACTTGTTGGGTGGTGGTGCCGGCCAGTGCCAGTTCGCCTACTGCTACGAAGCCAGAAGTGCTGCTGCCACCTTTGCCGCCTTTGTCGCCCCAGCCGCCGTGGCCACCATGATCGTCGCCTTCGGTTTTTGCCACGCCGGCTGCCACGAAGCCACCGGTTGCGCTGAAGGTGCCTTTGAGGGTGTCTTTGGAGTAGGTCTGCACGCCTTGGTTTTCAACAACCAGGTTGGTGGAGGACTGGCTAGCTGCAGAGGCAGCCTGGGCTACACGGCCACCCGACGAAGCGATTGCCAGGTCGTTTTTCTGTTGGTTGAAGTTGCCGGCAGCGGAGTTGGCGTTGATGTTACCCGAGCTGCTGTTGGCGACATTGTTGAGGGTCGACGAGTTGACGGTCGACTGGTTGTTTACATAGTTATTGTTGTTGTATTGGGTGGCACTGGCGGCGGCGGTCGAGGTGCCGAAGATGAAGCTTTCGTCAGACGAAGCGATCGCTGCCAGGTTGGCTTGCTGGTTGCCATCACCGGCCGCCGAGTTACCGTTGATGTTGCCGCTGGAACTGTTCATCGCATTGGACATCGACGAATTGTTCTGGGTGCCTTCGTTGTTCACAACGTTGGTGTCGCTGTTTTGGGTATCCACCGAAACGGCGCTGGCGCCTGCACCGATCTGCAGCAGTTGTTCCAGAGTCGGGCCTTTTGGTGGAGGAGGGTTGTGGCCGTGACCGCCTTCATTGCCGCCGCCTGCTTGTGCTGCCATTGCCATCACTGCTGCCAGAGCGAAAACCAGTGGTTTGAGGGCCATTGTAGATTTCATTTTGTTTCCCCTTGCTCATGTGTTGGTTAAGTGTTGGTACTTTCTTGCACTGCAATTGGGTCAGTTAGCGACCCGGATGCTCAGGGTGTTTGAAACCTGATTCCCCACCCCGGCACTCTGGTTCACCTGAATCACTCCCCGGCTGCCGGTGAAGGCCTGGTCGCTGGTAATGACCTGGCGGCTGCCTTTCGAAGTGTCAGTTGCTCCTGAGCTGATTGACGGCGTCACGTTCTGTTGGGAAAGCACGCTGTCGTCGATACTTTGCGGCCCGGTACTGGTGCTGATCCGCACCACGTTGGCCATCTGGTTGCCGGCGCCGGCCGACTGGTTCACGCCCAGTACGCCACTGCCGTTACTGAAAGAGTTGCCGCCAATGGTGGCTGTCGCGTTCATCCGCGGATCGCTGGCCGTGTTGATGTTCTGGTTGATGGTGGTAGTCGCCGAGGCGCTGGGGCCGTTGGCAATGGCCCGGACGTTGGCCTGTTGCGACTGGTCGCCAGCCGCCTGGTTGACGCCGAAGTTGCCGTTGTATTGGGCACCGGAATCCTGGATGTTGGCGCTGTTCTGCACCGGCACACTGGAGTCGGCCATGGCGCTGGTACTGGCCAGCAGGGCAAGGAAGATCAGGGAGCGGTTCATTTCATGGCTCCGCCGAGAGCGCCCAGTGGGGCCAGGCCATTACTGACGGCGCGGTTCACGGTGTTGGAAATGGATGAGCCCATGCCTCCGCCGTTGCCGCTGCCACCGCCCGCACCCGGCATACCGTTGTTGATGCCATTGAGTGTGTTGACGGCGGAGCCGCCGAACGCGTTGTTCACCGAGTTGGCAATTGAAGAACCGCTGGCGATGCCGGCGAATTCGTTATCGCTCAGTTCGGCATGCGCAGTGGCTGCATTGACGGTCACTGACGGGTTGGCGTTGACTGTGGTCGGGTAGGGGTCTTTGCCGCCATTGCGGCCAATCGGTATGGGTTGAACTTCCCGATTGAGAACGATCACGCCGTTGCCATCGGCGTGGGCGGTGAAACTGATCAGAGAGCTGGCTGCAGATCCGATCAGCAAGAGGCAGGTCAAGCCTTTATTGATATTCCCCACGGCGGCAATTCCTTCTTCAGTGGGCTGGCTCTTGTCAGCGTTGTGAAGGAGAGAGCGAAAGCTGTGCCGCTTTTGAGTTGTCCTTGACTTTCAATGGGTTAGTGCCGAGCCGTGCAGCGCTGTTACATAATCTGTCTCAGCGCTGAAACAGTCGTGCAGGCGCGTGCGGGGTCAGGGGCGGTGCAAAGCTCTGGAACAAGGGTTTGCGCTGAGGTGTTTCACAGCAGTAACAGATGTCCTGACAGAACGATGAAGGCCATTGAAATGGCTGCTTTGCGCGGGGATGGGTGTTTCAGGAATGGACACTTGAGCCCCGAAAGGAGCCCTTTGACGGTCAAGCAGCCAACAAACGCCTCACTGCATCGAAGGCCTGAGACCGACGTTCATCCCAGTTGCCCTGAATGATTTGCAGCGGTTGCCGGTGTTGTTCCAGCCAGTCGCGGGTGGCCTGAAAGAACGCCATGCGTTCACTGAGTTGCGGCTGGCAGCGTTGGCCGTCGTTGGTCCAGTCGATCTGCTCCGGCGACAACAGCAGGTGCAGGTCGTAATGCCGCGCCAGCAGCTCGGACTCGAGCCAGTGCGGGCAGTCGCCGAACAGCGTCTGGCTCCAGAGGATGTTGCTCAGCAGGTGGGTGTCGAGAATCAGCAGTTCCGGTTGCTGCGCCCGTGCCTGATCCTCCCATTGCAACTGCCCTCGGGCGATGTCGGGGATGTCATTCAGGCAGGTGTCGCGCGGATTCTGCTCGATGAACCAGCGCACGTATTCATCCACCCGCAGGCCACCAAAGTGTTCCTGCAGGCCTGCCGCCAGCCAACTCTTGCCCGTGGATTCCGGGCCGGTCAGTACAACGACTTTCATCGCTGCAACGCCGGATCGGCGCGCCACTCACGCCAACCTTGCACGGCAATCAAGGTGAACAGGGCATAGAGCGCCGCAGTGAGGTAAAGGCCCTTGTAAAGAAACAGACCGACGAAAATCACGTCCAGCAGGAACCACAGCGCCCAGCATTGCAAGCGTTTCTGCGCCATCCAGAGTTGTGCGACCAGGCTGAACGCCGTCAGCGCGGCGTCGAGCCACGGCTGCGCCGCGTCGGTCCAGTGTGCCATGGCTGCGCCGAGCAGCAGGCTGCCGAGCGCTCCGACACTCAGGCCGAGCAGGATCGAGCGCCGGTCCAGACGGGTGACATCGCGTCCGTCATGCATCGTCCCGGCGCGTGTCCATTGCCACCAGCCGTAGACTTGCAGCGCGGCGTAGATCACTTGCAGCAACATGTCCGAGTACAGCTTCACGTCATAGAAGATCCAGCTGTACAGCAGCACCATGACCAGGCCGATCGGCCAGCACCACGGATTCTGTTTGACCGTCAGCCAGACGGCGATCACACCGAGGGCGGCGGCAAACAGTTCAAGCCCGGACATGGGGGTTCCTTGGGGGAGTGCAAGAAGGGGCGCAATTGTACCCAAAAACCTGTGGGAGCGAGCCTGCTCGCGAAAGCGGTATGTCAGCAACGCAGATGTTGACTGACATTACGCCTTCGCGAGCAGGCTCGCTCCCACAAGGGTGAGGGGTCAGACGCGGAATTGCCGCAGAAGCTGGTTCAGCTGCTCGCTCAATTGCCCAAGCTTCACGCTTGCCGCGCTCGACTGCTCCGCCGCCAGCGCTGTGCTGTGGGACAGCCCGGCTGCCTGCGTGACGTTCTGATTGATGTCTTCGACCACATGCGCCTGTTGCAGTGTGGCGCTGGCAATCGAGGCGTTCAGGCCATTGAGATTGCGCAACGCCTGGCCGATGGCGTTGAGGCTGGCGCCGGCGAGGCCGGCCTGTTCGATGGTCAGTTGCGAGGCCTTGCTGCTGTCGCCAATGACCTTCACCGCCGCTTCGGAATGATTCTGCAGGCGTTCGATCATGGTCTGGATTTCCGCCGTCGATTTTTGCGTGCGCTGCGCCAACAACCGAACTTCATCGGCCACCACCGCGAAGCCACGGCCCTGTTCGCCGGCGCGGGCCGCTTCGATGGCGGCATTGAGTGCCAGCAGGTTGGTCTGCTCGGCAATCGATCGGATCACCTCCAGCACACTGCCAATCTGCGTGCTTTCCGCTGCCAGGGTGCGAATCACCTCGACCGCCTGATCAATGGTCCCCGACAGTTTATCGATCTGTTGCAGACTGCCGTCGATGTTGATCTGGCCCTGTTGTGCCTGGGCTTCGGCATCGCGCATTTCAGCGGCCGCATGTTCGGCATTCTTCGCTACGTCCTGTACGCCGTAGGTGACTTCGTTGATCGCCGTCGCCACCAGTTCCATCTGCTGCGATTGCTGCTGGCTGCGTTGCTGGGCCTGGGTGGCATCGTTGCCCAGTTCACTTGAGGACTGGCCCAGCGCACTGGCCGAGATCTGCAAATCGCCTATCACCCGGCGCAACTTGGCGGTAAAGGCGTTGAAGTGATGAGCCAGTTGCGTGACTTCGTCCTGGCCGTGGGTGTCGAGACTGCGAGTCAGGTCGCTTTCACCGCTGGCGATGTTGGCCATGGCGTTCACGGTTTCCTGCAGCGGACGCACGATGCTGCGGGCAATCAAAATCACCAGCAGGGCCATGATCACGGCGATCACCAGACCGATCACCGAAGCCTTGATCACCTGACCCTGGAACTCGCTCTGCACATCGTCGATGTAAACGCCGGAGCCGAGCACCCAGCCCCATGGCTCGAACAGCTTGACGTAAGAGGTTTTCGCCACCGGCTCGCTGGCGCCGGGCTTGGGCCAACGGTAATCGACCATGCCGGCGCCCTTGCTTTTGGCGATTGCGACCATTTCGTTGAACACCGCGAAACCGTCCGGATCACGGATCGCCGAGAGGTTCTGGCCTTCGAGCTTGGGGTTGGTCGGGTGCATGACCATCACAGGCGTGAGGTCGTTGATCCAGAAGTAATCGCTCTGGTCGTAGCGCAGACCGCGAATGGCGGTCAGCGCCTGCTTCTGTGCGGCGTCGCGGGTGAGGGTACCGGCAGTTTCGAGGTCGTGGTAGTAGGTCAGCAGGCCGCTGGCGGTCTGCACCACATGCTGGGTTTTCTGCGCCTTGGCGTGATACAGGTCGTCGTGGATCTGCTTGAGCATCAGCACGCCCAAGGTCAACAACATGACCACGGCCACAATCAAAATGAGCCACAAGCGTCGGCTGATCGACACACTGCGCAAGCTGTTCATAACGCTGTCACTCCGATTTCTTTTTCTTGTAATAAATCAACGCCAGCATCCAACCACGTTTGGGTGATCGGGCATACGCGACCCAAGTCGAATAACGCCGCAGCACTATCAAGGCTTGTCTGTTAGGATTTCGGCCCCGCGCGTAAAAACCTGAATCCAAGTTGATATTTCACGGAATTTTGACCGTTTCGTGTGGATCCTGTGTGCGCGGAATCGGTACAGCAACAAACAGCTACGCTGAACGCAGTGAACGTAAAAAAATATTATCGGGGCATGCCGCCGTGCATCGCTCTTTGGGGGACTGATGGATCTTTGGACCGCCTTGCAGGCGCTGATTCTTGGAGTTGTAGAGGGGCTGACGGAGTTTTTGCCCATTTCCAGTACCGGACACCAGATCATTGTTGCCGACTTGCTCGACTTCGGCGGCGAACGGGCCATGGCGTTCAACATCATTATTCAGCTCGGCGCGATCCTCGCGGTGGTCTGGGAGTTTCGCCGCAAGATTCTCGATGTGGTGATCGGCTTGCCGACCCAGCCGAGTGCTCGGCGTTTCACCGCCAACCTGCTGATCGCGTTTCTGCCGGCGGTGGTGTTGGGGGTGATTTTTGCCGATTTGATTCACCAATACCTGTTCAACCCGATCACGGTTGCGACTGCGCTGGTGGTGGGTGGCGTGATCATGTTGTGGGCCGAACGCAGGCAGCATGAAGTGCACGCCGAAACCGTGGACGAGATCACCTGGAAGGACGCGCTGAAAGTCGGTTTCGCGCAATGTCTGGCGATGATTCCCGGCACTTCGCGTTCCGGCTCGACGATCATCGGTGGCCTGCTGTTTGGCCTGTCGCGCAAGACCGCGACCGAGTTCTCGTTCTTCCTGGCCATGCCGACCATGGTCGGTGCGGCGGTGTACTCCGGTTACAAGTATCGCCACCTGTTTGTGCCGGCGGATTTCCCGGTGTTTGCCATCGGCTTCATCACTGCGTTCATCTTCGCCATGATTGCCGTACGCGGTCTGCTCAAGTTCATCGCCAGCCACAGTTACGCAGCGTTTGCCTGGTACCGGATCGTTTTCGGTCTGGTGATTCTGGCGACCTGGCAGTTCGGTTGGGTCGACTGGTCGGCGGCCAAGGCATGAGTGATTCTCGCGCCCGTCGCCCCGAAGGACGTCCATCCGGTGGTGGGATTCAGAACCTCAAGTTGAAACTGATCGTTCTCCTGATCGTTTGCGCACTACCGCTGTTCGGTTCGGTGTCGATGTGGCTGCGCGGAATCTCGCTGGTGCCGCTGGCCGCCTATGGGATCGTCAGCGTGCTGGCGTTCTTTCTGTATTGGGCTGACAAGCGCAAGGCTCGTGCCGACGCCTGGCGAACGCCGGAGAACGTACTGCACGCGGTGGAGCTGGCGGGTGGCTGGCCGGGTGCGCTGATTGCTCAGCAGGTGTTTCGGCACAAGACGCGCAAGGTTTCGTATCAGATTCTGTTCTGGGTGATCGTGGTGTTGCATCAGGTGTTCTGGATCGACCAGTTGTTTCTGGGTTCGAACCTGCTTTCATTGTTCTGAAGCAACACAAGAAACCCTGTGGGAGCGGGCTTGCTCGCGAATGCGGTGTGTCAGACAGCATATTCGTCTATTGGCACACCGCATTCGCGAGCAAGCCCGCTCCCACCCAAGTCAAAAGCTAAAGCAACAATCCGATTTGGGTTTTCTTCGGCAACTTGCTCACCACCAACTGATGCGAACGCTGCAGCAAGCCCTGCAGTTCCTCGGCACCCAGCGGGTAGGGTGGGTGCATGATGATCCACTGCGCCCGCGCCAGATAAGGCGCCGGATGAATGCCCGGGCGGTCGCAATGGCCGAGAAACAGATCCTTGTCGACCTTGAACGCCAATGAGTCTCCACGCAGCCCTTGCAGGGCGAACATCTTGTTGCCGGCGATCGAAAACACCCGCACGCCGCCCCATTTGTAATCTTCCCGCGCGCCCGGCAAGGCCAGGCAGAAGGCGGCGACGTCCGCTTCGTTCATCTTTCCCTGTTTCATAACAAACGCTCCCCGCACGCATTGAACGAATCGACCAGGTGATCGATCCACGCCCGCACCGCCGGCATCACGCCACGCCGATGCGGATACACCGCCTGCAACCAGCCGCCGGGCAACGACCACTCGGGCAACAGTTGCACCAGCGCGCCGCTCTCGAGGTCGGCTTCGCAATACATCATTGGCAGCAGGGTGAAGCCTTGGCCGGCGAGCACACAGGCCTTGCGCACGATGAAGTCGTCGATGCCCAGTCGCGCCTCCATGTTCAGCTCGACGCTGTTGCCTTGCTGGTCGAGCAAGCGCACATGGACCATGCGATCGGCTTCCAGCGCGCCGAGCACCGGCAAGTGCTTCAGGTCCAGCGGGTGGGCGATGGTTTTGCCCTCGACAAAAGCCGGGCTGGCCACCACGACCATTTGCGCCTGACGCAGACGCCGGGTCACCAGCAACGGATCTTCATCACCGAGTTCGCGCACACGCAACGCAACGTCGAAACCTTCGGCGACCAGATCCACACGGCGATTGAGCAGCACCACTTCCAGTTGCACTTGAGGGAATTTGCCGAGAAATTCGCTGATCACCCACGGCAACATTTCCCGCGCCAGACCGGTAGGGCAGGACACGCGCAAGCGGCCGCGTGGCTCGCTGGACATGCTGGCGACCGCTTCGTCGGCCATTTCCGCTTCCAGCAGCATTGCCTGACAGTGGCGCAAGTAGCGCTCACCGACAGCGGTAAGGTTCAACTGGCGGGTGGTGCGTTGCAACAGGCGGGCGCCGAGGCGCTCTTCGAGTTCGGCGATACGCCGCGACAACCGCGACTTGGGAATGCCCAGCAGACGCCCGGCCGCCGCGAAGCCGCCAGCCTCGACTACCTTGGCGAAATAGTAGAGATCGTTGAGATCCTGCATGAAAAGTCCACCGTTCTATCAGTGGGACGAACTATCGCATTGTCAGCGGCTAATCAGCTATTGGTTTCTTCCGTAGGATTGTCTCCATTCCGTCGCCGTCGGCGATTCTTTCCAGGAGATCCCACATGAAACTGCTGCACATCGATTCGAGCATTCTGGGCGACAACTCGGCTTCCCGTCAGTTGAGCAGCCAAGTCGTCAAAGCCTGGCAAGCCGCCGAGCCAACCGCCGTGGTGACCTACCGCGACCTGGCCGCAGACGCCATCAGTCACTTCTCGTCGACCACCTTGGTTGCCGCTGGCACTACCGCTGAACTGCGCGACGCCGCGCAACAGCACGAAGCCGAGCTGAGCGCTTCGACTCTGGCCGAATTCATCGCCGCCGACGCCATCGTCATCGCTGCGCCGATGTACAACTTCACCGTGCCGACCCAACTCAAGGCCTGGATCGACCGCGTTGCCGTTGCCGGCCAGACTTTCCGTTACACCGAAGCCGGCCCGGAAGGCCTGTGCGGTGGCAAGAAAGTAATCATCGTCTCCACCTCCGGCGGCATCCATGCCGGTCAGGCCAGCGGTATCGCTCACGAAGAGTATCTGAAACTGGTCCTGGGCTTCCTCGGCATCACCGACATCGAAATCGTCCGCGCCGAAGGCCTGGCTTACGGTGATGAAGTGCGCAACAACGCGATGAGCGCCGCTCAGGCGAAGATCAGCGAGCAACTGTTCGCCGCTGCGTAAGCATTACGTAAAGACCAGCTGCCGTTCAGGTAGCCCCTCAAAAAACTCTGTATTCTGGTTCTGCAAGGGCCAGATGCGGAGTTTTTTGTTTCTGACTGTTGCATAATCTGGCCCGGGTTATGCAGTCAAACGATCAACGTCTGAGTGCAACGCCGCGCCGGATTACCGAACCACAGGGTTGCGGGCGTGTCGGAACACAAAGGATCTTTCGATTGAGTAACACAGGGTGGGCCATCCCATGATGCGTCTTTGTGCAGCGTTACTGATTTGCCTGCTCGGCAGCCTCGGTTCAGTGCATGCCGCGCCCGGGCGACACCCTGTCTGGAGCGTCGGTTATCACGAGATGACGTTCCTCGATCCGCTGGATCTGCAACCGATGCGTGCCATCGCCTTCTATCCCTCCAGCGACCGCGAACACACCAGCCTGCTTGAGGGCTACACCGTCGAGGCCGGCGCCGACACCAAGGTTGCCATCGGCCGCTTTCCGATGCTGATGCTGTCCCACGGCAACACCGGCACGCCCATTGCGCTGCATGACCTCGCCACCTCGCTGGCGCGCAAGGGGTTTGTGGTGGTCGCGGTAATTCATCCCGGCGACAACTCCAAAGACCACAGCCGCCTCGGCACCCTGAGCAATCTGTACGGGCGGCCGATCCAGATTTCCGAAGCGATCACCGCGACGCTCGGCGACCCGATGCTCTCGCCGTTCGTCAACGCCGATCAGGTCGGGGTGATTGGCTACTCGGCCGGTGGCGAGACTGCGTTGATCCTTTCTGGTGCGCAGCCGGATCTGGACCGCTTGCGCCGTTACTGCCAGGAGCGCCCGGACGACCGCGATGCCTGCAACACTCAGGGCGAACTGATCGTCGACCGTGACGATTTGCAGCCAGTGGCCGACCCCCGGGTGCATGCCTTGCTCCTGATGGCGCCGCTGAGCCTGAAGTTCGGCCGTCACACCCTCGCGGATGTGCATGTGCCAGTGCTGCTTTATAGCGGTGATGGCGACAAATTGGTGGCCTTCGATAAAAACGCCGCTGCACTGGCGCGCAAACTGCCAACCGCACCGGACTTCAAATTACTGGCCGGGGCAGGGCACTTCGTGTTCATGGCGCCGTGCAATGAAGAGCAGATTCGTGCGATGCCGGCGCTGTGCACCGATGCTGACGGCGTGGATCGCGAAGACATCCACCGCAACCTGATCTCCGAAGCCGGGCAGTTCTTCTCGCGGACGCTGGGCAAGCCGAGCCGGGCGGGGATGCAGACCGCGGATCAATAAAAGACGCAATTCCCCTGTGGGAGCGGGCTTGCTCGCGAAGGCGGTGGGCCAGTCAATCTAGATAGCGACTGATCCACCGCATTCGCGAGCAAGCCCGCTCCCACAGTGATTTGTACGAAGGTTCAGTTCATCGCCCGGCGTTTGAGCAGCAGGGTCAATCCCAGCCCGATCACCGACAACAGCGCCGCACTGAAAAATATCCACGCATAGCCCAGATTCAACGCCACCGCGCCCATCAACGGCCCGGCAATCGCCAGCGCCAGGTCAAAGAACACCGCATAGGCACCCAACCCCGAGCCACGGCTGGAACTGGGCACCTGCTTGATCGCCTCGACCCCCAGCGCCGGATACACCAGCGACAAACCAAACCCGGCGAGTCCCGCGCCGATCAAGGCAAACGCGGTAGACGGCGCCAGCCACAGCAGCACCAGCCCAACGGTTTCGATGCTCATGCAGGCAATGGCCGAATTGAAGCCGCCAAAACGGCTGATCGCCGAAATAAACAGCAGCCGCGACACGATGAAGCACACGCCGAAGACCGTCAGGCAATACGCGGCGCCGCTCCAGCCACGGTTGAGGTAATAAAGAGTAATGAAGGTGGTCAGTGTGCCGTAACCGATGGACGCCAGGCTCAAGCTGGCCCCATACGGTGCAATCCGCCCGAAGACTGCCCAAAAAGGCAGCCGTTCGCCGCGCACCACTGGCACCGAAGGTTTATTGCGGATCAATACCAAAGCGCCCGCAGCCAATACCGAAAGGGCGATGCCCAGGCTGGCAAAGCCGTAGTTGGCGACCATGACCACGCCCAGTGGCGCGCCAATCGCAATCGCGCCGTAGGAGGCAATGCCGTTCCAGCCGATTGATCTTGCCGTATGTTCGACCCCGACCTGGCCCATGCACCAACTGATGGTGCCGACCCCGATCAAGCCCTGTGCCACGCCGAGCAGCAGGCGCCCGACGATCAGAATCATCAGGCTCGGCAACGGAAAATCCTGCAACAGCGTCGAAATCAGCGTCAGCAGCCCGCTGAGGACAATCCCGCACAAGCCATAGACAATCGCCCGTTTGGTGCCCAGCGTATCCGACATACGCCCGGCCATCGGCCGACTGAGCAGGGTGGCTAGATACTGCGAGCCGATCACCAGCCCGGCAACGATCGCGCTGAACCCCAGTTGTTCATGCACATAACCGGGCAACACCGCGATTGGCAGGCCGATGCACAGGAAGGCGACAAAGGTGTAGAAAACGATGGAGACGATCTGCAGGGTGATCGTCAGGGAGCTTTGCGGAGGCTGTTGCTGCGCAGACATGTGAACTCGTTCGCGGGCGGCGGTGGGAGAGTCGGCATCATGGCGTGGCGTTGAAATAAAAGGAAGCAGGCTAACTATTTTTCCTGGTCCGGGAGTGAGGCGTTGCTGACGGCCTCATCGCGAGCAGGCTCACTCCTACAGTTGAAATGCGTCCCCCGTGTAGGAGTGAGCCTGCTCGCGATGGTGTCGGTACCCGCATGAATACTGGCGCTGGAATGCAAAAAGCCCCGTCACATGGACAGGGCCTTAGCTTGAAGCTAGCTGGTCAACACTCGAAGCTGCTCTTAGAACACCACACCCTGACTACGCAGGTAGTCGTCGTAAGTGCCGCTGAAGTCGGTCACGCCATTCGGGCTCAACTCGATGATGCGCGTGGCCAGGGACGATACGAACTCACGGTCGTGGCTGACGAAAATCAGCGTGCCCGGGTAGTTTTCCAGCGCCAGGTTCAGCGCCTCGATCGATTCCATGTCCAGGTGGTTGGTCGGTTCGTCCATGATCAGCACGTTCGGCTTTTGCAGGATCAGCTTGCCGAACAGCATGCGACCTTGCTCACCACCGGAAATCACTTTGACCGACTTGAGGATCTCATCGTTGGAGAACAGCATGCGGCCCAAGGTACCGCGAATCATCTGCTCGCCCTGCGTCCACTGGCCCATCCAGTCGAACAGCGTGACGTCGTCTTCAAAGTCGTGCGCGTGGTCCTGAGCGTAGTAGCCCAGTTCCGCGGCGTCGGTCCACTTGACGCTACCGGCATCCGGGGTCAGTTCGTTGACCAGGGTGCGCAGCAGGGTGGTCTTGCCGATGCCGTTCGGGCCGATGATCGCTACGCGCTCGCCCGCTTCAACCTGGAAGCTGAAGTCTTTGAACAGTGGCTTGCCGTCGAAACCTTTGGCCATCTTTTCGACCATGACGGCCTGACGGTGCAGCTTTTTGTTTTGCTCGAAACGGATGAACGGGCTCACGCGGCTGGAAGGCTTGACCTCGGCCAGCTGGATCTTGTCGATCGCCTTGGCGCGGGAAGTGGCCTGTTTGGCTTTCGAGGCGTTGGCCGAGAAGCGGCTGACGAACGATTGCAGCTCGGAAATCTGCGCTTTCTTCTTGGCGTTGTCCGACAGCAGTTGCTCGCGGGACTGGGTCGCCACGGTCATGTACTCGTCGTAGTTGCCCGGGAACAGGCGCAATTCGCCGTAATCCAGGTCAGCCATGTGGGTGCACACGCTGTTCAGGAAGTGACGGTCGTGAGAGATGATGATCATCAGGCTGTTACGCTGAGTCAGAACGTTTTCCAGCCAGCGAATGGTGTTGATGTCCAGGTGGTTGGTCGGTTCGTCGAGCAACAGCACTTCCGGATCGGAGAACAGCGCCTGAGCCAGCAATACGCGCAGTTTCCAGCCTGGCGAGACTTCGCTCATCGGGCCGAAATGCTGCTCCAGCGGAATACCCAGACCCAGCAACAGTTCACCCGCGCGGGATTCGGCGGTGTAGCCATCCATCTCGGCGAACTCGGTTTCCAGCTCGGCCACGGCCATGCCGTCTTCTTCCGACATTTCTGCCAGCGAGTAGATGCGGTCGCGCTCGGCCTTGACCTTCCACAGCTCTTCGTGACCCATGATCACGGTGTCGATCACGGTGAATTCTTCGTAGGCGAACTGGTCCTGGCGCAATTTACCCAGGCGCACGTTCGGCTCGAGCATGACCTGACCGCCGGACGGGTCGAGGTCGCCACCGAGGATTTTCATGAAGGTCGACTTGCCGCAACCGTTGGCGCCGATCAGACCGTAGCGGTTACCCGCGCCGAATTTGACCGAAACGTTTTCGAAGAGCGGCTTGGCGCCGAACTGCATCGTGATATTTGCTGTGGAGATCAATTACTTTACCTATCAATGGGTTGCGAGCCGCACATTTGGCGCTTGGGCCATTCCTGGGGCATTTTGGAGCTTTTCCATCTCGCCCCAGTCACCGCTGGAATTCAGCCAGCGGGCATAGGTCGAGAGCAGCATTTGGACGCTGTGTCCAAGCTGTTGGGCAATAAAGGCGGGATTCATGCCAGACATTATGCATATTGTCGCATAAGTATGACGGCAGTTGTACGGCGGCCGATAACGAACCTTCAGCCTTTCCAGTGCCGGCCCCCATTGTTTGTGCAGGTCTGAGGTCTGCTTGACGTGCTGGCTCATCTTGGAAGGGGGGAACACGTAGGGGAAATCCTTGATCGCCCCGGTGCCAGCCTTCCGGCGCTCCGCGTACTGCTCAGCAAACGCCAGAGCGTGCAGTGCACGATCGTTGAGCAGCACATACCGATTCTTCTTCGTCTTGGTGCGCTCCTTGATCACGCCCTGGGCGATCGCGCGACAGACGTGAGCCTGGCGCTTCACCCTGTCCACGGCATCCCAGCGGAGGGCGATGATCTCCTGCGGCCGCATGCCGGTGAAGAAAGCGAACTCGAAGAAGGCCGCGTAAATCGAACTGGGCCAATGCTCTGTGCTGTAAAGCTCCGCGATTATCTTGTTGGCCTCTTCCAGCGTGAACGGATCAGGCTCACCCTTCTTGCGCTTCGGCGCGTCCAATAGCTCGGCCGGGTTCTTCCCGATGAGCTCTTCTCGCACAGCATCATCCAGAATGGTGCTCAGTCGGACGATGGCGTTACGTTTCACGCCTGGCGACGACCACTCAATCTCCCCTACGATTTTCCGCAGCAGCATCGTGCTGATTGCCGTCAAGCGAGTGAGTGCCAGGTAGGGCATCCAGTACAGGTTCAGCGCGCTTTTGTAGTTGAGGTGCGTGCCTTCCTCAATTTCCCTTCCG
Source organism: Pseudomonas sp. TH49 (assembly GCF_016650625.1). NCBI lineage: Bacteria > Pseudomonadati > Pseudomonadota > Gammaproteobacteria > Pseudomonadales > Pseudomonadaceae > Pseudomonas > Pseudomonas sp. TH49. The sequence continues at coordinate 790,109 of NZ_JAEKFL010000002.1, forward strand.
CTCAGCCACGCCTGCGCATACTCCCCGAACAAAACCTCCTTGCCCCCGGACAATGCCGACCCGGGGAACAGTTCTGCGTATTTCGCTTCGTCGAGCAGGCCATGCTTGATCAGGCCGACTACTTGATCTCTAAGACTGGTGGCAGCCTTGATGCCCGCTTTCGTGGTTGGAAGCGTGAGTGTTTCGGATCGACGCTTACCGTCCCAACTAAAACGGATCCGGATGGTGTCGCCCCTGATTTCCAACCCGGCGGGCAAACCCAAAGGCTTTCGAGCCATTCGTCGTATCTCCTGATGCTGTACATGATGTTGTGTCCGAACTTGTTCCACACCCCTTCAGGGATCTGGTTTCTACTGCGTCGGGTCTGCAAGGCTTTCATGGTTGTTCCGAGGCGTTCTGCCATTTGCTTTTCGGTGATTTTGTCGGGGTCTGGTGCTTGTAGAACTTGCAGCTCTCCAGGCATAGCGGCGTCCTCTGCCCGGGGCGGGCGTTGTTGCTCCATGCCGCACGTGGCGGCAGAAGGTGGTGATGGGTTATGCGCCGACCTTGGCCAGCAGTGCGTCGGCGACTGCCATCGTGGCCTGTGCGTCGTCGACGTAGGCCGGATCAAACCCGCCTGCGAGGTGAATGGTTGCCTGGCAGGCGCGGAGGTTCTCGCGGGTGAGTTTCAGCGCCGCCACCAGCTCTTCGTGAAGTCCGCGCTCCTCGCGGCCGATATCCCAGAAGCGCTGGCCCCAGTGCCCGGCCGGTGGCGCGTTGTTGTTCTGCGCGCCGAACGCCAGTGCACCGACTACAGAGTCCAGCAGGTCGCGCTTGTAGGTGTTGTCGCCGTCGATGCTCAGGCCGCGCCGGCGTAGGGTGGAAACCACCTCGTTCAGGTCGAGCCCTTTGTCCTGCAGAACAATGTCGAGTTCTGGTTTTTCGGGGGTGTGGATGGTCAGGCAGAGCTTTGCGCCTTCAGGAAGGCTGGCGCTGATCTTTTCCAGCGCATCGCTCGCTGTTTCGTGGAAGCGGTTAAGTGCGGACATACGAATTCCTCGCCCGCCGTATACCGGCAGGCTGTTGAGTTGGGGGAGGGGTTACTGCTGGATGAATTCGGCGGGGACGCTCACCGCAGCGCCGCGCTTGGCGAATACCACGGCGCGGAACACAGCAATGGTTCGGGTTTCTCCGGGCTGGCGGTTGAACGGTTCGTTCGTCATGTCAGCCAGCCAAGGGTGCCGGTGGCCAACATCGACCCAGACGCCGTACTTCGTGATCAGTTGCTCGGCGTCGGGCAGGATGAAGAGTTGCAGTTGCCCAGTGCCAGGCTGCTGATCACCCTCTATCGCGTTGATTGCCCAGTCCAGCGCCGGGCCGGCCAGTTCCTCGGTTCGGACGCTGACCATGCGGTTCATTGCGTGAGCTCTCCGACTTTCAAGCGCTCTTCAAAAAAGCTGAGCCTGCGCTTCATTCCACGGACAACCCTTTCCTCAAGGTTCACCGATCCAAGCAAAATGGCCAGTGACTCGGCCTTTGCCCTAACCCATGCTGCATGGGCCTCTAACTCTGAGTTGAAATAGCCCAATGCCTTGCGATGCTTTCCTACATTGCACTGAGCCCGATATCTCCCGGAGGCTTTGTGAAAGCTCGCGCCAACGAGGCTCGAGCCTTTTTCGTCACACTTCGTCCAGAATACGTTCACGCTTTTAGGTACGAAGCAGCAGGTGCTCGGTGAGTAATGAGAGCCATCGCCAAGGATGTCTTTGTCCAGCTCATTGCCATGCCATGGCATCGCTTCCATCCAGGCTCTGAACTTCGAAAAGTGCCTCCACTCATCACAAACAGTGGTGTTTCTGTAGGTTGGATTTTTGGGTTTGAATTTATCGCTGTAACACCGCATCAGCATGTGCGACCAGCGCCGGTAGTAAGGGCAATCGAACTCGGTGATGTATTTTTTGATTCCGTTATCCAAGTACGGCCTGTTCGCCTGAATTTGGTAATCGACATCGTTTATGCCCCACCCACAAACCAATTTGTTCATCGCCATGGGCCTCGATAGATCAGGTAGGCCATGTAGAGCGGGGCGAAGATCATGACGTCACCTGGCGGCGCGCCCATTGCACGTAGGGGCCGTCGTCCGTGTCGAAAATTCCGAGCAGGAACCAGCCATCGCCGGACGGCGTTTCAGGCTGCCAACCCAGGCAATGACACGCATCGTCATCCCAGTAGGGATGAACTCCCAGATCGGAATCCATATGCCAGCCGATGACCTTCAGGCCTTGCGCATCGAGCCACGCTTTCCATGCTTCAGCGTCTTCGTCGAAGTCCGGAATGTTCGGGTGATACCAGTACCCGTCTTCATCGCGCACGACTTCGACGGGGCCAATCAACTTTTCTTCAGACATGACTTCGTCCTTGCCGCTATAGCGGCTGACTTTGAAGGGGGAGGGAATGGCATTTCGCCTTGATGGCGAAAACCGGTAAGAAGGTCTAAAACAATACTCTCAGCCCACAACCCTATGTAGGAGGAGCCGTGTCACACCAGATGGATGTACCGCTTGCCCATCACTACCGTGGCAAAGACGTTTTCGTGAAGTTCGACTGGAAGAAGCCGAACGATGAAGCGCCTACGGCTGCACATGTGATCGCGCTGGGCGAGGTTGAAGGGCTCGGCAAAGTCGCGGTAGAACTAGATGGCCCTTGGGATGATTACCAGCAGGCTATCGCTGATGCGGTCAAAGCGGCCGAGGATTGGATCGATCGACAAATGCCGTGAGGGCCTGCTATTGGTCGTGTCGACTTTTGAACTTGGATATTTGATGGCAAACTGACTCCATTGGGATATCGGCCCGTAGTTCCGAGCCAGCCCATCTCGGCCATGAAAAATGACTGCATCTGATGATTTACGTTTTAAAGCCCATCACCGATTGCTCGATCTCGATGCAACCACCAATCACCTGATGATGTTGGTGGTTGCAAGCGAGGTCACCGGCAGTCGCTGGGATGAAGCAGTAGCGCGTCATAGGCAGGCCTTTGATGCCTGGGCCGCAGTCCTTACTGGCGTTCAAGTAGATCCGCTTCCCCCTCTTGATGGTCGACCTGCCGAAAGTGGAGCCCTATTATCCGAGTGACCGACGGATGTCGCAGTAACTCCCATTGGAAGGATGTCACGTCGCTGCTTTCGGCGTGTAGGTCAGCGTGCCGTCGAGGATCGCCTCCTTGATGGCTTCGAACTCCCTGGCGTAGTACTGCGATTCGACGTAGACGCGCATTTCGCCGTAGTCGTGCTGCTTGCGCCGGATGAACGCTTCAGCGGCATCTCGGGTGAAGTGACTGTTCACGATCTCCCAGCGCTTGTTCCAGCCGGTGACGGTGTGGTCATCGCACTCGGCGAGATATTCCCACTGGTCGTCCTCGTCCAGATCTATAAAGCTGCATTCCCGATCAGCCATCAGAGCCTGGTCGATTTCTGCACGCTCCTCGTCGTCGAGATCGTACCAGTATTCTTTCGGGCTGAACCAGTGCTGATCCTCCAGACAGACAACTCGGCCTTCCGCGTAGTCGATCTCGTAGCCGTAATCGATTCGCTTGGTCTGCACAGTGAAAATGGCGGCCGCAGTGTGGTGCCATTTAACGCCGGCGCCTTTGCAGTGATAACGGAGGCGTTCGACGAAGTCGTTCCAGGTCGATGCATCAAGCGCGGCGCCAGTCGCCAATGTCGGCAGCGGCTCGGCCGGTTTGTTTTCTGTGGGCATGGGGCGTCCTATGCCGGGGCATGCCCGGGTGGTGGAGGGTGGGGAGTCAGAAATTTATGTCGAGCTCGGGAGCGTCGTGTGCGGAGGTGATGTCAGCGTGCAGCTCGCTTCCCAAGGGTATCAGGTATGATTCAGCTCATTTGACTTTGGAGCAGGTAGATGGATGTTTATAAAAGTTTGATACCCGTAATAGGACCCGTATTAGCCGCGATGATCGCTGGTACAATTGCCTTCATAGTTGCAGTGCTTACTAAAGAAAATAAAACTTCCGAGTTTAGGCAGGCGTGGATCGAAGCTCTTCGGAATGATGTCGCCGAGCTAATAGGGCATCTGCATGCCATTATTGACTTTGCTGAAGACTCTGATGATACGAAGAATATTATTCTTGAAAAACATAATGAGTTTATAAAGATGGAAATATCTGCTGCTAGAATTAAGCTAAGGCTTAACCCTGCTGAGCACCAAGATATTATCAAAACGCTGAATAGTCTTCACGATAAAGGTGATGATACATTAAAAGATATGGTAGCGAATCTTGATAAGTTGTTAGGCCAGATTCAATTTTTACTTAAGGGTGAGTGGGTAAGAGTAAAGCAAGGGGAGCCATCATTTAGATGGCTAAAGAGAATATCTCTTGGTTTGGTTTTATTAGCGATAACCATTGGGATTGCTTTGGTTTTGTACAAAACCTCAGCGCAATAGGTGAGGGCAGGTCATGCGGCCTGCTCTTGCTGCTCAACAGGCTTCGGTGGCCACTCGGAAAAACCAACCTTCGGCACCTTGGTTTTTGGATTGAGGATTGGCTTTCCCTTGGCGTCGGTCAGCACCGCCTTTGCTCGAATCTTCAAATCACGACAGCGTAAAGTCTTTCGAGCCAGCTCCATGAACTGCTCTGCGTACTGCGGCGCGTCGAATAATGGTGAAAGCTGACGCACCGTAGCCCCCCCCCATGATCTTCTCTGCACGCTTGCGAACCATTTCAAGCCACTCAGGCTCGGGTATTGGCTCGACGCCGCCTGGAGCCTTGAGGTTCTTACGGGTGCCGCTCGTTTTCTTGCGCGCCTCGGCGGTGGCGACATCAATGGTCATTCCAAACACAGCGAAAGTGCTCATAAGCATTCTCCAGGCATACGCCTGCCTCGCCGGCTGGCGTGATTCGTAGAAGTGGGGTATTTGTGTTCGGCCCGGCATGGAGCCGGATGGAGAAGGTCAATGCAGAACTTCACTGATCCAGATCTCGATAGTGCTCTGATTACAACCATTCATCACGAATGCTTTTTAATGAAAAGCAGCTTCGATGAATTCGTTGAGCTCGCAGAAAAACAAATTAGAAATAAGCTAAACGCTGTGGAGCAGGTACGGCTCTTCAGTAGCTACAGCTCTTTTCTTCATCATCTCTACGAGTTCTACGTTGCTTGCTTCATGCGAGAGCAAGGCAGTGATGCAGGCTTCTCAGGTCGCCCTGGGGCGCAGAAAAAAGACGACTTGTTCCAAGTTGAAACCAGTCGTGTGTTCCTAGGAATTCTCCACCGAATAAAGGCTGGGCAAGGTTACGGATGGGAAAACAGTTCCGACTATTACGACATTCAGATACCCGCTGACTTCGGCAGAAAATTTCGGCAAGTTCGGAACAGTACGGCTCATGCAATTACCGAAAGAAGCTCAGGGGAAGTGGACCTTTCAGAGTTTTACGAGAACTACCACAAGTACGTCATTGAGCTTTATCGAAGCGCTAACGGGTACTGGGGTCGTTTTGAAATCGACAAGCTGGATATGAAGGCAATAGGGGCTTTTTCGGTGATCACTGGTTCGCTCAAGTGATCCGATCAGGCCCGATAACTTCGTCATCAGGCTCTGGCGGATCGTCAGCGAGCGACCTCATGCCGGCGGCCTGAATAATGCGCGACACCTTTTCAGTAACAACAAAAGGTGTCGTGACACACTTGAGCATCTGAGCCTGCGTTTCGAAGTCGGCCGCGATCAAGTTGCGCAGCAGGTTCTGATACACCTCCTGCTGGTTGTTGAAGCCGTGGGCGGCCATGACCCGCTTGAGGTCAGGCTTGAACACACCGGCGACCTCAACCGTAAACTTTTCGACGCCCAATGCAGCATCCTTCGCTGCTGCCTTCTCGCGCTTCTTGCGCTGCTTGATGGCTTCCGCTGTCAGCTGCGGCTCGACCGGCGCAAGTTCCTGTTCTTCGGCCATGGCCTACCTCTTCAATTCCGCTGGCCGGCAAGTCCAGCCAGGTCTGTCGGCGGCGCGTGGCCGCCGGGTTGATGGTTCGTTTCACGCTGCAACCTTCACCTGATGCCAGGCGCCGACCGATGCCAGCAGCGCCGATAAACGTGCTTCGGGCACCGGCGTGTCACCGGGCACGGCCAGCCAGCCCATGCCGACGCGGTGATTGGGGTTGCAGTCGGCCATCACCTCTTCGTAGAAATGCTCAAGGACATCCGAGAGCCTTTCCACCAGGTGCACGCCGTCGGGCTTGATGTCTATCGACTTGATGTATTGGGCGCCGTCCTGACGAACGCAGATGCCCGCGATGTAGATCGTCCAGCGGTGCGCGACATCGCAGAGTGCGTCGGAAACCGCTCTCGACAGGATCTGCTTACCGCTCTTCCAGTTGATCATGACCTGAAGGCCGCTTGGATCGATGTTGATCACAGCTGCGTGGTGGGTGTTGACCAGGGCGCGCATGCTGCGCTCGATCTGCACCCGACGATTGCATGGTTTGCGCTTGCTCATATCGAGTCCGCCATTTTGCGCAGCGCCTGCCGGTCGGCAGCCGAAATCGGCTTAGGGCGCCGCTTGAGGACCGTTTCAGGGTCTATTTTCTTCGAGCGGGGCGGTGGCAGCGGATTGCGCGGCGGGCTTTTCAGTTGATCGATCCGCCCGCCGGCGGCCAGGTACTGGGCGACTTGGTCATTGATGGATTCCGCGTGCTGCCGCTGCTGCTCGATCAGGTTGAGGTGGTTGCTGATCATGCTGGCCTCACTTGATCCGTATCGAGCTTTCGCCGCGCTCAAGGTGAGCCCAGACCGGTTCCGGTAGCAGTTCGTGTTCCGCGTCTTCGCCGGCTTCGATGCGCTTGCGCACAGCGTCGTTGTGATCGCGAATTTCCTTGAGCTTGATGGCGATGGTTTTCTTATCCGGGGTGATCACGCTCTTCAGCGTGACGAATTCATCTGGCACGGCTTGCTCGTTGTCGACGATGACCTTCTCGGGCGAGAGCGCCAGTGTGATAGTGAACAGTGGTCGCTTGATCGACTTGATGTCTGCGGCCTCCATGTTCCGGCGCAGGTAATCGCTGAGTTGGCCCACGGTGTTTTTCTTGATGCGTTTGAGTTCGTTGAGGCGGTCGACTTCCTTGTCGATTGCGTCAATGTCACCTTCGATGTTCCGGCGCAGCATGACGACGCTGTCGGCCTTTACTTCAAACTCACCTTTTATGCCGTCCATGGTGTCTTGGATGGCTTGGCGCAGCCCTTCGTCGTCAGTGTCAGCCAGTGCCGCGAGTTCGGTCATCTGTCGATTCAGCTTGTAGAGATCAGTCATGCTGCACCCTCCATAGCGTCCTCAAGGTCCGCTTTGCGGGCGTCCTTGGCGCGGGTGAATTTAAGTTTGTGGGCTTCGCGTTCTGGGTCGCTCTGGCGCAGTGCCATCTTGCGCATCGCCGATTTGTAGAGCTGCTCCAACTCGTTGAGTGATTGCGCGGTACCGATCAAGTGGAGTGTTTCAGCCAGCCATTCGCGGTATTCAGCTGCCAGACGCTCCTTCGCTTCGATCTTGTCCTCGGCGCGCTCGATTTCGGCTTCACCCAGGCGTTCGTTGACGTAGTGAATGTCGTCGTAAAGACCCAGGCGAACGTCGGCGGAGAAGCCGAGCTGGCTCAGGCATTTGCCGATCGCATCTGTGAGAGATTTCTTTGGTGCGTCGAAGTCAGTACTGATACCAAACCGGTTCTGTGTGATGAAAGGCGTGTGTCCATAGTGCGTGATCGTCTTGCGCTCACCGTCGCCGCCGAGGTACCACAGCGCGACTTTGAGTGTGTGAACCTGGGCGTTGGCCAAAACTGCTCCGTCCTTGCTCAGCAGCGGTCCGCCGATATCAAAGCGCTCTTCGATCACGTCATACCCCCAGCCGGTACCGCAAGGCCCGAACTGCTCAGTGGCACGCTTAGCCAGGTATTGGGCGTTCACCGCGGTACCTGTAAAACCGCCGGGGCCGGTGTATTCCTTGGTGAACTTAGGGTCGGTCTTTTCGACCTCCTCCCAGAGGGCGAGGTTTGGTGCAGGCATGACGATCTCCCGCCGCGCGTGTGCGCGGCTTTGAAAGATGGGGTTTATTGAGTGATGTGATCGGCGAGGGCGCTGAGCAGCATCAGGAAGGTGAAGACGCCGAGGGAAGAGAACGCGCCACGCCAGATGATCAGGCGACGCGCCCATTGGCGGCCGGTCACGGCCGAACTCTCACGGCGATGCGCTTACCCTTCATGGAAGGCGCCAGGCGCTGCGGGAGACTGGCGACCAGATCCTCTCGCTTGCGACCGATCACCTCGTTGAACGGAAGGCCGAAGCCGAGCAGGGCGATCTTGTGTTCGATGTCCTCGAGCTGCTCGTCGATCAGTGATTTAACCGGTGCCGTACTCATGCGTCCTCCTTGCGCCGCTGACAGGTGTCACGCAGGCGTTTGCAGTAGTGGTTGAACTCGTCGGTGGTGATTGCGCCGTCGGTGAAGAGGCGGGTGATCAGCGCCTGCACCAGCAGGCTGATGTCTTCCTCGCCGGCGGGCGCCGACACACCATCAAGGGCTTGATCGATCAGAATGTGAGGGCTCAAAACCCACACTCCCGCTCAACGCGATCGCTTTCGCGCTTGGCATCTCGGTACTCGTTGGCGTGCACCGCGACCAGGTCGCTGGCGAGCGACCGAACGATCTGCGGATCACCGCCGACGGCTTCGACGGCCCACTTTTGCAGTACACCGCCATCCCCGCGACAGATCAGCTCGATCAAAATCTTCTCGATGTACCGATCGGGGTCAGGGGTCGCGGCCATGTGATCGGCCAGCGCCTCCGGTAAGTGGTCAGCGTTGACCAGGACCTTGCTGCGACCTACCGGATTTGGAGCCTCGACGTTTCGCCGATAAAGCAGATCGTCGACCGACTCGTTCAGCCATTCCTGACCAGCCTCCGTGTCGAGAAAGTCGTCTTCCGGGATGGGCTTGCGTAGAGCTGACATGGTCGTCTCCAGAGTGGCGAGGTGTTATTCGGCGGGCGGTTCGGGCAGTGGCGCCCAATGGGATGTAACGGGCGGGCGTATCGGGTGGCCGACGCACTCAGCGTGCTGACAGCACTCCTCGACGTCGTACCAGCAGCCTTCGTAGATCGAGTCGAGGTAATAGCCGAAGCCTTCGCCCCAGTTGCGCCAGACTGCGACCAGCTGATCCGGCATAGGCATTTGCTCATTGCAATCAATCCAGCCGCTCATGCTGCCTCCGGCCAATGGCGCTCAATGCTCTGTTTTGCGTAAATGGACAGCCGCTCGTAACTGTTCACGCCACCGCAGCCAGGCATGGTTCCTTCCAGCTCGACACAGGCGCGGATGTCGCAGCGCCGCGAGCAGACCCAGCCGCCGTAGTGGCATTGGTGGACTTCGCCTTTCGGCTCTGGGTGATAGGCGAGGCCGCCTTTCCACGATGGCGAGCCGCGCAGCTTCAGCCCGCAACCTCGGCAAACTGCTTGTGTGTCGGTGCAGTTGTGCATGACGACCTCCAGTGTTTTGGGTTAGGCGGCGCGCGGCTGGCGCCCGTGATTTGGATGAAAGCCGAAGCTCAGCTCGGCAGACTTCCGCGCAGCGACTGCATCCAGCAAAGTTTCGAATGTTCCGAGGGTGATCAGGATTCGATTTGCGCGAATGCGAGCGGTGAAATTGCCGTGCTTCTTATTGAACTGAATCCCAAGCACGCCGATTCGATTCGCATCACTCAGCGCGAGGTTTTTGTTGTTCTCTGCGGCCGTGACAGCCCGAAGATTTTCAATTCGGTTGTCCAGCCTGTTTCCGTTGATGTGATCAATGTGCATCCCATCAAGAAGCTCACCGTGGTGAAGACACCAGATCACGCGATGCACGTAGTACTGAACCTTGAACTTGTTCACGACTCGATAGCCATCAGGCCGAGGACTGCCGGCTTCTTTGCCTTTGTTGAATCCGCCCGACCAATGAAGTTGGCCGTTGGCGTAGCTGAAGTATTCGGCGAGCTGGTGTTCTTTAAGGCGCATACGCCCTCCTGCCGTGAGGCTGAATGCGTTTGTCGGGGAGGAGGTGCCGGTTACGTCTCCGGCGCGGGCTTCACCGCCGTGGTGCTTGTTGCTGGCTTGATTGCGCGCAAGCTACCCCGCGTTGATGCAGGTGGGCGGTTATAGGCCGCAGTTTCGTCCGCATCGGGGTGTGATCTGTGACTACTGCTGGCTTCTGTTTGCGGCTACCGGCACCACACCGGCCATTTGTGCACTCAGCCACAGCGTTTTCATTCAGATCACACTCCGATGCGGCCTGGTGCTGGGGAGTACCAGGGCATTGGGCAGTTAACGACAGGCTGTCGTGGCGCTGGTTGTTCAGCAGTCGTATGGAGGTTTTTCGCCGATGCGCTTTAGCTTCTCTTGCTGGAATGCTTCGGCGATATCGAAGGCCTTGGCCGCGACCAACTCGGGCCGGTCATCCTTGGCAGAAATAAGGCCGATCATCGCAGCGAGTGCGTAGCTTTCGACTTCTTCATGTTCATTGCGCGTCATCGTGATTCTCCGGTTGTTTTCCCAATGCACCCGTCACCAGGTGCATCAGTGAAAAATTCCGTGTTGCTGTCCGCCCCATGCTCGGCGCCGCGGTTTCCCCACCTGGCCGGCGTCACACATTTCGTGTTCGGTGTTCTTCGCCGGCTGGCTTGCATGGTTTGGCGTCCTCCCATATGGGGAGTCCGGCAGGTTCCAGAGCCTGCATGGGGATCGAAGTTTGTGTTTCGCGCTGTGCCCGTTTCCGGGGATCGATCCGCGAAGATTCCTGACTGTTAAAGAGCGGCGCGGCTTTCGCTGCTGAGCCGGTGTTGTCTGGCTTGCGAATAAAAGTAGCAGCGCTGCTATTTAAAGTAAATAGCGCTGCTAATAATATTTTCTGCGGGCACAAAAAAACCCGCGATTGGCGGGCTTTGGAAAAATGGGGTTCAGTCGAGAATTGGTGGATATTTCCCGCTCACAGAATCCCGATACATGACTTCGCTGAAGAGTCTTGGCTCATTTCGCAGGAGCGCTAAGGCTTGCTTGGCTTCATCTTTCGTTTCAAAGGGCCCGGCGCCGACTGCTGCACCAATCATTGGAACAACTGGTAGACCGAGCGCTTTTATCGCCTCGATGGTATTCGCCTGTTCTGCCCCAGACTTGCACGGAACAGATGCGACCCACCCATTCTTGAGTCGCGGCGCTTGAATGGCTTCAACATCAGCGCCGCAGTGCTTGCACTTGATAGCTGCGCTTTTGATCGTTTCAGCGCAGAAAGGGCAGGGCCGTTCGGCGGACGCGCCAACTCCTGACGCCAAATTCCTTGCCGGTACTTCTGTATTCGCGGATGAAGCCCAGACCAATGCGACGACCCATCCGAGAAACGTCCATCCAAGAAAAAGATTTACTAGAAAAATCGACGTTCCGTTGAGGTGCTTCCGACTGGAGGCGACAAATGTGGGCAGGAAGTAGATGAAGAAGCCAACCACCAGAAAAAGACAGCCAGCCATAGGACTTCCACTATCCATATCGTAAAACCTGATCCATTGAGTGAGACTCGTATTTTACCATTCGTGGCCCTACGCCACCATCTGCCGCGCCGTCAGTCACCTTCACTGAACGGCAGCGCTGTGGGAGATATCTACCGGTGCACGCGCCCACTAGGTACTCACCATGAACGACGACCGGAAAGTACAGGCCCTGTCAGCCTGGCGAAAATTACTCGAAGAGCCAGAAATCCGAATGGACGCCGAGGAGCAATACGACGAACTGCTGAAGCTGGCGGACGAGTACAAACGCGCCAGCATAATCGACGGTGATGACTGGCGGGAGCTGGTGGAGGAGGCGACCGCCTTCTACGCGCACTCGGTCGAAGGTCTGGAGGGTGGTACATAGCAGGGAAGGGTAGGCATGAAAAAGCCCGGCGCTAGGCCGGGCTACCTCCTTCAATTATTCTGCTATGGAAATAGGGGTGACAGTATGGGTACGCCCCTTTTCAAAATCGGTACGAGCATTTTGTAGCTTGGTTTGGAAGTCTTCAAGCTGAAGTCGGGTTCTTTGCTTGAATTCGTCGCTGCTTGATTTGTCCTTGAGGTGTTTTTTACACACTTTAATGGAAGACTTCAAGCTGGCAATAATTCTAGTAAGCTCTGCGGGATCATCAATTCGGATATAAATCTTCAACAACCACAGAGACAAAAACGGTGAAATTATCCCGCTCGACGCCATTATTCCCTGAGTTACTTCCGGTATGCCAATGACAGATGTTGCAGCCAATGCGGCACCATTTACTACGGAGGTCGAAAGAGCCATGAACATATTGTTATTCATTGCGCGGCCTCCAGCTTGTTCAGTTCTTCATATGAAAGCTTTCTAAAGGATGAGCCTTTAATAATTGAATGCTTGACATAGTACGCTTCTGTTACAAATCCATTTGTTTGATACTGAATTATAGTGTCGCGAGGGAACCAAGTGTAAGCGAGGTGCCTTACGAGTTTTCTCGTGAAAATAAATATTAGCGGCGAGCTCAAGATAAGAACAAGCCATCCAGTTGCTTGAGCTATCAGTAACGGAGACCACATGTTAATCCCTGCGGTTAGTTGAGTTCGTTAATTACTCGGACTATATCATATTTTGTTTTTGTGCCGCTAATATTTGTTGTTTCAGTTTTTTCGAGTTCTACAGTGTATAGCTTGTCCTTCTGAAACGCCTCTTCATTGGCAGATACTTTTGCCATGAAGTTGTCATCTCTAATAGTAACTGATGTCTCCAGCCCGTCCGTGCTTTGTATTGTCCAGCTGCGACGGCTTTTGAAATTAAGTTTCGTGAATTGGACTACTTTTTGTAGTACTTCCTTGTTTTCTTTCTCGGTGACGTCAGATCGAATAGGAGTGAAGTTTTTTATCTCTGGCTCTGCAAGGACTACTTCGGTGTCGTCGGAGATAAATGAGATTGTTGCTGCTTCCCTTCCTTGTAACGGTGCCTGCACTATTTTGTGTAATGCTTGGCGAATTTCCTTGCTGGACACAAGTTGGGCGACATTTGAATTTGTTTTGATCGGTCCGTCTTTCGTTATTAAAGTCGCTTCTTTTGTTTGGGCGTTTATAATTACGCTGTCAATTTTTGTGTCTTTCAGTCGATCAATTATTCCTATGGCAGTGGCAGTGCTTGCAACGGCCCCTGCAACACCGATGCCGATACTCTTCATCACGGTTATTGTAGTAAGAGGATCAGCCACAATAGCAAAAACGATTTCCAGGGAGCCTTCCTTAGCAGGTGCAATCACCTTCAACTCCGCTTCGGAAGAACCATTGCTTACGATAGACGCAGCCTTGGTAATTAAGTCGTGCATGCCGACAATTGCGTTTCCAAGGTCTTTGGCGTTTATCTTATGACTTTCAAGATCGCCGGAGGCATCGTAAGAAATCGTAAATTCCGTTTGGATTTGGTTGTCCATTTTTAGCCCTGGCTATCGCTTTAGTAATGTGTTGGTTGTGTTTTTCGTTTTTATACTTTTATCTTTTTCAGCCCGTTAATATGTCACGGACATGTCAGCGCGAGTACATCGCCCACCAAAACACATGCCCCAGAATCGAGATCTGCTGCTCTTGGATCTGCTGAAACGTATAGTCCTCGTCCGGATGTTCGTCACGGTTGAAGCTGCGGAGGCGAATACCGATCGGGATCCGGTAGACCTGCTTCACGCGAAGTTGACCGTTGTGGTTGATTGCGTACATCTCGCCGTCGACGATATCGCTCAGTGAGTTTTTCCCCACGTTTACGCCAACTGTGGCGCCGTCGCGCAGCACGGGCATCATGCTGTTCCCGCCAACCTTCACGCATTTCGCGTTGCTGAACTGAACGCCGTTGTGGCGTAGATCCTTCTTGTTGAAGCGGAGGCGTGAGTTAGCGCTTTCCTCAATCGCAAACCTGCCAGATCCGGCCGCCAGTTCGACTTCATGAAGGAAGGGGACGTAGACCTCATCGTCATCGAGCGGGGTTTCGTCGTCCCAAGTCTCGATGCTTCCTAATTTTACGCTTGGCTGTATGCGGTCCTGCTGCACGCTGGCAACAGTGGATAACAGTCGAGAGCTGACTTCGCTTGCATCGAAGTTGAGCGCCTTTGCGAGCTTCAGCAGCGCTTCAACATTTAGTGGCACCTTCCCGGTGGCGTATTGGCTGAATGCGCTTTGCCCGGACCATCCGCATGCTTCGGCAACGTCCGCCTGCGTCAGGCTGCGCCCGGCCGCTTTAGCAGCTGATTTCCGCTGTTCGTAGATAGCTTTGAGCCTGGCGCTCTCGGCGACTTCTTCGGGGGTGAGGGGGCGACGTATTTTCATACGAATAAGAGTATTAGCAGAGCTGATATCCAAGCAAACAGCGCTGCTAGTATTTTGTTGCTGATAAAAAGCAGCGCTGCTACTATCCATGGCAGACATCAAGCCGTGGAAATTCCATGAAAAAGATCCCTTTGAGCAAATACCTAGGAGAGCACGGCACTCAAGCCGCGCTTGCTGCTGCTCTCGGCGTGAACCAGAGCGCGATCTCGCAAATGGTTCGAGCCGGCAGAAGCATCGAAATCACCCTTTATGACGACGGCCGTATTGAGGCGAATGAGATTCGTCCGATCCCGGCGCGCCCCAAGCGCACAGCAGCCTAAGGCAGTCATTGCTTACTGCCCGAACAAATGATCGCCCACGCACTGGCAGGGCGCCACGGAAACAAATTTGAGGTTTTACGAATGGAAGATTTTCTGCGGGCCTGCCAGAGCGCTGTCCTCGACAACGAAGCCAAGACCCTTGCTGCAAAGATGGGCGTTCCTCACGTTGGCCTGCTTCAGCGCGCCAATCCGGACAACGACGCACACCACCTGACCGTGGAGCATTTGTTCGGGATTCTGTTGCACACCGGCGACATGCGCCCTCTGGCTGCACTGGCGAGTGAATTTGGTTTCGACCTCGTTGCGAAAGCTGCGCCGGAGCCGCAAGCATTGACCAAATCACTGATCAACGTCGGCAAAGAGGTCGCCGATCTGACCATCGCGGTGCACCAGGCGCTGGATGACAACCACGTCAGTTCTTTCGAGAAAAACTTGATCCGCCAGGAGATCAACCACGTTCGGCAGAGCCTAGACGTGATGGATGCCTCAGTGAAGGCCGCCTGAATTCCGGGCACAAAAAAGCCGACGTAGAAGGTCGGCTGATTCGCAAAACTAGAGAGGCCCGATTATGCAGAGCCAACCCAATTCAAGCAATACCCCCCAAAGTGTCGCGACACGTTTTTCGAATTCTGAAAACGTGTCGCGTACCACTATGTCCTCTCGCGAGATCGCCGACCTGGTCGGCTCGCGCCACGACAAGGTCAAGCAATCCATCGAACGACTTGCCGCGCGCACCGACGCAAATGGAAACCCTGTGATCGCTCTTCCCCCAGTGGGGGAATACCTCGATAGCCTTGGTCGAAAGGCCTCTGAATACCTTGTCTGCAAGCGCGACAGCTTCGTTGTCGTGGCTCAGCTCAGTCCTGAATTCACCGCAGCGCTGGTTGACCGCTGGCAGGAGCTGGAAGGGCAGATCGCCCAGCCCCGCGAACTTTCCCGCATGGACCTTATTCAGCTCGCCTTCGAAGCGGAGCAGCAGCGCCTGCAACTGACGATCCAGGTCGAGGCCCAGGCCTCGAAAATCCACTCCATGGAGAACCTGTTCAAGGAGGGGATGACCCATACCCAATTCTGCAAGGGCCTCAATGGGGTCAACGTCATGCAGGTGGGCAAATACCTTGAGGGCCGCAACTGGCTCTACAACGAGAGCAAATCCGGCCTGCGCTTCCGTGTGGCGTCCTACGCCCGCGACAAGTACATGACCGAGCACCAGAACGAAGTCGCCCCACATGGAAAAGAACCGTTCATTGCCTTCACGCCGGTCCTGCTCAAGAAAGGCGCCGTGCGCCTCTACGACCTGTACCTTGCTGGCGCGCTGCCCATGAAGAAGAACTGGGACGGCCTGTTCACTCACGACAAAGCACTGAGGGCCGCGTAATGGCCGGGGACTGGATCAAATTTGAACTCAGCACCATGGATAAGCCAGAGGTTTGCCAGATCGCGGAGTGGGCCAACATCGACCCTGATGCGGTAGTCGGCAAACTGATGCGTGTATGGGGTTGGTTCGATCAGCAAACCGAAACAGGTAACGCACCAAGCGTTACCAAAAAGTTACTCGACCGCCTCGTTGGTGTTAGCGACTTCTGCGAATACATGAAGCTGGTCGACTGGATGGTTGAGGTTGACGGCCTTATCAGCCTGCCTCATTTCGAGCGCCACAACGGCAAGACCGCCAAAAACAGGGCTTTGACTGCTCGCCGAGTTGCAGAACACAAATCTGGTAACGCAAAAGGTAACGCCGCCAGCGTTAGCGGTGCGTTACCTAGAGAAGAGAAGAATAAAGAACCTCTCTCTACGCACGAGGCTGTCGATCCTCGCATGCCCAGCGAAATGACCCTCGACTGGCATCCTGATCAAAAGCTCCTCAAGACCTATTCGATGCACTCAGGCGTAGCACCGAACCTGTTCACCGAAGAGGCTCGACGCGCTTTCACCGCTCACTACGAGCCTCGCGGTCAGGTGAATACTCAGGCCGAATGGGTGCAGATGCTGGTGAAGTGGGTGCTGAACGACCGCAATCGCGCGGCGGCCTCGAATGTGAAGCCATTCCCGATGCGCCCAAGTGCTGAGCCTGACTTCGATAGCACTGAGTGGGCCTGTGACCTTGTGGTGAGCCCATGAAACCGGTGAACCAACTGATGGCGACGATGGGCAACCTGCCGCCGACCAATCACGTTCAGCCGCTGCAAGTAACTCCGCAGACGGCCGAGGTGGTGAACGACCTGTTCCGCCGGCTGCGCGGGATCTTCCCTGCATGGCGTCAAGCGTGGCCTTCCACCGAAGCACTGGATTCTGCCAAGGCCGAATGGATCAAGGAGTTCGCCGACGCTGGTATTCGCTCCCTGGAACAGATTGAGTTCGGTATCCAGAAGTGCCGGAAGCTCAAGAAGCCTTTCGCGCCGAGCGTTGGTGAGTTCATCGCCATGTGCGTGCCCAGCCCTGAGGATTTCGGCATGCCTGCGCCGGCCGACGCCTGGCTTGAGGCGCTGATGGGCACCTCCAGCCACGAAGCGGTGAAGCTCGCGGCGGAAGCCACCGGCCTGTTCGACCTGCGAGCGGCAAAGCATGAAGACAAGGGCCTGCGAGCCAGATTCGACCGGAACTACGAAGTGATCCTGCGCCGCGCGCAGACCAAACAGCCACTGGACGGGAAGATCGCCGCGGGCATCGGGCACGACAGCCAGAAAAGCGAATTGGAACTGGCCGAGGAATTCGCCAGCCAGCGCCAAGCACGACTGCTGGCCACTCAGGGTGTACCAACCACAGGCGCCGCAGCTCGGGCGCAACTGCTGGCCAAGTTTGGCAGGAAGAACACGGAGCAACGGACATGACTGATTACACCGAACTTAAACGGCTGGCCGAGGCTGCGACACCTGGACCGTGGACTGCTGATAACTCGCATCACGAAGGAAGCATCAACTCCGCTGACCGTCATATTGGGATGGTTTCAATGTATGCCCGTCGACCGAACGACATCACGCAAAACTTCTCGAATCAGGCGTTCATCGCTGCCGCCAATCCAGCTGCAGTTTTGCACCTTTTGGCCGAGGTGAGAGGGCTGAGTGAGGGTGCAAGCATGCGCGCCATCAATTCACTGAGAACGGATTTCAGAACCGTCCAGGCTGAGCGAAACCGTCTCGACGAGGCTTTCAAAAACTTCCACCGTAGCCTCTGCGAGCGCTTCGGTTACTACCACGATGAGATCGACTGGCAGCGTGACCAGGTGTCGCTGGAAGAACACATCGCCACGCAGTTCAGCCACGTCAACGCGGAGAACGCTGCGCTACGTGGGCAGGTGCAAGCGCTGCAGCGTGGTGCCGGCCAGTTTCAGGAACAGAACGACGCTTTGCTCGAAGGCATGACACGCATCATGCAATCGACTCGCTTGGGCGACCCGGCGTTTGCCATCGCGTGCGAGGTTGTGGGAGATCTTGAGCATTCCGCTAACAGTCGAGCGGGCGGGGAAGGAACAGAATCCAGCCTCTCGCTTTCGCTCAGACTTCCGAAAGGTTCGCGCGCGCATGAGGCTGGTGAGCAGATTTTATGCAACGAAAAAAGCATGAACAAGGGGGTGGATCATGGCTGACAAAATCTCCGTGAACTGCCAGACCAAGCTCTCCGAGGCGATCACCCGGCTCAGCGCCATGTATCGCGACCAGAAGTTCGTCGTGGTGTCGCTGCGCCCGGGCAAAGACCGCACGCTCGACCAGAACCGTCTCTGGTTCGCGATGTACAAGCGCATCTCCGAGATGACCCAGATCGGCGACCCGGCCGACGCCCGCTGCTACTGCAAGCTGCACATCGGCGTGCAGATCCTACTGAACGAGGACGCCGGTTTTCAGGCTGAGTGGTATCGGGTGATGAGGCACCTGTCATACGAGGCGAAGCTCGCCCTGATGGGGGAGTGCAAGCTCTTCGGCCCTGACGGGTTCCCGGTGACCAGCCTGTTCAATCGCGCCCAAGGCGTTGCCTACACCGACCGCATCGTCGCGCGCTTCGCACAGCAGGGTGTGTACTTCGATGATCTGCTGAGCCAGGAGGCTGCATGAAAAATGGAAATGATCGCCCGGTGAATTCCGTGGCGGCGCGAGTCGTGTCGCGCGGTGAGTCGTTTGATTATCACGTAGATGAGAAGCACGCCGACTCGGAGCTTCCGCTTTCGATCCGGCAGCCGACCGATCTTGAGCTGTGCTTGCCAGGTTTCTTGAACCTCGCAGGGATTAAGTTCGGTCGACTGATCGCGCTTGGCATATCGGCCGAAACAAAGGCTCGGTGGGTTTGTAAGTGTGTTTGCGGCTACTACGTCCTGAGAACGGCGAAGGCCATTAAGTCCGGAGCTAAAGGCTCATGTTGCAACCGCTGCAAGCTGCTGGCCAATGCAAAAAGCGCTGAATACTTCCGTCGCACGGGAAAGCGCGTCAATTCGGAGGACTTTCTCTGATGAGAGCCGAGCCCCCAATCAAGAGGCCTAAGCCGAAGAAGTGCAAGAACCCGGCGTGCGCCATCAGCTTCCCGCCGCAGCGCTTGGGGCAGGCGGTGTGCAGTCCGAAGTGCGCGCTCGCGATGGCGCCGGCGAACAGCGAGAAAGCCCGCAAGGCCATCGCCCAGCTCGGGCGCCGCGAGATCAAAGTCCGCAAAGAGGCCCTGAAAAGTCGCGCCGATCACCTCAAGGATGCCGAGAAGGCTGTGCGCGACTACCGGCGAACCTACGAGTTGAGCATCGGTAGTGGCTGCATCAGCTGCGGCGAATCGCAGGAATCGATTCTGGCGGCGCAAGGCTGGAAGACTGGAGGCGCGTTCGACGCGGGCCACTATCTCGGCAAGGGCGCTCGGCCAGAGCTGCGACTGGTACCGAACAACATCTGGTTGCAGTGCAAGAGCTGCAACGCCGGCTCATCCAAGTTCGCCCGAAAGGGCCAGACGGTTTCGCAAAGCTTCCGCGCCGGCTTGATCGCCCGCATCGGCCTTGCGGAAGTCGAAGCGCTTGAAGCCGACCACGAACCACGCAAACACACCGTAGAAGAACTTAAGGCGATCACCGCCGAATACCGGGCCAAGACCCGCGAACTGAAGAGGGCTGTAGCATGATCTATCCAGGTGTTCTGAACGCAGTTGTCTCCGCCCTCGCGGCCGAGGCGATCGACAACACCAGCAAACAGGCATGGCAGAAGCTGTACAACTCTGCCGACGAGGAGGAGGGCGGTGATCTGGCTACACTGGTTCGCTCCCGTGGTGCCGACACCATCGACCGCACGCAGGTGGACTGCTGGGTGTCTGCTCGTTTGCACAGTGCGCTCGAGCAGAAGCACTGGGATGCGCTGGTGGCGAAGTACAGCACCCACAAGGGGCGCAAGGTGCAGGCCATCTCTGCGTTGCAGACCCTCATCAACACCCCGGCCCCGAAGCTGTTCCTGTTCAAGGCGACCACTGCCTGGGCTATCCCGCAGTTGAAGGGGGCGCGGCCGAAGGTGGCCACGTCCGTATCCGTCGAGATCCCGCTCGATGCACCGGAGTGGCGTCGCGAAGCAGTAGTGAAGGCTGCGCTGGCAGCAGGCCAAGCCAAGGCGAAGAGAGACGAATCGCGATCGGCCGACATGATCGTGCTGAAGGACAGCTTCTACGACATGAACACCTGGGACAACGACGGCACCCCGGAGTCGACTCGACGCCGGTGGCGGCAGGATATCGGCAAGGCTGCTGACGTCTTGGTCGACGAGGCTCTGGCGCACGCTGCTGACATTCTGGAGGCAGAAGGCTTGCTGATTGAACAGGCTGCGTGATTACCTGTTGACATCAGTGAGCGAATGAGCGAAATTAATCCCATCCTGTCATTCCTGCGTGTGTAGGAGTGAAGCAAAAAAGCCCGCCCACTGAGTCGGGCTTTTTATGCCCGCCAGATAGCAAAAAGCTCCGACAAGTTCGGGGCTTTTTTATGCGCGGAGAAAAAGAGAGGGCGACTCCAAAGGGTGCGGTAACACCCAGAAGAGACGCCAGATCGCAGATAGAGCCTGCAAGCCAGCCAAGGCCCTCACTGCTCGCGCGAGCGGGACGGAGCCTAGCAGAAAACCAAATGGACTTGCAGATGTTAAAAGAATGCAGATGCGGAAAATGCAACAGACTTCTCGCCCGGGTGGGTGAGTTTACCGAGCTCCAGATCAAATGTTCCCGATGCGGGACGCTGAATCATGTGAAGGCCGCGAGCCTCGAGCAATCGCCCATGAGCGCCATACGCCCAATATAGAGGCCTGAACTTAAATCAGCTCAGTAACGGAGTTTAAAATGGAAAACGCAAACTCAGCGTCTCAAACCTTGGAAGATCTTTGGACTCAAGTACAACCGGTGGATAACACTGGCATGCTTAGGCGCGTGCTTTTTGCGCAAGGCAAGTTTTATGCGGTTGGTGGCAACGGTCTTCCCACAACCACTCAGGTTGTCAGCGGAGGCGCAACTGGTACAGCGTGGACCAAGCTTAAGGGCGCCCTCACCTCTGATAGCGGAAAGGTCCTCAACGAGCTGTACTGGAACGGTATTGGGTCATCGCTTCAAGCCCTTTCTCAATCCGGCAATCTGTTCTTCGGCAGCACAGACCACCCTGAAAGGGTTTGGACAGACCTTACGGCAACTGTTCGCGCGTCCGCAGACTTGCAAGGCATTGTCTTTTATCAGCCAATTTACGGCGAGAACTACACCTGGATACTGGTTGGGTCTAACGGTAAAGTCTTTTCCCGTTATGGCGATTGGTCAGGCCAGGTGGAGCGCACTACGACCTTCACTTCTAGCGAGACTGTGCACTGCGTCAACGTCATTGGCAGTTTTGTGTTGATTGCGGGATCGAATGGGAAGCTGCTTAGCGCTGTGAAGATGGCGACGGATAATCCGCAAACATTCACGACCAGAACCAGCACCTTCGGCTATAGCACCATCCTTTCCATGAAGCTTTGCAACGGGAAAATGTTTATCGTTGGTGCGGATGGCAAGATGGCATATTCATCCGATGGGCTTAGCTGGACTGCTGTTGAAGATACCAGTTTCGGTGGAACCATCATCCGCGACATTGCTTACGGTAATGGCAAGTATGTAGCTGTCGGCGACGGCGGCAAGACAGCCGTTTCCGAGGATGGGATCGGCTGGGTTCAGCAAGCCAACACTTTTGCAGGAACCGATATCCGGAGCGTTGCCTACGGCAAAGGCAATTTTGTAGCTGTTGGTGCAAGCGGCAAGATTGCTTACTGGACTCCATGATCTTCTATCTCCCTGCGTAACAGAGCCCAGCCGTCGCGCTGGGCTTTTTCATTTCTGATTCAGGTTCGCCACAGCCAGGGTGGCCCTTCGGGGGATGCCTGGACGTCGATAGCCGGATAGTGCGACGTACGGAATCAACACCGGCAGCCCGCGTACCCTGACCTCACCAATGCTGCAGGGTGGCGCGAGACTGGATCAGCGAGATCGATGCAAAGGGGCGTCGACGTTGAGAAGGTCTTTGGCCGACAGCTCGGAAAGACGAGCGCACCTATTCAGGGCCTCTGCACTTGCAGGGGCTTTTTTGCATCTGGAGTTTGATATGGCGCTTGCGACCCTCCCAGTAGTGGCTGCCAGCACCGCTGCCAGTGCAGCATGCGGCCGCGGAGATCTAACTGGGTGGCCACTGCTTATTTTTTTGGTCGCCGCGGGAGCCGTAATACTGTTTGGCATTGGCGCTCTCATCCACATCGAATGGCTTAAACGCCGCTAATTCATGGCCTTGACAGAGGTCGAGGCTTTT
Source organism: Pseudomonas sp. TH49 (assembly GCF_016650625.1). Lineage (NCBI taxonomy): Bacteria > Pseudomonadati > Pseudomonadota > Gammaproteobacteria > Pseudomonadales > Pseudomonadaceae > Pseudomonas > Pseudomonas sp. TH49. The sequence goes on from NZ_JAEKFL010000002.1 coordinate 812,542, forward strand.
TCGTTTTCGGCTCCCCACACCCATTGCTCCGAGCTGGGAGTGCAGAGGACGCCGACCTATTCAACATGCACCCCACGGAGTCGAGCGCATGGAGTTATTGCAGCGCCTGCTCGACAAGATCGACAGGTTTGAATTGCTGATCGCAGGACTGGTCGGCGCTGTCGTCGCGAGTTGGTGGCACAAAGACGATCTGGCCGACTGGCGCGCCTGGCTGATCTTCCTGATCACGGGCATCGCCTGTTCGCTGTACCTGACGAGCATGGTCAGCACCTACTTGGGTGTGACAGAGCCGAAGATCGTCGCGGGTATTGGCTTCCTGCTGGGCACATTCGGCGGATCACTGCTCGCAGCCATCAATCGAGCCATCAAAGCCGCTGACCTCTGGGCGCTCATTCGCCAGCGGTTCGGGGGAGGCAACCCATGAATCTTGAACTGATCAACTCCATCTCCTGCGGCTTGATTGCCTTCTGGGCGACCTGGTGTGTTCTGAGCGGTCGAGTGCGGGACGGAATCCTCGGCAAGCTGATCTATTCAGCGATCGCCATCAGCGGGTTTGTGGTGATGAGCCGCAACCAGAACATTTTCATCATCGGCCCAACCACTGCCGGTATCACGTTGCACGTCTCGCTGGCCCTTGCCGGTATGCGCCACATCTTCATGGTCATCTGTTGGCAGCGGGTGAAAGCCTGGCTGTGCCGAACGCTGAACTGTGAGCACTGCCTGCGATGTGACAAGGCGCCGGGCGGGATCGAGCGTCGAGCCAAGTAGGTCGCGACACGTTTCGCGAATCAGCTAATTGTGTCGCGACACGCAATAAGGATTCCCCATGACGACCAAGCAACCCGACTGGGAGGCGATCGAACGAGCCTACCGGGATGGGCGATCGTTTGGCTGAGGCGTGTCCGACGCGCTGAGGGCTTCAGCGCGCTTTTGTCGGCGATTCACGAAGTAGCGAACGTTCACGATCAAAGCAGTAGCGGTATACAGATACGCATTCAAAAGCGACACGCTGAATACGTAAATTTCCAACCTGCCTGGGTAGGTCTTTCTCAGTAAAAACGTAACGACAAAAACTAAAGATATTCCAGCTCCAAAGCCCAAAGCTCCTGAGTAGGAATGCGTTTTCCAAGCTCCCCAGACGACTCCCTTAGGTCTGATTTGGTCGAACAGGCCAAAACCTATGTACAGAAGGAGAAGGAGTGCGGGGAGGGCTATAAATAACAGCTTCGAGTAAAAGATATCCAATTCGAGCAGTCTCCTTGCAGGCGCATTCCCATGGTGTGGCTTCCGAAGATGATAGTTGGAATTGTTCGGGTGGTTATCGGAACTGCACTGATCGAAGTTTTCTTGGATGCCAATGAGGAGGCGAGATGGAAAGGCCCACGCCACCTAGCTCAGTGCTTGATCTGTCTGACCTATCTGACTTTGGTATCCGCCTGACTCCTGCTCCCGAGGTGTGGGAGTGGCTCCAAGCCGAGATCCTCGCTGACACCGGAAGCATCCACAACGAAGAGCACGCCCATCTGATCGATGCGGACATTCGTGTGATGTGGGCGTCTGCTGCCTTCACGAAGAAGGGTCGCACTGTTGTTGGCCAGGCTGAGCAGGTAGCGTTCCGCGCCGGCGGCTGGCAGAAGGCCCGGATGGAACAGCAGATGCGTGATTGGTTTGGCGACGTGCCGGCTTTCATCGTCACTCTGGCCGCCGACTACTGCGCCCAGTGCAGCGACGCTGACTTCTGCGCTCTGGTCGAACATGAGCTGTATCACATCGCCCAAGCGAAGGATCAGTACGGCGCACCCAAGTTCACCCAGGAAGGCCTGCCAAAGCTTGAGATGCGCGGACACGACGTTGAAGAGTTCGTCGGTGTTGTCCGTCGCTACGGTGCAAGCCCGGCGGTTCGAGAGCTGGTGGACGCTGCAAACAAACCTGCCGAGGTAGGGAAAATGAACATTGCGAGGGCCTGCGGAACCTGTCTGCTCAAGTCGGCCTGATTCTGGACAGGCTCTGGACGGATGAAAATCTATGGCAGCCCTTCAAAACGACGTGAAGGCCTTTATCGTTCAGGCCTTGGCGTGCTTCGACACGCCTTCACAGGTTGTTGAAGCCGTCCAAAAGGAATACGGGATATCGGTGACCCGCCAGCAGGTGGAGACACACGACCCCACGAAGACATCAGGGAAAGGCCTGGCCAAGCGCTGGGTGACGATGTTTGAAGACGCCCGCAAGCGCTTCCGCGAAGAAACCGCTGAGATCCCTATCGCGAATCGTGCATACCGCTTGCGCGCCATGAACCGGTTTGTCGAGCGGGCCGAGACGATGAAGAATATCGGCCTCGCAATGCAGATCCTCGAGCAGGCAGCTAAGGAAGTCGGCGACGTCTACGTCAATCGCCATCGCAAGGATGAGCCAGACGATGAGCCAGCGATCCCGACGCGCATTCAAGTCGACGTAGTGGATGCGAGGAAGCCGAATGCCGAGCCTTAACGTTCCGCAGTCGCAGTTCCTCCTGTTACCCCACAAGTTTCGCGCATTCGTTGCTGGATTCGGCTCCGGAAAGACCTGGGTGGGATGCTCGGCGCTCAGCAAGCACTTCATGGAGTGGCCGGGCGTCAACGCTGGTTACTTCGCACCAACTTACCCGCAGATCCGCGACATCTTCTATCCCACGATTGAGGAGGTGGCTAACGACTGGGGGCTGAAGACCAAGATCAACCAGGCGAACCATGAGGTTCACATTTACAGCGGCCGGCAGTATCGCGGCACTGTGATTTGCCGTTCGATGGAGAAGCCGCAGACCATCGTGGGCTTCAAGATCGGTCACGCTCTGGTCGACGAGCTGGACGTATTGACGTCGATCAAGGCGCAGCAGGCCTGGCGCAAGATTATTGCTCGGATGCGGTACAACATGCCCGGGCTGAAAAACGGCGTGGACGTGACCACAACGCCGGAAGGCTTCAAGTTCGTCTTTCTCCAGTTCGTGAAGCAGTTGCGCGACAAGCCGGCGCTGAAGGAAATGTATGGGCTGATCCAGGCCAGCACCTTCGACAACGAACTGAACCTGCCTGACGACTACATCGCATCGTTGATGGAGTCGTACCCCGAGCAACTGATCCGCGCTTACCTGAACGGCCAGTTCGTCAACCTGACATCCGGGTCGATCTACCACGCCTACGACCGCAAGCTGAACCAGTGCCTCGACACGGTCCAGCCCGGCGAGCCGCTGTTCATCGGCATGGACTTCAACGTCGGCAAGATGGCGGCGATCACCCATGTCAAACGTGATCAGGGCCTGCCGCGCGCCGTGGACGAGCTGATGGACGGCTACGACACGCCGGACATGATCCGCCGGATCAAGGAGCGGTACTGGGAACACACCGGCAACGACTACAAGAAGACCTGCGAGATACGGATTTACCCGGACGCGTCCGGCGATTCGCGCAAGTCGGTCAATGCCAGCCTCACCGATATCGCCATGCTCAAGCAGGCCGGCTTCACGGTCATCGCGCCGGCTGCCAACCCGCCGGTGAAGGATCGGATCAACGCCATGAACGCCATGTTCTGCAACGCGCAGGGCGAGCGGCGGTACCTGGTCAACCCGTTTACATGCCCGACCTACGCCGACGGCCTGGAACAGCAGATCTGGGCGCCCAACGGCGAACCTGACAAGAGCCAAGGCAACGACCACGCCAACGACGGCGGCGGTTACTTCATTCACCGCGAGTACCCGATCATCAAACCGGTCACCGCCATCAAAATGGGATACGCCCGATGAGCAACGACGTCTCCTTCAAACGGGCGGACTACATCGAAGTGCTGGATCGCTGGGCAACCGTGCGCGATGTTTGCGCCGGTCAGCACCGCGTTGTTCACCGACTGCCGTACATCAATGCTCACGACAAGTCGCCGGAGAACGTAGACCGAAACAAGGCCTATCGCGAACGGGCGGTGTTCAAGAACGCCACCGGTCACACGCGCAATGGCTTGCTCGGTTTGGCGTTTCACAAAGACCCGACGTTGGTCGTTGCGAAGAAGATGGAGTATCTGCAGGACAACGCCAACGGCTCCGGGGTGAGCATTTACCAGCACTCGCAGGGCACGCTCGAAAAGGTGCTTGAGGCTGGGCGGCATGGTCTGTACGTCGACTATCACCAAGACAGCGGCACCGGTGGGCACTCCGTGATCCTGTCGTACTGCGCCGAAGACATCATCAACTGGCGCACAGGCATGGTGAACGGACACTGCGTGCTGACCCTGGTGGTGTTGCGCGAGTCGCCGGAGATCGAAGACGGCTTCGGTTTCAAGGTGGTCGAACAATACCGGGAACTGGCTCTCGAGGATGATGGCTTTGTCTGCCGCGTTTGGCGCCGATCCGGGCCGAAAGGTGGCGGGCCGTTGGCCGTTGTTCAGGAGTTCAAGCCCACAGGAGCCGCCGGGCGCTTGAAAGAGATCCCGTTCACCTTCGTAGGCGCACAGAACAATGACCCAAGCATTGACGAGTCACCGCTATACGACATTGCAATGATCAACCTGGGCCACTACCGGAACAGCGCTGACTATGAAGACAGCGTCTTCTGGTGCGGCCAAGCCCAGCCTTGGATTTCCGGTCTGGATGAGCAGTGGCGCGACTGGATGGAGAAGAACGGCGTTTACGTCGGCTCCCGCGCTCCGATGATGCTACCAACTGGTGGTCAGTTCGGATATGCCCAGCCGCTGCCGAACACGCTGGTGAAGGAGGCCATGGCCGATAAGAACCAGATGATGATCGAACTTGGCGCCCGAATGGTGGTGGCTTCTCTCTCGTCCAAGACGGCTACCGAAGCCCGTGGTGATCAGTCTGCATCGACTTCGGTGCTTGCCGGGTGTGTGGCGAACGTAAGCGAGGCGTATACCCGGGCGATCATGTGGTGCTGCACCTACATGGGCGTCGATGACGCGAAGGTCGCCTACCAGATCAATCAGGAGTTCGTGGAACTGACGGCTGATCCGCAAATGATCACCGCATTGGTCGGCCTCTGGCAGAACGGCGGCTTCGCCAAAGCGGATCTTCGAGCCTATCTGCGTAAGTTGGGCCTGATCGCGCCCGAGCGCACAGACCAGCAAATCGACGGTGAGCTAGCAGAGCAGGGCGACGGCTTGGGTCTGGATGACGAGGACAAAGTAGATGGCGGCAAACCAAGCAATCCTTGACGCCACGATTCGTCACGCGGTCTTCCTCGAAAAGCTGAAGGCAGGGGAGGTCGGCAAGTTCGCCCCCTTCCTGAAGGAGATCGACCGCTCTATTCGCGACAGGCTCACTCAATCGAATCTGACCGAGTACAACGTGAAGCGGCTGGAGGCGCTGTTGAAAGAGGTCGACAGCTTGCTGCTAGGCATCTTCGACCGCTACAGCGCGCAACTGAACCTCGACCTAATCGACATCGCCAATTACGAGGCTGAGTTTGAAGCGTCGAGCTTGGCCCGGTCGGCGCCGGTGGGTGTTTCGTTGGATGTGGTCGCGCCTACGGCAGCGGCTATCCGCACCGCGGTGCTGACCAATCCCCTGAGTGTGCGCGGCACCGGCGGCGGTAAGCTGCTGAAGTCGTTCATCAAGGGTTGGACTAGTGCTGAGCGCGAGCGCGTCACCGGTACGATCCGGCAGGGCTTCTTCGAAGGTCAAACGAACTTCCAGATCATCCGCAACATTCGCGGCACCAAGGCAGCCGGCTACAAGGACGGCATTCTTGCTACCACCAACCGCAATGCCAGCACGGTTGTGCACACCGCGATTCAGCATGTGTCGTCTCAGGCGCGCATGGAGGTGGCCAAGGCCAATACGGACATCGTGTCCGAAGTCGAGATGGTCGCCACGCTGGACAGCAGGACCAGCCAGCAGTGTCGGTCGATGGATAAGCGACGATTCCCGGTCGATTCCGGGCCGCGTCCACCGTTCCACCCGAATTGCCGTACTACGTTCATCCTGCTGACCAAGTTCAGCGAGATGTTCGCCAAGGGCGCCACGCGGGCGGCGGTGGGCGCAGGTGGAGCGGGGCAGGTCAGTGCGAGCCTCGATTATTACCACTGGCTACAGCAGCAGCCGGCGTCGTTTCAGGACGTGGCTCTTGGGCCGGTGCGGGCCAAGCTGTTCCGCGAGGGGGGACTGAGCGTCGAGCGCTTTGCCGAACTACAGCTAGATCGCAATTTCGCGCCGCTGACCCTAGCGCAAATGAAGGGACTTGAGCCGCTGGCATTTGAGCGAGCAGGGCTCTAGACACCATGCAAACCACCAAGTTTTGACCCTTGAAAATGCCCTTACCATGGCACCTGAATCAACAGTGAGGTGATACATGGGTATGAAGTTCGAACAGGGTGTAAGGGTGACTGGTGATCTGATTGAGTCTTTTTTCAAGCTACTGGCTAGCTACCCAAGTGGAACGGGCGGCTTTGATGATTTTCCGATTGAAGGGCCAGTTGATCGCAAAGAAGAAATCTACCAGCTGGTGAAAAAACGGCTGCAGGGAAGCTACCCGTGGGTTGAACTCACGCTAACGACGGGGGGAAGGATTCGTTGCTCTGGCATCACTCCATAACCGTCCCGCTGAATCAACAGCCCTGGCATTAGCCGGGGTTTTTTATGCCTGCAAAGCGGGCAACACATACCCAAGGGGTGCATCAACGTGGCAGAAGAAAACGAAATCGACCTGGACAATCCGGCAATCAAGGCCGCTATCGCGACTGCCGTTGAGGCCTCCGTATCTGGTCTGAAAACCAAGAACTCCGAATTGCTGGGCAAGCTGAAGGAAACCACCGGCAAGCTGACCCAGTTCGAAACGCAATTTGAGGGCATCGACATTGACGCCGTCAAAGGCCTGCTCAGCCGCGCCGGCCAAGACGAGGAAACCAAGCTGCTGACTGAGGGTAAGGTGGACGAGGTGTTCAATCGTCGCACCGAGCGCCTGCGTGGCGACTACGACAAGCAGTTGAAGACTGTCACCGCGCGGGCCGAAAAGGCCGAAGCATTCGCCGCCAAGTTCCAGGGCAAAGTCCTGGGCGATTCGGTACGCGGTGCAGCACTCAAAGCCGGCGCACTTCCTGAAGCAACCGACGACATCATCCTGCGCGCCAAAGGCGTGTTCTCGCTGAACGAAGAGGGCGAAGCGGTTGCCGTTGATGAATCCGGCCAGGTGATCCTCGGTAAAGACGGCAAGACCCCTCTGACTCCGCTCGAATGGGCGGAATCCTTGCGCGAAAGCGCACCTCATCTGTGGCCAAGGGCTTCAGGGACACAAGCCCCGGGCGGGGGTGGCGGCCAGGCTGCATTCAAGCGCTCCGAAATGACTGCCGAGCAAAAGCGCGACTACCAGCGCAAGCACGGCCAAACCGCATATCTGCAATTGCCCAAGTAAGGGGATCCACCCATGCCAACAACTGTGAACAGCGACCTGATCATCTACAACGATGAGGCGCAAACCGCATACCTGGAGCGCGTCCAGGACAACCTGGATGTGTTCAACGCATCGTCCAACGGCGCGATCGTGCTCGACAACGAGCTGATCGAAGGCGACTTCCGCAAGCGCTCGTTCTACAAGATCGGCGGCTCGCTGGAGCATCGCGACGTCAACTCCACCGGCAAGGTGACCGCGAAGAAGATCGGCACGGGCGAAGCCGTTGGCGTCAAGGCGCCGTGGAAGTACGGTCCGTACCAGACCACCGAAGAGGCATTCAAGCGCCGTGGTCGTCCGGTCGACGAGTTCTCCCAGATCATCGGCGCCGACGTTGCTGACGCCACTCTGGAAGGTTTCATCCAGTACGCCACTGCTGCGCTGCGCGCCTCCATCAGCTCCAACGCTGACATGGTGGTATCGGCCAACATCGAGAACGACGGCAAGAAGACCCTGACCCGCGGCATGCGCAAGTTCGGTGACAAGTTCGGCCGCATCGCGCTGTGGGTCATGCACTCCAGTGCTTACTTCGACATTGTCGACGAGGCGATCGCGAACAAGGTTTACGAAGAGGCCGGTGTCGTCATCTACGGCGGCCTGCCAGGCACTCTCGGCAAGCCGGTGCTGGTCACCGACACCGCGCCCGCAGATGTGATCTTCGGCCTGCTGCCAAACGCTGTTGTGATCACTGAATCCCAGGCGCCCGGCTTCCGTTCTTACGCGGTGAACGACGAAGAGAACCTGGGTATCGGCTACCGCGCTGAAGGCACCGTCAACATCGATGTGCTCGGCTACAGCTGGAAGGAAGCCGCCGGCGGCGCGAACCCTACGCTGGCGGCTGTGGGTTCGGCTGCGAACTGGGTCAAGCATTCCAACAGCAACAAGGTGACTGCTGGCGTGCTGATCACCCTGACCACCACGCCACCAGCCGGCGGCTGATACTGGCCCTGACAGCGGCCAGCAATGGCCGCTACGGAGACTTTTATGGAACTGGTTTACTCCACTCAAAATTCGGACTTCGATCCGGAAAAGCGTTACCGCAATCCGGCGCACTTTGATCGGCCTGAAGCGGGTGTGACGCACGCGGTGGTGATTGGCGACTGGCCTAAAGTGGTCGACGCTTATGAGGCGCTTGGCGTCGAAGTATCGGTGACGAAACCTTTGATCAACGAGCCGGTTGATTTAGGTGGCGCTGCGGTCATTGCCAGCCTGGAGCAGGACAACGCCACGCTGAATGCCGAGCGCGACGGCATCCTGCGACTGATCGAAGCCGCTGAAGGTCTGTCCGAACTAGAACACCCGGGCGCCGGCGAACTGCCAATCCGCTTGTTCAGTGCGCTGAAAGCGATTCACGAGGGTTTCGAAACCCTCACGGGTGAACGTGACAATTTGGCCGGCGAGGTGGAATCTCTCCGCGCTGAAGTCGAACGCCTGAAGGCGGCAGCGGAACCGGTCGACAATGGCGAGAAGATCGCGAACCTCAAAGCGCAACTCGACGCCGCCAACGTGACGTATCGGGCGAATGCTTCGGTAGAATCGCTGGAAAAGGCAGTTGCTGACCTGCAGCAGGCGTAATAACCCGGGTGCCCGATAACGTGGCATCCGGTCCAGAACACCACAGCGAGCTGATTCATGACTCTCATCATCGAGGACGGTACTGGCAAGCCTGACGCCGAAAGCTACGCATCCGCCGAAGACCTGGCCATGTACGCCGTGAAGTTCGGCGTGACCATCCCGGCGGAGGTGCCAGCGCAGGAAGCGCTGTTGCGCCGGGCTGCGCTGGCAATGGATGGCATGACGTGGAAAGGGCGGAAGACCAATAGCGAGCAGGCACTGTGCTGGCCGCGCCGGGGCGTTGAGCTGGACCGCGAGATCAAGCCTGACAACTACCTACCGGCGCGAATCCAATACGGCCAGATGGCGCTGGCTGCCGAGATCCACACTGACGACGTCGACCCGATCGAGAAGCGCAAAGGCGCGGTAACGCTTGAGCGTGTCGAGGGCGCGGTAACCCGCGAATACGCGACTATCCCAAACACCAGCGGCCGACTGTTACCGGCGGCGCCGGACCGACCGAGCGCAACTCAGTTTGCCGACTATCTACAGAAGCGCGGACTGTTCGCAGTGCGCGCATAGCTGAAGCGGAGCCACCATGGCCTTCTACGACGAAATGGCCGTGATGGCTCTGGAGATGATCACAGAGTTCGGCCAGTCAGTGACCATTAGCAAGACGCAGCCGGGCGAGTACGATCCTGAAACAGGTGGCGATTCACCGGGCGCCACCATTGAACAGACCGCCCAAGGCATCCTGCTCGACTTCACCGGTCAGGAATTCCAGAACAACAGCCTCATCAAGCAGGGCGACAAGAAGCTCAAGATCGCCGCGCAGGGCCTGGAGTGGGTGCCGGACTTGCTGAACAAAGTGATCATTCAGGGGCGCGCTTGGTCAATTGTACCTCCGCTGAAAGAGGTGAATCCCGCCGGGACGCCGATCCTTTATGAGTTGCAGGTGCGGTCGTGAGCAAATACTCAGGCCTCAACGGCAGCTTTGCCGAGAACATCCGCCAGTTTGCCGAGCAGGCCCAGGCAGGGCTCGACGCCACCTTCCGCGAAATCGTGATCGAGATCGGTAGCAGCGTCATCCGCATGTCACCGGTGGGTAACCCCGAGATCTGGGCCGCGAACGTGGCGCATCGCGCAACCAACACCCGCGCCGCCGATGCCTATGACTTCAAAGTCGCCGTGCGCAACACGATCATCAATCTTGACGAGAGTAATTTCACCAAAGCCGGCAAACTGAAGCGCGGCGTGAAGTATGCGAAGCCGCTGACAAAAACCGAGCGCGACCAGAACTTCAACGTGAATGGACTGGTTGCCGGCAAGGATTACGTCGGTGGCCGATTCCGCGGCAACTGGCAATTCTCGATCGGGGCGCCTGCTGAAGGTGAGCTTGATCAGGTCGATCCGGCTGGCGGCGTAACGCTGGCGAAGATCAGGCTTCAGGTCGAGCAACTGACCATCGGGCAAACGGCGTACATCGTTAACAACCTGCCATATGCGGTACCGCTCGAGTACGGCCATTCCAAACAGGCACCGGGCGGCATGGTGCGCATCACGCTCGCGCGGTTCCAGCAGATCGTCGACGAAGCCATCAGGAACAACCAGGTATGAGCCACAACATCATCGCTTCGATCTACGAGGCCAGGCTGATCGCCTGGGCGAAGGCTTTGCCGACACCCCTCAAGGTTGTCGTCGAGAATGAGGCTTATGAACCCGGTAATGGCGTCACCTACCTGCGAGCTTTCACTCTGCCGGGCGATACCGCGAGCGACACGCTTGCCGGCGATCACAAGCTTTTCACCGGCGTTTTTCAGGTCAGCATCGTGACGCCGGCGGGCAAGTATCGCGGCGCGGCGGGCGCGCTGGCTGACCAGATCGCCGCGCTGTTTCCGCTGTACGAGCGAATCACGAAGAAGGCACTGACCGTGGTGACCATGACGCCAGTCGATCAAGGGCCAGGTATCCCAGACGACACGACCTACACCGTTCCGGTTTCGTTCGCGTACCGCGCCGACACCAACTAATCCGCCCATTGGGCAAACCCAGAACCCGCCATTGAGCGGGTTTTGTCATTTCTGAAGAGAGGAAAACCCCATGGCCGGCATTCAAATGCCCAACGGCGCGACGTTCGAAATTGCTTCCGCCTATGGCGCTGCAATCCCATTCACCGCCCTGACCAATGCCAATCCGGCAGTGGCGACCGCTGCAGCGCACGGACTGGCCGAAGGCGACATTGTCGCTCTCAGCTCTGGCTGGACCCGTCTGGACGGCCGCGCCGTGCAAGTCGGCGAGATTGCCAGCGGCACCTTTGCGCTCGATGGCGTGAACACCACGAACATTCAGCAGTATCCGGCCGGCTCGGGCGTCGGTGCCGCGCGCGAGGTGACGACCTTCACCGAGATCTCGAAAATCACCGAGCTCGGGTCGAGCGGCGGCGACCAGCAGTTTCTGACGTTCGGCTTCCTGGCTGACGACGATGACCGACAGATGCCCACGACCAAGAACCCGATCACGCTGACCATCACGGTCGCCGACGATCCGTCGCAGCCCTATGTCGATGTTTGCGAGGAGGCTGACGACGACAAACAGGCCCGCGTTCTGCGCCTGAACCTGCCGGGCGGCAGCCGGATCATCTACAACGGCTACGTCTCGATCACCTCGACCCCGACCATGTCGCGCAACAACCTGATGACCCGCGTTATCAGCATCGCGCTGACCGGCCGCCCAACCCGCTATAGCGCCTCGGCGTAAGGAAGGCACATGGCAAAGTTCACACTCGCCCGGAATCCAACCTTCAAGCACGTCGTCATGCTGCCAACGGTCGGCGGCGATCCGGTTAGCGTTGAGTTCGAATTCAAATATCGCGATCGGACTGAACTGGCTGGCCTCTACGCAGAGTGGGGTGAGCGTCATAAGGCGCTCAAGGAGAAAGCGGAAGAGGCCGGCATTGAGCAGTTCACGGCTTTGCTGATTGATCTGCAGGTCGAACAGTTGAAGGCGATCGTCGCCGGCTGGGATATCGCCGAAGAGTTCACCGACGAGAACCTGCGCATCCTCGTCAAATCCATCGCCACCACTCCCGGCGCGGTACTGGCCGCTTATTCCGATGCCTTCAGCAACGCACGCCTGGGAAACTCCTAAGCGTCTCCCGCAAGCTGTACGAGCCGGGGCCGTCAGCCGAATCGCTGGCGGCCTTCGGCCTTTCTCTTCGTGACATACCCGATGAGATCTGTGAGGTCTGGCCTGATGTATGGCAAGCCTTCAAGGTCTTCGAGGCCATGGGCACTCAGTGGCGTACAGGCGCGTGCGGCGCTACCGGACTCGATTACACGTCAATTCGCCATGTCGCCGGATTCCTCGGACTTACCCGCTCAGAGGTCGCCGACGTCTTTCCAGATATCCGCGTCATGGAAGCCGAAGCCTTGCGGGTGATGGCGGAACAGAGGGACAGTAAATGAGCACCACTTTCGCGTCCCTCGGCATCGAGGTGAACTCCTCGTCGGCATCCACGGCGGCTGACGATCTCGACAAGTTGGTCGACTCGGCGGTCGATGCCGAAAAGGCGATTGATGATCTCGGCAAGTCGGGCGAGGGCCTGGCCAACACCGGCAAGAAGATCAGCCAGGCCGAGAACGAGGCCGCTCAGGGCATCGACAAGGCCACGGGCGCCAAAGAGCGCCAGGTCGATGCCAGCCGCAAGGCAGGTGCCAGCGCGGCCAGTGAAATCGCGATCATCAGCCAGCTCGACAAGGCGATGTCCGGCAACATCGGGAGCATGGAGCAACTGATCCAGGCTGAAGGCTTGCTGGAGCGCGCTCGCAAGGGCGGTCTTGTCACGATTGAACAGCAGGAGGCTTATCAGGACCGGCTCGGAAAATCCTTCGATAAGATCGAGAAAGCTGAAACCAAGGAGGTGGCGCAGAAGCAACGGCTGATCGAGGCTGAAAACCGCCGGATCGAAGCGCTGAAACGGACTGTAAATGGCATTGATCCGGTCACGGACAAGCTGGCCAAGCTTGAGGCTCGTGAGCGGGCTCTCAACGAACTGCACAAGATCGGTGAGTATGACGCTGTTCGTTACAACGAAGCATTGGCAAAAATTGGAAAGGAGCGCTCCGGTCTCACCGCGACAGAAACTGCATTCGACAAGCTGAAGCTCGGCACTCGCCAAGCGCAAGAAAACGTGATGCAGCTGACCAATGCCCTGCAGTCTGGGGATTGGGGGAGTGGTGCGCGGGCGATTGCTCAGCTCGGAGCTGGTGCTGGTGCAAGTGCTTCCAGCTTTTTCGCGCTCGCCGCACCTATTGCTCTTGTAACAGCCGCAATCGGCGGGTTGGCATACGCCTATTACAAAGGTAGCCAGGAGCAGAACGCATACAGCGATGGACTGCTCCTCACCGGGAATGCTGCTGGGACCAGCGCAAATCAGCTCACTGATATGGCGCGTCAGATCAGCTCTGTTGTCGGTACCACGGGGGCCGCTGCGGATGTCCTTGCGAGTTTGGCTGGTAACGGCAAGCTGGCCAGCGGCAGTTTTATTGAGATTGCTGAAGCTGCTCTTTCCATGGAGAAGGCAACCGGTAAGTCCATTGATACGACCGTTGCTGAGTTCGTGAAAATCGCCGATGACCCGGTTGAAGCAGCGAAGTCGCTCAATGATCAGTACCACTTCCTAACGGCGTCCGTGTATTCGCAGATCGTGGCGCTCAAAGAGCAGGGCGATGAGGTTGGCGCAGTCAAGCTCCTCACCGACACCTACGCAGATGCTGTGAAGTCGCGGGCCGGGGAGATAACTCAGAACCTTGGCCTGATCGAAAAAGGCTGGAAGGCTGTTAAGTCTGCGGCTTCTGAAGCGCTGGATGCCACGCTTGATGTTGGTCGAACCCAGTCATTCGACGCCCAGATTGCTAACTATCAAAAAATCCTCAATGACCGAAAAACGGGCTTCTTGGCAAATCTATTCCCGGATGACCTCGGTAGCGGAAGCAGCTCCACCAAGTTCATCGAAGAACAGATTGCCGCGCTGAAAAGGCAGAAGGCTGAAGTCGAGGCGAACGCCAAAGCCGAAGGTGATCGAAGAAAGGCTGAAGACGATGCAATAGAGGCGGGCAAGTCGCTGCACTCCAGTTACCTGGCGGGCCTCGACAAGGAGCAGAAGAAAAAGCTCGAAATAGCAGAGCTTGATCGCAATAGAGCCAAGGCATTAGGCGGCAACAACGTCGATGCTGATCGGATCAATCGCGAATATGCGGTATCCCTTCAGGCGATCAATGACAAGTTCAAGGAGCCCAAGAAGGCAGGCTCCGCAGTCGACCTGACCGACTTCAACGATGCCAAAAACCAGCTCACGACAATTCTGGCCGAGTACAGCAACGCCCAGAAGCAACTGGATGCAGCGCAGAAGGCTGGTCTCATCTCCCAAGCCGAATATGTGCAAAAGCGTGACGGCCTGATCGGCAATGAACGAGATGAGGTCACGGCAGCCTACGAGGCCGAGATCGCGGCGCTGGAGGCGGTGAAGAGCAAGTCCAGCACCACGGCAGCTCAGCGCATCCAACTGGACCAGAAGATTGCCGATGCTCGCACGGCGATGGTCAAGGCCCAGAAGGATGCCGAAAGCCAACAGCAGGTGCTGGCCACCGCCGAGCAGGGGCGTTTGGACAAACAGACGTACGCGATCAGTCAGTACGTTTCCGCTCTCGGGCAGCAGCAGAAGGCGCTCGCGCTTGCCGGGCAGCGTGCCGTCAATGGCGTAGGCCAAGGTGATCGGCAAAACGCGCTCAGCAATGAGCTGAACAGCCAGCAAGACCGGTTTGCGCAGCAGTCTCTGGAGCTGGAAAACCAGCGCTCCGATCCATCCAGAAACATGGACCCGGAAGAGTTCAAGCAGAAGTCGCAGGCGCTCGCAGATGCGAACAAAGCAGCGACCGACCAGATCCGGCAGAACTATGCCGACGTCGAAGCGGCGCAGGGTGATTGGACCAAAGGCGCGACATCAGCCTGGGCCAACTACCTGGATTCGGCGAGCAACATTGCCGGCCAGACGAAAACCCTGTTCGGCAACGCCTTCAGCTCGATGGAAGACGCGGTCGTCAACTTCGCCATGACCGGGAAGCTGTCCTTTGCCGACTTCACCAAATCGATTCTGGCGGATATGGCGCGGATCGCGACCCGGCAGGCCAGCTCGGCACTTCTGGGCAGCCTCGTCGGAGCTGCAACCAGCTATTTCACTGGTGGGAGCGGCGCTACAGGCGCAGCAACCTCTGGTGCAACTCAAGCAGGTGCCAACAGTTTTGCCAGCCAGTTTGACGCGAGTGCTGGCTCTGTTTCGTTTGCCGGTTTCCGCGCAGCAGGCGGGCCTGTTGCGCCGAACTCTCTGTACGAAGTCAACGAACTGGGGCCGGAGCTCTACAACGAGGGCGGCCGGTCGTTCCTGATGACCGGTGCCAACGGCGGCAGCGTCACGCCGTTGACCACCGGCGGCGGCCCTGCTCTGGCCGCAATGTCCGGCGGTGGCGGCAACACGTACAACTTTCCGGTAGCGGTCTCGGTGCAGACTTCTGGGAGCGACGGAGCGGGTGTTTCGCAAGAGACAACCAACCAACTTGGCAAGAGCATCCAGCAGGCTGCGAAAACCGAAGCGGAAACTGCGATTGCCCGAGCGCTGCAGCCGGGCGGTTCGATCTGGCGCCTGACAAATGGGAGGTCCTGATGGCCATCGAGAAATTCACCTGGCCAACCGAGCGCGGGGAAACACCCGATATCAATTATCGGGTGCGCACCTCGAAGTTTGGTAACGGCTACGCGCAGAACGTCGGCGACGGCCCGAACAACAAAGAGGACTCCTATCCAGTTACCTGCGTCGGCCAGAAGGCCATGGTGCAGCAGATCATGAAGTTCCTCGACCGACACGCCGGGGCAAAGGCGTTTCTCTGGACAACGCCGCTCGGCGAGCTCGGGCTGTTCACCTGCAAAAATCCCGCTCCCACACCAATGGGCGGCGGAGTCTTCAAACTCACCGCCACGTTCGAGCGGGCATTCCAACCATAAGGGGCAATCATGCCGCTGATCAGTGACATCCAGGCGCTTGAGCCTGGTAGCGAAGTGCTGCTCTTTGAATTGGACGGCACGGACTATGGCGCGGATGTGCTGCGTTTCCACGGGCACGCGATACCGCATACACCGGCTGAGCTGATCGCCGCCGGCGACAATGCAGATCAGCTACCGGCGAAGGCCATCTACTGGCAGGGCAACGAGTACAGCGCCTGGCCAATGCAGATCGACGGCATCGAGGCGAATGGAGACGGCACGGCGGTGCGGCCCACGCTGTCGGTCGGCAACGTCAATGGGCGCATCACTGCGCTGTGTTTGGCGTTCGAGGATCTGCTCGAGTTCAAACTGACGATGCGGCACACGCTCGGCAGCTACCTCGATGCGGCGAACTTCCCGGACGGCAATCCGATGGCAGATCCCACCCAGGAGACGATCGAGGTCTGGTACATCGACCAGAAAACGAATGAGGATGGGGAAAACGTCAGTTGGGAGCTGGCCAGTCCGGGCGACGTCGGCAACGAGTCCATCGGCCGGCAGGCCACGACGCTGTGCCACTGGTGCCTCACCGGCGGCTATCGCGGGCCGAACTGTGGGTACACCGGCCCGTACGTGACCAAGGACGGTGTTGTCACCGACAACCCTGAACTGGACGAGTGTGATGCCACCCTGGGCAAGGGCTGCGTCCCGCGCTTCGGCGAGGGAAACCCGCTGCCATTCGGCGGCTTCCCGGCCGTATCCCTGATTGCAAGGAGCTGATATGCGTAAACACATTTTGAACGCGATCCAGGCGCACGCGGCAGCCGAGTACCCGAAAGAGTGCTGTGGCCTGCTGCTGGCTGTGGGCCGCAAACAGCAGTACTACCCGTGCCGCAACATCTCGACCGAGCCGAACGAGGAGTTTCGAATCGACCCGGAGGAGTACGCCCAAGCCGAAGATATCGGCGAAGTAATCGGCGTAGTTCATTCGCATCCGGACGCCACCAGCCGGCCTTCGCCGCGCGATCTCGCTATGTGCGAAGCGACTGCATTGCCCTGGCACATCCTGAGCTGGCCCGAAGGCGATCTTCGGACGGTCATGCCGGCCGGTGAGGTGCCGCTGCTCAAACGGCCTTTCGTCCACGGCGCATGGGACTGCTGGCAGGCCTGCGCGGACTGGTACAAGCGCGAATGGGGGCTGGAATTCGAAGCATTCAAGCGCGCCGACGGCTGGTGGGAAAGTAAGGACAACACAAGCCTGTACGAGGCGAACTACGAGGCCGCCGGCTTCTACCGAGTCGACCAGCCACAACGCGGCGACATGATCGTGATGGAAGTGGGGCGCACGGTTTACCCGAACCATGCCGGGATTTTTCTCGGCGCCGATCCGGCGCTGCCAGGTGAGGACGCGGCGACGTTCGGACCCGGGCCGTTTCTGCTGCACCACCTGTACGGCAGGCCATCGGAAGTGATTGTGTTCGGCGGTCCCTGGCTTGACCGCACACGCCTGATTCTCAGGCACAAAGATGCACAACCAGCAAATGATGCGGCGTGTCCGCAGGAGGCTTTATGAGTCAGCTGTTTGACGTAACTGAAGAAGGGAAAGTGCGCATTGTCGGAGCTAAGATTCGCGACAATGCGCTGCCTGAAAAATGCGAGTCAAGGCTTGCTTATCACTGGCAGGTCTCGATGACTAGGGATTCGCAGGGCCAACTCATCGCTTCAGGATTCAAGCTTTCCCAGTAATACCTGCGATTAGGTTATCGACGTAGCTATCATGCAGCCCCTTGTCGATATTGGTGTAGTTGTGGGATTTCAATTCGGCCAATTCGGCAGCAATCACGCTTGCGATTTCAGGATTTCCCTCAGAAACTCTTCTCCCCAATGTGGAGATGGCGTTTGTGTTGAAGACGATCAAGGTTCTCACGACCGTCTCGAGGTCGCTCAGGCGTTGATCAGCGGTTCTGGTATCGCTCATTCTCACTTTCCTTGCGTTATCCGCGCCGAAATTGGCGCAATCCCAGTCCTTGGGCTTGCAGGCAAGGGACTGGGTATTTAAAGGCAATCAGCACTGTTTGATTTGCCTCCAAGTGGTCTTCGTTTTCTTCACGATCCTGATTTGTTCTTGCCGAACTTCACGATCTTTTGCTCGCCTCGGCGAGCGATATCTGGAGGGGATGGTTCTCGTGAAACCATGTCCAAGGCGACTGGCTTCTTGAAGGAGCGTCTCAACAAACGTTTTCTGGGATAACCACCACACTTCTAGCGCGAGCGGCGGAGCCATGTAAACAAGTTGGTAAATGACTCGACTTGTTGAAGAAGTTGTCTGAAGCGCTATTAGCATGACTCCCATCGATACGATTGCTGACAACATAAACGCTCCGAAAAGCGCGCCTTCTTTCTGAAGCTGTCGCTGTACAGCGAAGGCATCGACACGAATCGCTTTCGCCTTTTTCAGCTCTTTGCTGCGAGACTTTCGAAGGGCTTTCCCTACGAAGCGCTGTGCGGGAACGAAAGCTTTTTTGAAGCCCCAAAAAGCCAGAGCGACAAGAACAGGGAGATACAGATCTTTGTAGCTAGGTAAATCAGTAGCGAGATCCATACCGGATCCTTCAAAAGAAATAAGGCATAACGCTACTACTTCTGGATCCAATTTTGCCACTGGCATTCCATCCACGCTGGATGCCCGGACAGTGGCAATGGCCAAGGCAAGCTTTACCGGTATGATGGAAGACTATCTTCAGTAATCGGAAAGCAGTCGATGCGTCAGTTTCTTGTGTTTGCTTTGGTGTGCGTCTTATCTGCCTGCACCAAAGTCGGGCGGCCTATATCCCATGCGGAGACTGATCAAGTAACAAAGGGGGTTACCACTCGCGAAGAGCTCCTGAATCGCTTGGGGCCACCATATCTACATAGCGAGGACGGGAACGGAAACGGCATGGTTACTTGGGTCTATATTCGCTCGAGCTTTTTAGGGTTCGGCTATAAAAGCCAAGCCTTTACCGCGCGGTTTGATTCTTCAGGCAAAGTCATCGACTCATTGCTGACAGAAAAGTCGGAGCCTACCGCACGCAGGTGAGGCGCATCGCCGATCCCTGTCTAACGCAGGGCTTTTTGCATCGGTTCATTGGGTCCTTTACATTGCCCCCTTTCCCACAGGAGTGACCTGCATGAAATTGATCGTAGGAGCGCTGTCCAGCATGTCGAGTCCGTTTCAGATACTCATGAGTGCATGATGTACAGCGCCATGATGACAGCCCCGATGGAACCCAGGGCTCATGAGAGGCTGAGATTGGCTTGCGAGAACTCTAGGGCAGTGGTCGACTAAAAATAGCTTGGAGGTGTATTTGAAGCGCTTAGCAGAGCTCTCCTACTAGACATGACAAAGCCAGGAAAATTGCCCCCTTCGTTCCTGTAACATTTCATTCCTCACTACCACGAGTTCTGAAAATGGATTCTCACTCGATTCTCACTTTTACAATGGTCGCCGCGATTGCCATCGCCAGCCCAGGGCCTGCTATCTTGATGGCGATCAACAATAGCCTGGCCCATGGGCAGCGCAGCGCCATGTGGTCATCCCTCGGCAACGCCAGTGGCTTGTTCTGCCTATCGTCCGCTGCCATGCTAGGGCTTGGTGCGCTGCTTGCCAGTTCCGAATGGCTGTTCAACGCGGTGAAGTTACTCGGTGCCGGTTATTTGTTCTATCTGGGCTTCAGACAATTGTTCAGAAAAAGCCCGATGCTTCCCGACGGAGTTCAAGATGACTTGAATAAAGGCCGGCCGACTCGTTCCAAGCTTTTCAAATCAGCCTTCCTGACGGCGGTAACCAACCCCAAGGCGACGATGTTCTTCACCGCTCTGTTTCCGCAGTTCATCGATCAGAGCGCGGCATTGCTGCCGCAGTTTCTGATCCTTACCTCGATCTTCATGGCATTGTCGGTGTCGTCTCTGAGCATCTATGCCGCGCTCGCCTCCCGAGCCAAGGGACTACTAATCCGGCCTGCGCTGTCCCGTTGGGTCAATCGGGTGGTAGGGGCGACATTTATCGGTTTCGGTGCGGCGATCCTGACCATACGGCGGCAAACTGCATAGGGGGGGCGACACCGGATGTACGGTATTTACTGAGGGCTCTCAGTACTTTGTTGATATCCAAGCCAAGGGCTCGGGCGCTCCAAGCGCATTGTGTGCGGAGGTGCATGTTCTTGGTCATGGGCTTCACGGGTGAAAAGGCGGCAATCTGGAAAGAGGCGTTCATTGACGCGTTCAACTGGATGACTGAGGAGTTGCAGAGCAGAAGCCTTTCCTATGAGCAGCTCCGTAATCACCTGATGCTTGAGTATCAACAGGAGCGCGGCATTGCCAGCTTCGCCGGAAAGACCCTACGCCGCTGGCAAATCAAGAAGCCCGGCCTTGAAGGAAAGATTCTCGCGATCCAGCACGATGGCCAGCACACGCTTCAATTGAACTGACCTCTCACGAACCCGAAGAACCCCGCCTATGCGGGGCTTTCGTGTTGCCCCCCCCCGTTGGTGATAAAGTTTCGCCAAATCTCAACGAGGGAACGATATGAAACTGTTCATAGGGGCTGTGGCGGTAGCGCTGTTGGCGGGGTGCTCGTCGCCCGGAGATGTGAAGAAGAACGATCCGACGATCAGCGCATCCACCAATAAATCAGCCAAGAAGTACGCTCTGTGCGTATTCCCGAAGTGGCAGGAGCAGCGATCGACTTCGACCATGTCTGAGACAGAGAACGGCTATCGGCTGGTCGTTGCTACTGACATGATGACTGATGAGGTGCTTGAAGTTTCCAGCGCTGGAACGGGCAGTAAAGTCGCACTGTACCAGCGGTTGCCGTGGTCAAAAATGTGGGGCCGCGCGGCACTTGAGGCAGCAGTTCGCGAGTGTCTGTAAACCGAGCAATTTATCAAAACCGCCAATTGGCGGTTTTTTTTCGTCAGGAGATAACACATGGCGGCCGCAGCAATTTCTAAACCATCAATGACCACTATTCTCCTATCTGGCCCGCTGGCAAGGCTATTCGGACGCGTGCATTATCGAGAGCTTGACAGTAAATCGGTTGGCGAAGCGTTCCAGGCATTGAAATGCACAATCGACGGGTTTGAAGGGGCGATCAAGGATCTGGATCGGCGCGGTATGCGATTCGCGATTTTCCGAAATCGGAAAAATGTGGGCGAAAAAGATTTTGCACTCGGGGGTGCTCAGGAAATTCGAATTGTTCCAGTGATTTCAGGAAGCAAGCGCGCTGGCGTACTTCAAACAATCATCGGCGTCGTGCTGATTGCCGCTTCATTTTTTGCCGGTGGCGCTGGTCCATCTCTGTTCTCGGCTGGTCTGGCAATGACCGCCGGCGGCGTGATCCAAATGCTCAGCCCCCAGGCGTCGGGCCTGAAACAGAGCGCATCCCCTGAAAACGCCCCGTCCTACGCCTTCGGCAGCGCGAAGAACACCACGGCCAGCGGCAACCCGGTCCCGATCTGCATCGGTGAGCGCCGGTGGGGTGGGATGATCATCTCGGCCTCGATCCTGGCGGAGGACAAAGTATGACCAACAATTCGACCTACCAGATCACCGTTCGCGACCTGTATCGGATCGAGAATGGGGCTGTTTGCGGCGACGAAGCGATCGTCGCCATTACATCTCAGGGACAGGAGATCGACCGCCTTCGGTTCGCTGGGAAATGCTCTTCGGCAGACGGCTTCTCGCGCAACTACTGGGGCAAGCCCGGGCTAACCGCCTCGCTGATTTCTGGTAACTGCAAGATCGAATTCAGCGTGCAGCAGCCTGGCGCTATGGCTGAATTCCGCCCATGAAGTTGTCGGTGCCAAGTTCGTGAGAGCCGTACTCCACCTGATATCCAGTTCCGCGATTCGCGGCTTCAGACTCAGCAGCGTCCTTCGATGCGTAAATGTCGATGAACTTCCAAGGCGCTGATTGAATAACGCCCCAGCCAAGCACCCAGCCAGAGTTGTCGGGATCTTTCGGCAAATTCTTCGCAAGACTTCTGATTGACATGACCGCTCCTTGGTTGTGAGAGGTCAGGAAATTACTACTCCACAGCGCGTGGTCGCTACTGGCATTTCATCCACGCTGTATGGACACCCACACCGCCCATGAGGCGGTTTTTTTATGCCTGGAGGAAAGCATGGGCGCAGCGCAACAGATCGAGATCCACGGCGAGAAGGGCGGCAGCAGCAAGCCGAAGTCGCCGGTCGAAGCCAGCGACAGCCTGCGCTCGACCAACCTGGCGAAGCTGCTGATCGCCGTGGGCGAGGGCGAGTTCGACAGCGTCCCGACCGATTACGACATCTACCTGGACAACACGCCGATCCGCGATGCCAGCGGCAACTACAACTTCCCGAACGTGAAGTGGGACTGGCGCCCGGGCTCGGTGGATCAGACCTACATCCCTGGCATTCCGTCCGTGGAGAACGAGACTTCGCTGAACATCGAGTTGCGCAGTGATGCGCCGTGGGTGCGCTCGATTAGCAACACCCAGTTGTCGGCGGTGCGCATGCGCCTGGCGTGGCCGGCGCTGCAACGGTCCGATGATGAAGGAAATGTCGGCGGCTACCGTATCGAGTACGCGATCGACGTCGCCACGGATGGCGGCGCCTATCAGCAGGTGCTGGTGGACGCCGTCGACGGCAAGACCACTACGCGTTACGAGCGTTCGCGCCGTATCGATCTGCCGACCGCCACCACGGGCTGGCAGATCCGCGTGCGCCGCCTGACGCCGAATCAGAACAGCAACAAGGTCGCCGACACCATGCTGGTGGCCGGCTACACGGAAGTGATCGACGCCAAACTGCGCTACCCAAACACCGCGCTGCTCTACATCGAATTCGACGCCGAGCAGTTCACCAACATTCCGGCCGTGACGGTGAAGTGCAAAGCCCGGCGCTGGATGGTGCCGAGCAACTACGAGCCGATCTCCCGGACCTACACCGGGGCGTGGGACGGCTCGATGAAATCGGCCTGGACCAACAACCCGGCGTGGATCACCTACGGCATCTGCACTGAAGACCGCTTCGGCCTGGGCAAGCGCATCAAGCCGTTCATGGTCGACAAGTGGGAGCTGTACCGGATTGCCCAGTACTGCGACCAATTGGTGCCGAACGGGCTGGGCGGTCAGGAACCGCGCTTTCTCTGCGACATGAACCTACAAGGCAAGGCTGATGCCTGGTCGCTGCTGCGCGATATCTCGGCGATTTACCGGGGCATGACCTACTGGGCGCAGGGCCAGCTGGTGATGCAGGCCGACATGCCGCGCGCGCAGGACTTCGACTACGTCTTCACCCGGGCCAACGTGATCGACGGCAAATTTTCTTACGGCAGCGCCTCGGCAAAGACCCGGTACACCCGGGCACTGGTCAGCTACGACAACCCGGCGAACAACTACGACACCGACGTCATTCCGTTCGCTGACCTGGACCTGCAGCGCCGCTACGGCGACCGGCCGACCGAGCTGAGCGCCATTGGCTGCACCCGCGCCTCCGAGGCCCAGCGCCGTGGCAAGTGGGCGATCTTGAGCAACAACCAAGACCGCACCGTCTCGTTCAAGACCGGCATGGAGGGCGTTATTCCGCTGCCGGGCCACATCATTCCGGTGGCTGACTCGCTTCTGGCCGGGCGGGAGGTCGGTGGGCGGATCTCGTCAGCGGCTGGCCGCGTGGTGACGCTTGATCGCGATACCCAGGCCAAGGCCGGCGACCGGTTGATCATCAACCTGCCGGGCGGCCGCGCCGAGGGACGCACCGTGCAGAGCGTCAATGGCCGTGCCGTTACCGTGACTGTCGCTTACAGCGAGCCACCGGTCGCGCAGCTGCAATGGGCGCTCGACGCCGATGATTTGGCGATCCCGCTATACCGCGTGCTGCGCACCAAGCGCACGACCGAAGGCGACTTCGAGATCAGCGCGCTGCAGTTCGAGCCGAGCAAATTCGCTCACATCGATACCGGTGCGCGCCTGGAAGAGCGGCCGATCAGCGTGATCCCGATCACCGTCGTACCGGCGCCGGCGAGCGTGAGCCTCACATCGACGTCGTCGGTGGTGCAGGGGCTGGCGGTGGCCACGATGACTATCAGTTGGCCCGCCGTGGATGGCGCAGTCGGCTATGACGTGGAATGGCGCAAGGACAGCGGCAACTGGATCAAGGTCCAGCGTACCGGCATGACCAACGTGGACGTGGTCGGCATTTACGCTGGCGCCTACGTGGCCCGGGTGCGCGCGGTGAGTGCGTTCGATATCTCGTCGCAATGGCGCAATTCGATCCTGACCAACTTGAAGGGTAAGCAGGGGCTGCCGCCAGCATTGTCGTACTTGACGGCCACGCCGCTGCTGTTCGGCATCTACCTGAAGTGGGGATTCCCTGCTGGCGCCGAGGACAGCCAGCGGACGGAGATCTGGTATGGACCTACGACGCAGCTTGATGCGGCCACGAAGCTGACAGACCTGGCCTATCCGCAAAGTGACTTCTCAATGCTCGGCCTGCGCGCCGGTGTGACCTTTTATTTCTGGGGTCGCATCGTCGACAAGATCGGCAACATAGGGCCTTGGTATCCGATCGGTATGGGTGTGCAGGGGCAGTCGAGCGCGAACGCTGGCGACATTCTTGAGATGATCGCTGGAGAGATTGGCCGCACGGAACTTGGCCAGGACATCCTCGACGAGATCGACAAGATTCCGGGGCTTCAAGAGCAGATCGACAATATCGCCGATGCGCTCGAGTACGACCCTGCGTCAACCTATCTGAAAGGCGACACCGTTCGAGTGGGACGGCGCTTGTACCAGGCTGCGCAGGCAGTTCCAGTCAACACGTCACCGCCGAACCCGACGTACTGGGATGACATCGGGCAGGTCTTGGAGGAGGCCAATGCGCTGGCGGCACAGGTCTCGAAAAACACGCTGGATATCGAGCATCAGGGAGACCAGCTGATCGCGCAAGCGTCAAAGCTCGATGGCGTCTACGTGCAGGTAAATCCCGCACTGGCGGGGGACACTGGTGGGTTTGCTGGCTCTGACCAAGTTTATGTCGGGGTGTGGTCGGAGCAGTCGGCTCGCATTGAGGACGGTGTGGCCACTGCCAAGCGGATCGATACCGTACAGGCGGACGTGAACAAGAACAGCGCCACAGTGCAGACGGTCAGCCAGGCTGTGGCCACGCTTGACGGAAAGGCCTCAACGATGTGGTCGGTGAAGATGCAGGTCACCGCCGGCGGGCAATACGTCGCCGCCGGCATCGGTCTTGGGATTGAAAACACCGGCGCCGGCCTGCAGAGCCAGTTTCTGGTCAGCGCTGATCGCTTCGCCATCGTCAACTCGATTGCAGGCGGAGCTACGTCGGTGCCGTTCGCGGTGCAGGGTGGTCAGGTGTTTCTCAATTCGGCTTTCATCCTGGACGGCACCATCACCAACGCAAAAATCGGCAGTTACATCAGCTCAACCAACTACATCCCCGGCCAGCAAGGCTGGATTCTCAACAAAGACGGAACGCTGGAGATCAACGGCATCGTGCCAGGGCAGGGGCGGCTGGTGATCAACTCGCTGAACGTCTCGGTCTACGACGCCAACAATGTGTTGCGTGTGCGTCTCGGTTATTTGGGGTGATTAATGGCACATGGAATGCGGATATGGGGCGCCGACGGCGTGCTCCAGGTCGACGAGAACTCTTTCACCATCCGCGTAGTGCTTTCGACGCTGGTGACTTTCAGTAACGCGGCAAAGACCAACCAGGACTTTTCGGTACCCGGCGTTGGACCCGCTAACGGTTGCGCGATTGTCGTGCCGATAGGAGCGTACACCGATCAACAACAGCAGTTTGAAACCGAACTCGTCGACAACGTGGCGAGGGTCTACAACCACACGCGTGGGTACGCCAGTACGATCGCTTCAGGAACAATGAGACTGATTGTGATGAGGTTTAACTGATGGCGGGATACGGCCTTCAATTCACAAACAACAGCAACGTGGTCACTATTGATTCGGAATTTTCCCGGTTGATGGTCATCGCGAGTGGTAGATACGCGCCCACTGAAGAGGCAGGAATGGGCTCAACGACCTACTTCGAAAGACCGGTGACGTCACAGGAGCCGCCGCTGGTTTTTGTCCGCCCGGACACCAGCACTCTGATTGCGGGTCTGAGCAATATGCGGTTGATAGGATCCGCCGGAAACTGGACTGGGTTCTACGTTCGGACATATAGCAGCGCCACTGCTCAGCCGAACGGACGCTATTTTGTGGGAGCGTTCGCAGCACAAGCTGTCGCGAAGTACGGCATGCGGCTTTGGGACGGCGCGGGAAAAATGCTTTTCGATTCCGGAACGCCGAACGCCACATTCACGCGAGCTTTCCAGAATTGGACGTATGTGAAGTCGGATCAGACTGATCAGGGCCTGTACCGAAACTATTATTCGGTGCCGTTCAGCTTTCCCCAAAACGAATTCATGCTCATCAATAACTTCGGAATGACAATGGTTTCGGGGGGCGCGATCCCAAGGCAGCTTTATTGCACTTGGGATTTCTCAACCGGCACGCTCTACGCCTTAACCGTTGCCGCCAACAACCCGTTCGCGTTTTTCCTCCCGGCTGTGTTTGCCAAGATGAGCGCGTGAGCACGCGCAATTACTCACTCAAAATCAGGATTTTTTAATGGCCAAGCAGACGATCAATCTCGGCACTGCTCCTACCGGCGTGGGCGGAGATACGCCCCGTAGTGCGTTTACAAAAACCCAGAGCAACTTCGACGAGCTATACGCCGCCGACGCCGTCAACTACAAGCGCTCGAACATCTTGGGTACCGTTTCTCAGTCGAGTGGAGTGCCCACTGGAGCGATAATCGAGAACCTGGTCAACGCCAACGGTCGGGCTATCAAGTTCGCTGACGGCACGATGGTATGCATTTCTCCCCAATTGCTGTGTCCTGGACCGACGGCGGCGTTCGGCGCTTTGTTCATCTCGCCCGCGCCGATCGCATGGGCATACCCGGCCGCGTTCGTTGGATCGGTACCAGCTCTGACAGCGAGCACGGCGAATACTGTCCAACTGATCGTTTGCACACTGACGGCAAACTTCACGAATGGCACCTTTGCTTTCTATCACCCGTTCAGCACGGCGGGTTCACTGACGATTTACGCGATGGCCGTAGGGAGGTGGTTTTGATGAAAATCCTTTTAAGCCCACAGCGCCGTGATGACACGCTTACCTTGGGGCGCGCTGGAGCTGTGCTGACAATCAATGGCGAGGACTTCGACTTTTCGTCGATGAATGACGGAGACACGCTTCCGAAAGACGCTATCGATTGCGAATGGTTTGCCGGTGACGTGGAGAAAGTCGACGGCGACCTGGTGATCACACTGTTTTTGCCCAATCCGGTGAAATACAGCCAGGAGCAGGCGTTCCCGGTGCCCCTCGTCAATATCCCTGATGGACCGGTTCTGCTACCGCAGCCATTGCCTGAACCTTTGGTGCCGGTCACCTTCGATCAAGTGAGCGAGGAGCCGCAAGCATGAATATCGACTGGTCTCGCCTGATTACAAAGGCCATGAAAGAACAAGTCGCAGCTGATCAAGCCCTGTCTATCGTGGTGGCAGAAATCGACCGCCGCCGCGTCATTGCTGACAAAGCAATCGCCCCGCTGCAGGACGCAGTAGACATCGACGATGCCACCGACGCCGACGTCGTACTGCTGAAAGCGTGGAAGAAATACCGCGTTGCGCTGAATCGTCTCCCTGACGACCCCGGCTACCCGAGCAACATCAGCTGGCCTGTCACCCCGCACTGATTGTCGTGACATCCGCAGCCCGCCATCGAGCGGGTATTTTTTTGCCTGGAGAAAAGTGATGCCTGTAACCGAAAAAGACCGCGACATACTCGCTCGCACACTGTGGGGCGAAGCCCGCGGCGAAGGCACGGCTGGCCAAGTGGCCGTGGCGTGGACGATCCGCAACCGAGTGTTCGACGGCAAGCCCAATTCGTGGTGGGGCGAGGGCTACGCCGGCGTGTGCCAGAAGCCGTATCAGTTCAGCTGCTGGAACAAGACCGATCCGAACTATCAGTTCCTGATCGGCGTGAAGGAAATCCCGTTCCGCGAGCTGGCGCAATGCCGAATCGCTGCTGACCAGGTGATCGACGGCAAGGTGCAGGATCCAACTGGCGGCGCCACGCACTACTACGCCACCAGCATCAAGGCGCCGGCCTGGGCGGCGAAGGCAAAGCAGACGCTCAAGTTGGGCGGCCACGTCTTCTTCAAGGATGTGCCGTGATGGTCGTTCCGTGGAAAGCGGTGGGCGCGATGGCACTGATGCTGATCGGCGCCGGCAGTGCCTGGCAGTTTCAGAACTGGCGCTACGGCAGCGAACTGGCCGAGCAAGCGCGGCAGCACGCCGAAACTCTCAATCAACTGACTCAGGCTGCGGCAACCTCGCAGCAGGCCGAGCAGGACAAGCGTCTGGCGTTCGAGCAGCGGCTGGCGGCCAGTGAGCAAACCCACTTCAGGAAAATGACGGATGCCCAACGTGACCAAGATCGCCTGCGCGATCGCCTTGCCACTTCTGATCTGCGGCTGTCAGTCCTCCTTGACGCAACCGACGCTGCCAAAGGCTGCGGGGTGCCAGCCACCGCCGGCCCCGGCGGCGTGGATCATGCAGCCGTACGAGCCCGACTTGACCCAGCGCATGCTCAACGAATTATCGCCATCACCGACGAAGGCGACCGGGGGCTGATCGCGCTGCAGGCGTGCCAGGCTTATATCCGAACGTTGACTCCAATGCATCTCGAATAGAGGTCGCTCAGTCCATTGGTGTTGGGTCAGGTGATTTTTGAAATACGCTCTTGCCCTGCAGGGCCAAGATCTGCGCGTTCAGTTCGCTGATGTGCCTGTTCTTCGCCATCAGCTCCCAGTTGCTGAGAATTTCGATGTTGCTGGCGCGACTGTTCGCTTCCGCGGCTTCAGCCTTGGCTTCGATCAACTCGACCCTGAGAGAACTCCTCTCGAGCGTGAGCGCATCATTGTCACGCACCAAACCCTGAACATTTTCCAGCGCGCGCTCGAGCTTGAGGGTAAGCGCTTCGAATTCGTTCTCATACATCCGGAGCTGATGCCGGCAGGTTTCGAGCGGCGTCGGGCATCCGAGCCAATCGTCGGTGTCTTCTATATAGAGGGAGTCCACGGGCATGCCTTGCTGATTACTGGTTGCATATACAGTAATTGAGGCGAGGTAGGTGGGCGAGGGTGAGGCGACGAGTTGCGCGCCAGTCGTCTATTTGAACTAAAAGCTGACTGGAAAGTCAGGTTGACTATAGGTCTCAACTCATCGAGGGCAATTCATGCGCAACTACACGATCCAATACCTGTTCAACGGCGAGTCCCGTACACAAGAGATTGAGCTGAACCAGTCTGAGCTTGCCGTTCACGATGCTGCTATGCATCTCCTAGAGCTACATTTTGGAGATGGCGAGAACAGCTTGATCATGCCGACAGCCGATTCGACTGCTGTAGAAATTCTAGAGCAGGCCAGCCTGGTTGGAATTACTGAAATCGAAGTGCGTGTTGCTGGAGAGGTTTAACCATGCGGGTCGCGGCCGTTTGATTTGGATTACTCGGGCGGCGGCTTTCGGCCAAAAGCAGTCATTCAATGCTCTACAGTTAGGCCTTTGGAAAGCCTTTTTTCCGTCTGGACGCCGTCAATGGCTTGCTAGGGGTAGTCTCATTACAAACTCGCTTCCCTTCCCTTCTCCCTCACTAGTACCAGTCACCGTACCACCATGGGCCTCGATCAACTCACGCACGACCGTCAGACCAATGCCCAGGCCCGCCCCGTTGAAACCCACCGCGTGAACGTCCTGTACAAAGGGCTCAAAAATAAACGGTAGTGCGTTGGGAGTTATACCAATACCGTTATCGCGAATAAGTATTTCCAAATATTCGGCTTGAGTTGTTGCTGTCAGAATGACCGTACCATCCGCAGGCGTATACTTCGCTGCGTTGCCCAGTAGATTGCCAAGGATTTGAGTAAGGCGCGCTGGATCGCCCTTAACCATCAAAGTGCAATCCGGCAGTTGCGAACTGAAATGGAGGTTATTAGCGAGCATGATCGGGGTGCAGATGTCTATTGCCTCATGGATGATTTGAGCCATATCGACAATGTGGCAATCAAGACGAAATTTGCCGGTGCTGGCGCGTGCAATGTCGAGTAAGTCTTCGACCAGTCGGGACATCTGCTTCACCTGGCCCTCAATCAACATCTGCATGCGGGGTAATTCTTCGCGAGGGACACGTACCAGCCTGCCAGCAATCAAGCTAATGGGCGTCAGAGGATTTCGCAGTTCGTGGGCCACCTGGTTTAGGAAATTGCGTTGCTGCTCCAGCGCATGTTCCGCTGCAACCTGCAGGTCTTGTGCGCTAAGCGCGGCTATCACCAATTGCTCATTTGCCTCGCGCATCTCGAGGTACATTTGCTGTTCTGTCTGGGAGCTTGTCGGATTTTCCGCATCCGATTGCGCGGATAGAATTGACAGCACCAACTGCTGGTTGGCCTCAATCAATTGCTCGACATGGAGACTATCGACGAGTTGAGTATTGGCTTGATTGAGTTCCTTATGAACCGCTGCTAGCACCGCACGCGCCGCGACCGTTTTCTGGCCGAGAAGGAACAGTTCGCGTGCTGCAGTAGCTATAGCTTGGTCATTCTTGCCGTCGGCCTCGCTCATTATATTTCGCTCATCCTTCGAATGTGACCGTACGCTGTTGGGTAGGTCGTCCCCCTAACAGTCCTTCCTTATCTGGCAACATTTCGCCGATTTGCAATCCATCATCGTCTATCTGGTACAACCGCAGCTCATCGGAATGAGCGCTGGCCCGCACCTTGACCACAGCCATGATCCGTAACAAGCGACTCTGTACTTCAATGTAGCGCTGGACGATGATTGCATCGGTAAGAAATGCCGTGCCGTAAGGACTGAAGCGCAGGTCGGTGTATCGGTCTTCCAGCTCGGAAGTCATCAATACGCTGACCCCTGCACTAGTGAGAGCCGTCACCATGCTCGACAGCGACTCACGGAAGTCTTCACGAAATGTCGGGGCCAGCGCCAACTCGAAACCTGACAGGGAGTCGATCACGACGCGCGTGGCGCTTACTCGGCTTATCTCGCTCAACAGCAACTGGACGATTTCGTCGATGGACAAGTCCGGTGCGCGACTATCAACCAGACCGACTTTTCCATCCTCAATCAACCTCGCGAGAGTGGCGTTCTGGGCGTGATTGGGACGTTGTTCAAATACCGCAATCACGCCGGTCTCGCCATTGCGCACCCCCTCGGCGAGGAACGTCGCAGCGAGAATACTTTTGCCCGAACCTGACGGACCTGCCACCAGTAAAGAGTATCCACGGGGCAAGCCACCACCAAGCATTTCGTCGAGTTGTGGCACACCCATTTTCAGGCGCTGCATCGGTAACGTCGGAAGAGGCTTAACGTGGCTAAGCGGTGCCGGCGCGAAAACCTTTATGCCTGACGTGGAGATACGGAAGGTGTGCAGCCCCGGCAGCGTGGGCTGGCCGCGCATCTTCATGATTTCCATCTTGCGCACCATGGAATTGCGCTGCACGCTCTGGCGTAGCCAGATCAGGCCGTCGGCTACGGTGAATATTGGGTTGGTGTCAGTTTCGCTAAAGTATTCGCCAATCAGGAAGGTTGTTGCTTGCCAAGTGGTCATCAACATGCCCAGTTGCTGAACGAACTGCGGCAAGTTGTTATTGGGGTTGTCCTGAGTCTGACTCGCTAGCACCACTGAACGAAACGAGTCGACGAACACCAGCGCCGGAGAGTATGCCTCTACCTCCGCGACGATTCGACGTAACACTTCATCCAAATCCCCCGCCAGGGTGTCACTGGCCAGGTTGATGTAACGGATCGATTGATTGATTGCTTCGTCGTCGAAAAAGTCGAATTGCTGTTGGTAACGCAGCATCTTCAACGGAGGCTCGCCGAGCACGGTAAAGAACAATGCCGGACGCTCGGGTGTCGCCAGGGCGAACATCATTTGATGCGCCAGGGTGGTTTTGCCACAGCCCGGCGGGCCGGCGATAAGGTTGAACGAAAACTCCGGCAACCCCCCGCCCAGCACCTCGTCTAATCCTGGCACCCCGGTGGCCAAGCGGTTGATAGTCACTTTGGTGTTCATGGCGAATTTTCCTGCGCAGATGTGTCGCTCAAAGAAGGATTCCACACGTCACGAAGCAAGCGTGCGGTGAGCGAGGGCCCGATCAGCGTAGTGAGCAGTTCGTAGAAGGTGGTCAGCATCACCTCACCAAACAACAAGGCGTCTGCTTCGCTTTCTGTAACGAGTTCAGAATTAAGAGCGTTGAGGTCCGGCGCGGTTTGCACACGATCAGATATGCGGGCCAGGTGCGGCTGGCGGGAGGCGCAGAGATGAAGGCTGCGTCGATAAAGCGCTGCGACCCCCTGCTGACCAATGATGGGGGTAAGTGCTGCGTGCATAGTCCCCAAAATCGAGACAGTCGCTTGCGCGATGCTTGCAGTATCAGCATTGGGGCCAACCCGGTGCGCCAGAGCAGCTACGATCTGGCGGCTCTCTTCGTTTTGCGCGGACATGGCTAGCTGATTTCTGATGGGTAATCTTTGATAGTACACCCTATAACGAATCACAGAGTCCTAATTGGCCAGAGAACCTTCTTCACTGTCTGTACTAATGATCTATCTGCCAAATGGGATGGCCCCCGATATCTCAGAATTACGAGCACTGATCGCTTTCGCGGCATAACCGCCTAGGGTGCCGCTAATACGCCAGCTGAATCGCTCCGGATTTCCTGGACACCGTTGAGCATCTGCTGTGGTCGAAAGCGGCTTTTCATGAATGGCGGCTATTGGCCGAAAGCGGTCACTCGGGCGCCATCAAAACGGCCAAGGTCATCTTGATGAACTCCTCGTTCTTGTCGATCGTCCAGAGTGCTCCGCGCACGTTCTCGGCGACATCTGCCGATCCGCGCTGCTCGACCCAGTTGGACAGCTCCATGATGGCGGCTTCGAGGGCGAGCTGGTTTTCGTTGATCTTGAAGAGCAGGGAAGGGAGCAGATCAGAGTTTTGCATTTGGCGTCCTCAGTGGAAGACCCCAGATTAGCAGGGATGGTATTTTAGTTCGGCAGAACGCCGGAGGCTTGGGCCAATTTTTGGGCCAATAGTGCGAAATGATGGGGGTTGGTGCGGGCGCAACCCCCTGTAAATGCTGGCTTTAACCCTCAGAAAACCCCGATCAATACTGCATCGTGATGTTAGCTGTAGAAATCAAAGGTTTTTCCTGCGAAGCATTCTGAGTAGCGAGGGTGCGGCTGGAGCGCTTGGCCCGAGTCAAAGTGCGCTGAGGCGGGACATTCCCGTCATCAACCAAGGGGGCGCGTAAAGTTTGGCGGCGATTGTACTGGTCTGGCTCTTTAAACGATAGGGCGATGACGCCGCGTCTGTCGTTTGGCAGATTCAGCGGACAGTTTTTCACAGATCAGGTTCACCATTGGTTACAAAGTATGGCTAAAATGCCAGCCAGTTACCCAATAGCCGCTAACGGCAAGGGCTCAAGGAAGTGCCACCGGGATAGTATTTGTATTCATGCCACTGCATCAGACCCTGGGCCACCGGCCGGCAGGCGCGCAGTTTGTTCACTTTTGACGTGTGACGATTTCCGTGAAACTCATCATTGCTGCTATTTATGTCATTTCGATTGCATACGTTCACCTTCGTGGGCGCGTGCGTCACAAACTGGGCCGTCAGTTGAGCGATCACTCGACGTTCCTGGCGCCGATCAACTGCTTCCTGTACCTGTTTTCGAAGAAGCCGAACAAGCCGTATCTCGATCCTTCCGAATTTCCTGATCTGAGCCCTTTGCAGGCGCACTGGGAAGAAATTCGCCAGGAAGGGCAGAATCTGCTACGCGCCGGTGAGATCAAACGCTCGAATCAATACGATGACGTCGGTTTCAACTCGTTCTTCAAAAGTGGCTGGAAGCGTTTCTACCTCAAGTGGTATGGCGAGAGCCATCCGTCGGCCATGAAGTTGTGCCCGCGCACCACCGAGCTGGTGCAGAGCATCGGTTCGATCAAGGCAGCGATGTTCGCCGAGCTGCCGCCGGGTTCGAAACTGGTCCGTCACCGTGATCCTTACGCCGGTTCGTATCGCTACCATCTGGGTCTCGACACGCCGAACGACGCGGGTTGCTACATCAATGTCGACGGTGAGAGCTATCACTGGCGCGACGGTGAGGCGGTGATGTTCGATGAGACCTACATTCACTACGCCGAAAACACCACCGACAAAAACCGCATTATTCTGTTCTGCGACATCGAGCGGCCGATGAAGTATCGCTGGGCAGCGGCGTTCAATGCCTGGTTCAGCCGCACCGTGATGTCGGCGGCAGGTGCGCCAAACGATGCGGGCGATCGTGTCGGTGGGATCAACCGACTGTTTACCAAAATCTACAAAGTCCGACTGCGTGGCAAAGAGCTGAAAAAGCGCAATCGCACGCGTTACTACATGGAAAAGTGGGCGATCTTCGGCGGTTTGCTGGCGGTGTTCATTCTGATCTGACAGCATCGCCAGCCTGCTGGCGATGAGTCTCTCAAAACCAACCTGTCAGCTTCCTGACAGGAGCCGGATCTGATTACGCCCCCGAGGCCTTATTGGTCTTTCTCGCGGGGGCTGCCTTGCTGGCAGGCTTCGCTTTTGCCTTCGGTTTGGCCGTGGCCTTGCCGCCCAGACTGCGTTTAAGCAGCTCGGTCAGGTCGATCACATCCGCAGACTTGCGCTCTTCCTCGCCACCCACCGTCTCGACATCCTCGATCTTGCCTTCATGGGCCTTTTTCTCGACCAGCGCCATGATCTTGTCTTCAAACTCGTCCTTGTAATCCTCCGGACTCCAGTCGCCGCTCATGTCCTGCACCAGACGTTTGGCCATGTCCAGCTCACCCTTGGCCAACTGTGGCTTGGTCACTTCGCTGCCCAGCTCCAATTCGTCGAGGCCGCGCACTTCCTGCGGCCAGCGCAGCTTGACCAGCACCAGCGCCGATTCCAGCGGCATCAGTGCCGCCAGATATTGCCGAGTGTGCAGGACGACGCGGGCGAGGGCGACCTTGTTGGTTTTGCTCAATGTTTCACGCAGCAGCGCATAGACCTTGCCGCCGCGCTTGTCCGGCGCCAGGTAATAAGGCGTGTCGATGTTCTGTAGTGGAATCTGCTCGGCATCGACGAATGAAAAGATATCGATGGTCTGGGTCGACACGGGGTGCGCCGAACGAATTTCTTCCTCGCTGAGCACCACGTAGCGGCCCTTTTCATAAGCCACACCTTTAACGATGTTCTCTTTGGTGACTTCCTTGCCCGTGACTTTGTTAACCCGTTTATAACCGACCGGGTCCATGCTGCGGCTATCGAGCCAGTCGAAGTCGACGCCTTGCGAGGACGTTGCCGACACCAGCGCGACAGGGATGTGTACCAGTCCGAAGCTGATCGCGCCTTTCCAGATTGCCCGAGCCATGGTGAGTTCTCCGAGTGATGATCAGGTGACCCGTGTCCCGGCTCGAAAGTTTCCAGCGTTTGCATGGGCTCGCAGCAATGCCGGTCAAGTCGTGTTACATCTTGTTTAAGGGCGATGGGTTAACAAATCCGAACCCAGGGCGTAGCGTGGACTCGAAGGCTCTATCCCCTGCGCATCGAGAGGCCGCGCCATGAACCGAATTCCGTTAGGCATCATCGTTCTGTTCCTTGGGGCGGGGCTGGCGCATGCCGAAGTCGGGCCACCGTCCGCGCCGCTGCTGCTGGCACAGAGTCCCACCGGTACCGACAACAACCCTTACAACAGCCCGATCCGCCGCGCCAATCCCAACAGCATGCAGGGCACACAGCCCAGTGCGCCGATTATTCGCGGGCCGAACACGGTGCCGGTACCCAGTTCGCCAACCGTCGGTAATGGCGGCATCGGCAATGGTCAGCAACAACGTTCGGTGCCGAGTACACCACCAAAATTCATTCCCAACCCACCTTCACGCGATGGAGACAGCAACCGTTGAACGGCAGGACTGAGCGCCTGTCAGCCTTTCAAACGAACAAAAGGAATCGTGCATGTTGCGTAAAACCTTTCTAGCCACGCTGTGTGCCGGCGCGTTGATCAGCGCTCCCGCTTTCGCCGCTGCCCCCAAAGAGCTCAAAAGCGAGCAGGGCACCCTTGAAGTCACCACGATTACCCAAGGACTCGAGCACCCTTGGGCGCTGGCGTTTCTGCCGGATCGGCAGGGCATGCTGGTGACCGAGCGTCCAGGCAACCTGCGGGTGATCAGTGCCGATGGCAAGCGCTCTGAACCGATCAGCGGCGTACCGAAAGTCTGGGCCAAGGGCCAGGGTGGATTGCTCGATGTGGTGCTGTCGCCGGACTTCAAACAGGATCGGCTGGTCTACCTGTCCTATGCCGAGGGCGGTGGTGCCGGGGACAAGGCCGGGACGGCGGTGGGGCGTGGTCGTCTGTCGGACGACTTGCGCAGTCTGAATGATTTCAAAGTGATCTTCCGTCAGGAACCGAAGCTTTCGACTGGCAACCACTTCGGTTCACGGCTGGTGTTCGACCGTGACGGCTACCTGTTTGTCACGCTTGGCGAAAACAACGAGCGGCCCACCGCGCAGGATCTCGACAAGCTGCAAGGCAAGGTCGTGCGGATCTTCCCCGATGGCAAGGTGCCGGATGACAACCCTTTCGTGGGCCAGTCCGGCGTGCGGCCGGAAATCTGGTCTTATGGCCATCGTAATCCGCAGGGCGCTGCGCTCAATCCGTGGAACGGCACAATCTGGGAGAACGAACACGGTCCCCGGGGTGGCGATGAGGTGAACATCATCGAACGCGGGAAAAACTACGGCTGGCCGTTGGCGACCCACGGCATCAACTATTCGCTGCAACCGATCCCGGAAGCCAAGGGCAAAAGTGTCGAAGGCGCCGTCGATCCGCACCATGTATGGGAGAAGTCTCCCGGCGTAACGGGAATGGCGTTCTATGACGCTGATCGTTTCAAGCCGTGGCAGCAGAACCTGTTCATCGGCGCGCTGGTCAGTCAGGAGCTGATCCGGCTGCAGTTCGATGGCGACAAGGTCGTGCATGAGGAGTGTTTGCTGGGCGATTTGAAACAGAGAATTCGTGATGTGCGGCAGGGGCCGGATGGGTATTTGTATGTGCTGACGGATGAGCAGGACGGTTCGCTCTACAAGATCGGCCTGAAGTAACCTCACTTCAAATTTTCACAGATCTCCTGTGGCGAGGGAGCTTGCTCCCGCTGGGTTGCGCAGCAGCCTCAAAATCCTGTGAGCGCTACGCATTCATGCGGGAGCAAGCGCCCTCGCCACCAAAAAGTCTCTAGAGCCTAACGATAGTTGGCGTAGGGCGGTCATACAAAACCACTGCCGCCCGCAATTTCCCCCGCCCAAACCGGCTCATCTTCTCAAACTCCCCATGGCTGACCGGCACATGTTGGCAGTCCATCGGCTGGCGATGCTGGCTGTGATCGACGTCGGGATCGTGCAGGTACACAAAGTCTTCATCGCAATCGGTGACCACCACCCAGTGCGGTGATTTGGAGCGGGTCAGGCGATAGCTGCTGATCAGCACCAGAGGCTGACCGCCAGCCTCCAGCAGGCGCGGTAAATCCAGATGGATGCCAATCTTCCGCTCGATGTCGGTCTCTTGCATTTGAGCGGTGAACTCCTCATGCACCAGGCGCATGACATCTTTTTTATGCTCATCGCGCACACCGTCGAGAAACAATGGCCCGGCCATACTCAGCTGCAAACGCACCCGAAAACCCCGCCGCCAGGCCGCCAGTGCCAAACCCTGGGGGCTGCAGCCACCATGGCCGGAGGTCATGAACACCGTGGTCGCTTCACGCCAGATCTGCAATTCCTCACGCCGCTCCAGCAGGCGCGCAGGTTGCAGCGCGCCCATGGCCATCAGCAGACAGGCCGGGCCACAGGTGAATTCGGTGGTTTGCGGGTAGTAGGGCACCTTGATACTGCGCGAGTCACGGTGCTGAACAATGCGCTTTTCCAGACGCAGTGCATCGGCATGGTCTTCGTAGTAATCGTGAATCAGCGCGAAACGCCGATAGCCGTTGCGCTCGTAAAGCGCGATGGCGGTGGGGTTATCGATACGTACTTCAAGGCGCAGGTATGCGCAGTCATGCTCAACGGCACAGGCCTCGATACGTTGCAGCAATTGTTTGCCCAGACCGGTGCCACGGGCTTCGCCGGCAATGGCGATGGAATACAGGCGCGCCAGTGATGTGCCGCGATGAAACAGCACCAGTGCATAGCCGAGCAATCGCCCGTCAAGCTCGGCGACCAGCAGTTGCGCATGGGCGCGGGTGATCATCCATTGAAAGCTGCGGCTGGTGAGCCGGTCGGTGGTGAAACATTGCATTTCCAGGGTCAGCAACGCTGGCAGATCTTCAACTACCGCCAAACGAAAAACAGCACTCATATGACCACCGTAAAAGTTGCGTAACGAAACGGGACTTTCGAAAAACTTCGTGCTTAATAGAAATGGTCTTGTTCTCCAACGGATCAATCTCTATGTCAGCGGTACAGGGTCATTGGCGCGAAGTATCCGAGCAAAGTTTGCCGACGGCAACTTTTTTAAATCCAGTCATCAGAACTTCCAGTCAAGTGTTGATCATCGTCGAACGCAAGGAAGACTGGGCCTCGTACTTTCCCAGCGAGGACATCGTCACGGCTCAGGAATACCTTGAGCAAACCCGTGACAGCGAACCTGGCAAACGGGTGCAGGTGATTAACCTGTGCCGCAGCTACAAGTACCTGGG
The DNA here is from genome assembly GCF_016650625.1 of Pseudomonas sp. TH49. Classification (NCBI taxonomy): domain Bacteria; kingdom Pseudomonadati; phylum Pseudomonadota; class Gammaproteobacteria; order Pseudomonadales; family Pseudomonadaceae; genus Pseudomonas; species Pseudomonas sp. TH49. The sequence goes on from NZ_JAEKFL010000002.1 coordinate 851,431, forward strand.
GCACGGTTACTATTGCTCGCTGCTGGCAGAAGCCCGCGGCCACAAGGTGATTCCATCGGTCCGCACCATCAGCGAACTGACGAAAAAATCGCTTTACGGCCTGGCGCTGGACGACCTCGATAAAACCCTGGAAAAAGCCCTCAGCCATCATCTGTACAGCGATACCGAAGGTTTCACCCTGACACTTTACTTCGGCAAGACGCATATCGAGCCGCTGCAGGATCTGGCCCGGCAATTGTTTGAAGTGTTTCCGTGTCCGATTCTGCTAGTTGAGTTTCGCCGAACTAACGGCTGGCACATCGAGGGTATAAAGTCCGGCGCCCTGCACAAGTTGCGCGACGATCAGGAAGATCAGTTCGCCAATGCGCTGGACGGCTTTAGCCGTAAAGTCTGGCGAGTGCCGCGCTCGCCGCAAGTGGCGCGTTATGACTTGGCGATTCTGCATGATCCACAAGAAGCCTTGCCGCCGTCAAACGCCAAGGCACTGGAGAATTTCGTGCGGGTCGGCAAGCGTATGGGCATCGATGTCGAGCTGATCGAACGCAAGGACTACGCGCGGCTCGCCGAGTACGACGGCCTGTTGATTCGCGAGACTACCAGCGTCGATAACCACACCTATCGCTTCGCGAAAAAAGCCGAGAGCGAAGGGTTGGTGGTCATGGATGACCCGACGTCGATTCTGCGTTGCACCAACAAGGTCTATCTGACTGACCTGCTCAACAGCCATCAACTGGGTATGCCTGCCACGGAAATTCTCTACAAGGAACGACCGGAAGATTTCGAACGGGTCGGCGAACGCCTCGGTTTTCCGCTGGTGCTGAAGATCCCCGACGGCTGTTTTTCTCGCGGGGTGATCAAGGTTGAAAGCCAGCAGGCGCTGCTTGAGGCTACCGCTGAATTGTTCGAACACTCGGTATTGCTGTTGGCTCAGGAGTTTTTCTACACCGAGTACGACTGGCGCATCGGCGTGCTCAACCGCAAACCGATTTTCGCCTGCCAATACTTCATGTCCAAGGGCCACTGGCAAATCTACAACCACAAGGCCAAGGGCCAGGACATCAATGGCGAGTGCCGCACCCTGGCGGTTCACGAGGCACCGCGGGCAGTGGTGGAACTGGCGGTCAAGACCGCGAACCTGATTGGCGACGGCCTCTACGGCGTGGATCTGAAACAGGCTGGCGACAAAGTGGTGGTGATCGAGGTCAACGACAATCCGAACCTCGATGCCGGCATCGAAGACGCCTATTTGCAGGACGATCTGTATTCACTGGTGCTGGAGGAGTTTGTGCGACGACTGGAACTCAAACGTCGCGGCCAGGCCTGGTGAAGCGCCGATGATCAGCAGTTTCGCATTGAGTCACGGCGCGTTGCAGCGGGTGGAACGGCTGGATGCCGAGGTGATGCTGTTCAGCAATCCCGATGCTGCCGAGCGCGACTTGCTCCACACTCACTACAAGGTCGATGAACACGCGCTGGCCTCGGCGCTGGATCCGGACGAAGTCTCGCGAATCGAGTTTCACCCCGACCATTTGTTCCTGATCTGGAAGCGCCCGGAAAACTATTCCGGCGGTGGCAGCCTGGCGTTTGAAGTGTCGTCCTGCGGCCTGCTGTTTTCACCCGGTCAGTTGCTGGTGATCGCCACCGACGACACGCCATTGCACGGCATCGGCACGCGCCAGCCGCTCAATGCGCCGCTGGATGTGTTGCTCGATTTGCTGTTCAACAACATCCACCATTATCTCGGCCACCTGAAGGTGATCAAACTGGTCGCCCGTGAGCTTCAACAGAAGTTCAACGCCTCGATGCAGAACCAGCATCTGGTGCAGATGTTCAACCTCAGCGAAAGCCTGATCTATTACATCAATGCCCTGCACAGCAATGGCGCAGTGCTGACGCGGCTGCGCAATCACGCGGAAAAACAGCACTTCGGCAGCGAGGCGATCGGGTTGATCGACGACCTGATCATCGAGAACAACCAGTGCTACAAACAGGCAGAGATCTACTCAACGGTGTTTTCCGGGCTGATCGATGCGCGCGGCAATCTGATGAACAACAGCATGAACAATCTGCTGCGCAAGCTGACGTTAATCAACGTGGTGTTTCTGCCGTTGAACCTGATTGCCAGTATTGGCGGGATGTCGGAGTTCAGCATGATGACGGCGGGGACGCCGTGGTGGATTTCCTACCCGGTGTTTCTGATGGTGATGTTGCTCGGAGCGGGGGGAATGCTGTTTGGGCTGCGGCGGTTGGCCCAGTGATTGATCGGTGCCTGAGCTGACACCTTCGCGAGCAAGCCCGCTCCCACAGGAGAATGCATTTCAAAAAGTGGGAGCGGGCTTGCTCGCGAAAGCGATCTCAGCAGCACTCGAAGCTCGGGATCAGCTCGCAGGGGCTGCCGCTGCCACTTTCTTGCGCTCCCGAACCCCACGCACCACCAGATACAACAGCGGCCCAATCGACACAAATACTGCCGTCAGCAACAGATACGGCACCACCGACCAGACCGACATCCCTCGCGACCGTGCATCCTTGACCATCCACACCCCGGCCAGCGTCGCCAGCAGATACAGATCAATCACCACCTGCGCCGTGTCCGGGCGCGACATCAGGCTGATACCGAAGTCGATCAACGACTGTTCGGCCTGGAGCATCACCGACACGGTGTAGCCAGTAAACGCAATCAACGCCGTGAGGGGCAGGGCGACAGGCATCATGTATTCCTTCCTTGGGGTGATGAGCAGACTCGCCAGCCTACCTTGGCATCCCCAAATAAGCCATTGACTCGCCGGCCGCCGCCGGGCTAATTTCAGGCCCATGACTTCCACCGTATTGCGCTGCCAGCCAAGCATTATTACCGCCATTCCTCATTTGGCGGGCTAGCTCACGACTGCTGCACCCAACCCGCCCTAGAGGCGGGTTTTCATTTTCTGTCTCCGGGGTTCTGATCAAAACGTCAGGAGACGACCATGCCGCACAGCCCTGTCCAACAAGCCCTGCTTGAGCAGTACGTGAAAAAGATCCTTGCCGCGCCGGTCTACGACATTGCTGTGCGCACGCCGTTGCAAGCGGCGCCGGCGCTGTCCGAGGCGCTGGGCAACCGGATCCTGCTCAAGCGCGAAGACCTGCAACCGACGTTCTCCTTCAAGATCCGTGGCGCCTACAACAAGCTGGTGCAACTGAGTGATGCGCAGAAAGCACGCGGCGTAATCACCGCGTCAGCGGGTAATCATGCCCAGGGCGTGGCCCTGGCGGCACGGGAACTGGGGATGGCGGCGACCATCGTCATGCCGTTGACCACGCCCGAACTGAAGGTGCTTGGGGTGCGAAGTCGGGGCGCTGAGGCGCTCCTGCATGGCGAAAGTTTTCCGTTTGCTCTTGCCCATGCGCTGCAACTGGCCGAGCAAACCGGGCGCACTTTTGTCTCTCCATTCGACGACCCGGACGTGATCGCCGGCCAAGGCACGGTTGCCATGGAAATCCTCCGTCAGCATCAGGGGCCACTGGAGGCGATCTTCGTTCCGGTGGGCGGTGGCGGCCTGATCGCCGGTATCGCGGCGTACGTCAAATACCTGCGGCCGGAGGTGCGCATCATCGGTGTTGAATCGGAGCACTCCGCCTGCTTGAAGGCAGCGTTGCAAGCGGATGCGCGTGTGATGTTGCCCAGTGTCGGGACGTTCGCCGATGGCGTGGCCGTGGCGCAGATCGGCGCGTATGGTTTCGAAGTGTGTCGGTTTTGCGTGGACGAGGTGGTCACCGTCAGCAATGACGAGCTCTGCGCCGCGATCAAGAACATCTACGACGATACCCGCTCAATCACCGAACCTTCCGGCGCGTTGGCGGTGGCCGGGATCAAACAATACGTGGCGCGCAACGGTGTTCGCGAGCAGACCTTCGTCGCGATCGACTCCGGCGCCAACATCAATTTCGACAGCCTGCGCCACGTCGCCGAGCGCGCCGCGGTATGCGGCGTCCCGGCGTGATAACGCTCAGGGCAGTAGCGGGCGCAGAAAACTGCGCTCGTAGCTGACGATGAATTTTTTCTGCACCAGCGATTCCACCAGCGCCGTGCTTTCCGGATCGGTCAGCGCGATGTGCCGGTAGCTTTCATAATCGGCCAGCGATGGAAAGCTGAACAGGCAATAAGCGATGTTGCTCGCGCCCTCGGAGGGCAGGAAGTAGCCGTGATGCGTGCCGCCCAAGCGATCGACGATGCCCAGCCAGGCTTTGGCGTAGGCCTCGAACTCGGTGAGTTGGTACGGATCGATCACGTATCGCACATGGCAGCTAATCACGTTTGGCGCTCCCGGTTCAGGTCATTCCGCGATGGCGGTGCCAACCTTGTCCGAAGCCGACCAGACGCGATAGCGCACTTCGACGTCTTTCGGGGCGTAGATCACCAGCGGCAGCTTGCTGTTGTAACGCAGCATGAAGCCATCACCGACGACCGGCACAAATGCGCGCTTTTTCTGAGTGCCAGGCGGGCAGGCCATCAGTGTGCTCATCGGGCCGATGACTTTTTCCAGTCGGTAGAACGGGTAACCCCAGCCTTCGAGATTTTTCTCATCCAGGGCGCCGCCCAGACGTTGGCTATTGCAGTCGACTTCCAGGGTTTTGCCGGCGAGGACTTCAACCTGGAAATTCTCTTCCTGCTCTTGCTTGGGCAGGTAGATGACCTGACGGGTAAAGCCGTTTTCCGCCTTGGGGTAAGGCGCAACGTCTTCCAGTTTGGCCCCGTGGGCGAAGGTGGACAGGCCGGCAACGAGCAGACCGATTGTCGCGTGAACGCTTAAAGAACCCATGAAAGCCTCCTGGCGGGTGTAGGGTGGAGTGACGGGCATTCTCACTGTCATGGTCGATGAATGCAAACCGGCGTCGACGTGCATATTGCAGTGTCCAAGTGGGGCATTCTTGCAATTTGCAACTGGCCAATGACTGGCCACCGCGCCAAGTGCTTGATTTATCGAGGGTCAAAATGACCCGATGAAAGGCACGGTTTATGCGTCTACTTGGTGCAGCGCACCGCGTTCGGGCGCCTACACTCCAAGAAGCATTTCGCTGTACAACCGTTTGCCGCACCAGGGAATCAGCGGGGAAACACCCGTGAAGGGGCAGCAAAAGCGGTCAACGTGAAGAGTTGATTGGCAGTTTCATCAATAAGGAGAGGTTCACCATGTTTCTGTCTGCCTTGGAACTACGCAATATCATTGAAAGCAGTTTTCTGCCTAAACGCTGCCAGTGCACGCTGTCGCCAGACCTGTCGATGACCGTCAAGGTATTCGGTGACCACCAGACTGACCAGGTTGATTTGCACGTCAGCGGGATCGATGCCAGCCATCTCAATGGCTGCCGCGAGATCAACGAACTGATTGCCGGCCTGCGCTCGGATCTGGCGGATCAAACCACGCCACAGCATTACAGTCCTCGCACCAGAGCGCTTTAACTCACCGTTTCACCCAGTTCGACCGTCACGCGCCGGGCCTGCACAAAGCCAAGGCCCAGCGCGAACTCGACCAGCACCGCGAGCAGAATCCCGGGGCCGGCATGGCCGTTGAGCCATTCGCCAAAACCCAGTACTGCCAAACCAAAACAACCGACGATAAAACCGTTGCTCAGGGCATTTCGACCCAGTGATGGCGGAGCGCTGCGCACCAGATAAAACATCACCCCCAACGCCGCAAACAGCACCGCACTGCGCCGCGCAACAAAACCGGCAGCGGACGAATACTCAATACTCCAGATCGCCAGCAACACCTCCGGGAAAAAGCCCCAGACCAGCGCCAGCACAAAACACAACGAAGAAGTGATGATCGACAACGTACGAAACGACAACTGCATGGCGAGTCCTTGCGGCAGTGAGGAGGGCCCCCGAGCATAACCCGCGAACCCTCCAGCGCCTACCGCAACCCCGCAAATCAGAGCCTTCTGTCAGTTCTGGTCACTGCAGGCGTCGGACATTTTCCGGTAGGTGATTTCCTCAGGCTTCCCGGCATTGTCGATGTACTTCATGTCAGCAGTAACGACTTTGCACTGACGAGTGGGTTGCTCGGTCATGGAGATCACTTTGTTCACATGCAACGGCATGCCGTACTGATAGGGGACAGGCTTGGTTGTGGCGGTGGTGTCATTGGCCTGAGCCACCCCGGCGAATGCGGTGCAGGCGAGGGCGGAGGTGAGCAATAGCGTGCGAATGTTCATGAATCGGACTCCCGTGCGACGGAATGAGCGTTCGGCACCATACGGCCGAACCTGCCGCACTCGGCGTCAGCCAGGGGCTGAGGTGTGCGGTTCAGTAGAGTCTTGGACTGCGGCGTTAAGTGATGGTTAACCTGGCTGAACGCCGGCTGTCTGGCAGAGGGGTGATTTCTCGGGGATGCGGGGCCGATTCCTACAAGGATGGATGCTTTGTCTGCTTCCGGCGGCGGGAGCGGTGCGGGTATGGTTTGGCGTCGCTGCAAAATCAGCGATTCGGGTTTGGTCACCTGAGCACGACACCATTGCAGATGTGCCATCATTTGCGCTGCGGACTTCTATGTCTTTGCAGTGCGCTGTTATGGCGGCTGTGTGCAGGGCGCCTTCGGGCGAGCTGAGTTTTGGTGTTGTCTCAGTTGACCAATCCTGCATGCGGCCGCCTCCCACTGTTTGGTCACGGTACTGGCGGTTACTTTCTAAAATATCGAGTAATCAAAATGCCAATACTAAACCCGCTCCCAAACCGCTATCACCCGCTCAACAGCGGCGTCACCGACAGCGCACCAATAGTCATCGACACCCAAGCCAATCCCCAAGACATCCTCGAGTCCGCCGTCCAGCGCATCCGCGCCTGCAGCGACCTGCTCGAAACCCTGCATTGCATGTGCTTCCGGCATGGCGATGTTCAGGACATTCCACACATTACCCATGCGCTGTACCTGCTGGCGCAGGACGGCAATGATTTGCTGCAGGTGGCGCAGCAGCAGATGCTGGATTGGAAGGCGCCGGTTTGAAATTCTAGAATCAGGCTTGGAGGGAAGTCAGACGAGACTTCCCTCCAACTGCATAGGCCGTTTGCATCAGACCATTATCGTGATGCTGTCTCAAGCCATGCTTGTAGTGGTGGATCGCGGAATTTGTGCCAAACGTACCGACTCCTGATTCTCACGATGCTCAGCCCAACGATCGATATGCTTTTGCAGCTCCGGCAGTGCCGTGCAATCGCCGTAGATTTCAGCCAATGTCAGCTTTGTAGAGCTCAAGCGCGTGATCGTCAGGAGTGTTTCTTCAAGCGCTTTCAGTTCCTTTTGGTTATGTTTTATTGCTTGCCTGATTGCCGTCTGGCGCTCTTGAAGGTCGGACATCGTCGAGCGGCGCTGGAATGCGGTGGCGCGATCTTGAGGGCGGCTTTCAATAGTGCCGCCGGGGAATTCCTTATCCGCCTCGCTTTGCCATTGCTGCAGTTGCGCGCGGTAGGTTTCCACCTCCAGCTTCAAACGGTCGGCTTCGGTTTTGCTGACGATGTAGCCGCCGGTTTTCTCTGTATCCTGCCAGCGACGTAACGATGCCCAGCATGCCGGAATATAACCGTCGAGCATCTTGTGATCGGCACCGTTGGCCGCCTGAACCAGGAATTGCTTGCGATCCGGTGTGTCGTTGTTTTTCAGCTGCGCAACGCACTTGGCCATGGCTGCTTCTTCGTAGCCTTCGCAACCGGGTGTCCAAAGGACAGACGAGACCTCTCGACCGGGCAGGCGCAGTGGCATGAAGTAGCGCTGCTCGCCATGATGCCAATAAGGCTTGCCGCCAAAACGCGTCAAGCCGGCCGCAAACACCAGTCCCCCGGCGGCTGGCGTCAAAACACCCGAGACAGTTGCCGCAAGGCCGGTGATCCAGATCGGCTTTTTGGTATCCATCCAGCCGGCGGGTACGCTCGGCACAGGGTCGTTCTGGTTGACGATCCGGTGATGAACCAGGCCGCTGGCGGATTCGACGAAGTCTTTGTCGCCGGCACGCGGTGAGCCGAAGGTGTAGAGGATTACGTCGCTGGTGATCTCACGATGGAGCCATTCCGAAAGCAGCAAGGAAATGGCGCCGCCCAGACTATGGCCGCAGACGATGATCTTTTGATTGGTGCGAAAGCGAAGAATGTAGCGGTCTATAAATGGCCGCAACGCCATGAATGCTTCATAAAAGCCTTGATGCGCCTTGCCGGTTCCGCCCTCAATCGGTACTTGTTTGGCATCGGCATCTCGCCAGCCGTCCCACCCTTCGGCTGTGCCCCTGACACCAATAAGGATGATCCGGTCATCGTGGGTGGCATAGGCCTGGGTGTCGGTATTTTTCCAGTCCGTTGCACCTTGTCTCAAATCATTGAAAAAATGCACATCTGAGGGGGTTTCCAGTTCTTCACCAGAGGATGGGTCATTCTGCGGGTAAAGTTCTGGATCGAAGGGGACGATTTCCAGGCGCTTGGAGTAGGGCACATCTTCTACGAGTGGAAACGATGGCTTCTTGGAGTCCGCGTAACTCGACGGCTCTTCGAAACACGCAAGGCAGGTATTCAGTACATGACCAATGGTGCCGCGCGAGGGATAGGTGAACGCAAAATCTTTTTTCGGGGCCGCATCAGCTTTCTCAGGTGTCTGACCGAAAGCGCCGTAACTGAGCGTGGCGAGCAGAGACAGTTGATAAAGGTTCAACGCACTGAATTCCGGCGCCAGCGACAGAAGCGGCCTGAACGCGCGCAAGGCGCGAACTTCGAGGACATAGTGTTTTTCTGGTAGCAGGCCTACACCAAAACTCGGAACTTTGTCTCCGGCGAAATCACGGGCGAGTTTGGCGCAACCTGCAGGCACAGGATTTGAAAGCTTTGCAGCAGGGGGCAAATGGTTACTGAGCTCAACAAGGTCACGAACTTCAACGTTGTGAAATTCGCCTTTTTCTGCCGAGGCACGGTATGCGCCGGTTTTGCTGGTGCTACCGATAGGACGACGTAGAGTTTGCTCAGCAGCAACTTGTAAATCTGTCAGCGGAATAGGATACGTCTTGCGGTCATTAATCTCCTCGTACCAAGGGGTTCCACCAGAATACTTTTTAGCAAATGTAAGTATCAGTGGGCCGCTATAGTTTCCTTCAATTTTAGCGTATCCATCTGCGTCAAGCGAACCAGACTGCTTTGTGCCCTCGCAATCCGTAACTTCATATTCTAAGCTTGCGTATGGTTTTCCTTCCCCAAACTCATCTACAAGTCGGAAACTAACCCACCCTCCTTTTAGTGGGCATGATCTTGCTTGGTCGTTTAGTAGGCGCTTTTCTTGAGTCTGCATTCGCTTATGTCCTTATTCACTGCAGGTCGGGTAAATACTGCATTCTCTTCCATTTATCTTGAAGCTTCTAAAGATAGGAGGAACTCCGCAGCGAACAGATTCAGCGGTCTCTTGGCAAGGCTTCCAGCCTAGATTTGTCTTGATCCAGCGGTTGTCTTTCGACGGTTCTTCAATCTCAGAGAAGTGGAATACAACAGTAACTATTTTTTTGTTGAGTTTGTCTCTGGCTACAGCTCCTCCGGGCTTTTTTCTCTTCGAGTAATCGTCGGGAACGTTCCAGTTTTGATCGGCGGCGCTGCACGACAATATCTTCTCAATATTGTCTTTTTTTGCCTTCGCTGTGCTGATTTGAAAAAGCCAACTGCAAATTCCACGCTGCTCAGAAGCATTTGCAGAAACTTGATCTTGGGCGCCTCTAGTGTCTGTTACGGTTAAGCCTCCTGCGAGCTCTAAGTCGCGATCCCTCGCACCTGTTCCGTATGAGGCGCTTAGCTCATAACTAACGCGGGTGAGTTCCATGGAGCAATCAGCGATGTTATATTTCAGCGGAATGTCTGTAGACACAGTCTGTTCAACGTTCTTCGCGTCAGTGTTATTAGATTTTTGTTGTTGGCGTATCACATTTCCACCAAGACCGGGACTGTAGACTTCGCATTTCTCACCTTTTTTAGGCGAGTACTTGGCTTTCGATGTAAAACCAAAGTTCGCAGGGATGGTCGCAACTAATATGAAGTGGTCACTGCTGTAGTGGCTCGTGACACCTTCTACTGAGTCCTTCGCCATCTGACCGGCAAAACTGCATGCGCCTATCAATGGCAGAACAAGGAAAAACACAGTTCGGACGCTGTGTGAGAAATTTCGATTACTCATTAACTACTCCCTGTTCTGCGCAGTTGGGATAGATGGTGCATACACGACCATTCATTCTGAAGGTTTTGAAGTCTTTGTCACCACGACAGAACCCGAAAGGGTCATTCGGGCCCTTTCCAAGGCATGGTTTCCAACCGCCAGGAAATTTTATCCATGTATCGCCAATTGAAGGCTGCTCTTCATTGGAAAGGCGAAACTCAACTTTTACAGTTATGTTTGCAAGTCTATTTAATGCGATGGAGCCACCTGGCTTCCTCGTTTCATAACTGGTTTTTTTCAACGACCAGTTTTCATCGGTTGCATGGCATGACAAAAGTTTTTCTATTTCTCCTAACTTGGCCTTGGATTTACTGATCTGGAACAACCAGGAGCACAAGCCTCTCTGCTCTATGGTGCTTGGTATTTTTTCTGAGCGACTGTCTACTGTAGACGTCCTAATAGATAAGCCACCAGCCTGATCATAATTGCGGTCTGAAGATCCTGCGCCATACCTCCCGCTCACCTCATAACTAACCCTGCCAAGCGCCATCGAACACCCCGCAATGTGATATTCCAGCGGTATATCCGTAGACGCAGTCTGCGCTTCCGCTTTTGCTTCAACCGTATTGGACTTCTGCTGTTGACGGGTGACGTAGCCGCCAAGTCCGGAGCTGTAGACCTCGCAGGTCTGGCCCGGTTTTGGGTAGTAGTGTGCTTTAGAGGTGAAACCGAAGTTCGCCGGTACGCTGGCGACCAAGGTGAAATGGTCGCTTGAGTAGTAACTCACGCTGCTTTCGGCAATCTGTTGCGCGAAGCTGCATCCGGCCAGTGCCGGTAGCACTGCCATCGCAGGGCAAAGACTGATTCTCAAGCTAGGACGCCTGCTTTTGGATTACTGAACACTCCCTGACAACGCGCAAAATGTACTTCGGGCGTCTCCGCCGAAAGGGGTTCCCACGCGACATCGGTCATGCAAGCTGGGGACAGACGATGACTCAGCATCATTTCGCGCTGTTCCGGTGTGCGCCAGTCCCAAGCCTCAAGCAGGTCCATTTGCTCCTCAAGCCATTCACTGACAACTCGGGTTTCGGCCAGTGTGGCAGCCGCATCGACGTGATAGGTCAGTAACCAGCGCTTGAGGTTGTCTCGCAGGATGCTTCTGGCTTGCTCGCCCGACTCCGGAGTGCGTAGCCATGGCGCCGGATTCGGTACCAGATACATCCCAGACCTACTGTTATCTGCACTTTTCCATTGATCCTGGTCCCAATACAGCACGCTGCTGATTGGCCCGAGCAGCAGCGGCCATTCGGTTTCTTTCATGTTGCCCAGGCAGCGGGCCAGAACCCGGTTGTCTTGAAAGCGGAACAGCGAGCGCTCGCCGTCTTCGTCGATGACCATACGGGCAATCCAGTGCTGAGTAAGGCTGTCGAGATCAGCCTTGTCCATGCTGCCGATCCAGCCCCAGTTGCGCTGTGGGTCATCGAGCAGGCTGCGGAACGCATCGTTGCCCGGGTTCTGTAATTCGGTCAGCCATGGGCTGATGGCGGCGAACTGCGCGTATTCGGTACGGCGGTAAAGTTGTACCGAGCGTTGCATGACGCCGGCGCTGTACAGCGAGGTGACCGGATTGGGTTCGGCGAGGCTGTCCAGTGCCAGAATCAGCACGCGATTGAGTCTGGCCTGTTCGCCTAGCCAGTTGTTGAGTGCTTCGCTCATGCTGTAGCTCCAAGATCGCATTTGCCTTCGCGGCAGGCTTCGCAGATCGGGCAACGTATGTCGCCGGCAGCGCGAGCGGCTTTGGCCAAGGCCATCTGTGCGGCGGCCGGGATGAGCAGGGCACCTGCTTTGTCTTTCGCTGCGGCCCACGGTATGACAGGTTCCAGAATCCCGATGCCGGTACCGGCGCCAGGCGCACCACCGGTATTCACCTTCACCTCAGCCCCGCTGATGGTCACACCACCGGCATCCACCTTCACAAAACTCCCACCAGCCTTGGCGGTCAGCTCCATGCCACCCTCGATCACCACTTTCTCACCCGCGTGATAGTGAATCTCGGTCCCAGCCTCGACAAACTGCGCCGTACCGACCTTCACATGCTGCGTCACGCCCACCGTGAGGTGGTCATCCGCGCGCATCTCGCTGATGCGATCCAGATGGGTAATCCGGTGCTCCTCAACCTTGAATTCGCTCAGGGTGTTGGCCTCAACCGTGTCATGCCGCTCATTGCCCACACGAATCTTCTGGTCGTGCTCGATGTTTTCATCCCAATCCCGCTGAGCATGGATGTAGATCTGCTCGACACCCTTTTTGTCTTCGATGCGGAACTCGTTGTAGCCCTTTCCACCCGGGGAGCTGAGGGTTTTGAAGGTGCTGCGGGTCTTGTTTGCCGGCAGGTCGTAGGGGACGACGTTTTCCTTGTGGTACAGGCAGCCGGTGACGAGTGGCTGGTCGGGGTCGCCTTCGAGGAAGGTGACGAGGACTTCCATGCCGATGCGCGGGATGGCGATGCCGCCGTAGGCGGCGCCGGCCCAGCCGCTGGCGACGCGCAGCCAGCAGGTGGTTTTGTCGTCGGACTGGCCGTCGCGGTCCCAGTGGAACTGGACCTTGATGCGGCCGTACTGGTCGCAGTGGATCTCTTCGCCGGCCGGGCCGGTGACGACCGCGGTCTGGCTGCCGAGGACTTTTGGTTTCGGGTGTTCGAGGGCAGGGCGGTAGTGCGCGTCCCACGGAGTGGCGAGGAAGCTGTTGCGGTAGCCCTGGTGGAAATCGCTTTTGTTGTCGGTGACGTCGCTGGTGACGTTTTCACCGAGCACTTGCGGTTGTTTGCCTTCGTGGATGACTTCCAGCAGCAGCCACAAGTCGTTCCATTCAGCGCGCGGGTGTTCGGCCAGGGTCAGGAAGTGGCCGCTGGTCAGGGTCGGTTCGTCACCTTTGCCTTCGGCGAGTTTGTAGTCGCTGCGATGGCGTTCGAGGGCGCGGGTCGAGAGGAATTTGCCGCGCTCGCGGGTGGTGAAGCGGCCGGGGTAATCGTAGTCTTCGAGGTCCGGGGCGAACTCGGATTTGACCGCACCTTCGGGCAGGATCTTCGGTTTTTCGAAGTCGTAGTCGCGGCGGCTGACGCGGGTGGTGCGGGTTTCCAGGCGCAGGTTGAAGCGTTTGATCACCGGTTTGTCGGCGCTCATGCCGGAGTCTTGCTGGTAGCTCACGGCCTTGAGTTTGCGGAACACTGTCTGATCGTCGCCGAACACCAGTTTGTGCCCGCTGCTGCTGTGCTGGAAGTGGAAGTGGATGCCTTCCTCTTCGCACAGGCGCTGGATGAAGTACAGGTCGGACTCGTCGTACTGCACGCAGTAATCGCGTTGCGGGTACTCGGCGTTGAGCTGGAAGCTGTAGGCGTCGGCGAGGATGCCGCGATCTTCCAGCACCTGGGCGATGATCTTCGGCACCGTGAGGTTCTGGAAAATCTGCTGGTCATGGTTGTGCCGCAAATAGGCCAGTTGCGGCACCAGGCTGATGCTGTAACGGGTCAGCGTCTTGCCGGAATCGCCTTGCTCGATGCGGTACACCAGGCCGTGGATCTTGCCTTCGCCGGTGGCGCCGAAGGTCAGGACGCCGGGCTTGTGCAGCAGCTCTTCGAGTTTGAGGTCGGGGCGGGCGCTGACCAGTTCGAGGTCGAAACGGAAAGGCTCGTTGAGGGCTTCGCGACCGGTGAAGCTGAGCACTTGCAGGTCGGCGGAGGCGCCTTCGAGCGTAAGGGTAATGTGGGTAGCGTTGGCGTCCAGCATGCCTTGAATTCCGTCCATTGAATAAGCAGGTGACGGATGATGGAGGATTAAACCGCCCCGTTCAAGGCGCAAATGCCGTAGGGATGGGGTCTGCGACGTATAGGGAAAACCCTTAGATCGGCTTTTTGGCCCAATGAAACCGGGGACTTCGCAGTCGTGAGCCATTGGTCAGCACGCGGTTTTAGCCAATTGCAGGACAAAGAATAGCCAGTCAGTTTCAGACTAAAGTCGCCTTCAGCCCGTAAAAGCCATCTGCCATCATTGCGCCTCACCCCTGCGTGTCCACTTCTTCCCGGCTGTTTTTGACCCGGGACGGGAGCTATTTTTCTGGCTAACTGCGCCCCGGCGCAAACGCTGTACTGTTGGAGTTTTTCATGCGTCCCCCATTTCCCCTCATCACCCCGCGCCACTCGTTTGGCTTCGGCGCCGTTGTGCTGTGCGCCGGTTTTGCCGCGCAGGCTCAGGCCAGCGGTTTTCTCGAAGACACCACGGCGAAAATCGAATCGCGCACGGTGTATTTCAACCGCGATTTCCGTGATGGGCACACCTCCAACGAGCAGGGCGCTTCCAAGCGTGAAGAGTCGGCTCAAGGCTTTATTCTCAATCTGCAATCGGGTTACACCGAGGGCACGGTGGGCTTCGGTATCGATGCGCTGGGCATGCTCGGCTTCCAGCTCGATTCCAGCCCTGATCGCAGCAACAGCGGCTTGCTGCCGTCCAGCGGCGACAACCCGCGCGGCTCCAAGGGCCAGTACGCGAAAATGGGCCTGACCGCCAAGGTCAAGGTCTCGGACACGGTGTTGAAGTACGGCGCGTTGCTGCCGGATCTGCCGCTGCTCAAGTACAACGACGGTCGCTTGCTGCCGACCCTGTTCAACGGTGCGATGCTGACCTCCAAAGAGGTCAAGGATCTGACCTTCATGGCCGCGCGTCTGGACAAGTACACCGCGCGCGACTCCACCGACTCGCAAGACATCCGCGTGCACTGCAAGAACAAGCGCTACGCCTGCAACACCACCGCCGATCATTTCGACATGTACGGCTTCGACTACAAGATCAACGATCGCCTGACCGCGCAGTATCACTACGCCGAACTGGAAGACATCTACCGTCAGCACTTCATCGGTTTGCTCGGCAATCAGCCACTGGGCGATGGCGTGCTGAAGGCCGATCTGCGCGTGATCAAGAGTGCCGACAGCGGTGCTGAGCGTGCCGGTTCGATCGACAACCGCGCCTTGAGCGGCATGCTTTCCTATGGCATCAGCGGCCACACCTTCAGTGCCGGCTGGCAGCGCATGAACGGTGACAACTCGATGCCGTACCTCGATGGCAGCAACCCGTATCTGGTCAACTACGTGCAGGTCAACGACTTCGCCGCGGCGCAGGAGCGTTCCTGGCAGCTGCGTTATGACTATGACTTCAAGGCCATCGGCATCAACGGCCTGAGCTTCCTGACCCGCTATGTGAACGGTGACCACATCAAGGTCCCGGGCAGCGATCAGGAAGGCAAAGAGTGGGAGCGCGACAGCGAGCTGAAGTACGTGATCCAGACGGGCACGTTCAAGGATGTGAGCCTGCGTCTGCGCAATGCGACGTACCGCACCAACTATGAAAAGTTTGCGCGGGATGTGGATGAGACCCGGTTGATTGTGAGTTACAACTTTTCGGTGTTGTAACCGATAGAGCGGTGGCGCCTGATCAATTGCTTTCGCGAGCAGGCTCGCTCCCACAGGGGATCAGCGCGGAGCACAAAATCTGTGTTCATGGCTGATCCAATGTGGGAGCGGGCTTGCTCGCGAAGGCGTCTTTGCAGGCACCACTACAACCAATGCCAGAACCGGCTCCAGAAGCCGCGATTCAGATCGTCCTTGCACCCGGCATACTGCCGCGCATACACGTCGGAACGCGCCTGCACCTTGCGTGCAGTCGGCATCAGCCAGGCCTTGCTGGCGTAGGTCTTGTTGCGGAAACCGCCCCAGCCTTCGTGGTAGTTCAGGTATTGGTTGTAGGCGTCGTACTTGTACACGCCGTTGATCGAAGTGGTCTTGTCCATGTACCAGCCGACGAAGTCGATGGCGTCGTCGAAGTCTTCGCGATCGGCGCCGTGTCTGCCGGTGCTTTTCTGGTAGTCGGACCAGACTTCATCCTTGGCCTGGGCGTAGCCCGACGCGGTGGTGACCCGGCCCCACGGGATCACCCACAGCAGGTATTTGCGCGGCGTCTTGGCGTCGTAGCGATAGCCGGACTCCTGATACATGATCGCGAAGGGCACCTGGATCGGCACGCCCCAGCGCTTTTGCGTGACTTGCGCGGCGTCGTACCAGTCGCTTTTTTCGCGGAAGATTGCGCAGATGTCTTCCGGCGAACGCGGCGGCGAGGTGCCGCAGCCGCTGAGTAATCCCGCCAGTATCAAAAGTCCCGCCGTCCGCCCCGAAATCAAACCGTCATCCCCATGCGCGCAAAAAGGGCGACAGTTTACGCGCTCACCTCAACTGCTGACGATAGGGCAAATCCGGACCCGTTTTGCTGCAGGTCAGGGCGGCCGCCTGTACGGCAAACCTGAGCATCGTGTCGATCTGCTCGCGGCTGAGTGCTTGAACCCCTTCGACCGAGTCCAGCCCCTGTTCAGTCAACCAGGTGATCAGCGCCGCTTGAAAGGTATCGCCGGCGCCGACGGTATCGGCGATTTTTACTGAAACCGCCGGTACCGACCATGAGCCGTGAGCGCGACTGAATACCGTTGCGCCTTCGCCGCCACGGGTCAGGAACACCAACTGGCAGCGATGCTGCAGCCAGCCTTCGATGACGCGCTGCGGATCCTGTTCCGGGTACAGCAGGCTCAGGTCTTCGTCGCTGACCTTGATCATGTCGGCCAGTTGCACCAGGGTCGCCACGCGCTCGCGCCACAGGTCGATGTTCGGCTCCGGGTTGAGGCGCACGTTGGGGTCGAGGGTGATCAGCCGCTTGCCGCTTTCACGCTGCACCAGCGTCAGCAAGGTGTCGGCGATCGGCTGCACCACCAGCGAGAACGAGCCGATGTGCAAGCCGCGTACTTCGGTGCTCAACTGCGGCAAATGGGCGAGGCTCAACTGGCGATCGGCGCAGCCCTCGCCGCGAAAGCTGTAATGCGGCGAACCGTTGGCGCCGACCGCGACCATCGCCAGCGTGGTTGGCGCGGCGAAGTCGATCAGGTAGTCCGCACGCACGCCTTCATCCTGCAGCACCTGCTGCAAACGCCGGCCGAGATAGTCGGTAGACAGCCCGGCAAACAGCGCCGAATCCACGCCCAAACGGCGCAAGCCGACCGCGACGTTGAACGGCGAGCCGCCGGCAATCGCCTTGAAATTCACCTTCGAGGCCAGACCGCTGGCATCGTCTTCGCTGAAGAAATCGAACAGAGCTTCGCCACACACCAAATACATAATTGTTTGCTCTTTATAGGGTTGCGACATGCTGTTGATAGCGTTCATAGGCCTGCTGGAACGCCGCGACATTGGCGGCAATCGGCAGGGTTTCACTGTGCAGATCGAGCTTCACGCAGCGCTGGCACAGATCGGCCAAAGTGTCCTCGTGGCCGTTCGACCATGATTTGCACCACGCCGCCTGAATCGCCGCGCCAAGGGCTGCGGCTTCGCTGTGTTCGGTGCAGATCACCGGGGTGTTCATGATGTCGGCGACGATCTGCCGCCACACCGCACTTTTCGAACCGCCGCCGATCAGGCAAATGCTGCGGCTTTGTAAACCATTGTGGCGCAACAGATCCAGTCCATAACGCAAACCGAAGGTGGTGCCCTCGACCACGGCGCGACACAGGTTGGCCTGGGTCAGGTTGTTCAGGGTCAAGCCGTGCAGGCTGCCGGTGGCATGGGGCAGGGCGGGGACGCGTTCGCCGTTGAGGAACGGCAGCATGCTCACGCCTTCGGCACCGATCGGCGCCTGGGCCACGAGTTGATTGAATTGCTCCAGGTCGAGGTCGAACAGTTCGCGAATTGCGCCGGTGGCGTTGGTCAGGTTCATGGTGCAGATCAGCGGCAGCCAGCCACCGCTGGATGAGCAGAACGTGGCGACCGAGGCATCCGCGCTGACCTTTGGCGCTGCGGCGTAGGCGTACACCGTGCCGGAGGAACCGAGGCTCATGGTGATCGCTCCCGGCTGAATGTTGCCGGTGCCGATGGCGCCCATCATGTTGTCGCCACCGCCGCTGGAGACCTGTGCATTCGGGTTGAGGCCGAGCTGTTCGGCAATCGAAGGCAGCAGCGTACCGACCGCCTGATGCGCGTCGATCAGCTCCGGCAGCGCCGCTTGCAGGCGACCCGTGGCGTCGATGTCGCGCAGCAGTTGCAAGTCCCACTGGCGGCTGCGGACATTGAAATAGCCGGTGCCGGAGGCGTCGCCGTATTCGCTGCACGCGCGGCCGGTGAGCCAGTAATTCAGATAATCGTGGGGCAGCAGAATGCGCGCGATACGCGAGAACACCTCCGGGTGTTGTTCTTTGGTCCAGAGCAGTTTCGACACGGTGTAGCCCGGCGCGATGACCACGCCGAGGCGTTCCAGTGAGCCTTTTTCACCGCCCAAGTGTTTGAGCAAACGGTCGTTTTCATCAGTGGTTTCGGTGTCGCACCACAGCTTGGCCGGACGCAGCACCTGGCCCTGATCGTCGAGCAGCACCAGGCCGTGTTGCTGACCGGAGACGCCGATGCCGAGAATCGCCTGACCGTCGATATTGGCGGCGAGCAAGGCGCGGCGGGTGGCGAGGGCGAAGGCGTCCAGCCACTGTTGAGTGTCCTGCTCGCGCCGGCCGTTGGCGCCGCTGATCATCGTGTGGGTAGCGGCGCCTTCGCCGAGCACCTGACCGCTGGCGGCATCAAGGATGATCGCCTTGGTGCCCTGGGTGCCGCAGTCGATGCCGAGGAAGAGTTGTCGGGTGGTCACAGTGAGGTCCTCAGGGTGTCAGGTTTGCCAGGGTGAGGCTGCCATTCGCGAGCAAGCCCGCTCCCACATTGTGAAACGCGTTCCCCTGTGGGAGCGGGCTTGCTCGCGAAGGCGTCGGTGGTTTCACCGCTGAACTCAGGCCAAAACCCGCTCCAAAGTGCGCGTCACACCCACCTCACGCAAGCTGTTGCAGCACCACTCGAACGCCGCGACAAACGCCGCCGACCGCGGAATCGCCGTGCCGAAAATTTCCTCGACCGCCAGCAACCGCTGGGTAATCAGCGCATCATCCGCCACCAGCCCCTGACAAAATTCCGCCCGCGGATCAGGAATCGCATAGGTATCGCCGTTCTCGTCGACTCCCTTCAGATACAGCGCCCAAGCCGCCACCACCAGCGCCGCACGCCTGGTTTCCTGACCATCGGCAATCAAGCGGTTGATCGTCGGAACGGTGAATTTGGGAAACTTCGACGAGCCATCCGAACACACCCGCTCCAGCTGATCGGCAATCGCCTGATTAGAGAAGCGCGCGACCAGCGTATTTTTGTAGTCGGTCAGATCGATGCCCGGTACCGGCGCCAGTTGTGGGGTGACGTCGAGGTCCATGTACGCACGCATGTAGCGCACGAACAGCGGGTCGTTCATGGTTTCGTGAACGAAGCGGTAGCCCTTCAGAAAACCCAGATACGTCAGCGCCAAGTGGCTGCCGTTGAGCAGTTTGATCTTCATTTCTTCGTAGGGCGAAACGTCATCGGTGAACTGCACGCCGACCTGTTCCCAGGCCGGGCGACCGTTGACGAATTTGTCTTCCAGCACCCATTGCACAAACGGCTCGCAGACCACTGGCCAGGCATCGTCCACCGCGTGTTTGTCGGCCAGTTGCAGGCGATGCGCGGTGCTGGTCATCGGCGTGATGCGATCAACCATGGCGTTGGGAAAACTGACGTTCTGCTCGATCCAGTCGCGCAGCCCCTGGTCACGCAGGGTGGCGAAGGCGAGCAGGGCTTTGCGGGTGACCGCGCCGTTGTGCGGCAGGTTATCGCAGGACATGAGGGTGAACGCCGGCGTGCCCGCGCCACGACGTTTTTCCAGCGCGGCGCAGAGGAAACCGAACACGGTTTTCGGCGTTTGCGGATTTGTCAGATCGTGCTGAATCTGTGGCAGGTGCGCCATGAACTCGCCGTTGCTGTCGTCGATGCAGTAGCCGCCCTCGGTGATGGTCAGCGAGACGATGCGGATCTGCGGATCGGCGAGTTTGTCGATCAGCGCCTGCGCGCCGTCTTCGGCCAGGAGCATGTCGCGGATCGCGCCAATCACCCGCACCTCGGTGTCGTCGCTGTCACCGAGTTCGAACAGGGTGAACAGGTAGTCCTGTTCCTTCAGGTCGTCACGGGCGCGGCGGTCTTCAGCGCGCAGGCCGACGCCGCAGATCGCCCAGTCCAGTGCCTGACCGGTGTTCATCAGTGCATCGGTGTAGTACGCCTGATGCGCGCGGTGAAAGCCGCCGACGCCAATGTGTGCGATGCCCTGGCGGGTGTCGCTGAGGCTGTAGGCCGGCAGTTGCACCTCGGGAGCGAGGCGATGCAGGTTTTGTTTATTCAGTTTCATCGGGCAAGTCTCGAAGTTCAGGCCGCCGCACGCAGCGGGCGGGTCAGCGCCACGCCATTGGCGTCGAACAGGTGGCAATGGCTGGCGTCCAGGTACAGGTTCAGTTGCTCGCCATAGCGGCTCGCCAGGTCACCGCGCACGCGCATGGTCAGGGCTTCGCCGGCGCTGGTGGTGACGTGGCAGAAGGTGTCGCTGCCCAGACGTTCACTGACGTCGGCGTTGACTTGCAGGGTGCAGTCGCCTGGTTGCGCCAGTTCCAGATGTTCCGGGCGAATGCCCAGGGTCACGGCGCTGCCGATACTCAAGTTGGCGGCGTTGAACGGCAGGGTGATGCGCGTGCCGGCATCCAGCGAGACTTCGCAGGTCTGGCTGTCGACACGGGCGATTTTGCCCTTGAGGAAACCCATTTTCGGCGTGCCCAGAAAACCGGCGACGAACAGGTTGGCCGGGTTGTGATAGAGGTCCAGCGGTGAGCCGACCTGCTCGATCTTGCCGCCATTGAGCACCACGACCTTGTCGGCCATGGTCATCGCTTCGACCTGATCGTGGGTCACGTAGATCATTGTCGCTTGCAGGTCTTTGTGCAGACGCAGCAGCTCCAGACGCATCTGCACGCGCAGCGCAGCGTCGAGGTTGGACAGCGGTTCGTCGAACAGGAAGATCTTCGGATTGCGCACGATGGCCCGGCCGATGGCGACCCGTTGCCGTTGGCCGCCGGACAGTTGTTTTGGCTTGCGCTCCAGCATCGGCCCGAGTTCGAGGATGCGCGCCGCTTCGCCGACCTTTTTCTCGACTTCGGCTTTCGGTACGCCGGCCAGGTCGAGGGCGAACGACATGTTCTTTTTCACCGTCATGTGCGGGTACAGCGCGTAGGTCTGGAACACCATCGCCAGATCGCGCTTGGCCGGGCTGACTTCGGTGATGTCGCGGCCATCGAGTTCGATGGTGCCGCCGCTGACTTCTTCCAGCCCGGCGATCAGCCGCAGCAGGGTCGATTTGCCGCAGCCGGACGGGCCGACGAAGACCACGAATTCCTTGTCGTTCACCTCAAGGTCGATGCCCTTGATGATGGAGAAACCTTCGAAGCCTTTTTGCAGATTCTTGATTTTCAGGTTGGCCATGGTGATGGGCCTCCAGGTGTTGTTATTCGTTTGAGCCAGACGGGCTTTTCTGTAGGAGTGAGCCTGCTCGCGATGGGGCCGTGTCAGTCGACATCATTCTTGAAAGACACTCCGCTATCGCGAGCAGGCTCACTCCTACAGGGGGTTGTGTGGGTTTGGTGGGATTCATTTCACGGCACCGAACGACAGGCCGCGCACCAGTTGTTTCTGGCTGATCCAGCCGAAGATCAGGATCGGCGCACAAGCCAGGGTCGAGACCGCCGACAACTTGGCCCAGAACAAGCCTTCAGGGCTTGAATACGAGGCGATCAGCGCGGTCAGTGGCGCGGCTTTCGACGAGGTCAGGTTCAGCGACCAGAAGGCCTCGTTCCAGCACAGAATCAGCGACAGCAGCACGGTCGAAGCGAGCCCACCCTTGGCAATCGGCAGCAGCACGCGGACCATTTCCTGCCACAGGGTGGCGCCGTCCAGACGCGCGGCCTCGAGGATGTCCTTGGGGATGTCCTTGAAGTAGGTGTAAATCATCCAGACCACGATCGGCAGGTTGATCAGGGTGTAGATCACGATCAGTGCGATGCGTGTATCGAGCAGGCCGAAACTCTTGGCCAGCAGGTAGATCGGCATCAGCACGCCCACCGGCGGCAGCATCTTGGTCGAGAGCATCCACAGCAGCGTGCCCTTGGTGCGCTGGGTTTCGTAGAACGCCATCGAGTAGGCGGCGGGCACCGCGATCAGCAGGCACAGGGCGGTGGCGCTGAACGAAATCACCACCGAGTTCCAGGCGAAACTGAAGTAGTCGCTGCGCTCGTTGATGTGCAGATAGTTCTCCAGCGTCGGCGTGAAGATGAACTGCGGTGGCGTGGCGAAGGCGTCGATTTCGGTCTTGAAACTGGTCATCACCATCCAGAAGATCGGGAAGAAAATCACGATCGCGATGGCCCAGGCCAGGGTGCCGAGCAGCAGGCTTTGCAGCCGGCGGGATTGTTGAAGAGTCATGGCAGGCCTCAGGCTTTGTCAGTCAGGTTTTTGCCGATCATCCGCACCAGAATGATCGCCGCGATGTTGGCGATGACCACGGCAATCAAGCCGCCCGCCGAGGCCATGCCGACGTCGAACTGCACCAGCGCCTGGTTGTAGATCAGGTAGGCGAGGTTGGTCGAGGCGTAGCCGGGGCCGCCGTTGGTGGTGGTGAAAATCTCGGCGAACACCGACAGCAGGAAGATCGTTTCGATCATCACCACCACCGCAATCGGCCGCGCCAGGTGTGGCAGGGTCAGGTGCCAGAAGATCGCCACCGGACCGGCGCCATCCAGGCGTGCAGCTTCTTTCTGTTCCTGGTCGAGGGACTGCATGGCGGTCATCAGGATCAGGATCGCGAACGGCAGCCATTGCCACGAGACAATGATGATGATCGACAGCAGCGGATAGTGCGCCAGCCAGTCCACCGGTTCGGCGCCAAACAGCCGCCAGACGTAGGCGAGGATTCCCGACACCGGATGGAAAATCAGGTTCTTCCAGATCAGCGCACCGACGGTGGGCATGATGAAGAACGGTGAAATCAGCATCACCCGCACGATGCCGCGTCCGAGAAATTCGCTGGCCTCAAGCAACGCGCTGATCAACACCCCGAACACCACGCTGATCAACAGCACGCTGCCCACCAGCAACAGGGTATTGGTGGCGCCGGGCAGGAAACCGGAGTCGGTCAGGAAGTAGGTGAAGTTCTCCAGCCCGACGAATTCGTTCACCCCCGGATCGAGCAGGTTGTAGCGAATCATCGAGAAGTAAATGGTCATGCCCAGCGGCACGATCATCCACAGCAGCAACAGGGCCACCGACGGGCTGACCAGAAACCAGCCAGGATTGCGTACGCGGACTTTGCGCTGGGGTTGCGACAGGTCGAGGTGGGCTTTGGCAGTTGAAGTATTCATGGTGATCACAACCGAGTCATACAAGACCTATGGAGATCCCCTGTGGGAGCGGGCTTGCTCGCGAAGGCGCCGTGTCAGTCAATACACATGACACTGACCCACCGTTTTCGCGAGCAAGCCCGCTCCCACAGGAGGCAGGAGCAAGTCGTTCAGTGGTTACTTGGGATAACCGGCGCGCTTCATCTCGCGTTCGGTAGTCTGCTGCGCGGCGGCCAGGGCCTGGTCCACCGTGGTCTGGCCGATCAGCGCCGCCGAGAACAGTTTGCCGACCTGGGTGCCCACACCCTGGAACTCAGGAATGGTCACCAGTTGAATGCCGATATAGGGCACCGGTTTCAACGTCGGTTTGCTCGGATCCGCCGCTTTCAGCGACTCCAGCGTGACCTTGGCGAACGGTGCGGCGCTCATGTAAGCGTCGCTGTAGGTCGAAGCGCGGGTGCCCGGTGGCACGTTGGCGATGCCATCGGTCTTGGCCACCAGTTCACCGTACTCCTTGGAGGTGGCCCAGGCACTGAACGCCTTGGCGGCGTCCTTGGCTTTGGAGCTGGTCGGAATTGCCAGCGCCCACGAATACAGCCATGCCGAACCCTTATCGGTAACCTGATGCGGCGCGAAAGTGAAGCCGACGTGATCGGCGACCTTGCTCTGGGTCTTGTCGGTGACGAACGAGCCAGCGACGGAAGCGTCCACCCAGATTGCGCACTTGCCGCTGTTGAACAGCGCCAGGTTCTCGTTGAACCCGTTACTGGAGGCGCCCGGCGGGCCGGATTTCTTCATGGTGTCGACGTAGAAGTTCAGCGCGTTTTTCCACTCCGGGCCGGTGAATTCCGGCTGCCATTTTTCATCGAACCAGCGCGCGCCATAAGCATTGGCGACAGTGGTGATCAGCGCCATGTTCTCGCCCCAGCCGGCCTTGCCGCGCAGGCAGATGCCGTACTGCTCTTTATCCTTGTTGGTGAGTTTTTCGGCGAAGCCGGCGATCTGTTCCCAGGTCGGGCGCTCGGGCATGGTCAGCCCGGCATCCTTGAACAGGTCGGTGCGGTAATAGGTGATCGAGCTTTCGGCGTAGAACGGCAGTGCGTAAAGCGAACCCTTGACCGACAGGCCTTCACGTACCGACGGGAACACGTCGTCGAGGGCATAAGTGGCCGGCAGATCCTTCATCGGTTCGAGCCAGCCCTTGGCACCCCAGAGTGCCGCTTCGTACATGCCGATGGTCAACACATCGAACTGGCCACCCTGGGTGGCGATGTCGGTGGTCAGGCGTTGGCGCAGGACGTTTTCTTCCAGCACCACCCAATTGAGCTTGATCTCCGGATGCTCGGACTCGAAGGTTTTCGAGAGCTTTTGCATGCGGATCATGTCGCTGTTGTTGACGGTGGCGATGGTCAGGGTCTGGGCGCCAAGGCTGACGCTGCTGAGGGTCATGCAGGTGAGGGCAAGCAGAGCTTTTGCAGTGGGTTGCATCGTGCACTCCTTTTCTGCGTCCGTTGGGAGGCAGAAGGACAGTTATTGTTTTTGTGTCTTCCTGTGCAGGAAGAATGTGCACTGATTACAGCCCTCAATCGACGGGCTGACAAATCATCCGTCGCACTCGAATCAATACTTTTTTGCACTGGGGTTTATTGCAGTAAATGCAGGGAAGGGGTTTTCAGCGGGGAGGGGCTATCGAATCAGTACAGGTTTCATCGCGTCGGATGCTTTTTGTGGGAGCGGGCTTGCTCGCGAAAGCGCTGTGTCAGTTTGCCGATCAGTTGATTGATACAGCGCTTTCGCGAGCAGGCTCACTCCTGCAGGGGGCGGTGGTATCAGCCGAGGTTTTGTTCAGTCAGGCGCTGCACGGCGAGGCGTCGATAGTGCGACGGCGTCATGCCCTTGAGTTGCTGGAAGCGCCGATTGAAGTTGGAAATGTTGTTGAACCCCGACTCGAAGCACACGTCGGTCACCGGTTTGTCGCCATCGGCCAGCAGCTCGCAGGATTTGCTGATGCGCAGACGATTGACGAATTCGATGAAGTTGCGCCCGGTGGCCTGTTTGAACACGCGACTGAAATAAGTCGGTTTCATCCCCAGATGCTCGGCGACTTCTTCCAGGGTCAGCTCGCGGGCGTAGTGGCTGAAGATGTAATCCACCGCGCGGTTGGTGCGGTCGATATTGTGCTCGTCGGCCAGTTGTGTGTTGGTGGCACCGGACAGCAATTGATAGTCGTCAGTGGCTGCCAGCAGCTCCATCAGGATGAAAAAGTACCCGAGACGGGTAATGCCGCGTGTATCGGCGATCTGCTGCATCAGGGTCATGGCCTGGCGGATCGTGTCCTTGTCTCGAAACTCGATACCGTACTGCGCGCGTTCCAGCAGGGGTGTCAGGGTTTTGAGTTCGGCAAACACCAGATGCCCGCCTTCGAACAACTCGTCGGTGAAGTTCACCAGCATGTCGCGCTTTTCCACCACCTCGTCTTCGGCCACCTGGCTGATCCAGTTGTGCGGCAGATTGGGCCCGGTGAGGAACAGTGTCTGCGGGTAAAAGTTACCGATGTAGTCGCCAATGAATACTTTGCCGGAGCTGGCGACGATCAGGTGCAGTTCGTATTCCTTGTGGAAATGCCAGCGCACCAGCGGACAGGGAAAACCGTGCTGGCGGTAGATGATGGACAGGCCGTTATGGTCGTCCATCAACTCGTAGGAGGGATCAGTGATTCGGGTGGCCCGGGTCATGTCCGATGCATTCTGTTGTCATGTTGACGTCCATCATGCACGCACGCTCCGGCCAGTGCCAGCGTCTCAGCCCCGGGCCTTCCTGAGACCTTTGGCGTGGTTGATCTGCTGGCAATACTCGATCAGTGGCGTGCCACCGATGAAGTCGGCATTGATGATGCTGCACTTGGGCGCCCATCCCGAGTCCGGGCCAAACCATTGATTGAGTTCGTTGGTAATTCGTTTGACGCCGGCCAGTTCGCCGTAACTGGTGGCGGACAATGACCACAAGGTGCCGGATCGCGGCGGGTTGGCCAGGGTTTTCGTGATGTGTTGCTTGAGTTGCTCGGGAGAGGTGATGTCACTGCCGCTCCATTCATGACGGATATTCGGCCAGTACAGCGGCGAATTGAAGTCGGGATGCCATTCACTGGCCAACACCACTCGTTGCAGTGAATCGGCTTGTTTAAGTTGCCCCAGCGTCAAGTGGCTGTTGCTCCGGGGAATCAGTCGCGGCGCCAGATGATTCATGATGACCTGATGGAAGCCCTGATAATCAAAAGGCTTGTTGTCGACCCCCTTGAGTTCATGAATGTCGAGGACGACGAATTCGCCCGGGTGCTCATCGAGGAACACTTCCAGGCTCTTGATCAGTTCACTCAGGGAGCGCCCGCGGAACAGTTTCAGGCCGTGAAAGGTGTGAAACTTCTTGATGCCCAGCCAGTGTTCGTCCGAATGCAGGCGCAAGTCGAAGGCGCGCACACCTTCACTCAGTTGCTGAATGAACGGGCCATCCTGGCAGACGAACCAGTTTTTTGCGGGTTGGAGATAGGCCGGATACGAGAAGTCGTAATCCAGTCCGGCGTTATGTGCGCCAGGCCAGAGAACTTCGCCGAGGGTCAAGGCGTCGATGGCGGACGCAGTCGTCATCCAGTTTTTGTACGGGTAATTATTCATGGTGCATTCCGTTGCAGACAAAGTTGAGAGTTTACGACCCGAAAGATAGTTGCTTCAGTTCGAAAAACATTCTTTGGCTTGCTCGGAGAAAGTACAAGTCAACACTCTTTTCAAAGTGTTGAAGTGCTTTTGTTTAATACTGAAGAATTAACTGTTGTGGTTTTTTGCTTCGATCCATTGCGCCATGTATTGGGTGCTTTTGTGCAAGTGGTGACGCAACATGCTGCCGGTGAAGTTAGCGCGGCGCAGGGCCGGCAAGTTGTCGCGGCATTCTTGCAGACGTTCAATCAATGCCCGACCGTGGATGGCGTGCCGATAGCGCTCGTGCAACAACGTGACGCCGGCCTGTTGCGCGTCGGTCCAGCGCAACTTGTCTTCATGCAGTCTGACCGCCGCATCGGCCAGGGCCTGGGCCGACAGCGCCACCTCACCGGGCCACGGCAGCGCACCGCTCATGCCCTCAGCGCCGATGGGGGTGGTGACGTTCGGCGTGCCACAGAGCATGGCATCGACGATTTTGCCCTTGATTCCTGCACCGAACCGCAAGGGGGCCAGGCAAACCCGGGCTTGCGACATCACTTGCAGCGCATCTTCGGCCCAGTTCATCACATGAAAACCCTGCGCCGCATTGTGCAGTGCAGTGGCCTTGGGCGGGGTGTAGGCACCGTAGATATGCAACTGCGCACCGGGCAATTGCTGGCGGATCAGCGGCCAGACTGCGTTCTTCATCCACAGCACGGCGTCCCAGTTCGGCGCGTGACGGAAATTGCCGATACTCAGAAAGTGCGCACGATCCTCGAAGGGCACGAACGCGCCGCTCGGTG
The DNA here is from genome assembly GCF_016650625.1 of Pseudomonas sp. TH49. Classification (NCBI taxonomy): domain Bacteria; kingdom Pseudomonadati; phylum Pseudomonadota; class Gammaproteobacteria; order Pseudomonadales; family Pseudomonadaceae; genus Pseudomonas; species Pseudomonas sp. TH49. The sequence continues at coordinate 879,430 of NZ_JAEKFL010000002.1, forward strand.
GTTCGAGCATCAACGGGCACCAGTGCAACAGGTCCTGGGGCACCTGGAACTGTTCGATCAGCAACTGGATTTCCACTTCGGAAATCATCAGGTTGAGGTCACAGCGATACAGCGCGGCGATTTCCCGTTTGGCCAGGTCGGTGTCGGCCATCAACTCGAACTCTTCACCCAGCGCCGGGGCGAACAGTGCGCTGAAATCCTGATTATCCGGGTCGTCCTTCAAGCGCTCCTTGAGCCGCTGGTGACGGGCATGTCGCAGACTTTGCAGGTCGGAAGTCTCCAGCACCCGCAGGGCGTTCGGGCAATGTTTCTCGACGCGCCAGCCGAACTGTTCTTCCATCATGAACTGGTCGAACAGGACGATATCCGGGGCCAGTTCACTGACGAAAGCGTCAAAACTGCTGTTATTGAGTTCGATCGGTACTTCCCGAATCCCCAGCCCAGTCAGGTCAGCCTTGTGCTCGCCGGGCCCCGCCGGGCTGCTGAAGGTGATGTCCCAGCCTTGTTGCAGGAAGGTTTCGAGGATCTGCATCACATGCCCGCTGGCCGCCGAAGAGCGGGGTTCGGGCCAGACGTAGCCGATGACCAGAACTTTAGTGGCAGGCGATGCAGTCATTGACAGGTGTTCCTTACAGACAGGCGGAGAAAAACGGGGCGCAATTAGACCACATCTGATGCCGGGTTTTACAGACAGGAAGTTTTCCGACTTGAGGCGTTGGCGGAGTTACCTGACTGCAAGAGCCTGTTTCTGAAAGTTTGAATGTTGTCGGGATGTTGGCAAAAGTTGCTAACGGAACTTCATTTAATGTTTCTCTCTTATATCGGTATGTTGCCTGCGGCTCGATAAATTCAAGTCAGCATAGATTGCTGGACTCATACCGGAAAGTTAACTGATGAAAATGGATGCAGATGTTTTTGATCTTGGTCAAGCCGCAAGCGAGAACTGCGGGTTATTGGCGCTGCTCGATCCCTGGGGCACGCAGAGCAACTTGAACGAACCTCGCGTAGAGGCGCTGACGCAGGTACCTGACGGAGAAGATCCGGCCGATTTCATTGATTCGGTGAATATCAAAGAGCTCGGCGACAAGATTGCCAGTCATTGCGCGGCCCTGACCGATCCTGCCAGTTTTCACCCGGCTTATTTCATCCGCACCCGCATCGAAGACACGGCGCATGCGTGGGTCACTGCACCCAAGGAACTGGCACAGATCACCTATGACGCGACGATTGCAGTCAAGTATCTGGACCATGACCCGGTCAATCGCAGCGATTCGCTGAAACCCGAAAAAGCACCGGCCAAATGGCGCCAGAAAAACTTCACCCTGGCCGAGATTTGCACCGATCATCATTTGGTGGTGCTGAAGGAACATGGTTACAAGGAGATCCTCTGGCCTGAGTTTTATCCCAAGGCGTTGATCGAGGCCTTTTCTGAGGCCAACTACCAGGACGATTTCAAACAGTACGTGAAGGACCATCTCTTGCCCGCCGGCGCCCGTGTGTTTGGCTACTATTTAAAGAGAACGGAACTGATCAAACTGGTGGTCGAATTCATCAAGGACGAGAAGCGCGCGCTCGACGACCGTCATATCGCTTTCGCGTTTCTCAGAGGGACTCTGCCAGCGCGCACGTTGCTGCTGCACAGTGACCCGAACCTGCTGGTGGATAACGCGGTGTTTATTGGTCCCGACAACCTGTCCAACGGCATTCTGTTCTTTCTGGGTGAAGACCGGCAGGCCATTGTCTTTCCGTCCGGACATGACGCGCGCGGGAAGTTTCTCGAAAACAATGCGCAACTGCAGACGTTGTTGCTCAAGCGCGTTCCGCTTCGGGCACAGCTGCAGGCACATGTCAGGGACTTCAAATATCGCGGCATGGAAATGCCGCTGTTCGCGACCCGGCCGCACTATCGGGAGCTGGTGTTCCGGACAAGCAACGACATCGGGCGCAGCTTGTATGAGCTGCAGGTCGAGCGCGCACTGGCGGATATCGACACCCTGGTGTCGACCTCGGAGGAGCGCATAACCGACCTGGCGCTCGAGGCCGCAGGGCATGTCCTGCAATGTCTGGCGCTGGCGGCTTCGATGCCCTGGGGCGGCAGCGGTGTGCTGGCCTCGACCTCGGTGAAGGTTCTGGTATCGATGCTGGTGGGCCTCGGTGCGGCGGCGACCGATCTGATCCGTGCGGAAATTGCCGACGACCCGGCCGAAACCGACCGCTTGCGCATCACTGCCGCGATAGGCGTACTGGCCGAGCTCGCGGGCCCGATCGGTGAGCGGCTGATCGGCAAAGCGTTGTCGGCCGCCGCGAAAAAACGCTTGAGCCAGCGCATTCTCAATACCCTGACCCAGGCGAACAGACCCTCACTGTTACGTCGACCGGGCGCAAGTCTGTCGCATCATTTGGCGAGTACGACTGGCAAGGAGATACCGGATCGGGCCAAAGGCGCGGTGGTTGCCGGTCAACTGCAAGAGCTGGCCGGCGGGCCGAGTGTTGCGCAAATGATCGCCGATCAAACCCAGCTCGTGCACCACGCCGGGCCGCAGAAGGGCTTTGTGTATCAAGGCTTCACCTTTCGCGGCGACACCCGTGATCCGTCGATTGTCTTCAAGGAGGGGTTCCGCCAGCGCACGCCCATCACTGACCTCAACCAGGTCAACGGTTTCAAGGGCGGCTACGGCGGCGCGCACGATGCGTTGGCACCGGACGGCGCAGGCATTTCAACGTCGGCATTTTACAAGAAGGATGGTGCTGGAGCCTTTGTCTACGGCGGCGACAAGGGCGGCCACACGTATTTCATCGATGCCCGGCAACTGGAGGGGTTTCATTTGTACGCCAACACCGAGCTGGCATTTCGGCCGAACACCGGGCTCAAGATGCTGCCTCCGCTGGAAATCAACTACGCCGTCGATATCTCGCCAAGGTTGATCCTCGGGGCATACGACAGTGCGGGTAAATTCATCCCCAATCCGCAGGCGCTGCGACTGGCGATCCAGGCGAGTCAGGACGGTGTCGGTCACGGATTCGGCCGGGATGTTGCGAAAAAGGCCGGTAGCGGTGCGGATCCATTGATTCCAACGGATGGCGAGACCTACGGCAACGAGCTAAGGCTCGAAGCCGAATATGGAGGGGCTAAATTCAGCATAGGGTGACTTTAGCCCGCTTCACGGTTACTTCCGAGAGAGAATGCCCTTGACCTTGTCACGCAACTGATCGATCGAGAACGGTTTGCCGATGACGTGCATGTCAGCGGGTACGTCGATGTTTTCGGCGTAACCGCTGGCGAACAACACGGGCAGGGTGGGGCGTAGTTCACGGGCTTTGCCGGCCAGTTCACTACCTTTCATGCCCGGCAGGCCGTAGTCGGTCATCATCAAGTCGATATCGTTGCTCTGATCCCCAAGAATCTTCAGCGCAGACTCGCCGTCGTCCGCCTCCAGCACATTGAACTCCAGCTCCTCCAGCACGTCGACGATGAGCATGCGCACGATGTTGTCGTCTTCTACTACAAGGATGGTGGACGCTGGGGTGGACATATTGGTGCTCTCAAGAAAGGAAATCGGGACGGCGACCGGTCGAAAATGCCGGGCTCTTGCATGAGTAAGTGGCGCATGGCCACAAGTTCCCGATTCGATGGAAAAAAGATTAGCTGCAATCCGCGGCGCAAGGATAACGGTTGGTCGCTCGGGAAGTGCAGCAAAATGTAGGAAATTGCTGCCAAAGCAGTCAGAAACATGGATCCATGCGGCCGTTTTGGGGCAAACTCCCGGGTTTCGACAGTTCGACAAGGCCGCCCCATGTCCACTCCGTCTTCGATTGATGAAACACGGTTTCGCAAACTCCTGACGCGCAACATCGGCTTGCCGCTGGGCGTTGGCGCGCTCAGCGCCGTGTTCTTTGTGTCCCTGATTACTTATCTGCTGTCGGTGATCCAATGGGTGGAACACACCGACCGGGTGATCAATAACGCCAACGAAGCGGTGAAACTCACCGTTGATCTGGAAACCGGTATGCGCGGTTTCCTGCTCAGCGGCGACGAACACTTCCTCGACCCGTATGAAACCGCCAAGCCGCGGATCAACGTCGCGCTCAATACCCTGCTGGAACTGACCGCTGACAACCCGGTGCAGACCGATCGTCTGCGGCGTCTGCAGGCATTGCAGATCGAGTGGGCCAACTACGCGCAATCGATGATCGATCTGCAGCGCTCCAGCGGTGATTACCGGGGCGCGGTCAAGGCCGGACGCGGCAAGCGCCTGACCGACGAGATCCGCAAGCAATTCGAAGATGTGATCGATATGGAGCAGCAGTTGCGCACCACGCGCAACGAAGACGTGCGCCGCACCACGATCTGGAGCATCACCCTGTACCTGCTGTTTATCGCCGGGATCAGCGGCTTGCTGGCCTATGTCGGTCGCCGCGATCTGATTCGCCTGTCTGACAGCTACAGCGCCAACCTCGCCGCGCAGCAGGCCAGCGCCGAGCGTCTGGAGCGCCAGGCGTGGATGCGCAGCGGCCAGACCGAACTGGCAGAGCAGGTGCTGGGGCAACTGACGCTGAACCTGCTGGGGCGCAACATTCTGCAGTTCTGCGCGCAATATCTGGGCACCGCCGTGGCGGCGTTGTACGTGCGCGAAGAACACGGCGGCCTCAAGCGTGTGGCGTCCTACGGCTTCTCCCGCGAGCAGGAAGAACTGGATCAGCAGATCTATAGCGGCGAAGGCATCGTTGGTCAGGTTGCCCAGCAGGGGCAACTGATTCGTCTGGACTCGGTGCCGGCCGACTACTTCAAAGTCAGCTCGGGCCTGGGCCAAGGCCTGCCACGCAGCGTGCTGGTGGTGCCGACGAATAATGATGACCAGGTCAACGGCGTGATCGAATTGGGCTTTTTACGGCCACTCACCGAGCGCGATATCGAATTGCTGGAACTGATTGCCGGCAACATCGGCACGTCGATCGAAGCGGCGCGTTATCGCCAGCGCCTGCAGGAAGTGCTAGCCGAAACCCAGCAGCTCAACGAAGAGTTGCAGGTGCAGCAGGAAGAGCTGAAAACCGCCAACGAAGAACTCGAAGAGCAGTCGCGGATTCTCAAGGAGTCGCAGGCGCATCTGGAAACCCAGCAGGTCGAGCTGGAGCAGACCAACGAGCAATTGGCCGAACAGGCAAAGACCCTGGCCGAGCAACGCGATGCGATGGATCAGAAAAACACCGAACTCAATCATGCCCAGGTGCAGCTCGAAGAGCGCGCCGAAGAGCTGCAGCGCTCGAGCAAGTACAAGTCCGAATTCCTCGCCAACATGTCCCACGAACTGCGCACGCCGCTGAACAGTTCGCTGATTCTTGCCAAGTTGCTGGCCGAGAACCCGCAGGACAATCTATCGGCCGAACAGGTCAAGTTCGCCGAATCGATCTATTCGGCGGGCAACGATCTGCTGAATCTGATTAACGACATTCTCGACATTTCCAAGGTCGAGGCCGGCAAGCTGGAAGTGATCCCGGAAAACACCAGCGTCGCGCGTCTGGCCGATGGCCTGCGCAGCGTGTTCGAACCGCTGGCAGCGGAGAAGCAACTGTCTTTCAGCGTCGAGTTGCAGGCGGATGCGCCGATCATGCTGTACACCGACCGCCAGCGTCTGGAACAGGTGATCAAAAACCTGCTGTCCAATGCCGTGAAGTTCACCGAACACGGCACGGTCAGCCTGACCATCGCCAGTCAGCCGGACGAGCGCATTGCGTTCATCGTGCGCGATTCCGGGATCGGTATTGCCGCGGATCAGCAGGAAAGCATCTTCGAAGCATTCCGTCAGGCCGACGGCACGACCAACCGCAAGTACGGCGGCACCGGTCTGGGCCTGTCGATCTCGCGGGATCTGGCGGCGTTGCTCGGCGGTTCGATCAGCGTCAGCAGCGCGCCGGGGCAGGGCAGTGTGTTCACTCTGGTGTTGCCGCAGCAATACAGCGAGCCGGGTGACAGCCCTGCGGCCCCGTTGACCTTCACTGCGCCGGCATCGATTCCGGTGCCGGTTGCACTGCCACCGGCAAGCGTTTCGCCAATGGCGCCGGTGCATATCCCGCGCTTTGCCGATGACCGTGGCAAGGCGCCGTTCGCTACGCGCTGCATTCTGGTGGTGGAAGACGAGCCGAATTTTGCCCACATCCTCTACGACCTCGCCCACGAACTGGGTTACCAGTGCCTGGTGGCCCACGGTGCGGACGAAGGGTATGACCTGGCCCGCGAGTTCGTGCCGGACGCGATCCTGCTCGACATGCGCCTGCCGGACCACTCCGGTCTGACCGTGTTGCAGCGTCTGAAAGAACACGCCGAAACCCGCCACATCCCGGTGCACGTGATCTCGGTTGAAGACCGCGTTGAGGCCGCGATGCACATGGGCGCGATCGGTTATGCGGTCAAGCCGACCACCCGCGAAGAGCTCAAGGACGTGTTCGCCCGTCTCGAAGCCAAGCTGACCCAGAAGGTCAAACGCGTGCTGCTGGTCGAAGATGACGATCTGCAGCGCGAAAGCATTGCCCGCCTGATCGGCGACGATGACATCGAGATCACCGCCGTCGGTCTGGCGCAGGATGCGCTGGAGAAACTGCGCACTACGATCTACGACTGCATGGTGATCGACCTGAAATTGCCGGACATGCTCGGCAACGATCTGCTCAAGCGCATGTCTACCGAGGACATCTGCTCGTTCCCGCCGGTGATTGTCTACACCGGACGCAACCTGACCCGCGATGAAGAAGCCGAGCTGCGCAAGTATTCGCGCTCGATCATCATCAAGGGCGCACGTTCGCCGGAACGTCTGCTCGATGAAGTGACACTCTTTCTGCACAAAGTCGAATCGCAGTTGTCCCATGAGCGGCAGAAGATGCTCAAGACTGCGCGCAGCCGCGACAAGGTTTTTGAGGGGCGCAAGGTGCTGCTGGTGGACGATGATGTGCGCAACATCTTCGCCCTGACCAGCGCGCTGGAGCATAAGGGCGCAGTCGTGGTGATCGGCCGAAATGGTCGTGAGGCGATTGATAAGTTGAATGAAGTCGAGGACATCGATCTGGTGCTGATGGACGTGATGATGCCGGAAATGGATGGTTTTGAAGCCACCATTGAAATCCGCAAGGACCCGCGCTGGCGCAAGCTGCCGATCATTGCGGTGACGGCCAAGGCCATGAAGGACGATCAGGAGCGCTGCCTGCAGGCGGGCGCCAATGATTACCTGGCCAAGCCCATTGACCTGGATCGCCTGTTCTCGTTGATTCGCGTGTGGTTACCGAAGATGGAACGCATTTAGTGGAAAGCAGTCACTCTTTGGAGCGCAACAGCGAAATCGAATTGCGGTTGTTGATCGAGGCGATCTACCTCAAGTACAGCTACGATTTTCGCGATTACTCCGGCGCTTCGATCAAGCGCCGGGTGCAGCACGCCTTGAGCCAGTTCGAATGCGCGACCATTTCGGCGTTGCAGGAGAAAGTCCTGCACGATCCGACCGCGTTCATGCAGTTGCTGCAGTTGTTGACGATCCCGGTCAGCGAGATGTTTCGCGATCCATCGCACTTTCTGGCGATCCGCAAGGAAGTGGTGCCGCTGCTGCGCACCTATCCGTCGCTGAAGATCTGGATCGCTGGGTGCAGCACGGGTGAGGAGGTCTATTCGATGGCAATTCTGCTGCGCGAGGAAGGCCTGCTCGACCGCACGATCATCTACGCCACTGACATCAACCCGCGCTCGCTGGACAAGGCCAAACAGGGGATTTTCTCCATGGAGAACGTCCGCGCCTACACCGCCAATTACCAGCAGGCCGGCGGCCAGCGTTCCTTTGCCGATTACTACACCGCGGCCTATGGCTACGCGATCTTCGACAAAAGCCTGTGCGAGAACGTGACCTTCGCCGACCACAGTCTCGCGACTGATAGCGTGTTCTCCGAAACGCAGCTGATTTCCTGTCGCAACGTACTGATTTACTTCAACAAGAAACTTCAGGACCGTGCCTTCGGTCTGTTTCACGAATCGCTATGCCACCGTGGCTTTTTGGTACTGGGCAGCAAAGAGACGCTGGACTTTTCCAACTACTCGAATCAGTTCGAACCGCTGGTCAAACAAGAACGGATCTACCGCAAATTATGAACGATGCCGTTGATTTGCCTCGCGTCGAGGCCATCGTGGTCGGTGCTTCGGCCGGTGGTGTCGAAGCACTGCTGACCCTGCTCGCGCCGCTGCGCAAGGGCTACGTGTTGCCGATCATTGTCGTGTTGCATCTGCCGGAAGAGCGCCGCAGCCTGTTGGCCGAGGTGTTTGAGCGGCGGCTGATGCTGCCGGTGCAGGAGGCGACGGACAAGCAGGATATCGTCCCAGGCACGGTTTACTTCGCTACACCCGGTTATCACCTGTCGGTCGAGCAGGATCGCAGTCTGTCGCTGAGCCTTGAAGACCGCGTGCACCATTCCCGACCGTCGATTGACTACCTGTTCGAATCCGCCGCCGACGCTTACGGCGAAACACTGGCCGCCGTGTTGCTGACCGGCGCCAATCACGATGGCGCTCGCGGCCTGACGCAAGTCAAGCAGCGCGGCGGACTGACCATCGTTCAAGACCCAGAAGATGCACAGGTCGCCACCATGCCTCAGGCTGCACTCAAGCTTCAGCAGCCCGACCATGTCCTACCCATTCACGGCATCGGCCGTCTGCTTGTCGAGCTGGAACGAATCGCATGCTGAGTAATATCCAGGCCAAATTGCTGATCGTCGACGATCTGCCGGAAAACCTGCTGGCCCTCGAAGCGCTGATCAAGCGCGAGGACCGCACCGTCTACAAGGCGCTGTCGGCGGATGAAGCACTTTCGCTGCTGCTGCAACACGAGTTCGCCATGGCCATCCTCGACGTACAGATGCCGGGCATGAACGGCTTCGAACTCGCCGAGTTGATGCGCGGCACCGAGAAAACCAAGAACATTCCGATCATTTTCGTCAGCGCCGCCGGCCGCGAATTGAACTACGCGTTCAAGGGCTACGAGAGCGGTGCGGTGGACTTCCTGCACAAGCCGCTGGATATCCACGCGGTGAAGAGCAAGGTCAACGTATTCGTCGACCTGTACCGCCAGAGCAAGGCCATGAAGCAACAGGTCGAAGCCCTTGAGCAGGCGCGCCGCGAGCAGGAAGCGCTGCTGCAGCAACTGCAGAGCACGCAACTGGAGCTGGAGCAGGCGGTGCGGATGCGCGATGACTTCATGTCAATCGTCGCCCACGAAGTGCGCACGCCGCTCAATGGCCTGATACTCGAGACCCAATTGCGCAAGATGCATCTGGCGCGGGACAACGCCGCTGCGTTCACCCTCGACAAAATGCACGCGATGGTCGATCGCGACGAGCGCCAGATCAAAAGCCTGATCCGGCTGATCGAAGACATGCTCGACGTTTCGCGCATCCGCACCGGCAAGCTGTCGATCCGGCCGAATCGTTTCGATTTGTCGCAACTGGTGGGCAACCTGCTGCAGAATTTCGCGCAGCAGATGGAGGCCGCCGAGACTGAAGTCAGCTTCACCGCGCCAGAGCCGGTGGTGGGTCATTGGGACGAGTTCCGTATCGAACAGGTGGTGTCCAACCTGCTGACCAATGCCTTGCGCTACGGTGGCCGCAGTCCGATTCAGGTGCGCGTGTACCGTGAGGGCGACGAGGCGAGGATCGAGGTTCAGGACCATGGCATCGGTATCAGTGAAGAGAACCAGAAGCGTATTTTCCAACAGTTCGAACGGGTTTCCGCCAAGACGGTAGTGGCTGGTCTCGGGCTGGGTCTGTTCATTTCCGAGCAGATCGTCGCCGCCCATGGCGGCTCCATCGCCGTCGAGAGTCAAATCAACGAAGGCGCCCTGTTTCGCGTTTGTCTGCCAATCCAGGAAAACGGCACATCCGACGCAACCTCTGAGTGACCGCACGGTCGTATCAGCAGCTATTGACCGAACAAAGGCTTCCCATGAGCGTAGATGCACAAGATGTAGTACTCGTCGTCGAGGACGAACCGGTTATCTTGATGGTGCTGACAGATTATCTGTCGGGGCAGGGGTATCGCGTGTTGCAGGCCGAAAACGGCGAGCAGGCGTTCGAGATTCTCGCGAGCAAGCCGCATCTGGACATGTTGATCACCGACTTCCGCCTGCCGGGCGGGATCTCCGGCGTGCAGATCGCCGAGCCGGCAGTAAAACTGCGCCCGGATCTGAAAGTGATCTTCATCAGCGGCTACCCGCAGGAAATCCGCGAGACCGGCAGCCCGATCACGCGCAAGGCGCCGATCCTGGAAAAACCGTTCGATCTGGATGTGCTGCAGGAAAAAATTCAGGAACTGCTGGCCTGATCTGAATACACCGAAACACCCCTGTAGGAGCTGCCGCAGGCTGCGATCTCTTGATCCTGAAAATCAGATCAAAAGATCGCAGCCTGCGGCAGCTCCTACAGTTGTTTTGGGGGGTCAGTTCTTGATCATCTCGCGAACCTTGGCGGTCAGCAGATCGAAGGTGAACGGTTTGGTGATCATCTGCATCCCCGAGTCGAGGAAGCCACCGCGCACGGCAGCGTGCTCGGCATAACCGGTGATGAACAACACCTTCAACCCGGGCCGGTACTGCCGGCCGATTTCCGCCAGTTGCCGACCATTCATGCCCGGCAGGCCGACGTCACTGATCAGCAGATCGATGCGCTGCGTCGAGTTGAGGATCGGCACGGCGCCGTCGGCATCGCCGGCTTCGACAAACGCATAACCCAATTCACTGAGCACCGCGCTGACCAGCACGCGCACGGCAGGGTCGTCTTCGACGATCAACACGGTTTCGCCATCCAGCGCCTCCGGGGCCTGCTGAACAGCGGACACTGGATGCTCCAGCTCTTCGCCGCGAAAGCGTGGCAGGTACAGTTTGACCGTGGTGCCCTGATCGATTTCGCTTTCAATCGTGACGTGACCACGGGACTGTTTGCTGAAGCCGTAAATCATCGACAGACCCAACCCCGTACCCTGACCGATGGGCTTGGTGGTGAAAAACGGATCGAACGCGCGGTTGATCACGCTCTGCGGCATGCCGCTGCCATTGTCGGTGACGCTGAGCATCACGTAATCGCCAGGCTCGAGATTCGGGTAGGCCTCGGTGAATTCCCGTACAAGCACCTGGTTGCTGGTCTCGACCACCAGTTTGCCGCCATCTGGCATGGCGTCGCGGGCATTGAGCACCAGGTTGAGCAGGGCGCTTTCCAGTTGATTGGGGTCGGCTTCGGCAATCCACAGCTGGTCGTTGAGGCGCATGTCCAACTGAATGCTTTCGTTGAGGCTGCGTTGCAACAACTCGCCCATCGATAGCACCAGCGTGTTCATCTGTACGGCTTTGGAGTCCAGCGATTGCCGGCGTGAGAAGGCCAGCAAGCGGTGAGTCAGACCGGCAGCGCGGTTGGCTGAAGTCACGCCAAGATCGATCAGGCTGTCGAGGTCTTCGGTGCGCCCGCGAGCCAGCCGTCGACGCAGCAGCTCGAGACTGCCGATGATCCCGGTGAGCATGTTGTTGAAGTCGTGAGCGATGCCGCCGGTCAACTGACCGACCGCTTCCATTTTCTGCGACTGGCGCAAGGCTTCTTCGTTGTGGCGAAGTTGCGCGGTGCGCTCCTCGACCTGTTGCTCAAGGGTTTCCAGGGTCGATTGCAGGCGCCGTTCGCTTTCACTCAAATCGATCAGGCGATCGCGGGCGTCGTACTGTCGTCGTCGTCCGCGCAGGGCGGTGGAGACCAGGCTGACCAGGGTCGCCGGATGGAACGGGCGCTCCAGGAACGTGACGTTGCCCAGCAGTTTGCTCAGGCGTGAGGAGGGGCCCGGTTCCGGGCCTCCGTGGTGGGTCAGCAAGACGATCGGCAGATCCGACCAGGCCGGTTGCTGTTCGAGAAAATTCAGCAGCGTTTCCAGTTCGGGGCCGCGCAGGGCTTCGGTGGCAATCAGCAGCAGTCCGGCGCCGGGTTCCAGTTGCGCACACAGTGCACCCAGATCTGGCGTGATGACCCCACCAAACCCTGCCTCATTGAGGATCATCAGCGCCACCTGGCTGTCACGACCCATGGGCGCCAGAATCAGCGCCCGTTCCGCCAGCGTTACGGTAACCGTCACAAGGTTTCTTCCCGCAACAGCGGATTGCTCGCGCCGAGGTAAGTCGGCACGCCGCGCAACACACCCTGGAAGGCCTCCAGCGGTTCACCGATGGTCATGCCGTGCGTGGAAATACGGTATTCACGGATCGTCGATTCGTGGCTGCCGGTACGTTTCTTGATGATCGAAATCGCCCGGCGGACCTTGCCGATGGCTTCGAAGTAGCGGAGCAGGATCACCGTGTCGGCCAGGTAAGTGATGTCCACTGGCGCCTGCATGTCGCCGACCAGACCGTGCTGGGCCACGGTCATGAAGGTCGCTGCGCCTTTGCGGTTGAGGTACAGCAGCAGCTCGTGCATGTGCAGCACCAGTGCGTTCTCTTCCGGCATCGCCGCTTGGTAACCGTTGATGCTGTCGATCACCACGGTCTTGATGTTGCCTTCGTCAACGCAGCGACGTACCCGGTGGGAGAACTCGCCGGGGGACAGTTCGGCAGCATCCACTTGTTCGATCAGCAGGTTGCCGGTGGCTTGCAGCGCCTTGAGGTCGATGCCGATGTTGTTCATACGCTCAAACAGCAGACCCAGTTCTTCATCGAAGATGAACAGGGCGGCTTTCTCGCCGCGAGACACGGCGGAGGCGGCGAAGATCATCGAGATCAGCGATTTGCCGGTACCGGCCGGGCCAAGGATCAGCGTGCTGGAGCCGGTTTCGACCCCGCCGCCGAGCAAGGCGTCCATTTCCTGGATGCCGCTGCTCAGTTGCAGGCGTGGGTAGTCGCTGCGGTGTTCGGCGGCGACCAGGCGTGGGAACACATGCACGCCGTCGCCCATGATGGTGAAGTCGTGGTAACCGCCACGGTACTTCTGCCCGCGATACTTGACGATGCGCACGCGTCGGCGCTCGGCGCCGTAATTGGGGGTCAATTCTTCGAGACGGACTACCCCGTGGGCGACGCTGTGCACGGTCTTGTCGAGGGATTCGGTGGTCAGGTCGTCAAGCAGCAGGACGGTTGCGTCGTAGCGTACGAAGTAGTGTTTGATCGCCAGAATCTGCCGACGATAGCGCAGCGAGCTCTGCGCCAGCAGGCGGATCTCCGACAGGCTGTCGAGCACGACGCGGGTCGGCTTGAAGCGCTCGACCACTTCGAAAATCTGCTTGGTGGCTTCGCCCAGTTCCAGGTCGGAGGAGTACAGCAGGCTTTGCTGATGCTCGGCGTTGAGCAGGCTTTCGGGTGGCGTCAGCTCGAAGATCTCGATGTTCTCGTTCAGCTCCCAACCGTGAGACAGCGCGCCCTGGCGCAGTTCACGTTCGGTTTCCGACAGCGTGATGTACAGACAGCGTTCGCCGGCACGGGCGCCCGCCATCAGGAAATGCAACGCGACGGTGGTTTTGCCTGTACCGGGTTCACCTTCGAGCAAAAACACATGCCCTCGGGACAAACCGCCGGCCAGGATGTCATCCAGGCCGACGATGCCGGTGGCGGCTTTTGCACTGATCAACTCGTTGGACGTAGACAAAGAATGCCCTCTCATGACTAGGGGAATCGAGGCAGCAGGCTGTATCAGCCGTTGTGCACTACCTGATTACTTGACCGCTGCCAGTCATGACGGTTCCGAGGTTTCGATATCAAAATGTCATTGAATTAACGAGTAAAGGCTCAAAGTCCTTGCTGCAAGGCCGGGTCGTCGGGGTTCATCTGTTCCAGTTGTGCCAGCAGGATCTGCACGTTCTGCAGTTGGCCGCTTTCCTTCCAGTAGTTGATCAGCAACACCCGCGCCTTGCGGTCGGCGGGGTGGCGCTGCACCACTTCCTGCAACTGTTTTTGCGCCGCTTCCAGCTCTTCGGCGGCGTGCAGGGTGGTGGCGAGGTCGTAGCGGTAATCCTTGTTGTCGGGCTCGAGTTCCACCGCTTTGGACAAACCGAGCAGGGCGAACTCACGCTGGTCGTGGTGCAGCAGCCACAGCCCCAACGCGTGTTGCAGGTAGGCGGAATCCGGTTGGGCCTGCAGCTGTCTGGCCAGCAACTGTCGGGCGGCGTCGCTTTGGCCCTGACGGTCGAGAACATCGATTTGCATGACCAGCGCCGGCAGGTTGTTTGGTTCCAGGCGCAGGGTATTGTCGAGCGCTTGCTGGGCTTGTTTGAGTTCGGCGTTGTGCAGATACAGGCGCGCCAGTTGCGCATAGGTGGCGGCGTTTTCCGGTTGCTCCTTGAGCACTTGCTCCCAGCCATCGATCGCTTGCTGCAGCGGCGCGAAATACAGACCCAGTTCATCCGGCGTCAGGCCCAGCAAGGCGTTGATCGCAGCGAACCGCACACTTTGGTCTTCATCGTCGAGCATTGGCCCGAGCAACAGACTGCGCTGCCCGCCGGGCACCAGTCCCACCACACTTTGAATCGCCGCCAGTCGCACTTCGGGCGCTTCGTTTTGCAGATGGGCGTCGGCCAGTTTCAGCGCTTGCGGGCTTGGATAGTTGGGCAGCTCCGCCAGCAGCCAGGCACTGCGTTTGGGCGACAGATCCGGGCGCCCCAACTGTTGATACAACTGCCGCGCTGCTCCCGGCTGCCCCGAACGGGCCGCCGTGAGGGCTTCGCTATAGCCGCGCTTGATCGCTTCTGGCACCACCGGCGTGGTGCTGCGCAGCGATAACCAGGCGATGACGATAACCAGCACAAGGCCAAGGCTGATGAACAGGTAGCGGCGGGACTGAGGCATGCAGGATTCCGTGAACGGGCGTTCTTTGGCAGAGGGGGCAAGCTTCGGTCAGCATGGCCGTTGAGTCAAATTCCCACATCGATCAATTGTGAGAACAGGCACAAAAAAGCCCCGCGACCGAATGATACGCGGGGCAAAAAATTGGTTGGTTGCGGCCAACCAAAGGAGCTCTGTAGAAATGCTTACTTGCTGGCGACGGTTTCCGGCTGCCAGCCACCACCCAAGGCCTTGTAGATCGCGACGATGCCGCGATACAGATCGACTTCAGCCTGGGCCTGGCTGTCTTCGGCATTCAGACGTTCCCGCTGAGCGTCGAGCAGCACGAGGAAGTCGGTAGTGCCTTCGCGGTAGCGGATCTCCGCCAGATCGGCTGCCTTGCGGCTCGATTCACTCTGGCGGATCAGCGAGATCAGCCGTTGCTGACGCTTGCCGTAATCGCTGAAGGCGTTTTCCGATTCTTCCAGTGCCAGCAGCACTTGTTGCTCGTAGGTCGCGAGCGCGCCTTCGGCATCGGCATCGGCGCCGCGCAGACGGGCGCGCACGCTGCCCAGATCAAACGCTGCCCAGGTGATGCTCGGGCCCAGTGCCCAGGCGTTGGCCGCCGAGGAACCGATCTGCGAACCACGCCCGGCCGTCCAGCCAAGGAACCCGCTGAGGCTGACCCGTGGGAACAGATCAGCTTTCGCCACGCCGATTCGCGCGGTGGCCGAGGCCAGTTTGCGTTCGGCGCTGAGGATGTCCGGACGGCGTTGCAGCAGCTCACCCGGATCGCCGATCGGCAAGGCCTTGGCAATCGCCGGCAATTCTTTCGGGCTCAGATCCACGGTCAGTTTGTCCGGACGCTCACCCAGCAGGGTGGCGATGCGGTTTTTCTGCCGAACCTGTTCCGCCTGCAGTTGCGGCACGCTGGCTTCGACCGAGGCCAGACGCGCATCGGCACGTTCGACGTCGAGCTGATCGCCAACGCCGGCGTCACGCAGGCTGATGGTGATCTTGCGTGACTCCTGCTGGTTTTCCAGGTTGGCCACGGCGATTTTCTCGCGCAGTTGTGCAC
Organism: Pseudomonas sp. TH49; assembly: GCF_016650625.1. Lineage (NCBI taxonomy): Bacteria > Pseudomonadati > Pseudomonadota > Gammaproteobacteria > Pseudomonadales > Pseudomonadaceae > Pseudomonas > Pseudomonas sp. TH49. The sequence continues at coordinate 895,309 of NZ_JAEKFL010000002.1, forward strand.
CGCGCAGTTGACCGTAGGCATCCACCAGTTCGGCAATCATGGTGACTTGCAGTTGGTACAGATCGGCTTCCGCTGCCTGCTGGTCGGCGTCGCTGGCTTCCAGATTGCGCTGGATGCGCCCGAACAGGTCGATTTCCCAGGCCATGTCCAGCCCCAGGTCGTAGCGTTCGCTGTTGACCCGTTTGGTGGTCTGGCCGGGGATTTGTCCCTTGGCCAGATCGCTGCTCGCGCGGCTGGTGATGGTCGGCATCGCATCGTTGCTGACGTCGTCGCGGATCGCCCGGGCGGCTTTCCAGCGGGCGAACGCCACGCGCAGTTGACGGTTGCCTTGCAGCGATTGAGTCACCAACTGGTTGAGGGTCGGATCGTCGAATTGCTGCCACCAGATGCCTTCGAACTTCGAACGGTCAAAGTTCTTCTGACCGGCAGCGCCGTCGGTGGCGGTGGTGATGTTGGCCGCCTCCGTCGCCGGGGTCTTGTAGTCAGGGCCGACGGCGCAGGCGCTCAACGCCAGCACCAGCAGACTCGGCAGGAAGACTTTCAGACTCATTATTGCGCCTCCAGTGGCTTTTGCAGAGCGTGTGCCTTGGCCGCTTTGCGGGCTTCGCCACGCTCGACGAAATTACGGATCAAAACGTAGAACACTGGCGTCAGCAACAGACCGAAGAAGGTCACCCCGAGCATCCCGGAGAACACCGCCACACCCATGGCATGACGCATCTCGGCACCGGCACCGCTGGAGAACACCAGTGGCACCACACCCATGATGAACGCGAAGGAGGTCATCAGGATCGGCCGCAGACGCAGACGGCAGGCTTCCAGAACCGCCGCCAGCGGATCGAGACCTTCCAGCTGTTTGTCCTTGGCGAACTCGACGATCAGAATCGCGTTCTTGCACGCAAGCCCCACCAGTACGATCAAACCGATCTGGGTGAAGATGTTGTTGTCGCTGCCAGAGATGATCACACCGGTAATGGCCGACAGCAGGGTCATCGGTACGATCAGGATCACCGCCAGTGGCAGGCTCCAGCTTTCGTACTGAGCGGCGAGTACCAGGAACGCCAGCAGGACGCAGAGCGGGAACACGAACAGCGCGGTGTTGCCGGACAGAATCTGCTGGTAAGTCAGGTCGGTCCACTCGTAGGTCATGCCGTTCGGCAGTTCATCCTTGAGCAGTTTCTCGATGGCTTTTTCCGCTTGGCCGGAGCTGTAGCCGGGGGCTGCGGCACCGTTGATTTCCGCGGTGATGAAGCCGTTGTAGTGCATCACGCGATCCGGGCCCGAGGTGTCGCTGACCTTGATGAAGGTCGCCAGCGGGATCATTTCGCCCTTGTTGTTGCGCACTTTCAGCTGACCGATCTGGTCGGATTCGAGACGGAACTGCTGTTCAGCCTGAACGTTGACCTGATAGGTGCGTCCGAAGCGGTTGAAGTCGTTGGCATACAGCGAACCCAGGTAGATCTGCAGGGTATCGAAGATGTCGCTGACGGCCACGCCGTGGGTCTTGGCTTTTTCGCGGTCGATGGCAGCGTCGACCTGCGGCACGTTCACCGTGTAGCTGGTGAACAGCCCGGCCAGTTCAGGCACGTTGTGGCTCTTGGCGATGATGTTCATGGTTTCCTTGTACAGCTCGTCGTAGCCCAGGTTGCCCCGGTCTTCGATTTGCAGGCGGAAACCACCAATGGTGCCCAGGCCTTGTACCGGCGGTGGCGGGAAGATCGCCATGTACGCTTCCTGAATGTTCGCGTACTGACCGTTCAAGGCTCCGGCGATTGCTCCGGCGGACATGCTTGGGTCTTTACGTTCGTCGAACGGTTTCAGGGTCACGAACACGATGCCGGCGTTCGGACTGTTGGTGAAGCCGTTGATCGACAGACCGGGGAACGCTACGGCGCTTTCCACGCCTGGCTGTTTCAGCGCCAGGTCTGACATGCGCTTGATCACGTCTTCGGTGCGATCCAGGCTCGCGGCGTCCGGCAGTTGCGCGAAAGCCACCAGGTATTGCTTGTCCTGGCCGGGGACGAAACCGGTCGGGGTGTTGGCAAAACCGAAGAAGGTCAGCACCATCAGGCCTGCGTACAGCAGCAGGGCGATACCGCTGCTGCGGATCACACGGCGCACGGTGCCGACATAACCATGGCTGGCGCGGTCGAAGAAGCGGTTGAACGGACGGAACAGCCAGCCACCGAAGATCTTGTCCAGCACTTTGGAGAAGCGGTCTTTCGGCGCGTCATGCCCTTTGAGCAATACGGCAGCCAGTGCCGGCGACAGGGTTAGCGAGTTGAACGCAGAGATCACGGTCGAAATCGCAATGGTCAACGCAAACTGCTTGTAGAACTGCCCGGTGAGGCCGGAGATGAACGCGGCCGGTACGAACACCGCACACAACACCAGCGCCGTGGCGATGATCGGACCGGTCACTTCACGCATCGCCCGCTTGGTCGCTTCGACCGGCGTCAGTCCCAGTTCGATGTTGCGCTCGACGTTCTCCACCACCACGATGGCGTCGTCCACCACGATCCCGATCGCCAATACCAGACCGAACAGCGACAGTGCGTTGAGCGAGAAACCGAACAGGTGCATCACTGCAAACGTACCGATCAACGATACCGGCACTGCCACCAACGGAATGATCGAGGCGCGCCAGGTCTGCAGGAACAGGATCACCACCAGCACCACAAGGATCAGTGCCTCGAAGAGGGTGTGAACCACCGCCTCGATCGAGCCGCGCACGAAGATCGTCGGGTCATAGACGATGCTGTAGTCCATGCCTTGCGGGAAGCTTTTCTTCAGTTCTTCCATCTTGCCGCGAACTTCGTTCGAGATCTCGATGGCGTTGGAGCCTGGGCGCTGGAAGATCGGGATAGCTACAGCAGGCTGGTTGTTCAGCAACGAACGCAGGGCGTACTGGCTGGAACCCAGCTCGACGCGAGCGATGTCCTTGAGACGAGTGATTTCACCGTTGTCGCCTGCGCGAATGATGATGTTCTCGAACTCTTCTTCGGAGACCAGACGGCCCTGAGTGTTGACCGACAGCTGGAAGCTTTGGGCATTCGGGGCAGGGGGCGCACCGAGTTGACCGGCAGCGACCTGACGGTTCTGCTCACGAATCGCCGTCACCACATCAGTGGCGGTCAGATTGCGCGAAGCGGTCTTGTTCGGATCCAGCCAGACCCGCAGCGAGTAGTCGCCCATACCGAACAGCTGCACGTCACCGACACCGCCCAGGCGAGCCAGCTCATCCTTGATGTTGAGGATCGCGTAGTTGGACAGGTAGAGCATGTCGTAGCGTTTGTCCGGCGAGGTCAAGTGCACAACCATGGTCAGGTCGGGCGAGGCCTTGTCGACGGTGATACCGATGCGCGTCACTTCCTCGGGAAGTTTCGGTTCGGTACGGGTCACCCGGTTTTGCACCTGCACCTGCGCGTTGTCCAGGTCAGTGCCCAGGGCGAAGGTGATGGTCAGGGTGATCTTGCCGTCAGCGGTGGACTGCGAGGACATGTACAGCATGTTCTCGACGCCGGTGATGGCTTGCTCCAGCGGAGCGGCCACGGTTTCACCGATGACTTTGGGGTTGGCGCCCGGGAAGTTGGCACGCACCACCACGGTGGGCGGCACGACTTCCGGGTATTCGCTGATCGGTAGCTGGAACAGCGAGATCGCACCGGCGATCAGGATCAACAGCGAGAGCACCGCTGCGAAGATCGGCCGTGAAATGAAGAATTGGGAAAAATTCATCGGAGTTGTCGTCCCTTAACCGCGTGGGGTCGCAGCGGCGAGCTTCACAGCCGTACCCTGTGCACCTTTGGCGGGTGCGACTTTGGGCAGGTTGCTGGCTTCCAGCGCTTGTCGTTGTTGAGCCAGAGCGGCGATGGTCTGCTCGCTGGCCATCGGGATCACTTCAGGGGTAACCGGCGAACCCGGACGTACCCGCTGCAAGCCCTTGACGATGATCGTGTCGTCCTTGTTCAGGCCGCTGCGCACGATGCGCAGGCCTTCGATCTTCGGCCCGAGTTCGACGGGACGGTAGGCGGTCTTGTTGTCCGCATCCATCACCAGCACGAACTTCTTGCCCAGATCGGTGCCGACCGCTTCGTCGTTGATCAGCATGGCGTTGTAGGTGCCGCTGCCGACCAGTTTCAGCCGTGCGTACAGGCCTGGGGTGTAGGTACCGTCGCTGTTGTCGAACACCGCACGACCACGGATGGTGCCGGTTTTCGGGTTGACCTGGTTGTCGACGAAGTTCATTTGACCGAGGTGCGGGTTGCCGTCTTCGTTGGACAGGCCCATGTACACCGGAGTGGTCGCGCCGCGCTGACCGTTACGGGCGAGTTGGGTGTATTTGAGGAACACACGCTCGTCGGCGTCGAAGTAGGCGTAGACCTTGTCGGTGGAGACCACGCTGGTCAGCGGGGTGGTGTCGGCGGTCACCAGGTTGCCCGCAGTGATTTCGGCACGGCTGACGCGACCACTGATTGGCGCGGTGACGCGGGTGAAGCTCAGGTTCAGCTTGGCCAGATCCAGCTGCGCTTGCAGGGCGCCGACGGCGGCGCGGGCTTCCTGTGCAGCACTGGTGCGCGAGTCGGCCAGTTCCGCGGAGATCGCGTTGCTGGCACGCAGGCGTTCGCCACGACCGGCTTCGTTTTCACTGCGAGTGGCGTTGGCACGCGCTTGGGCTACCAGGGCTTCGAGGCGGCGCACCTCAGCCTGGAAAGGACGCGGGTCGATCTGGAACAGCAGGTCGCCTTTCTTGACCAGCGCGCCTTCGGTGAAGGCGACCTCGTCGATCTGGCCAGAGACCCGGGGACGGATTTCAACGGTTTCCGGCGCTTCGAGGCGCCCGGTGAATTCGTCCCACTCGTTGACCGGTTGTTCCAGCACCTTCGCCACGCTGACTTTGGCAGCGGGCAGGGTGGCGGCAGTCTCCGGAGTCTTGCCGCAAGCGCTCATCACCAGCACGGCCAACAGGGCCAAGGGGAAGCGCAAATGTTTGAGTGACTGTTCCATGGAATCATCCGCCAATGTATTGAAGATGGGCGGATGATGCTCGGCGGGGTGTGATGGCACGAATCGAATGAAGCAAAGGTAACTATCATTCGGAATGATATAAGACCGATTCGAGCCCTCTAGCATGCACCTTTCGTTAGGGGGCTATCAATCTGTTTGATGACAAATCTATGTTGCGCCGCGAGTAAAAATCCGGCGGCGTTTCAGATTCATGTCGTACAAACAAAGAGACGGCCATGAAGGCCGTCTCGTTCAACGTGCTGCGGGGTGACTCAGTTGTTGCCTTTGCGGTTCGGCCCGAAACGGTTTGGCCCCGGCTGGCTGTCTTGCACCAGGAACACCAGGTTGACGATCGGCAGCAGCAACCACCAGCCGCTACGGTCGGTGTCGTGCATGCGGCGCGCACCGGCGGCAATGCTCGGCAGGAACATCGCCAGGCTGTACAGGTTGTAGAGCACGCCCTTGGTGTTGAGCATTGCATCGAGAACGCCCATGACAATGCAGATACCCAGGTTGATCAGCACGAACATCCAGTATTCGCGGCGAGTGGCGCGGCCTTTGAATTCGGCGTAATTCTTCAGCGCTTCCACGTAAGGGTTGCCCGTGGTGATCGCGGGACCGCTTGCATAGGACTGTTGAGTGGCCTGAGGTGCACCGCACTGTGGGCAGGCCACAGCCAGACTACTAATCTCCTTGGCGCAACCACGGCAGAAAACCAAGCTCATATTTTTTCCCTAAAATTATTCAATCGATAGACAGGACAAAACGAACGCGGCAAGGCCTGACAAAACAATGCCGGCAATCGCGAGGTTTCTTCCTGGGTGTTTTTGATTGATACAGACGATGCCGCAAGTGAGGCCCGCAAGGCTGAGAATGCCCACACCGACAATCGCATCCCTGTCCCATTCGGAATCATCAAACAGGGTAAGTGCGCTGATAATTCCGAGGATCAACGAAACGATGGCCAGCCAGGGTATTGCAGCTTGCGTTTGCGGCACGCAGGCCTGTTGGGCAGCCCCGCATTGGGGGCAGGTGAGCGCCGTTTCGTGTAGCTCCTTGGCGCAAGCACGACAATAGACCATTGCCATCGTTTTCCTTAACTGAGTGCGGATGCCCGACCCTCCATCGGTCGGGGCGGCGGTAAGTTAATAGTTATTGCAAGATTTGTCATGCAGCGTTTGTATAAACAGCCTCTGAATGTTTAATCCGAGAGAAAGTAAGCGGGTATTACCATTGGCTGTTCATTTTGAGATCCCTGAAGTTTTCTGGCGCTTTTTGAGGTGTACTTTCGCAGATAGCGTCAAGATGTCAGGGTTATTGATATTCCCTATGATTGAGCTGTTGAATTTCAATTTTGCCGGCTCGAACGGGCTGCATAGACTGCCTGACAGCGGATGTCTGCTCGATTGACAGTCGCGCGGCAGATTTGCGCAAATACAAGTCGCCGTCGTTCATGCAAGCATTGCCGGGCAGATCCAGTCAGTGGGGGATTGGCTGTGAAAATGAACGCCGGGTACCTGCTGATCTCTATCGTCCAGAAAAAAAAGAATGGTGTGGCAGGCATACATTGCGTTCGCGACGTCGATTCTCCTTCCAGCGTTTTGCGTTGAGGAAGGTGCGGCGTTCTGTATTCCTCGAGCCCGACAGAAGTGATCATCATGAGGGAACAAGATGACCGGGGGTTTTTCGAATAATCACTCTACGCATTGGGAACATGAAGTTCTCGACAGTGCAGGGACGCTGCAAGCTTTCATAAATAAGGCTGCGCCATTGAAGGTCGATATGGTGCTGGAAGGCGAAACCGGCACCGGCAAGGACACGCTGGCCCGACGTATTCATCAATTGTCCTGTCGCGAGGGACCGCTGATTGCACTCAACTGTGCAGCGGTGCCCGAACAACTGGCCGAGAGTGAATTGTTCGGGGTCATGGCCGGCGCCTATACCGGCGCGTCAAAGTCCCGGGCGGGCTACATCGAAGCCTCCAACCACGGCACGCTGTATCTCGACGAAATCGATAGCATGCCGTTGCTGCTCCAGGCCAAGTTGCTGCGTGTGCTGGAGATGCGCGGTATCGAGCGCCTGGGCTCGACGCGCTTTGTGCCGCTGGATCTGCGGGTAATCGTCGCCACCCAGACCCCCCTGGAAAAACTGGTGGAAGAGGGAAAGTTTCGCCGCGACCTGTTTTTTCGCCTCAATGTGATCAAGATCCAGCTCCCCACCTTGCGCTCGGGCCTGCAACACATCCAGCCGTTGTTTCAGCGCTTCGTCAATGAAGCCGCCGTGCGTCACCATCAACCGATTCCGCAACCCGACCCCGACCTGCTCAAGCGTCTGCTCAGCCATCGCTGGCCGGGCAACATCCGAGAACTCAAATGCGCTGCCGAGCGTTTCGTGCTGGGCATGCCTGCGTTGCAGATGGATGCACCTTTCGGTGATTGCCAGTCCGGCGTGCCGCTCAAAAGCCATTTGCGCCTGTTCGAGAAAACCCTGATCCAGGATTGCCTCAGCCGTCACGACAAGTGCATTGACGCGGTGATCAGCGAACTGGGGATCCCCCGACGCACCCTTTACCACCGTATGAAAAGCCTGAGCATCGATTCCCCCGAGCTCTGATCTCGGGTTTGTGCGCATCGATTTGCCGACCTCATGGAACCGCTTCCGAGAATCGACCACTCACTGTTCGAACACCATTGGGGTGTTCAAACAACCTTCGATTATCAGGAGTAACACTATGGCCGGTACCGCATCCCTTGGCGCTTCGATGGCTGCCATGACGCAGATGGACGCCACTGCTGCAGCAACCACCACCATGAACGCCCAGGCTCAGTCCAACAAGATGATGACCGATACCGTCAACGGTATCGCCAGCGCCTATCAGGACTCTGCCACCAAAGCGCAGAACGCTGCCCAGCAGACCGGCAAGGCGATCAACTACTAAGTGGTCGTGGGCTCTCTCGACTCCGGTCGAGAGGGCCATGACTTGCGCAGTCAAGCAGGAGCACATCTATGTTTTCCACTTCGATAAGCATGCCCCAGACCACCTCGTTCCAGGGCGGTTTCAATACGTCCGGCCTGGGCAATCTGCAGAGCAACTCCGACAGCGGCGCCGGGCAGATCGCCTCGTTGCTGGGCGAGGCACTGTTCGAGAAAAACGGCAGCGGCGCGAACATCCGTGATGCGAAAAACCCGCTGCTGGGGATGATCGCCGACTACATGGACAAGAACCCGGACAAATTCGGCAAACCCGACGATGCCAACGGCAAGGTTCGCAGCTGGCGTGATGAGCTGAGTGAAGACAACTACCTCAACAAAGAGGAGAAGCAGGCCTTCACCCAAGGTCTGGAAGGTCTGATCAAGGACATTCTCGGCGGCGGCACCCAGAACGGCGGTAACGTCGGTGGCAGCAATGGCGGCTGGAATCCGGGCGCCGGTAATACCGGCAACAGTCAGGGCAGTGGCGGTATCCAGGACTTGCTGTCGTCGTTGCTGGGCAATCTGGGCGAAGAAAAACTCGACAACCTGCTCAAGCCAACCGGCAACCCCGTGCGTGACGCGAAGGGCGAAATGGCTTTCTCCAACGACGACAAGGACGTGCTCAAGGAAGTCGCGCGTTTCATGGACATGCACCCGGAAGAGTTCGGCAAACCGGACGGCAAATCCAAGGACTGGATGGGCGAGTTGTCCGAGGGCGATCTGTTCATGTCCAAGGGCGAGAGCAAGCAGTTCCAGAAAGCCATCGACATGATCAAGGGTGAGGTCAAGGGCAGTGCTCAAGGCAATTCACTGGGCGGACTGTTTCCCAATGCCGAGCAGAACTTCCTTAACGGCGGTGCCGGTAACACCCTGAAAACCGACGCCAGCATCGCGGCCGGCAACGTCTTGTCGGTGCTGGTACAGCAAAGCTCCACCAGCTATCGCGGCTGATTGTAAACCTTCGTCCCGGCAGGAGAGCGTGAATGGCGATTACAGGGGTAACAGTTAACCACTCGGGTCTATCCGTTACCGAAGGGCTGCCGCTCAGGCCGCCTGCCGAGGCGGACATTGCCTGGTTTAACTCACAGATGCAGCAGGCCGCTGCCCGGCCACCGCGCGAGGAGGCGGCAGATTCGCCGATCGCCCGGGCTTCGACGGCCCTGCAAAAGGATGCCGATAAGGCCGATCGAGACTTGCAGCGAGCATCGCGCTCCACCGATCCGCAGCAGGCGTTGCAGGCCAACCGGTCCTTGTCCTCGTTTTATCTGGAGAGCCTGCTCAGCGCCAAACTGGTGAGCAAGGCTGCTCAGAGCGTAGAAAAACTCACCAGTCTTCAATAAGGCCAGACCATGCATTTCAAGGCATTCAGGCGGCTTGTGCCGGCGCTGATGATCCTGCTGCTGTGCGGTTGTGGCGAGCGTATGGAACTGCATCGCGACCTCTCCGAACAGGACGCCAACGAAGTGCTGGCGGAACTGGCCGGCAAGCACATCGATGCGCAGAAGCGGCTGGACAAGAACGGTGTCGCGGTGCTGGTGGCGACCCGTGACATTTCCCGGGCGGTGCGGGCGCTCGAAGCCGTGGGGTTGCCGCGCCGCTCGCGCTCCAGCCTGGGTGAAGTGTTTCGCAAGGAAGGGGTGATTTCCTCGCCGCTGGAAGAGCGCGCGCGGTACCTCTATGCCTTGTCCCAGGAGCTGGAGCAGACCCTGTCGCAGATCGACGGTGTGGTGGTGGCCCGGGTTCACGTGGTGCTGCCGGAACGGGTGGCGCCGGGCGAACCGGTGCAACCGGCGTCGGCAGCGGTGTTCATCAAACACCGCGCGGAACTCGACCCGGACAGTGTACTGCCACGCATCCGGCGCATGGTTGCCAGCAGCATTCCGGGAATCAGCGGCGCCGATGACAAGAAACTCGCGGTGATCTTCGTGCCCGCCCAGAGCTATCAGGAGGCCGAGGAACAGGTGAGTATCGGCCCGCTGCGCATGACTCAGGAACGCTGGCAGTTCTGGCAGTGGCTTGCCGGGCTGTGTGTGCTGGCGGCGTTATTGCTGGCGGGCGGATTGCTGGTGCTCAACCCGCAATGGCGTCAGCGCCTGGGCAAAGCGGTAGGCGGGGCCAGACCGACGCCGTCCGATCCGCGATGAGTGTGCCGGCGGTTTCTCCGGAGCAAGCGCTGGCCTGGGTGCGCTGGTGGGTGCAGGGCGCACGGCAAGCCGAGGCTGATTGGGCTTTGGGCGAGCAGAACGTTGCAGCACACTGCCTGGCGTTTTTACGCAGTCATTCGGGGCCGTGGCTGGATGCGCATCTGGGCATGAGCGCCGAGTGGCCCGCCACACCCAACCCCGTTCTGTTGCCGTTGCTCAGCCTGGATCGTGAGCAATGGCGGCGGGTGTTGAACCTGGTGGCAACGGTCTGCGCGGGCAGCCAGACCCCGCAACCACCGGGCTTGAGCCAGCCCGAGCTGATCTGGTGTCGACGTCTGGGCAAGGCGCTGCAACCGGGAAACTGGTTGCCGCCGACAGCGTTGGCCGACACTGCCGAGATTCGCGGCCTGCGCCTGTTGCGGGCGTGGGTGGGGGAGTCGGTCTGGTCTCGCTTGCGTCTGACATTTGCCCGTTCGCGCGTGGTCGATGCCGAACGTGTGAGTTTCGCTTCGCTGCCGGGGCAACGCCTGACGAGCCTGTGGCAGGCCGTCAGTTGGTACGCCCTTACTGTCCCGAATGAACAAGGAACGCCCCATGTTGACTCGCCGCTGTCTGACGTTCAGTGATCCTCAGGCGTTACCCGACGGCCCGGTTCTGCGCCGTGAAATCCTCGAACAAAATCTGTTGGCCAGTCAGCTGCTGGAGGCTGCCCGCAGCAATGCCGAAAGCATCCTCGCTCAGGCACGCCGGCAGTCGGCGCAACTGGCCGACGAGGCCCGTGAGCAGGCACGGGCCGAGGTCTGGCGTCAGGCGGACGCGCTGCTCAACGAATGGCAGCAGCAGCGGCAACAGATGTGGACGGACATTATCGCCAGTGCCGAAACATTGGTCAGCGAGGCCATGCAGTGTCTGTTGGGCGAAACGGTGCAACCGGAGCGTATCAAGGCGCTGTTGCGCCAGCTCGCCGCAGCTCAGCCCTCGGATGAAGCTGGCGTGCTGCACTGTCATCCTGCAGAGCTGGATGCCGTCAGCCACCAGTTGCAGACGACGCAAGCGCTGTGGAGTGTCCGCGCCGACCCGCAACTGCCGCCGGACAGCCTGTGCCTGAGAACGGCGCTGGGGGATTTCAGCCTGTCGTGGGGCGCCCTGGTCGCCCAGGTCTGGCCATTGCCGCAAGTCCCGGCGCAATCAGTGCGATAACGCATGGAACCAAACTCGAAGGCTGACCACTCAGTGGGCAGTTTTCGGACCTGGAGTCTCACCATGCTGTCTTCTGATGCACTGCGCCGCCGTCTCGACAACACCTTCGAACACACGCAAAAGGATCTGGATTCCGCGGCTTTGTCACTGGATGCGTTTTCCCCGGATGACTGGCACGCGTTCAACTCGGCGATCCGCCAGTCCTCCACCGCCAGTTGGGCGGCCAATCAGGAAATTGTCGTCAAGCACAACCTGGCCAAGGCAATCATCAATGAAATCCGCTGAGCTGAGCGTCACCGTGCAACGCTGGCTGGACAGTGGTGAGGGCGAGCTGACGCTGCTGATCGATCAGCAATCGGTGCGCCTGCAACGGCGACCCGCCGGAGTGCTGTGTTGTGCCGGATTGAGTGTCGCCTGGCGCGGTGGCGACGCCGACCTTGAAGCGGCTCTGCGTTTGTCCGGCCCCAGTCTCGGACGCTTCAGCGCCGCCCTGGCGCTGGACCCGCAGGAGCGGCGTCTGTGTCTGGTGCGCTATCTGCCATTCGACGGAGTCAGCCCGATCATCGCCGCGCTGGAAGCCTTGGCCAATCAGCGTGAAGTCTGGGAAGCGATGCTGGCCCATACCCCGGCACCGGTGCGCCCTCGGCATCACGCTCTACCTTTGGGGCACCGTTATGTTTAAGCATTTGTGCGGGATGTCCCTGCTACTGGCACTGTCGTTGCCGACCCTGGCTGCGGTTCCCGCTGACTGGGGGCAATCGGCCTACGCCTACGAAGCCACACAAACTCCGCTGGACACCGTGCTCAGGGATTTCGCCAATGCCTTTGGGGTCGGCCTGAGTGTGACCGGTGTCAGCGGTATGCTCGACGTCAAATTGCGCGCGACCAATGCCGTGGAATTTCTCGATCGACTGGCGCTGGAACACCAGTTTCAGTGGTTCGTCTACAACGGCAAGTTGTACATCAGCCCCCAATCGGCCCAGGTTGCGCAGCGTCTCGAAGTGTCGGCCGATGCCGCGCCGGATCTGAAACAGGCGCTGACCGATATCGGCCTGCTGGACAAGCGTTTCGGCTGGGGCGAATTGCCCGATGAAGGTGTGGTGCTGGTCAGCGGGCCGGCGCGTTATGTCGAGCTGATCCGCAGCTTCAGCAAGGAGAAGGTCAAGCCTGACGAGAAGCAGCAGGTGATGATGTTTCCTCTGCGTTTTGCGGCCGTCGCCGACCGGCAGATTCAGTACCGCGAGCAAACCGTGAGCATTCCCGGCGTGGCGGCGATTCTCGAAGGGCTGCTGGAAAACCAGCGCTCCACGACGCCTTCAGCGCTGGACCCCAAGGCCAATATCAATGCGCTGCAGAGCATGGCTGATACTGCCCGGGGCAAGATCGTGCGTTTGGCCACGGAGCGGGTCAGCGGCCGTGCCGAGGTCAAGTCCAACGCCAGTGGACAGCGGCGCGTTGCCGCTGATGTGCGCAACAACGCCGTGCTGATTTACGACAACCCGGACAAGCGCGGGCAATACCAGCAACTGATCGAGCAGCTGGATTTGCCGAGCAAACTGGTGGAGATCGACGCGATCATCCTTGATATCGACCGCAGCCAGTTGACCACCTTGGAGTCGCGCTGGTCGGCCCGTGCTGGCAGCGTCACGGCGGGTAGCTCGCTGCTCGGCAGTGGCTCGTCGACCTTGTTCATACGCGATTTCGACCGATTCTTCGCCGAGATTCAGGCACTGGAGGGGCAGGGCGTGGCCTCGGTGATCGCCCGTCCCTCGGTGCTGACCCTGGAAAATCAGCCGGCAGTGATCGACTTCAGCCGCACGCAGTACATCACCGCCACCGGCGAGCGCGTAGCGACGATTGAACCGGTTACGGCCGGCACCAGCCTGCAAGTGATTCCGCGCACCATTGCCGGCGGTGGCGACAATCGTTTTCAGTTGATCGTCGATATCGAAGATGGCCAGCTGGAGCAGGTTCGCGACCAACAGACGCCGACCGTCAAACGCGGCACGGTGAGCACTCAAGCGGTGATCGCCGAAAACCGTTCGCTGGTGATCGGTGGTTTCCACGTCGATGAGCGTGGCGACCAGCAGCAACAGGTTCCGGTGCTCGGACAGATTCCGTTGCTGGGGCCACTGTTTTCCTCCAACAAGCGCCAGACGTCGCGGCGCGAGCGCTTGTTCATCCTGACGCCACGCCTGATTGGCGACCAGGTGGACCCGGCGCGCTATGTGGCCAGCGAAAACCGCGGGCAACTCGACCGGGCGCTGGCGTCCGGCCGTGAACCGGGAAAACCTGCGATTTTGCGTGCAGCGATAGCCGCGACTTTTGCCGGTCTGGTCAAGGGCGCTATCCCGGGTGATATCAAACAGTCATCATCTGGTGCGGCCTTGGGCGACCTGTGTAAAGTGCCAGCGACGCTCACGCTGGATCGGCAGCGGATGCAGTGGTTCAACGCAACGGATTATCGGGTGGCGGTCGGCGTGGTGAAAAACACCAGTGCCACACCGCAGCGCATTGACCCGGCAGCTTGTTCAGGATCACAGACATTGGCCGTAACAGTTGCGCCCAAGTTCCTGTTGCAACCTGGTGAATCAACTGAGATTTTCGTGGCTTTACGACCGACGGCGACTGCAACGCCTGCGGCAACACCGGCACGGATATCGATGTTGCCCCCACAGTGATGGGGGTTATAAAAAATAACGAGACCTGCATCGTTTTTTCGCCGTCCTGCCCAATGGGTGGCCGGAAAAGGATGTAGCGTCCGACAAGGAAGGTGACGAGATGAAGTTGTACCAGGCCATTATTGTGGCAGCGAGTCTGCTTTTGTTGAGCGCTTGTACTTTAATTCCAGAAGCTTCATGTGGTTCAGGTGATTGTCAGCAACTTGGCGCCAATAATGCCGAGTTGAATGTCTGGTGGTCTCCCGCACTACGGGATGGCGGCGGCGAATACAGTACGGTGTCTCTGAATGACTGAAACGATTTTGCAAAGTACCGATCAACAGGATTTTCTTGCGCGTATCGGCGAGAAGCGGGCCAGTGCCTGGCAATGGGCTCCGGGCATTGAGTTCGTGTGTCGCAAGGAGAGTCTGGGCTGGGGGCTGGCGCTGAATATCCAGCGTCAGGCACAACGTCCCGATTTGTTTTCGGACGCGCTTAAACGGCGTTTCGAAAATGTTGAATCCTACGACGGTTACTACATTTGCCTGGATAGCCAGCACACTTTCGTGGTCTGGCATGAACTCAACAATGAATATCAAGGAGAACAACTACAGGCGTTACTTGCTCAACTCTTGTCGCTGGCCGGGTTGAAACACTGATTTCGCAATGTTTGTTCTGAACGGAACTCCTCGTCGTTGTTTTTCCACTCATGTTTCGTACCGGCAGCTGTCCGGCGAAATCAACTACAGGAAAATCAATGGCGAACTCCGAGTCCATCATCCAGCGTTTAATTGCCCAGTTGGCCAGCCAATTGGGCACGCCACTTACCTTTCAGCGCGGCGTCTGTGCGTTATATGACCGCGACCATCTTCAAGCGGCTGTCATCGAGTTGCCGGAACACAGCGAAACCGTGGTTTTGCATTGTCGCCTGGGCACTGCGCAACCGGGGGCGGAGAACCTGCAACGTCTGCTGAGCATGAACTTCGATGTCGCGACTTTGCGCGGCTGCTGGCTGGCCCTGGATCAGGGCGACGTGCGCCTGTGTACTTCCCGTGAACTGGCTCGACTCGATGAAGACACCTTCGGTGGGCTGGTGCAGGGCTTTATTGCCCAGGTACGGGAAACCCGTGTGAGTCTGGCCCGTCTGCTCAATTGATCGACGAAGGAACTGCCTGCCAGCGCCGGCCACACAGAGGGCGTGTCGCCGCACAGTGCTGCGGCGAGCACGGTGGATCGCAGGCCATCCCGGCCTCGATCCGGACTCTCTCAGCAACGGGGTACGATGCAGATGGCAGATTTCAGTGTTTTTTCAGGGCTTTCACAGAGTGGGTCGGTGGCCGGTTTGTCGCTGGATCAGAGCACGCTGCCAGGCCAGAACGCGCCGTCCGGTGCTTCCGGGTTGCATGATCTGGCCAGCATGCTGGCCGAGATGTTGTTGGGCTCATCGTCGGGCAAGGAGGCCGGCGCCTCCGACCAGAGCGCCGGCGATGATTTGCTGCAGAAGCTGCAAGGGTCGGGCAAGGACGGGCAAACCGCCACCGAGGGCAATGGCGGCGAGTCGTCCAAAGAGTTGCTGACTCAGGTCTTGATGGCACTGTTCGAGAAGATCCTCGGCGGCGACGGTGCTCAGGGCGGTGACGGCGCACAGGCCAAGGGGGTGGGGGGCACGCAAGGGGCTGGCGCTGGTTCGAGCCCCGAGGATCTGGTCAATACGCTGATGAAGAGCCTCGGCGAAGGTTCCCTGAACAGCGCGATCAGTCCGACTGCAGAGGGCGGCGGACAAGTGTCCGGCGACGATCGACTCAAGGAACTGCTGGAGATGATCGCCCAGTTCATGGACAGCCACCCCGATACCTTTGGCACGCCGGGAGCCGACGGTGGTGGCACATCAAGCAAGGGCGGCGCACCGGTAACCGGCAACACTGCGCCGGTGCCGGACGCTGGTGTCAGCCCGAACCCGGAAGCTGGGGCACCGGTTCTGGACAACAGCGGTGCAGCGCCGGTGGCGTTCCCGACCGCTTCGAGTAACCCGACCGTGGTCAACAGCACCATCAAGGTCGGACCGGGCGAAGTGTTCGACGGCGGCGGCAAGACCTTCACTGCCGGTGCCGCACTGGGCGACGGTGGTCAGGGCGAGTCGCAGAAACCGCTGTTCGAACTGGCTGAAGGCGCCACTTTGAAAAACGTGATCATCGGCGAAAACGGCGCTGATGGCGTGCACGTCAAGGCAAACGGCGAGGAGCCAGTCAACGTGGATAACGTGCACTGGACCAATGTCGGCGAAGATGCCCTGACGGTGAAGGACGGCGGCGCCAAGACCACCCACCTGAACATCACCAACAGCAGTGCCCAGGGCGCGGCGGACAAGATCTTCCAGCTCAATGCCGATGCCAACGTCAATGTCGACAACTTCAAGGCCAAGGACTTTGGCACCTTCATGCGCACCAACGGTGGTCAGCAGGGCAACTGGAACCTCAATCTGAGCAACATCAGCGCCGAAAACGGCAAGTTCTCTTTTGTCAAAAGCGACAGCGAGGGTTTGAACATCAGCACTCACAACATCGACCTGAAAAACGTGCAGAACGCTTACAGCAAGCTGCCCGAGTCGACCCGGTTCCAGGAGGTCTGACATGAGCGCCCAGCCTTCAATCCCGAGCAGTTGGAAGGCGCTGGTTCATGGCAATGGCGAGCTGGATGCCCGTCAGCGTCAGGCGTTCGAACAGGCCATCGCTCTGGTCAGTCAGAGCTTGCGGGCGAGCCTCGAAAAACCGGCGATTCGCCGCAGCGAGCGCTTCAGCCTGCCGCGTTACATCGACAGCCTGGAACAGGATTTCCAGCCGCATGGCGCAACGGATCAATTACAGCAGGCAGCCGCGCTGACGGCCTACTGGATTGTCCGTTTGCTGGCTGAGCGTTTGCAGGAAGCGAACGCTCAGCCGCGCCGCTAACGGCCACCATAAACAACGGGCACCTGGTGACAGGCGCCCGTTTTTTATTGCGCTTCAGTGCTGGGCCTGCAGGCGTGCCTGCTCGAATTCCAGGTAAAGGATCGTGCGCGGTGCATCGCTGGCATTGACCACAAAATGATCCTGCGAGCCGTCGAAGATCACCGCCGTGCCGCAGCGATGCTGATAAAACTCGCCGGCAACGTTCAGGTAGGCGTAGTTGCGTTCGGCGGCCGCGCCCAGGGTCAGGTGCATTTGCAGCAGGCCTTCCTCGCAGACCTCGGGATGACGGTGAGTGCTGAGCCAGGCGTGAGGCTCCAGTCGAGCGAGGGCGGCGACCTTGAGCCCGGCCAGGGTTTCGAGCAGCGCCACCGTGCGCGGCAATGCCGCCCGGGCGGGAGGCAGTACCTGATCGCGGAACAGCAGCGGGTATTGCACCCAGTCGCGGTTACCGCCGGCGTCGCCCCAGCCTTTGAGCCAGCCATAGTCGCCGCCCTGTTGCAGGTGCGTGGTGACTTCGTGGTGAATCTGTTCATGAGCCTTGTCAGTACGGTCGATGTCGAGCACCGGCGCTTGCAACGTCAGCACCTCGTGCTGCATCAACGGCCATTGCGCGGCCAGTTCGGCCAGTGGCGGAAAATCGTCGAGGGGATAAAACGCAGGACGCATGTGGCCTCCTTGGAGAGTCTGGATAATCGCTTGGGGAAAAAGCCGTGGCCACATGAGCCACGGCAAACGCAGGCAGGTTCAGCTCTTGAGTTGCAGGCCGTCTTTCTTCAAGGCATCCACCGTAGCCTTGAGCGAAGCCCCAGGCCTTGAGAGTTCGCCGTCGAGGAAGTAACTCTTGGGGGTGTCCTGATCCTGGCCATAGCTGAAGTTGATCTTGCCCAGCGTCTTGTTGACGTTGAGCGAAGCACTGCTGCTGTAGCTGACCAAGGGCAGCGGCGAGGTGAAGCTCTCGGGCTGGTTGACGCTCTGGAACACGGTGATGGCCTTGATCCGCATGTTGTCGCGGTCGCTGAGCAGCGCCGCCAGTTCCTTCTGCGACAGGTCGCCTCGGCGGCTGCCTTCATCGATGCGGTCCTGCACCGAGTCCTTGAGTTCAAGGCGCACTCGCGCCAGGGTGCCCGGCGTGCCTTGCAGATCCTTGACCAGGGCCTTGAGCGTCGGGTCCTGGCCGAGCAACGCGGAGACGCGCTCAGCGTTGCTCGGCGAGTGCATCGGGCTGACCAGACTCATGACCTTGGACACCACGCCTTGCTCGTCCAGACGCGAGAGGTTGGTGTAGGAGCTTTCAAAGCGTCCGCCGTCGAGCAGGCTGTGTCTGGCCTCCGCCGCCTGTTGCTGCACGCCGGCCCGCTTGAGCGCGCGCAGGGCTGCGTATTGCTCGTCGTTTTCCGCCGGTTTGTCGGCGAAGTGTCGCTGCAGACCGTCCAGTTGCTTTTGCAGTTTTTCCTTGGGGCCGAGGCCTGCGTAGTCGGCATGTACGGTATCGGCCAGTCGCGTCAGTATCTGTTGTGACGCCGGATCCTTGAACGCGGCGCCGAGGCTGCCACCGAGTTTGCTCAGGTTGGCACTGGTCAGCGGTTCGGCTTCCTTGAAGGTGAATTTGACGCGTTTGCTGGTCTTGTTGTCGACGTTGACGGTCGCACTGCCACCCAGTGGCGCGACCACGCCCTGCGAGGCGCCGGACGGCTGGGCATTGCTGCCGGCGAGCTGGGCGCGGGCGAACAGTGAACCGCCGAAGCTGTTGAGCGCGCGCGGACGGTTGCGGCTGCTTTCCTGCAACTCGCCCTTGTTGCTGTGCTGGTCGAGGGAGTAGTTGGTGTAGTTGAGCAGGTTGACGTTGACCGTGCCGCCGACACCGACCCGTGCGGCGGCGGATAACGGCGAGCTGTCCTTGTCGCTGATGCCAAGGGCGACGCGCATCTCGGCGCTGGCGCTGGCATTGACGTCGACGTTGAAACGCAGGCCTTTCTGGGTTTCGTGATCGACGCCTTTTTTCATCACTTCAAGCGGACTCATCTTGCCGTTGAACAGGTTGTCGACGAACTGATCGATGCCTTCATCAGGCACGGTGAACACCACGCCGTCACGCTGAGTGCGGGTGGCGGTGCCGGTGACGTCCACGCCCAGGCGAAACGCCGGGGTCAGTTGCCGATCATTGCCGATATCAACCTTGGTGAACTTGTCCACTTCGCCGGCCTTGAAGAACCCCGGCCAGTAGTCCTTGCCGCCACCCACGCCACCGCTGGCCATCCCCGAGCCTTCACGTTGCAGGTACACGGTCACGCCTTTGTCGCCACGCTCGGCGTTGAGGTTGTAATTGCGCCCGCCACCCACCGCACCGCTGGGCCACGGGCCCATGCCCTTGTTGGCCAGCGACACGAACGGCGTGCTGAGGTTGAGTCCGTAGCTGCGTTGCAGGGCAATTTCGTCGTCGGGGTGTTCGAGTTGCTTGAGCGCCGACTTGAGCTGGTCCGCCAGTTCCGCCTGGGTCTTGCTGCCGGTTGCGGCCCGCAGGTTGACGCTGGTGGCGTGGTCTTCCTTCTTGAACCCGTTGAGGAAGGCCTTGATGCCGTCGTAGGACGCTTCGAGGTTGGCGTGATCGGTGAAACCCATGTCGGTGATCTGCTTCACCGGATGTTCACCGTAGGTCTTGTCCCGCAAATCGCTGAATTGCTTTTTCAACTGCGCCAGCTGCTGGCTGTTGTCGGCGTCGGGGCGGAGCATTTCCACCTTGCCCAGCAGGTCGCCGAGGTCCTTCAGCGTCACCACGTCCAGCGCCAGCCGGGCTTTGGTCAGTCCTTGGCTGTCGCTGGCGTCACGGCGTTGCCCGAGGGGAATATCGGCCTTCTGATGAGAGAGCTTCATGCCGTTGTCCTGCAGGGTCTTGAGCAGGGCGCCGGTGGGATTGTCCGCTGACGGTGCAACCTGCTTGAGTGCGCCTTGCACCTCCTTGAGCAGGTCATGACCCGAGCTGGCGATATTGAGTTTTTGCCCGAGGTTTTCCAGTTTCATGCTCAGTTGCGTGCGTCGTGATGCCGGCGCCAGTTCGCCGTGAATGTTCAGCAAACCCTCCTTTTGCTGCAGCAGTTTCGACTTTCCGTGTTGCTGGCCCAGATGCCGGGTGGCCCGCAGGCTGTTGTCCTCCAGCTCGCCGCGCAGAGATTCGAGATCCTGCAGCAGGTCGGCGCCTTGCGGGCCAAGATCGAGCTGACTGATCCGCGACTTCAGATCGCGCCCCGGCGGCGCGGCGGGCTGATCGTGATTGAGAATTTCCAGACGCTTGAACAGCTCGCCTTCCGACTTGTACAGCGGACGCAAACCTTCGCGGCCGTGGTGGTGATGCTGGATGTGGTTGCCGATATTTTTCAGTACCCGCGGGGTTTCCAGCGTCGGTTTGAAAATGTTGGCGCGGATGAATTCACGGGTGGGCGCACGGTTGGAGTTTTCCACGTTGCCACGGCCCATGAAGTTGGCATTCAGGCGTGCGGTGAGGCCGGTACCGGGAATTCTTGCGGTTTTCTCGCCGCCGCGCACTCGCGTGAACAAGTCGCTGAGGGCGTTATGGTCGGCCGGGCGCGGTGTCACGGGCTGCCAGGTCTGGCCCTTGAGCTGCAAGGGTGGTTGCTCGGGGTTGTCCCTGACGGTCACGTTCAAGCGATTGTCATCGCCGGTGCGGATACTTTGCAGCCGTTGCCCGGCCGGCAGCGGCACGGGTTTCCAGCTGGCCTCAGGGCGCGGCTGGTCGGGCTTGGCCTGCCAGTCATCCTTGGCCAGAGTGAACAGTTTGCCTTCGGTGGTCAGCGCATGCAGGTTGTGATTTTCGTCCAGTGCCAGCGAGGCCACGGTGCCTTCCAGATCGAGGCGGCTGAGGTCGCTGCTGGTGCCGTCGGGATGATGCGCGGTCAGGCGCTGGTTGCTGTCCTGGGCGACAAACTGCTTATCGTTGAGCATCGCGAATGCAGTGATATGGCGCTCTTCAAGGCCGGCCAGCGGCTCGCCCAGTGCAACCTTGGTTGAGCGCGGCGGCTGGTTCAGAGTGTGGCTGCCGCCGACGTTGACGGTGTTGTAATGGGGGCTGACATCGAGCTTTTTCAGCTGCCCGTCCTGCAGCAAATAAGCTTTGCTGTCGATACCGCGCTGCAACTGCTCGACGTCCTTGATGCCGGTGTCCTTCCAGTCCTGACTGGTGGAGTCCCAGCGCTGTACACGCTGATCGCTCAGGCCCACCCGGCCCAGCCGATCAAGGTCGAAGGTCTGCGCCGGCGTTGGCGCGGCACTGCCGGGCAGGCCGCGCTTGTTGTCCAGCACCAGCGCGTCACTGAGATTCCAGCCATCCTTGAGGCGCAGATTGGGCTCGTCCAGCGCATGGGTGTGGGTCTGCCCGGCGCGATCGCTGAGCAACACCTGCAAACCGCCCTGATTGTTATGGAGCAAACCGCTGACCTGATGTTTGCCACCCAGGCGTTCACCTTCGGGGTGGAAGTGCTCCTCGGGCATCAGTTGCAGGGTCGACGATTCGGCATCGATATCCGCACGCTTGACGCTGTACAGACGACCTTCAGTGTCGCTGACGAACAAGCGCTCAGGGCTCAGTCCGATGTGCCTGGCTTCGGCCAGGCCGCCATTGAGGATCAGCGTCTTGCCGGCGCCGGTGGCCGGGGTTTCCTGTGCCAGATCGAACAGGTGCAGGGTACGGCTCTGCTCGCCACTCAGGGTCGCGACATGCTGATTGACGCCGACTGAAAAGGCCTTGAGTTGCGGAATTTCAACGTGCGGTACATCGCGGCTGGTGAGGTCCACCAGATGATCGCCGATCTGTCCATACAACTTGCCGTTGCCCTGACTCGACAGATGGCTGAATTGCATGTCTTCGCTGCCCGGCGGCGTGCTCCAGGTGCGGCTGGCGTGATCAAATTCGTAAAGCTTTTCTTCGTGCAGACGCAAGGGCTGACCGTCGCGATCCTGATGGATTCCGGTCAGATGGCCGAGATGCGCGCGGCCAATCGTGTCCAGTGCGTTGCCGGTGTTGACGCGTGCTTGCTGGTCTTGCAGGACCAGTGTCGGTGACTGACCTTTGCCGGTTTCCTGCGGGCCGGCCGGCTGGCTGCTGCGCAGCATTGTCACGGCGATCGGCGTCTGTTTGATGTGCAGCAAATGGCCTTGGGGCTCCAGCAGCAGATGGTCCTCGCCATTGCGGTCACTGGCGCTGGCCTGATAGTGCTGCCCGGATCGGGTCAAGGTGCTGTGCAGCAGATCGGCCACCGCAGCCGGTTTGAAATCACTGAATTGCGGCTGGCCCTTGGCATCCAGATGTATCTCCGGCGACTTGTCGTCGCTCGGCGTGCGGCGCTGAATGCGCTCTTCCTGACCATTGAAGTGCGCGGCGTTGCTGCGGCTCAGTCGCGGCGTTTGCCCGGTGTTGCCGGCGCTCGAAGACGAGGCCTGCGGTTCGCTTTCCAGTGCAGCCGACGGATTGGCGTTGCTGGCCGAGGAGGAGGGGGCCGACAGGCGAGGCGTCGCCTGGGTGTCCTGTTTGACATGGCCGACCAGGTTCAGCAGGCGTCGACCCAGATCTCTCAAGGTGTGACTGCTGCGCTGGGTCGGTGCCTGCGGCTGTTGTTCCAGGCCCAGCGGGTTGTGGGTGGTCTGCGGGAGGGGCGCCAGCGTCGGCGACGCCGTCCGTTGAATCGATGACTCCATGGGAGAGCTCCAGGTCATGGACTGACACGGCGGGGTCGTTACGTCCGCCTTGGGCGTTCAGGAAAAATTCCTTTGCCCTGAGTGGCCGGCGCCGAGAGCTGGTTCCTTGATGGTTCCTTGGTGGTTCAGTAGGGTGTGCCGGGCATTTCAATGGTCTGCTCCTGCAGCTGATCGTCGAGTTCACGCAGCAGGCGATAGACCTGAGCCACCGCTTGCAGGGTTTCACGCGGGATGAACTGGCCGACTTCGCTGCGATACAGCGTGCGCGCCAGCCACACGTAACGAATCACCGGCACACCGGCCGCCCGGGCGCGCTCGATCAGCTCCCGCGCCTCGGCATCGTGGCCCTTGCCGATGATGCGTGGCAGCGGGGTTTGCTGCGGGCGGTAGAACAACGCCACGGCATAGTGGGTCGGGTTGACCAGCAGCAAATCGGCTTCTTCCAACGGCGCCTTGGCCGCAGCCGCGCCGGCCGGCTGCTGGAGCATTTCCCGGGCCAGTGACTTGCGGTGCGACTTCATGTGCGGGTCGCCTTCCATTTGCTTGAATTCCTTGCGCAGGTCTTCGTGGCTCATGCGCTGACCCTTGATGAAGAAGTACTTCTGCAGGGCGAAGTCCACCACCGCCAGCACCAGCAGCAAACCCAGGCAGATACGCGAGAGGCGGCGAAACAGGGCGATCATGGCTTGCCAGTAAGTGTCCAGGTCGGCACTGGCCAGACCGATCAGATCGCCCAGCGCCGGCGGCAACACCAGGTACAGGACCACACCGATCAGCAACGCCTTGCACAGGCTGTTGAGCAGGTTGAACAACTGGCGCGAAGAGAACATCTGCTTGAACTGATTCAGTGGATTGAGCCGCTCGAAATCCAGCTTGAGCGCTTCGGGCGCGAACAGCGGCCCGAACTGCACCCAGCCACCGATCAGGCGCATGGCCACGGCAATCCCCAGCACTGGCAGCATGAACAGCAGCAAGTCCCAGCCGGCCTTGGTCAACACCTCGCCGACGCCGGCGCCGAACGGTCGGCCGATCTGCTGCAGGGGCAGGTTCATCAGCGCCTTGAGCCTGGCGATGCCGCCGTCGGCCAGCCCCAGGATCAGCTCGAGCAGTGCGCCGAAGATCAGCAGTTTGGGCACGTCCTGGCTTTGGCCTACCTGACCTTTCTTGCGGGCATCGGCGAGTTTTTTCTGCGTCGGCTGCTCGGTTTTTTCGCTCATGGCGTGACCTTGAGCAGCAAGGGCAGCAGGTGTTTGAAGTCGCCGAACTGCGCCAACTGGCCCTGGCCGAGCCAGCACAGCATCGGCAGATAGAGCACCAGAAAGCCCAGACCGACCAGGCTTTTTGCCGGCATCGCCAGCGTCGACACCTGCAACTGGGGGCTGTACAGGCTGAGAATCGCCATGCCGAACTCGATCAGCAACAACAAGCCCACCAGCGGCGCGGCGTACAGCACCATGCAGCGAAAGGTGCTGGCGAGCAGTTTCAGGTAAAGATCCCAGCCATCCGTAGCGGGCATTGGCAGCCAGTGATTGGCCGGCCACACCGCGTAGCTGTCCCAGATCACCTGCGTCAGCGCGGCATAACCGCCGCCGAGGATCAGCAACAGAATCAACAGTTGCTTGAACATGTGCCCCAGTTCCGAGGTGTTGTCGCCCAATGCCGGGTTGATCTGGCCGCCGATCAGCGCACCGCGCTGGTTGTCGAACAGGCAGCCGATGGACTCAAACATCCAGAACGGCATCGCCAGCAGCAGGCCCAGCAGCAGGCCGATCAGGCTCTCTTTCAAGACCAGCCCGCCAAGGTCGATCCAACCCAGGTCGTGACCGGCCAGACTGGCGCGGATGCCTGGCATCGGCACCAGCGCCAACGCCAGGACGATGGCGTGGCGCAGCATGCCCTTGATCTCGCGAAAGGCGAACGCCGGCACCAGAAACAGGCAGGGATAGAGGCGCGCCATGCCTAACGTCAGAGCGAGGATGGATTCGGAGACTTCAGTGAAGGCCGGCTGGAACATTTCAGGCCCTCGTCTGCGCGATCATGCTGAATGCCAGGTTGGCCAATTGCATCAACTCGACGCCAATCCAGCGCCCGGTCAACGCCAGAGCGATGCCCACGGCGACCAGTTTGATCGCGAACGGCAGGGTCTGGTCCTGCAACTGCATGACCGCTTGCAGCAACGAGGTCAGCACGCCGACGATCACCGCCACGATCAACGGCGGCGCCGACAGCACTACCACCAGCAACATTGCCTGCTTGAACAGCGTCAATGTATCCATGGCGCCCTCACAGGTAGCTGTAGAAAAGGCCATCGAGCAGTCGTGTCCAGCCATCGACCAGCACGAACAGCAGGATCTTCAACGGCAGGGAAATGGTCATCGGCGCCACCATTTGCATGCCCAGCGCGAGCAGGATGTTGGAGACGATCAGGTCGATCACGATGAAGGGCACGTAGATCAGAAAACCGATCTGGAACCCGGCCTGCAATTCCGAGAGCACGAACGCCGGGACAATCAGCAGCAGGTCGTCGCGGCTGGCCTTGGCCGCCATCGGCGCCGGCCACATGCGCTGAGTGTTTTCCAGCAGATGGGTCTGGATGTCCGGATCGACATTGCGCGACATGAACAGGCGCAACGGCTCCAGCACCTGGGTGCCGGCGCTTTGCATGGCGCTGAAGTTGTCCATGCGTTGCGGCAACTGCCGGAAGCGCTGGCCCATGTCGTTGAACACCGGCGCCATGATGAACAGCGTCGCCGCCAGCGCGATGCCGTACAGCGCCATGTTCGGCGGTGCCTGCTGCACACCGATGGCGTTGCGGGTAATCAGCAGCACCATGGAAATCTTCAGGAACGCGGTGCAAATCATCATCAGCAGCGGCACCAGCGACAGGGCGCCGAGGAACAGGGCGAGGGTCAGCGGGTCGACATCCTGCACATTCACAGGCGCGGCTCCAGCCGGGTGATCTGCAAGCCCAGACGGCCTTCGATGTCGACCAGTTCGCCCTGCGCCAGCACCCGCTCGCCGTGACATAACGTGGCTTCCCCCGGGGTGCAGCCGTTGAATCGCAGCACCGAGCCGACCCCCAGATTACGCAACTGGCCGAGGCTCAAGTGGAGGCTGCCGGCACGCAAGGTCAGGGCCAGCGGCAGGTCGTCAAAGCGCGTGGATTCTGCACCCGGCGCTGAGGGCTGTACCTCGCTGGGCACGGGTTGATCGGCGAGGGCGAAGTGATCCAGAGAGGCATTCATCGTCAGGTCTTCCAGTTCGGTAAGGGTGAAGTGCAGGGCAGTGCCCGGCAATTGACGCAGGTGCAGACGGCAGGCGCCGATCTGCAGGCTGCCCTGGCCGTCGGCGCTGAACAGGGCCTGGTGGATAAGCAGAACATCACCCGGTTGCAGGCCGAGTAATTCGCCGCGACTCAGGCTGCAATGTCCCAGCAGCAACGGGATATGCACGGGCCAGATCGGCTCGTTATCGTTGCCGGCATTGCTTTGCCAGGCCGCGTTTTCGAGCCAGCGCAGCAAGGTCTCGGCGCTGATTCGCAGACGGCTGGTGTGGGTGCCCAGCGTCGCGCCGCGCAGCTCCAGCAGACAGTCCAGCCCCGGCACGGGCGGTGCAATGACCGTTTGCAACGGGCTCCATATCGCCTGCAGTTCAGGGGCCAGATACTGGTTGTACAGCGGCCAGTACCAGGAGCATTGCGTGCTGGCAGTCAGTGGGTCGGCAAGGATCGCCGGGCATGCGGAGATCGCACTCAGCAGTGGTTCTGCGTTGTCCAGCCAGAACCGGCCGCAAACTGATTCGAGCGCTGTGGCGGGCTCGCTATTGAAGGCGGTCGGGGCCAGCCGTAGATGAAGGGACGTGGGCGCCGGTTGCGTCAGGTTCAGGCACAGGCCCGCGCCCAGGCGCTCGCGCACCTGGGCTTCGGCCGACGACAGGTTGCGCAGGCGCAACGCTTGCACGGTCATGTCAAATGCCCTCCCGGTGCAACCGCAGGCGCACCGCGCGTCCCAATTGCCGGGCAAGCCACGCCGCGCTGGTCTGTTGCAGCGGTTCGACCTGGCGCCACGCATCCGGAGCCATGTGCACGGCGATTTCCAGCGCCGCGCCGTGGTGGATGACATTGACCTTGACCGGGCCAAGGTTGGGCAGCTCCAGATGCGCTTCGAGTACGCCGGGTTGCGGATCATCCAGATGCTGCTCCAGACGTTCCAGCAGTGCTTGCCACCAATCGATGTCGCGCTGCTCCGGTGCCGCCGCACTGTCTGCGGAGGAACCGGAATTCTGCTGCTGCGGCTCCTGAAAACCGGCTCCGCCAAAGTCGGCCAGCAGGCCTCGGTCGAGGTTGCCCAGGGTGTCCAGCAAGTGTTCGAAATGCTCGCTCTCGTCACGAATTTCACCGCGCAGATCCTGGCGCCGTTCGGTTCTGGCGGGCCAGGTCGAGGCCGTGGTTTCCTGACGTGGGCGCAGGGCTTCGGGCATACGCGGTGGCGGTTTGAGTGTGGCGTGGCGCGGATTCATGAGGCATCCCTTGCAAGGTCGCGCAAATAGTCGAGTTTCTCCACATCGCGCTGGCGCCGCCGCAATTGCTGCTCGCTGTCCTCCGTCCATTGCTGCTGTTGCCGATGTTCGTCCTGCAAGGCCTGATAGCTTTGCTCGACCCGCTCGATTTTGCGCAGAGCCTGCTGTTCGCCGACCAGCCACTGGTTCATCTCGGTGAGCAGCAGACGCCGATTGACGTGGGCGTCGCGTTGGTCAATGCGACCTTGCTGGTGTTGGTCACGTAGCTCGCGCAGCTCACCGGCCAATTGTTCGAGCCGGCCGTGCAAGGCGCTGAGCACCGAGCGTTGGCGTTGCCAGGCTTGTTCGGCCATGGTCAAACGGTGGCGGCGGATCGGCAGTAGTAGATCGAGCGTCGGTGTCAGGTCGGCATTGGCCGGGGTCTGGTAATCGGAATCAGACTGGAGCATGGGCGGTTACCTGCAGAAGGTGATCCAGGGTTTCATCGAGCGTCACCGGCTCGCGCAGCGATTGCTGGAGGAAGGCCTCGATGCGGGCGCGAGCGTCCACGGCGCAATCGGTCAGCGGGTCGTTGCCAGGCTGGTACTCGCCGAGCTTGATGAGCATTTCCACTTGCTGATAAGCAGCCATCAGTCGGCGCAACTGTGTGGCCCCGTGTTGCTGTTCGGTTCCCACCACATTGCTCATTGTCCGGCTCAGGCTGGCGAGAACGTCCACTGCCGGGTAATGCCCGCGTTCGGCCAGGCGCCGGGACAGCACGATGTGGCCGTCGAGCAGCGAGCGCACCTCGTCGGCGACCGGATCGTTCATCGAGTCCTGTTCGATCAGCACCGAATACAGCGCGGTGATGACGCCGTCGTGGGTGCGCCCGGCGCGTTCCACCAGACGCGGCAACAGGCTGTAGACCGACGGCGGCAAGCCACCGCGCCCGGCCGGCTCACCGCTGGCCAGACCGATCTCGCGCTGGGCACGGGCAAAGCGGGTCAGCGAGTCAATGATCAGCAGCGTCGATTTGCCCTGCTGGCGGAAGCCCTCGGCAATCGCCGTGGCGGTGAACGCAGCGCGGGCGCGCTCCATGCTGCTGCGGTCGGAGGTGGCGCAGACCAGCACGGTGCGGCTGCGCAGTTCGGCATCCAGTTCATGGTCGAGAAACTCACGCAGCTCGCGTCCGCGCTCGCCGATCAAGCCAAACACGATGGCCTGACACGGGGTATTGCGTGCCAGTTCGGCGAGCAGGGTGGTCTTGCCGCAGCCGGCGCCGGCGAATATCCCCACCCGCTGGCCTTCACCCAGCGTCAGCAGACCATCGATGGCGCGCAGCCCGGTGGCCAGCGGTGCTTCGATTCGCGGGCGCTCGCTGGCGGCGGGGGCATCGCGAATCACCGGCAGCGCGCCAATCGCCCCGGCCTCGGCAAACGCCTGCGGGCCTTCGCCGTTGAGCGCGCGGCCAAAGCCGTCGAGCACGCAGCCTAAAAGGTGATCGCCGACCAGCAGACTGTGCGGCTGGAACAGTGGTGTGACTCGCGCGCCAATGGCTATCCCGTCCAGCGCGCCGAGGGCCGCCAGCAACGTGTGTTCACGGTCGAACCCGACGATTTCGGCCATCACCTCGCTGCCGTCGGCACGCAGGATCTGGCACAGATCGCCGATCCGCGCCCGGGGCATGCGGCTGTGCAGCAAAATGCCGCTGACCCCGGTGATGCGCCCGTGGATCGCTACCGGTGCGCAGTGTTCGATCCGTTGCCGATGTTGCCCGCACCATTGCTGCAACTGTGCGATGGCATCCTGCATCACCAGCTCACCTCAATGCGCCGATCACCTTCGAACACCACTTGATGTTCGCTGATGCCGACCAGCCGCACGCCAGCCACTTCGTCGCCGAGAAACAAGCGCCGGCCATCGCTGGTCAACACGTTGGGCAAGCGCGCCAGACTGATCTGGACAATGCTGAACGGCAGCAGCGGGGTGGCTTCGGGCAGGTCGCTGAGCACCTGCAACGGGCTGCGATACTGCTGCTCGAAACGCAGCAGCATGCGTTCGGTCGATTGCAGCAGATCGTCCTCGTCGAAACGGCCTTTGAGCAGGATCTTGCCCGGTTGCTCGACGAGGCTGATCCGGCTCTGCAACTCACGTTCCTTGAGCATGTCTTGCAGAACCTGACGGACTTCGGCGGCATCCTTGAGCGCGGTTCGGCCCGGCACTGGCAGCGGCGTCGGTGGTTGCGCCGGGATGTTGATGCCCCAGATCAATGTGGCGAGAAACAGCAACAGCGCACCCAGCAGCAGCAATGGGCCGAGCAGCGAACGCGAGCGTGTCGGGGCGGCTATGTCAGCGTCGCGCTCCGCATTCATGGGCGGCAATGGGGTTTCTGTCGATGCCGGCGGCTGATCTTCAGGCTCGTCCTCGGCGGGCCATTCGGTGTTGGCACTGACCACCGACAACCAGACACCATTGAGGGCAAACGGCGTGCCCGGTTGCAGGGTGGCGATGGCATCGACCTTGTGCCCCTCGCTGTCGGTGACCGGGCCGTCCTTGCGGGCCAGCGACCAGGTGTCGTCGACCAGCCGCAGCAGGCAGTGGCGATCCTTGATGCCGGGGTCGTACAACGCCAGGTCGGCGCTCTGGGCCGAACCGATGCACCATTCGCCACCGCTCAACGGCAGCGCCGCCCCCCGGTGCAAACCGGTGAGCACGCGCAGCTCATACATCATCTCGGGTTTCATCGCATCACTCCGTCAGGCCATCAAGGCATGGGCTTCTTGCAGATCGAGGCGTCCCAGCACCTGTACCTGCACCGAGGACAGCAACTCGGCAAAGGACAGCACCGGAACATGGTTGAATTCATCCCTGAGTAAACCGTGCAACGGGCTGCGCAGGTCCTGCGCCACCAGCAGCACCGGCGCCGGTCGCGAGCGCAGCGGGAAAGCGTGGCGCAGTTGTTCGAGCAGGGCATTGCCCAGTTCCGGTTCGAGGGCAAACCAGGCTTCGTTCTGGCTCTGGCGCAGGGCGTCGCGCAGCAGCACTTCGGTTTCCGGGGTGATCAGCCACGCATTGAGCGCACCTTGTTCTGTGTGCTGGTGGCAGATTTGTGCCTTGAGGGCGATGCGCACGTAATCGGTGAGGGCGTTCAGGTCGCGTTCGTGTTGCCCTTGTTCGATCAGCGTCTCGGCAATCGGCCGCACCGAGCGCAGCGACACCAGCTCGGCGGACAGCCGTTGCAGCACGGCGGCGAAACGCGCCAGGGGCAGGGTACGTTGCAGCTCCTGCGCCAGCTCCGGCTGTTCGCTTTCGAGCCAGCCGAGGATCGCCTTGCTTTCCTGCAGGCCAATGAACTGCGGGCCAGTGGCCTGGAAGGCGCGGCTCATGCGTTCGAGGATCAGCTCCTCGGCACTGACCGGCTCGACACTGCTCATGCGCAACAGCGCATGGTCGGGGGCAAACCACACCCATTCACTCTCATCACGCTCCGCGCGCCCCGGCTCGCCGTCGTGCAGCTCCCCGCACTGGCGCAGATGCACGGCTTGCAGGGTTTCACTCCAGGTGGCGCGAATCAGCGGCACTTCGTAGACGCAGAATCGAAATTCGTCTTCGGCGCAATCCTCGCTGAACTCCAGATCGAACGAAGGCAAGGTCAGGCCGAAACGGTGCACCAGGGTGTTACGTCGCTGGCGAATGCCGTGCAGCAAACGCTCCAGCGCCGCACTGCCTTTGTGGGCGGGATGGAACTGCAACAAATAGGCGCGGGACGGATTGAAGCGGCGGATGTCTTCGCGGCCATTGAGTTCGGGCGCGCCATTGCGGGTGGCGCCGTCGTGATCCTGGAGAATCTGCTTCTGGCGAATGCGCCACAGCTGAATCAGGCCACTGAACAGGCAAATCAGGCTGATGCTGATGAACACCAGACTGGGCATGCCGGGGATCGCGGCAAAGCCGAGCATGCCGATCGAGGAAAACACCCAGGCCTTGGGCTGACTGGTCAATTGTTCGGCGATTTCATGGCCGATGTTGGCGTCGCCGGCCTGACTGTCCGGCGCCACCCGGGTGATGATCATGCCGGCAGTCAGGGAAATCAGCAGCGCGGGAATCTGCGCGATCAGGCCGTCGCCGATGGTCAGCACCGAGTACAGGTGCATGGCGTCGGAGGCCTGCATGCCGTTTTGCAGCACGCCGATGGAGAAGCCGCCGATCAGGTTGATAAAGACGATCACCAGACCGGCGATGGCGTCACCTTTGACGAATTTCATCGCACCGTCCATGGCGCCGAACAACTGACTTTCCTTGGACAGTTGCTCGCGCCGCTGACGGGCTTCACGCACGTTGATCAGGTTGGCGCGCAGGTCGCTGTCGATCGACATCTGTTTGCCGGGCATGGCATCCAGGGTGAAGCGCGCGGCGACTTCGGCCACCCGTTCCGAGCCCTTGGTGATCACCAGAAAGTTGACGATGGTCAGGATCAGGAAAATCACCAGACCCACCGCCAGATTGCCGCCCACCACGAAACTGCCGAAGGCTTCGACGATGTGCCCCGCATCCTGTTGCAGCAGGATCAGGCGGGTGGTGGCGATCGACAGCGACAGCCGAAACATGGTGGTCAGCAATAGCACCGCCGGAAACGTCGAGAACGCCAGCGGTCGCGGCAGGTACATGGCCAGCACGATCAGCAGCGAAGAGATGCAGATGTTCAGCGCAATCAGCACGTCGACCAATGCGGTGGGCAGTGGCAGGATCATCATGAACACGATGGCCATGACCATCACGGCGCCGACGATTTCGGTGCGGCGCATCACCGCCAGCGCCAGGCGGTTGAGGGCGTGGATCAGGCGATTCATTGCAGACCTCGCCCCGGCTCGACCAGCCCCATGGCCTGGCGTTCTTGCCGGGCCAGTTGCTCCATCAGGTTATGCAACAGGCGCAGGCCGTTTTGCCGGGTCTTCAGGTCTTTCCACAACACCAGCGGCAGGTTTTGCAGCAGTGGATAGAGGCCGTTGAAATACAGCGGCTGCAAGTGCGGAGCGTTGTCCAGAGTGTCATCGCTGAGCAGCGTCAGGTCGCGGGCGAAGAAACCGTTGGCACAAAAGCGCAGCAGCCGTTTGCTCATGGCCAGCGGCGTCATGCTTTCGCGGCGTTGTTTCTGGCTCAAACGCTGCAACAGGTCGTGGCAAGCCTTGATCAGATTGTTGAGCTGCCCGCAGGAGCCCAAGCCGCGCAACATCGAGCCGAGAACGTTACCGGGCAACGAGGGCGAAAGGGCGGCGATGTCGTCCGCCAGCGCCCGTTGCAAGGTGCGCAGGCCGCGGGCGAATTGCTCTTCACTGAAGTGTTCGAGCAGGGCTTCGAGCAGGCTGGCCAAGGGTTGCTGGCCGACGATGGCTTTGTAGTAGAGCTGACGCATCGCCGCCCGTTGCTGCGGGTCGCGGCTGAACAGGGCGATGGCGCTGGCGGTATTGAAGCCCGCTCGGATTTTGTCACCGTGCACCAGACGCAATTCGTCGATCAGCTCGCGCGTGTTCTGCGCCTCGCCGTCCAGACCTTCAGCCAATGACAGGCGCATCGCCTGTTGCAGCAGAATGTCGGTGCGCGCCGGATCGTTGTCCGCGACGCTCAGCGCCGCCTGCAGTGAGGGCTGCTGTTGCAGTTGCTGCTGCATGCGCCGCGCCTGTTGTTCGAGGCTCGGCTGGTCGCCGTGATCAAGCAGGCGATAGAGCTCGACGAGCTTCTCGATGCGCTCCACGCGCTGCCCTCGGGAAGCATCGCTGATGTGGCGTTCGTCGAGGCTCTTGCTGTGGCGCTCGATGCTTTCGCTGAACTTCAGAGCCACCTCTTCCATGGAGTCGATCAGCGGGTTCTTCGCCGTGGCCGCAGTGGCTTCGGTGCCAAACAGCGGACGCGGCAGCAAGTCCAGTGGCAGGGCATCGTTGTAGTTGGAAATTTTCATGGAGGCGCACGTTCCACCGCTATTCAGGTGTGCAGTGAGTGGCGTTTGCCGGCGTCCGGTTCCCTGGGCGCGAAGCGGCCCGGTTGACTGTGCAAGAACTGGCACAGGCTTTTTGTCGAAAGTGCAACAAATGGCAAAAAACGCGCTTTTCGGTTTTTAAAAGTGTTTAAAAACAATAAGTTATAAAAGTACCAAGGTTGGTACGCTCGCTGCTCTCTATCCCTCCCGCCACTGTCGGCATAGCGTGAGTGATGAGGGAACAAGCGTGGAATCGAGTAGTGTTCAAACGGAAGCGAAAGTCATTGCCGCCATCGAACTGGACCTGGGCGGACTGGCACACAGCAGCGAGAAAAAGCTGCGCGGTTTCATCAATAAGCGAGTGTTCAACCCGGCCGATGTCGATGACCTGATGCAGATGACTTATCTGGAAGCCTGGCGCAACCAGCACAAGTACACCGGGGCGTCGAAACCGGAAACCTGGCTGTTCGGCATTGCCACTAACCTGGTCAGCAACCACTTCAAGAACTTCTATCGCCGGCCGCAGTGCGCGGTGCTGGAAGAGGCAGGCATCGAAAGTCTGGAATATGGCCACGACCCGAGCCAGGTCAGCGAGCACCAGCGCCTGCTCAGGCGCACGCTGGAGGCCATCGACGACTTGTCGGTGGACATGCGCGCGGTGATCGATCTGGTGGTGGATTCCGACATCAGCTATCAGGACGCCGCGCAGCAACTGGGCGTGCCCATCGGCACGGTGCGTTCGCGTCTGGCCAGGGCCCGGGGCCAGTTGAAGTGCAGTGTCTACACCGGGAGGGCCAGCGCATGAACGGATTTCGTCATAGCCAACCCATGACCCTGCCACGCGGTGTGCGTGAGTCCTGCGATGCCGACCTGCCGGCGATGATGGAGATCTTCAACGAAACCGCCGGCACGGGTGCCAACTCGCCAGTGACCCGGCCGATGACGCTTGAGGAAGTGACTTTCTATATCAATCTGTACAAGCGCGATGGCCTGCCCGTCTACGTGCTTGAACGCGGCGGCGAAGTGGTCGGCTGGCTGTCGATCAACCGCTTCAGTTGGGGCACCCAGGCCTGCCGCAACACCGGCGAAACCGCCATTTATGTGCGCGCCGACCGCTACGGCAGTGGCATCGGCGTGCGCCTGGGCCATGCGACGGTGATCCTCGGGCGTCAGTTCGGCCTGGAAACCCTGGTCGCCTGGATCATGGCCGCCAACGTGCCTAGCCAGCACATCGTGCAATCCATCGGCGCGGTACTCTGGGCCCGCTTGCCAGGTATCGCCCGGTTTGGCGAGGAGCGGGCGGACGTGTTGCTGTTTGGTCTACCGTTGTTTGAGGCGGGGCCGGACTGAGGGCAGATGTGCATTTGCTGCTGTGCAGCGGTGACTCGCGTCGCCGCTGCCGAGGGCAGCCTCGGCAGCGGCGCTGGTCATTTTCTCGAGATGGTGGAGCGCTTCACCGGTCCTTTGCTGCTCAAGATCCGTCGTGCTGCGTGCACGGCGCGGTCGGAGAGCATTTCCATGCGCGGTGATTGCAACGCCCACGCATGCCAGTACAGCTCGACATCGGTGAAATGCCCCGGCGCCACATCCACCAGTTCGCGACTTTTCAGCAAATCGCTGACCTGCATATACGGCACCATGCCGTAGCCGAGTCCGCGGCGAATGGCTTTCAGACGAGCCTCTGGCAGTGACAGGTAGTGCGTGGGGTAAGCGTCTGCGTGCAGGCCGAAGCGTGACTGCATGAACTCCGACTGCAGGGTGTCTTTGCGCGAATAGGCAAATACCGGCGCCTTGCGTGCCGCCGCGCGGGTCAGGCCTTTGGCAAACCAGCGCTGCTGAAACTCTGGTGATGCGACCAACTGGTAACGCACCGGACCCAGCAGCTCAGCGAAACAACCGCGCATAGGCTGCGAACGCGTGCCGATGCAGCCGATGACCTGGCCGCTTTCCAGCAAGGCATAGGTGTGATCCTGATCGTCGACCACGACGTCGAGCAAAATGTTTTCGCTGACGAATATCTCGGCCAGTGCCGGAAAGAACCATGTCGCCAGCGTGTCGCCATTGACGGCAATGACCACGCGCAGGTGATCCTGTTCATCGCCGGTCAGCTCGTTCAGCAGTTCTTCTTCGAGCACGGTTGCACGACGCAGATAGAGCATCAGTTTTCGTCCCGCCAGCGTCGGCTCGCACGGGCGTCCGCGCACCACCACCGAGCTGCCCAAGCGAACTTCAAGGGCGTGTATGCGTTGCGACACCGCCGACGGCGTCACGTTAAGACGTTCCGCAGCCTTCTCGAAACTGCCGCTGTCGACCACGGCGAGGAACGCCTGCATCTGTTTTGCGTCGAGTTGCATGGCTGTCGCTCTGGTTAAGTATTTCTAATCGTTACTGAAAGATACTGCGTTTTTCTTCACTTAAACATAGCGCTGCTCAATCATTGCTCGGCAGCGACAGTGAGCGGTTACAGCCCGCGCAACACACTGCACCGGGTGTCATCCGATTTTCCGAATGACAGCAATGAGGCTTTATTCACAGAGAAAGGTGGGCGTGATGAGCATTCAAATATGCAGCGTCCGATACTTGCCATGAAACTCAATATGATCATCGCTGTGAGCGCCATTGCATTGGTCGGCAACTATGTCTGGCAATCCCACGACCTGAAACTCGGTCCTTATGAGTATCAGGTCTCGGCAAAAACACAGCCGTCCCGCCACACTCATTCCGAGGCCCGTCGGATGGCGCTTAGCGGCGCCGGGAAGAAGTGCGCTTCGCTCGGCAAGCAGATCGACGTGTTTGACGTGCAATCGCGCTTGCCGCTCGATCCCGGGAATGACGTGGCTAACGTGACATTCGTCTGCAAGTGATCGCTGTTTCGGCGATTCGAGCCAGCCAGAAACATTGCAACTTTTAATCTATCGGCGGTACACACCATGAAGTTATTGATGATTGCGTTGCTTGCGACGCTGTTGAGCGCCTGTGTGACATCTGTGCATGACTGGTCCAGGCCCGGCGCGAGTGCCGCTGATATTCAGCACGACAAAGCTGAATGCCAGTACCAGGCCAAGGCCGCGACCGCCAGCTACCATTCAAGCCCTGCTGCAAACGATACAACTCACGGCATGGGCAGTGCCGTGGGTGACGGGATCGTCATTGCGGAAAAACAGATCGACCTGACGAATGATTGCATGCGCGTCAAAGGCTACTCAGGGCAATGAGCGGGGCAGATGGTTTCATTCAAGACCTCGCCTTATTGACCGATGCATACCGTGTTGGACTTGGTTCGTGTGGTTTGGCCATCGGCTGATGCGTCACCCTGAACGTCGACGCTTTCGGTGGTATTGCATTCCTGCATGGCGGGTTTCGCGGTTTTCTGTTGCCACTCCCGATCTTGCTGGGCTTGCCAATCGGCAACGGCTTTCTTGCGTTTCTGATCGGAGATCATCATGCAGTTTGCAAACGCGGTAGAGCCTTGTACGTAGCCGTAACCGGCGCATGTCTGACGGTCTTCAGCCGCTTGTTGTTCAGCGCTCATGCAACCGCTTAACGTGGCGGCAGCGCTGAATGTCAGGAAAAGGAGGGGAATGACGCGTGCAGCGCAGGTATGAGGCGTTTTCATGGGGATTTCCAGGAAGTGAGGTCATACATTCAGGGGCTGCACGTCCTGGTCCGCTGGCCTGATGCCCGTGCTTGAGGGATCGAGGGGCACTCGAAAGTGAACGTCGAGTGCTTCAACCCGTTGGACAAGTCACCAAATCTTTATAGTACAGTCGTCATCGAACCACCTGTCGTATGAGGCTTTTCGGCAATGGGTGTACAAAAAACCGACAGATGGGCACGGATCGCATGCGTACAATTACGCACGATCATCGAAGAGTAATACGACGTTTAAATGAGTGATTCTACGGCGACAAACAACGGCAACTGGTACGCAGTGATTGCCCTGGCACTGGCTGCGTTTGTGTTCAACACCACCGAGTTTGTACCGGTCGGTCTGTTGAGTTCGATCGGCAGCAGCTTCGACATGTCGACCGCGCAGGTTGGCCTGATGTTGACTATCTATGCGTGGGTGGTGTCTTTGACGTCGCTGCCGATCATGCTGCTGACACGCAATGTCGAGCGCCGACGGCTGTTGATCGTGCTGTTTGGAATGTTTATCGCCAGTCACATTCTGTCGAGTCTGGCGACCAGCTTCGGTGTGTTGCTGGTGAGCCGGATCGGTGTGGCGCTGTCGCATGCGCTGTTCTGGTCGATCACCGCGTCTCTGGCCGTACGCCTCGCGCCGCCGGGCAAACAGGTTCAGGCCTTGGGTTTGCTGGCGACCGGTACTTCGCTGGCGATGGTGCTGGGCATTCCCCTCGGCCGCTTGTTGGGCGAGGCCATGGGCTGGCGCACCACGTTCATCGTGATCGCCGGCTTTGCGGCGGCGCTGGTGTTCTGTCTGGCAAAGGTGCTGCCGTTGTTGCCCAGTCAGAACTCCGGCTCGCTCAAGAGTCTGCCCGTGTTGTTGAAGCGGCCGGCACTGGTGGCCATCTATGTCCTGACGGCGCTGGTCGTGACGGCACAGTTCACCGCCTACAGCTACATCGAACCGTTCGTTCTGACCGTAGCGGGCATGAGCGGCGATGTGGTGACGCTCCTGCTGTTGTTATTCGGCGGCGCCGGTATTTTCGGCTCGCTGTTGTTCAGCTACCTGCACAGCTATAACCCGCAGCGCTTTCTGATCATCTGCGTGTCGTTGCTCGCCTTGTGCCTGGCTTCGCTGTTGCCGTTGAGCGGCAACGTCTCATACCTCGGCGTGCTGAGTGTGTTCTGGGGGATGGCGATCATGGGCTTCGGGCTGGCGTTACAGTCGAAAGTCCTGGTGCTGGCGCCGGACGCTACCGACGTGGCGATGGCGTTGTTTTCCGGGATCTACAACATCGGTATCGGCGGCGGGGCACTGGTGGGGAGTTGGGTGGGAAGTCAGTTTGGCTTTGCTTACATTGGGGTGGTGGGCGGAATGCTGGCGGCGTCGGCGTTGGCGTTTTACTGCCTGTCGCTGTATCGCCTGGCCCGGTCCGTGGCTTGAGTTCAAGGACTACAAGCCGCCGCCGGGCGCATTCATTTAAAACGTTGCCTGCTCAATGCGCAGGCAACTCGAGACTGTCCGGGTCGCCGAAGAACATCTGAATCCGCGACCGTAACCAACGCTCCCCGGGATCATTATCCTGCGACCCGCGCCACGCCATGTGCAGCTCAAACGTGCGCGTCGGCAACGGCGGGTCTTCAGCCCGCACGCCACCGGCGGCCGTCAGTGCATCGGCGGTGTAATCCGGTACGGTGGCGACGATGTCGGTGCCGGCCAGCAACGTACTCAAACCGTTGAATTGCGGCACGGCCAGCACCACATGACGCTTGCGCCCGAGCTTCTCCAGCTCCTCATCAATAAAACCACTGAGGTCGCCGGCGAACGACACCAGCGCATGCGGGCGCGCGCAGTAGTCATCCAGACTCAGCGGGCCGGGCACGGTGTCGGCGCGCAGCAGTTTCGGCTGGCTGCGACGCAGCACCTTGCGTTTGGCGTTGGCCGGCAGGTCAGTGGTGTAGCTGACGCCGATGGAGATTTCGCCAGAAGCCAGCAGCCCCGGCATCAATATGTAGTTGACCCGACGCACGACCAGCACGATGCCCGGTGCTTCGGCGCGCAGACGTTTGAGCAGCATTGGCAGCAGGGCGAATTCGACGTCGTCGGACAGGCCGATACGGAATACCGAAGTGCTGGTGGCCGGATCGAACTCAGCCGCACGGCTGACGGCGGTGGAAATCGAGTCGAGCGCCGGGGAGAGCAGGGCGAAGATCTCCACCGCGCGGGCGGAGGGTTCCATGCTGCGCCCGGTGCGCACGAACAACGGGTCATCGAACAGGCTGCGCAGGCGCGAGAGCGCCGCACTGATTGCCGGCTGGCCAAGAAAAAGCTTCTCGGCGGCGCGGGTCACGCTGCGTTCGTGCATCAGAGTTTCGAATACGATCAACAGGTTCAGGTCGACACGACGCAGGTCATTACGATTCATCTGGAGTCCTGGCAGAGTCATCAAGCTTGACGAGAGCGGCCATATGAGAACAATGGCCGGCATGAATATTACGGGGAAAGGCTGGTACTCTGCACCGCTAAATTCAGCTTTACCGAGCCGGTTGCGGTATTTTTTTCATCGATTTTGCCAATGCCGTCCATACTGCGGAATCAATGACAGGCATGTCGACTATTAATAGCCACTGATAGTCTTGGGTCAAAAGCCCAGATAGAGTTCAGGGCATTAGAGGTTACTTTGACGAGGTTTGCGATGTCCCGCACGATCCGTTTTCACAAGTTTGGTCCGGCCGAGGTGCTCAAATGCGAAGAGCATGCGGCCGCTCAGCCAGGTCCCGGCGAAGTGCAGGTGCGTGTCGAAGCGATCGGCATCAGCTGGTACGACATTCTCTGGCGTCAGAACCTGGCCTCGTCCCAGGCGCGCCTGCCGTCTGGTCTCGGCCATGAAATGGCCGGTGTGGTGACCGCCGTCGGCGATGGTATCGGCGATCTGTCGGTTGGCGACAAGGTGGCCAGTTTCCCGGCGCAAAGTCCGAACGACTATCCGGTGTATGGCGAGCAGATCGTACTGCCACGCACCGCGCTGACCCGCTATCCGGATGTGTTAAGCCCGGTCGAAGCCAGCGTGCATTACACACCGCTGTTGATCGCCTATTTCGCTTATGCCGATCTGGCACGGGTCAAACCCGGGCAGTTTGCCCTGGTCACTGACGCCAGCCATTGCGCCGGCCCATCCTTTGTCCAGTTGGGCAAAGCCCTGGGTGTGCGGGTGATCGCGGCGACGAAAACCGCTGAAGAGCGCGAATACCTGCTGTCGCTGGGGGCCGAGAAAGTCATCGTCACCGAGGAAGAAGATCTGTTGATGCGCATCAACAAGATCACCGACAATCGTGGTGTCGACGTGGTATTCGATGGTCTCGGCGGCCCGCAGATGTCGTTGCTCGGCGATGTGCTCGCGCCACGTGGCAGCCTGGTTCTGTACGGTCTGCAGGGTGGTAACCAGACACCATTTCCGGCGTGTGCGGCGTTCCAGAAAAACATTCAGTTCTTCGTACACTGCATCGGTAACTTCACCGGCAAGCCCGAGCTGGGCATCACCCAGGACCACGTCGCCTTGCAGCGTGCCCTGCGTGACATCAATCAGCTCACCGCCGACCGCGTACTGCTGCCACTCAAGACTCGGGTCTTCCCGTTCAACGAGTTCGTCGAAGCACATCGCTACATGGACGAATGCCCATGCCGCGAACGGGTCGCCCTTCAGGTCGAACCTGCGTAACGCCCTCCAAACAGAGTCCGTGGCCCCACGGACTCTTGCGTTGTACCCCTCGCAAATAATCAGACATACCGGACAGGGTGCGTGGCCGGTTGTGCATCTGAACCGGTTTTTGTCCGCTATCTGTATCTTCTAATCGGCATTTAAGCCCTGATAATTGAATGATTACTTTCATCTCAAGGAATGAGCCATGTCTGTGCATTCTGTTTTGTTTGCCGTGTTTAATATTTCCTCCTGTGGGCGATATACCGGTTTCTGTTTAATGGCTGTAGGTTATTTCCTATTGTCGTTCTGCTTTTGTTGTACTCAATGTTCGTGGGATGCTGTAAGAAGTTTCCTCAGATATTTTTCACTCAGGGAAAACTCAATGGTGACGGGGGTTTACGTCACCTAGAGTGGCGAAGATATCGACTTCCATGCGTCAAGTGTTTCAAATAACTTCAAAAGCATAAGTGTTAGTATTTGATCGTCTATTACTTATTGATGAATTTATTGCGCCAGCTTCACTGCTGATGCGCGATATGAATTTTTTACGCCGGGTAAAGTACTGATGAGCACGATCCATGATCAGGCAATGAACTATGTCTATCAGCAAGTATTGCAGCGTCTGCTGAGCTTCTTTTCCAGAGCCGAACGCACAGCATTGCAATTGCTGATTCAGCGGCTGGTGGTCGCCGCCGGTGGAATGGAGCGCATGGGTGAATACAAGGTCATGGTGACACCGTCCGGTACCCGTGACAGTTGCTATACCCTGGCGTTGCTGCGCGCCGCGCAGTTGAGTATCGCTGGTCGAGCGCCGGCCACTTTTCAGTTGCGTGTGGCCACGTTGCGCTGGAGCGGAGCGGGGGCGGCGCCCGGAAATATGCACCGCAGCTTCGCCGCCCTGTTTCTGTACGACGATCCCCGGGTCGAGTTGCTGATGGTGGATCATCGTCAGGTGTTGCCATTCAATCACCTGGCGCCACCCGACAAGGACAGTACGGAAGCCAATCGCACCAACCTTCTGATGATGGGGCATCGACGGGCCTCGGACGAAAAGCTTGAGTTGTGGGATGACGCATGCCTGGCCTGGGCGGAGTTTTGCGGCCAGATCGCCCGCTGGGGCAATGGTGTCGACGCCTGGGTTGCCAGCGAGTCGCCGCGTCGACAAAAGCAATTCATCGATAACCTCGATCGGGCGGTGCAAAAGGCGGGGCTCGGTGCGCTGCCGCCCAATGCCGGAACATTCGATGAGCTGTTCGCCTTGCTCGACGGATTGGGAGGGGACTTATATCGTGGTTTTTACGCCGAATCCGAGCGCCGCTGCTGGCGTCCGGAAGACGGGTTCGAGTCATGCCGTCGCACAACGTTTGTCGACATTCACGACATGGCGGTGGGCAACCTGGAAGAACGCTGGCCGCTGCTCAGCGAGTTTCTCGGGTTTCAGGCAGAGGAGTGGGTGTTCCACCAGGGCGAGGGCGAATATGCCGACCCGTTGATCAAGGCCCATTTGCGCGGCCTGGAGGCGGAATTCCTCGACGGCCGCAGCTATGAAACCGGATTTTCCCAACATGTTCAGCACATGCTGGCGACCATGCAGCAGCAACGGGTGCCGGAACCGGTATGCGAGCAGATGATTGCCAGGTTGGGGCAACAGCCGGCGCTGGATGAACTGCGCGAGGCCGCGGCGAACTGCATTCACGCGACCTATGGCTTGAATGAAACCCAATGGGTCTGCCTGTTGTTCACGCCGTTCATTGACCGTGGTGCCGGCCTCGAGCGGTTCCTGCGCCGTTGTCATCCCGGCATGTTGGTGGCGATGCCCGATTTGCATCGTGCCATGCAGGGGCTGCACGGCCCGGAGCAAGTGCTGCAATGGATGACGGATGTCAGTGGTTTGCCGGTCAGGCTGATCAGTCGTCTCTACGCCATGGAGTCATTGCCGGTGCGTGGCGCCGCCCCGAACGCAGCAGACGCCGCGCACCAAACGGCTATCGACGCCAGCGTGGGTGAGCGATCAGCGGAACGTTGAGGTGAGCGCTCCATTCTTCTGCGCATCTGTGTCAACGGTATTGGGCTCATGAAGACTGCGCGGGAGCCCGGTTTTGCTTATCAGGCGGTCTATCGCTACCTGATGCGGCTGATAGCGGAGTCGGCCGGCGACGGCAACGCCAGGCTGCCGTCGTTGCGCCAGTTGGCCAATCGTCTGAACGTATCGATCTCGACCATTCAATACGCTTATTCGTTGCTGGAGAAGGAAGGCAGGATCTATTCAGTCGCCAAGTCCGGGTACTACGCCCGGGCGGTGGCGCAGGTTACGCAGCCAGCGTTTGGCAATGATCTGCTCGAAACGGTCTACGTCAATGCGCGGCGCCCGGGGATGCGATTGTTGAGTGCCGAAGATCCGGTTTCACTCCAATCGCTGGACAGCCCGCTGCTGTTGATGGAGCGCGAACTGCTGCGCCAGTACCCCCGGCAGCCACTGTTGCTCGGCCAGCCCTGTGGTGACTCGGAGTTGCGCGCTGCGCTGGCGGCCCGCTACACCACCTCGCCGAGGCAATGCTGGCATGCCGAGGATGTCTACATCGGTGCGGATCTGCGCGGGGTACTGGAAATCCTGGTTGCCGTTCTGCAACTCAAACACGCAACCGTTCTGGTCGAGTCGCCGTGTGACTGGTTGATACTGCGGTTGCTGCAGGCGGCAGAGGTGCGTGTGATCGAGCTGCCGTTGCTGGCCTGTGGCGGGCTGGAGCCGCAACTTCTGGAAACACTGCTCAAGACTGAAAGCGTGCGGCTGATTCTCCTGTCGTCGGGCCTGAGCATGCCCCGTGGCACGCAGGTTCCTGCGGATAACCGCGACATCATTGCCGGACTGCTTCGCGAGCATGGCACCTGGGTGCTGGAAAATGATTGCTATGGTGAGCTTGGCGAGGGAGTGGACGGCGAGCGCTTGCGTGATCGGCTGGATCCTGACCGGCTGTTGATCTTCTCCTCCTTCGAGAAAATCATTGGCATCGAGGCCCCTTACGGGTTCGTGTTATCGCGCCAATGGAAAAACGAAATGCTGCGGCATTTTCTGATGCGATCATTCCGACTGTCCCCGATCCGTCAGAAGGCCATTGCCCGACTGTTTGGAAACGGCCGGATCGACCAGCACCTGCACGTACTTCGCAGACTCCTCAGGGAGTGTCGGACCCCGATGATTCACTTGCTGCGCGAACGTTTGGGCGATGCACTTCAGGTCGTCGAACCGCAAGGCGGCGCGACCGTCTGGGTGCGGGCACTGCGTCCGGTGGACATGCGCGATGTATTTCAGCGCCTGCTCCGACAACAGGTGTTGATTGCGCCGGGCGAACTGTTCAGTTTGCAGGGATTGCACCGTCGTCATCTGCGCCTGAACCTGCTGGATCATAGTGACACCGGTTTGGCAGGGGCGATTGCATTGCTGGGCGATGCACTGCGGTTGGCACCTCTTGAATGAACGTTGAAATCTGTCGGATAGATCCCGTCGCGCTGTGGTCAAACTGCCAGTAAACTGCGCTGTATTTCCTGAACCACTCTATTTCAGAGGTTTTGCATGACTATCAGTCCTTTTGCGGGCAAACCGGCACCGGCAGAATTGTTGGTCGACATCCCGCGACTGGTAACGGCTTATTACACCGGCCAACCGGACGCTTCGATTTCCACCCAGCGTGTGGCGTTTGGTACTTCCGGGCACCGCGGCAGCTCCTTCGACCTGAGTTTCAATGAGTGGCACGTTCTGGCAATCAGCCAGGCGATTTGCCTGTACCGCGAAGCCCAGGGCATCGATGGCCCGTTGTTTGTGGGCATTGATACTCACGCTCTGTCGACCCCGGCCGGGGCCAGCGCGCTGGAAGTGCTGGCGGCCAACGGCGTGACCGTGATGATCGCCGAAGGTGACGAATACACGCCAACCCCGGCGATCTCGCACGCCATTCTCTGCTACAACCGTGGCCGCACTTCGGGCCTGGCGGATGGCATCGTGATTACGCCGTCGCACAATCCGCCGCAAAGCGGTGGCTACAAATACAACCCTACCAACGGTGGCCCGGCCGATACCCACATCACCAAGTGGATCGAAGCCAAGGCCAACGAACTGCTCGCCAACAAACTGGCCGGCGTCAAACGCGTCAGCTACGAGCAGGCGCTCAAGGCCAGCACCACTCACCGTCACGATTATCTGA
Organism: Pseudomonas sp. TH49; assembly: GCF_016650625.1. Taxonomy (NCBI): domain Bacteria; kingdom Pseudomonadati; phylum Pseudomonadota; class Gammaproteobacteria; order Pseudomonadales; family Pseudomonadaceae; genus Pseudomonas; species Pseudomonas sp. TH49. The sequence continues at coordinate 939,942 of NZ_JAEKFL010000002.1, forward strand.
ACACCTACGTTGCCGATCTGATCAACGTGATCGACTTCGATGCCATTCGTGACGCCAAGCTGCGTCTGGGTGTCGATCCGCTGGGCGGAGCAGGGGTGCGCTACTGGTCGGCGATTGCCGAGCATTACCGTCTTGATCTGGACGTGGTGAACAAGCAGGTCGATCCGACTTTCCGTTTCATGACGGTCGATTGGGACGGGCAGATCCGCATGGATCCATCGTCCAGCTATGCCATGCAAGGTTTGATCGGTCTAAAGGAACGTTACGACGTGGCCTTCGCCTGCGACCCGGATCACGACCGTCATGGCATCGTCACCCCTTCGGGTGGTCTGCTGGCGCCGAACAACTACCTGGCGGTGTCCATCGACTACCTGTTCCAGAACCGTCCGCAATGGCGCGCCGATGCCGCTGTGGGTAAAACCGTGGTCAGCAGCGCTCTGATCGATCGCGTGGCCAAGCGTCTGGGACGTCGTCTGTACGAAGTACCGGTCGGTTTCAAATGGTTCGCCGATGGCCTGTTTGACGGCTCGTTGGGTTTTGGTGGCGAGGAGAGTGCTGGCGCTTCGTTCCTGCGCAAGGATGGCAGCGTTTGGAGCACCGACAAGGACGGTTTGATTCCGGCGTTGTTGGCGGCTGAAATGACCGCCCGTACCGGCCGTGATCCAAGCCAGGCCTATCGCGCCCTGACCGATGAACTGGGCGAACCGTTCTCGGTGCGCGTCGATGCCAAGGCCAACCCTGAGCAGAAAGCGCTGCTGAGCAAGCTGTCGCCGGAGCAAGTGACTTCGACCGAGCTGGCAGGCGAGAAGATTCAGAGCATCCTCAGCCACGCGCCGGGCAACGATCAGGCCATTGGTGGCCTGAAGGTGATGACCGAAAACGGCTGGTTCGCCGCGCGTCCTTCGGGTACTGAAGACATCTACAAGATCTACGCCGAAAGCTTCATTGGCGACGATCACCTCAAGCAACTGGTGGCCGAAGCGCAAACGCTGGTGGATGGCGCAATCAGCACCCAGTGATCTTCAGGGAGGTGAGTTCTTTCTGTGGTGAGGGGATTCATCCCCGATGGACTGCGTAGCAGTCCGCTCCAACGGTAAAGAAGGGCCGCTTCGCGGCCAATCGGGGATGAGTCCCCTCGCTACAAAGGTTACAAAAAAGGGGCGACCATGACGGTCGCCCCTTTTTTTCGCCTGCAGTTCAGGCCATCAAGCCAGATCCACCAACACGATTTCGCTGTCTTCGAGCGCGGTCACGGTCAGCACCGACTCATGTTCCACAGCAACTCCGTCTCGAGCTTGCGCACGCAAGCCATTGACTTCAATCAAACCGGTGGCAGGCACTAGGTAGGCTCGGCGTCCGGCATCCAGACGATATTCAGCCGTTTCCCCAGCCTTGATATTCGCCGCGACCAGCCGCGCATCGGCGCGAATGCGCAGGCTCTGGTCGTCACCGTCCTTGCCGCTGGCCAGGGTCACGAACCCTTCGCGCTGGCCTTTGGGGAACGGTTTGGCGCCCCACGATGGTGGCGCGCCGGTTTCGGTTGGAAGAATCCATATCTGGAAAATCCGCGTTTCCTGGTCTTCCAGGTTGTACTCGCTGTGAGCGATGCCCGTACCGGCGCTCATGACCTGTACGTCGCCAGCCTCGGTACGGCCCTTGTTGCCAAGGTTGTCCTGGTGGGTAATCGCACCTTCGCGAACGTAAGTGATGATTTCCATGTCGCGGTGCGGGTGTTGTGGGAACCCGGTGCCGGCGGCGATCACATCATCGTTCCACACCCGCAGATTGCCCCAGTTCATGCGCTGCGGGTCGTAGTATTCGGCGAACGAAAAGTGGTGATGGGCATCCAACCAGCCGTGATGAGCGCCGCCCAGCGTGTTGAAAGGTCTGAGTTCAAGCATGATCGTCTCCTCAAAAGGTTCGTCATGGGGCGCAACGCCAGAGCCACGAAGCGAGACCGTTGGTTAATGACGGGCATCATCCTTCAGTCAATCATCGAGAAAAAGCGTAAAAAGTGCGGCATTCTCATCGAATCTATTGATGGGAAACAGGCTCGAAACGATCTCACCCAACTTTCAGTTCATCGCCTAAACCAATGACCTGTAAGCATTTCGCTAGAACTCATGGGCAAATAAAGACACCATAGCCCCCAACAGCCTCACACACTGGAGCCTATCAGCGTGGCGCAACACACTCCCGATCTTCCTCCCGAACTTCGTCCGTTGGCCGAGATGCCTTGGTTCAAACGTCTGGCCGCGCGTTTCTTCGGCCATGGCCTGACGCGTTTGCGCGCCCAGCACCGTGCCTCTTGGCTGCACGGTCAGGCTGACGGGTTTCGCAGCGGGCACACCGCGGGTGTGGATTACGGTTTCAAAGAAGGAAAACTCGAAGGGCTGGAAGAAGGTCGCCAGGTCCTGCTGATTCGTGACAGCCGCAGCACCGAGCATCGTCCGCCGAGCGTCGACAACCATCTGTTCGATGATTGGCGTCTGCCACTCAGCGCCGAACTGAAAAAACGCATGAAGGCCGATGTGGCACGCCTGCTGCCCGAGCACGCCCAGCCAAGCGCCGCGCAATGGAAGATGATTTTCAGTGATACGCCCTCAACCTCGGTGATTGCCGGGGCCGGTGCGGGTAAATCGACGACGCTGGTGCTGCGTATTCTGTTGCTCACGCATTATCTGGGCTTTGAACTCGACTCGATGACCGTGGTGACCTTCACTCGCGAATCACGCAAGGATTTCATCAATAAACTGATCGAGATGTTCGCGCTCTGGGGCCAGAAATTGAGTCTGAAACAGGCGCGGGAACTGGTGCGGACCTTTCACTCGCGCATTCTGCCGATGGTTCGCAGCCTGCCGGGCTTCGAGCGCTTGCAGGCTTTTGAAAACCTCAGCAATCGACCACAAGGGGCTGACGAGGACGTCGACAGCAACCCGTTCGATCTGCGGATCAACGATGCCCAGCGCCAGCAGCTCAACGCCTGCTACCACCGGTTATTCAATGAAGACGAGCGTTTTCGCTCGTTGATTCAGCCGTTGGCCAAGGCTGCCTTGCAGCTCAAGGAACTGGAGCGCGATCACCCGGACGTGCAGAAGCGCATGGCAGTGACCGAACTGGCATCCAAACGCGACGAAGAACTGTGCGACGCCATCGAAGACCTGTGGTTTCGCGCCGGTGCCTGGCCGATCAAAGGCATTGAGCCCAACCGGCAGACGTTCGAGATCAACGGTTCGACCTTTCATTGTCATGGCTACATCCCCAGCCTCGATGCCTGGGTGGTGCTTGGCTTCGATCCCCGGGAAAACCCGCAGATCTGCCGGCCCAACGCCAAGCTCAGCGTACGCGCCGAGTGGGCTGTAAAGCGCACCCTGTTTCAAGCTTTCTGCCGTAAGCCATTGATTTGGCTAGATAGTTATGAAATGTCAAAGCGAGTTCTGTCGACGTTGGCCGGCGATGCGAGCGCGGGTCCCGGGTTCGATTACAAGGTCAAAGGTGAACTGGTCTCAGCGCCGCTGCTGGACTGTTTTGTCGCGGCGGCCGGTTTCATCGAAAACCTCGGGCTGGATGTGCCGGACGCTGTCGGTCGTATGAGTTTTGCCAAGGATGATCCGGATCGGTTTTTCTTCGAGGCGCTGAGCCTGTTCTGGCGTGCCCTGGAAGATCATTTGCTTGATCAGAAGCCGCCGGTGATGACCTACAACCGGATGTTCGCGCTGTTCAGCGAACACTCGCCGGAAAATCTCAAGCTGCTGAGTGATGAGCTGCTGCGGCCCATGTCGCACTTGATGATCGACGAGTTTCAGGACGTATCGCCGCAAATCGTCTCATGGATCCGCGCCAGCCTTGCGGAAATCCGCAGTCGTGGCCCGGCCATGCATGTCGGGCGGGGCGCACAGCGTTCGTCGTTGCTGTGCGTGGGTGACGACTGGCAGTCGATCCACGGCTGGCGGGGCAGTTCGCCGAGTTACTTCATGGAGTTCAACAAGGAATTCCCGTCGCCGAGCACCACGCGGGTGATGCTCAGTGACAATTACCGCAGCCATCAGCACATCATCGATGCCGCCGAACACATCGTCCGCGCCGCGCCGGCAATTCCGGGCAAGAAGGCCAAGGCCAGTGGCGCAGCCAAGGCATTGCAGCCGGTAAATGTGCTGGAGCGCGATGATCAGGCTTTGGGTCAGCGCCTGGCCGAACACTACAGTCGCGGCGATTCAATCTTGATGCTTTATCGAAAAAGCAGTGATAAGTCATTGATAGAACAGCATATACAGTCTGTAGTTAATGTGGATTCGAGCTTGCCGTACGAGGCTCGACGCTTTAAGCAACTGACCTATCACAGCGCCAAAGGTCTGCAAGCCGACGCCGTGTTCCTGCTAGGTGATTGCCAGCACCTGACCAGTTCGCCGTACAAGAATCAGGTGTACCGCATGGCCGGGCTGGGCAAGGCTGGCGACAGCGAGCCTTATGACACGGCGCAAAAGGACGAGATCCTGCGTCTGGCCTATGTTGGCATCACTCGGGCGGTCAGCCATTGCTATTGGTACGTCGAACCGCAGGACAACCAGGCAGTAAACATGCCGAGGGCGTCCGATCGGGTTGCGCAGGGCAAGGCGTACTTTGTCGATCACCGCTCGCAAGCAAAAACCCGGTAACCGCCGCGCACAAAAAAGCCCGCATTTACGGCGGGCTTTTTTTTATTTAAAACAATAACTTATGCGTAACTCCTGAAAGATTCCGGAGGAATAAATGCCTCCAGCTCATCCTCTACGGCCTCGATAATGCGCTCGACATCGGCCGCGTTCATCACCGTGGCGCAAGGAATGCCGGCAATGGCGATCATGGTTTCGCCGCTGGCACGATCAAACAGACGGGCAATCATGCTGCCCGGTGCATCCATCGTTGCTTCGAAACCCATGGGATGAAAGTGCCAGCGCATCAGCTGGCACGCGTTGGGGAAGGTGACTTTGCTCGAAGCTTTATTCATGTGTTGCCCGCCTTCTTCATCGAGCGCTTCCTTTTGCTCATGTTAGGTGGGAAGAGCCTTCATTGGCTCAACCGTTCAGTGACATTAAAAGTAGCATCCGGATGTGAAATCTCTGTGAGATTTTTCAGTTCATTTTGCGATTGCTTCGCGTTTTTTGATGTAAGTCACGCTCTGGTCAGTGATCGCCAAAAGGCCACTACGGTTTGCTCGTTGATCGTTTTCATGAAGTTGGGCAAGCTCGACTCTTTTGCATCGAGCCCTTTATGCACGCCGACGATGACGGCCCCGAACAGACCCCGGCCACGGCCGCCACGGTCATGCGCTACCACCTGAGCTGGAAACACCGCGATCTGGACAGCGTCATGGCGCTGTATCACCCGGACGTCCAGTACAACGATTTCTTTCAGAACCGGGTCCTCGGCCTCGACGAACTGCGCGAGTACGTGCGCGTGAGCATGCCGCGAGAATCCGACGAAGCGCTGGAGCATTGCGACCGGATCCGCGTGGATGGCAACACTGCGTTCATTCAGTACGAAGTGACCCTGCGCGGCGGCGACGGGCTGGTGTCATTCCGTTCCAGCGAAGCGATTACGGTCAAGGACGGGTTGATCTGGCGGGTCAACGAATACGCTTCACTGGTCCGTGCGCAAACCAACGGTGCCGTCGCACCCAGTCAGCGCCCGGCGGTGAGTCGTCTGGGCTTGTCACCGCGCCAGATCAGTTTCATGGCCGAGGATCTGCAGCAATATTTCGAGCTCCAGCAACCGTACCTCGATCCGGAACTGGACCTGCAACGGGTGGCGAAGGAGTGCGGGTACAGCCGCAATCAGATTTCCTATCTGCTCAATCAGGTGTTGGGCCAGAGCTTCTATCGCTACGTCAACCAGGCACGCTTGCAGCACTTGCTCAAGTCACTGGATCAGGCCACGCCGCCGCTGCGTATCGACGAGCTGGCGTTTGCGGCCGGTTTCAACTCGCTGTCAGCGTTCTACAGCTGTTTCCGCCAGCACACCGGCCAATCCCCCAAGGCTTACGCCAAACAAATTTCTTTGCGGGCACGCGCGCAAGACATTCGCTGAAGGCACGCACTAGGATCGGCGCCATCGAAGGTTTTCAGTGGCGGAGTCTTGCATGCCGGCGTGGCGCACTATCAGTTTGTGGATGGATCAACTCGACGAGCCGCTAACCGCGCGGCCAGCGCTGGAGCGGGATCTGGATGTCGACGTGGCAATCATCGGCGCCGGTTATACCGGGCTGTGGACCGCGTACTACCTGAAAAAACTCGCTCCCGGTCTGGATATCGCCATCGTCGAGGCGCAAACCGCCGGTTTCGGGGCGTCCGGGCGCAATGGCGGCTGGCTGATGGGCAACCTGCTGGGCGAGGATCGACTGCTTGCCGGGCTCTCGCCACAACAACGCCGCGCTTCGTTCGATCTGCTGCACAGCATCCCCGATGAAGTGGAAGTTGTGCTCGAACGTGAGGGCATCGACTGCGATTACCGCAAAGGCGGGGTGCTGTACTGCGCCGCACGCTATCCGGAGCAGGAAGCCAGCCTGCGTGAATACCTCGACAAACTGCATGCCCAAGGCCTGACCGACAACGATTATCGCTGGCTCAGCCCCGAGCAACTGGCGCAACAGATTCGTGTGGCAAAACCCTACGGCGGGATTTATGCGCCGCATGTGGCGACCATCCACCCGGCGAAACTGGTGCGCGGTCTGGCGCGCACCGTGCAGAACATGGGCGTGAAAATCTACGAAAACAGCCCGGTCACGCACTGGCAGTCCGGCAGTTTGCGCACGGCCAAGGCCAGTGTGCGCAGTCGCTGGATCGTGCCAGCCGTCGAAGGTTATTCGGTGACGTTGCCGCCGCTGGGCCGCTATCAGTTGCCGGTGCAAAGCCTGATTGTCGCCACCGAACCGTTGTCGGCAGCGACCTGGGATGAAATCGGCCTCAACCGTGGCCAGGCCTTCAGCGAGTTCAGCCGCCAGGTCACCTACGGCCAGCGCAGTGCCGATAACCGCCTGATCTTCGGCGCCCGCGGCGGTTACCAGTTCGCCGGCAAGCTACGCCACAACTTCGATCTGACCCGTGATGAAGTAGAGCTGCGCCGCTATCTGTTCGGCGAACTGTTCCCTCAGCTGAAAAACGTGCAGATCACCCACGCCTGGGGCGGCAACCTCGGCATGTCGCGGCATTTCAAGCCGCACATGCTCTGCGATCGCGCCAATGGCATCGCGCTGTCCGGCGGTTATGGCGGGGAGGGTGTCGGTGCCAGCAACCTCGGCGGCCGAACGTTGGCCGATCTGATTCTCGAGCGTGACACCGAACTGGTGCATCAGCCGTGGGTGCTGCCGGATGGCGGGATACATGCGCTGCGCGCCTGGGAACCGGAGCCGTGCCGCTGGCTGGGCTACAACGCGATCATCAAAAGTTTTGTCCACGAAGACCAGACCCTGGCCAACCCGGCCACTGCACCGTGGCGGCGCAAGCTTGCCAGCCAGGTCGCGGGTTTCATGGAAGGTTTCATGCACTAACCGCCGTTTTCTTCAAAAGACAGGTCCCCCCATGAGCATTACGCAGTTCAAGAACACCGCCACTCTGCAACTGGACGAGTCCAACCCGGTCGCCGTGCCTCTCGGTGAGCCGGTCGCCATTGCCTCGACCACCAGCGTCGAACGCGACGACGGCGTCGAAACCGGCGTCTGGGAATGCACCCCGGGGCGCTGGCGTCGGCAGATCACCGCGCAGGAATTCTGCCATTTCATTTCTGGCCGCTGCACGTTCACCCCGGACGACGGCGGCGCAACCCTGCACATACAAGGTGGCGACGCACTGATGTTGCCGGCCAACACGCTCGGCGTCTGGGACATCCAGGAGACCGTGCGCAAGACCTACGTGCTGATTTTCTGATTGCTTGATCCTTTGATTGCCTGCCAACAAAAATAGCCACTACAGGAATCACCTCATGATCCAGAAAACCCTCGCTCTGGCGCCGCTGCTGCTGGCCGCCTCCATCAGCCATGCCGCCGAAACGGTCAAGGTTTACAACTGGTCCGATTACATCGCACCGGACACCACGAAAAGCTTCCAGAAAGACACCGGCATCGGCGTCACCTATGACGTCTACGACAGCAACGAGACTCTCGACGGCAAGTTGATGACCGGCAAATCCGGTTATGACGTGGTGTTCCCGTCCAACCACTTCATGGCCCGGCAGATCCAGGGCGGGGCGCTGAAGAAACTCGACAAGAGCCAGTTGCCGAACTGGAAGAACCTCAATCCGGTATTGCTCAAGGCTTTGCAGGTCAACGATCCGAACAACGAGCACGGCTTTCCGTACCTGTGGGGCAGCACCGGCATCGGCTACAACATCGCCAAGGTCAAAGCGGTGCTGGGTGACAACGCGCCAGTGGACTCCTGGGACCTGATCTTCAAGCCCGAGTACATGGAAAAACTGCAGAAGTGCGGTGTGGCGATCCTCGATAACGGCCCGGAACTGCTGCCGGCAGCGCTCAATTACCTGGGGCTGCCGCCCCACAGCAAGAACCCCGAGGACTACAAGAAAGCTGAAGCGCTGCTGATGAAAGTGCGGCCGTATGTCAGCTACTTCCATTCCTCGAAATACACCAGTGACCTGGCCAACGGTGACATCTGCGTGGCGGTCGGTTTCTCCGGCGATATCCTGCAAGCGGAAAACCGCGCCAGGGAAGCGAAGAACGGCATCGACATCGGTTACGCGATTCCCAAGGAAGGCGCGGCGATCTGGTTCGACATGGTGGCCATGCCGGCCGATGCGCCGGACGAGAAGGCCGGTTACGCGTTCATGAACTACCTGCTGCGACCGGACGTGATGGCCGGCATCAGCAATTACGTGCACTACGCCAACGGCAACGAGCAGGCTGACAGCCTGATCGACCCCGCTATCAAGAGCGACACCAAGGTCTATCCGAGCCCGGAGATGATGGGCAAGCTGTTTGCGCTGGAGGCGATGCCGCTGAACATCGACCGGATTCGTACGCGGGTGTGGAACAAGATTCGAACGGGTAGCTGAGGCGGTTCCTGGGAGGGGCATCGTCAATACTCACGATGCCCTTCCAGACAGGACTTATACAAAAGGGCGATAAGAATTCGTGGCTTATGCCTGTCATATCTGACAGGTTTCAACTCGGTGCTTTTGCTGTTCAATGGCTGGCAGAAGGGTCTTCGATCCTTTGCGCACCCAGGAGACAGTCATGTCCAGCGACCAGCAATTTCTTGAAGCGTTTCACATTGGCGAAAAAGGTGAGGCAGCAGGTGTAATCAAGGGCAAGGTGAAAAACCGTTACACCGAGGTCACCTTTGATTTTTTATCCACCTGGATCTGGCGCGATGAGCTAAACGAAACGCTGCGGTTTCACGGCACCATGCCTGATCCACTGGTGCATGGCAGTAGTTGGCTGGTAGGGCTCTGTTTGAGCAGCAAATCACAGCCCAGTGGTGAGTTCCAGTTTGGAGACCCCAGGATCGTTTATCTCAATCTGATAACTTTCACCGATAGCGGGTCAAAGCTCGAATTCCCGGCTGCCTCGGGAGGGGTCATTCTGCAGCACCACCCCGACAATCACATTAACGGCAAGCTGGAATTTCGCACGGAGAAGCGCGGCTTCGATAGTTTCGACGTTGACGTAACCTTTGCCATCGGCCGGTTCTGATGTTCTGTTTGATCCAGAACCGGTTTCATATACGCCCGGTGAAATCCAGCGCCTTGATTCATACGAATCAGTTGAAGACGGTATCTGATATCAATGTAATAGCGCTCTCGCCGGGCTGCACCAAATTGAGACGTACCTAACAAAAAACAACTTACCGTTATTTAATATTTAAATAGAAAATCGTCAGACAATTAGGCGAAACCAAACACCGTAGAACATTCTTTCGATCCCGCACTCATTGTTTACAGGCACTTGCTCGAACAGTTCAATTTGATCTCAAAAAAACGCTAGACGACAGATTTCAAATTGTGTCAGGTTTCTTACGCCTTCATTGGGCGAGTGATAGGACGATCTCGCCAGGGATTGTCGCTATCTGACAAAAACTGTTCCATTGCTAAACAAGGAAGTGTGTTTATGTCGAAAGTAAAAGCTAACGCTATTGATACCACCGCAGATACATTCGTACCTGTCGGCGCAGCGCAGTCTCTGGCTGCATCCAGCTCCGCCTGGAACCAGATCAATAGCTTCAGCCATCAGTACGATCGTGGCGGCAACCTCACGGTCAATGGCAAACCCTCCTTCTCGGTGGATCAAGCCGCTACTCAACTGTTGCGAGACGGTGCTTCCTGGCACGATCTCGACAACAGCGGCAAGATCGAACTGACTTACACCTTTCTGACCGCCAAAACCGCCAACTTCAGCGGCTTGGGCGTCACCGGTTTCAGTCAGTTCAGTGCCCTGCAAAAAGCTCAGGCCGTGCTCGCCATGCAATCCTGGGCTGACGTCGCCAATGTCACGTTTACCGAGGCTGCCAAAGGTGGCGACGGTCACATGACCTTCGGTAACTACAGCGGTGGCCAGGAAGGTGCGGCGGCGTTTGCTTTCCTGCCAGGCACCGAGCCTGGTTATGACGGTCAATCCTGGTACCTGACCGGCAGTGGCTACGACGTCAACAAAACCCCGGGGGTGAACAATTACGGGCGTCAGACCCTGACGCACGAAATCGGTCACACATTGGGGCTGTCTCACCCTGGCGACTATAACGCCGGCGAAGGCAACCCGACCTACAAGGATGCGTCCTACGGTCAGGACACCCGTGGTTACAGCCTCATGAGTTACTGGAGCGAAAGCAACACCGCCCAGAACTTCAGCAAGGGCGGTGTGGAAGCCTATGCCTCCGGCCCGCTGATGGATGACATTGCGGCGATCCAGAAGCTGTACGGCGCCAATATGAGCACCCGTGCCGGTGACACCACCTATGGCTTCAACTCCAACGCCGGTCGCGATTTCCTCAGCGCCTCGTCGTCGAGCGACAAGCTGGTGTTCTCGGTGTGGGACGGGGGCGGCAAGGACACCTTCGACTTCTCGGGTTTCACCCAGAACCAGAAGATCAACCTCAATGAAGCCTCGTTCTCCGACGTTGGCGGCATGGTGGGTAACGTGTCCATCGCCAAGGGCGTGACCATCGAAAACGCCATCGGCGGTTCGGGCAACGACCTGCTGATCGGTAACAGTGCGTCCAACGAGCTGAAGGGCGGTGCCGGCAACGACATCATCTACGGCGCCGGTGGTGCGGACAAACTGTGGGGCGGCGCCGGTTCGGACACCTTTGTGTTCGCAGCCAGCTCCGACTCCAAACCGGGTGCGATCGATCAGATCCTCGATTTCGTCAGCGGTCTGGACAAAATCGACCTGAGCGCTATCACCGGCGGTTCCGGCCTGCACTTCGTCAACAGCTTCACCGGTGCAGCCGGCGACGCGATCCTGACTTCGTCGGGCGGCAACAGCCTGTTGTCGGTGGACTTCTCCGGGCACGGCGTGGCGGACTTCCAGGTCAGCACCGTTGGCCAGGCAGCGACCAGCGACATCGTGGCGTGATGTGAAACGGGAAAGCGGCGCTCGATGCGCCGCTTTCTTTACTTGCATCGTCCTGGCCGCTGGGCAAGGCTACGTGCCGGAGCGAATATTCTCATGATCTATAAAGCTTTTACCTACAAGGCAATGGCGTGGCTTTCGGCGGCGTTCATCATGATTTCTGGAGAAACAACCATGGCAAGCAGCCTCAGACTCGAAGATCCATTGGTTTTTGCCGGGCAATGGCAGGCTGTATTGACTGCGCCTGATGACGCCCCGCAGGCGCAGGCATTGCAAGACAAACCGTCGAATATCTGCCTGATCGATCTTGAACCGAACCAGACGCTGGGCAAGGGCGCCGAATGCCTGGGGGCATGGCTTGAGCAAGCGCCGATCGGCTGGTTTCCTGATCCGGACGGCCTGTCGATTACCGGCAAGGAGGGTTCAAGAATCCAGTTCTTCAGCCGACAACGTGATGGGCTTTATCTGAGCACTTTGAAGTCGGGGCTGGTGATTACGCTCACGCGCCATACGCCGCAGCCGTGAACAGCGCCACCGACTGAGCAGTTGCATATAAGGTTGTGCGTTGCAGTTATAAGCAACAGCTCAATACAACGAATGGCCGTTTAAATGACGGAAGTTGTTATTGAAGTGTCAGTGAAAGTTGCAAGAACTAGTCCGGCATGTGCGCGGATAATTAATGGAAGCGCCTCGTCAAAGAATGGCGGGGAATAATTTCAGGAATATTCAATGAAGATGGCGAAGGCCCCAGCCACCGCTCCCTTATTCAAGGCTTTGGGTGACTATAAAGGCATTCTGATCAGCGTCGGGTGCTTTACTGCACTGATTAACGTGCTGATGCTGGTGCCCTCGATTTATATGCTGCAGGTCTACGACCGCGTACTGTCTTCGCAGAACGAAACCACCCTGGCGATGCTGTCCTTGATGGTCGTTGGATTCTTTGCGTTCATCGGCATGCTGGAGGTAGTGCGCAGTTTCATCGTGATCCGCATCGGCAGCCAACTGGAGCGCCGCTTCAACCTGCGGGTCTATCAGGCGGCGTTCGAGCGCAACCTGTTCAAGGGTGAGGGAAATGCCGGGCAATCGCTGGGCGACCTGACCCACATTCGCCAATTCGTCACCGGGCCGGCGCTGTTTGCGTTTTTTGACGCTCCGTGGTTCCCGGTCTATCTGTTCGTCATCTACCTGTTCAACGTCTGGCTGGGCGTGCTCGCCACCGCTGGGGCGCTGCTGCTGATCGCGCTGGCGTGCCTCAACGAATACATGACCAAGAAGCCGCTGGGCGAAGCTGCCGGTTACTCGCAGAAGTCCAGCCAACTGGCGACCAGCCACCTGCATAACGCCGAAACCATTCAGGCCATGGGCATGCTTGGCGCGTTGCGCAAGCGCTGGTTTGGTGTGCATTCGCGCTTCCTTGGCCTGCAGAATCAGGCCAGCGACACTGGCGCGGTAATCAGCTCGATCAGTAAAACCCTGCGTCTGTGCCTGCAATCGCTGGTGCTCGGCCTGGGTGCGTTGCTGGTGATCAAGGGCGACATGACCGCCGGGATGATGATCGCCGGTTCGATCCTGATGGGCCGGGTGCTGAGTCCGATCGATCAGTTGATCGCCGTGTGGAAACAGTGGAGCGGGGCGAAGCTGGCCTACCGTCGTCTGGATTCGTTGCTGCAGGCGTTCCCGCCGAGCGATGACGCCATGGCGTTGCCGGCGCCAAAAGGCCAGATTGCCTTTGAGCAAGTCAGTGCCGGCCCTCCGGGACAGCGCGCGGCGACCCTGCAGATGGTCAACTTCAGCATCGGCGCGGGCGAAGTGCTGGGCGTGCTCGGCGCCTCTGGTTCCGGCAAGTCGACCCTGGCCCGGGTGCTGGTCGGCGTGTGGCCGACCCTTGGCGGGACTGTGCGTCTGGACGGTGCGGACATCCATCGCTGGAACCGCGATGAACTCGGCCCATACATCGGCTACCTGCCACAGGACATCGAACTGTTCAGCGGCAGCATCGCCGAGAACATCGCCCGTTTCAGCGAAGCCAACCCGGAAAAAGTCGTGGCCGCCGCGCAACAGGCCGGTGTCCACGAGATGATTCTGCGTATGCCCCAAGGCTACGACACGCAACTGGGCGAGGACGGCAGTGGCCTGTCCGGCGGCCAGAAGCAGCGCGTCGCTCTGGCTCGGGCCATGTATGGCGATCCGAGTCTGGTGGTGCTCGATGAGCCGAACTCCAACCTCGATACCGTTGGCGAAGCCGCGCTGGCCAGCGCCATCGCCCAGCTCAAGGCCAAGGGCACCACCGTGGTGCTGGTCACGCACCGTTCTTCGGTATTGGCCCAGGCCGACAAGTTGCTGGTGCTCAACGATGGTCGTTTGCAGGCGTTCGGCAACAGTCAGGATGTCCTCAAGGCGCTGTCCGGCGCCCAGGAACAACAACGGGAAAAATCTGCGCAGGCACCGGGCGGGCTCAGCATGAGCCGGCAGTACCAGCCCACGACAAGGAATTCGGGTGTATGAGCAGCGCCAGCATGAACACTGAAAACGAAGCCTCCATGGAACACGCGTACGTCACCGAGCGCCCGGAGCGCGATGCGAAATTCTTCGCGCGCATGGGCTGGATTCTGGCCATCGTCGGCGCCGGCAGCTTCTTCACCTGGGCCGCACTGGCGCCGCTGGACCAAGGCATTCCGGTGCAGGGCACCGTGGTGGTGTCGGGCAAGCGCAAGGCTGTGCAGTCGATGAGCAGCGGCGTGGTCAGCCGGATTCTGGTACGTGAAGGCGAAATCGTGAAGCAGGGGCAACCGTTGTTCCGCCTCGATCAGACCCAGGTCGCCGCCGACGTGCAGTCGCTGCAGGCGCAATACCGCATGGCGTGGGCCAGCCTCGCGCGCTGGCAGGCCGAACGCGACAACCTCAAAGAGATCACCTTTCCCGCCGAGCTGAGCAACGACCCGGACCCGCGTCTGGCACTGGTGCTGGAAGGTCAGCGTCAACTGTTCAGCAGCCGCCGCGAAGCGTTCTACCGCGAGCAGGCCGGGCTGCGCGCCAGCATCGAAGGCGCCACCGCGCAACTGGCGGGCATGCGACGCGCGCGCACCGACCTCAATGCCCAGGCCGATTCGCTGCAACAGCAACTGAGCAACCTGCAACCGCTGGCGGACAACGGCTACATCCCGCGCAACCGTTTGATGGAGTACCAGCGGCAGCTGTCGCAAGTGCAGCAGCAACTGGCGGAAAACACCGGTGAAAGCGGCCGGGTCGAGCAGGGCATTCTCGAGTCGCGCCTGAAGTTGCAACAGCATGGCGAGGAATACCAGAAGGAAGTGCGCACGCAACTGGCCGACGCGCAGCTGAAAAGCGTGACCCTGTCCGAACAACTGACTTCTGCCGGTTTCGATCTGCAACACAGCGAGATCCTTGCCACCGCCGATGGTGTGGCGGTCAACCTCGGCGTGCACACCGAAGGCGCCGTGGTGCGTCAGGGCGAAACCCTGCTGGAGATCGTCCCGCAAGGCACCACCCTGGAAGTCGAAGGGCACTTGCCGATCAACCTGATCGACAAGGTCGGCACGCATCTGCCGGTCGATATCCTCTTCACCGCGTTCAACCAGAGCAAGACCCCGCGTGTGCCGGGTGAGGTCAGTCTGATTTCCGCCGACCAGATGGTCGACGAGAAAACCGGCGTGCCGTACTACGTTTTGCGCAGCAGCGTCAGTGATCAGGCCATGGAGAAGCTTCACGGCCTGGTGATCAAGCCCGGTATGCCGGCGGAAATGTTCGTGCGCACTGGCGAACGCTCACTGCTCAACTACCTGTTCAAACCGCTGCTCGATCGGGCCGGCTCCGCGTTGACCGAAGAATAAGGATGTTCGGCTGTATGAATAAGCTTTCGATGTTGGGAGCAGCGTTCGCGCTGCTCGCAGGAAACAGCGCGCTGGCGGCCATGGGGCCATTCGAGATCTACGAGCAGGCATTGCGCAACGACCCGGTGTTCCTCGGCGCGATCAAGGAGCGCGACGCGGGCCTGGAAAACCGCATCATCGGCCGCGCCGGGCTATTGCCGAGACTGGGTTACAACTACAACCGTGGTCATAACACCTCCAAGGCCACGCAACTGACCAATCGCGGCAGCCTCACCGAAGACCGCAACTACAACAGCTACGGCTCGACCCTGACCTTGCAGCAACCGTTGCTCGACTACGAAGCCTATGCGGCATATCGCAAAGGCGTGGCCCAGTCGCTGTTCGCCGACGAGGCGTTTCGCGGCAAGAGTCAGGAGCTGTTGGTGCGGGTGCTGGATAACTACACCAAAGCCTTGTTCGCCCAGGATCAGATCGACATCGCCCAGGCCAAGAAGAAAGCCTACGAGCAGCAGTTCCAGCAGAACGAGCACATGTTCAAACAGGGTGAGGGCACGCGCACCGACATTCTGGAAGCCGAGTCGCGCTATGAACTGGCGACCGCCGAAGAGATCGAGGCGCGCAACGAGCAGGACGCGGCGCTGCGTGAGCTGGGTGCGCTGGTCGGCGTGCCGACGGTGGACATCAGCGAGCTGGCGCCACTGGATCAGAATTTCCAGACCTTCGCCCTGATGCCGGCCAACTACGACACCTGGCACGAACTGGCGATCAGCAATAACCCGAACCTGGCGTCGCAGCGTCAGGCGGTTGAAGTGGCCAAGTACGAAGTGGAGCGCAACCGCGCCGGGCACATGCCGAAAGTCAGTGCCTATGCTTCGATCCGCCAGACTGAATCGGACAGCGGCAACACCTATAACCAGCGCTATGACACCAATACCATCGGTTTTGAAGTCAACGTGCCGCTGTATGCCGGTGGCGGGGTATCGGCTTCGACCCGTCAGGCCAGCCGCACCATGGAGCAGGCGGAATACGAACTCGACGGCAAGACTCGCGAGACGTTGATCGAATTGCGCCGCCAGTTCAGCGCTTGCCTGTCGGGTGTCAACAAGCTGCGCGCGTACCAGAAGGCCTTGGCCTCGGCTGAAGCGCTGGTGGTGTCGACCAAGCAAAGCATTCTCGGCGGTGAGCGGACCAATCTCGATGCGTTGAATGCCGAACAACAACTATTTACCACCCGCCGCGATCTGGCTCAGGCACGCTACGACTACTTGATGGCCTGGACCAAGCTGCATTACTACGCGGGGACCTTGAACGAACAGGATCTGGCGCGGGTGGATGAGGCCTTCGGACAAGGCCCGAAAAGCAACCCGCGTTAATGCTTGGCACTGAACTTGTGGCGAGGGAGCTTGCTCCCGCTTGAGTGCGCAGCGCTCACCGGATTTTGCGCTGCTGCGCAGCCAGCGGGAGCAAGCTCCCTCGCCACAAATGGAGATGCGCTCGATAGTTCAGGAAATGCTCGCCCGGCGAAACGGGTCATAACAAAAACATAAGAAAAGTGAGTGGTGAACATGGACGTACGCATCAAGCCGGCAGCGGTCGGCACTCTGTTGCTCGCAGTTTCCATTGCGCAAGCCAACGCGCAGTACCTTGAAACCGGCAAGCCCGGCGATCCCGCCAGTTGGCGCAGCGCCGAATTCCAGCGCGACTGGGGCCTGGCGCGGATGCAGGCGGATCAGGCCTACGCCGCCGGCATCACCGGTAAAGGCGTAAAGATCGGCGCTCTTGACTCCGGCTTCGATGCCGCCCATCCCGAGTTCGCCAGCGACCGCTATCACCCGGTGTTGGCCTCCGGCAGTTACGTCGATGGTTCGCTGTTCAGCGTCAACGGCACCCTCAACCCCAACAACGATTCCCACGGCACTCACGTGGTCGGCACCATGGGCGCGAGTCGTGACGGCACCGGCATGCACGGCGTGGCGTACAACGCACAAATCTACGTCGGCAACACCAACAACAACGACAGCTTTCTGTTCGGCCCGAAACCCGATCCGCGTTATTTCAAAGCGGCGTATGACGCGCTGGCCGCTGCCGGCGTGCGCGCGATCAACAACAGTTGGGGCAGTCAGCCGCCGGATGTCAGCTATCGCACCCTGGCCGATCTGCATGCTGCTTATGCTCAACACTGGAATCAGGGCACCTGGCTCGATGCAGCGGCGGACGTCTCGCGCCGTGGCGTGATCAACGTGTTCAGCGCCGGCAACAGCGGCTATCCGAACGCCAGCGTGCGCTCGGCGTTGCCGTACTTTCAGTCGGATCTCGAAGGTCACTGGCTGGCGGTTTCGGGGCTGGATCAGAGCAACCAACAGAAGTACAACCAGTGCGGCATCGCCAAATACTGGTGCATCACCACACCGGGGGCGAAGATCGACAGCACCATTCCGGGTGGCGATTATGCGATCAAGTCCGGCACCTCGATGGCCGCGCCGCACGCCACCGGGGCACTGGCGCTGGTGATGGAACGCTATCCGTACATGAACAATCAGCAGGCGCTCGAAGTGCTGCTGACCACCGCCACGCAACTCGACGGCTCGGTCACCGATGCACCCACCGAGCGGGTCGGCTGGGGCGTGGCCAACCTGAATCGGGCGATGCGCGGGCCTGGGCAGTTGCTTGGCGCGTTCGATGCCAACCTGGCGGCCGGGCAAAGCGATGTCTGGAGCAATGACATCTCCGACAAGGCACTGATTCAGCGTCAGCGCGAAGACCTCGCCGAACACAGCGCCTGGCAGCAAACCTTGCAGGACAAGGGCTGGCAGAACGGCATTGCGGCCGGCGCCAGTCAGCAGGATCAGACCGACTACGCGGTCGGTATGGCGCGTGATGCCGCCGCGGCGACCCGGGTCTATCAGGGCAGTTTGATCAAGTCCGGAGCAGGACGTTTGCTGCTGACCGGCGACAACACCTTCCGTGGCCCGACCACGGTCAATGGCGGCTTGCTCAGCGTCAACGGTTCGCTGGCGTCGGCGGTGACGGTCAACGACAGCGGCACCCTGGGCGGCTCCGGGCGCATCGGTGCGTTGCTCGCCAACAGCGGCGGCCGTGTGGCGCCGGGCAACTCCATCGGCACCTTGAACGTGGCCGGTGACGTGACCTTCGCCCCGGGCTCGACCTACGCGGTGGAGCTGTCACCGACCAGCAGCGACCGCATCGTCGCCGGCGGCGTCGCGAGCATCAGCGGCGCGACCGTCAGCCTGTCGCTGGAAAACAGCCCGACTCTGCTCAGCACCACTGAAACTCGCAGCCTGCTCGGCCACTCGTACGACATTCTGCAAGCGGCTGGCGGCATTCAGGGCCGGTTCGGCGCGGTGCTGCCGGACTACCTGTTCATCGGCGGCAACCTCGACTACGCGGCCAACGAGATTCAGCTCGACATCCAGCGCAACGCTACCTCGTTCGCCAGTGTCGGACAAACCCCGAATCAGCGCGCCGTAGCGGCTGCCGTCGAAGGTTTGGGCGCTGGCAATTCGGTGTACGAAAGCCTGCTGCTCTCAGCGTCTGCCGCCTCGGCGCAGCAAGCTTTCCAGCAACTGAGTGGGGAGATCTACCCGGCAATCGGTTCGATGCTGATCAATGACAGCCGCCAGTTGCGCGACGCGGTGGGCGAACGTCTGCACGATGCCAGCGCCTCACAAAGCAATGGCTGGATCAAGGCACTCGGTGCCTGGGGTACAACCAACTCCGCTAATGACACCTCGCGCTACAGCACTTCGATCGGTGGCTTGCTGGGCGGTGTTGACGGTGCGCTGGACGAGCAGACCCGCATCGGTCTGGTCACCGGTTACAGCGACAGTTCGCTGAACATGGGCTCGGACACGCACTCGTCGGCCAAGGTCGACAGCTATCACCTCGGCGCTTACGCCGGTCATGAAATCGGCGCCTGGCGCCTGAGCACCGGCGCGGCCTACAGCTGGCATCGCGCCGATATGAAGCGCGATCTGCAATACGGCGACGTCAGCGCCAAACAAAAAGCCAAGGTCGATGCGACCACTGTTCAGGTCTTCGGTGAAGCGGCTTACCGGCTCAACCTGCAACCGCTGGCACTGGAGCCGTTCGCCAATCTCGCGTACGTGCATCTGGACACTGACGGCTTCACCGAAAAGGGTGACGCGGCGGCGCTGAAAAGCTCTGGCGACCAGCGTGATGCGGTGCTCAGTACGCTCGGTGTGCGCGCGGTCAAGCGCTTCAACCTGTCGAATCAGCAGGCGCTGGACCTGAGCGGGCATCTCGGCTGGCAGCACAGCCTCAGCGACATCGACTCTGAACAACATCTGCGTTTTGCCAGCGGCAGCACGCCGTACTCGGTCGAGAGTTCGCCACTGGTGCGTGATGCGGCGCTGGTCGGTGTGCAAGCCAGCCTGGCCTTGAGCAAGGACGTGCGAGTGAACCTTGATTACAACGGGCAACTGGCCAATCGCGAGAAGAGCCATGGGGTTGGGTTGAGCCTGAATTGGCAGTTCTGACGGACGGTGTACGCGTAGCCCCGTAGGAGCACATACCTGTGGCGAGGGAGCTTGCTCCCGCTCGGCTGCGCAGCAGTCGCAAATTCGCCAGACCGGGTTCGACTGGAAAAATGCAGGGGGCCGCTTCGCGCCCCAGCGGGAGCAAGCTCCCTCGCCACAAAAAGCAGCATTCATGAGATTGAAGTACACGGATTTTTCGCAACAACACTAAGGAAGGTCGCTGGATGAATAACAACAAAACCCCCGCGCAAACGGGCGGTCGCTTCGCCATGAAAACACTCAATTGCGCCGTGATTTGTGCGCTGACCACTTGGGGCAGCGCACACGCGGCGCCTTATGTGGAAAGCGGCCGCACTGGCGATCCCGCCAGTTGGCGCAGTACCGAGTTCAAGGCTGACTGGGGCCTGGGCGCCATCGGCGCGGATTACGCCTACGCCGCCGGTTACACCGGCAAAGGCGTGAAACTGGGGATCTTCGACCAGCCGGTGTACGCCGCGCACCCGGAGTTTTCCGGGGCTAACAAAGTCATCACCCTGGTCACCAGCGGGATCCGCGAATACACCGACCCGTACATCCCGGTCAAAGCCGGGGACGCGTTCCGCTATGACGGTTCGCCCTCGGTCGGTTCCAACGGCAAGCTCGGCGCCCACGGCACCCACGTCGGCGGTATTGCCGCCGGCAGCCGCGACGGCGGGCCGATGCACGGGGTGGCGTTCGGTGCGCAGATCATCAGTGCCGACAACGGTGACCCGGGCCCGGAAGACGGTATCGTCCGTGGCAACGACGGCGCGGTGTACAAGGCCGGTTGGGATGCGCTGATCGCCAGCGGCGCGCGGATCATCAACAACAGCTGGGGCATCGGCATCACCGACCGTTTCGACCTTGGCGGCCGCAACCCGGCGTATCCGCACTTCACCGTCAACGACGCGCAATTGCAGTTCAACGAAATCCGCACACTGCTCGGCACCAAGCCCGGCGGTGCCTACGACGGCGCCATCGCCGCCGCCCGCAGCGGTATCGTGACGATCTTCGCTGCCGGTAACGATTACAACCTGAACAACCCGGACGCCATCGCCGGCCTCGGTTACTTCGTGCCGGACATCGCGCCGAACTGGATCACCGTCGCCGCGTTGCAGAAAAACCCGGACCTGGCCAGCGCCAATCCGTACATCATGAGCACGTTCTCTTCGCGTTGCGGCTACACCGCGAGCTTCTGCGTCTCGGCGCCGGGGACGCAGATCTACAGCTCGATCATCAGCGGCACCAACGCTGACAACCTGACCACTGGCTACGCCAACTACAACGGCACCTCGATGGCCGCGCCACACGTGGCCGGCTCGATGGCGGTGCTGATGGAGCGCTTCCCGTACATGACTGGCGATCAGGTCGCCACGGTGTTGCGTACCACCGCCACCGACCTCGGTGCACCAGGCATCGACGCCTTGTACGGCTGGGGCATGATCAACCTGCGCAAGGGCATTGATGGCCCGGCGATGTTTGTCACCGAGAAAGACATTCCGGAGGAATTCCGCATCCAGGGGGCCTACGGTTCCGGGCAGTTCGTCGCGGACTTGCCGGGCATTGGCGCGATCATCGACAAGGGCAAACCGACCGAGCGCCTGTGCACCGACATCACCTGCGGCCTCGACACCTGGCGCAACGACATTTCCGGTCACGGGGGCCTGACCAAGCAAGGTATCGGCACCCTGGTGATGACCGGCAACAACACCTACAGCGGCCCGACCCTGGTCAATCAGGGGCGTCTGGCGATCAACGGCTCGCTGGCTTCGGCGGTCACGGTCAACGACAGCGGCATCCTCGGCGGTAACGGCCGCATCGGCGCACTGACCGCGAAAAGCGGCGGTACCGTCGCGCCGGGCAACTCGATCGGCACGCTGAACGTCGCCGGTGACGTGACCTTTGAACCGGGTTCGACCTACGCGGTGGAAGTCTCGCCGACCAGCAGCGACAAGATCGTTGCCGGCGGCAAAGCGGTGATCGATGGCGCCACGGTCAGTCTGTCGCTGGAAAACAGCCCGACCTTGCTGACCACCACTGAAGTGCAGAGCCTGCTCGGTACTCAGTTCAACATCCTGCAAGCGGCCGGTGGCATTCAAGGGCAGTTCGGGCAAGTGCTGCCGAACTACGCGTTCCTCGGCGGCACCCTGGCGTACTCGGCGAGCGGCGTACAACTGGAGGTGGGGCGCAATGGCGCGTCGTTCGCCAGTGTCGGTCTGACGCCGAACCAGCGTGCGGTCGGCGCGGCTGCCGAGCGTCTGGGCGCGGGCAATGCGCTGTTCGAAACCCTGCTGTTGTCGCCGAACGCGGCGTCGGCGCAACAAGCGTTCCAGCAACTGTCCGGCGAGATCCATCCAGCCATCGGCACGATGCTGATTAACGACAGCCGCTACCTGCGTGAAGCCGTGGGCGAGCGTTTGCGTGAGCGTGATCTGTTCAATGCCAACGCGCCGACCGACGACCGCAGCAACGCCTGGGTCAAGGTCCTGGGTTCGTGGGGCAAGAGCGACGGTGGGCATGAAAATGCCGACTCCAACAGCTCCATCAGCGGGCTGCTGGCTGGCGTCGACGGCTTGATTGCTGAAGATACGCGTCTGGGTTTCGTTACCGGTTATAGCGACAGCTCGTTGGGTATGGGCGGCGGCACGCATTCGTCGGCCTCGGTCGACAGCTACCACCTGGGTGCGTACCTGGGGCATCAGATCGATGCGCTGCGTCTGACCGCCGGTGCGGCCTACAGCTGGCATCGCGTGGA
The DNA here is from genome assembly GCF_016650625.1 of Pseudomonas sp. TH49. Classification (NCBI taxonomy): domain Bacteria; kingdom Pseudomonadati; phylum Pseudomonadota; class Gammaproteobacteria; order Pseudomonadales; family Pseudomonadaceae; genus Pseudomonas; species Pseudomonas sp. TH49. Next base: position 962,640 of record NZ_JAEKFL010000002.1, read on the forward strand.
TGTGAAACGTGACCTGCAATTCGGTGACGTCAGCGGTAAACAGAAAACCAGGCACGATGCGGCGACTACCCAAGTGTTCACCGAAGCGGCTTATGATCTGCGCCTGCAACCGATGAATCTGGAGCCGTTCGCCAATCTGTCGTACGTGCACTTGAACACTGATAGCTTCACCGAGAAGGGTGATGCGGCGGCGCTCAAGGGTAGTGAAGACAATCGCGATGTGGTGCTGTCGACCCTTGGCGTGCGCGCCAAGCGCACCTTCGCGCTGTCGGACAAACATCAGCTGGAACTGGGCGCGACCCTGGGCTGGCAGCACAACCTGAGCAGTGTCGATGCTGACAGCCACCTGGCGTTTGCCAATGGCAACAGCGCGTTCACCGTGCAGAGTGTGTCGATGGATCGTGATGCTGCCGTGGTCGGTGTACGCGCCGGGCTGGCGCTCAATCGCGATGTCCGGGTTAACCTGGACTATAACGGACTGATCGGTAACAACGAGAAGGATCACGGAGTGGGTCTGACGCTCGACTGGCAGTTCTAAAGGCAATGCCGGCAGTTCCTTGGGGGCTGCCGGTTTTGAAGGAAGAGAGAGCACAACATGGGACTGTTCGATTACAAGAATGCCGATGGCAAAGCGTTGTACAGCGACGCTATCGCGCTGACGCTGTATGCCTACACCCCGACCGGGCAAGCATTGCCGGGCACGGCCTGGAAACCGCTCAGTGCGACAGCGCTGGGCTATCAGGGCAAGGTCGGGGCGCAGGGTACATTCTTTGGCGAGAAGGATGGCTTCACCAGCGCCGAAGCCGAAGTGCTTGGCAAATACGATGCAACAGGCAAGCTGACCGGTATCGGTGTGGCCTTTCGTGGTACAGGCGGGCTCGGCTTCAGCGACACTTTCGGCGACTTGAAAAACAACCTGCTGGCCGCCATCGGGCCATCGGATTACGCGAGCAACTACGCGAAAAATGCCTTCGATAATCTGCTCAAGGCTGTCGCCGCGTTCGCGGTATCACACGGCATTGCCGCCAAAGATGTACTGATCAGCGGTCACAGCCTTGGCGGGCTCGGGGTCAACAGCGTGGCCGAGTTGAGCGCCAGCAACTGGGGCGGGTTCTTCAAGGACGCCAACTACATTGCGTTCGCGTCGCCGACCCAGAGCAGCACCGGCAACAACGTGCTGAACATCGGTTACGAAAACGATCCGGTGTTCCGTGTGCTCGATGGCACCACCTTCAGCAGCAGCTCAATGGGCAAGCACGACAAGCCGCATGAGTCGACCACCGACAACATCGTCAACTTCAATGACCATTACGCGTCCACCGCGCAGAACCTGGTGCCGTTCAGCATTGCCAATCCGCTGAGCTGGTCGGCCCATGGCTCGTTGGGCTATGCCGATGGCTTGAATCGGGTGATCGACTCGAAGTTCTACAACCTGACGCACAAGGACTCGACCATCATCGTCTCCAACCTTGAGGAAGCGTCCCGGGGCAAGACCTGGGTCGAGGATCTGGGGCGCAGTGGCGAGCCACACACCGGCAGCACTTTCATCATTGGCACGCAGAGCAACGACTGGCTAAAGGGCGGGGCGGGTAACGACTTCCTCGAAGGCCTGGGCGGCGATGACCGTTTCCGTGATGACGGGGGTTTCAACATCCTGCTCGGCGGTCAGGGCCACAACACCTTCGAGCTGCAGAAACCGCTGCAGAACTTCAGCTTTGCCAACGACGGAGACGGCACGCTGTACGTGCGCGACGCCTACGGCGGTATCAGCATGACCCGCGACATCGGCGCGCTGGTGAGCAAGGAATCGGGTTCGTGGTGGGGCAGCAAGGAGATCACCTGGGGCGTCACGGCCAAGGGTTTGACCAATGGCAACGACCTGACCCAGTACACCCATTCGCTCAACGGCGATGCGTACGGTAATGCGCTGCACGCCAGTGCCGAGGGTGACTGGCTGTTCGGGCTGGGCGGCGATGACAAGCTGATCAGCGACAAGGGCCACGTGACCTTCGTCGGCGGCGCCGGCAATGACGTGATGACGGCGGTGGGTGGCAACAACACCTTCCTGTTCAGCGGCGCGTTCGGTTTCGACGCGATCAATGGTTACCAGGGCAGCGACAAACTGGTGTTCATGGGCGTCGAAGGCGCGGGGCAGGGCTACGACTACAAGCAGCATGCGGCACAGTCGGGGGCTGATACGGTGCTGAAGATTGGCGAGTATGCCGTGACCCTGGTCGGGGTTGGGGTGGCTAACCTGTCGGACTCGTCTTTCGTGTTTGCCTAGCTCCAAAGTGGGAGCGGGCTTGCTCGCGAAGGGGCCGTATCAGTCAACATTGCTGTAACTGATACGCCGCTTTCGCGAGCAAGCCCGCTCCCACAAGGGAAGATCTGCAACAAGTAGTACTGAAATGCTCCGGGGCGTGCCCGCGAGGGGCGCCCTGGCTGTGAGCTATCTCTGACAATTCCAACAAAAGAGAGGCAATAGCAATGGGTGTGTATGACTACAAGAACTTCGGCACAGCCGATTCCAAGGCGCTGTTCAGCGATGCCATGGCGATCACGCTGTATTCCTACCACAACCTCGATAACGGCTTTGCCGCCGGTTATCAGCACAACGGCTTCGGTCTCGGCCTGCCCGCCACGTTGGTGACCGCACTGCTCGGCGGTACTGATTCGCAAGGGGTGATTCCCGGTATTCCGTGGAATCCCGACTCGGAAAAACTCGCCCTCGACGCGGTGAAAAAGGCTGGCTGGACACCGATCACCGCCTCGCAACTGGGCTACGACGGCAAGACCGACGCGCGCGGAACCTTCTTCGGCGAGAAGGCCGGTTACACCACCGCTCAGGTGGAAATCCTCGGCAAGTACGACGCCCAGGGCCATCTCACGGAAATCGGCATCGCGTTTCGCGGCACCAGCGGCCCACGGGAAAACCTGATCCTCGACTCCATCGGCGATGTGATCAACGATCTGCTGGCAGCCTTCGGTCCCAAGGACTACGCCAAGAATTACGTCGGCGAAGCGTTCGGCAATCTGCTCAATGACGTGGTGGCGTTCGCCAAGGCCAACGGCCTCAGCGGCAAGGACGTGCTGGTCAGCGGCCACAGCCTTGGCGGGCTGGCGGTCAACAGCATGGCCGACCTCAGCGGCGGCAAGTGGGGCGGGTTCTTCGCCGATTCCAACTATATTGCCTACGCCTCGCCGACCCAGAGCGGCACCGACAAGGTGCTCAACGTCGGTTACGAAAACGATCCGGTGTTCCGTGCCCTCGACGGCTCGACCTTCACCGGCGCCTCGGTCGGCGTGCACGACGCGCCCAAGGAATCGGCTACCGACAACATCGTCAGCTTCAACGATCACTACGCCTCGACCGCGTGGAATCTCCTGCCGTTCTCCATCCTCAACATCCCGACCTGGATCTCGCACCTGCCGACCGCTTACGGTGACGGCATGAACCGGATCATCGAGTCGAAGTTCTACGATCTGACCAGCAAGGACTCGACGATCATCGTCGCCAACCTGTCGGACCCGGCGCGGGCCAACACCTGGGTGCAGGACCTCAACCGCAACGCTGAAACCCACAAGGGCAGCACGTTCATCATCGGCAGCGACAGTAACGACCTGATCCAGGGCGGCAGCGGCAACGATTATCTCGAAGGTCGCGCCGGCAACGACACCTTCCGTGACAGTGGCGGCTACAACGTCATTCTCGGCGGCGCCGGCAACAACACCCTCGACTTGCAGCAGTCGGTGAGCAAATTCGACTTCGCCAACGACGGCGCCGGCAACCTGTACATCCGCGATGCCAAGGGCGGGATCAGCATCACCCGCGACATCGGCAGCATCGTCACCAAGGAGCCGGGCTTCCTCTGGGGCCTGTTCAAGGACGACGTGACCCACAGTGTGACGGCCAGCGGCCTGAAGGTCGGCAACAATGTCACGCAGTACGCGTCCAGCGTCAAAGGCACCAGCGGCGCCGATACGCTCAAGGCCCAAGCCAGTGGTGATTGGTTGTTCGGTCTGGACGGCAACGACCACTTGATCGGCGGTGCCGGCAACGACGTGTTTGTCGGTGGCGCTGGCAATGACCTGATGGAGTCGGGCGGCGGGACGGATACGTTCCTGTTCAACGGCGCGTTTGGTCAGGATCGGGTGGTGGGTTTTACGTCCAACGACAAACTGGTGTTCCTTGGCGTGCAGGGCGTGTTGCCCAATGACGACTTCCGCGCGCATGCCTCGATGGTGGGGCAGGACACGGTGCTGAAGTTTGGCGCTGACTCGGTGACGCTGGTTGGAGTGGCGCTGAATAGCCTCAGTGCCGATGGAATAGTGATCGCCTGATGCACCCGTAACCTGTGGCGAGGGAGCAAGCTCCCTCGCCACAACCCAGCATCAAAAGTGACTCAGCAGCCACACCCTGACTCAAAAGCTCTGCAAACAGCAGAAGCGGCCTAAAGCCAGCACGTGCCCACACGTTCTATAGCTAGCCGCCATCGAGTACAGGAGATTCACACGTGAGAAGGTTCAAGGGGTATGTCGGGATTGTCGGACTGGCGCTGTTATCGGCCAATGCCTGGGCCGATCTGCCGCCAACCTCGATTCTGAGCCGCTACGGGATCAGCACCGATCAACTGCCGAAACCGGAAAAGACCGAAGTGGTCGAGCCGGTGGAAGAGAAAAGCCTGTTTCAGATTCAGCCCGAACAGCCGTTCGTGACGTTTCGGCCGGGTGACGGCAAACAAGCGCAAGCCACTGGCAACCTGAGCATTGACCGCATGACCCAGCTGGATCTGGAGCGCTGCCGGCGTCTGCAAGCCGAACTGGCGCGTCGTGGTGAGCAGCATTTCAGTTGCGATCACAGCATTGTGGGCCTGCCTGCTTTCGAGTAACACACGGATAACGCTCTTCCTGTAGGAGCTGCCGCAGGCTGCGATCTTTTGATTTTGTTTTTCAAGATCAAAATCAAAAGATCGCAGCCTTCGGCAACTCCTACACGTACAGCAGGGTGTCAGTCTTCCTTGCGCACCGTCGCGACCTCGTCGCCGCGGACTCTCACCTTGGTCCCGGAAATATCCTCGAATTCATAGAAGCCATCCTTGTTCTTGGTTTTCGGCATGTCCTTGGTCAAATACTGGGTGCCGTTCTGCAAGGTGACCACCGTCGGCGTCGAGCAGCCGCTCAATGCCAACAGGGCCGCTACCGCCAGGGGAATACCCAGAGTCTTGATCTTCATACCCACCTCAAATACCTCATTCCATATCAATTGACCGACTTCGGTCTCTAACGCGGTTGGTGCCATCCAGCCGGGAAAAGTTCGATGGCACCCTGAAAAAATCCCGATTGCCGCTGCCACTGATCTTTTTCCGTTTGCACGCGACGGGGCAGAGCTGGTATCTGTACGCATAACCAGTATTCGCTCGCCATGGCCCTGAATTCCCGTGACTGCCAACCCGCTCGACGATCCGTTCTATTACCTCAACAACTTCCGGCAAGTGCTTGATTGGCTTGAGCTGCGCTATGCCGATGTGATGAGCGAATCCGAGCACGGCTTTATCCGCGACTTCAAGGCTTTGCCACGCGCCTCACAGGGTTTGCTGGTGCGCATGGTAATGCGCAAGGGCGTGCATTTCCGCCTCGGCAAACTCAACTACCCGGAAATCGGGGACATCAGCGACGCCGCGCAGCCGTTGCTGAGTCACGGCTGGCTCGACGATCAGGCGTTGTTGAGCGTGGCCGAAGTGTTCGACGTGTTGCTGAAGGCCGAACTCCTGCAAGCGTTCGGTGCTTTTATCGAACAACCCAAGGGCCGCAAGGACGACTGGCTGCCGGCGCTGGCCGAGCAGTTCAGCGCATCGCGCAGCCTGTCCGACTGGGCGCCGACGCTCGGCGACAGCTTGCTCAGCCTGACCATCATGGACCTGTGCGACCGCCTGCGCCTGATGTTCTTCGGCAACCTGTACCAGGACTGGTCGGAATTCGTCCTCGCCGACCTCGGCATCTTTACCTACGAAAAAGTCGAGTTCTGCGCCGATTCCCGTGGCCTGCGCAGCCGTGAAGACGTTGACGCCTGCCTGTTCCTGCATCAGTGCCAGCAACGCTTCGAGGCCGGTGAACCGTTGCAAACCATTGTCGAGCAGGTCAGCGCATTGCAGTTCGCCAACCCGTGGCTGCAACGGCGACGCGGCAAGGTGCTGTTCCAGATCGGCCAATATTGCGAGCGCATCACGGAGTTCGCCCTGGCGCTGAGCATTTACCGCGATTGCGCCTACCCCGGCGCCCGCCAGCGAATGATTCGGGTGCTGGAGCGCTGCGGCGAATACGCACTGGCGCTGGAGCTTGCCACTCTCGCCGAACAGGCGCCGGAAAGCGCCGCCGAACAGCAGAGTCTGCAGCGGATGCTGCCCCGGCTGCGACGCAAACTCGGCGGGCCACCGCTCAAGCGCGCAACGCCGCGCCCGGTCGAGCGCCTCGATCTGCAATTGCCGCGCACCGATCCGTCGCTGTCGGTGGAGTTTTATGTGCAGGCGCATCTGCACGAAGACAGCGGCCCGGTGCATTACGTCGAGAACAGCCTGATCAACTCGCTGTTCGGCCTGCTGTGCTGGCCGGCGATTTTTGCGCCGCTGCCGGGGGCGTTTTTTCATCCGTTTCAGCGCGGGCCGGTGGATCTGCTCAACGAAGACTTCCAGCAACGCCGCGCCGAACTGTTCCAGGCCTGCCTCGACCAGCTCGACGATGGCCGTTATACGGCGACCATTCGTGAGCGCTTCGTCGCCAAATGGGGTGTGCAGTCGCCGTTCGTGTTCTGGGGCGCCTTGAATGAGCAACTGCTGGAGCAGGCGCTGGCGTGCTTGCCGGCCGAACATCTCAAGCACTGGTTCAATCGCCTGCTGCTCGACATCAAGGCCAATCGCGCTGGCATGCCCGATCTGATCCAGTTCTGGCCGCAGCACAAGACCTACCGGATGATCGAAGTCAAAGGCCCCGGTGACCGCCTGCAGGACAACCAACTGCGCTGGCTGGAGTTCTGCCACCAACACCAGATGCCGGTCGCCGTGTGCTACGTGCAATGGGCGGAGCAGAGCGCTTGAGCTATAGCATTGCCGTCCGCGCGTTGTGCGAGTTCACCGCCAAGACCGGCGACCTCGACCTGCGTTTTACCCCTTCGCCGACTGCGCTCGAAGGCATGCTCGGGCACCGCACCGTGGCCTCGCGGCGCAGCGACAAGTACCAGAGCGAGGTGGCGCTGGAAGGCGAGTTTCTGCAATTGAAAGTCAGGGGCAGGGCGGACGGCTACGATCCGGCGCAGAACTGTCTGGAAGAAGTCAAAACCTATCGCGGCGACCTCAGCAAACAACCGCCAAACCATCGCCAGTTGCATTGGGCGCAGGCGAAAGTCTACGGCTGGCTGATGTGCCGCAAGCTCGAGCTTGAGCAGATCAATCTGGCGCTGGTGTATTTCGACATCGTCAGCGAGAAGGAAACCTGTCTGGTCGAGGCCTTCACTGCGCCAGTCTTGCAAGACTTTTTCGAACAACAATGCCGGTTGTTCCTGAACTGGGCCGAGCAGGAAATGGCCCATCGCGAGGCGCGCAATCGGGCCGCGCAGCAATTGAGCTTTCCCCACGCCGACTTTCGCCCCGGCCAGCGGCATCTGGCCGAATCGGTGTTCAAAGCGGTCAGCACCGGCCGTTGCCTGATGGCGCAGGCGCCCACCGGGATCGGTAAAACCCTCGGCACGCTGTTCCCGATGCTCAAGGCTTTGGCGCCGCAGCAACTGGACAAGGTGTTGTTCCTGACCGCCAAGACCCCGGGGCGCAAACTGGCGCTGGATGCCAGTCAGGTGTTGTTCGATCAGTCTGAACGCTTGCCGTTGCGGGTGCTGGAGATGGTCGCCCGCGACAAGGCCTGCGAACACCCGGACAAAGCCTGTCACGGCGAGTCCTGCCCGTTGGCCCAGGGCTTCTATGACCGCCTGCCCGCCGCCCGTGAAGCGGCCAGCCGGATCAATCTGCTGGATCAGGCGGCGATGCGCGAAGTGGCTCGCCAGCACACGGTTTGCCCGTACTACCTGAGCCAGGAAATGGCCCGTTGGGCCGACGTGGTGGTGGCGGACTACAACTATTACTTCGATTTCAGTGCGTTACTGTTCGGTCTGGCCCAGCTCAATCAGTGGAAAGTCGCGGTGCTGGTGGATGAAGCGCACAACCTGGTCGAGCGCGGACGTTCGATGTACAGCGCCAGTCTCGATCAGGCCGCGCTGGCCAGTGTGCGCAAGACGGCCCCCGAGGTGCTGAAAAAATCCCTGCAACGGGTCAACCGCGAATGGAACGCGCTGCATCAGCCGCAACTGGCGCCGTATCAGGCCTACGACAAGGCTCCGGAAAAACTGCTGCAAGCGGTGTCCCTGTGCAGCGCGGCCATTGGCGATTACCTCAACGACCATCCGCAGGGACTCGACAGCGCGCTGCAAACCTTCTACTTCGACATGCTGCAGTTCGGCCGGGTAGCGGAGCTGTTCGACGAGCATTACCTGTTTGACATCAGCAAACGTGACCTCGAGCGCAAACGGCCGCTGTCGCAGCTGTGCCTGCGCAATGTGGTGCCGGCAGCGTTCATCGGCCCGCGCCTGAAAGCGGCGCGCAGCAGCGTGCTGTTTTCCGCAACGCTGAGCCCGCGGCGCTATTACGCCGACCTGCTCGGTACGCCCGCCGACACGGTATGCATCGACGTCGAATCGCCGTTCAGCGCCGATCAGTTGCAGGTGCAGATCGTCAGCCGCATTTCCACGCGCTTCAATCATCGGCAGGCGTCGCTGGAACCGATCGTCGAGCTGATCGCCCGCCAGTTCAGCGAGCGCCCGGGCAATTACCTGGCGTTCTTCAGCAGCTTCGATTACCTGCAACAGGTGCTGACCCTGCTTGCCGAACGCCATCCGCAGATCAATCTGTGGCAGCAATCCCGGGGCATGGCTGAAGGGCAGCGTCAGGTATTTCTCGATCAGTTCACCGCCGACAGCCAGGGCATCGGCTTCGCCGTGTTGGGCGGTGCGTTCGGCGAGGGCATCGACCTGCCCGGCGCACGGCTGATCGGCGCGTTCATTGCGACCCTGGGGCTGGCCCAGCTCAACCCGGTCAACGAACAGTTGAAACGGCGTATGGCGGCGATTTTCGGTGCCGGTTACGATTACACCTATCTGTATCCGGGTGTGCAGAAAGTGGTGCAGGCCGCCGGGCGAGTAATCCGCACGCGGCAGGATCGCGGCGTGGTGATGCTGATCGATGACCGCTTCGCCGAACCGCGCATTCAGCAACTGTTGCCGCGCTGGTGGGCGCTCGGTACAGACCCGGCCTCAGATCAAAGCGTGAATTGAAGCGCGTTTGCACCTTCCCATGGCGCTGGATTGCCGCATACTTGCGCTAATGAAAACCAGCGGTGAACCTGATGAGTGACAACCCGAGCAAAACTGCCGCGATCGAGGAGATGCGTTTCCGTCTGCTGATCGATGCGGTGGTCGATTATGCGATTTACATGATCGACCCGGACGGCATCATCACCAGCTGGAACTCCGGTGCCAAACGCTTCAAGGGCTACGAAGAGGCGGAGATTCTCGGCGAGCATTTCTCGCGCTTCTATACCGCCGTTGATCGTGCGGCGGGCCTGCCGCAGCGCGCGCTCGACACCGCGCTGCACGAAGGGCGATTCGAAGGCGAGGGCTGGCGGGTGCGCAAGGATGGCACCAACTTCTGGTGTCACGTGGTCATCGATCCGATCATCGATCCCAACGGCAAACTGCTCGGCTACGCCAAGATCACCCGCGACCTGACTGATCGCAAGATGGCCGAGGAAACCCTCAGGCAAAGCGAGCAGCAGTTCCGCCTGTTGGTGCAGGGTGTCACCGATTATGCGATCTACATGCTCAGCCCCGAAGGTCGCGTGAGCAACTGGAATCAGGGCGCCCAGCGGATCAAGGGGTACAAGCCGGAAGAAATCATCGGCCAGCATTTTTCGATTTTCTACACCCCTGAAGACCGCATCGCCGGCGAACCGCAACGAGCGCTGGAGATTGCCACCCGCGAGGGTCGTTTCGAAAACAAGAGCTGGCGCATGCGCAAGGATGGCACGCGGTTTCTGGCACACGTGGTGGTCGATGCCATTCGCGGCGAAACCGGCACGCTGCTCGGGTTTGCCAAGATCACCCGCGATGTCACCGAAGCCCATGAGTCGCAACTGGCTCTGGAGAAAACCCGTGAAGCGCTGTTCCAGGCACAGAAGATGCAGGCCATCGGTCAGCTCAGTGGCGGCATCGCCCATGACTTCAACAATTTGCTGACGGTGATTCTCGGCAATCTGGAGATTCTTCAGAAGCGCATCGGTGAAGACCCGAAAAACAGTCGGCTGCTGGAAAACGCCACGCAGGGTGCATTGCGTGGCGTGTCGCTGACCCAGCGCATGCTGGCCTTTGCCCGACGGCAGGAACTCAAGACCGAACCGGTCGATATTCCGCAACTGGTGCAAGGCATCACCGGGCTGTTGCGCAGTTCGATTGGACCGGGGATTCGTATCGAAACGCGGTTTCCCGAGGATCTGCAACCGGTGCTGGCGGACAGCAACCAACTGGAGCTGGCGCTACTCAATCTGGCGACCAACGCTCGCGACGCGATGGTGGACGGGGGCAGCCTGACCATTACCGCGCAGCCGGAAGTGGTGCTTGAGCAAAGCCACTCTTCAATGGCCGCTGGGCGCTATGTGTGCCTGAGCGTGATCGACACGGGTGAAGGCATGGACGAAACCACGCTGGGTTCGGCCAGAGATCCGTTTTTCACCACCAAGGGCGTGGGCAAGGGCACCGGATTGGGCTTGTCGATGGTGCATGGCTTTATCGAACAACTCGGCGGACGCTTCATCCTCAAGAGTGAAAAGGGCCGTGGCACCACCGCTGAACTATGGATACCGGTGGCGGTAGCCAGCGTGACGGCAAAAACCTTTTATCCGGCGGTCGAAGCGGTTCTGGTGCCACGCCTCAGCGTGCTGGTGGTGGACGACGACTCGCTGGTATTGACCAGCACCACACTGCTGCTCGAAGACCTCGGCCATCGTGTGGTCAACGCGACATCCGGGGCCAAGGCGCTGAAGTTGTTCGAGCAGGGTGAAGTCATCGATCTGATGATCACTGACATGGCCATGCCGCAGATGAGCGGCGCACAACTGGCGCATGCAGTGCGTCTGCTCAAGCCGGATCTGCCGATCATTCTGGCCACCGGCTACGCCGAACGTCTTGAAGGCTTCGCCGCGCAACTGCCACGTCTGCCCAAGCCTTTTACTCAGTTGAACCTGGTGGAAATCATCGCGCAGTCGATGAAATGAATCCGCCTGAACTTGTCCGTGGCGAGGGCCTTCTAAAAGGTTTCCCCGCCATGGAGTGCGCGTCCCTTGCCTCGCATACTGACCCAGCCCACCGAAGAAGAGCACCTGACCGAACACGACGCCAAGATGTTCGGCTCACCCAAGGAACGGCTGGATTTCTATCGCAAGGAAATCCAGTACGAAACCAGCATCCTGGCCAACCGCACTGACGCCTATCTGGCGGCTCAGTCATTTCTGGTGATTGCCTTTGCCTCGTGCATGGCCAACCTCAACCCCGAGTGGGGCAAGCTGTTTACGCTGGTGGTGCCGCCGTTTCTGGCACTGCTCGGGCTGCTCAGTTCGCTCAATGCGTGGCCGGGAATTCGTGCCGCGTACGACATCATCGATCACTGGCACTACAAGCAGAGCGAGTTGTTGCGCAGCGAGCCGATCATGGGCATGGCTTACGACGAGTCGCCGCTGTTCAGTGAAATGGAATCCAGCCATAAGGGCTATCGCAAGTCGCTGTTGTTTTCGGTGCGCACGCCATGGATCTTCGCCACGTTCTGGATCCTGCTCGGGGCTTACGCGGTGTTTATTCAGGTGACCAATCCCGGAGGCTGAACGCCGCTGTCTAGTCCTGAAATAGGTTTACACCTGTTTCAGTCTCAAACGCCCGATGCACCGCATCGGGCGTTTTGTATTTCAGGGCTAAGTGCGGCCGCTCCCGGTTGTAGATTTGCACCGATTCATCCACCATTTTCACTGCATCCGCCAGGTCTTTGGGGCGATGCAGCAAAAACTCAGTCTTCAAAATCCCATTTACCCTCTCCGCCATAGCGTTCTGATAGCAATCATAACCGTCAGTCATTGAGCACCTGATTCCATGCCGGGTATGCATCCGTTGGTATAAGTCGGAGCAATACTGGGCTCCGCGATCTGAATGATGAATGAGCGGTTGATCGGATTTTCGCTGACTAACAGCCTTCTGCAGCGCCCTGACCACCGACTCCGTATGCAGGCTGCTGTGCACATGATGACCCACGATTTTGCGTGAGTACGCGTCTGTTATCAGGCTAACGTAAGCGACACTTTCCCGCGTTGGGAGATAGGTAATGTCTGCGACCCAAACCTGCTCAGGTCTGCTGGCTACAACTTGTTCCGGGCCAGCTTTGAGTAGGTTGGGGTGACGGCGGAAGCGATGATGGCTATGCGTGGTTTTATGATAAGCACGTTTGCGAGGAACCAGCTCTCGCGCCTCTCGCAAGATAGAAAACAGGCGGTCTCGACCGACACGTAGCGTCGCTGCAGCTTCAATTAGCATCAGGTGGTGCAGTTTGCGCGTCCCAAGCCTCGGCTGGCGCCGACGCTTTTCCAGAACGAATTCCACTACCTGCTGGTCTTGGCAAACTCTCGCGTCAAAGGCTCGGTTGCGCTTGTAATACGCTTGGCGCGAAATGCCCATAAACAGGCAAGCCCTGGTAATGCTCAGGTCTTGGATTTGCCCTTGCGAGAGGACTTGCCGGGTCGCTTTTTTACGATGGACACACCGTAATCATTTTTCAAGACGTTCACGACAGCTTCAAAGAACTGGGCCTTCTGATTGCTCAGCGCCAACTGTTCTTCAAGCTCTTTGATCCGCTGTTCGGGTGTCAGCGGTAGGTTGGGGTCGGTCATCGGCCTGCTCCGCGGCGCTCGGATTGAGGCGCCTTGGCTCCAGTCCTGTCGGCCATGCTTGCGTAACCAAACCAGTACCGTGGACCGGCCTTGAATGCCAAAGCGCCGTTGAGCCTCTTTATAACTCAACTCGCCTTTTTCGACTTGATCTACGACTGACAATTTAAAAGCTAGCGTGTAATCGCGCTGGCTCCGCCTTTTTCCGGTATCCATTGAATCCTCCTGAAGATTGGTCAGAAGGTGTAAACCTTATTCAGGACGCGACACGCCCAAAGAAAAAGCCCGGACCTCGCAGCCGGGCTTTTTCTTGTGCGCTTTATTCGACGGTTTCAAGCTGCCGGCGCAACTCCTGCGAGTGATGCGGCGACATCGGAATCGGCGGGAAGTCCTCGTTGAGGACGCACAAGTGATCGATGGCTTCGGCGAACTTCGCATCGGCTTTGCGGCGCATGGCTCGATAGTGCTCAAACTGTTCGAGATCCAGATTGTCCGCCTCCAGCAACTCGTAAGCGGCGCGGTTGAGGGCGTGGGCGTCTTCGAACAGTTGACGATTGCGTTCCAGGGCCAAAGCCCTGCAAGCCTTGATTTGTGCCGGAGTCGAGCATTCTTTCATGACCGTGACCTTGTTATCCAAAGATTCCTATTCATGGGCTGCAAGCCGCAGGGGAACCGAACCTGCCGGACCCCGCCGAGTGCTTACAGCGAGGGGTTATGGTTGTGACTGCCGGAATCTGCAGAGGGATCCATTTATTTACAGAAAAAACTTCGATGGATTGCCCAAGATATTGCCGCCTGAAAAATCAGTTTTTTCGTTTTTGCCGTTGCTCATAGCGCGCCAGCAGCGGCTGAGTGCTGATGCCATGCAGCAAAATGCTCAACGCCACCACGGACAGGGTGATGTTGGTACACAGCGTCGCGACCGAAGGACTCAGGCCGTGGTTCAAGGCATAAAACAGATAGAACAGGCTACCGATCCCGCGAATGCCGAACCAGCCGATCAACAGGCGCTGACCACCGTCGAGCAAGGTGCCCCATGGCATCAACACCACGCAGGCCGGACGCACCACGCAGAACAGCACCGCGCCAATGATCAACGCCCGCCAGTCCCAATGCGGCACCAGCACCACGCCGAGCAGGGTCACCAGAAACACTTCCATGGCCCGCTCCACCAGGCTGCCGAACGAGAGCATGTCGCCCATCATGATCCCGGCAGCGACCTGACTGCTTTCCAGGCGTTCGGTATCACCGTGTACCGCGTGCTGCGGCTCGACGTTCTGATGGCCCACCACTGGTTGCACCAGATGTTCGGCGGGCGGTTGGCTGGCGCCGGTGGATTTGACTTCTTCCTGGCGCAAGCCAAGGCCGGCAGCGAACACTGACAGGAAGCCGTAACCGCCGATGGCATCTGCGCCGACGTAGGCCAGGGCAATCAGCGACAGCGCCAGATAATCATTCGGGCTCAGGGTGCTGTCGTCGTTACGGATGCGCAGTGACAGGGTCAACCGACCGATGCCGCGGCCCATCCAGTAACCGGTGAGCAAGCCGACCGGCACCGCCCAGAGCAAACCGTGCAGCACCCAATCGGTCAGCGCGCCGGGATGAGCATCGGCCTGTACCAGCAGCAGGCCGAGAATCACGAACGGGAACGCGATCCCGTCGTTCAGTCCGGCTTCTCCGGAAAGACCAAAGCGCACGCTGTCGACATCCCGTGCGTCGTTGACCTGCACCAGCGCGGCCAGCACCGGGTCGGTCGGTGCGAGAATCGCGCCGATCAGCAGTGACGGCCCCCAAGGCAGTTGCAGGCCCCAATGCAGCAATACGCTGACTCCGGCGATGGTCAACACCATCACCGGGCCGGCCAGCCCGAAAGCAATCCGCCAGCGCTTGTCGCGCAGTGGCAAACGCAACTTGAGCCCGCAGACAAACAGCGAAAACAGCACCGCCACTTCCGTAAGGTGTTCCATCCATACGGACGCGTTTTCCAGTGACAGTTTCAGCAGATCCAGCCCGCTCGGGCCGATGCCAATCCCCAGCAACAGGCACACGGCCGAGGTGGTGACCGGCATCCAGCGCAGGTAGGACGAGGTCAGCGCAAGGGTCAGCAAGACGGCGCCCAGCACCGCGACCCAGATGACAAAGCTCATGAGGCTTACAACATCGGCTTGCCGCCGGTGACGCCGTAGCGCTGACCGGTGATGTAACTGGCTTCATCGGAGGCCAGCAGCACATAGATCGGCGCCACCTCCACCGGTTGTCCGGGGCGGCCGAGCGGGGTTTCGCTGCCGAAATTCTGCACTTCTTCCTCGGGCATGGTCGAGACGATCAGCGGCGTCCAGATCGGTCCGGGGGCCACGCAGTTCACGCGGATTTCTTTCGGCCCGAGTATCTGCGCCAGCCCGCCGGTGAAGTTGGCAATCGCGCCTTTGGTGGTGGCATAGGCGAGCAGGGTCGGTTTGGGCATGTCCGAGTTGATCGAGCTGGTGTTGATGATCGAGGCGCCGGGGCGCATGTGTTTGATCGCCGCTTGGCACAGGCGGAAAATCGCGGTGATGTTGACGTCGAAAGTCATCACCCATTCGTCATCGGGGATTTCTTCGAAGCTTTCGTGGGTCATCTGGAACGCAGCGTTGTTGACCAGAATGTCGATGCGCCCGAAGCGTTCGACCGTCTTGTCCACCAGTTCCTGGCAATGGGCCTTGTGCGCGAGGTCGCCGGACAGCAGCAGGCATTGGCGACCCGCCTGTTCGACCCAGCGTGCGGTCTCTTTGGCGTCTTCATGTTCATTCAGATAAGCCACGACCACATCGGCGCCTTCACGGGCGAAGGCAATCGCCACCGCGCGACCGATGCCGCTGTCGGCACCGGTGATCAGCGCGATCTTGCCGGACAGTCGCCCGGAACCGACGTAGCTTTGTTCGCCACAATCGGGGTAGGGCTGCATTTTGCTTTGCGCACCGGGGACGGCTTGGGCTTGTGCGGGGAAGGGCGGTTTTGGGTAGTCGGTCATCACAAATCTCCGAGGTCTCAGGGCAGGTATGGGTGGTTGACCCGGACGGTTTGCCGTGAGTTCGATCGGATTTGCGCTGGTCTTTCAGACTTGGAAATGCAAAACCAATGTGGGAGCGAGCCTGCTCGCGAATGCGGTGTATCAGTCACCCTCTTTATTGGATGAAAGACCGCATTCGCGAGCAGGCTCGCTCCCACAGGGTTTAGGGTGTTTTCAGGTATTGCGGTTGTTCAGGGCGCGCTCCATGCGAGCGATGCCTTCTTCAAGCAACGACCGTGGGCAGCCGAAGTTCAGGCGCACGAACTGTTGGTGCTGATCGCCGAAATCCACACCAGCGCTGAGGCCGACCTTGGCCTGTTCGAGGAAGAACTGCTGAGGATTGTCCAGGTCCAGGTCCAGCGCCGAGCAATCGAGCCACGCCAGATACGTGCCTTGCGGCACATTGATGGTCACGCCCGGCAAGCGGCTGCGCACCGCGTCCACCAGCCAGTCGCGGTTGGCCTGCAGATAGGTTTTCAGTTCGGCCAGCCACGGCGCGCCTTCGCTGTAGGCGACGCGGGTGGCTTCCATGCCCAACGGGTTGACGCTATCGACCATGCCACAACGTGCATGGTTGACGCGCTCGCGCAGAGCGGCGTCCTGGATGATCATGAACGAGGTTTTGAGGCCGGCGATGTTGTAGGCCTTGCTCGCTGACATCAGGGTGATGGTGCGCTTGGCGATTTCCGGACTGAGGGAGGCGGTCGGAACATGTACGCGGCCGTCGAAGCACAGCTCGGCGTGGATCTCGTCGGAGATGATCCAGGCGTCCTGTGCCGTACAGATGTCGGCCACGGCTTGCAGCTCTTCACGAGCAAACACTTTGCCGATCGGATTGTGCGGGTTGCTCAGGAGCAGGGCACCGCCACCGTTCAGCGATTCGCGCAGGGTCTCCAGCGGCGTGGCGTAAGTGCCATCGGCCTGGGCGACGAATTCCAGCTCGACCTTGTTCAGCCCCCAATGCCCCGGTGCATGCCGCAGCGGCGGGTAGTTCGGCACTTGCACCACGACGTTCTGCTGCGGCTGCACCAGGGCTTTCAAAGCCATGTTGAAACCGGATTCAACCCCGGGCAGGAAGATCAGCTCCTGCGGTTTGACCCGCCAGGCGAACTTGTTCCACAGGTCGGCGACGATAGCTTCACGCAGATTGTCCTGCGCCACGCTGTAGCCCACCAACGGGTGCAACAGACGCTGCTGCAACGCCTCGATGATCACCGGAGGCGCGGCGAAATCCATATCAGCGACCCACATCGGCAACACATCGGCCGGGTAGCGGCTCCACTTGGTGCTGCCGGTGTTGTGGCGGTCGAATACCTGATCAAAATCGAAAGTCATGCGCGGTCTCGTGAAGGCGGGATGGGTCCTGGGCGCCATGATAAACCCATGACACTTGGGGGATACACAAAACCTGTGGGAGCGAGCCTGCTCGCGAAGGCGGTGTGTCAGTCAATATTTGTCTCAACTGACAGGGCCTCTTCGCGAGCAGGCTCGCTCCCACAGGTTTTTCAGGGCATGACCGATTGTCGCCGACGGTCGGTTTTCACACAGAACGTGTGGTCATTGTCTACAGTGAAAAAACCGGCAGGCATTCTGCCGTAACCGTGTTTGTCCAGAAAAAGCCCGGCTCAAGTACCGGGTTCCACCTGATCAGGAGTGCACGATGGATCTCAGCCGTCGTCAATTCTTCAAGGTCGCCGGTATCGGCCTTGCAGGCTCTAGCCTGGGCGCGTTGGGCATGGCCCCGACGCTGGCCTTCGCCGAGCAGGTGCGTCACTTCAAGCTTGCCCACACCCATGAAACCCGCAACACCTGCCCGTATTGCTCGGTCGGTTGCGGGTTGATCATGTACAGCCAGGGCGATGCCGCGAAGAACGTCGCGCAAAACATCATCCACATCGAGGGCGACGCCGACCACCCGGTCAACCGCGGCACCCTGTGTCCAAAAGGCGCAGGCCTGCTGGACTTCATTCACAGCCCGGGCCGCTTGCTGTATCCGCAAACGCGCAAGCCCGGCAGCAGCGAATGGATCCGGATCAGCTGGGATGAAGCGCTGGATCGCATCGCCGACCTGATGAAGGCCGACCGCGACGCCAACTTCATCGAGAAGAACGACAGCGGGCAAACGGTCAATCGCTGGCTGACCACCGGATTCCTCGCCGCGTCCGCAGCGTCCAACGAAGCGGGCTACATCACCCAGAAGGTGATTCGCAGTCTCGGCATGCTGGGGTTCGATAACCAGGCGCGTGTCTGACACGGCCCGACGGTGGCAAGTCTTGCCCCGACGTACGGCCGTGGTGCCATGACCAATACCTGGACCGATATCGCCAACGCGAATCTGATCCTGGTGATGGGCGGCAACGCAGCAGAAGCGCATCCGTGCGGCTTCAAATGGGTGACCGAGGCCAAGGCGCATAACGCTGCCCGGCTGATCGTGGTCGACCCGCGTTTTACCCGGACCGCTTCGGTGGCCGACTATTACGCGCCGATCCGCACCGGTACCGACATCGCCTTCATGGGCGGGTTGATCAATTACCTGCTGACCCAGGACAAGATCCAGCACGAATACGTGCGCAACTACACCGACGTGTCGTTCATCGTCAAAGCCGGCTATGGCTTTGAGGACGGCATCTTCAGCGGCTACGACGCAGCCAAACGCAGCTACACCGACAAATCCGGCTGGGGTTACGAGCTGGGTGAGGATGGCTTCGTCAAGGTCGATCCGACCCTGCAGGATCCGCAGTGCGTCTATCAATTGATGAAGCAGCATTACAGCCGCTACAACATTGATCTGGCGAGCCAGATCTGCGGCATGCCGGTCGATGCGATGCAGAAAATCTGGGATGAGATTGCCACGTGCTCCACGCCCGGCAAGACCATGACCATTCTCTATGCGCTCGGCTGGACGCAGCATTCGATCGGCGCCCAGATCATCCGCAGCGCGGCGATGGTGCAATTGCTGCTGGGCAACGTCGGCATGCCGGGCGGTGGCGTTAACGCGTTGCGCGGGCACTCGAACATTCAGGGCCTGACCGACCTCGGGTTGCTGTCCAACTCGTTGCCGGGCTATCTGACCCTGGGCAGCGATGGCGAGCAGGACTACAACGCTTTCATCAAAAAACGCACGCAAATGCCGCTGCGTCCGGGGCAGCTGTCCTATTGGCAGAACTACAGCAAATTCCACGTCAGCCTGATGAAGTCGTGGTACGGCGCCAACGCCACGCTGGAGAACAACTGGAATTACGACTATCTGCCGAAACTCGACATCCCCAACTACGACGTTCTGAAGATGTTCGACCTGATGAGTCAGGGCAAGGTCAACGGCTACATGTGCCAAGGCTTCAACCCGATTGCCGCGTTGCCCGACAAGAACCGGGTGATGGGCGCGCTGGCCAAGCTCAAGTGGCTGGTGGTGATGGATCCGCTGGCCACCGAAACCTCGGAGTTCTGGCACAACGTCGGGCCCTACAACGACGTGAAAAGCGCCGAGATCCAGACCGAAGTTATTCGCCTGCCGACCACTTGTTTTGCCGAGGAGGACGGCTCGCTGGTCAACAGCAGCCGCTGGCTGCAATGGCACTGGAAGGGCGCCGATGGCCCCGGCGAAGCGCAGACCGACATCCGCATCATGAGCGAATTGTTCCTGCGCCTGCGCAAGCGTTATCAGGCCGAGGGCGGCAAGTTCGCCGATCCGCTGCTGAAACTGTCGTGGCCGTACAAGATCCCGGACGAGCCTTCGCCGGAGGAACTGGCCAAGGAGATCAACGGCAGCGCCATGGCCGACTTCACCGACGCCAGCGGTGCGACGGTCAAGGCCGGCTCGCAACTGGCCGCGTTCGCTCAGCTCAAGGATGACGGCAGCACCGCGTCCGGTTGCTGGATCTTCGCCGGCAGCTGGACCGAGGCCGGTAACCAGATGGCCCGGCGCGACAACGCCGACCCGTATGGCATGCACCAGCATCTGGGCTGGGCTTGGGCGTGGCCGGCCAACCGGAGGATTCTCTATAACCGCGCTTCGGCGGATGTCTCGGGCAAACCGTGGGATCCGAAAAAGCGCCTGGTATGGTGGAACGGCAAGGCCTGGGGTGGCACCGATGTGCCGGACTACAAGGCCGATGTGCCGCCGGAAGCCGGGATGAACCCGTTCATCATGAACCCCGAGGGCGTCGCGCGGTTCTTCGCCGTCGACAAGATGAACGAGGGGCCATTCCCTGAGCATTACGAGCCGTTCGAAACGCCGATCGGCATCAACCCGCTGCACCCGCAAAACAAGAAAGCCACCAGCAACCCGGCGGCGCGGATCTTCGATTCGGTCTGGGAAAGCCTCGGCGAAGCCAAGGACTTCCCGTACGCCGGCACCAGCTACCGGCTGACCGAGCACTTCCACTTCTGGAGCAAGCATTGCAAGTTGAATGCGATTGCCCAGCCCGAGCAGTTCGTCGAAATCGGCGAAGTGCTGGCGAAGGAGAAGGGCATCGCCGCCGGAGATCGGGTGCGGGTCAGCTGCAAGCGCGGGTTCATCGAGGCGGTGGCGGTGGTCACCAAACGCATCCGGCCGCTGCAGGTCAACGGCCAGGTGGTGCATCAGATCGGCATCCCGCTGCACTGGGGATTTACCGGTCAGACGCGCCACGGTTACCTGACCAACACCCTGGTGCCGTTCCTCGGCGATGGCAACACCCAGACCCCGGAATCCAAGTCATTCCTGGTCAATGTGGAGAAACTGTAAATGGCCAGCCAAGACATCATTGCCCGCTCGGCCACCACCACGGTGCCGCCCTCGGTGAGAAATCAGCAGGAAGTCGCCAAGCTGATCGACACCACCAAATGCATCGGCTGCAAGGCCTGCCAGGTCGCCTGCTCGGAATGGAACGAGCTGCGCGACGAGGTCGGCCACAACCACGGCACCTACGACAACCCGCAAGACCTGAGCGCAGAAACCTGGACCCTGATGCGCTTCACCGAACACGAAACCGACGCCGGCAACCTGGAGTGGCTGATCCGCAAGGACGGCTGCATGCATTGCGCCGAACCGGGGTGCCTCGCGGCATGCCCAAGTCCCGGGGCGATCATCAAGCACGCCAACGGCATCGTCGATTTCGATCAGGACCACTGCATCGGTTGCGGTTACTGCATCACCGGTTGCCCGTTCAATATTCCGCGGATTTCGCAGAAGGATCACAAGGCTTATAAGTGCACCTTGTGTTCCGACCGCGTCGCGGTAGGGCTGGAGCCGGCGTGTGTGAAAACCTGTCCGACCGGGGCCATCGTCTTCGGCAGCAAGGAAGACATGAAGGAACACGCCGCCGAACGCATCGTCGACCTGAAAAGCCGTGGCTTCGTCAACGCCGGTCTGTACGACCCGGAAGGCGTCGGCGGCACTCATGTGATGTACGTGTTGCACCACGCCGACACGCCGAAGATCTACGCCGGGTTGCCGGATGCGCCGGCCATCAGTCCGCTGGTGGGCCTGTGGAAAGGCATCAGCAAACCGCTCGGCCTGCTGGCGATGGGCGCAGCGGTGCTAGCCGGGTTCTTCCACTACGTGCGCATCGGGCCGAACCGTACCGAAGAGGATGACCATCCGACGCCGCCCGATACCTCGGTGCATGTTGTCGATCCGGCGGTGCACACCTTCGATCCACGCGGGGAGGACCGGCCATGAGCAACAAGACGATCCTGCGCTACACCGCCAACCAGCGCACCAATCACTGGCTGGTGGCGATTCTGTTCTTCATGGCCGGGCTGTCCGGGCTGGCGTTGTTTCATCCGTCGATGTTCTGGCTCACCCACCTGTTCGGCGGCGGGCCGTGGACGCGGATTCTGCACCCGTTCATGGGCGTGCTGATGTTCGTGTTGTTCCTCGGTCTGGTGTTCCGCTTCTGGCGCGCGAACTTCTTCATCGACAACGACTGGAAGTGGATGCGCCGCATCGATCGGGTGTTGGTCAACGATGAAGAAAGCGTACCGCCGGTGGGCAAGTACAACGCCGGGCAGAAGATGCTGTTCTGGACTTTACTGCTGTGCATGCTCGGTTTGCTGTTCACCGGGCTGGTGATCTGGCGTGCGTATTTCAGTGCGTACTTCGGCATCACCGTGATCCGCTGGGCCATGCTCCTGCATGCGCTGGCCGGGTTTGTGCTGATCCTCAGCATCATCGTGCATATCTACGCCGGGTTGTGGATCAAGGGCTCGGTGGACGCGATGCTGCATGGTTGGGTCAGCCGCGCTTGGGCGAAGAAGCACCACGAACTCTGGTATCGCGACATCACCCGCGATGAACACAATCCGGACGTGCCGGAGCGACCGATCACCAAAAAGGGCTGACCTTTGGCAACCATTCTTGAACCCGGGGAAATCGAAGCGGCGGCCAGCTCGCCGCCGTTTCTGTACCTGCCACCGCACAACCTGTTTACTTTGCGCGCCCAGCGTCTGGAGCAATTGGCCGAAGGGCATCCGCTGGCCGATTATCTGCAGCTGATTGCCGGATTGTGCCGGGCTCAGCAGCAGGTGATGGACGAGCCGCCCTTGACGGTACCAATCGATGCGCAACGCCTTGAAGTCTGTCAGCGCCACGGCTTGCCGCCATTTGCCGCCGATACGCTGGTGCGCGAGGACGGCTGGCAGGCGTATCTGGATGCTTTGCTGCAACGCTATGTGCCATCGGAACAGCCGGCGGTGCTCGACGCGTTGGCCACGCTGCGGGAGGCCAGTGCCGGCCAGTTGCGTGCGTGGGCGGTGGCGCTGGTCAGCGGCCAGTATTCAATGGTGCCGGCGGCGCTGGTGCCGTTTCTCGGCGCCGGCCTGCAAGCGGCGTGGAGCCACTGGCTGCTCAGCGCAGCGAACTTGCAACTGAAACCCGGCGACAGCCTCAGCCAGTGCCCGGGCTGCGGTTCGCCGGCGATGGCCGGGGTGATCCGCCATCGCGGCAAACACAACGGTCTGCGCTATCTGGTGTGCTCGCTGTGCGCCTGCGAATGGCACGTGGTGCGGGTCAAGTGCGTGTATTGCGAGTCGAGCAAAGGCCTCGATTACCTGAGCCTGGAGGACGATCGCCACGCCGCCAATCAGGCGCCGATTCGCGCGGAGGTCTGCCCGGGCTGCAACAGCTACCTGAAACTGGTCTATCTGGAGAACGATGCCGAAGGCGAAGCGTTGTCGGCGGATCTCGGCAGCCTGCTGCTCGACATGCGTCTGGCGCAGGACGGTTTTCAGCGTCTGGCACCGAATCTGATGCTGGCGCCGGGAGACGAATGAACAGAGCGTCTACACTCCTGAAAAACTTGTGAGAGGGGTTTGCTCCCGAAGGGGCCGTGTCAGTCAGATCATTTGTGGCTGACTCACCGCATTCGCGAGCAAGCCCGCTCCCACAATTGGGGGCCGGTGTGCTGTATTTAGACGCGTTGCGTCAGGTCATGCCGGAGAGTCTTGTTTTCGGGAGTGGCTGATGTCTTCGAGTGTTGCCCTGCGGTTGCCTTCCATTGATGGTTTGTTGCGTCACCCGGCCTGTCTGCCGCTGGCCGAGCGTTATGGTCGTGAGGCGTTGCTGAGCGGCTTGCGGCAGTTGCTTGATGAGCTGCGGCTCAGCGTGTTGCAAGGTCAACTGTCTGCCATTGAAATCAGCCCCGAAGTGCTCGCCGGCCGCGTCGGCGAGCGCCTGACCCAGCAACAGCGCAGCAACGTGCGGCGGGTGTTCAACCTGACCGGCACGGTGCTGCACACCAACCTCGGCCGCGCCTTGTTGCCCGAAGAAGCCATCGACGCGGTGCAGATGGCCGCACGTTATCCGCTCAATCTGGAATTCGATCTGGCGACCGGCAAGCGCGGTGATCGCGATGATCTGATTGAAGGCCTGATCCGCGAACTGACTGGCGCCGAATCCGTCACTGTGGTCAACAACAATGCCGCTGCGGTGCTGCTGACGCTCAACAGCCTGGGCGCGCGCAAGGAAGGCATCATCTCGCGCGGCGAACTGATCGAAATCGGCGGCGCATTCCGCATCCCCGACATCATGGCCCGCGCCGGGGTGCGTCTGCACGAAGTCGGCACCACCAACCGCACCCACGCCCGCGATTATGAAGCCGCCATCAGCCCGCGCAGCGGCTTGATCATGCGGGTGCATGCGAGCAACTACAGCATCGAAGGCTTTACCGCTCGCGTAGCCACCGCCGAACTGGCCGAGCTGGCTCATCGGCATGGCTTGCCGCTGCTTGAGGATCTCGGCAGCGGCAGTCTGTTGGACCTGACCCGTTGGGGCCTGCCAGCGGAACCCACGGTGCGCCAGGCGTTGCTGGAGGGTGCGGACATCGTCACTTTCAGCGGCGACAAACTGCTCGGCGGGCCACAGGCTGGCTTGATCGTCGGGCGCAAAGACTTGATCGCGAAGATCAAGAAAAATCCGTTGAAGCGTGCTTTGCGGGTCGACAAGTTGACCCTGGCCGCACTGGAGGCGGTGCTGGGTTTGTATCGCGATCCGGATCGCCTCGCTGAACGTCTGCCGAGTCTGCGGCTGTTGACTCGCCCGCAAGCCGAGATCCTCGCACAAGCGGAGCGCCTGCTACCGGCACTGGTACAGGTCATCGGCGAACCGTGGAATGTCAGTGCAGTGAAAGCGCTGGGCATGATCGGCAGCGGCAGCCAACCGGTGGCGCGGTTGCCGAGTGCGGCGCTGTGTTTGCGCCCGCAGGTGTCGAAACGCATGCGCGGGCGTTGTCTGCTAAATCTGGAAGCGGCATTGCGTGCGTTGCCAATCCCTGTGCTCGGGCGCATTGACGACGACGCGCTGTGGCTCGATCTACGCCAACTCGACGACGAAGCGGCGTGGCTGGCGCAGTTGCCGCAGTTGCAGGTCGAGTCGTGATCGTCGGCACCGCCGGGCACATCGACCACGGCAAAACCTCGTTGCTGCAAGCCCTGACCGGACAAACCGGCGACCGCCGGCCGCAGGAGCGCGAGCGCGGAATGACCATCGACCTCGGTTATCTCTACGCAGAGCTGGAGCCCGGAGCCGGACTGACCGGGTTCATCGATGTGCCGGGCCACGAGAAATTCACCCACAACATGCTCGCCGGGGCGCAGGGCATCGATCTGGTGTTGCTGGTGGTGGCGGCGGACGATGGGGTGATGCCGCAGACCCGTGAGCATCTGGCAATTGTTCAGTTGCTGGGCATTCCCCGGGCGCTGGTGGCGATTACCAAATGCGATCGGGTCGAGACGGGCAGGGTAAAGCAGGTTCAGCGGCAGATTCTCGATCTGCTCGAAACCGGGCCGTTTTCCGACGCGCCGATACTGGCGGTGTCGAGCGTGACCGGGCAGGGCGTCGATGAACTGCGCCAGACCTTGCTGCAGACCCAGGGTGATGTGCATCAGCGCAGCCGCGAAGGTGGTTTTCGCCTGGCCATCGATCGCGCCTTCAGCGTGGCGGGCGCCGGGATTGTGGTGACTGGCACGGCGTTGTCGGGGACGGTTTCCATCGGGGACAAACTGACGCTCGGGCCATCCGGTAAAGCGCTGCGAGTGCGTGGCTTGCATGCGCAAAACACAGTCGCTGAACAGGCCTTCGCCGGGCAACGAGTGGCGTTGAATATCAGCGGCGAGCGACTGACATTGGAACAGATCCATCGCGGCCAATGGCTTTTGGCGGACTGGCTGTTCGCACCGACGCAACGCGTGGACATCGAATTTCAACTGTTGCCCGGCGAGCGTACCTTCGAACATTTCCACCCGGTCCATGTGCATCTCGGCACCCAGGACGTCATCGCCCGCGTCGCGTTGCTCGAAGGCACGCGCCTGCTACCTGGCGAGCGCATGTTCGCGCAGCTGCTGATCAACACTCCGGTGCACGCGGTGAAGGGCGATCGCGTAATCCTTCGCGACCAGAGCGCGCAACGCACCCTCGGCGGAGGTCAGGTACTCGACCCGTTCGCCCCGGCCCGCCAGCGCCGCAGCCCGGAACGACTGGCGCAACTGCAAGCGCTGGCCCGAAGCGACACGCTTGAGCAGGCGCTGCCGGTGTTGCTCAACCACAGTACTGGCGGCCTCGATCCGCAACGGTTGGAGCGTCAGTTCAATCGCCCGCGTGAGGGCTGGTCGCTACCGGCCAACGTACGCCTGATCGACACCCGCCAAGGCCCGGTGTTGTTCAATCTGCAGCGCTGGGGACAACTGAAATTCACCGTGCTGGAGCAACTGGCGAAGTTTCATGAGCTGGAGCCCGACCAGATGGGCCCGGACCGCGACCGCTTGCGGCGCTTCAGTGGTCTGGCGCTGGAGCGTTCGACTTTTGTCAGCCTGCTGGAAGAACTGCGCGCCGCCGGATCGATCAACGCCAGCGGGTCGTGGTTGCATTTGCCCGATCATCAGGTGCGCTTGAACGCCGAAGACGAAACCCTGTGGCAGCGCATGCAGCCGCTGTTCGAGCAGACCGGGTTTGATCCGCCGTGGGTACGTGACGTTGCCAAAACGCTCGGTACGGAGGATGCCGTGGTGCGTCTGCTGCTGCGCAAAATGGCGCGGTTGGGGGTGATGCACCAGGTGGTGCGCGACCTGTTTCTGTCTGACGGGCAACGGCGGCGCATGGCCGACATTCTGTTGCAACTGGAGCAGGAAAATCCGTCGATTCAGGTGACAACGTTCCGCGATGCGCTAGGCTTGGGACGCAAACGCTGTATTCAGTACCTGGAATACTTCGACCGCCTCGGCCTGACCCGGCGCATCGGCGAATCGCGAGTGATCCGCCACGACAACGCGCTGGCCAGTGCCGACGCACCCTGAGTTCAAAGGAAGGCAATCGCGCCCGGTGGCGCGGCCGGGCTTCAAACCCGGTTGGGGACGGCATCCGTTCCCGGGCAGGTTCGACTCCGGCTGCCTTCCGCCAATTACTCTCGTGCTCGCCGCCGTGATGCTCGCTGTGGCGGCGCAAAGCCAACGGTCAAGGCTGATAGGGAATCAGCTTGTCCTTCTCCAACTCTTCCAGAAACTGATCCAGCATCTGCTGCTTGTTCTTGTTGTCCGGGATCGGCACGTACCAAGCCAACACGCTCCAGCCTTCGCGGGAATAGTTATAGGTCTTGAGCAGTTTTCCGTCCTTGAAGACCGAGCCGCGCAAGTTGTTCTGGTAGTGATAAGGCACAGGGAGGGTGAACAGGGTCAGGACATTGAACATGGCCAGATAATGGGTTTCGCCCGACCACGGCTGGGTAATCAGCAGGCTGTAGCCGTTGCGGGTGTAACCGCCGTCGAGCATGGAAAACGCGCCGGAGTTTTTCAGTGCAGAAATGGTTTCGCCCTGGCGATATTCTTCGTGCCGGGTATTGGCCTGACCCAGGCTCAACGTCACCGGCACATAGGCTTGCGTGGCGTGATAATCGAGGGGCGGCAGGGTGTTGGCGCAACCGCCGAGTGCCATTAGCGCACTGAGCAGGGCGCCGGTCTTGATCCAGGGCAGCTTCATTGGGCACTCCCAACGACAGGGATCAACCGGTCATGTTGAACGTCCTGGGCGAAGGCCCGGGCAATACGGCTGAGGTTCTGTCCTTCCAACTCGCCACCCTGATCGAGCAACCAGGTGTATTTCCGGGTGTTATTGCGATAGGTGTACTGCTTGAGGCGCTTGTCGCCTTGATACACCGAGAACTCGGCCTGCGTGTCGTATTCCTTCGAAAGCGGCAGCATGAACAATGTGGCACAACTCAACAACACCACCGGGAACGGCGGGAACTCGCGTTGCATGTTCAATTTGACTTGGACGTTGTACGCATCGTTTTCGCCGGACCCGGTTTCGACGTTACGAAATACGCCAGTTTCGCGCAGATGATTGCGCAACGACGAAGACTGCAGAGGGTCGTCGATCATGACGTGGATCGGTGCCAGATAATCCTGTCCGTCGGCCAGTGTGCGCTCTGGCAAGGTGTTGGTGGCGGTACAACCGGCCAGCAGAGCGACGGTGGCAAGCGTGGTGACTTTTTTCATGGTTTGATGTCCGCGGCAACACCCGGCGGGGTATCGGCAAAAATATAGGGTTCGGCGCTTTTCAGATCGAGCTTCAGTGATTGCAGAGGTGGTAGTCCGGGAACCTGGCGCTGGGCGATCACGGCGTCGCGGGTGCGCTGATCGCGCCAGAGGAAGGTGCAGCCGATGCCGTTAAGGCAGAGCGAGCGGTATTCACCCATGTAATAGGCTTTTCCGGCTTCAAGACGCAGCGGGAGGTTGAATTTCTCGCGCGCTTCCATCGAACTGTAAACGGTGCCAAGCCCCGGCGTGTATCGCGCAGAGAAGAACTGGAAATCGTAGAACTCGTAGTCGCCCGGTTTCAAAGCAAGGACGAAGACACTCGCGGCACCGCTGCCGTCCTGAATATCCTGCGGCGTTGAATAGGCACCGGCCATTTTCCAGATACCGGCAGCGCCGTACTGGGAACCACGTTTGCGAATAAACAGGCGTTGGTTATCCGCCGGAGACAGTTTGAGCGAGCGCGGCCCGATGGACCCGATCAAATAAGCCACAGGTTCGTTGGCCTTGGCCTGCAATGGTTCGCTGACCCACGACGCGCTTTGGGTGATACAACCACTGAGCAGCGAGGCCAGCAGGCCGGCGGCCACTATTTTGAAGACATGAAACATGAACATCCCTGAATCTGCGTGATTGATGACGTTCAGTTGCGAAGGCCAATCAAAGCCTTCCTGGCCAAACGTTTTTGCGGGGCGCGCAGACTAAGTGATGTAGTGGCATTTGGCTAGCCAATAACGCAGGTCGGCTTCCGTCCGCGCATCACGCAATGTTCAAAATGTCACTCGATCCCCTGGTTGGAACCAGCCTGCTGGTGATGGCCGGTGTGTCATTAACCTCAAAGTCGGCTGATCGGCCGCTTTCGCGAGCAGGCTCGCTCCCACAGGGGATCGGGGTTTCAGGCGGGCGGGTCGAGGTTGTCGAGGGCGCGGTTGACGGTCAGTTCGCCGAGCATCACGACTTGCTGAATGCCCAGCAGGGTGTTGCGGTAGGGGGCATCCAGCAAACCGGCGAAATCACTGAGCATGACGCTGGCCGAGGCCAGCGATTCACTGGCGTGTACCAGCAGGGTTTCGTTGTCGGCGGCGGGATTGACGTGGAACAGGTTGCTGGATTGGCGGGTGATATCTGGTGTGGGCGGTTTGAGGTAATGGTCGAGGGCGCGGTCGGCGGCTTCGTGGAGTTTTTTCGAGTCGAGGGATTCGTACGGCGAGATCGGGTCTGACATCGGCGGGTTGGGCGTTACCTTGAACATGGTGAAGCTCCTATTAGCAATGGAGCCGCCATAACCCGTCGCTAAACAGGTAAGGGTGGCGGCTGTACGCGGGTTAGCGAACCGGAAATAGGCACCCGGTAGACCCGGAGGTCTCCCGCATACAGCCACCATAGCGAAATCACAGACACGGAATCTGTAATGAAGCTTGAAATGCTGAGTGCGCCTATTTGAACCCGAGTCGCTAAACCCGATCGCTGAATGAGTCAGCGACCCGGAAACGATAGAGACCCGCTCCAAAGCGCACAAGCCGGCGGATTCTGGCGTAGCCGTAGGCAACGACGCAAGGATGTGTAGGCTGCGAGAGTGTCTGCAAGTGTTGCTTAAACAAGGCTGTTTAGCGCAGCACAAATCCCCTGTGGGAGCGGCGGTGCGACGACTCCCACAATGGGCAATGGGTTTCGGGTTTCGGGTTACAGCACGCCATACTCGCGGGCTGTGCGATCTACCGCGATGCGCGTCTTGTCGACCAGTTCATCCAGTTCCGCCCGCGTGGCGATCAGCGCCGGAGCCATGATCATCCGCCCCAGCGTTGAGCGAATGATCAAGCCTTCCTCAAAACCAATGGTGCGGCAGCGCCAGGCGATGTCGTTCTCGTTGGCAAAGCGCTTGCGGGTGGCTTTGTCTTCGGCGAACTGCAATGCCGCCACCAGCCCGACACCCTGAACCTCACCCACCAGCGGATGGTTGCCGAACACCTCACGCAGGCAGTTCTGCAGGTACGGGCCGGTGTCGTTTTTCACCTGAGTGACCACGCCTTCATCGCGCAAGGCCTTGAGGTTGGCGATGGCCACCGCAGCCGCCACCGGGTGGCCGGAGTAGGTCAGGCCGTGGGCGAACACGCCGCCTTTTTCCACCAGTGCTTCAGCCATGCGCCGCGACAGGATCAGCCCGCCCATGGGGATGTAGCCGGAGGTCAGGCCTTTGGCGATGGACAGGGTGTCCGGTTCAAAACCGAAGGCCTGGTGCGCGAACCATTCGCCAGTGCGGCCGAAACCGCCGATGACTTCGTCGGCGCACAGCAGCACGTCGTACTTACGACAGATGCGCTGAATTTCCGGCCAATAGGTGGCGGGCGGAATAATCATGCCGCCAGCGCCCTGGAACGGTTCGGCAACAAACGCAGCGACTTTGTCGGCGCCCAGTTCGAGGATCTTGTCTTCCAGTTGCCGCGCCGCTTGCAGGCCGAACTCCTCCGGGCTGAGGTTGCCTGCGTGGGCGAACCAGTACGGTTCGTCGATGTGCGCGACGTCGGGGATGGTGCCGCCCATTTCGTGCATGAATTTCATGCCGCCCAGCGCCGTCGCGGCCAGGGTCGAGCCGTGGTAGCCGTTCCAGCGGCCGATCATGATTTTCTTCTCGGGCTGGCCCATCACCTGCCAGAACTTGCGCACGGTGCGGATCAGCACCTCGTTGGCTTCGGAGCCGGAGTTGGTGTAGATCGCGTGGCTGTAATGCTGGGGCAGCAGGCTGAACAAAAGCTCCGACAGCTCGATCACCTGCGGGTGAGTGGTGTGGAAGAACATGTTGTAGTAGGGCAGTTGTTGCAGCTGCGCGGTGGCAGCGGCGGCCAGATCCTTGCGCCCGTAACCGAGGTTGGTGCACCACAGGCCGGACATGCCGTCCAGATAGCGATTGCCGTCGTTGTCCCACAGCGCCAGGCGATCACCGCTGACCATCACCCGCGGGCCTTCCTCGTTGAGGGCCTTCTGGTCGACGAACGCGTGAATGTGGTGGGCGGCGTCAGCGGCCTGGTAATCGCGGGTGCTGCGGGTCGGATCGAATTCGGCGGACATGGCGGTTCTCCAGAGAAACGGGGCAAGTGGGTGCGCGTTCATTCCAGCGGTGCACGGCCAATATTTGTCACTTAAAAATATTTTTGTAAAGAAAATATTTGTCGATGAAAAAAGAAATCCGTAGGCTGACGCCCATCAGCAACACAGGACACCAGCACCATGAGCGGGCTCAGAGAACGGCAAAAGGAACAGCGCAGGGAAGTCATCGCGCAGGCAGCGCTGGAGCTGTTCATCAGCAACGGCTTCGGCGCCACCACGCTGGAGCAGATCGCCAATCAGGCCGGGGTTTCCGCGCCGACGGTGGTCAACTATTTCGGCGGCAAACAGGAGATTTTGCTGGCGTTGCTCAAGCAACCGGACGAGCAGGCGATGCGCGATGCCCGGGCCAATCTGGACGACGACAGCGATCCACTGGAGGCGTTGTGCGAGTTCGAAGGGTTGATGACCCGTTACCAGTTGCAGGCCATGCCGGCATCACTCTGGCGGGAACTGGCGCCGTTTCTGTTTTCCGGCGAACTGGCGCAGGCACTGGAGCCGTGGAATGCGGCGGTGATCGAGGAAACCAAGGCGCTGCTGGTGCACTTCCAGACTCTCGGCAAAGTGCGCGAGTCGGTCGATATCGACGTGGCGGCAACGCTGTTCAATCAGTACGCGAACCTGGCGTTCATTCGTCTGGCGACCGAGCCTGAGCCGGATCGGGCTGCACACGCCGAACACATGCGCGGTGTTCTCAGCCTGCTGTGTCACGGCATGCTCGCGCATTGAGCGCATCTTGGGAAAAGGCCTACAGACGCTAATCCCGCGCTCCCCTCAACGTTGCGCAATGGACGGAGGGTTCTACGAGCCTTTCGGCAACCACGGCTGCATCTGCTGCAGCAATCCGCGTCCGCCACGACGCAGTCCGGCCGCCAGGGTCAGCCACGACAGTTCGGTCATGATCACCTCAGAGGCGTGCAGCAAGCGCACTTCGCCAGCCGTGCCACCGGCCGTTCCGCCATCCGGCATGTACACCGTCATCCAGTCGCCGACGCTCTCCACCACCAGACACAGGCGCCAGCCTTGTTCTTCGGCAATCATGCCGACCTTCGCACCGTCGGGAGTCTCCATCCCCGCAAACCGCGCAGTGGTGTCCTTGAGCAACTGGTAGCCGGGCAGGTTGCTCAACACCTTGTCGCCGGTGGCTTCAATCGCTCGTGCCGCCGTCGAAGTCCGGGCCAGCAGCCCGGCGAGAAAACACAGCACAATCAAGCCGAATAACGTAGCCAGCGTGATCAGGGTCACGCCGGCAATGTCGTGCCCGGCAAACATCGGCAGCAGTTTTTCCACGGGACCACGCAACAGGTGAATGGCTTTTTCCAGCAGGACGAAAATCAGCACCAGAGGCAGAATGAACAGCAACCCGCCAATCACGGTGGTTTTGATGAACTTGAACATGGCAGCTCCTTGCTGAATTTCTTCAGTCACAGAAACCAAGGCTAGCTGATTAAAATGCCGAGGCCGACTGGCGGCGAACAAGGAGCAGGGTGCATGAGCGTACCGGATCAACAAGCATGGCAGCCGTGGACGCCCGAGCAATTGGCGCAACGCCTGAAACACGTCTCGCGCCCGTGGTGCGTGGTGGGCGGATGGGCGCTGGATTTATGGCTGGGCCGGCCAACCCGTGCGCACAGCGATCTGGAGTTCACCCTCCTGCGGGACGACTTTCAGCGCTTCCGGCAAGCGCTGGCCGAGCTGGACTTCTATACCGTCCGGGACGGTGAGCTGGCGTTTTTACCGGTGGAGCAGACGCCAGGCGCGGAGATTTTTCAGGTGTGGGGATTTGATGCCGTTGCCCATGTCTGGCGAGTAGATCTGATGCTTGAATCTGGCACGACCGATACGTGGGTCTATAAAAGAGATCCGTCGATTGTCTATCCACGCGCGGCGATGGTGGCAATGAGTGATACGGGAACTCCCTATCTCAGGCCTGCGGCGATTCTGCTGTTCAAGGCCAAATACACGCGTCCCAAGGATCAAACCGATTTCAGTCAGGCATTGCCGAATTTATCTCGCGAAGACCGGCAATGGCTGGTGCAACATCTGGCTCGGTTGCATCCCGAGCATGAGTGGATTCAACGATTGCAAACGACTGAAAAATACTCCCGACCCAACGAATGAACTGTGGCGAGGGAGCTTGCTCCCGCTGGGGCGCGAAGCGGCCCCGCTGTTGAGGAGGACTGCTATGCAGTCCAGCGGGAGCAAGCTCCCTCGCCACAAAATGTCTAGCGGCGGATCGCCAGGTATGCCTGGCCCAGGTCGCCGGCCCAACCATCGAGAACAGCCTTGACGTCATCGGCAGTCAGCACCTGCTTGTCGTTTTCCAGTGGCATTCCGGTGCCTTTGCCCACGACTTCGGCGACCACTTCGCCGGTCGAGCCGTCTTCGAAGGAGATTTCCGTGGCGATTTCGCTGTCCTGGTCACGAATGCCGGTGGCGGTGCTCACACCCGCAGCGACCAGCGTCACCGGTAGCCATTCATAAAAGCGCAGGCCCTGGGTGCTGGCGGCCACCCGGGTGATCGCCGGTCTGACGGTCAGCGTATTCGGGCCTGGCCTGGATACCAGTTGTGCCACCTTGCCCAGTTCGAGCCGCAGGGCCGCGTCGTAGTAATCGGTCACACCGGAAAGAGTGCTGAGCGGAATCCGTTGAGTCGGCTCGGTCTTGGGGTAAATCTGGCTGGGCGCCAGGTACACCTGAGTGTAACGCCCCCGGGCCAATGCCGGGCTGACCCAGCTCAGAACAGGCTGCCCTGAAGGCGACTGGCGTTCGCTCAGCACGCTGTAGTCACGCAGAAAACCGCGAGGCTTCTCGGGTTCGACCTTTTTATTGCTGCAGGCCGACATGCTCAAGGACGCGGTGCAGAGCAAGGTCATCAAGCAATGACTTCTCATCGGGCCAATCCTTGCACGGCCGACGGGGTATTGTCCGAGCATTCGATGTGCAGTTTGCCGTGGCTCATGATCCAGTGGATCAGGTCGGCGGTCGGAATCGAATGCACGTACTCCACCCATTGCGAATCAGCCGGGCCGTACTGTTCGAAATAGCGGCGCAGGACAACCCGGCTCTGGTCGTTCGCCAGCCCCAGGCAGAACTCCTGAAACAGCAGCGGCGTATCGTGTTCAGGCGCGGTGGTGCGCTGGCTGAGAATCAACGGATAGCGGGCGTCGTGGCCCTCGGCGGTATAACGGTTGTGCAATGCGCTCATTGAATGCCCCCGGTTGTCGATGGCGTGCAGGGTGCCTGAGGGGTTTTGCCGCAGAATGTCCGCTTGATGTCCGGGGCGACGGAATGTTGCTCGATTGAAATATATGACCCGCCCGCCAGAATAGTTTTAGATGCGTTCTTTTTTGGCCTGAGGATCCTGTGCCCGTGAGCAGACTGCTGATCGTCGACGATGACGTGGAAATTCTCGCCCTGCTGAAGAAGTTCTTCGTCCAGCACGCCTACGAGGTCGATGTCGCCGCTGACGGCGCAGCGATGTGGGCGGCGATTGCGCAGCAGCGCCCGGACACGATCATTCTCGACCTGATGCTGCCCGGCGAAGGTGGCCTGAGTCTGTGCCAGAAAGTGCGCGCGCAGATGGGCATTCCGATCATCATGCTGACCGCCATGGGCGAGTTGAGCGACCGGATTGTCGGCCTCGAACTGGGCGCCGATGACTACGTCACCAAACCGTTCGCCCCGCGTGAATTGCTGGCTCGCCTGCGCGCCGTGCAGCGTCGCGCCGGTGAGCAGGTCAGCCCCGCGAGCGAGCCGTCACGGCCGGTGATCGCCTTCGCCGGTTGGCATCTGGATATCACCTGTCGCGAGCTGCGCTCCCCGGAAAACGTGATGATTCCGCTGTCCGGTGGCGAGTTCGATCTGCTGGTGGTGTTTCTCGAACACCCGCAGCGCATCCTCACCCGCGAGCAACTGATCGACTTGTCTCGCGGTCAGGGCCACGACGCCTTTGATCGCAGCATCGACGTGCAGGTCAGCCGCCTGCGCCGCAAGATCGAACCGGACAGCAAGCGCCCGGATCTGATTCGCACGGTGCGCAACGGCGGTTATATGTTCACGGCCAAGGTTACTCGCGCATGATCCGCCGGTTCTTGCGCCGTGATCCGCTGAGTCGGCGGATCGCGCTGACCATCGTCGCGGCCATGCTCGCTTCGCTGGCACTCAATTTTCTGTTCGTGGAGGTTGCCGGGACCTGGGCGCGACCACCGATTGAACGCACCGGGTTACTGGAGCAGATTGCCGCAACCGTCAAGGTGATCGAGGCAGCCCCGGCGCCTTTGCGCGCGCAACTGGCGCAAGCGGCCAGCGGCCCGACGCAGGGTGTGCGGTGGAGTGCGCAACGCGCCGACCTCGGTTTGCCAACAGGTGGT
This sequence comes from Pseudomonas sp. TH49, assembly GCF_016650625.1. Classification (NCBI taxonomy): domain Bacteria; kingdom Pseudomonadati; phylum Pseudomonadota; class Gammaproteobacteria; order Pseudomonadales; family Pseudomonadaceae; genus Pseudomonas; species Pseudomonas sp. TH49. Next base: position 998,190 of record NZ_JAEKFL010000002.1, read on the forward strand.
ACGCCGCTCATCGCCGACAAGACGTCCGGGTTGCATCAGCTGTTGGGCGATGAGCGAGACATTCGGGTGTTCAATCCCGCTGACTGGCCGAGCGGCAGTCCGCTGGCCCGGTACGCGGCGCTGATTCAACTGCCGGATGCCAGCTGGCTGCTGTTCTCCTCGCCCGAGCGCTCCTGGGGCCTGGACATCGGCACGCGCATCGCGATCATCATCGCTCTGGGCCTGATCGCCACCGTGCTGGTGGCCTGGCTTGCCACGCAGCAACTGGCCAAACCTCTGCAGCGTTTCGCCAGCGCCGCCCGCCGCTTTGGCGGTGATCTGCGCGCGCCGCCGATCAACGTCGAAGGCCCGGACGAGATCCGCCAGGCGATCATCGCGTTCAACACCATGCAGGCGCAGATTCAGCACTACATCAGCGAACGCACGCACATGCTGGCCTCGATTTCCCACGATTTGCGCGCACCGTTGACCCGCATGCGCCTGCGCAGCGAGTTCATGGAGGATCTTGATCACCAGAGCAAACTGATCCGCGATATCGAAGAAATGCAGTCGATGATCAACGCGGCACTGGCGTTCTTTCGAGAGGACACTCAGCCGGAGCAAAGTACCGCGTTCGACCTCTCGGAATTGTTGCAGACCATCATCGACGACTACCGCGACCAGAACATCGCGATCGATTTCAACGGCCCGGCGCATCTGGTCTACGAGGGCCGGCCGCTGGGGATCAAACGGGTGATCGTCAATCTGCTGGAAAACGCCGAGAAGTATGCGCAGCAGCCCGCCATCGCTCTGAGCAGCGACGGCTACAGCGTCTGCATCGACGTCAGCGACGATGGGCCGGGGATTCCCGAAGCGTCGTTGCAGCGGGTGTTCGATCCGTTTTTCCGCCTGGAAACTTCGCGCAACCGTGAAACCGGTGGTGTCGGGCTCGGGTTGTCGGCGGCGCGGGCAATCGTGCGCGAGCAGGGCGGCGAACTGACGTTGAGCAATCGCAGCAGCGGTGGCTTGCGGGCTCGAGTTGAATTGCCTTTGTAATATGTTGAAACATTTGGCCGTGACGAGCGGTCAACAGGACACATTCACTGCAAGAAGCGTCCATGAAAACCCCACGGCCCTCCGCACGTCTTGAACCGCTGTCGCAACTGCGCAATTTGAAAATGGCCCGCTCCGCCCACGCTTACGTTCGCGGCAGCACGGTGCAGTTTTACCAGTGGCTGCACAGCCAGCCTGGGCGCAGCCTGCCGCAGGGCCCGGCGGTGTGGATCTGCGGCGATTGTCACGCCGGAAATCTGGGGCCGACGGGGGATTTGAAGGGACGCATCGACATCCACATCCGCGACCTTGATCAAACGGTTATCGGCAACCCGGCGCATGATCTGGTACGCCTGGCGCTGTCACTCGCCACTGCCGCCCGTGGCTCGGATCTGCCCGGCGTGGCCACCGCGCGCATGCTGGAAGAGATGATGCGCGGCTACGAGCAGGCGTTCGAAGACGATGTCGACAAAGAGCCGCCAAGACCCGCGCAAGTGAAGGCCGGGATGCGCAGCGCCGTGCAGCGCACGTGGAAGCATCTGGCGCAGGAACGCATCGAGAACACCAATCCGACCATTCCGCTGGGCAAGCATTTCTGGTCGCTGTCACGCGAAGAGCGCAGCGCGCTGAAGACCCTTAGCGCCACCCCGGACCTGCACACGCTGGTGACGTCATTGAAGGGCCGCTCCAAGGATGACAGCGTGAAAATGCTCGATTCGGCCTATTGGGTCAAAGGCTGCAGCTCGCTGGGGCTCAAGCGTTATGCGGTGTTGCTGGGTGTGGGCGAGGGCGACGATCAGGAATATTGCCTGCTGGATATCAAGGAGGCAGTTGCCGCCGCCGCACCTCGGGTCGCCCGCGCCGCGATGCCTCGCGACAACGGCAAACGCGTGGTCGAAGGTGCGCGCTTTCTCTCGCCAGGCTTGGGCAACCGGATGATCGCCACCCGGGTGCTCGACCATGGCTTCTTCATCCGCGAACTGCTGCCTCAGGACATGAAACTGGAACTCGACCAGTTGAGCCAGACCGACGCGATGCTCGCCGCCGGGTATCTCGCCCGAGTTGTGGGGCTGGCCCATGCCCGGCAGATGGACATGAGCACACGGGCTTCGTGGATGCGTGAACTGCAAGCGTGTCGCTCGAAGACCCTGGATGCGCCGTCGTGGTTGTGGACCAGTGTCGTGCAGTTGGTCGGCAATCATGAAAAAGGCTATCTGGAGCATTGCCGGCGTTATGCGTTGCAGCACTGACCAGACCCACTGAAAACCTAACGGGCCAGCCCTTCCAGGGCGATTGTCACGGTGTTCGTTTGCCGAGGCCCGGCCAGTGGGGCATTGGTCTGACTGCGATAAGCGTTAGGGCTGCAGCCCAAATGCTTCTGAAAGGCTCGGCGCATGCGTTCTTCCCGGCCGAAGCCAACGGTTTCGGCGATTCGCTTGATTGGCTCGCGGGTGGTCTTGAGCAACCAGGTCGCCGCCTCCAAGCGCAGGTTCTCCACGGCTTGCGCCGGTGTCTCGCCGGTCGCGGCGACATAGGCGCGAGCAAAGTGCCTCGGGCTCATGCCGAACTGCTCGGCCAGCCGCTCCACGCGCAAATCTCCATTCAGATTCGCCGCAATCCAGCCATGCAAACGTGCCAGACGTACATCCGGATCGGTGCGCAGCGCCTTGGACTGGGCGTTGAGTGAAGCACTGAGTTGCGGTTGCTCGGCGCTGCGCCACAAAAACACCGTGAAGTAGCGCGCCAGCGCCAACGCCGCGTGGGCGCCCAGATCCTGTTCGACCAGGCCGAGCGCCAGGTCGATACCCGCCGTGGCGCCGCCGCAGGTCCAGAGGTTGCCGTCATGCAGGTAAAGCGCATCGGTCTGGCATTGCACTGACGGATAACGCGCCTGCAACTCGTCAGCGAACTTCCAGTGGGTCACGACCTTGCGGCCATCCAGCAGTCCCGCGGCGGCGAGGGCAAAGCTGCCGGTACCGATCGAACAGAGGCGGCGGATGTCTGGAGCGCGACGGCGCAACCAGTCGCAGGCTTGCTGGTCGGCTTCCAGCGCGGCCATGCCCGGGCCGCCCGCGACGATCAACGTGTCGATCAACGCAGCCATCTGGTCGATCTGCTCAAGTGAACAGGTCGTCACGGTAATGCCCGAGATCGACATGACCTGGCCACCCTGCGGTGAAGCGACCAGCAACCGATAGGGCGGATTTGCCGTGAAGTCTCCGGCCAGCACTCGCGGTATCGCGGCAAACACCTCAAGCGGCCCCGCCGCATTGAGCAACAGCAGATCATCGAACGCCAATACCACGACGGTGCGCGGGATGTCCGACATGGCAGCAAAGGAGGGGTGTTTGGCATGGAGCGGCACGGCGGGCCTCGACATACTGAAATCAATGCACAAGTGAGAGCGCGACAATGCCGATAAAAACTGCTGCTGCCAAGCATCCGCTTACCGCGCGCCTGAAAGCGCTGCTGTGCTGCGCCGCGTTGTTCCTGACCCCGGCAGTTTCTGCCATCGCCGGGCCTTTGAAGATGGGCGATCAGAGCGGTTTGATACAGGCATTGCTGCACGCGGCGGGCGAGGATCAGGATCTGGCCTACGGGTTGTCGTGGCATCCGTTTCTCGCCGGGACCACGCTGCTCGAAGCGCTGAGCGCCGGGGCGATCGACGTCGGTGTGGTGGGCAACGCGCCGCCAGTGTTTGCCCAGGCCGGCGGCTACGCGGTGAGGATCATCGGCGTGGCCAGCGGTGCGCAAAACAACAACGCGCTGCTGGTGCCCGAAGGCTCCGAGGTGCGCAGCGTGGCTGACCTCAGAGGCAAGCGAATCGCAGTCGCCAAAGGCACCAGCGGTCATTATCTGTTGTTGGCCGCGCTGCATCAGGCCGGCCTCACACCGCGTGAGGTGAGCATTGCCTATGTCAGCCCCGTGGACGCGCAGAACGCTTTTGCCGGCGGCAAACTCGATGCCTGGTCGGTGTGGTATCCCTTCGTCGGTCAGGCGACTTGGCGGGGAGCGCGAATTCTGCTCGATGGCAGCGCCTGGCCGGAAACCGGTCTGAACTTCACCGTTGCCAGCCAGCCTGCACTGGATGATCCCGAGCGCGCAGGGCAGGTGAGTGATCTGCTGGCCAGGCTGGCCCGTGCTCAGAACTGGGCCACGGCCCACCCCGAAGACTGGGCCCGGGTGTTCGCGCAAACCACGCGGCTTCCCGTCGAACTGGTGCGTGAAATGCTCGCTCATCAGAACTTGCGGTACGTGCGAATTGAGCCTTCAGTCATTGCCTCGCAGCAGCGTCTGGCGGACATGTTTGCCACCGAACGCCTGATCCCCCATCCGCTGCAGGTCGAGCAAATGTTCGACGACCGCTTCAACCCCGTGCTGCCCACGCCCTGAATCCCTTTTTTCATGCCCCGTTCACCGTGCTGCTGCGCTGGCGGCCGGGGCTTACACGTCTGGAGAAAAGCTATGCCTACTGTGCAAACCACTACGCTGAAACGCCAGAAGACCGGTCTGATCGCTGTCGATCATGCCCGCAGTGCCGGCGGCTACACCTTGTTCGCCCCGCAAACGGCGGACGGCCAAGTGTTTTTGATCGACCTTGACGGCGAGATCGTCCATCGCTGGAAACTGCCTCAGCGCCCGGGGCGCGACGCAGTGATCCTGCGCAACGGCAACCTTGGCTACAACGGCAACCATCCCGATTCGCCAGACCTGTTCCCGGGCTGGTCGGTGTGGCACGGCGGTGCGTTCAGCGAAGTCACCCCCGAAGGCGAGGTGGTCTGGGAGCACACCGATCTGCTGCATCACCACGACGCGCAATGGCTGGACAACGGCCACCTGCTGTACACCACTGCCGAGCCCTTGAGTGCGGATCTGGCCCGGCGTGTGCTTGGCGGCATTCCTGGCAGCGAGGCGCCGGGCGGGGTGATCTATGCCGATGTGGTCAAGGAGGTCGACCGCCAGGGCAACGTGGTCTGGGAGTGGCGCAGTTGGGAGCACCTGCGCCCCGAGGATTACCCGTTGCACGAATGCTTCGAGCGTCATCACTGGCCGATGACCAACGCCGTGACGCCGGGGCGCGACGGCAAGGTGATTCTCAGCCTGCGCAGCGTTTCCTCAGTGATTGCCGTGCAACGTGGCAGCGGTGAAGTGCTGTGGCGTCTGGGGCACGATCTGGTCGCGCAACAGCATTGCCCGAGCGAACTGGAAAACGGCAATGTTCTGGTGTTCGACAACGGCATCTTCCGCCCCCACGTCAGCATGCCGCACTCGCGCATTGTTGAAATCAACCCGGCCACCCAACGCATCGAATGGCAATACGCCGACACGCCGGGCTACGCGTTCTTCACGCCGTTCATGGGCGGCGCGCAACGTCTGCACAACGGCAACACGCTGGTGACCGAGGCCAACTTCGGTCGGTTGTTCGAAGTCACCCAGGCCGGCGAAGTGGTGTGGGAATACGTCAATCCGCACTTCGCCAGCTACCCCGACGCGCCATCGCGACGCTACTTGCCGGGCGAGAACAACGCGATATTCCGTGCGCACCGTTATCAGCGCCAGGACCTTCCATGGCTGCGTGACTGAACACCCACTCAACCCACCGCAACGATCACGCTCACGCAAGCCACGCGCAGCGAAGTATCGACTCCTCTCGAAGAGCGGCTTGAGGCCGCTCCAGGAACCACCGATGAATCTTCTTTATTCGCGCACCTTTAACGCTGGCGCACTGAGCCTGTTCTCGCTGATGCCGTTTTTGCCGGCAACGGCCAATGACCTGCCGGCCAATTCCGATGTGCTGCAGACGGTCACGGTTGAGACCCGACGCCGCAGCGAAGATGCCCAGCAAGTGCCCACGGCGATGAGCGTGCTCGGCGCACAAACCCTCGAGGAACAGCGCTTGTATCGCTTGCAGGATTTGCAGCAGGCGATGCCCAGCGTCAACGTCGCGTTCATGCACGCGCGGCAATCGAGCCTGTCGATTCGCGGCTTGGGCAACAACCCGGCCAGCGACGGCCTGGAGGGCAGCGCCGGCATCTACCTGGACAACGTCTATCTCGGCCGTCCCGGCATGGCGGTGTTCGATCTGCTGGATGTCGAGCAGATCGAATTGCTGCGTGGCCCGCAGGGCACCTTGTTTGGCAAGAACACCACGGCGGGGGTGTTGAACATCACCACGCGCCGCCCATCGTTTACGCCGCAAGGCAGCCTCTCCACCTCGGTGGGCGAGCATGGCTACACGCAAAATCAGGCGAGTTTTTCCGGGCCGCTCAATGACACGTTGGCGGGGCGCCTTGCGGTTTATCGCACTCATGAAAACGGCTACGTGAACAACGAGTACGACGGGCACACGCTGGGCGGCGGCGTTCGTCAGGGCTCGCGCGGGCAGTTGCTGTTCCAGCCCAACGAGGACTTCAATCTGCGCTGGCTGGCTGATTATCACGAAGAGGATTCCAGCGCCGGCACACGTTCGTTGTTCAGCACCGGGCCGACCATCAATGGCGTCAACCGCTACGAACGGCGTGCAGCGGCGGTCAGGGCCACGCTGGTCAGCGGTCGTCGGGTCAATCTGGACGCCGATCAGAGCGTCAAGGTGTTTCAGGGCGGGACTTCGCTGGAGGCGAACTGGAATCTGCCTGATGGCTACACGCTGACGTCGATCAGCGCTTATCGGTGGTGGGATTTCACCCCGCGCAATGATGACGAACTCAACGTTGATGTGATGCACAACGTCGGGCAGTCCGCTCGCGATAAACAGTACTCGCAGGAGCTGCGACTGGCCTCCCCGGCGGGGGAACATTTCGACTATGTGCTCGGTGCTTACTACTTCCGCCAGGAAATGAACAACAGCGTCTTCACCGACTACGGCCCTCTGGCAGATACCTGGAACGGCACCCCGCAAGGTGCATTGAACAACGTCACCAGCGTAGGGCATGGCTATGTCGATACCGACAGCTTCGCCACATTTGCTCAGGGCACCTGGCATTTGACCCCTCGCCTGGATTTCACTTTGGGCCTGCGCGGCACCTATGAGCGCAAGCTGGCAGAGGTCACCCGCAACGCGCCTTTGGGCGGCAGTCCGGTCAGCGGCGCCGCAGCGGGCGCTCGGGCGGGAAGGGTTGGTGCTTACGATTCCGGTGACTTGAGCCTGTACAGTTTCAGCCCATCGGCACTGGCAAGCCTCGCGTGGCATGTGAACGATCAGGTGCTGGGCTATGCGTCGCTGTCCCACGGCGAAAAGTCGGGTGGTGTGAACCTCAGCGTCGCCAGTGCCCCGGTCGCCGGTGCCGACTCATTGTTGATCGGCAGCGAAAGGGCCAACGACGCCGAGCTGGGCATCAAAACCACGTTGCTCGATCAACGCCTGTTGCTCAACGCCAACCTGTTCTGGACGGTGGTGCATGGCTATCAGACCAATGCCTACGACGACGTCAATCTGACCAGCTATCTGACCAATGCCGGCTCGGTACGCAGTCGCGGGTTGGAACTCGACAGCAGTTGGCGCCCGCTGCGGGGCCTGACGATCAACCTCAATGGTTCATGGAACGATGTGCGTTATCTGTCTTACGAGGATGCCCCATGCCCGGCCGAGATCGCCTTGCGTCCGGGGGCTCCGGCGGCCTGCGATCTGAGCGGGCATGCCGTGGTGGGCGCGTCGAAATGGATCTTCAACAGCAACGCCGCGTACCAGTGGAATCTGGACGACGGCTTGCAGCCCTACGTCAGCGGTAGCTACGCGTGGCGTTCCCATGCAGTCGGTACAGTGGATGACTCAGCGCAAGGTCAGTTGCCGGGATACGGCCTGGTGAACGTCGCCACCGGTGTGCGTGGCGACTGGGGCAGGGGGCAGTGGGACGTTTCGCTGTGGCTGAAAAACGCCTTCGACAAGACGTACTACACGACGCTGTGGAACTCACCCAACGGTGCGTACACCGGCGTGCTGGGTACGCCGCGAACCCTGGGGATGACCGCGCGTTATGATTTCTGAATGACGTCTGCTGGCGCTGGTTTAAATCACAAATTGCCGACGCCGCCGTCTACCAGCAATTCGGTTCCGACCACGTAAGCCGATTCATCAGAGGCCAGGTAAACGGCAGCTTTTGCCAGTTCCCACGGGGTTCCCATACGGCCGATCGGCACCAGTTGGCGAATCCGCTCGCGCAACGCCTGCTGCTCGGCGGCAGGCAAGCCGAGTTTGTCCAGCGCCGCCGTTTCAGTAGGGCCGGGGCTGAGGCCATTGACGCGAATGCCTCGCTGGATCAGTTCGCCGGAAAGCGTGCGCGCCAGCGACAGCAGCCCGGCCTTGCTGGCGGCATACGCACTGCTTTGCGCGAGACCAATCCTGGCACTGACGGAACCGCAGAGGATCACCGACGACGGATTGGCCAGCAGCGGCATCAGCGCCTGGATCAGGAAGAACGGGCCTTTGAGATTGGTCTGCATGAGCTGATCCCATGCCGCTTCGTCCCAATCTTCGATAGAGCGGTGAGTGACGTCACCGGCGTTGACGAACAGCACGTCCAGCCGCGGCCAGACCCCGGCCAGTTGGAGTGCCAACGCCTGTTGGCCAACGCTGTCGCCAGCATCGCTCTGGATCGCCAGCACAGCACCGCCCAGTTCGTGCCTGACAGCCTGCAAGGCACTTTCGCTGCGTCCAGTGACTGCGACTGTCGCGCCTTCCAGCACAAACTGGCGTGCGGTTTCCAGGCCGATGCCGGAGGTCCCGCCAGTGATCAACGCGAATTTGTTTTTCAGCCTCGACATGTCTTTCGCCTCTGCAACGGGTTGGATAGCCATTCTCAGAGCATTAGTATCCTTTGACCAGTAGGCACCTTTTGCATACCAAGGGACGGACTTGATCCTCATGAACACTCAACAACCGCTGCCAGACACCACGGATTTGCCGCTGAAACCGCTCGCGGGTTGCCCGATGGTCGATTTCGTCAATCTGATTTCCGGCAAGTGGGCCATTCCGATCCTGTACCGGCTGATCGTGCTGGACTGCCCTGTGCGCTTCAGTGATCTGCAGCGTGCGGTGGCGCCCATCACCCAGAAGGAACTGACGCGCCAGTTGCGCCTGTTTGAACAACGCGGGCTGGTGACGCGCACGGTTTTCGCGCAGGTACCGCCCCGGGTGGAATACCGGATCACGGCTCTTGGGAGCACTCTGCAAGGGACGCTGGACTCGCTGGCTGAATGGATGCGCATCAATGCCGATCAGCTTCGCCATCCCCAGTGCGAATAACGCGGATACCCAGGCGCTACGCTGCAAACAGGCCCCAGAACATGCCGATGACCACGACCGCCATCGCCGCTGTGCAACTCCAGCCCAGAACTTTAAGCCCGGGCGCAATGACAAAGGAGCCCATGATCTTCGGGTGCGATGCCATCAACATCATGATGAACATGATCGGCACTGCAATCACCCCGTTGACGACAGCGCTCCACAGCAACGCCTTGATCGGGTCAATCGGCGCAAAGCAGATCAACACACCCAATAAGGTCGACGCCGCGATGATGCTGTAAAACGCTTTGTTGGCCAGGGGTTTGGCCGACAGGCTGTTGCGCCAGTGAAATGTTCCGGCGACGGCGTACGCCGCAGAACCTGCCAGGACGGGAACCGCCAGTAGTCCTGTGCCAATGATGCCGGCGCTGAACAACCAGAAGGCGAACTCGCCGGCAATCGGTCGCAAGGCACTCGCGGCCTGCTCGGACGTCTGGATGTCCGTGAGGCCATGCAGGTGCAGGGTGACAGCGGTGGTCAGCATGATGAAAAACGCGACGATATTCGAGATCCCCATGCCGATCAGGGTGTCGGTATTGATGCGGGTGAAGTTGGCTTTTGCCTGGTTTGGCGCATCGATCAGTGACTGCGCCTGCGGATCAGCCTCCAGTTCTTCGACTTCCTGGGATGCCTGCCAGAAAAACAGATAAGGGCTGATGGTCGTGCCAAAAATGGCCACCACGATGGTGATGTACGCCGGTTTCCACGACAGCTGAGGCCAGGCGGTGTGCTCAACGACCTGGCCCCAGGGAATGTGCACGGCAAACACGATCCCCACATAGGCCAGCAGCACCAGGGTCAGCCACTTGAGTACGCGCACGTAACGCTTATAGGGAATGAACACCTGCAGCAGCAGGGACACGATGCCGAAGCCAACGGCATAGAAGTGCGGCGATCCGCCGATCAACAGCTTCAGTGCCGCCCCCATGGCGGCGATGTCCGCTGCAATATTGATGGTATTGGCAAACATCAACAGCGTGACGATCCCGAACAACAACGGGCGAGGGTAATGCCTTCGAATATTGGTCGCCAGCCCATGCCCGCTGACGCGACCGATCCTGGCACTGATGATCTGAATGCCGACCATCAACGGAAACGTCAAAAACAGGGTCCAGAGGGTATTCAAGCCGAATTGTGCGCCGGCTTGCGAGTAGGTGGCGATCCCGCTGGGATCATCATCCGCCGCGCCCGTGATCAGGCCAGGCCCGAGTTTTTTTACCCATGAACCGTGGCTGACAACCGCAGGCTTCTCGATGGGCGTTTTATTGTTCATTTTTTTCTCAGGGAGAAGGACTGCCACACCTGTTTTGAATGATGTTTTTTTCAACAGGATTCAGAAACGCCTGAAGAGGCGTTGCCACGGGTTTGACTATAGACGCATACCCGGACGTGCACCGGCCCGGGCAGGTTAAGCGGGAAATTTCCTACAGTTTACAGTGACGAATCCTACATGTTCGCCAGTGGCCGTCAGCGATGATTTTCAGCGGAACAAAGTGCTCGTCATTTTCTACGCCCTGAAAGATCCGCTGTCAGCATCGACCGTTACAAGTCAAACAATCGACGGTGTGTTTTCAATGTATTTCAGGTGCGAACTCAGAAGGGCGAGTAGTTGTTTCAAAAATAACTATCCCATCGAGATTCAGTCATGAAAAAGATTGTCGTTGTTACTGCCGCTACCGTTGTAATGGGTCTGGCTTCCCTGGCGAACGCCGCCACACCGCCTACTGGCAACCCGGGCACTATTCGCTTCACCGGTGAGATCGTTTCCGGCGCGTGCGGTATCGATGCCAACTCCCTGGACCAGACCGTTCCACTGGGTCAGGTACCTGCCAACACCTTCAAGGCAATCGGCGATCGTTCGAGCCCTGAGAAGTTCGACATCGTCCTCACCGAGTGCGACACCTCGACCCAGAAAAACGCCCGTTTCACCTTCACCGGTGTACAGGATCCAACCGTTCCAGAGCTGTTCGCCACCACCGGTCTGGCGCAGAACGTCGGCATCCGTCTGCAGGCCAGCGCCGGCGAAATGCTCGACAACGGTAAAGAACAAGTGGCTCCGGTAGTTCTGCAGAACGGTAACAACACCGTTTCGTTTGCTGCCATGTACGAAGCCACTGCGGCCACCGTCACTACCGGTGAAGCCGACAGCGTTGCCAACTTCACCGTGGCTTACAACTGATACGCCCGTATCAGTGAGGTAAGAGAAAGGGGTGCAAACCCCTTTTTTTATTGCGCTTGAATCATTCGATAGGGTTTCTCCCTTGTATCGTCGCACTTTCATTCTGTCCTCTCTTTGGTTGGCAATCAGCCAGGCACAGGCTGTCGAGTTCAATTCGGACTTTCTGAATATTGATAACGACAAGAATGTCAGCCTCGGGCAGTTTGTGCATGCCGACTACACCGTGCCCGGCACTTACTTGCTCGACATTGCTGTCAACCAACGGTACTTCGGCACGCGCTCGATTGAATTCAAACCCGGCGCTGACCCACAGCAGAGTTATGCCTGTCTGACGCTGGATCTGGTGCAGACCTTCGGCCTCAAGCCGCCACTGCTGGAAAGCCTGCCGCGTACGGCGAACGGGCAGTGCGTGGATCTGGCCAGCGTGCCCGGCGTGAGCATCAAATACCTGAAGAACCTGGCACGCCTGGCAATCAGCATTCCCCAGGCGTCGTTCGAGTACGACGACCCCAACTACATTCCGCCGGCAGCCTGGAGCAATGGCTTGAATGGCGCGCTGCTCGATTACCGGGTGATCGCCAACTCGCGTCAGTCATCGGCGTCTGGCAATTCCACTCGTTCGAATTCGGTGCAGAGCTACGGCACGGCCGGTCTGAACTTCGATACCTGGCGCGTGCGTGCGGACTATCAGGCTCAGGTGCGCAACGACAGCCAGGGTGATGACATCGGCGACAAACCGTTTCAGCTGAACCGCTTGTACGCCTATCGCGCGCTGCCCTCGATTCGCTCGAAACTGTCGGTGGGCGAGGATTACCTGAACTCGGACGTGTTCGATACCTTCGCCCTGCGTGGCGCGACCCTGAGCAGTGACGACCGTATGTTGCCGCCCAATCTGCGCGGCTATGCGCCGTTGATCAGTGGTCTGGCACGCACCAATGCCACCGTCACGGTTTCCCAGCAGGGGCGCGTGCTGTATTCCACCACCGTGACTCCGGGCGCGTTCAGCATTCAGGACTTGAACAGCAGCGCCCAGGGCACGCTGGATGTCACTGTGCGCGAAGAAGACGGTACCGAGCAGAAATTTACCGTATCCACCGCAGCGGTGCCGTTCCTCGCCCGTGAAGGCGAGTTGCGCTACAAGCTGTCCGGCGGCCAGCCACGGCTGGACGGCGCGCGCGGGATCGAACCGGGTTTTGTCGCCTCGGAACTGGCGTACGGCTTGCCCCATGACTGGACCGCGTATGGCGGCGTCCTCGCTTCCTCGGGTTATCTGGCTCATGCCGTCGGGCTGGGCAAGGATCTGGGCGCGTTCGGCGCCTTGTCGGCCGACGTCACCACCTCCCGCGCCAAGTTGCGCTGGAACGGTGAGCAAGTCACCGGTAACTCTTACCGCATCAACTATTCCAAGCACTTCGATGGCATTGGCACCGATCTGCGCTTCCTCGGTTATCGCTTTTCCGACAAGACCTTCACCAACTTTTCGCAGTTTATCGGTGACCCCGACTCCTACTCGATGAACGCCGGCAAGCAGCGCTATTCGGTGATCCTCGCCAAGAGTTTCCCGTGGCTGTCCACCAGCCTGTCCTTCGACCATTCCACCTATTGGGATGCGCCGGATGCCGATCGGGTCGGCGTGTCGCTGGCGCGCAGTTTTTCCCTGGGCAACGTCAAGAACATCAACGTCAACCTGTCGGCGTACCAGACGCGCAATGCCTTGCAGAACGACTCGCAGATCTACCTCGGAGTGACCATCCCGCTGGGCGGCAATTCGACGATGTCGAGCAACATCCAGCACAGCGGTTCCGGCGGCTATGCCGGCAATGTCGGTTACAGCCACGACACTGGCGAGGGCGTGAATTATCAGGTTTACGGCGGCGTCGGCGACAACCGCTACGTCAATGCCTACGTCGGCAAACGCACCTCGACGTATCGCGCCAATGCCTCGGTTACGACCGATGGCAGCACCTACAGCTCGGCCACCGGTGAAATTGATAGCTCGCTAGTGGTGACCCGCTATGGCGTGGCGGCCCACGGCAACGGCTCGAACGGCGACACCCGATTGCTGGTGTCCACCGACGGCGTGCCGGACGTGGCGTTTGCCGGTCGTGCCCGAACCAACCAGGACGGTTACGCCGTCATGGATGGCCTGCCGTCGTTTCAGGCCTACGAGGCACGGGTCAACATGGAAAAGCTGCCGCTCAACACTGAAGTCAGCAACCCGATTCAACGTCTGGCGCTGACCGAAGGCGCGATCGGCTACGTGAATTTCCCCGCGGGGCAGGGGCACAACGCGTTCGTCACGCTGCTGTTGGCAGATGGCAGTGCGGTGCCGTTCGGGGCCTCTATTCAGGACAGCAATACCAACAAGGAAGTGGGCATCGTCGGCGAGGACGGAGTGACGTACCTCTTGGGCGTGAAAACCGACGCTCGCCTTGTGGCGCGTTGGGACGACAGCAAAAGCTGCGCCCTGGCCGAACTGCCCGTCGAAGACATCGTGACCAATGTCTCGCATCCCTTGCGCTGCCTGTAGGGCGGCGCCCTGACTTTTCTGGAGATTTCCTATGAATTGCAAACCCAACTTGCAGCGCTGTAAATCGCTGCTCCTGACGCTGTCCATGAGTCTGCCGCTACTGGCCAACGCCGCCGTGGTGCCGGATCGGACCCGGGTGATTTTCGAAGAAGGCGCGCCGTCGGTGAGTGTCACCGTCGGTAATCGCAGCCCGGAACTGCCCTTCGTCATTCAGTCATGGATCGAGGATGAAAGCGGCAAGAAAATCAGCTCGCCATTCATGGTGCTGCCGCCGCTGCAACGGATCGAGGCCAAGGAAAGCACCATTCTGCGCATCGTCAAACTGCCCGATACCGTGTTGCCCACGGATCGCGAATCGGTGTTCTACCTGAACATCCGCGAGATTCCGCCCAAGACTCAGGCGGTCAACGCGATGCAGATTGCGCTGCAATCGAAAATCAAACTGTTCTACCGTCCCAGCGGGGTGAAGAGAGAGCGGGGCGCCGATCTGGCGTTGGGGCTGAACATCAGGATCGACCCGGCTGCCAAGGCGTTGCTGGTGGATAATCCGACGCCGTTTCACATCACCATCGTCGGATTGCAGGCAGGCCCCGAGAAGACCGCGATGCCGATCGACACGGTGATGCTCAAACCGATGAGCAATACCCGTTTTGCGTTGAGCCAAACCGGGTTCAACACCTTGCGGGTGCTGAACATGAACGACTTCGGTGGTCAGACTGATTCGCTGTTCCAGTGCGCCGCCAACGTGTGCAAGGGCGTGCAGAAATGACGGGCTGGTTGCGCCGGCATCGACGCAAGGCGCTGCAAGTGTGCGTCGCGTCGTTGCTGTTGGGGTTTTCCCAGGCGTCGATGGCGCTGTTCTGCAAGTCGATGACCAATGGCGACTATCTGAGCGAATACATCGGCCCAGTATCGGTGCCGGACAGTGTGCCCGACGGTACGATCATCTGGCGTTCAAGAACCCAGGTGGTGCCGGCCCAGTGCTGGAAGCCGTACGATATACACTTTGCCGAAAATGATCCGATCTATTTCTACGGCAACCCGGCACGCCTGGACGCCACGCCATGGGGCATCGAGTTCGGTCTGGTGTACCGAGGCGTCACGGCGTGGGATGGCGACTGGAGTTCCAACCCGGCGATGGGCGTCAACACCGGGTTCGTTTCTCCGGGATGTCCGACGGCGGGCACCGCCGATGAGGTTAAAGCCTGTTCGATGGTCTACCCCAACATCGCGTTTCAGGTGGTGATCCGCAAACGCGGACTGCTACCGTTGCAGCGTCCGACGCAGGATACCTACGACGTGTTCCAGTTCGACGGTCTATACGGTCTGAACGGCGGGCCGTCCAACCCGTCCGGCAACTTCCGTTATCAGCTCAGCGGTTTGCAGAACATCGTCGGCACTGCCTGCACGGTTGATGTCACCGTGACGCCGGAGCCGGGCATCGTCGACTTCGGCGTGGTGCAGAAAACCAGCACCGGTTTCTCCCCGCCCAACCCGACCAAGCCGTTCAGCCTGGCGCTGGACAAGCATTGCAGCACGCCGGTCAATATCGGTGCGACGTTCGTGACGGCCAACCAGCAGGGCGAATACAACATTCTGCCGGCGGCGGACAGCCAGTTCGCGATCCAGATTCGTGATGCGAAAAACAACTTGCTGCCGATCAACGAACCGTTCGACCTGGCCAGTTTTGCCGCGGACGTGAGCCATATCGACGTGCCATTGAGCGCGTCCATGGTGTCGCTGGGTGACCCGCAGGTCGGGCCGTTCAATGCCATCGTGGTGGTGCAGGTCGTTTATCACTGATCGCGACGGCTTGGGCACAGAGGACGCCGGAACAAGTCTTGGGAAATTTCCTACATGACGCAGGGATAAATCCTTCCTCGAAAGGCCCGCCTAACCGCCATCATTGTGCCTTCAGGTTTGCAAAATAATGGAGGTGACGATGACCACCCCACGTGTTCTGGTGATGGAAAAACATGGGTTCGAGCGCAATATTCTGGGCAGGATGTTGCGCCAACTCGGCATACATGACGTGCTGCAAGCCGAAGATGCCGAGCAGGCGATGATCGCCATGCAACGCAGCGGCGGCGTCGATATCGTTCTGTGTGACCTCGGGGGCAAGGGGCTCGACTGCCTGGAGCTGTTGCGTTATGCCAGTCCGATCGGACTGGTCAAAGCCGTGGCCCTGTTCAGCGAACACCAGCCGGAATTGCGTCGTGCGGTGGGGCAGATGGCGAGTCTGTCGGGCCTGCAATTGCTCGGTGTTCTCGATGTGCCGTTGCAATTGGGTGCGCTGAGCCGGCTGCTCAAGCGTTACCGTTGTCCGCCGCCACCTCTATTGCAGGCGTTGGCCGTCACCGAGTTGCCCAGCGAGGAAGAGGTGCGCCGGGGCCTGGCCATGGGCGAGTTCCGTGGCTGGTTCCAGCCCAAGCGTGTGATGAGGGACGGCCGGCTGGCCGGTGCCGAGGCATTGGTGCGCTGGGAACATCCTGAAAAAGGACTGTTGTTACCCAAGGACTTTCTCGCTGCGGTGCTCGCCTACGACTTGATTGACGAGATGTTCAAGCAGTTGTTCGAGCAGGGGCTGAACATTCTCGGTATTTTGCGCCGACAGGGAATTGCCCTGGAACTGGCGTTCAACCTGCACGCTTCGCAATTGTCCAGCCCGAGTCTGATCGAGCACATTCAGCGCACCTTGCAGCGTCATGGCATTTGCGGGTCGGCCCTGATGTTCGAGCTGGCGGAGAACGGTCTGCTGGATCTGCATGCCCAGGTTCAGGAAAACCTGCTGCACATGCGCATGCTGGGGTGTGGTCTGTCGATCGATGATTTCGGCTCGGGTTTCTCGTCACTGAAGCTGTTGTGCCAACTGCCATTCAACCAGATCAAGCTCGATGGCCAGTTCGTGCATAACTTGAGTGAACCGCGAAATCGCGCCATGGTGGCCAGCACACTGGCACTGGCCCGGTCGCTGGACATGACCCTGGTGATCGAAGGTGTCAGCAGCCGGCAAATTCGTGATGCACTGGTCGCCATGGGCTGCCAGATTGGCCAGGGTTTTTACCTGGACAGGCCGATGTCCGGCCACGACCTGCTGCAATGGTTGCACCAGGCAGCATTCGAGGCGCAGAACGTGCCCTCAGATTAGGCGGATGCCTTCCAGAAATTTCCTACAATTCAGTCGGGTTCGTGTACTTTTGTTGAGCTATCGACTGGCCGACGGGTTCATCGTTGCACCATGGACGTCTTGTCACCGGAGTCATCCGGCGTGTCTTACAGGGGTTTACATGTATAAAGCTTTGATTGTGGATGACCATCCGTTCATTCGCTCTTCGGTCAAGATGCTGTTGCAGCACGAACAGTTCGAAGTGGTCGCCGAGGCTGACAACGGTGCCGACGCCGTGCAACTGGCCCGCGAACACTTGCCGGATCTGATCATTCTCGACATCGCCATCCCGAGGCTCGATGGGCTTGAAGTGCTCAGCCGTATCGCCGCATTGCGCCTGCCCAGCAAGATTCTGGTGCTGACCTCGCAGTCAGCGCTGTTCTATTCGATGCGCTGCATGAAGGCCGGCGCCGCCGGTTTCATTTCCAAGACCAATGAGCTGGATGAGTTGGTCAAGGCGATCAAGACTGTGATGGACGGCTACACCTTCTTCCCCAATCTGGCCAACAGCTCGGTGCGCCGCAGCGATGTCGAAGCGACCGATCTGGAGTTGATCCAGAGTCTGTCGGACCGCGAGCTGGTGATTCTGCAGCAACTCTCCATGGGGCTGACCAACAAGGAAATCGGTGACGCGATGCTGATCAGCAACAAGACCGTGAGCACTTACAAAACCCGCCTGATCGAAAAGCTCAACGTCAAGTCGGTGGTGTACCTGGCTGACTTCGCCAAGCGTAACAACCTCATCTGAATGAACAGACTTCTTCAACGATGCCTGGCAGGCGCAGTCTTGCTCTGCTCACTGGCCAGCGGCTTGGCGTGGGCGGCTCCGCCACAGAGCCTGCACCTGCTCGGGCGCTCCAGCGTGGGCGATTACAGCGTCGGCCTGGATGAGGCCGACTGGAGCTGGCTGCGCAGCAAAGGCACGTTGGTGCTCGGGTCTGCGGCACCGGATTACTTGCCGTTCAGTATCACCACCAATGGTCGGGATTATGAAGGCGTAACGGCCGACTACGCCCATTTGCTCGGCGAGCTGTTGCACGTCAAAGTCAGAGTGCAGCGCTACTCATCGCGGGCCGAGGTATTGGCGGCGCTCAAGGCCGGTGAGATCGACCTGCTGGGCAATGCCAACGAGTTTGAAGCCGCCGACCCCGAACTGGTGCTGTCCGAGGCCTACGCCGAAGATCAGCCGACGCTGGTCAGCCGGGTGGGCGACAGCCAGAACCTTGATCCGGAGCTGGCCGACAAGCGTGTCGCCATGCTCTATCACTACTTGCCGCCAGAGACCGTCGAAGCCTTTTATCCAAAAGCGAAGCTGCAGCTGTATCCGTCAACGCTCAGCGCTCTTGGCGCGGTGGCATTCGGGCAGGCTGATGTGTACCTCGGCGATGCGATCAGTGCCAATTACCTGATCAACAAGAACTACCTGAACAACGTGCAACTGGCCGACTTTTCGCGGATGGAAGTGAGCAACTTCTCGTTCGCCCTGAGCCGCAACAATCCGCGTCTGCTGCGCATCATCAACGCCGCGCTGCTGGAGATTCCGGTCACCGAACGCATGACCATCCTGCGCCGCTGGAGCGCCGGCGGCGCAAGCATGCCGGGCCAGCATCAGTTGCATTTCAGCGTCAGCGAACAGCGCTGGCTCGACAAGCATCCACGGCTGCGCGTGGTCGTCGACGACAGTTTTCTGCCGTTATCCTTTTACACCGATGAGGGCGAGTTTCGCGGGATCAGCGCCGACGTGCTGTCCAAGGTTTCGTTGCGCACCGGGTTGAAGTTCGATGTGCAGCGGGTGAACTCGGTTGGGGAAATGATCGAATCGATCGTCAGCAACAAGGCTGACCTGCTGATCACCCTGACGCCCAGCGCCGAGCGCGAAAATGTCCTGCGCTTCACCCGGCCGTACCTCGCCACGCCCTTTGTCCTGGTCAGCCGCACAACCGCCGACAGCCCGAGCACGCTGGATGATATGGCAGGCAAACGTCTGGCGGTGATCACCGGTAATGCCACGCGCGACATGCTCACCGAGCAATACCCGAACATCCACTTGGTCGATGCCGATAACGCTCAGGACGCGATGGCCATGGTGGTCAACGGCGAGGCCGACGCGGCCGTCAATTCGCTGATTACCGCGCGTTACATGATCTCCCGCCAATACCGTGATCGCCTGCGCATTACCAGCACCGTGGGGGTGATGAATGCCCGGATCGCATTTGCCACCGCCCGTGGCTCGCTGGAGCTGTATTCGATTCTGGACAAGGCTTTGCTGAGTATCGCCCCGGAAGAAATGGACGAATTGACCAACCGCTGGCGCAGTGAAGTGGTGGTGGGCGACAGCTATTGGCTGCGTAATCGCACGGCGATCATTCAGGGCTTTGTCGCGGCTGCCGCATTGTTGTTGATTGCGCTGGGCTGGATCGCCTACTTGCGCATGCTGATGCGCAAGCGCAAGCAGGCCGAGCAGGCGTTGAACGATCAGGTCGAGTTCATGCGGGTACTGATCGACGGCACGCCGCATCCGATCTACGTGCGTGATCGTGACGGGCGCTTGTTGATCTGCAACACCGGTTATCTGCAGGTGTTCGGTGTCGAGCGCGAGCAGGTGATCGGCAAGACGGTACTTGAAGGCGTGCTGGGCAATCCTGATGAGGCGGCGACCTATCACCGCGATTACCAGCAGGTCATGCAGGATGGCTTGCCGCAGATTCAGGATCGCAGCCTGAGCATGGTCGACGGTCGGGTGCTGACCATTTACCACTGGATGCTGCCGTATCGCAGCAGCAATGGCGACGTCAGCGGAATGATTGCCGGCTGGATCGACGTCAGCGAGCGCCAGCGTCTGCTTGCCGAGTTGCGCGAAGCCAAGGAGGGGGCCGATGACGCCAACCGCGCCAAGACTACGTTCCTCGCGACCATGAGCCATGAAATCCGTACACCAATGAATGCGGTGATCGGCATGTTGGAACTGGCGTTGAAAAAGGCCGATCAGGGGGTGATGGATCGCTTTGCCATCGAAGTCGCCTCCGGCGCGGCCCGCGGCTTGCTCGATTTGATCGGCGATATCCTCGACATTGCCCGCATCGAATCCGGGCGCCTGTCGCTGGCGCCGGAGCGCGCCAACTTGCGCGAGTTGCTCGAATCGGTGGTGCGCATTTTCGAAGGGCTGGCGCGGCAGAAGCATCTGCAACTGCAACTGGATCTGGATGCGCGGGCCAATCGTGATGTGCTGGTCGATCCCTTGCGCTTCAAGCAGATCATTTCCAACCTGTTGAGCAACGCCATCAAGTTCACCGCCGAAGGGCAGGTGCGCCTGAGCGTGCGGGTCGAGCCTCAAGCCGATGATCAGCACCTGAGTGTGGTCATCCGGGTCGAAGATACCGGGCACGGGATCAGTGAAGAGGATCAGAAACGCCTGTTCAGTCCGTTCACCCAGGCCGCCAACCACAACCAGTCCGCACGCAGCGGTTCCGGCCTGGGGCTGATGATCAGCCGCACGCTGTGCGAAATGATGGGCGGCCAGTTGACCCTGACCAGTGTGTTGCACAAGGGCACGCAGATCGAAGTCACGCTGGATCTGACCACCCTCGAACCGCTGGCGGAACTGCCGCCGGCAGAAACCGAAAACCGTGGATCCGGGCAAAGCCTGAATATTCTGGTGATCGACGATTACCCGGCCAACCGGCTGTTGCTGTCACAGCAATTGAGTTATCTGGGGCATCGGGTGGTTGACGCCGAAGACGGTGCTCACGGTCTTCGGGCGTGGCGCAACGGCAACTTCGATGTGGTCATCACCGACTGCAACATGCCGATCATGAATGGCTACGACCTGGCCCGGGCCATCCGTGACGATGAAGCCGCGCGAGGGTTAAAGCCAAAATTGATTCTCGGTTTCACGGCTAATGCACAGCCGGAGGAAAAGGATCGCTGCCGCGAGGCGGGGATGGATGATTGCCTGTTCAAACCCATCAGCCTGAAGAACCTCACTGCGCGGCTGAGCCAGGTGATGGGCGCCGAAACAACAGTCGAGGTCGGTGCCGAGCCGATGCCCGAATCCACCGAGGTGATGGATCTTGCCAGCCTGGAGCAACTGACCCGTGGCGACGTGGCGTCGATCAAGAGTCTGTTGGGCGACCTGGCCAGCAGCAACAGCGAAGACATGGCGCGACTGATGCAGTTGTTCAGCAAACATGATTTGCCGGGGCTGGCCGACCTGGCCCATCGGGTCAAGGGCGGGGCACGCATCATCAAGGCCAACGCGCTGATCCACAGTTGCGAGGCGCTGGAAACGGCCTGCAACGGCGCGGACTCCGTGCAGGTGACCGAGGCCGTGGATGCCTTGCATCAACACATGGATCGCCTGGCCGAGCACCTCGAAGACTATCTCGCCTGATCCTAACGCCAAGGGCGGCGGGCCATTGCCTGTCTCCCACGCTCTGTACTCCCCAGCACTTTCCCCCCAAAACACCGGCCTTATGCCTGAGGCCGGTTTGGGGCTGTCCTGCGCGCAAATTTTTTGTTTTTCAAACCGTTGCTTGGGAAACGTCCTACAGAGCGGCTTGCAGCCTTCGGATAGTTTGTCGGCACTGACTGTGCACAGGCAGTTCCACAAGCATCAATCCGCGGGGGGAGGTTGCCCCGGGATTACTTTTTCAGGCTGGAGCAGTAGATGACGAATACACAACGGGTAGGTACGTGGGCAGCGTTGCTGGCACTGGTCGCTGCGCTGAGTGCCTGCGCCAGCGCGCCGGCACCGGACGACCAGATTGTCCTGGCGAAAAACGCTGTCAATCGTGCCGTTTCGGCAGACGCCACGCAGTACGCGCCGCTGCAAATGAAAGCCGCTCAGGACAAGCTGTTCCTGATGGAACGGGCCATGGGCGAACGTAACTTCGTACAGGCGCGGACTCTGGCCGAACAGATTGAGGTCGACGCTAACCTGGCTGAACGCCAGGCGCGTGCGGTGAAGTGGCAGCAACAATTGCAGCAGTCCCGCGCCGGCATCCAGGTGCTCAAACAGGAAATGCTGCAGGCCCCGGATACGGGTTTCACCCCATCGGCCAATGCCGGCGAATAAGGAAAAAAACATGCGACATTCAGTACGTATTCCTGCCGTTTCGCTTTTCGCAGTCTTGATGGCAGGTTGCGCCGCACCACCGCTCAACAGTCATCTGCAACAGGCGCACGCGAAGTTCAGCGCGCTGCAAGCGAAGCCGCAATCGAACACGTTGGCCGCACTGGAAACCAAAGACGCGTTCATCGCCCTGAACAAGGCGGACGCTGCGTCGAACAACGATCGTCGTGATCCGGCCATTGATCAGTTGGCGTATCTGGCCAGTCAGAAAATCGAGTTGGCCGAGCAGACCATCCTCGGTCGCGAAGCCGAAGCGAGCCTGAAGAACATCGCCGCCGAGCGCACTCAGGTGCAGCTGGACGTGCGCACCCAGCAACTCAAGGCGTTGCAGGCGCTGAAGGCGAAGCCCACCGAACGTGGCCAGGTCATCACTTTCGGCGATGTGCTGTTCGATACCGGCAAGGCTGATCTGAAGTACGGCAGCCAGCGCAACTTCCAGCAGTTGGCGGATTTTCTCGCGGCCAACCCGGAGCGCAAGGTGCGCGTCGAAGGCTTCACTGACACCGTCGGCAGCGATGAGCTGAACCTGCGTCTGTCCGAGCGCCGTGCTGCCTCGGTGGCTTCGGCCTTGGCGCAATTGGGCGTCGACAGCCACCGCATCATCACCGCCGGCTACGGCAAGCAGTATCCGATTGCCGATAACAGCAGCAGCCATGGCCGCCAGTTGAACCGTCGGGTTGAAGTGATCGTGTCGAATAGCGCAGCAGTGGTCGGCACTCGCAATTAAGGCTGGATTCAGCCGCTGAAACGCCCGCTTTCCGCCTGTCGGTCAGCGGGTTTTTTGTGCGTGAAGCCAGCGCTCACGCAAGGAAATTTCCTACAACGCGACGGGCGTGTTCCTACAGGGTTTGTCCTGTCGCATCTCGATAATGGACCTCGTTGAAAGGCAAACCGCAACCCGGTGAGCCATTCACCAGTGGATGAAGCCCGAGCGGGTTTCCCAAGCCTCCTCATTATCTGGATAACGTTATGAACAAGTTTGCGCTCAAAAGTCTGGTTGCTGCTGTCGTTCTCGCTGCGGGTTCTCAAGCTGCCATGGCGGCTGACGGCGAAATCAATTTCGTCGGCACCGTGACCGACAACACTTGCCCGGTGGTCGTGACTGACCTCAACGGCTCGGCCGGTGCCGGCGATGTTGGCCTGGGCAACGTACCGAAAACCGCACTGGCCAATGTCGGCGACGTCGCTGGCGGCGGTGCCTTCACCCTGACCATCGATACCGGCGCCCCAGGCTGCAGCGTCACCGGTAAAAGCGCCACGGTGAAGTTCCTGTCCCTGAGCGGCAATGCCGGTTCCAGCGGTCAGTGGATTGGCATCACCCCGGACGCCGGCGCCGCGACCAACGTCGCCGTACAGATCAAGGACGCCACTGGCAAAGACGTGCAGTTGGGCCTTGAGTCGGCTCCGTACCTGGACCTGACCCAGCCGTTGCGTTTCACCGCCAACTACATCGCCACCGGT
The DNA here is from genome assembly GCF_016650625.1 of Pseudomonas sp. TH49. Classification (NCBI taxonomy): domain Bacteria; kingdom Pseudomonadati; phylum Pseudomonadota; class Gammaproteobacteria; order Pseudomonadales; family Pseudomonadaceae; genus Pseudomonas; species Pseudomonas sp. TH49. The sequence goes on from NZ_JAEKFL010000002.1 coordinate 1,021,970, forward strand.
GCTGCGACTTCCGGTCCGGCCAACGCCAAAGCGGCGTTCACCGTCGACTACGAGTAAGCCCTGTTGATGCGCCGCTGCTGTCCTGGATGGCAGCGGCCATCCCCTCGCTCGTGCCAGTGGCCGGGCGGCCAGAGGATGATCGAAATGAAAAAACTGACTTCCCCCTTCAAAACCGCATCGGCCATCGCGCTGCTGCTGGGCAGCACATTGCTGAGCAGCGTCAGTCACGCCGGTGTGATGCTCGGCGGCACGCGGATCGTGTTCGACGGCAGCAAGCGTGATGCGTCCATCACTGTCAGCAACACCACCTCGCAACCGTACATGGTGCAGACCTGGGTCAACACCGAGGCGGATGACATGACCACGGCGACGCCGTTTGTCTCGACGCCACCGTTGTTTCGCCTTGATCCGCGCAAAGAACAGATGGTGCGGATCCAGAAAGTCGCGGGCAATCTGCCGACGGATCGCGAATCGGTCTTTTACTTCAACGCCCAGGAAATTCCGGTGGCCAGTGAGGGCAATGCCAACACGTTGAAGATCGCCATGCGCACCCGGGTCAAGCTGTTCTATCGCCCGACGGGCCTCAAGGGCACCGCGCTGGATGCCGCGTCGCAGTTGCAATGGAGCCTGACGCAGGAGCAGGGCCAGGCCGTACTGGTGGTCAACAACCCTTCGCCGTACCACGTGTCGTTCATTGGTGTGACAGCCAAGTCGGGTGCACAGAGCGTTGAAGTCGCCGAACCGAAAATGGTCGCACCGATGAGCAGCCAGCGTTATCCGCTGCCGGGCTTCAAGGGCACCAGCGGCGAAGTGGTGTACTCCGCGATCAACGACTACGGCGGCTACACCGATCCCAAGAGCGTTGCGCTGAACGGCGCCCGCTGACGCTTCATCCCTTTTCCCTGCGATTGAATCGGCGTGCCACACCTGTGGCGCGGCGGCAGTAGTAGTGAGTATTGCCATGCGAATCGAAGCCTCATCCAGCTCCCGTTTTTCCGTGCCGTTTGCGCCGCTGCCGTTGTGGGTGGCCGTCGTGGCCGCGTGCCTGAGCAACGTCGCCCACGCCGGTGAACCGGCGAAGTTCGATGCAGGTTTCATGCAGTCGTTTGGCGGTGCCAGTGCCGGTCCGAACCTGGACCTGGACGCCATCGGCAACAGCGGCAGCATCGGCCCGGGCACCTACCCGGTGGTGATTCGCCTGAACCAGAGCTTCTTTGATCGTCGCGACATGACGTTCGCCAAAGACGAGGCCAGCGGCGAAGTGCGCGCGTGCCTGTCGCCTGCATTTCTGCAGGAGCTGGGGGTGAAGATCGAAGCCTTCCAGGTGCCCGGCGAAATCCTGCCTGACTGCATGGATCTGGCGGCGCTGATCGACGGTGCGTCGGTGAGCTTCGATGCCGGTCACCTCGCGCTGGACATCAGCGTACCGCAGATCGCCTTGCGCCGCGATGCGGCCGGCTATGTCGCACCTTCGGAGTGGGATCGCGGGATCAATGCAGCGATGCTCAATTACCAGTTTTCGGCAGCGCAGACCCACAGCGATGCGCGCGGTAGCGGCAACCAGTACAACCTCTATGCCAACGGTGGCTTCAACCTTGGCGACTGGCGCTTTCGCTCCAGCTCTTCGTTCCGTCAGGACAAGGAGGGTGGCAGTGACTGGCAGCGCAGCAACACCTATGCGCAGCGCGATATCACCTCGCTCAAGGGCACATTGACCCTCGGCGAAAGCTTTACCCCAGGCGATGTGTTCGACAGCGTGCCGTTTCGTGGCGTGCAACTGGCCTCGGACATGGGCATGTTGCCGGACTCGATGCAGGGCTATGCGCCGATCATTCGCGGCATTGCCGAAACCCAGGCCAAGGTCGAAGTGCGCCAGAATGGCTACTCGCTCTACACCACCTACGTGGCGCCGGGTGCCTTCGAGATCGACGACCTCAACGCCGCCTCGGGCAGCGGTGATCTGGAAGTGATCATCACCGAAGCCGACGGCCGCGAGCGGCGCTTTACCCAGCCGTACGCGACGCTGGCCAACATGTTGCGCGAGAAAACCTGGCGCTACAGCGTCACGGCCGGTGAGTACAACGCGGCCAACGGCGGCGAGCGCCCGATGTTCGGCCAGGCCACGGCGGCGTACGGTTTGCCGTTCGACCTGACGTTGTACGGCGGTTTGCTGGGTGCCGACTTCTATCGCGCCGGCACCGTTGGTGTCGGCAAAAGCCTGGGCAGCCTCGGTGCGGTCTCGGTGGACGTGACTCAGGCGCAGACCGATGTGCCGACGTCGGTCTCGGCCAAGGGTGAAAGCAAGAAAGGCCAAAGCGTCGGCTTGCGCTATGGCAAGGCATTCGAAACCGGCACGTCGGTGCGTTTTGCCGGTTATCGCTACTCCACCGAAGGCTATCGGGATTTCGCCGAGGCCGTGGATCTGCAGCAACCCAACGAATACAGCCAGTTCTCCAAACGCAGCAAGGTCGAGGCCAGCATCAACCAGGCGCTGGACAACTATGGCTCGTTCTACCTGAACATGAGCAAGCAGAACTACTGGGGCACCTCGCGCGAAGACAAGCAGATGCAACTGGGCTTCAACACCCAGTACAAGGGCGTGACCTATGGCGTGTATGCCAGCAAGACCCTGACCGACTCGTTCGGTGACAACAACCAGTTGGTGTTCACCGTCTCGATGCCGCTGGGCCAGTCGCGCAACACTGGTACGTTCAGCGTGACCCGCAACAACGATGGCAGCCTCGATCAGCGTGCCGGTCTGAGCGGACGCGACGGCAACCTCAACTACAGCGTCAACGCCAACCGCGTGGAGAACACCGGCAACAACGGCTCGGCGATGGTCGGCTATCGCGCACCGTTTGCCCAGTTGGGCGCGGGGGTCAGCGTCGGTCAGGGTTACAAGCAGACGTCGGTCAGCGCCGCCGGTTCGGTGCTGGCGCACAGCGATGGCCTGGAGTTTGGCCAGACCCTTGGCGAAACCGTGGCGCTGGTCGAAGTCAAGGACACGCCGAAGGTCGGCGTGCTCAACGCGCCGGGCACCCTGACCAACGACAAGGGCTACGCGCTGGTGCCGTACGTCACGCCGTACCGCAAAAACCGCGTGGCAGTCGACACCAGCGAGCTGGATACCAGCGTCGACATCGCCGAAGGCGTGACCAACGTGGTGCCGCGTCGCGGCGCGGTGGTCAAGGCGACGTTCGCTGCGAGCCGTTCGGAAAAAATCCTGCTCAACGTGCGTTTGCAGGACGGCAAGTTGCTGCCGTTCGGCACCACGGTACATGACGAGCAGGGCGCCAGCGTCGGTGTGGTAGGGCAGGCCGGTCAGGTGCTGCTGTCCGCCGGCAGCGGCAAGACCTACACCATGAAGTGGGGCGAGAAAGCCGCACAAACCTGTGAAATTCAACTGGATATCGGCAACACCCCGGCTACCGATGGTTACCGGGTGATGGATGCCGTGTGTCGAGGAGTTCGTCCATGAAACACATGAAAACGTGGAAAAAGCGCCTGCTGCTGAGCGCATTGGCGGCGGTACCGTTTGTGCTGTCAGAGATGGCGTTGGCCGACTGTAGGTCAACCAGCGCGACCCAGAGCGTGCACCCCATCGGGGATGTGTACATTCCCCAGGATGCGCGTGTGGGATCGACCATCGGTCTGGTCAAGTACACCCGGTTCCCGATCATCAACTGCACGACAACCGTGCCGTTTTCGATCCAGGCCAACATGTTGGGTGCGAAGTTGCCCACGGTCACCGCAGCCATCGGGGCTGTACAAGGTAGCCAGCTCTACGCCACGAACATTCCCGGCGTCGGGGTAGGGATGGTCAACGAGAGTCGCCCCAGCTACCTCTGCCTGACCTCCGGCAGTTGGTACTTTCCGTTGACGTTTGTCGGCTGCAATAGCGGTGGTTTTGCCTCCAATACCAACAACAGTCTGATCCTGATCAAGACAGGGCCCATTCCAGCGGGCAACCACGATTTCGGCAACTTACAGGTGTATACCGTCACGATCGACAACAATGGCACGCCGTTCGACTGGATCGACGGCCGCCTGACCGGCAGCGTGACCGTGGCCGGGTGCAGCATGCCCGAAGGCGTGGGCAGCATCATCGACGTGCCGATGAAAAACTGGGAGCGCCGCGTATTCAACGGGCCCGGCAGTGTGACCGAGACTCAGGGCTTCAACATCACCCTGGAAAGCTGCATTGCCGGAACCTACACCGGTAACCCGACCTGGAACTATTTCAGCGGCAACACCGCCAACATCCGCCTCGACGGCGCCAAAGGTTCGATGATCGTCGATGGCACCCAAGGCGTACTCGGGCTCAACTCCGAAGCCACCGCCAGCGGCGTTGCCGTGCAGGTGTTGAAGAAGGACGGCACGCCGATGCCGCTGGGCGTCGAAGTGCCGGTGATGCCGGTGCAGGATGGCAACACCGTGCTGGAATTTGGCGCACGCTACATCCAGACCGCCGGCAATTCCACAGGCCCACAGCCGGGCAGTGCGACGGCCACGGCGAATTTCACCATTACCTACAAGTAAAGGCATAGAACCTGCGCAGATTCATGTCAGGGTTGTTGGCGTGAAATTATTCGTATAGATTTTCATGAAATTATAAAAACATAATTTCATGAGGCGCCGAATGTTTCAGCAGTCCCAGCAGCATGTCGCCAGCTATTACGCCCACAGTTGCGCCGATATTCTCAGCACACGGCCCGTTCTGGAAGGTGAGCACGACACCGAAGTGGTGATCATCGGCGCCGGTTTCAGCGGGCTGCACACCGCGTTGCGCCTGGCCTTGGCCGGCAAGCGTGTCACCGTGCTGGAAGCCAGTCGTGTGGCGTGGGCCGCGTCGGGGCGTAATGGCGGGCAGGCGATTCTGGGCTGGTCGTGCGACATGCCGCCGCTGGAAGCAGCGCTCGGTTATGAGCGCGCCCGGCGTCTGTGGGACGGCATGCGTTGGGCCGCGCAGGAACTGCGCGAACTGCCCGGGCGGCATGGCTTCGACTGCGACTATCGCCCGGGCCATTTGTGGACTTCGGTGATGCCGCGGCGGGTCAGCCTGCTGACTGAATGGCAACACGAGGCCAGTCACAAGTGGGGCCACGACGGCCTGCAGTTCATTCCCCGCGAAGACCTGCCGCAATGGGTCGCCAGTGAACGCTATCAGGCCGGCCTCTACGACGCCGAAGGTGCGCACCTCAATCCGCTGAAACTCGCCCTTGGACTGGCTGCCGCCATCGAGCGTGCCGGCGGGCGCATTCATGAACAAAGCAAAGCGTTGAGTTATCAGCAGGAGGGCAACGGTTTTCGGGTCAACACCGAGCGCGGCTCGGTGAAGGCTGATGTGCTGGTGCTGGCCTGCAACGCCTATCTCGATCAACTCGATCCACAACTCTCAAGCTGCATCCTGCCGGTCGGCACCTACCAAGTCGCCACCGCGCCGCTGACGCCGGAGCAAGCCACCGCGCTGCTGCCGAGCAACGTCTGCGTGACCGACAACCAGTTCGTCCTCGATTACTTCCGTCGCACGCCCGACAACCGCTTGCTGTTCGGTGGCGGCTGCACTTACCTGGGCGGTATGCCCAAGGACATTGCGGCGGCGACTCGGCCGTTTCTCGAGCGGGTGTTTCCGCAACTCAAAGGGGTCGCTCTGGAGTTCGCCTGGGGCGGGCACATCGACCTGACAATCAAACGCACCCCGGACGTTGGCCGTGAGGGTGATCGCTATTGGTTGCAGGGTTACTCGGGCCACGGCGTGCTACCGACGCTGGCCGCCGCCCGCGCCGTGTCCGAGGCGATTCTCGGCAAGGAGGATGAATTGGCGTTGTATCAGGGCCTGAGCAATGGCCGCTTCCCCGGCGGCAAATACCTCGCCGCGCCGCTGGAAGCGGTCGGCAAGGCCTGGTATCGACTGCGCGACAGCATTTGATGAAAAATTTTCTGGAAACCCGGCCATGAACAAGCAAGAAGAAATCGCTGCGCTGGCGATCCTGATCCACGACCTGCGCAAGCACAAGAAATACACCCTCAAAGAGCTGGCCGACAAAATCGGCCGTTCGGTGGGTTTTCTCTCGCAAGTCGAACGCGGCCTGTCGCGCCCGACCGTGGCCGACCTCACCGCGATCAGCGAAACCCTTGGTGTGCCGACCACTTATTTTTACAGTCTGCCCAAGCCCAAGGAGTTGCCGTGGGTGACCCGCCCGGACGAACGCCGCACGCTGTATTACGCCAACGGCATCACCGACATTCTGGTGTCGCCGCAGATGCGCGCGTCGTTCTTCATGCTCGAAAGTCACCTGGAACCGGGCGCGAGCAGTGGCGACCGGCACATGAGCGACAGCTCGGAGCAGGGCGGCTACGTGCTCGAAGGCGAGCTGACCTTGTGGCTGGGCAACGACGACGAGCCGGTCACCTTAAGGGCCGGCGACAGCTTTCAATTCGACAGTCACACCCATTGCCGCTACGGCAACCTCACGGGGCAGCTCACCCGTGTGCTCTGGGTCTACACCTGATAACAACAAAGGATGAACACGATGGACGCTGTTTGCTCTGACCTGCTCGCCGAAGTGCGCGCGTTTCGCCAACGCTACCCCGAAGTGCGTTATGTCGACCTGATTTCCCTGGACATTCCGGGGCACTTCTACGGCAAGCGCTATCCGGTGGACATGCTCGAAAAAGTCGCGGCGGGCAGTGCACTGAAACTGCCGCAGAACTGTGTGCTGCTGGGCGTGCAGGGCGGTCTGTTCAAGATTGGCGATTACTGTTTCAACGACGGCGACCCGGACGCCGTGCGCCGGTTGGTGCCCGGCACTCTGAAGCCGGTAACCTGGGAAAATCAGCCGCTGGGGCAGATGCTGATTACCTCCGACGGCACCGCCAAACCCATCGAGTTCGAACCTCGTGAAGTGTTGGCGAAGGTACTGGATAGACTGGCGGCCAAGGGCATTCACCCGGTGGTGGCATTCGAACTGGAGTTCTATCTGTTCGATAAAAAACTGCGCGACGGCCTGCCGCAATTCCCTCGGGACGCGCTGACCGACGACGCCGATGATCAGCCGAACATGCACATCGAACGCCTGTCACGCTTTGCCCCGGTGCTTGATGAAATGGTTGAGGCGACAAGGGCTCAGGGTATCGACGCCACGGTGATCACCGCAGAGCTGGGGCCGGGGCAGTTCGAGATCAATTTCGGCCATCTGGACGACGGCTTGCGCGCAGCCGACTGGGCGGCGCTGTTCTGTCGCAGCACCCGTGGCGTCGCGCTCAAGCATGGCTATCGCGCCAGCTTCATGGCCAAGCCGTACGTGGAGCATCCGGGCAGCGGCATGCACGTGCATGTCAGTTTGTATGACGCGGCCGGCAACAACCTGCTGGCCGCCAATCACCAGCAAGCGCTGCGTCATGCGGTGGACGGCTGCCTGGACTTGCTGCCGCACAGCATGCCGATCTTCGCCCCAAACCAGAACGCCATGCGCCGCTTGAGCGGCACGGTGAACACCGCGACCAAGGCGAGTTGGGGTTACGAAGACCGCGATGCGTGCCTGCGCATCCCCGAGTCGGACACGAAAAACCTGCGCATCGAATACCGACTGGCCGGTGCCGACGCCAACCCGTATCTGGTGCTGGCGGCGATTCTGGTGGGCCTGGAACATGGTCTGGAATCAGGCAAGGAACCGATTCCGCCACTCAACGACGACCGCGACAGCGGCATCGACTTTCCGACGGAAATCCTCGATGCCGTGCGCGCGTTGCAGCATCAGCCGCAACTGCGGGCGGGACTGGGCGCCGAGTTTGTCGACGTGTATTGCGAGAACAAGCGTCAGGATCACCTGGCATTCATGCAGGAGATCAGTGCGCGGGAGTACCGCTGGTATTTGTGATCCCTGGTTCAGAACTCCACTTGAGTCAGGGGCAGGGGCCGCGATGACCGAATGGAATTTAGCGCCGGTGAATTCCATCGCTCATCAAAATTGAAGAGAGTGCCCCGAGATATTTTGAACACTGGGCGTGAAGATGGCGAAAGAACGGCTTCGAATGACGTCTGGAGATAACCAACGCCATCCCGTGCAATGTCTGCGTTGAGTTGGAAATAGTTGACTTTGGCTGGCAGCTATCGGCCAAGAGCGGACGTTTGCGCGCTCCGGAACAAGCCGTCGTTCACTACTGTGAGTAAGGTGCGTTATCTGCCGACTGATGCCAAATAGATCCATGGGCTCGGCAGAGCTCAACGGAATATCTGTCGCACAACATTTCGATGGCGGCTTTATCAAGTGCCTGATCTGAAGAGGAGATTGACCCACCACAGGTCAGGTACAAGTACAACGCAGCCAGGGCCTCCAGCCTCGACGAGTTGGACTGCACGGTAAACCTTGAGACATCTACCTCGCTCGCATGGATTTCGATGTAAGGGTCATCGCTCTCTCTGTCCTTCACATACAGGTATGTCCAAGAGCGGCTGTTCACAGGGTATGAATCACCATCCGTGTCTACGTTTCGCCCAGGGCCATAGAGCAAATCCAGAAGACATCTGAAGTCGGGCCGTTCGCTAACGACGGTCACTGTGTACATAGGTTCTCCGTATTGTCCGCTTTGGGTCGATTTTTGCCTGTCGGAACGGGATTAATCGGCCAAACCTGGCGGTGGTAGGTGGTCGAAAATGGCAAATCCAGGCAGGCGCCCTGTAGTGAGAACTTAATGCACGGATAGAACGGACTATTTCGACAGAAATTGTGAGGTGTCGTCCGCTACGTAGTAGAGAATGTACCCGGAATACACTAGAGAACCGGCAGCAACTTCCGCTTTGAAGCACTCTGTGAGTGCATCCTCATCAGCAAAACCGTATTCCGACAACTTGTCACCTGCGAAACTAGCAAGTCGCCACGCGTCGAAGCCACCGATCTCACCATGAGCCCCAAAGTCAAAGTCTACTGTACCTGTGGGGAGACTAACCGCGCAGCCATAGCCGTGCTTGAAGTAACGAACTCCGCCTTCTAACTCTCCGCGCTGAGGAATGTCAGTGCCCACCCAATCCATATTGGTCAAGGGCCGCGGAATACCAGACCGATGCATCATGTCCACAGCGGTGCCAACACTTGCTTGGTAGTCGCTGATCAAAATGGCGAGTTGTTTATTCATAAAGTCTCACGTTATAAGCAGCACTGAGTCCAGAGACCGCAGAGAGTAGCAGTCGACGCAACTGATGGGCAGCTCTTGGCCGAAAGCTGCCACTCATTAAATGCGGCTTACGATCAACAATGGAGTCTCTGCTTCAGTGATTCACACCTAAACGCCGTATAGAAGTTCGCGCCTCACCTGGAGAGCAATTGCTGCGAAGCCCTTTCCAGTGCCGCGCTTTCGGGACGCGTAGTCCTGATTAGCAGAAACATCCTCCCATTGACTCACCGATTCCACGTACCTATGAGTGCTATCGGTATCAATTTCAAACTCTATGAACCGCTCTGCGTGAGTGAGCAAAAGACCATAAAGGCGTGGCATTCCGGGAAAGTCAACTTCAAGGCCGAGTACGACGGTTTCTGACCATCTAACGCCTTTCGACTCGCCATAGTTTTTTAAGGCGAGAGGGCCCCCTCTGGCCAGCCAAGCTTTGGCGGTTACAATGAGTGTGTGGGCCACAAGAGCATTTTGCTCTTGCACGTTCAGTTGCCTTTTTTTTAATAGACAGTCAATGTCCACTTCAATCTCCACTAAAGTAGCCGCTTCCAGGATGGCGATCTGTTAAACACGCAACGACTCAGTCGATTCACATCTCCACGCTGTTACCCGATCCTGCGGGGAGTAGCGAGGTTCCGATGTGGTTACCGAACGACGACTTTCGACCCAAAGCTGACGGTGGCGACAGACAAAAATCGGCCAGAAGCGGACATCGGCAAGCGACCGCTGTCGGCCACAAGCTGACGGTGGCTACAGACAGAAATCGACCCACACCTGCCTTCTAGATCAGTTGGGATCTTTGTTAGAGCGGGCTTACCCGTAAAGGAGGCTGCTTGAGCAACGCACATACTCTTCGAGCAATGTCATCTGCGCTATCGGGAATGTCCACTGAAATGCCTAAATAGTGTTCAAGGTGCAGGGTAAGCGTGTGTTCATCCACCAACAGATCCCAATAGCGTTGGTCCGGGCCATCAAGCCTCTCTTTCCAGCAACCGCCCAGCCCTTGCTCAATAACCCGGGCCAAGTCCTCGAAAAGCTTCCAGTCGGCTTCCTCTGATACTTCAATCCTCACTATGTGTCACCTCACCACCAACAGTCCTCCGATTGTGGTGGCTCCTACGAATGGTCGCAATGGGTCGACACCTAACGGTGCAGGATGACCGCTTTTGGCCGAAAGCAACCGCTTAACGACGGCGACACGTTGCCCCGGCCTGCAAATAGCAAAACAGCCTGCAAAAACTTACGTCGATGGCGCGGTTGTCCATCAGTCTTTAACTGACCCTGCAAAAACCGCACAATTGCCGGCTTTTTCTCGACAGGGAGTTCCCATGCAACGGATTGTAATTCTTGGCAATGCCGGTAGCGGCAAATCTACCCTTGCCCGTGCCTTGGGCAGGCGTCTCGGTCTGCCGGTGGTGCATCTGGATACCCTGTTTTGGGAACCCGGCTGGATCGAGCCAGACGCCGAGCAGTTTCGCGCACGCGTCAGAGAAGCGATATCAGCGGATGCCTGGATCTGTGAAGGCAACTATGCCCGTCGCACATTCGACCTGCGCCTGCCTCGTGCCGATCTGATCATTTGGCTCGATACGCCGCGGCTCACCTGCTTCACTCGGGTGATCCTGCGCAGCGTATTGAATCGACCTCGTGCAGACCTTGCTGCAGGTTGTACAGAGAAGCTTGATCGGGCGTACCTGACATTCCTGAACTTCGTATGGAATTTCGATCGTGGCTATCGCCCTGGTATCGAGGCGGTGCGTCAGGCCATTGGCCCGCAGATCCCGACGGTGCACTTGCGATGCAAGCGCCAGATTGGCGCATTTCTGGATAGCTTGCCCGCATCACCTGAAGTCTGCCTGATGTGACAGCGGTTGCACCGCCAGGTGTGGTGTTTCGCCGAAGAACTCGATCAGCAGTTCAGTGAGCACACGAATCGGCCTTTCTGGGCGTATTCGAGAACTTCGACGGGTTCAACGCTGAAAAAGCGCTGGAAGAGGCGAGCAAGAAGGCCTGATTAGCGGGCAGTGGATGAAGGTGTCGCTCGCGAAAGCGGGCGCCACCTTTATTTTTTTCCTGCTGCAAACGACTGCTTTTGTGCCGGCCCTGCTGGGGCCATGGCGTGCCCTTAATCGACGAACATTTCCGACGATTCCGTAGCCAGATTGCGTCATGACCCTGTCAGATACCAACATATGGATACTGGACAGTCGTATCGCTGACTCATGAATCAGGAAGAGGCTTCACCAAAACCAATACGGCAGAAACTTCGGCGTGGGTTCGATCATGAGTTCCAAGTGGTAGGTGATTGGGTTGAAGAAAAACATATCCAGTATCAGAAATGCCGCTACCCCAAACGAAAGCGTCAAGAACTCGCGATAGGGATGTGCGACGAAGTACTCCTGTTTAACATGATAGAAGCTCAACAACGCGGACAGCCCCAGGCCTGCGCCGAGGTAGTTGGGCTGTAACGGGACATTGGCGAAGTTGTTGTAGACCAGCACCGCCACCAGCATCCCCAACCCCAGCATGGGCAACTTCAGGCAGAAATTCAGCAGGCCGTTTCTGGCGCGTACGAAGACGGCTTCCTTGCTGACGAAGAGGTAGGCGGCCAGCAGCGAAATGGCCGGGGTGATTGCCAGGATGTAGCGCGCTTTCTTGGAACTGGGAACAGTGAACAGCACCAGCAGCACCAACAGCCACCCGCTCAGATAGAGCAGCAGGTCGATGTCTTTATCGCGGGTTGGGCGAAAGAACAGTTTGTACTTCCTGAGAATCACGTTGATGGCGTAAAACACCGTGATGCCGTAGGTCAACAGGCCGGCGGAGAAGTAGAAGTAATAGCGTGGCGCGTGGTCGGAACCGAAGCGTCCGATGCCTTGCATGTTCAGCACTTCCTCGAGAAACGCTTGCCCCCCTTGCAAGTAGGCCGCCCATGCCAGCAACACAACCCCCACCGCCAGAATCACGCCCGAGAGCAATGAAAACAGCAGCAACAGGCGCCACTGCCGGCTCAGCAAGTAATAAGCGCCAATGACACTCGCAGGTCCGATCAAGCCAATAGGCCCACGAAACGCGAATCCCAGAGCCAGACCGAGGTACAGAAACACCAGGCGCCGCGGGTCCTTTTTCATTTCCGCCGAATAGGCAAAATAGAAGCACATCACCGTTAACAACGCCGGATAGATATCCAGTGCCAGCGAGTTGACGCCGTCAAGAAAGGCCCAGGTCAGCAGGCTGAAAAGAACGCCGTACGCACCCCATTTCTTGCTGTGCAGCGCCCCCAGCCGATAAATGAATACCAACATCAGCGACGCGGCCACGCAGGACGGAAAACCCATGGAAAGAACGGACACCCGGCCGAACGGCAAGGAAACCAGATAGACCAACAACGTATTGAGGACCGTGTAGTCGGGATAAGGCTTGAGGTCGTCGGCAATCGGGAACAGCGTGACACCGTGCAGCAACATGTACTCGGCAAAATCGACAAAGCGTGTTGTGTAGTTGAGGACAGCGGGTTTGTACTGCAATGCCATGAACACGGCCAGTGTCATGAAAAAAATGCTCAGGCAGGGATTTCTCGTAATCAGTCCCGTCAACATTCCAGCCCGCGAAGTGCGCTCTACAACCAGCGAGGCATCATATCGATCCATCGTTAACCCTTTAGTGAAGTTGTTCTTTTGACTGCCATCCTGACAGTCCGGTGACGCCTGCATTGAACTTGTGTGTGGCGCGAGATTAACTTCGAGCCTAGCCCGCAACGAGGACTATTCAAGCATGACGGCCCTAAACACACCCTGAACAGAACCGATTAAAGTCAACAGGAAAGCCGCATTAACGAAGCGTGTCGAAACGGGCTTTGTGCATTTCAATGATTGAATATTGACAGTGATGTAAGGCCGGCTAAATGACGCGCCCTTTCTTGGGTGACGAGTGATCGGCCGGCTCGGTCCTGACGCTTTTCAACAACTGTGCAAACGCGGTCTTGTCGATCGGCCGACTCATGAAGTAGCCCTGCACCTCGTTGCATTGATCCTTGCCGAGAATCTCCAGTTGTTCCTCAGTCTCGACACCTTCGGCGGTCACGGTCAGGCCCATGGCTTTGCCCAGACCAATGATCGCCTGCACCACCGCGCGATCATTGGCGCCGTTGCTGATCGAGGCGATGAAACGCTTGTCGATCTTGATCCCGTCGAACGGGTAGGCGCGCAGGTAACCGAGGGACGAGTAGCCGGTACCGAAGTCGTCCATGTTCAGGCGCACGCCCAGTTGCTTGAGCGCATTCATCGTCGCCAGCGCACCGTCGGTGTCGACCAGCATGACGTTTTCGGTGATTTCCAGCTCCAGGCGACTGGCCGGGAAACGCGTCTGCACCAGCACTTCGCGCACGTCTTCGACGACATCGCTGAGGGTGAACTGCGCCGGCGACAGATTGACTGACAACAGGATGTCCGCCGGCCAGGTGAGGGCGGTTTCACAGGCTTCGCGCAGTACCCAGCGTCCCAGCGGCACGATCAGGTCGGTCTGCTCCGCAAGGCTGATGAACACGTCCGGCCCGAGCAGGCCCTTGGTCGGATGCTGCCAGCGCACCAGGGCTTCGACCGAAACGATGTGCTTGCCGTCGACCGTATAGCGCGGCTGGTAGTGCAGGACGAATTCGTCATTATTCAGCGCACCGCGCAAATCACTTTCCATCTGCCGGCGTGTCTGGATCTGGTCGCTCATGTGCGCTTCGAAATAGCACCAGGTGTTCTTGCCCTCGGACTTGGCCTGATACAGCGCGATGTCCGCGCAACGGATCAACTCGCTTGGCACGAAGCCCTGACGGCGGCTCAGGGCGATGCCGATGCTGGCGCCGACGTGCAGCGGGTGATGTTCGAAGACCATCGGCTGATGCAGGCTCTCGACCAGCCGGGTACAAAAGCGGTCGACCTCTTGCCGAGTGTCCATACCATTGAGCACCACGACGAATTCGTCACCGCCCAGGCGGGCGACGATGTCGAGCTCACGGGTGCATTCGCGCAGGCGACTGGCGACTTCCTGCAACACGGCATCGCCCGCCGGGTGGCCGAGGGAGTCGTTGATCGGCTTGAAGTTGTCCAGATCGATCACCAGCAGCGACAGCGCTGGCGCATGTTCCTTGAGCTGCAGCGCATCATCCAGATAACGCGCCAACTGGTTGCGATTGGGCAGGCCGGTAAGGGCGTCATGCATCGACAGGTGCTGGATCTGCGCATGGGCGGCGACTTCGTCGGTGATGTCACTGGCGGTGCCGCGATAGCCGCTCACGGCGTGCTTGTCGAGGATCGGGCGTGCCGACAACCGGCAATGACGTTGCTGCCCGGCGTGATCGCGATAGGTGCAACGCAGGTCGCTGGCATTGCTGTCTTCGGTAAGTTTCTTCAGCCACAGCTCCAGCGGTGTGGTATCGCATGACACCAATTGCCCGATGCTTTGGCCGATCCACTGGGTTTGCGGGTAACCGGTCACTTCACTGAAGCGCGCCGAGAGGTAGGTCAGGCGCAGTTGATTGTCGACTTCCCAGATCCAGTCCGACGCCGCTTCGGCGACCGCGCGAAAGCGTTCTTCACTGGCTTCCAGCGCATGGTTGGCCGCTTCCAGTGCCTGGTTCGAGGCCTGCAAGGTGCTGAAGCTATGGTCGACGTAAGTGGACGAGCGCAAGGCGTAGCGCAGGAAATACGCAGTCAACAGCATCAGCACCACCAGCACCGCGCCGAGTGATGGTAGCAATGACCACAACAATTGCTGGCCGGGGCGTTCCAGATCCGCCGTCAAGCTGTAACCGGTGCTGTCCAGCGGCACGCGCGGTTGCGTCTTGGCGAGTTGATCATCCTGGGTCAGCATCAGGTTGTTCAGGCCATAGGCCGTGCCGAGTGCCTGCAGTTTGCTGGGCGTGAGCTTGTCGACGAACACCAGTACCGAAGTTTGTTTGGGATCGCCCACCGGACGCTCATCGTTAGGCAGGATAGCCGCCGCCGTGACCAGTGCCGGCCAGCCGTCGAACAGCGAATAGGTGCTGATGGGCACGGTCAGATCAGCCTGGCTCTGCACCTGATCCACCAGCGCGGCGGCGGTGACCTTGAGCCAACGCGAGAGGTCGCCGTTTTCTTGCTCGCCTTGCACCACAGCGTATTTGGTGCGTTGCCGATCCAGCACGAACACGCCGTCATAACCGTCAGTGGTGAACAGCGTCTTGCCGATGTTCTGCTGGGTAAAGGCCCAGTCGGTGTCGACTTGGGCGTGCAGGTGTTCGTAGGCCGTGGTCCAGTCGGCGTAGCTGGTGATATAGCTTTTCGACGCGCTGATGCGATTTTCCAACGCACGAGCGGTATAGAACCGCGTCTCCTCGACATCCTCGCGATCCAGTCGAGTAGCGATGCTGAGCAAGGTGCCGATAGTAGCAATCACCCCAACGACAAACAGCGCGCCGACCGCGAAGGCCAGACGGCGAGTGATTGCACTTTGCTGAGGTGGAACCGGCGTTGCAGGAGCGAAAACATCCATATGCTCGTCCTTGAATCTGTAGCTGAATCATCTGGAACAGCGGCCCACGTGCAATGTTCAATGTGTTTGCCGGGCTTGCACCGAGGCGGATTTCTCAAGCGTAGTGAATGCGCGGGGATTTTGCCTTGAGACTGCGGCGGGCGTGCGATGGCCGGGAGCGTTCCGCCGGGTTCAGTGTGAGCAACTGCACATAGTTGAGTTGAGAGTCTTGCGTACTGTCTGTCATCTTCAATTTTCACGCTGAGAGCAAGGCCATGCCTGGTGTCTTAGTCGCCCATTCGCAGTATTACGACAATGGAGTTATAAACGTGGATCAAAATAAAGACGGCCTGAAATCGGCAAATCCTGTCGCCGGATTGCCCGGAGCTGTTTTCGAAAAAGCCTGGGAGTTGCGGTGGGCATTGAAGCTCACCTATGTATGTCTTTTTCTAGACTCGCTTTGCGCCTTTGCACTGCATCAGAATCTGATGGGTTTTTCCGGCAATATGGCGATGTTGTGGGAGCGTCTTGGCACCGTTTTTGTGGGCGTTACATCGTTTTGCCTGATCGTTTCGCTAGTGATCCCGGCGATCGCCAGATTCGTATGTATCGCGGGCATTTATCTGCCCTGGCAATGGTTCGAAGGACATGTGCAATACGACATTCATCATGGATACGTGACACATAGCGCGTTGCGCGAACACAGTATCAGGCAGGAAGATGAATTTGCCTGGAAGCGTTGGGAGGCCGCCGATGCCATGAGAGACGAGGCACGAACTAAACGGTACCAGGCTGGAGAGTTGATATTCGGCTTAGGCGTGTCCGCGGTTTTCAATGCTTGGGTGGGTATAAGCAACGATGTCGAGACCTTGATGCTCACGCTGAACGCCATCATTGGTTTTAGCGGCTGGTTCCTCGTGAGTACAGTCATGGTCACAGGGCTGTACTGGGCCTGGTGGGCCTCGGAGGGCGTTGCGCAGATTTACCACCCAACGCTCTGCGAAGAGCTTCGCGCAAAGGAACCGCCGCTGTTCAGAGCAAAAGCGAAGCATCTGGATGATCGAGGTCACGATGATAAAAACGATCACTGACGTTGAGTTTGATTGAACGGTAAGGAGAGCCACGTAGTAATGACGTGGCTTTTTCCTTTCCAGGCTCTCAGGCACCTTTCCTGAGCAACTGCCCCAGCGCCTCCAGCTCACCTTTCTCCACATCCGACACCAATACGAAGTGCATGTGTCCGGCCTGCCACGACACCACGTTGAAGCCGCGCACGCTCTGGCTTTGCACGGCTTTATCAGCCTCGCTCGTAGGCAAGATGAACACGTTGATGATGTGCTTGGCATGCCCGTAGCTCAGGGCGGCGGTGGTCTGGTGTTGCAGGTAATCCAGACGCCCGCCGAGCAGAGGGAAGCCTTGCGCCGTGTAGTCGAACACCGGAGGCGAGAAGTCGAGTTTGCCGGTGAACCAGGGCTTGACGGTGTGGCGATCGGACGACACCACATCGTTCAGATGCTCGCCCATCAACGAACGAACGTGACTGGAAACGGCCTCGTCGATCAGTGGTTGCTCGCTGCCGGGAGTGGCGATATACAGCACCATCGCCAGGGCCAGCGCTGCGGCGGAAAAGGCCGGGGCCAGCCATTTTTGCCAGCGCTGGATGAATCCCGGCGCAGGATTGTCTGCGGCGAACACGCTGGCCGCCAATGAGGCGGGGGCGGGGTAGTAGGGCGCATGGCGCTTCACGCTGAGCTTGAGCAACTTCGCTTGATCATGCAGCCGCGCGCACTCGGCGCAGGCGCTCAAGTGCGCTGCCACCTGCGCAGCTGTCGCCGGGTCCAGTTCCTGATCCAGATAGCCGTGCAGCTGTGTCTGGCAAACCGTGCAGTCGAGTTCATTCATGGTCGTGCAACTTCAGTAATTCGAGCTTGAGCATCGCCCGCGCCCGGGCCAGCCTGGACATGACGGTACCGATGGGAATATCGACCACCAGGGCGATGTCCTTGTAGGGCAGGTCTTCGAGTTCCTTGAGCACAATCACCTCGCGAAACACCGGCGGCAGGGCGCACAGCGCTTGTTGCAACAGCGCGGCGTTTTCAGTGTGAATCGCCAGCAGCTCCGGGGTCTGACTGTGGCTCAATGCGCCGTCATCAAAGGCCATGTCGTCATCGAGGGCGACCCAATGGCGCCCGGCCGACGCCTTGAGCCAGGTGTAGCTTTCGTTGCGCACAATGGTCAGAAACCACGCCTTGGCATTGCCATCGGCGAAACGCTGCAAAAACCGGAAGGCGCGCAGGGCGCTTTCCTGCACGACGTCGCGCGCGGCGCTGTCGTTGCCGGTCAGCCAGCGCGCAAGGTTGTAGGCCGCGTCCAGATGCGGCGCAATCAGTTCCTCAAATCGCTTCATGGTGGGTTCCGCACTGTCACACCCCTATAACCGTGCTGCACCGGTTTTTATTCCCGAAAAACAATTTGTTTTACGACGTGGAATAAACCCTCGCGTCGCAAGGTTTACCTCGTGTCAGCTACCTCACTGTAGTCCGCCCGCGAGGACATACCGATGGACATTCAAGCAAAACACCCATTGCGCACCGACGGCTTGCTCAACCCGGACCGGCGCACCCTGCTCAAATGCTCGGCGTGGGCCGGGGCCGGGGTCATCTGGGCCTTGAGCGGTGGGGTTCCCAAAGCCTTCGCGCTGGACGATGCGGGTAACGTCAGCGATCCCAAAGCACTGGCGAGCACCTTTCACTTCGTGCAGATCAGCGACTCGCACATCGGCTTCAACAAGGAAGCCAATCCGGAACCGGTGAAGACCCTGCAAGTGGCGATCGACAAGGTCATCGCGCTACCCAAACGTCCCGCACTGATTCTGCACACCGGCGACATCACCCACCTGTCCAAGCCTGAGGAATTCGACACCGCCGCGCAGTTGCTCAAGGGCCTGCCATCCACCGTGCATTACGTGCCCGGTGAACACGACACCCTCGACGAGGGCGGCGGCAAGCTTTACCTGGAGCGCTACGGCAAAGGCACCAAAGGCAACGGCTGGTACAGCTTCGATGATCACGGCGTGCACTTCATTGGGCTGATCAACGTCTTCAACTTCCAGGCCGGTCACGAAGCCACCCTCGGCGCCGATCAACTGGCCTGGCTGGCCGATGATTTGCGCGCGGTCAGCAGCAGCACCCCCATTGTCGTGTTCACCCACATCCCGCTGTGGACCATTTATCAGCCGTGGGGCTGGGGCACCGAGGACGGCGATCAGGCGATTGCGATGCTGCGCAAGTACGGTTCGGTGACGGTGCTGAACGGGCACATCCATCAGGTGATCCAGAAAGTCGAAGGCAATATCACCTTCCACACCGCCCGTGGCACCGCCTATCCGCAGCCGGCACCGGGTGCCGCACCGTCGCCGGGGCCGATGACGGTAGCGGCCGATCAACTGCGCAATTACCTGGGGATCACCGACGTGCGTGCGACCCAGGGCGATCACCCGCTGGCACTGATTGACTCAACACTGGTTTAACCGAGGACACGCAAATGAAAAGGCAACTGTTGGCGCTGATGGGCCTGCTGCTGACGATGCCGGTGTGGGCGACGGAAGTGAAGATCGACATCAAGGAATTCATGTTCGGCCCCAAGGACCTGACCGTGGCCGTCGGCACCAAGGTGACGTGGGTCAATGACGATCAGATTCCGCATACGGTGGCGGAAACCCACAAGGTGTTTCGCTCAGGAGCGCTGGATACCAATGACAGCTTTTCCTGGGTGTTCGATACACCGGGGGAGTTTGAGTATTTTTGTGTGTTGCATCCGCAGATGATCGGCAAGGTGGTGGTGACGCAGTGAATGCGATTCGCTGAAAAATTCGCTGAAAAACGTACCGGAAGGGTTCTGCTGACCTGAGTGTTACTCAGCTACCAATCTGCACCTTTCCGGGGCTCGCAATGAGCTATTGGGTAGCACGTCTCAAGTTCCGCGCAGCAGGAGCTGATCGCCGTTTTCCGCTTAAATCATTCAAATCAAGCGCTTGGCACGGTGCGGAGAAATCTGGCATGCATCGTGCTTTTTTGTATCCGTGGATAATTGGATACAAAAAGACAAAAGGTGCTGCCATGCAATTCGCTCCCGCCTATGACCAGCGTCAACCGATGACCGCCGAGGAGGAGGCCTACAACTTTCTGTTGGAAGGCATCTGCGGCGGTCGTTATCGCAAGGGTGACCGGTTGATTGCCGAGGACATTGCCAGTGAAATCGGCATGAGCCGCATGCCGGTGCGCGAAGCCTTTCGCCGCCTCGATGCGCAGGGCCTGGTGACGCTGCGGCCCAACCGCGGCGCGGTGGTCAGCGGTCTGGATGTCGAGCAAATGCATGAAGTCTTCGAGATGCGCAGCGCCCTGGAAGGACTGGCGATTCGTATTGCCGTGCCAAAGATCAGCGAGCGTCAGTTGACGGCGCTGGAGCGGCTTCTCGATGAAATGGATGACTACCGCGAGGAGAGTGCGGCGTGGGTCAGTCGCCATCGCAAGTTCCATGAGTACCTGTGCAGCCTCAGCGATCGCCCACGGCTGCTGAAGCAGATCAGCGCCCTCTACGCGCTGATCGAAGCGCCCATGCGCTTGTGGCTGCAGCACATCGAAAAGCCCCTGAGTGCGCGCCAGGAACACCAGATGATCCTTGATGCGATTCGCGCCGGCGACGCCCACAAGGCCGAGGCCGTGGTGCGTGAACACATCGAAGGCACGGTGCCCGAGCTGATCAAGTTTCTGCAATCGGAAAAATAACCACAGAGCGGAACCCGAATCCGCCGATGTTTTGACTTTGAGTACTGCCCCGTTACTAACCGAACTGGAGTGTCTGGTCATGCATACGTCTCGCCTGTTACTGGCTGCAATTTCCCTCGGGCTCTGTTCGCAGTGGGCGCTTGCCGCACCGACGGTGCCGGAGCGTCTGCTCAAGGTCGACAAACTCACCTATTGCTCGGGCATGGATTCGCCGCCACTGGTGTCCTTCGATGAAGCGCAGAAGCCCAAAGGGCTGACCGTCGACCTGGGACTGGAAATCGCCAAACGTCTGGGCGACAAGAAAGTTGATTGGCGGGTGATTCCGTTTTCCGGATTGCTCCCGGCGTTGCTCGCCAAACAGTGCGACATGATCGTCGATCAGTTGTTCGACAAGCCCGAGCGCCGTGAGGTGATCGACATCGTCAACTACATGTATTCCAGTCAGGCGGTGGTGGTGCCCAAGGGCAATCCGAAGGCGCTGAAAACCCTCGCGGATCTGAGCGGACACAAGATCGCGGTGCTCAACGGTTCGACCATCAAGACCTTGCTCGACACCGAAAATGAAAGCCTGACCAAGGCCGGCAAGCCGCCGATGAAACTGGTGGTCTACAACACCGACACCGATGCCTTTCAGGCGCTACGCATCAGTCAGGTCGACGCTTACGGCACCACGGTGGAAACTGCCGGTTATTACGCCGCGATGGCTCCGGACCTGTTCGAGGAAGGGGTACCAGCCTTCAGCCGGATCCTGACCGGTCTGGGCATTCGCAAGGACGATCCGCAACTGAGCGCTGCGGTGCAGCAGATCATCACCGACATGCGCAGCGATGGCAGCTATAACCAGCTCTTGAACAAGTGGCACGTCTCCAGCGACACACTCGATTGAGGTAAGCGTTGATGAACTTCAATTGGGATGTGTTCTGGCAGTACCTGTTGCAGCCCAGCGGCGTGTACCTCACCGGGCTCTGGCTGACCTGCCTGATCAGTGTGTTGGCGATGTTGCTGGGCTGTGTATTGGGGCTGGCCGCCGCATTGTTGCGCTTATCGAAGAACCCTCTGCTGCATCTGCCGGTGCGCTTTTATGTGTGGCTGATGCGCGGCACGCCGTTGCTGGTGCAAATCGTCTTTCTCTACACGGCGCTGGCGGCGGGCGGGATTTTTCGCTTCGAAGACATTGAGCTGTTCGGGCTGGTGATCCCCGGCAATATCCAGGCGGCGATCATTGCTCTGGGCCTCAACGAAGGCGCGTACATGGCCGAGATCATCCGCGCCGGGATCGGCGCCGTGGACAAGGGCCAGTACGAGGCCGGGCGCTCGCTGGGCATGACCTTCGCCAAATTGATGCGCCGTATCGTCCTGCCGCAGGCGTTTCGGGTGATCGTGCCGCCGCTGGGCAACGAATTCAACGTGATGCTGAAAAACACCACGCTGGTCAGCGTGATCGGCGTGCAGGAGCTGTTGCTCAGCACGCAGATGGTCACCTCGGCGACTTTTCGGGTGTTCGAGTTGTACCTGGTGGTGGCGATTTATTTCCTGTTGCTCACCACGCTGTGGGGCTTCTTTCAGCGCTGGCTGGAGAACCGTTTCGGCCAGTCCGACAGACCTTCTTCGCCGCCGCCGGCCTCCAGCCGGATGTTCGGGCGCAACACGCTGAAACTGCTGAGGGGACGCTAATCATGGCGCATCAAAGTGACGAGCTGATCATCGAGGCGCTGAACATTCACAAGTCCTTCGGTGATCTGCAGATTCTCAAGGGCATCTCGCTGCAAGTGCGCCGTGGCGAAGTGGTGGTGCTGATTGGCGCCTCAGGTTCGGGCAAGACCACGTTTATTCGCTGCATCAACCTGCTCGAAGACATTCAGGCTGGGGAAATCCGCGTCAGCGGCCGGCCCATGGGCTATCGCACGCGGGCTGACGGCAGTCTGGTGCGCGACTCTGAACGCAACATCGCTCGCCAGCGCCGGGACATCGGCATGGTGTTCCAGCGCTTCAACCTGTTCCCGCACATGACCGCCCTGGAAAACATTATCGAAGCACCGATTCAGGTGTTGGGTGTGCCGCGCCAGGCTGCGCTGGATCAGGCGCACGCACTGCTCAAGCGAGTCGGTCTGGCAGACAAGGCCAGTCATTACCCGTCGATGCTTTCCGGCGGTCAGCAGCAACGCGTCGCCATTGCCCGAGCGCTGGCGATGAAGCCTCAGGCGATGCTGTTCGACGAACCCACCAGCGCCCTCGACCCGGAAACTGTCGGCGAGGTTCTGCAAGTGATGAAGGAGTTGGCCGAAGAGGGCATGACCATGGTCGTGGTCACCCATGAAATGGGTTTCGCCCGCGAGGTGGCCGACCGGGTGGTGGTGCTCGATCAGGGTGAACTGATCGAACAAGGCCCGCCGGAACAGATTTTCAGTCGCCCCACCCATCCCCGTACCCAAGCCTTTCTCAGCCGCGTGCTGTGAACTTCACAAGGATTTCGACGATGCGTTTATCGAGCTTGTTCGCGGCGCCGCAGCCCCGACACGTTGCAGATCTTCGAGAAGACTGCCGGAAAACATCCAGCGCCTGATCACCCGCGAATGGAACCGGATCAAGTCCGGCCAATGAATTGCTGATTTGAAGAGCCTCTGCCATGTTGAAATTTTCTGCTCACGAATATCCCTATCCGTCGCAACGCCAAAGCGTGTTTGCCCGTCGTGGCATGGTCGCGGCGTCTCAACCTTTGGCCGCACAGGCCGGCATCGAAATGCTGCAAAAGGGCGGCAATGCGATCGACGCCGCCATCGCCACGGCGGCGGCCCTGACCGTGGTCGAGCCTACGGGCTGTGGCCTGGGCGGTGACGCGTTTGCGCTGGTCTGGTTCAAGGATCAGTTGCATGGCCTCAATGCCAACGGCCATGCCCCGGCGTCGTTAAGTATCGAAGCGGTCAAAGCGGCCGGCCATGAGCAAATGCCGTTGTATGGCTGGACGCCGGTGACGGTACCGGGATGTCCATCGGCCTGGGCCGAGCTGTCGCAACGCTTTGGCGTGTTGCCGTTCGCCGATCTGCTGCAACCGGCGATCAGTCTGGCCAGAGACGGTTTTCCGCTGTCGCCGGTGGTTGCCCATCAATGGCAGATCGCGCTGGATGAGTTCAGTCCCCATCGCGATCAAGTGCTACAGGCCTGGTTCGATACGTTCCTGATTGACGGTCGCGCGCCCAAGGCCGGCGAGATTTTCCGTAACCCGGCGCAGGCACGAACCCTTGAAGAATTGGCGGCTACCCGTTGCGAAAGTTTGTATCGCGGCGCGTTGGCGCAACGCCTGGATGCGCATTCACGGGCAACGGGTGGCTATCTTCGCGCTACGGATCTGGAGCATTACCGCGCGCAATGGGTGGAGCCGATTCACATCAATTACCGTGGCGTGGATGTCTGGGAAATCCCGCCGAGCGGGCAGGGTCTGGTCGCCTTGATGGCGCTGAAGATTCTCGAGGGTTTCGACTTCGATCACCGTGACAGCCAGCAGACCTGGCACCGGCAACTGGAGGCAATGAAACTGGCCTACAGCGATGGCCTGCACTACATCACGGATCCGCTGCACATGCGCGTGGCTGTGGATGATCTGCTGAGCGACGAGTACAGCGCCCGCCGCCGTGCACAGATCGGCGAACAGGCCCAGCCGCCGAAGCCGGGCGATCCCCACGCCAGCGGCACCGTGTATCTGGCCACGGCGGATGGGCAAGGCAATATGGTGTCGTTCATCCAGAGCAATTATCACGGCTTCGGCTCAGGTGTGGTGCTGCCTGACAGTGGCATCGCCCTGCAGAACCGCGGGCAGGAATTCAGCCTTGATCCGCAACATGCCAACGCGTTGGCTCCGGGCAAAAAGACCTTCCACACGATCATTCCCGGCTTCCTCACCAAGGATGGCCAGGCGCTTGGGCCGTTCGGCGTGATGGGCGGCTACATGCAGCCGCAGGGCCATGTGCAGATGGTCATGAACCTGGTGGATTTCGGCCTGAACCCGCAATCGGCACTGGACGCGCCGCGCTGGCAGTGGCTTGGCGGGATGAAGGTCGGCATCGAACAGGGCGCTTCAAGGGATCTGGCCAATGCGTTGGCGCGTCGCGGGCATGAGGTGCAGATCGCCAGTGATCTGACGGATTACGGACGAGGGCAGATCATTCTGCGTGATCCGGTGACGGGGGTGCTGTGCGGGGGGACTGAGCCGAGGGCGGATTCGCATATCGCGGTTTGGTAAAGCAGGTTGGTGGCCGGGTATTGACGAGCATTGCCCCTCTGACCGCTAGTGCGAAGAAAGGTCAAAGGGGCAATAACGTTTTTCGTCAAACCGTGCTGCAGGTGGTCATCTCGCAATGGTTGGGTAAAAACTCCATGACATCACAAAAGAGTTTGCGTTGCCTCCAGTCATTGCGATCACCGATCACATACAGCCGGCGTCTGGCCCGAGTGGCGGCGACATTGAGCAGATTGGGTTTAGAGACTGCCCATTCACGAGCCCCATCGGTTTCACTGCTTCCGCCCAGTACAAGAATGATCACCGCCGCCTCTTTGCCCTGCATCGTGTGAATGGTGCCTCGAACCATCTTGGCGTGCAGGCGATCCTTGAGATGGTTGCGCACATCCTGAAACGGCGTAATGACGGCGATGCTGTCCAGCGGTACGCCGTCCGCCTTGAGCTGCGCCAGCAAACGGTCCAGTGCCTGACCTTCACTATCGACCCAGTTGCCAGAGGACCTTCCACTGGCATGCACCCATCCAGTGAGTAGAGAGGCTGGCGTTTCCTTGGCGGGTGAGGGCGCAATCGTTCCGTAGACCATCGCGCCGTCGTAGGCGATGCGGTTGGCCAGGTCGAACATCGGTCTATCGCAGCGACGATGAACTACCAAGGGCAGGCCGACCCAGCATTTTTTGTCCCTGGGGCCGGCCATGCGCCCCCAGGACGTGGCCTCGTCGGCAAGTGTCTGTGCGGACTGGCGGTTCGGTAGCCAGTGAGCGTCGACCTGATAACGGGTGCGCATGTGTTCAAGCACCGCATCGGAAACCGTGACGATCGGTTCCAGTTGCAGTGGATCTCCAACCAGTACCGCTCGGCGCGAGCGCCAGAGCGCGCCCACGGCAGCCTGTGGTGTGGCCTGACCCGCCTCATCCACCAACAACCATCCGATCTCGCTACACCCAAGGCTGCCGAAGGAACGGGCAAATGAGGCGAAAGTACTGCTGAGCACCGGTACGACCATGAACAGCGAAGCCCATGCAGAGCGCACCACGGACTGAGAAACACCACCATAACGACTGCCGGTCAGCGTGCTGGTGACGAACGTCAGGTTGTAGCTCATGCGCGAGGCTTCAATCTGAAAGAACGTGCGATGCAATTTGAGTGCTTCGATGAACACCTTCGCCCGGGCCTGACGCCAACCTTCGACGATCCACGGCTCGGCCAATTCGATTTCGCTGCCTCTGCCGATTTGACCCTGTTCCAGCCAGAGCAACAGATGTTTTGCCTGCCCGGCCTGAGCAACGCTGCGTGCGTTGTCGAGCTGTACACCGGCATGTCGCACAGCTTCGTCGATCTCCAGTTCATCAGCGGCCAGTTGTCGATCTAACTCGTTGATTCGGCCAATGATGCGTTGCAACTGGCGTTGGACACTGTCGAATGCGTCCTTGGCCAAGGCGTGTGTACCTTCAAGCAAACGCTGGCGGGCAGCCCAGATACGATAAGCACCCCACAGGCTGAAGAGGTTGGCGAGAAAACCAGGTTTTTTTATCAGGTGCGATTGAAGCGCCCGGAGTTCGCCCTGCAGTTGCTCGCGCGCAGGTGCGAGCTGCAGGGTTTCCAGCGTCGTTTGTTCCTTATCGAGATCGCTGCGCTGGGTGCGACGGATCTGAAAATGCTCCTGCATCTGCTTGACCCGGGCCTTGGCGCTGATCACGGCCTGAACCCGTTCCAGAATATCTTCTACCTGACCACGCAAAGCCTGTTCTGCATCTTTGGCGTCCAGATAGTGTTTGACTGCCTCGCGCCAAAGACCGGCTTTTTCACTGGACGTAAGCGCCTTCATCAACGCTGCTTGTTCGGACAGCCATTCGCGCATGCCTTTGGGGGGCGTTTTGGCTTCAGTGTCGTCCGCTTCGGGGCTATCAGCCGGTGGCTCGTTATCGTAGATGTCTTCATCCAGGCCCCAGAGATCGACTGTTTCGGGGTCAGGCGTTTCGGTTTCGTCTTTGGCCTTGTCCGCTTCAGGCGGAAGTTTGCCGTAGAAAAAACGGTCGACGAATTGCGTGCGTTTGGCTTTGCTACCCAATGCCGCAGAAATCATTGCCCATGCGGGCTTGCCACTGGTCAACTCGCCCAGGTCGCTGAAGTACTCTGCGTCGGGCAACCACGACGGGTCGACCTTGTCTTGCTGAGGTAGCTCAAGCGTGACGTTCTCGACGGCGCCATTGTTGGAGGATGCGACGACCATCTCGAAACCGAACAGGCGCGGGTCGAGTTGATAGGCGTAGCGATCGCGCCCGCCGTCGTTGGCGGTTTCACGACCGTCCTTGATAAACGCCTCTGAGGCTCTGCCCAGTGAGGCCAGCACGTCGGCCCGTTGTGTCACTACTGCAGCGATAAGGTCGCGCAGCAGGGTGGTCTTGCCGGTTCCAGGTGGTCCGTTGACCCCCATGATGCCGGGGGTATTGCTGAGGTTTTGCAGCAGGCTGTTGACTGCCAGTTGCTGCGAGTGCACCAAGCCCAGATGTTTTTCGGCGGGCCAGCAACCGGCGGCGTAGCGCGAAGGCGCAAGACGATCGATCAGCGCCAGATCGGCACCGGGCTTGTCCAGATGCAGGCGCTGAGTCGAGTCATGATGGCTCAGATAGCGGGCCAATGGCGCGCTCGTTTCACCACGGGAAAGAGCTTCAGCCATGTCGGCCAGATCGCTGAGCAGGAAGCTGTTGAGTGGGTCGTCTTCCTGTTCTGACTTGTTCGGGTTGATGGGCGCCGAGCGAAAGCGATGCGAACGCTGCACGTCGCCGAAAAACTCTTCGAGTCCCAGGGTTTTGCGGATGGAGTCAGTCAGGCAAGCCAGATCGGCAGCCTGAACCACACCCCCTAGCAGGCTTCTGGACTGTTCACGAAGGGAATCCTGGGTTTCCTCGAAGCCGTGTGTCCAGTCCCTGTTATTGATCGCGCAGCCTACGAACCATGCTTCGCTGGACAACACCAGGCTGTCGACCAGCATCATGCCTTGATCGTTGAACTTCAGCGCGTACAGGGCGGAAACACGTTTTTGTGGTTCTTTGTAACCTTGGTCTGCCCCGTACAACTCTGCTAATCGGTGAGCGACCGTCAGGTTGTCGTAGAGGTGTGCGTAGAGCGTGTGGCTCCATACGCGTTTGCTCGGCAGGCGCTGCCGGCTCAGTGGGTTGGCCGGCATCCACGGCAGGATTTGCGCCGTGGTGGGGATGTCCTGAAAAAAAGGTTGGTAGTCGCCATCACGCTTTTTCAGCTTGGGGACTGCCTGGGGTTGCAACAATTCGACAGCGTGCCAATAGCGCACGATATTTTGCGAGTTCATTTAAAGCGTCCTTGAAAGCGCTGGGCCTGAATTCCTTTGAGCCAAGGATATCAGGCATCACCCTTCGCGGGATCATCGGTCAATGGCAGCGGACGCATCGTCATCAACCCGGCACGTCCTTGTCCAGTCGCGATGAGCACACACTTTTTCACAAAGACCTCCCAGCCTCCATTCGATGGCAGAATCTCCCTGACTTGACTGTTTTGGAGAACACCATGCTTCGTGTGTTTGAACGAAGACTCGACCCTTTCCCGCCTGACGAGGTGCCACCGCCGCCCAACGGTCTGGCTAAATTCCTGTGGGCCTGCACTCGGGGTGCTCGCGGCTACATCGTGGTATTGGCGCTGCTCAGTGCGGCGGTTTCGATCTATGAAGCCTGGCTGTTTTCCTTCCTCGGTCAGGTCGTTGACCTGCTCTCGACCTGGCAGGCCGGTGGCGAAGCGGCGGTGCAGGAGAGCCGCGTGTTGTGGGGCATGGGCATCGTCATGGTGCTCAGTGTCGGGCTGGTGGCGTTGCGCACCATGGTTCAGCATCAGATCCTGGCGATTAACCTGCCATTGCGCCTGCGCTGGGATTTCCACCGGTTGATGCTGCGGCAAAGCCTTTCGTTTTTCTCCGATGAGTTTTCCGGTCGGGTCACGACCAAGGTGATGCAGACGGCGCTCGCCGTACGCGACGTGCTGTTCACCATGATCGAGATCTTGCCCGGGATCGGCGTGTACTTCATCGCGATCATTGCCCTGGCCGGCGGCTTTGCGCTGAAACTGATGCTGCCGTTTCTCGCTTGGGTCGTGCTGTTTGGCCTGGCGATGTGGTACTTCGTGCCGCGTCTGGGCAAGGTCGGACAGGAGCAGGCCAACGCGCGGTCGATGATGACCGGGCGTATCGCCGACGCGTACACCAACATCACCACGGTCAAGCTGTTCTCCCATTCCAACCGCGAAGCGCACTTTGCGCGGGCGGCGATGGAGGATTTCAAGCAGACCGGTTTTCGCCAGATGCGTCTGGTCAGCCTGTTCGAAATCGTCAATCAGGCGCTGGTGGTCGGGTTGATCATGTCCGCCGGTGGTTATGCCCTGTGGCTGTGGCACCAGGGCGATGTCGGCGCCGGTGCGGTGGCGGCGATCACCGCCATGGCGTTGCGGATCAATGGCATGTCGAACTGGATCATGTGGCAGATGACCTCGCTATTCGAAAGCATCGGCACCGTCCAGGACGGCATGGCCACGCTGACCCAAGGCACCAAGGTGCAGGATGCGCCGAATGCCGGCGTGCTGGTCACTTCTGGCGGCGCGGTGACGTTCGACAAGGTGAAGTTCAACTACGGTGGCGAGCGTCAGGTGCTCGATGGCCTGAGCCTGAGTATTCGCCCCGGCGAAAAAATCGGTTTGGTAGGGCGCTCCGGCGCCGGCAAGTCGACGCTGATCAACCTGCTGCTGCGGTTCTATGATGTCGACAGCGGAGAGATCCGTATCGATGGCCAGAACATTGCGCACGTGACTCAGGACAGCCTGCGCAGCGCCATCGGCATGGTCACCCAGGACACTTCGCTGCTGCACCGTTCGATTCGCGACAACATCGCCTACGGCCGCCCCGATGCCACCGACGCGCAGATCCGCCGCGCCGCTGCCAACGCTCAGGCTGATGAGTTCATCAGCCAGTTGAGCGATCGGCAAGGACACAGCGGTTACGACACCTTGGTGGGCGAGCGCGGGATCAAACTGTCTGGCGGCCAGCGCCAACGTGTGGCGATTGCCCGAGTGATGCTGAAGAACGCGCCGATCCTGCTACTCGACGAAGCCACCAGTGCGCTGGACTCGGAAGTCGAAGTGGCGATTCAGGAAAGCCTCGATGAAATGATGCAGGGCAAGACCGTGATTGCGATAGCCCATCGACTGTCGACGATTGCGGCGATGGATCGGCTGATTGTCATGGATGACGGGCGCATCATCGAGCAGGGCACCCATTCCGAATTGCTGGAGAAGAATGGTGTTTATGCGCGGCTGTGGGCGCATCAGAGCGGTGGCTTCCTGGGTGAGGACAAAGGTGTGATCGAGGCGTTGGATCAGGCCTGACCCACAGACCTTGCCCGTGCCGCCGGGGCAGGGTGACGGGACGTCATCAGGCCGATAAACGAGATTGCCAGCGCCAGGCCAATGGTCGTGGTGACTTCGGTGCGGTGCTGCGGGGTGATCATCATGACCGCCAGCGCCGCGCAGATGAAGCCGATCACCAGCCACGTCAGCCATGGGAACAGCCACATGCGAAAGGTCAGCTCGACCTTGCGCTGTTGCAATATCCGCCGCATGCGCAGCTGCGACACCGCAATCGCCAGGTACACCAGCAAGGCAATCGCCCCGGAACTGGCCAGCAGGAACTCGAACAGCCCGGCGGGCATGAAGTAGCTCCACACGGTGATCGACGCTCCCAGCACGGTACTGGCGATGACGGCGGCCCGTGGCACACCGGCCGCGGAAGTCGCCTTCAGCGCTTTCGGTGCATCGCCCCGGCGACCCAGCGAGAACAACATGCGCGAGGCAATGTAGATCGAGGAGTTCATGCAACTGGCCACGGCGATCAGGACGACGACGTCGACCATGAACTTGGCGTTTGGAATATTCATGATTTCCAGGGCGCGCTGATACGAGCCCACCGAGGCCAGCAACGGATCATTCCAGGGCACCACGGAGATGACCACGAAGATCGACAGCAGGTAGAACACGCCGATGCGCCAGATCACCGAGCGGGTGGCCTTGGCGATGTTCTGCGCGGGGTTATTCGATTCGGCGGCTGCGATGGTCACCGCTTCCGTACCGATGAAGCTGAACATGATCGTGATGAAAGCACCGACCACCGCGGACAAGCCGTTGGGTGCAAATCCGCCGTGCTCGGCCATCAAGCCGCTCAAGCCGCTGACTTCGCGGTCGGGCACCCAGCCCATCAACACCGCAAAACCGACACCGATGAACCCGATGATCGCCACGACCTTGGCCATGGCGAACCAGAACTCGAATTCACCATACTTGGACACACTGAACAGGTTGGTCACCACCAGCGCAATGATCGATCCCAACGCGAACAGCCAGGCATCGACCTGCGGAAACCATTGGTTCAGCACATGCCCGGCCGCCAATGCTTCGATGGGAATCACCAGAACCCAGAACCACCAGTACAACCAACCGATGGTAAAACCGGCCCAGCGGCCGATGGCCTGGTCGGCGTAGGTAGAGAACGAACCGGTGTCCGGGTTGGCCACCGCCATCTCACCGAGCATGCGCATGACCAGCACGACGAGCAAACCCGAAAACAGATAGGCGAGAAGCACCGCCGGCCCTGCAGCGGCAATGGCGTGCCCTGAACCTACGAACAAACCGGCGCCGATAATCCCGGCGATGGACAGCATTGTGACGTGACGAGGCTTGAAGCCCTGCGCCAATTGGCTACTCGAATCCATGGAGTTCGGGCTGATCATCGGTATTTTTATTCTCTGCTGATCGACATTCAAGCAAGTTGACCCGGCACACGATCGATCACCATCGTTGCCTGCTGAAACTCCCGAAAGAAGCCCGTTCAACCGCCGCAGTTCTTATCAACCCCATGATCCGAACAGGGCTGTTTTGATACGAAGACACGGCACCTTAGCCGGCCTTGCTGCCGATTCAGTAGCCTGATTGCGCCATGATCGTGTCTGATATCGACATGCGAATACCATGAGGTCGTATTGGAGACCTGTCGGTCACAGAAGGCTCAGGCAATCTTCGCGGCTCGCGAGCATTCCTCCAGCAATCTCAGGGAGGCGAGTTGGACAGTGGGGGGGAGATGATCTGAAGGCGGAATGCGGCTGCTAAACAGCGGCAAGTTGAACATGATCTCTACCGCTTTGTTTAGCGCTGTACATCGCGGTATCGGCACGCTGAATGAAGGCGTCAAACGATTCTGCTGGAATCCATGTCGCAACGCCGAAGCTACAAGTCACCTGTCCAACATCATCAAAGGGCACAGTGCTTGTCAGTGCTCGAAGCTTTTCTGCCAGCAGCCTTGTATCGTTCAGTTCGGTATCCGGGCAGATCAATGCAAACTCTTCTCCACCTGTTCTGCACAGTAGATCGGTTTTGCGTGTGGCCGAACGTATCTACGAATCTCTCGGCTATTCGACCGAACCGCGCATCAGCATGGGGAAAAAGATCGGTTCGAATATCTCGACATTAGGGCGCTAGTTTTAGCGTCCGATGGCTGATGGCTGACTATCGATGGGCGATTTTGGACAGGAGCTATGCAATGGATCTGAAGTTCAGTCACGTAGATGTACTGGTCAAGAATCTTGAGGAAGCCTGTGCTTACTACGCACACATACTAAACGCCAGGATTTCCAAAACGCTTGTCTGGGAGCGGGGTGGTCTGCATGTCCACTACGCGATTGCACTGATCGGTCAAGAGCGTTTCATGCTGGTGCAACCGTTGGCGGGCAATCTGAAGGAGCTTTTGGATTCTTCGGGTGAAGGTATGATTTACCGCCACTGCTACTCAACGAAGGATATCGAAAAAGCCTATGACGAGTTGATGGACGCTGGTGTTCAGCCTCAAGACGAAAATGGAGAGCCATTGGCTCGCGCGAATCTGCAATCCCCGGCCGGCGCACGCATTCTCTGGTTACCAAAGCGCTTCGGGCACTTCTCTATCGAAATACTCGAAGAAAAGGCGCTGGAAGCGTTTATCGAGACTGCGTTTATCTAAAAGATATAGAGGCCGTTCACCACAGGCTACTTTCGGCCCAGAGTGTGTAAAAACGCTTCGCCAAAATTGAAGTGTGCGCGTCTACGTTAAATCTGAAATTTATCGGCACGTCAGCAGATGTGGATTTCGCGTAGAAGCGCGATTTTCAGTCCGGTTTTCAGTACCTGTCGCGCTCAAAAACGTTTTTACACAGCCTCGGCCACAACCTGCCATTCGGCTCGATATTTCGACCCTTTCCGGTCCCCGTGTCTGCGAACTAAAGCAATTTTTTAGCATCCGAGTGAGGGCGGCCCATATAGCTCAGTTTCCCAGTCTTCAAGAGGCGGCGTTACTTTGAAAGATGGGTCGCAGTATGACCTTAAGTAGTCAGTCGCTCTCCTTTGGGCGTAGGTAAAATTGAGCACGTTACCTTCACCGTCCATCTCTATGACGTTCGCGAATATCGCGAAGACCATCTCAATTGCACTCGGCTCAGAACCATAAATATCGATGTACTCCACGTTTTCAAGCATGTAGTGGGTTCCACTTGCCATATAGTACGCAAACGTTCGGAGTGCTCCACTGAAATTATTACTCAGCTTCTTCATGTACATTTTCTTTTAGTAAATATTCTGGATTTTAGCGCTCATAATCAACCAACGCTTTTTTTGCCGTTTTATTGTAATCGAGAAAGACCTGAGCCGAGCAATAAGCATTAGCAATAGGTTGCGTACTGCCTGATTACGGCCGGAAGCGGACGGTCAGTAGTTGCAGCTATCGGCTAGCGTCACCAATAAGTGAAATGCTGCTGTATGAAGGCATGCTCTTCTTCGACCAGTCGAGGGTATCTGCTTTCATCAAGCGTTTCACGAAGTCGCTTGGAGTAGCCTGCCTGCTCAAATGCTATTTGGCAACTCGCGCTGTCATAGAACGACCGGAGATGGGCGAGTGCCTGATCAAATTTGGGGCTTTCGATACGTAGAAATAGACCTGTCAAATCTAGCTGGTCCGTAAGCTCTCGATACAAGTCGATTGCGAAAATACTGCCTCCATTATTTCGAGCATGATACACATGCACGTCGCCGTAGCCGTTGTAAAGGTGGGCGAAATACAACTCGTGGAGTTCGAGAATATTGACGGGAATGTCAAGGGTCGAAAACACCGCCTGCAGGTAGACGCTGGGAGACGTCTGATCACCTTCCCAGGTTACTAAATCTGACATCGATACACAGATCGCGAATTCTTTGGCATAGATAGTTTTATCGGACATTCTCATTCCAACGCTGAGTGTTTGAATTTTTAAGAGTGGACCTTCATAACTCACCGACTACGAGTTATGCCTCATATCGAACGGACAGAGCATCAGCTAATCATAGAAATAACCGGCAACCGCTATTCTATCTCCGCGAGCGGCCGGGAATAGCCGCTTTTTGCCTGTTACTGAGGGCAGAAGTCGGCCATAAGCAACTCTTCCTACTCAAGTCTCAATCCACGACGAATAACTTGGCGCCAATAGCGGTTGAAGACCGGTGAGCCTCCGCGTTGTCAGC
Organism: Pseudomonas sp. TH49; assembly: GCF_016650625.1. Lineage (NCBI taxonomy): Bacteria > Pseudomonadati > Pseudomonadota > Gammaproteobacteria > Pseudomonadales > Pseudomonadaceae > Pseudomonas > Pseudomonas sp. TH49. The sequence continues at coordinate 1,056,254 of NZ_JAEKFL010000002.1, forward strand.
CACTTGGTAGCTCATCCCGGCTGTCAAGGTGAAGGTACGACCATCATCAAGTTCGGTCTCCAGTCGACCATCCAGGCAGAGCAGAATATGCCCCTTGCGGCACCAATGATCGGCAAGGTAGCCAGGGCTGTATTCAACCATTCGAACTCTTGCATTACCGAATTGGCAAGTGCGCCAGTGTGCCGTGCCGGCTTCGCCAGGATGGGCAGTCGCTTCTATTTTCGACCAATTGGTGGTCCCAAATGGGATGTCGGTGAGCTGCATGGGATTATCTCGGACGAGGGCGGGGTTGAATCGTACCGAGGTAACAAGGAAGCCAATAGATACAGATCCGGTTGATTTCATCAATGCTCGAAGGAAGTTGCTACTCTCCCATCGATTGACGTCCGTGTCCGCGCCCCCCCTGACTGGCCGCTTCGGCCGATAGTTGCCACTCACAAACAACTGTCTTCGGCCAAAAGCAGCCCGCCAGCAGCCAATAAATCTGCTGTCCTCGCTCGCTATCAAGCGTTACTCACCAAGCCACCATTCAAGTACTGGCAGTTGCCGCGGCTCGCCACACACCGGGCGCGATAGATTGCGCACATGACGGGCCCCGAGCCGCTCGTAGAAGGCTTGGGCTGACGGATCGGACTCCACCGACAAGGTGGACACGCCCAGGCCGCGTGCCACGGCCAGTGCATGCTCCACCAGGCGTCGTCCGTGGCCTCCTTTCATGGCCGACGGGTCGACCCAGCAATGCTCCAGTTGCCAGCCATCCTCGTCGCGCTCCAACCCACAGAATCCCAGTAGCGGGCCATCCGCCGCGACCAGCACCGCGTAATGGCCGGCCAGTTGTGCCGGGGTTAAAGTCAGCGCCGGTTCCCAGGCCTCCATCCAGGCCTCGGGATAACCCCAATGGGCCTTGCTGCGCTGAGCCAGGGCACTCAGCGCCGGTGCATCCGCGCCACGGCATGGCCGCAGGATCGGCGTATCGTCCGCCAATAACGCTAGTGCCGCCGGGTCAGTGGCCAGCAGACTGTACTGGTGCAGGCTGAGGAAGCGCTCGTCCTTGTATTCCAACTCCCGCAGGGTTCCCTCAAACACGAAGACGAGCCGCTCCAGCAGGCGGGCACTGGCGGGATTCTCCGGCTCGACATCGGCGTGGATACGGTGCACGCCGAGGGTGCTCAAGGCGAAGCGAAGAATGGTGGGCAGGCAAGCCTGCATCAGGCCTCGCCCCCAGTAGTCCGGCATCAGCCAGTAGCCGATGTCCAGGCTGCGATCGGCATGAGACCAATCATTGAAGCCACAGGCGCCCACCAATTCGTCGCGCCCCGGCAGTGCGATGCCCCACCAGATGCCCCGGCGTTCTTCCAGCAACGCGTCGTACCAGCGCATCTGTTCGTCCGTCGCTTCGAGGCTGCTGTAAGACACGCCGTAGTGGGCAATCACCTGCGGGTGAGACAGCCCGGCGAAAATCGCATCGACATCACGACGATGAATCCGCCGCAGCGTGCAGCGTGGCAGGAAAAACTCGGGGAAATCAGCAATAAGGTCCATCAAATTCACAGCGCCAGGTTAGTGCAGGAATACTCGCAGCAAAGAGGCCTGGCGCACAGGTACAGTCAGGGAAGGGCTGGGCGTAACAGACTGGCACTCATGCCGAGCTGCTGGAGAGGAACGGCGTTTATGCGCGGCGGCGGGCGCATCAGGTCGGAGCTTTTGGGTCTACAGTCTTGTATATCGGGCACTGGAAGCAATTGAAATGAACCTGTCGTCATCGCTCTCGCCGCCAAGGTATATCTTCCTGCTGGGCTATGGCGGTTTGTTACCGTTCATTGGCCTCGCGCTGCTCATCCTCACGTCTCTGGAACATCGACCGTTTTGGGCGATGGCGCTGGTCAACTATGGCGCGGTCATCCTGAGCTTCGTCGGCGCCTTGCACTGGGGCTTTGGCATGTCAGTGCAAAACATGAGCGACGAACTGCGCCGCGACCGGCTGATATGGAGCGTCATCCCGGCGCTTATCGCTTGGCTCAGCACGTTATTGCCGGTGGCAGTGGGTTGCTTGCTGTTGATCGTCGGGTTTGTCCTGCACTTTTGGCAGGACCGGCGGTTGGCTCAGGCTGTGAGCCTGCACGCCTGGTACCTGCCGATGCGATTGCGCCTGACGGCTGTGGCGAGCGTTTGCCTGCTTATTAGCGCAATCGCTGTAGTCATTTATTCGTGAAACCGCGCCGGCCAGAATCGTCTGCAGTGCCCGGCAGTCGCTTGTCGCGGCTGATGCGTTTCGGCAGCCTGGCCTCCGGCGTGGTGGGCGGCATGCTGGCCGAAGGTGCGCGGCAGTTGGCTCAAGGTAAACGACCGGCCTTCAGTAATCTGCTGTTGACCCCGGCTAATGCGCAACGGGTGGCCGAGCAACTGTCGCAGTTGCGTGGTGCAGCCATGAAAGTAGGTCATAAATGGTCGTTGGAGTGAAAAGTAATGTCCGGCCCCGCTTTCATTCGGAAATCAGAAAATGCCTGACGGTGCAGCGATGCCAAACGCTTTTTGTCGGGTGTCGATCTCCTCATCAAGCTTGCACTTGCAGGCGGCCTACCCACAGGTAATGGAATCTCAGCTTCAGTGATTCACACCTACACGCCGCATAGAAGTTCGCGCCTCACCTGGAGAGCAATTGCTGCGAAGCCCTTTCCAGTGCCGCGCTTTCGGGGCGCGTAGTCCTGATTTGCAGAAACATCCTCCCATTGACTCACCGATTCCACGTACCTATGAGTGCTATCGGTATCAATTTCAAACGCTATGAACCGCTCCGCGTGAGTGAGCAAAAGACCATAAAGGCGTGGCATTCCGGGAAAGTCAACTTCAAGGTCGAGTACGACGGTTTCTGACCATCTAACGCCTTTCGACTCGCCATAGTTTTTTAAGGCGAGAGGGACCCCTCTGGCCAGCCAAGCTTTGGCGGTTACCATGAGCCTGTGGGCCACAAGAGCATTTTGCTCTTGCACGTTCAGTTGCCTTTTTTTTAACAGACAGTCAATGTCCACTTCAATCTCCACTAAAGTCGCCGCTTCCAGAATGGCGATGATCTATCAAACACGCAACGACTCAGTCAATTCATATCTCCACGCTACCACCCGATCCTGCGGGGCGTAGCGAGGTCCCGATGTGGTTACCGAACGACGACTTCCGACCCGATGCGGCCTGAGCTGAAGAGAATTTTGCGTGAGGTCGACGACGGCGCATAAGGGCTTTCGATGTAGGTTCGACTTGAGCCCCGAAAGACCGCTTCTGACCGTGAGCTCCGTTAAGAACAAACGCTTGCCGCTCTGGATTCAACCGATCAACGTCTCCAAATAATCTGAACCCCGTCCGAACGCGTACGCCTAATGATCAACCTGTGATCAATTGCACAGGCGCTGTGCCAATACCGGCATATTCCGAGAGGTGGTCAAACGTGGCTAAAGACGAGAAGAAAAGCAAAGATGACGCTTCGAAAGCCAGCAAGGATTTGAAAGACAAAAAGTCGTCACCGGACAAGAAGTCTGCGGCGGCCTCGGCGCTTTCCAAGTCTTCCGACAAGAAAGACAAGAAGAAAGACGCCGAACCGAAGAAGTCTGCAAAAAAAGCCGATAGCAAGCCGGAAAAGGCCAAGGATTCCAAAAAGGCTGACAAGCCGGCGAAAAAGAAAAAGTGATCGCTGCAACTCGCTAGGGCTCTACGCCCTAGCTTCCCTCAAAGCTTGTTTTCAAGCCGTTTCTTCAACCCTGCGCGCATCCCCCAACGAATCGCGCTGCATCGACTGCAGGTTTTTCTCGATGGTTTCGCACAGGGCTTCCATCTGGATCTGGTGCTCGCTATGGCGAAACGGGCTTTGCAGATCGGTGCCGATGCGTTCGATGGCCAGCAGCATGAAGCCCACCACGGTCGAGGCGAGCGGGGTGAACCAGCCCAGCGATTCCACCAACCCCACCGGCACGATCAGGCAGAACAGCGAGATAAACAGGCGCGGGAAGTAAACGTAAGGGTAGGGCAGCGGAGTATTGGCGATCCGTTCCATTCCGCCCTGGCTGTTGGACAGCTCGACCATCGTCGATTCCAGCCGTGCCAGACGAATGCTGTCCAGGCGTCCGGCCTTGTATTCTCGGGCCAGCAAGGACGCGGAACCGGTGAGGATGTCGTTGGCAAAGTTGTTGGTGGTGCCGCTGCGGGCGAATTCATCTGCCGGGATGAACGCGCGGACTTCCTCCGGGCATGGCTGACCGCGCAAGTGCGCTGCTAGGCAATTGACGTACGCCACATGGCGGCGCAACAGCGTCGCTTTCAGCGGATTCACTTCGCTATCGGGGTCATCCAGCAGCGTCAGCACCTGGCGGGCGAAGCTGCGGGAGTTGTTGATCATCATGCCCCACAGCGTTCGCGCTTCCCACCAACGGTTGTAGGCGCTGCTGTTGCGGAAACTGATCAGCACCACCAGCGCCGAACCGAGCAATGTCAGTGGCATTAGCGGCAGGTTAATCTTGGCGTTGAGGAACAACATGAAGTCGACGGTGACGGCGATGTCCCAGAGCAACAGCCAGAACAGCGACCAGCCCACATAGCCCATGGTCTTGATGATCAGACGGTATTTTTTGACGATGGCAGCTTTCAAACGGGAACCTCGTGGCGAGCGGTAAGCGTGAACGCCTTAGCTCGGACGCTGCTTCGGGGGTAAAGGTTCGGTGTTGACCGAGCAACTTGGTTACGACAATTTGCGGGCAATAAAAAACCCGGCAATCACGCCGGGCTTTTTATTGCCTGAAGTTTCGTCAGAAGGCTCAGAGTGAAGCTTTAACCTGCAAGCCAAACACCAACGCATTGTCGATGTTCTGCCCGGAAAACGCGCCCGGTTCGATGATGTATTGCATGTTCGGGCGCAGCGTCAGCCAAGGCGTGGCCTGATAGCCGTAGCCGAGTTCGATCAACTGCTCGCCGCTGTCCAGGTTCGGAAACTGCGTGCCGTTGGCCATGGCGGCGTCCTGTTGCACGTCGCGGCTGCGCGGATTAGGCACAGCTCGGCCGTAGCCAAGAGCGACGGTGTCACGCGGGCGACCTTCGAACGGTTTGTACAACACCAGACCAGTGCCGTACCACTTGCTGAATGGCGAAGCCGCTTCGCTGGCCGCCGAGTATTGGCCGAAGGCATGCAGACTGCGGCCCTCGGACGTTGGCGAACTCCATACGGCCTGATCGATCAGCAGGTAATGCCCGCCACGGCCGGAGACTTCTTTGTCGCTGCCGATGCGTTTCAGGTCGGAGCTGTCGTAGTAGTAACCAACCTTGTATTCGCCGGGCAATTCACCCGCGTGCTTGTACACCAACTCGATCGGCACCACGGTGCCGGTGGTGTGTTTCGGGCCCAGATGCCAGGCGCGGCTGGAGTTGCCGTTGCTCTCGGGATCGACATTGAATGCCGCCACGCGCAACTGCCACGAGGACGACAAGTCGTATTTCACGCGCACACCCAAGTGCGCGTTCGGGTAGTTGGTCCAGCCGCTGCCGCCGGACATGTTCAGCGGATGGCCGCAGAAACCAGCGTTCATGAAGTTGCACAGGATGCCGCTGTCGAGGCCACCGAGGTCGTTGCCCATGGCCATGTAACCGAGCTTCACGTTGAGCGCCGGGGTGAACAGGCTGCGCTCGTAACTGAGTTCGGTCAGGCGGGTGTAGAGGCCGCCGTAGTTTTCCTGGATCGGCAGACGGTTGCCGACGAGGTCTTCCGAGGCGCTGTTGCCGCGGCGGTCGTTGATGGTCAACTGGACCTTGCCGGCGTTCTCAACGCCATACAACTTGCTCAGGTCGAACTGCGCGCCGAGCTTGATGTTCTGCGAGTAACGGCCGGAGCGGTGCAAGCCGCCATCGGCGTTGTAAGCCATTTCCCCGGTGTAATCGCCGGTGAATTTGATCCCGTCTTCGTCCATCTGATGCCGCAGACCGCCCCAATCGCCGGTCAGGGTGTTGCGGGTCAACAGGTTCGAATCGGTATCGGCGAAGGCGGGCAGGGTGGTGCAGGTCAGGCCCAACAGCACGCCGTTGACCCAGCCGTTACGAGTAAAACCAAACATGGAGATCTTCCTGCTCAAATCTGTAGCGCTATCGGAAAGCGGCGCGGCACCCTCAGGTGCCGCGCGCAAAAAGAAAGCACCCGTGTTCATCACGGGCGCTGCGGCTTACGGCAAGGCGTAGGCCATTACGTAGTCGCCGCGATCGGTCGACTGACGTGCACCACCGGCGGTGACGACGATGTACTGCTTGCCGGTTTTCGGCGAAACGTAGGTCATCGGGCCGCCCTGACTGCCAACCGGCAGACGCGCTTTCCAGATTTCTTCGCCATTGGCGCTGTTGAAGGCGCGCAGGTAGAAGTCCTGGGTGCCGGCGATAAAGATCAGGCCACCTTGGGTCGACAGGGTGCCGCCGAGGGTCGGCAAACCGATCTTGATCGGCAGGTGCATGCGAATGCCCAAAGGACCTGTGTCTTCAACGGTGCCGACCGGAACCTGCCAGGCGATTTTCTGAGTCTTCATGTCGATGGCGGTCAGGGTGCCGAACGGTGGAGCCTGGCAAGGAATGCCGGCCACCGACAGGAAGCGGTTTTTGTTCACCGCGTATGGCGTGCCTTTGAGCGGTACCGCGCCCATGCCGGTGTTCAACGCCTCGCCACCAGAGGAGGCCTGCGCCTTGTTCTGCGACGGGATCATCTGAATCCACAGACCCAGGCGCATGTCGTTGACGAAGATGAAACCGTGCACCGGGTCAGTGGAGATGCTGCCCCAGTTCATGCCACCCAGCGAACCCGGGAAGCTCAGCGATTTGTCGGTACCCGGCGCGGTGTACAGACCGTCGTAACGCATGGATTTGAAATCGATGCGGCACAGCAACTGGTCGTACGGGGTGGCGCCCCACATGTCCGATTCAGTCAGGTGCTGGGCACCGATTTGCGGCATGCCCACCGATTTTGGCTGGGTTGGCGAGTACGGTTCGTTCGGGATGTTCGCGGCTTTGACCGGTACTTCTTTAACCTCGGTCAACGGTTTGCCGGTGGCACGATCGAGCACGTAGATCTGCCCGGCCTTGGTGCCGATGACCAGCGCCGGAACGCTTTTGCCGTCCTTGGTGAAGTCAATCAGACTCGGCTGCATTGGCAGGTCGAAGTCCCAGAGATCGTTGTGCACGGTCTGGAACACCCAGCGTTCATCACCGGTGGTGGCGTCCAGCGCGAGGATCGAGGCGCCGTAGGTGTGATCGAGTTTGCTGCGCTCGACACCATAGATGTCGGTGGACGAGCTGCCCATCGGCAGGAACACGGTGTTGGTCGCCGGATCGTAGGACATCGGCGCCCAGCTGTTCGGGGTGCTGCGCACATAGGTGCTGCCTTCGGCCGGAGCCTTTTTATCCTGCGGGTTGCCCGGGTCGAAGGCCCAGCGCATGTCACCAGTGATCACGTCAAAACCACGGATCACGCCGCCCGGCATGTCGGTCTGTACGTTGTCGGCGACACGACCGCCGACCACCACAGTGGTGCCAGCCATCAACGGCGCGGAGGAGAGCTGGTAGTAGCTGTCCGGCACATCGCCGAGACCGGCCTTCAGATCGACCTGACCGTTGTTGCCGAAACCCTGGCAGAACTCGCCGGTGTCGGCATCGACCGCGATCAGTCGGGCGTCGATGGTGTTGGTCAGCAGACGGCGCTGGCAATTGGCAGCCGGCGCAGGCTTGGCTTCGATGATGCTCGAGTTGCTTGGCTGAACGATGCTCTTGGTCGCATCGAAATAGGCCATGCCACGGCAACGCTGCCAGACTTTGGATTTGGCGTTGATCGCGTTCTTCCACAGCTCTTTGCCGGTGTCGGCATCGAGCGCGATCAGGTTGTTGTGCGGGGTGCAGATGAACACCTTGTTGCCGATCTGCAACGGGGTGAGCTGGTCTTCGGCACCGTTGCCATCGCTCTCGGCGACGTCACCGGTGTGGTAGGTCCACGCCACTTTCAGCTTGTCGACGTTGTTGCGGTTGATCTGGTCCAGCGCAGCAAAACGGCTGCCGCCTTCGGTATTGCCGTAGTGCGCCCAGTCTTTTTGCGCCTTGTCTGGCTCAACCGTGGTCAGGCCCGGGCCAGTGCCGGTGGCAGCGACGGTCGGGTGCGCAACGAACATGTTGCCGGCAGCCACCGCCAGTCCCACGGCCAGGACAGCGGCAACGCCGTAAGCGCCACGACCCGGAACACCACCGTTGGCACGTTTGAGCAGCGGGTAGACCAGCGTCACCGCCAGACCCACGGCGCTGAACATGAACAGACGCGAGAATACTGGCCAGAACACCAGCCCGGCATCGCTCACCGCCCAGATCGCTGTCCCCACCAGAAATGCCGCGAACAGCCAGGCGCCGGCAGTCTTGTAGCGAGCGATCAGCAGACCGGAAACGGCCATCACCAGACCACCCACGAGGAAGTACCACGACCCTCCCAGGCTGACCAGCTTCACTCCGCCAGCCGCAAGTGCCAGGCCGAGCAGGGCGATGATCACCCCCAGCCCGACCAGAATGAATTTTGATATGCCCGAGAGGCGTTGACTCTGCTTCACGTTGAATGTCCCGTTGAAATGAGGCGTGCATTATATAGATAGGTAACTACCTAGTTAAATCACTAATTCAGTAATGAACTGTTGTTCATTGCGAAATCCCCGTCCTGAGCGGGGACCTGCGCTTTCAAGGGCCTGGAAAGATATTTTGAATGCCTGCAAATAAGCCTTTTTGTCAGAAAAAATGGGAGTTATGACAGCTGTCGCCATCAGCCGCGGTTATTGCGCAAAATCGAAAAATTCAACGCAGCCGCCACACACAGCCAGGCCAGATACGGAAACAGGATCAACCCGGTGATCAAATCCAGGCGCAACGCCAGGAACACCATCGCCGCGACCACCAGCCACAACACCACAAGGATCACCATGGCAGCTGCCACCTGATGTGCGCCGAAAAACACCGGCGTCCACAACGTGTTCAAGGCAATCTGCGCTGCCCACAGCGCCAGGACCGTCTGACTGCCAGGAATCAGGCTCAAGCGATAGCCGGCCCAGGCCAGCAATAGATAGATTATTGTCCAGGCCACCGGAAACGCCCAGTTGGGTGGGGTGAATCCGGGCTTGTTAAGCCCTTCGTACCATTGACCGGGTTTGAAAATCACCCCGGTAGTTGCTGCAGCGCCGCACGCGATCAGAAAAATCAGAAAAGTCACCATTTATCACTCCTTGGCCGCAGCCACTCTGTCTGGGGTTATAGCGCCGCAACGGTCGCTCATTCGGATTTCATCGCCATCAGATCACTGACCCGCGCCACCAGCGTGTCGACGGCAAACGGCTTGGTCAGCACCTGCATGTCCGGGCCCAACTGACCGGCGCCAATCACCGCGTTTTCTGCGTACCCGGTAATGAACAGGGTTTTGAGGTTCTGGCGGATTTCCCGGCCGGCATCGGCGAGTTGTCGACCGTTCATGCCACCCGGCAAGCCGACGTCGGTGATCAGTAAGTCGATGTGAATGTCCGAGCGCAACATCTTCAGCCCGACCACACTGTCAGCGGCCTCTATCAAGGTGTAGCCCAGATCACCGAGTACATCCGTCAACAACGCGCGCACCGTAGGCTCGTCGTCCACCACCAGAATCGTTTCGCCGGCCTTGGGCAATGCCAACGGAGCAGTATTCCGGTCATCGTGGTTCGGCACCGGTTCACCATGGTAACGAGGCAGGTAGATGCACATCTCGGTGCCATGGCCGACCTGCGAATGCACACGCACCTGGCCACCGGACTGCTTGGCGAAACCGTAAATCATTGACAGCCCCAGCCCCGTGCCCTGGCCCAGCGGTTTGGTGGTGAAAAACGGATCGAAGGCTTTGGCGATGACATCCGCGGTCATGCCGGTGCCGGTATCGGTCACGCACAGGCACAAGTATTGGCCTTCGGGCATGTCCAGCGCGCGGGCAGTCTCGGAGTCCAGCGTACGGTTGGCCGTTTCGATGGTGATGCGGCCGCCATCCGGCATCGCGTCGCGTGCGTTGATGCACAGGTTCAGCAGGGCATTCTCCAACTGGCTGGCATCGACTAGCGTTGGCCAGAGCCCGGGCGCGGCGCGGGTTTCCAGGACGATGCTGGGGCCGACCGTACGCTGGATCAGTTCGGTCATGCCGGTCATCAGCGTGTTGACGTCGGTTGGCCGCGGATCGAGGGTCTGGCGTCTGGAGAACGCCAGCAGACGGTGGGTCAGGGCTGCTGCACGTTTGACCGCGCCCTGTGCGGTCACCATGTACTTGTCGACTTCACCCAATCGGCCTTGGCTGATCCGCGCGCCCATCAACTCCAGCGCGCCGGAAATGCCGGCCAGCAGATTGTTGAAGTCATGCGCCAGGCCCCCGGTCAGTTGGCCGACGGCCTCCATTTTCTGCGACTGCCGCAGCTTCTCTTCGGCTTGCATCAGTTCTGCAGTGCGCGATGACACGCGCTGCTCCAACGTATCGTTGAGCGCACGCAACGCGGCGATGGCGCGGTCGCGCTCCGCTTCGACATTACGCCGTTCCTCGACGTCGATCAGCACGCCGGGAAAGCGCAGCGGGGTTCCATCATCGGCACATTCAACACGGCCGTTGGCCTCGATCCACTGGTACTTGCCGTCCGCACGGCGCACACGGTACTGGTGGGAATAGGCGCCACCACGGCCGATGGCCTCGTTGATCGCGCTGGTCAGTCCATCCTTGTCGTCGGGATGCACGGTGGTGATCACTTGTTCGAGGCTGAGCCCTTCGCGGCCCAGTGCCGGGTCGAGGTCGAACACCCGGGCGAACGCTTCGTCCACCGCGAAACGGTCGGTGGGCAAGTCCCAGTGCCAGGTTCCGATAATTGCGCCGGCGGCGAGCGCCAGTTGCACACGCTCGACGTTCTCCCGCGCCAGCGCTTCACTGGCTCGCAAGCGCTCCTCGGCGTCGCGCCGCTGGGTGACGTCGTTGAACAGGATCGCGATCTGCCGGTCGGCCGGATCGCCGACACGCACCGCGCGCACGTCGAACCAGCGTTCAAAGGTGTTGGCGTAATTTTCGAAGTTCGCGGGCTCACCAGTTTTGGCCACGTGGCCGTAGGTTTCGAACCAGAAACTTTCCAGATTGGGCGCGAACTCGGTCACCCATTTGCCGCGCAGGTTGACCCCGCACTGACGTTCGAATGCCGGGTTGGCTTCGACGAAGTAGTAGTCGACGGGTTTATCGTCGGCGTCGAATTTGACTTTGACGATGGCGAATGCCGATTCGATGGTTTCCAGAATGGTGATGAAGCGTGCCTCGCTGCGGGCGAGCGCATCCCGACTGGCTTGCAGTTGCGCTGCCATGTCGCGATCGAGGTCAACGTCCTGGGTGTCGACCTGAGCGCTCTGAAGCGCCGCGCGCAATCGCCTTACCTCTGACTCAAGCGCTTCGCGACTAAGGTGTTCAAGGGTATCCATGTGACCTGCTTTATTGAATGTTCAGGGGCTGGCTTCATAGAGCGCGTAGGCACAACGCGAGCAGTGAACGTCGCGCTCGCAGGGGACTTGAGCGCCGATCATTCGTTGACCGGGCGCGCTGTGCTTAAGTTTCACCACTCACGCATGCGAGCGCTCATTTCAGATCGATTCGCCGTTATCCAGGCGCGCCAACAGGTTCTGCCCGCGCTGCCAGAGCGCATCCTGCTTGGCTCGCGGCATGCGGTCCAGGTTCTTGTACATCATCGCCATGCGCTGATTGCCGCGCAGCAGATCACCGTGGCGCATCAGGAAATGCCAGTACAACGCATTGAACGGACAGGCATTGTCCGCCGTGCTTTCGCTGACCTTGTAGGCGCAACCTCGACAGTAGTCGGACATGCGATTGATGTATTGGCCACTGGCGCAATAAGGTTTGGAACCGAGATAACCGCCATCGGCGTGCATGACCATGCCCAGCGTGTTGGGCAGCTCGACCCAGTCGAAGGCGTCCATGTAGATCGCCAGGTACCACTCACAGATCTGGCTCGGCGCGATCCCGGCGAGCAGGGCGAAATTGCCGGTGACCATCAGCCGCTGAATGTGATGCGCATAGGCATGCTGCAGACTCTGGCCGATGGCCTGGCGCATGCAGTTCATCTGCGTAGCACCGGTCCAGTAAAACTCGGGCAATGGCCGGCTGTTGCCGAATGCATTGCCCAGTGCGTAGTCCGGCATTTTCAGCCAATACACGCCGCGCACATATTCTCGCCAGCCGATCAGTTGCCGAATGAAGCCTTCGGCCGCATTCAGGGCAATCCTTCCTGACCAATAGGCCGATTCGACATCGCTGCACAGCTGTCGCAAATCCAGCAGGCCAATGTTGAGTGCGGCGCTGATCCGCGCATGAAACAGGAACGGTTCATCACTGGCCATGGCGTCCTGATAGTCGCCGAATCCTGCCAGACCATAATCCAGAAAGTCTGCCCACAGCGCCTGCGCGTCGGCATGGGTGACCGGGTAGTTGAAGTCGTCGAGTGTGCCGTAGTGCTGGCTGAAGCGCGCCTTCACCAACGCAAGCACTTCACGGGTGATGGCGTCGTTGCTGAAGCGGACCGGGTAGGGCGCCTTCACGCCTTTGGGCAGGGCCTTGCGATTTTCCGCATCGAAATTCCACGCGCCGCCCACCGGCGTGCCGTCGCCGTTGAGCAGCAAGCGACTCTTGCGGCGCATCTCGCGATAAAAGAACTCCATGCGCAACTGCTTTTTGCCGGCAGCCCAAGCCGCAAACTCGGCACGACTGCACAGAAAACGCGTGTCGGCGTGCCAATAAACGGGCAGACCACAGTCCTTGATCGACTGCTCCAGTCGCCAGTCCCCGCACTCGGTGATGTGCACTTCCTCGGCCTGCAGCCGCTGTTGCCAACGGTGTAATTCCCCCGGCACCGAACCGCTGTTGTGTGGATCATCCAGGGTCACATATTCGACACAAATGCCTTGGTCTCGCAGTGCCTGGGCGAAATGACGCATGGCGCTGAAGATCAGGGCAATCTTTTGCGGGTGGTGCGGCACATGGCTGGCTTCTTCCATGACCTCGACCAGCAGCACGGTGTCGCGCTCGCTATCAAGTGCCTGCAATGAAGCCAGGTCGAAGGACAACTGATCGCCCAGCACCAGGCACAACCGACGGTTCTGGTTCATTCGGTGCGATCCGGCAGCATTCGTTTCATAACGGTGTGGCCAGCGAAAACGGAATGCGCAGTTCTTCGACCGGGTCTGCATCACGCCCGCACATTTCGTCGTGCACGCATTGCTGCACCAACACGCAAGGGAATGCCGGCACGGTCTGCAGCAAGTCACGCAGATGGGTGATTGAACGCAAGTGCATCGGTTTCGCCGCGTCGTCGAGCAAGGTGAACTGGCCGTGATCCAGGCGGATGCGGGCCAGGTAAAAACCACCTTCAAGCGACAGCAGTTCCAGCTCACGTATTTCGCTGTTGGCCGCACGCTCGGTCAGGGTTTGCAGATTCATGCTTCACTCCTTGCCTACCAGGGCAGGCGTTGTCCATCGTAGGCAAAGAAATGGCCGCTGTCGGCCGGCGTCAACTGGTCAATCAGGTTCAGTAACTGGTCTGCGGCAATGTCTGCCGGGCGGGCGCTGGCAGCGCCGCGAAAAGGTTGCGACAACCCCGACACGACCGTGCCCGGGTGCAGACTCAGCAAGCGGCTGTGCGGGCGGCTGCGCGCGAGTTCGATGGCGGCCGTCTTGATCAGCATGTTCAGTGCTGCCTTTGAAGCGCGATACGAGTACCAGCCACCCAAACGGTTGTCACTGATGCTTCCGACCTTTGCCGAGAGCATCGCCATTGCTCCTTGAGGATCGAGCAGCGGCAAAAAATGCCGCAACACCAATGCCGGTCCCAACGTGTTCACTTGAAACACGGCTTGCAGCGCATCCGCTTCGATCGCGCTGTAGCTTTTTTCCGGCTTGATCCGGTCGCGATGCAGCAACCCGGCGGCGTGCACGATCAACTGATAAGGCGCCTCTGCAGACAATTCGGCGGCGGCGCTGGCGATCGTTTCCGCTTGCTCCAGATCCAGTGCCGGAACGGTATTGCGCCCCAGCTCGCGAACTCCGGCACATCGCGGATCCTGACTGAGCTGTTCGCAAAATGCGCGACCAATGGCTCCACTCGCGCCGATCACCAGCGCGCGATAACCGTCGCCCAGGGAGGCCATGGTGAACCCGCTGTTCACTGTGTTTCCCCCGCGCCCTGGCGGCGGAAGAACAAGGTCACCTGGCCGACTTCAACACCGAGCTTGGACATGCTGGTGCGGTTGATCAGCGTGTCCTCGTCCATCTGGTACATCCAGTCGTCCATGCTCATTTCATAGGTCGAGCCATCGACCGGCAGATTCAGGTGATAACGCCAGTGCAACGCATTGCCGGCGACCTGGCCTGTGGCGACACCCACCACGTCACCCGCACGACCGCTCCAGCGTCCCTGGCCCTCCGGCGTCAGGGTCCAGACGCGACGTTGGCGCGTGCCGTCGCTGTACAGGAAGTGCTCATCGAGAATCAGGTTGTCGCCTTCACGATGGCTGACGATATTGACCTCGAACCGCTTGACCACTTCTCCGGAGCGCTTCTGAAACATCCCCCAGGCTTTCACGGGTTTGCTGAAAAAGCGCTGCAGATCCAGCGCCGGTTGCTGATCCGCATAGCGGGCGACATCCACGCTGCCGCAGCTCGCAACGCCGAGTACCAGAGCCAGTAAGAGCACAAGTCGGGCCATTGCCGTTCTCCCTGAGTGCACAGGTATGGAGGGTGAAGTTGGGAATATCGTGCTTGTACAGTGGGTTTGCCGTGTACAGGTTTATCGCACCTGTCGAAGGTCGGAAATCAACTTCGCCGCCCGATCAATTGCAAAAACTCCTGACGCGTCGTGGAGCTGTCACGGAAGGCGCCGAGCATCACCGATGAAGTCATGATCGAGTTCTGCTTTTCCACGCCGCGCATCATCATGCACATGTGTCTTGCTTCAATGACCACGGCCACCCCGGCTGCATCGGTGATCTGCTGGATCGCCTCGGCGATTTGCCGGGTGAGGTTTTCCTGGATCTGCAGGCGACGGGCGAACATGTCCACCACACGCGCTACCTTCGACAGCCCCAGCACTCTGCCGGTGGGGATGTACGCCACGTGCGCCTTGCCGATGAAGGGCAGCATGTGGTGCTCACACAAGGAATAGAGCTCGATGTCACTGACGATGACCATCTCATCGCTCTGCGACTCGAACAGGGCACCGTTGGTGACGTCTTCAAGGCTCATCGTGTAGCCATTGCACAGATACTGCATCGCTTTGGCCGCACGTTTGGGCGTATCCAGCAGGCCTTCACGCTCGGGGTCTTCGCCGACGCCGATGAGGATTTCACGGTAATGGCTGGCAAGTAGTGGGTTCATTCAGGGTTCTCGCGGCGGTGCGGTGCGTGAGGGCCAATCCATAGCGGAAGAGTTGTACGCAATGAAGTGCTTTGTATAGGTTTTATTCAAGATAGGCTGAAAAAATCCACCTGACAATGAATCGGAGATCTTTTTTGTGCAGATGCGAGAACCTCACATCGCAGCGCGTGAGGTTGCGGGTGTAGCGGGGAGGAGAGGATGCGCTCCCGGGGAAATGGGAGCGCGGTGCGAATTCGCTGAATTATTCGCTGTAGGTCGGGTAATCCACATAGCCTTCGGCGTTGCCGCCGTAGACCGTGGCGGGATTCAACGGGTTGAGCGGCCAGTCATTGGCGATGCGCGCCGGCAGGTCCGGGTTGGCCATGAACGGACGACCGAAAGCCACCAGATCGGCCAGTCCCGACTCAAGCAATTGTGCGCCGGACTCAGCGTTATAGCGCCCGGCATAGATGATCGCGCCACTGAAGGTGTCGCGCACTGCACGGCGGAAAGTCTGCGGCATCACGGGCGCGTCGTCCCAGTCAGCTTCAGCGATTGACAGGTAGGCAATGCCCACATCCTCAAGCACCTTGATCGCTTCGATGTAAGTGGTGTGCGGGTCTTCTTCCACCATGCCCAGATAGGTGCGCGCTTCATCGGTGGTGGTGAACAATGGCGCGAACCGCACGCCGACTTTCTCCTTGCCGATGCACTCGGCGACACCCGATACCACTTCGCGCAGAAAACGCAGGCGATTGTGCAGCGAGCCACCGTACTGATCGGTGCGCACATTGCTGTGGGCAGAAATGAACTGGTTCACCAGATAGCCGTTGGCACAGTGCAGTTCGATCCCGTCGAAGCCGGCGTCCATCGCATTGCGCGCCGCCTGAATATAAAGCTGAACCAGTTCCTGGACTTCATCGGTGCTCAGCGCTCGCGGCGCGGAGGGTGTAACCAGCTCGCCAGCACCCGGCGCGGTTTCGATGAACACACTGACACGCTCGGTGGCGATGGCAGACGCTGAAACGGGTGCCGCGCCATCGGGCTGCAACGCGGTGTGGGACACACGTCCGACGTGCCAAAGCTGCGCGAATATCACGCCGTCCTTTGCATGCACCGCTTCGGTGACTTTGCGCCATCCGGCAATTTGTTCAGGGGTGTGAATGCCAGGCGTCCAGGCGTAGCCCTGACCGCGAGGCTCGATCTGCGTACCTTCGGTGACCAGCAGACCGGCGCCGGCACGTTGCTGGTAATACTCGGCCATCAACGCGTTGGCGACATTGCCCGGTTGTGTGCTGCGCTGGCGGGTGAGGGGAGGCAGGACGATGCGGTTTTTCAAGGTGTGCAGGCCCAGGGTGACGGGGGTGAAGTAAGGGCTGTTTTTCATGTAATTCCTGTTTTGGTCTTATTAGACCAGTCGACTAGTAATGCGTAAAAAAAACACCGTGCGTCACGCGCACGGTGCCTGGGGCGCTGGAGGGCTCAGGCCAACAGTTTCAGCAGTTGTTCAGCGACGGCTGCCGAGCTGGCAGGGTTTTGCCCCGTCACCAGTTGACTATCGGTCACCACGTGAACCTGCCAGTCAGCCACTTTGGAGTAACGCCCACCGAGACGCTGAAATTCGTCTTCGATCAGGAACGGCACGACATCGGTCAGGCCTACAGCGGCTTCTTCAGCGTTGGTGAAACCGGTGACGTCCCGGCCTTGAATCAACGGTTTGCCATCGGCAGCAACGACGTGACGCAGAACGCCCGGTGCATGGCAGACAAAACCGTGAGGTTTGTTGCTGCGGTCGAAGGCTTCGATCAAGGCGATCGAGTGTTGGTCTTCGGCCAGATCCCACAGCGGGCCATGGCCACCGGGATAAAACACGGCATCGAAATCGTCAGCGCTGACATCCGCCAGGCGCCCGGTATTGGCCAGCGCGTGTTGGGCAGCAGGGTCCTTGCGGAAACGGTCGGTTTCAGCGGTCTGTGCATCGGGCTCATCACTTTTCGGATCGAGCGGTGGCTGGCCGCCGGCCGGCGATACCAGGGTGATCTGCGCACCGGCATCCTTGAAGGCGTAGTAGGGAGCTGCGAACTCTTCGAGCCAGAAGCCGGTTTTCTTGCCGGTGTTGCCAAGTTGATCGTGGGAAGTCAGAACCATCAAGATTTTCATAGAGCGCCCTGTGTTGGTCTGGTGTCCTCGACGGGTTCGTCTGCGACACCTCGGAAGGAGTGACGGGCACAGAATAGATTTATATTAGACCGGTCGTCTAGTAAATTTTTGCGGTCGTGTTCCCGAGCGGTCACTGTGGCAAACTGCTGCTCATCAGAAATATACGACTGGTCTAATGTTTGGTATTTTGCGCCCCATGAAACCGACCTACGACGATACCCGCCAACACTTGCTCGACACCGGCCACCGCATGATGGCCGAAAAGGGCTTCACCAGCGTTGGCCTGAGCGAGATCCTGCAGACCGCCGGTGTGCCCAAGGGCTCGTTCTATCACTACTTCAAATCCAAAGAGCTCTACGGGCAGGCGCTGCTCGAGGATTACTTTGTCGGCTACCTTGCAGACATGGAACGACGCCTGACCCTGCCTGGGCTCAACGCTTATGAGCGGCTGATGGATTACTGGCAGGGCTGGCAGAATCGTTGCACCCTGGAAGGCCATGGCGATGAATGCCTGGTGGTGAAGCTCAGCGCAGAGGTCGCCGACCTGTCCGAGTCGATGCGCCTCACGCTGCGAGATGGTGCCGAGCGCATCGTTGCGCGTATCACGACGTGCCTGGAAGAAGGGCAACTGGATAAAAGTCTGCCGGATACCGACGCTCGCCAACTGGCAGAAACCCTTTATCAACTCTGGTTGGGCGCCAGTTTGTTGAACAAGCTGCAGCGTACGGGGCAATCGTTGCAGACGTCGATGGTGATGACGAAACGGCTTCTGGACAACAAAGGCTTGTAGCGATTTTAGCCACGCGCACGCCTGCATCGTTACGAGCAGGCCGTGTGCTCGGCTTCGCCATGATCTCTGTCCTCAGTTGCAATACGCTGACGACCGTCTGAACAGTTGTGAATGGAATTCAAGTACCGATAAAGCGTCTGACGGCTGATATCAAAGTCACGCGCCAATTTGGATTTACTTTCTCCGGCGCGGGCTCGGTGAATTAAGCTGACAACCTGATTGTCAGACAGTTTTTTCTTGCGACCTCTGTAGGATCCGCGAATCTTTGCGGTGGCAATTCCTGCTGCCTGCTTTTCCCTCGTCGCATTGCGCTCAAACTCTGCGAGCCGCTCCATTACCGTAATGATGGGTTCCACAACTTCAAGGCAGTCGTGCCGGAAAATCAGGTTTTCTTGAAGAAACTCCAGCGTTACCTGCTTTTCAATCAACCGGCGAATGATGGTGCACAGTTGCTCGGTACTGGTAGTGAGCGATGCCATGCTGTCCACTACCACAGTGTCCCCGCATTGTATGTAGCGAATCAGCCTTTCAAGGCCTGCGCGATTCACGCCATTGTCTGCTGCGTTATCGCAAAACGCTGCGTCAAATACATCTTGGCTCGTTAGTTTCTCTAACGTGTCCTTGGAATTTGCTAGAGAAAGCCGGAAATATCTGATGCGGTGCAGTCTCATGGTGCCTCCTTGGCAATACTTGTACGCAGCCCTTCTGAACTTGTACAAGCTGTAACTAAATTATTAATTCCTTACACAAATAACTGTAACGCTGAACCCGCCCAAAATACACAGTTGCAAAGACCTGAACTTACCTTATTATTTTGAAGCCTGGAATGATTCTAGCAATTTTTTTGAAAACAGTCGGCTTCGCATCTCTTGAATGAAGTGCGTGAACTCGCGCACCTAACTTGAATGCCTGGTTTTTAGCGTTAAAACCACTGATTTGTCCGGCTTGACGAGGCTGGCAATACCCCGACGCAAGCAGAGGATGAATAGATGAGTGTCTTGAAGAAAGCCATCGAAATTGATCGACTGAATACCGATCAGGAAAAAATTGATGAAGTAACCCGGCGAATTACCGAACACGGAAATTACCTGCGCAAGCGCTATCCGCTCCTGCAGTATCAGAATGCTCTGGGGGCGAGTGTCATGGCGTTTTCCCTGGTGGGGATGGCCGTTACGGGAGGTCTCTACCTGAAGGGTTTTATCCCAGGATGGACGTGTATTTTAATCAATGCGCTGCTGACTTCGTTCATTCATGAAATCGAACATGATTTGATCCATCGGCTTTATTTCAGAAAACACCCGCTGGCTCATAATGCCATGATGTTTTTGTGCTGGCTGGCCCGGCCGGGAATGCCCAGCCCCTGGTTAAGACGCGATCTGCATTTTCATCATCATAAGGAATCCGGAACTGCTTCGGATGTCGAGGCGTGGATCACGACCAGTGGCAACCCTTGGGGAATACTGCGGTTATTGAAACTGATCGATGGATTTTTGTTTGGTTTTCTAAATGCGGTTTTAGCGCCGGGATGGCGGCAAAAGGTAAGATTGTTAGGCAAGATTATTCGACTCAATACACCGTTCGGTCTGTTGTATTGGGGATGCTGGTATGTATTCCTCGGCTACCATCTGTATATCGGGCTTGGGTCAATCATGGGGGCGGCAGTTTACAGTTCTGCCGCGACGCTGGAATTAATGAATATCGTCAATAGTGCAGTGGTCATCCTTATTGCGCCGAATATGATACGGCAGTTCTGTCTGTTCTTTATTAGTTCAAATATGCACTATTATGGTGACGTTGCTCCGCGCAATGCGTTACAGCAAACACAGGTAATGAACCCTTGGTGGTTGTGGCCGTTTCAGATGTTCTGCTTCAACTTCGGCAGCACTCACAGCATTCACCATTTCGTTGTGCGAGACCCGTTCTATCTGCGTCAGATGACGGCACCTTATGCGCATAAGGTCATGGCAGAGGCGGGGGTCAGATTCAATGACTTTGGCACTTACAAACGGGCGAATCGTTTTTCCATGGAGCACTCTCAAACCCGGTCGCGTGGTTGAGTTCCTTCACAAACATCATTTGTTTGAAGCATTTCAAGACGAGGATTCCTGATATGAGAGCGCAAGGGATGTGTGCGAAGCCGTTCGAAGCGGTCAAACAGGCTTTCGAGGACATGTTTGATGATCCGCAGGAGCGTGGGGCCGGACTCTGCGTGCAGGTGGGCGGAGAAATGGTTGTCGACCTCTGGGCCGGCATGGCGGATCTGGAGGGCACGAAGCCTTGGGCCCGCGATACGCTCGCCAATACCTTTTGCGTCATAAAACCCTATGTCGCCGTGGCGGTTCTGATGTTGGTCGAGGAGGGCAAGCTGGAGCTGGATGCGCCCGTGGCCCGTTACTGGCCTGAGTTCGCCCAAAGCGGGAAAGCAAAGGTCACCTTGCGTCAGGTAATGAACCACACCGCAGGCCTGCCGGCGTTGCGAGCACCCGACCATAACGCCAGGATGTATGACTGGGAGCACATGGTGCAGGTCCTGGCGGCCGAGCCGCTTTGGTGGGAACCGGGAACAGACCTGGGGTACGGCACCACCACCTTCGGCTGGATTCTCGGTGAGTTGATTCGTCGGGTGGACGGACGAGATCCATGCGTCTTTATCCACGAGGAGATTCTGGATCCCCATGACCTCGACGTTCACCTTGGCGTGGAGGAAAAACACTTTCACCGTATCGCGCGATTCGACAGTGCCACGGGGCGAGTCGGGGACCCTTACTCGCAAGCATTGCGAACAGTGCTGAAAAGTGAGCCATCGCACATCGCGACATTCGCCTTCACCAACCCCGGAATGGTACCAAGACGAACCAGTGACCCGCGCTGGTGGGCCTATCGGCAACCGGCTGTATGCGCACATGGGACGGCTCACGGCCTGGCCGGTTTTTATAGTGCATTACTGGCGGGAAACTTTATCGGTCGCGAACTGCTCAGTGAGTTCACTCGAGAGCACAGTCATGGCATGGATCGGGTATGGATGCGCCCAATGCGTTACGGATTGGGCTGCATGCTGGAGCAGCAACGCGATCCCGCGGCTTCCCACGCAATGGGCCCGGGCACCTTTGGTCATATCGGCCTTGGTGGCCCGATCAGTTTCGCCGATCCCGAAACGCAAGTGAGCTTCGGTTTTGTCACCACGACGTCGGGCAGTCATTCGATGATTGATCCGCGCCCTGGCCGGTTGTCATCCCTCGTGTATGCGGCGCTCTGAGCGAGAACGCAGACGCCCCACAATGATCGCTGATCAGCAACTGGCCCCTCTCAAGGAATAAAGCGATAACCCACCCCTGTTTCCGTCACCAGATGCCGTGGCTGGGACGGATCCACCTCGACTTTTTTGCGCAAACCGCCCATGAATACACGCAAGTAAGGGGTGTCGGTGGTATGCGAGGGGCCCCATACCGCTTTCAGTAATTGCAGGTGGGTCAGGACCCGATCAGGGTGCGAGCACAGATGCACCAGCAAGCGGTATTCCAGCGGGGTCAGATGCAATGGCGCGCCGTTGCGTTCGACGACACGTCGTTCAACATCGATGCGCACTTCGCCGAAGCTGAACACCGAGTTGTTTTCGGCATCCTTGGCTTGTCTGCGCAGCAAGGCCCGGACGCGGGCCAGAAGCTCTCCGGTGCCGAACGGCTTGACCAGATAATCGTCGGCACCGGTATCCAGGGCCAGGATCTTGTCGGACTCCGCTCCGCGCGCCGACAGCACGATGATGGGCACCGGTGACCAGTTGCGCACATCGCGAATCAGATCGATACCGTCACCGTCGGGCAAGCCAAGGTCGAGCACGATCAGATCGGGGCGGCGCGTTCCCGCGTCGACGAGACCTCGGTGAAAGGTGTCGGCCTCATGCACTTCCAGACCTTCGGCTTGCAGGGCCATACGCACGAATCGGCGTATTTCCTTCTCGTCTTCAATGATCAGAACACGGGGCAATGATTCGCTCATGGCTGCTCCTCGTCACTGCGTTGCGCAAGGGTTTCGATATCCGGCGGCGTTTCAAGGGGCAGGCGCAAGGTAAAACAGGCTCCGCCTTCAGGCCGCGTCACGCCTTCGATCGTCCCGCCATGGGCGTGCGCAACGGCCCTGCAGATGGCCAGGCCCAAACCGACACCGGGGATCGCACTTTCCTTTTTGCCGCGCATGAATTTATTGAAAATGTCCTGTTCGTGGCCGTAGGGCAAGCCCGGCCCCTTGTCGGCAACCCAAAGTTCGAAGTGGTCTGACGTGGCCCTGGCCCCCAGATCAATGGGGGTGTCGGCTGGCGTGTATTTGATGGCGTTCTCGATCAGGTTGATCAGGATGCGCTCGATCAGCACCGCATCGATGAAAACGGGGGGCAGATCGTCGTCCAGTGCGACGTGCACCGACCGTTCGCCAAGCGTCGGCGCAATGGCTCGCAGCGCGCTACCGACCACGTCTTCAATCAGCTGCCACTGGCGATTCAACTGGACCTTGCCAGACTCGAGGCGGGCCATGTCCAGCAGGTTGTTGACCAGCGTGTTCATGCGCAGCGCCGATTCGCCCACGGCGCTGGCGATCTCGGCTGCTTCGGCGGGCAGCGGAGGATGCGTCAGCTTGAGCGCTTCGGCCAACCCGACCATCACCGAAAGCGGGGTTCGCAGATCGTGAGAGATAGCTGACAGCAACGAATTGCGCAGCCGTTCGGACTCCATTTGCACCGTGGTGTCCTGGGCGACGTGAATGTAGTGAATGCGCTCCAGCGAAATCGCCAGCAGGGAGGCGCAGGTGTCGAGCAGTCGTCGCTGCTCCGGTACCACCAGTCGCGTGGTATCGCGCGGTTGCACCGCCAGCACCCCGCGTACGCGCATGGGCGCCGAGAGTGGCAGGTACAGGGTCGGGCTGGAGGGCAGGGTGTCGGTGCCGTACCCGGCAGGTTCGGATTTGTCGAATGACCACTGGGCGATCGCAACGTCCACCAGTGGCGCCTCCCCGGTGATCAGCGGTGCCGCCAGCTTGTCGTGGTCATCGGCGACCAGCAGTGCCGAGCGGGCGCCGAATTCGGCGGAGAGAAATCGCGCGCCGATCTCGGCAACTTGTTCGGTCATCAGTGCCGCAGACAACAAGCGCGACATGTCATACAGCGCACGCATCCGGTCTTCGCGTCGCTGCGCAACCCGCGCCTGATACGTCAGGCCCGCAGTCATCTGGCCGATGACCAGGGCTACGACGAGCATGACGCTGAAGGTCACCAGATATTGAGCGTCAGCGAAGGCGAACGAAAAGCGCGGCGCGACAAAGAAAAAGTCGAACGAAGCCACCGAGACAAACGCCGCCAGAATCGCCGGGCCGCGCCCCAGGCGAACCGCCACCGCGACCACCGCGAGCAGGAAGACCATGACGATATTGGCTTGCTCGAACACATGCAGCATGGGCAACGCAATCACAGTCGTCGCCGCGCAGATCAGCACGCTCCAGGCATAGTCGCGCCAGACGACAGGGCCGCTGCCGGTCTGGGTGCGAGTCTCGGTTGGCGCGTGTCGGTTGGCCGGAAGCGAGATTTGAATCACATCAAAGTCAGCGCCCAGTTCACCGATGCGCTCGGCCAGCGCTTTGCGCCAGAGTCGCCGCCGAGGATGTTCGTCGCGGCCCACCACGACTTTCGAGAGGTTGTACTGCCGGGCATATTTGACCAGTGTTTCGGCGATGTCCTGACCGGCCAGCGTGGCGATCTGCGCGCCCATCTCCTGCGCCAGCTTCAGGGTTGCCAGCATCCGCCGCCGCTTGGTCTCGGGCAGGCGCTGCAAGGCAGGCGTTTCGACGGTCACGGCGTGCCACGGCACATTCAGCTGAGCCGCCAGTCGGGCCGTTGAACGAACGATTTTCTCGGCCTGTTCATGCGGGCTCACGCAGGCGAGCAATGAGTCGCGCGTGCCCCAGACCGGTTTCACCGAACTGCTTTGGCGGTACTGCAGCATGTCGCTGTCGACGCGGTCGGCCGTGCGACGCAGCGCCAGTTCACGCAGGGCAATCAGGTTGCCTTTGCGAAAAAAGTTCTGCACCGCGCGCTCGGCCTGTTGCGGCAGGTACACCTTGCCTTCTTTCAAGCGCTGCAACAGATCATCGGGCGGCAAGTCGACGATGACCACTTCGTCGGCGTTGTCGAAGACATGGTCGGGCACGGTCTCCCAGACACGAATGCCAGTGATGCCGCCAACAATGTCGTTGAGGCTTTCCAGGTGCTGGACGTTCATGGTTGACCAGACATCGATCCCGGCGCTCAGCAACTCCTCAACGTCCTGCCAGCGTTTTGGATGGCGGGAACCGACCACGTTGGAGTGAGCCAGTTCGTCAATCAGGATCAACCGGGGATGACGTTCAAGTGCAGCATCCAGGTCGAACTCGGTGACGGTACGCTGCTTGTCGACAACCTGTTTGAGCGGCAGCCGATCAAGCCCTTCAGTCAGTGCCTCAGTGTCGGCGCGACCATGGGTTTCGATCACGCCAATCAGCACCGTGCTGTCCTGCAGTTTGACCGCATGCGCAGCAGCGAGCATGGCGTAAGTCTTGCCCACCCCGGCGCTGGCGCCGAAGAAGATCTTCAAGCGGCCACGTTCGGCTTGCGCGGCTTCTTCGCGAATCCGCGCCAGCAGCAGGTCGGGGTCAGGGCGTTGGTCGGCCATCAGGCTCACCGTGTGTCAGCGTTCAATGAGCGGCGTCGAGTGCCAGGTTCAGGGCGAGGACATTGACCCGTGGTTCGCCGAGAAATCCGAGGAGCGGGGTTTCCGACTGTTCAGCGATCAACTGATCAACCCGTGCAATGGGCAGATTGCGCACCCGTGCAATCCGGTTCGCCTGATACTTTGCGGCGGCAATGCTGATGTGCGGATCCAGCCCACTGGCGGAACTGTAGACCAGGTCGGCGGGAATCGTCGCGGTATTGCCCGGATCGGCGGCGTGCAGGGCGTCGATCCGGCCTTTCACCGCGTCCATCAATGCCGGATTCAGTGGCCCCAGATTGGAGCCGCTCGAGGCCTGCGCGTTATACGGCATGGGGCTGGTGGCGGACGGTCTGCTCCAGAAGTATTTCGGGTCACTGAAGCCTTGACCGATCAACAGCGAACCCACGGGTTTACCGTCTTTTACGATCAGGCTGCCAGAGGCTTGCGCTGGAAAAACCAGTTGCGCGATGCCCGTGGTCAGCAGTGGATAAGCCAGGCCGGTGATCAGTGACAGCGCAATCAACAAGGTCAACGCTGGACGCAGTAGAGATGTCATGACAGTAATCCTCGCTTAAACCAGGCCGACGGCGGCCAGTGCCATGTCGATGATCTTGATGCCGATGAAGGGCACGATCACGCCACCCAACCCATAGATCAGCAGGTTGCGGCGCAACAGCAGGGCCGCACCGACCGGGCGGTACTTCACGCCTTTGAGGGCCAGCGGAATCAGGAAAATGATGATCAGCGCGTTGAAGATCACCGCCGACAGCACCGCCGAATTCGGGCTGGTCAGCCCCATGATGTTCAGCGCGGCGAGCTGCGGGTAGGTGGTGACAAACGCGGCGGGGACGATGGCGAAATACTTGGCGATGTCGTTGGCAATCGAGAAGGTCGTCAGCGAACCCCGGGTCATCAGCATCTGCTTGCCGGTTTCCACCACCTCGATCAACTTGGTCGGGTTACTGTCCAGATCGACCATGTTCCCGGCTTCCTTCGCCGCTTGTGTTCCGGAGTTCATCGCCACGGCAACGTCGGCCTGCGCCAGTGCCGGCGCGTCGTTGGTGCCGTCGCCGGTCATGGCCACCAACCGGCCTTCAGCCTGGTAGCGGCGGATCAGTTCGAGTTTCTGCTCGGGTGTGGCTTCGGCAAGAAAATCATCGACCCCGGCTTCGGCGGCAATGGCTGCTGCGGTAACGCGGTTGTCGCCGGTGACCATCACGGTCTTGATGCCCATGCGCCGCAGTTCGACAAAGCGCTCCTTGATGCCGCCCTTGACGATGTCCTTGAGTTCGATCACGCCCATCACTTTCGCGCCGTCGGCCACCACCAAGGGTGTGCTGCCGCGACGGGACACTTCTTCAACGATCGATTGCACCGCTTCGGGAAAGTGTCCACCCAGGCTCTGCACATGGCGCAGGACTGCTTCGCCGGCGCCTTTGCGCAGTTGCCGCTCGCCGAGGTCGACGCCGCTCATACGGGTCTGTGCAGAAAAGTGTACGAAGTGCGCGTCGAGGGCGGCGATGTCCCGTTCACGCAGGTTGAAGCGCTGTTTGGCCAGCACCACGATGCTGCGTCCTTCGGGGGTTTCATCGGCCAGCGAAGCCAACTGGGCGACGTCGACCAGATCCGCTTCCTTGACGCCCGGCGCCGGCAGGAACGCCGAGGCATGGCGGTTGCCCAGGGTGATGGTGCCGGTTTTATCGAGCATCAATACATCGACATCACCGGCGGCTTCCACGGCGCGCCCGGAGGTGGCAATCACGTTGGCCTCCATCATGCGGCTCATGCCCGCCACGCCCACGGCCGACAGCAGTCCGGCAATGGTGGTGGGAATCAGGCAGACCAGCAGCGAGATCAGCACCGTTATCGACACCGGCACGCCGGACTTCGCCACCGCAACGCTGTACAGCGAGAAGGGCAGCAGCGTCACCGTCACGCCGAGGAACACGATGGTCAGCGCCACCAACAAGATCGACAGGGCAATTTCATTGGGGGTCTTTTGCCGCTTGGCGTTTTCGACCATGGCGATCATGCGATCAACGAAGGTTTCGCCGGGGTCAGCGGTCACGCGTACGACGATCCAGTCCGAGAGCACCCGGGTGCCGCCGGTGACGGCGGAGAAGTCGCCGCCACATTCGCGGATCACCGGGGCCGATTCACCAGTAATGGCTGACTCATCCACCGAGGCCGCGCCTTCGATCACCTCACCGTCGGCGGGGATCATCGAGTCGGCCAGATCGCCGGCTTCCACCAGCACCATATCGCCTTTGCGCAGATCACTCGATTGCGCCAATTGCCATTCCGAACCGTAGCGCGGTTCGCGCAGTTTCTTCGCCCAGGTTTCCTTTTTCAGGTTGCGCAGGGACGCCGCTTGCGCCTTGCTGCGGCCTTCGGCCAGGGCTTCAGCGAAGTTGGCGAACAATACGGTGAACCACAGCCACAAGGCGATGGCGAGGATGAAACCGCTGCCGGCCTCACCGTGGCCGCGCAGAGCCTGGACCCAGAGGGCAGTGGTGATAATCGCGCCGATGTAGACGACGAACATCACCGGGTTGCGCCACTGGATTTTCGGACTGAGTTTACGCAGGGACTCGACCATGGCCGGGGCCAGCAGTGTCGGGTCGAACAAGGAGAACGATTTGCGAGTCATGGCCGTGGTCTCACTTGATCATCATGAAGTGTTCGACGACTGGCCCCAACGCCAGGGCCGGCACGTAGTTCAACAAACCGACCAGCAGCACCGTGCCGATCAGCAGCACCACGAACAGCAGTCCATGCGTGGGCATGGTGCCGCCGGTCACGGCCAGACGTTTCTTCGCCGCCAGGCTGCCGGCCACCGCCAGTACCGGCACGATCACCCCAAAGCGCCCGAACCAGACGGCGATCGCCAGCATCACGTTGTAGAACGGGGTGTTGGCCGACAGGCCGGCGAAGGCGCTGCCGTTGTTGTTGGCCGCCGAAGTGAAGGCGTAGAGGATTTCCGAGAAGCCATGGGCGCCGGGGTTGGCAACGCCGAGTTGCCCGGCCTCGGCCATGACCGCGATCGCGGTGCCGAACAACACCAGCAACGGCGTTGCGAGGATCGCGATGGCGACCATCTTCATTTCGTAGGCTTCGATCTTTTTGCCCAGGTACTCGGGCGTCCGGCCAATCATCAGCCCGGCGATGAACACCGCGAGAATGGCGAACACCAGCATGCCGTAGAGGCCCGATCCAGTGCCGCCAAACACCACCTCACCCAGTTGCATCAGGATCAGCGGCACTGCGCCGCCCAGTGGCGTCAACGAGTCGTGCATGGTGACCACGGCGCCACAGGATGCTGCGGTGGTGATCGCGGTGAACAGGCTCGAGGCGCTGATGCCGAAGCGCAGTTCCTTGCCTTCCATGTTGCCCGCCGCTGTATCGATTCCCAGGCCCGAGAATTGTGGGTTGCCCAGTTGCTCGTAATGCGTGACGGCCACCACCGCGATCACGAAGATGATCGTCATCGTCGCAAGCAACGCCCAGCCTTGCCGGATGTCACCGACGATGTGGCCGAAGACAAAGCACAGCGCCGTCGGGATCAGGAAGATGGCGAGCATCTGAAAGAAGTTGCTCAGGGCTGTCGGGTTCTCGAAAGGGTGGGCCGAGTTGGCATTGAAGAACCCGCCGCCGTTGGTGCCGAGCATCTTGATGGCTTCTTGCGAAGCGACAGGGCCCATCGCGATGGTCTGCTTGTCGGTGCTGGCCGCTGTGGTCAGAGGATTGCCTTTGGCGTCGAGGCTTGGCTGCCCGGCATCATTGAGCACCGGCGCCTGGTATTGCATGACCTCCATCGTCGTGACTTGTTTGTAAGGTTGAAGATTCTGGATCGCGCCCTGGCTGACGAAGAACAGCGCGAAAATCAGCGACAGCGGCAACAACACCCACAAGGTGACACGGGTCAAGTCGACCCAGGCATTGCCGATGCTGGCGGCGCTGTGGCGGGCGAATCCGCGAATCAGCGCAACCGCCACCACAATCCCGGTGGCCGCCGACAAGAAGTTTTGCACGGTCAAGCCGAGCATCTGAGTCAGGTAACTCAGCGTCGCCTCGCCGCTATAGCCTTGCCAGTCGGTGTTGGTCACGAAACTGGCAGCGGTGTTGAACGAAGAGTCGGGCGTCACCGCGCCAAATCCCTGGGGATTGAACGGCAGCAGACCCTGCAGTCGTTGCAGCGCATAAACCGCGAGCATGCCCAGCGCGTTGAAGACGATCAGCGCGAGGGCGTATTGCAGCCAGCTCATTTGTGCTTCAGCACTGACGCCGGCCAGTCGATACAGCGGCGACTCGATGCGTGAGCCGAGGCGAAACCGGCCCTCCATCACTGCGGTCAACCAGCGCCCGAGTGGCCAGGCCAGAACCGCCAGTACCAGCAGAAAGACTCCGAGCAGAGTCCAGGCTTGAGTGGTCATAGGAAGTCCTCCGGGAGCAGAAGCGCGGCAACCAGATACACCAGCAAACCGGCGGCGATGATGCCGCCAAACACATAGAACCCTGTCATGACCGCCTCCTGTTGAGCGCCGCACAACCGCGTGCCAGCCCGATCAAGCTGATGAAAAACACTGCACCGAGTATCAAATAGACGAAGTCCATGGTGTTTCCTCCCGTGTTGAGGAAAGCCTAAGCGTGAACCTGGAAAGTTGTTAAAAGGATTGGAGGCAGGGGTATAAAGATCTTATAAAAAGCGTTATTCGCCTTGCTCGGTTAAAGTCCTGCCGCCATCGCGATCGAGTTCATGGCAGTGGTGACGCCAGTCAACTGGCGAGGAGGGCGGCCCTTGGTTCTCTCCCTATACTGAATCTCTGACGCCGGACCTTGGCCGCTACCGATGTTTCAGGTAAAGATCGCAGGATTTGCAGGTTCTCGATTGTTTGCGCTGGTGGCGAGGTGCCACAATTTGCCCTGTCGATTCATCATGTTCAGGCGGACTCAATGGATGATCTTGAGCTAAGAAGTGATCAGGGCTCGGAAATAGCCGAACAAGTTCGAACCGATCGCTTGCAGCAGTTATTTCGGCAATCCGGCGCTGCCGTTTTCGGCAGTTACATGGCGGCAATCCTTCTTTGCTGGCTGTGTTGGGATCGGTTTGATCACGGTGTGGTTATCGGTTGGATAGCGGTATTAACGCTGTCGACGTTGCTGCGTATCTCCATGTTCATCGGCTATTTTCATAGCCACGTCAGTGAACGCACGCCACAGCGTTGGGAACGCAGATACTGGTGCACGCTTATGTTGTCTGCAGGGATATGGGGCGCGGGCGCACTCGCGGTCATACCGGTCGACGACCTGTTGGCTCAAGCGATGGTCATGCTCTTCACTGTCGGCATGTCTGTCAGTGCGGTGTCGTGTTACTCGGCTTACAAGAACATGACGATGGTCTCCATCGGACTGGTTTTGTTGCCGTGCTCAATATGGCTGCTGTTTCAACCGTCAACGTTGCAGGTCGGCATGGCGCTCGCGGTTTTTGTGTTCGCATCGTTTGTAGCCAGCGCCACGCGCAAGATGTCCGATGCGCTGGAAACTGCATTTCGCTTGACCCGAGAGTTGGAGCGGGAAAACCGGCTTTCTGTCAGAGCCGCCAGAACCGATGAGCTGACCGGCCTGAAGAATCGCCGTGCGTTTTTCGATGATGCTGATCAGCTTTACCGTGAATGCAAAAGCAAGGGTTCCGTGCTGTGCGCAGTCATGCTCGATATGGATCACTTCAAGCACATCAATGACTCTTACGGTCACCAGGTGGGGGATCAGGTGCTGCGTCAGGTGGGGGCGGTGATCACTGCATCTATCCGTGAAACCGATGTTCATGGCCGACTGGGAGGCGAGGAGTTCGCTATTTTGCTTCCTGACACCACACTGGACGTTGCCATGAGCATTGCCCAAGAACTGATCCAGGCCATCTCCAGACTCAAGGCTGAGCCAGCTGATCGCATAACCGCCAGCCTTGGCGTAGCGTCATCGGACTTTAACGAAGAAAGCCTTTCTAGCTTGATGAACAATGCAGACAGAGCGCTGTACAAAGCCAAGTCGTATGGACGAAATCAAGTTGCTGTCGCGGATTGATGGGCTGTTGCGACCTTGGGAGACGCCCACTATCACATCTGTCTGCCGTTACGCGCTGCAATCGCAACGGTGGTCGGCGAATCAGCAAGTGGAACGAATTGTCGTGTCGCGCCATCAAGTGCATCGATGCATCCCGCCTCGATGTCGTAAACCCAGCCGTGCAGATTCATGCGCCCTTGCTCGAGCGCGAGGGCCACGGATGGATGTGTGCGCAGGTTCGCCAGTTGCGCGATCACGTTTTCGCGCACGAGGCCGTCGAGCTTTGCGCGGGGCGTGTCGAACTCGTGCGCCGCGTTAATCGCTTTCGCGGCGTCCGCGTGACGTAACCAATTAGCAACTGCCGGAAGGTGATCCAGGCACGTGCAGCGTGAAATCGCGCCCATCGCCCCGCAGTCCGAATGGCCGCAGATCACAATGTCCTGTACGCCAAGCACGGCGACCGCATATTCGACGGTAGCCGACACACCGCCCGGTTCAGGGCCGTAAGACGGCACAATGTTGCCGGCGTTGCGAATCACGAACAGTTCACCGGGTTCACGCTGCGTAAGGAGTTCCGGCACCACACGACTGTCTGAACAGGTGACGAACAACGCCTTCGGATTTTGTGCCGTCGCGAGCTGCTTGAACAGCTCGACGCGTTGCGGATAAACCTCGCGCTGAAAGCGCAGAAAGCCGTCAATAATGTCACGCATGAAGTCCTCCAAACCCAAGTAGCGGATGTGGGCACGAGCACTCGATATGCCTTCGCGCCGCTGTGGTCGGCATTATCGCAGACGTCGCACATGTTGGCAGTACTGGATGTTTCCAACAATGTTGCTTGGCCACCGGTAAAGCGCTCATTCGCTCGCAAAAAGGTACCCTGAAGATCGGCGCGTTGCATGTGTATGACCCCGCGCTGAAGCTGTCCGCTGCACCTGCTTTAAGCAAGTGTTATGTAACTTATCGCAATGCGCTGCTTCGCAATAGGCGGGCAGCGTTTAAAGTAAGCCGCTTAATCATTCTTCCAGAATTGATTCCGGTGCATCAAATCACTCACCCAATCGGTGACCGCTCTGACGCGAGCGGACAAGTGCCGAGTATACGGATAGACCAGTGAAAGGGTAATCGCCTCTAACCTCCAATCCGGTAGAACCTCGGTCAATAGCCCCTGGTCAATGAGCGGTTGTGCTTCCGCCCGCGGTACGAAAGCGATTCCCAGTCCGGCAACCGTAGCCGCGGTATAGGCGCTGCCGTTGTTAAAGTACATCGACACCGGTACATCCAGGTTGAATGCTTCGTCATCACGAAACATGGTGGGAAGGTACCGTCGGTTGTTAGCGGAAAATCTGTAGCCCAAATTACGATGTTGGAATAAATCGTCCGGCGCTGAAAGGCTGGGGGCTTCTCGCAAATAGTCAGGAGAAGCACAGAGTGCCAGTTGAACTTGCCCGATGATCTTGCAGACCAGGTTTGGGTCCGTTACGACGCCGCCTCTGATCGCGCAATCAATTCCCTCCTCTACTAGATCCACTACCCGATCGCTACAGCCGATATCCAGATGGATATTGGGGTATTGCACGGTAAATTCACGCAGTGCCGGTACAACTAAAAGCAAGCCTACCGCTGCTGGCATTTCAATGTGCACCCGGCCACGCGCAGCGCTGCGGCTCAACGAAACGGAAGCCTCCAGATCATCAACATCTTCTAGAACGGCTCTGGCACGCAGGTAGTACGCAGCTCCTTCAGTAGTGGGGGAGACCTTTCTGGTGGTACGGTGCAGCAGCTTGATTCCCAGCAGCAATTCCAGGGTCTGGATTTGTCCCGAAACGGTCGTTTTCGCTAGCCCCAACGACTCGGCGGCGCCGCCGAAGCTCCCTATCTCGACGATCCTGCAGAATGCCCGCATTGCTTCCAGTCGATCCAGCGCCATTGTCCGAGTTCTCGTAATATCAATCCGATTTTAGCTAGATTATATCGATCTTACGCTCGAGTAAACTGCGCAGCCTTGGCCGGCGGTCTTCATATGACAGACCTATATATCAACTAGTCAAGTTAAAAATAGTCTGGGAAAAGTTTATGAACATCGTTCTGAAAGTGTCTGTCATCGCCTCTCTGGCTGTTATCCATGTCGCTGGTTTTGCTGCAGATGGTGCGGAGGCGCTTCAACGGCACCATGAACGTAATAAGCTGCGGTTTAATGAGCCTGAAGTACGGGTGCAGAATCAAAAGGCTACTGAAACAGACAAACCTGATGTTTCTCAGGGGGAGAGTAAGTCTTCAGGCGAGGCGGAAGAAGCTAATGCGCGCGTTGCTAAAGAGGCAGTCTGATATCTGCTTGTATAGTCGGGGCTTATGGTGAAATTACCAATGTTGAATTCAATTTATTCTTTTATAGGGCACTTATGAATAATCAGGTTCGAAAAGCGCTTGTCATTGTCACTCATCCCGTTCCAGGCTCCCTCAGCCATGCTATTGCCGATCATATCGGCGAAGTCCTTGTCAGGCAGGACATCGAAGTAGAGATCGCGGACCTTCATGCGGAAGGTTTTTCGCCCGCAATGACTGCGGGGGATGTAATGCTCTACCGCGGGGCCGGTGATATTGCACCTGAGATCACGCGTGAACAAGCGCGGGTTCATCAGGCTGACATGCTCGTGTTCGTATTTCCGGTTTATTGGTGGTCTGTCCCCTCGATGCTCAAGGGATGGTTGGAACGTGTCTTTAACGTTGGTTGGGCTTATAGCGTCGATGAGAAGGGGAGGGTTATTGGCATCATGCGCGACATTCCTGTCCTGCTTGTCGCAACGGCGGCCGGCAATGAGAGTGGCTATGAACGCCATGGCTATGCACAGGCGATTCAGAATCAAATCGTGGAAGGGGTCTTCGGATATAGCGGCATGAAAAATACGCAGATTGCTTATTTCTATGACGCGGACAACGCCACGAACGAGCGGATCGAGCAGTTCGTGGAAGGTGTATCCCCGCTATTGGAAAAAGAGCAGCTTCTGTCCTCGGTCACAGCCGAACTAAACCAGCCTTGCGGGCCCGGCGAACTGCCGTTGCTGGCCGAAAGCTCTCCGTGACGAGGGGCGGCTTTCGCCCCCAAGCGGCCCGATGCAAGATTTTGCGAATGTGATGCCATCGAGTATTAGCCAGCATGGGGCTGGTAGAATATCTGACGATTCCTTTTGTATTGAATGGTCTTCAACGTGTCCTTGAACGATATTGGGTTAAAAATACCGACCTTAATTCTGCGTAGCCCTCGTCTCGTATTGAGAGCTTGGTCACATGAGGATCTGTCCTCGCTGATCTCGATGAATTCTGAGCCTGAAGTGAATGGGTTGTTGGGCGGACCGGCATTAGTGGAGGGCAGTGCCGCGTCCATATTGAGGTACCGGGAATGCATGGCTGCCAATAGGTGGGGTGTGTTCCACGTCGCGGACGTTGCTGGGGCGTTTCTTGGTCTGGCGGGATTACAACCAGTCCGTTCGACGCTGCCAGTTGCACCTGCCGTTGAAGCTGTGTGGCGTTTTCGCAGAGCTGCGTGGGGTGCAGGATATGCATCTGAAGCCATGCGCCTGGTGCTGGATGGATGCTGCCAAGATGTAGCGGCGGGTCAAATCCTGGCAATCATCTCTCAGCCCAATATTCGCTCAGCACAAACAGCTACGCGTCTTGGGTTCCATCATGATCCGAAATCAGATTTTCTTTACCCGGATCTAGCTCTTGATGCCAGCCTTCGGCCGCATAAAGTATTCCGCCTTGATTTAAATCCATCTATTCAAAGACATCAGTATTACTGAGTTCGGCCAGCCTGGAGAGCACATACTGGATGACGGTGGGGGTATTGGTCATTTGATAATCACCTCAGAATGGGATCGTCATCTCGCTTTTGGCCGAGACAGTCTGAAACGTTTTACTGTCATGCCGTAAAGGTGAGAGCCCACGTGATAAAGCCGGCGATAAACGTCGTGCAGGTCAGGGCGAAGAGGAAAAGACCGTCGATAATCTGTTCCAATAAATGATTGCGGCTCAACTGTTGAGTGCGCAAGGCCCAGTACGAAAGAAGGGTGGTAATCAAGTAAAAAATGGCGTTGATCGCGAGCAAGTCATCGCCGATCGTGCCCTCTTTTCGTAACGTCGTGACCACTTGAAAAATCCCGATAACCGTAATGCATACACCGACCATGGCGGCTGACGCCGCAAAGATATGAACGCAGATGTCTTCGTTTAAACCGACTGGTTTTTTGGGTTCGTTCATGGCATTTTCCCTCGCAGGAGTTGGAAGCCGACAAAAAACAACGCGGCCGGTCCCTCTGGCCATTGCTCATTAATCAATTCGATGCATCTGCCAGCGCAGTAATGACTTGCCGTTTGATTTCCTTTTCGTCCGTCCCCCGACCAAAATGCTTGAGGTAGCGGCCCTGGCTGTCGAGCAGGAACAGAATGGTCGAGTGATCCATCATGTACTCCCCGGGTTTGTCGCCGTAGGGCACTTTTTTGTAGTAAACGTGATAGAGATCGGTAATGCGGGTGATGTCTTGCGCCGAACCGGTCAGGCCGACAAAGTCGCTGGCGAAGTACTGCAGGTATGCCTTGAGCTTCTTTGGCGTGTCGCGTTCCGGGTCGATGGTGACGAAGACCGGCCGCACCTTGATGCCTTGCTCCTGTTGCAGTTGTCGGCTGATGCGGGCCATTTTCGCAAGATCGGTAGGACAAATGGCCGGGCAGGTCATGAAGCCGAAATACAGCAGTGTCGGCTGACCGAAACTGCGCTCGGTCACGCGCTGGCCGTTCTGGTTGGTCAACTGGAAAGGCCCACCGACATCGTCACGCGGCGTGACCGAGGCACTCGCTGTCCAGGCAATCAACACCAGTGTTGCGGCGATCGTTTTCAACCACATCAGTCAATAACCTCCCGAGTATGTCAGTGCCAGGCCGATCAAGTCCGACACCTGGCCGTCCTCTTTCTGCGTGCCGGCAGACACGCCCAACTTGATCTGCCCGGTAATGTTGTAGGTCACGCTCAACTCGTTGAGGTAATCCTGATGATCGGCACCACCGGTAGACTGGCGTTGCTTATCGGTGCGAGTCGCGCCGACCGCCCAGTCGCCGAAATCGAAAGTCAGCGAGGTGGTCAGGTAGCGTGTGTCGTTACCCTGAATAGCGTCCTCGTTATGCACGTCGGCGAATTCGACGAAGGGCACAATATCGAAGTAA
This sequence comes from Pseudomonas sp. TH49, assembly GCF_016650625.1. Taxonomy (NCBI): domain Bacteria; kingdom Pseudomonadati; phylum Pseudomonadota; class Gammaproteobacteria; order Pseudomonadales; family Pseudomonadaceae; genus Pseudomonas; species Pseudomonas sp. TH49. The sequence goes on from NZ_JAEKFL010000002.1 coordinate 1,092,651, forward strand.
TGCCCGGCCAGCGTTGGCTCCAGATCGGTGCTGGGCGCGTAGGCCCAGATGTAACGCGCAGAGGCGACCTTGATCGTTTCGTCGGCTGCATTACCGTTTTGCGGAACGTCCTCCCCTTGCTTGTTAGCCATATAACCGACCTGCATTTCCAGGAAAGGAATCGCCGGAATCGCCAGCCAGTTCACGGTCAGCGCATAGGAGTCGAGTTTGCCGGTGTTGGACGGTCCACCGTCGGAGCGTTGGAGTTTCTCGCCATGGCGAAAATAAGGGCGACCGAGAAATGAATTATCAGCGGTGTAGACACTGACATTCGGTTCGATCATGCCCAGTGTCTGATCGAAGTAACGGTAGGCCACCGTGCCGCCGAGCATTCCGTCCAGATCATAAGTGGCGACGAAGTCCTCGGTGTACAGCCCCGGCGCGGTATCCGCCGCACGTCCGAAGGGCACATGGTATTTGCCGACCATAAACGCTGAATTGGCGTTGTTCTGGTAATAGTTGAGGTCGTTGACCACCAGTCCAACATCGTCGAAGAAGCGCTTCTGACCGGGCTTCGGCGGGTCGATCGGGTTGATCTCGGTGGACAGCTGAATCTGCTGGTCGCGGCTGAAACGAAAGTAGAAGGTGCTGTTGATGTCCGGGTAGGCATCAGAGCTGTTGCGATTGCCACCTTGCGGAGTGTCGGCATGCACATGATCGAACTGGAAGGTTGCGTCGTAGTCCATGCCAACGTTGGGGTATTGCCCGTCATCAGCCAGCACCGACTCGGCGGCGCACACCGAACCCAGCAACAACACTGCCAAGCGATAATTGCTCATGGCGGCCCCTCTACTTGATCTGTGGCTTGATCAGCGGGCTGGACGTTTTCGGGCTCTGTCCGGTGTTGCGCAGGAAGGCGCACAACTGGTTGTTTTCACCGTAGAGGCCTCCTAACGGCTCAAGCTTGACGGCTTGCTCGTAGTCTTCGGGCCTGACCACCTGAATCGCCTGCATCATCCCGCCGTCCTCGTGTTCGAGGATGTGGCAGTGGTAGACGAATTTGCCGAGGATCACAGGGTCGCGAAACGGAATCCGGATGGTGATCGAGCCGGTCGCCGGGATGAATATATTGTCGCGGTAGCCACTGAACGGCACGGGCTTGCCATTGATTTCAGTGACCTGAAAATCCACCTGATGGATGTGGAACTGATGCAGTTCCTGAGACGGATTGAGCAGCCGCCACTCTTCTACATCACCCAGCTTGACGGTGGTATTGACCTTGTCCAGTTCGAAGCGGGTGCCATTGATCAGGAACGCGGTCGGGTCGGTGGCGGAATCCTGAAATACAAATTGCCGGGTCTTGTTCACCGATTCCGTGCTGAAGTCCTCGGCGGGCGGGTAGGGGCTGGTGATCTGCCGCGTGGCCACGGGGTCGCCGCTGGAGCGCAGGATCGCCAGTCGGGTGGCGGGGTAACTGTCGCCGGCAGGTCCGGTGTTGGCCGCTTCCATCACCACATCGTGGGTGCCGGCGGCGGGGCCGACCACCAACACACTGAAGCGCGCCGACGGCCCGATCAGTACCTGATCATCGTCAACCCGGCGGGTTACGGTGTTCCCATCCCGCGAGAGAATCTGCATCGACTGCCCATCGATGCGGATGCGGAAATATTGGTTGGCGGCGATATTGATGAAATGCCAGAGCTGGGTTTCGCCGGGTTTGATGTCGATGGTCGGCACCTCCTGACCATTGATGGTGCGAATCGACGGCGCGCTGGTGATGATTTCGCTGGCGACCTTGCCGGTCAGGGTTTTCTGGAAGTTGCGCAGGACCAGCACGCGCTCCTTGATGCCCTTGAGTTCGGGAAACGGATCGAGCATGCCGTCGACCAGAATCGGCCCGGCAATTCCTGCCGAGACCTGACGCTGCGCGCCGCCGTGGAAATGGCTGTGATACCAGTAGGCGCCGGGACTGTGGTCTTTCGGAAGTTTGACGTCGTACTGCGAAACGGTATGCGGCTGGGTCATGCGGAAGATATTGTCGCCTTCGTCCAGAGGCGACACGGTCATGCCATGGAAGTGAATATTGGTGATTTCATCCATTTGGTTATCGAGTCGAATCGACATGACGCCGCCGGGTCGCGTGCGAATCAGCGGCGAGTCGTAGTCACCGTTGAACACCAAGGATACGTAGCGCTCGTTGCCGACATTGACCTGCTGTTCGGCAGCCGTGAGCATCGCGTGGGTCACGCCGCTGGCATCGTAGGTGAACTCGGGATTGTCGCGCAGTGGCGGTGAGGAAGGCTCTGTGGGCGGTTGAGTGACGCAACCGGTCAGCGCGAAAACCGCGACACCGGCATAACGTGCAAAAGCGCGGACGGCGAAAGCTTTAAGCATGATCGCGACCTTCGGTTGCCTGTCGAAGAACTACAACGTAATTCGCCTCTTCGTTGCCGGCACCGGGTGGCCGATACCGTACACGCCGCGGTTTACGTGGCTTTGAAACGTTTTGCACAATTTTCGCAGTGTAGATGAGGACTTCAGCTGCGCAAGTTGCGAAACCCACCCGCTCAACCTGTCAGGTTTTCGGACTGAACTAAACTTCAACGGCTGAACGAACTCCCGTTTTTTTAGAGGGCGAAGTCAATGACCAGGAAGCAGCTTCTCATCTGCAGCGTTGTTTGCTCATCGTTCATTTATGGTTGCGTCAGTCAGGCCGAGCAGCCATTTGTCGACATCGGCGGGCGGCACGGTAACTTGCGGGCCGCTCAGGAACACATTGTTCAAGCGTGGCAACTGATTGGCACGGCACAGTTCGACAACAACTCACGACTTGGCGGCCATGCGGCTCGGGCCAAGGAGTTGCTGGCGCAGGCCAATGATGAACTTCGTCTGGCAGCGGATGTTGCGAACGAGCATGAGCGCTATTGATTGATGCCCGGATGCGGAGGCGCTCTGCATCCGGGCCGCTTGTACGCGTGCAATTAGTGCTGCGCAACTACCCGTGCCTGGCTGCCGGCGCCTTCGACATACACATTCATGCCTTTTGCCAACGATGGATTGATCGGTTGAGTCACCGAGACCAATACGCCGCTGTTGGTTCTGACGATGATCTGCTGGGCATCGACGGGCTGGTCATATTGGCGTTTTTCCTCGTAATTACCGCCTGCCGCACCAGCGAGTGCGCCAGCGAGCATTGCCACATCGCGACCGGTGCCTCGTCCGATCAGGCTGCCTAGCCCAAGTCCGCCGATACCGCCCAAGATTGCGCCGACGCCGCTGTCGTGATTGGTCTGCATCTGGGTTTGGTTGATCTGCTCGATTTTACCCGAGCGTATTTCCATTTCACCGGCGCCGCCGCTTGACGCACCGACAGCGACACAGGCGCCAAGCACCAGACCCAACAGAGCAATCGACAGCATGGAAACGATGGTTTTCATTGTCAGACTCCAGCATTCAGGGAAGTGAATCAGGCAAAGGCCCCTTTCACATTAGCCGAAAAAGGCTGGCGCGGAGTATGAGCAAATCCCGTGGTGCTACTGGCCACCCTTCCAGAGCAATACCCATCGTAGAAAAGAGCGGCGGGCGGCGTAGTGCGCAGGCGAAGCTGGCTAAGTTTGGCCGACCGGCTCGCCATCCTGCAACCTCCTGAAGATCTAAGGTTACGGCTATCTGAACCGCATTCATTCCAAGGCGTCTGCCGCCCGTTCATGGTGCTGTGCCTGGAATTGGGATTATTCAGAGAGAATTGGTTGCCATTGACGGGGTAAATTCAAAGCCATCAACAACTGCACCGCAGTTTCACGAGCATCAAGCTGAAGCGGCGAATGGCAGATTCGCGCTACACGATGTTCGATTAACGGTGAATGGTTTCGATGTATGCTTTAACAAGACTGTTTATCAGGAGTATAAGAAAGTGAAACGTGAAGGGGTGATCTATTCTCTACACCACGTTGGAATTCCAACCGACAAAATGAGAGAAGGGGAGCGTTATGCGGCGAGGGTGGGTATGTGGACCAGTGACGATCTGACAGGTCCACTACCGGTTCAGTGGCACCGCTTTACAGATGATTCCCCTCTGCACCATTTATTGAAGACAGTGCCTCATGTCGCTTATCGAGTCAGTAATCTCGATTTGGCAGTGGCTGGTCACACATTGATTCTCGGCCCCTACGAACCCATCGACGACTATAAGGTAGCAGTGATCGACAACTCAGGTGTGCCAGTTGAACTCATCGAAACAAGCCTAACCGACGACCAAATCTGGAACCGTGCCAGGAATGGAACCCAGTCATCGCTGTACGCAAAAGACTGAGTGCTTCTTGCTAAAGTCGATTGATGCTGATAGTTACTCGCCGCATTGGCAGTTTACCAGCCATTATAAATGCCCCCTTTGCGCTCCCTCTCTATCTGCATGATCGCAGGTAACGCGGGGGGCGATGTGGTCAAGTGAAGAAGTTTTCCTCTCTAAAGACGAACTCCTTGGCGCAGTATGAGAATCCTAGTATCTGCTCTGGAGTTTTTCGACTCATTCTATGAAGGAATACATCCCGGATCAGACAGCGCTGTGAAACCAGGGCAACACGTACTGGGCCATTTCCTCAATCACCTCAGCGATCGGGCGTGTGCTGTGACGCAGGTGCAAACCGACATGCTGCACACCAGCTTCACGCAGTTCCTCCAACGCGTCAATTAGTGAATTACGTCCGCCGCGGCCACCGAAGCGCAGCGGTTTCATTGGCGAATTAGGATCGGCCACAAGATCCAGATGCAGGAAGGTGATGTAAGGTTTGTCACCACCTACCTCACGCCACAGCCCTACACGTCGACGATGTTCCTGTGCGGTTCCAGGGTAAGCGAGCCATCCGTCCATTTGCTCTCCTATCCATTTGGGTGATTGCTGGCCTAGCCCGGCGACGAGCAGGGGCGCGCGCTGTTCACGGTGCGGCAGCAATTCGATCCCCTCTGGCAGAAATCCGGTGCCTTGGCTTTTAAGCAACTCTACGGCACTGCGAAAGTGCGCCCCACGCTGGTCGTAGTCGACACCGAACAGCGGGTATTCAACGGGACGATCACCACTGGCCACTCCCAGCAGCAAACGACCTTCGCTCAATTCGTCGATGCTATTGGCAGCCTTTAATGTCAGCCACGGTTGTCGAAGCGGTAGCACCACGGCAGCAGTGCCAAGCATGATGTTACTTGTGATGCCTGCCAAATACCCCAAGTAGGAAAAGGTCTCGAATACCTGGGCCGCATCTCCGAAGTTCGGGTCGTACATTGGTACATCACGGACCCAAAGTGCTCGAAAGCCGCTAGTGTCGGCTAACTGGGCCAGTCGCGCATGTTGCTTAAGGTCGGGCACGCCGAATGAGCGACTCTCCTCAATACGAAGGTGTTTGCCGACACTGGACCAGTCGTTGTCCAGTGGCAGTTCCAAGCCGATGGAGAATTTTCCAGGGCCAAGCAATCGTTGAAAATGTGGGTTCATCAGAGCTCCTTCGCCTTAAATGATACGAATGTATTCAACGTGTGAATAGCACCAGTATCGACGTCATCACTCGGGAGAAAAATGCATCAGCGCGCACAAGAGTCTTGAAAAAAACGCAACACTGAAATGCAATCTGACGGGGACTGGACCTTCAGTTGCTCGATTAGACCGTAATTCGCGTCTATCGCCGAGCGCGGGTCTTTCCTGTTACCAGTTTACTGATGATGATATGAGAAAAGCATGGTGAAGTGTGTCACTAATCTTTGTTGCTGGGATCATCAATTAGATAATCCATGTGAATAGCATTTCTGCATGGGCATGCTTGAGCAACTTAGTATCAAGGCTACTTCCTGTCCGCGTTAAACGGACAGTTTACGCAGTCATAAACCATGTCTCTTTTCCGAAGTGAAAATCAAACTCATTGCGAAATTCTTGCCTTTAGAGTCAGCAACATAATTAATGAAAGGCTGAAATATTTATACACAAATTACTTCGAGAGGTGTGGGTGTCAATCCGCCGATGGCTGGGGTTACCCGGAGGCTCCACCGGGAACGTCGCAATTCCTTGATGTGTTGCAGGCTCAGCGGGTGCAACTGGCGGCGCAGAATGCGCTGTCCCAGGTCAAGACCGCTCAGTGGCAGAATCAAGCGGCGTTGGTGAATGCGTTGGGAGGTTAACCCAGCTAGGACCATTGTAGGCGCGGGCTTGTGTGCCTTCGCGAGCAAGCCCGCTTTCACAGGTCACTCATTCAGATATTGAACATCCCGCCAATTTTTTCCGACAGCGCTTTCAAGTGTGTGGTGCTTTTTGCCGGCCGTGGCCCATACCCGACAGCCGCGTTGGACCGTCAGGTGCACCAAAAGCAGCCCAACTGCGCCACCGTCACCGACCACCAACAAGTCGCTCTGCCTCTTAACCATCAAGTTGTCCAACGCCTGCCAAACGGTGAGGACAGGGCAGGGCACCGAAGCCCAGCTCAGTCACGATCATAATCGCGAGAATGGCTGGATACCCGTATGGCTCGCTATCTGCGGGTTTCGGCCGCTGAATACGCGTCAACACTGCCTTGGGAGCCCACAAAAAAACGCGTTGTCAGCTGGGGTGTAACGGTGACACACCAGGACAGATACAACTGCAGCAACCGCAAGTATTGGTCGCGGGAATGCGGATCGATCTGCGGAAAGGGTACCGTTGCAGCTGTGCCGATTCGGGCGACAAGGTTGTCGTCGTGACGGTCGCTTTGGAGCCAGATGGTGTAACTATCCAGTAAAGCCAAAATCGTCTCGAAGTCGCATGCCTCCGGTCTGCACGAGCAGCGGTACGCGTTGACCTGAAGAGAAACGGCACTGAACCAGCTTCAGACAGACCGAGAACATTTATGATATGACCTTTCGTTTAACATAATATACATTACACGTAACAAAATGTTTCAGGATTAACCCGGTTGCACGCCAGATTTCAATCCAGCGTCTTTTCCATGAAACCTCACTTTTCACAACCGCGGCCTTGCCTGAAACTGGCGGCCCTCAATCAGCATCCCGCGTCAGCTTTTCAATCAGCGTGCGATGCTGTGGAAATCGCGCAATCAATTTCCGTCGATCAGCCATCTCCATGTCCGCAAAATCAAATCCCGGCGACACGGCTTCGCTGATTAATCCAAATCCGTGCTCACCCTCAAGCAATCGCGAAGCTTTCCAGATTCCACCAGGCACGTGCATTTGCAAATGCTGGCCTGCCAGAACGTCGCTACCCATCACCAGCGTTCGTAACTCACCATCACTGAGGATCATGCTGTACTCGACAGGATCGCCCAGATGATAGAAATGCAGGATGTCCGATTGGTTGAAATGAAATTGGCCCACTGGCGAATCTTCAGTCAGCAAGTAATAGATCGAGGTCATCAGGTAACGTGGACCACCGGCGGTTTGCAGCATGGCGCGCTGATCTGCTTGAAAAGTCCTGCGAAAATAGCCGCCTTCGACATGAGGCTGCAGATCCAGCGCCGCAATCACATTCTCGACGCTTGTTTTCCCTCGATTCATGGCCCACTCCATTGATTTAAGGACAGATGCGACGATAGCTCTACTAAACGGCTATTTAGTGGAGTTAACAGTAGATCGGCGGATTTCGAAGGAATTACCCTTCTTTTTAGCGCCTATTTATTCAAAAAGGAATTTCAGAAATCTACCGTTGCCAAATCCGCTATTTAACTAACATCTTCACGCGCTGTTCTTACGCTTCAGCGTCTCGCTCGGCAGCTCTTTGAACAGCGCCCGATAACTGCTGGAAAACCGCCCCAGATGCCAGAACGACCAGTGCATCGCCACTTCGGCAACCGTGGTGTCTGTGGGCGCACGCTTGAGTAATTCGCGATGTGCGCTGTTCAGCCGGCGCAGGCGCAACCAATGGCTTGGCGTCATGCCGGTGAAGTCTTTGAACGCATGCTGCAATTGGCGCAGCGAAACGCCCGCGACCTGCGCCAGTTCCAGCAGATTGACCGTTTCTTCCGGTGAATCTGCGGCCCACTCCCCTACTCGCTTCATGATCGTCCGCTCTTCGCTACGGCGCTGCAAACCGCCACGATCCAGGTGCACGCGAGCGTTGTCGAGGATGAACAGGCAGTCTTCCAGTAATTGCTGAGTCAGAGCCTCTTTACTTGGCTGATCAAGGGTTTGCGATAACTTCGTGAGCGTCGAGCTTAACCAGCGACTGAACAAGGCGTTCTGTCCGCAGTTAAGCGGTGCCATGAACAATCCCTCGAGCCTCGCCACATCCAGACCGTGCTGACGGACGAATTCCGGGCCGAACACCACAGCGATTTCCTGGTAGTTCTCCGGGGTAATCCAGATGTTGCGACTGTCTTCATTGAGCAGATACAGCGCGTTATCGCTGCGATCGAAACAGAACGCCAAGGCACCCGATGGCGCGCTGAACGTCTGCTCGACACGGGTGTTCATCTGCTCTTCGTAAACCTGCACGCCCTGCAGATCCAGATAGCGAATCTGCCCGGCGAAATGCCCTGGCGACATCTGCTGGTAATGCTGGACCCAACCCGGCGTTGCGCGGATCTGTTCGGTGACATCAGCGGTATTGAAAGCCTGAACCTGTAGCGGATTACACGTTGTCATGGGAGACCTTGCGCACTCTTTTGGTGCGCTTTGGTGCTGCTTAAAGTGGATAGATGGAACTGCAAGGCACGCCCAAGATAGTCGTCAACGCGCCACAGGGGAAGGGGCGGAAGATGAAACCCGCCCTCCCCGGCGTCTATAAAACCAATAACGAGGTCTTTATGAATGCCCCTTTCGATCAGCTGTTCACGTGGCTGAAAGATCACAAGATTACCGAAGTTGAATGTGTGGTCAGCGACCTGACCGGCATCGCCCGCGGCAAGATCGCACCGACCAACAAGTTCCTGCATGAGCGAGGCATGCGCCTGCCGGAAAGTGTGCTGCTGCAAACGGTAACCGGGGATTTTGTCGACGACGACATCTACTACGACCTGCTCGACCCGGCCGACATCGACATGGTCTGCAAACCGGTGAGCGACGCCGTGTATGTGATTCCATGGGCGATCGAGCCGACCGCCATCGTCATCCACGACACCTTCGACAAGTTCGGCAACCCGATCGAACTGTCGCCGCGCAACGTGCTGAAGAAAGTCCTGCAGCTGTACACCGACAAGGGCTGGAAGCCGATCGTGGCGCCGGAAATGGAGTTCTACCTGACCCAGCGCTGCGAAGACCCGGATCTGCCACTCAAGGCGCCGCTGGGTCGTTCGGGCCGTGCCGAAAGCGGCCGTCAGTCCTTCTCCATCGACGCGGCCAACGAATTCGATCCACTGTTCGAAGACGTCTACGACTGGTGCGAACTGCAAGGCCTGGACCTCGACACACTGATTCACGAAGACGGTCCGGCGCAGATGGAAATCAACTTCCGTCACGGCGACGCACTGGATCTGGCCGATCAGATCACCGTGTTCAAGCGCACCCTGCGCGAAGCGGCGCTCAAGCACAACGTCACTGCCACGTTCATGGCCAAGCCAATTGGCGACGAACCCGGCAGCGCCATGCACCTGCATCAGAGTGTGGTCGACATCGAGACCGGCAAGCCGATCTTCGCCGATGCCGACGGCAAGATGAGCGAGCTGTTCCGCCATCACATCGGCGGGTTGCAGAAGTACATCCCGAAAGTGCTGCCGATGTTTGCGCCCAACGTGAACTCGTTCCGCCGCTTCCTGCCGGACACTTCGGCACCGGTCAACGTCGAGTGGGGCGAAGAGAACCGCACTGTCGGCCTGCGTGTGCCGACCTCCGGCCCAGAATCCATGCGCGTGGAAAACCGCCTGCCGGGCGCCGACGCCAACCCGTATCTGGCGATCGCCGCGAGCCTGCTGTGTGGCTACATCGGCATGGTCGAAGGCATAGAACCGAGCGCCGCCGTCGAAGGCCGCGCCTACGAACGCCGCAATCTGCGCCTGCCGATCACCATCGAAGACGCGCTGACACAAATGGAAGAGTGCACAACCGTTGCCGGGTACCTCGGCAGCAAGTTCGTGCGCGGCTACGTCGCGGTGAAACGCGCCGAGCATGAAAACTTCAAGCGCGTGATCAGTTCGTGGGAGCGCGAGTTTCTGCTGCTGAGCGTCTGACTCCAGCACAAATCCCCTTCCTCCATGGCATGGCTTTTTGTGGGAGGGGGCTTGCTCCCGAAAGCGGTGTATAAGCCAGCTGTAATGTTGGAGGTACCGGCCTCTTCGGGAGCAAGCCCCCTCCCACAAAGAGCAGGGGAACAATGATCCATCTGAAAATCCAGAACCACCCGAAAACTCCAATAATTCCAAGAGGTGTCGATATGCGTCTATTGAAATCCATGGTTCCCGCCGCACTGGCGCTGTTGTGCAGCACCGCAGCCCTGGCCCAGCCCCAGGTCTCCGTCTACAACTGGACCGACTACATCGGTGAAACCACCCTCGCCGACTTCCAGGCCAAGACCGGGATCAAGGTGATCTACGACGTTTTCGACTCCAACGAAACCCTGGAAGGCAAACTGCTTGCCGGCCGCACCGGCTACGACGTGGTCGTGCCGTCCAACCACTTTCTCGCCCGTCAGGTGAAGGCCGGCGCGTTCCTCAAACTGGATCGCGAGCAGTTGCCGAACTGGAAAAACCTCGACCCGAAACTGCTCGCGCTGCTTGAGAAGAACGACCCGCAAAACGCGCACTCGGTCCCCTACCTGTGGGGCACCAACGGCATCGGCTACAACGTCGACAAGGTCAAGCAAGTGCTCGGCATCGATCACATCGATTCCTGGGCGGTGCTGTTCGAACCGGAAAACATCAAGAAGCTGTCGCAGTGCGGCGTGTCGATGATGGACTCGGCCGACGAAGTGTTCCCGGCGATCCTCAACTACATGGGCATGGACCCACGCAGCGAGAACCCGGAAGACTTCAAGAAGGCTGAAGCCAAACTGCTGAGCATCCGTCCGTACATCACCTATTTCCATTCCTCGAAATATGTGTCCGATCTGGCCAACGGCGATATCTGCGTGGCGTTCGGTTACTCCGGTGACGTGTTTCAGGCCGCCAACCGCGCCAAGGAAGCCAAGAACGGCGTGAACATCGCCTACGCGATCCCGAAGGAAGGCGCCAACCTGTGGTTCGATCTGTTGGCGGTTCCAGCCGACGCCGCCAATCCCAAGGAAGCCCACGCCTTCATCAATTACCTGCTTGATCCGCAAGTGATCGCCAAGGTCAGCGCCTCGGTCGGTTACGCCAACCCGAACCCGCCGGCCAAGCAGTACATGGACGTGGCACTGGTGAGCAATCCAGAGGTTTACCCACCGCAGGAAGTCCTCGACAAACTGTATATTTCCACCACCCCGCCCCAGTCGATCATGCGTCTGATGACCCGTTCCTGGAGCAAAGTGAAGTCGAACAAATGAATCAGTACAGCAAAGAAAACGCCCGCTCCTATTACGCTGCTTCGGCCCGGGCAAGCACGCCCTGGCCGGTGCTTGACGGTGATCTCAGCGCCGATGTCTGCGTGATCGGCGGCGGGTTCACCGGGGTCAACACCGCAATTGAGCTGGCGCAACGCGGGCTGTCGGTGGTGTTGATCGAAGCCCGGCGCATCGGCTGGGGGGCCAGCGGACGCAACGGCGGTCAGTTGATTCGCGGCATCGGTCATGAGGTCGAGGGCTTTGCACGTTACGTGGGCAACGACGGCGTGCGCTATCTGCAACGTGCCGGGATCGACTCGGTGGACCTGGTGCGCCAGCGCATCACTGAAAACGATATCGAGTGCGACCTGCGCTGGGGCTTCTGCGAACTGGCCAACACCCCGGCGCAGTTCGCGGCGTTCAAGGACGAACAGGTCAGCCTCGACGAACTCGGCTATCAACACCAGACCCGCCTGGTTGGCCCCGAGCAGATCCGTCAGCAAGTGGTCAACGCCGACGGCTACGCGGGGGGGCTGATCGACATGGGCTCCGGCCATCTGCATCCACTGGATCTGGTGCAGGGCGAAGCGCGTCTGGCGGCGTCCCTCGGCGTACGCATTTTCGAGCAAAGCCCGGTGCTGCAGATCATCCACGGCGAAACCGTTGAGGTGCGCTGCGCCACTGGCAGCGTGCGCGCCGGCAGTCTGGTGCTCGGTTGCAATGCGCATCTGGATGAACTCGAACAGCAACTCAGTGGCAAGGTGTTGCCCGCCGGCAGTTACATCATCGCCACCGAGCCGCTATCCGAACAACGCGCGGCGCAGCTTATCCCGCACAACCTCGCGTTGTGCGACCAGAAAGTCGGACTCGATTACTACCGGCTCTCGGCGGATCGACGGTTGTTGTTCGGCGGGGCTTGCCACTATTCCGGCCGCGATCCGGCGGATATCGCCGCCTATATGCGCCCGAAGATGCTCAAGGTCTTCCCGCAACTGGCCGATGTGCGCATCGACTATCAATGGGGCGGCAAGATCGGCATCACCGCCAACCGCTTCCCGCAGGTCGGTCGGCTCAAGCAACAGCCGAACGTGTTCTACGCTCAGGGTTATTCCGGTCACGGTCTTAACGTCACGCACTGGTGCGCCAAGCTGCTGGGCGAAGCGATTCACGCCGGCCATAGTCAGGGCATGGACGTGTTCAGCGCCGTGCCGCACATGACCTTCCCCGGCGGCCCGGCCCTGCGTTCGCCACTGCTGGCACTGGGCATGTTCTGGTATCGCCTGCGTGAAATCCTCGGCTGAGCGCATCCACCACGTAACCATCTCCTCGCTTATTTGCTCTATCGCCAAGCACTTCTATATTGATGGAGTGCTTTTGCGTTCCTGACGCTCAGCATCCACAAAACCGAGGGGGACATGGATGAAGTCGTCAGCCGCCGATGAGCCACGAGCACCGGGCCAAGCGCCGATCAAGACGCGCCGTTTCAGCATTTCACTGGTGTGGATCGTGCCGATCGTGGCGGTGCTGGTCGGTATTTCGCTGGTGGTACACAACTTGCTGCAGGAAGGCCCGAGCATCGTCGTCAACTTCAAGACCGGCAGCGGTCTGACCGCCAACAAGACCGAGGTCAAGTACCGCAACGTGGTGATCGGTCAGGTGACCGACGTCGAGTTGAGCGCCGACCAGAAGAGCGTCGACGCCACGATCAAACTGTCCAAGCAGGCCGAAACCTTTACCCGCGAAGACTCGCACTTCTGGGTCGTGCGCCCACGCATCGGCGCCGGCGGCGTTTCGGGCATCGACACCCTGCTCTCCGGCGACTACATCGGCGCCGATATCGGCCAATCCGACAGCCGCGCCAAACACTTCAAGGGTCTGGAAAATCCACCGCCGATCACTTACGGCGAACCGGGCAAGCGCTTCATGCTGCACGCCCCGGATCTCGGCTCGCTGGACATCGGGTCGCCGGTTTACTACCGCAAGATTCCGGTCGGCCAGGTCGTCACCTACACCCTCAATCCCGAGGGCAAAGGTGTGGACATCGAGGTGTTCATCCATTCGCCGAACGACGCGTTCGTCACCGAAAATACCCGGTTCTGGAACGCCAGCGGCATCGACATCAATGTCGGCGCCAACGGCTTCGCAGTAAAGACCGAATCGCTGTCCACCATGCTGGTCGGCGGCATTGCCTTCCGTGCGCCGGATTACAGCCCCAACGACGTTGCTGCCACGGACGACAAAGACTTCGAGCTGTTCGCCGATCAGCAGACCGCCCTCGCCCCGCCCAACGGCAAGGCGCAATACATGGTGCTGCGTTTCGATCAGTCGCTGCGCGGGCTCAAGGTCGATGCACCGGTAGAGTTTCTCGGCATGGAGATCGGCCGGGTCGTCGGGATCAACCTGGACTTCGACGCGAAAAAACGCAGCTTCCCGCTTAACGTCGGCATCGTCATTTACCCGCAGCGCCTGGGGCAGGCCTACAAAAAGATGCTGACCGAATTCAAGCACGATCCCAACGACGAAGCCGCCGGTATTCGTCTGCTCGGTACCTTCGTCGATAACGGTCTGCGCGCTCAGGCCCGCAGTGGCAACCTGCTGACCGGGCAGCTGTACGTTGCACTGGACTTCTTCCCGAAAGCCGAGAAAGTCGCGTTTGACCCGACGGCCCGGCCGGTGGTCTTGCCCACCGTGCCCGGCAGCCTCGAACAGTTGCAGGAAAAACTCGAAGCCGTGGTCGACAAGCTCAACAAACTGCCGGTCGAACGGATTGCCGGCAACCTCGACAGCAACCTCGTGGAGCTGCGCAAAGGCCTGCAACAGTTCAACGCGAAAACCCTGCCGAGCGTGCAGACCACCCTGGCCGACGTCAGCAAGACCTTGCAGTCCGCCAGCTCGACCCTCGCCGAAGACTCACCGCAGCGCGAGAAACTCACCGAGACCCTTGATGAACTCGGACGCATGTCGCGTTCACTGCGTGAGCTGTCGGATTATCTCGGTCGCCATCCGGAATCGCTGATTCGCGGTCGCCCCGACAATGCCGCGCCGCTGGACCTGAAAGGACCGCCACGCAATTGAGCACAGGAGCTACCCCATGGCTTTACCGCTGAAGATCACCGTGCTCGCTGCGTTCATGCTGCTGGGTGCCTGCCGCAGCGAGCCGATCAACTTTCACACCCTGACCCCGGTGCAACTGCCGGCGTCCCGGGCCGGTGCGCAAATTCCCATCGAGGCGATCAGCGTGCCGCCACAGGTCGACCGCCCGCAAATCGTCATCCGTCAGGGCAACAATGGCCTGGCGATTCTGGAAACCCAATGGTGGGGGGCGAGTCTGGCAGATGAGTTGCGCAGCGCGTTGAGCGATCAACTGAGCAATACCGGCAGTCGCGGCAATGTTTCGGTGCGCATTGATGTGCAGCGTTTTGACTCGATTCCCGGACAATACGGGCTGATCGACGTCAAGTGGCGCCTGCGCCCGAGCGGTGCGGCGGACAATGCTCTGCTGACGTGTCATTCAACCTTGCAAACACCGTCCGGCCCGAGCATCGATGACCTGGTGGCCGCGCAACAGAACAACGTCAAACGCCTGGCTGCATTGATCAATCAAGCGGCGGGCAATTCACGCACCTGTCCATCGGCGTCCTGAGTCGCCGCCGGTAGCGTGACGGTGAAACGGCAGCCGTTGGGTTCGCGAGTCACCAACTGAACCTGCCAGTGCTGATGGCTGCAGATCCGCTGCACCAGCGACAACCCCAGGCCAAGCCCTTCACCGCGCTGTTCGTCACCACGCACGAATGGCTGAAACATCGCCTGGCGTTTCTCTTCCGGAATACCGATGCCGCTGTCCTCGACCACGAAACTGTCCTTGAGCAGAGTCAACCGGACAAAGCCCTGATCGGTGTAGTGCCAGGCATTGCGCAACAGATTGCCCATGACCGATTGCAAGAACGTCAGGTCATAACGCGTGGTGCCCGCCAGTTGCGGCTCGTAGATAAACTCCAGACCTTTTTCGCGAATCAGTCGCCCCCAGATGTCCACTTGGGCGTCAGCGATAGATTTGAGTGTGCAGGTGGATTCGGTGCCAAGCTCTTCCGGCTTGCGCGCCAGCATCAAAAAGGTTTCGACCAGTTGGCGCATTTCAGTGCTGGCCCGGGCAATGCGTTTGACCTGCTCAGTGGAACGCCGATCCAGCGAGGGGTTGACCAGCAACAGCTCGCAGGAGCTGGCGAGAATCATCAGCGGTGTGCGCAGTTCGTGGCTCACGTCACTGGTGAAGAGCTTTTCCCGGTTCAGGGTCTCGCGCAACCGGCCGAGTGTCTGGTCGAAAGACAGCGCCAACTCCCCTACTTCATCATCGGCGTAATCCGGATGCAGGGCCGGCGCCAACGCGATCAACTGATCGCGATGACGTACCTGCCCCGCCAGGCGAATCACCGGCGCCATGACCTGCCGCGCCAGCAGCCTGCCGAGCGCGACAGCCAACATGACGCTGAGGATGAACCCGACAATCACCACGACGAACAGCAGGTGCTCGCGTTGTTCGAAGCTTTCCTGATTGCGCAGCAGCACATATTTGCGGCCGCCTACTGCCTCGACCATGGCGTAGAAATCATCACCGTTGAAGGTGATCTCCTGAAACCCCAGGGGCAGTTTTGCCAGTTGCGGCGTCAGCGCCATGGGCCCCGGACCGTTCTCGAAAAAAAACAGTTCGCTCTTTTCCGGCTCATGGCGCCACTGGTTGATGTCGTCCATCGCCAGCAACCGGCGCAGTCCGCCGCTCAGGGCCGTCATGGTCAACTTGTGCTCCACGACATGCACCGTGGCCACAATGCCCATCGCGAAGACACCGGCTACCACCGCGCTCATCAAGGCGAACACAATCACGATCCGATTGGCGAGGCTTTGCTTGAGGTCCATCCGGTTCAATGACTCCAGTGCTGATGTCAGAGCTGCAAGGGGCGGCGCGACGACGTTGTCCAAAGCGCGCAGCTTCGCCTTGCCCGGCGCAGTTGTTAAGTGCTTCAAGCAAACAAAACGGCTATTTGAGTTTAGTTATCAAATAGCCGTTTCTGTTGATACCTGCGCCTCTCTCGCAAATTTTTCACATGTTCTTCACTGCGCCGCCACGACTCTGAACGTAGTGTTCAGCAGCCATTCAAGCAACCCGCCGTAAAGTAACTAACCTCCTGGAGCTTACGTTGCACTTTGCGTGTGGACTGAATGGAACTCGGGAATGACAAGGGGCAACGTCGTGGTTGAATTAGTACAAATACAATCAGCACCCAAGAGATCGTACCTCTCTCGTCCGCGGGCCTGGGTCGCCATCGCTGCCGGCGTGCTGGTGATCAGCCTGATTTGTGGCTTCGTCTGGCTGCAGCGTTCACCTGCCAACCTGCGTTATGTCAGCGCCGCTACCACCCAGCAATGGGTGAAAGCCTGGCAGGCTGGCGAGGTCGTCGCACTGGTGCGCCACGCCGAACGCTGTGACCGCTCGAGCAACATTTGCCTGGGGCCGGCAGACGGTATCACCCAGGCAGGCAGTGTCTCCGCAGCCTCCGTTGGCCGGGCCTTTACGCAATTGGGAATGCAGCAGACCCAAGTGTTCACCAGCCCCCTGACGCGCACTGCGCAAACGGCTCATGACATGTTCGGTCGCGACGCAGTGGCGGCAGAATGGCTGGAAACCTGTGGCCCGACGATGCGCGATGAGTTGGTGGCGCACAAGACCCCTGGGCAGAACATGATCCTCGTGACCCACAGCGGCTGCATCGCCGATTTCGAAAGACAAACCGGTTACCCGCGCGCGGTCGCCACTGAATATGGCGGCGCGGTTTTAGCCCGTGTAGATGCACAAGGAAAACTTGAAGTCATTGGCATCATGAACCCCGAAGGCTGGCAGCGATTGACCAAGTAACCAGCAAACTTAATCAAGCAACAAACAGCTCGGCCAATGCTCTGGCACAGGGTATTGGCGCCTATGAAATTGTAATAAGAAATGTTTTTTATTTTGAGCAACTGGACATATTTCATTTTAGAGCTTGTCTTCCCGAGGAGAACTTAAAGCTGGAAGCAGACCCGTTCTCTGAATACAGGACACGCCCTTCGGACGTGCTCGCTTCTGCATTCATTCAACCCAGTGCCGCGCCTGCAACGGAAATCGCCAGGCGCTTCACTGAAACGCACACTTTGTACTGCACCAAGGTCCAGTCATGACGTCTGAGAACAAACCGCTGCGCCATGCAGCGTTGAATTTGCCACACCTCCACCAGAGCACCCTGGTCGAGCGCTTTGCGATACCCGGTCTGGTGCTGGCATTCGTGGTCTTTTATCTGCTGCCACTGATGACCCACGGTCTGTGGATTCCCGATGAAACCCGTTATGGCCAGATCAGCCAGGAAATGCTGCTGAGCGGCAACTGGGTGGCGCCGCACTTCATGGGCATCCGCTACTTCGAAAAACCGATTGCCGGCTACTGGATGATCGCCATCGGCCAGGCCATTTTCGGTGAAAACCTGTTCGGCGTGCGCATCGCCTCGGCGCTCTGCACCGGCGTAAGCGTGTGGCTGGCCTACGTATTGGCCCGTCGCCTGTGGAACAACCCGCGAATCAGCGCAGCGTGCGCCCTCCTTTATATGAGCTTCGGCCTGATTGCAGGTCAGGCCGGCTATGCCAACCTCGATCCGCAGTTCACCCTGTGGGTCAACCTCAGCCTGGTGGCGATCTGGTTTGCCATCGACAGCACCACCCCGCGCGCGCGCCTGGGCGGCTGGGCGTTGTTGGGCCTCGCTTGTGGCATGGGCCTGATGACCAAAGGTTTCCTCGCCCTGATGCTGCCAGTGCTGATCGCCCTGCCCTATATGATCTGGCAACGACGCTTTGGCGAGCTGGTGCGTTATGGTCTGGTCGCCGTTGTGGTGGCCGCTCTGGTCAGCGTGCCTTGGGCACTGGCCGTGCATTACCGAGAACCGGATTTCTGGCGGTTCTTCTTCTGGCACGAACACATCCGCCGCTTTGCCGCCGGCGAAGACGCACAGCATGCACGGCCATGGTGGTTCTATCTGCCGCTGCTGTTTGCCGCCACCTTGCCATGGGCATTGCTGCTGCCTTCGACGCTGTTGCGCACCTGGCGCGAAAAGCGTGACCCGAAAATCGCCTTCCTGGCTCTGTGGTTCCTGCTGCCCCTGGCATTTTTCAGCGCGAGCAGCGGCAAACTGCCGACCTACATCATGCCGTGCCTGCTGCCATTGGCCCTGTTGATGGGCTACACCGTGATGAACTGGCTCGCTGACCAGAACGGCCGCGTCTTGCGTACCAACGGTGTGGTCAACGTGGTGCTGGCCGGCGCCGCGCTGGTGGCGCTGATTTATCTGCAAGCGACCCGTGAAATCTATGCAAACACCGAGATGTTCAGCCTGTCGCTGGCCTACATCGTATTGCTCGGCTGGATCATTGCCGGTTCGCTGCAAGCCTTGCGACCTCTGACGCTGTGGGCGATGCCGGCGCTGGGCATCGGCCTGCTTGTCGCGCTGCTGCCAGCTGCAATGCCGGCGACCATCGTCAACAGCAAGATGCCGGATCAGTTCATCGCCGAACATCAGCAGGAACTCAGCCAGACCAGCTCGTTGCTGAGCAACGACCTGGGCGCGGCTTCTGCGTTGTCATGGCGCTTGCGCCGCCCGCAAGTCGACCTGTTCAACACCGTTGGCGAGCTCAAGTACGGCCTCGATGACCCGGCCATGGCTTCACGCAAGGTCAGCCTGGAAGGTGTTGGCCAATGGATGACCGAAGCGCGGAAAAAAGGCTCGGTGGGCGTGGTGATGCGCGTCAACAGCACATCGGACGCGCAACAACTTGAGCTGCTGCCAATAGACGGCAAGCACTACCGCCGTGGCCAAATCGAAATCCTCATCTTCAGTCAGAGCCAGCCATGACCCTGACCAGGACGGAACGGAGGCAGTTGCTGCTTCTGCTGGCAGCGACTGCCCTGCTTTTACTGCTCGGCCTGGGCAGTCGTGAGCTGTGGGGGCCGGAGACCCGTTGGGCCAACATCGCGTTGCAGATGCTGCAAAGCGGCGACTATTTCGACCCCTATCTCAAGGGCAGCCCCTACTACGACAAACCGTTGCTGTCGTACTGGCTGATCACCGCCACCTCGTGGTTCACCGGCGGACTGGGGCATTGGTCGTTGCGCCTGTCATCGGTGATTTCCGCGTGGTTCAGCGTGTGGCTGGTGTACCTGATCGGCGAGCAACTGTTTCGCAAAGGCACCGGGTTGATCGCCGGTTGGATGCTGGCGACCACCTTCTATTTCGTGTTCTGGGCGCGCGTCGCCACCGCCGACATTCTCACCGTCTGCGGGGTGCTGGCGGCCGTCTGGTGGTACTGGCGCGGCCCGGATGACACGCGGTTCTGGCGCTACGTGGTGTTCTTCGGCCTGTTGTCGCTGACATCGCTGTTCAAAGGCCTGATCGGTTTCATCCTGCCCGGCCTGGTGCTGCTGCCGCACCTGCTCAGCGAACATCGCTGGAAACGTCACCTGAACCTGCGACTGCTGGGGGCTCTGCTGATCGCCGGGGCGTTCTACATGACGCCGTTCCTGTTGTCCCACCTCTACGGTGCGCCCAACTACGAACAGAGCGGCCTCGGCCTGGTGCTACGCGAAAACGTCGTGCGGTTTTTCCAGCCGTTCGATCAATTCGGGCCGATTTACACCTACTTGATCTACCTGCCGGTCTACACCCTGCCGTGGGCACCGTGCTGGTTGATCGCCTTGTGGGTGGCCGCGCGCAACTGGAAGCACATCGAACCGGACACCCGCTGGCTGATTCAAGGGCTCGCGTTGCTGATGCTGTTCTTCACCGCGTGTGGCAGTCGCCGCAGCTATTACGTCCTGCCGTTGGTGCCCTTCGCGCAACTGCTGGGTGCCTGGTGGGTGACCCGGCGCATGGCCGCTCGCAACAGCGCAGGTCGTGGGCTGAAGATCGGCTTCGCTGTCACCACGGTGTTGCTCGCCGCGATCCTGGGGGTGCTTTACCCGTGGACCAACAGCGGCGGCGGTGTCATCCGCTTCGGCGAGCAGGTTCGCGAACAGGCCAGTCAGCAGGCACCGTTGAATCAATGGCGCATGGTCATGATCGAGGTCGACAACAAAGTGCCGATGTACCTGCAAACCGGTGGTGCACCGTTCTACTACGTGCCGGAAACGATCCAGGACTTCCCGCACTATGGCGACACCGCGACGCTGATCGCCTGGCT
Source organism: Pseudomonas sp. TH49 (assembly GCF_016650625.1). NCBI lineage: Bacteria > Pseudomonadati > Pseudomonadota > Gammaproteobacteria > Pseudomonadales > Pseudomonadaceae > Pseudomonas > Pseudomonas sp. TH49. The sequence continues at coordinate 1,113,304 of NZ_JAEKFL010000002.1, forward strand.
GGAAAGAACCAGCGGGGAACATTGGGATCCGCAACGCACGATTTTCGTGGCGCAATACCGTTCCGGTGACGCCGTACCACTGGATGCGCTGAAGGCTGATCACCAGGTCATTACCACCACGCCCACCCGTGGCGAGCAGCTATTCCACGGGCGTGAAGACCAGAGCGTCGCCTACATCCCCCACTCCTGAGCAATGACGTTAAGACAAAAGTGGAGAGTCGCGGTAAATTTGAATGGCAATGACAAGTATTAACGGCTTCTTTGACGTTTTTTTCTCATTTGCCACCCTACATTGCCGCGACTCGACACTTGCAAATCGTTCGCATTGTTTCCTGCGAGGGTTTGCTCATAACGTCTAAAAACAGGAGCTGCCCGAATGAATCCACGCCTTCCATCCTTCTTCAAGCGCGCATTGCTGGCCAGCGCATTGCTCGGCACCGGGCACGCGTTTGCCGCCGACTCGGTGGGTCTGGTGGTTTACAACGCGCAGCATGAAACGCTGACCAAGGCCTGGGTGGCCGGTTTCACCGAGGAAACCGGGATCCCGGTGACCATTCGCAACGGCGATGACACCGAGATGGGCAACCAGCTCGTGCAGGAAGGCGCCGCCTCGCCGGCAGATGTATTCCTCACTGAGAACTCCCCGGCGATGGTGCTGGTGGACAATGCCAAACTGTTCGCCCCACTGGCGCCCGCGACCCTAGAGCAAGTTGATTCCGCTTACCGCCCGGCCCACGGCAATTGGGTCGGCATCGCTGCCCGTTCCACCGTGTTCGTCTACAACCCGAGCAAGTTGACTGAAAAAGACCTGCCCAAATCCCTGCTCGACCTCGCCACCCCGGCATGGAAAGGCCGTTGGGCCGCCTCCCCGGCTGGCGCCGACTTCCAGGCGATTGTCGCCGCCGTCCTGCAACAGAAAGGCGAAGCCGCCACGCTGGAATGGCTCAAGGGCATGAAAACCAATGCAACCATCTATCGCGGCAACAGCGCGGTGCTCAAAGCGGTGAACGCCGGGCAGATCGACAGCGGCGTGATCTATCACTATTACAGCTTCGTCGATCAGTCGAAGACCGGCGAAAACAGCAACAACACTCGCCTGTACTACTTCAAGCATCAGGATCCGGGCGCGTTCGTCAGCACCTCCGGCGCCGGCGTCCTGGCATCGAGCAAACATCAGGAGCAGGCGCAGGCGTTCGTCAAATACATCACCAGCAAGGAAGGTCAGGAAGTTCTCGAAACCGGCACCTCCTTCGAATACGCCGTGGGCAAAGACGCGCCGTCCAATCCGAAGCTGACCCCGCTGAAAACCCTCGATGCGCCGAAAGTCGATGCTTCGACCCTCGACAGCAAAAAAGCCGTCGAGCTGATGACCCAGGCCGGATTGCTCTAAGTGATGCCCGAAACCTTGCCTGCACCGGCCGTTGCGACGGCCCCCGCCAGCCTCCTTCACCCGCCCCGCGCGCTGGCCGGGCGTGGCAGCTCGTGGGTGGTGAGCTCGGCGGTGCTGGTGTCATTGCTGTCACTGCTGCCGATTGCGTTCGTGATCGGCGTGTCGTGGTACACCGGTTGGGCAACCATCGAAGCCATGATATTTCGCCCACGGGTCGGCGAATTGCTGATCAACACCGTGCTGCTGGTGCTGATCACCCTGCCACTGTGCATCGTGCTCGGGACAACCCTGGCCTGGCTGACCGAACGCAGCAACCTGCCCGGCCGACGCTTGTGGTCAGTGCTGGCGGTCGCACCGTTGGCCGTGCCGGCGTTCGTCCACAGTTACGCGTGGGTCAGCCTGATTCCATCGATCCACGGTCTGCCGGCCGGTGTGCTGGTGTCGGTGATCGCGTATTTCCCGTTTCTGTATTTGCCGATTGCCGCGACCTTGCGTCGTCTCGATCCGGCAATTGAAGACGTCGCTCAATCTCTGGGGCTCAAGCCTTGGGCGGTGTTCTTTCGGGTGGTGTTGCCGCAATTGCGCCTGGCAATCTGCGGAGGAGCCTTGTTGGTCGGTCTGCATTTGCTGGCCGAGTATGGCTTGTACGCGATGATCCGTTTCGACACCTTCACCACGGCGATCTTCGATCAGTTCAAATCGACCTTTAACGGCCCGGCCGCCAACATGCTCGCCGGGGTTCTGGCGCTGTGCTGTCTGGCGATGCTCACGGCTGAATCCGCCGCCCGTGGCCAGGCGCGTTATGCGCGAGTCGGGTCCGGCAGCGCCCGGGATCAGCGCAGCGTACAACTGGGGCGCGGCGCGACATCTTTGGCGTTACTCCTGCAAACGCTGACCTGCCTGCTGGCGCTCGGTGTGCCGTTGCTCACGCTGGGCCGCTGGCTGGTGGCCGGTGGTGTGCAGGTCTGGCAAGGCGACGAGTTAATGCCGGCCTTACTGCAGACCTTGTCCTACGGAGTGGCCGGCGCGTTACTGACCAGCGTCGCGGCGATTCCCATTGCATGGCTGTCGATCCGCTCTCCCGGCAAACTGCAGCGCTTGCTGGAAGGCTGCAATTACATCACCAGTTCGCTACCCGGCATTGTCGTTGCGTTGGCGTTGGTCACCGTGACCATTCATTTCGCCCGGCCGATCTACCAGACCACCATCACCGTGCTCTTGGCCTATCTGCTGATGTTCCTGCCGCGGGCGCTGGTCAGTCTGCGCGCCGGTTTCGCTCAAGCCCCGGTCGAACTGGAAAACATCGCGCAAAGCCTTGGCCGCTCGCCGTTGCGCGCATTGTGGCTGATCACCGTGCGCCTGGCGGCTCCCGGCGCGGCGGCAGGTGCAGCCCTGGTATTTCTGGCAATCACCAATGAACTGACCGCGACCCTGCTGCTCGCGCCCAACGGCACGCGCACCCTCGCCACTGGCTTCTGGGCGATGACCAGCGAAATCGATTACGCCGCCGCAGCGCCCTACGCGCTCTTGATGATCCTGCTTTCCCTGCCGCTGACGGCCATTCTCTATCACCAATCCAGGCGTACCGCTGGCCGATGAACGCTCTCGAACTGCTCAACCTCAGTAAAACCTTCGGCGCACAAAAGGCGCTTGATGACGTCAGCCTCAACGTGCCGACCGGCAGCCGCACGGTGATCGTCGGCCCCTCCGGTTCCGGCAAGACCTCGCTGTTGCGGATGATCGCCGGGTTCGAGTTTCCCGACAGCGGCAGCCTCACGCTCAACGGCCATACGCTGGTCGACCGCAGTCACGCGGTGCCGGCCTATCAACGGCAGATCGGCTACGTCCCGCAGGACGGCGCGTTGTTCCCGCACATGACGGTGGCGGCGAATATCGGTTTCGGCCTGGCCCTGACCGGCGCCGCGCGCCAGCAACGCATTCTGCAATTGATGGACAGCGTGGCGCTGGACGCAAACATGGCCAACCGTTGGCCGCACGAATTGTCCGGTGGTCAGCAACAGCGCGTATCCCTGGCCCGGGCACTGGCGCAACAACCACGGCTGATGCTGCTCGACGAGCCGTTCTCTGCCCTCGACACCGGTTTGCGCAGTGCCATGCGCAAAATGGTCGCGCGCCTGCTAGAGGACGCCGGCGTCACCACCATTCTGGTGACCCACGATCAGAGCGAAGCGTTGTCGTTTGCCGATCAATTGGCGGTGATGCGCAGCGGCCGGCTGGTGCAGTCCGGGCATCCGATGGATCTCTACCGCTTTCCGAATGATGAGCAGACTGCGCACTTTCTCGGCGAAGCAGTGGTCCTGCCCGCGCGGATCGAGGCAGGTTGGGCGCATTGCGATCTGGGTCAGGTGGCGGTGAACAGCAACGGCTTCAACGGCGCCGCGCAGATCATGCTGCGCCCCGAACAATTGCAGATCGCCGAAGTGGCGTCTGACAGTCAAGGCTGCCATGCGCTGGTCACCGACCGCGATTTCGCCGGCAATACCTGCACCTTGACAGTCGAACTGAGCTCGTCCGCGACTCAGGATCCGGCCCGTTCGATTCTGGTGCGCAGCTCCGGCATGCACGCGCCGCCCGCCGGCAGCGCGGTGCACCTGTCAGTGCTCGGTGCGGCGCATGTGTTTGGCCTGAACTGATCAGAGATCGAAGCGATCCACCGCCCGCCGCCGCTCGTTGTCATCGCGCACATCGTAGTTGGCGGTGGTCTGGATGTTGCTGTGATGCGCCAGTTTCTGCGCGATCGACAGGTCGTGCTCCTCGATCACCCGGGTGATGAACGAGCGACGGAAATCGTGGGGCATGATCTTCACCCCGACCTGCGTCCCGCGCTGACGGGCGATGTAATAGATCGCGTGCTTGGTGATGCGCTCGCGGGTGATGTGGCTGCCACGGCGAATGCGGTTGAACAGGAACGCATCGTCGCTCTCGCCTTCCTTGAGCTGTGAACGGCGCAGTTCGAGCCAGGCATTGAGCTTGCTGAACGCCCACGCCGGTGCGTATTTGATCAACTGCTTGTTGCCCTTGGCGGTGACGCACAGGCTGCGCTCGCTGAAGTCGACCTGATCCAGGTCCAGATCCACCGATTCCGACTTGCGCATGCCAGTCCCGTACAGCAACGCGATGATTGCCGCATCACGCAGGCCCTGCGGGCGCGGATCGGCGGCGCAGACTTCCATCAATTCGTGAATCAGCGTGCGCTTGAGATTGCGCCCCTGAGACAGCCGCGTGCCGGCGATGCCCTTGACCGAGCGCATTTTCAACAGATGTTCCTGGCTGATCAGGCTCATGCGCCAGGCCTCATTCATGACCCCGCGCACGGCATTCACATACAACGAAGAAGTGTTGGGTGCGTAGTTGTCGGCGCGCAGTGCTGCCACCAGTGCGACAACATCTTCGGGTTGCAAGGCATGCCAGGGAATCTCTTCGACATTCATGTCTTCAAATCCCAGGCGATCGGCTGCATCTTGCAGCACGTAGCGCATGGTGAGCTGGCTGGAAGGCGCCAAACGCGCGAGGTACAGGCTCATCGGGTTGGGCTTTGGAACGATCGGGGTTGCAGCAACTAAATCAATCAAACGATAAACCTTGAGTAAAAAACGTACAGCACTACAACAACTAACAAATGCAATGTACTTGAAGTAAAGAAGGTACTAGGGCCGCACTGTCCGACAAAAAACTGCGATGGACGGTAGAAGCCTGAACAGCGGCTGTATAAGTGACAGATAAACGATTCGCCAACCGGTTTTTCATGTTCCTTTCACAAAAACCGGCATAACCTTAATTCCCATCGGTTCGGTAGTGGCTTTGCCCAACCTGCCGGGCAAATCGTGAAAAGTCAATCGATCCCGACGTCATGCTTTTTTTGCCAAGTTATTGATGCAGGAGTGCTTTTCTGCGTCTACGCTGAGGTTGGATCCAACGATTCCGTGAATTCATCCTTTATTTTTTTTGCAATGAGGTGCCCATGAGTCAGGCGTTTCTCCCCTTCTCTCGCCCGAGTATCGGCGATGAGGAAATTGCCGCCGTAGAGCAGGTGTTGCGCTCGGGCTGGATCACGACGGGGCCGAAAAACCAGGCACTCGAAGAGCAGTTTGCGCAGTATGTCGGTTGCAAGCACGCGGTAGCCTTGTCTTCGGCCACCGGCGGCATGCACATCACGCTGCTGGCCCTGGGCATCGGCCCGGGCGACGAAGTCATCACCCCGTCGCAGACCTGGGTCTCGACCGCCAACATGATCTCCCTGCTGGGCGCCAAACCGGTGTTCGTCGATGTCGACCGCGACACGCTGATGACCGACGCTGCGCGCATCGAAGCGGCCATCACCCCGCGGACCAAGGCAATCATTCCGGTGCACTATGCCGGCGCAGCGTTCGATCTCGATCCGCTGTATGCCTTGGCCGACAAGCACGGCATCCCGGTCATCGAAGACGCCGCCCACGCTGCCGGCACCCGCTACAAGGGACGTCACGTCGGCTCGCAAGGCACGGCGATCTTCTCGTTCCATGCGATCAAGAACATGACCTGTGCCGAAGGCGCGATGTTCGTCACTGACGACGAAGCCCTCGCCAGCCGTGTGCGCATGCTCAAATTCCACGGCCTGGGCGTCGACGCCTATGACCGTCTGACCGGTGGCCGCAAGCCGCAGGCGCAAGTGATGGAGCCCGGTTTCAAGTACAACCTGGCCGACGTCAACGCCGCGATTGCCCTGGTGCAACTGCAACGTCTGGACGAAATCAACGCCCGTCGCACCGAACTGGCCACGAGCTATCTGCAGAAGTTCGAAGGCTTGCCAGTGCAACCGCTGGCCCTGCCCGACTACGCCCAGCAACACGCCTGGCACCTGTTCATCCTGCGCATCGACAGCGAGCGCTGCGGCATGGATCGCGAAGCCTTCATGAAAGCTTTGCAGGATCAAGGCATCGGTACCGGTATCCATTTCATTGCCACCCACCTGCACACCTGGTATCGCCAGCGTGACCCCGACCTCTACCTGCCCAACACCGAATGGAACTCGGCGCGGCTGTGCTCGATTCCGCTGTTCCCCGACATGACCGATCAAGACCTTGACCGTGTTGTCGGTGCCATCGCACAAATCATGGAAAAACGCCTGTGAAACCTTATCCAATCCGCAGTGTGTCGATCGTCATCCCGGTCTACAACGAGCAGGAAAGCCTGCCCGAGCTGCTGCGTCGTACCGAGGCGGCCTGCCGCCAGTTGCATCACGACTTCGAAATCGTGCTGGTCGACGACGGCAGCCGCGACGAATCGGCGAACATGCTCGAAGAAGCCGCCGGGCGTGAAAACAGCCCGTTCGTGGCGGTCATTCTCAACCGCAACTATGGTCAGCACGCCGCGATCATGGCCGGTTTCGAACAGTGCAAGGGCGACGTGGTCATCACCATCGACGCCGACCTGCAGAACCCGCCTGAAGAAATCCCACGGTTGGTGGCCGAAGCCGAAAAAGGTTACGACGTGGTCGGGACCGTGCGCGGCAATCGTCAGGACTCGGCGCTGCGCCGGTATCCGTCGAAGCTGATCAACCTTGCCGTGCAGCGCTCCACCGGCGTTGCCATGAGCGACTACGGCTGCATGCTGCGCGCCTACCGCCGCAACATCATCGACGCGATGCTCGCCTGCCGTGAGCGCAGCACGTTCATCCCGATCCTGGCCAACAGCTTCGCCCGTCATACCACCGAAATCGTCGTGGCCCACGCCGAGCGTGAACACGGTGACTCGAAATACAGCCCGATGCGCCTGATCAACCTGATGTTCGATCTGGTCACCTGCATGACCACCACCCCGCTGCGCTTGCTCAGCATCGTCGGCTTCGCCATGGCCGGTCTGGGTGTGCTGTTCGCCGTCGCACTGATCATTCTGCGTCTGGCGTTCGGTGCCGGCTGGGCGGGTGGCGGTACCTTCGTACTGTTCGCAGTACTGTTCGTGTTCACCGGTGGCCAGTTCATCGGCATGGGGCTGCTGGGTGAATACCTGGGCCGCATGTACAGCGATGTGCGCGCCCGTCCGCGTTTCTTCATCGAAAAGGTGTTGCGCAGCCAGCCGGCCGATCCGGCCCCTGCCGTCACCGTTGATGGTCTTTCTTCTACCGCTAATTCTTCCACTTCCGATCAGGTTCTCTCATGAGTGCAAAAACTGTTGTCTTCGCCTACCACGATATTGGCTGCGCCGGCATTGAAGCCCTGCTCAACAGCGGCTTTGACATTGCAGCAGTGTTCACTCACGCCGATGATCCGAAAGAAAACGCGTTCTATGCGTCGGTTGCACAACTGTGCGCGAACAAAGGCATTCCGGTACACGCGCCGGAAGACGCCAACCACCCACTGTGGATCGAGCGCATCGCCAAGCTGGACCCGGAGTACATTTTCTCCTTCTACTACCGCAACCTGCTGAGCGAGCCACTGCTGGCCCTGGCGAAAAAAGGCGCGTTCAACCTGCACGGTTCGCTGTTGCCACGTTATCGCGGTCGCGCTCCGGCAAACTGGGTGCTGGTCAACGGCGAAACCGAAACCGGCGTCACCCTGCACCGTATGGTCAAGCGCGCTGATGCTGGCGCGATCGTTGCCCAGCAACGCGTGGCCATCGAGCGCAGCGACACCGGTCTGACCCTGCACGCCAAATTGCGCACAGCCGCCAGCGACCTGCTGCGCGACACCCTGCCGAACATGCTGCAAGGCAAGATCACTGAAACCCCGCAAGACGAATCCAAAGCCACCGTGTTCGGTCGCCGCACCCCAGCGGACGGCAAACTGGTCTGGGCCAAACCGGCCGAAGAACTGTTCAACCTGGTGCGCGCCGTCACCCGTCCTTACCCGGGCGCCTTCTGCGCCGTGGGCGAGCACAAACTGATCGTCTGGAGCGCCGAAGTCGTCAAGGGCAACGAAGGCCAGGCGCCAGGTCGCGTGATCAGCGTCGATCCGCTGCGCATTGCCTGCGGTCAAGACTCGCTGGTAATCAACGCCGGTCAGCGCAACGACAACGGTCTGTACCTCAGCGGCCCGCAACTGGCCAACGAACTGGGTCTGGTGGATGGCTCGTTGCTGCGCGGCGCCGAATCCGGTCGTGCGCCACGTCGTACTCGCGTACTGATCCTGGGCGTCAACGGTTTCATCGGTAACCACCTGTCCGAGCGCCTGCTGCGTGACGACCGCTACGAAGTCTACGGCCTGGACATCGGCTCCGACGCCATCGAGCGTCTGCGCAGCCACCCGAACTTCCACTTCGTCGAAGGCGACATCAGCATTCACTCCGAGTGGATCGAGTACCACATCAAGAAGTGCGACGTGGTCCTGCCGCTGGTGGCCATCGCCACCCCGATCGAATACACCCGCAACCCACTGCGCGTATTCGAGCTGGACTTCGAAGAAAACCTGAAACTGGTTCGCTACTGCGTCAAGTACAACAAGCGCGTGATCTTCCCGTCGACTTCGGAAGTCTATGGCATGTGCCAGGACAAGAACTTCGACGAAGACAGCTCGAACCTGATCGTCGGCCCGATCAACAAGCAGCGCTGGATCTACTCGGTCTCCAAACAACTGCTGGACCGCGTGATCTGGGCTTACGGCGCCAAAGGCCTGAACTTCACCCTGTTCCGTCCGTTCAACTGGATGGGCCCGCGTCTGGACCGTCTGGATTCGGCGCGTATCGGCAGCTCCCGCGCCATCACCCAACTGATTCTGAACCTGGTGGAAGGCACGCCGATCCGTCTGTTCGACGGTGGCGAGCAGAAGCGTTGCTTCACCGACATCGCTGACGGCGTCGAGGCGCTGGCGCGGATCATCGACAACGACAACGATGTCTGCAACGGCCAGATCATCAACATCGGCAACCCGGACAACGAAGCCAGCATCCGTCAGTTGGGCGAAGAGCTGCTGCGTCAGTTCGAAGCGCACCCGCTGCGTCACAACTTCCCTCCGTTCGCCGGTTTCCGCGACGTGGAAAGCAAGGCGTTCTACGGTGCCGGTTACCAGGACGTGGAACACCGCAAGCCAAGCATCGCCAACGCCAAGCGCCTGTTGAACTGGGAGCCGACCGTGGAAATGCGCGAGACCATCGGCAACACCCTGGACTTCTTCCTGCGTGAAGCCATGCTCGAAATCGCGGACAAGAAGTAATGCAGGCAGGTCTTCGTATCGATGTCGACACCTACCGTGGCACCCGTGAAGGTGTGCCGCGGCTGCTGGAGATGCTCGACGAGGCGCAGGTCAAGGCAACGTTTTTCTTCAGTGTCGGCCCGGACAACATGGGTCGACATCTGTGGCGCCTGATCCGCCCGCAGTTCCTCTGGAAAATGCTGCGCTCCAACGCTGCCGGCCTCTACGGCTGGGACATTTTGCTGGCCGGCACTGCCTGGCCCGGCAAACCGATTGGCCGTGATCTCGGGCACCTGATGCGTCAGGCCCGGGACGCCGGTCACGAAGTCGGCCTGCACGCCTGGGATCACCATGGCTGGCAGGCCAACGCCGGGCGTTGGAGCGATGCCCAACTGATCGAACAGATTCGTCAGGGCGTCGACACGTTGAGCGACATCCTCGGAGAAAAGATCCAGTGTTCGGCCGCCGCCGGTTGGCGTGCGGACGAGCGCGTGATCGAGGCCAAACAGGCCTTCGGCTTTCGCTACAACAGCGATTGCCGCGGGCAGAGCCTGTTCCGTCCGTTGCTGGCGGACGGCACGCCGGGGACTCCGCAGATTCCGGTGGACCTGCCGACCTTCGACGAAGTCGTCGGCCCGCACGTGGTGGCGAAGGACTTCAACGCCTTCATCCTCGACCGGTTCCAGGCGCAAGCACTCAACGTCTACACCATTCATGCCGAAGTAGAAGGGATTCTGATGGCTCAGGATTTTCGTCAATTGCTGGCTGATGCACGCCAGCGCAACATTGACTTCAAACCCTTGGGCGACTTGTTGCCCGAGTTCTTCAACACCCTGCCTGTGGGCCGTGTGCAACGCGGCGTGCTCGAAGGCCGTGAAGGCTGGCTGGGAGTGCAAGGCGCATGACCAGACGCTGGGCACTGCCGCTGTTGATCGGCCTCTGTCTGCTGGCCTATCTGTTGCCGTTGCACACCCATGGCCTGTGGATCCCCGACGAAACCCGCTACGCACAGATCAGCCAGGACATGCTGCTCAGTGGCAACTGGGTATCGCCGCATTTCATGGGGCTGCGTTATTTCGAGAAACCGATTGCCGGCTACTGGATGATTGCCATCGGCCAGGAATTGTTCGGGCAGAACCTGTTCGGCGTGCGCTTCGCGTCGGCCCTCAGCACCATTTTGAGTGTGCTGCTGGCCTACCTGGTCGCGCGCAGGCTATGGAACGATCCGCGCAAGAGCTTCGTCTGCGCCCTGCTCTACATGAGCTTCACGGTCGTCGCCGGCCAGGCCGGATACGCCAACCTTGATCCGCAATTCACCTTCTGGGTCAACCTGAGCCTGGTGGCGCTGTGGTTTGCGCTCGACGGCCGCAGCACCGGGCAACGTCTGGGCGCCTGGGCGGTGTTGGGGCTGGCCTGCGGCATGGGTTTCATGACCAAGGGCTTTCTCGCCTGGTTGTTGCCGGTATTGATCGCATTGCCGTGGATGCTCTGGCAGAAACGCTGGCGCGAGCTGCTGGTGTTCGGTCCGGTGGCGATTGCCATCGCGATCATCGTCAGCTTGCCGTGGGCACTGGCGGTGCACGCGCAGGAGCCGGATTACTGGCGGTTCTTCTTTTGGCACGAACACATCCGCCGCTTTGCCGGTGACGATGCGCAGCACGATGCACCGTGGTGGTTTTACCTGCCGCTGCTGGTGGCGTTCAGCCTGCCGTGGGTCGGTCTGTTGCCGACCGCGTTCAAGCAAGCCTGGCAAACCCGTGCCCAGCCGAAAATGGTCTTCCTGCTGTTGTGGCTGTGGCTGCCGTTGGGCTTTTTCAGCCTGAGCAACGGCAAACTGCCGACCTACATCCTGCCGTGCCTGCTGCCGTTGGCACTGCTGCTGGGCAATGCGCTGGCTGATCGCCTGCGTCTTGAACAAGGTCGGGCGCTGGGGATCAACGGTCTGCTGAACCTGCTGCTGGGTGTGGTCACGCTGATCGCACTGGTTTACCTGCAATTGAACAAACCGGTGTACGACCACGAACTGCACAGCATGGTGCTGGTGTTCATCGCCCTGATCGGCTGGATCATCGCCAACCTCGCGCAAGCGTTCCTGCCGCTGCAATGCTGGGCGGCGCCGGCGCTGGGCAGTCTGTTGCTGGCCGGGATCCTGCCGGCGGCATTGCCCAAGTCGGTGGTGGCCAACAAGACCCCGGATCAGTTCGTCCGTCATCACGTCACTGAACTGTCCGGCGCTACGCATCTGCTGAGCAACGATCTGGGCGCGGCGGCGGCACTGGCCTGGCGCATGAAACAACCGGAGGTCGCACTGTACAACACGGTCGGCGAACTCAAGTACGGTCTTTCCTACCCGGAAGGCGCTGAACGCCGACTCACCAAGGACAACGTTCAACAATGGGTACGCGAAGCGCGCCGCAGCGGATCGGTCGGTGTGCTGATGCGCGTCAAGGGCCAGGACGAGCTCGAAGAGCTGGACTTGCTGCCCAAGGACGGTACCCGTTACGAATCGGGCAATCTGGTGATCATGGTGCTGCCCAAGGATCCGTCATGAGCTGGTTGCTGTTACTGACGGCGTGTCTGCTGACGTGCCTGGGGCAAGTCGCGCAGAAATTCGCCGTGGAGAGCTGGCGCGGCGTTGATTCGTCCTGGGTCGACAAACTGCGTTCGCCATGGTTGTGGCTGGCGCTGGTTTCTCTCGGCAGCGGGCTGCTGGTGTGGCTGCTGGTGTTGCAACGTCTTGAAGTGGGCATCGCTTACCCGATGCTCAGCCTCAACTTCGTGCTGATCACCCTGATTGCCCGCTTCGTCTTTCGCGAGCCCATCGACCGCCAGCATTGGCTGGGCGTGGTGCTGGTGATCGGCGGCGTGGTTTTGCTGGGGCAACAGTCATGAACAAGGCACGTGGTATCGGTTTCGCCCTCGCCAGCGTGGGGTTGGTCAGCAGTGCCCAACTGGGCATGCGCTGGAGCATGACGCGCCTGCCGCAACCGGAACAATGGCTGACGGCGCTGAGCGCCGGCAGTGTCGATCTGTCGGCACTGGCGGTGGTGCTGGTGGCAATTTTCGCCTACGCCCTGTCGATGCTCTGCTGGCTCGCGGCATTGCGCGATCTGCCGCTGGGCCGGGCTTATTCACTATTGAGCATCAGCTACGCGCTGGTGTACCTGCTGGCGGCCAGTCTGCCGCTGTTCAACGAATCGTTCAGTTTCACTAAATCGCTGGGCGTGGCACTGGTCATGCTCGGGGTCATCACTATTAACACTCGTCCGTCTCGTGCGCCCGAATTCAGGAGTGCTCCATGAAAATCACAGTATTTGGTAGCGGTTATGTTGGCCTGGTGCAGGCCGCCGTGTTGGCCGAAGTCGGTCACGACGTCGTGTGCATGGACATCGATCAGAAGAAAGTCGAACTGCTGCGCCAAGGTCACGTCAGTATCTTTGAACCGGGCCTGTCGAGCCTGGTACGCGAAGGTCTGGACTCCAGCCGCCTGCATTTCACGTCCGATGAAAAACTTGCCGTACAACACGGTCGCGTCGCGTTCATCGCCGTGGGCACACCGTCCAGTGAAGACGGTTCGGCCGATCTGAAATACGTGCTGTCGGTGGGTGACGCCGTGGCGCGCCACCGTGAGCAGCCGCTGATCCTGGTGGAGAAATCCACCGTGCCGGTCGGCACCGGCGACACCCTGCGTGCACACATTCAAGCCGCGCTGGACAAGGCCGGTCGTGAGCTGCAGTTCGATATCGTGTCCAACCCGGAATTCCTCAAGGAAGGTTCGGCGGTGTCCGACTGCCGTCGTCCGGACCGCATCGTCATCGGCTGCGAAGGTGACGAAGTGCGCGACGTGATGCGCGACCTGTACTCGCCGTTCAACCGCAACCACGACCGCATCATGTTCATGGATCTGCGCAGCGCCGAGCTGACCAAATACGCCGCCAACTGCATGCTGGCGACCAAGATCAGCTTCATCAACCAGATCGCCGAACTGGCCGAACACCTGGGCGCCGACATCGAGTCTGTCCGTCAGGGCATCGGTGCCGACACGCGCATCGGTTACCACTTTATCTACCCGGGCTGCGGTTATGGCGGTTCGTGCTTCCCGAAAGACATGCGCGCGCTGATCCACAGTGCCGAACAGGCGCATTGCTCCAGCGACCTGCTGCAAGCGGTCGAGGCGATCAACGAGCGGCAGAAGCACAAGCTGTTCGACCGCATCAATGCGTTCTACAAAGGTGATCTGCGCGGCAAGACCTTCGCCCTGTGGGGCCTGGCGTTCAAGCCGAACACCGACGACATGCGCGATGCGCCGAGCCGCGTGCTGCTCGATTCGCTGTTCGCCGCTGGCGCCAGCGTTCGCGCGTTCGACCCGGAAGCGATGCAGGAAACCCAGCATCTGTATCCGAACGAAGAAAAACTGATGCTGATGGGCACCCCGGAATCGGTGCTGTCGGGTTCCGATGCGCTGATCATCTGCACCGAATGGCAGCAGTTCAAGGCGCCGGATTTCGACCTGATCGAGCAGCGCCTGAAAGCCCCGGTGATCTTCGACGGCCGCAACCTGTACGACGCCGAACGTCTGGCGCGCAATGGCTTCAAGTACTTCCCGATCGGCCGTGGTGATTCGCGCAAACTGCCGATCCCGCTGCAACAGTGGCCTAACAAAGCGGACGTCGCTTGATCACGTTGTCGCCTGTCATCCGCCGGCAGTCCCTGATCGCAGGGCTGCTGGCGCTGTTGCTGTTCATAGCCGGGGTTTACGGACAGGCTCCCATTGGCTTCGATTCAAGGTTCGTACTGTTTGCCCAGGAAATGTTGCGACACGGGCCGACCGTATTCCCGACCACTTACGGTCAACCTTACGCCGACTATTCAGCGCTCTCGACGCTGTTCATCTGGTTGTTGTCGTTGCCCTTCGGCGCGATCAACACCCTGACGGCATGGCTGCCAAGCGCGATTGCCGGCGGCGTGATCGTGACGTTGATGTATCGCTTGCTGGCGGTGCATTCGCAGCGTTGGGCGTTGATCAGCATTGCGCTGTTGATGCTCACCAGCACCTTCGTCACCGAAGTGCGCGCCGTGTCGCAAGACCTGATGCTCGCCGCCGTGGCGCTGTCGGTGTTTTACCTGGGCTACGCGCACGACCATTTCGGCTCGCGCCGTCGCTGGCCGCTGATCTTTATCCTGTTGTTGCTGGGCTTCGGTATTCGCGGGCCCATCGGCCTGGTGGTGCCGACCGGTATGCTCTGCAGTTACTACTTGCTCAACCGCGAGTGGAAACGGCTTTTCGTGTTCGGTGTGCTGGCGTCGATCCTGCTCGCTGCATGCGTCGGCCTGCTGTTGTGGCTGGCTAAACTCAGCGGTGGCGAGGCATTCCTGCAAGACGTGATTCGTATGCAGTTCATGGGGCGCATGGACGGCAGCGAAGGCGTCAGCGGTTCGCTGTATTACTTCACCAGCTCCATGGGCAATTACGCACTGGCGTATCCGCTGGCGATACTGGCGTTGGCCGCGACCTGGCTGAGCAAGCCGCATCAGCGCGGGCCGGCCTTGCGTCTGGTGCAATACTGCGCGGCCGCCGGGCTGATCGTCATGGTCGGTCTGTCGATTCCACAGGCGAAGAAGGCGCGTTACCTGCTGCCGATGTTGCCAATGGCGGCGATCATCGCGGCGTACCCGTTCCAGGTGCTGCACGGTCGAGTGTTCCGCGTATTGCGTGGGGTAATTCAAGGCATTTGGCTGGTGACGCCGGGGCTATTGATGGTGGCCCTGCTGGTTGCCAAGCGCCGCTTTCCCGAGCAACTCGACGGCATCACCCTGGTGCTGATCGTGCTCGGCGTTCTGCAATTGCTCGCGTTGTCGCGTCTGATGATCCCGCGCTGGCGTGCCGAAGTGCTGGCGCTGTGTTCGGTATTGGCGTTGTGGACGGTGTATGCCGCGGTGTTCGAACCGGTAGAGCGACGTCTGTACGACACGCAGGCGTTCAGTCGCGCCGCCTTCGCGCAGGTGCAGCAGAACCCGGCACCGCTGGTGCTGCACGGCATGGGCAAAGACGCCAAGGCGATCAAGTTCATGGTCAACGTCGAGCAGGATCTGCAACCGCAATTCACCGAAACAGTCCAGCAACTCGAAGCCCTCAAGGGCCCGGCCTGGCTGATGATGGACAGCAAGGACCTGCAATCGCTACAGGGCACCCCGCTGGCCGGCTTGCAACCGGTTGTCACGGGCAGTTTCGACAAGAACGATTACGTGCTGCTGTACCTGAAGCCCTTGTAGACCTTGTCGAAGGCTGCGATCTTCTGATTTTGGATCGCAGCCAGCGACAGCGCCTACAGGGATTTCTTGACCATGAGTTTTGTTGTACGCCGGGCGCGGCAGAATGATGCCGCCGCCCTCCCCGCCATCGAACGCTCGGCCGCCGAGCTGTTTCGCACCGATCCAACCCTCGCCTGGCTTGCCGACACCGACGTGGCAAGCGCCGCGCAACACCGCCAAGCCATCGACAATGCCCACGTCTGGGTCGCCGAAACCACCTCGGCGCAACTCGCAGGGTTTATCCGCGCGCTGGATTTCGACAACTTGCTGCACATTGAAGAACTGTCGGTCAGCCTCGCGTTTCAGGGACAGGGCGTGGGTCGTCAACTGCTGCTGGCCGCGATTGAACATGCCCGCTGCGAGCAAATGCGCGCGGTGACCCTGACCACGTTTCGCGACGTGCCGTGGAATGCGCCTTTTTATCAGCGGATGGGGTTTGTGGAAGTCGCACCCGGTGAGCACGAAGCGCATTTGCTCGATGCTCTGCAGAAAGAAATCGAACAGGGTTTTGCCGCCGAGCGACGCTGCGCCATGCACCTGATATTGCCCTGACAGGACAAATCCCTTGTAGGAGCGAGCCTGCTCGCGATAGCGTCCTGTCAGTCAACTGGGTTGGCGCCTGACACTCGGTATTCGCGAGCAGGCTCGCTCCCACAAGGTTTCTCATCATAAAAATAAGGACATTTGCACTGCCGTGGCCACCTACTCCCGCCTGATCCGCCGACTGATGATCACCTCGCTGAGCATCGTCATCAGCCGTGCCCTGATCAGTCCGCTGCTGACCTTGTTTCTCAGCAACAAACTCGGCCTCAACCCACAGGATGTCGGTCTGCTGTTGGGCATCGCCGTGTTCAGTGCCACGCTGTTGTCGCTGTACGGCGGCTACATCATCGATCGCCTCGACAAGCGTCAGCTGTTGATCCTGACCATGCTTTCCAGCGGTGTCGGCCTGATGCTGCTGACCTTCGCGCAGAATCTGTACTTGGTCACGCTGGTGCTGATCATCAGTGAAACGGCGTCGGCGTTGTTCCTGATCTGCTCCAAAGCGATGCTCAGTGAAAACCTGCCGGTCGGCCAGCGGGTCAAGGCGTTTTCACTGAACTACACGCTGACCAATATTGGCTACGCCGTGGGCCCGATGATCGGCGTGGTGATTGCCGGCGTTCAGCCTTCAGCGCCGTTTATTGTCGCGGGGCTGATTGCCGCCGGCAGCGTTTTCCTGCTTATGGGCGTGTCCCGCGAGGCCAGTCCGCTGTCGCAGGTCAGCCAACCGCAGAGTTTCCTGAACACCCTGATCATCCTGAAAAACGACCGCACGATGATCCTGTTCACCTTTGGTTGCCTGCTCAGCACGCTGGTTCACGGGCGCTTCACCCTGTACCTGTCGCAGTACCTGCTGGTGACCCACACGCAGGACCAGACACTCGACACCATGGCCGCCCTGCTCGCCTGCAACGCGATCACGGTGATCCTGCTGCAGTACCAGATCGGGCGATTCCTCAAACGTGAGCACCTGCGCTACTGGATTGCCGGCGGCACCGCGTTGTTCATCGTCGGTCTGATCGGCTTCAGCCTGGCCGACAGTCTGGTCGGCTGGTGCGTGGCGATGTTCATCTTCACCCTCGGCGAGATGATCATTTACCCGGCGGATTTCCTCTTCGTCGACACCCTGGCCCCGGAAGAATTGCGCGGCAGTTATTACGGCGCACAGAACCTCGCGGCGTTAGGCGGCGCGCTGAGTCCGGTGATGTGCGGGTTCCTGTTGATGCACACGCCGGCGCCGAGTATGTTCTACGCCTTGAGCGCTTTGGCGGCACTGGGTGGGTATTTGTGTTTTGTCAGTGGACGCCGCGTGGCGACAATTCAAAAATAATGCACTGAAGCAGCATTTATATGAATTTGTCAGCATCGACTTTGCACGGCACACTGTACGCGTTCCTCCCCCAATAGTTGGAACGCTTCGAGGACTTTCCGAAACGGACAAGTCCTTTTTTTTGCCTCGAATTTACTGCAAGGACCCGATGTACATGCTCGCTCGCTGGTTGCCCGCCGCCATCAACACTCGCCCCACCGAATGGAGCCGCGCCGCGATCGGCATGGCGCTGGGCACCTTGTTCAGCGTCTGGGCGTGCAGTCAGGTGTTCGGCATCGAGGTCGCGTATCACCTGATCGGGCCGTTGGGCGCCTCAGCGGTGTTGCTGTTTGCCGTCTCTTCGGGCGCCCTCGCTCAACCGTGGTCGATCATCGGCGGCTACCTGTGCGCCAGCGTTGTCGCGTTGCTGGTCGCCCACGTGTTCGGTCGCACCCTGGGCAGCGCCTGTCTGGCGGCGGGCATCGCGCTGATTCTGATGTGCTGGCTACGTTGCCTGCACCCACCCGCCGGCGCCCTGGCGTTGACGCTGGTACTGGCCGATCCGGCCACCATCGCCATGGACTGGAAAGCCATGGAACCGGTGATGCTCGCCGCCGCATGCATGCTGCTCAGCGCGCTGGCCTACAACAACCTGACGCGCATCCGCTACCCGAAGCGCCCGGCCGAACCTGCGCCGCTGCTGGCTCCCGTCGACAGCCAGTCAATAACCGCCGAAGATTTGAAACGGGCACTGGCCGACATGGAAGCCTTTATCGACGTCACCCCCGAAGACCTCGAACAATTGATTCATGCCAGCGAGCTGCATGCCAAACGCCGCAGCATCGGCGAAGTCTTCACCCGATAACCACCTGCATCATTGTGGCGAGGGAGCTTGCTCCCGCTCGGCTGCGCAGCAGTCGTGAACCCGCGGTGTCGGACCGCTTCGCAGCCCGGCGGGAGCAAGCCCCCTCGCCACAAAGGCAATCCTCAACCTGCTGCAAAAACGCAAACTCCCCCTGCACATATCCCGGTTGTACACGGCAAATTTGCACTGTTACGATCGGTCAACGCTCGCGCGCGAGCTTCTCGAATAAAGACAATAAAAGCAGGGAGTTAGTGATGACTGCTCAGGCTTCATCCCCGCGGACGCCGTCCATGGATGCCACGCAAAACGAAGTGCTGGCCGAGGTTCGCAATCACATCGGTCACCTGACCCTCAACCGCCCCGCCGGTCTCAACGCCATCACCCTCGACATGGTTCGTCAGTTGCAGCAGCAACTCGATGCCTGGGCCACTGACCCCAGCGTGCGCGCGGTTGTGCTGCGCGGTGCCGGTGACAAGGCTTTCTGTGCCGGTGGCGATATCCGTTCGCTGTACGACAGCTTCAAAAGCGGCGACACGCTGCACGAAGATTTCTTCGTCGAGGAATACGCCCTCGACCTGACGATTCATCATTACCGCAAACCGGTGCTGGCCTTGATGGACGGTTTCGTCCTGGGCGGCGGCATGGGCCTGGTGCAAGGTGCGGATCTGCGGGTGGTCACCGAAAAGAGTCGTCTGGCGATGCCCGAAGTGGCGATCGGTTATTTCCCCGATGTCGGCGGCAGTTATTTCCTCTCGCGGATTCCCGGTGAACTGGGGATCTATCTGGGCGTCAGCGGCGTGCAGATTCGTGCGGCCGATGCGTTGTACTGCGGGCTGGCCGACTGGTTTGTCGACAGCAGCAAACTGGCGAGCCTCGACGAACAACTCGATCATCTGGAATGGCGCGATACGCCGCTCAAGGATCTGCAGAGCCTGCTCGCGAAAAATGGCGTGCAAACCCTGGCCGATGCACCGCTGGAGAAACTGCGCCCGGCCATCGACCATTTCTTCGCCCTGCCGGACGTGCCGAGCATTGTCGAGCAACTGCGCGCGGTCACCGTCGCCGACAGCCATGAGTGGGCGACCACCACCGCTGACCTGCTGGACAGCCGCTCGCCACTGGCGATGGCCGTGACCCTGGAAATGCTGCGTCGTGGCCGGCACCTGAGCCTGGAACACTGTTTCGCCCTCGAACTGCATCTGGATCGCCAGTGGTTCGAACGCGGCGACCTGATCGAGGGCGTGCGCGCCCTGCTGATCGACAAGGACAAGACACCACGCTGGAACCCGCCGACCCTCGCTGCGCTGGACGCCGGGCATGTCGCGAGTTTCTTCCACGGTTTTACTGAGAGCGGGAGCTGAGCCATGCACGATCTCGAACTGACTGAAGAACAAGTGATGATCCGCGACATGGCCCGGGACTTCGCCCGAGGCGAAATCGCGCCCCATGCGCAAGCCTGGGAAAAGGCCGGCTGGATCGACGACGCGCTGGTGGCGAAAATGGGCGAACTCGGTTTGCTCGGCATGGTGGTGCCCGAGGAATGGGGCGGCACCTACGTCGATTACGTGGCCTATGCGCTGGCGGTGGAAGAGATTTCTGCCGGCGACGGTGCCACCGGTGCCTTCATGAGCATTCACAACTCGGTGGGCTGCGGCCCGGTCATGAACTACGGCAGCGAAGCGCAGAAACAGACCTGGCTGGCGGATCTCGCCAGTGGCCAGACGATTGGCTGCTTCTGCCTCACCGAACCGCAGGCCGGTTCCGAGGCGCACAATCTGCGCACCCGTGCCGAACTGCGTGACGGCCAGTGGGTGATCAACGGCGCCAAGCAATTCGTCAGTAATGGCAAACGGGCGAAACTGGCGATCGTGTTTGCGGTGACCGACCCGGATCTGGGCAAGAAAGGCATTTCCGCGTTCCTGGTGCCCACCGATACTGCGGGTTTCATCGTCGATCGCACCGAACACAAGATGGGCATCCGCGCCTCCGACACCTGCGCGGTGACCCTGAACAACTGCAGCATTCCCGAAGCCAATCTCCTCGGCGAACGCGGCAAGGGCCTGGCGATTGCCTTGTCCAACCTCGAAGGCGGGCGCATCGGCATCGCTGCGCAGGCCTTGGGCATCGCCCGGGCGGCGTTTGAAGCGGCGCTGGTTTACTCACGCGACCGAATCCAGTTCGGCAAGCCGATCAATGAGCACCAGAGCATCGCCAACCTGCTGGCCGACATGCACATGCAAATCAACGCGGCGCGACTGATGATCCTGCACGCGGCGCGCCTGCGCACAGCGGGCAAGCCGTGCCTGTCGGAGGCGTCACAGGCCAAACTGTTCGCCTCGGAGATGGCCGAGAAGGTCTGCTCCTCGGCGATTCAGATTCATGGCGGGTATGGGTATCTGGAGGACTATCCGGTCGAGAAGTACTACCGCGATGCGCGGATTACCCAGATCTATGAAGGCTCGAGCGAGATTCAGCGGATGGTGATTGCCCGGGAACTGAAGAACTATCAGTTGTAACGCCAAAAGCTTCGCGAGCAAGCCCGCTCCCACATTGGATCTGCGTCGTACACAAATCCCATGTGGGAGCGGGCTTGCTCGCGAAGGCGTCAGTCAGGTCAGCGCATTATTTGCCCTGAAACTCCGGCGTCCGCTTGGCCACAAACGCCGCCATCCCTTCTTTCTGATCCTGGGTGGCAAACGCCGCATGGAACACCCGGCGCTCGAAGCGCACGCCTTCAGTCAGGTTGACCTCAAAGGCGCGGTTGACGCTTTCCTTGACCATCATCGCAATCGGCAGCGATTTGCTGGCGATCACCGCGGCGACTTTCAGCGCCTCGTCGAGCAACTCATCGCTCGGCACGATCCGCGCGACGATGCCGCAGCGCTCGGCTTCCACCGCATCGATCATCCGCCCGCTGAGGCACATTTCCATGGCCTTGGCCTTGCCCACGGCGCGGGTCAGGCGCTGGGTGCCGCCCATGCCCGGGAGCACGCCGAGGTTGATTTCCGGTTGGCCGAATTTGGCGTTGTCGCCGGCGAGGATGAAGTCGCACATCAGCGCCAGTTCGCAGCCGCCACCGAGGGCGAAGCCGTTGACCGCTGCGATGATCGGCTTGCGTCGGTTGGCCACGCGGTCGCTGTCGCTGAACAGGTCGTCCATGTAGATCTGCGGATAGGTCAGTTCGGCCATTTCCTTGATGTCGGCGCCGGCGGCGAAAGCTTTCTTCGAACCGGTGATGACGATGCAGCCGATGTTCGCATCCGCTTCCAGACCGTCGAGGGCGTGGTTCACTTCGCTGACCAGTTGCGCGTTCAAGGCGTTCAGTGCCTGCGGGCGGTTGAGGGTGATCAGGCCGACGCGGCCGTGGTTTTCCAGCAGAATCGTTTCGTAAGTCATGGGCAAGATTCCTTGTCAGAGATTGCGCGAAATAACCATGCGCTGAATGTCGCTGGTGCCTTCGTAGATCTGGCAGACGCGCACGTCGCGGTAGATGCGTTCCAGCGGGAAGTCGTTGAGGTAACCGTAACCGCCCAGCGTCTGCAACGCCATCGAGCAGACCTTCTCGGCCATTTCCGAGGCGAACAGTTTGGCCATCGAAGCCTCGACCAGCGCCGGCTGGCCGCTGTCACGCAGGGCGGCGGCGTAATGCACCATTTGCCGGGCAACGGCGATCTGCGTGGCCATGTCGGCGAGACGGAAGGCCACGGCCTGGTGCTCGATGATCGGTTTGCCGAAAGTGTCGCGCTCACGGGCGTAATCGCGGGCCGCTTCGAACGCGGCACGGGCCATGCCCACCGCTTGCGAAGCGATGCCGACGCGTCCGCCTTCAAGGTTGGCCAAGGCAATCTTGTAGCCTTCACCCTCCTCACCCAAGCGGTTGGCGACCGGCACTTTCACGTCTTCAAACAGAATCTGGCAGGTGTCCGAAGCATGCTGGCCGAGCTTGTCTTCGACCCGGGCGACTTTGTAGCCCGCAGAATCGGTCGGCACGATGAACGCCGTGATGCCGCGTTTGCCGGCACTCGGGTCAGTCACCGCAAACACGATCACGATCCCCGCGTTCTGCCCGGAAGTGATGAACTGTTTGCAGCCGTTGAGCACGTAGTGATCGCCTTCGAGGCGCGCGCGGGTTTTCAGGCTGCTGGCGTCGGAGCCGGCCTGCGGTTCAGTCAGGGCGAATGCGCCGAGCATCGCGCCGCTGGCCAGCGGTTTGAGGAAGCGCTCGCGCTGGTCGTCGTTGCCGAACTTGAGGATCGGCACGCAGCCGACCGAGTTGTGCACGCTCATGATGGTCGAGCAGGCGCCGTCGCCGGCGGCGATTTCTTCCAGGGCCATGGCGTAGGCCAGGTAGCCGGTATCACAACCGCCCCACTGCTCCGGCACCAGCATGCCGAAGAAGCCCAGCTCGGCCATCTCGCCGATGGCTTCCTTGGGGAAACGGTGCTCGCGATCCCACTCGGCGGCGAACGGTTTCAGTCGTTCCTCGGCGAACTGCCGGGCCATGTCGCGAATCTGGGATTGGTCTTCGTTGGGAATCATGGTGAATCCTTAATTCTGGTAACACCACCCGTTCATTGTGGGAGGGGGCTTGCTCCCGAAGAGGCCGGGTCAGTCAAATAACTTCTGAATGACACACCGCTTTCGGGAGCAAGCCCCCTCCCACAAGGACAGTCAGATGTTGGCTTCAGTAGACGCATTCCACGGCCATCGCCGTGGCTTCACCGCCGCCGATGCAAATCGCTGCGATCCCGCGTTTCAGGCCTTTCTGGCGCAGGGCCGAGAGCAAGGTCACCAGAATCCGCGCGCCCGAGGCACCGATCGGATGGCCCAGTGCGCAGGCGCCGCCATGCACGTTGAGCTTGTCGTGGGGGATTTCCAGATGGGTCATCGCCGCCATTGCCACCACGGCGAACGCTTCGTTGATCTCGAACAGATCGACCTCGTTCAGCGCCCAACCGGTCTTCTTCACCAGCTTCTTGATCGCGCCAATTGGTGCCACCGGGAACAAACCCGGAGTGTCGGCAAACGCCGCGTGGCCGTGAATCACCGCCAGTGGTTTCAGACCGAGTTTCTGTGCCTGCGACTGGCGCATCAGCACCAGTGCCGCCGCGCCATCGGAGATCGAGCTGGAGTTGGCCGCGGTCACGGTGCCGCCTTCGCGGAACGCCGGTTTCAGTGAGGCGACCTTGTCCAGTTTGGCTTTCGGCGGCTGCTCGTCGTTGCTGATCAGCAGCTGTTCCTTGCCAACCGTCACGGTCAGCGGAACGATCTCGGCCTTGAAGCTGCCGTCCTTGATTGCCTGCTGGGCGCGGGTGGTCGAAGCGATAGCAAAGGCGTCCTGGGCTTCGCGGCTGAAGTCGTTGGTTTCGGCGCAGTCTTCGGCGAAGGTGCCCATCAGGCGGCCCTTGTCGTAAGCATCCTCCAGACCGTCGAGGAACATCGAGTCGAGCACCCGGCCATGGCCCATACGGTAACCGGCACGGGCACGGTCCAGCAGGTACGGCGAGTTGGACATGCTTTCCATGCCGCCGGCGATCACCACGTCGGCGCTGCCGGCCAAGAGCAGGTCGTGGGCGAGAATGGTGGTTTCCATGCCCGAGCCGCACATCTTGTTGACCGTGGTGCAGCGCGTCGATTTATCCAGCCCGGCACCCAGTGCCGCTTGACGGGCCGGTGCCTGACCGAGGCCGGCGGGCAAAACGCAACCGAACAGCACTTCGTCGACCGCATCGCTGGCGACGCCTGCGCGTTCAACCGCGGCCTTGATCGCCGCAGCACCGAGTTGCGGCGCGGTGAGGCTTTTCAGTTCGCCTTGAAAACCGCCCATCGGGGTGCGGACGGCGCTGACGATGACAATTGGATCGTTGGAAAGGCTCATGACAAATCCTCCTTACTTGGCGGCCATGCGCAAGGCGCCGTCGAGACGGATCACCTCACCGTTGAGCATGCTGTTTTCGATGATATGCCGAACCAGCGCGGCGTACTCGGCAGGTTTCCCAAGGCGCGGCGGGAACGGTACGCCGGCGGCCAGCGACTCGCGCACTTCCGGGGTCATACCGGCCATCATCGGGGTTTCGAAAATGCCTGGAGCGATGGTCATCACGCGGATGCCGAAACGCGCCAGTTCGCGGGCGGCCGGCAGGGTCAGGCTGGCGATCGCGCCTTTGGAGGCGGAGTACGCGGCCTGGCCGATCTGGCCGTCGAACGCTGCGACTGAGGCGGTGTTGATGATCACCCCGCGCTCGCCGTCGGCATTCGCCTCGCTTTCGGCGATCGCCGCTGCGGCCAGACGCAACATGTTGAAGCTACCGATCAGGTTGACGTTGATCACTTGGGCAAAACTCGACAGCGCATGCGGGCCGTTCTTGCCGAGAATCTTCTCGCCCCGCACGATGCCGGCGCAGTTGACCAGACCGTTAAGGCTGCCAAAGGCTTTGAGCGTGGCCTGCACGGCGGCTTCGGCAGCGGCTTCATTGCTGATGTCGGCGACGACGCTTTGCGCGCCGAGACGCTGGGCCTGAGCGGCTACCGCTTCGGCGTTCATGTCCACCAGCATCACTTTGGCGCCGGCGTTGACCAGCAACTCAGCGCTGGCGGCACCCAGGCCGGAGGCGCCGCCGGTGACGATAAAAACCTTGTTCTCGATCTGCATGACTGACTTCCTGATTCAAGCTGAAACGTTGTGCGCCGCGGCCTCTTGAGCCTTGGCGATTTCCTGGTTGCGCAAGATGAAGCGCTGCAATTTGCCGCTTGGGGTTTTCGGCAATTCGCTGACAAATTCGATTTCACGCGGATACGAATGCGCGGCCAGCCGTTTGCGCACGTGTTGCCGCAACTCCTCGGCCAGCGCCGGTTCGGCGCGGTATTGCGGGTTGAGTACGACGAAGGCCTTGACCAGCTCGGTGCGCTCCGGATCGGGCTTGCCGACCACGGCCGCTTCGACCACCGCCGGGTGTTCGATCAGCGCGCTTTCGACGTCGAACGGGCCGACGCGGTAGCCCGAGGTGGTGATCACGTCATCACTGCGACCGACGAAGCTGATGCTGCCATCGGGGTTCCATTCCACGGTGTCGCCGCTCAGGTAGTAATCGCCGACGAAGGCTTTGGTTGTCACGCCTTGGTAACCGCCGAACCAGCACATCGGCGACTGTGTACGGTCAATGGCGAGGATGCCCGGCTGGCCAACGCCGAGTTCGTTGTAATTTTCGTCGAGCACCACGATGCGATGGCCTGGCGAGGCGAAACCGGCGGCGCCAAGGTGGATCGGGTGCTCCAGACCGTGGTGGTTGCACAGGACCATGCCCAGTTCGGTCTGGCCGTAATGGTCGTGAATCACCACACCGAGGTTGTCGGCGAACCAGCGAATCACTTCCGGGTTGAGCGGCTCGCCGGCGCTGCTGACGATGCGCAGCTTGCCCTTGATCGACTTGGCGAACTCGTTGCCACCGGCAATCAGCAAGCGGTACGCGGTCGGCGAGCCGGTGAGATTGGTGATGCCGTATTTGTTGATCACCCGGCAGGTGCTTTCGAGGGTGAACGGGCCATCGTAAAAGGTGATCGGGTGCCCCATCGACATAGGGCCGGTGACGCCGAAATAGATGCCGTAGGCCCAGCCCGGATCGGCGACGTTCCAGAACGAATCTTCAGGACGCAGATCCACCGCGTCGCGGGTGTAGCTCTGGAACGCGACGATGGCCTTGAGCGGCACCGACAGCGCTTTCGACGGACCGGTGGTGCCCGAGGTGAACATCAGCAGAAACGGCTCTTCGCCGCTCAGCAGTACCGGCTCGCAGAGATTGGAATAGTTGGCCAGCTCGGCCCAGAAACTGAAGTCGCCACGGACGATGCCCTGACCTTTGGTGCCGCCGACGGTGACGATGGTCGGGCAATCGTTGACCTCAGCGAGTTTCGGCCGGTTGACCGCATCGGTGACCACCACTTTGGCCCCGGAGCTGTTCAGCCGATGTTCGATGGCCTTGGGGCCGAACGCGGTGAACAGTGGCTGATACACCGCGCCGATGCGCCAGGTGGCGAACACGGTGATGAGCAATTCGATGTTGCGTGGCAGCAGGCCGGCGACCTTGTCGCCCTTCTGCACGCCCTGGGCGAGAAGGAAATTGGCGAAACGCGCGGCTTTGTCCTGCAGCTCGCTGAAGGTGTACGTGGCACTCGCGCCGTCGCGGCCCTCCCAGAACAACGCAATGCGCCCAGGCAAGGCATGGCGGTCGCAACATTCGACGCAGGCGTTGAGCGCCCCCAGCGTGCCGCTGAGCGCAGCGTCCACGGTGTGCTGATAGTTGAACTGTTCGGTGGCAGACAAGTAATCGCGCATTGCCAGAATCCCTCTGTGTTTTTATTAGGCTGGGAACCGTAAACAACACAGGGATAGTCGCGCTGCGGCGCGGAGGCGGCAATGGTCAAAGCTGTCAATCTGGCTGATTGGTTTGGCCAAGATTCCAGAGATGTGCCGCCTGGACTGGCGCCTTCGGGAGCAAGCCCCCTCCCACAAGGGAATTGCATTTCAAATGGGGGGATCACTGTGAAAGCTGCAATCACAGAAGATTGCATTTAAAAGAATGCTCCACCTGTGAAAACCAGGAAGGCTGCAATCACAGGAAGAATGCATTTCAAATGTGGGAGGGGGCTTGCTCCCGAAGAGGCCCGATCAGGCGACTGACAATCCGGATCAGACGGCTTCGTTGAGGATCAGAGTGCGGTAATGCCCCGGGTTCGACCCGGACCACTTGCGAAACGCCTTGTAGAACGAACTCGCATCGGCAAACCCCAGCCGCGTCGCGATTTCGACGAAGCTGATCGACGGCTCGGCCAGCCAGGTGATTGCCAGTTCCTTGCGCACGCTGTCCTTGAGACCCTGATAGGTCTGCCCCTCCTCGGACAATCGCCGGCGCAGGGTCGAGGCAGACATGCACAGTTGTTGCGCTAGCGCCTCGGTCTCCGGCCACTGTTCGGCGGGTAGCTGCCGCAGATCCTGTTTGATTCGGCTGGCGAGGCTTTCCGGGTCGCGGTACTTCACCAGAATGTTTGCCGGCGCATGGGCCAGAAAGCGTTTCAGTTCTTCGGCCGTACGCTTGATCGGCAGATCGAGACAGTCAGCAGCAAAGATCATCCGCGTGCGCGGACGGTCGAAACGCAGGTTTTCCGAGAACATTACCCGGTAGTCGTCGCAGAAATCCGGCTCGGCGCAGCGCAACTCGATCGCCAGAATCGGAATCCGCCGCCCCGCCAGCCAGCACGCCACGCCGTGGACGATCATCCAGTAAGTGAAATAGGTGAAGGCCCGGCGGGGTTCGGGGTCGTCTTCGAGCAGGACGATTTCCGCCAGACTTTGCTGATGCAGCAGTTGCGCCGGGATTTTTTCCAGCATCAGCGAGAGGAAGTTAAGCCCGCTGTTGAGCCCGGCGGCCAGCGTCGGTTGCGCCATGGCGCTGCGGCAAAGGAACTCAAGACTGCCGGACTTGAGCTTGCGCGGATCCATGCCGAAGAACTCGTCATCACCGCGCCGGGCCAGCAATCGCCAGAGTTTCGCATATTGCGAGGCCGGCACCCGGCCCTGTTCGCGGTGCAGCAGGGCCGGGGCAATCCCGACCTTGTTCAAGACTTCATCCGTGGCCACGCCCGGGGCACAACTTTGCAGCAGCGCTTCACGCACCAGTTGAACGGCGATGGTGTCTTTTTCCGACATGGAGCGAGGCAGACCTTGTTGTTTTCGAGTGAGGGGCATCTTAACGCAGGATGCGAATTCAGCACGAATCCCCCTGTGGGAGCGGGCTTGCTCGCGAAGGCGATGTGTCAGCAACATCCTTATCGACTGACGCGCCGCCTTCGCGAGCAAGCCCGCTCCCACAATTGGATCTGAGCAAGGCCAAGATAGGTACCGTTCAGCGAATGTTCAGGTAAATGTCAACCATCCCCATTTGGGAATGAGTGTCATTATGTTACAACTTAGCCACCTATCTAAAACTCGTGGTTGCCTGAATGCTCGTTCCCTTTCTGATCATGCTGCGCGAAGGCATCGAAGCCGCGCTGATCGTTGGCATCATCGCCAGCTACCTGCAACAAACCGGCCGTGGCCAGTGGATGCCTGCCGTGTGGATCGGCGTGTTTCTCGCTGCGGCCCTGGCGTTGCTGGTCGGTGGTGGCCTGGAACTGGTGAGCGCCGAATTCCCGCAGAAACAGCAGGAGTTGTTCGAAGGCATTGTCGGACTGGTCGCGGTGGGCATTCTCAGCTCGATGGTGTTCTGGATGCGCAAAGTCGCGCGTTCGATCAAGCATTCGCTGCAGGCCTCGCTTGATCACGCCCTGACCTCGTCAAAGCATCAGGTGATCGCGCTGATCGCCATGGTGTTCTTCGCCGTGGCTCGCGAAGGGCTGGAAACCGTGTTCTTCCTGCTCGCCGTATTTCAGCAGAGCGAAGGCCCGGGCGCGCCGATCGGTGCCCTGCTCGGCCTGGTGCTGGCGATCATTGTCGGCTTCCTGATCTACAGCGGCAGCATGCGCCTGAACCTGTCGGCGTTCTTCAAGTGGACCGGGTTGTTCATTCTGGTGGTCGCCGCCGGGATTCTTGCCAACTCGGTGCAGGCGCTGCATGAAGCCGGGGTGTGGAATCACCTGCAAACCGTGCTCTTCGACTTCAGTGCGACGCTACCGATGGATGGCCCGCTGGGTTCGGTGCTGGCCGGTATGTTCGGCTATCAGGATGCACCGACCGTCAGCACCCTCGGTGCCTATCTGATCTATCTGGTGGTGGCGCTGGTGATGTTCTTCTACCCCGCCGCGCCGGTCAGCACTAAAGCCGCTGCCAAAACGACTTCCGCTTCCAGCCAATAAGGGCATCCATGTCAAAGCCTAATACTCCTCAGGCCTCCCCTCCCCGCGCCTTGCGCTGGGCGGTGGCCGGTTCGGTGGTCGTGATGATCGCCGCCGGTGGCTTGTTCTACTACGCCTCGAAAATGGCCGCGGCCAAGCGGCAGCACAACCATGATGAAGTGGTGGTGAACATCAACGCGCACAGCTGCGATCCGAACGAGCTGACGGTTCCCGCCGGTCGCGCCAGTTTCCGCATCGTCAACCGCTCCGACCGGGCGGTGGAATGGGAAATCCTCGACGGCGTGCTGGTAATCGAAGAGCGCGAGAACATCGCCCCCGGCCTGAGCCAGGTGATCAACGCCAACCTGCAACCCGGCGACTACGCGATTACGTGCGGTCTGCTGAGCAATCCGCGTGGCGTGCTGCACGTAACGCCGACTGCCGCCTCCGATGAGGCCGCCAAGGCCAAACCGTCGATGGTCGCGTTCGTCGGGCCGCTGTCGGAGTTCCGCGTGTATCTGGCCACTCAGGGCAGCGCGCTGATCAAAGCCGTGACCGCGCTGAATCAGGCGATTACCGGCGGCGACTTGGCCCAGGCACAGGCGCTGTACCTGCCGGCCCGTGCCGCTTACCAGCGTCTGGCACTTGCCGCGCAACGTCTGGCGGAACTGGACAACAGCATCAATGCCCGCGCCGATTACTTCGAAAAACGCGAACAGGATCCAGCGTTCGTCGGTTTCCACCGGATCGAATACGCGCTGTTTCAGCAACGCAGCCTCGACGGCTTGAGCCCGGTGGCCGAGCGTCTGCTGGCCGACGTCACCACCCTCAAACAACAACTGCTGGCCCAGTCGCTGCCGCCGGAGCAACTGGTGAGCATCGTGGTGCGCAACCTCAACACCCTGGCCGACGTGCGCGCCGCCAGCGGTGAAGAGGAACGCTACAGCCACGGCGACCTCAACGGCTTTGCCGGCAACCTGGAAACCGCGCACAAAGTGGTCGAGCTGCTGCGGCCGATGCTGACCAAGTCGGCGCCGGATCTGCTGCCGAAAATTGACGCGGCGCTGAGCGATTTCGACAACGTATTGAACCGCTTCAAGGTCAAGGACGGCTACGCCACTTACGACACGGTCAGTGGCGAACAACGCAAACAGATCGCCGACAAGGCTCAGGCTCTGGCTGACGCTCTGGATGGCATCGATCCCGCCCTCGGCCTCTCCGGCCTGTAAGCAGAAGACGAATACCGATGAAAGATTTGCAAAACCTCGATCTGCAACGTCGCCGCCTCCTGATGGGCATGGGCGTCGCTGGCGTCGCACTGGCCGGTTCGGCCCTGAGCTGTCCGGCGATGGCTGCGGCCCCGGCACAAGTGACCGAAGCCCCGAGCAGCGACAAGACCGAAGATCGCCACGACTTCCACGGCGTGCACCAGACCGGCATCGTCACCCCACGGCCGGCGGCCGGCATGTTCGTTTCGTTCGACGTACTGGCCAGTGATCGCGAAGACCTGGAGCGGCTGTTCCGCACCCTCAACGAACGCATCGCGTTCCTGATGAAGGGCGGCCCGGTGGCGCAGATCGACCCGAAACTGCCACCGCCGGATTCCGGCATTCTCGGGCCGGTGGTGACCCCGGACAACCTGACCATCACTGTCTCAGTAGGCGAATCGTTATTCGACGAGCGCTTCGGTCTGGCCGCAGCCAAACCGAAGCGCCTGCAACGCATGGTCGGTTTCCCCAACGATGCGCTGGAAGCCGATTGCTGCCACGGCGACTTGAGCCTGCAGTTCTGCTCGAACACCACCGACACCAACATTCACGCCCTGCGCGATATCGTGAAAAACCTGCCGGACCTGCTGCTGGTGCGCTGGAAACAGGAAGGCAGCGTGCCGCCGCAAGCCCCGGCCAAACCGGGGGTGCCGGCGCAATCGGCGCGCAACTTCCTCGGTTTCCGTGATGGCTCGGCCAACCCCGATTCCAACGACGCCAAAGCGATGGACAAGATTGTCTGGGTGCAACCGGGCAGCGATGAGCCGGCGTGGGCGGCCCACGGCAGCTATCAAGCCGTACGGATCATCCGCAACTTCGTCGAGCGCTGGGACCGTACACCGCTGCAGGAACAGGAAAGCATCATCGGTCGGGTCAAGACCAGTGGCGCGCCGATGGGCGCCAACCACGAAACCGAAGTCCCGGATTACAGCAAAGACCCGGAAGGCAAACTGACCAAGCTCGACGCGCACATTCGCCTGGCCAACCCGCGTACCGCCGCGAGCCAAGCCAACCTGATCCTGCGCCGGCCGTTCAACTACTCCAACGGCGTGAACAAGAACGGTCAGCTCGACATGGGCCTGCTGTTCATCTGTTACCAGGCCGATCTGGAAAAAGGCTTCATCACCGTGCAGACCCGCCTCAACGGCGAGCCGCTTGAGGAATACCTCAAACCGGTCGGCGGCGGTTACTTCTTCACCCTTCCGGGTGTCACCGGCGACAAGGATTTCATCGGTCGCTCGCTGCTCAACGCCACACAACCCAAAACAGCTGCATAACCATAAAAACCTTCGGAGCCGCTCCATGAAAAAGTCGCCACTCGCGTTACTGCTGACCCTCGGTTTGCTCAACACCCCACTTTCGGCGTTCGCCGCGACGGCGCCACTGGATCTGGTCGGCCCGGTGTCGGACTACAAGATCTACGTCACCGAGCAATTGGATCAACTGGGCACTCACACCAAACAATTCACCGATGCGGTGAAGAAAGGTGATCTGGCCACCGCGCAGAAGCTTTACGCGCCGACCCGCGTCTACTACGAGTCGATCGAGCCGATCGCCGAGCTGTTCAGTGACCTTGATGCGTCCATCGACTCCCGCGTCGACGACCATGAAAAAGGTGTGAAGGCGGAAGACTTCACCGGTTTCCATCGCATCGAATACTCGCTGTTCTCGGAGAAAAGCACCGAAGGCCTGACGGCCCTAGCGGACAAGCTCGACAGCGATGTGAAAGACCTGCAGACCCGCGTCGCCGGCCTGACCTTCCCGCCGGAGAAAGTCGTTGGTGGTGCTGCCGCGCTGCTGGAAGAAGTGGCCGCGACCAAGATCTCCGGTGAAGAAGACCGCTACAGCCACACTGACCTGTATGACTTCCAGGGCAACATCGACGGCGCGAAGAAAATCGTCGACCTGTTCCGTCCGCAGATCGAAAAACAGGACAAGGCATTCGTCGCCAAAGTCGACAAGAACTTCGCCACCGTGGACAAGATCCTCGCCAAGTACAAGACCAAGGACGGTGGTTTCGAGACTTACGACAAAGTGAAAGATGCAGACCGCAAGGCGCTGGTTGGCCCGGTCAATACTTTGGCTGAAGATCTTTCCACGTTGCGTGGCAAGTTGGGTCTGAACTGATTGATGTAGAGGCCTTAAGTGCCCCATCGCGAGCAGGCTCACTCCTACAGTTGGAATGCATTCCCCTGTAGGAGTGAGCCTGCTCGCGATAGCGGTTTTAACCGCACCGAATAATCTGAAGGGTTACAAAATCCGGTAGAGCAACCGCTCAATCCGCACCCGACTCACCCGCTTGAGAAACTTCGCCACCCCCGCCGGGTACTCCGGCAGTGTCTCCAGGCTCTGGAAGCTGGCAATCCGCGTGGTATTGCGGAAAATCTCTTCCTGCTCCTTCGCCCGTGGCGCCAGCCACTCGCCTTGCGGATCATCGATCAGCAGCGCGTTTTCCAGGTCCAGGCGGAACGCCCGTGGATTGAGGTTGTTGCCAGTCAGCAGCGTATAACGCTGGTCAACCCACATGCCCTTGAGGTGATAGCTGTTGTCGCCGTCACGCCACAGATGCAGGTTCAACTGGCCGCTGTCGATGTTGCGCTGATGCCGCTTGGCAAAGCGGCGCAGGCTGATCTCGTACAGATACGGCAGCGCCGCGATCACCTTGAACGGCTCGCTGGGCGGAATGTAGAAATCGTTGGCCGTCTTGTCGCCAACCACGATGTCGATCTTCACCCCACGGGCCAGTGCGCGGTTGACCTCGCGGATGATTGGCAGCGGCAGATTGAAGTACGGGGTGCAAATGGTCAGTTGCTGTTGCGCGCTGGCGATCAGTTCGACAATCACCCGGTTCAACGGGTTGTTCTTGCCCACGCCCAGCAACGGACTCACCGACAGACCGGTATGCGCCGTGCTGCCGGCACTGGTGTCGTACGCCGCATATTTGAGACGGCTGCGCAGATCGCCGATGTCGTTGCGCAGGCTGCGGGTGGTCGGCAGGTTCGGCAGATCGAGGCGATGCACGGCCTTGGATTCGATCAGACCGTGCTTGACCAGATGCTGCATCGAGTCGGCCAGTTCGCGGTTTTCGATGACGTGATAGCGGTCGAACCGGTACTTGTCGAACTTGTGCAGATAGACATTGTTCAGGCTCGCACCGCTGTAAACCACGCAATCGTCGATCACGAAGCCTTTCAGATGCAGCACGCCAAACAACTCGCGGGTCTGCACCGGAACGCCGTAGACCGGCACTTCGCTCTGGTGTGTGCGGGTCATTTCCTGGTACCACGCCGAGTTGCCCGGCTGTTTGCCGGCACCGATCAAGCCGCGCTGGGCGCGCAGCCAGTCGACGACCACGACGATTTCCAGCTCCGGACGCTTGAGCTTGGCGGCGTGCAAGGCATCGAGAATTTCCTGACCGGCCTCGTCGTGCTGCAGGTACAGCGCAACGATGTAGATGCGTTGGGTCGCCTCGGCGATTTTCTCCAGCAGGCAACGACGGAACTCGGCGGCGCCGGACAGAATGGTCACGGCCTCGGCAGTCAGCGGAAAGCTGCGCAGTTTGGGCAGCAAAGAGCGTTTGAAAAGCAACGGCATAGGGCTCGCAATGGGTCGAATCCGAAGAACCCGAGAGCTTACACCATCAACCGGTTCGGGTCTTGTTACTGTCTGTAATGACGCCTTCGCGAGCAGGCTCGCTCCCACAAAGGATCGCATTTCAAATGTGGGAGCGGGCTTGCTCGCGAAAGCGGTATGGCAGACACAAAAATAACCTCTTGACCAAGGAGAACGATCGTTCTACTGTTCACCACATGAACGAAATCACTGACACCTCGACCCGCGACATCATTCTGGATGTCACCGAAAAGCTGATCTACAAAAGTGGCATCGCCGCCACCGGCATGGATCTTCTGGTGAAAACCGCCGGCGTCTCCAGAAAAAGCATCTACCGCTACTTCGCCAACAAGGAGGAGTTGACCGTCGCGGCCCTGCAACGCCGCGATGTGCGCTGGATGCACTGGTACCGCAGCGCGGTTGATCAGGCCGAGACCCCGGCCGACCGCCTGCTCAACCTGTTTACAGTGCTCAAAAGCTGGTTCGCCTCGGAAGGCTTTCGCGGCTGCGCCTTCATCAATACCAGTGGCGAAACCGGCGATCCCGAAGACCCGGTGCGCCAGGTCGCCAAAGACCACAAACAGAAACTGCTCGACTACCTGTGCGAGCTGTGTACCGAACATGGCGTCGAAGATCCGCAACGTCTGGCCAGACAATTGCTGATCCTGATTGACGGCGCCATTACCGTAGCGCTGGTGATGGGTGATCACAGTGCCGCTGATAATGCGCAATGCATGGCGCGTAAGTTATTGGACCTGTAACGCCTTAAATAAGCCTGAGCGTTGTTTAATCGTTAATTAGATCGGGAGACTGAAAATGTCGACTGCTGCCCAAGTGCGTCCGCCTTTACCGCCGTTCAACCGTGAATCGGCTATCGAAAAAGTACGTCTGGCCGAAGATGGCTGGAACTCCCGCGATCCCGAGAAGGTGTCGCTGGCCTATACCGTCGACACAAAATGGCGCAACCGCGCCGAGTTCGCCAACAACCGCGAAGAAGCCAAGGCCTTCCTGACCCGTAAATGGGCCAAGGAGCTGGACTACCGTCTGATCAAGGAACTCTGGGCCTACTCCGACACCCGCATTGCCGTGCGCTACGCCTATGAATGGCACGACGATTCGGGCAACTGGTTTCGCTCCTACGGCAATGAAAACTGGGAGTTCGATGAGCACGGGCTGATGTTTCAACGCTATGCCTGCATCAACGACATGCCGATCAAGGAAAGCGAGCGCAAGTTCCACTGGCCGCTGGGTCGGCGTCCGGATGATCATCCGGGGCTCTCCGATCTCGGTCTCTAAGTTCACATAGTTCCAATTGTAGGAGTGAGCCTGCTCGCGATAGCGGTGTGTCAGTCAGCCTGAATATTGACTGTTCATACGCAATCGCGAGCAGGCTCACTCCTACAGGTTTTTGTGGTGTTCAGGCTACTGCGACAGTCCTTTCGGCTTCCAGCTCGCGCACCAGCGGCAGCACACGCTTGCCGAAATACTCCACCTCTTCCTGAAAGTGCAGAAACCCCGCCAGCACCAGATCCACCCCCACCGCTTTCAACGCCACGATCCGCTCGGCAATCTGCTGTGGCGTGCCGATCAGGTTGGTCTTGAAGCCATCGTTGTACTGCACCAGATCCTCGAACGTCGATTTCGCCCAGTTGCCCTCACCTTCTGGCGACGCCCTGCCCGCCTGTTTCGCGGCGTCACCGAAAGCGTTGACCGCTTCCGGGTCGGCCTGATCGATGATCTGCGCCAGTACCGCGCGCGCCTCTTCTTCAGTGTCGCGGGCGATGACGAAAGCGTTGACGCCGATCTTCACCGAATGATTGTTTGCCGCCGCTTTGGCCCGAATGTCATCGACCTGAGCCTTGATCCCCTCGACGCTGTTGCCGTTGGTGAAATACCAATCCGAAACTCGCGCCGCCATGTCTCGTGCGGCACGGGAGCTGCCGCCCTGAAAGATTTCCGGATGCCCGAGCGGTTTCGGTTTGAGGGTGTAATGGTCGAAGCGGTAGAAGTCACCGCGAAAGCTGAAGTCGTCCTGACTCCAGATCCCGCGCAACGAACGGATGAATTCCTCCGAGCGCCGATAGCGCTCGTCGTGTTCCAGCCAGTGTTCGCCGATGGCCTGGAACTCGCCCTTGAACCAGCCGCTGACGATGTTCACCGCGATCCGGCCGTTGGTGAGTTGATCGATGGTCGCCAACTGCTTGGCCGCCAGTGCCGGTTGCCAGGGCCCCGGCAGAATCGCCGCGATCACCTTGAGCTTGCTGGTGGCAGCCAGCAGTGCGTGACTGAACGCCACTGATTCATGCTGGAATTCGGCACCGTACCCGGCGGTGAAACGGATCTGCGTCAGGGCATACTCGAACCCCGCCGCCTCGGCGAGTTGCGCCAGTTTGCGGTTGTAGTCGATGCCCCAGTCGGTGCGCTGCTCGATCTTGCTGACCACCAGACCGCCACTGACGTTTGGCACCCAGTAGGCGAATTTAACGGCTTGCTTGCTCATTGGCGTGTCCTCGGGACGTTGGGAAGGTCAGTGGGACAGAGCAGCAAGCGTGCCATCGCTCAGAGGCCCGGTTTTATTGGGTTTGAAGCCGATGGAGTTGCATTCTTGGAGGGTAATTTGTTGTCGAGGTGTTGGGTGTGCAACAGTTGAATAGGCGATGTCTGAGCTGGCCCCTTCGCGAGCAAGCCCGCTCCCACAGGGTGAACGCATTCCAGAGTGTGGGAGCGGGCTTGCTCGCGAAGGCGTCCGACGGGTCGCCGCAAAAGCCGGATACAGGTAACATGTCAGCCCTTCCCCGCAGCCCCTCTGCGCCCTGCCGAATAAGCCGACTCCATGCCTTTCGAACTCAGCGTTGACCTCACCACCCTGGCCATCCTCGCCCTCGTCGCTTTCATTGCCGGTTTCATCGACGCCATTGCCGGCGGCGGCGGTCTGTTGACCACTCCGGCGCTGCTCACCGCCGGCCTGCCGCCGCATCTGGTGCTGGGCACCAACAAACTGAGTTCGACGTTCGGCTCGGCCACCGCCAGTTTCACTTTCTACCGACGCAAACTGTTCCACCCTCGGCAGTGGATGCACGCGATCGTCGGCACCCTGGTCGGCGCACTCACCGGGGCTATCGTCGCGCACTACCTGCCGGCGGAATGGCTGAACAAGATGCTGCCGGTGATCGTCTTCGCCTGTGGCCTGTATCTGTTGTTCGGCGGCACGCCCAAAGCGCCGCTGGACAGTGACGCGCCGATCAAGAAGAAATGGCAATCGACCCAAGGCTTCAGCCTCGGTTTCTACGACGGCGTGGCCGGCCCCGGCACGGGTGCGTTCTGGACGGTCAGCAGCCTGCTGCTCTACCCGATCGATCTGGTCAAGGCCAGCGGGGTGGCGCGCAGCATGAACTTCGTCAGCAACATTGCGGCGCTGTCGGTGTTCGTGTTTTCCGGGCAAGTGGACTGGATCATCGGCCTGAGCATGGGCCTGTCGGTGATGGTCGGCGCGTTCTTCGGGGCGCGCACCGCGATCAGCGGTGGCGCCAAGTTCATTCGCCCGGTGTTCATCACCGTGGTGCTGGGCTTGACCGTGCGGCTAGCCTGGCAACACTGGTTCAGCGTGGCCTAAGCGGCGCGCCACGTAGACGTCGATCAGGTACCGGGCAATCGATTTTGACGCCGGCAACGGCGGCAAATCGTGCACGTTGAACCACTGGGCGTCTTCGATCTCGTCTTCCTGGCAGATGATTTCGCCACCGGCATATTCGGCATGGAAGCCGAGCATCATCGAATGCGGGAACGGCCAGCACTGGCTGCCCATGTACTGGATGTTCTTCACCTCGATACTGACTTCCTCGCGCACTTCGCGAATCAGGCAGTCCTCCGCCGACTCGCCCGGCTCGGCGAACCCGGCCAGCGTGCTGTAGACCCCGCTAACGAAACGCGGTGAGCGCGCCAGCAGGATCTCGTCGCCACGGGTGACCAGCACGATCATGCTCGGCGAAATGCGCGGATAACTGCGCAGGTCGCACGGCTGGCAATACATCGCCCGCTCGCCCGGCACCTGTGTCATCGCCTGTCCGCAGTTGCCGCAAAACCGATGCTCGCGGGCCCAGGTACCGATCTGCGCGGCATAGCCCAGCACTTTATAGACGGTGTGATCACCTTCGAGCATGAACGCCCGCAGGCCTTTCCAGTTGCAGCCCGGCACCTCGCTGGAACGGTGCAATTCCAGCAGATACACCGGCTCGCCATCGAGATGGCCGATGCCGTGTTCGGCGAGGATCGACAAGTCCTGGCGCTTGAGCCATTCCCGCGGGAACAGCGCGCCGTTGTCATCGAACAGAAAGCCTTCGGGGCTGCGCGCCACGGCCCAGCGGCCGGGTTGATCGGTGTCCAGTACTGCAGTGGTCCAGCGAGCTGTCATGGTTTCTCAATCCAGAAATTCGGGTTTCTGTTTACTCATATGGGCGGCCATGGCCACGCGCAAGTCGGTGGATTGCAGCATGGCGGCGTTCCAGGTGGCAACGTATTCGAGACCGTCATCGATGCGATGGTCGCGCATGTAGCTGATCATTTCCTTGGTACCGGTCACGGCGATCGGCGATTTGCTGGCGATGTCACGGGCAATGTCCATCACGCCTTCGAGCAGCAGCTCCTTGTCGCCATACACGCGATTGACCAGGCCGATGCTGCGCGCTTCTTCAGCGCCGAAGGTGCGGCCGGTGTAAGCCAGTTCACGCAGCATGCCGTCCCCGATGATCCGTGGCAACCGTTGCAAAGTGCCAACATCGGCAGCCATGCCGATATCGATTTCCTTGATCGAGAACTGCGCGTCTTCGGCGGCGTAACGCATGTCACAGGCGGCGATCAGGTCGATGGCGCCACCGAGGCAATAACCTTGAATTGCCGCGAGCACCGGTTTGCGGCAGTTGTCGACAGCGTTGAACGAGGCTTGCAGGGTGAGGATCTTGCGCCGCAGCAGGCGTGCGTTACGGCCGACGTCCTTGCCCAGTTCATTGGCGACGCCGGCGAGCATCATCAGGTCGATGCCCGAGGAAAAGTGTTTGCCGTTGCCGCTCAGTACCACCACCCGCACTTCGTCGGTGTCATCGATCCACTGAAAAATCTCGACGATCTCGCTCCAGAACGCAGCGTTCATCGAGTTGATCTTTTCCGGACGATTGATCTGCACATGAGCAATGTTGTCGGCCAGTTCGACGCTGAAGGCGGTGTATTGAGTCATGGCAGTGATCCTTTACCGGGCAAAAAATGAAGCCCGAACTATAACAAGGCATCACGATGGCGGTTCGGCCAAATGCGGGACTGACTCGGGAGATGCAGTGTCAGGGCTGGCCTCTTCGCGAGCAGGCTCGCTCCCACATTGATATTCAGTGAACTCAGTTTCTGCATTCACCACCGATCCTTGTGGGAGCGAGCCTGCTCGCGAAGGGCTGCACCGCCGATCTAACCGCCCTTCACCGCCACATACGCCGCCGTCTCATAAGGCACCGTCAGCACATGCCGCCCACGCAACGCCGGCTCCGAGGCGATCAACGCGCGGATCTGCTCATCGACCTTGTCCCGCTGCGCCTGCGGCAGTGCCGCGATGAAGCTGGTGGAGCGTACCCGATTGAAAATCACATCCTCCGGCGAGCCGGTGTGACTATGGTGAAACTTCTGCAACAGCAGCGGTCCGAACGCCGGATGCGGGAACGCCTGACGCCACTGGCCGGTGTAGTAACGCGGCGTGTCACCCTCAAGCGCGTTGACCAGGGCATCGAGTTTCGGTACCCAGCTCACCTGCGTGTCGCGCAGGTTCCAGATCAGCCCGAGTCTGCCGCCGGGCTTTAACACGCGGGCGATTTCGTTCAAGGCTTCGGGAGTGGCGAACCAGTGAAACGCCTGCGCGCAGACCACCGCATCCACCGACGCGTCGGGCAATGGCAGATCCGTGGCGGTGCCGCTCACCGCCAGCACCTGCGGCCAGGCGGCGGAGAGTTTTTCCAGCATCTGCGCCACCGGTTCCACGGCGATTACCTGCGCGTCGGTCGCCACCAGCCGTCCGGTGAACTTGCCGGTACCGGCACCCAGATCGATGACGGTCTTGTGACTGTCCAGACCCAACGTCTGGGTCAGCCACTGGCTGACCTGCGGCGGGTAATCGGGGCGACCTTTGACGTAGGTGTCGGCGGCAGTCCTGTAGCCGGCAGCAGCGGAATGATGGACCTGATCTTTCATGGCAGTTCCTCGTGTGTCAGCGCTGGGTCATGGCAAAGCGCTGGATGGACGGCAGGCGTTCCTGAGCATAACCGCGCTATTTGCGCGTACCTTGAACAGAGCCTGACAAAGCAATGAATAAATTGCCGTCCTGCGGTGTTCAAAGTGATACATAACCCTCTGTGGAGCCTTGCCCATGACTATCCGTTCCGTTATGTTCGCCGCCCCGTTGCTGCTGGTGGCCGCGTTGTCCGCATCGATGGCGTTTGCCAACGGTGATGAAGACGCTCCCGTGCAGAAGCCCAATTGCCCCAAAGGCCAGGTCTGGGACAGCAAATCGCAGAAATGCGTGATGCAGACCAGCAGCGCCGTGCCGGATGCCGATCGGACCGATTACGCCTACAGATTGGCCAAGGACGGTCGATACGAAGAAGCCCTGGCCCTGCTCGACACCTTGAAACAACCGAACACCGCCAAGGCCCTCAACTATCGCGGTTACGCCACGCGAAAACTGGGGCGTACCGACGAGGGCATCGGCTATTACCTGCAATCGGTGAAACTCGATCCGCAATACGCGCAAGTGCGCGAATACCTCGGCGAAGCCTACGTGATCAAAGGCCGCGTCGATCTGGCGCAGGAACAGTTGCAGCAGATCAAATCGATTTGCGGCACCTCCTGCGAGGAATACCAGGACCTGGCTGAAGCCATCAACGATTCATCGAAAACCTGAAATAGATAAAGGAACGCCATCATCGTCAGCGATCAGGCATTCAGAGCGGAACTCGGACAACATCTGGCGCGACTGTGGCGCTACGGTCTGCTGCTGTCGCGCAATCGGCACGTGGCCGAGGATCTGGTGCAGGCCACGTGCGTGCGGGCGCTGGAGCGTGCCGGGCAATATGTGGTCGGCACGCGCATGGATCGCTGGCTGCTGAGCATCCTGCATTCGATCTGGCTCAACGAAGTGCGCGCCCGCCGGGTGCGTCAGGGCGCCGGTCAGGTCGATGCCGACGGACAACTGGCCTTCGATGGCGAATACGCGGCGCAGACGCACGTGATGGCGGCGCAAGTAATTCGCCGGGTCGATGCGTTGCCGGAAACCCAGCGCGAAACCGTGTATCTGGCTTATGTCGAAGGCCTGTCCTACCGCGAAGTCGCCGAGATCCTGCAAGTGCCGATCGGCACGGTGATGAGCCGTCTGGCCACCGCGCGCCTGAAACTGGCTGAATACCCGCCCCTGCAAGCCGTGCCGAAAACCACCGGAGGTGACCGCCCATGAACAAGCCCTCCGACGAACAACTGGTGGCCTACCTCGATGACGAGTTGGACCCCGCGTATCGCAGCCAGCTCGACAGCGCGATTGCCGACGACCCGTTGCTCAGCCTGCGCGTGCAATGGTTCGAACGCAGCAGCCTGCCGTACAAGGAAGCCTATGACGAACTGGCACAACAGGCCCCGCTGGAACGTTTGCAGGCGCGCCTCGATGCGATTCCCTCTCCCCAACGGCCGGGCCTGAGCCGACGCTGGTTTATCGGTGCGGCCGCCGCGAGCCTGCTGGCTGGCGGCGTATTGGCCGATCGCCTGTTCATCGCCTGGCAATCACAGCAAGCGCATAACTGGCGCGCCTTGGTCGGCGACTATATGGCGCTGTATGTGCCGCAAACCCTCGATCATTTGCCGAGCGACGAAGCCAGCCAACGCGCGCAATTACGCGCTGTGGACGCGCGGCTCGGCCTGAACCTGTCACCGGCGCGGCTGAAGTTGCCGGGCGCCGAACTCAAACGTGCACAAATGCTCGAGTACGACGGCGTACCGATCGCACAACTGACCTATCTGGACGCGAAACATGGGCCGCTGGCCTTGTGCGTGACCCGCACCAATAGCGGCAGTCGGCCACTGGCGCATGAAAGGCGCCATGAAATGAACGTGGTGTACTGGACCGAAGGTGAGCATGCGTGGATGTTGATCGGGCACAACCCGGCGCCGGAGCT
This sequence comes from Pseudomonas sp. TH49, assembly GCF_016650625.1. NCBI lineage: Bacteria > Pseudomonadati > Pseudomonadota > Gammaproteobacteria > Pseudomonadales > Pseudomonadaceae > Pseudomonas > Pseudomonas sp. TH49. The sequence continues at coordinate 1,155,751 of NZ_JAEKFL010000002.1, forward strand.
GGAAGACTTCGCCAGGCGCTTGATCGAACGGTTGAGCGCATGATTGCCGCGGCTACTATGCTGAGCGCGTGATTATCCAAGGAGGAAGCACCGATGCAGATTTCACCCCGCACTGCCCTGCTGGTCATCGACGTTCAGAACGACTTCACTCCGGGCGGCCAACTGGCCGTCCCTGAAGGCGATCTGATCGTACCGTTGATCAATCGTCTCGGCGCTCTGTTCAAACAGGTGATCATTGCCCAGGACTGGCACCCGACCGGGCACGCGTCGTTTGCCTCGAGTCACCCCGGGCGCAAGCCCTACGATGTGATTCAGTTGCCCTACGGCGAACAGACGCTCTGGCCGGATCATTGCGTGCAGGGCACTGCCGGCGCCGAGTTTCACCCAAAGCTGGATCTGCCTCACGCGCAACTGATCATCCGCAAGGGCTGCAACCCGGACATCGACAGCTATTCGGCGTTTCTCGAGGCGGACCGGCGCACCACCACCGGTCTGGCCGGTTACCTGAAAGAACGCGGGATCGACACGGTGTACATGGTCGGTCTGGCGCTGGATTTCTGCGTGATGTACTCGGCGCTGGATGCGCGGGCGGCGGGGTTCAATGCGTTTGTGGTGCTGGATGCCTGTCGCGCCATTGACATGGATGGATCACTGGCGACGGCGATGGAGCGGATGCAAACGGCCGGGGTTGGGTTGATTCAGTCGAACCAACTCATCTGACCAACCTAAAACCCCTGTGGGAGCGGGCTTGCTCGCGAAAGCGGTGTGTCAGATAAATCTATGTCGACTGATGCTCCGCCTTCGCGAGCAAGCCCGCTCCCACAGATTTCGGGTCAAGCCAGGTTCGGCAACCACAACCTGAACCGCGCCCCGCCCAGCGGCGAACTTTCCACCGTCAGCGTCCCGCCCTGCGCCTCCAGCGCCCGGCGGCTGATCGCCAGGCCCAGGCCGAAGCCACCGGTGGCCCGATCACGACTGCGATCGAGGCGATAGAACGGTTCGAAAATCCGTTCCCGCTCGTCATCCGGGATACCAATCCCATCGTCGTCGACCCAGATCCCGCAGCCATCGGGGCTGACCTGCACGCCAATCTGAATGCGTTTTTCGCAATAGCGCATGGCATTGCGCAGCAGGTTCTGGATCGCCCGGGCGGTCAGGCGCGGATCCAGCGAAAAGCGTTCGAGCTGGCCATGCAGCAATACGTCGATGACGATGTCCGGCGATTCCAGCTCTTCATCGACGCTGCCCAGAATGCTGTCGATGAACTCATCAAGCGACACCTCTACCTGTTCCGGTAATTGCGCCGGATTCTGCAGGCGGCTGTAAGACAGCAATTCCAGCACCAGCTCATCCAGTTCGCGTATGTGCGCGACCAGCCCTTGCAGGCGCTCGCGACTGGTCGCCGGCAAATCATCGGACAGCGCCAGGGCCAGACCGAAATCCAGCCGGGTCAGTGGCGTGCGCAATTCGTGGGACACCGCGTTGAGCAGGTCGCGCTGCTGATTGAGCAGGTCCTCGATGTCGCCGGCCATGGTGTCGAACACGTTGGCCAGGCTGCCGATGTTGGAGCTGGGCGGGATCTGCGTGCGCTCGCTCAAGTGGCCCTTGCCGAAGCGTTCGGCGGCGCCCTTGAGCCGTTCCAGATCGCGCCAGTGCGGACGAATCCACAGCAGCAGGCAGGCGAGCATGCTCGCGCCGATCAGCACGTTGATGCTCCAGTACAACAGATTGACGTCCAGCGGATCCGGCGGCACCACCATTTGCACGGCGACGTCATCGTTCAGCGGCGTAACCGCCAAGGTGCGCCATCCCCAATCGCCAAGGCGCACCACGTTTTCCCCAGCGCGCAGACGTGCCTGCTCGGGGGCGGTGAAATCGGCGTCGTCGATGCGCGCCAGGGCGATGTGCAACGGCAGGAAGTCCTTGTCCATCGACTGCGCCAGCGCTGGCCACTGGTCTTGCGGCACTGCGTGAAACTGCCGAGTGATCAGCGATTGCAGGCCGCGCGAATAGTCGAGGTTGTAGGTGATGAAGCGCTCGCGGAACGCCATGATCACCAGATCCGGCACCAGATAAATGGCCGCGCTGTAGGAGACGATCGTCACCAGATACAGGCGGAACAGGATTCTGAACATCAGCTCAGCATTCCCATTCGGAACGGCTGAACAGGTAACCCTTGCCCCACACGGTCTTGATCTTGCGCGCCTCGCCGGCGTGATCGTCGAACTTGCGCCGCAACTTGGAAATCGCCACGTCCACCGAACGGTCGGTGCCGTTGAACTCAATGCCGCGCAGGCGTTGCAGGATCTGGTCGCGACTCAAGACCTCACCGGCATGGCGGGCCAGTACCACCAGCAAATTGTATTCGCCGCTGGACAGCTCAACCGGCTGCTCGCGCCAGGTCACGGTGCGCTCGGACAGGTCGATGCACAGATTGCCCATGACGATCCGGTCATTGACCGTCATCGGTTCACCAAGGCTGCTGCGCCGCAGCAAAGTACGCACCCGGGCCAGCAGAACCCGTGGTTCGCAGGGCTTGGTGACGTAGTCGTCAGCCCCCATTTCCAGGCCCAGCACCTGATCGTGACTGTCGTCGCGGGCGGTCAGCATCAGAATCGGCAGGGTTGCCGAATCGGCGCGCAGCAAGCGGCAGACCTGCAGGCCGTCGAGACCCGGCAGCATCAGGTCGAGAATCACCAGATCCGGCGGATTGATCCGTGCCCGTTCGCGCACGTGGTCGCCACGGCCGATCACGCTGACGGAATAACCGTTGCGCTCCAGGTAGCTGGAAATCAGTTCGGCGAGGGCGGTGTCGTCTTCGACCAGGAGGATGTTGGGCATGGGGTGTTCCAAGGAAAGTGCAGTGGCGACTGTTCGGGCCTCATCGCGAGCAGGCTCGCTCCTACAAGGTTCGTGTCTGGCACAGTTCCAATGTAGGAGTGAGCCTGCTCGCGATGGCGGTTTATCTGTCGCAATAAATTTCAAGACATAAAGGATATACGTCCTCACCCGTCCCTGAGTAAAACCCTTACACAATTTCACACAGCGCCTACAAAGCTTCACCGCTACCCTCGGCGTCTGGCCTTAGGATGCGGGCTTCAATATTGGGGGTAGTACATGTCGAAAAATCTGCTGGCCGGGCTCGGCCTCATCGCCGTTGCGCTGTTGCTGGGCGCCTGTGATTCGTCTTCGAAGGCTGAAGAGGAAGCGCCGCCGGCCACCGTGCGGATCGAGACCATCGAGGCCCGCCCCCTGTCGATCAGCAGCGAACTGAGCGGGCGCATCGCTGCGCCACGGATCGCCGAAGTGCGCGCCCGGGTGGCCGGTGTGGTGCTGCAACGCACCTTTCGCGAAGGCAGCGACGTGAAAAAGGGCGACGTGCTGTTCCGCATCGACCCGGCACCGTTCAAGGCTGACCTGGACAGCGCTGAAGCCGCGCTGCGCAAGGCCGAAGCCAATGCGTTCCAGGCGAAGTTGCAGGAGCAGCGCTACGCGCAGTTGATCGACGACAAGGCCATCAGCGCGCAGGATTACGACAACGCCCGCGCCAATGCCCGGCAAACCGCCGCCGACGTGGCGGCCAACAAAGCCGCCGTGGAACGCGCGAAGCTGAACCTCGGCTACGCCACCGTCACCGCGCCGATTTCCGGACGTGTCGGCCGTGCGCTGGTCACCGAAGGTGCGCTGGTCGGGCAGAACGAAACCACGCCACTGGCGCTGATTCAACAGCTCAACCCGATCTACGCCGACCTTACCCAGTCGACCCGTGAACTGAATGAACTGCGTCGCGCGTTCCGTTCCGGGCAGTTGCAGGAAGTCGGTCAGGATCAGGTCAAGGCCACGCTGATCCAGGATGACGGCAGCCTCTATCCGTTACCGGGCAAACTGCTGTTCAGCGACATCAGCGTCGATCCGGGCACCGGCCAGATCATTCTGCGCAGCGAATTCCCCAACCCTGACCTCGACCTGCTGCCGGGCAGCTTCATCCGCGTTCGCCTGCAACAAGCGACGGTGCAGAACGGCATCACCGTGCCGCAGCGTGCGGTGCAGCGTGACAGCGCGGGTATCGCCCAGGTGCTGACCGTCGACGAGCAGATGCGCGTCGCCCAGCAGCCGGTGCAACTGGGCGCGGTGCAGAACGACCGCTGGATCGTCACCGGCGGCCTCAAGCCCGGCGACCGCATTGTCATCGAAGGCCTGCAACACGCCCGTCCCGGCGAAAAGGTGCAGATCGACGACACCCCTCTTCCACTTGCCCAGACCTCTGGTCAGTAAGCAGGACGTTTTCATATGCCGCAGTTTTTTATCGATCGCCCGGTGTTCGCCTGGGTCGTCGCCCTGTTCATCCTGTTGGCCGGTGCGCTGTCCATCCCGCAATTGCCGGTGGCGCAATACCCCGACGTCGCGCCGCCGCAGATCGAAATCTACGCCGTGTACCCCGGCGCATCGGCGCAGACCGTCGATGAAAGCGTGGTCAGCCTGATCGAGGAAGAGCTCAACAGCGCCGATCACCTGCTGTACTTCGAATCGCAAAGCAGCCTCGGCAGCGCGACGATCAAGGCCACCTTCCAGCCCGGCACCAACCCGGAACTGGCCCAGGTCGATGTACAGAACCGGCTCAAAGTGGTCGAGTCGCGCCTGCCGCAAGCGGTGAACCAGCAAGGCTTGCAGGTGGAGAAAGTCTCTGCCGGCTTCCTGTTGCTGATCACCCTGACGTCCAGTGACGGCAAACTCGATGATGTGGCGCTCAGTGATTATCTGGCGCGCAACGTGATGAACGAGATCAAACGCATCGACGGCGTCGGCAAAGCGCAGTTGTATGGCGCCGAACGGGCGATGCGGATCTGGATCGACCCGCAGAAGCTGATCGGTTTCAATCTGACCCCGGCCGACGTCAACGCCGCCATCGTCGCGCAAAACGCCCAGGTCTCGGCGGGCAGCATTGGTGACTTGCCCAATCCGTCCTCGCAGGAAATCACCGCGACGATTCTGGTCAAGGGGCAGTTGTCGACGCCGGAAGAGTTCGCCGACATCGTGCTCAAGGCCAATCCGGACGGCTCCACCGTGCGGATCGGTGATGTGGCGCGGGTCGAGATTGGCAGCCAGGAATACCAGTTCGGCACTCGTCTGAATGGCAAGCCGTCCACCGCTGTCGGCGTGCAGCTGGCGCCGGGAGCCAATGCCCTCGCTACCGCGACATTGATCCGGGCGAAGATGGACGAGCTGTCGCGCTACTTCCCGGCGGGCGTGGAATACAAGATTCCGTATGACACCTCGCCGTTCGTCAAAGTCTCGATCACCAAAGTCGTCTACACCCTCGGCGAAGCAATGCTGCTGGTGTTTGCGGTGATGTTTCTGTTCCTGCAGAACATCCGCTACACGCTGATCCCGACGCTGGTGGTGCCGGTGGCCCTGATGGGCACTTTCGCCACCATGCTGGCGCTGGGTTTCTCGATCAACGTGCTGACCATGTTCGGCATGGTGCTGGCGATCGGCATTCTGGTGGACGACGCGATCGTTGTGGTGGAGAACGTCGAGCGGATCATGGCCAGTGAAGGCTTGTCGCCGAAAGAGGCGACGCGCAAGGCGATGAAGCAAATCACCGGCGCCATCATCGGCATCACTCTGGTGCTGGTGGCAGTGTTCATTCCGATGGCATTCATGCAGGGTTCGGTGGGCGTGATTTACCGGCAGTTCTCGCTGTCGATGGCGACCTCGATCCTGTTCTCGGCATTCCTGGCCCTGACCTTGACCCCGGCACTGTGCGCCACGCTGCTCAAGCCGATTGCCAAGGGCGAGCATCATGAGAAGTCGGGATTCTTCGGCTGGTTCAACCGCCGCTTCGAGCAACTGACCGATCGCTATCAAGGCTGGGTCGGCTACGCGCTGAAGCGCAGCGGGCGTTATCTGCTGATCTACGGCGTGCTGCTGATCGGCATGGGCGTGTGCTTTGCGCGCCTGCCCTCCTCGTTCCTGCCGGTTGAGGATCAGGGTTACACCATCACTGACATTCAACTGCCGCCGGGCGCGAGCAAGAACCGTACGGTGCAGGTGGTGGAGCAGATCGAAGCGCACAACGCCAGTGAACCGGGTGTGGGCGACAGCACGGTGATTCTCGGTTTCAGCTTCTCCGGCAGCGGGCAGAACGCGGCATTGGCGTTCACCACCCTCAAGGACTGGTCTGAACGCGGCCATGATGATTCCGCCACCTCGATTGCCGATCGCGCCAACATCGCCCTGAGCCAGATCAAGGACGCCGTTGCCTTTGCGGTGTTGCCGCCGCCGGTGGATGGCCTCGGCACGTCGAGCGGCTTCGAATTCCGTCTGCAGGATCGCGGCGGTCTCGGCCACGCGACATTGATGCAGGCGCGCAGCGAACTGCTCGCCGCCGCGGAAAAAAGCCCGGTGCTGATGAACGTTCGCGAAAGCGCGCTGGCCGAAGCACCGCAGGTGCAACTGGAGGTGGACCGCAAGCAGGCCAACGCGCTGGGCGTGTCGTTCGCCGACATCGGCAACGCGCTGTCCACTGCCATCGGCTCTTCGTACGTCAACGACTTTCCCAACCAGGGCCGGATGCAACGGGTGGTGGTGCAGGCCGAAGGCGATCAGCGCAGTCAGGTCGATGATCTGCTGAAAATGCACGTGCGCAACAACGCCGGGCACATGGTGCCGCTGTCGGCGTTCGTCCAGGCGAAATGGACCCAAGGCCCGGCGCAGTTGACCCGCTATAACGGCTACCCGGCGATTGCGATTTCCGGCGAGCCATCGCCCGGACACAGCACCGGCGAGGCCATGGCGGAGATTGAACGGCTGGTCGCCCAAGGGCCGAAAGGTCTGGGTCAGGAATGGACAGGGCTGTCGTTGCAGGAACGTTTGTCCGGCAGTCAGGCGCCGATCCTGCTCGGTCTGTCGCTGCTGATCGTGTTCCTGTGTCTGGCGGCGCTGTACGAGAGTTGGTCGATTCCGACCTCGGTCCTGCTGGTGGTGCCGCTGGGCGTGCTCGGCGCAGTGCTGGCGGTGACCTTGCGCGGGATGCCCAACGACGTGTTCTTCAAGGTCGGGCTGATTACCATCATCGGTCTTTCGGCAAAGAACGCGATCCTGATCATCGAGTTCGCCAAGAGTCTGTATGACGAAGGCCATGACCTGATCGATGCGACGTTGCAGGCAGCGCGCCTGCGTCTGCGGCCGATCATCATGACCTCGCTGGCATTCATCCTTGGCGTAGTGCCGCTGGCCATCGCCACCGGCGCCAGCTCGGCAAGCCAGCAGGCCATTGGCACCGGGGTTATCGGCGGGATGATTACGGCGACATTGGCCGTGATCTTCGTCCCGTTGTTCTTCGTGGTGGTCATGAAGCTCGTACAACGCTTTACCAAACACCACTGATCCCTGTGGGAGCGGGCTTGCTCGCGAAAGGCGTCGTGTCAGTCAATATTCATCTGGCTGACACACCGCTTTCGCGAGCAAGCCCGCTCCCACAAGGTCATTTGAACAGTCAAGTCAGTGGTCATCCCGGACGTCGCTGGGCTAAGGTGTAAAGACATCCTGGCCCATCGAGTCTCCATGCGCTTCCTCGCCCGCACCCACCCTCGCCTGTCAGCCGCCGCTCTGGTTGGCCTTGCCACCGGTCTTCTGGTGCCTGCCGACTCCGTCGTCAGCAAAATCCTCATCGGCTGGAACGCCGGCGTCTGGACCTACCTGATCCTGATGTTCTGGCTGACCGTTCGCGCCAAAGCGCCAGACGTCAAACGCATCGCCGTCGTCGAGGACGAAAACGCCGGACTGGTGCTGTTCGTGGTGTGTATCGCGGCGTTGGCCAGCCTGGCCGCCATCACCCTGGAGCTGGCCGGCACCAAGGATCTGGATACCCATCACAAACTTCTGCATTACGCGTTCACCGCAGTCACCGTGGTAGGTTCGTGGCTGCTGATCGGTGTCATTTTCTGCGTGCACTACGCCCGTCTGTTTTACACCTGGGATGGCAAGGAACCGGCTCTGCGTTTCGCTGAAGGTCTGACCACGCCCAATTATTGGGACTTCCTGTATTTCTCCTTCACCATCGGCGTCGCCGTGCAAACCGCCGATGTCGGCGTCGGCACCCGAGACATGCGCAAAATCGTGCTGGCGCAATCGTTGATCGGATTTGTCTTCAACACCGCTATTCTGGGCTTTTCGATCAATATTGCTGCGGGCCTGTTTGGCTGACGATGGCGCGGATATTTCAATAACGCTGAGCGCCGCCCGTCGGCGCCAAGTCGAAGTACCACGCGCATTCACTTGACGGAGTGTCGGCTTCTGGTGTTTCCTGAAACCGGTTTCAGCGCCATCAAGGCGCCTGAAACGGATAAATCCAATAACAAGGTTTCAGACCGTGAATGACTTTTCCGCCGCCCAGCGCAGTCGCGTGACGATGCTCGATGTCGCTGAACACGCCGGCGTCTCCAAGGCCAGTGTCTCGCGCTTTATCGGCGATGACCGTGCGCTGCTCTCTGATGCCACTGCCCTGCGCATCGAACAAGCCATCGCCGAACTGGGCTACCGCCCGAACCAGATGGCCCGTGGCCTGAAACGCGGGCGCACGCGCCTGATCGGCATGCTGGTGGCCGATATCCGCAACCCCTATTCGATTGCCGTCATGCACGGGGTGGAAACCGCCTGCCGTGCGCATGGCTACAGCCTGGTGGTATGCAACACCGACCGCGATGACGAGCAGGAGCGCCAACACCTGGCGCTGTTGCGTTCGTACAACATCGAAGGGCTGATCGTGAACACCCTCGGCCATCACCGTGACGAACTGCACGAACTGCACCGGGAAATGCCGCTGGTGCTGGTGGACCGCAAGGTCGAAGGACTCGACAGCGACATGCTCGGACTGAACAACCCGCAGGCTGTCGAGATGGCGCTGACGCACCTCGAACAGCGCGGCTACCGCGATGTGTTGCTGGTGACCGAACCTTATGACGGCACCAGTTCGCGGATCGAGCGGGTCAGCAGTTTTCAGACACAGATCGCCCAGCGCTCCGGGTTGACCGGGGCGGTGCTGGAAACCGGCGACGCACTCGCTACGCATCTGCAAGACTTCTTGAACACCACGGCTACCGGCCCCAAAGCACTGTTCTGCGCCAACGGCGTGGCGGCGCTGGCCTGCACCCTGGCCTTGTGCGAAGTCGGTTGCCGCTTGTTCGAAGATGTCGGGCTGATTGCCCTGGACGATCTGGATTGGTATCCGCTGGTAGGCAGCGGGATTACTGCCCTCGCCCAGCCAACGGCCGAGATTGGCGCGCGGGCGTTTGAGTTTTTGCTCAAGCGTTTGCGGGGGGATGTTGAGCCCACCCGCAGATTGGATTTTGCGCCGGTGTTGGTTGAGCGCGGTTCTACCCAGGGATCTTTGCGGTGACTGTTATGGCGCCATCGCGAGCAGGCTCACTCCTACATTTGGAATGCGCTCCCCCTGTAGGAGTGAGCCTGCTCGCGATGGCGCCCGCACGCCCGACAAAGATCCATCAGATTTTTTTGAACAAAAATGAAACCGGTTTCAGAGGTAGATAACAATGAATAAACCCGCCGTTTCCATCAGCCTGTCCAGCTACGGCGCCGAACTTGTGCGCCAACGCGGGCAGGACTTCTTCATCGACGTGCTGGCCGCGGCCGGCGCCGATCGCATCGAGTGGCGCGAAGAGCTGCTGACCCGCGAAGTGCCCGCGCAACTGAATGCCGCTACCCAGGCGCAGGGCCTGCAAAGCATCTATTCCTCGCCGACCGAGCTGTGGCTCGCCGGTCAGGCGCGGCCCAATCCCGAGCTGATCAACGCCCTGCAACATGCAGAGGCATTCGGCTCGAAATGGCTGAAAGTCTCGCTCGGTTACTTCACCGACAACTGTGATTTGCAGGTGCTGAAACAGCTGCTCGGCGCCAGCCCGGTGCAACTGCTGGTGGAAAACGACCAGACTTTGCAGGGCGGCCGCATCGAACCGTTCCAGCGTTTTTTCGCGGCGGTCGAGCAGCACAACTTGCCGATCAAGATGACTTTCGATATCGGCAACTGGCAGTGGCAGGATCAATCCGCCACCAACGCCGCACGCCTGCTCGGGCGCCATGTCGGCTACGTGCACTGCAAAGCCGTAGCCCGCCGCGCCGACGGCAAACTGGTGGCGGTGCCACCGGCCGTCAGCGATCTGCATTTGTGGGAACAACTGTTAAGGCACATGGCCCAAGGCGTTATGCGTGCCGCCGAATACCCGTTGCAGGGCGATGACCTGGTGGCGTTGACCACCGAACATGTCGCCGCCCTTGCCCGCCTTGGCCAATCGCGCCTGGAGCCTGCCCATGTCTGACATCGATATTCTGTCGTTTGGCGAAACCATGGCGATGCTGGTCGCCGAACAAACCGGTGATCTGGCCGAAGTCGAACACTTTCACCGGCGCATTGCCGGCGCCGACAGCAACGTGGCGATTGGTCTGTCGCGTCTGGGTTTCAACGTAGCCTGGCTGAGCCGCGTTGGCGCCGATTCGCTCGGGCGCTTTGTGCTGGAAACGTTGGCCAGCGAAGGTCTGGATTGCAGTCATGTCGCGGTCGACAGCGCACATCCGACCGGTTTCCAGTTCAAGTCGCGCACCGACGATGGCAGCGACCCGCAGGTCGAGTATTACCGTCGCGGTTCGGCGGCCAGTCATCTGTCTGTGCAGTCGATCAGCGAAACCCTGCTCAGCGCGCGTCATCTGCACGCCACCGGGATTCCACCGGCGCTGTCGGCCACTGCTCGGGAGATGTCTTTCGAGCTGATGACACGCATGCGCCATGCCGGGCGCAGCGTGTCGTTCGACCCCAATCTGCGCCCAAGCCTTTGGGCGTCCGAGCAAGAGATGATCCGCGAGATCAACCGCCTCGCCGCCCTTGCCCATTGGGTGTTGCCGGGGTTGAGTGAAGGTCGGCTGCTGACCGGGTTCGAAGACCCGGCGGACATTGCGGCGTTTTATCTCGATCAGGGCGCTGAAGCCGTAGCGATCAAGCTCGGGCCGCAAGGTGCCTATTACCGCACGCAACTGGATCAGGGGTTTGTCGCCGGGGTGCCGGTGGCCAACGTCGTCGATACCGTGGGTGCGGGTGATGGTTTTGCGGTGGGCATGATCAGTGCCCTGCTTGAGCATCAGAGTTTTGCCGAGGCCGTGCAACGCGCGAACTGGATTGGCAGTCGGGCGGTGCAGAGTCGCGGGGATATGGAGGGGTTGCCGACCCGGTCTGAACTCATCGTTGAATTCGAAACCGCTTTCGCGAGCAGGCTCGCTCCCACATTTGAAATGCATTCCCCTGTGGGAGCGAGCTTGCTCGCGAAGAGGCCCGCTTGATCACCGCAAAAATTTGAACCTGCTGCGACAAAAACAACAAGCTCAGGAGCAACACCATGAAAACTGCAACCCTCGCCGCCCGCCGCTGGTGGTACATCATGCCCATCGTGTTCATCACCTACAGCCTGGCGTATCTGGATCGCGCCAACTACGGCTTTGCCGCCGCGTCCGGCATGGCCGCCGACCTGATGATCACCCCGGGCCTGTCTTCATTGCTCGGCGCGTTGTTCTTCCTCGGCTACTTTTTCTTCCAGGTGCCGGGGGCGATCTACGCGCAGAAGCACAGTGTGAAGAAGCTGATCTTCTTCAGCCTGATCTTCTGGGGCGGCCTCGCCACCCTGACGGGTGTGGTGTCAAACGCCTATTGGCTGATCGTGATCCGTTTCATGCTCGGCGTGGTCGAAGCAGCAGTGATGCCGGCGATGCTGGTCTACCTGTGCCACTGGTTCACTCGTGCCGAACGCTCGCGGGCCAACACCTTCCTGATCCTTGGCAATCCGGTGACCATGTTGTGGATGTCGGTGGTTTCCGGCTATCTGGTGCAACACTTCAGTTGGCGCTGGATGTTCATCATCGAAGGCTTGCCGGCGGTGATCTGGGCGTTTATCTGGTGGAAACTGGCCGATGATCGTCCGGCTCAGGCCAAGTGGCTGAGCGACCAGGAAAAGCACGATCTGGAAAGCGCCCTCGCCGCCGAACAGGTCGGGATCAAAGCGGTGAAGAACTACGCCGAAGCGTTCCGCTCGCCGAAGGTGATCATTCTGGCGCTGCAGTTTTTCTGCTGGAGCATCGGCGTCTACGGCTTCGTGCTGTGGCTGCCGTCGATCCTCAAGGCTGGCGCGCAGATGGACATGATCGAGGCCGGCTGGTTGTCGGCGCTGCCGTATCTGGCGGCGGTGATCGGCATGCTCGCGGTGTCGTGGGGTTCGGACAAACTGCAAAAACGCAAACGCTTCGTCTGGCCGCCGCTGCTGATCGCCTCCATTGCGTTCTACGGCTCTTATGCTTTGGGCGCCGAGCATTTCTGGTGGTCGTACACGCTGCTGGTAATCGCCGGTGCTTGCATGTACGCGCCGTATGGGCCGTTTTTCGCCATCGTTCCGGAGATCCTGCCGGCCAACGTCGCCGGCGGTGCCATGGCGCTGATCAACAGCATGGGCGCGCTCGGCTCGTTCGGCGGCTCGTATCTGGTCGGTTACCTGAACAGCTCCACCGGTTCGCCCGGTGCCTCGTATCTGCTGATGAGCGGCGCGCTGCTGCTGTCTGTGGTGCTGACGATTTTTCTCAAGCCTGGCGCCAGTGACCGCGTCGTGGCCAAAGCCGTTGTCACGCGTCCCGTGCCGGCGCATTCCTGAAGAGATTTTTGTTCATGAAAAAACATGTCGTGCTGTACAAAAAACTGTCGCCCGCGCTGATGTCGCGTCTGCAGCAACAGTGTGAAGTGACGCTGATCGAAAGCCTCGACGCCGACGGCCTGATGAAACTGCGGGACGCCCTGCCCGGCGCCCACGGTTTGCTTGGCGCCAGCCTGAAACTCGACGCCGCGCTGCTCGACCTGGCGCCGCAACTGCAGGCGATTGCCAGCGTTTCGGTGGGCGTCGACAACTACGACATCGATTACCTGACCCGGCGCAAGATCCTCCTCAGCAACACCCCGGACGTGCTCACCGAAACCACCGCCGACACCGGTTTCGCGCTGATCCTCGCCACCGCCCGGCGCGTAGTCGAGCTGGCGAATATGGTGCGCAGCGGCCAGTGGCATCGCAACATCGGCCCGGCGCATTTCGGTACTGATGTGCACGGCAAGACCCTGGGCATCATCGGCATGGGGCGCATCGGCGAGGCGCTGGCGCAGCGTGGGCATTTCGGTTTTGGCATGCCGGTGCTTTATCACAGTCAGTCGCGCAAACCGGCGGTCGAGTCGCGTTTTGCGGCGCAGTACCGCAGTCTGGAAGCGCTGCTGCAAGAGGCGGATTTCATCTGCCTGACCCTGCCGCTGACCGCGCAAACCGAAGGCCTGATCGGCGCCGAGCAGTTTGCGCTAATGCGCCCGGAAAGCATCTTCATCAATATCTCTCGCGGCAAAGTGGTGGATGAGGCAGCGCTGATCGATGCATTGCGCCATCAGCGGATTCGCGCGGCGGGGCTGGATGTGTTCGAGCGTGAACCGCTGAATCATGATTCGCCGTTGTTGCAGCTGAACAATGTGGTGGCGACGCCGCACATGGGTTCGGCGACGCATGAGACGCGCGAGGCGATGGCGCGGTGTGCGGTGGACAATCTGCTTGCTGCTTTGGCTGGGGAGAAGCCTGTAAATCTGGTGAATCCGGCGGCCTGGCAGGACTGAAAAATGTGCTGAATGGCAGATTGCATTCGCGAGCAAGCCCGCTCCCACAGGGTTCGGTGTGTACGGATAACATCATGTACACACCCATCCACTGTGGGAGCGGGCTTGCTCGCGAAGAGGCCAGTTCAGGCAACACAACACAACACTGTCATGCACTACGCGCCTGCAACAGCTGCACCGCACACAACGCAATCCGCGCGCAGGCATCGGCCAGTTTTACCCGGTCCAGCACCAGCCCGATGCGGATATGCCCCGCCGCACTCGGCCCGAACGCCTCGCCGGCCAACACCGACACCCCGTACCCTTCCAGCAACCGCTCGGCAAATGCCTGCGCGCCAAAACCGGTCTGGCGCACATCGACCATCACGAACATCCCGCCATCCGGGCGGATCGGTTGCAACCCCGGGCAACCACGCAAGCGCTCGCATACCAGATCGCGGCGCAATCGATACTCGTCGCGCATCTGCGTCACCTCCGGCAGATCGCTTGCCAACGCGACCTCCGCGGCTTTCTGCACAAAATCCGGCAGACCGAAGAGCATGCTCAATGACAGGTTCACCAGATGCTCCGCCAGCACCTTCGGGCCGATCGACCAGCCAATGCGCCAACCGGTCATGGCATGGGATTTCGACAGACTGTTGATGGTTGCGGTGCGCTCGGCCATGCCCGGCAGGCTCGCCGGGCTGATGTGCTCGCCTTCGTAGAGCAGATCGCTGTAGACCTCGTCGCTGATCAGCCACAGATCGTGACGCACGCACAGCGCCGCCAGCTCTTGCCAGATCAGCAAGGAAAGGCTTGCGCCGGAAGGATTGTTGGGGCTGTTGAGCAACAGGGCACGGGTTTTCGGCGTGATTCGTGCCGCGACATCGGCGGGATCGACTCTAAAGCCGTTTTCCGGTCGTACAGGCACCGGCACCACCGTCGCACCGCAGGCGCCGAACACACCTTCATAAGTCACGTACATCGGCTCGGCGACGATCACCTCGTCCCCCGGGTCCAGCAGACACTGAGCCACCGAATACACCGCGCATTGCGCGCCGGGCAGCACGATCACGTGCTCGGCATCCACCACCTGACCGCTGCGCCGCTGGTGGCGCGCGGCAATCAGCTTGCGCAGCGCCAAGCGGCCACGCACTTCGGAATAATGCGTATCGCCCGCCAGCAGGCTATCGATGGCGCCGTGGATGATCGGCAGCGGCGTATCGAAATCCGGATCGCCCACGCTCAGCAGCAGGATATCGACGCCCTCGGCGCGCAACTCCAGCGCTCGGTCATGAATCTGCCAGGCCGCTGCTCCCTCCCCGGCGATTCGTTGGGTCAAGGCTGAATAGCGCATGCACGTCTCCTGATTGCGCGGTCTCCAGCCTTCACCCTATCTCAAATCACAAAACGCGCCACCATGGCATTCAAATCCACCGCCAGACGCGACAGCTCATGAGTGGCGGCGCTGGTCTGGTTGGCCCCGGCGGCCGATTGCGTGGCCAGATCACGGATGTTGACCAGGTTGCGGTCGACCTCACGCGAGACCTGCGCCTGTTCTTCAGAGGCACTGGCGATGACCAGGTTGCGTTCGTTGATCTGGTGGATCGACTGGGTGATCTGTTCCAGCGCCACACCGGCAGCGCGGGCCATTTCCAGGGTGGTCTGGGTGCGCTGGTTGCTTTGCTGCATCGACGAAACCGCTTCGCCGGTGCCGTTCTGGATGCCGGCGACCATTTTTTCGATTTCCTGGGTCGATTGTGCGGTGCGATGGGCCAGGGCGCGCACCTCGTCCGCCACCACGGCGAAACCGCGTCCGGCCTCACCGGCACGCGCCGCTTCGATCGCGGCGTTGAGGGCCAGCAGGTTGGTCTGTTCGGCAATGGCGCGGATCACGTCCAGCACTTTGCCGATGTCACGGCCCTGCGCGGCGAGGCCTTCGATCATTTGCGCGGTGCTCTGCACGTCATGGGTCATGGTCTGGATCGCGTCGACGGTTTTCACCACTTGGTCACGACCTTCGCGGGCGGCCTGAGTCGACTGGTTCGAGGCTTCGGACGTCGACACCGCGTTGCGTGCCACCTCTTCCACGGCGGCGGTCATTTCGTTGACGGCGGTGGCGGCCTGTTCGATTTCGTTGTTCTGCTGTTGCAGGCCACGGGAGGCTTCTTCGGTGACCGCGCTCAGCTCTTCGGCCGCGGCGCCGAGTTGGGTGGCGGAACCGGCGATCTGTTCGATGGTTTTACGCAGGTTGGTCTGCATCGTGGCCAGGGCCTGCAGCAACTGTGTGGCTTCGTCCTTGCCATCGACTTCGATGGTTTTGCTCAGGTTGCCGCTGGCGATGGTTTGTGCGGCTGCCACTGCGCGATTGAGCGGTGTGACGATGCTGCGAGTCAGCAGCAAGGCCAGCAATACCGTAGCGAGCGCAGCGACGACAGCAACGATAACGATGCCGGTCACGGCACTGTCGTAGTGCTCGCCGGCCTGACCGGAGGCGGTTTTCGCGTCAGCGGAGTTGATTGCGATCAGTTTGTTGAGTTGCTCGCCCATCTGATCGGTGCCGTCCTTGATGCGCGTGTTGATCAGAGTGCGCATTTCCTCGATCTTGTCCTGACGCGACAGCTCCATCATCTGGTTTTGCGCTTGCAGGTAGTTGTCCAGTGTCACGGCGAAGGCCTTGTACTGCGCCAATTCTTCACCACCGGCAGGCAGTGCGGCGTAGCTGGCCTGGGCGCTGCGCACTTTGTCCACCAGTTCGTTGATACGGCCCTGAGCATCCTGCAACGCTGCCGGCTCACGATTGATCAGCACACGGAACGAGAGAATCCGCAGACGCAGAACGTTTTCAGTCACTTTGCCAAGGTAGGCAACGCTGGGCAGTTGATTGGTCTCCATGTCGATGGAAGCCTGGCGGATGGTCGACATGCGATTGACGGCGAACACACCAAGGACAATCACCAGCAAGGCGATAAAGGCAAAACCGAGGAAGGCACGGGGCGCGATATTCAGGTTACGCAAGGACATGGTTGGACTCTCGGATAGAGGTAGCTGCGAGCGTCCTTGCCGTCATCACTGACCCCTGGGGCGGGTTCAGTCCGGCGTCACCATTCGAGGGAATCTGTGTGCGCCTGATCTCTGTATCGGCTGGGCTTTAGGAAGATTTCGTGTAAAGCGAAAATATTTTTCAAGGTGTTTCACCACTGAAACACCGTTGAAGCTTGCCCTACTTCTGTGGCGAGGGAGCTTGCTCCCGCTGGGCTGCGAAGCGGCCCTATAACCTGCCACCACGTATCATCAGTTTCTCCGCATCAGGCGGGTTGACGACTGCTGCGCAGCCGAGCGGGAGCAAGCTCCCTCGCCACAACATCTTCAGGGCGTCAGCTATTGAGTTTGGCCATCTGCCAGACCCGGGCGATGTCAGTCGCACGTTCACGCAACAAACGCGGAGCCTCGGCGCAGGCCTGTTCAAGGGTCATCGGGCCGCTGGTGACGGCGAATGCGCCGTCGATGCCGTGCTCGTAGAGTTCCTGATAACCCTCACCCAAGGTGCCGGCGATGACGATTACCGGGACATTGTGTTGCTTGGCGATTCGCGCCACGCCGAACGGGGTCTTGCCGCGCAAGGTCTGAGCGTCGAAGCGGCCTTCGCCAGTGATCACCAGATCCGCGCCACTAACCGCTTCGGACAAGCCTACCAACTCGGCCACCACTTCAACGCCGGCCTGAAACTGCGCTCCGAGAAACGCCTTCGCCGCAAAGCCCAATCCACCTGCCGCACCGCTGCCCGGTTCATCGCGAACGTCCTTGCCCAACGCTTGCGCGCAGAGCTCGGCGAAGTGTCCCAGCGCCTGATCCAGTTGTTGTACCTGTGCCGGTGACGCGCCCTTTTGCGGGCCGAAAATGGCCGAGGCACCGTGCGGCCCGCACAGCGGATTGTTGACGTCGGCGGCGATGTCGAAGCGCACCTGCTTCAGACGTGGATCAAGTTCACTCAAGTCCAGTCGCGCCAGTTGCGCCAATGCCAGACCGCCCGGCACCAGCGCTTGGCCTTGCGCATCGAGCAATTTCACCCCGAGCGCCTGCATGGCGCCGGCGCCGCCTTCGTTGGTGGCGCTGCCGCCGATCGCCAGAATTACCCGTTGCGCGCCGGCATCCAGCGCGGCGCGAATCAGTTCACCGGTGCCGAAGGTGCTGGTGATACAGGCATCGCGCTGCCCCGTAGGCACTAATTGCAAACCACTGGCCTCAGCCATTTCGATGATCGCGGTGTGATTGTGCGGCAGCCAGCCCCATGCGGCGTCGACCGGCGTGCCCAGCGGCCCGCGCACCCGGGTGCGGCGCAGTTCACCTTCACACGCGGCAAGAATCGACTCCACTGTGCCCTCGCCGCCGTCGGCCATTGGGCATTTGACCAATGTCGCCTGCGGCCAGACTTGCGCCAGCCCCAGCGCAATGGCCTCGGCAACGCCTTGGGCACTCAGGCTGTCCTTGAACGAATCGGGGGCGATGACGATTTTCATGCGAATTCTCCAGTTCCAATGCTCATCATGCTGCCAGTCGGCATGCGCATTGACGCCTGTCCGCTGCACAAGCGGGGGTGGCGATTGTTGTTCATTTATACAAAAGCCCAGCGAGATATGCGCTGGATGTACCGGCCTCTTCGCGAGCAAGCCCGCTCCCACCCTGGAATGCGTTCCTCCTGTGGGAGCGGGCTTGCTCGCGAAGGCGTCGGTGAAAACACCCGCTCAGCCCGGATCAGTCTGCGGCAACAACTGCACGCCAAGGTACAACGCCAGCATCCCGTCCAGCCGCAACGGATCAACCCCGCTCAACTCGGCAATCCGCTCCATCCGGTAACGCAGGCTGTTGCGATGAATGCCCAGCGCATCGGCGCACGCCTGGCTCTGCCCATCATGCTCACACCAACTGCGCAGGGTCGCGAGCAACTGGCCGTTGCTGTCCTTGGCGATGACCTTGCGCAACGGTTTGAGCAATTCATCCAGCGCATCATCGTTGCGATGGCGCCAGAGCATCACCGGCAAGCGAAAGCGGTTGAGGGTCAGCAAGCGCGAGTGCGGCAACACATCCCGGCCATAGGCAAGCAGATCGCCGACCCGCCGATAACAGCGGCGCAACCCTGCCAACCCGTCCGCCTGCCCGCCAACGGCGATGCGCAGAATGTTCCAGCCCAGGCCATCGAGCTTTTCCAGCAAACGATCATGCTCAACCGTCTGACCCGCCGGCCGACACCACAGCAGCGATGACTTGGCGGAACTCACGCACCAGCTGTCCGGGTAGCGCGAGGTCAGCCACGCGCTCAACGCCTCGACGGTCTGCCCCGGCCCGTGCTCCAGACCCAGTTCGAACAGATACGGCACCCGGGTCAGTTGCGGCTTGAGGCCCAGCTGCTGCGCCTCATCGACCAAGCGTGGCGAGTCCCCCGCTTCGCTCAACAGCAACGCCAGCAGGTCATCGCAACGTTGCCGCCGCCATTGCTGTTCGGCCTGCTGATTGCGCTGGCCGACCAGCATTTCGGCGGTCATGCGCACCAACTCGGCGTAGGTGCGCAGTTGCTCCGGTTCGCCGGTAATGCCAAGCACACCGATCAAGCGCTGATCGAGCAACAGCGGCAGGTTGATCCCCGGCTGCACACCTTTCAGATGCACAGCGGTTTGCGCGTCGATCTCCACCACTCGCCCGTTGGCCAGCACCAGTTGCGCACCTTCGTGGCGGGTGTTGATGCGCTCCGGCTCACCACTGCCGAGGATCAGACCCTGACTGTCCATGACGTTGACGTTGTAGGGCAAAATGGCCATGGCCCGGTCGACGATATCCTGGGCAAGATCGTGATCGAGTTCGAACATAACGACTAGAATCCTTCAAAACAGGCGCGGACGGTTGTTCACCCGCACAGGGTCTGGCGGCAAACCCTGTGCTCAGGCACAAAGACAATCCGGCCACAGGTGGCCGAGACTCTCAGGGCGATCAACGTTAACCTGTGCATCGCAAAAAATCATAATAAAGAGAGAGCCGCCATGTCGCAGAGCGCCGCAGCTACCCAGACCATCGACGCCGGTAAAAACGCCGTCTACAAACGCATCACCCTGCGTTTGATTCCCTTCATCTTCATCTGCTACCTGTTCAACTACCTCGACCGGGTCAACGTTGGCTTCGCCAAACTGCAGATGCTCGACGCGCTGAAATTCAGCGAAACCGTGTACGGCCTCGGCGCCGGAATCTTCTTCATCGGCTACGTGCTGTGCGGTGTACCGAGCAACCTGGCGCTGACCAAATTCGGTCCGAGACGCTGGATTGCCGTGATGATGATCACTTGGGGCACGCTGTCGACCTGCCTGTTGTTCGTCACCACGCCGACCCAGTTCTACACCCTGCGCCTGTTTACCGGTGCGGCCGAAGCCGGGTTCTTCCCGGGCGTGGTGCTTTATCTCTCGCAGTGGTTCCCGACGTTCCGCCGTGGGCGGATCATGGCGCTGTTCATGTCGGCGATCCCGGTTTCCGGCCTGCTCGGCAGTCCGTTTTCCGGCTGGATCCTCAACCACTTCGCCGCCGGGCAAGGTGGACTGGCGGGCTGGCAGTGGATGTTTCTGCTGCAAGGTATTCCGACGGTCATCCTCGGCGCCCTCGCCTATTTCCTGCTGAGCGACAGCTTTGCCAACGCCAAGTGGCTAAGCCCGCATGAACGCGCGGTGCTTGAGGCGGACCAGGCCGAAGACCTGGCGAACAAGCCGAAAACCACCTCTGACTCGCTGATCGCGGTGTTCAAGAACCCGGCGATCTGGGCCTTCGGCCTGATCTACTTCTGCATCCAGAGCGGCGTGTACGCGATCAACTTCTGGCTGCCGTCGATCATCAAGAACCTCGGCTTCAGCGACAACCTGGTGATCGGCTGGCTGAGCGCGATCCCGTATCTGCTGGCGGCGGTGTTCATGCTGCTGGTGGGGCGTTCGGCGGACTTGCGCAAAGAACGTCGCTGGCACCTTGTTGTGCCGATGCTGATGGGCGCCATCGGCCTGGTGATTGCGGTGAATTTCGCCGCCAACCCGGCCATCGCCATCCTCGGTCTGACCATTGCCACCATGGGCGCGCTGACCGGTCTGCCGATGTTCTGGCCGGTGCCGACCGCGATGTTGAGCGCGGGCGCGGCGGCCGGAGGTCTGGCATTGATCAACTCGATGGGGCAGATGGCCGGTTTCCTCAGCCCGTACCTGGTGGGTTGGGTCAAGGACAGCACCGGTTCGACCGATGCGGCGTTGTATCTGCTGGCGGGTGTGATCGTCGGCGGGAGCTTGCTGGCGCTGCGCATGACGCGCACGTTGCGGGCGTAAACACGCTGCGATCTTTTTTGCCCTTGTTTATTGCAGGCGGATTGCTCAGCCGATAATTCACTTTGCCCCGTGGGATGCTTCTGGTATTTGATTGGAGTTTTCCCACCGACAAAAGGATTTCGGCATGAGCTACCGCACACTGGGGCACTCGGGGTTGCAGGTGTCCACCCTCACTCTCGGCACGATGATGTTTGGCGAGCAGACCAGCGCAGAGGATTCGCTGCGCATCATCCACAAGGCCTGGGATCAGGGCATCAATTTTATCGACACCGCCGACGTCTACACCAACGGCCGTTCGGAGGAAATCGTCGGCGAGGCGATCGCCCGACACCGTCACGAATGGGTGCTGGCGACCAAGGTCGGATTCGGCCCGGCGGACGGCGTGCCGAACCGCAGCGGCTTGAGCCGCAAGCACATTTTCAATGGTCTGGAGGCCAGCCTGACGCGCCTCGGCACCGACTACCTCGACATCTATTACCTGCACCGCGAAGACCACAATACGCCGCTGGAAGTCACCGTGTCGGCGATTGGCGATCTGATTCGCCAGGGCAAGATTCGCTACTGGGGCCTGTCGAACTATCGCGGCTGGCGCATTGCCGAGGTGATTCGTATCGCTGACCAGTTGGGTGTCGATCGCCCGGTGATCAGCCAGCCGCTGTACAACATCGTCAACCGCCAGGCCGAGACCGAGCAGATCACCGCTGCGCAAACCTACGGTCTCGGTGTGGTGCCTTACAGCCCGCTGGCCCGCGGCGTGCTCAGCGGCAAATACGCACCCGACGTGACCCCGGACGCCAACAGCCGCGCCGGGCGCCAGGACAAACGCATTCTGGAAACCGAATGGCGGGTGGAATCGCTACGCATTGCCCAGCAGATTCAGCAATATACCCAGGGCCGTGGCGTGGGCATCGTCGAGTTCGCGATTGCCTGGGTGCTGAACAACAGCGCCGTGACTTCGGCGATCGTCGGCCCGCGCACGGAACAACAGTGGGACGCGTACACCCAGGCGCAAGCGGTGAAGATCACCGCGGAAGATGAAGCGTTCATCGACTCGCTGGTGACACCGGGGCATGCGTCAACGCCGGGGTTCAACGATGTGAGCCATTTTGTGTCGGGTCGTAAACCGCATCAGGCCTAAACGCTTCGCGAGCAAGCCCGCTCCCACAAGGGATTATCGCCGGATGCAAACCTGGTATTCGACACCCATTCACTGTGGGAGCGGGCTTGCTCGCGAAAGCGTTGGCCCCGTCACTAAAGATTTGGAGTCTGCCCCTTCTTCGCGAGCTGAGTCACACCCACAGGTTTTGTGCTTATCTTCAAGATGTGGGAAATATTGATCACTCGGCCAATATTCAGCACAAAAACCACGTATCCTGCGCGCCCTGTTTGATCACCCACCCGCGAGGACAGTTTGTCTAAAGGTATCGCTCTATCGGTTTCAGCCTCGGTGCTGTTTGCCGTCATGTATTACTACACCTCGCTGCTCACCCCGTTGAGCGGCGTAGAGATTTTCGGCTGGCGGATGCTGCTGACGGTGCCGTGCATGACCGTGTTCATGCTGGTGTCCGGTGAATGGCGGCGGGTACTGGAGCTGCTGCGGCGGGTTGCGGGCTATCCGAAGCTGATCGGCGGCCTGATCGTTTCGGCCGGTTTGCTCGGCGTGCAGTTGTGGCTGTTCTTGTGGGCGCCGCTCAATGGCTACAGCCTCGACGTGTCGCTGGGTTATTTCCTGTTACCGCTGGCGATGGTGCTGACCGGGCGCATTGTGTACGGCGACAGCCTGTCGTACCTGCAGAAAATCGCGGTGTTCTTTGCAATCCTGGGTGTGGCGAACGAGTTGTATCAGGTCGGCGGATTCTCTTGGGCGACGCTGGTCGTCGTGGTCGGGTATCCACTGTATTTCGTGCTGCGCAAACGCCTGAAGACTGACAACCTTGGCGGTCTGTGGGTCGACATGACGCTGATGCTGCCGGTGGCCTACTGGTTTGTGCGCGGTGGCGAGCAAGGCTTTGGCGTGTTCGATCAGTATCCTGGCTTGCTCTGGCTGATTCCCCTGCTCGGCCTGATCAGTGCATCGGCGCTGGTGGTCTACATCATTGCCAGCCGCTTGTTGCCGTTCAGCCTGTTTGGTTTGCTCAGTTATGTGGAACCGGTGCTGCTACTCGGTGTGGCGCTGTTGCTCGGTGAAAGCATCAAGGCCGGCGAGTGGCTGACTTACATTCCGATCTGGCTGGCCGTTTTGGTGCTGATCTTCGAAGGCTTCAAACACCTGATGCGGCAACGCCGCCCTTAAAAGCAACACAAAACTACTGTGGGAGCGGGCTTGCTCGCGAAAGCGTCAGGTCAGTCAACAAAGACCTTGAACGAAAGACCGAATTCGCGAGCAAGCCCGCTCCCACAGTTTTGCTGACGCAAAAAAATCCCGGCTGTGCATGACTGCAAGCCGGGATTTTTTCATTCTAGTGGCGGATTACTCGGTGGTCAGCACACCACGACGCACCTGATCACGCTCGATCGATTCGAACAGGGCCTTGAAGTTGCCCTCGCCGAAACCATCATCGCCCTTGCGCTGGATGAATTCGAAGAATACCGGGCCCATCAGGGTTTCCGAGAAGATCTGCAGCAGCAGGCGCTTGTCGTCCGGGTTCGACGAACCGTCGAGCAGGATGCCCCGCGATTGCAGTTGATCCACCGGCTCGCCGTGATTCGGCAGGCGGCCTTCGAGCATTTCGTAGTAGGTGTCCGGCGGCGCGGTCATGAAGCGCATGCCGATCTTCTTCAACTGATCCCAGGTCTTGACCAGATCGTCGGTGAGGAACGCCACGTGCTGGATGCCCTCGCCGTTGAACTGCATCAGGAACTCTTCGATCTGCCCGGCGCCCTTGGACGACTCTTCGTTCAGCGGGATGCGGATCATGCCGTCCGGTGCGGTCATCGCTTTCGAGGTCAGGCCGGTGTATTCGCCCTTGATGTCGAAGTAGCGGATCTCGCGGAAGTTGAACAGCTTCTCGTAGAAGTTGGCCCAGTAAGCCATGCGCCCGCGATACACGTTGTGGGTCAGGTGATCGATGATCTTCAGGCCGGCACCGACGGGGTTGCGATCAACGCCTTCGATGAACACGAAGTCGATGTCATAGATCGAGCTGCCTTCGCCGAAACGGTCAATCAGGTACAGCGGCGCACCGCCGATGCCTTTGATCGCTGGCAGGTTGAGTTCCATCGGGCCGGTTTCGATGTGGATCGGCTGGGCGCCGAGTTCCAGCGCGCGGCTGTAGGCCTTTTGCGAATCCTTGACGCGGAACGCCATGCCACACACCGACGGGCCGTGTTCGGCCGCGAAGTACGAAGCGACGCTATTGGGTTCGTTGTTGAGGATCAGATTGATCGCGCCCTGACGGTACAGGTGCACGTTCTTGGAGCGGTGGGTTGCGACCTTGGTGAAGCCCATGATCTCGAAGATCGGCTCCAGGGTGCCAGGAGTCGGCGATGCGAACTCGATGAACTCAAAGCCCATCAGGCCCATTGGGTTTTCGTATAAATCTGCCATGGTGACGCCTCATCATTCTTATCAATTAACCAGGGTTATTTGTCAGTAATGCTGAGATCGCTGGGTGGTGCGCAGGAGATGCCTCGCACACTGCGGGCGAGGAAGTCACCGTAGATCAGTTGAAACCCGAATATCTTCATTGTCGACCCAAGGCTCTTGCGGGCGAGGCTTCTGCTGCCAGAAGACGATTATTATTGTATGCGTAACCCGATTCTACACAGCGTAAATAGGGTTGTCTGCCCTCTCTATAAAATCCGCCTTTTCCGCATCGGTGCAAGGGGTTTGTTGCACAGGTAAATCCCCACCAGCACCAGGCCGCCTCCCAGATACAGGCTCAACGTCAGTTGTTCGCTGAGTAGCAGCGCGCCGAGAACCACGGCTGTCAGCGGATTCAGGGCGATGAACACGCCGGAACGGGTCGCGCCGATTTTGCGGATACCGTCGTAGTAGCCGATGTAGGCCAGCGCCGAGCCGAGCACACCCAGGTAGATCAGGCTAAACCACTGCGGCGCACCGAGGCTGATCAATGCGACCCAGCTTACCTCGCCGCGCAACGCCGCCAGCGTCCAGAGCATCACTGTGCCGATCATCACGGAAAGCGTCACGGTCTGCACCGGGCCGAGTGACTGGTTCAGCCCCCGTGAAAACAGCGAGTAAACGCCCCAACCCAATACACAACCAAGAATGAACAGATCGCCGATCCACGCGTCAGGCGTCGCGGCAAGCAATTGCGGATTACGGCTGACGATCACCAGGCCAGCGCCAGCGATACAGATCGCAATACCGGCGACTTTCATCCGCCCCATGCGCTCCTTGAACAACAACCACGAGGCCAGACCGATCACGGCCGGATTCAACGCAACAATCAACGAGGCCCGTGAAGCGTTGATGTATTGCAGGCCATAAAAGAAGCACAGGTTATAGAAGAAAATCCCGAAGAACCCCAGCAACAACAGTTGCAGCCATTGCCGGGACGTCGGTCGTGCCAGCGGGATGCGCGCCAGCCACAGGAACCCCAGCAACGCCGCACTGGCGAGCAGGAAGCGCAGGCTGGCGGCGAACAGCGGGCTGAGACTGCCCGCCAGAAAACGCCCGGCGACAAAGGTCCCGCCCCAAATCATGGTCACCGCTGCCAGAGTCAGATAAACCGGCCGCTCGGAGGTCGTTGCGTGGATTTGCTCGAGGTTGCGCATGATGCTCCAGGTAATGCAGCTGGAAAGATGGCGTATCATTCACCTCATTTAACCTCATCGTAAAATGAGCAAATACTCATGACCCTCACTCAACTGGAGATCTTCTCGCTAGTCGCTGAACTGCGCGGTTTCACCCTCGCCGCCCATCGTTTGGGAATTTCGCAGTCAGCGGTGTCGCACGCGATGAAGTCGCTGGAGGAGGAATTGGGCGTCGAACTGCTACACCGCCATCAGTCGCAAGTCGAACTCACCGACATCGGCGAGCAATTGCTCCAGCGCGCACGGGCCATGCTTGGTCTGGCCAACACCCTGCGTCAGGAGGCGGCCGATGCGCGGGGCATGAAAAGCGGCACGTTGCGCATCGGTTCGTTCGGCCCGACGTCATCGATCAAGTTGCTGCCGACGATTTTGCAGCGCTATCGCCAGGCGCATCCGGGCATTGAAGTGCACATTGATGAGGGGCCGGACAGGCAGGTTATTCAGTGGTTGGAAGAGCGGCGGATCGACATCGGGTTTGTGGTGTTGCCTCAGGAGCGTTTCGACACTTTTGCCTTGGCAGAAGACCAGATGGTTGCCCTGCTGCCAGCCGATCATCCATTGGCAAAACGCACCGCGCTGAGCCTCAAGGATCTGTGTGCCGATCCGTTTGTCCTGACCGAAGCCGGTTCATCGGAGCTGGTTTCGCGCCTGTTCACTGCCGCGCGCCTGCAACCGAAGATCCGCTATCGCTGCTCGCAATTGCTCAGCACCCTGGACGTCGTGGGCCGGGGTGACGCAATTACCGTCGTGGCCGAATGCTCGTTGCCGGACGATGCGACGCCGCGTTACGTGAAGAAGCCGCTGGTACCCGCCGTGCAACGCCAGATCGGCCTCGCCGTGCTCGATCAACGTCAGGCTTCGCCGGCGACGTTGGCCTTTATCGAACTCGCCACGCAGCTCAACTCGCCTTGAGCAGCGCAAGCGCCAACGGCCATCTATCATGCCTCTTGACTCCGCGGTGTTTCACAGGCGCGCCGTTGCCAGGGCTGCATTCGAGAGTTTCCCCTTCCATCGCAACAGGATGTGCCCATGCCGTTGACTGTCAGACCCCGCCGCAAACGTAGCGTGCGCATGATTGTGACCCTGCTTTGCGTCCTGCTGCCGGTGCTTCTGGGCACAGGGATTCTGTATATGCAAGCCGAGCGCACCTTGCAGCAGAGCACGCAAAGCACCGCCGATGAGGCGTTGCGTCAGGTCGAACTGATGCTCGACAACACCGCCCAGGCCGCCAGCGATCTGCTGCCATTGGCCGGCCAGCCCTGCGACAGCGTCAAACTGGCGTTGCGTGAACAGGTGACCCGTCGGCCTTTCGTGCGCTCGACCAATCTGGTGTGGGACAACAATCTCTATTGCAGCTCGCTGTTCGGCGAGTACAAGGAAGCCGTGAACCCGGGCGACTACACCCAAGGCAAGCTGTGGTTGATGAATGGCAATCCCGTTACGCCCAACACCGCGCTGCTGGTGTATCGGCTCAGCGAAGGTCGCGGCGGCGCGCTGACCACGCTCGATGGCTATCACCTGAGCAACGTCCTGCGCCTGATTGGCCGACAGACGCTGCTGTTGCTGCAGGTTGGCGACAACTGGCTGTCCGCCGATGGCAAGGTGCATCAAGGCAACCTGCCGCCGTTGCCGGTGGCACAAAGTATGTTGGTTTCTTCGCGCTATGCCTTCAGCGTCGCCGCAGGCTTCCCGCAGGGCGAAACCTGGCGTTATATGGCCGACGAATACCCGCCGCTGTTCAGCCTGCTGATTTTTTTCGG
The DNA here is from genome assembly GCF_016650625.1 of Pseudomonas sp. TH49. NCBI lineage: Bacteria > Pseudomonadati > Pseudomonadota > Gammaproteobacteria > Pseudomonadales > Pseudomonadaceae > Pseudomonas > Pseudomonas sp. TH49. The sequence continues at coordinate 1,183,311 of NZ_JAEKFL010000002.1, forward strand.
GATCATCTCGGGTGCTATCGGCCACGTCCTGCAGCGGCGCTCCACCTCACCCAGCCATGAAATGCTGCGCGCTCTGGAGGCAGGCGAGTTCATCCCTTATTTCCAGCCAGTGGTGCATGGCGACAGTAAAAAGTGGTCCGGCGCTGAAGTGCTGATGCGCTGGAAACATCCGAAAGAAGGTCTGGTGCGCCCGGACATGTTTATCCCGTTTGCCGAACATTCGGGCCTGATCGTGCCCATGACCCGCGCCCTGATGCAGCAGACTGCCGCCCTGCTCGGCCCGTTGTCTGCAGGTTTCAACAAACCGTTTCACATCGGTATCAACATCACCGCCAGTCACTGTCACGATCTGCAACTGGTCGAAGACTGTCGCGAGTTTCTCGCTGCGTTCGCGCCCGACAGCATCAGCCTGGTGCTGGAGTTGACCGAGCGTGAGCTGATCGAGCCGAGCGACATCACGCACCAACTGTTCGAGCAGTTGCATACGCTGGGTGTGATGATCGCCATCGACGACTTTGGCACCGGGCATTCAAGCCTGGGTTACCTGCGCAAATTCAATGTGGACTTTCTCAAGATTGATCAAAGCTTCGTCGCGATGATCGGGATCGACGCATTATCGCGACATATTCTGGACACGATTATCGAGCTCTCGGCCAAGCTCGATCTGGGTATTGTTGCCGAAGGTGTAGAAACTCAGGCACAGGCTGACTATCTGACTGCACACCACGTCAACTTCCTGCAGGGCTATCTGTTCGGAAAACCCATGCCCGGCGCCGACTTCATCGATGCATTAAGTCACCATTAACTAAAAACAAATTAACCCCGGCGCTGCGGTCGGACGCACCAAATTGATACAAAACACCACTGTTGTTACATGACGACAAGATCAGGATTTACTCTTGGCGCATTAACTACTACAATTTTTTCAGCCTGTGCAAGATTGGCAGGTGAGCCATTATCACCGAGTCGCTTCAAGGCTCTTGGCTTATAGCTTTGTTTGCGGTTGGTATCAGCCAAACACACTATTGGAGTAAAGATATTGTCCAGACTCGCTGAATTTCGTGCAGCTGAAAAGGCCCTTCAGGAACAGCTCAAGCAGCTGGAATCGCTGAAGAACGATGCCGGGCTCAAGAAAGAAATCGAATTCGAAGAAAAGCTCCAGGGGCTGATGAAAACCTACGGCAAAGGCCTGAAAGACATCATCGCCATCCTCGATCCGAACCCGTCCAAGTCCGGCTTGCAAGTGTCCGCCGCACCAAAAACCCGCCGTGCTCGCGTGGTCAAGGTTTATCAAAACCCGCACACCGGTGAACTGATCGAAACCAAGGGCGGCAACCACCGTGGCCTGAAAGCCTGGAAGGAACAGTACGGTGCAGCTACCGTTGATTCCTGGTTGCGCGGCTAATCTTGCGTCAACAAACAAGCCCTGCTTTATGCGGGGCTTTTTTTTCGACAATATCTAACAAAAGCAACGATTTCCCCCGCGCTAGTTATCAATCCGCCTTAACACACACAAGCCGCGAGGCTAAACATTTTGCGCCGGAATGTTGCAACCGTAATCGCCGCTAAACTTTGTGCTTAATTCCTTCGGGTATCTAAACCGGACGGGGTGCAAACAGACGCTTAAAGTTTCAAGCTGCTTCTCACTGCGACTATTTCCTCGGCGCTTGCCTTATAAACCTCGGCCTGCCCAGCGTAAGAAAGTACATAAGCCTTATCCGCTGCGGCCGCAGCAACCAAAGTTTGCGACAACACATGTCGACCGTTTTCAGTGATCGTGCAGGTGGTTTCCTGCGCGTCCAAAGAGCCGAGCTTCGCCGGGTGTACCTTGTTGCAAACACTCTGATAGCCGCCCTGGAAGAAATCCTTCTGTATCGATTTGCGCATTTCCAGCAGAACGCCCGCCACATTGACCTGGTGACCTGCCTCCACCTGAGTCATGGTCAACTCCATCACCATGACCTGATTGCCGTCGGTGTCGGTTTTCACCGCGCGCTGGCGCGAAACCTGAGGGGCTTGATCGGGCAGCGCCTCTACTTCCCAGCCAGCAGGCCAAGTGATGCTCGGCTGGTCCGCCAGCGCAGGAGCGGCAAGCAAAGACGAGAAAAGGCAAACGAACAGCGCTTTGAACGGTCGGATCATTACCAGAGGCACTCGCAGATTGAGCTGCAAAGTCTGAGGCCCGGCCGTCCACAGAGCAAGCCGCGCATTCGGTTTGGCGATGCCGCCCCGCATGCGTATCATTGCGCCCATTCACTCGCCCCATTGTTACGGAGGGCCTATGAGCCTGCACGAACTGAACACTTTCCCCGGCGTCACCGCCACTCCAGACAGCGCAACCCGCAACTTCGTCTTCAACCACACCATGCTGCGCGTGAAGGACATCACCCAGTCGCTGGACTTCTACACCCGCGTACTGGGTTTCTCGCTGGTGGAAAAACGTGATTTCCCGGAAGCTGAGTTCAGCCTGTACTTCCTCGCACTGGTCGACAAGGCGCAGATCCCGGCCGACGCTGCTGCCCGCACCGAGTGGATGAAGTCGATTCCCGGCATCCTCGAACTGACCCACAACCACGGCACTGAAAACGATGCCGACTTCGCCTATCACAACGGCAACACTGACCCGCGCGGTTTCGGCCACATCTGCATCTCGGTTCCGGATATCGTTGCGGCGTGTGCACGTTTTGAAGAACTGGGCTGTGATTTCCAGAAGCGTTTGACCGATGGCCGCATGAAAAGCCTGGCGTTCATCAAGGACCCGGATGGCTACTGGGTTGAAATCATCCAGCCTGCGCCGCTGTAACTGACTGCATAAAAAGCCCGCTCCTACAATTGGATTTGTGTCAGGCATAAAAAAACCCATGATCGCTCATGGGTTTTTTCGTTTCAGCGACTGACGTTTACGCCGGAGCCGAAGTGCGGATCAAGTGATCGAACGCGCTGAGAGATGCCTTGGCGCCCTCGCCCACAGCGATCACGATCTGCTTGTACGGCACAGTGGTCACGTCGCCCGCCGCGAAGATCCCCGGGATCGACGTTTCGCCACGGTTGTCGACGATGATTTCACCACGCGGCGACAGCTCGATGGTGCCTTTGAGCCAGTCGGTGTTCGGCAGCAGACCGATCTGTACGAAGATCCCCTCCAGCTCGACGCTGCGCAGTTCGTCAGTCTTGCGATCCTTGTAGCGCAGGCCGTTGACCTTCTCGCCATTGCCGGTGACTTCAGTGGTTTGCGCACTGGTGATCACGGTGACGTTCGGCAGGCTTTGCAGTTTGCGTTGCAGTACCGCGTCGGCACGCAGTTGTACGTCGAACTCCAGCAGGGTCACGTGGGAGACGATACCGGCCAGATCGATGGCCGCTTCCACGCCGGAGTTACCGCCGCCGATCACCGCCACACGCTTGCCTTTAAACAGCGGACCGTCGCAGTGCGGGCAATACGCCACGCCTTTGTTGCGGTATTCCTGCTCGCCCGGCACGTTCATTTCACGCCAGCGTGCGCCGGTCGCCAGAATCACGCTCTTGGCTTTCAGGGTCGCACCACTGGCGAAGTGGACTTCGTGCAGCCCGCCGTTCTTGCCCGGGATCAACTTGTCGGCGCGTTGCAGGTTCATGATGTCGACGTCGTACTGCTTGACGTGTTCTTCCAGCGCCGTGGCCAGTTTCGGGCCTTCGGTTTCCTGCACGGAAATGAAGTTCTCGATGGCCATGGTGTCCAGCACCTGACCGCCGAAGCGCTCGGCCGCGACACCGGTGCGAATGCCTTTACGGGCGGCATAGATAGCGGCCGAAGCACCGGCCGGGCCACCGCCGACCACCAGCACATCAAAGGCCTCTTTGGCGCTGATTTTCTCGGCCTGACGCTCAATGGCACCGGTGTCGAGCTTGGCGAGGATTTCTTCCAGACCCATGCGGCCCTGGCCAAAGCTCTCACCGTTGAGGTAGATGCTCGGCACAGCCATGATCTTGCGATCGTTGACTTCGTCCTGGAACAGCGCGCCGTCGATGGCGACGTGACGGATGTTCGGGTTCAGCACGGCCATCAGGTTCAGCGCCTGAACCACGTCCGGGCAGTTCTGGCACGACAGCGAGAAGTAGGTTTCGAAGCTGAACTCGCCCTTGAGCGAGCGGATCTGCTCGATCACTTCGGCGCTGGCTTTCGATGGGTGGCCGCCGACTTGCAGCAGGGCCAGCACCAACGAGGTGAATTCGTGGCCCATCGGGATGCCGGCGAAACGCAAGCTGATGTCGGCACCCGGACGATTGATCGAGAACGACGGCTTGCGGGCATCGGTGCCGCTGTCGATCAGGGTAATCTGGCTCGAAAGACTGGCAACGTCTTTCAGCAGGTCAAGCATTTCCCGGGATTTCGCACCGTCGTCGAGGGAAGCAACGATCTCGATCGGCTGGGTGACCCGTTCCAGGTACGATTTCAACTGGGCTTTAAGATTGGCGTCCAACATACGGGCGATCTCCTGTGTGTTTATTCGAGGCGAAAAAAAACCCGAGCGAATCTCGCCCGGGCTTTTTTAATGGGCGGTGCAGCTTACTGAAGTAGGTGCGGAGTCCCGCCCTGTGTTGCGTGCGTCACAGACTTAGATCTTGCCGACCAGGTCCAGGGACGGAGCCAGAGTGGCCTCGCCTTCTTTCCATTTGGCTGGGCAAACTTCGCCTGGGTGAGCAGCAACGTACTGAGCAGCCTTGATCTTGCGCAGCAGCTCGGAAGCGTCACGGCCAACGCCGCCATCGTTCAGTTCAACGATTTTGATCTGGCCTTCAGGGTTGATCACGAAGGTGCCACGGTCAGCCAGGCCAGCTTCTTCGATCAGCACGTCGAAGTTGCGGGAGATGACGTGGGTCGGGTCGCCGATCATGGTGTATTCGATTTTGCCGATCGCTGGCGAAGTGTTGTGCCAGGCAGCGTGAGCAAAGTGGGTGTCGGTCGAAACGCTGTAGATTTCCACGCCCAGTTTCTGGAACGCAGCGTAGTTGTCGGCCAGGTCTTCCAGCTCGGTTGGGCAAACAAAGGTGAAGTCGGCTGGATAGAAGAACACTACGGACCATTTGCCTTTCAGGTCAGCGTCCGAGACTTGTACGAAGTCGCCGTTTTTGAACGCGGTAGCTTTGAACGGTTTTACTTGGCTGTTGATGATAGGCATTGATGACTCTCCGTCAGGGTTGTGAATTCGATGGGTGAATCCTACCCACTCACTCGACGGATGGCTCATTGGCAAACCTGATGCTGCTGATTTGTTTTCGCTATTAGCTGACTGTATTAATAGAAGAAAACGATATCTACGACGAAGCCGGCTTATCCGTAATCCGAGCCATCCCGTGAAAGGGGCTGGCTTCAACATAGCGCATGGCTGACTTCATATCCTTCCAGCCAACGTAACTCATCAACGATTTCAGATCCCAGCCGCTTTGATGCGCCCAGGTGGCGAAGCCGCGGCGCAGGGAATGGCTGGTGTAGCGCTCGGCCGGAATGCCGGCGCGTTCCAGCGCCTGACGCAGCAGTGGAATGATGCTGTTGGCGTGCAAGCCCTCATCGCTCAGATGTCCCCAGCGGTCGACGCCGCGAAACACCGGACCGCGTACCAGCGCCGCCTCGGTGATCCAGTCGATATAGGCCTGCACCGGGCACAGCTTGAGCAGCGCCGGCGCCTGATACGTCTGCCCGAGGTTGTCGCGGTCGCCCTTGCTGCGCGGCAGATACAGAGTGATGCCGCTGCCGGCGTGCGCCTGCACATGCTCGATCTGCAGACGACACAGCTCATCACTGCGAAAGCCACGCCAGAACCCCAAAAGGATCAGTGCCCGATCGCGATAGGCCTTGAGCAACTGCGGGCGATCCTGATTTTGTCTGGCATTGCTGGCTTCCTGCTCCAGCCAGTCGACCACCTGCTGCAGATCGTGCAGTTGCAGCGGTTCGGCCTGTTTTTCCTGCGCCGGATGCAGCGCCCGAATGCCTTTGAAGACCTTGCGCACCACCGGCGCCTTGGTCGGATCGGCAAAACCCTGACTGTTGTGCCACTGCGCCAGCGCCGACAAGCGCAGCTTCAGAGTATTGATCGACAGCACGCCGGCATGCTCGACCAGATAACGCGCCACGCTGTCGGCCGTCGCCGGCAGGAACCCGCCCCACTTCACTTCAAAATGCTCGATCGCCGAACGATAGCTGCGGCGGGTGTTGTCACGGGTGGCGGCTTGCAGATAGCGATCGATCTCGCTCATGGGCAGTGTTCTCGCTGGCGTACTGATTTCGGGATGAAAAAACCAATTCAGGCATCTGACATTGGGTAATACCAGTATATCCCGCCTGTGATTAATCAAGCATTTAACTTTATTTTCAGCGTGGTACACTGCGTACTTTGGTGGCATGTACCACAGTACGAAACGGTAGGAGTTCACATGGCCCGTGGTGGCGTAAACAAAGCAGTGGTGCAGATCGCGCGTGCAGCGATTCTGGCCCGGGGCGAACACCCCAGCATCGATGCAGTACGCATCGAACTGGGCAACACCGGTTCGAAAACCACGATCCATCGCTATCTGAAAGAGCTGGATGACGGCAGCCAACCGGTCGAAGCGTCTGCCGAACCGATCAATGACGAGCTGACCGCACTGGTCTCGCGTCTCGCCCAGCGCCTGAAAGAACAGGCGCAAGAGCCGATCGAACAAGCGCGCGAGCAGTTCGAGGAGCAGCGCGAAACCCTGGAAGCGGAACTCAAGCAGGTGCGCCAGGCACTCGAGCAACTGGAACAACAGCACGACATTCAAGGCGCAGCAATGGCACGGGAATCCGAGGCACTGAAAGAAACCCGCTCGATGTTGCAGACCGAACAAACCCGCAACGCCGGACTCAATCAGGCACTGGCCGATTTCGAGTTGCGCCTGCAGGACAAGGACGAGCAGATCCGCTCACTGGAAGAGAAACACCTGCACGCCCGCGATGCCCTTGAGCATTACCGCAACGCCAGCAAAGAGCAGCGCGAGCAGGAACAGGCCCGTCACGAGGGGCAGCTCCAGCAATTGCAGATGGAATTGCGCCAGGCGCAACAAAGTGCGCTGGTACGTCAGGACGAGATCACCCAGTTGCACCGTGACAACGAGCGCCTGCTCACCGAAAACCGTGGCACCCAGCGCGAGCTGAGCCTGGTACAGGATCAGCTCAAGCACAGCAATCAGCGCCAGGATCAGTTGCTGGAGCAAGCGACTCGCGTCGACAACGAACGTACCCTCCTCCAGGAACGCTTGCGCGTGGCCCTGCTGGAAAGTCAGACGCTGAAACAGAACATTGACGAACAGCTGTTGCTCAATCAGTCACTGGAAAAGGAACTGACCAAAACTCAGACCAGCCTCGAGGATAGCTTGCGTCTGGCCGCTACCGTTGCGGCAGCGCCAGACACAGCCAAAGCGAAGGAAACTTAAGCGCCGACCGGCGTTCGCATGGTGACGAACTCTTCGGCGGCCGTCGGGTGAACCCCGATCGTGTCGTCGAAGTCACGTTTGGTCGCGCCAGCCTTCAGCGCGATCGCCAAGCCTTGGACGATCTCTCCCGCGTCTGGACCGACCATGTGGCAACCGAGCACCTTGTCGGTCTTGCCGTCGACCACCAGTTTCATCAGGGTTTTCTCCTGACACTCGGTCAGGGTCAACTTCATCGGGCGGAAGCGACTCTCGAAAATCACCACCTCATGGCCCGCCTCCCGCGCCTCCTCTTCAGTCAGACCGACAGTGCCGATGTTCGGCAGACTGAACACGGCAGTCGGGATCATCTTGTAATCCACCGGACGGTACTGCTCAGGTTTGAACAAGCGCCGCGCCACCGCCATGCCTTCGGCCAGTGCCACTGGCGTCAGTTGCACGCGACCAATCACGTCACCCAGCGCCAGAATCGACGGATCGCTGGTCTGGTACTGCTCGTCGACCTTGATGAAGCCCTTGTCGGTGAGCTGCACATCGGTGTTTTCCAGGCCCAGGTTGTCCAGCATTGGACGCCGCCCGGTGGCGTAGAACACGCAGTCGGCTTCCAGTACGCGACCATCCTTTAGAGTCGCCTTCAGGCTGCCGTCTGGCTGTTTGTCGATACGCGCGATGTCGGCGTTGAATTGCAGATCCATGCCGCGCTTGGTCAGTTCTTCCTGCAGATGCTTACGCACGGAGCCATCGAAGCCACGCAGGAACAGATCACCGCGATACAGCAGTGTGGTGTTCGCACCCAGACCGTGGAAAATCCCGGCGAACTCGACAGCGATGTAACCACCACCGACCACCAGCACCCGCTTCGGCAGCTCTTTAAGGAAAAACGCCTGATTAGAACTGATCGCGTGTTCGTGCCCCGGAATTTCCGGAATCTGCGGCCAGCCACCGGTAGCAATCAGAATGTTTTTCGCGGTGAAACGCTCACCGTTGACCTCGACCTCGTGCGGGCCGACGATCTTCGCGTGGGCTTCGTGCAGGGTCACGCCGCTGTTGACCAGCAGGTTGCGATAAATCCCGTTGAGGCGATTGATCTCGCGGTCCTTGTTGGCGATCAGCGTCGCCCAGTCGAAATTCGCTTCACCCAGACTCCAGCCGAAACCGGACGACTGCTCAAAGTCTTCGGCGAAATGCGCGCCGTACACCAGCAGTTTTTTCGGCACGCAGCCAACGTTGACGCAGGTGCCTCCCAGGTAACGGCTCTCGGCTACCGCCACTTTCGCGCCAAAACCGGCGGCAAACCGCGCAGCGCGCACACCGCCGGAACCGGCACCAATTACATAAAGGTCAAAATCGTAGGCCATTTCTATCTCCTCGGCAGGCCATCAGCATACCCGCCGCCGTTCATTGGGCAAACGTTGCGCGCAGCTTTTCACCGAGGTCGGTGCTATCGGGGAACATTTCCTGCGGTTGAATGCCCACGCCATCGGCGCGAAGAGCGTCGCTTAACCCCGAGTTAATTTCCACCCGGGACACTGTGCTTCGAGATCTGCTTCATGGACGAACGGCTCCCACGTTTTTCAGTAGGAGGCACCATGAAAACCATCACCGCTATTCTCACCGGGCTACTCGCCCTCGGCTCCGCCAGCGCCTTTGCCGAAGGCGGCGCCGAACGCATGCGACATTACTACGACAACTTCCCGGTCCACCACGCGCAAAACGAACAGCAGAGCGATAGCAAAGCTGCGGAACTGAAGGTTCCGAACGACCAGACCGCGCAAGTCACCGAGTCTTATCGCAACTGATTCATTGAGCAACCGATGGACCTCCGATGGCTCCGCTCTGGCCTCGGAGATGACAGTTGGGCGCCCTGACCGGGCGCCTTTTTTTATGTCGGCAGATTCTTGATCCAGAACAGCATGCGGCCATGATCCGGGTCGAACATCCCCGGGGCGAAACCGAACTTGCTGTAGGCATTCTGCGCCACCGCATTGCCTTCCAGCACCTCCAGCGTGATCTTGCAGCAGCCGCGCTGACGGGAAATTTCCTCGACCTTGCGCAGCATCTTCTGACTCAGCCCGAGGCCGCGAAATTTGTTCACCACTGCCACGTCGTGAACATTGACCAGCGGTTTGCAGGCGAACGTCGAGAAACCTTCAAAACAATTCACCAGCCCTGCCGGCTCACCGCCGACGAACGCCAGTACGCTGAACGCGTGCGGCCTGCGCGCCAACTCTTCAGGCAAGCGACGCAGCAGCTCGGGGGCAATCGAATGGCCGCCGCCCATGGGATCTTCTGCGTAATGATTAAGCACGATGCCGATGGCTTCGGCGTGCACTGGATTGGTGTAGCTGGCTTGTAGCACAAGAATTTCTGTGGAATCCATTTCCATCCCCGGTCGTGGCCCCGGCGTGCAAGGTGCGCACCTGAAAGGCTGCTCGACCTTAACGCGAGCCTGTTGTGGACGACAACCCGGGACGAACAAAAAGGGCGTCACTGCTCGCATATCAGTGCCTTGGTTCGGCCTGGTCAAGCGAGGTCCTGAGCGCGCCCTCCTCACTCAGGCTTCGGCAAAACGCTGCAGTTGCATCTCCTGCAAACGGCTGAGGGTGCGCCGGAACGGGAATTCCAGGTAACCCTCAGTGTACAGCGCTTCCATCGGCACCTGAGCCTCGATGTACAGCGGGACCTTACGGTCGTAGCACTCGTCGACCAAGGCAATGAAGCGGCGTACACCGTCGTCGTGCACCGACAGCTGTGGCAGTTCGCGGTCACCGGCCACCACCTGCGCCGAGCCGTCTTCGGTACCACGGGCGATTCGCCCTTCACGTTTTTGCGCGCTGAGGTTCGGCACGTCGCTCAACAGAATAGATCGATAGCTGTCGCACAGCGCGATGAAGTCCATCGCGGCAAACGGTTGCTCGCAGAGATCGGCATAGCGGCACCAGAGCACCGTCGCACTGGCCTGCACCACGTTCAGCACTCGATGGCCGACGGGCACCGGCTCGGCGCTGGCGGGCTGCCCGGTATTGAGTGACTGGAAGACCTGCTCCAGAGCACTGTCCTGTCCCGGCGCAGTGACAAAATAGCGCTGCTGACCCGCGCCCGGATGCAGGCGATGATCCTCGGCACCGTTCACCGCCACCACTTGCATGTGCGCCTTGATCGCGGCAATCGCCGGGACAAACCGATCACGGTTGAAGCCATCGGCGTAGAGCTCGTCCGGCGGCAGGTTGGAGGTACAGACCACCACCACACCTTCGTCGAACATCACCTGAAACAGCCGCCCGAGAATGATCGCGTCGCCGATGTCATTGACGAACAGTTCGTCGAAGCACAACACCCGTACTTCCGCCGCCAACTCTTTGGCCAACGCCCGCAACGGATCGGCGATGCCAGTGAGCTGGAACGAGCGCTGATGCACCCAGCCCATGAAATGATGAAAGTGCTGACGTCGGGCCGGCACCCGCAGGCTCTGATAAAACTGATCCATCAACCACGTCTTGCCGCGCCCGACCGGGCCCCACAAGTACACGCCCGTGACCGAACGGGCGCCGGCGTGCAAGGCTTCATGGCATTTTTGCAGGGCCCAGACCGCGTGCTCCTGGGCTTCATCCTGGATGAAACCCTTGTGCTCGATCGCGTGTTGCCAGGCGCTTAAGGGAGAGTCGAAAGTCATGCGCGGCAGTATGCCACGATGTCCCTGAAAAACAGGTGCCCTTTTGTGGAAGCGGGCTTGCTCGCGAAGGCGCCGGGGCAGCCAACATCATCGTTGAATGACACACCGCTTTCGTGAGCAAGCCCACTCCCACATGGGTTTTGTAGGGGGGCAAAGATCGACTGTATATCTCGCGACCTCAAAACAGCGTGCAGCAACTGCCTGGAATACAACCCCATGTGGGAGCGGGCTTGCTCGCGAAGGCGTCGGGGCAGCCAACATCTTCGTTGAATGACGCACCGCTTTCGTGAGCAAGCCCACTCCCACATGGGCTTTGTGGGGGGGGCAAAGCTCGACTGTATATCTTGCGACCTCAAAACAGCGTGCAGCAACTGCCTGGAATAAAGATCCCTGTGGGAGCGGGCTTGCTCGCGAAGGCGTCGGGGCAGCGAACATCACCGTTGAATGACACACCGCTTTCGTGAGCAAGCCCACTCCCACATGGGCTTTGTGGGGTGTCAGCGGTCGACTTTGTGTCGGGCGGCGTAGAGGCAGAGCATTTCCATCGCCAGCGTTGCCGCTGCGAGCGATGTCACGTCCGCATGGTCATACGCCGGCGCCACTTCCACCACGTCCATGCCCACCAGATTGATTCCGCGCAAACCGCCCAGAATTTCCAGTGCCTGCACCGTGCTCAACCCGCCACACACCGGAGTGCCGGTACCCGGTGCAAAGGCCGGATCCAGGCAGTCAATATCAAACGTCAGGTACACCGGGTGGTCGCCGACCCGTGCGCGAATCGCCTCGACAATCGCCTCGCAGCCACGTCGATGCACTTGTCGGGCATCGAGCACCGCAAACCCCTGGTGATCGTCATTGGTGGTGCGCAAACCGATCTGCACCGAACGCGACGGATCCACCAGCCCTTCCTTGGCCGCATGCCAGAACATGGTGCCGTGATCGACGCGCTTGCCGCCCTCGTCCGGCCAGGTGTCGCTGTGCGCATCGAAGTGGATCAGCGACAGCGCACCATGTTGGCGTGCATGGGCCTTGAGCAGCGGATAGGTGATGAAGTGGTCGCCGCCAAACGTCAGCATCGCGCTGCCGGCATCAAGAATGCGCTCGGCGTGGGCCTCGATACTTTCCGGGATGGTATGCGGCGAGCCGTAATCGAAGTCGCAATCACCGTAGTCGATCACCGCCAGATGATCGAACGGATCGAATGTCCACGGCCAATGCCGCTCCCAGGCAATCCCGCTGGACGCGGCGCGAATTCCCCGTGGCCCGAAGCGTGCGCCCGGGCGGTTGCTGGTGGCCGTATCGAACGGTACGCCACTAACCGCCACATCGACGCCGCGCAAATCCCGGCTGTAGCGGCGACGCATGAAACTGGTGATCCCGGCGTAGGTGCTTTCGGCGGCAGTGCCGTACAGGCTGTCGCGGGTCAGGGCTTGGTCGTTGAGCATCGGCACGTCCATCGGTGTGCTCCTTTTGTTATTGATGGCTACGGAAAGTGGTCCACAGACGCGTGCGCTGACGCATGTCCTTGAGGCTCATGCTGCGGTCGGCGTACAGGCGTTCACGCATTTCGGCGGGCGGATAGATGTCCGGATCGTTGCGCACCGCCGCGTCCACCAGCGGCGTCGCGGCCTGGTTGGCGGTGGCGAAAAACAGCGTATTGGTCAGCTCGGCGACCGACTCGGGGCGCAGCATGAATTCGATGAACGCCCGCGCCGCTTGCGGGTTTGGCGCGTCCTTGGGAATGGCCAGATTGTCCTGCCAGACCAACGTGCCTTCGCGCGGTATCCGGTAGGCGACTTCGTACGGTTTGTTGGCCTTGTGCGCCTGATCGGCCGCCATGCTCACATCACCGTTGTAGGTCAACGCCAGGCACACGCTGCCATTGGCCAGGTCGTTGATCTGCCGGCCGGTGGCGACATACAGCACCGAAGGCTGGAGTTTCTGCAACAAGGCTTCGGCGGCTGCCAGATCATTCTTGTCAGTGCTGTAGGGATCTTTACCCAGGTAATGCAGCGCCAGACCAATGACTTCCTGCGGCGAATCGAGCACGGCAATCCCGCAGTCCTTGAGTTTGCTCGCGTACTCGGGCTTGAACAGCAGATCGAGGCTGTTCAGCGGCACGTCCGGCAGGCGTTTTTTCACCGCCTCGACGTTCAACCCCAGCCCGAGCGTGCCCCACGTGTAGGGCACGGCGTAGCGATTGCCGGGATCGACGGCAGCGAGTTTCTCCAGCAGATCGGGATCAAGGTTGGCGTATCCCTTGAGGCCTTCGTGGGGAATTTCCTTCAGTGCGCCCGCTGCCAAGCCACGGGCCAGCACGCTGGACGACGGCACTACCACGTCATAGCCGCTGCCGCCGGTCAGCAGTTTGGTTTCCAACACCTCGGAAGTATCGAAGGTGTCGTAGCGCACATGAATGCCGGTTTCCTGCTCGAAACGCTGCAGGGTCTGCGCCGGCACGTAATCGGCCCAACTGTAGAGGTTGAGGGTTTTATCCTCGGCCTGTGCCTGAATGACCACGGACAACAACAGCGCGGGAAAACACAGTTTGACCACGGGAGCCATGACGAACACCTGACCGGAGGAAGTGGTGGCAGGATGCGCCGTCGGATACATTGCAGAAATATCAAGTTTGTTAACCTGACTTTATCCCGGAGTAATGTAATGCTCGGTCAACTTCACGACGTCGATTTGCAGTGGCTGCGCCTGTTTGTGCGGGTCGTGGAATGTGGCGGCTTCAGTGCGGCGCAAGGTGAACTGGGATTGAGTCAGTCGAGTATCAGCCAGCAAATGGCCAAACTCGAAACCCGCCTCGGCTATCGCCTGTGCAGTCGCGGCAAGGGCGGTTTCAGCGTGACGCCCAAGGGCGAACAGTTGCTGATCGCCATTCGCACGCTGTTCGAATCCATCGAAACCTTCCGTCATCAATCCAACGGCGTTGCCGGACGCTTGATCGGTGAGGTGCGGCTGGGCTTGTCCGAGGCGGTTGATCAGTCGGTGCTGCTGCGGGTGGCGGATGCGATCCGGCGCTTTCGCGAACGCGATGAGTCGGTGCGCATCGAGTTGATCAGCGCGATGCCCGGGGAGATGGAGCGCCTGCTGCTGCAACAGCGCCTGGACCTGGCCATCGGTTATTTCTCACAAGTGCAGAGCGCTTTCGATTACCGCGAACTGTTCAGGGAAACCCAACATTTGTATTGCGCGCAGGGGCATCCACTGTTCAGCGTTGATGAGCCGGATGACGCGGCGTTGCAGGCCTGCGACCGGGTGGATCATCCGTATCGGTTCATGCGCAGTGGCGAGCCGTTCCCGGACAAGCGCTTTTCGGCGCGTTCGGAACAGGTCGAGGGCACCCTGGCCTTTATTCTTTCCGGCAAGCATGTCGATTATCTCCCCGATCACTACGCGCGAGTCTGGGAGGACAAGGGCTTGCTGCGCGCGCTGCGGCCTGGGGAATTGAGTTTCGAAGTGGCGTTTCATCTGGCGCGGCATCGGGCGCAGGTGCCGGGGGATGCGCAGAAGGCGTTTGAGGAGGATTTACTCAGCGCGTTTACATGACTTCTAAGCTTTGGTGGCGAGGGAGCTTGCTCCCGCTGGGTTGCGAAGCAGCCCTCTGCATTATCCAGTCAACAGTGTTTTACGACTGCTACGCAGCCGAACGGGAGCAAGCTCCCTCGCCACAACAATGTGTGTCAGTGCGCGCGGGTACCGCCAACACCAATAAAACCTGACCTTTCAGGCAATTTTTGCTCGTTGCCCTCGCCGCCCTCTTCCGGCATCCTGCGCCTCCATTTTCTGACCCGGCCCCGCCTCACGGCGCGCAAAATCACCATGACCGCCTCTGAAAAAGTCCCGCGCAACAACGATCTGATCTACGGCCTCGACGACCGTCCGCACCTCACCGCCACCGTGTTCGCCGCGCTGCAACACGTGCTGGCCAGCTTCGTCGGCATCATCACCCCGACCCTGATCATGGGCGGCGCCCTGGGGCTGCAGAGCGAAATTCCGTACCTGATCAGCATGGCACTGTTCGTCTCGGGCCTCGGCACGTTCGTTCAAGCCAAGCGTTTCGGCCCGGTCGGCTCCGGTTTGCTGTGCCTGCAAGGCACCAGTTTTTCCTTCATCAGCGTGATACTCAGCGCCGGTTTCATGGTCAAGGCCCGGGGCGGCGGCACCGATGAAATTCTCTCGACGATTTTTGGCGTGTGCTTTTTCGCCGCGTTCATCGAAGTGGTGCTGAGCCAGTTCATCGGCAAACTGCGGATGCTGATCACCCCGGTGGTCACGGGCACCATCATCACCTTGATGGGCCTGTCGCTGATCAAAGTGGCGATGACCGACATCGCCGGCGGCTTCGGTGCGGCGGATCTGGGCGCGGCCAGCCATGTGTTTCTGGCGGCGTTGGTGATCGGCACTATCGTTGTGCTGAACCGTGTCGACGTGCCGTTTCTGCGCCTGGGCGCGATCGTCATCGGCCTGACCCTCGGCTACGTGGTCGCTTGGCTGATGGGCACGGTGGATTTCGCCTCGATGCCCGAAGTGCCGCTGGTCAGCGTGCCGGTGCCGTTCAAGTACGGTTTCAATTTCGACTGGGTGGCATTCGTGCCGGTGGCGGTGATCTTTCTCGTTTCGCCGCTGGAAGCGGCCGGTGACCTGACCGCCAACTCGATGATTTCGCGGCAACCGGTCAAAGGCCCGCTGTACATCCGCCGGATCAAATCCGGCCTGCTCGCCGATGGCCTCAACTCGGCCATGGCGGCGGTGTTCAACAGCATGCCGATGGTGACTTTCGCGCAGAACAACGGCGTGATCCAGCTGACCGGCGTAGCCAGTCGCTACGTGGCCTTCTTCATCGCCGGCCTGCTGGTGTTGCTGGGGCTGTTCCCGATGATCGGCGCGGTGCTGCAACTGATGCCCAAACCGGTGCTCGGCGGCGCCGAACTGGTGATGTTCGGCACCGTGGCCGTGGCCGGAATCAAGATCCTCGCCGAGGCCGGCCTGCATCGGCGCAACATGTTGATCGTGGCGATCTCCGTCGGCATGGGCCTGGGCATCGCCGCCGTGCCGGAAGTGCTGCGAGAACTGCCGCAAGCGCTGCGCAACATCTTCGAATCGCCGATCACCGTCGGTGCGTTGTGCGCTATCGTGCTGAATATCTTCCTGCCGGAAGAATTCATTGAGCTGGAAGAAGACGATTTCGATCCGGAAGCGTCGATTCTGCAGGTCATGGAAAATCCCGATGTGCCGGCCAAAGCTGAACCTGCAACAGCTGCGGCGGTCGCACAGTTGAACCGCTGACGCTGCGCCATGAAAAAAGGGCTGAGCCGGCAACGGTTCAGCCCTTTTTTGTTGAGAGACTGTTTATGCGCCGCGTCCACGCCGTCATCCTGTCCCTGCTGCTGTTGTCCCTGAGCGCCTGCGCGCTGTTTCCCAACCGAGATCCGGTGAACATCAACGTGGTCGGCCTCGAACCGTTGCCGAGCCAGGATCTGGAAGTGCGTTTCGCGATCAAGTTGCGGGTGCAGAACCCCAACGAAACCGCGATCGACTACACCGGCATCGCCCTGGATCTTGAGGTCAATGGCCGTCCCTTGGCCTCGGGCGTGAGCGATCAGGTCGGCTCGATCCCGCGCTTCTCGGAAACCGTGGTCAGCGTGCCGGTCAGTGTTTCCGCGTTCTCGGTATTGCGCCAGACCCTCGGCCTGAGCCAGACACAAACCCTCGACAACCTGCCCTACGTGCTGCGCGGCAAATTGGCCGGCGGGGTGTTCGGCACGATGCGTTTTGTCGACAGTGGCAAGCTGAGCTTGCCGAAAGCCACTGCTGCGACGTGGTAACCCACTAAACACACAAGTCTCCTGTAGGAGTGAGCCTGCTCGCGATAGCGTCACGTCAGTCAATAAAGGTGTTGGCTGATCTGACGCCATCGCGAGCAGGCTCACTCCTACAGGGTGTGTGTCAGTTCTGAGGTTATGCGGTGAAGCGCACCCCCGGTCTGGCCCGCTCATCGACACTCAGCTCAAACACATCCGGCCGCGCATAGTGGCCGACCACATCGTAGTCATAGCGCGCACGAACCAATTCACCGGTATCAATCTCCGCCGTGAGCAACCCCGCCTCGCCGCGCAATGGCCCGGCCAGCACATCGCCCATCGGCCCGACAATCACGCTGCCCCCGGCAATCAGCGGACGATCCGCCGGCCAGTTGGCAATCTCCACGCCGAGCTCGTTCGGCGAGGCCTGCACCTGACAGGCGCTGACCACAAAGCAGCGGCCCTCGTGGGCGATGTGGCGCATGCTGACCTGCCACATCTCACGCTCGTCCACGGTCGGCGCACACCAGACTTCAATGCCCTTGGCGTACATCGCCGTGCGCAGCAGCGGCATCATGTTTTCCCAGCAGACCACGGCGCCAAGGCGTCCGACCTGAGTGTCGAGCACCGGCAGCGTCGAGCCATCGCCCTTGCCCCAGATCAGCCGTTCGGTGCCGGTCGGCATCAGTTTGCGATGCTTGGCCACCAGCCCCGCTTGCGGATCGAAATACAGCGCCGTGCAATACAACGTGCTGCCGGCACGCTCGATCACGCCAATCACCAGATTGGCCCCGGTGCGCGCCGCCAAACCGGCCAGCGCCTCGGTTTCTGCCCCCGGCACGTCAATCGCGTTGGCGAAATAACGGGCGTAGGCCTCGCGCCCCTCGGGCAAGCGATAACCCAGTTGCGTGCCGAAGCCCTCGCCTTTCGGATAACCGCCAAGCAACGCCTCCGGCATGACCACCAGCGCCGCGCCGGATTCGATGATCGCGCTTTCCCAGCTGAGGATCTGTTCCAGGGTTTCACCCTTGCCACCGGGCAAGGCGCCGATCTGCAGGGCGGCGACGATTGATTTGGGCATTGCAGTCACTCCATCGGTTCAAGTGTTGCCGATTCTGCGGCGGCACGGGATCATGAATAAAGACCGATTCACTGCTGAATGATATGAGCCAAATGAATATCGCAACCGTCGACCTGAACCTGCTGAAAGTCTTTGAAGCCTTGCATGAAGAATCCAGCGCCAGCCGTGCGGCGCTGCGTCTGGGCGTGACGCAATCGGCGGTCAGCGCAGCGTTGCGCCGCTTGCGCGAGGTGTATGGCGATCAATTGTTCGTGCGCACCGGCCGGGGACTGGCGCCAACGCTCAAGGCCAATCAACTGAAACCGGTGGTCAGCGAGGCACTGAACAAATGCCGGCAAAGCCTGGCGATGGTCGATCCGGCGGCTCATCACTACGACGGCCGGTCGGTCACCGTGGGCCTGTCGGATGATTTTGAAATTGCCTATGGTCGGCGCCTGATCGAAGCCATCGCTCGCAGCGCGCCCAAGCTGCGGCTGATCTTCCGCCAGACCCACAGCCAGATCGTCGCCCGCGCGCTGATGGAGCGCAGCATCGACCTGGCGATCACCGCCGGTGGGTTCGCCGAGCGCCTGCTCAGTCGTCAGGTATTGGCTGAAGGGGATTATGCGTGCCTGGTCGATCCGGGCAGTTTGGCGCCCGGCCAACAGAGCATCGATTTGCCGGAGTTCGTTGCCCGCGAGCACATTCTGGTGTCTTCGGGCGGTTTTATCGGCATCACCGATGAAGGCCTGGCGGCGCTGGGCCTGAGCCGGCGGGTCTGCGCGTCGACCACGCACTTTGCCGCGTTGCCGCACCTGCTCAAGGGCAGCGGCGCGGTGGCAACCATCCCGAGCCACGCCGCCAGAGCCATTGCCGAGCTCAGCAGGCTGGCGCTGCTGCCCTGCCCGCTGGCGTTGCCGCGCTACCCGATCGAGCTGGGCTGGCGCACCAGCACGCAGATCGATCCGGTGGTGATCAAGGTGCGCGAGGCGATTGTCGGGTGTTTCAACAGCGACTGACGCGCTGTTACTTGTTGGCCGCCATCAGTCGATTGACCTCGCTGCGCACCATGTTGGCGAATTCCGGCGGGGACATGCCATCCAGCTCGGCGCGTACCCACTCGGCCCATTTGCCCTTGCGCTTGGAGCGTTCGCCAAACAACCGCGCGGCTTCGCCTTTGGCTTTGCCCAGATTGTTCTGCCAGAGTTCGAACAGACGGGATTTCTCGTCTTCCAGCGCAGCGCGCTCGGCGAGGGATTTGTCGGCCAGATTGAAACTCATGGGGAAATACCTGCTGCGTAAAATGGCGACATCTTACACGCTCAGCGGAAATCTCCCGCGCAGGTTTTTCTTTCACACCTAAAATCAGTGCAACTTTTCAGTCAGCGCCACACTCCATTAATCACTGTTCATCCATCTGCAAGGAGTCACCCAATGGCCCGCAAATCCCGCGTGCAAGCTGCCGAAGACCAAATCAAGGATCAGGCATTCAGCGAACTTCAGGCGCTGATCGAAGAGTCCGACAAACTGCTCAAGAGCAGCGCCTCCCTGGTCGGCGAGGAAGCCGAGACCCTGCGCGGCCAAATCGCCCTGAAGCTGCAACAGGCACTGGATTCCGTGTCGAGCGTGCGTGAGCGCACCAAACCGGCGGTCGAAGCCACTGAAAGCTACATTGGCGGCCATCCGTGGCAAACCGTGGCGATTTCCGCCGGTTTTGGCCTGGTCGTAGGCTTGTTGCTCGGTCGTCGTTAAGTGACATTTGCCTGATCCCATTCTGTGGGATCAGGCAGTAAACCTGTGGCGAGGGAGCTTGCTCCCGCTGGACTGCGCAGCAGTCCCCCTATTCTCAAGTAGACAAAGGGGGCAGCTTCGCAATCCGGCGGGAGCAAGCTCCCTCGCCACATTGGTTATCTGACAATTATTCCCCGGCCAACTTCCGCAACTGCCCCAGCGTCTGCTCATCCAGCACAATCCCTTCGGCCAGCGAACGCGCGCGCTGCAAATGCCGACGATCACCCGGCAAGCGCTTCAACCCCACCCCATGCATCTGCCGCACCAGCTCCTGACTGCGCTCGGCAAAACTCTGTCCGGCGGATTTGCTCGGATCGATGACGATCAGCAGTTGCCCGGTCCACGGGGTCTTGGCGCCGGGATGGTTCGACCAGTCGAACTCGAAGGAAAAATTGCCGCCCGTCAACGCAGCCGCCAGCAACTCGACCATCATCGACAGCGCCGAACCTTTGTGGCCGCCAAACGGCAATAGTGCGCCCCCCTCCAGAATCGCTTTCGGATCCTGGGTCGCCTGACCGAGGCTGTCCACGCCCATCCCGGCAGGCAAACGTTCACCCTTGCGCGCCGCAATCTGCACGTCGCCATGAGCGATAGCGCTGGTCGCCAGATCGAAAACAATCGGCGCGCCACCGGCCCGGGGTGCAGCGAAGGCAATCGGATTGGTGCCGAACAGCGGCCGGTCGGCGCCATGCGGCACCACACAGGTCATGCTGTTGACCACGCTGAGCGCCACCAGCCCCTCATCTGCGAAAGGCTCGACATCCGGCCACAGCGCCGCAAAGTGGTGGGAATTACGAATCGCCAACACCGCGATCCCGGCATTGCGCGCCTTTTCCACCAGCAGCGGCCGAGCGGCGGCCAGCGCTGGCTGGGCGAAACCGTTGCCGGCATCGACCCGCACAAAACCGGGGGCAACGTCTTCGACTTGCGGCACCGCCTGACCATTGACCCAACCGCTGTTGAGCGTCGAGACATAGCCGGGAATGCGGAACACGCCATGACTGTGCGCACCGTCGCGTTCGGCACTGGCGCAGTTGGCAGCCAGGGTGCGGGCGGCGGACGCCGACGTTCCATGGCGCAGAAAAATCTTTTCAAGCAGATGCGTCAGCGCTTCGAGCGAGAGCGTGGACGCAGGAGAAGACACGGATTCGTGTGGCGCAGACATCTGAAGCTCCAGACTAATTATTGGAGGGAACAACAGCGTACGAACAGCTTGCTCACCGATTAACCACGTCCGGTACGGGTGCTGTCAACCATTGCGGTGCAGCACGACGCAGCCAGCACATTTGCATGTCGCCTGTGCGGTAACTATGTACCACCTTCGTCACCCGTTCGGCTTTTAGGCTGGCGTCTCAATTCACCGGTGCCCCCAAGGGTGCCCTGATCGAGACGCGATGATGCCCGTACCTGCTCCCCCGCTGCTGTTCTGCTCTTTTTTGGATTCACCTGGACTGTGGCCTGCGCTGGGCACTACCCATGGGCTGTCGTCGCAGGATTTCCGGTGGCTGACGCACGCGCAACTCTCGACCCATCTGTTACGCAACCAGCAAACCCCGCCGATGCTGGCTCACCGCATCCTGCTCGACAGCGAAGACCCGCCCAGCGTAACCCTGGCCGGCAGTTTCATTCTCAGCCCCACGCCGGAGGATCGCGGCTTCATGTTGTACACGCCGTTCGACGGCCTGAAGAAATTCGACACCTTCCGCGCCGTGACCGAACACCTCGAACAGCGAGTCAATCAGGCCGACGAAGCGGATCGATTGCTGGCATTTCTGGCCGTGTCACAGCGCAAGCGCCTGCTGGAGAAAGGTCGTATCAGCGTGAATTACCAGCTCATCGAGGGCGACATATTCGACGAGCAACGGAGCGCCATCGAGCACTGTCAGCAGCTCAACGCCCAGTCCTTGCTCCATGAACTGCTGAATCTGCCTGGCTTGGGAACCTTGCTTGAAACGCTTCTCGAGCAGCAACTGAGCCCCCGGATGCCCGGCGCGGATCAAGCACAAACGCAGGTCAGCTTCTACGCCGGCGCCGCTCCCGGTGATCCGGGACACCGGCTCGACACCTTGTCACTGGCCAACGCGGTGCTCCGGCACTATCGTCACCCCGGCTGGGCGCAGGGCCAGACGCACAGGTTTTCCAACCCGCGCCGACCTGCGCTGGCCAGCGATCAGACGCATTGGGAACAGGCGGTCAAAACCATCTCCGGCAAACTGCTGGTGCTGCTCTATCAACACCTTGAGCAATACTGGAATGACGCTTGCGCAGACGGCATGCCGCGCCGCAGCCTGTTCAGTCAAACGATCCGGCAACAGGCCCTGGCCGACATTCTGCTCAAACGCGAAGCCGGGATCATCGAGGCCGACAAATTCGACAGCCTGCTGACCTGGATCGAGGCCAACGAGCACCCCGGGCGGCGTGCCACCCTGGAAACGGTGCGTCTGTGGGAATACCAGGCCAACTTCGTCGAACTGGCCGGTTCGCTGATGATCAGCCACACCGATGCCTGCCTTTACACCCCTTCCCATGGCTTGCAGATCCTCAAGGACTACGGCGATCTCAAGGACACCTTGCTCGCCAAATTCGCCAGTACCGGGCACGAAGACGAGCTCTATGGCTTGCTGAACCTGGAGGAGCGCCAGCGTTTCCTCGGCTTCGACAAGCCCCATGTGTCCGGCGAAATGATCGCCGGCGACATCTTCAGCGTGCTGTTCGAGGGCATCATCACCAAGCAGCGACAGAACATCGAATATGCCTTGCAGGTGTTCCGCCACAGCGACGACGCGGTGAACATTCCCGCGCTGTTCGACAAGGCGCTGGACATCCGCTCGATGATCCATGATCGCTTGCTGGCCCTCGATACCCGTGGGCGCTGGAGCACCCGGCCAGTGCTCGGCGGCAGCCAGTTACCATCAATGCTGCTGGCCGACGCTGCTGCAGCCGAAGTCAGGAAATTCGCCAGTATCCTGCCGTCAATCAGCAGCCGTTTCGCCGCGCAGCCAATTGACTCGCAAGTCCTGCAACGCAGCTATCTGCAACAGCTCATGCAGCAGTTTGCGCACACGCTGTTCGTCGGTGTTTGTGGTGAGGCACGCTTGCGCGTACTCGACGGCAGCCTGAGTCGCCAGGTCCAGGCCATCGTCGACATCGTGTTCGACCCCGCTCTGGCGGATCGCGCACAGCGCCGCGGACTCAATGGTTTCCGCCCCGATGCCTGGTCGCTGACTTTGTTCGGCAGTGGCCAGACAGAGGCGCTGCCATTGGCCAGTTGCGTTCTGCTGACGGAACGCGGCGGCCTCGATGAACAACACTCGGGAATTGCGGTGCTGTGGACGCCGGCGATGGGCCTGGAAGCCTTCAGCTCCGTCGACAGTGCCCGCAAGGCCCTGGACCGGCGCTTGCGCAATCCGGAAAAGCGCCAGGTACTGCTGGAAAACCTCTCGCCGCTGCATGAGGGTTTGCATCAGGACTATCGCCTCGGCCCTTTGCACCTGATTACCGGCAATGTCCTGCAGGATCGCGTGCAAACGGCGATCAAGCAGTTTCTGGAGCGCTGTGATCGGCTCCGTCAACTGAAGTTGTCCGCGCTCAAGCAGGAGCAGGCGCTGAAATCCCTGGCCGAGATCCCGATCAACACCAATCTGGAGCGGGCCAGTGCGTTGGCCCGGGCGCTCGGCGAGCGGCACTCCCTGCCCGGCTGGCTGGGCATGGCCTCGCTTGAGGAGCAGCAGTTGCACCTGGAGCTGCTGGAGCAATGGCGCGCCAGCGTCAGCGATGACAAGGATTACCTGCATGCCTTGCCGACCGTGCGCGGGCACATTCAGCAGACCCTCACCACCCTGCTGGGCGCCCGGTTCCAAGCGCATAACCTCGATCCCGAGCAAGTGCGGATCATCCCGGCCCTGACCCTGGCCGGCCCAAACATGAGCCTCACCGATTTCGCCTTGAACTATAGCCACATCGCCCAGCACATCGCGTTTACCGTGGCGTCGAACAGCACCGCTGCGCTGCCGACTGGCCTCGACCGTCAGGCAGTCAGGAGCCTATTGCTGTCCCTGGACATTCCCACGACATTCGCCAGCAAGATCACGACCGCCCTGTCCACCACCGACACCGAGGCCGAACAGCGCCAACAGCGTTTTCTGCGCCAAGTACCGTGGCAACTGCTGCAGCATGCCCATCAGTTGAAACTGCAGCAGCGTCTGTCTGCTGCCGCCTACGGGCTGATCGCCCAAGTGCTCGACATGCCGGACGCCATCGCCCGCGCCACGGTGCAAGGTGCCCATGCGCTGATCCGCCCGCTGGAGCTGATCAAAACCGGCGGCGCGGCGGCGGTCAAAGCCCTGGGCATGTACCTGATCGGCCCGGGCGCCGGCCATGTCGGACCGTTGGTGCTCTATACGCCGTATCACGGTGAACAGGCCTTCAGCGAGTTCGAGAACGAAGCCGCGCTGATCGCCGCACTGAACATTCCGGGCGCCCTCCAAGACCTGTTGTTACGGCGTTTGCCGCAGGCTCAGCAGTCGATCTTCAAGGCGTTATTCAGCAGCAGTGTCGGCCAGACCAGTGAAATGACTCTGGCGTCGAATCCGATTCAGGGCAACCTGCTGCGGCAGCTGTTCAGCGACAATCTCGCGTTGCTGCCCAAATTGCTCGCCAGCCACGCCCAGCCTTCGGCGCAGGAGGACTGGGAGGCGGCGAAAAACCTGTTCAGCAAGGGGATCAAACTGATCTGGGGCCTGCTCCCGGGCAAACTGGCTTATGTGCAGTTTCTCTGGCAAAGCTTCAAGGACTTCATGACCTCGGCCGAGGCGTTGCAGGATCACCACTGGAAGCTTGCACTCGAGGCGTTCATCGCTGGCACAGTGCAGATGGTTTCCCTCGGACGCCTGTCACTGGAGTCGACCCTCGAGGCCCGGGCGCTGACGCCGTCGGCTCCACAGCCCAGCGTGCTCAGTGCGCCGGATCTGCAACACATCCACACCACTGACCCGCTACGCACTTCGCTGCAACCCTTCGAGGCAACGGAGGTTGCGCTCAAAGACCTGACGCCGGTGGCGGCGAACGGCACCTATACCGATCTTGCGACGCGGCAGACCTATGCGCCTGTGGCCGGCAAGGTCTATCCCGTGGAGAAGCCGGGCGCAGTCTGGCAGATCAAGGGCGCGGAACAGCCAGGCCCGGTGCTGCAACACACCACGTCAGGCAAACTGGTGCTGGACCCGGATCGACATACGGTGCATCTGGGCAAGGCCATGTCGAAAATGTACAACCGCTACGCCAACGATCGCGAACGCCGGATCTGGCTGAACATCGAGGCTCAGGGCATGGAACAGATCCGCGCCCGCCACCCGGACAAGGCGCGCATGCTCACCGAGGCCGTCGATCTGGCACGGTTCTATGCGTTCAACTGCCTGCACAATCTGGCGCAGCAAAGGCACCAGGGCAGCGGCACTCGCCTGGATACGTTCCTCAAGTCGTTCTTCGATGCGCAACAGATCGATACCGCCATTCTCGACAAGCTCAAACAGGCCATCGTGCCGGTCTGCAAGGCGTTGGTGGACCCCACCGAGGATCTGCTGGACGGTGATCGGTTTGTCGTCGGCTCAAACCGCTATCGCAATACCGGCCTGATTGCTTTTGTGCTGGATGACGACTCGCGCAAGCAAGTGCATTTCACCGAGAAGTTTTTCCATCAGGATCTGGACTGGTACAAGGTCGGCCTGACTGAGCCGTTCAATGTCGAAGGGCATGCACGGGCTTCGACGTTGATCCATGAACTGGCCCATCAGGCCAACAAGGCCGTGGACATCGCCAGCCTTGAGGCCCGGCGCCCGTTCGTTGACCTGATTTCCACGGTGACCGGCTACGGCGCGGCCATGAAGCACAACCAGACCCGATTCCAGCGCGAAGCCTTGTCACTGGGCACGCCGCGCGAAGAGCTGTTCTCGCGCTGGAGTGACGAATTTCAGGAGTGGCTCAGCCTGGATGAAATCCCGGGCCTTGCGCATGTCGGCAAGGAAATTCTCAAGGTCACGCGCAGCCCCACCATAGAGGAGGCACGAACGGCATTCCTCGACCCGGCGAACCCGCACCCGCGCATCGACACGATCTTGCGCAACGCCGATTCGATCGCCTTTCTGATTTGCGAGATAGGACGGCAACTCGACCCGGTCGCCAACCCCGGCAGCGTGCCCTGAAAATGAAAAATGCGCAGGCCTGAGCAGCCTGCGCATGGTTTATTGACCGTGGAAATCAGTCTTTCTGATCGCGCAGTACGTTACCGGACGTGCCATCGATACGGAATTCATAAACGGAGCCATCCGCCTTACGGCCCTCACCTTTCCAGTAGCCATCGTTGTCCGCTTCGATCTCATAGACTTCGACGTAACCGGCCTTGGTCTTCACGATCTCGATCGCCTTTTCGATGGTGACCCAGCCCGCACCGGGACGATCGGCCATCGCGGCACCGGCACTGAACAAGGCAGCAGTGGCAACAACAGCGGCAAAGGTTTTTTTGATCATTTTTTCACTCCATTTGTGGATGATGTTCGTCGGATGTCCTGTTTTTGGGCGTCTGACGGAAAAATAAGTTCCACTTTGATGGGCAATTGCCATGATGGATGTTCTCGGCGCGTTGCCCGCAAGGTTAGAATGCAGCAAATCAGGACGAGTCAATGACCCAAGAATCCCTCTCGGAAGCCGAATACGATGCGATCACCGATGCCGCCGCGCACTGGTGCATGCGTCTGCACGCTGCCGACTGCTCCGCCGAGGAGCGTCTGGCTTTCGAGCAATGGCGCGATGCTCATCCGCTGCATGCGTTCGAATATGAAGCCATGCTGGAAATCTGGGACGTTGCCGAACACTTGCCGCGTCCGCAGCCGCCCCCGAGTGTGCCGCTGAACAAACCCGTCCCGGCCTGGCGTCGCTATGCCATCGCCGCCAGCGTCTGCGCCCTCGCATTACCGCTGGCCGCCTACAGCGGCTGGAACCTCGGCTGGCTGCCCAACAGCTATCAGCACTTCGAAGCCAGCGACAATGTTCGTCAGGTGACCCTGAAGGACGGCAGTCAGGTCGAACTCAACCTCAACACCGAACTGACCTTCAGCAATTACAAGGACGAGCGCCGGGTCACGCTGAAAAAGGGCGAAGCGTTTTTCGAAGTCAGCCACGACCTCAGCCACCCGTTCGTGGTCCGAGCCGCCGAAGGCAAGATCCGCGTGACCGGTACCCGCTTCAATGTCTGGCTCTATGAAGATCAGGTGCGGGTCAACCTGATCGAAGGCTCGGTACTGGTTACCAGTAACACGGCATTGCCCGGCGACGGCCTGCGCCTCGGCCCGTCGATGCAGGCGCAGTACCGGCATGGCGACTACACGCCACAGATCAGCCAGACCTACGACAACGACAGTTCACTGGCCTGGCGCAGCGGCAAACTGGTCCTCGACAACCTGGCACTGAACGACGCCTTGCCGCTGATCAATCGCTACCTGAACAAACCGCTGAAACTGGCTGACGCCAACACCGGCGCGATCCGCGTCGGCGGCGTCTACAACATCAAAGAGCTGAGCGGCCTCGTCAACACCCTGCCCAAAGTGCTGCCGGTGTACCTGACGCGCAACACTGAGGGTGATCCGGTGATCAACTCGATGCCACGGCAGCCGCCGAAAACCTGAAGCTTGGGATCACGCGTTTCGGGCAATAAAAAACCGCTGTCCCTGTTCAAGGAGCAGCGGCTTTTTCGTTCAGGATGACTTACTGCGCAACCACCTCGGCACTCTTGCCGGCAGCATCACGCACGGTCTGCACCTGATATTGCGGATCAGCCTTGATCTGCTGCTCGGTAAACGGCAACACGCTCCACTGTTTCTTCGAGAAGGCCTCGGTCTGGTCACGGGAGTATTTCGACTCTGGGTCACTGGACAGCGAGAACGCCAGCAGCCCCTGAGCGTGCGGGCCTTTGTTGTCGAATGTTACCACTTGCAGGTAGCTGGTGCCGCTGACCACTTCGAGTTTGCCGTCTTCACGCGGCACACTCTGAATCGCGTTGTAGATCCCCAGCGTACCCGGCCCGCCGTGAATCGCGGTTTGCTGACCGCCGCTGCTCACCACCTGAATGTCGCCCCAGCGGGTGTCCGCTTTCAGGCCCATTTTCGTGGTGGTTTGCAGCGATGCCTGCATTGCTTCACGCAATGCCTTGCTCACCGCCGGTTGCTCGATCGCCAACCCGCGCGGGGTGTGTTGCGGGTCTTTCGGATCGAACGCCACGCGCCAGACATCCGGCGACTTTTGCAGGGTTTGCATGATGTTCTGGAAATGGACCAGGCCGATACCCGAATCCAGATTCGCCCGGCCATCCCAGCCCTTGAGGCTGACGCAAACCGGCTTCAACGAAGCCGCGTCCGCACCAAGATCCGCAGCGCAGAATTTCAGCAGATAGGGCAGCACCTGAGTCGCCAGATAGACGTTGTCATTCATCACCATCTGTTGCAGATCCTTCACCGCCACCGGGCCTTTTTTACCCAGCGTGCTCAGGCGCTCCAGTGCGAACCGTGAACGCAGCCCCAGCGGCTGGCCGTCCTGGCTGATCAGCGGGGAGAATCCGGTCAGTGGTTGTGCCGGGTTCGCCAGCCACGCGGAATCGTTGGAGTGCTGGACGAAGTCCTTGCGCAACAGTTGCGGTAACTGGTTGGCGGCATAAATGCCCTTCTGCGCGGCTTGCGGATCGATATCCCACGCGCAGGCGCTGTTGGCGCCATCCAGCACGATCATCTGCAATCCGATACGCGGGTCGCTGCACTTGGCCAGTTTCTCGGCGCTGACGTTCGGCACCACCGACAGGTTCATGTACAGCGTCTGCCCCTTGTCATCCACGGCCAGGGTGTTGACCCACGGGATGCCCTGGATCTTGTGCACCGAATCCTGCAGATCCTTGAGGCTCGACGCCTGATTCATCGCGTACCACTGCGTCAGCACGCGATCATTTTCCAGGTTGGCGTCGCGCAGGCTGTAAGCGTACTGATGGTCCCAGTCGAGCTTGCCCGGCCATTGCACGATCGGGCCGAACTGCGAGCTGTAGACATCGCGCGAAACCGGCACCACCTGCCCGTCCGCCTGTTTGATCTGCACGGTCACCGTCTGCTTGCTCAGCGGCAGCGATTTGCCATCGAGCAGGTAGCGCGTCGGATCTTTGGGATCGAGTTGCAGGCGATACAGGGTGAAGTGCTTCGACGAATCCACCGTGTGGGTCCAGGCCAGATGCTGGTTGAAACCGATGTTGATCACCGGCAGCCCCGGCAAGGCGGCGCCCATCACGTCGAGTTTGCCGGGGATGGTCAGGTGCATCTGGTAAAAGCGCATGCCGCCGACCCACGGAAAATGCGGGTTGGCCAGGAGCATGCCACGCCCGTTGAACGAACGCTCGCTGCCGACCGCCACGGCGTTGCTGCCGCGATCCAGGGCGAAGCGCTGCATGCGCGCGTCCGCCAACTGATAAGCCTGCGCATGGCTACCGACCTGTGCCGTGGCTTGCGGCGGCGTCGCACCGGCCAGTGCTTCGGCGAACTGCCCGACCCCGCCTTCAACCAGCAAGCGGCGGGTGAGCTTCACCAGATCCTCGGCGGCGATATCACGCACCCACTCCCCCTGGCACTGCTGCGGCAAGCCTTGCTGGCGGCGCTCGGCCAGATAGCGGTTGTAGCCTGCGGCATAACCTTCCACCAGATCGCGCACCTGAGCAGGCTGCGCGTCCCAGAAGGCCTTCACCGCTGCGGGGGTGTTGAGCCAGCTGAAGAACAGGTCGCTGACGCGATTTTCGCGTTGTTCGACGGTGAACTGATCCGGCCCGAAATAGCGCGAGCGCTGGCCATTGACCGTGACAATCTCGTTGGCCAGCAGGCACAGGTTGTCCTGCGCATAGGCGTAACCGATGCCGAACCCGAGTCCGCGCTCGTTTTCCGCGCGAATGTGCGGCACGCCAAATGAGGTGCGGCGAATATCAGCATGGGTTTGTGTGGCGGGACTTAACGCATGGGCCGACAGACTGAGTCCGAGAAACGCGCCGGCGAGGGCCAGCCCGGTTAACTGCCTGGAAATAATCACACTCGCTCCTGATCGATGGGACACGAATCGACGCCTGCGTTGCGCGAGCGTCAGACCCGGTCTGAAGTTGATTCCTGCGCCCGGGCGCAAGATGGCTGTTCAGGAAACGAATACGGTAAAAAAATATTTAGCCTGTTTGCCCAAGCGACCGGCCGGCGATGACGGGAAAACAACGAATAAGCGACAAAATTTCTACATATTTTCTTTCATGATTTGTCGTGCTGAAACGTCTTGTTTACTGAGAGCAGCCAAAACGTTTCCTGACCAGGCTCTGAAAGGAGTAATCCCATGTACAACTCGCAACTACCAACGGACGGTAGCCAGGCGTCACAAGGAGCTTCCATGAGTCCCCGCGCGAGCAGTTTCGCACCCAGCCCCGAGCGACAAGGCAATGAGCGCATTCGCCTGCTGCTCAAAAGCTTCGGTCTGCGCACCAGCCTGATTCGCCTGAAAGTCATCGACGCCTTGCTGGTCGCCGCGCAAAGCGAACGGCGCCTTGGTGTGCGCGGCGTGCACAGCCAGTTGCTGGACCTGGATATTCCGTTGTCCTTCCTCAGCGTGCGCGAAGTGTTGAAGCGTCTGTGTGCCGAAGGTGTGGTCACCTTCAACCCGGACAAGAGTTACAGCCTGCATCCACAGGCTGCTGCCGTGCTCAATCACGATTGAAGCGTCCCGCGATCGCCGTCAGGGTTTGACCTTGCGGCGCATCACCGCGTTGATCACCACCACGACCACCGCCACACCGATGGCGATGTACTGGAACATCTTCTGACTGATCATCCCGGCGTTCTGCAGCCAGGACAGGCCGAGCATGATCGCCAGCACCGACAGGGCGATCAGGATCGAGTATTTGAAACGTTGCTTCTGAGTCATTGCGGGTTCCTGAAACTTTCAAATGTATCCGGTTTGTATCCGGTTGCATGCCATGCACATACCGTGTTGCGGGGATGGGCCGGGGCGAACGCGGTCTCATGTTACAGCCGATGAAGAGTTTTGGCTTCATGACGGCGTAACCATGAGGATTTTGAAATGTTCCGTCGAATCACCTGGCTGATTCCCCTCCTTGCCATCCTGACCTTGAGTGGCTGCTTCTTCTTCCCTCACGGAGGCTGGCATGACGACCACCATCGCTACCAGGAAGGTCCCGGTTATTACCATCGATAGAACAGGATTGTTCGCATCTCGGTGTGTCTGAAAGCACCGGAAGAGCAGCGGTAAAAGTCTTTTCAGAGCAAACCATGCCCGCCCGCCAGCGGGCATTTTTATTGGCACGCCGACCGGCCAGTCACGGCTGTTCGACACGCGTATTGATTCACTTAAATACGCTGTAAGTATTTGAAATTTCATGTCGCAGCAAAGCATTGGATGCTGCGACGACTCTGCCTCTAGTCTCTGCAAACTTTCTCGCTCACTGGAACAGGGATGTTTATGCAGAGAACCTTGATCGTAATGGCGCCCGTGCAGACAGTTGGATTCTGCCTGGCCATTACCGCTTTTGAACTGCTCACCTACATGGCCAGCGACATGATCATGCCGGCCATGTTGACGGTCACTGAGGAGTTCAACGCCGATGCCCGTCACGTACCCAATGCGTTCAATCTGTATCTGATCGGCGGCGTGTGCCTGCAATGGCTGATCGGCCCGCTCTCTGATCGTTACGGCAGACGTCGCTCGCTATTGCTCGGCTGTGCGCTGTTTGGCCTAGCGTGCAGCGCCGCGGTCATGACGCAGCGCATTGAAGCGTTCAATGTGCTGCGTCTGATACAAGGCATGGGTCTGGGATTCGTCGTCGCCGTCAGCTACCCGGCGCTGCAGGAAGTATTCTGCGAAGCCGATGCGGTGCGGCTCATGGCACTGCTGGGCAATGTGGCGCTGCTGTCGCCGCTGCTTGGTCCGTTGCTCGGCAGCCTGCTGCTGGAATGGCTGAGCTGGCGGCAGATGTTTCTCGGTCTGGGAGCGGCCAGTGCCGTTGTCTGGCTCGGTCTCTTGGCCTGGATGCCGGAAACGATCGGCGTCACG
The DNA here is from genome assembly GCF_016650625.1 of Pseudomonas sp. TH49. Taxonomy (NCBI): domain Bacteria; kingdom Pseudomonadati; phylum Pseudomonadota; class Gammaproteobacteria; order Pseudomonadales; family Pseudomonadaceae; genus Pseudomonas; species Pseudomonas sp. TH49. The sequence goes on from NZ_JAEKFL010000002.1 coordinate 1,215,196, forward strand.
CGCCGCGATGTCCAGCAACAGGCCCCTGCGCCGTTCTCGCTCAGGCAAATCCGCCGGGGTTACTTCGCGCTGCTGCGCAATCGCCGATTCGTCGGCAGCAGTCTGGCGTTGGGCCTGATGAGCCTGCCATTGATAGCCTGGATCGGTCTGGCGCCGGTGTTGCTCATGCAGCGGCTGGAGCTGTCTGCGCTGGAATACGGCCTGTGGCAGATCCCGGTGTTCTCGGCGGTGATCGTCGGCAATCTGCTGCTGGATCGATTGCTCGCCGGGCACACACTGGTTCGGGTGATTGGTCTGGCATTGTGGCCATTCTGTCTCGGACTGCTGACGCTGATCGGCGCGGCCCTGAGTACGACTTCCCTGGCACTGACCGTCGCCGGTCTGGCCATGTATGCGCTGGGGCTGGGCATGAGTAACGCCGCACTGTACCGGCTGGCGCTGTTCTCCAGCCCCGATGGCAAAGGTCTGGTCTCGGCCATGATCGGCATGCTGTCGATTGCCGTGATGGGCATCGGCGGTTCGCTCATTGCCATCGTTGGCGGCGGCGACAACCTGCAATCCTTCTGCCTCTGGGCAGCCCTCGGCGGCCTGCTGTGCCTGCCCCTGCTCTACCGTCTTCTGCGCCACAACCCTGCGACACCCGCGGCGCCCAACGCACATCAATAAGGATATTCGATGACTCGATTCCCCCATGGCGACGCGCTCTGCGCATTGCCGAAGCCCTATTGCCCGGACTCCGTACCCACGGGCCTGTTCAATCAGGCCATGAGCGAAATCACCCGGTTCCACGCTCGCCATACGCCTGGCTACGGCCATTGGCTGAGCGCCCACTCAATCGATGTCGATGATCTCGACACGCTGGACGACTGGTCGCAACTGCCACCGATTTTCGCCAATTTCTTCAAGCAACACAGGCTGCTCAGCCCGACTGGCGCGGACGCTCTGGAGCTGACCTCTTCCGGCACCAGCGGGCAGAAGAGTCGCATGCGCTATGACGCCCGCAGCCTCGGCGCAGCGCAGTTCATGGTCGAGCGGATATTCGCGCAGTACGGCTGGATAACACCGCACGCACCGTGCAACTACTTGCTGCTCAGCTACGAGCCAGAACAGACCAACACCCTGGGCACGTCCTTTACCGATCAGTTCCTGTGCGGCTTTGCTCCCGCCAATCGGGTGGTTTACGCCTTGCGTCGTAACGGCGACGGTCACCAGTTTGATCTGTTCGGTGTGATCGCGGCCCTGCAGGCATTTGCCGAAGAAGGCCTGCCGGTGCGTATTTTCGGCTTCCCGGCGTTTCTCTGGGAGACCCTGCAACGCATGCGTGCCACGGATGTGGCGGATGTGCAATTGCCGGCAGGTTCCCTGGCATTTTTCGGCGGTGGCTGGAAAACCCGTGCCGCCGAAGAAGTCCCCAAGCAAGCGTTGTACGCGCGCATCCAGCAACAGCTGGGCATCAATACCCGGGACTGTCGCGACGGCTATGGCGCCGTCGAACACGCGGTGCCTTACATCGAATGTGCCCATCATCGCTTTCACGTCCCGGTCTACGCGAAAGTTTACGTGCGCAGCCCCGTGGACTTTTCAGTTCTGCCCTATGGGCAATCCGGCCTGCTGAATCTGGTCTCACCCTACATTTCCTCAAGCCCGGCCCACGCGGTGGTCATGAGCGACCTGGCGACGCTGCATCCTGGAACAAGCTGCGGTTGCGGTCTGGCGAGCGACTGGTTCCACCTGCATGGCCGCGCCGGCACCGCAGCCGCCAGAAGCTGCGCCATGGCTGCTTCCGAACTGCTGGGGAGGCACTGACATGTACTTGATCAACGGAAAGCTGCACACCGACTGCAACCTCGAAAGCGCCTTGCAGCAACTTCACCTGGAGCTGCCCAATCGGCTGCAGACACCCCTTGAAATCAGCACGCTGCTCGCAACTGCCGAGGCATTCGCCAAACGCCTGCAACGGGAAGAACCGGAACTGCCGCTTGATGCCGGACAACGCCAGGCCCTGATCGATTTCTGCCAGCCCGCCACGCTGCAAACCAAACTTGATCGCGAGCTCGGCCTGCAACCCGACTCTCTGCGCCGCATCGACTATCGCCAGTCGCGTTTCGAACGCTGGAGCCCATTGGGCCTGGTGGTGCACATCACGCCCGCCAATGCGCCGCTGCTGGCATTTTGTGCGGTAATCGAAAGTCTGCTGAGCGGTAACGTCAACTGGCTGCGCCCCAGCAGCAGCGACGGCGGCTTTACCGCACGCTTGCTCCAGGCGTTTCTCGACTGCGACCCGAGCGGGCAACTCAACGGTCACGTGGCAGTCCTGCCGACGATTACCGGACAAATCGGCCAACTGTGCAAGCACGCCAACGGCGTCGCGGCCTGGGGTGGCGAAACCGCGCTGCAAGCCATTCGCCAACAGGTGCCGCCAGGCTGTCGCTGGATCGACTGGGGGCACCGCATCAGCTTCGCCTATCTGACCCCGGACGCGGTCTCGCCCGCCGTACTCGATGCCATCGTCGATGAGGTGTGCCGCCTCGATCAGCAAGCCTGCTCCAGCCCGCAATGGTTGCTGGTGGACAGTGACGATGCAGCGGTGTTGAGCGACATCGGTGCCCAACTGGCCGTCGCGTTCGAGCGTCGCGCCGGGCAGTGGCCGGCCCTCACACCGACGCTTGAAGAGGCTTCGCAAATCACTACCTGTACGGCAATGGCGCGGCTGGCCCAGAGTTTTGCCGGGCACACCGGCCGGGTCTGGAGCGCGCCGGGGTGGCGCGTGATCTGGAGCCATGACCGCCAGCTCGAACCGTCGGCGCTGTTTCGCAGCCTGTTGCTCAAGCCCCTGCCCCGCGAGCTGCTGACCGCGACGTTGCTGCCGTGGCGCAACGTGCTGCAAAGCTGTGCCCTGCTGTGCCCGGAGACGCAGATCGCCGAGCTTTCGCGGACACTGATCGCCGCCGGTGTTACCCGCATTGTGCCGATCGCCGCCATCCACGATGGCTACGACGGCGAACCCCATGACGGCGTCTACGCCTTGCAGCGTCTGAGCCGCCGAGTGTCGGTCAGCCTGACGCCGAACTCACTGGCGCACCACGCCACGCTGGATCGCCAGCCATCGCCACCGCCCTTGGCCGGCGTGCCGATCATGGACAAGGACACGTTCATCGATCGACCGCCGCACCCGCAGGCGCAGCTGTATTTTCGCTCCGGGGGCAGCAGTGGCACCCCCGTGCTTTCGGGTTTCAGTTACGACGATTTCCAGCGTCAGATGCGTGCCGCCGCCGATGGTTTGCTGGCAGCCGGCCTGGCCCCGACGCGGGACCGCGTGATGAACCTGTTCTTCAGCGGCGGGCTGTACGGCGGCTTCTCCAGTTTTGCCAAGGTGCTGGAGCAACTGCAAGCCCGGCACTGGCCAATGAGCGCGCCAGCGGATGACGATTACCGGGAGATCGCGCAGATGATCGAGCAACAGCAGATCACCGTGCTGATCGGCATGCCCGCCACCCTGCACCGGCTGTTCCTCAACGAACAGCAAACATTGCGGCGCTATGGTGGCATCGAAAAAGTCTTTCTCGGCGGCGAACACCTCAGTGAGCCAACCCGCGAATTGCTGCAGAGCTGCGGTGTGAGCCTGATCCGCTCGGCGATTTACGGCAGCGTCGATGCCGGCCCCATCGGCCATGCCTGCCAGGCCACAACAGATGGCGCGTTTCACCTGATGAGCGAGATCCAGCATCTGGAAATCGTCGATTTCGATCAGGACACGCCAGTCAGTAATGGCGAACCCGGGCGTTTGCTGGTGACCACTCGGGCACGTCAGGGCCAGTCCGTGCAGCGTTATGACATCGGTGACAGCGGGCGCTGGCTCCCCGGCCCGTGCGCCTGCGGCCTGACTTCGCCGCGCTTCGAACTGCTGCAACGCCACGGCAAGCTGCTGCGCATCGGCACCGACTTCATTTCGCTGGCGACGCTGGCGCAGCACCTGCAGGCGCCGTTTCAACTGGTCCTCGATCACGGCCCGGACGGCCTGGAACGCATGCGCCTGCGCTGCCCGCTGGCACCGGAACAGGCTCGGCAACGACTGCAGAATTACCTGACGCTGACCACGCTGATGCAAAGCGGATTGCTGACGGTCGACATCGAGCAATGTGCAATCGAGCAGTTCGCTCGAAACAGGCACAGCGGCAAAACGCCGACAGTGATTGATACGCGCCGCTGACAGCAGAGACCTGCACGCGGCCACCCGCCACTTTTATAAGATAAAACCATGAACACGACCGTTGAATTGAACGACTTGCTCGGCTACGTCCGCCGACATTCCGCGTATTACCGCGAACACCTCAAGGCAGTCGCGATGCCCATCAGCGCCTTGAGCGAACTGCCCGAGATTGACCCTGAGCAATACTGGCTAGGTAGCCAGAATCCACGGCAATGGCCGGTGCTGACAGGCCCGCTGAACGATGCGCTGATCTTCAAGACCGGAGGCACCACTGGCGCGGGCAAACTGTCGCTATTTACCCGCGCAGAATGGCAAACCCTGGTACACGATTTCGGCAGCCACCTCACGGCGCAGCTGAACCCCGGGGACCGGGTTGCCAACCTGTTTTTCGTCGGGGATCTGTATGCCAGTTTCATATTCGTCCACGACGCCCTGGCCCATGTCGAGACAGCCGTCAGCGAGTTTCCCTTCACCGGAGCCGTCGACAGCGCGGTACTGGTCGACTCGATCGTTGCCTACCAGATCAATGTGCTGGCTGGCATACCGGCACAACTGTTGAAACTGGCCGCTTGGCTTGAGCGTCAGTCACTTGTGCTGGAGGGTATCGAAACCCTGCTCTATGGCGGTGAAAGCCTGTTCGCCGCGCAACTGCAATTGCTCCATCGGGTGTTCCCGAACGCGCGTATCGCCTCCATCGGCTACGCCAGCGTCGATGCCGGGCTGATCGGCATCAGTGCCCGCGATTGCGCCTTGGGCGAACACCGGATGCTGGAGCGGCACAATCTGCTGGAGATCATCGACGAGGTGAGCGGTGAGGTCATCGAAGAATGCAACCGCAACGGCAGGCTGGTGGTGACCAACCTCACCCGTCGCCTGATGCCGGTGATCCGCTACCCCGTCGGCGACCTGGCGTGCTGGCGCGAACCGAGCGGAACCCCGATGCGCAAATTCGCCCTGATGGGACGCGGCATGAGCAGCCAGCGTGTTCGAGTAGGTGTACTGAGCCTGGACACGGGTGATATTGGCGATCTGGTGCAAAGCGTCGGCACCAGCGACAACTGGCAACTGGTCATCGAACAGCAGGGGAAAAAAGACCTGCTGAGCCTGCGGTGGGTGCCGGGTACGCTAACGCATGACATTTCCCTGACAACCTCAAGACTGCGCCGTGCGCTGATCGACCAATACCCGCTGATCGGGACTCTGCACAACGATCAGTTGCTCGATCTGCACGTCATCGCTTGTGCAGGCGATGAACTGACTTGTCATCCACGTTCTGGCAAGCGGCAGAGGGTCGTCGACCGGCGCGATTATGAAAACCCGCGCCCGAGGCGAGAATGATGGACACGGTAACCCTGCGACGCTACCGCATCGCTGACGCACCGGCCGTCAGTCGCCTGTTCGAGGAAGTCTACGGCGATCATTACCCTCAACCGCACGTGTATCTGCCCTGCATGATCAGCCAGAACCACAACGACGGTCGCTGGCACTCGCTGGTAGCGGTGGTGAACGAGAAAATCTGCGGGCACGCGACGTTGTTTCGCCAGTCAGGCAGAAGCTTTCTTGCGGAACTGGCACTGACGGTGGTGCACCCGGACACTCGCGGGCAAAACATCGCCACACAGTTGGGCCAGCAGTTATTGATTCATGCACAGGCGCTTGATTGCCAGGGCGTGACAATCAAACAGGTCACGCACCATCCCTACACACAGCGCATGGCCGCCGGTCTCGGGTTCCACAGCATTGGACTGTTGCCGGACTACGCACCCTCTCCGTTCGGCGGGCCGGGGCGTGAGACGATCGTTGTCGGCCACCGCACCATAGACGGCTACCGTCGCCCGCTGCCGGCACTGGCCTGGCCACAGGATTGCCGGGAATTGATGTCGCATCTGGAATCAGCTTTCGGGACCAGCGATAAAGCCGTGCCGTGGAAAGGTCCGAGGGTGCATTTCGAACGTGCATTGGGGCGCTATGACATGGTGCTCAAAGAGCTCGATGACAGCTTGCTCAAGCAAGTGGTGCAACTGCCGGCGCACTGGCTGATTTCGATCCGGCTCAGACTCGCCCAAGGGTTTTCCAGCTCACTGGAAAAACTCGCGGCTGCAGGTTTCGCCTTCACCGGGATTGTCCCCGATGAACGCAGCGAAGGCTGGCTGGCGCTGTTTCATCGCGGCTGTCAGCCGTCCACGCTGACGTTGCACTGCCCGCACATGCAGCGTTTGCAGGATCATATTCGGCAGACCGGCGAAGGGTTTCAGGGCTAGAAACGAAAACGGCCCACCCAGCGTATGGGTGGGCCGTTTTTGATCGGCTTATGCTTTGGCTTTGACGCCTTGGTCCACAGGCTTCGGCGCGTTGCCTTCACCGTAGGTTTTCAGGTTCTGCAGCACGTAGATCGCCTTTTTGTATTCGGGGATCAGGTTCTTGCCGTACGCATTGCCATTGAGGCCATTGGTCTGGATCGCGTCGAGCTGGGTGGCGAAATACTCCAGCGCATTGAATTTGGCATCGACGTCTTTGGTCACGCCGAACCGGTCGAACTTGTCGCCGGCGTTCATCAACGTAAAGGACGTGATCTCCGAAATCAGCCCGCGGCCACGCAGGAAGGCACTCAGATTGCCCAGTTGCTTGACCGAGGTGTTCGCCGGATCAAAGCCCTTGATGTTCTTGCGCAGGCCCTGCTTGTCCATTTCAGCGGTGTTCAGCGCGTTCGGATCGTTGCCGACCATGGTCAGCATCTGTTGCACCTTGACGCTCTGCGCCACCTGCTTTTTCGCGCCTGTATTGCGAACCAGCACCCCTGCCTTGCTCTCCCAGCCGCCGACAATGCCGATCGTCATGAGAAGACTCCCTGTGAAATAACCATGAAATGTCCTTGCTGGACCACTCGAATGCCGGGAAGTATCTACCGGCCCAGTGATGGCACCAACCCTTTTAGTGCGGTCGCTTACAATTTCTGTACATTCTAGATACAAATCGCCAGACGTTCACTGTGACGCGGCTTCATGGCAGTTTGACGATAGCTGCCGATTCCTTTTTCACCCCGATTGACGTGCCGGTGAATTCATTTGTATCGAGGTCGATACGCCCTTCTGTCAGCCCATCGCTTTCTTGCACGAAAGTACCTAAAGCTTCGCCGTTCGCCGACGATACGCTGGTGTAATCCCGCCGTTTTTCCCTCGACCCACAATAAAAAATCGCAGCTCAAGGACCGGTATCCATGCCCGCATTCCGCACCATTCAGGCTCGCTACACGCTGTTTCTGGTTCTGTTCATCCTGCTGCTGTCGGTGCTGACTGTGGTCGGTATCAGCCAACTGGTCGCGCCCAAGCTGCGCCAGACCGAAGAACAGGTGGTACTCAACCGCATCGCCGAAGTCGCCGAACAGATTCAGGGCGAGTTGAACAAAGTGCAGTCACAGCAGCGCAGCATTACCCAGACCATTCCGCTGCTCGACAGCGCGGCCATCGATACGGTGCTGCCGGGGCTGGTGGATCAATACGGCGAGCAGAAAGTTTTCGGTGGCGGGATCTGGCCATTGCCGGGCCAGCGCGAAGCCGGGCGCAACAAATTCAGCACCTTCTGGCACCGCGACGCCTCGGGCAAACTGGCGGTCAACACTTTCTGGAACAGCGACGCCGCCCCCAACTACTACGACCAGAGCTGGTACAAGGGCGGCATGCAGACCCCGCGCGGCCAGTGCGCCTGGGCTGCGGCCTATAAGGATGATGCGAGCGCCGAACCGCGCACCAACTGCGCCATGGCGATCCAGAAAAACGGCGCGGCATGGGGCGTATCGACCATCGACGTGACGCTGGGCTTCTTCAATGATCTGGTGGCGCGCAAGGAAAAAGACCTGAACGCCGAAATGCTGATCGTCGAGGCCGACGGCAAGATCATCAGCAACAGCTCGCGCATCAGCGGCCCGATCGTGCTGAAGAACATCAGTGAACTCGCCGCCGGCTCGACCTTCGCCAGTCAGGTCAAGGCTGGCCTGCAAAACCGTGATCAGGCGCAACGCGTCGAGTTTGACAACAACGGCGAAGCCAGCACCTTCTTCATGCGCCCGATCGAGGGCACGCCGTGGTTCCTCGCTACCGCCCTGCCGACCAAGATGCTTACCGCCCAGCGCGACGACGTGCTCAGCAGCCTGAGCCTGTTGCAGATTCCGCTGGTGATCCTGCTGGTGCTGTTGCAGGTCTATGCGATCCGCCAACTGGTTTCGCGGATGAAAGCCCTGAAGGCCAACATCGACTCGCTGTCCAGCGGCGATGCCGACCTGACCCGCCGCATCACCATCCGCGCCGAAGACGAACTGGGCGCCATCGGCCACTCGGTCAACACCTTCATTGCCTACCTGCAAAACATGATCGGCGAAGTGACGCAGGCCACCGGTGCCATGGCCTCGAGCCTCGATGACCTGCAGCGTACGTCGGCCAACACCAGCCAGATCCTGCTGCGCCACGCTTCGGAAACCGATCAGACCGTCACCGCCATCACCGAGATGAGCTCGACCGCCGAAAGCGTTGCGCAGAACGCGGCTGAAACCGCAGCGTTCACCCAGCGCGCCAACGAAAACGCCGACCGTTCGCGGGTCGTGGTCGGGGAAGCGACCAACAGTGTGGTGGCCTTGATCGACGAGGTGGCCAGTGCCACCCAGAAAGTCGAAAACATGCAGCAGGATGCGCAGCGCATCACCGAAATTCTCGGGGTGATCGGCGCGATTGCCGGGCAGACCAACCTGCTGGCGCTCAACGCTGCTATTGAAGCCGCGCGTGCCGGTGAACAGGGCCGCGGCTTTGCCGTGGTCGCCGATGAAGTCCGCGCCCTCGCCGCCCGCACCCAGGCCAGCACCTCGGAAATCAACGAGATGTTGACCCGACTGACCCAAGGCGTGAGTTCGTCGGTCGCCGCGATGGAAAACACGCAGGCCAGTTGCCAGTCCGCCGCTGACGCCACGGCGCGGGTCAACTCGGGCCTCGATGAAATGGCCGGTTCGGTCAGCCACATCAACAGCCTCAGCACCCAGATCGCCACCGCTGCCGAACAGCAAAGCGCGGTCACCGAAGAGATCAACCGCAGCATGGTGCAGATCCGCCACATGGTCGAAGAACTGGTGCACAGCGGCCAGGCCAGCGAACTTAACACCCGCCAACTGCTGGAAGCCAATAACCGGGTGAGCGCGATCATGGGGCGGTTCAAAGTCCGTTGATTCCGCTACCAGTCTATTGTGGCGAGGGAGCTTGCTCCCGCTGGGTCGCGAAGCGGCCCCAACTCTGGCAGCGGAATAAACAGGAAGCCGAAATTGACCGATTGGCGACTGCTACGCAGCCGAGCGGGAGCAAGCTCCCTCGCCACAGAGCGCATCTCCATTCTGCCTGACAGATTTGTAATCTCCCGCTCAGCAGGCTGTCAGGCTTGATCCATGATCATCCTGCCAGCCTGCCTTGTATCAACTTGAAACACTCCGTTGATGCCCGGCAGGATAATCCGGTCAAAATGGCCGTTTGAAAAATGACCTGTAGTGAGGGGATTTATCCCCGACAGGCGCGAAGCGCCTCTCCTTTCAGGCCCGCTGCGCAGGCCATCGGGGCGGTGCGACGTTTCGCTGAATCCCCTCACTACAACTGCTCATCACTGGATTGTCTGCGAGTCGAGAACCCTCATGCGAAACCCTTTGCGAATCGCCGCCCTCAGCGCCCTGCTCCTGTCCTCCCTGGCCCAGGCCGCCGAGCTGATCCCGATCGAAGTGCATCGCGACGCCAATTGCGGCTGCTGCAAGAAATGGATCAGCCATCTCGAAGCCAACGGCTTCAAAGTCGAAGATCACGTCGAAAGCGACATGAGCAGCTTCAAGCAGCAACACGGCGTGCCACCGCGCCTCGGCTCTTGCCATACCGCGCTGATCAACGGCAAGTTCGTCGAAGGCCATGTGCCGGCTGAACAAGTGCTGGCCCTGAGCAAGCGCGACGATCTGCTGGGTATCGCCGCTCCGGGTATGCCCATGGGTTCGCCGGGCATGGAAATGGACGGTATGAGCGATGCCTATCAAGTGATCGGCCTGAAAAAGGACGGCACGGATGTGGTGGTGGCGGACTACCCGGCCCACTGATGGCTGCCGGTTACGTCGGGCTGTTCGCGGCGGCGTTCGGCGCTGCGACGCTGTTGCCGCTGCAATCCGAAGCGCTGCTGGTCGGTCTGATCGCCAGTGACCGTTACTGGCTCTGGGGCCTGCTGGGCGTGGCGACGCTGGGCAATGTCCTCGGTTCGCTGGTCAACTGGTGGCTGGGACGCGGCCTCGAACGCTTTCAGAATCGACGCTGGTTTCCCGTCAACCCCAGACACATGGCCACCGCGCGCAAACATTATGAGCGCTACGGACATTGGTCGCTGCTGCTGAGTTGGTTGCCGGTGATCGGCGATCCGCTGACCCTGATTGCCGGCGTCATGCGCGAACCGCTGGGGCGCTTTCTGCTGATCGTCACGCTGGCCAAAGCTGCGCGCTACGCCGTGGTGGCGATGCTGACCCTGGGCTGGCTCGGTTGAACATTCACGCCACGGCGTTGCATGTGGTTAACGTCGCCCTAATCCGGGCGTTCCAGCATCGGTCGATTTCCATGGAGTTTGCCCTTATGTCCGTCACGCTCACACGCTGGCTGCCCGGCCTGTTCCTCAGCGCAGCGCTGCCGCTATTGGCCCAGGCGGCCGTGCCCGGCGAAGCAGCGCCCGACAACGCCCCGAACGACGCCCCGACCTATGGCCCGGAGCTGCAAGGGTTCCAATACCCCTACACACTCAAGCACTTTGCCTTTGAGTCACAGGGCAAATCCCTGCAGATGGGCTACATGGACGTTGCCGCCCAAGGCAAGGCCAACGGTCGCACCGTGGTGCTGATGCACGGCAAGAACTTTTGCGCCGCCACCTGGGACAGTTCGATCAAGGCCTTGAGCGAGGCCGGGTACCGGGTCGTCGCGCCGGATCAGATCGGCTTCTGCACCTCCAGCAAACCTGACAACTATCAATACAGTTTCCAGCAACTGGCGACCAACACTCATCGCCTGCTCAAGACGCTCGGCATCCAGAAAGCCTCGCTGCTCGGCCACTCCACCGGCGGCATGCTCGCCACACGCTACGCGCTGCTGTTCCCGGATCAAGTCGAACAACTGGCGCTGGTCAATCCGATCGGTCTGGAAGACTGGAAAGCCCTCGGTGTGCCCTATCGCACCGTTGATCAGTGGTATCAGCGCGAACTGAAAGTCACCGCCCAAGGCATTCGCGACTATGAGCGCACCACCTATTACGACGGCCGCTGGAAACCCGAATTCGACCGTTGGGTCGACATGCTCGCCGGCCTGAGCAATGGCCCGGGGAAAACCCGGGTGGCGTGGAATTCGGCGCTGATCTACGACATGATTTTCACCCAGCCGGTGTACTACGAGTTCAAGGACCTGAAGATGCCTACCCTGTTGCTGATCGGCACCTCTGATACCACGGCCATTGGCAAGGATCTCGCTTCCCCCGAGGTCAAGACGAAAATCGGTCACTATGACGTGCTCGGCAAACAGGTCGCCAAGCTGATCCCACAGTCGACGCTAGTGGAATTCCACGGCCTGGGCCACGCGCCGCAGATGGAAGAACCGGCAAAATTTCATCAGGCCTTGCTCGGCTGGCTGAACAATTCCAATCCCGTTCGTTGATGAGGTAAGGCTGATGGCGGTGCAGATTGCAGTAATCGATGACTGGCAGGACGTGGCACGGGGCGTGGTCGACTGGTCGGTGCTCGACAGCATCGGCGAAGTCAGCTTCGTGCATGACTACGCGGCGGACAACGCCGTGCTGGCCGAACGACTGGGCAAGTACCAGGTGATCTGCGTGATGCGCGAGCGCACGCGTTTCGACCAGGATCTGCTGCAGCGCCTGCCGAACCTCAAGCTGCTGGTCACCGGCGGCATGCGCAATGCGGCACTGGATATGCAGGCGGCCGCCGGTCTCGGCATCAAAGTCTGCGGCACCGACAGCTACAAGCATGCGGCACCGGAACTGACCTGGGCACTGATCATGGCCGCCACGCGCAACCTGGTGAATGAAGCCAACTCCTTGCGCGCCGGTGGCTGGCAGCAAGGGCTGGGCGGCGACTTGCATGGCAAGACCCTGGGTATCCTCGGTCTTGGCAGCATTGGCCAGAAGGTCGCGCAATTCGGTCAGGTGTTCGGCATGCGCGTGATTGCCTGGAGCGAAAACCTCACCGCCGAGCGCGCGCAGCAGGCCGGCGTGACCTACGTCAGCAAGCAGGAATTGTTCGAGCAGGCCGACGTGCTCTCGGTGCACCTGGTACTCAGCGAACGCAGCCGCGGGTTGGTCGATGCGCAGGCGCTGGACTGGATGAAAAACACCGCGCTGCTGATCAACACCGCGCGCGGGCCGATCGTCGATGAAGCGGCGCTGATCAAGGCATTGCAGAAACACAAGATCGCCGGGGCGGCGCTGGATGTGTTCGATCAGGAGCCGCTGCCTGAACTGCACCCGTTTCGCACACTGGAGAATGTGTTGGCCACGCCGCACGTGGGGTATGTGAGTCGGCAGAACTATGAACAGTTCTTTGCGCAGATGATCGAGGATATTCAGGCTTGGGCGGCGGGTAGCCCGCTGCGCCTGTTGAACTGATCGTCATTGCTGGACGGCGGTGGCCCGACTGACGCCTTCGCGAGCAAGCCCGCTCCCACATTGGAAATGCGTCGTACACAAATCAACTGTGGGAGCGGGCTTGCTCGCGAAGGGGCCTTAATAGACAACACATCAACAAACTGTCCGCACCACAACAGTGCAACCTCCTTCCCCGCTAGCACAGAAACGTGACCGACCAGTCACCGTTTTGGCCCCTCCATAGAAAAAAACCTGCACTTCGTCGGTGCGTTCAGCCCTGCACACCACGTCTTTCACCGCCTGCAAACCGATTGTCGAACAATTTACCCATTTGCTCTCGCCCGCTCTAGGATCTGGCCTAGACTGATTTTCGCGGGGTTAGACCAGTCGGTCACTGCACGTAAAAAAAGTCGAAACTTTTGCGTGAAGCGGCGGGTCATCTGCAACACAGGGGCAACGTGACTGGTGCAATCCTTGCAACGCCCCCTTCACCCATTCTGCTTGCGCGTGTTGGGTAGCGTTTGCTCACCGATGCGTGGCGCGTTTGCGCCCGGCCACAGGATTTGGCCATGGATATGGCTTGTTCCAGACAAGAAACAGATCAACGAGACGGGAGATTCATATGATCAGTGCGGCATTGGATATTCAGGGAGAGCGTGCTCAGCAGTCGGTTGGCGAATCGAGCACGGTGAGTCTTCCCGGCAGCCGGTCGATCAACGTCCCGGGCACCAAAACGCTGACGCCGGTCGCCAGCCAGAATCCCAACAAGAAGAAAGTGTTGTTCGTGACCTCGGAAATCGCCGATCTGGTGAAGACCGGTGGTCTGGGTGACGTCTCCGCCGCCCTGCCCCGCGCCATGGCGCACCTGCACGATGTGCGCGTGTTGATCCCCGGTTATCCGCAGGTGATGCACAGCGAGAACCCGATCCATATCATCGGCGAACTCGGCGGCCATGCCGCGCTGCCCCCGTGCAAGATCGGCCGCATGGACATGCCGGACGGGCTGGTGATCTATGTGCTGATCTGCCCTGAACTCTATGAACGTGAAGGTTCGCCGTACGGTGCCAATAACGGTCGCGACTGGCCGGACAACCATATTCGTTTCGCCCGCCTGGGCCTGGCCGCTGCCGACATCGCCGCCAACCTCGCACAAATTCACTGGTGCCCGGATCTGGTGCACGCCCACGACTGGCCTGCCGGCCTTGCCCCTGCTTATATGCACTGGCGCGGGCAGCGCACGCCGACCCTGTTCACCATTCACAACCTGGCTTATCAAGGCGTGACCAGCCTCGGCTCGTGCCCGGAACTCGGCATCCCGACCCATGCCCTGCAACAGGAAGGCATGGAGTTCTACGGCAAAATGTCGTTCCTCAAGGCCGGCATGGCCTATTCAAGCCACATCACCACGGTCAGCGCCACCTACGCCCAGGAAATCACCACCCCGGATTTCGGCTGCGGTCTGGATGGCTTTCTCGCCGCCAAGACCCAGCAAGGCTTGCTCAGCGGCATTCCCAACGGCATCGACGAGAGTTGGGACGCGGCCACTGATCCGCACCTGTTTGCGCCGTTCGCCATCGGCGACTGGGAAGGCAAAGCCGTCAACGCCGCCCATGTGCGTGAACTGTTTGGCTTGAAAGATTCCACTGGCCCGCTGTTTGCCGTGGTCTCGCGCCTGGTCTATCAGAAAGGCCTGGACCTGACTGAAGCAGTCTCCGAGTACATCGTGCAGAACGGCGGCCAGATCGCGATCATCGGCCGTGGCGAGCCGGAAGAAGAACAGGCCATGCGTGAACTGGCGCTGCGCTTCCCCGGGCAGATCGGCGTGCGCATCGGCTTCAATGAGACCGATGCCCGGCGCATGTTCGCCGGCAGTGATTTCCTGCTGATGCCGTCGCGTTATGAGCCCTGCGGCCTGAGCCAGATGTACGCCCAGCGTTTCGGCTCGCTGCCGGTGGCGCGCAACACTGGCGGCCTGGCCGACACCATCGAGAATGGCGTCACCGGTTTCCTCTTCGACGAATCCACGGCCGACAGCTACCGCGAAGCCCTGAGCCGCGCGTTCAAGGTATTCGCCTTCCCCGACCTGCTCAATGCCATGCGCTGCCGGGCGATGGCCGCGCCGTTCAACTGGTGCAAAGCGGTCGAACCCTATGCCGAGCTCTACGAACAACTGGTCGCCAAGGCGCTGGGTAAAGCCGGCCACAAATAACTCACGGAGCTTTTCACGATGCCGTTAAGGACCCAAGAAAACTGGCCCCACGGCGCGATCATGCAGGACGCCGAACACACTCAGTTTGCGCTGTGGGCACCGGATGCGTTTTACGTCAGTGTCGAACTTGAAAATGGCCAGTCCTTGCCGATGTTACCGCAGACCGATGGCTGGTTCGTGATCAAGACCCGGTGCCCGGCGGGCACCCGTTACCGCTTCAACATCGATGGCGAACTGGAGGTGCCCGACCCGGCCTCCCGTGCTCAGGACGGCGACATTGACCGCTACAGCGTGGTGGTCGATCCGCTGGCTTATCAATGGCGCCACACTACCTGGCATGGTCGGCCGTGGAGCGAAGCGGTGATTTACGAGTTGCACGTCGGTGCACTCGGCGGCTTTGCCGAAGTCGAACAGCATCTGGCGCGCCTCGCCGAACTGGGCATCACCGCTATCGAATTGATGCCGCTGGCGCAATTCCCCGGCACCCGCAACTGGGGCTACGACGGCGTGTTGCCCTTCGCTCCGCAAGCCTCCTATGGCACCCCGGAACAGCTCAAGCATCTGATCGACAGCGCTCATGGCCATGGTCTGGCGGTGATTCTCGACGTGGTCTACAACCACTTCGGCCCCGACGGCAATTTCCTTGGCCGCTACGCCAAGGGCTTTTTCCGCGAAGACAAACAGACCCCATGGGGCGCCGCAATCGATTTTCGCCGCGATGAAGTTCGCGAGTTCTTCATCGAAAACGCGCTGATGTGGCTGTTTGAATATCGCTTCGATGGCCTGCGTCTGGACGCGGTGCATGCGATAGAAAGTCCGGATTTCCTGCCCGAACTCGCCCAGCGTATTCGTCAGCAGACTGATCCGGCTCGCCACGTCTGGCTGACCGTGGAGAACGAGCTCAACCAGTCGAGCCTGCTCGAATACGACTACGACGCGCAGTGGAACGACGACGGCCACAATGCCCTGCATGTGCTGCTGACCGGCGAAACCGACGCCTATTACGCCGACTACGCGCTGCAACCTACGGAACAACTGACGCGCTGTCTGAGCCAGGGTTTCGTGTTTCAGGGCCATATCACCCGCCACGGCGAGCCCCGGGGCGAACCGAGCGAACACCTGCCCTCCACCGCTTTCGTGCTGTTCCTGCAGAACCACGACCAGATCGGCAACCGTGCCTTCGGTGAGCGCCTGCATCACCTCGCCGATCCACGGGCACTGCGGGCTGCCACGGTGCTGTTGCTGCTATCGCCGATGATCCCGCTGATGTTCATGGGCGATGAATACGCCGCCGAGCAACCGTTTCTGTTCTTCACCAGCCACCACGGCGAACTCGCCGAATTGGTGCGCGAGGGACGTCGCAACGAGTTTTCCGGGTTCGCCGCGTTTACCGATCCGCATAAACGCGAGCAGATCCCCGACCCGAATGCCGAGGAGACCTTCCACGCCTCGCAGCCCCGACTGATTGGCAGCGGCACCGCAAAACAGCAGGAAACCCTCGCGTTGTACCGGCAACTACTGCAATTGCGCCACCGCTACATCATTCCCAATCTGTCCGGCACCCAGGCGCTGGGCGCGCACATGCTCGGCTTCGGCGCGGTCACTGCGCGCTGGCGCCTGGGCGATGGCAGTCAGCTGCGAATTGACCTGAACCTCAGCGATACGCCAGTGGTCAACCCTGCACAGACCGACGCCGTGTGGTTGTTTCAGCAGCCGCCTGCAGACGATTTGTCGGAACCGGGCATCCTCGCCCCGTATTGCGCGCTTGTCAGCCTCACGGCCGCAACCCCCTTGCAACCTCTGGATGGAGAGCGCCTATGAGCGATGCGCAACTGGAAATACTCGCAAGCCGCGCCGGCCTTGCCGTCGACTGGATCGACGCCAACGGCCGTCCGCAGAAAGTCGCCCCGGCAGTACTGCGCAATGTCCTCACCGGCCTGGGCCATCCGGCCAATACCGCCCAGGAAATCGACGCCAGCCTGTTGCAACTGCAACAGGTGCAGCAGGATCGCCACCTGCCCCCCCTGCTGACTGCAGACGTTGGCGTCGGCGTTGATCTGGCCCGCTACTTCGAACCTGAAACCCCGTGCGAAATCCATCTGGAAGACGGCTCGCGGCTGAACCTCAAGCTCGACGCCGAAGCCGTGCTGCCGGGGCTGATCCCGGTCGGCTATCAACAGGTGCACATCGCCGATCAGTATTTCACCCTGGCCGTGGCGCCGGAGCGTTGCTTCAGCGTTGGCGATGCGGTGGACAATCCGATCCCCCGTGTGTGGGGCCTGAGCGCGCAACTGTACGGTCTGCGCCGCCCCGGCGACGGCGGTTTCGGCGACACTCAGGCATTGGAAGAGCTGGCCCGAGTGGCCGGCGAACGCGGCGCCGATGCGCTGGCGATCAGTCCGTTGCATGCGATGTTCAGCGCCGACACCGGGCGCTACAGCCCCTATTCGCCGTCCAGCCGGCTGTTCCTCAATTCCCTGTATGCCGCACCGGGCGCGATCCTTGGCGAACGGGCGTTGCGCGATGCGATCGACGCCAGCGGTCTGGCCGAGCAATTCAGGCAACTGGAAGACCTCAAACTGATCGATTGGCCGGCCGCCGCCGATGCCAAGTACAAATTGCTCCAAGCCTTGTACGACGGCTTCGTCACGGGCGAGCATCCGTTGCATGCCGACTTCGCCAGTTTCCGCCATGCCGGTGGTGAAGCGCTGGAAAATCACTGCCGCTTCGAAGCCATTCAGGAAATGCGTGCCGACCGTGGCGAAAGCCTCGACTGGCGGCAGTGGCCGGAGCACTGGCACGAACCGCGTGGCGCCGCCCTCGAAGCGTTTGCCGAAGAATACGCCGAGCGCATCGGCTACTTCGCCTTTTGCCAATGGCTGATCCATCGTTGCCTGGAGCGTGCGCAAACCGCTGCGCGCGGCGCCGGCATGCGCATCGGCCTGATCGCTGATCTGGCAGTCGGTGCCGACGGCGCTGGTAGCCAGGCGTGGAGCTTTCAGGACGAACTGCTGGCCTCGCTCACCGTCGGTGCACCGCCGGATATTCTCAACCGCTCCGGTCAGGGTTGGGGGATTTCCGCGTTTTCCCCCGAAGGCCTGATCCGCAACGGCTTTCGCGCTTTCATCGACATGTTGCGCGCCAACTTCGCCCATGCCGGCGGGCTGCGCATCGACCATGTGATGGGCCTGCAACGCCTGTGGGTGATCCCCAACGGCGCCGCACCGGCCGATGGCGCTTATCTGTATTACCCGTTTGACGATCTGTTGCGGCTGCTGACCCTCGAATCCCATCGGCACCAGGCCATTGTCCTCGGTGAAGACCTCGGCACCGTGCCCGACGGCCTGCGGGAAAAACTCAGTGCGCGCTCGATACTCGGCATGCGCGTGCTGCTGTTCGAACAGGACAACACCCGTTTCAAACCGATTCTCGACTGGCCGGATAACGCCCTGGCGACCACCACGACCCACGACCTGCCGACGCTCAACGGCTGGTGGCATGGCCGCGACATCGACTGGAACTCGCGTTTGGGCTTCGTCGATGCCAACGGTGAAATTGAATGGCGCCGTCATCGCCAGCGTGAACGCGAAGGCCTGCGCGGTGCGCTGAGTCAAGACCCGCAGAACTTTCGCGAAGAGTCCCACGAAGCCGATCAAGTGGTGGATGCCAGCGTGCGCTTCCTCGGTCACACCCGCGCGCCGCTGGTGCTGCTGCCACTGGAGGACGCGCTGGGCATCGACGAACAGGCCAACCTGCCCGGCACCATCGACAGCCATCCGAACTGGTCGCGGCGTTTGCCTGGCAACAGCGAAGCGTTGCTCGATGGCGTCGATGCTGCGCGGCGTCTGGAACTGCTGGCCTGCGCGCGCCTGCAAGCTGCCGAGCGTGACCAATGAACCAGACGCTCATCCAGCCACTGCGCGCGACCCTGCGCCTGCAATTTCACAAGGGCTTCACCCTGGAACAGGCAGTGCCGCTGGTGCCGTACTTTGCCCGCCTCGGCATCAGCCACATTTATGCCTCGCCGCTGCTCGCGGCCCGCGCCGGTTCGATGCACGGCTACGACGTGGTCGACCCGACCCAAGTCAACCCGGAGCTCGGCGGCGAGCCGGCGCTGCGACGTCTGGTCAGCACCCTGCGCGAACATAACATGGGGCTGATCCTCGACATCGTCTCCAACCACATGGCCGTCGGCGGCAGCGATAACCCCTGGTGGCTCGATCTGCTGGAATGGGGCCGACTCAGTCCTTACGGCGAGTTCTTCGACATCCAGTGGCACTCGCCGGACCCGTTGATGGAAGGCCAGTTGTTGCTGCCGTTTCTTGGCAGCGATTACGGCATCGCCCTGCAGGAAGGCACGCTGAAATTGCGCTTCGATGCGCAGCAAGGACGCTTCCACGTCGAGCATTACGACCACCACTTCCCGATCTGCCCGAATGACTACGGCGAGCTGTTAAAACCAGTCGAGGCGCTGAAATCCCTGGCCGATCGTTTCAGTACCCTCAGCTACCAGACCGACGCGCATGCGTTGGCGATGCCGCTCAAGGAAGAACTGAAAGAGCTGGCGAGCGATCCGCAGATCCTCGCCGCGATCGAGGAAAGTCTCGCGCATTACGACTCCACCACCGCAGAAGGCTTCGACAAGCTGCACCAGTTGCTCGAGCGCCAAAGCTACCGTCTCGCCAGTTGGCGCACCGCAGCGGATGACATCAACTGGCGGCGCTTTTTCGACATCAACGAACTCGGCGGCCTGCGCGTCGAACGTCCGGCCGTGTTCGAAGCGACCCACGGCAAGATCTTCCAGCTGATTAGCGAGGGGCTGGTCGACGGTTTGCGCATCGACCACATCGACGGCCTCGCCGATCCGCGTGGCTACTGCCGAAAACTGCGGCGGCGCCTCGACTTTCTCGCGCCGGGCCGGCACTTGCCGATCTACGTCGAGAAGATTCTCGGCGCCGGCGAAACCCTGCGCACCGACTGGGCAGTGGATGGCAGCACCGGTTACGAGTTCATGAATCAACTGTCGTTGCTGCAACACGATCCCGACGGTGAATACGTGCTCGGCGATCTGTGGCAACGGCGCACCGAGCGCCCGGCGGCGTTTATCGAAGAAGCGCAACTGGCGCGCCAGCAGATCCTCAACGGCTCGCTGGCCAGCGACTGCGAAAGCGTTGCCCAGGCGCTGCTGCAAGTGGCGCGCGACGATTTGATGACCCGTGACCTGACCCTCGGCGCGATCCGCCGGGTGTTGCAGGCGCTGATCGTGCATTTCCCGGTATACCGCACTTACATCAGCGCGCTCGGTCGCTCGGCGCAGGATGAACAGTTCTTCCAGCAAGCCATGGACGGCGCGCGGCAGACGCTGGGCGAAGGCGACTGGCCGGTGCTTGACTGCGTGGCGGCCTGGCTCGGTGGCACGCCCTGGCGGCACAAGCCGCGCGGGCGCTCGCGCAAGATCCTCAAGCACGCCTGTGTACGCTTCCAGCAACTGACCTCACCGGCAGCGGCCAAAGCCGTGGAAGACACCGCGCTGTATCGCTCGGCGGTGCTGCTGTCGCGCAATGACGTCGGCTACAACACTGAGCAGTTCAGCGCGCCGGTCAGCGACTTCCATGCGGTCAATCAGCAACGGCTGGCGGCGTTCCCCGACAACCTGCTGGCCACTGCGACCCACGATCACAAACGCGGCGAGGACACCCGCGCCCGCCTGGCGATTCTCAGCGAACGCAGCCACTGGTACGCCGAGCAGGTCGAGTTGTGGCGTGCCCTCGCCCGGCCGTTGCGCGACGATGATCAAGTGCCGTCGTCCGGCGATGAACTGATCCTTTATCAGGCGCTGCTGGGCAGTTGGCCGCTGCAATTGCGTGACGACGATCAATCAGGTTTCAGCGAATACGCCGAGCGCATCTGGCAGTGGCAACAGAAAGCTCTGCGCGAAGCCAAGCTGCAAAGCAGCTGGAGTGCGCCCAACGAGGCCTACGAAAACGCAGCGCAGACGTTCACCCAGCGACTGCTCACCGGTGCAGAAGGCGAACTGCTGCGCGCCGCGCTGAGCAAGACGGTCAACAGCATCGCTGCGGCCGGCGCCCTCAACAGTCTGGCGCAAACCTTGCTGCGCATGACCGTGCCGGGGGTGCCGGATCTGTATCAGGGCAACGAGTACTGGGACTTCAGCCTGGTCGATCCGGACAACCGCCGACCGGTGGATTACGCCGCACGCGAGCAGGCTTTGGACGGACACGCGCCGCTTGAGGAACTGCTGGCGAACTGGCGTGACGGGCGCATCAAGCAAGCGTTGATCGCCCAGGTGTTGAACCTGCGCGCCGCACACGCCGAGCTGTTTCGCCGGGGCTCGTATCAAGCCCTTGAGGTGCTGGGCGAGCAGGCGCACAACGTGCTCGCGTTCGCCCGTGAGCACGAGGGCGACTACGCCATCGTGATCGTGCCGATCCGCTGCGCGACGTTGCTGGAAAACAGTGCCGTGCCGCAGGTGGATGCGCTGCGCTGGGGCGATACGCGAGTGGTTTTACCGTTCGCCGCCTCTGACACAAACCTGAAGGGACTTTTTCACAGCAGCGCAGTCACAAAAAACAGGGAGCTGAACGTCAGCGCCGCGCTGGGGGATTTCCCGGTCAATCTGTTTACCCAACTCTTTAAGTAACGACGAGTTCAGTTCAGGAGCATTGCGATGAGTACCGACGATAAACGCATCCGCGAGTTTGCCTATCAGATCTGGGAATCCGAGGGCAAACCTGAAGGTCATGAAGCGCGTCATTGGGAAATGGCGCGCAAACTGGCCGAAGCCGAGGCTCTGGCGCCGAAGAAGTCGCCCAAAGCCGCTGGCAGCAAAGCCGCCGGCAAAGGCCCCGACAGCAAGGCCCCGGCGGCCAAGCCCAAGCCTCCGGCGGCGGCCAAAGCCAAACCGGCAAGCGCCGCCAAAGTCGTACCGCCGGGTGAAAAGCCCGCCGAGAAAAAGCCGCGCGCCCCACGCAAGCCCCCGGCCAACTGACCCACCCGGAATATTGAACTGAATCACTGTGTGGCGAGTTCGCTCGCCACCGAGGGCCAACTCGTCCTCAAGAAACCCCAAACAACCCCTGTCAGGGAGAGATGTCTGTGGTGAGGGGATTCATCCCCGATCGGCTGCGAAGCAGTCGCAGGGCCGCTGCGCGACCCATCGGGGATAAATCCCCTCACCACAGATTCTGTTCCCACAGTTGATCCGTTATCCGAACCAACCCGTTTTGCAGGAGCAATCATGTCCAGTCCAAAAAAAAAGGCCGAGCCCGCAGCGCACGCTGAGCCATCGAGAATCCGTGAAGGCCTGCCCTTCCCGCTCGGCGCAACCTGGGATGGTCTGGGGGTGAACTTTGCGCTGTTTTCCGCCAACGCCACCAAGGTCGAACTGTGCATCTTCGACGATGCCGGTGAAGTCGAACTCGAACGTATCGAACTGCCGGAATACACCGACGAGATTTTCCACGGCTATCTGCCCGACGCCCATCCGGGGCTGATCTACGGCTACCGCGTCTATGGCCCGTATGACCCGGCCAATGGTCATCGCTTCAACCACAACAAACTGCTGATCGACCCTTACGCCAAACAATTGGTCGGCCAGTTGAAATGGTCCGAGGCGTTGTTCGGTTACACCATCGGCCACCCCGACGCCGACCTCAGCTTCGATGAACGTGACAGCGCGCCGTTCGTGCCCAAGTGCAAGGTCATCGACCCCGCGCACACTTGGGGCAACGACCACCGCGTCAGCGTGCCGTGGGACAAAACCATCATTTATGAAACCCACGTACGCGGCATCAGCATGCGTCACCCCTCGGTGCCAGAGAACGTGCGCGGTACATTTGCCGGTCTGATGGTCGATGACGTGCTTGAGCACATCCGCAAACTCGGCGTATCGAGTGTGGAATTGCTGCCGATCCATGCCTTCGTCAACGACCAGCACCTGCTGCACAAGGGCATGACCAACTACTGGGGCTACAACAGCATCGCCTTCTTCGCCCCGGATCCGCGTTACCTGGCCAGCGGCAAGATCGCCGAATTCAAGGAGATGGTCGCGCACCTGCACGAGGCCAATCTGGAAGTGATCCTCGACGTGGTCTACAACCACACCGCCGAGGGCAACGAACAAGGCCCGACCCTGTCGATGCGCGGCATCGACAACGCCTCTTACTACCGCCTGATGCCGGACGACAAGCGCTTCTACATCAATGATTCCGGCACCGGAAACACCCTCGACCTCAGTCACCCGTGTGTGCTGCAAATGGTCACCGACTCGCTGCGCTACTGGGCCAGCGAGATGCACGTCGACGGTTTCCGCTTCGACCTGGCGACCATTCTCGGGCGCTATCACGACGGTTTCGACGAGCGTCACAGCTTCCTCGTCGCCTGCCGGCAGGACCCGGTGCTGCGTCAGGTGAAAATGATCGCCGAGCCTTGGGACTGCGGCCCCGGTGGTTATCAGGTCGGCAACTTCCCGCCGGGCTGGGTCGAGTGGAACGACAAATTCCGCGACACCGTGCGCGCGTTCTGGAAAGGCGATGACGGCCAGGTAGCTGACTTCGCCAGCCGCATGACCGCGTCCGGCGAGATGTTCAATCAGCGTGGACGGCGGCCTTACTCGTCGGTGAATTTCATCACCGCGCATGACGGTTTCACCCTCAACGATCTGGTGTCGTACAACGACAAGCACAACGAGGCCAACGACGAAAACAACCAGGACGGCAGCAACAACAACCTGTCGTGGAACCACGGCGTCGAAGGCCCGACCGACGATCCGGAGATCAACGCACTGCGCCACCGGCAGATGCGCAACTTCTTCGCCACGCTGCTGCTGTCACAGGGCACGCCGATGATCGTCGCCGGCGACGAATTCGCCCGCACCCAGGACGGCAACAACAACGCCTATTGCCAGGACAGCGAGATCGGCTGGGTCAACTGGGATCTCAGCGAGGACGGCAAGGCGCTGCTCAAATTCGTCAAACGCCTGATCAAGCTGCGTATGGCCTATCCGATCCTGCGCCGTGGGCGTTTCCTGGTCGGCGAGTACAACGAGGACATCGGCGTCAAGGACGTCACCTGGCTCGCGCCGGATGGCACCGAGATGACCACCGAACACTGGCACGACGCGCACAACCGCTGCCTGGGCATGCTCCTCGACGGTCGCGCACAGGAAACCGGGATTCGCCGCAAAGGTGCCGACGCAACGTTGCTGCTGGTGGTCAACGCCCATCACGACATCGTCAATTTCAGTCTGCCGGAAGTGCCGGAAGGCAGTTTCTGGACCTGCATGGTCGACACCAATCAACCGGCGGTTCGCGGTCAGGAACGCTTCGAGTTCGGCCATGAATATTCGGTCACCGGCCGTTCGTTGCTGCTGTTCGAACTGCAACGCGAAGAAGAAGACTGATATGGACCTGCAACATTATCTGGCGCGCCGCCCGCCTGATTATCCTGACACCGCCGCCCTCGGCCACTGCCTGCGGGCGTTGGTCGAGGCTGGTCTGGATCGGTTGCCGTTACCGGGCAGCGGCCGCACGCTGGAGCGCTTTCAGCATTTGGCCGAAGTTGGTGGGCACGATCTGGGCCTGTGCAAGCTCTACGAAGGCCACACCGACGCATTGGCGATCATCGAACAGCTCGGTGGTTCGCCAACTCCGGGCAGCACCTGGGGCATGTGGGCGGCTGAACCGCCGCAGGCGCGGGTGCAGGTGCGACCGGCCGGGCACATGGTGCGCCTCGACGGACGCAAGGCCTGGTGTTCTGGCGCGGCGGTGCTCAGCCATGCATTGCTCACCGCGTGGGACGCCGAGGATCGTCAGCAATTGGTCGCCGTGGCGCTTGATCAACCGGGCGTGACCATCACCGATCAGGGCTGGCAAGCGGTCGGCATGGGCGCCACCGGCAGCGTCGAAGTGCTGTTCGACGCTGCCGAAGCCCAAGCCATCGGCAATCCCGGTGACTACCTGAATCGTCCGGGCTTCTGGCAAGGCGGGATCGGCATCGCTGCGTGCTGGTATGGCGCGGCGCGGCAGATCGCCGAAGCACTGCGGCAACACTGCGCGCAACGCCAGGAGCCGCACGCCCTCGCCCATCTCGGGGCGGTCGATGCGGCGCTGTACGCGGCGGCGAATGTACTGCGTTTCAGTGCCCTGCACATTGATGCGCATCCCGAGGCCGATGCCGCACTGTTGGCGCGGCGTGCCCGCGCCGTAGTCGAGCAATCCGCTGAGCAAGCGATGCGCGACGTCGGGCGTGCGCTGGGTGCCGGGCCGTTCTGCAAGGATCGGCACTTCGCCCGGCTGATCGCTGATCTGCCGGTGTTCCTGCGCCAGAGCCATGCCGAGCGTGACCTCGCCGCGCTCGGCCAGTCGCTGGCCGAACACCCCGAGGAGGCCTGGACGCTATGAATGCCGCGAACAAACCCGATCCGATCATCGGCCACCAAGGTACTTCCCTGCTGCAATGGCAACACTCCCGGCACCTGGCGGCGCTGGACAGCGTCGATGTCCTCAGTCTGGTGCCACCGGGCGCGCGGGCGGTGGTCGTCGCCCCGCACCCGGACGACGAAGTGCTCGGCTGCGGCGGGATGCTGCAGTTGCTGGCCGCCGCCGGGCGTCAGTTGCAACTGATCTCGGTCACGGATGGCAGCGCCAGTCATCCCGGTTCCGAGCGCTGGCCGGTGGAACGCCTGAGCGTGGTGCGGCCGCAGGAATCGGCCGAAGCCCTGCGCCGCCTCGGCGTGCCACTGCACCGCATGAAATGGCTGCGCGGCGGTTTCACCGATAGCCAGGTCGCCGCTGATGAGTCGTCGCTGGTCGCGTTCATCGAACGCCACTTGCGCCCCGGCGACGTGGTGTTCAGCACCTGGTGCGAGGACGGCCACTGCGATCACGAAGCCGCCGGTCGTGCCAGTATCGAAGCCGCACGACGGGTCGGCGCCACCTGCCACGAATTGCCGGTATGGACCTGGCACTGGGCTTCCCCCGAAGACGCCTCGGTGCCGTGGCAGCGCGCGCGCAAGATTCTGTTGTCCGCCGAGCAAGTGGCGCGCAAACGCCACGCGGTGCATGCGTTCGCCAGTCAGTTGGAAGGCGACCCGCAAGCCGGGCTGCAACCGGTGTTGGCGCCGTACGTGCTGGATCGTCTGCTGCAACCGTTTGAAGTGGTGTTCCTATGAGCGTCGATGATCGTTACTTCGAAGGTCTGTTCAGCGCCAACGATGATCCCTGGGCGTTCCGCGAGCGCTGGTACGAACAGCGCAAACGCGCGATCACCCTCGCGGCCCTGCCCCGCGCACATTATCGGGCGATCTTCGAACCCGGTTGCGCCAATGGCGAACTCAGCGCCGAACTCGCTGGGCGCTGTGACCGTCTGCTGTGTTGCGACACCGCCAGTGCGGCGGTGAATCTGGCGCGTACCCGATTGAGCCTTTTTGACCACGCCGAGGTGCGCCAAAGTCGCCTGCCCGGCGACTGGCCGGAAGAAAAATTCGACCTGATTGTATTTAGCGAAATCGGCTACTACCTCGATGCCCAGGATCTGACAGAAGTGATCCGGCGCATCAATGAATCCCTGACGGCTGACGGGCAATTGCTGGCCTGCCACTGGCGCCCGCCCATCGACGGCTGCCCGCTGAATGCCCGTCAGGTGCATGACCTGATTCACGAGCAACTGCCGCTGCCGCGTCTGGCGCTGCATCAGGAAGCGGACTTCATCCTTGAAGTCTGGAGTCGCGAGCCGCGCTCGGTGGCCGCACTGGAGGGCCTGCGATGATCGGTATTCTGATTCCGGCGCATAACGAGGAAGACCTGCTCGAGCAATGCCTGAGCGCAGCGCTGCGCGCCAGCAAACACGGGCTGCTGGCCGGCGAACCGGTCGAAGTACTGGTGGTGCTCGACAGCTGCACCGATCGCTCGGCGCAGATCGTCAACCGCTTTCCGGTGCTGAGCCTGCACATCGACGCACGCAATGTCGGCCAGGCCCGGGCCGCCGGCGCGCAGATCCTGCTGGAACGCGGCGCGCGCTGGATCTCCTGCTCCGACGCCGACAGCCGGGTGGCCGATGACTGGCTGGTGGCGCAGCTCGGGCTGGGTGCCGACGCGGTGTGCGGTACGGTGACCGTCGAACACTGGGATCAGTCGTTCGACGAAGCCGCGCAAATCCGCTATCACAGTCACTATCAGGCCCGTGACGGGCACCGGCACATCCACGGCGCCAACCTCGGGGTCAGTGCCGACGCCTATCGCTGGGCGGGCGGCTTCCCGCCGCTGGCCTGCGACGAGGACGTGCAACTGGTGCGGCGACTGGAGCGGTGCGGTGCCGACATCGCCTGGAGCCATCGCCCGCAAGTGCGCACCAGCGCCCGTCTGGACAGTCGCGCACGGGGTGGATTTGGTGACTATCTGCGAAATCTGGCACAGCTTGGCCAAAAAAAAGCGGATCAGATTGATCTGTGACGCGACGAATCGGCTGGCATGAGCAATACTCTGCTGCGCGGCAATCCAGGGTTCGGAGCGTCGCACGGCAATCCATCCGCCTTCACGGGTCGAGCGCGCCTGCTTTTCCACGGTGCAGATACGACTGAGGGCCAGAGACGACAAGGACGTAACACCCATGAAACCGTTATTCCTCAGCGAAAACCCGCTGCCGGCGCAGATATGGAACAGTGCCCCGCAGCTCGACAACATTCCCGTCATCAATACCCACAGTCTGGTACCCCCCGGGGCCCGAGCCGTCGTCGTCGCCCCGCATCCGGGTGATGAAGTGGTGACCTGTGGCGGGCTCCTGCAACTGCTCGCCAGCCTCGGCCATCCGCTGCAACTGCTGTCGATCACCGACGGCAGCGCCAGTCATCCCGGCTCGCGGCAATGGTCGGAAAAACGCCTGAGCGTATTCCGCCCCCAGGAAAGCGTCGAGGCCCTGCGCCGTCTCGGCTTGCCGATGCACAGCCTGAAATGGGTGCGCGGCGGGTTTACCGATAACGCCCTGCTCGACCGCGAGGCCGACCTCACCGACTTCATCGCCCGCTACCTGCGTCCCGGCGATGTGGTGTTCAGCACCTGGCGCGACGATCGCACTGACGACCACGAAGCGGTTGGCCGCGCCAGTGCCAAAGCGGCAGCGCAAGTCGGCGCGACCTTCCATGACGTGCCAGTCTGGGCCTGGCACTGGCCGGAACGCGATCAGAACCTGATCCCCTGGGAACGCGCTCGCAAACTGCGACTCGACACCTGGACTGTGGCGCGCAAAAGCCACGCCACCCACGCCTACGCCAGCCAGCTCAAAGGCGAACCGGCGATCGGCATCGCGCCGCTGCTGCCACGCGTAATCCTCGAGCGGATGCGCTTGCCCTACGAAATTGTCCTCATCTGAAGAAATACATTCCCCCCTGTGGGAGCGGGCTTGCTCGCGAAAAGGTCGTGTCAGGCACTTAATGTGTTGGCTGACACACCGCATTCGCGAGCAAGCCCGCTCCCACATCGATATGCGCTGAGCCAATGGCTACGGCAACACCCGGTTAACACTGTGGGAAAGGGCTTGCTCGCGAAGAGGCCATGTCAGGCACTTAAGGTGTTGGCTGCCACACCGCATTCGCGAGCAAGCCCGCTCCCACATTGGCATGCGCTGAGGCAATAGTTATGGCAACACCCGGTTAAAACTGTGGGAAAGGGCTTGCTCGCGAAGAGGCCGTGTCAGGCACTTAAGGTGTCGGCTGACACACCGCATTCGCGAGCAAGCCCGCTCCCACATCGATATGCGCTGAGCCAATGGCTACGGCAACACCCGGTTAAAACTGTGGGAGCGGGCTTGCTCGCGAAGAGGCCGGTACGGCTGGCAACCATCTCATTCAAGCCCTGCAGACACTGCCGGCGACACGCACAGAAGGCGCCGAGGGGATGCCGGGAAGCGTCTTTTTATCCGTCGGGCTGTGCCTTACCACTCGTCAGAAAACAGCGCCTACCTGTAATTTCTGACAGTAGCCAGAGCCATCATCTTCAGCGCTGAATAACTCCACGCCCTTTGTCTCCCGACAGTTCGCACGGAGTTCCGACCATGCTCGTTCAGCCCAAGAAAAAAATCTCTGCCCCCCATTCACTGCTGGACCCGTGGGTCCCCGGGCGCCTCCTGCCTTCCGGCCAGTGGGGGATCAACCGCGCGGCGGTATTCGCCTTTCCTGACCTCGGCATGCTTGTCTTGATCCCCCCCTGGGCCCGCAAGGATATCGGCGACACCGTCAAGCTGCTGCTCGATGGCCGTGAGGTCGACGGGCGTCCCATCATCAATAAGAGCGAACTCGACCAGCCCACAGTCTTGTCGGTGGCACCCCGTCATCTGCAGACCGGTTCTTACGAGCTCACCTACGAAATCAAACAGCCCAATCAAAAAGAAGAGCGTCCGGACAAGCCCCTCGACCTCTTCGTCAAACTGGAGCTCCCCGGTGGCCAGGACATCGACCCGGGCCCCGGTCACTCCAACCTGTACATGTACATTCCCCCGGAAATCGTCAACGGCGGTGTGGACAAAGACGTTGCCGAAGAGGGAGTGCCGATTGTCATCAGGTCCGAGTCCGGCAGCGGCCTGCCTTACCCTGACATCGCAGTGGACGACGTCATCCGTCTCTACTGGGGTGGCACCCTTGTGGAGTCCACACCGGTGACCCAGGCGCAGATCGACGATCCGGTGGCCAACCCGATTCTGATCTGGATCACCAAAGCCATCATTGAGCGCGTCGGTGACACCGACGACTCTGGTCTGGCGGTCACCTTCAAGGTGCGCGACAAGGTCGACAATGAATCGGAAGACTGGTGCAAGGAAACCCGCATCGTCGTCACTGTCGGCATCGACCGGCTGGACGCGCCTATCGTTCAGGAGGCTTTCAACAACAAGCTTGACGTCGATAAACAGGGCAACAACGACATTACGGCCGTAGTCACGGCCACCGGACCGCGCTTCGAGCTTAATGACATCATCTACTTGACCATGTTCGGCACCACCGTGGATGGCGAAAAGGTCGACGTCACTGCCCCGACCCAGATCGTCGACAATCTCCCGCATAACTACCATTTCAAGCTGCCCATTGCCGACGTGCGCAAACTGGTCAATACCCAGGTCATGTTCTCTTATCACCTGGTACGCAACGGCAGCAGTCTTCCACTCTCCAAAGGGCAGTTTGTCGATTTCGAAGGCGTAGCCCACCGCCTCGCCGCACCGACGGTCAAGGAGGCCGTGGGAGACTTCATCGACCCTGGCAATAAGGAAATCAACATCCGTATTCCGTTTGATCCGCTCATCGAGATCGACAACGCCATCGAGCTGTTCCTGTTGGGTAAAAGCCCCGACGGCAGCACCCACCTGCCTGATTTGGGCTATTACTTTCCGGATGAAAAGGACCTCGCGAATCCCGACGGTTTTACCATCAACGTGGCTGACGACCCCCTCGAGCCTATCAATGGCGGAAACCTGGAGGTGTGGTACCACCTGCTGAAAGACAAAGGCGCCGAGATCACCAGACAGGAATCCGTGCACGCCAGGGTGCTCAATGTAGGTGAACCGCAATTCGAGCTGAATGCACCGATGGTCAAGGGTGTGGAGAACCATTTCCTGGAGCCGGGCAACCTGCCCGGAGGGACCACTGAAATGACCATCTACAAGCCGCTCGTGAGGCCATGGGTGATAGACGATGAGGCCCAATGGTTCTGGGAGGGCGACGTCTCCGGCGGGGCGACGGGTTCGATCAAGTTCAATGCCCTTACTGTCAGACAGGACTGGCTCATCAGGCTGGATGCCGAGTTCGTGGCCAAGCACATCGAACCGAACCGCGGCAGCAAGATCACCGTCCGCTACCAGCTCTGGCGCCATGCCACAGAAGAGACCAGCCTTTCGAATCCGTTGGTTTTTGTCGTCGGGGAAGTGGTGGAGTGGGTGCCGCCTACTATCGACTCGGTGAAGGGATTACCCAGCGACGTTGAAATCCCGGATGGCGGCTCCACTCCTGATATTTCGCTGGTATTTGCCGGCGAAGGCCACGCCGGGCAGCAAATCGAGCTACTGGACGAGGGCGTCGTGATCTTCACACCGATTGCCGTGGATGCCGCAGGCAAGTGGTCTCATACGCTGACGGCTCAGGCATTGGGTGATCACAAGTATTCGGTGAAAGCTTTGTATGGAGGCGGGTCAGAGTCGGCGGCGTGGGTGGTAACCGTGACGGCTTCCGATGCACCGAGCATTACCTCAGCGAGAAACTCCGTAGGCCAGTTGATTTTGCGTGGCGGTGACACACCAGACAGAACGATTGTCCTGTACGGCAACGCAAGTAACGGCCAGAAAATCGAAATACTGGATAACCTCATACCCGTAGGAGAGGTCTATGCGGACTCGCAAACGGGGGATTGGTCATTCACCTTGATGGGGCTTGACGCGTCAACCCACAACTTCGTCGCCAAGGCTTTGTATGGCAGCGAACAGCCTTCTGCCCCCTACCTCATCGTCATTATAGAAACGCGGGATGTCTGCGAAATCTGGCTGCAACCGAGCACCGGAGGAACAGGCGGGGTTGTTCCAGCAAACGGCAGCATTTTGCAATTTGAGGATTACCGAAGCATGCGGCTGGGTTTTCAGATCATATCCTTCGCTAAAGGAGAGCACGTCGTCACCTTAAGCAGCCCCATGAGCGAAACCCTGAGGTACACCGTAAGAATCGTAAACCCGGGTATCCGCGAATATGGGGTATGGATTTTCACAATCAACGGACCGGGGGTCTACACGGCGAACTTTTACGGTCCCACCGGGCAGCAGCTGACTGCGCCCTACACCGTCACATTCATTTGATGAGTGCTTGCTGTTCAATGCGTGCGAATCCGTGGCGCCGGCGGGGTGAATCTCAATGAGTTTGCAGGCTCGAACTCACATTGGAATGTGGCCCCCTGCAGGCCTTCGCCTGCTCGCGATGGGGCCACAACTGCTGGCGCCTATTCCTTGGGCACCACGTTGTCCAGCGCCTGATTCACCGCCAACTCCCCCAGCATCACTACTTGGGCAATGCCCAGCGCGGTATTGCGGCTCGGCCCCTCCAGCGTCCCGGCGAAGTCACCGAGCATGACGGTGGCCGAGGCCAGGGATTCGCAGGCGTTGGCCAGCAGGGATTCGGTGTCGGTTTGCGGGTTGACCAGGAACATGCTGCTGGGGGTGTATGGCGTCGCCATGATGTGCGCGGGCGCGAGGTAGTGATCGAGGGCGCGTTCGGCGGCTTCGTGGAGTTTTCTGGAGTTGAGTGATTCGTAGGGTGACACCGGGTCTGTGGCCGGCGGATTGGGTGGGGTTTCGGGCATCAGCGGGAACTCCGATCGAGGTACTTTGAAAGGATTACTCACTGCAGGAGCTGCCGAAGGCTGCGATCTTTTGATGTTGGTTTTAAAAGCAAGATCAAAAGATCGCAGCCTTCGGCAGCTCCTACAGGGGGCCGCGTGATTAGTTCGGCACGCGGCGGCCGTCCAGCACTCGGTTGACCATCAGTTCACTGAGCATGATCACCTGATGCAGCATCAGCACGGCCCGGCGGTTGGAGTCGTCGAGTGCGCAGCCGATATCGCGCGCCATGTCGCTGGCGGCCGCTAACGACTCGCAGGCCTCGACCAGCAATGTTTCTTCGTCCACGGTGGGGTCGATGAGGAAGATTCGGCTTGATTTGCCTGACGGTACTGAAGGGATGGAGATCTTCAGTGCGCCGGGGTTGAGGTAGAAGTTGATGGCGCGGTCGGTTGCCGCTTTTATCTTCTGCGGGTCGAGGGCTGGGTCGTATGGGATCGGGTCGACGTCTGGGGGGTTGGGTGTGGCTTTGAACATAAGTGACTCACTGTTTTAAATAAATGAGGAGCCATCACTCTCGCTACCAAACGAAGGGTGGCGGCCATTTGTGGGTTGGTAGACCGGTCAAAACAGTAAACCCGGCGCTCCCGAAGGAGCCCCACGCATGGCCACCATAAAAGCAGAGCCCCAATAACGGACCTGTAATGTGGCGCACGACTGTAATGAAACGGGCTACCAAACCCGATCACTGATTTGCAGTGACTGGGAAACGATATAGCCCGGCCCATAGCCGTGTAAGCCGGCGGATTCTGGCGTACGCGTAGGTAACGGCGCAAGGCGTTGTAGCCGTTATGGCGTAACGGTTCGTGTACTTTAAACGTCCTTGCGGGGTTACGTTTATGTCCGAGGTTTTGCTCGGTTGTTTTGCTGTTGTCTGGTCGAACGCCTTCGCGAGCAAGCCCGCTCCCACAGGGGATTTTTGTCAGGGCATATAACCCATGACCAACGCAGAGCCAATGGCTCATGGCAACACCCACTCCCACAGGTTTCCTGGCGGCTCCAATTTGTGTTCAGGCCTGAGGCATCTGGAAGGAACTGCCACCCCACTGCATCAGTCGCATGAGAAGGAAGCCGTTTTTTCAGAGGAGTGAACGTGTCCAGCGATCCCAAGCGTCACGCCGTCGACGCCCCCGTCATCCATCGCTTGCGTGTGCTGACGGTCAATACTCACAAGGGTTTTACCGCCCTCAACCGGCGTTTCATCCTGCCGGAACTGCGTGAAGCGGTGCGCAGCACCTCGGCCGATCTGGTGTTTCTCCAGGAAGTGGTGGGCGAACACGAGCGGCATTCCAATCGCTACAACGAATGGCCGCAAACTTCGCAATACGAATTTCTCGCCGACAGCATGTGGAGCGATTTCGCCTACGGGCGCAACGCGGTGTACCCCGACGGCCATCACGGCAATGCGCTGCTGTCGAAATACCCGATCCGCGAATACCGTAACCTCGACGTGTCGATCACCGGCCCCGAGCGCAGAGGCCTGCTGCACTGCGTGCTGGACGTACCGGGGCACGCCGAAGTCCACGCGATCTGCGTGCACCTGAGTCTGCTGGAAAGTCATCGCCAATTGCAGTTGCAGCTGCTTTGCCAGTTGCTCGAATCATTGCCCGACGATGCGCCGGTGATCATCGCCGGCGACTTCAACGACTGGCAGTTGCAGGGCAACGTAGCTCTGGCCCGCCGCGATTACCTGCACGAAGCGTTCGAACGCCACCACGGCCGCCCGGCCAAGACCTACCCCGCGCGTTTTCCACTGCTGCGCCTGGACCGCATCTACCTGCGCAATGCCAGCAGTCACGACCCGCAGATCCTCGGCAACAAGCCGTGGACGCACTTGTCGGACCATTTGCCGCTGGCGGTGGAAGTGCACCTGTAATCCTGCTGCGGCAGCGATCCCCGGATCACCGAAAACACCTGTGGGAGCAGGCTTGCCCGCGATGACGGCGGATCAGGCAACAGAGATGTTGAATGTTCCGACCTCTTCGCGAGCAAGCTCACTCCCACAGGGTTAGCGGTGGCTGGACTAGCCCTCCGGCTTCAGAATCAACACCGCCAACGGTGGCAGATTCAACTCCAGCGACAGCGACTGGCCATGGCTCGCCACCTCTTCGGTAAACGCCCCGCCACCATTGCCATAGTTGGACCCGGCGTAGGTGTCAGCATCGCTGTTGAGCAGTTCGTTCCAGCGTCCGGCGAACGGTACGCCGACCCGGTACGACTGACGCGGCACCGGGGTGAAGTTGGCCACCACCAGCACCGGTTTGCCGTCCTTGCTCCAGCGCAGCCAAGCGTACACGCTGTTGATCGCATCATCGCCGATCAGCCACTGGAAGCCCTGCGGCGCATCGTCCTGATCGTGCAGCGCCGGTTCCTCGCGGTACAGGCGATTGAGATCGCCGACCAGTTTCTGCACGCCTTTGTGTTCCGAGTATTGCAGCAGGTACCAGTCCAGTTGCTGATCGTGATTCCACTCACGCCACTGGCCGAATTCGCAGCCCATGAACAACAGCTTCTTGCCCGGATGGGTCCACATGAAGCTCAGGTAGGCGCGCAGGTTGGCAAATTTCTGCCAACGGTCGCCGGGCATCTTGTCGATCAGCGAATGTTTGCCGTGCACCACTTCGTCGTGGGAAATCGGCAGGATGAAACGCTCGGACCAGGCGTAAACCAGGCCAAAACTCAATTCGTTGTGATGGTGCGCGCGGTACACCGGGTCTTGCTGGATGTAGTGCAGCGAATCGTGCATCCAGCCCATGTTCCATTTATAGGCGAAACCGAGGCCACCCTGCTGGGTGCTCTGGCTGACGCCAGGCCATGCGGTGGATTCCTCGGCGATCACCAGCGCCCCCGGGGCTTCCAACTCGACCACGTCGTTCAAGTGGCGGAGAAAATCGATCGCCTCCAGATTCTCGCGCCCGCCATGGCGGTTCGGCACCCATTCGCCAGCCTTGCGCGAATAGTCGCGATAGAGCATCGAGGCCACCGCATCCACACGCAGGCCGTCGATGTGGAAATGCTTCAACCAGTGCAGCGCCGACGCCAGCATGTAGCCGTGGACCTCGGTGCGCCCCAGGTTGTAGATCAGCGTGTCCCAGTCCTGATGGAAGCCTTCCAGCGGGTTGCCATATTCATACAACGCCGTGCCGTCGAACTGCGCCAGGCCATGGGTATCGGTAGGAAAATGCGCTGGCACCCAGTCGAGAATCACGCCGATATCGGCGCGGTGGCAGGCGTCGACGAACTCACCGAACTGCTCCGGCGTGCCGTATCGGGCGCTCGGGGCGAATTGCGAGAGCAATTGATAACCCCATGAGCCGCCAAACGGGTGCTCCATGATCGGCATCAATTCGATGTGGGTGAAACCCAGTTCCTTGACGTAAGGAATCAGCCGCTCGGCCAGTTCCGGCCAAGTGTACTGGCGGGCGACTTCGCCCAGATCGTCCAGCTCGCATTGCCACGATCCGGCATGCAATTCGTAGATCGACAGCGGCGCGGAATGCTTCTGCCGCTCGCGGCGGCCGTTCATCCAGTCCTGATCCTGCCAATTGATCTGCAACGGTGCGGCGACTTTCGAGGCGGTGTCCGGCGGCAGGCTGGTGGCCAGGGCCATCGGGTCGGCCTTCAACGGCAGGATGCCGTGGGCGCCAAGGATCTCGTACTTGTACAACTCCCCCGCCTGCAGGCGCGGAATGAACAACTCCCAGACCCCGGATGGATGGCGCAGGCGCATCGGATGGCGGCGACCGTCCCACACGTTGAAGTCACCGACCACCGACACCCGCCGGGCATTCGGCGCCCACACCGCAAAACGCACGCCGTCGACGCCATCGACCGTAGTCAATTGCGCGCCGAGGCAGCTGCTCAGATCACGGTGATTACCTTCAGCAAACAGATACAAATCCATTTCGCCGAGCAACTGACCGAAGCTGTAGGGATCTTCCGCCACCTGTTCGCCGCCGGCCCAGCGGGTGCGCAGCAGATACGGCCGCGCCTGCGCGAAGTGGCCGACAAACAGCCCCGGGGTTTCGGTGGCGCTCAGTTCGCCGCGTTCTTCGCCGCTGTCCTTGTCCAGCACTTCTACTTTCAATGCACCCGGCAGATAAGCGCGGATGAATTGCCCGCCGGCACCATCGCCGTGCGGACCGAGAATGGAAAACGGGTCGTGATGTTCGGCGCGCACCAGCGCGTCGATGTCCTGCGCCGCCGGCAGTAACGCTTCTTTAGCGTGACCCTGTTCCTTGTTCGAGAAACTCATGACTACTCTCCACCAAGATCGGAAAAGGGTTTAAGCCCTGTCAATAACCCATACAAACCGTGCAACGGCACGGGCAGCCACGTGGGGCGATTTTCGGCTTCATAGGCCACTTCATAGGCCGCCTTCTCCAGGCCGAACAGCGCAAGCGCAGCGTCGGCACCTGCAGGATCCTGCCAGGCATGATCAAGACTAGCTGCCGCTTGGCGATATGCCTGAACAAATGCCTCGCGCGCCTCACGCAGATAGCGCTCGGCAACCCGATGCCGGGCCGCTTCGGACTCTGGACTGTGATCGACGTTGTGCACGTTGATGGTCATCGCCGCTGCGTAATCGAAGGAACGCAGCACGCCGCTGACGTCTTTGTACGGACTGTGTTTGCCGCGCCGCTCGTGCAGCGGCCGCGCCGGTTCACCCTCGAAGTCGATCAGGTAGGCATCGCCCTTGATCACCAGCACCTGACCCAGGTGCAAGTCGCCGTGGACACGGATACGCAAGCCGCCCACGGCTTTTTGCGCGAGTTCCTGCACATGGCCGAGGATGACCTTTTTGTTGTCCAAGAGCCGAGCGACCATTTTCTGATCCGCCGCACTCAGATGACTCTGGTGCTGTTTGAGCAGCTTCAAGGCATGCTCGACCTGCGCCGCAACGTCCTTGCCGGCGGCTTGAGCATCCTTGGCACTGGTGGTTTGCGGGGCGAAGTCGGGGTTGTCGGTTGGCGCCGCCAGCACTTGGTGCATTTCACCCAGACGCTGGCCGAGCATGCCGGCAAAGTCCTTCAGTTCGCCGAGGGCGTTGTAGTGCTGCTCCTGCTCGGACATCGAGTCGGCCAGCTCATCACGCAGCGCTCGTTCAAGGTTGTTCTGCGTCCATTCCCAGGCATCGCCCTGATTGCTCAGATAGCCTTGGGCGATCATCAGCAGATTGTCTTCGCCAGCGCCATCGCGACGGATCACCGAGCCGAGCAGCGGCGAGATGTTCTCGAAGCCGGCCTCGGTCAGGTACGCACTCATTTCCAGTTCCGGGTGCACACCTGAGGCGACCTTGCGGATCAGCTTCAGCACCAGGCTGTTGCCGATCACCACCGAACTGTTCGACTGCTCGGCCGACAGATAGCGCACTTCCGACTCGGCGCCGAGGCCGAGTTTTTCCAGCTTCGCGGTCGGCGCAAAACGAATCTCGCCCTGTTCGGAGTGGAGCACGGTGGCGCTCTGCATGCCTTGCAACACCGCGTGCACAAACGTTTCGAGGCTGAACGCATCGGTAATCAGACCGACCTGACGCCCGCGACGCACACGGGACAATGCCAGTTGCTGCGGCAACGCCGGCCCGACCTGATCTTCGGCGATGAAACCGAATGGCAGTTGATAGCGGCTGGTCTGCCCGGCGCTGGTGACTTCGATCTCGCTGAGCAGCACCGGGTGCTGCGCATCGCCGAAGCGCACGCCGTAGGCCAGATTGACCTGCTCGATGGCTGCGTCCTTGCCAGCAAACCAGCGGCGGTTCTGCAGCCAGCTCGGCAGAATGCCCTGCTCCAGCGTGTTGCGGGTCGGCGCTTCGAGCAATTCTTCCATGCGCTTTTTCAGCACCAGCGTGGTGAAGTCCGGCAGGCTCTGCGCCGGTTCCACGTGCCAGCTCGGCATCTGGTTTTCCGCAGCCAGGGCGAACCAGTAGAAACCGTAAGGCGCCAGGGTCAGGAGGAAATTCAACTGGCCGATCGGCGGGAACGCGTTACCGCCGAGCATCTCCACCGGGACCATGCCGACGTAGGCCGACAGATCGAGTTCCGCCGCCTGCGCGCTGCGCGAGACGTTGGCCACGCAGAGGATGATTTCGTGCTTGCCGTCGGCGTCGGTGAATTCCCGGGTGTAGGCCAAAATCCGTCGGTTGCTCGGCGAGAGCATTTTCAGCGTGCCGCGCCCGAAGGCCTTGGACTGCTTGCGCACGGCGAGCATGCGCCGGGTCCAGTTGAGCAGCGAATGCGGGTCGCCGGCCTGGGTTTCGACGTTGACCGACAGATAACCGTATTGCGGGTCCATGATCGGCGGCAACACCAGACTGGCCGGATCGGCGCGGGAGAAACCGCCGTTGCGGTCGATCGACCATTGCATCGGCGTGCGCACGCCGTCGCGGTCACCGAGGTAGATGTTATCGCCCATGCCGATTTCGTCGCCGTAATACAGGGTCGGCGTGCCGGGCATCGACAGCAGCAGGCTGTTGAGCAGTTCAACGCGGCGGCGGTCACGCTCCATCAACGGCGCCAGACGCCGGCGAATACCGAGGTTGA
The DNA here is from genome assembly GCF_016650625.1 of Pseudomonas sp. TH49. Taxonomy (NCBI): domain Bacteria; kingdom Pseudomonadati; phylum Pseudomonadota; class Gammaproteobacteria; order Pseudomonadales; family Pseudomonadaceae; genus Pseudomonas; species Pseudomonas sp. TH49. The sequence goes on from NZ_JAEKFL010000002.1 coordinate 1,254,173, forward strand.
TCCGCGCGCGACGGTCAGCGGCGTAGTAATTCCACAGGTAGTCGCGCTCCTTGTCGGTGACCATCTCCAGCGTCAGCTCATCGTGGTTACGCAGGAAGATCGCCCACTGACAGTTGGCCGGAATCTCCGGAGTCTGACGAAGAATATCGGTGATCGGGAAGCGATCTTCCTGGGCCAGCGCCATGTACATGCGCGGCATCAGCGGGAAGTGAAACGCCATGTGGCATTCGTCACCGTTGACGCCCTCGGCATCGGTGTCGCCGAAGTACAGCTGGGTGTCTTCCGGCCATTGGTTGGCCTCGGCCAGCAGCATGCGGTCGGGGTAATTGGCATCGATCTCGGCACGGATCTGCTTGAGGACGTCGTGGGTCTCCGGCAGGTTTTCGTTGTTGGTGCCGTCGCGTTCGATCAGGTACGGAATCGCGTCGAGGCGCAGGCCGTCGATGCCCATGTCCAACCAGTAGCGCATCACCGACAGCACGGCTTTCATCACTTGCGGGTTGTCGAAATTCAGGTCGGGCTGGTGCGAATAGAAACGGTGCCAGAAGTACTGACCGGCGACCGGATCCCAGGTCCAGTTGGACTTCTCGGTATCGAGGAAGATGATCCGCGTGCCGTCGTATTTCTGGTCGTCATCCGACCAGACGTAGAAGTCGCGCGCCGCCGAACCGGGCTTGGCCTTGCGCGCCCGCTGGAACCACGGGTGCTGATCCGAAGTGTGGTTGATGACCAGCTCGGTGATCACCCGCAAACCCCGCTTGTGCGCCTCGGCGATGAAGCGCTTGGCGTCGGCCATGGTTCCGTAGTCGCTGTGCACGCCGCGGTATTCGGCAATGTCGTAACCGTCGTCGCGACGGGGCGAGGGATAGAACGGCAAGAGCCAGATAGTGTTGACGCCGAGATCGGCGATGTAATCGAGTTTGGCGATCAGGCCGGGAAAGTCACCGATCCCGTCATTGTTGGAGTCGAAAAACGATTTGACGTGAACCTGATAAATCACCGCATCCTTGTACCAGAGCGGGTCTTTGATAAAGGTGGCTGCCTTGGGTTTCTTCGCCATGTGAAACTCCTGTTCAATTCACTGAGACCACACGGATGCCCTGTGATGAGGGACTCTGTGGTGAGGGGATTCATCCCCGATGGGCTGCGAAGCGGCCCTGCTTTTATTCAGTTTTACCCGGTTGTTCTTTGTGGCTGCTGCGCAGCCAGTCGGGGATGAATCCCCTCACCACAAGTTTTTGAGCAAGGTCTTACGCGGCAGTAATCCGCCAAATCCCGAACGGCTGATACGCCGGGTCAATCCGCATGAACTGGTACTTGCCATGCCAGTCCCAGCGATGCCCGTTCATCAAGTCCTCACCGTGGGTCGTCGCGTCATCGGGCAGGCCCATCTCCCACAGCGGCAGTTCGAAACTGGCTTCCTGCACGTTGTGCGGGTCGAGGCTCACCGCCACCAGAATGAAGTTGCTGCCGTCGAAGCTGCGCTTGCCGAAGTACAGAATGTTGTCGTTCCACGCGTTATAGATTTTCAGGCCCAAGTGCGTGTGCAGCGCCGGGTTCTGCCGGCGGATGCGGTTGAGCTGGGCGATTTCGGCAATGATGTTGCCCGGCGCATTGAAGTCGCGGACGCGGATCTCGTACTTCTCCGAATCGAGGTATTCCTCTTTGCCCGGTACCGGCGCCGCTTCACACAGTTCATAACCGGAGTACATGCCCCACAGGCCCGAGCCCATGGTCGCCAGCGCCGCGCGGATGAGAAACCCCGGCCGCCCCGACTCATGCAGGAACGCCGGGTTGATGTCCGGGGTATTGACGAAAAAGTTCGGCCGGTAGCATTCGCGCCACGGCGACTCGTTGAGTTCGGTGAAGTAGGCCGCCAGCTCGGACTTGCTGTTGCGCCAGGTGAAATAGGTGTAGCTCTGGCTGTAACCGACCTTGCCCAGACGCGCCATCATCGCTGGAGTGGTAAATGCCTCGGCGAGGAAGATCACCTCCGGGTGCAGCGCCCGCACATCGGCGATCAGCCATTGCCAGAACGGCAGCGGCTTGGTGTGCGGATTGTCGACGCGGAAGATCTTCACGCCTTCGTTGACCCAGCCAATGACGATATCGCGCAGCTCGACCCACAGACTGGGAATCGCTTCCGGCGCATAGAAGTCGACGTTGACGATGTCCTGATATTTCTTCGGCGGGTTTTCCGCATATTTGATCGTGCCGTCCGGGCGCCAGTTGAACCAGCCCGGATGCTGCTTGAGCCACGGGTGATCCTGGGAACACTGGATGGCGAAGTCGAGGGCGATTTCCAGACCATGCTCAGCGGCAGCGGCGACCAACCGACGGAAGTCTTCGCGGGTACCGAGCTGCGAGTGAATCGCCTCATGGCCACCCTCCTCGCTGCCGATCGCGTACGGGCTACCCGGATCATCCGGGCCTGCCGTCAGTGAATTGTTGCGGCCCTTGCGATGGGCGCGACCGATCGGGTGGATCGGCGTGAAGTACAGCACGTCAAAGCCCATGTCCTGAATCATCGGCAGACGCGCGTGCACATCGTTGAAGGTGCCGTGACGGTTAGGATCGTCGGTGATCGAGCGTGGAAACAGCTCGTACCAACTGGCAAACTCGGCCAGTTCACGTTCGACGTCCATCGGGAATTCGGCACTCAGGCTCAGATACGCGCGGTGATCGGCCTGGGCCATCAATTGCGCACTGCGCGGGTGCAGAAACAGCGCCACCTGCTCGGTTTCGAGCAGGCCGGACAATTCATGATGCAAGGCGGCGAGTTGTTCGCTGAGTTGACCTTCGCTGCGCTCGGCAGCCTGCTGCACCATGCTGCGGCCTTCCTGCAGCTCCAATGAAACCGGGACGGCAGCGTTGTGCTTTTTCTCCAGTTCGTACTGGAAACTGGTGAAGTGATCGATCCAGGCCTCGACGCAAAACACAAAGCGTCCTTGATGCTCAGGGCGAAAGCGCCCTTCCCAACTGTTGTTGCCGAGGTCGTTCATCACCTCGCTCTGCCAGGCCTCTGCGCCCTCCTCGTGCCAGCGGATGCGCACCGCGAGCTTGTCGTGGCCGTCGGCAAACACTTTGCTGGTGACGACGACGTCGCGACCGGCAATCGACTTGACCGCAAACTGGCCACCATCAAGAGTCGGCATGGTGTTCTCGATCACGATGCGCGGCAGCAGCAACGCCTGCGACAGCGGCATATGCGGGTTATAGCTCTGCTCTGAAGGTTTTTCAGCAGACATCGAGCATCTCTCCTTAACGCCCCAAGGACGCTCTTGTGCCGGATCGGTGGTCACAACGAGGCACCGGCCCCGACTTGAACTGACTTAGGTTCCGAGCGACCGGCGCGGGGAAAAGTTCACAGGGATTTGCCTGGACAAAAAAGCGGATCGAATTCATCACACGGTGGTCAATCCACTTAAGCACTTCTCACGCCATGTGCCACACGGAGGTCTACAGATGAACATCCCGATCCCGGCCGAAACGCCTGATCCGAACATCGACAAACCCACGCTGCCCGAGACCGAGCCGCAGCCGATCCCCGAACAGGAACCACCGGGCACCACGCCACCGCCGAAGGAAGAGCCGCCGACGACGATGCCGCCGGTGATCGTCTAAGGACCCGATCGATCGTTCCCATCTATCATGGGAACGATCGGTTAAAGGTGTTGGTTTTTCTCGTCATTCTTCTCGAACAACCTGACCACTCGTGGCATCACGCTGAAAACCCCCAACGCCAACAACGTGCTGAGCAACGCAGTCGCCTCCCTGCCCAGGCCGGCCGCCACCCCGATCGCCGCTGTCATCCACAACCCGGCCGCCGTGGTCAGCCCTCTGACATGGCCTTCATCGCCTGCCTGATTCTTCAGAATCGTCCCGGCACCGAGAAAGCCGATCCCGGCGATCACCCCCTGCAACACACGGCTCATGGCATCGGATTCAGCCCCTGAAGTCTGCGGCACCAGCACAAACAACGCCGCGCCGAGCGCCACCAGCATGTGCGTGCGCACCCCGGCGGCCTTGCCCTTGTGCTCACGTTCAAAACCGAGAATCCCGCCCAGCACCGCTGCCATCAACAGGCGCACGGTGATGCGTGTCAATTGCGAGGCATCGCCGACGTCAGCGAATTCTGCTTGCAGCGTTTCCCACACTTCATCCCACCAAGCGTTCATCGCTCCGTCCTTTTTTATATGTCGTCAGTGGATGGACAGCGGCGACCATTAATCAGTTGCGCAGAACGATCGGCAAAGCGCGCGCCCTAACCTTTCAGACACCCGAGAAAAAAGGACAGCCCCATGCCCGTTCGAATCGATGAATCCAATCCCGAAGCGAAAGTGTGTTTTTTCACCGTCGAAAATGGCGAGGAAATTCGCATTTGCGACACGCTGGAAGTCAAAACAGATAGTGAAAAAGCCATGTCGTTTGTGGAAATTGAAAGTCGGCGCGTTTACATCACCGAAGCGGAAGCTGATGCCTTGACCGTCGCCGGCGCAAAGGATGGTCGCAAGCATCTGAAGGCCGACGAGAGTGATTCGGTGATTTGACTGACCCTGATCAACACCCGGTGCAGACGCCTGCGATAGGCGTTTGCGCCTGCGTCTGCGGGCTGCTTCAAGTTGTCGCAGGGCGTGGGTCAGAAGCCATCTGATACGCTTTTTATTCAAATAGCTGAGCCTGTTATGCAAACAGTTCGGCGCTCATAGTTCATCCGCCTGATGGAGGCTGATGAGCGAACGACCATGAGCGAACAAATCCCCGTCCGAACCGTAGAAGCAAGCCCCACCATAAAAAATGTGCCTGGTCGCCCGATGAAGGCGAAGGCCGGCTCCACCGATAATCACATCCACACCCGCAGTTTCACCGGCCTGTTCCGCACCTTGCGCATGAGCGGCGCGGGATTTCTGTTTTTGCTGTTCTTCGGCACCGTGTGGCTGAACTGGGGCGGTCGTCAGGCCGTGCTGTGGGACTTGGCCGAAAGCAAATTTCACATCTTCGGCGCGACCTTCTGGCCGCAGGATTTCATCCTGCTCTCGGCGCTGCTGATCATTGCCGCGTTCGGCCTGTTCGCCATCACCGTGTTCGCCGGCCGGGTCTGGTGCGGCTACACCTGCCCACAGAGTTCCTGGACATGGATTTTCATGTGGTGTGAGAAAGTCACCGAGGGCGAACGCAACCAGCGGATCAAACTGCAAGCCGCGCCCTGGGGCCTGAACAAACTGGCCCGGCGCGCGGCCAAGCACACCCTGTGGCTGGCGATCAGCGTGCTGACCGGGCTGACCTTCGTCGGCTACTTCACGCCGATTCGTCCATTGGCTGAAGAGCTGTTTACCCTGCAAATCGGCGGGGTCAGCCTGTTCTGGGTGCTGTTCTTCACCGCCGCCACTTACATCAACGCCGGTTGGCTGCGCGAAGCGGTGTGCATGCACATGTGCCCGTATGCGCGGTTCCAGAGCGTGATGTTCGACAAAGACACTTTGGCGATTTCCTACGACGTCGCCCGTGGCGAAAACCGTGGCCCGCGCAAACGCGATGTGAAGCCCGCCGAGGCCGGCCTCGGCGATTGCATCGACTGCCAGTTGTGCGTGCAGGTGTGCCCGACCGGCATCGACATCCGCGATGGCTTGCAGATGGAATGCATCGGCTGCGCGGCATGCATCGACGCCTGTGATTCGATCATGGACAAAATGAACTACCCGCGCGGTTTGATTCGCTACAGTTCCGAGCGTGAATTGCAGGGCGGCAAGACCCATCTGCTGCGGCTACGGCTGATCGGCTACGTCACGGTGCTGCTGGTGATGATCGGCGCTCTGGCGCTGGCCTTGGTCGAACGGCCGATGGTCTCGCTCGACGTGACCAAGGACCGTGGGCTGTTCCGCGAAAACGGTCAGGGCCAGATCGAGAACATCTACACCCTCAAGGTCATCAACAAGACCCAGCAGCGTCAGGACTACAACCTGAGCCTGGTGGATGGCGACGGCTTCCAGTTGCAGGGCAAGACCGAACTGAGCCTGGCGCCGGGTGAGATCGTCGATGTGCCGGTGTCGGTGGCGATGACCACGGAGCGCCCGGCCAGCAGCTCGCAGACCTTGAGCTTCAAGATCGCCGACAGCGACGAGCCCGAGATTTATAGCGTGGCGAAAAGCAGGTTTGTGGCGCCGATGAATCGCTGAGCCTTTAAGATGCTGTCCTCTTTTGACACTGCGATACCTGTGGCGAGGGAGCTTGCTCCCGCTTGAGTGCGTAGCACTCACAAGCTTTTGGGGCCGCTACGCAGCCCAGCGGGAGCAAGCTCCCTCGCCACAAAAAGCAATCCGAATTCAGTCCATCGCGGGATACCGATGAAACGCTACGAAAAATTCGCCGACGACATCGCTGAACTGATCCGCTCCGGCGTCCTCGGCCCCGGGCAACGGGTGCCCTCGGTGCGCTACGCCAGCCAGACCTACGGGGTCAGCCCGTCCACAGTGTTCCAGGCCTATTACCTGCTCGAACGTCGCGGTCTGATCCGCGCGCGGCCGCGCTCCGGCTACTTCGTCAACACCCACGCACCGAGCCCGTTTTCCGAGCCGGTGATCAGCAGCCACGTCAACGATTCCACCGAAGTCGACGTCAGCGAACTGGTGTTCTCGGTCCTCGAATCGATCAAAGACCCGAGCACCGTGCCCTTCGGCTCGGCATTCCCCAGCCCCACCCTGTTCCCGTTGCAGCGTCTGTCGCGCTCGCTGGCCAGTGCCGCGCGGGAGATGGACCCGCGCATGGTGGTCACCGACATGTCGCCGGGCAACCCGCAACTGCGTCGGCAGATCGCCCTGCGCTACATGGTTGGCGGCTTGATGCTGCCGATGGAAGAACTGCTGATCACCAACGGCGCCCTCGAAGCGCTGAACCTGTGCCTGCAAGCGGTGACCGAGCCGGGCGATCTGGTGGCCATCGAAGCCCCGGCGTTCTACGCCAGCCTGCAAGTGCTGGAGCGCTTGAAACTCAAAGCCGTGGAAATCCCCGTGCACCCGCGCGACGGTATCGACCTCGGCGTGCTCGCCCAGACCCTGGAGCGCCATCCGATCAAGGCCTGCTGGTGCATGACCAGTTTCCAGAACCCGATGGGCGCGACCATGCCCGAGGCGAAGAAACAGGAACTGGTGGAACTGCTGCGCCGACATCAGGTGCCGCTGATCGAAGATGACGTCTACGCCGAACTCTATTACGGCCAGCAAGCGCCGAAACCGGCCAAGGCGTTCGACACGGAAGGACTGGTGATGCACTGCGGTTCGTTCGCCAAAAGCCTGGCCCCCGGCTACCGCATCGGCTGGGTCGCCGCCGGGCGCTACGCACAGAAAATCGAACGGCTGAAACTGATGACCTCGCTGTGCGCCTCGATGCCGGCACAAGCGGCCATTGCAGACTACCTGCAACACGGCGGCTACGACCGCCACCTGCGCAAACTGCGCTACGCCCTGGAAGAACAGCAAAGCGCGATGCTCGCGGCGATTGCCCGCTACTTCCCGGCGCAGACCCGCGTTAGTCAGCCAGCGGGCGGCTACTTCCTGTGGCTGGAACTGCCACCGCAGATGGATTCCTTGAAGTTGTTTCAGATGGCATTGGCGCAGGGCATCAGCATCGCGCCGGGGCCGATATTCTCGCCGACCCAGCGTTTTCGGAACTGTATCCGGTTGAATTACGGCAGCCCGTGGACCGAGGACTCGGAGAAAGCCATGGAGACGTTGGGGCGGATTGTGCGGTCGTTCTGATAGATTGATGTTGCTGCCAATGACGCCTTCGCGAGCAAGCCCGCTCCCACCTTTGGAATGCGTTTACCCTGTGGGAGCGGGCTTGCTCGCGAAGAGGCCGGATCAGCCAATACAAATCTCAAAGATCAACGCCCGCCCCCCAAATCAACAAACGTCCCGGTGGCATAGGAAGCCTTGTCCGACAGCAACCACACAATCGCCTCCGCCACCTCATCCGGCCGCCCGCCCCGGGCCATCGGGATCGCCGACTCAAGCTTGCTGACCCGGTCCGGATCACCGCTCAACGCGTGGAAATCGGTATAGATATAACCCGGACGCACCGCGTTGACGCGAATCCCCTCGCCCGCCACTTCCTTGGACAGACCGATGGTGAAGGTGTCGAGCGCACCTTTGGACGCGGCGTAGTCGACGTACTCGTTGGGCGAACCCAGGCGTGCCGCGACCGACGAGACGTTGACGATGCTGCCGCCCTGCCCGCCGTGTTTGGGCGACATGCGCAGGATCGCGTGTTTGGCGCAGAGGATCGGTGCCAGCACGTTGGTTTTCATGATTTTGAGAATGCGGAACTCGGACATTTCATCGACCCGCGATTTGTGCCCGACGGTGCCGGCGTTGTTCACCAGCGCGGTGACCCGCCCCAGTTCGGTGTCGACCCGCTGAAACAGCGCGATCACTTCGTCTTCGATACTGACATCGGCGCGCACTGCAATGGCTTGGGCCCCCAGCGCCCGCACTTGCTCCAGCACGCTTTGCGCGGCCTGTTCATCCGACTGATAGTTGATGCAGATCCGATAGCCCTGCTCGGCAGCCAACAACGCCGTAGCGGCGCCAATTCCGCGCCCGCCACCGGTGATCACAATGACTTTATCCATGCTGGCCCTTCCCCCCAATGCACACGTAACAGTCGGGTGGAAGAATAACCGCCATTGGGCGGTTTTGCATGGGCTCTGTCAAAGACAAAACCATGTATGAGACTGAGATGTTTTTTGTGGCGAGGGAGCAAGCTCCCTCGCCACAGACTGCAGTCAGACAGCCGCCATAGCCTCTCCACGGGCAATGTTCTGCAGGAACACATCCGCCGGCATCGGATGCCCCAACAAATAACCCTGCAACGAATCACACCCCAACTGCGTGAGGAAGTCCTGCTGCATTCCGGTCTCCACACCCTCGGCGACGATCCGCAGACCCAACGCCTGCCCCAACGCCACGATGGCCGAGACGATGGCCGCGTCGTCGCTGTCGTGTTCCAGATCACGGACAAATCCGCGGTCGATCTTCAGCTCGTTGGCCGGCAAGCGCTTGAGGTACATCAAGCTCGAGTAGCCGGTGCCGAAGTCGTCGATCGACAAGTCGACGCCCATGTCCGACAACTCCTGCAACACCGTCATGCTCGCATCGGCATCGCTCATGGCCGTGGTTTCGGTGATTTCCAGAGTCAGGCTGTTGGCCGGCAGATGATGCGTCGCCAGCGCCTTGGCCACGCTGCGCACCAGTCCTGCGTGGCAGAACTGCAACGCCGAGAGGTTCACCGCGATTCGCCAGTCGGTGTAACCGAGCACGTACCACTCGCGCATCTGCCGGCAAGCTTCGTTGAGCACCCATTCGCCGATGGCGATGATCAGACCGGTTTTCTCCGCCAGATCGATGAACTTGTCCGGCAGCAACATGCCCTGGGTCGGATGCTGCCAGCGCAGCAGTGCTTCGGCGCCGACCGGACGACCGCTGGCGGCGTCGAATTTGGGTTGGAAATACAGGCTGAACTGACCGTGCTCCAGCGCTGCGCGCAGATCCTGCAACAGTTGCAGTTGCTTGCGCGCGTTGTTATTCATCGAGGCGTCAAAGAAGCTGTAGCCGTTTTTGCCGCCGCCCTTGGCGTGATACATCGCCGCGTCAGCGTTCATCAGCAGTTCCTGAGCGCTCTGGCCATTGCCCGGGTACAAGGCGATGCCGACGCTGGCGGATATCTGCAAGTCGTGCTCGGCCACGCGGAAGGCCTGGGCGATCAACCCGACCTGGCGCGCGGCAAGGCTCAGGGCATCGTCGGGTTCGGTCAGGCGCACCAGCAGCACGAATTCGTCGCCGCCGATCCGCGCCAGCGTGTCCTGGCTGCGCAGGTCTTCGCGCAGGCGCACCCCGACTTCGCGCAGCAACTGGTCACCCATGTGGTGGCCAAAGGCATCGTTGACCGGTTTGAAACCGTCCAGATCGATGAACATCAGCGCAAAACAGCCGCCCTGTTCCTCAACCTTTTTCATCGCCTGATTGATCCGGTCGTCCAGCAACATGCGGTTCGGCAGGCCGGTCAGGGTGTCATGCAACGCCAGTTGCGTCAGTTCACGGTTGGCCAGGGTCAGCGAATGCGCCAGATCGGCGGTACGCGCTTCGAGGCGAGCATCGAGAATCGAAGTGAGCAAGGCGATCGACAGCACCGCCAGGGTGGTGATCAGCACCAGATTGTCGAGGCCATTGCCCTTGAGCCCGTCAAGCGTCGCACCGCAGAAACTGCCAGCGGGAAACTGCGCGGCGGCCATCCCGGTGTAGTGCATGCCGACAATGGCAATGCCCATGATCACCGCCGCGCCGCCGCGGATCAGGCGCACATACGGCGATTGCTGGCGCAAGCGGAAGGCGATCCACAACGCCGCTGCCGAAGCACCCACCGCGATCAGCAATGACGCGCCGAACAGCGTCGGGTCGTAATCGATCCCCGGGGTCATGCGCAGCGCGGCCATGCCGGTGTAATGCATCGCACTGATGCCGGCGCCCATGACCAAGGCACCAAAGGCCAGTTGCAACACAGGCAGTTTCGGCTGACTGACCAGCCACAGGGCAAACCCGCAGGACAGTACCGCGATCAATAGCGATAGCGCGGTAATCGCCATGTCGTAGCCCAGATCGATCGGCAGCTTGAAAGCCAGCATGCCGATGAAATGCATCGACCACACGCCAACCCCCATCGCCAGTGCACCGCCCGCCGTCCAGAGATGCACTGCGCGCCCACGGGCGCTCGCGATGCGCCCGGTCAGGTCGAGCGCGGTGTAGGACGCGAGAATCGCCACACACAACGAAATGAAAACCAGAGTGAAGGAATAATTACCGATGAGCATGGGGATTCTCGCAACCACCCGCGCCGTACTGCATCCATTCTCGGCCGGGCAAATGCGGCGATTGTACTGATTGCGCAGAAGAACGCACTGACAAAGTAATCATTTTGCCATCAACCCGATGAAACGCTTGTTTGATGGTTTTGCGAGGCTCTGGCCCGGGCCTCGTTCCCAGGATTCCTGCAATCAGCGCGATCAATGTGGGAGCGAGCCTGCTCGCGAAAAAGCCAGCACGTTCATCGCCGATGTCGACCGAACTGACGCCTTCGCGAGCAGGCTCGCTCCCACGGATCAGCGATTGTCGCTGACATCGAGTTGTCCGTCCCAGCCACCGCCCAGCGCCGCAATCAATTGCACGCTGGCAATCAGGCGGCTCTGCAAGATGTTGAGGACAGTCCGTTCGTTGTTCAACGCAGTCGCCTGCACCACCACGACATCGATGTAGGCAATCAAACCGGCCTTGTACTGATTCTGGGTCAGACGCAGCGAGTCGCGCGCCGCCTCCAGTGCTTCCTGACGCACAGCGGCTTCGTCTTCATACACCTTCAGTTGCACTAGATAGTTTTCCACTTCGCGGAAACCATCGAGTACGGTCTGGCGGTACTTGGCGACGGTCTGGTCATAGACCGCCTCGGTACGGTCAACCTCGGCCGAACGGATCCCGCCGTCAAAGATCGGCAAATCCAGTTTCGGCCCGACCGACCAGAAACGGTTCGGTAGCGTTAACAGATTTTTCGAGGTACTGCTGCTGTAACCACCGCTCATGCTCAAGGTCAGATCCGGGTAATACGCGGCTTTTGCCACACCGATGTTGGCGTTGGCGGCGATCACCGAGCGCTCCGCCGAGGCGATGTCCGGGCGGCGCTCCAGCAACTGCGACGGCAGACTCAGCGGAATCTGCGGCAGGTTCGGAATGCTCTGGGTTTCAGCAATGCTGAACTCGGCCGGCGCCTGCCCGGTGAGGACGGCGATAGCATTCTCAAACTGCGCCCGTTGCCAGATCAGGTCCACCAGATCGGCCTGCGTGCTTTTCAGCTGAGTCTGTGCCTGCGCCACCGCATCGCGCCCGGAAATGCCCGCGCGGTACTGGTTCTGGGTCATTTGCAGCGATTTCTCGTAAGCCGTGACGGTGGCTTCGAGCAGCCTCTTCTGCTGATCGATCACCCGCAGTTGCAGGTAATTCTGCACCAGCTCCGACTGCTGGCTCAGGCGCATCGCCGCCAGATCGGCGAAGCTGGCCTGGGCGCTGGCTTCGTTGGCTTCCAGGCCACGGCGCAACTTGCCCCAGATATCCGCTTCCCAACTCACGCCCAACTGCGCGTTGTAGGTGTCGCGAATGCCGCTGGCAGAACTGCTCAGGCTCGAACTGCTGCTGCCGGTGCCCTGACTGGAGCGGGTTTTGCCCAGACTCAGGTCGACGTTCGGGTAAAACGCCCCGCGGGCACTGCGCACCAAAGCCTGGGCCTGACGGTACTGGGCTTCGGATTGCGCAACGGTCTGGTTGGAGCTGTTGAGTTTCTCGATCAGGCCATTGAGCTGCTGATCGCCATACAACTCCCACCAGGCGCCACGGGCCAGCGAGTCGCTCGGATTGGCCTGGCGCCAGCCTTCGGCCTCTTTGTATTGCGCGACCTCGGCGGTCTGCGGGCGCTGATAGTCCGGGCCGACGGCGCAGGCACTGAGCATCGCCACGCACAGCGACAGACTCAACAGGCGCGAGCCGCGCGCAGTGGCCAGATTGAGAAGCGAACGGTCAGTCATAGCGGAGTTTCCAGAGCGGCGTCAGTACGCACGCCACGCCACTTGTTGAAGCGGTGGCGCAGCTTGTCGAGATAGAGGTAAACCACAGGCGTGGTGTAAAGGGTAAGCACCTGGCTGAAGATCAGGCCTCCGATGATGGTCAGGCCCAATGGCTGGCGCATTTCCGCGCCTTCTGCACGGCCGAGCAGCAACGGCAAGGCGCCGAGGATCGCCGCCAGGGTGGTCATCAGAATCGGCCGCAGCCGTTGCAGGCACGCGCTGCGGATCGACTCCAGCGGCGACAGGCCCTGATGGCGCTCCAGTTGCAGCGCCAGGTCGATCATCAGAATCGCGTTTTTCTTCACCACCCCGATCAACAGGAACAACCCGAGCAGCGAGATCAGGCTGAACTCGCCGCCCAGCGCATAGATCGACAGCAACGCGCCGACGCCGGCCGAGGGCAAGGTCGAGAGAATCGTCAGCGGATGAATGTAGCTTTCATACAGCACGCCGAGTACCAGATACACCGCCAGCAGCGCACCGAGGATCATGAACGGCTGGCTTTTCTGGGTCGCGGCAAAGGCGTCGGCGGTGCCGGCCATTTTTGCGATCACGTCTTCCGGCAGACCGACTTTGGCAATCGCCCGTTCGATCGCGGCACTGCCCTGCTCCACCGTCACGCCTTCGGCCATATCGAAGGAAATGTCTTCAGAGGCGAACTGGCCTTCGTGGCTGACGCGGTCGTCTTCCAGGCTGTTTTCGTAATGGGCGATGGTCGACAGCGGAATCCGCGCACCGTCAGCGGTAATCACGTGCACCTGATTGAGCGTCACCGGATCCTGCGCGTATTTCGGATTAACCTCCATCACCACCTGATACTGATTGAGGCTGTCGTAGATCGTGGAGATCTGCCGCTGGCTGTAGGCGTTGTTCAACACCGCCGTGACCATGTTCATGTCGACGCCGAGGCGTTTGGCCTGATCGCGGTCGACAATCAGCGTGACCTGCTGCGCGCCGCGCCCCTCGCGGGCGTCGATGGCCGTGAGCTCGGGCAGTGCCCGTAACGCGGCGACGACTTTCGGATACCACTCGCGCAACGAACCCAGATCGCCGCTTTGCAGGATGTAGCTGTATTGCGAAGTGGTCTGCTCGCGGCCACCGCCGAACTGCAGGTCCTGATCCGCCATCAGCATCAACTGGGCGCCGGGAACCTTGGGCATTTCCTTGCGCAGACGTTCGATGACTTTCTGCGCCGAGAGCTGACGCTCCTTGATCGGTTTCAACCGCACCAGCATAAAGGCGTTGTTGGTGCCGTTGGTGCCGCCGATGAACCCGGCGACGCTTTCCACCGCGTCATCTTTGAGCACGGCGCGGCGGAAGGTTTCCATTTTCGGCTGCATGACACTGAACGAGAGGCCGTCATCACCGCGCACGAAACCAATCAACTGACCGGTGTCCTGTTGCGGCATGAAGGTTTTCGGCACCACGACATACAGCGCGACGTTCACCCCGACCGTGATCAACAGACTGAGCAATGTCAGACGACGATGACGCAACACCCAGTCGAGGCTGGTGGCGTATTTGCCGACCATCCAGTCGTTGGTCCGCCGGCTCCAGCGTTGCAAACGGTTTTCTTCACCCGGGGTGTGCGGTTTGAGCCAGCGCGCGCAGAGCATCGGCGTAAGCGTCAGGGACACCACCAGCGACACCACGATCGCCGCCGCCAGTGTGATCGAGAACTCGCGGAACAGACTCTCGATAATCCCGCCCATGAACAGGATCGACAGAAACACCGCCACCAGCGAGACGTTCATCGACAGCAAGGTAAACCCGACTTCCTTGGCCCCGAGGTACGCGGCTTTCATCGGTTTGACGCCTTCGTCGATGTGCCGGGAGATGTTTTCCAGCACCACGATCGCATCGTCCACCACCAGCCCGGTCGCCAGAATCAGCGCCATCAGCGACAGGTTGTTCAGCGAGAAGCCATACAGGTACATCACCGCGAAGGTGCCGACCAGCGAGACCGGCACCGCCAATGTCGGAATCAGCGAGGCGCGGAAGTTACCGAGAAACAGGAACACCACCAGAATCACCAGTGCCACGGCAATCAGCAGGGTCATTTCCGCTTCGTGCAACGTGGCCTTGATCACTGGCGAGCGATCCATTGCCAGGTTCAGTTTGACGCTGGCCGGCAGTACCGCTTGCAGGGCCGGCAACTGCGCCTTGATCTCGTTGACCGTCTCGATGATGTTGGCGCCGGCCTGGCGGTTGATCACCAATAGCACCGCCGCGTCATCGTTGAAGAAACCGCTGTTGTAACGGTCTTCGACGCCGTCGCTGACCTTGGCCACGTCCTTCAGACGCAGGGCTGCGCCGTTGTTGTAGTGGATGATCAGTGATTCGTAATCCTTGGCTTTCTCCAACTGGTCGTTGGCCTGGATCTGCCACAGGCGCTCGCTGTCTTCGACCGAGCCCTTGGGCCGACGCACGTTGGCCCCGGCGATGGTCTTGCGCACATCGTCGAGCGCCACGCCGTACTGGTTCAACGCCTGCGGTTCGAGTTCGATGCGCACCGCCGGCAGCGAACTGCCGCCGATCTGCACTTCACCCACGCCCTGCACCTGGGACAGGCTCTGCGAGAGGATGGTCGAGGCCAGGTCATAGAGCTGGCCTTTTTCCAGCACATCCGAAGTCAGCGACAGCACCATGATCGGCGCCTGCGACGGGTTGACCTTCTTGTAGGTCGGCATGCTGCGCATCCCGCTCGGCAACAGGTTGCGCGAAGCGTTGATCGCCGCCTGCACTTCCCGTGCCGCGCCGTTGATGTCGCGGTCGAGGTCGAATTGCAGAATGACCCGGGTCGAACCCTGGCTGGAACGGCTGCTCATGGTGTTGACACCGGCAATCGCGCCGAACGAGCGCTCCAGTGGCGTCGCCACCGTGGACGCCATCACCTCGGGACTGGCGCCGGGCAGACTGGCCTGGACCACAATCACCGGGAAATCCATTTGCGGCAGCGGCGACACCGGCAACAGACCGAAACTGACACCGCCCAGCAGCATGATCGCCAGGCTCAGGAGCATGGTCGCGACCGGGCGCTTGATGAAAGGACCGGACAAGTTCATTGACCGCAATCCCCAACATCACACCAGTCCCTTGTGGGAGCGGGCTTGCTCGCGAATACGGTCTGACATTCAACATTCATGTCGCCTGATACAGCGCTTTCGCGAGCAAGCCCGCTCCCACAGGGGGAATGTGTACGGACAGTCATACCGGTACCTCTTCGGCATTGGTCTTGCCGAAGCGCCGACCGAGGCGGTCGAAGTACAGGTAGATCACCGGCGTAGTGAACAGGGTCAGCACCTGGCTCACCAGCAAACCGCCGACCATCACCAGACCCAGTGGCTGACGCAGTTCCGCCCCGGAACCGGTGGCGAGCATCAGTGGCACCGCGCCGAACAGCGCGGCCAAAGTGGTCATCAGAATCGGCCGGAAACGCAGCAGCGCCGCCTGATAGATCGCCTGCTCCGGCGCCATGCCCTGCGTGCGTTCGGCGTCGAGGGCGAAGTCGATCATCATGATCGCGTTCTTCTTGACGATACCGATCAGCAGGATGATGCCGATGATCGCGATCATGCCCAGGTCATTGCCGCTGAGCAGCAACGCCAGCAAGGCGCCGACCGCCGCCGACGGCAGGGTCGAGAGAATGGTGATCGGGTGGATGTAACTTTCGTAAAGCACGCCGAGCACGATGTACATGGTCACCACCGCTGCCAGAATCAGCAGCAAGGTGCTCGACAACGACGCCTGGAACGCTTCGGCCGCGCCCTGGAACTGGGTCTGCACGCCAATCGGCATGCCGATGTCCTTCTGCACCTGATCAATGATGTCCACCGCATGCCCCAGCGCCACGCCGGGCGCCAGGTTGAACGACATCATCACCGCCGGGAACTGACCGATGTGGGTAATCGCCAGTTGCGCCTGACGCTCCTCGACATGGGCCAGGCTCGACAGGCGCACCTGCGCACCGTCAGTGGTCTTGACGTGGATCTGATCCAGCGCCGCCGGCCCGATCTTCTCCCCGGCTTGCGCTTGCAGCACCACACGGTACTGGCTGGCCTGAGTGTAAATGGTCGAGATCTGCCGCTGGCCGAAGGCGTCGTACAGCGCATCGGTGATGTTCTGCACCGAAACGCCGAGGCGTGAAGCGGCATCGCGGTCGATCACCAGATAGACCTGCAGGCCCTTGTCCTGCAAGTCACTGGCAACGTCGGTCAACTCCGGACGCTGGGCCAAGGCCTCGACCAGACGCCCGCTCCACTGACTGAGCAATTCTGCATCTGGCGAAGACATGCTGAACTGGTACTGGGTCCGGCTGACCCGATCCTCGATGGTCAGGTCCTGCACCGGCTGCATGAACAGGCGGATGCCGACCAGCTTGTCGAGTTGCGGTTGCAGGCGCGCGATCACCTGCGTGGCGCTCAGGTCACGCTGGCCGTGCGGCTTGAGATTGATCAGCAGGCGACCGCTGTTGAGCGTGGCGTTGTCGCCGTCGACACCGATGTAGGACGACAGGCTTTCAACCGCCGGATCTTCGAGAATCACCTTGGCCAGCGCCTGCTGACGCTCGCCCATGGCCGCGAAGGAAATCGACTGCGGCGCCTCGGAAATGCCCTGGATCACCCCG
This sequence comes from Pseudomonas sp. TH49, assembly GCF_016650625.1. NCBI lineage: Bacteria > Pseudomonadati > Pseudomonadota > Gammaproteobacteria > Pseudomonadales > Pseudomonadaceae > Pseudomonas > Pseudomonas sp. TH49. The sequence continues at coordinate 1,271,458 of NZ_JAEKFL010000002.1, forward strand.
GTGTCCTGCACCGGGAAGAAGCCCTTGGGTACAACCATATAAAGGAACACGGTCAGCGCCAGAGTACCGATGGCCACCATCAGGGTCAGCGGCTGGTGCTTGAGCACCCACTGCAACTTGCGCCCGTAAGCAGCGATCATCCAGTCGATGAATGCGCCACTGGCCCGGTAGAAACGGCCCTGCTCGTGTTCTTGCGGTTCACGCTTGAGCAGTCGCGCGCACATCATCGGCGTCAGGGTCAGCGAAACCACCAGGGAAATCAGGATCGCCACCGCCAAAGTGATGGCGAACTCGCGAAACAGCCGCCCGACCACGTCGGCCATGAACAGCAGCGGAATCAGTACCGCAATCAGCGACAGCGTCAGGGAGATCAGGGTAAAGCCAATCTGCTTCGCGCCCTTGAGCGCGGCCTGCATCGGGCTGTCCCCTTCTTCGATGAAGCGCGCGATGTTTTCCAGCATCACAATGGCATCGTCGACCACAAAACCAGTGGCGATGGTCAGCGCCATCAAGGTCAGGTTGTTGACCGAGAACCCGGCGAGATACATCACGCCAAACGTACCGATCAGCGACAGCGGCACCGCTACCGACGGAATGATCGTCGCGCTGGCACGCCGTAGAAAGAGGAAGGTCACCATCACCACCAGAGCGATGGCGATCAGCAGCTCGTGCTGCACGTCAGTGACCGAGGCGCGGATGGTCTGGGTGCGGTCGGTGAGCACGGTGACGTCGAGGCCGGCCGGCAGGTTATCGGTGATGCTCGGCAGCAAGGCCTTGATCCGGTCGACCACCTCGATCACGTTGGCCCCCGGCTGACGCTGGATGTTCAGCAGTACCGCCTGATTCTGGTTGGCCCACGCGGCGAGACGTTCGTTCTCCGCGCCATCGACGATTTCCGCCACATCCTTCAGGCGCAGCGGCGCGCCGTTCTTGTAGGCGAGGATCAGGTTGGCGTAGTCCTTGGGCGACGTCAGTTGGTCGTTGGCGTCGAGCATCGAGACCCGGGTCGGACCGTCGAAGTTACCTTTCGGTTGGTTGACGTTGGACGCGCCGATCAGGGTGCGCACGTCTTCGAGGTTCAGGCTGTTCGCCGCCAGGGCTTCCGGGTTGACCTTGATCCGCACTGCCTGACGCTGACCGCCGGCAATGCTGACCATGCCGACGCCGCTGATCTGGGCGATCTTCTGCGCCATGCGCGTATCGACAAGGTCGTTGAGCTTGGGCAGGAGCATGGTTTTTGAAGTGATCGCCAGGGTAAGCACCGGGGTGTCCGCCGGGTTGACCTTGTTGTACACCGGCGGTGCCGGCAGGTCGGTTGGCAGCAGATTGGTCGCGGCGTTGATCGCGGCTTGCACCTGCTGCTCGGCGACGTCCATGTTGATGTCGAGGCTGAAGCGCAGGGTCAGCACCGAAGCGCCGCCGGAGCTGGTCGAGGCCATTTGCGTCAGGCCGGGCATTTGCCCGAACTGACGTTCGAGCGGTGCGGTCACGGCACTGGTCATCACGTCCGGACTGGCGCCGGGGTACAGGGTCATGACGCGAATGGTCGGGTAATCGACCTGCGGCAACGCCGAGACCGGCAGCAGGCGATAGGCAATCAGGCCGGCCAGAACAATGGCCAACATGCTCAGGGTGGTGGCTACCGGACGGAGGATGAACAGCCGCGAAATGTTCATGCGCCCTTCTTGGCCTTGTCTGTAGAGGCGGTGTCATGCGCGCTGGCTGCGGGCTTGCCTTGCAGGTGTTCGGTCGGCGTTGTCGGCACGTCATTGCTGTCGTTGACCACTTCGACTTCACTGCCCTCCTTCAAGCGGTCGGTGCCTTCGAGCACCACGCGGTCGCCCGCGGCGAGACCTTCGGTGACCACGGTGTTGGTGCCGTCACTGGCGCCGATCTTCAGTTGGCGGATGGTGACTTTCTTGTCGCCGTCCATTGCATAGACGAAGGTGCCATTGGTGCCGAACTGGATGGCTGCCGACGGTGCCAGCACTACACCCTTGAGGGTGTCGGCCAACAGGTGCACGTTGACGAACTGATTGGGGAACAGCGACTGGTCGCGGTTATCGTAACGGGCCTTGAATTTCAGGGTGCCGGTGGCGACGTCGATCTGGTTGTCGAGGCTTTGCAGGACGCCGGTGGCCTGGATTTTGGTGTCGCCGCGATCCCATGCCTCAGCGGGTAGTTTGGCGCCGCTGTGGTAACGCGACAGCACGGTTTCCAGATTGTTCTCCGGCAGGGTGAACACCACGCTGATTGGCTGAGTCTGGGTAATGACGGCGAGGAACGTGGTGTCGTTCGCCGCCACCAGGTTGCCGACGTCGAGCTGACGCAGGCCGACGCGACCGGCAATCGGTGCGCGGATCTTGGTGAATTCGAGATTGAGTTTGGCGTCGTTGACCGCCGCCTGATTGGTCTTGACCGTGCCCAGATACTGGCCGACCAGTGCTTCGGCGGTGTCCAGGGTCTGCTTGGCGATACTGTCTTCCTTATACAGGCCACGATAACGCTCGACGTCGACCTGTGCGTTTTTCAACTGCGCCTGATTCTGCAGCAAGGTGCCTTCAGCCTGGAGCAAGGCATTCTGATAAGGACGCGGATCGATCTCTGCCAGCAGGTCGCCGGCCTTGACCATCTGCCCTTCTTCGAAATTGATCTTCACCAGTTCGCCGCCCACCCGGCTGCGCACATTAATGGTATTGAGCGCGGTGACCGTACCCAGAGCCTTGTAATACAGCGGAAAGTCCCCCGTGACCGCCGGCGCCACACGCACCGGAATAGGCCCGGCCGCCCCGCCGAAGCCCGGCCGCATCATCCCCGAACGCCCGGTGTGGCCGGCAGCAGCTTTCTGCGCGCCCTCCTTGTGGGCTGAACCGGCGGGCCAGAATTTCCAGCACAGAGCGGCGATGATCAGCAACACAAGCAGGCTCAACAGCCAGCGACGAGAGTTACGGGAGGACGATTGCATGGAGTGATTTACCATTGGGCGCGTGGGCTTCTTTTTTACGGGAGGCTGAACGATAAGCACTGACGGGACTTAAGCAAAGCAGCTTTACCGGCTATTTACTTTCAACTTACGTTACAAGGTGTGAGCCAAGACACTGATACACAAATGAAAACGGCCTGGACAGGGCCAGGCCGTTAACAATTGTAAAAGCGCTTATTTCAGTACGGCGAGTGCTGCGTCGTAGTTCGGCTCTTCAGCGATTTCCTTGACCAGCTCGCTGTGCAGCACGTTGTCGTTCTCGTCCAGCACCACCACGGCACGGGCGGTCAGGCCTTTCAACGGGCCGTCAGCGATGGCTACGCCGTAGTTCTCGATGAACTCAGCACCGCGCAGGGTCGACAGGTTCTGCACGTTTTCCAGGCCTTCGGCGCCGCAGAAACGGGCTTGGGCGAATGGCAGGTCAGCCGAGATGCACAGCACCACGGTGTTGGCCAGTTCGTTGGCCTGAGCGTTGAACTTGCGTACCGAAGTCGCGCAGGTCGGAGTGTCGACGCTTGGGAAGATGTTCAGCACTTTGCGCTTGCCGGCGAAGCTCGCCAGGGTGACGTCGGACAGATTGCCGGCAACCAGAGAAAAGGCTGGCGCCTTGGAACCGGCTTGTGGCAACTGGCCGTTGACTTGAACCGGGTTGCCTTTGAGGGTGACTTGAGCCATGACTTTAGTCCTTCTGATGTTTTGATTGGAAAGCATGCAAGAGGCCGAAGTTAACCACGAAATTGTCCGACGACCTATGCCCTGAATGAAAATTGTCAGGGGGCTACGCAAAAAATTGTATACAACCGCAAATCCTGTGGGAGCGAGCTTGCTCGCGAAAGCAATCTGCCAGGCAACGCTATGCTGAATGTGCCGCCGTCTTCGCGAGCAAGCTCGCTCCCACACTGATCTTCGCGGATCTGCATCATTTATTTAGAAGGTCTGTCGATTCGTGAGGTGACCGTTCGACTACGTAGTGAATCCCCCCATTCCCTGGAGAAACCACCATGCGATTCATGATCCTTGTCAAAGCCAGCGCCGACTCCGAAGCCGGCATCATGCCCAGTGAAGAACTGATCACCGCCATGGGCAACTTCAACGAAGAACTGGTCAAGGCCGGCATCCTCATCGACGCCGATGGCCTGCACCCGAGCAGCAAAGGCGCGCGCGTGCATTTCTCCGGCGACAAGCGCACGGTCATCGACGGCCCGTTCATCGAAACCAAGGAGCTGGTAGCCGGGTACTGGATCTGGGAAGTGAAATCGAAGGAAGAAGCCATCGAATGGGTCAAGCGCTGCCCGAATCCAATGCCGGGCGATTCTGATATCGAGATCCGCCAGATTTTCTCCGCCGAGGACTTCGGCGCCGAGTTCACTCCTGAGGCGCGGGCGCAGGAAGAGCGTGTTCGCGAGCAGGCCAAGAAAAACCTGTAATCCCCTGCCCCTGTAAGAGCTGCCGCAGGCTCGGGCCGCGATCGGACGATCTTTTGACTTTGGTTTTACAAACAAGATCAAAAGATCGCAGCCTGCGGCAGCTCCTAAACGGCCCCCAGTTATTTGGACTTGAGCTTCAGATACATCTGATGCATGTCATTCGCCCAGCCATCAATCACCGGTTTGACGTCGGTGGCCTTCATCGCCTGGGTGTCATTTTCCAATGGTTTACCGGTGCCTTTGCGCACCACTTGCGCCACGACCTTGTTGCTGCCGCCGTCGAGGAACACTGCTTCGGTGGCCAGGGTGGTTTCCTGATCGCGGATACCGCTGGCAGTGCTGACCGCTGCCGCCACCAGTGCCACCGGGATCACTTCATACGCGTGCAGGCCTTCGGTCTTGCTGCTTACCGCGGTGATCGCCGCCCGCACCACAATCACGCCCGGGCCGGGGCCGTTGGCCAACGGCAGGTCTTTGCTGATTTCACGCTTGAGCGCCTGATCGTAGTAAGCGGTGATGCCGTTGAGGGTCTGTTGGGAAATCTTCGCGGTCGGTTGCGGCTTTGGATAGAGCTGGGTCGGTTCGACGTACACGCTGGTGAACTTGCTGATATCGACCTTCGGATCAATCCAGCGCATCACTTCTGCACCGGAAGGCGATTTGGCCTCCCTGAGTTGGCTGTAGTCCTTGAGAAAGCCGGAATACTCATCGGGAGCGACGGTTTTGCTGGAGCAACCCACCACGCCGAGTGTGGCGATGCAGAGGGTGCCCATCATTACTGCAAGCTTCATGCTGTAACTCCTGTCAGAACGCCGAGATATATTGCCTGGCGGGAAATACAGTTATAGCCAATGCCGGGGAAATTACCTTGCACACACGCAAGATTCCCACGCGGTTGCATAGACACTGATGCTTTACGGGAGCAAGCAGGCTCGCTCCCACAGTTCCTGTGTCGAGATCAGGTTCCGGGTGTTACCAGGAAGACGTCGCCCCGCTCTTCAACGCCATCTCGCGCCGGCTGTTGGCGCGCATCGCCTTGATCAGCGATACCGAGCCCACCAGCAGAATCGCCGCGCCGAACAGGAAGTCGATGTTGTACAGCTGGAAGTCCTGCACCGGCCCCACCAGCAGCACCCGCACCACGGCAATCGCCACCAGCGTCGCGAGGAAGTCGATCCCCGGCTCGTCGCGATAGAACACGTGCAGCAACGGCAGGCACAGCACCAGCAGCAACAACAGCACCACGACCTTGAACGAGCCTTTGCGCTCGACGCTGAACGCGCATTCGTGCGGGCCGTAGGCCTTGTAGTCCTCGTCGCGGATCATCGAGTTTTTCTCGTTGATGTACTCGACGCGGTTGTACTTCTGGATCGGCGTGAAGGTGTTGGACATATCCATCAGCGTGGTGATGTTCTTGAAGCGCAGGTCAATGCGCTCGCTGCCCTTGAGGTAATACAGCACCGGTTTGTAGCCGTAGCGATAGGTGTCGAACGGAAAGTCGGTGACCTGGCCCTGCACGCCGATCGGGCGAGGTTCAAGCTCGGCGTAGGCGCTTTTGGTCGGTGAGGCGAGGTTGCGGCTCAGTGGCTGAACCTTGACCTGTTCGAGGAAGATCGGCGTCACACCGTACGACCACTGCAACGGTTCCAGGCGCAGGCGCAGCTCGTTGCGGCCCAGATCGTAGCGGTTGAAGGTGCGTTCGGAGACCACCAGCGAGCCACTGAGCATGAACTCGCCGCGCAGGTTGTTGGTGACGCGCAAGGTCAGTTGATCCTTGCCCAACAGCGCCGCTTCGGTGGACGGCGGCGCGCCGCACCACGCGGTGCTTTCACCGGCGCCGCCCAACTGGCCGTCGCGGTTTTCCTTGAACACATAGAAGTAACTGGCCCACAGCGTCAGCATCAACAGCAACGCCGTGAGGCCCAAAATCTTTTTGCCCGCACTCACTACCCAGACTCCCTTCTTCGTTCCGTCGTCCAGCCGAAAACCCGCTGGCGACGGGGACTCTACCAAAAGGCCAGCATCGACCCAAGGAAAAATCCGGGAATGGTGCGGGATGTAAGGGTTTCCCTTGCTTGTCACCGCAAACACCTGTGGCGAGGGAGCTTGCTCCCGCTGGGTGGCGAAGCCGCCCCCAACCAGACAACGCGATTTATCTGGCGGATCGCATCATGCCTGTTTGGGAGTACTGCGCACTCCAGCGGGAGCAAGCTCCCTCGCCACAGAGTCTTCAGCGTCTACGGAACAAGGGGCGAGGTTCTATGACCGAGCGGCCATACAGCACGCTCATCCCCGCCAAGCCCTTGAGCGCATCTTCAGCCGATTTGTCCTCGCGCACCGCAAAACTGTCGAACCCGCACTGACGCATATGGCTGAGCTGATCGCGCAACACATCGCCAATCGCCCGCAACTCGCCGGCCCAGCCAAACCGGCTGCGCAGCAGATACGCCTGACTGTAGGCGCGACCGTCGCGAAAGCTCGGGAAGTCCAGGGCAATCAACGGCAACGAGGCCAGCCACGGCACCACGCTTTCGACTTCATCGTCCGGGCTCAGCCACACCGCGTGGGTCGAGGGCGATTGCAGCCAGTGCGCCAGCGGCAGGATCAGCAACCCCGCAGGCCTGCCCTGCTCCGGCTCGCGAACCAGCGTCCACGGATCATCCTCTATCAGGCGTGCGACACCTTGCTCCAGACGCAGCAAATTGTTCATGCCGAGACCTCCAGCACTTTCGGGTAGACCCGTTCCTTGAACGGCTCCAGGCCAATGCGCGCCACGGTGTCGACAAACAATTCCTCGCTTTCGCGGTAACGCACAAAAGTGCCGATGATCCGTTCGATCACCTGGGGCACTTCGGTCGCGCTGAACGACGGGCCGATGACTTTGCCCAGTGCGCTGTGCTTGCCCTGTGCCCCGCCGAGGGTGACCTGGTACCACTCGCTTCCGTTTTTATCGACACCGAGAATGCCGATATTGCCGATGTGGTGGTGGCCGCAGGCGTTCATGCAACCGGAGATGTTCAGGCTGATGTCGCCCAGATCGTGCAGGTAATCGAGGTTGTCGAAACGCGCCTGAATCGCCTGGGCAATCGGGATCGACTTGGCGTTGGCCAGCGCGCAGAAATCGCCGCCCGGGCAGGCAATGATGTCGGTCAGCAGGCCAACGTTGGCGCTGCCCAGATTGCGCTCGCAGGCAAGCTGCCAGAGTTCATACAGGTCAGACTTTCGTACATCGGGCAGGACGATGTTCTGCTCGTGGGCAATGCGAATCTCGCCAAAACCGAAACGCTCCGACCAGTCGGCCACCGCCAGCATCTGCAACCCGGTGACATCACCCGGCGGCGCGCTCAGCCCCGGTTTGGTCGATAGCACCACGCTGGTGTAACCGGGTTTCTTGTGCGGCTGCACGTTGCGCGCAACCCAGCGGGCGAACGCCGGGCTTTCGGCCAGACGCGTGCCGAAGTCCAGATCGGTGTCGGCCAGGGTGTGATAGATCGGCGGCACGAATGCCCGGGCGACTCGCTCATACTCGGCCTCGGTCAACTGCGCAGGGCCGTCCTTGAGGTGCTGCCATTCTTCTTCGACCTCTTTGGCGAACGCCTCGATGCCCAGCGCCTTGACCAGAATCTTGATCCGCGCCTTGTACTTGTTGTCGCGCCGGCCATGCCGGTTGTAGACCCGCAGTACCGCCTCGACGTAGGACAGCAGATGCTGCCACGGCAAACCTTCGCGGATCTGCAGACCGAGGATCGGCGTGCGCCCCAACCCGCCACCGACGATCACCCGCAGGAGCATCTGCCCGTCGCGCCTCGGATAAAGATACAGGCCGATGTCATGCATCATGATCGCCGCACGATCCTGCTTCGCCGAGCAGATGGCGATCTTGAACTTGCGTGGCAGAAACAGGAATTCCGGGTTGATCGTCGACCATTGGCGGAGGATTTCTGCCAGTGGGCGCGGGTCGATCATTTCGTCCGCCGCGACGCCGGCGAAGGCTTCGGTGGTGATGTTGCGCACGCAGTTGCCGGAGGTCTGGATCGCATGCATGTTGACCTGCGCCAGGCGCTCGAGGATGTCCGGTACCTGCGCCAGTTCGATCCAGTTGAATTGCAGGTTTTGCCGCGTGGTGAAGTGGCCGTAGCCGCGGTCGTAATCGGCGGCGATACTCGCCAACGTGCGCATCTGTTCGGCACTCAGGGTCCCGTAGGGAATCGCTACCCGCAGCATGTACGCGTGTTTTTGCAGGTACAGGCCGTTTTGCAGGCGCAGCGGCAGGAACTCTTCCTCGCTCAACTCTCCGGCCATGAAGCGCTCGACCTGATCGCGAAACTGCGCAACGCGCTCGAACACCAGTGCGCGGTCGTAATCGTCGTATTGATACATGCAGCAGCCACCTCATCAGGTTTGAACACAAATTCAAAACTGTGGGAGCGGGCTTGCTCGCGAAAGCGGTGTGTCAGGCAACTGACTTGTTGACTGACACACCGCTTTCGCGAGCAAGCCCGCTCCCACAGGATTTTCCCCTGACTATGGACGAGCAGCGCAGCACGCAACAGATTCACCTGAAACGATAAAAACCGTATCAGGGCGCGGCAGATGGCCGCAGGCAGCACTTCAATCTGATCCGTACAAATGAAATATTCCTGAGCCTGTTTTGTTTCCTGTGCTGTTCCTACAGTGCAGCTCGTGCCAGACCGGGTGGCCTGGCAAGACTTTGCAACCGTGGAAGAACTGACCATGAGCACAGCAACAATCGGACAGGCTTATAACTACAAGGTCGTCCGCCAATTCGTTATCGCGACGGTTTTCTGGGGTGTCGTGGGCATGGCGATGGGGGTATGGATCGCCTCGCAACTGGTGTGGCCGGACATGAACCTCGACCTGCCCTGGACCACCTTCGGCCGCTTGCGGCCATTGCACACCAGCCTGGTGATTTTCGGTTTTGCCGGCAGCGCGCAATTCGCCGCCAGTTACTACGCGGTGCAGCGCACCTGCCAAGTACGGCTGTATTCGGACAAGCTCGCGGCCTTCACTTTCTGGGGCTGGCAATCGGTGATCGTGATCATGCTGATCACCCTGCCGATGGGCTACACCACCACCAAGGAATACGCCGAGATCGAATTCTCCGGCGCGGTGTGGATGGCGGTGGTCTGGGTCGCGTATGCCATCGTGTTTTTCACTACGGTGGTGCAGCGCAAGACCAAACACATCTACGTCGGCAACTGGTTCTTCGGTGCGTTCATTCTGGTGATTGCCATGCTGCACGTGGTCAATCACCTGTCGATCCCGGTGGACTGGTTCAAATCCTATCCGGTGTATTCCGGGGCCACCGACGCCATGGTGCAGTGGTGGTACGGGCACAACGCGGTGGGTTTCTTCCTGACCACCGGGTTCCTCGGGATGATGTATTACTTCGTGCCGAAACAGGTCAACCGCCCGGTGTATTCGTACCGGTTGTCGATCGTGCATTTCTGGGCGCTGATCACCCTGTACATCTGGGCCGGCCCGCACCATCTGCACTACACCGCCCTGCCGGACTGGGCGCAGTCCCTCGGCATGGCGATGTCGCTGATCCTGCTGGCGCCGAGCTGGGGCGGGATGATCAACGGCATGATGACCTTGTCCGGTGCCTGGCATAAGTTGCGCACTGACCCGATCCTGCGGTTTCTGGTGCTGTCGCTGGCGTTTTACGGCATGTCGACTTTCGAAGGCCCGATGATGGCGATCAAGACCGTCAACGCCCTGTCCCACTACACCGACTGGACCATCGGCCACGTTCACGCCGGGGCCTTGGGCTGGGTGGCGATGATCACCTTTGGCGCGACTTATCACATGGTGCCGAAAGTCTTTGGCCGCGAGCAGATGTACAGCACGCCGCTGATCAACCTGCACTTCTGGCTGGCGACCATCGGCACGGTGTTGTACATCGCCTCGATGTGGGTCAACGGCATCACTCAGGGCCTGATGTGGCGGGCGATCAACGAGGACGGCACGCTGACCTACTCCTTCGTCGAAGCACTGCAGGCCAGTCATCCGGGGTTCATCGTGCGCTTTGCCGGCGGGGTGTTCTTCCTCAGCGGCATGCTGCTGATGGCTTACAACGTCTGGCGTACGGTGCGGGTCGCCGACGTGTCGCTGGCGCGCAGCCAGGCACAGATCGCCTGAGGCAGGGAGCCGACGATGTTCGACATTTTCTTGAATGTGCTGGGCGTGGTGTTTCTGTGGCTGGCGGTGGAGTACTGCCTGCGCCACCAGACGGCGGAAAGCCTCGACGATGCGAGCATGGTGCCGTTTGCCGATGATCCGGAGGTGGCACGGCGAGTGGAGCTGGCGACGGGGAAAACCGTGAAGGCGGTGGCGCCGGAAGAGGCGAAACCGGGCTGGGTCAACCTCGAGATGTAGGATCACCCTCAATCCACTGTGGGAGCGGGCTTGCTCGCGAAAGCGGTCTATCAGTCGCCATCAATGTTGAATGGGCTGCCGCCTTCGCGAGCAAGCCCGCTCCCACAGAGGAAAATGGTTGAAGCCCTGGATATCAGCTGCGATCGCGCGGAATCAGGCTCTGCAGCTGCTGCGCCAGAAAGTCCGCATCAAACACAAAGGTGTCCGGATCCTTCAGGCCATTGGTCTTGCGCCATTGCCACTCGCCACTGGGCAAACCCACCAGCGAAATGCTGCCATAGCGCGCCGCCGTCAGGCCCATCACCGCCAGGGAAATCTGCCCGGCACTGCCCATCACGTCCGGCACGAATTCCACCGGTTTGCCGGCGATCACGATGCTGAGTTTTTCAGTCTTGAAGGTCGAGGTTTCCACCGGTGTGCTCGGCCCGAACGCGACGTAAGCCTCGCGGCTCACCTCCAGCAGGTTCGGTGCCTGCACCGGTTCCAGCCATTGCTGGATCTGGCCGAACAGTCCGCTGATCCGGCTGGCCCACGCCTGGGACTGCGTTTCGAACAGTTGCTTCTTGTGTGCTTCACTCTCGGCATAGTGACGAAGCATTTCGCCCAGTTGTTGTACGTCGTTCATCGGTACGTTCCTCGGGGAGAGCCTGCGATAGTCGATAGTGACAGATCGAGGCGCCGGCGTACGTTAAACCTCGGGCGGCGGCACCGTGACACTTGGCAAAAGGATCAACGGTACAGTTGCTTTGTACTGGCATACGCCCCTGAACCGATGGACACTCGGCCCGGGCCCGACTTTTCGCTACGGGCCATCGTTCGAGGAATTTCAATGCGCACCATCGGCCTGATCGGCGGCATGAGCTGGGAATCCAGCGCTGAATATTATCGTCTCATCAATCAACAGGTCCGCGACCGCCTCGGCCCGCTGCGCTCGGCGCAAATCCTGATGTACAGCGTCGACTTCGGCCCGGTCGAACAGGCCCAGCACGCCGGGCGCTGGGACGCTGCGGCGGCGATTCTGGTGGATGCTGCACGCAGGCTCGAGGCCGGCGGCGCCGAATGCGTGGTGCTGTGTACCAACACCATGCACAAGGTCGCGGAGCAGATTCAGGCGGCGATCAGCATTCCGTTCCTGCACATTGCCGAACCGGCGGCGCAGGCGGCATTGGACATTGACGCGCACACGGTCGGCCTGCTCGGCACGGCGTTCACCATGGAGCAGGACTTTCTCAAGCAGCGTCTGATTGCGCAGGGTTTGACGGTACTGGTGCCGGACGACGACGAGCGCAAGGACGTACACCGGATCATTTATGACGAACTGTGCGTCGGGGTGATCAGCGACGAGTCGCGCCAGATCTATCAACGAGTGATCGAAGCGCTGACCGCGCGCGGCGCCCAGGCGATCATCCTCGGCTGCACGGAAATCGGCCTGCTGCTCAAACCCGAACACAGCGCCCTGCCCCTGCTCGACACCACCGAACTGCATGCGCAGTCGGCGGTGGCGTTCGTCTTGGACGATTGACTCCACAGAACCTGTGGGAGCGTGGCTTGCCCGCGAAGAACGATAACGCGTAATACCTGAAAAACCGCGGTGAATTCTTCGCGGGCAAGCCACGCTCCCACAGAATTTTCTGGCTTATCGACGACGCAGACGGGCCATGCTCAGGGTGTCGACCCATTGCCCGTCGCGCACGGCGTAGTCACGGAACAGGCCTTCGTTCTCGAAACCGAACTTGCGATACAGGCCGATGGCCGCCTCGTTGTCGGCGTACACCGAGAGTTCGACCCGGTGCAGGTTCATCCAGTTGTCGGCGATGTCCAGCGCCGCCGCCAGCAGTTTCGACCCGACACCCTTGCCCTGCCACGCCACAGCGACGGCCATGCCGACGCTGCCGGCGTGCGCGCGGCGAATCCGCGAATAGTTTTCCAGCCCGAGATGACCGACCACCGCGCCCTGGTGCAGCGCCACCAGTTTGACCATCCGCTCGTTCTCCGCCAGCAGCCGTTGACGCCAGATATCGGTGGACTGAAACGGCATCTGCAACACCTGCCGGGTCACGGCCGGATCGTTGTACAGCGCGGTAACGGCCTCGATGTGGGATTCGTTGAAGCGTTCGAGGGTGATGGCGGGGTTGTGGTCGGGCATGGCGGATCCTTCCTGGATCGATGTGTGGCTGATCACTCTAAACTGCCGGTTATCAATTTGGCGAGGTTTCAAACTGTGGGAGCGGGCTTGCTCGCGAAAGCGGTGTGCCAGGTGTCGCGAATATTGAATGTGCTGACGCCTTCGCGAGCAAGCCCGCTCCCACAGGGGATTGGGGGTGTTGGAAGGATTGGCTCAGGTCTGGAACCACTCCTGGCGCTCATCGAAGGTGTGCTGGATCAGCTCGACCAGGGTTTGCACCTCGGCGACGTTCAGGGATTCAGCATTCACCGCCAGCCACGCCTGTAGCTGCATCGGCTCATCAAACAACCCCGGCAACGCCACCAGCCCCCGGTCGAAACGACTCATGTACGCCGGCAGCAAACCAATGCAAGCGCTGCAACGGATCATTTCCAGCATCAGTTCATAAGACTGCATCTGCACCACGCCCGCCAGACGCTGTTCGACCAGGTGATTCCACGGCCGGAAACTGTCGATCTGCCGGTCGTGTTGCCATTGCACCAGCATGAAATCGCTGAGGTCTTCGGCACTCTCCGGGCGCGCGGTGACGCGGGAATAGCGTTTGGCGATGTGCGGCAGGTAATCCAGCCGCGCCAGGGCCTGCGGCTGACTGGTGGTGAAGGTCGGGCCGGGGCTGGGGGTCTCGCCGTGAGCCAGCCACAGCACCACGTCGGCGCTGACTGCGCGCAAGGCCAACTCGCTGTCCAGCGCAATGATCTCGAGGCGCACGCTGGCATTGCGGCGCAGCAACGCGATCAGGTCGCGACCGAGAATGTCATGCAGGATCGATTCGGCAACCGCCAGGCGGATCAACGGTTGCTCGACCACCGGCAGTTTGCGTTCGTGAGCCAGCGCGACCAGTTGCGCCTGCAACTGCTGACCTTCGCGGGTCAGGCTCAGGGCGCTGCCCTGAAAGCTGAATAGCGAGTGCTGCAGTTCCTGCTCGAGCTGCGCCAGTTGTTTGCGCAGCAGAGTCGAACGCACGTTGAGACTGCGCGCCGCCTGCATGAAGCAGCCACAGCGGGCACTGACCAGAAAGTATTGCGCGACGTCGGCATCAATGGTCGCAGCTTGCGCCAGCCATGGCTCGCGCTCGCCCTGTGCCCAGCGATAGTCGGGGCTACCCTGTCGTCCTGCGGGTTCGGTGAATGACATCGATGACTCCCTGTCGATCTTTGTATTTTGGAAAACGCCACGGTTCTAATGTGGGAGCGGGCTTGCTCGCGAAGGGGCCATGCCAGCCAACTTGTTTGTTGAATGACCCACCGCTTTCGCGAGCAAGCCCGCTCCCACCCGGGATCTGCGGTGAATCACCATCAGTGCTTCTCTTCCAGGACCTTGTTCAGCTCAGCCCCATCAATACTCAAGGTCGCGGTATTGAGCATCCCGTCCAGATACGCCTGGGCAATCTGCTCCTGACGTTGCGCACGCAAGGCCTGGGTCAGTTGATCGCGCAGTTCGTCGAGGGTCGCGGTACGTGCCGGTTGCTGTTCGGTGAGTTTGATCACATGGAAACCCGCCGCGCTCTGCACCGGCTCGGACACCGCACCAACCTTCAACTTCGCCACCGCACCCCGCACCTCCGGCACCAGTTGCTGCAACGGTTGCAGCCCGCTATCGCCGCCCCGTTCTGCGGTCAGGCGATCCTGCGAATACTGGGTCGCCAGCGCGGCAAAATCCCCCGGGGCGCCTTGGGCTTTCTTGCTCAGCTCAGACGCCTGTTTGCGCACGTTTTCCAGACTCTGGGCATCCGGCACCGCGAGGAAAATCTGGCTGACCCGATACAGCGCCGGAGTCTGCCAGTTGGCCTTGCCGGCGTCATACGCCTGCTGCAACTCGGCCGTACTCGGATAGTCCGCCGGGACTGTACTGACCGAGCGCAGGTAATCGCGAAAGACGATCTGCTCGCTGGCCGCGCGGGTTTGCCGCACCACGTCCGGACGTTGCGCCCAGCCCTGAGCGTCGGCCTGCTCCAGCACGGCTTTTTCCGCCAACCGCGCACGAATCCAGCGCTCCAGCGCTTCACGGTTGCCGCGCAATTGCTCGCGAGTCGCCGGCGGGACGGTCGCCAGCAGCGCCTGCAACTCCTGCGGGGTCACTTGCTGATTACCCAACCGCGCCACCGCCGGCCCCGCAGCAACCGCCGCCAACGGCGACGATTGCTGGGCGGCAACCGGGTCAGCACCCGGTCGCAGCACCAGCGCCACGGCTACCACCAACAGCGCCACTGCCCCGGCGCCGATCACCATGGCAGGCTTTTTCACAGCGCGACTTCCTCTTGCTCAGCGGTAGCGACTTTTGCCGTCGAAGCTTGTGCGGCCTGGCTGAAATCACGCAGGTAGACGATGAACTCCTGCAACAGGCGATCCCACAATTCCAGATTGCCGCGCAGGTGATCGTGGCTCACACCGGCCGCCAGCACCACGTCCATCTCCATCACCAGAAACTCGCCCTGCAACGACAACCGCGCAAAACGCCGGGTGGCGTTCCACTGTTCGGCCACGCCCTGTGGCAACTCACCTTGCACCCGCAGCGCACAGCTGAAAGTGAAATCGACGTAGCTGCCCTGCTCCACCGCCGGGTTGCCGAAACGCACGGCATAGCCGATGCCCTGACTGGCGCTGAGCAACTGCACGATGCCGTTCTGTTCGGTCTGGTTGACGCGATAACCGGCCGCTTGCAGGACTTCGGTCAGGGATTGTGGGGACACATGGCTGATCAATTGGGTCATGACTTCTTCCTTGTTGGTAAATCAGTGTGCGAGCGCGGCTTGCGGCGCGTCGAATTGAGTCTTGTACAGCTCGTCACCGAACCCCTGGGCCAGCTCATCGAACTTGACCCGGGCACTGCCCGCAAAGGGCTGGCGGATCTTCATCACCTCGGCCACATCGATGTTTTCGTAGGCGCTGAGGATCTGCTTGGCGACGCCATACATCTGCTGATTCTTGACTGAACATTGCTGCACTTGTGTGTCACGTTCAGCCAATTGCGCCTGAAGCTTAGACCGTTCTGCCTCTTTGGCACGGGCCATGACCAACAACTCGTCGTAGGCTTTCTTGAACTTGCCGACCTGTTCGCTGCTGGCGGCGATTTGCGCCTGCGCCTGGCTGTGCAGGTTCTGCTGCTGGCCGGCCAACTGCTCAGCCACGCCTTTGGCCTTGGCCAGTTCGGCGGTCAATTGCTTGATCTGCGCCTGCGCAGCCTTGGCCTCGTTCTGCGCCGCCAATTGCGCGGCGCTGGCCTGGGCCTGTTGGCTCTGCAGGGCCTGCAACTGCTGGGTGGTGCTGCGCAACTGGGTGCGCAAGCGCTCTTCCATACCTTCGGCACTGGCCCCTTGAGCCATGAAAAAACTCAGCCCCAACAGTAAAACTCGTGCGTGCATGACCGTACTCCCGGCGCCTTAGAAGCGCGTGTTGATCTCAAGCTGCAAGACGTCGATGTCGAACGGCGCGCCGTACACCGCCTCGGTGCTCAGCCAGCGGCCAGTGGCGTAGACGTTCTTCGCCAGACCGTAATTGCCGCCGAGGAAGTAGCCCTTGGCGTTGGTCCCGCCGAGGTGGAACGAGGAATCGTTGAAGCCGTCGGGCAAGGCATCCGGCTGGATGTACTTGTAGCCGGCGAAGAGGTTCCAGTCGCCCTGCTTCTTCAGAACCAGCGCATTGCCGAGGGTGAACTGC
This sequence comes from Pseudomonas sp. TH49, assembly GCF_016650625.1. Lineage (NCBI taxonomy): Bacteria > Pseudomonadati > Pseudomonadota > Gammaproteobacteria > Pseudomonadales > Pseudomonadaceae > Pseudomonas > Pseudomonas sp. TH49. The sequence goes on from NZ_JAEKFL010000002.1 coordinate 1,288,108, forward strand.
ACCATCCACGCATTGGCGCCGCTTTCGATGTCGCCGCTGCTGTTGAGGTTGTTGACAATCTGGCCCTCGGCGCGTTTACGCATGTCGCCTTCGTCGTAACCGAGGTTGTGGATGTAGTTGCCCTGGCTGCGCAACTTGAAGTCTTGCGGCAGGTCGGCGTCCCACACCAGGTTGAGGTCGAGCAGGTTGAACTCCGACGCCAGGCCGACGAATTGCGGCTGCGGCGTGGTGGTCGGGTTGGCCGGGTTCGGCGTGATGTCGCGCAGCAGGAACACGCTGTTGCCCTTCTGCATGAACGCCGCACGGGTGCCATCGGTGTCGCAGCCTGGGGCGCCGGCCCACGGCTCGCAAGGACTGGAGCGTTGCCCTTGAATGTCGTCGAAACGGTAGTAGGCCAAAGCGCCCTTGAGGCGGTTGTTGCTGTTGATCGCCCACTTGGCGCCGATCTGCGCGCCGTACAGCCACTTGTTGTCGCTTTCTTCCTTGTCGAAACCGTTGCTGGTGGTGGTGTCGTTGGTGTAATCCACCGGGAACGCGCCAACGGTGCCGAACACGCCCCAGTCGCGATTGAGCTTGTGGTCGAAGATCGCCGCTACACCGTCGAAGTTCAGGTCATTGGAATAGAGCATGTCGGTGGACATGAACGGGTTGGCGAAGCGCCCGCCGGTCAAGGTCAGCTCATCGGTGGGTTTCCAGTTCAGGTAACCCTGATCGAGCCAGATGTCCTTCTTGGCAAAACCGCCGCCGAGGTTCTGCGTGGTCGACACCGGGTTGTTGTCCGAACCGGTGCCGATACGGATGCCGGCGGTCCACTCCGGCGAGATCACCGCTTTCATGCCCAGACGCGCACGCAGGCGGAACAGGTTGGTGCGGTCTTCACGGGTGTTGAGCAGCGGCGGCAGGCTGGTGCTGCTGTTGGGGTTCACGTCGTACGGGCCGTTGTTGTTGAGCTTGGCGAAGTCGACGATTTCGTTGCTGTTGCTGCCCGAGTAGTAGCGCGATTCGTCGCGCAGGCGGATGTCGCCATCGAAGCTGATACGCGAAGCCCAGTCCGGGAAGGTGTTGGGCGCCGCCCAGTTTTCCTGCTTGGCGGTGGCCATGACCTCGGCCTTGACCTGATCGCGGATCTGGTCGCGCACTGCCGCTGGCACATACTGCACGCGCACATCGCCCGGCGCTGCGACCGGACCTGCCGCCACCGCAGTCGATGCCGCTGCCTGCCTGGCCTGGGCGGCTTCGTTCTGCGCCTGGGCGATCAGCGCGTCGGCCTTGTCCTGTTTCAAAATGCCCTGCTCGACCAGCAAGCGGATCAGATTGATCGTGGCGTTCTCCGAGGGCGCAGGCGCTGCCACGGCCTGACCGACCAGGGTCGCGATGACCATGCCGACCGCCAGGGACAATCGATTCACGTTGGAAATCATCTGCACACAACTCCTTTTGGCAAAGCTTGAATGCTTGGCAATGAATAAGTGGGTTAACCCGGACGCCGCCCTTGCAGGGACAGGCGCACAGGCAAAGTCATGGAGGCCGGTGGCCGTTCGCTCAGGTGCGGCGCGTTACGCAGCGCCGCCAGTACCTGGGTGTCGATCTCGGGATTGCCGCTGCACTTGACCAGCTCGACCCGGGTGATTTCGCCGACGCTGCTCAGCCACACATCGGCCTGCAGCGAAAACGCCAGGTTGCGCAGGTCGGGGTTCTCGCGCAGCAAGCGCTGAAACGTGAACGCGAGGAACTGGCTGTAGGTGCCGGTGCCCAGGCGTCCGCCACCCGCACCGGCCATGCCGCCACCCTTGCCGGCGCCGATGTTGAAAGCGTCATTGCCACTCTGCGCATCGCCGTCCATTTGCATCGGGTTGGCCAGATCGTCCGCCGGTGATGGCGGCGCCTCTTCCTCGGGCTTGACCTCCTGCGGCTCGGGCGTTGGCTCAGGCTCGACGACCTTTTCTTCCACCGGGGTTTCCGGCTCCGGCGGTTTTTCCGGAGGTGGCGGCGGCGGTGGCGGCAACGGAATGATCGTCGGCACCTTCGGCGCTTCACGGCGCATGCCGCTCATGTCATTGGCCCACTGCCACAGGAACCACGCGGCGAGCGCGCCGAGCAGCAGCCCGGCGCCCCACTTTACAAAGCGCATCGGCGACCTTTTCACCGGCAGCGGCTCGATCGGAAGTTGTGCGGTCATCACTCAGCCCTGCGTCGGTTTGCCGGTCACCAGACCGACCTGAGACAGTTCGAGCCGGCGCAACAGATCCAGCACTTCGATGACCTTCTGGTACTGCACGGTCGCGTCGCCGCGCACGATCACCGGGAAGTCCGGGCTCTGCGCCTTCTCGATGCGCAGGCGTTCCTCCAGCTCGGCCAAGGTCACCGGGTAGGCGTCGAGGAACACCTGGCCGCCATCGTTGACCGAAATCGCCTTGGTCTTGGCCTCCGACAGCGACACCGAGGCGCTGGCCTTGGGCAGGTTGATCTGGATCCCGGAGACCTGCGCGGTGGCGGTGAGGATGAACATCACCAGCACCACCATCAGCACGTCGACCAATGGGGTGATGTTGATGCTGTCCACCGCTGCATCTTCGTCATCGTCGTGGGAGGCATTTACAGACGCCATGGCAGTGCTCCTCAGGCCGGTACGGAGTGATTGGCGTGATGACCGCGCTGATGCGACGCCTCACTGAACTGGCTCTCGCCGTGCATCTCCGCCAGACGCGTGATGAACTCGTCGACGAACACGCGCATGTCGGCGCTGACTTCCTTGTTGCGGGTGATCAGGCGGTTGTAGCCAAACAGCGCCGGGATCGCGACGAACAGGCCCATGGCGGTGGCGAGCAATGCGGCGGCCATGCCCGGGGCGATGGCGTTGATGTTGACGTCGCCGGCCATCGCGGTGCCGAGGAACACCACCATGATCCCCAGCACGGTGCCGAGCAGGCCGATGTACGGGCCACCGGCGATGGCGTTGGACAGGGTCGAGAGTTTCGAACTGAGCGCCTGGTTCTCGCGAGTGCGCACGCCGTCCATCGAGCAACGGATGGCTTCGATGGTGGCGGCGGACACCGAGGAGGTATCGGCGCCCTGCTCGCGGCGGGTGCGGATTTCCTTGACCGCCACCGAGTACAGGCGCCACAGCGGCGAATGCTGCAGACGCTGAGCGAGTTGCGCGTCGTCAGCGAACATTTCCAGACGGGTGCCGACCTTGGCGAATTGCTCGCGGAAATCCTCGTTGGCCTTGCTCACGCGGCTGAGGGTGCGGTTCTTGCGCAGCATGATGATCCACGACTGGAACATCATCAGCACCAGCACGGCGATGATCACCCAGGCGTCGACCGGCACCGCGTTCAGCAGGAAACCGAGGCTGCCGAAGCCGAAACCGGACTGTTCTTCATCGACGCCGTAGGCCACCAGTTTCGACTCGGCACCTTGGGAGGTCGCATCAGCCAGCAGCAACGGCGCCGGACGCGCGACTTTCGACAGGCGCAGTTCGTCGATGGCGCCCACGAATGGCTGGTACGGGCCTGCGGCCAGATCGCCGCCAATCGCCATCACCGAATTGAACGCCGGCATCGCCTGAGCGAGGGTCGCACTCTCACGACCATTAATGTACAGGCTGACTTTCGAACCTTCGGCGGTCAGCGCGACGTGCTGCCATTGGCCCGGATTCAGCGGCTGAGTGGCCACGGCGCGCTGGCCGTCGATCTCCACAAACGGCACACCCTGATTGACCCCGACCAGCAGACTGTTGGCGCCTTCACGGCGGGCCAGAATCAGTTGCTCGCCATTGGCCTGATCCAGTCGCAGCCAGGCGCTGAAGGTGAACGCGCTGCCAGCGCTGTGCTGCAACGATGGACTGGCCGGCAGCAGCAACGGCTGACCGCTGAACTGCAAGGCGCGCCCGATCACACCGTCAATCGCCGCGCCAGTGGCGCTTTGTGCGGTGTTGCCGTAAGCGGTGGTGTCCTTGGCCGGGGTGCCGGTAGCGCCGTCGAAGTGATACAGCGCGGTGTAATTCGGATCGAAGGTCAGTTGGCCGTTGCCAGTCGCCGGGGCCTTCTGGTTGCCGTAGTACATCCAGATGTCCTGACGCTGGCCGCCCTCGACATTCGGCACATCGACCCAGATCAGCGCCATGCCCATCAGCGCATCGAAGCTTTCGATCTGGTGGTTGAGCACGGTCTTGTCATCGGCGGCGACGAAGCGCAAATCCGCGCCGTCTTCCTTGACGCCATCGAAGGTGAAATTGCCGGTGTGCAGGCGCACCAGCAACGCGGTGCGGCCCAGCGCCTGATTGATCCCGGCGCCCTGCGGCGTGGTGTCGACGGCGATCTGTTTGCGGTAATGCCAGTCGTCCTGCCACCAGGCCTGAGCCGTGGCCGGGAGCACAAAGCCCAGGCAGATCAACAACGAAAGAATGAGGCGCTGCATGAACGTGCTCCTTTAGAAAGTGGCTTGAAGGTTGAAGTGCAGGCGCGACTCCTGCTTCGAGGTGTTCGGCCCTTCGAGTAGCGGGTAGCCCCAGTCGAGGCTGCCGGACAGCCATTTGCTGAGGCTGGCGCGGGTGCCGAGGCCGACGCTGGCCAGGGCGTAACTGGCGTCCTGGTCCGGCAGTTCGTCGCGCAGGTACAGTTGCGCGCCTTCGGCGAAGGCGTAGAAGCGCCATTCCTGCATCCAGCTGCCGGCGTATTTCGCCAGCGACGGCGTGCGCAGTTCCTGACTGAGCAACACGCCGTCATCACCCGTGCGCTCGGCCGCCAGATAGCCGCGCACCGAGGTCGCGCCGCCAGCGGAAAACTGTTCGTTGGAGACCAGTGGCCCCGACGCCAGCTGGAACGCGCCTTTGCTCGCGCTCTGCCAGTCGTTGTCGAAAGTCCAGGTGAAATTGCTGTCGCCCTTGAGCACGGCGAAACTCGGGTTGGCCCGGTAGCGTTTGTAGTCGAAATCTTCGTCGGAACTGCCGTAACCGAAAATGCTACGTGTGGCTGCGACCAGGCTCAGGCCGAGTCCAAGCTGACTTTTTTCGGTGTAGCGGAAGCCGTTGTAGGCGAAGGTGAACGGCGCGTATTTCAGCGGCACCTTGTCGCTCTCGCCGGACAGGGTCAGGCGTTCGTCGAAGTCTTTGAAGTCGATACCGGCCGACAGCGAGTTCGACCAACTGCCACTGGACGGCAGCGTGTAGATCGCCGACACCCCGTAGGAATGGCCCTTGCCCAGCACATTGCTGCCGCCGATGGTGGCGACGTTGCTGTCGGACTGATAACCGGAGAACTGCACACTCCAGCGCTCGGTCAATGGCGCGGTGTAGGAGCCCGACCAGACCTTGGCGTTGTCGGTGTCTTGCGGCGCGGTGAAGAATGTCAGGTTGATGCTGTGGCCGAGCTGCCACAGGTTGTTGTAGCCGAGGCTGGTCACGGCGCGGAGCTTTTCGGTGTCGGCGCTGTAGTCGTTGTTGAGGCCGATGCTGCCGGTCCAGGGGTTCTGGTCTTCGACCTGCAAATCGACGTCCATGGTGCCGGGGCGTTGACCTTCGCGCACCAGCGGCATGACCTGACGGCCCGGGGTTTTATTGAGCTGCGCCAGTTCGCCCTGAACCTTGGCGAAGTCCGGCACCTCGCCTTCTTTCAGGGCCGGGACGTTGTCGCGGATGTCCAGCGGCGAATAGTGTTTGGCGCCGACCACGCGCACCCGGCCGACCTTGGTTTCGCTGACTTGCAGATAGACGATGCCATCCGCCACCGCTTGCTCCGGCAGTTCGACGAACACCGATTGGTAGCCGCGCTCCTGATAGGCCTTCTGCAAGGCATCGCGGGCGCCTTCGATGTCGCTCATGGCTTTCTGCGGGCCGAGAAACGGGTACACCGCCTCTTCGATGGCCCGCGCGTCGAGCACGGTGTTGCCGCGCACGAAGTATTCGTTGACGTCCACCAGACGTTGCGGCGCAGCGGCTTCGGCAGCCTCTTCGGCGAATGCCGGTTGCGCGCCGGCCGTCACCAGCAGCCAGCCCCACAGCGCCAGCCGTGACGTGAAAATCTGATCCACACTACCCCCTGAATTCGCGATGACCTGTTGGCGCTGTTGCACGCCTTGTGTGTTGCATCCAATGGCTGGCGCGGCTAATTGCTGACGTGCGCGGCACCGCTGTGCTTGCCGAGCCAGGTATGCAACAGCGCGAAGTTCAAGGAGAACTCGGGCATTTGCAGCAAGGCACCGCAGAACACTTCGCCGATGATTTTCTGAATGAGCTGCACCGCACGCGGGTTGTTGAGGAGCGTGGCGATGTCGCGACTGAGGACGTTGAAGCTCCAGACTTTCTGGTTCAGGCCAAGGCCGACGAACCAGCGGAACAGCAGGTTGTAGTTGAGCTGTTCATACAGTTGCTGCTCGCTGGGCACCGAATACAGCAGTTGCAGGAGCAGAATGTGCATGACGGTTTGCGCGGGGATGAGCATGCCGGGCTCGGCATTGAGTTCGTGCAGCAGGTCTTGATGGGCATCGAGCAAGTCGTCGATCTGCGGGCGCAGCAATACCAGCGAATGGCCTGGCGGAATGTAGCTGGAGACCTCTTTCAAGGCACCCTGCCAGTCATCCTGCGACACGATCCAGACCCACGGCGCACCGTAGCGATACACCGAAACCGGCTTCTTGCGCGCCGCTTCGACGATCTTCGACAGGCGCTGATCGAGTTCCTGCATGCCCACTTTCGAGTAGCGTTCCATAGTCCCCATTGCCTCACTCCCGGCGTCCCGCCTCGGCTTGTGAAAAGCGCCCCGTTGGGCCCCTCAAGCGCGTTACATAGGCATGACCGGACTGGCTATGTGCTACCGAACTTTTGTCATAAAAGCTTCATTACAGAGGGTGTGAGCGGCACATAAATCAAACTGTGGGAGCGGGCTTGCTCGCGAATGCGGTGTATCAGCCATGGGGGTGTCAGCTGACAGGACGCCTTCGCGAGCAAGCCCGCTCCCACAGGGGGATCTGAGGTGTTTTCGGGTCAGGTGTAGACCGGCCAGGTGTCGACAATCTTGCCGCCACGCACCGCCAGCAGATCACCGAATTGCAGGAGGACGGCTTCAGTCTGGGTCGGGCGCAGGAACACTTGATCTTCGATGGTCAGGCCCACGGCGTTGGAGCCGTTGACCATCTCCTGATTCGAGCTGCGTCCGTACACACCATTGCTCTGTAACCCCGGCGGCGATTCGAACTCGGCCATCCAGTTGCCGCCGTAAATGAAAAAGGTCTGGCGCTGGTTGGTGTCCCACCAGGAGAACAGCCGCGACTTGTCATCCAGCGCCGGAATGTTCACCGCCCCCGTACTCTTCAACACAGGCGTGGCGATGTAGGTCGCCGGCACGTGATCGACCAGCGACGGCAGGTCGTAGTGCGTCGGTTTGAGCATCGCCGTGCCCACCGAAACCTCGGTGCTCAGCCGCTCGTTTTCATGGATGCGGTAACTCGGGCTGCCGGCGGTGTTCAGGCACAGGTTGTCATTCCACAACGTCGGATACTGCTGGCGGGTGAAATCCACGCAGCGCTGATAAATCACCATGACCTTGGCGAACAGTTCCTCGGGCGAACCGAGAATCCCCGGTACGCCCATGCCCACGAACGGGTCGTAACCCATGAACCCGGCGAACTGCAGATGCTGCGGATTGGCGCTGATCAGCGTGAGCATCTGCCCCAACACATTCACATCACTGACCCCGCCGCGATGCAGGCCGACATCCAGTTCGATGTTGATGCGCATCCGCGTGCCCAGCCCCTGCGCCAACGCGAGGTATTGCTGCAAGCGCTCAGGCCCGTCGAGCAGCCATTGCAGTTGCCTGGAAGGATCGAACGAGCCTTTGTGGTTTTGATAAAACAGCTCGGCTGAACGCACCGGCAACGGCTTGCCGAGCAGAATGTCGGACTGCGGAAACTTGACCGCATCGTGATTGAGAAACGGCTGGTGAAACGACATGAGTTTTTGCGTCCCGGCCCGTTGCGCGATGTAGCTCAACAGCCCCGGCGACGGCAGGGACTTTTCCACCAGACGCAATTGCTTGCCGCCGCGTTTGGCCGACTGCATCACCACGTCGATGTTGTGATCGAGGCGATCCAGATCGATCAACAGCACCGGGCGCATCGGGCCTTTGTCTTTCAGTTCATTATTCAGCGCGCGGAAATATTCACTGTACGGCGCACCTCGATCACCCGGTCGCAGCCAGGCGCCCACGCCCACCAGTAAAGCGCCGACACCCAACGTGCCCAGCATGAAATTGCGTCGATTGACCGCCATCAGCTCACCCCCAGAATTGACGACAGATGCGCATTGAGAAAGCGTCCGCTCGGATCCAGCGCCTGACGCACCTCGACAAACTCGCGCCAGCGCGGATACAGCGGCTGCAACGTGCGGGCGTTGAGCGTGTGCAACTTGCCCCAGTGCGGGCGGCCGTTGTACTTCCAGAAAATCGGCTCGACCGCCGCGAAAAAGTTGTGGTGATCCATCTGATAGTGCTGGTGCACCGAAATCGAACAGCTGTCGCGGCCCTCGAACATGCTCAGCGGAATATCGTCGGCTTTCACGTAGCGATACTCGATGGGAAACCAGGTGCGCAGGTCTTTGTCGCGAATCAGTTTGAGAATATCGCGCAGGCACGCCGGGCCGTGTTCGGCAGGCACCGAGTATTCCATCTCGTTGAAACGCACGGTGCGCACATTGGCGTAGATGTCGAACGAGTCACCGACCCGATCATCGAAATTCGCCAGATGCCGCAGGCTGTTGAGCAGCGTGCTGCGCAGCTCAGGGAAATCGCTGCCATATTTGTCGATCTTCTCGATCAGGGTCACGAACTCGTTGCCGCCCTCCTCTTCGGGCGGGATCGGCGGGGTGGCCGGGTCGCTGGTTTCGTTGAGGGCGATAGACAAGGCGTAATCGGAATGGGTGACCACGAGCATTTCCCAGTGCTGATTTTCGCGGGTGTTTTTGTCGAGGTCTTCCAGCAGCTCTTCGGTCCTGGCGATCCACTGGCGTTCGCGCAGGCGATAGGCCGGGCGATTTTGCAGGCGGATTTTCGTCGCCACGCCCAGTGCACCGAGGGACACCCGCGCAGCGTTGAACACCTCGGGATGGCGCTGGCTGTCACAGTCCAGCACCTCACCATTGGCCGTCACCAATTGCATGCCGCAGACGTGGGCGGAATAGGACTGAAAAGTTTTGCCGGTGCCGTGGGTCGAGGTGGAAATCGCCCCGGCGAGGGTCTGATAGTCGATGTCGGCCATGTTTTGCAGCGCCTGGCCGACGTCCTTCAGCGGCACGCCCATGCGCGACATCGGCGTGCCGGCAGCGAATTCGGCCTGCAGGGTTTTCGGGTCGTGATCGAGCAGCCCGGTGAAATAGCTCAGCGACAGCAGCGTGCCGTCGGTAGGCACCAGCGCACTGAACGAATGCGCCGAACCGACCGGGCGGATTTTGCCCTGGGCCTGGCGAATCGCAGCGCTCAGTTCATCGAGATTCTTCGGCGCCAATCGCGCCGCCGGCAGGCAACTCTGCCCGCCCGACCAGTTGCGCCAGGGAATCAGTCGCGGTGCGCGCATCAATTGCCCCAGCGCGGGATTGGCCGCCAGCGCACTGAATGCGCCGACGATGCTTGCCCGCTGCAACAACTGCCGGCGTGTCAGATCCATGCTCATGCGCGCACCCTTATTGTGGGAGGGGCTGGTCGGCCATGAAGCCGATCAGTTGCAGGAATTGTTCTTCCGAACACTCGACGCACTGGCCCATCGGCGGCATACCGTTGTAGCCGTTGATGGCGTGGTCGAGCAGCGTGTCGGCGCCCTGCTGGATACGCGGTTCCCAGGCTTTACGGTCGCCGGTCAATGGTGCGTTGGCGGCCGGATTGGCGTGACACAGCTGGCAGCTGTTGGCGTAGATCTGCGCCAGTGCCGGGTCGGAGGGGGTGGCGTTGCTCGCAACGCGATGGGTGGCTGGAGGCTTGTCGTCATCGCCGCAGCCAGGCAGCGCAATCGCCAGCGCCAGCAAAAAGGTCAATCGCAATGCCCGCATAACGATCCTCGCGTGGGATGCCGTTTATTGTTGTGAGCCCACCTTAAGGCAGCGGCGCCCGCGGGTTGAGGGCATTGCGGGACAGTGAGGGGAACTTCGGGGGCCAGCAGAAAATGTTCAAACCATACGATTCAACTGTGGGAGCGGGCTTGCTCGCGAATGCGGTGTGTCAGCCATGAGGATGTCAGTTGAAAGGACGCATTCGCGAGCAAGCCCGCTCCCACATTGGATTTCATAAACCAGTCAGAGCTCTGTTCCGCCTCTCTGCGTGACATTCGCGTGACATTGGCGGGTTTAAATGTCGGCGCATTCAGGCGTATAACCTGTAAAGACTTTTTGATCTGTATACGGACATCAACACGGGGTAGCGACATGACCACAGCAAACATCCTTGGCAATCTGTTCCCTTCTGTCAGCGACATCCCGGAAAAATACCGCCTCGACGGTCAGGTCGAGCAACGCGAATACCTCGTCGATGGCGAACTGCGGCGTTGGGACGGCCCGCTCGCACAAGTGCGTAGCCCGGTCTATATCCATGGCGAAAGCGGCGATGAACAAGTGATCCTCGGCAGCACGCCACTGCTCGACGCCGACACCGCCCTCACCGCCCTCGACGCCGCCGTGCGCGCCTACGATCGCGGTCAGGGCCAGTGGCCGACCATGCGCGTGGCCGAACGGATCCAGCACGTCGAAGCGTTCCTCGGGCGTATGCGCCAGCAGCGCGAAGCCGTGGTCAAGCTGCTGATGTGGGAGATCGGCAAGAACCTCAAGGACTCGGAAAAAGAGTTCGACCGCACCTGCGACTACATCGTCGACACCATCAACGCGCTGAAGGAACTCGACCGCCGCTCCAGCCGTTTCGAACTGGAGCAGGACACCCTCGGCCAGATCCGCCGCGTGCCGCTCGGCGCCGCACTGTGCATGGGCCCTTACAACTATCCGCTGAACGAAACCTTCACCACGCTGATTCCGGCGCTGATCATGGGCAACACCGTGGTGTTCAAACCGGCCAAGCTCGGCGTGCTGCTGATCCGCCCCCTGCTCGAGGCGTTCCGCGACAGTTTCCCGACTGGCGTGATCAACGTGATCTACGGCAGCGGCCGCGAGACGGTCAGCGCGCTGATGGCCAGCGGCAAGATCGACATCTTCGCCTTCATCGGCACCAACAAGGCCGCCAGCGACCTGAAGAAACTGCACCCGAAACCGCACCGTTTGCGCGCCGCGCTGGGTCTGGATGCGAAGAACCCCGGCATCGTCTTGCCGGAAGTCGATCTGGACAACGCAGTCAGCGAAGCGGTCACCGGTTCGCTGTCGTTCAACGGCCAGCGCTGCACCGCGCTGAAGATCCTGTTTGTGCACGAGGACGTGGTCGACGCCTTCATCGAAAAATTCAACGCCAAACTCGCCACGCTCAAGCCGGGCATGCCGTGGGACAGCGGCGTGGCACTGACGCCGCTGCCGGAGTCGGGCAAGGTCGACTACCTGCACGGTCTGGTGGCCGATGCGCAGAGCAAGGGTGCACAAGTGGTCAACCCGAACGGCGGCGAGAGTCGTGAGTCGTTCTTTTACCCAGCCGTGCTGTACCCGGTGACGCCGCAGATGCGCGTGTACAACGAAGAACAATTCGGCCCGGTGGTGCCAATCGTTCCGTATCGTCATCTCGATACCGTGATCGATTACGTGCTGGAGTCGGATTTCGGCCAGCAACTAAGCCTGTTCGGCACCAACCCGGTGGCAATTGGCCGACTGGTCGACACTTTCGCCAACCAGGTCGGGCGAATCAACCTCAATGCCCAGTGCCAGCGCGGCCCGGACACCTACCCGTTCAACGGGCGCAAGAACTCCGCCGAAGGCACGCTGTCGGTACACGATGCGCTGCGGGTGTTTTCAATCCGCACACTGGTGGCGACCAAGTTCCAGGACAGCAACAAGGATCTGATCAGCGAAATCATTCGCGGCCGCGATTCGAGCTTCCTGACCACCGACTACATCTTCTGACGAGGACTTTGCACTGAGCACCTTCAGCACCCACCGACTGCCACCGCTGCTGCGGCGAATCCTGCGTCCGTTGCTGGACCCCTACCGCCGCTACCAGCACGCCCGAGTGATTCACGCGGTGCGGGTAGCACTGGGGCTGCTGGCGACCATTCTGCTGACCACCGGCATCAACCTGCCCCACGGCGAGTGGGCTTCGGTGACCATGCTGGTGGTGATCGGCGGTCTGCAACACCACGGCAACATCGGCAAGAAAGCCGCCGAACGCGCCACCGGCACCCTGATCGGTGCCGGCGTCGGTCTGCTGCTGGTGGCCCAACAGGCATGGCTCGGCATGCCGTGGCTGACCTACTTTGCGATGGCCGTGGTCTGCGGATTCTTCTCCTATCACGCCATCGGCAAAGGCGGTTACACCGCCCTGCTTTCGGCAATTACCGTCTTCATCGTCGCCGGACATGGCGACAACCCGATCACCGACGGCTTGTGGCGCGGCGTCGACATCCTGATCGGCATCGCCCTGGCCCTGGCGTTTTCCTTCGCCCTGCCGCTGTACGCGGTGTATTCGTGGCGCTACAACCTGGCCGATGCCTTGCGCGACTGCGCCACGTTGTACGGACGAATCATCAGCGGCCAACCGGTCAGCGCCGATGAACATCTGAAGCTGATGGGCCGGGTGACTACGGTTATGGTGCAACTGCGCTCGCTGATGCCTTCAGTGTCCAAGGAAGTGAAGATTTCCATGACCGAACTGGACGCGATTCAGCGCAACCTGCGGATGTGCGTCAGTACCCTGGAAATTCTCGGCAACACCCGCCCCGATGCCAACGACCCTGAAGCCATGGCGCACCTGCAATCGGCGCTGCGGGCCGAGCACCGGGTGATCCGCGTGCAACTGATCGGCATGGCCCGGGCCTTGAAGTCCGGGGCGGCGCAACGCCTGGCGCGCCCGCTGGAGCTACCGGACGCCAGCCTCGACACACCGGTCTACAGCACGCTGGACGGTTACCGCTTGCTGACCCGACAACTGGCGGCGAACATCGGCGAGTTGCGTCAGCGTCTGGCAATGACCGCGCCGCGCTGGAACATCTGAGTCAGCGGAAAAATCCATGTAACAAAGCAGACATCATCATTACAATGCGCCGCAAAATGGATGTGACATGGACGCATAAATGCAATTCAGGAAAAGTATCAACGCCCTCAGGGCGCTGGCTGTGCTCGCGGTCGTGCTGTTTCATTTCAAGGTGCCAGGGTTTGAGGGCGGATTCGTCGGGGTAGACGTGTTCTTCGTCATTTCCGGGTTCCTGATGACCGGCATCATCGTCAATGGCGTGCAACAACAGAACTTTTCCCTCCTCGGTTTCTACGCCTCCCGCGCCCGACGCATCATTCCTGCCTTGCTGACCCTGTGCGTCGCGTTGCTGGTCTTTGGCTACGTCTATCTGCCGCTGGACGATTTGCGCGAAACCATCCGCACGATCAAGAGCAGCCTGCTGTTCAGTTCGAACTTCAGCTTCGCCCAAAGCGGCAATTACTTCGCTGCGCCGCTGCATGAAAACTGGCTGCTGCACACCTGGTCGCTGTCGGTCGAGTGGCAGTTCTACATGCTCTATCCCGTGTTGATCATGGGATTGCACAGATTCTTCGGTACCGGCAAGACCCGCTTGGCCCTGGTCGCCCTGGCACTGATTTCACTCGCGGCGTCCGTCGTTGTGACACGCCTCAACCCGACGTTTGCGTTCTACATGTTGCCCACCCGTGCGTGGGAAATGATCGCTGGCGGGCTGGTCTTTCTGTTTCCCCTGCGGCTCAGCCAGCGCGGCGGCGCGATTTGTGAAGGGCTCGGACTGTTGGCGATTGGCATCAGCGTGCTGTTTTTCTCTGAAGCTGATGTGTGGCCGGGCTACCTTGCACTGGTGCCGGTACTGGGGACGATGCTGGTGATTCACGGCAACACCCGGTCCGCGTTCAGCAGCCATCCTGCGCTGCAATTTGTCGGGAGCATTTCCTACTCGGTGTACCTGTGGCATTGGCCGCTGGTGGTGCTGCTGTACCTGTGCGGACTGTTGAACAGTTGGCCGCACGTGATCGGCGCAATGATCGCGTCGTTCGCAATGGGCGCCCTGTCCTACTACCTGGTTGAATCCAAGGTGAAGAGCGGTACGACCGCCACACGAACGGTGATCAAGTTCGCGTCGCTGACAGTGGGCGTGGTTGCCGTGTCGGCGGTGACGTCTTCGCTGGTCAAGGACCACCCCGACTGGCGCCCGGCGCTGGTCGAGCTCGGCCAGCCGGAATACACCAGCAAGCTGTATCCGCAGGAGTGCTACCCGAACGAATTCGGGGCGGCGGATTGCAAACTGGGTACCGGCGAGGTTTCGGTGATTCTGTATGGCGACAGTCATGCGCAATCGACTGCAGCGGCGGTGCAAATGGAAAACCCGCAGGCGGCGCTGTCCTGGGCCAGGGGCGGTTGCCCGACCCTGGCCCACTTCGCCATGCACGACAAGACCGTCGAAAGCCAGTGCCGGGGCTTCAATCGGGAAAAGCTGCAACAACTGAAAACTGAATATTCCGGAATCCCTGTGGTGCTGTTCAGTCGCGCGGCGCTGTACGCGGACTCGGGTCGGGAAAACAGCTACCGGATTTCCTTTCCCGAGCGGCAGGCCTCGTTTGCCGACGCCTATACCGAAGAGTACGTCAACACGGTGTGCTCGATCGCTGAAAACCATCCGGTGTATATCGTCAAACCGATCCCGGAAATGCCCTTCAGCGTCTACAAGGGCCTGAATCTGAACCAGCGATTGTTCCGGCAAACCACGGATATTTCCCTGCCATTACAGACATATGAGAAGCGCAACCGCGTCGCCATCGCGACGATCGAAGCCGCCGCCAGCCGCTGCAACGCGACGGTGATCGACCCGACGCCGTACCTGTGCCCCAACGGCAACTGCATGGGGTCCAGGGACGGCGTACCGTTGTACTTCGATGACAATCATCTGGTGGATGCCGGCAATCAGCAGCTAAAAGGCCTGTTCAAGGATCTGATCAAACCGATTTGAGCTGACGCCGGGTTTTCAGGCCCCAGCCCTGCTGCATGCCGGCGGCGGCCAGCAGAATTGCCGCTACACCGAGCCATTGCAGGGTTTCCAGGCGATGGCCGAAGGCGAACCAGTCGACGAAAATCGCCGCAATCGGGTAGATGAAGGACAGCGCGCCGGTCAGTGCCGTTGGCAGTTTCTGGATCGCACCGTACAGCAGGACATACATCAGGCCCGTGTGGACAATGCCCAGCGTCACCAGACTGGCCCATGCTCCGCTGGTTTGCGGCAGGCCGTTGAAGTGCGCGAACGGCGCGAGCAGCAGCCCCCCGGTGCAGACCTGGATCAGGGCGATCAGATGCGGCGGTGTGCCGGTCAAACGCTTGATGATCAGCGCCGCTATCGCGTAGAGCAACGCCGCGCCCAATGCCAGCGCAATCCCCAGCAGATACTCGCCACCGCCCTCACCCTGCCCGCCATGGGCGCTGACGATCGCCAACATGCCGAGAAAGGAAATCGCCAGCCAGAACAGTTTCTGCAGGGTGATTTTCTCGCCGAGAAACAACGCCGCCAAGCCGACCAGCATGAACGGCTGCACGTTATAGACCGCCGTCCCGATGGCAATCGAGGCCCGGGAATACGAGCCAAACAACAACACCCAGTTGCCGACAATCGCCACACCGCTGAGTACCGCGAGGAGGAACGTGGTGCGGGTCAGAATACCCGGACGCAAGAAGCCGAACGCTGCGCAAATCAACAACAAGGTGCCGGCGCCGAACACGCAACGCCAGAACACCACGTCCAGCACCGGCTGCCCGGACACCAGCACGAACCAGCCGATGGTTCCGGAAATCAGCATCGCGGCGGTCATCTCCAACGAGCCGCGACGGGTTGTTGTGTCCATCATTAATCTCCGTTGGCATTTGACGAAAGCGTGGCAAAAGTATGCCAAGCCGACACCGCGTGCCTCCAGCGCAAAAAGCAGGCTAAACTCGGTTTCTGCCTTTTTTATCGCGGGTGGATAGCGGTAATTGCCTAATGTGGGAGTTGCACCATGACCGACGACATCGACCAGATGCTGATCAGTGCCCTGATGGAGGATTCACGCCGCTCGCTCAAGGCGTTGGCGCAGATCAGTGGCCTGTCGTCACCTAGTGTGGCCGAACGCTTGCGCCGCCTCGAGGAACGCGGCGTGCTCAAGGGCTATACCGTCGAGATCGACCCCAAATGCTTCGGCTATCAACTCCAGGCCATCGTCCGGGTGCGGCCACTCCCAGGCCAATTGCAAGAGGTTGAACGGCAGATCATGGCGATCCCCGAGTTCACCGAGTGCGACAAGGTGACAGGCGAGGACTGCTTCATCGCCCGCTTGCACGTGCGCTCGATGGAACAGTTGGACACTTTGCTCGACCGTCTCAATACGCTGGCCGAAACCAATACCGCGATCGTCAAGAAAACCCCGGTCAAACGCCGCTTGCCACCGATGGCGTGAGTGCTTTTTCGGCATGCTCGGCGTAGATTGAAGTTTTTCCGACGAAGGATTGGCGGTAATGAGAATTCAGGCAGTGATGCTGGCGGCATTGATGCTTACCGGGTGCGGAACGGTGCAGACCGTTGCGCTCAGTGACAAGGCTTCCGTGGATCAACTGAAAACCCAGAAAAGCTACTGCGGCGCTGTACCGCGCATTTACAGCGGTGTGACCTACGACTTCTGCATGCTGCACGCCGAAAAGCCGGATGACGTCGACGCGTTCAATTACAACAACGCCTCCTTTGGCCTGGTGGTCGATGCGGCAGTTTCGGGTGTGCTGGATACATTTCTGCTGCCCTACACCATTTACAAGCAACAGGCCGATGGCAGCATTGTCATCAACTGATCCGGTTTGCGCTTTTCCCCAGACAACAAAAAACCCGCCGAAGCGGGTTTTTTGTTGATTCAAAAACAGCGATCAGTCGTCGCGGCTCATGATGCCGAAGATCTGCAACAAGCTGATGAACAGGTTGTAGATCGATACATACAGGCTGATGGTCGCCATGATGTAGTTGCGCTCGCCACCGTGGATGATCGCGCTGGTCTGGAACAGAATGCAGACCGACGAGAACAGCACGAAGCCGGCGCTGATCGCCAGTTGCAAACCGCTGATCTGGAAGAACATGCCCGCCAGCGTTGCACCCAGCAACACGAAGAAACCGGCGGTGATGAAACCACCGAGGAAGCTCATGTCCTTGCGGGTGATCAGCACGTAGGCCGACAGACCACCAAACACCAGCGCAGTCATCGCAAATGCCGAGCTGACCACTTCAGCGCCGCCCTGCATGCCCAGGTAACGGTTGAGGATCGGGCCAAGCAGGAAACCCATGAAACCGGTCAGCGCAAATGCAGACACCAGGCCCCAAGCGGAATCACGGAGTTTGTTGGTAAGGAAGAACAGCCCGTAAAAGCCGATCAGCACCACGAAAATATTCGGGTAGCCGACGCGCATCTGCTGAGCCACGAAAGCCATCACACCGCTGAATGCGAGGGTGAGCGCCAGTAAGCCGTAAGTGTTGCGCAGGACGCGGCTAACCTCTAGCTGCTCAGCCTGCACGCTGTTGTGAACTGCGTAATCCTGTTCGCGCATGGCGACACTCCTGTTGGTTTGAAACGTTCAGTCGCAAAGATCATAACAGACGCTCTGTAACAAGCCATGCACAGAGTTTGACAGTGTGTTTCATTCAGGTATTATGGCGCCCGCAACGCAACGGAGGTGTGGCCGAGTGGTTTAAGGCAACGGTCTTGAAAACCGTCGACTGTAACAGGTCCATGAGTTCGAATCCCATCGCCTCCGCCATCTTATGTACGACAAAGCCCTGATTATTCAGGGCTTTGTCGTTTCTGGCACTCTAAAATGTGTGCGTTGATCCGGGCGCTGCCTCCTTCACTTCAAGCTGAAGCTGACGGGCCGTTCAAGGGCGTGAAAGCGTTTTCAGACGCTCTACCAACGCCGCTTCAAAAATGACGTACAGCTTTTCAGCATCGCCGGCACGCAAAACCCCACTGGTTTCCAACCCAAGCACGAAGCCATCTGCGCGAGCCCCCGCCTTCACCGCGATGATCATCGAGTCTGCCCGGACAATCTGCGCCAGAAGCCGATCAGCTTCACGCCGCATCTTTTCGTTCAACACTACGCCTTCCACTTCCTCACCCTGCATTCAATGCGAGATTCAACAAATTGTGTGATCAAGGCTACGCCGCCGATAACGGCGCCTCAAGCCTGACACCAATGAACCTTCGCTATGGCAGCCATCAGGAACCTTTCAAGTGAACGACTCCGTTATGTTTAGAATCAAAATGGGCAGTTTCAAGCGCGTTTAGCAGTCGCCAGCTCGATCATTCATTACCGGAGAACAATGCATGCCTCTCAGTGAGACCATTCATAGAGCGTTGCTAAGCGCAGAGGAACGTTCCTCTATCGCTGAAATTGAAGCTACAACCAATATTCTGCAGCTCGTCACACGCATGACCGGAACGCGGTTCGCGGCGATCGCAAAATTCACCGAGACGGACTGGATAGTCTGTTCCGCCTACGATCCGATCGAGCTTGGGATCAACACCGGCGACACCTTGGAACTCGAGACCACACTTTGCAGTGAGTTTCGCAGAGACCCGCAAGTGCTCTTCGTGCCACAAATAAGTCGCGACGGCAGGTTTTCGACACGTCCTGTGGTGAAGCAATATTTGATTGAAAGCTACGCAGG
Organism: Pseudomonas sp. TH49; assembly: GCF_016650625.1. Classification (NCBI taxonomy): domain Bacteria; kingdom Pseudomonadati; phylum Pseudomonadota; class Gammaproteobacteria; order Pseudomonadales; family Pseudomonadaceae; genus Pseudomonas; species Pseudomonas sp. TH49. The sequence continues at coordinate 1,306,912 of NZ_JAEKFL010000002.1, forward strand.
GGCGCCTATTTTTCTTCCTGACGGACAACTTTGGGGCGCGTTGTGTGCACTGGACTCGAGGGCCGTCATTTTCGACGACCCGGATCTGGCGGACACGTTAGGCCTGTTCGCGAGACTGATCGGCTGCATCTTCTATTCGAATCTGACAGAGGCCGGCAGCGGCTACAGCAAGGACGGCTAAGGCGTTAGCGAATAACTAAAAAACAGCCCTGAATATTCAGGGCTGTTTCATTTGTCGCGTGTGTAAACTGACAAGATGCCGATACCGTGCAGGGACACCGAATCACGGCAGCAGCACTTACTCCAAGGAAGGCAGGAATCTGAACAATGTTGGAACACATCTGGCGGAGCATCCATTCACCGGGCTACTTCCCCAACGTCATGGAATGGATGGTCGATATTCTCCTCAACCCGTTTATGGTAGTCATGTGCCTGATGGTTGGAGCACTGGCCGGTAAATGGTGGAGAGCCATCCCCTACGGTGGCCTCACTTGTTATGTAGTGTTCTTGAGCCGGTCGTCTTTCTATCGATGGGACAGCATTTTCCCAGAAGCCGGCCTACCTGCGCTGTTGATTGACGGCACGCTGCTAGCCCTCATCGGCTTCTATTTGAAAGGCGTGCTCAGAACCCGCGCAGAAGCAAAACCGGAAGGCCATTGGTTGCGCTGGCTTTACCGAACCTTGAGGGCCGTCATGCTGACAGTCGTGGTGGTGTTCTGGGTACTCGTCGGGCTGTTCGTGGTGATCTTCACCGTCTCGGTCGCTACCCAGCCGTCAGTGGTGCACTGAACGTCCTGCTGCCAGCCAGTATATGTACGAAAAGTCATGGCCCGCCTAAAGCGGGCCCTTTATCACCCAAAGGCCTGACATCTTCACGCCCGCAACCTAGCAGGATTTATGTTGGAATCCGCGAAGCCTCGACCCCGCCTTCATCGTTGTCCTCAGCCCTGACCAGTACATTGCTGTCCTCGTCAATCTGATACGGAACGTCAGCCTCTACTCCGTCGATCCCGGTCTTGACGACCACGTTGGTGTAGCGCTTGCCATCCCAGGAGCGGAAAACCAGGGTTGAATTCTCCCCGCCTGAAAGCGTTGAGCCGAGGCTGCCGATGAGTCGGCTGTCGGCACCAGCGGTCAACACGCAGTTTTTGCCGGCGGTCAGCTTGCTGCGATCTCCTGCCATCAGCACACAATCGTCACCGGCGGTGAGTTTGCTGCGATCGCCAGCCGTCAGGTAACTGTTGCTGCCGGCGAGGAGTTTGCTGCGGTCGCCGGCTGTCTGGGTGCTGTCGGCACCGGCAGTCAGCTTGCTGCGATCGCCCGCCATCTGGATGCTGTTGGCACCGGCGATCAACGTGCTGCGAGAACCCGCTGTTTGCGAGCTGCCCTTGCCGGCGATCAACATGCTTTTATGCCCGGCAATCTGCGTGCTTTCATGGCCCGCGATCAGGGAACTCTTGTGGCTGGCAATCTGGTTGCTGCCATATCCGGCCGTCAAGCTGCTGCGCATTCCGGAGGTCAGGCTGCTGCCATACCCGGCAGTCAGGACACTGTGCAGTCCACTGATCAGCGTGCTGCCGTAACCGGCGGTCAAAAAGCTGCGAACGCCACTGGTCAAACTGCTGCCGTAGCCAGCGATCAGCGAGCTGTCTTGCCCTGCAACCCCGGTGCTGCCATACCCGGCGGTGAGTGTGCTGTCGCGCGCCGCCATCTGGGTGCTGCCATAACCCGCCGTCAGCGTGCTCTCGTAACCGGCAGTCTGCGAACTGCCGTAGCCGGCCATCAGCGAACTGCCAAATCCTGCGATTTCCGTACTGCCGTAGCCTGCGGTCAGGGTACTGCTGTCGAGTGCAGTGAGCGTGCTGCCATACCCCGCCGTCAGGATACTGTCGTACCCCGCGGTCTGGGTGCTGCCATATCCGGCGATCAGGGTGCTCTCGTACCCTGCGGTCGAAGTGCTGCCATAACCTGCCGTCAGGCTGCTATTGAAGCCGGCGGTTTGCGTGCTGCCATAACCGGCAACCAACGTGCTGCTGTAGCCTGCCGTTGAAGTGCTGCCATAACCGGTGGTCAGCGAACTTTGTTCCTGGGCGGTCTGCGTACTGCCGTAGCCGGCGGTAAGGGTGCTGCCGTAGCCTGCAGTTTGCGTACTGCCATAACCGGCGATCAGTGTGCTTTCGTAGCCAGCGGTCGAGGTACTGCCGTAGCCGGTCGTTAACCAGCTTTGCTCCTGAGCTGTCTGGCAACTGCCGTAACCCGCCGTCAACGTGGATTCGTAGCCTGCGGTCTGGGTGCTGCCGTAACCGGCAATCAACGAGCTTTGATAGCCCGCCGTCGACGTACTGCCGTAGCCAGTGGTCAGTGAGCTATTGTCCTGCGCGGTTTGCGTGCTGCCGTATCCGGCAGTCAGGGTGCTTTCATATCCCGTTGTTTGAGTGCTGCCATAACCTGCGATCAACGAACTGTTGAATCCAGCGGTCGAGGTACTGCCATATCCCGCAGTAAGTGAACTGTCTTCCTGAGCAGTCTGGGTACTCCCGTAGCCCGCGGTCAGGGTGCTTTCGTGTCCTGCGGTCTGTGTGCTTCCATAACCCGCGATCAGCGAACTGTCAGGGCCGGCGGTGCTCGTGCTGCCATAACCGGCTGTGAGCGAACTGCCTTCCTGTGCGGTCTGGGTACTGCCGTATCCGGCAGTCAGGATGCTGCCGTGTCCGGCAGTTTGCGTACTGCCGTAACCGGCGATCAACGAGCTGTCGTAACCAGCAGTTTCGGTACTGCCGTAGCCTGCAATCAGGTCACTGCTTTCCTGGGCGGTCTGAGTGCTGCCATAACCCGAGGTCAGAATGCTTTTGTAACCGGCAGTCTGGGTGCTGCCATAGCCTGCAATCAGCGCACTTCCGTGACCGGCGGTTTGCGAGCTGCCGTAACCGGCAGTCACCATGCTGCCGGGGCCAGTGGTGGCCGTGCTGCCGTAACCGGCGGTGAGGTCACTGCCTTCCTGGGCAGTTTGCGTACTGCCGTAACCCGCGGTCAGCGAGCTTTCCTGCCCAGCAGTCTGCGTGCTGCCGTAGCCTGCGATCAGTGAACTGTCGGAGCCGGCGGTGCCCGTGCTGCCGTAGCCTGCGGTGAGATCACTGCCGATCTGCGCGGTTTGCGTACTGCCATAACCGGCGGTCAGCGAGCTTTCCTGCCCCGCAGTCTGGGTGCTGCCGTAGCCCGCGATCAGTGAACTGTCGGAGCCGGCGGTGCTGGTGCTGCCGTAACCGGCGGTGAGATCACTGCCTTCTTGGGCTGTCTGAGTGCTGCCATAACCCGCGGTCAGCGAGCTTTCTCCGCCAGCCGTTTGCGTGCTGCCGTAGCCGGCAATCAGCGAACTGTCCGAACCTGCGGTACTTGTGCTGCCGTAACCGGCGGTGAGATCACTGCCCTCTTGGGCTGTCTGAGTGCTGCCATAACCGGCGGTCAGGGAGCTTTCTCCGCCGGCCGTCTGCGTGCTGCCGTAACCCGCTATCAGCGAACTGTCGGAGCCGGCGGTGCTGGTGCTGCCGTAGCCGGCGGTGAGATCACTGCCGATCTGAGCCGTTTGCGTACTGCCGTAACCAGCGGTCAAAGAACTTTCGCCACCGGCAGTCTGTGTACTGCCATAGCCAGCTATGAGCGAACTGTCCGAACCTGCGGTACTTGTGCTGCCGTAGCCGGCGGTGAGATCACTGCCCTCCTGGGCGGTTTGCGTACTGCCATAACCGGCAGTCAGGGAGCTTTCTCCGCCGGCAGTCTGGGTGCTGCCATAGCCGGCGATCAGTGAACTGTCGGAGCCAGCGGTGCCGGTGCTGCCATAACCGGCGGTGAGATCGCTACCCACCTGAGCCGTTTGCGTACTGCCGTAACCAGCGGTCAGAGAGCTTTCGCCACCGGCAGTTTGCGTACTGCCATAGCCGGCAATCAGTGAACTGTCGGAGCCGGCGGTGCCGGTGCTGCCGTAGCCAGCGGTGAGATCGCTACCTGCCTTGGCTGTTTGTGTGCTGCCGTAACCCGCCATCAGCGAGCTTTCATCTCCGGCGGTTTGTGTACTGCCATAACCTGCAATGATCGAACTGTCGGACCCCGAAGTCCCGGTACTGCCGTATCCCGCAATAAGCGTGCTGCTATCGCCGGCGGTTTCAGTGCTGCCGTAGCCTGCAATGAGCTGGCTCTGACTGGCGCCAGTGAGCGTACTGCCATAAACCGCTGTTTCGAGTTTTTGCGTGGCCCTTACAGTTGTACGGTGACTGATGACATCGGGAAGACTGCCAGCAATAACCGGGAGCCCGGGAAGTGTCTCGATTGTCTCGGATTGCACTTCAGGAAATTCAAAAGTCTCAATCAAGTTCTTCGTCGACGCTTCATAATCAGCCGCATTATCGGCGATGTAATCCAATGCGCTATTTCGCGTCCCCACGTGAACGACTTCTGCACGGCAAAACTTGACGCCTTCGTCGTCCTCGAGAAATATCAAGTCGCGTACCGCCACTTCGCACACAACCCATCGCGCATCCGCCTGCATGCTCAAATGGGCGTTTGTGCCTTGGCCCCAAAGCAAGCCAGCCAGCCCATTTTCAAGTTTTCTCGTCGGCTCCCAAAACCTGCATTCCACCGGTCCTGACACGGGCCATATCAGACCACAATGGTCGGCCATGTTATTGGCGCATGTTCTCAGGACCAGCACTTTTTCGGTTTTCATTTTGCAACACCTTTACAACTTCAATCTCTAAAATCCTTTGGAGACAAACGTCCATAATATATTTCCCTACTCAAAACCCACGCAGGTAACAGCCCTCGAATTAACAGAAGCATTCGACTGCGCAGACCTTGAACTAAACATGAAACTCTTGAGAACCCGGAAACCTATGGCTCGAGGCGAAGAGAGGGGCCGTATTGCCTTATCGAAGCGGCATAGGACATGATTGGACAGATCCATATTTAAAAGAAGTAAAACGAAGTAGATTTCATCGATGATTAGAAATACTTAACGTAAAACCCCATCGCATACATCATCTATATACGACAAAGCCCTGAATAATCAGGGCTTTGTGGTTTCTGCCAGGCGCATCTGGATGGCGGCAAATCAAAATGGCTAGTGCGTCCTCAGCCACTACGCAGCCACACTCTCATGCTCGCTTTCATGAACATAAACCCACGAGATTCCCGAAGGCGATGTGGGGTCCAGACGCATAAGCGCCGAATCGACTTTTTTCTTGGTGATTCCGTCTTTGACGAGATCGAAAACCGTAAGGAACAGGTCGCCCGGCAGAGGCGTGATCGAAAGATTGATGATGTGCGATTCGGGGCTGCCAACACGCTTCCCGTACAGCCCCCAAAGTCGCTCCCAGTAGTCCGCCCGATCCATGATCTGACCATCCGTGAGCACCACTCGGAAGTCGCTCGCCAGCGCATCGTACAAGGGTTTGATGGCGCCTTCGGATTGCGAAGCCACACCGCGTGACCACGGGAAAAAGAGGTTGTACCAACGGTATACCTCTGCTTCGACGAGCGCGCTTTTGTCGGATGTTTCGGGTACTCGGCTGATTGCCATCTGTGTTCTCCTTAACAAGCAAAAGGTGGCGGGCACTGCGTTACAGACCGGGAGTCTGGATACACATTCGCCAGAGCGATGCACCGCGCCTTATTCAAGATCCTTCCTGAAATCAACGTCATTGAGGCCAACTGAATCAACGTTTAAATACTGTGTGGTACCTCCTGTCACTTTAACGACCGAGCCACAAAAGTAGTCGCTAGGCAGTCAGGTTGCATTGAAAGCTGACCAACGGTTTTAGTCATGCACCATGACGAAATCCAGATCGACGAGTTCATCGGGTCGGCAACGACGCAGATCACCAGAGTCCCTGCACAAACCGGTCACGCCCCAGCGTCTTGGCGTTGTACAACGCCTGATCTGCGACCTCGATCAACCCTTGCAGGCTTTCCAGTTGCGACCCCGTGGCCGTAGCGATGCCGATACTCACACTCAGCCGTCCGAACGGACTGGACGGATGTGAGATGTTCTCTTGTTGCAAGCGCTCAAGGATCAACTGAGCCACCACTGCGGCCCCCTCACTGTCGGTGGCCGGCATGATCACGCTCATCTCCTCGCCGCCGTAACGTGCCACCAGATCCGACGGGCGCCGTACACATCCCTCAAGGATTCTGCCGACCTTCTGCAGGCAGGCATCGCCGGCGACATGCCCGAATGAGTCGTTGAACAGTTTGAAGTAGTCGATATCGATCATCAGCAACGCCAGCGTCGTGCCGTCACGCTGCGCGCGCCGTGCTTCCATGGCGAGGCTTTCATCGAAGCAGCGCCGGTTGGCCAGACCAGTCAGCGCGTCCTTCATCGCCAGCAACTCAAGCTGGCGATTGGATGCGAGCAATTGCTGCTGCGTACCGCGCAATTGATCTTCAGCCCTGGTACGCCTGCGGATATCCAGAATCAGGAACCAGCCGATGAGCCCGGTAAGTCCCAGCAGCCCGATGACGACTACTGCCGAGAGCCATGCTTCCATGCGCTACGCAGCGAGGGCCTCGCGCTTGCCGAGTGCGACGGTGGTGATCAGCGGCAACCGGTCACTCTTGCGGAACGCATAGAGCCGCTCGACGCCATCCAGGCTGGAAGTAAACGACGCGGTGCCGACGGATCGATCGACCAGATACTTCTCATAGATCGGCGATTTGGAAAAGTTGCGCCCCATGTCCTGCTCACGGAAGGGATAGCGCACCAGCAACGTACCGTCGGTGTAGGACAAGCCGATGGCGCCCTCCTGCCCCACATCGATCTTGCCGAACAGACGCAGGAAGTTTTCGACGCCCAGGGTCACCGCCACCACCCCGGCAAACTCGCCGTGCGCATCATTGAAACGGCGGCTGACGGTAATCACCCACTCCTGATTGGAGCGGCTCTGGATCGGCGGACCGATAAAAGTCTCGCGGCTTGGATCGTCACGGTGATGGATGAAATAAACACGATCACTGCTGTTGGCCCCGGCCGGAATCGGTCGGTTGGACGACATCAACCATCGGCCCTGATTGTCGTAGATGGTGATGCCGCTGAGCTGTGGCATCAGCGGCTCCTGACGATTGACCAGCGCGCTCAGACGCTGGATCTGCGCAGGGCCGCTACCTTCGGTTTCCAGGCGTTCGACGAGTCCAAGCAGCAGCAACGAACTTTGGCGGACGATCCCTTCGGAGTAAGTCGCAAGCGCCTGGGTCAGGTTCAAGCCATGAACGTTGACTTCCTCCAGTGCCCGCTCTCGGGAGGCCAACACTTTCCACACCGTCAGTGACGCGAGGGAACAACCGATCACCAACAACAAAAGCACAACCAGGTGGGTATCACGCTTCACATTACTACCTTTGGGAAAGTCCGGTTTTCCGTTTCAACGACTGGTGGATCGACGCAATGGCGGCGGCCATTTGTCCTTGTTTTGAACAAGAATACAAGCAGCGGTGGATAGATTATGTAGCGCAAAAACCACGACAAGAATGCCAGTCCAAACCGTCGCCAGGCTTTCAGGATTTGACAGGGCTGCGCAACCCCAAAGCCAACTTTCTGACGCCTGTTTCACGACCCTTTTCGCCTGTTTTGCCAGGCATAAAATTTTGGCACTTTTGCACAACAAGTTGACATCCAAAAGCATGCCACGGGTCACCGATATCATTAGAGTATGCGCCCTTAAAAAGGAAAGGACTCTTGATGACTCAGTCACTCTCACGGCGCGTTGTGGCGATTACCGGCGCCCTGGGGAATCTCGGCGAGACCCTGGCGGACATGGCCGCAGCCCGGGGCGCAGATCTGGTGCTGATCGATCGGGCGATGATTACGCTGCCCAGTTCGCACAATCGACTGGTCCTGTCCGGGATTGATCTGACTTCCTTTGCCGATTGCCAGGAAGTCGCCCACCAGATCAATCGCTATTTCGGTCGCCTCGATGCGCTGGTCAACGGCGCCGGCGGCTATGCGTGGGAGCCGTTGCTGGGCGGTGCGATAGAGGCCTGGGATCGGCTCTACTCGCTGAACCTTCGAACCGCATTGAATGCCAGCAAAGCCCTGCTGCCATTGCTGCTGCAATCCTCGGCAGGACGCATCGTCAACATCGGTGCGAGCATGGCGGCCAAAGCCGGGCTGGGCATGGGCGCTTACGCTGCGTCGAAATCCAGCGTACTGCGCCTGACCGAAAGCCTCGCCGAAGAGCTCAAGGACATGAGCATCACGGTCAATGCCGTGCTGCCGAGCATTCTCGACACCCCGCAAAATCGTGAGGCCATGCCCGACGCCGAACATCAGCGCTGGGTGACACCGGCGCAACTGGCGGCGGTCATTCTGTTTCTGATCTCGGAACAAGCGTCGGCCGTCACCGGCACCGGCATTCCGGTGATCGGGCGCATGTAGGGTCTATTGACGCCGCGCGCCTTGGCGACGTCGCTTTCTTCACCTTTCGGAAAAGCAAGATCACCGGATTACCGGACTTCCCCTCCCCCCATGCGACCCGCCACTTCCAGCGCTGCTTTCGTTAACCACGTCCTCGATGTCGCCGAACAATACGGCTGCGATGGCGATTGGCTGTTGCAGCAGACCGGACTCTCACGCGAGCAGTTGTCCGACTCGATTGTGCGCATTCCCATGCGCCAACTGCGTGCGTTGCTGGAACTGGCGGCGCTCAGCAGCAACCTGCCGCATTTCGGTCTGTTGGTCGGCACCGCCGTGCGCCCGGGCACCTACGGTGTGCTGGGTTATGTGCTGATGACCAGCGCGACGCTCGGCGAATCGCTGAACATGATTCTGCGCTTCGGCAAGATCGTTTACGACAGCCCTGCCAGCCAGACCCGGATCGTCATCGGCGACGGTCGCGTGACTCTCGAAGATCAGCGCATCAGTGAACTGGAGCCTTACTGCGCCCTGCATCAGGAAGCCCTGATGGTCGGCTGGGCAGCGTTCGGCCGCTGGTTGATCGCGAGTAACCAGCCGATGCTGGAGGTCCGGATGATGCATCCGGCAGTCGGCGAGCCGGCGCTGTACGAAGACTTTTTTGGCTGTCCGGTGCAGTTCGAGGCCGGGAGCAATGCACTGGTGTTTGCCGAGTCGACACTCTCGACGCGAATCCAGGGCGCCGACCCGCGCATGCATCGCAGCATGCTGCTGGAGGCCGACTGGCAGTTGTGTCTGACGTACCCGGCATTTTCCGTAACCGATCGCTTGCGTGCATTGCTCACCGAACAATTGCCGACCGGCGATTTCAGCTTGAAAAGCCTGGCCCGGCAGTTGGCGATTTCACCGCGCACCTTGCAGCGCAAACTGGCGGCCGAAGGGGAAAACTTCAATCAAGTATTGGAAACCATGCGCATGGAACTGGCCGACCATTACCTGCGCCGGACCGAGACCAGCATCATGAACATCGCCCTGATGCTGGGTTACTCGCAGGCCAGTTCTTTCAGCCACTCCTTCCGACAGGCACGCGGGATCTCGCCGGTGGATTACCGCAAGTTGCTACGGGCCCGATGAAGCGTCACTGGCCTATAGCTTGATTGGCCTGCGCTAAACCAGTGGACCTGACACCACCCAATTAAACCTGTGGGAGCGGGCTTGCTCGCGAAGAGGCCGCGTCAGCCAATTCATATGCTGACTGACACACCGCTTTCGCGAGCAAGCCCGCTCCCACATTAGCCTGCGCTGAGCCAGTGGTTCTGACACCACCCAGTTAAACCTGTGGGAGCGGGCTTGCTCGCGAAGAGGCCGTGTCAGGCACTTTATATGCTGACTAACACACCGCCTTCGCGAGCAAGCCCGCTCCCACATTAGCCTGCGCTGAGCCAGTGGACCTGACACCACACAATTAAACCTGTGGGAGCGGGCTTGCTCGCGAAGAGGCCGTGTCAGCCAATTCATATGCTGACTGACACACCGCCTTCGCGAGCAAGCCCGCTCCCACATTGGTCTGCGCTCAGCCATTGGCTCTGACACCAATCACAGGGATCGGGTCTGTGGCTGGCAGTAGAAACAGCACGGGTTATTTGACCAGGCGTTTTTCCCTGGACGGTCGATAGCCGAAGAACGCGCTGTAGCATTTGCTGAAATGGCTCGGCGAAACGAAACCACAGGCCACCAGCACTTCCATCTGCGACAGCTCGGTGTGTTGCAGCAGGCGCCGGGCTTCGGTGATGCGCAATTCCAGGTAATAGCGCTGCGGCGTGGTGCCCAGTTGCTCCTTGAACAAACGCTCCAGCTGACGCCGCGATCGGCCGGCATACACCGCCAGTTGCTCCAGCTCCAGCGGCTCTTCGAGGTTGGCGTCCATCAGTTTGACCACCTCGCGCAAGGGTGCGCTGACGCAGAGGTTTTCGTCCGGTTTGATCCGCCGGTACCGCGACTCCTCGAACGCCAGAATATCCTCGATGCCTTCGACCAGCGCCTTGCCGTGCAGGCCCTTGATCCAGTCCAGCGCCATATGGAACGCCCCGGACGGACTCGACGCGGTGAGTCGATCACGATCAATCACATACGGCTCGCTGCTGACCTGGGTGGCTTTGGCAATCTCCGTGAGCGCCGGACGATGTTCCGGGTGGATCGCACAACGATAGCCATCAAGGAGCCCAGCGCGGCCGAGAAACCACGCACCGTTCCACAATCCGGCCAGACCGACACCGCGCTCTGCGGCGCAGCGCAACAGGCTGATCAACTCCTCGCTGGCCTTCAGCTCGGTGCGGTAGCCGCCACACACCACCAGCAGATCCAGCTGAGCAAGACTGGCCGGGTCAATCCGCGAGTCCGGACGAATCACCAGTCCCAGATCGCTGATCACCTCTCCCTCGCCCAGACCGAACGTGCGCGAGCTGAACAGTCCGGCGCGCAACAGATTGGCGGTGATGATGGTATCCAGCGCCTGGGTGAAGGCCGGCAGTGAAAAGTGCTCCAGCAACAGGAAACCGGTGCGGGTGATGCGGGTCTCGGTGGCTTGCTCATTCAGATAGCGGAGGTTTTTGCCCTTCATGCCTCCGCTGAATTGACGTCGTTCGATCAAGGTCTGGCCCATCGGTCATGTTGTTATCCGCCGATAGTTGGCTTGCCGGGCCAAAGAGTCAATCACGCTTGCGGCTGATGACTGGTCACGCAGTGAATCCCGCCGCCACCGGCAGCAATCGCATCGATGTTCAGCAACTCGACTTTGCGCTCCGGATACAGCTTCGACAGCAGGTCGTAAGCCTTCTGGTCGGCTGCCTTGTCGCCGAATTCCGGGGCGATGATCGCGCCGTTGATCACGAAGTAGTTGATGTAACCGGCAGCGAAATCCGGGTTGTTCTGATTGAACTTGCTTTTGCGCGGCTTGAGCGGCGGCGAAATCGTGTGGATCTGCAGTTTGCGACCATCAGCGTCGGTGGCTTTCTTGAGAATCTCCAGGTGCGCCAGCGTGACTTGGTGATCGTAGGATTCAGGGTCGCTGTCGAGGTTGGCGATCACCACACCGGGCTTGATGAACCGCGCATAGAAATCGACGTGAGCGTCGGTGATGTCCTTGCCCTTGATCCCCGGCAGCCAGATGATTTTGCGCAGGCCCAGACGCGCCTTCAATTCAGCCTCGACCTCGGCCTTACTCCAGCCCGGATTGCGGTTGCTGTTGATCCAGCTGCTCTCGGTCATGATCCCGGTGCCGTGACCGTCGACTTCAATGCCGCCGCCCTCGCCCACCAGCTCGCTGCGCAGGTACGTCGCCTGTACGTCGGCGGCCACACGCGCGGCGATTTTTGCATCCTTGCTGTGCCGCTGTTTGTCGCCCCAACCGTTGAAATTGAAGTCCACGGCGCCGAGTCCGCCCCTGTCGTCGATGACAAAATTGGCGCCGATGTCACGCATCCAGATGTCGTCGAGCGCGGCGGTCACGTAGGTGACGTTGCGGGTGCCGCAGTACTCTTCGGCAAGGCTGCGTTCGCCGCTGCGACAAAACACCGTGAGCGGTTCATAACGGGCAATGGTGCGAGCAATGCGGCCCAGCGCAGCCTGCACATCCGCGGTGAAATCTTCCCAGATCGCATCCTGTGCGCCGAAAGCGATGAAGGCGCGCTCGTGCTTGTCGCCCTCGTCGGGCATAAACCAGTCCCCCGCGCTGGCCGCCAGCAATTTGCCCGGCGTCAGGCCAAGGCCCATGACCGCGGCGCTGACACCTGCGGCGACTGATACCTGTTTGATGAACTCTCGACGCGTCGACATATCTGGTTTTCCTGAAAAGGGCCGGCGACCGGGCGCCGGCGGTTGAATCATGGCTGAGTGGCGGTTTTGAATTTGGTCCAGGTGCGCATCCGTGCACGCATATCGGCCTGAGGAATGTCCTTGCCCGGGATCAATCGAGCGTAGGTCACCTCATCGAGGTAGATGTCCGGGTTGTTGCGCATCGCCGCATCGACGCTGGCCCGCGCCTTGACGTTGGAAGTCGGGTAACCGGTGAAGTTACTGATCGCCGCCATGTTCTGCGGGCGCATCACAAAGTTGATGAACGCGTAGGCGTATTCCGGGTGTTTCGCATCGACCGGAATCGCCATCGTGTCCATCCACACCGTGGTGCCCTCGCGGGGGATGCGGTATTCGAATCGGGTGGTCTTGCCGGCGCTGTCCGAGGTGCGCTGGGCCTGGGTCATGTCACCGCTGTAACCCAGCGACAGGCACAGGTTGCCGTTGACCAGATCGGTCACCGGTTGCGACTGGAACTTGCGCACGTAAGGCCGCAGCTTCATCAGCACCTCACTGGCCGCTGCCAGATCCGCCGGTTTCGCGCTGCGCGGATCGCGGCCCAGATAATTGAGCACCACCGCCAGCACTTCATCCGGCGAGTCGATCAGCGAAATTCCACAGTCGGCAAACTTCGCCGCCAGCTCCGGTTTGAACAGCATGTCCAGGCTGTTGACCGGTGCGTCGGCCATGCGCTGCTGGATCTGCGCCGCGTTGTACGTCAGGCCGATGGTGCCCCAGGTGTAGGGCACGGTGGCTTTGCTTGAGTGTTCGTAATGGCTGCGTAATTTCTGCAAACCGGGTTCGATGTCGGCCAGCGCCGTCAGCTTCGATTGATCCAGCGGCAACAGGCTGCCGGCCCGCATCAGGCGCTCGGCCACGGTGTCGCCGGGGAAGATCAGGTCATAGCCGCTGCCGCCAGAGAGCATCTTGGCTTCGAGGGTTTCACTGCCGTCCATGACGTCGTAAATCACCTTGATCCCGGTTTCCGCGGTAAAGCGGCTCAGGGTGTCTTCGGCAAAATAATCGGCCCAGTTGTACAGCCGCAGGGTTTTGTCCTCGGCGTGCAGCGACGGGATCACGCATGTCAGCGCCAGACCCAGCGCGCCCAGCAGTCTTTTGTGGTGCGTAGCCATGTTCAAACCCCTTGAGTGTTCCAGCGTGCATGGAGGTGGCGGCCGTCCTGACTGAGCACCGCGCCGTACATGTCCGGCCGCCGGTCGCGGTAGATGCCCCAGCTAAGGCGTTCTTCGCGCATCGCCTCGAGGTCGAAGCCGTGCACCAGCACGCCCGTGCTGTCGCGGTCGGCTTCGGCGAGCAACTTGCCCTTGTGATCGCTGATGAACGACGAACCGTAGAAGCTCATTTGCAGCGACGGATCGGTGGTCGCCACTTCTCGCCCGACCCGGTTGGCGGCTACCACCGGTAGCAGGTTGGCGGCAGCATGACCGCGCATGGTCATCTGCCAGTGATCGCGGGAATCCAGCGCCGTGCATCCCGGCTCGGAGCCAATGGCCGTGGGGAACAGCAACACTTCAGCGCCCATCAACGCCAGACAACGTGCGGTCTCGGGAAACCACTGATCCCAGCAGATACCCACGCCGAGGCGACCGAACGCGGTGTCCCAAACGCGGAAACCGCTGTCGCCGGGGCTGAAATATTCCTTCTCCTGATAACCGATGGCGTTGGGGATGTGGGTCTTGCGATACACCCCCGACAGACGCCCGTCGGCATCGGCCACGCTCAACGAATTGAAGTAGGCATTGCCGGCCTTCTCGAACCAGCTCAGCGGCAGCACCACGCCCAGCTCTTTGGCCAGCGCAGCGAAACGCTGCAGCACGCGGCTGTCGCGGTATTCCTCGGCCAGCGCCAGATGTTTGTGGCTCTGTTCGATGCAGAAATACGGCGTGGCGAACAGCTCCTGCAACAGGATCACCTGCGCGCCCTTCGCGGCGGCCTCACGCACCAGTTGCTCGGCCTGATCGAGATTACTCGGCAGGTCCCAGGTGCACGGCATCTGGGTGGTGGCGATGGTCAGATGGCTCATTGCTCAACCCTCCACTGGCCAGGCGGGTTGCTGCTGGGTGATGCAATGCACCCCTCCGCCGCCATGGGCCAGATGATTGATGCGCACCGGCACCACTTCGCGTCCGGGGAACGCCTGCGCCAGCACTTTGGCCGCCACCTCGTCGGCCTCGATGCCGTAGGCCGGCATGATGATCGCGCCGTTGGCGATGTAGAAATTGGTGTACGAGGCGCAGAACACTTCGGCGTCGCTGTCCACCGCTTCGCTGGCTTCGAACAGTTCGATCAGCTCGAACTTGCGCCCTTGGGCGTCGGTCGCCAACTCCAATGCGCGGCGATTTTCCCGCACCACTTCGGCGTACACCGAACGCTGGTCATGTGTCGCATCCACCAGCAGCACGCCGGGACGAGCGAAGGCGCAGACACCATCGACGTGGCCGTCGGTCATGTCGCCGGTGACGTAATCCGGATCGCCCGGCAACCAGATGGTTTTCTTCACGCCCAATAGACGGCTGAAGATTTCTTCAATCTCGGCTTTGCCGATCCCCGGGTTGCGATTGGGGTTGAGCAGCACCGACTCGGTGGTGATCAGCGTGCCCTCGCCGTCGACATGAATCGCCCCGCCCTCGTTGCTCAGCGGCGTGCCGAAGCATTCCAGCCCCAGATGATTGAGTGCGCGCCGCGCGAGGCTTTCGTCCAGCTCATGCGCTGACTTGCCGCCCCAGGCATTGAAGCGCCAGCTGACACCGGCCAGCCCTTGTTGCGGGTGGCAGACGAAGCTCGGGCCAGAGTCGCGGCACCAACTGTCGTTGACCGCCAGCGGGATCAGCTCGATGTTCGGCCCGCACAGGGCTTTGGCGCTCGCTAGCGCCGACGGATCGACGACCATTTTCACCGGTTCGAAGCGTGCGATGGCGTTGGCGACCCGGGCGAAATCCTTTTGCACCAGCGGCAAGGTCACGCGCCATCCCGACTCCCACAGCGCCTGGTTATGCGGCCAGACCATCCACGTCGCGGCATGCGACACCCATTCGGCAGGCATCATCCAAGCGTTGTTGTTATTCTCGTTGAGCGACATGACAAGCACCTCTCGATTAAGCCATTGTGTTCAATGGAAATTGCCGTGATTTGGCTTGAGGTGAATGCTACCGAGCTAAAACCGCGCCAACAAACGATGGATTTAGCGCACAACTGATTAGAGGAACTTATCGATATGCTCAAGCACTGGCCGCCGCTCAGCTCGCTGCGCGGCTTCGAAGCGGCTGCGCGCCTTGGCAGTTTTCACAAGGCGGCCGATGAGTTGAGCCTCACTCAATCGGCGATCAGCCAGCAAATCCGCAGCCTCGAGGCGTACCTCGAACAGCCACTGTTCTTTCGCAACGGTCGCAGCGTCACGCTGACCGATGCCGGCCACGATCTGCTCAGCACCACCCAGGCGATGCTGCAGCAACTGGCGGTCGGCATCCGGCGTCTGGGGCAATATCAGAAGCCCAACCAACTGGTGCTCAACACCACGCCGGCGTTTGCCCGGCACTGGCTGCTGCCGCGTCTGGCGGATTTTCGGCGTCAGCATCCGCAGGTCGATCTGTGGATTTTCAGCACCGATGAAGTGCCGGACATGGCCACGCAAACCATCGATCTGGCAGTGCGCGACGACATCAGCTCCCAGGCTGAATGCAACTTCAAGGTGCTACATGCCGACCGCCTGTTTCCGGCGTGTCACCCCAACGTGTTGGCGCAACCTGCCGCGCAGCGCACCACCCTGCACGGTGAACGGGAAATGGATTGGAGCCACTGGGCGGTGGAGGCCGGCGTCGATGTCGGGCAGCAGGATCAGGGGCTGAATTTTTCCGATCCGGGCTTGTTGCTCGATGCCGCTGCGGCGGGGTTGGGGATTGCGCTGGTCAGTCAGTTGCTCAGCCGTCAGGCGCAGGAAAACGGGCTGCTGCAACCCTTGGTGGAGCAAACCATTCGTGGCCCGAACTGGGCGCTGTTGACCCATCGCGACAGCGAGAATGACCCGATGGCGCGATGCTTCAGCGAGTGGCTGATCAAAAACCTCGGCGCTCGATGACCGGTGCATGCTGCGCCATCAGCTCGATGATCCAGTCGATGAACACCCGCAGTTTCAGGCTGACATGCCGGTTCGGCGGATATGCCACATAAAGCGGCATCGGTTCGAGTTGCCAGTCCTCGAACAGCGGCACCAACTCACCCCGGGCTTGATGTGCGTGCGACATGTACCTGGGCAACCACAGCACGCCCATGCCGGCCAGACCTGCCGCAAGGTAGGCATTGCCGTCATCGACTGCCAGCACGTGACGCCCCTTGATCTGCAGATGTTCGCTGCCGTTGTGCAAGGCGTAGGGCACCGGTTTGCCGGTGCGCGCCCAGAGAAAGCCGACCACCCGATGATGCGAGTCTTCCAGCTCCCGTGGATGCAGCGGCGTGCCGGCGCGGGCCAGATAACTCGACGCGGCGAAGACCCCAAGCTGAAGATCGGCAACCCGCCGCGCCATCAGTGACTGATCGAGCAATTCGCCGCCGCGTACCACGCAATCAACGTTCTCATCGATGATGTCGACGATGCGGTCGCTGACGCCCATGTCGATCTGAATATCCGGATAACGCGCGTGAAACTCAGGCAATGCCGGCATCAGGATCAGCCTCGCCAGCGGACTTGGCACATCGACGCGCAAGCGCCCTCTGGGCAATGCCGAGGCGCCGGACAGACCGGTTTCAGCGTCGTCCATATCGGCCAACAGCTTGATCACTCGCTCGTAGTAAATCGCGCCATCAGCAGTGACGTTGACCTTGCGCGTGGTGCGATTGAGCAACTTGACCCGCAGCCGGGCCTCCAGTCGCTGCACCAGTTGCGTCACGGTGGTCTTGCTCATGTGCAAGGTCTCGGCAGCCTTGGTGAAACTCCCCGCCTCGACCACCCGGGCGAACGCCTGCATTGCATCAAAACGGTCCACTTTTCGCCCTCGGATTGTTTGGATTTTGCAAACAGTGAACGCCAAGGTTGCGCGTTTATCGCGGCTGCGCAAGTCCCTAAAGTCACCCCATCGTCAATGACCAAACAATGATGGAGACACCCATGACCCAGCGCGACGTCGTTTTCCCGCCAGCCCGCCATGCGCTTTACGAGCGCCATCGTTATTCGCCGGCGATTCGTTCCAACGGTTTTCTGTTCGTCTCGGGACAGGTCGGCAGCCGTGAGGACGGCTCGCCCGAACCGGATCTGCAGGACCAGGTGCGCCTGGCCTTCAACAACCTCAATGCGATTCTCGATGCAGCCGGTTGCAGCTTTGCCGACGCGGTGGACGTCACAGTGTTCATGATCGATCCACAATCGACCTTCGAAACCATCTGGGAAGTAGTGCCGGAGTTCTGGGGCAGCGCACCGTATCCGACGATTACCGCAGTCGGCGTGACCTGGCTGGCCGGGTTTCAGTTCGAGATCAAGGTGATCGCCAGGCTGCGCGAAACGGCCTGATCGTCTGGCGGATTTGCACCGGGGGTCGGCAGTCTTCAGACTGTCCGGCCCGCCTACCCATTTTCCACAACCGCCATGTCAGACCTGTTATTGAAGCCCGCCCTGCCCGGTATCGCCTTACGACGCTGGCGCCTGCTGCATCGCGTCAAACAGACGCATGCGGCGCAGTTGTTCAACGTCACCCAGTCGACCATTTCTCGCTGGGAAAGCGGTGTGCAGGCGCTGGAGCCTATCGCGCAACAACAGCTGGAGCGCTTGCTGGCTGCGCGCCTGGACAGCGCGGCCGATCAGGTATTGGCGCGTCTGGTCGGGGAAAGTCAGCGGCCGATGCACCTGATCTGCGACCTCACCCACCGTTTGCTGGCCTGCTCTCCTGCGCGTGCTGCCGAGTTCACCCAGCCCTTGAGTAAGTTGCTGGGGCAGTCGCTGTGGCGCTTCGCAACGCCGGAAATTGTGCTTAGTGAGTCGGCCCTGACGAGCCGTGGCTGGCACGAGACTCAGGCGCCGCCGGCCGTGGAATTCAGCACCGGCAGCAATGCCTCCGACCTCGTGCCGATTCGTCCCAGCCTGTGCCGCTGGACGCGCATTGCGCTGTCTGACGGTAGCGCCGCGCGTCTGGTGGAAACCCTCTGAACGCATATTTTATGCGTGGACGCCAAGTGTCTTCAGTTCTAGGCTGAGCTTTTCGGCGTATTCAGCCAGGCAGACACATGAACCTCGAAATCATCAAGGGCCGCCTCGAATTTCTGCGCGAAGCAGAAAAACTCAAGGACGTCCTGCGCAGCGCGCACACCTCCAGCGGCCGCACCGAAAGCACCGCCGAACACAGCTGGCGCCTGTGCCTGATGGCGATTGTCTTCGCCGATCAACTGGACGGCCTCGACCTGCTCAAAGTCCTGAAGATGTGCGTGATTCACGATTTGGGCGAAGCCATCAATGGCGATATTCCTGCGGTCAATCAAGCCGCGTTCCCCGACAAGGGCGAACAGGAGCGCAACGACCTTTTGCTGCTGACCCGTTCGCTCGATGAAGCACTGCGCAACGAGATTCTGGCGCTGTGGGACGACTACGAAAATGCGCAGTCCGCCGAAGCCAAAGCGGTCAAGGCACTGGATAAGCTGGAGACCTTGTTGCAGCACAATCAAGGTTTGAACCCGGCGGATTTCGATTACGGTTTCAATCTCGGCTACGGCAAGAAATACACCAGCGCCGACCCGGTTTTCGCCACCCTGCGCGAGCTGATCGACCAAGACACCCGACAGCGCATCAGCGACCGCCAAAGCGGCACCGAGCGATCCTGAATCAGTTGTTTCATCTCAGCCCCAACCGCCGGCATGAAACGTGGAGCAAAACATCCCCGGATACCCGCGCTGGCCTTTGACTGCCCGGCTGCGTATAACCTCGCCGTTTCGTCTAACCTGATTGAGCGCCCGAGCGCGACACCTCGCGCCCTGGCACTTAGAATGCGACGCTCATGAAACGGAGATTTCCATGCTCAAACGAACCCTGGCACTGACTGCTGGTCTGGCCCTGTCTTTTTCTGCTCTGGTGGCGCATGCCGCCGATGTGTTGCGGGTCAGCGCGATTCCCGATGAAGCCCCGACCGAATTGCTGCGCAAGTTCGAGCCGCTGGGCGCGTATCTGGAGCAGCAGTTGGGCATGAAAGTGCAGTTCGTTCCCGTGGCCGACTATCCGGCGGTGGTTGAAGCGCTGGCGACCGATCGCCTCGACATGGCCTGGCTGGGCGGTTTCACTTTTGTTCAGGCGCGCCTGAAGACCGACGCCACCACCCCGGTTATCCCGCTGGTGCAGCGCGAGCAGGATGCGCAGTTCACCAGCAAGTTCATCACCGCCGACCCAAACGTGAAGAGTCTGGCCGACCTCAAGGGCAAGACCTTCGCTTTCGGCTCGGTGTCGTCGACGTCGGGCAGCCTGATGCCGCGTTATTTCATGCTGAAGAACGACAACATCAAGCCTGAAGCCTATTTCAGCCGCGTCGCCTACTCCGGCGCGCATGACGCCACCGTGGCCTGGGTCCAGGCCGGTAAAGTCGACGCCGGTGTGCTGAATGCCAGCGTCTGGCAGAAACTGGTGGATGCCGGCAAGGTCGACACCAGCAAAGTCCACGTGTTCGCCACCACCCCGGCCTACTTCGATTACAACTGGACCGTGCGCGGCACCCTCGACCCGGCGCTGGCGGCGAAGATCAAGAAAGCCTTCCTCGACCTCGACCCGACCAACCCTGAGCAGAAGAAGATTCTTGATCTGCAGGCGGCCAGCCGTTTCATCGACACCAAACCCGAGAACTACAAGGGCATCGAGGAAGCCGCTCGCGCTGCCGACCTGCTGAAATGACCCTGAGCCTCAAACACGCCAGCCTGCACCACGCCAACGGGGTCGACGCGTTACGCGGCGTTGACCTGCAGATTGGCGTGGGCGAACAGGTAGCGATCATCGGCCCTTCCGGGGCCGGCAAGTCGAGTCTGTTGAATCTGTTGGCCACCGCGTTGCGCCCCAGCAGCGGTGAAATCGAGGTGCTGGGCGAGCGTCCCTGGCACCTATCCGCCCATCAACGGCAACGCCTGCGTGCGCGCATCGGTCTGGTTCACCAAGCGCCGCCGCTGCCGCCGCGCCAACGGGTGGTGACGGCGGTGCTGGCCGGCAAACTCGGGCAGTGGAGTCTGGGCAAAAGCCTGCTGAATCTGCTGCATCCCACGGACATTCCCGGCGCCCGTGCCGCCCTCGCCCGCCTGGATCTGGGCGACAAACTCTTCGCTTACTGCCAGCAATTGTCCGGCGGCCAATTGCAGCGCGTAGGCATTGCCCGGGTGCTGTATCAGGCGCCGGAGGTTCTGCTGGCGGACGAACCGGTGTCGGCGATGGACCCGGTGCTCGCCGGGCACACCCTGTCGATCCTCGCGCAGCACGCGCGGGCGCACAACGTCACACTGGTGGCGAGCCTGCACGCGGTGGAACTGGCGCTGGCGCATTTCCCGCGGGTCATCGGCCTGCGCGACGGCCAGATCCTGTTTGACAGCCCTGCCGAACAGGTCAGCCGCGAAATGCTCGACACGCTGTACGCCAACGAGCAATTGCAAAGCCCGACGACGCACAGTGCGCCGCTGATTGTGCAGATCCCGCGATGCTGAGGGCTGATTCACGCGACCCGGCCGCCGCGCCGCGCTTGTTGCTGACTCTGCTGGCGCTGGCCTTGTTGTGGCCGGGCATCCAGCTCAGCGAACTGGATCTGGGGGTGTTGCTGCACAGCGACAGCCAGACCGAAATGGGCCGTTTCATCTCCGGATTCTGGCCACCGGCGCATGACCACGATTTTCTTCAGTTGCTGTTCAAAGCCACCCTACAAACCCTGGCCATCGCCACCGCCGGCATGGCTCTGGCGCTGCTGCTGGCGGTGCCGGCGAGCCTGATTGCCAGCCGCGCACTGTCGTTGTCCTCCGCGTCCCGCGGCGGCATTCCCAGTCGGGTCGGGCGCTTGTTGCGCTGGCCGGTGCGCGGCCTGCTGATCTTCTTGCGCAGCGTGCCCGAGATCGTCTGGGCGCTACTATTTGTGCGTGCCGTGGGCCTCGGCCCGGCAGCCGGTGTGCTGGCGATCACCATCACCTACAGCGGCATGCTCGGCAAGGTCTACGCGGAAATTTTCGAATCCACCGACCAACGCCCGGCGCACGCCTTGATGCAGGCCGGCAGCGGACGACTCGCGGCGTTCGCCTACGGGATTCTGCCGAATGTCGCGGCCGAGCTGCTGTCGTACACGGTGTATCGCTGGGAGTGCGCGATTCGTGCGTCGGTGGTGATGGGATTCGTCGGCGCCGGAGGCCTTGGCCAACAGATCGACCTGTCACTGCGCATGTTCGCCAGCGGTGAAGTGGCGAGCATGTTGCTGACGTTCCTGATTCTGGTGCTCGGTGCCGACCAACTCAGCCGCCTGCTGCGCTGGAGGCTGACATGAATCGCCTGATCAATCTGTTGCTGATCGTCGGCATTGGCGTCGCGGTTATCGCCTCGTTCGGTTACCTCGAACTCGATCTCGGTGAACTCGGCAGCGCCACCAGCCTCAAGCAGATGGGTGCCTACGCGCAGCGTTTTCTCAGCCCGGACCTGAGCGCCACGCATTTGCAGGCGATCCTCAAGGGCGCGCTGGAAACCCTCGCCATGTCGGCCCTCGGCACCCTGCTCGCGGCGGTGTTCGGCATTCTCCTCGCGCTGCCCGCGGCCGGGCGTTTCGGCTGGCCGTTGCAAAGCGCTTCGCGCCTGCTGCTCAACGGCCTGCGGGCGATTCCGGAACTGGTGTGGGCGGCGCTGATGGTGCTCGCCGCCGGCCTCGGCCCGAACGCCGGCACCCTCGCGCTGGCCTTGCACACCACTGGCGTGCTCGGCCGGTTGTTCGCCGAAGCGCTGGAAAACACCCCGCCAGAACCGGCCGAAGCGATCCGCTTGCAGGGCGGCAATCCAGTGCTCGCGTTCTGCTACGGCACCCTGCCCAACCTCGCCCCGCAATTGCTCGCGTATTGCCTGTATCGCTGGGAAAACAATATTCGCATGGCCAGTGTGCTGGGGTTTGTCGGTGCCGGTGGTTTGGGGCAGATGCTGTATGTCAGCCTGAGCCTGTTTCAGGAAGCGCAGGCGAGTACGGTGATTCTGGCGATGCTGATTCTGGTGCTGGGCGTGGATTCGCTGAGTGCATGGAGCCGGCAGCGCTGGGTCAAGGCTTGACCTATTAAAATGCACACCAGAATTTGCACTGCTAAAATTTCTGCCTTTTCCGGATAGTCACACCCGCTCATGGACGCTCAGGGCTCAACATGCAAACGCACAGAAACATTAGTACTCGCAATCAACTCTGCCCTAGATGCAACTTTGATTTACTCAATCAATCGATCACAGTAGACAGATCGGAGGATACCCTTTGAGACTCGGTAACATTCGTCTTAAAAACTACCGAGGTTTCGAAAGGTTTAACCTCAAATTACACCCCGACGTGACAGTCATTGTAGGTGTGAACGGTTGCGGCAAAACAACGTTGATGAGCGCTTTGAGGCTGCTACTTTGGTCCTATGTTCGCAACTATGTGGACGATATCAGACCAGGATCACCGCCTCGAATCGATATCGACGATGTACATCGCATCCCAACAGCAAGCGGTGGCATTGCGCTGCAGTTTCCATGTTCAGTTGAAGGGAAGTTTGTCTTTCCTGATGACTGGGACTCTGATGCCTTTGATGAGGACGACGAGGACGATCTCTTTGAGAGTCTCCATTTAAATAAAACTGGATGTGCACTAAAGACTGAAAAAGGCCGACTTCAATGGTCACGCGGTAGTTTTGTCGACGTGCGTGCAGCCGAAAAGGCAATGGATGCAGTATCTGAAGATCTTGATCTTCTTTTGGGAGCTGACGTACGACCTACTGATTTACCGGTTATCGCCTGTTACGGAACAAGTCGCCTTTGGAAAAGAAGTGCAGGCCTGAGAGGAACTGGCCGTTCTACTATCCGATTTGCAGGATACGACGGTGCAACGAGCGTTAAATCGAGCTTCATGAGGCTCGAATGGTTCGTTATGTTTCTCTTTTCTTCAGCGAGCAGTGGATTACTCAATCGCAACTCAATTGCTCTATTGTGGAAGGGGGTGGGCGATGCGATCTGCACCGTCACGGGCTGGCAGGTTCAACTCCCGAGGTCTGGCGAAAAAGATCTGCTTTTCGAGCATGGCTCCGAGAAGCTGAAGCTCTCTCAACTGGGCGATGGTGTTCGCTGCATGATTGAACTGGTCGGTGATCTTGCCTGCCGCTGTGCGCTGTTGAATTACCATTACAAAAAAGACGCCGTGAAGAAAACCTCTGGCGTTGTGCTTATCGACGAGATCGATATGCATCTGCACCCTGGATGGCAACAAACAATTCTGAAGCAACTGCAGGACGCCTTCCCAAAAGTTCAGTTCATTGTTACTACACACAGCCCTCAAGTACTGAGTACGGTGCGGCGGGAAAACATTCGGGTAGTCGACCGCAATGCGAATGGTCAAATCGTGGCAAGTGAACCCCTTGTCCACACCTATGGCGAATCTAGCGGTGACGTACTGCAAAGTGTAATGGAAGTGGATCCACTGCCGCCTGTTCCAGAGAAAACCGACCTGAAGCGCCTCACCGCACTCGTTGACCAAGGTTTCCATGAAGCCCCTGAAAGTGTTCTGTTAATGGAGCAATTGATTGCCACGTTGGGTGAGTTGCACCCACAACTGCTTAGGCTGAAACGGGACATCCAGCGACAAAAGGCGCTGAACAAATGAAATTTATCCGTGAGCGGGTAAACGCGGAAAAATACCTGAAAAAAGAACCACCTCAGACATCTGGACAAGCATCACTCAAATGGAGCTATTTCAAGCACAGAAAGAAAATTTTGAACATCATGCTCTCAGAGCAATACTTTCTGTGTTGCTACAGCGAATTGCGCGCTGATCAGTATCAACTGGGATATCACATTGAGCATCTAGAGAACAAAAGCCAAAGCCCTCAGCGTACTTTCGACAGTAGCAATATAGCGGCGAGCGCCTTACGCAGCGACGAGATAGGCCCCTTTAAAGCAGCTCAGCCTGTCAAACATTCCAAGATGATATTCGGTGGACATGCTCCTAAAAAACAGAAAGCTGTCGACATGCAACGTTTTATTTCACCTCGCCAAGCTGATTGCGCACGCTATTTCTGGTATCTACCGGACGGAAGCGTCGTTCCTGCTGAAGGGTTGAATCAAAAAGATAAAGACTGTGCGCTGTACACCATCGATGTGCTCAATCTAGACAGCCCCTTCTTACGTACAGAACGACGGAAATGGAGACATGAATTAAATGAGCTCTATGAAAAATACAAAAACGATGAGAACGCCCTTCAACGTCTCGCCAGCAATGAACTATTACCTCAAAATGGAAAACTCAGTTCCTTTTTCAGCTTGACCCGGCAGTTCTACAAACGCATTGCGGAAGAAATACTTCAAAAGGGAAGCGACTGAACCCTTTAGATCCCCAGCGCGCGCCTAGCTCCCCGTCGCCAAGCGATACTGGCGCGGAGTAAATCCGGTCGAAGCCTTGAACTGCCGGGTGAACGCGCTGTGGTCGGTATAGCCGCACTGCAGCGCCACTTCGGTGATCGGCAACTCGCCGTGCAACAGCCGATGCGCATGCTCAAGGCGCACTTTCTGGATCATCTGCCGCGGCGTCAGGTGGAACACGCGTTTGCAGTAGCGCTCCAGTTGCGCCACTGAAATCCCGGCGATGCGCGTCAGTTCGCCGAGGCTGACCCGGCGATTGAAATTCGCCCGAATGTATTCATCCACCGCCGCCAGTCGCTGATACGCCGGATGGGTTTCGCTGGCGGTTTGCAGGTCGACGGAAATTCCCGCCAGGCCAATGATCCGATTATTACGGTCGTACAGCGGACGCTTGTGCGTCAGGCACCAACCCGGTTCGCGGCTGCCGTACAGATGCAGCTCCAGCTGATCCTCCAACACAAACCCCTCTTCCAGCACCCGCCGATCCTGCTCGGTATAGCCCGGCCCCAATTGCGCCGGAAACACCTCGGCGCTGGTCTTGCCCAGTAACGGTCGCAAGTCTTTCAAACCGCAGCGCTGCACCAGCGTCTGGTTGGCCATGACATAGCGCGCCTGCAGATCCTTGATGAAGATCGCCGCGTTGGGAATCACGTCGAGCATGGGCAACAGCAGCGCCATGCTGGCGAGCAGATCGTCGAGGCTCTGCGGTCGGCTCGCCTCGTTCTGCTGGCTCAGGATCGCAAACGCGTTCTGCGTCATGACTGTCACTCCCCACGGTGCGCATTGGCTTGCGCGCAGATTGCCCGATGGCCGAGAGCCTGTCGAGCCGGGCCTTTGCCGTTGGCCATTGTGCTGATTTCGTCATCGTCACCGGCAAAAAACATCAATCGCCCATCGCCTGATGAGTTCACTGTAACGCCACTGCACGCCCCTCCAACAACCAACAAGAAGGCGACGCTATGACAGGCCAAGGCAAGTTCAAGAAGCAACTTTCACTGATAGACCTCACGTTCATCGGACTGGGGGCGATCTTCGGTTCGGGCTGGTTGTTCGCGGCCAGTCACGTGTCGGCCATCGCCGGCCCGGCGGGGATCTTTTCCTGGTTGCTCGGCGGTTTCGCCGTGTTGCTGCTGGGCATCGTCTACTGCGAACTGGGCGCCGCACTGCCCCGTGCCGGCGGTGTGGTGCGCTACCCGGTTTACTCCCACGGCCCGCTGCTCGGCTACCTGATGGGCTTCATCACGCTGATCGCGTTTTCCAGTCTGGTGGCGATCGAAGTGGTTGCCTCGCGGCAATATGCGGCGGCGTGGTTTCCCGAGTTGACCAAGGTCGGCTCCAGCGACCCGACCGTGCTTGGCTGGTTCGTGCAGTTCGGGCTGTTGTGCCTGTTTTTCCTGCTCAATTACCGCAGCGTGAAGACCTTCGCCATGGCCAATAATCTGGTCAGCGTGTTCAAGTTCATCGTGCCGCTGCTGGTGATCGGCGTGCTGTTCACCTTCTTCAAACCGGCCAATTTCGAAGTGCATGGATTTGCGCCGTTCGGTCTGTCCGGCATCGAAATGGCCGTGTCGGCCGGCGGGGTGATCTTCGCTTATCTGGGCCTGACGCCGATCATTTCCGTGGCCAGCGAAGTGAAGAACCCGCAACGCACGATTCCGATTGCGCTGATCCTTTCGGTGCTGCTCTCCACCGCTATCTACGTGCTGCTGCAAACCGCTTTCCTCGGCGGCATCCCGACCGAAATGCTCGCCAATGGCTGGGCCGGCGTCGCCAAGGAACTGGCCCTGCCGTATCGCGACATCGCCCTGGCACTGGGCGTCGGCTGGCTGGCGTATCTGGTGGTGGCCGATGCGGTGATCTCGCCCAGCGGCTGCGGCAACATCTACATGAACGCCACGCCACGGGTGATCTACGGCTGGGCGCAGACCGGGACCTTCTTCAAGATCTTTACCCGCATCGATGAGAAGTCCGGCATCCCGCGTCCGGCGCTGTGGCTGACCTTTGGCCTGTCGGTGTTCTGGACCCTGCCCTTCCCGTCGTGGGAAGCGCTGATCAACGTGGTCTCCGCCGCGCTGGTGTTGAGCTATGCGGTGGCCCCGGTGACGGTGGCCGCACTGCGCCGCAACGCGCCGGACATGCCGCGTCCGTTCCGGGTCAAGGGCATGCGTGTGCTCGGGCCGCTGTCGTTCATTATCGCCGCGCTGATCGTCTACTGGTCGGGCTGGGGCACCGTGTCGTGGTTGCTCGGTTTGCAGATTTTGATGTTCGTCATCTACCTGTTGTGTGGGCGCATGGTGCCGACCGCGCACTTGAACCTCGGCCAGCAAGTGCGCTCGTCGGCGTGGCTGATCGGCTTCTACGCGGTGACTATCGTCCTCTCCAAACTCGGCAGCTTCGGCGGTATCGGCGTACTCAGCCATCCGTTCGATACCGTAATCGTCGCGGTCTGCGCGCTGGGCATTTACTACTGGGGCGCCGCCACCGGCGTACCGGCACACCTGATTCGTCTGGAAACCGAAGACGACGAAAGCGAAGCCGCTGAATCCTCCACCCATTCGGCACAGGGCCAGCGCCCTGCTCACGCCTGACTTTGATTGAAGGGACGCGTTCATGAAACGACTGCACATCATCGATTCCCATACCGGCGGTGAACCCACGCGCCTGGTGATGAAAGGCTTTCCCGAGCTGCCCGGCAACAGCATCGCCGAGCAGCGCGATGCCTTGCGCGAAAGCCACGATCAATGGCGCCGCGCCTGCCTGCTCGAGCCGCGTGGCAACGACGTACTGGTCGGCGCGCTGTACTGCGCGCCGGTCTCGCCGGATGCCACTTGCGGGGTGATCTTCTTCAACAACGCCGGCTACCTCGGCATGTGCGGCCACGGCACCATCGGTCTGGTCAACTCGCTGCATTACCTGGGCCGCATCGAACCGGGCGTGCACAAGATCGACACCCCGGTCGGCCCGGTCAGCGCCACCCTGCACGAGGACGGCGCGGTAACCCTGGGCAACGTCCCGGCCTGGCGCTACCGCAAACAGGTGCCGGTGGACGTGCCCGGTTACGGTCGCGTATTCGGCGATATCGCCTGGGGCGGCAACTGGTTTTTCCTCGTCTCCGAGCACGGCCAGGACCTGCAGATGAGCAACGTCGAAGCCCTCACCGATTACACCTGGGCGATGCTCAAGGCTCTGGAAGCCCAAGGCATTCACGGTGAGGACGGCGCGCTGATCGACCACGTCGAGCTGTTTGCCGACGACCCCAAGGCTGACAGCCGCAACTTCGTCATGTGCCCGGGCAAGGCCTACGACCGCTCGCCCTGCGGCACCGGCACCAGCGCCAAACTCGCCTGTCTGGCCGCTGACGGCAAACTCGCTGAAGGCCAGGTCTGGACCCAGGCCAGCATCACCGGCAGCCAGTTCGAAGGCTGCTTCGAATGGCATGGCGAGCGCGTGCGCCCGTTCATTACCGGCCGCGCCTACATGACCGCCGACGCCACTCTGCTGATCGACGAGCAGGACCCTTTCGCGTGGGGCATCTGAGTGCCCCGCTTTCTAACGATCCGAATGAATGTCCCGAGGAGCTACAACAATGAGCGATAACATCTTCACTGGCTGCATTCCCGCGCTGATGACTCCGTGCACCGCCGCGCGCAAACCTGACTTCGACGCACTGGTGGCCAAGGGTCGCGAGCTGATCGATATCGGCATGAGCGCGGTGGTTTACTGCGGCTCGATGGGCGACTGGCCGCTGCTGACCGAGGCCGAGCGTCAGGAAGGCGTGGCGCGTCTGGTAGCCGCCGGGGTACCGACCATCGTCGGCACTGGCGCGGTCAACAGCCGTGAAGCGGTATCCCACGCTGCACATGCGGCGAAAGTCGGCGCCCATGGCCTGATGGTGATTCCACGCGTCTTGTCCCGTGGTGCCTCGGCCACCGCACAAAAAGCCCACTTCGCCGCGATCCTCAACGCCGCGCCGAACCTGCCGGCAGTGATCTACAACAGCCCTTACTACGGCTTCGCCACCCGCGCCGAGCTGTTCTTCGAACTGCGCCGCGAACACCCGAACCTGATCGGCTTCAAGGAGTTCGGCGGTGGCGCCGATTTGCGCTACGCCGCCGAGAACATCACCTCGCAGGACGATGCCGTGACCCTCATGGTCGGCGTCGATACGCAAGTGGTGCACGGTTTCGTCAACTGCAACGCCACTGGCGCGATCACCGGCATCGGCAACGCCCTGCCGCGCGAAGTGCTGCAACTGGTGGCGCTGAGCAAGCAAGCGGCCAAGGGCGATGCCAAGGCTCGACGTCTGGCGCGCGAACTGGAAGCGGCGCTGGCAGTGCTGTCGTCGTTCGATGAGGGCTGCGACCTGGTGCTGTATTACAAGCACCTGATGGTGCTCAACGGCGACCGCGAATACGCCCTGCATTTCAACGAAACCGACGCCTTGAGCGATGCCCAGCGCCGTTACGCCGAGACCCAGTACGCGCTGTTCCGCCAGTGGTACAAAAACTGGTCCGCCGAACAGAACCTCGCCTGACCGCAGTCCCTGCCCCGGTGTGATGCCGGGGCTTCACCTTTTTTATCAAGGAAGCGCCATGACTCTGACAGGCCACATGCTGATCGGCGGCCAAGCCATTGCCGGCAGCCGTGAAGCGATCCGCGCGATCAATCCCGCCACTGACGCGGCGCTGGAACCGGCCTATGCTGGGGGCAGCAGCGAGCATGTCGAACAGGCCTGCACACTGGCGTGGCAAGCCTTTGATCGATATCGCGAGACCTCCCTCAACGCTCGCGCCGAATTTCTCGAAACCATCGCCAATGAGATCGAAGCCCTTGGCGATGCGCTGATCGACCGTGCCGTGGCCGAAACCGGCCTGCCACGCGCCCGTATCCAGGGCGAACGCGGACGCACCTGCGGGCAACTGCGCACCTTTGCCCGCACAGTGCGTGCTGGCGAGTGGCTGGACGTTCGCGTCGATCAATCACAACCCCAGCGCCAGCCGCTGCCACGTTCTGATTTGCGCCAGCGGCAGATCGCGCTGGGGCCAGTGGCCGTGTTCGGCGCCAGCAACTTTCCGCTGGCGTTCTCAGTGGCGGGCGGCGACACCGCTTCGGCATTGGCCGCCGGTTGCCCAGTGATCGTCAAGGCGCACAGCGCGCATCCCGGCACCAGTGAACTGGTCGGCCAGGCGCTGACGCGTGCAGTGAAAAAATCGGGTTTGCCCGACGGCGTGTTTTCGCTGCTGTTCGGTTCCGGCAACGAGGTCGGCATCGCCCTGGTCAGCGATCCGCGCATCAAGGCGGTGGGCTTCACCGGCTCGCGCAGTGGCGGTCTCGCCCTGAGTAAAGCGGCACAGGCACGGCCCGAGCCGATTCCGGTGTACGCGGAAATGAGTTCGATCAATCCGGTGCTGCTGTTTCCCGCAGCGCTTGCCGCTCGCAGTGAGGCGTTGGCGCAGGGTTTTGTCGCCTCGCTGACTCAGGGCGCCGGGCAGTTCTGCACCAATCCCGGGCTGGTCATTGCTCGCCAAGAGGCGGCGCTGGACGCTTTCATCGCCACCGCCACCGAAGGGGTCCAGCGCAGCCCGGCGCAGACCATGCTTACGCCGGGGATCTTCCGCGCCTATGCAAGCGCAGTCGCTGCGTTGGCCGAGCATCCTCAGGCGCAACGCGTGGCCATCGGTCTAGCGGCTGAAGGGCCGAACCAGTGTCAGGCGCAGCTGTTCGTGACCCAGGCGCAGGATTTCCTTGCCGACGCACGCCTGCAAGGTGAAATCTTTGGTGCAGCATCACTGATCGTCCAGTGCGCCAACGACGATGAAATCAGTCAGGTCTGCGAACACCTCGAAGGCCAACTGACCGCCACCCTGCACCTGGATGACGCCGATCTGGATCGCGCCCGGGCCTTGTTGCCGACACTGGAACGCAAGGCCGGACGCCTGCTGGTCAACGGCTGGCCGACCGGGGTCGAGGTGTGTGATGCGATGGTGCATGGCGGGCCGTTTCCGGCCACCTCGGACTCGCGCAGCACCTCGGTCGGTACGGCGGCGATTCTGCGTTTCCTGCGGCCGGTGTGTTATCAGGACTTCCCCGACAGCCTGTTGCCGCCGCCGCTGAAACAAGCGAATCTGCTGCAATTGCGGCGCTTGCTCGACGGTCAGAGGGAGGCCTGACCATGCCCGACAACCTCACAGCGGACAACGCCGATATCGCGGTGATCGGCGCCGGCATCATCGGCGTCACCTGTGCCCTGCAGCTGGCGCGTCAGGGTCAGCGGGTGGTGGTCATCGACAAGCAGCCGCCCGGTCATGGCGCCTCGTTTGGCAACGCCGGGCATCTGGCCACCGAGCAGGTGTTCCCGATTGCCGATGCGTCGATCCTCAAGCGTCTGCCAGCGATGCTGATGGACCCGATGGGGCCGCTGCGCCTGGACTGGAAGTACATGCCGCGCGCTGTGCCGTGGTTCAGCCGATTGTTGCTGAACCTGCGTCCGGCGCCGTTTCAGCGCACCGTGGCCGGTTTGCGCGCGCTCAACGAAAGCAGCCTCGATGCCTGGAAGCGCCTGCTGCAGAGCATCGCCCGCCCCGACCTGCTCAAGGTGGACGGCTCGCTGCTGGTATTCGAGCGCGCCGAATCGCGACAAGCCGTCGAAGCCTTGCTGGCGCGCATGCGTCAGCAACAGGTGCCGGTGGACTTCTGGTCGGCCAGCGCCGTGCGGGACACCGCGCCGCAGCTCAGCGAACAGATTCAGGGCGGGTTGTTCTACCCGCGCACCGGGCATTTTCTTGACCCTTACCGGGTGGTGTGTGAACTGGTGAGCGCGGCGAAAACAGCCGGCGTGCAGTTCCTGGAGCAGGAGGTTCAGGGCGGCCAGTTACAGGAGCATGGCGTGTCGTTGCTCACCGATCAGGGGCGTTTTACTGCACGGCAGGTGCTGATTGCCTGTGGCGCGCACTCAGCGAAACTCACCACCGCACTCACCGGTAAACGCGTGCCGCTGGACACCGAGCGCGGCTATCACCTGATGCTGCCCCACGAGCACGAGCGACTGCCGTTCGCCGTTACCTCGCTGGAGCGCAAGTTCATCATGACGCCGATGGCCGGCGGCTTGCGCCTGGCCGGTACCGTAGAGTTCGCCGGTCTGGAGCGTCCACCCTTTATGGAACGCGCCTGGCAGTTACACCGTTTGAGCAAGGGCTTGTTCCGTCATGATTTGAACGCTGAAGACGCGACGCCGTGGATGGGCTTTCGTCCGTCGCTGCCGGACTCCCTGCCGATCATCGACAAGGTCTGCGACGGCAAGGTACTGCTTGCGTTCGGTCATCAGCATCTGGGGCTGACTCAAGCGGCGGTGACTGCAGAGATGGTCGCGCATCTGGTATCACCCTCAGCGAACTCCGGCTTGCCGGCACTGGATGCCTATCGACTCGGTCGCTTCTGAGATATCGATGAAACGTTTTTGGTTTCATACTGAGCGCCGACCTTGGCCCCGCGCATATGGAACCGACTATGACCTCATCAATGGATACCCCCGAGCCGCAAGCAATCTGCAACCCGATCACCAGCAGCGCGATCTTCATCGTCGCCACGCTGCTGCCCGGGAGCGACGCCGCCAGCCAGGTGCGCGGCTGGTGCGGCGACATCGCCGCCCTCACCCGTTCGGTTGGCAAACGCGTGCCCAGCGGTAACCTGTCGTGTGTCTGCGGGTTCAGCGCCAACGCCTGGGACGCCCTGTTCGGCAGCCCGCGTCCGGCTTCGCTGCATCCATTCCGCGAGTTCGGCGTCGAGGGCCGCCGTGCTGTGGCGACCCCGGGCGACATCCTGCTGCACATCCGTGCCGATCAGATGGACCTGTGTTTCGAACTGGCAACCCAGTTGTGCAGCGCGCTCAATGGCGCGATCACCGTGGTGGATGAGGTGCAGGGTTTCCGCTACTTCGACATGCGCAGCATCATCGGTTTTGTCGATGGCACCGAGAACCCGGTGGGCCGCAAGGCAAACCATTTCACCCTGATCGGCAACGAAGACCCGGCGTTCGAATCCGGCAGTTATGTGCTGGTGCAGAAGTACCTGCACAAGATGGACGCTTGGAATGCGCTGAGCGTGGAGGCTCAGGAGAAGGTGATCGGCCGAACCAAACTGGCCGACATCGAACTCGGTGAAGAAGTGAAGCCGAGCAATTCCCACAGCGCCCTGACCACCATCACCAAGGACGGTCAGGAGCAGAAGATCCTGCGCGACAACATGCCGTTCGGTCGTCCGGGGGCTGGCGAGTTCGGCACCTATTTCATCGGTTACGCGCGTTCGCCGGAACCGATCGAGCAGATGCTGGAGAACATGTTTGTCGGCAAACCCGTCGGCAACTACGACCGTTTGCTCGACTTCAGCACCGCAGTCACCGGGGGGTTGTTCTTTGTGCCGTCAGCCGACTTGCTCGAAGACCTGGCCGAGCGAGAGCCCGCGCAGGCGTGACACCGTAGCGCCACGCCCGCCCGTCACTCAGTGCGGCGCGCGCGGGATGGTTTTCAGCAGGTCTTCCGGGCTGATGTGGCCGACCACGCTGCCCGGTTGCGGCATGTTGAGGATGTGGCCTTTCATCTTGCCGATGATGTGCATCTCGCACGGCTTGCAGTCGAACTTCAGGGTCAGCACTTCGTCGCCGTGAATCAGCTGCATCGGCGCGACCTTGGTGCGCACACCGGTCACGCCTTTGGCCTGTTTCGGGCACAGGTTGAACGAGAAGCGCAGGCAGTGCTTGGTGATCATCACCGGCACTTCACCAGCCTCTTCGTGCGCCTCGTAGGCCGCATCGATCAGCTTCACGCCGTGACGGTGATAGAAGTCGCGCGCCTTCTGGTTGTAGACGTTGGCCAGGAACGACAGGTGCGACTCCGGGTACACCGGCGGCGGCGTGGTTTCAGCCTTGCGGCTGCCACGCGGATGCGCTGCGACACGGGCGGCGGTCAGCGCTTCGATCACTTCGCGGCGCAGGGCCTTGAGCTGCGAGTTCGGAATGAAGAACGCCTGCGGTGCGTCGAGCTTGATGTCGGTGGCGTGGTACTGAGTGGTACCGAGCTGGCCGAGCAGATCCTGCAATTGCTCCAGCGCCTGTTCCGGCTTGTTGGCCACACCGAACGGACCGTTCAGGGTCACGCTGGCACTGATCCCCTCTTCACTGGTTGCGGTCACTTCCAGCTGTTCTTCACGCAGACGTGCGACCCAGCTCAGAGCAATGCGACGCTCAGCAGAAGTCTTCTGCAGCGCCTGTTGCCAGTTGTGGTCGAGGTTGCGGTTCAGCGGATGGTTCGGGCGCAGCTTGTACAGGCCTTCGGGCATCTCGTTTGGCTCGACGCGGTAGCGGTAGCGCTTCTCGCCGTCTTCTTCGAACTCGCCTTTCGGCTCGGCGATGTTGGCGCGGAAACCCACGACTTCACGCTTGACCAGCACGTTGAGGCCATCGCCGTTGGACAACGGCTCCTGAGTCACCACCTGCATGTCACGCTTGCCGACTTTCTCGACCACGCCCACCGGCAGACCGGTGAAGGTCGGCGAGTCGAAGGCGCCGATGTCGATCTTGCGATCGGTGACGAAATAGTCGGTGCTGCCACGGTGGAAGGTTTTTTCCGGGTCCGGCAGGAAGAAGTGCGCGGTGCGGCCGCTGGAAGCGCGGGCCAGGTCCGGACGGTCTTCGAGCACGTCGTCGAGGCGCTGGCGGTAATAGGCGGTGATGTTCTTCACATAGCCCATGTCCTTGTAGCGACCTTCGATCTTGAACGAGCGCACACCGGCCTCGACCAGCGCGCGGATATTGGCGCTCTGGTTGTTGTCCTTCATCGACAGCAGGTGTTTTTCGTAGGCGATCACCCCACCCTTTTCGTCTTTCAGGGTGTACGGCAAACGGCAGGCCTGGGAGCAATCGCCACGGTTGGCGCTGCGCCCGGTCTGCGCGTGGGAAATGTTGCACTGCCCGGAGAACGCCACGCACAGCGCACCGTGAATGAAGAATTCGATGGCGGCATCGGTTTCGTCGGCGATGGCGCGGATTTCTTTCAGGTTCAGCTCGCGGGCCAGTACCAGTTGCGAGAAGCCGGCCTGATCGAGGAACTTCGCCCGCTCAAGGGTGCGGATGTCGGTCTGGGTACTGGCATGCAGCTCGATCGGCGGGATGTCCAGTTCCATCACGCCCAGATCCTGGACGATCAGCGCGTCGACACCGGCATCGTACAACTGGTGGATCAGCTTGCGCGCCGGCTCCAGTTCATTGTCGTGCAGGATGGTGTTGATGGTGGTGAAAATGCGCGCGTGATAACGGCGGGCAAATTCCACCAGCTCGGCGATTTCACTCACCTCGTTGCAGGCGTTGTGGCGCGCGCCGAAGCTCGGGCCACCGATGTACACGGCGTCGGCGCCGTGCAGGATCGCCTCGCGGGCAATCGCCACGTCACGGGCGGGGCTGAGCAATTCCAGATGATGCTTGGGCAAGGACATAGTTTTTTTAGTCAGGCTGTCACGGTTAAGGCGCGCATTGTAGCCGCGAAACTCCCGGGCGGCACGCCTGTGCTGCCAAGTGGCAGATGACCTCGCTCCAATCCGACACGAGAGTCTCCTGTAGGAGTGAGCCTGCTCGCGATGATGGTGGCACAGTCAACGTTGATGGTGGCTGATTTACCGCTATCGCGAGCAGGCTCACTCCTACAGGGGGCGGTCAGGCCTTGGCCGCCATCGCGGTGACTTCCACGCGCATGCCTTCCACTGCCAGCGACGCCACGCCGACCGCAGCGCGCACCGGCCATGGCTTGGCGAAGAAGCGCTTGTAGACTTCGTTGAATGCCGCACGGTCAGCCATGTCGGTGAGGTAGATGGTCAGGTGCATGACCCGATCCATCGAACTGCCGGCCCGCTCCAGCGCCACTTTCAGCGCCTGCAGGGTGCATTCGCTTTGCAGGGTGATGTCGCCCAGCTCCAGGCTGCCGTCGGCGCGGGTCGGGATCTGGGTCGAAACCAGAATGCCGTTGAAACCGACAACGTCGGAGGAAATCGAATCTGCATCCGGATCAGGGGTGAAGCTGAGGTCTTGATTAGCCATGAAAGTCTCTTGTCTGGAGAGATTGAGGGTCGCCGGCCAACGACGCACCGGGACTTTTGCGCGGGCAGTTTACATCAGTCCCCGCTCCGGCTCAGGCCACTGTCGATGCCAGACCCAAATCGCGCGCATAAAAAAACGCCAGCCCTTTCGGACTGGCGTTTTTTCTGAATATGGCAGGGGCGGCTGGATTCGAACCAACGCATGGCAGGATCAAAACCTGCTGCCTTACCGCTTGGCGACGCCCCTATATCTCAAGCTCTGTAACAAGCTCTGCGAGAATGGGCCGCAATTTACCAACCTTTTTTTGATCTGGGAAGCCCTGAATGCAAAAAAATTTGTTTTAAAACAGCCAGTTATTTCTGAGCCGGTGCAACCGCCACGATTCACTTCGACAAATTCAACGCAATCGCCTCGCGAATCAGCGCTTTGAGGGCCTGCTCATCGACCGGGTCGCCCTTGTGAAAATCAATCGCCCGCCGGGTGTTGCCCTCAAGGCTGGCGTTGAACAACCCCGCCGGATCGGCCAGCGCCGCGCCTTTGGCGAAGGTCATCTTCACCGCCGCCTTGTAAGTCTCCCCGGTGCAAATGATCCCGCCCCGCGACCACACCGGAACGCCGCGCCACTTCCACTCCTCCACCACCTCGGGATCGGCCTGGTGCATGACCTTGCGAATCTCGCCGAGGATGGCGCCGCGCCAATCGGCGAGTTCGGCGATTCGAGCGTCGATCAGCGCCGAGGCGTCGATGTTTGGGTTTTCGGGCTTCATGGCGGGCGTCCTCCTCGGCGATTTGACTGCATCAATCGTAGCTGGCCAACCGAAAAACGCTGGACGCATGATTTACCCTCTAGCGATCAGGGACTCATGCAATTCCTGATAAGCCGCTACCAGTTGCTCAAGGGAGAACGCCCGATTGCGCCCACTGGGATTGGGCAACACCCACACGTGCGCGCCACCAAAGGTCCTTGCCTGCGCCCCCCACGCCACCACCTTCTGCCCCGACAACGCCGCATACACAGCCTTGCCGAGAAACGCCACAAAGCGCGGCGCATGGCAGCTGATTTTCTGCTCAAAGCCCAGGGCCGCAGCGGCGAACTCTTGCGCCGCCAACTGATCCGCACGCGCCGTCGGCCGCTCGACCACCGCCGTCAACCCGCAGCCAAATTGCAGGATGCTTCGATCGTCCTCCGCCCGCACTTCATGCGGGGTGAACCCGGCCAGGTGCAAGGTGCGCCAGAAGCGATTCCCGCGTCCGGCAAAATGATGCCCCTGCGCCGCCGCAAGCAATCCCGGATTGATCCCGCAGAACACTACCGAAAGCCCCGGCGCCAGAATGTCTTCAAGCCCTTCACCCGCCATGCGCACGCCCCTCGTTCGCAAACATTTGCACCACCACCCACGGCAAACCCTAGAATGGCCATCCCAGCCACAGAGCCAACCACAACGATGGACGTTATTCAGACCCTGCGCTGCTTCGTCGCCGTGGCCCAGAGCGGCAGCTTCACCGCTGCGGCCGACGTGCTCGACACCACCACGACCAACGTCTCCAAAGCCGTCTCCAGCCTCGAAGCCCGGTTGCACACGCGCTTGATCAACCGCACCACCCGCCGCCTCGCCCTGACCGAAGCCGGTGTGCGTTATTTGCAGCGCACCGAAAAAATCCTCGATGACCTGCGCGAAGCCGATGAAGAAGCCGGCACCGCCCAGACCTTGCCAGTCGGGCGTCTGAAGATTCACGCCATGGCCGCCATCGGCAACCACTACGTGATCAATGCAATCGCCCGTTACCGCGAGATTCACCCGACGGTGATGTTCGATCTGACCCTGAGCAATCGCCTGCCCGACCTGCTCGAAGAAAGCTATGACATGTCGATCGTCCTCGCCCGCGACCTGCCGGATTCCGGCTTTGTCGCGCAACGCCTGGGCACCACCTACAGCATCCTCTGCGCCTCGCCGGCGTACCTGGCCAAACGTGGCCATCCAGCCACACCCGCCGACCTCGCCGCGCACGACTGCCTGCGCATCGTCAACACGGTGATGCCTGCAGAAAACTGGGTGTTCGAAGGGCCTCAAGGCATGGAAACCCAGAATATCCCGGACTCGCCCTTCCACATCAACACCGCCGACGGCATGGCCACGGCGATCAGAAATGGCATGGGCATCGGCATTCAGCCGCTGGCATCAGCCGTCGAAGGATTGGTCGGAGGCACACTGGTGCGGGTACTGCCGCAGTACCGCCTGGAGGAATACAACCTGTTCGCGATCTACCCGTCGCGCAAATTCGTCGACGCCAAAATCAAGACCTGGGTGGAGTTCCTGAAAACTGCCATCCCGCAACTGCTGGCATCCGATGAAGACATGGCCGGCGCCAGACCACTCGCCAACGCTTAGTGCCGCAGACCTGGAGTGTCGACCCTCCAGCGCCGGCATCGACCATCAACCGTTGGAACAACCGCTGCCCATCACCTGGTATTGCACGACATGCCGCGCACCCGTCGAGTCGTCATAAGTCATCTGCACCGGCACCGCGCCGCACTGATTGGCCGCTTCGGAGATCGACACCACGTGGGCGATGTCTGCTTGAGCGGCGGCGTTGTAGGCCTCGACTTGCGCGGTCTCGTCAGCCGCAAACGCCTGCGCGCCGATACCGCCAAGGACCAGAAGAAGAGCGATCTTTGCAAGTTTCATGATGTTCACCGTCTCGTGGGGAACCGTGTTTGTTCACGGAGTGGAGACGATGTTAGGGGTTCAAGCGCACGGCAAAAATCGGTCGGCTGGACAAACACTGTGTCCAAAAGGGTAATGAATAGACTTGAGTACCGTGGATATCCGATTCGCGAGCAGGCTCGCTCCCACAGGTTTCGTACCGACCACAACATTTGTGTACACCGCAAAACCCATGTGGGAGCGAGCCTGCTCGCGAAGGCGTCAGATCCGTCACCGAGTAACCCGAGGCTGCCGTAAGGTCAAGAACCGCCCCCTCCATGGTCGTTGCACCAACAGACAAACCACTCATATCAGGCCGTTATCACCCCCACATTGGGGCTACAAGCGCCCGCGCATTTGCCTACAAATCTTGCGGAAGTGGCTGGCTTGTACGTTTTGCCCTTCAGCTTTATCGTTCTGCTCGTCGTTGCCCATCATCGAAAGCGATGGGCGTACAAGATTGAAAGCAAAGCTTGATCAAACCGAGAAGGAGCGGTTGACGCCCGCGTCGCCCGCACCTAATCTGCCCCCATCCCGCCCAAGGCAGTACGCCGTCCTAACCATCCAGGACGTGCCAAACCCTTGGGCGTTTTGTTATCAGGAACAAAGCATGCCCACAGCGGTATTGGTCGATGGCGCATTTTTCATCAAGCGCTTTCGAAGGATTGAACCTCAAAATGCATTCAATGCTGAACGTGCTGCTGATCTTGTCCAACGATGGGCCACTGCCCACCTTCTTGGCAAAATCATTTCTCGCCATAACGGCCAGCCGCAAGAGCTCCTACAACGTCACAGAAGAGAGCTGTATCGAATTTTCTTCTACGACTGTCCCCCGCTAGACACCAAACAGCACAACCCGATCACCAAAAAAGCAGTGGATTTCTCCAAGTCCAGAGAGGCGGTATTTCGCAAGGAGCTCCATGCCAGATTGCGTAATAAACGCAAGCTCGCCCTACGGCTAGGGCATCTATCGAAAGATGTGAAATGGACAATAAAGCCAGCAAAAATAGCGCAGCTTTTAAAGGGCAAAATCCTGATCGCCGACCTTACGGAAAATGACGTCAGCATTGAAACCCGACAAAAAGGGGTTGATATGCGGATAGGTCTCGATGTGGCGTCCTTATCATTCAAGCAACAGGTGGACCAAATTGTGCTCATTGCAGGTGACGCTGATTTTGTTCCTGCGGCAAAAATGGCCCGGCGAGAAGGTGTTGATTTCATACTAGACCCGATGTGGCAGAGCATCCCGGATGGTTTGATGGAACATATCGACGGTCTGCGCTCAACATGTCCCAAGCCTGCGCTCCGCAACCTTGCTCAGAGCGGTATTACTGCATAGTCGTTGTTTCAGTCAGTTTACGTGGTCTCACTCCAGCCCAAGTCCCGCGCGCCCCAACGGATTCAGACTCCCCACAGCAAAACGCTCCACCCACGAGCGCTCATAATCCTCCCGCGGAAAATCATCCGGCGAAGCACCCCGCTCAAACGCCCTGAACACATCCCGCGCATAGCGCAGATTCTTCGCACACATCGGCGCCGCCGGCACGTACATCACGTTGCCCCAGCCCTGCTGATTCTCCACCGGCGCGACGCTATGGATCACATCGCAATGCCACCAGACCGAATCGCCGGCCTGCACATCCGGAATCGGACTTAGCCCCTCGATCAGCAGCGGATGCCATTGCCGCGATACCGGCAGCACCTTGCCCGGCGCCACCCCACACAACTCGTCTTCGGGCACGTCATCGAGCAGCGGCCGCAGCAGCAGGTACGCCATCGCCTTGGGGATCGGCAGGGTGCGCAGCACGCCTTGATCGGCCTGCATGTCCGACAGCGCAGTCCAGCCCTGAAATGTGCGAAACGCCGAACACTTCACCGTGTCCTTGTAGGCGTATTCATCCACCTCGGTACGAAACGCCGCATCCCACGGGTCGTAGGCCGCGAAGTCGTTGCTGTAGATTTTGTCGAAGACCTTCAAATACGCCGGATGCAGCCAGCGCTCCAGCGCCCCGGAATCGGTGTGCGGGCCAAGGCCTTTCGAGTGCGTGCCCGGCGGACGCCGACGTACCCGATCCGGATACAGCGCGTTGATGTCCGGATTGAACCAGTCCTTACCGTGCGAATGAGTCTTCCACAACCGATTGAGAAACGCCTGCGCCGTGCCCATCCGCTCATGCTGACGCAACTGCATTTGCGACGCCGACCAATAGATCGGAAAAATCTCCGGCCGCGAAGCCTCCAGGTTGCCAAAAAACTGGTCGACCGGCCCACGGTAAACCGCATCGAACCGGTTCTTGTCGAGGTAATCCAGTAACCCCTGGTCCCACTGCAGCACCTGCTCGCGGGGGAAGTGATTGCGGATCACCACGCAACCGCGACGCTTGATCAACGCCAGTTGCTCGGCAGTCACTGTGCCAGCGGCGATATCAGCGAACTCCAGCACCGGCCAGCCCGACCCGGTCTGCGCCTCATGGGCTTTGACCGACGCAATCTCGCCGGCAATAAACTCACTGACCTCGGCGAACAGCCCCTGCACATCGCCGATCTGCGCGCGTAAGGTGCGTTTCATTTTTACGATACTGTCGCGGTAACTCTCCGGAAGCGTTGCGCTCTCGAATGACTGGTATTTGCTCATCGGGGGACCTGCAGACCTTGTTGTTGGTGCAGGTATGGGACCACTTCCGATGGTGTCGGCGGCAGCCTGATTTGCCGCGTCGAGTAATACGATTGTGGCGTTGTAGCGGCGCGCCGCTTACAGAAAGTGATGACAGTGCTGACGACGAAACTCCGAAGGCGTCAGCCCCTTCAACGCCTTGAACTGCCGATTGAACAGCGCCAGCGACGAGTACCCTACCTCTTCGGCAATCAGCGAAACCGTCGTATTCCCCTGCATCAACAACGCACAGGCGTGTCCGACTCTTAGCCGTACGATGTAGTCCAACGCCGTGCAGCGCGTATGCCGACGGAACATTCGATGAAACGCCGACACGCTGACGCACGCCATCTCGGCCAACGCTGGAATGCTGATGGCTTCGGCGTAGTGTCCATGCACGTAATCCAGAACCCGATGTATACGCGGATCCTCAACGATCTGACTGCCAATCTGAGAGTCCGGCGCCGACAGGATTTGCCTGGCATCAACGTCCCGTGTCAGTTTGCTCAACACCGTCAGCAGCGCGATCAAACGCTCGGACGGCTCCTGCTCGACCATCGCCTCAATCAGCGGCCGAATCTCCTGCGACGCCGCAGCACTGAAACTCAACGCCTGCCGCGCCGCCACAAGTAATTGCCGCAGCGACCCCATCTCCGGAAACAACGTCACCAGCGACTCCGCCCACGCCGCCGAAAACCAGATCACCAACGCCACATGCGGTTGCCCGGCATCGACCCGCTCCGCCGACGACCAGCTATGCGGCACATTCGGCCCGACCAGAATCAGATCGCCGTCATCGTAAGCCGCGACGTCATTGCCGATATAGCGATGGCCACGACTGTTCAAGGTCAGCGTCAGTTCGTACTCGGGGTGGTGGTGCCACTCAAACGGAATTGCCCCTGGCAGGCGCCGGTTCAGCAGCGTCCAGGAGGCAGTGGCTTCGGTGGGGATTTTTTCGAAACTGGGTTTCATGGTGACCGATTCTGCTCTGTGGCGTGGGTGGCACGCCCCGATCGTATCACTCTGTTTACAACGGCAACGGTCGATCCTGCACTACGCGCTTCATCACCAGCGTCGAGGTCAGCCGCTGCACATTCGGCAAAGTCGAAAGGCACTCGTCATACAGGCGCTGAAACGCTGGCAAATCCTGAGCGATGACGTGCAGCAAATAATCCGGTTCGCCGAACAACCGTTGCGCATCCACCACCTGCGGAATCTCCACCAGCGCCGCCTCGAACGCCTCCACCGCTTGCCGGTCACCCTCACGCAACGTGGCGAAGACCATCGCGGAAAAGTTCAGGCCCAGCGCGGCGGGGTCGAGTTTTGCCCGGTAGCCGAGCAGCACCCCGGACTCTTCCAGCGCCCGCACGCGGCGGTGGCAGGGTGAAAGGCTCAGGCCTACGCGATCGGCCAGTTCGGTGACCGACAGGCGACCATCCTTTTGCAGCTCAGCAAGAATCTTCCGATCAGTTCTGTCCACGCAATAAAACCTTCTAATCTGATGCGCCATGACGACCATCTTTGGAAAAATATTCTAGCCGAGTTTGCTTATTCTCCCTCAACCAAAAACTGCCGCGCCGCTGCAACCGGCGCGGCACATGATTGATGGAAAACCAACATGAGCAAAGCAACGCCACGTCAACGATCATGGGTGACGCCATGACCTTCAGCGTATTTGCCGCCTTTTGGGCGGTATCGATTCTGTTTGTGATCACCCCCGGCGCCGACTGGGCCTATGCGATTTCCGCGGGCTTGAAGCACCGCGTCGTACTCCCCGCCGTGGGCGGTCTGCTGTCCGGGCACTTACTCGCCACGCTGATCGTCGCGGCCGGGGTGGGCACGCTGGTCGCCGGACATCCGCTGGCCCTGACAGCACTGACCGTAGCCGGCGCTGGTTACCTGCTGTGGCTGGGCGCCAATCTGTTCGCCCGCCCTTCCACTCCGCACGCCGCAGCGAGCCAGACCAGCGACTCATGGGCGCGCTGGGCCTTGAAGGGCCTTTGCGTGAGCGGGCTCAACCCGAAAGTGCTCTTGCTGTTTCTCGCCCTGTTGCCGCAATTCACCGACGCCGCCGCGCCGTGGCCCCTGCCGCTGCAAATGGTCGCGCTCGGCCTGGTGCATACCGCCAGTTGCGCGGTGATCTATCTGCTGGTCGGGTTTGGCTCACAGGTGGTACTGCGCGCCCGGCCTGCAGCGGCACGCAGGGTCAGTCGAGTTTCAGGGCTGATCATGATTGCGATTGCGCTGGGGCTGCTGATCGAACAGCTGCACGCCTGATTCTTCCTCCTGACGAGATCTGCCAATGACCGAACACACCTCACCCTACGACACCACTGCCCTAACCAAACCGGCAACACGCCTGCGCATCCCGCAGCTCAAACAGATGAAAGTCGAAGGGCGCAAATGGGCGATGCTGACCGCGTACGACATGTACAGCGCAGTAATTTTCGAGGACGCCGGCATTCCCGTCCTGCTGGTCGGCGACTCAGCGTCCAACAACGTGTTTGGCAACGACTCGACCCTGGCCGTGACCGTCGACGAACTGCTCCCGCTGGTGCGCGCCGTCACCCGATCAACCCGGCGGGCCTTGGTCATCGCCGACCTGC
Organism: Pseudomonas sp. TH49; assembly: GCF_016650625.1. Classification (NCBI taxonomy): domain Bacteria; kingdom Pseudomonadati; phylum Pseudomonadota; class Gammaproteobacteria; order Pseudomonadales; family Pseudomonadaceae; genus Pseudomonas; species Pseudomonas sp. TH49. The sequence continues at coordinate 1,350,792 of NZ_JAEKFL010000002.1, forward strand.
CCTTCGGCTCGTACCAGGTTTCACCCGAACAATGCCTGCAAACCGCCGTGCGTTTCATGAAGGAGGCTGGCGCCCATGCGGTGAAGATCGAGGGCGGTGTCGAATTGCTCCCACACATCGCCAAGCTCAGCGTCTCGGGCATCCCGGTCATGGCCCACATCGGTTTCACCCCGCAGATGGAACATCAATTGGGCGGCTATCGTGTACAAGGCCGGGGCGAAGACGGGCAGCGCCTGATCGACAGCGCCAAAGCGCTGGAAGCCGCCGGCGCGTTCGCCCTGCTGATCGAAATGGTGCCCGGCGACGTTGGCGCAGCGATCACTCAAGCGGTGGCGATCCCCACCGTGGGCATCGGCGCCGGCAATCAGTGCGACGCGCAAGTGCTGGTCTGGCAGGACATGGCCGGCCTGCGCCAGGGACGTCTGCCGCGCTTCGTCAAACAGTACGCCGACCTGCGCAGCGTCCTGCAAACGGCGGCCAGAGACTTCGCCGACGACGTACAGGCCGGCACCTTCCCCGGCCCCGAACACACCTTTTAACCAACCGCCAGCAGCAGGAGGCCCCCATGCAAACCCCGAGACAACGCGCCGCCGAAGGCCTCAAGGTGGGCGACCGCTTCAACGTCGTCCGCCGCTTCACACCCGACGACGTCCAACACTTCGCGCAACTGTCCCGCGACTACAACCCCGTCCACTGCGACGCACACTATGCGCAACTGCGAACATTCAAAGCGCCGATCGCCCACGGCCTGCTCACGGCCAGCCTGATGACCGAAATCGGCGGCCAGATCGGCTGGCTCGCCACCGGCATGAACCTCCAGTTCAAGCGCCCGGTCTATCCCGGCGAAACCATCACCTGCCACTGGCTCATCACCAGCATCGACGAGCGAGGCCACGCAACAGCCGAAGTCAGCGTCGTCAACGAACAACACATCACCGTGCTCGAAGCTATCACCACCGGCGTCCTGCCCGGCGCGCCAGAACGCGAATACATGAAACATATGCTGGCCGAGGGCGACCCTACCAATGGCGCGCGATGACGCGTTTAAACAGAGTTGTTTATATGACACCCGGTGTTACGTCCCCAAGGCTACAACGCCTTGCGCCATTGCCTACGACTACGCCAGAATCCGCCGGCTTGTGCGCCCAGGGTGCGGGTTCTATCGTGGGTCGGTCGCTGAAAAGCAGCGATCGGGTTTGGTAGCCCGGTTTCACACATGGCGCAAAACGTCACCTTACGCAGATGCCTTCTGGCGCCTGTGTTTTATGGTGGCCATGCGCAGGGCGCTTTCGAGCGCGCCGGTTTTTCCATGTGTGCCGGTCTACCAACCTTCGTAATGGCCACCACCCTCGTTTGGTAGCGAATGTGATGGTTCCCTTAGCCACATATGGAGCGTCACTATGTTCAAGGTCACACCAAACCCGCCCGTAACCGAAACGGTCTCACCCTACGAATCCTCCGATTCCCGAAAACTCAGCGAAGCCGCCGAACGCGCCCTCGACCACTACCTGAACCCCGCCAGCCAAATCATGGCCACGCCCTACACACCCAACGCCATGTTCCTGGCCAACCCCAAAATCGCCACCGAGGAATTGCTGGCGAACGCCAGTGAATCACTGGGTTCGGCAACGGTGATGTTGGGGGATGTGGCCGCGCTGGTGGAGGGGCCGATTCGCAAGACGCTGCTGGGCATTGCGCAGGTGGTGATGCTGGGGGAACTGGCGGTGAATCAGGCGTTGGATAATGTTGTGCCGACGGCATAACGAACGCTCCCTCCTTGGCGGCGTTAAATAGGTCGCCACGGAGGGACTAACTAGAAACAGGAACGCGTTAGGCATCTGCCTTCAGGACGAACCGATAGGCGAATTCTCAGATTCCCAACATCTCGCTCCGAAAGCTCAAGATCGCCCTGCTATGGTTTGCAGCCTGCCTCTATGCCAGACTTCGACTGCCGTTACTTCTACAAGGATGTTCAAGATGTCGGGCAAACCTGCCGCTCGTATTACCGATCCCACGTCCTGCCCACTACCAGGGCACGGAGTCAACCCAATAGCCTCTGGGTCTCCAGACGTTTTCTTCGATGGCTTGGCTGCCGCACGACAGACTGACAAGAGCGCATGTGGAAGCGCAATTGTCGGAGACGTCGCCTCCACGGTTCTCATCAATGGCTTGCCCGCAGCAACCTTGGGTAGCACGGGAGCCCATGGCAACAATGTCATCAGTGGCTCCGGTACTGTAATCATTGGCAACTCACATACTCCCGCGCCGTTTACGCCTCCACTGCCGTTAGTCCTGCCTAATACCTTTGGTCAATCATTCAGCGTGCTCAACAGCGAGACCGGTGAGCCATTGGCACTCAGGGATTTTGTTGCAACCGTCGACGGGGTAAAAGTCACGGGCGTCACGGATGCAAATGGAGTTGCTCACGTGAAGGCGCCATCGAAAGACTCAAAAATTTCTCTGCACGTCATATTTAATGCTCCGGCAAGAACACTCGACGAACTGTCGGAGGGGCAGTAATGGCTGACAATTTCTTGACGAAAGCGACCGCTCAAAAAATCAAGCCCGGCGAGTTCATGTGCCCCATCCCAGTAAAAGTCGATGATCGAGCGGCGACACGCGAGGCGATCATTCAAAACATCCGAAAGGCAGGCGGCGTCTTTACCGAACGCTCTAGTTGGGGAGCGGCCAAGGCCAAACCTGACATGGAAAAGGATTGGGACTATTCAATGATTGCTCTGCACCATGCCGGGCGCTCATACGAATGCACTCCAGGCGGAAGCAAGCAAATGAAGGGCGTTCAATCCCACCACATGGGTAACGGCTTTGACGATATCGGCTACCACTATGGGATCGCTTGCGACGGAACGGTTCTCGAAGGCCGTGACATCAGGTTTCTAGGGTCGAACGTTCACCTGTTCAACACAGGCGTGATCGGAATAGTGCTTCTGGAAAACCTGACTACTGCAGAGGAAGGCGGAGACATCGTTGCGAAAGGCAGAGAAACCCTGGAGTACTTCGGGGTCAGCACAACAAACGTCATACCTGCGGCACAGATTGACTCGTTACTGCGATTGATCAAAGTGCTTAAAGGTGTTTTTCTGATCAAGAATTTTGGCGGCCACCGGGAGTACCCCGGCCAAGTGAGTGAAGGGAAAATCTGTCCCGGCAACATTGGCATGGAGCTTGTCAGAAACATCCGCACCAAGACCGGACTTCTCCCACCACCGAAGCCAGGCGCGGAATGAAATATTTTATATTTGCTGGTTTGGTCTCGCTTTTGATCATCCTGAACGTGGGCTTCTATAATGAAGTTTCTGATGGCGAAGTTAATCGAATTTTCTTCATTAAGAAGGAGCCAACGTTGCGTGTGAAATTTACAAACATCCATGCCAACGATGGAAATTACCGTCGAGTAGAAAAACTCACGAGCGAGCAAAGGCAGGACATCATCGATTATTGCAAATACAGATTAGGTCTTGACACAAAAGCGTCAACACAAGCTGAAATTGAAATGTGCGCAAAGAGGTAAACAAGACAAGCCGAATAATTAGATATTCATTCAACCTTTTCAGGAAAAAAATCAGCGCTCGATCTGATTTTTGATTCCATCAATGGTATTTTCGGTCAATGAATCTATATCGCTGCTTCGTCTACCTGACATTACTTCTCTGCACTGGCTGTGTAAAAACAGCCAACATCCCGCCCGCAGACCTTACCTTGTCTTCCTTTGAATTAGGCCCGAATAATCTTTTTTCTGTGAAATTCACTTCAACAGTGGACTTACCCAATGCCTTCAACGACTACGAAAGCGCCAATCAGCTTACACCGACATTGATCTGCTCGTTAGACGGCGATATAGATTTTTCGTCCGAGCATTCAATCAATATAAAGGCTGAAGGTCTGGTGAATGCGAGCAGCCAAATCAGACCAAATCACACCTTCACTTCAGAACTTGTTTTTTACAATACAAGACCCGATGGGACGCAACTCGATCTGAATGATTACGAGGCCGTCCGACCATTACTAGCCAATAAGGCTTTCATACCCTGCAAGGTACGCATTACGGCGCATGGATATAAAATCTATTACACAAAGTCATTGATCATTCCAACCATAAAAATGACAGAACAGATATTTAAAAACTCTTAATTTTTTTAGATAACACCGAAGCAAGGAATCGCCTGAAGTATATGCCCGCTGCTGCCGGATATACCTGGGGGTTATTAGCCGAAAGGAAATCTGTCTCCACTCAATCTCCCGTCACAAACCTGTCACCCCCAACCTGCTAACCTCCCCTGCGCCTCCTCCCCAAGAGCCCCAACAAAAGGTGCCCCAAGGTGTACTCCGTCGCCCCACCCCGCCAAAAAATCATCCTCCGCTCCGAAAACCTCCACTGCGAAGACTTCGGCGCCCTCTTCTCCCGCCTCTTCGGCAATCGCTACGCCGACACCCCGCCGATCCCCTCCAACATCACCATCGGCGGCGTCTACGGCAGACACGACGGCGTCAGTTTCCGGCGCATGTATTACCACGGCGATTTCACCGTCACCTTCCCCGACCCGCAGGACGAGATCACGTTCGTGATTCCCACGGCCGGCAAGATTGTGTTCAACCATCGCACCGAGTCCGTCGGTGTGGCCCAGGTGGGGTTGGCGATTGATAAGGCGGATATCAGTTCGATGCGGTTTCTCGATAATCATGCGCAGCACGGGATTTCGGTGAATCGTGGGCAGCTGACGGAGCGGTTGGCGGCGTTGTTGGGGCGACCGATTGTGCAGAAAATTGTGTTTGAGCCGGTGGTGGATCTGCACACGGCGGCGTTTCAGGGGATCAAGGCGTTGATTGATCTGGCGACGGGGACGGAGTTTGATCTGTTGCTCAACAGCGGCACGCTGATGCCGTCGCGGTTGCGTGAGATGTTGATTGATGCGGTGCTGGAGGCGTGGCCGCACAATTTTACCGAGGCGTTGCGCCAGCCCGCGCCGAGGGTGGCGCCGCGGCATGTAAAGTTGGCGATGGAGTTTATTCAGGCGCATCCGGAGCAGTTGGTGAGTGGCGTCGAGTTGGCGCGGTTGAGCAATGTCAGTCAGCGCGCATTGCAGGATGGGTTTCGGCGGTTTGTCGGGACGTCGATTGTGGCGTATCAGCGGCAGGTGCGATTGGAGCGCGCTTTCGAGGCGCTGAGGCAGCGGCATTCGGCGTCGGTGACGGAGGTGGCGCTGCGCTTTGGCTTCAGTAATGTCGGGCGGTTTTGTCAGTATTTTCAGCAGGCGTATGGGGTGAGTCCGGCGGATTTGCGCTCGGGCACGCACCCGCGACGCTGACAGGCGTGGGCGGCAGAAATATTGATCTGCGGCAAGATCGGTCGATGGTGCCAGCGCTAATCTGTGGTCGCTGATTAACAGCCGTGCAGCCGCACGTCACGGGCCGTGGGCCAAGGTGGCGTCAAATGAACAAAAAACGCATTGTCTGGGGGAGCATTCTCCTGGGCCTTCCGTGTGTCTTGCTTCCAGTACTTTTGATGGGTTACGTCGCCTGGGTGTTGAACCTGGCAGCGGCGCAGCAACGTCTCGAATCGCTGGCCAGCGTGGCGTCCAGCCGCGCCAACAATACTTTCCAAGAAGCCGCCGGGGTGCTGAAGAGCGTCGCCGCGTCGAGCCTTGCGCCGTGTACGCCGGAGAGCATCGACGAGATGCGTCTGCTGACCATCAACACGTTTGCGGTGAAGTCGATCGGCTATGTCGAGGAAGAGGTTTACGCCTGCGGTTCGTGGGGGCCGGTGGGCCATCGGGTGACGCCGTGGAAGGAAGATTTTGTCACCGCTGACGGGGTGCGCGTGTCGCTCGGTGTGCAGGCGCGGATTGTGCCAGCCAAGCCGATGATGGCGCTGCAGTATGCGGCGTTCAATGTGCTGGTCGACCCTGAGCAGTTTTTGCAGGTGTTGGTTGAGGACGATGTGCATTTGATGGTCGGCACCGCTGCCGGGCAACTGGTCGGCGTGTCGCGGCCGGGGGCGGAGCGCTTCATGAATCGGGTGCATCTGGGCCCCGCTTCGGCGCTGGAGGACGGTTATCTGTATACGTTGGTGCACAGCGGTGACTGGGTGGCGATTGCGGCGGTGTCGCGTCATGAGTTGCTGCTGGGTCTGGTGCGCCGGGAGATGCTGTTGCTGCCGATCGGCGGGTTGATTGCCGGGATGCTTGCGCTGGTGATTGTGCGGCGTACGCGCAAGCGGTTGTCGCCACTGGCCGAGCTGGAACTGGCGGTGCGTAATCGTGAGTTCATCGTGCACTATCAGCCGATCATTGATTTGAGCGATGGCGCTTGTGTCGGGGCCGAAGCGCTGGTGCGCTGGCGGCATCCGGACGGCAGTCTGGTACGGCCCGATCTGTTCATTCCGCTGGCTGAGCAGAGTGGGCTGATTCTGCCGATCACTGATCAGGTGATCGATCACGTCATGCAGGATCTCGGGCCGCTGCTGGTGAAAGAACGCAGCCTGCATGTGGCGATCAATCTGGCGGCGGCGGATATCAGCAGCGGGCGCTTTCTGCCACGGCTCAAGTCGGCCATGAGCAAGGCTGATGTGTGGCCGAGCCAGATCTGGCTGGAGGCCACGGAGCGCGGTTTTGTGCAGATCGAATCGGCGCGGCAGACAGTGAATCAGGCACGCGAGTTGGGGCATCTGGCGGCCATCGATGATTTCGGCACCGGGTTTTCCAGCCTGCAGCATTTGCAGCAGCTGCCGCTGGATGTGTTGAAAATCGATAAGTCGTTTGTCGACACTATCGGGCGTGATCCGGAGGCGAGTTCGGTGACCGCGCACATCATCGACATGGCCAAGAGTTTGCGCTTGAAGCTGGTGGCTGAAGGGATTGAGACGGAAGCGCAGCTGGATTATTTGCGCAGTCGTGGCGTGGATTTCGGGCAGGGGTGGTTGTTTGCGAAGCCGATGCCTGCAGGGGAGTTTGTGGGATTTGTTGGGGAGCGTTGTGGGAGGGCTGCGGAACTGAATGGTCAGGTCGGTGAGCTGGTTGGGTGTGTTTGACAAGGCTTGTTTTCAGGGCCGCTTCGCGGCCCAGCGGGAGCAAGCTTCCTCGCCACAGGTTCGGGGGGCACCTTCTGTTTTTGGGGTGCCTTGAGGATTGAGGTCATCCTTGACCTGTTAGTCCTCCCCTTCTTTAGAACGCGTAACTGGCCTTCAGGCTGCCACTGAAACCGTGGCTGTCACCACCGCCGCTGGCACCGACTTCCGCGCCGACGCTGACGGCGCCGAGGCTGGCCATCAGGTTGACGCCGCCGCTGAACTGGTCGCGGTTGTCGAAGGCGGCGCGCTGTTCGATGTCGAGGCCCAGCAGGTGGCCTTGGTTGTTGACGTCGTTGTTGCCCAGGGTGCGTTCGTAGCCAACTTGCACGCCCGGCACCAGTTGCCAGGCACCCATCGCGACCGAGGCGAACGCCACGTTGAGGTTGGCGACGGCGCTGCGGCGGGTGGCGGTGTTGTCGTCGACGTCGAGGGACAGTTCGCTGCCCTTCTCTTTGAAGCCTTTGAGGTCGAGGTGGCTGACGCGCAGGCCGAGGCTTGGTTCGAGGATCATGCCGTTGACCGGTGCGCGGTAACCCAGCGCCAGCGTCGCGCCGGTGAGGTTGCCGTGGGTGTCGCCCTTGGCGGTGCCGAGGCCGCCGCCCAGTTCGCGTTTGCTGTCGTAATCGACGTAGCCGGCGCTGGCGTTGGCGTCGACGAACAAGCCGCGTTCCAGGCTGGTGAAGCCGTAGCGCGCGCCGAGGTTGAAGAAGGTGAAGTCGGTATCGGCCTCGCCACCCGCGCCGCCGACGGTGCCTTTGCTGTAGCCGAATCCGCCGCGCGCGCTGAGTTGTTCGGAGAAGCGCTGGGTGATGCCGACCATCAGGCCTTGGCTGTGTTCGTTGCTGCTCTCGGCGTGGGACGAGCCGTCGGTGCCGAGGTACCCGGCCAGCGCGGTGGTCCACAACCGGTATTGGCCGACTTTCAGATCGAAGCCGCTGGCGTAAGGCGCCGCAGCTTGTTCGATCAGCGCGTTCTGCCGCAGCAGGTAGCTGGCGGCGTCAGCGTGAACCTGACCGCCGACCTGGGATTCAACACCGCCGAGGGTGCCGGCGTCGATCGCCGATTGCAGGTAGTAGTTGTAGGCGCTGTAGGTGCCGGACAGGCTGGTGTTCTGCAACTCGCGCAACAATTCGGCACCGGCAGCGGCGTTGCCGATCAACCCGGCCTGACCCGGCAGACTGTTGTACTCAACCAGTTTGCCGCGCAGCACGTAGATAGTTGCCTGCGACAGGCCGAGGCCTTGTTTGAGGTAGTTGTCCATGCTGCCGTATTCGGCGGTGACTTCATCGAGCCCGGCCTGCAGATAGCTAGCCTGCACGCCGAGCAACGGCGCGTAGACCGAGGCCATGCTTGGCGGCATTGCTTTAAGAGTCGCGGCGACGCGGGCGGCGGTGTAGTCATTGGTCGCCAGATAGTTGGCCATGATGGTCGCGTTATCGACCCCGGCGATGCTCTGCAACACGGCGGCGGTCCAGCCGGTGCGGTCCTTGCCGGCGGTGCAGTGGAACAGCTGCGCGCCGTCGGTGGTGGCCAGTTCGTTGAACAGCTTGCCGAACTGGCCGCGCATCCCCGCATCGCTGACGAAGGCACGGTTGGTCTGTTCCATCATGGCGATGGCGTCGGCGGCGCTTTTGAACGACACGGTGGTGATGTTCGCACCCGAGGTGGTGCTGCCGATGATGTCGATGTTCTGGTAGGTCGCGCCGGTCAGAATCGTGTCCGGGGTGCCAGCGATTTCGCTCGGCGTGCGCAGGTCGTAGACGGCTTTGATGCCCAGGCTGTTGAGCGTCGCCAGATCCGCCGCCGACGGCGTGATCGCGTTGGAACGGTAGAACACACCGCCACGCATCGTGCCGTCATGGGCCGTGGTATACGCGGTGGTGAGGCCAGCGACGTCACGGAAGTTGTCGATGCTTTTCAGGCGCGGCGTGTCGAGCGCGACGGGCTCGGCAGCGTGGGCAGCGGCGATGGACAGGCTCAGAACGGACAGCGAACACACAAGACGTTGGAACACAGTGCAGCCTCATTGGAGTTAGCGTTGGGCTGGCTACTATCTGCAATCAACTGATACTGAATATGACAGAACGACTGCGCACGCAAATGCCTGCGCGATTGGGCCGTGGGCTGCGTTTTTTGTCCGTATCTGCCGGAGAGTCACTGTAGGAGTGAGCCTGCTCGCGATAGCGGTGGGTCAGACAACGTAAATGTCAGAGATATACCGCTATCGCGAGCAGGCTCACTCCTACAGGGTTCGGTGATGAATGTGGAGTTTTCGCTTGAAGGAGATTCTGTCCATAATCCCTCTCCCCAAATGGACTGACACAGGAAATGTGAAATGGACACCACTCAATGGCTCGGTTTGTTCGAGCGCGCCTTTCGCGAGATGGAAAAGAATCTTGAGCAAGTGCTGCAACTCAACAGTTGCCGCGAGCATTGGATTCAGGCTCAGATCAGTCTGCAAGCCTGGTTCGAAGATGAGGTCGAGATCTGGACGGATCTGCCGATAGGCGACCGACGCAAGGCGGACCTGTACTCATTGGACGACAACGGCGCGGCAAGGATGGTCGCCGAAATCAAATGTCTGGGCGATGTCTCGCAGGCCAAGTGCCTGGAAGGCGATTGGTCGGTGCGGGCCGATGTTGACCGGTTGCGCTCTTTCGAGTGTCCGACCCGCCTGTTCGTCCTGGTCATCGCCAAAGGCGAGCGCGAAACCAATACCGGACGGCGCCTTCGCGAAGATGAATGGGTGGATGGCCAGACATGCGTCAGTGTGGATCTGAAATTTGCACTGGTCCGGATGTGGGCTTTGTAAGTCGAGTTCTTCATCCACTTCTGCACGCGACGTGGGCCGACATCGCGTCCCGCTCGGGAGCGCCGTTGCGCAACATCGAAGTGATTTGCTCAGACCGACTTGAGCATCGTCGCCGGGTTGAGCATCGGCAATCAGACACAACGGGGCTGACTCCCCCGAGCTGGTCTTCTGTTGTGAATCACGAATATGAAGCCTGGACGCAGCCGATCCTTCGGCTCGACACCACGAGTCTCTCCGTGGATCAGGCGGTAGAGATCATTGTGGGAACTGGCCTGCTAGCGATTTCGGTGCATGACAATCTCCAGCTCCTCGCCCACTTCCGGCACCTGAAAGTAGCTGGAGATCAAATCAAACTCCGCATCCGAAGCGGCAAACTCATGTTCGGCCAGCGCATTGCGCGCATGCAGCCGGGCGCGGCAAGTATCGTCATCCACCGCGAGATAGTGCAGGCAATGCGGCACTTTTGCAGTTTCCGCCAGCCCTCGCAGCCACTGCCGGTCCGCCACGGTATTGGCCGGAAAATCCAGCACCACATTAACCCCGGCTGTCAGCACATCGATCACCAACGGCCCCAGCACCCCGCGAATCTGCCGCGCACATCGAACGTAATCCGCCACGGATTTGATCTGCTCCGGATACAGCCGCGACAGCCACTGATCTTCACTGAGCACAAGCGCGCCGTGCTGCTCAGCCAATGATTGGGCCAGTGTGGATTTGCCCGAGGCGATCTTGCCGCACATCAGGTGTAGGGTGGGTGCACGCATTGGGGACGCTTCCTTATGTCGATTGCTGGATAATGCCCAACGCCTGACAGACAGGCAATCAATGCGCCTGACCCAGCGGGGGAACCGTGATGACTGCAACAAACGTACGCCGATGCACCTCATGGCTGCTGCTCACCCTGCTCGCCACCACCCTGACGCTGACCGCGGGATGTTCAAGCAAGCGCTACGCCACCAACGGTTCGAACTGCTACGCCAAAGCCGTACCCACTTCCGGCGAAGGGGGTCTGGCCTGGGGCGATACCTTGAGCATGGCGCGGAAGAAATCACTGAATAACTGCATGCGTTATGCGAGCCGCTCCGGAGGTACGCCGAACACCTGCCAGGTTGTGCAGGCGCAGTGCAAACGCTGAGGGCAATTGATGAGTTCTGCTTATGAGCCCTAGCAATCAAACCCGTATTGTTGAGCAATGAGCCGCCCTATAAGGTGACGCATCACCTGAAAAGAGCTGCCCACCATGAAAAATCCTGCGCAAGTGATCGTCGTCATCGGCCCCGGCTCTATTGGCCAGGCCATCGCCCGCCGGGTCAGTGCCGGCAAGCATGTGGTGCTGGCCGATCTGAAGCAGGAGAACGCCGACGCGGCGGCCAAAGTCCTGTTCGATGCAGGGTTTGAGGTCACCGCGACGGTCGTCGACATCGCCTCTCGCGAATCGGTGCAGGCACTGGTGCAGACCGCCACTGCCATCGGCGAAATCAGCGGCGTGATCCATGCCGCTGGTGTTTCCCCATCGCAGGCGCCAGTAGCAACCATTCTTCGGGTGGATCTGTATGGCACGGCGCTGGTGCTGGAGGAATTCGGCAACGTAATCGCCAACGGCGGCTCGGCGGTGGTGATCGCCTCGCAGTCTGGCCATCGCCTGCCGGCTTTGAGTGTCGAGCAGAACAAGGCACTGGCCACCACGCCGGTGGAAGAACTGTTGGCGTTACCGATGCTGCAGGCCGATCAGATCAGTGATCCGTTGCACGCCTACCAGATCTCCAAACGCGGCAATTCCTTGCGGGTGATGGCCGAGGCCGTACGCTGGGGCAAGCGCGGGGCGCGGGTCAACACCATCAGCCCGGGCATCATCTTCACCCCGCTGGCGCGGGACGAACTGAGCGGCCCGCGTGGTCCAGGCTACCAGCGCATGATAGACCTCAGCGCCGCCGGACGCGGTGGCACGCCGGATGAAGTCGGCGCGGTCGGTGCGTTGTTGATGGGGCCGGAAGGCACGTTTATTACAGGTAGCGATTTCTTGATGGATGGGGGTGTGACGGCGGCGTATTGGTACGGCGATCTGGCGCCGCAATAGACCAACGGCTAAACACCGCGCTTGAGCACCGCCGTCGAAACCCGTGGCTGGATCGACTTTTCGATCAGTGCAACGATGTCCTTCGCCCCATAACAACGGAACAGAATGCTGCCAGCATCCGTATCCAGGCAGACGATTTTGGTGATGAAGCCACCTTCAAGCGTGACCTTGCGGATCATCCCCAGCGGCACTCTGATGTCCAGTGTGCCGTCCTGAACCATGCGGTTCATGGCGTTGGCATTCAGGTACACAGCGGTATTGGTCAGGGTCATTTTGCCGCCGACCCACAGCCCGCCGTACACCTCTTTGACCCCCTCCAGCACACCGGCCAACGCGCTGACATTGCCACTGCCGGCAACATCGTAGAAATCGCCGACACCTTCGTAATCCACCTCGACGTCAGCCACCAGAAAGTTGACCAGCTTCGACTTCACGACCCTCTCTTCCATCCTTGTATCTCCATGTCCCCAGAACACTCACCCGTGGCGAGGGGATTTATCCCCGATGGACTGCGCAGCAGGCCGCTTCTTGATCGGTTGAAGAAGCCGGGCCCGCTTCGCGCGCCATCGGGGATAAATCCCCTCACTACAGGTTTACTCAGCAAAAGTGATCGTGTGCTATCAGCGATTCAACGCCGCCGCATTAGCCCGCGCCGCGTGCAGCTTCTTATAGCTGTCGATCAGACGCAGGTGACGATCCAGCCCTTCGAGCTTCATGCTGGTCGGCGTCAGGCCGTAGAAACGCACACTGCCGTTGACCGAACCAATCGCCGCGTCCATGCGCTCGTCGCCGAACATGCGGCGGAAGTTGGCCTCGTAGTCGGCCAGTTCCAGGTCTTCGTCCAGCTCCATTTCCAGACACACGTTCACCGCCTGATAGAACAAGCCGCGCTCGACGGTGTTGTCGTTGTACTGCAGGAAGGCTTCGACCAGATCCTTGGCCTGCTCGAATTTCTGCAGAGCGAGGTAGATCAGCAGGCGCAGTTCCAGAATGGTCAACTTGCCCCACGGCGTGTTGTCGTCGAACTCGATGCCGATCAGCGTGGTGATGTCGGTGTAATCATCCAGCTCGCTGTTTTCCAGGCCTTGAGCGAGGTTGCGCAGGCCGACCTTGCTCAGACTGTGCAGGTTGAGGATGTCGGCGCGGAATTGCAGGGCCTTGTTGGTGTTGTCCCAGATCAGGTCGTCCACCGGATAGATTTCCGAATAGTCCGGCACCAGGATCCGGCAGGCATTGGCGCCGAGGTCATCGTAGACCGCCATGTAGGCTTCTTTGCCCATGTCTTCAAGGATGCCGAACAGGGTTGCGGCTTCTTCGGCGTTGGAGTTTTCGCCTTGACCTGAGAAGTCCCATTCGACGAATTCGAAGTCAGACTTGGCGCTGAAGAAGCGCCACGACACCACACCGCTGGAATCGATGAAGTGTTCGACGAAGTTGTTCGGTTCGGTCACTGCCTGGCCGGAGAAAGTCGGCTGCGGCAAGTCGTTCAAGCCTTCGAAACTGCGGCCTTGCAGCAATTCGGTCAGGCTGCGTTCCAGCGCCACTTCCAGGCTTGGATGCGCGCCGAACGAGGCGAACACGCCGCCGGTGCGCGGGTTCATCAGGGTCACGCACATCACCGGGAATTCACCGCCCAGCGACGCGTCCTTGACCAGCACCGGGAAGCCCTGCTCTTCCAGCCCCTTGATCCCGGCGAGAATGCTTGGGTACTTCTCCAGCACTTCCTGCGGCACGTCGGGCAAAGCCATCTCGCCTTCGAGAATTTCGCGTTTGACCGCGCGCTCGAAGATCTCCGACAGACATTGCACCTGTGCTTCAGCCAAGGTGTTGCCAGCGCTCATGCCGTTGCTCAGGAACAGGTTTTCGATCAGGTTGGACGGGAAGTACACCACTTCACCATCCGACTGGCGCACGAACGGCAGTGAGCAGATACCGCGTTGGGTGTTGCCGGAGTTGGTGTCGAACAGGTGCGAGCCCTTGAGCTCGCCGTCGCGATTGTAAATGTCGAGGCAGTATTGGTCGAGAATCTCCGCCGGCAGCTCGTCTTTCGGGCCGGGCTTGAACCAGCGTTCGTTCGGGTAATGCACGAACTCGGCGGTGGCGATGTCCTCGCCCCAGAACTGGTCGTTGTAGAAGAAGTTGCAATTCAGGCGCTCGATGAACTCGCCCAGTGCCGAGGCCAGTGCGCCCTCTTTGGTCGCGCCCTTGCCGTTGGTGAAACACATCGGCGAATGCGCATCGCGGATGTGCAGCGACCAGACGTTGGGCACGATGTTGCGCCACGAGGCGATTTCGATCTTCATCCCCAGATTGGCGAGAATCCCCGACATGTTGGCGATGGTCTGCTCCAGTGGCAGATCTTTACCGGCGATGTAGGTACCCGCTTCAGAGGTCGAGTGCGGCATCAGCAGCGCTTGCGCATCGGCGTCGAGGTTCTCGACTTCTTCGATCACGAACTCGGGGCCGGTCTGCACAACCTTCTTCACCGTGCAGCGATCAATCGAACGCAGGATGCCCAGACGATCCTTCTCGGAAATGTCCGCCGGCAGTTCGACCTGGATCTTGAAGATCTGGTTGTAGCGGTTTTCCGGGTCGACGATGTTGTTTTGCGACAGGCGAATATTGTCGGTCGGGATGTTGCGGGTTTCGCAGTACAGCTTCACGAAGTAAGCCGCGCACAAGGCCGACGACGCCAGGAAGTAGTCGAACGGCCCCGGTGCCGAGCCATCGCCCTTGTAGCGAATGGGCTGATCAGCGATCACCGTGAAGTCGTCGAACTTGGCTTCAAGTCGAAGGTTGTCGAGAAAGTTGACCTTGATTTCCATGCGGGTTTACCAGAGAGCAGAAACGAATTGGCGGCCATTATCCGGGTTTTCAGCCTGACGTCTTGTGCTTTTGCGTAATCGCCGCCGTGTGGGCGGCCGCGTTGCGCCGGGCATCGGCACAGGCGAGCGACAAAAATGCCCTGAGCAGTGAATTTTTTCGTGTCTTCTTGTATCTGACGGAAAGAGCCTATGCCAGCAAAACAATGGCATCGAATCCGATCAGCTATGAGTGACCCGCATGAAATCAAGGAAAAACACCGTCAATCCCATCGGATTGAAAGACATCACCATTGTCGACGACGCCAAGATGCGCAAGGCGATCACCGCCGCCGCACTGGGCAACGCCATGGAATGGTTTGACTTCGGCGTGTACGGCTTCGTCGCCTACGCGCTGGGCAAGATCTTCTTCCCCGGCGCCGATCCTGGCGTGCAAATGATTGCTGCCCTGGCAACCTTCTCGGTGCCGTTTCTGATCCGTCCATTGGGTGGTTTGTTCTTCGGCGCCCTGGGCGACAAGTACGGACGCCAGAAAGTCCTCGCCGCGACCATTGTGATCATGTCGCTGAGCACCTTCGCCATCGGCCTGATTCCGTCCTATGAATCGATTGGCATCTGGGCGCCGATCTTGTTGTTACTGGCGAAAATGGCCCAGGGTTTCTCGGTCGGCGGCGAATACACCGGCGCGTCGATCTTCGTCGCCGAATACGCGCCCGACCGTAAACGCGGCTTCCTCGGCAGTTGGCTGGACTTCGGCTCGATTGCCGGTTTCGTCCTCGGCGCCGGTGTGGTGGTGCTGATTTCGACGATCATCGGCGAAGAGAAATTCCTTGAATGGGGCTGGCGCCTGCCGTTCTTCCTTGCGCTGCCACTGGGCATGATCGGCCTTTATCTGCGTCATGCTCTGGAAGAGACACCGGCGTTTCAACAGCATGTCGAGAAACTCGAGGAAGGTGATCGCGAAGGTCTGGCGGGCGGTCCGAAAGTTTCGTTCAAGGAAGTTGCGACCAAACACTGGCGCAGCCTGATGACCTGTATCGGTGTGGTGGCGGTGACCAACGTCACCTATTACATGCTGCTGACCTACATGCCGAGCTATCTGTCGCACAACCTGCACTACAGCGAAAACCGTGGCGTGTTGATCATCATCGCGATCATGGTCGGCATGCTATTCGTGCAGCCGGCGATTGGTTTTATCAGCGACAAGATCGGCCGCAAACCCTTCATTGTGGTCGGCAGCATCGGCCTGTTCCTGCTGGCGATTCCGGCGTTCATGCTGATCAACAGCGGCAAGATCGGCCTGATCTTTTCCGGCTTGCTGATCCTCGCGGTGTTGCTGAACTTCTTCATCGGCGTCATGGCCTCGACCCTGCCGGCAATGTTCCCCACGCACATCCGCTACAGTGCTCTGGCCGCCGCGTTCAACGTCTCGGTACTGATTGCCGGCCTGACGCCGACCGCCGTGGCCTGGCTGGTGGAAAGCACCAACAATCTGTATATGCCTGCCTACTACCTGATGGTGATTGCCGTGGTCGGCCTGATCACCGGCGTGACCATGAAGGAAACCGCCAACAAACCGCTGCGCGGTGCCGCACCGGCCGCGTCGGACCTTGAAGAAGCCAAGGAACTGCTCAAGGAACACCACGACAACATCGAGCAGAAAATCGAGGACATCGACGCCGAAATCGCTGAGCTGGAAGCCAAGCGCAAGGAGTTGGTGCAGCAGCATCCACGGATAAACTGATGCGATGACTGACGGCGGCCCTGCCCAGGACTGCCGTCGATCAACACCTCACAACACAAAGCCGTCACCGATCAAACGCACCAAAACCTCCCCCGCCTCACTCAATTCACCCCGTGCCCGCATCAGGCGCAACTCGTGCAGCGGCAACTCGGGAAGACCCTCCTCACTGCTCAGCACCCGCATGCCGGGTCGCACTTGCGCACGATCAACAATGCCCACCGCCAGTCCGGCCTCGATGGCTGTTTCCAGCGCGCTCGCACCGGCGCTGACAATCACTGCGCGCCACCGCCGACCCTGCTCGCTCAATGCATCCACGGCAACGCTGCGATAAGGACAACCCTTGCCGTGCAACGCCAGCGGTACCGGCCGGGTGAGATCCTGCGTGTAGTTGTGCGCGGCGACCCACACTGGCTGGGTCAGGCCCAGCATCCTTGCACAACGCGTCGATGGCGGCGCATTGGCGACGACCACCAGCAACGCCAGATCCAGTTGCCCACGCTCCAGGCGCGTACTCAGACGGCCGCTGGCACCGGTTTCGACTTCCAGCTCGATGTGCGGAAAATCTGCCGACAGGTGCGGCAACGTACAACCGAGCACCGCGCCGGCGTACTCCTCGGAAATCCCCAGGCGGACCCGCCCGCTTGCCAGCGGTGTGCTGAAACTGGCCAGTAATTGATCGTGATGGCGCAACAGTTCGGCGCTCTGCAGGGCAAAGCGTCGACCCAGCGGCGTGAGATTGACAGTCTGGTTATCGCGCTCCAGCAATCGCCCGCCCGCCAGCGCTTCCAGACGCCGCACATGCAGGCTGACCGCCGACGGACTCTTGTTGAGGAAAGTCGCGGCGGCGAGAAATTGCCCGAAGCGCACGATCGCCTGAAAGGTGCGCAACAGTTCGATATCAAGGGCTTCGGCCATGCTTGAGAATTCCTGCATCAGTGGTGCGAATCGTATCGTTTGAATGCATCAGCGGTTGATTCATATCATCGAACTCAGCCCTCTGTCAGGTGCCATTCGATGAACGTCATGCCGATTCGATTTTCACTGCTGAATTTTTGCTTGCTGATGGCGATGGTGGTCAGCTGGAGTTCCGGATTCATCGGTTATCGCTACATCGCCGATCAGGGCAGCGTGTACCTGGCCTCGTTGTGGCGATTTATGCTGGCGGCGTTGCTGTTGCTGCCCTTCGCCTGGGCTGGTTTGCGCGGTTTGCGCGGCAAGGATGTGATGCATCAGGCACTGCTGGGGCTGTTTGCTATTGGTGGCTACATCGGACCGATTGCTGCCTCGATTCAACTTGGCGTCACGCCGGGCACCGCGTCACTGTTTGCCAATCTGTTGCCGCTGACCATTGTATTGTTGGCGGGCAGCGTCCCGGGTCAGCGCACGCGCGGCTGGCAATGGCTGGGTTTGGCGTTGTGTGTGATCGGCATGCTGCTGGCCAGCGCCGCGAGTGTCGAATGGGCCAGTGCGACGCTGTGGGTCTACAGCTTGCCATTGCTGGCGGTGCTGTCGCTGGCGGCGGCCACCTTGTTTGAAAAAGCCCGCGCCGGCGTGGCAATGCCGGTCACTACAGCGCTGTTCATTCAGGTGTGTGCCGTGGTGCCGCTGTTTGCGTTGCTGGCCGGTGTCGAGGGTGAATTGCGCCCGCCCATCAGTACGGATTTCGCCAGTGGCGTGCTGTGGCTGGTGATTTTCTCGACCTTCGGCGGCTATGGGTTTTACTGGCTTTGCCTGCAGCGTTTCAGCATGCAACGCATCAGTTGCGCACTGTTTCTGACGCCACCCGTGACGCTGCTGTGGGCGTGGCTGCAGTTCGACGATCCGCTGAGTGTCAGCGCCCTGTTCGGTATTGGCTTGACCCTTTTCGGGTTGCCATTGCTCGGGAGAACGTCGAGCGATTCGAGCCTGGCGCCTGCACCCTGCACGAAACTAAATCCGCGGGCGACTAGTCACTGACTTAGCGGAGGTTGAGGCATTTCGCCAAACCTCGTTTATTGAAGATGCCAGCGTGGTCACTCATAACGATCGTCGCAACAACCTCTCGCTGGACAGCCTGAACTTCTTCCTCGCCGATGTGCGCGACGGACTCGGGCCGTATCTGGCGATTTATCTGTTGGCGGTTCACCACTGGGAGCCGGCCAGCATCGGGCTGGTGATGACCCTGGCCGGCATCGCCGCCCTTGTCACCCAGACACCCGCCGGCGCCCTGGTCGACAACACCCGTAGTAAGCGGGCAGTGATCGCAGTTGCCGCGCTGCTGGTAACCGGCAGTTGCGTGGTGTTGCCGTTCGTTACCTCCTTCAGCCTGGTGGCGATCACCCAAGCGCTGAGCGCCGCGGCAGCGTCGGTGTTCGCCCCGGCCATTTCGGCGATCACCCTCGGCATCACCGGCCCACGAGCCTTCACCCGACGCACCGGACGCAACGAAACCTTCAACCATGCCGGCAACGCCTGCGCGGCGCTGCTGGCCGGTGGTTTTTCCTACCTGTTCGGGCCGGTGGCGGTGTTTTATTTGATGGCGGTCATGGCGCTATGCAGTGTGATCGCCGTGAGCTTCGTCGATGCCAACGCGATCAACCATGATCTCGCGCGAGGCCTTGACCCCAGTGACGCTACACACGCCAAGGCGCCTTCGGGATTGGCGGTGCTGCTGACCAACAAGGCGTTGCTGATGTTCGCCATCTGTTGTGCCCTCTTCCACCTGGCGAACGCGGCGATGCTGCCACTGGTGAGCCAGAAACTGGCGCAGGTCAATCTGCAGATGGCGACGCCACTGACTTCGGCGTGCATCGTCGCCGCGCAACTGGTCATGGTGCCGGTCGCGTTGCTGGTCGGGGCCAAGGCCGATGTGTGGGGACGCAAGCCGCTGCTGCTCGCAGGCTTCCTGATTCTGCCGTTGCGCGGGGTGCTCTATACCTTGTCCGCGGATCCTTACTGGCTGGTGGCGGTACAGATGCTCGACGGCATCGGCGCGGGAATCTTCGGCGCGCTGTTCCCGGTAGTAGTGAAAGACCTGACCCTGGGCACCGGACACTTCAACATAAGCCTCGGCGCCCTTTCGACCGTGTTTGGCCTGGGCGCGGCATTGAGCAGTAGTGTCGCGGGGATTGTGTTACAAGAGGCCGGATACAACGCGGCGTTTCTGACCCTGGCGCTGATTGCCGGGCTGGCGTTTATGCTGTTGTGGCTGGCAGTGCCGGAGACATTGGCAGACCGACGCGACGCAGTTATCGCCACGGTTTGAGAGGCGCAATTTTTCGATCCTGCGCAACAACCCCTGACTCGAGGAAGGAATTTGGCCAATAACACGCTTGAGTTCAGCGACAGTGATCTGGCGCAGATGCAACGCTTTAACCGCAAGCTCGCCTGGCTGCCACGGTTTCGCATCCGCAATCGACTGACGCCACGTCTGGTCCAAGGGCTGCTGCGTGCCAGTCAGATTGTCAGCGCGGACAAGCCGGTCAAGCATGACCTTCAAGCGCAAAACACAGTGGTTTATTCGCAAGGTGCTTCAGTGCCCGTCCGAATCATCCGCCCGCAAGGAAACGCTCAAGGCGTGGTGCTCGATTACCACGGTGGCGGCTGGGTGATTGGCAATGCACAGATGAACGACGACCTCAACATCGCCATGGTCAAGGACTGCAATGTCGCCGTGGTCTCGGTCGACTATCGGTGGCGGTCGATACGCCGGTTGAGGGGCTGATGAAGGACTACCTCTGCGCCGCTCGCTGGCTGCTGAGCGACGTCTGCACAGAGTTCGCCGGCCTGCCGGTGATCGTTGTCGGCGAATCGGCGGGCGCGCACCTGGCCGCCGCAACGCTGTTGGCGCTCAAATCATCACCCGGTTTGCTGCAGCGGGTCCGCGGTGCGCTGCTTTTTTACGGTGTCTACGACCTCGCGGGTACTCCGAGCGTGCACGCAGCGACTGCTGAAACTTTGGTGCTCGACGGCCCGGGCATGGCCCAGGCGCTGCGCTTGCTGACACCGGGATTGAGCGATGAGCAACGCCGACAGGCACCGCTTTCCCCGCTGTACGGCGACTTCAGCGGGTTGCCGCCGGCACTGATGTTCACCGGTGAACTGGATCCGCTACGCGACGACACGCTCGAACTGGCTGAGCGCTGGCAGCATTCTGCGCCGGTTGAAGTACATCTGCTGCCCTCTTCCGCCCAAGGCTTTATCCATTTCCCGACTGACATGGCCAGACGTGTTCTTACCTACAGTCGGGCGTGGCTTTCACGCCAGATCGAGGCAAAACAATCAGTTAGTACCTGAATTGGCGATCAAACCACTTTCCTGCGGGCAAAACAAAACCCCAACTGCTTTCGCAATTGGGGTTTCGGAATTTAATCTTGACGATGACCTACTCTCACATGGGGAAACCCCACACTACCATCGGCGATGCATCGTTTCACTTCTGAGTTCGGGATGGGATCAGGTGGTTCCAACGCTCTATGGTCGTCAAGAAATTCGGGTACTGACTCGTGACCTGTTGGCCTCGCTTCAGCAAATCGGGTATGTGATACAGGTGTTTGTGAGCATCGCGAACTTTCGGTTCATTGCGTCTTCACACACCGCAATCTGATGCTCTCTCGAGTAGTCAAATTGCTTGGGTGTTATATGGTCAAGCCTCACGGGCAATTAGTATTGGTTAGCTCAACGCCTCACAGCGCTTACACACCCAACCTATCAACGTCGTAGTCTTCGACGGCCCTTCAGGGAACTCAAGGTTCCAGTGAGATCTCATCTTGAGGCAAGTTTCCCGCTTAGATGCTTTCAGCGGTTATCTTTCCCGAACATAGCTACCCGGCAATGCCACTGGCGTGACAACCGGAACACCAGAGGTTCGTCCACTCCGGTCCTCTCGTACTAGGAGCAGCCCCTCTCAAATCTCAAACGTCCACGGCAGATAGGGACCGAACTGTCTCACGACGTTCTAAACCCAGCTCGCGTACCACTTTAAATGGCGAACAGCCATACCCTTGGGACCGGCTTCAGCCCCAGGATGTGATGAGCCGACATCGAGGTGCCAAACACCGCCGTCGATATGAACTCTTGGGCGGTATCAGCCTGTTATCCCCGGAGTACCTTTTATCCGTTGAGCGATGGCCCTTCCATACAGAACCACCGGATCACTAAGACCTACTTTCGTACCTGCTCGACGTGT
>NZ_JAEKFL010000002.1:1377500-2848636 GCF_016650625.1 Pseudomonas sp. TH49
GTGTCAGCGAATGCGCAGCATGTTGCCCAACAACTCCTCTTACCTAAGGATGATGCCTCGCAATGACTGACCCACTTCTTAGATCATCCCCCATGCCTGGATCCCGAATTCGCCCTTCCCCTGCCCCTGCCCCCTGCTCAATCCAGGCGAGACCGTGGTTCTGTTCGACGGCGTCTGCAAGCTGTGCAACGGCTGGGCGCGCTTTCTGATTCGCCACGACAACCGACACCGGATGCGCCTGGCGGCGGTGCAATCGCCGGAAGGTCAGGCATTGCTGGCATGGGCCGGTCTGCCGGTGG
Organism: Pseudomonas sp. TH49; assembly: GCF_016650625.1. NCBI lineage: Bacteria > Pseudomonadati > Pseudomonadota > Gammaproteobacteria > Pseudomonadales > Pseudomonadaceae > Pseudomonas > Pseudomonas sp. TH49. The sequence continues at coordinate 1,377,800 of NZ_JAEKFL010000002.1, forward strand.
ATCAGTTCGACACCATGGCGGTGATTCGCGACCAGCATTACTGGGTGCGCTCGGAGGCATTCTTCGAAGTCGTCGCGCAATTGCCTGCCCGCTGGTGGCCGGTCAGACTTCTGCGAATTTTCCCGCGAGCACTCAGGGATTGGGCCTACGACCGCGTGGCACTGAACCGCTACCGGATCTTCGGCAAGTACGACACCTGCCTGTTGCCCAATCCCGATCACGAACGCCGCTTTCTCAAATCGCCATTGTGAATGCCCCGCTACAACATCATTTGCAGCCACTGCCCCGGCGTCATCTTCGTCACCATCATCAAGACAATCACGAACATACCGAGAAAACCGCAAACGCCCATCCAGAACCACTGGCGATAAACGGCCCGGTACTCGTCCGCCAGACGAGTACCACGCTCGACCGCACTCGCCGCCATCCGCTGCAGGCGCTTCTGCAGCACCAGCACTGGCAGCCAAAGCGAGCCCACTATAAAGAAGAGGATCAGCGACATCAGCACCCAATCCGCGGTCAAGGGCAACCCGGTGAGCCTTGTCAGCCAATAACCTGTCGCAACCTGGATAAAACCGGCCGGCGTAGTGATCCAGGCGTCGTAGCGCACCACCATTCGCGCCACATGCGCAATCACCTGCGGATTGGCCGTAAGACTGGCGGCGATCAGGTACAGATAGGAACCCATGCCGAAACCGAACAGGAAAATCGCGGCGATGACATGCACGTACTTCAGGCCCAGATAGAGCATGCTCAGGGCTGCCCATCAGAAAAGTGCACCGCCAGGCTCAGGTTCTGCGGATCGTTGATCGCGGCCATGTATTCGTCGACGTTGATCTCGCCAACGCAAGGACGGGCACCCGGTTCGGGCAAGTAACCTCGGGCGATCTTCACGGCCAGGGCGACTGCGGCACAGCTTGGGATCTCCGGCCCCTTGTCATTCAGCGCGGTCAGTTGCGCCGTCATCGACAACGGCTGGTCATTCAGGTCGACACCCTGCACATCTATATACATCGCACTTTTGCCATCGCCGAAACGTTCGAACCACGTCCCCCAGCGATGCAACCGGGCGGCCCATGCCATGTGGTCACGCACCAGCCCCTTCCTCATCGCCAGAGCAAACAGATAATTGGCCACGCCGCCGAGCTTTAGACCAGCCCCGGCCTTGAAGCTCAGAGTGTGCGCACCAAACCGGCTGGCGAAAATATCCATGTCCGGCACATCAACATTGGCCAACGCACGAGTGCCAAGATTTTGCAGCTTGCGCAGGGTCAGATCCTCCCACCCCATCACTTCATGTACACGACCATTTCTGAGCTGGCGAATCGGTTTGCCCGCATACGCGAGCACCCCCTCGATCGTCGACAACCCCGGCATCTTCGCTGACGAGGAAATACCGTGTTCGATCGAGTCGATGCGTTTGAACCGATAGCGCTGCTCATCGATGATCGCCGACGACAGCGTCGGCACCGAACTGCAGCCACTGAGGAGGGCGAGACCCGCCTGCCGGGCCCGGGCATCGAGCACGCCGATGCCATTGACGAATGTCCGGCAATCCGCCAGATCGCAATAGTTGACGCCCGCCTCGATGCAGCTCTCGGCCACCGCATAGGATTGCCCCTGAAACGGGCCGCCGGTGTGAATCACCCACTGAATGTTCATCGCGCGCAGAGCCGGGACGAACCCGGCACCCATGGCATCGCCGCACCAGCTCTCGCAGGTCGCGCCCAGCTCAGCGACCTTACGCGCCAGCTTCTGGGGGTCGCGCCCCGAGATCGCCAGTTCGATGCCCGGCGTGTCGATCAGATGCCGACAAACGATACTGCCAAAGTTTCCATACCCGCCAACCACCAACACCCTGAGTACCATCAACGCTTCCCTGAACAATTCAACTACTGACCCATAACCGGGTTCGGCGCAGCTTCCCTGATATCTCTGGGCCAGGCAAGTCTGCGCCCATGAGCCGCGATGTAGTAACGTCAGCGCATCGACAACGGAGGTTGATATGAGCAAACGAATCATCATCATCGGCGCGGGAATCGTCGGCGCGTCACTGGCGTATCACCTCGCCGCGAAAGGTGCAAAAGTGGTTGTGATCGAGGCCGGTGAGATCGCGTCCGGTGCAACGGGCCGCTCCTTCGCCTGGATCAACACTTCGCACGGCGGTCCGGACTCCGTTGCACCGCTGCGCGCAGCGGCCATCGCAGAATACCGCCGACTCGAATCCGAACTGCCGGGGCTGAAGGTGCGCTGGACCGGTGCTTTGTCTTACGGCGATGGCTGGTTTCAAGCACCTTCTATATATAGCGCGCAGATTCTCGACCTTGAACCCAATCTCAAACATCCTCCAGAACGCGCGTTCCTTGCCGCCGAAGAAGGCGCGCTGGATGCCGTGCAGGCAACGCACGTCTTGATCGCCGGTGCCCAAGACCATGGCGCGACGGTTCTCACACAAACTCCTGTGCTTGGCTTCCGGATTTTGAACGGTCTGGTCACCGGCGTGATCACTGCGACAAGTGAGCTCGATGCCGACATCGTCGTGCTGGCTGCAGGAACCGCGACCCCGCAGTTGGCAGAACAGCTAAGCGTCAACTTGCCCATCGAAGCCTCACCCGCAATATTCATCCGCTACAAAACCCAGCCTCAGCGAGTGAACACGATCATCTCCAGCCCTCACATGGAAATCAGGCAAGACGCCGACGATACGCTGCTGGCGGCGGAAGACTATATAGATGAGGCGCCGCAAAACAGCGCGCAAGCCATCGCGCTGAGAACAGCCAAAGCCATTCAGCACGAACTGCACGGGGTGATATCCATCGAGCCGGAACTGGCGTGCGTCGGCCTCAGACCAATGCCTGTCGATGGCATTCCGCTCATTGGCTATCTGCCGAACATCAGTGGTGTATATGTTTGCGTGATGCATCCGGGCGTGACATTGGCGGCGGTCGTGGGGCGACTGGTGGCCGAGGAGATCGTCGATGGCCGCTTTGCGACTGCGTTGGCGCCCTGTCGGCCAGAACGATTCCAGTAATTCATTCGCGATGACATGCACAAAACCCGGGCATCCAACGGATGCCTGGGCCTGAATCATTCTCCTCGGCCGTTACGAACGAATGCTATAGGCCAATAGCGGTCGTTTGGGACAGGCAGTTTTCAGCCAAAGGCAGTCGCTCACTGGAGGTAGCTATCGACCATTAGCTGCCGGTAGTGAACGGGTGCAAACGGCCAAAACGCTCCCAAACCGCTGAATGACGGCTAAGAAATCTGATCATCTATGACTACGATAGGTACTCCGAACGTTACGCCAGATAGCCGGGTAACCTCAGCCAATGCCCGTAAAGGGGCCGGCAAGTCGAAAAGTGTCAATGGATTCAGTGGACGGTATTGCAGCTCATACCCATTCAAGGCTAGGCGCGTAGCGCGATGGACGTCCGACCAGTCATATGCAAAGAACCCACGCTTGGCAAAGGCAACGAAAGCGTTTGCGCCAGACATCGAAGTGACCTGATCTACATCGGACACCTCCGGCAATGAAAGGACCGCCTCTTCGGCGTTATCGACGGAGGGAAGTGCGGAGTGAGGAATCGGCCCCGGACCAGCCGTAGTGAAGAGCGCAACCTGCCCGATGCCGTCAGTGGCGATCCATCCAACGTCAAAGTCCTGAAGAACGATAGAAGTAACCATTGGCACCTACTTTAGAAAAAGGGACTAGTTGATTGTCCGACTCTAAACTTACCAGCCCAGAGTGTGTAAAAGCGCGTCCGAAAATTGCAAAGCCGGGAAGAAATGCGACGAATTTATTTTCCTTGCTCTAAACGACCGCTTCTCGCCGAAAACAGCCGCTCATTAAAACTCTTCGCCTCCCCCTCGCACACCGTTAGCAACTGAAGCTAAGCGCCCCACTGCTGCTTATAGGCCGCGACGTGTTCGGGAAAGACATCACCATATATTGGGTATTCAACGCCTAGAACAACCACTTCTATTTCATCCGTCTCAGAGCAAACGGAGTAGTCAGCAATAGATGCACCGGAAGCAGGAACCTCTACCCCGTCTAGGCGCACCGTAAATTTAAAATGGCGCTGATCACGCTGTGTAGAAGCCCTGACCTGTTCCTGGATTCCGGAATATCCTGGACCAGGAATGAATATACCGTGTGTAACGCCCATGGGCGGATCGCCATGCTCCAGCTCGGACCAACCGATTTGCTGCCCATTACTGAAAACTTAGAATCGCGGCATGAGTTACCTAATAATCGGCTTGAGGGCGCGCTACGGTGACGATATCCTGCCAGAGTCTGAAATCAATCGGCCGTCTCGTTTGGCACAGAAGCGTTCTCTAGAAGGCGTAAATGCCCCCGCCAAGCCTAACCAACAAATAAAGATCTGCCGAATCAAGCGGAATACGGAAAAACACGGATGACTCCTTTCAGAAATCTTGGTTTCTGGGGCAAAGTTTTGGCTTGTGCCTGGATAACGTTCCTGCTACTGACTTCCGGCGAATCAAGCGCTAACTGGATGGATATAAGCTCATCCGGCCGCAAGCGCGTCTTCAGTCCTGGCTTTCTCGTGCTGTGCGTTTTTGTAGCTGTGCTTGAGCTGATACTGCTCAACCACTTCTACGGTGCGCAAATGAAGTGAGAAGGACCGTACATGTCATCATCGCGAAAATCGTGCGCCTGCCAAGACTTGGTTGTATACAGGCTCGCAACTCTCTACAGCGATCACGTTTAACGCTCTTTCAACCACCTGATGCATAGCAATCCCTTACCCCGTTGCAAACACCGTTGTTGCCTTAAAGGTTGCAGCTGTATTGATATTCGAAGGGAAAAAAGACGGTGTCGACCACCAAAGAAAACGGCGCGTCGATCAGCAAAAAGGGTATCAGTTTTCCTTTGGATGTACCGACCAACCACCAGTCAAACCGCACGCCGATATAGGGGCATCGGTGCTTGTCATAATCCATACGCATAGCTGTTGCCATACACCCACCCAGACTGGCAGTCAGCAACAGTAAAACTACCCTTCGAACCACGTAACGTCCTTATTACTTCTTTGCACAGAGTTGCATAGACGCTGTTGAGTAAAGTTAGTCACCCTTGGATGGCCACGGTGCGGGCGCTGTGACGCATCAAACAAAAAATACCCATATCCCGCCATGCTGCATTCTTTCCACTCGGCTCGACGTAATCACACGGTGTTGCCTTCCTGATGCGGCAGATTTATCAGGTTTCAGTTCTTCCTGTTTTTACAACAGCGTGAAAAACTGCGCGTTCTTTGTCACTCATTTTTTGCCTGCATTGATGGAACTGCCGATGGACATCATGGATACCCAGCAAGAAAACACCCTCGAAAAGTCACTCAGACTGGCGGCGGATGAACCCGCCCACCGACCTGATTTTTTCAAGACGCTGCTGAATTCGGATATCTACGTCCTCGGCACCGCCGGCACTGGCGAAGGGCAAGTCAACCTTGAGGCAGGCAGCAACATCAGCATTGCGCACTGGCAAAAGCCCGACGGCTCCGCTGTCATCCCGTTTTTCACTTCGCTGCATACGCTACAAAGATCCATAAACAGCGAAGAGTCCTACATAGAGATCCCGGCCAGATCGCTGTTTGAAATCACGCTGGGCACTCCTCTTTTCCTCAATCCAAAGTCTCCCTACGGGAAAGAGTTTTTCCCCGAGGAAGTGCGCTACCTGCTCTCCGATGAGGTCGGCCAGGGACCGGTGCAGCGCACGGTCGAAAAGGACACTCGGGTACTGCTCGGACAACCGTCGCAATATCCCTCGAAGATGGTCAATTCGCTCACTCAATTACTCGCCAGACATCGCAATGTGAAGCGCGCGTTTCTGGCATTGATGCATGACGCTTCGTCTGACCAAAGGCCTCATCTGATCATCGGGATCGAAGCGGACGGCGATTTTGAACAGGTCATGCGCGAAGCGGGCAGCGTTGCCGGGGACTCTGCTCCGGATGGCGAACCCGTTGATCTGTACCGCGTTCATGACGGAGATTCAGGCCTTAGCGATTACTTCCTCAAGCAAACCACACCCTTCTATGAACGGAAGTCGGCAGGCTGGCTGCGTTCATTGTTTGGTTTTGGCAAAACATGACACTACACAACACCGGGCTAACCGCAGAACAGGCCTGTGAAATCGTGCTCGGCCTGTCTGATAACGTCATGAGAGACGGTAAGCCTGTGCGTTTTGTCATTCAGTCCTGTGAACTTTCTGCCAACGGTGATTACTGGGTCATTCGCAGTAACAGTGAGGATTACGTCGTCCACGGCATGACGGAGTACTGCTACGTCGGTGTTAACGCGCACTTGATCAACGTCAGGACAGGCGAACATGACACAGTCGTCGGTTGGAGTGTCGATGAGCATCTGCAAGACAAATACGACTTGGAGGCAGCCTCGGGCAAGCCGTATGTACTGATTCCGATAATTGACCGGAGTGACAAAACGGCACTGGTCAACTTGCGTCGAAAACTGCAGTGCACCTACCCTCAAACCCTTGCATTGCTGACGGGAGAACAACGACTTTGGCTCACGGGTAAACGCAGGATCCTTGAAGACGCGCAGCGAATGCTTCTTGAACAGGGCATAAACACCCAAATCGAGTTAGTCGCTGATGCGGGTGAAGCTATCGCGATCGATGTCGAGACCTGGTACACCGAAGCAGTATTGAAGGCTGTGCGCAAAAGGTTGTGCTGAAAGGTTTGAAATGCGCAGAACTCGCACGATTTTCAACGCGAGTGCATATCGTGGTAAATCTCTCACGCCAAAATCCAATTGCCAAGGAAGTCCAATTGCACGACTCCAAATATCTGGAAGACCTCCACTCCCGCTTCAACGCTGGAGAAGATCTGAACTATGTCTTTTTCTGGGGACACCAGCGAAGCAGGCACGGAGTCACCGCTTCGTGCTTCAGCCAGTGGTTCGAAGCCGAATTTGTTGTCGACGGGCAACGCTACGCGACTGCCGAACATTTCATGATGGCAGAGAAAGCAGCCTTGTTCGGCGATCAGGACATTCGCGCTCAAGTGCTCCAGGCGCCTACGCCCAACGCGGCCAAGGCGCTTGGCCGCAACGTACGCGGATTCAACGAACACGATTGGTTGCAACACCGGTATGCAATTGTGGTCCGGGCCAACCAGGCCAAGTTCTCGCAAAACCCGGAGTTGAATGCATTCCTCAAGGGTACTGGTTCTCGCATCATCGTTGAGGCAAGCCCGGTTGACAGCATCTGGGGCATCGGACTCGCCCAGGATCACGTAAACGCGAGTAACCCCAACCTGTGGCAAGGCCTGAATCTTCTGGGGTTCGCGCTGATGCAGGTCCGCGACGAAACATGATTCGCCCGTCGCGGTGGCGAACACCGCGACGGGCGAACCGCACAGAAGCCGGGCAACTAACGCGACCGCCCTCATGCTCGCTTTCCTTCGGGACGCTCAAACGATGGATGGGGCGACGCACTTCCTGACGCGAAAGCTGGCCGGAGTGAGTGCGGAGATGAACTTGAATGTTCTCGCCTACAACTTGAAACGGGTCATGAAAATCATCGGTGCCAATGGTTTGATGAAAGCGCTGACGGCCTGAAAAAGGCTGATTTTGGCCGATTCCAGAAGCGGCCATCATAGTTCGGATGTCTGTTCCTTGAAGATTTCAAGAGCAGGTTCATCGCCATTAACAGCCGAAGGGAAAGATGAGCAACGAATTCAGTTACGTCTGGTTATTGCCACTGCTTGAAAAGCCTTTCGAAGCGGCGGCAATCGATTTGCCTGACTCAGTAAAAATCTTGCAGAAAAAGCACACGCTGCCTGCCCAGATATCGCTGCAACAGTTGGTGCTCACAGCACTGGCTTCACATTCCGAGTACTGGGCAGGATTAGCGCTTCAATGGTTAGAAGATGGCTTTCCTTTGGATTTCGAGCTGACCGAAATGTTGGCTTTTTGCGCCGAGAATAAAGCCCTACCTCAATCTCACCGCCACAGAGCACGCAGACTTGCTTATACAAAGTAAACGACAGCTTTGGGTCCAGAGTGTGTAAAAACGCTTCGCCAAAATTGAAGTGTGCGCGTCTACGTTAAATCTGAAATTTATCGGCACGTCAGCAGATGTGGATTTCGCGTAGAAGCGCGATTTTCAGTCCGGTTTTCAGTACCTGTCGCGCTCAAAAACGTTTTTACACAGCCTCGGCCAAAAGCAGACATTTACAACTGGGAGAATTAGTCTGTACAGATTTCAGGGAAAGCGAGGAATGGAATGATCAACCTGCTATCAATTGCCAGCCATAAATCCAAATACAGCAGCGGCTTCTACCCGACCTTTACCATTGACGGAGTGCCTCTGGAGGTTTGGCTGCCTAGGCAGAACCCGGCTGCTGAGTTCCACCTCGTAGCTGCCCACTCAGGCTTGTACAGCGATGAAGATAACTTGTTGATATGGGATCGGATATATTCCACTGCGCCTGGTTGGAAGACTCTGGTACCCCTGCTTGTCTGCTCTGATGACCTAGACTTGACCTGCACAGTTATTGTCGCAGAGCAGTGCGCTCATGAGCATCGAGTTCAGTGGGGCCGATTTGGCTTGCTAAAGGATTCAATTGCGTTGGAAAACACCGATGTTGACTGGTTCGACGCGATACCCAGCGTGATTTTTGAAAGGTCGAATTATCACAGCGTGCTGGATGAGTTCCGAAAACAAGAAAACATCAAAATGGACTGGGACTAGCTCTTGTTAGCTATTTACATGTGATCAGGCCCTTTCTTTTTTTCAGTACGCTCCTCCGGAAAATTTCACCGTCCGCTTTGTGTTGTGGATTCAACCGGTCGCGACGGTCAGAAAACGGCCCAGAGTGTGTAAAAACGCCCCGACAAACCCTTGCTATGATTTCTGAGAATCTCATCGCAGGGGGAACCCATGAAACGGTTTATCCAGGGTGAACACCGAGGTCAAAGTACCTTACTTCCAGAAAGCCTCGACGACTACGTCAGCGATACCAATCCAGTGCGTGTGGTCGATGTCTTCGTCGATGAACTCGACCTAGCCAAACTGGGTTTCGATAGCGTTATTCCAGCCGAAACCGGCAGACCTGCTTATCACCCTGCGATCCTGCTGAAGATCTATATCTACGGCTACCTAAACCGTATTCAATCGAGCCGACGTCTTGAGCGAGAAGCTCAGCGTAACGTCGAGTTGATGTGGTTAACCGGGCGCCTGATGCCCGACTTCAAGACCATCGCCAACTTCCGAAAAGACAACAGCAAAGCCATTCGCGGTGTCTGCCGCCAGTTCGTTTTGCTCTGCCAGCAGTTGGGGTTGTTTAGCGAAAACCTGGTTGCCATCGACGGCAGTAAATTCAAGGCGATGAACAATCGCGACCGGAACTTCACCAGCGCCAAACTGAAGCGGCGCATGGAAGAAATCGAGGCGAGCATCAGCCGTTATTTGGCCTCGCTCGATGCGGCTGATCGCCAGATCCCTAGCGCCTCCAAGCCCGACACAGTGAGCTTGGAAGATAAAATCGCCAAGCTCAAAGCACAGATGAAAGAGCTTCAGGGGATCGAGTCTCAGCTCAACGAATCGCCAGATAAACAGGTTTCGCTGACCGACCCGGATGCCCGTTCGATGATGACGCGCGGCAGCGGGATCGTTGGCTACAACGTGCAGACGGCTGTCGACACGCAGCACCACTTAATCGTTGCTCACGAGGTCACCAACAGAGGTTCTGACCGTGACCAACTCAGTTCAATGGCGAAGCAGGCTCGTGAAGCCATCGGCGTAGAAACGTTGTCGGTAGTTGCCGACCGAGGCTACTTCAAAGGCGAAGAAATCCTGGCCTGTCACGACGCAAGCATCACCGCCTACGTGCCGAAGCCGATGACTTCAAGCGCCAAAGCTGATGGCCGATTCAACAAAGATGCCTTCGTGTATAACGCGACGAAAAACGAATACACCTGCCCGGCGGGAGAGGCACTGATCTGGCGATTCTCCAGCGTTGAGAAAGGCTTGTATATGCACTGCTACTGGAGTTCAAAGTGCCAGAGTTGCACGCTGAAAACCCAGTGCACGCCGAGCACAAATCGTCGAGTAAGGCGCTGGGAACATGAAGCTGTGCTGGAGGAAATGCAGCGTCGGTTGAACCAAGCACCAGAGATGATGAAGGTTCGAAAACGGACAGTTGAGCATCCCTTCGGGACGCTCAAGCAATGGATGGGGGCAACGCACTTCCTGACTCGAAAACTGAACGGGGTGAGTGCGGAGATGAGCTTGAATGTGCTCGCCTATAACTTGAAGCGGGTTATGAAAATCATCGGTACAGAAGGCTTGCTGAAGGCGATGGCGGCGTAAAAGCCGCAGCTTTTACTGCTCCAGGATGTACCAAAGCGCTTCATAAACGATCTGACGCGCTATCGGCACCGATCTTGGCAAATGTTCGGGAATCGCCTCGCCCAGCAGCGCTGGGCTTAGGCATCCAACATACGGAAAGTGTTTTTATACACTCTGGGCCGGAAGCGGCCCATCAACTTACTTGCTGCCTGTGATTGCAGCTTCTTGTCTGCCAGTATTTGGCATTCAAGCGTTTCACTCTTCATGGAAGTTGTGAATCGGTCACAAGGCTGAGAGGCTAGAGTGTCGTTTACCATAAGGACATACGGAAATGAGCAAGCAAAAAATTTTGGTTACTGGGGCTGCTGGCCATATCGGCAGAGCTTTTTGGATAGCGCGAGACGATAAATCAGATCTGCGCCTGGCCGATATAGACGTATCAAAACTTCCTGACTCGGTCCAACGTTTCTCTCTCGACATCAGGGATCAAGCCAGTTGCCTTGAAGCCTGCGAAGGCATAGACACAGTGATTCATCTCGCTGCTGATCCGAACGCAGACGCTGAATTCACGTCTTCACTGCTGCCTGTAAATATTGTCGGCACCTACAACATGCTGTTTGCCGCAAAAACTCAAGGCTGCAAACGCTTCATATTTGCGAGCAGTGCGCAGGCGATTGAAGGTTATCCAAAGGATGTCCAGGTACATGAATGGATGGCCCCTAGACCCGGCAACCTTTACGGGGTCAGCAAGGCGTTTGGCGAGGCACTGGCTTCGATGTATGCCAACGATGGGCAAATGACAACAATCGCAGTCCGTATTGCAAACGTAGCCGAATTTCACCCTGGGGAAACCCACAGCCCTCGGGACGTAGCTGCATTTATCAGCTATCGGGATGTCGTCGCGTTGCTTGGGCGTTGCGTTGAGGCCGATCTGATCGGATTCCACATTGTCCATGGGGTTTCAGATAACCGCTACAAACGCCTTTCGATTGATAAGACCAGAAAAGCCGTTGGGTACGCGCCCCTCGACGACGCTTTTGAGATTCTGGAAGGACAGACTCCAGCTGATTGATTGCCGGTGCCTTTCAGTTTACCGGAGCACAAGCGATGTAGCTTTGCTGAATTAACGGTGGGTGTCTTTATGCAAGATTAAAAATCGATCAGACAGACTGATTTCGAGCAAGAAAACAGTCCCCACCGTGTTTTCAGTTCACAACTATTTTTCTTCAGCAAAGATTTCAACAAGCCTGGCAACCGATGCTCCGCCCGAAAAACCCACGTTGCCGACGGGAATGGTTCCTCCCGTCGCTTCAATGATTTTCCCTACCCAGACAGGCTCGAAGCCACCGCACAGTTCTATGAACTGAACGCCATCCTTGACCAAATCTACGGCAACTTGAACAGCGTCGTGTTGCTCGGGTACAGCGACGATCGTATTACGCCGGCCCGCGCGGTCGATGACGAATCGATCGGTTTCGGGGTTGGTTTCCGGTGCTTCAAAAATAAATGCCCAACTGACCATCTAACTAATCTCCATGCTGAGTAAGTCACAGAGAAACCGCCAAGCGGGTGACCACTTGGCTGAAGTTGTTTTTTTCTCTGCGGTGGTTACACTCTAAAACCTCAAGAATGCTTGAGGTCAATAGCCATGCAGGAAAGAATTACTGACCATCAAAACCTGAGTGTGGGCCAGGTCGCAAAACGAAGCGGTCTCTCTGTCTCCACGCTTCATTTTTATGAGTCGAAAGGCTTGTTGGCGTCTCAGCGCACAGCCGGCAATCATCGGGTTTATGCGCGTGGCACGCTTCGCCGGATTGCGATCATTCGAATCGCGCAAGCCAGCGGGATTTCGCTGGCGGAAATCAAGACTGCCCTTGAACCCATCCCCCATGACCGGAAGGCTTCAGCCAAGGAATGGGAGACGGTGTCGAAAGACTGGGCATCCTCCCTGAAGCGCCGCATCGAACAACTGACAAAGCTGTCGACCAGTCTGGAGGGCTGCATTGGCTGCGGTTGTCTGACCATGGGTGAATGCCCGCTACTCAATCCACAGGATTCGCTGGGCGAAAAGAATTCGGGTGCCGTGATATTTGATCAGGAACTTGAGAAAAGGCTGAATACGTAATCACCCCTTTGAGTTCCCAGAGTGAAAAGCGAAGAAGTCAGACCGGGCCAAACCTCATAACTCAATGAATGAAAGGGGGATTCAAGTGTGAGGCGCCGCTTCTGGCGTGGCGACCGAGTTTTCAACTAAAGCGCGGTGGATGGCTGGCAATGCGTTCTGGCCTCCCATTCTTCACGTGCCTGTACGCACTCAATCACAACGTCAGCGTCATGCGCGGGCCGACTTCACACCATCCTGCGTTTAACGGTTTTTGCCTGGCGTTTAACAGACACCCCGCGTTACGTCCTGAAGGCTACAACGCCTTGCGCCGTTGCCTACGACTACGCCAGAATCCGCCGGCTTGTGCGTCTGGAGAGCCATCGGTAACTTGGGTCGATCACTGATTCGCAGTGATCGGGTTTAGTAGCCCGTGGTAAATGAAAGCGCATGCGCGTCCGTCAGTCAGGTATTTTCCTACCTGCACTTGATGGCGGCTGTGTGTAGGGCGCCCTCGGGCGCGCCGGCTTTCTTCTTTTCCCCGGTCTACTAACCTGCGCACAGCTGCCACCCCCTGTTTAGTAGCTCGGAGTGGTCGCCAACAAACAGGAAAAAGAAGAACATGGTCAAAGTAACGCCAAACCCGCCAGACATCGATCCGGCCTCCCCCTACGAATCTCTCGATTCAAAGAAACTCCACGAAGCCGCCGAACGCGCGCTCGACCACTACCTCAGCCCATCCGCCGCGATCATGGCAACCCCTTACCAAACCAACAGCATGTTTCTCGTCAATCCGGACACCGACACCGAATCCCTTCTCGCCAACGCCTGCGAATCACTCGCCTCGGCGACGGTGATGCTCGGGGATGTGGCTGCACTGGTGGAAGGACCGATGCGCAAAACGCTGTTGGGGATTGCGCAGGTGGTGATGCTTGGGGAGCTAGCGGTGAATCGGGCGCTAGATAGGGTTGAGTTGGTGAAGTAGGTGACTGGTCCGTGGCGGGACATTTTCGTCACGGACGTTTACGAACGGCGGATTTCGGCCAGAAGCGGACGTTCGCACCCGACCGCTGACGGCCAGAAGCAGCCTCCCAGAAAGCTAACGCTGAGTGGTCACTCGTCAAACAAGGTCCAGCCATGGCAAATGCCGGCAAAGTCTTTTGCCGTAAAAAATAATGTCAGTTCCTTTGGGTCAAATTCTTTGTAAAGCCAATGCCCAGAAATCGGTCCTCTCGTTATCACGTATTCCAAGCGGTATTTTTGAACAGGTCCAAAACTGAAGGAGCGTGAATTCAACTCAAACCTGTCACGTCTGTTGAGCGCCCATAGCTTTTCAACAAGGCAATCATCAAGCACCACCTCTCCGGCTACCTCAACGAGATACTTTGAATGAAGTTTCTGTTGAAGCCTAACGCTTCTGGCCATACATCAACCTACCTATGAGCAGTCCGAGCATCGGCGCAATAATACTGGAACATGATGATGACCGCTTTGGGTTGAAAAAAGTTAGCCTTGGACGTCCGCTTTAGACCTGAAGCAGCCCCACCCTACCGCCCCGAAAACAACGCCAACCGACAAGCCAAGCCAAAAAACACCGCCCCCAACACCTGATTCAACCGCCGCGCGATCCGCGCATTACTCGCCAGCTTGTTCCCAACCTTGCTGGCCAAAACAATCACCGCCCCATTCACCAGCAATCCGATCACATTCAGGATTGTCGCAAACACCAACATCTGTAGCACCAGCGAGCCTTTCCCCGGATCAATGAACTGCGGAAACAACGCCAGCACAAACAGCGCCATTTTCGGATTGAGCAGATTGGTCACCAACCCTTGGCGAAAGATACGCAACAACGGGGTGGCTGGCAGGGTTTCGTTGGTGGCCAAGGGTGATACGTCGCTGGTGAAGGATTTCCACGCCAGGAATGCCAGGTACGCGGCGCCGGCGAAGCGGATGATGTCGTAGGCGGCGGGCACGGTGGCGACCAGTTGCGACAGCCCGAGGGCGGCTGCCAGTGCGTGGCAGTAGGTGCCGGCCTGAATGCCGGCGAGGGAGACGAAGCCCGAGGCGCGGCCCTGGCTCAGGCTTCGGGAGGCGATCAGCAGCATGTCCGGGCCGGGGGTCAGGGCCAGCGCGAAGCAGGCGCCGGCGAACAGGAGTGCTACGGAAAGATCAATCATGGGGGGCCTCGGCGTTTTTATTGTCTGGGTCGCCTTGCGGGCGAGTCGAGGCAGTTTACCGAACGGTAAATCCCGTGGGGAGGCTCATTCGGAAAGTGTGATGTCGCGGCCTTTTCGATAGCGAATCGACTACCCTTCGCCACTGAGGCCTCATGCTCGAATGACTACTAAGGGGAATAACCATGTCGATCTACGCAATGACCATCCCTCGTTTCACCCAAATGCTGCGCTCCCTGACGGCGATCCTGTCCAAAGGCGAGGCCTGCGCCGTTGAGCGCGGCTATGACCCGCAGGTTCTGCTCGAAGCACGTCTGGCGCCGGACATGCACAATCTCGCCACGCAGGTTCAATACACCTGCACCCAGGCACAGGACACCGTGCAACGGCTGACGCAACAACCGCTGACCAAGCTCACACCGCCCGCAAACATGGCGGCGGCGAAGGCGTTGATCGAAAGAACACTGGAGATGCTGGCGGCGGCAGATCCGGCGCAGATTGACGCAAGCGCTGAGCGGCAGATCTCAATCGAGTTGCCCAACGGCATCGCCTTCGACATGAGCGGCAGCGAATTCGCCGTGGACTGGGCAATGCCACAGTTCTACTTCCACCTGATCACGGCGTACAACATCCTGCGCCACAATGGCGTGCCGCTGGGCAAGGCGGATTATGTGCAGCACATGTTTGCTTATCTGCGGAAGTGATTGCAGGTCAGGCTTCGGGGTCAATCAGGGTTGACCCGGAGCTCTTGCAGAAGAAATTCCAGTGACTCCACCGCACCGTGATGACTCTGCGCCGAGCGCTGCGTATCCCATGACATGGCATCGTCCACGCAAAAATCACCCACACATTCCACGTTCAGATCCTCATCGAGCAGTCCGAGCGGAATCCACACGTAAGGCGATTCGCGAAGTGGATTCGGCACGGTCGAACCGCATTGCGCGCAGAAGTCGTTCCTGTAGCCGCTGGGTCTGATCCAACTGCTGATCGCGTCCTGCCCTGCCTCCCAGCAAAAATCCCGAGCGTTGACCAGCGTGGCGAGGTTGAACCCGACACCGGTTTGCTTACGGCACAGAGAGCAATGGCAGCGATAGAAAAAGCGCGGTTCCACGGTAAGGGAAAAGCGTACTGCGGCGCAAAGACACTGCCCTGTTGTCATGGGGATCTCCTTCGGACGAGCGCTTGCACATCCATGCTGAAGTTTCTTATGGTCAAAGCCGCATTCTAATGGACCAGATGAAAAACCAAAGTTTTCCGCGCTGCTCTGCATCCGTTTCACTCCCTGCTCCGTACATTCAACACCCTCATTCGAAGGGTCGAAGAATCAAGGAGACGCACCATGCACATGCTCATCAAACGCCTTGCTGTCGCTTGCTTCACCCTGCTCTGCCTCGGCGCCGGATCCAGCTTTGCCGCCGATACCGTGATGGTTGGCGGCGCGGCCATGTATCCGACCAAGACCATCGTCGAAAACGCAGTCAACTCCAAGGATCACACGACACTGGTCGCTGCGGTCAAGGCCGCCGGGCTGGTGGATACGCTCAACAGCAAGGGACCGTTCACCGTCTTCGCCCCCACCAACGAAGCCTTCGCAAAACTGCCCGCCGGCACGGTCGATACATTGGTCAAGCCTGAACACAAGGCGGACCTGACCAAGATCCTGACTTACCACGTCGTCGCCGGCACTCACACGGCCAAACAGCTGATGGACGACGCCAAAATGCACGGCGGCAAAGTGATGCTGAAAACCGTCCAGGGCGAATCGCTGACCGTGATGCTGCACGACGGCAAGCTATGGGTGCAGGACGCCAAGGGCGGCAAAGCTGCCGTTACCATCGCTGACGTCATGCAATCCAATGGCGTGATTCACGTGGTCGATACGGTGCTGATGCCGAATTGACTGGCTGACTTGGCGGGTACTCATCAAAGAGTCCCGCCAAAGTCACGATTGAAAGAACTACCGACTCACGCCGAACGTTTTTCCACCCAGCGCCGATATTGCCGGGTGCGAAACGCCATGGCGATCTGCTGCAAAATCAGCGCCCGCAACGGTGACACGCTCGGATCAGGCGCTTGCGCCCGACTGAGCTTACCCAGCTGAAACTTCACCACCGCCATGTTCGCCAGCGCGGCAATGGCCTTGTTTTTCCAGGTGATCGGCGGCAATTGCGGGGCGTTGTCCTTGCCCTGCTGCCAGTCGCGCGGCAGGTGCGGATCGATAGCCAACGCGGTACCGATGCCGACCATGTCCACACCACTCTGCACGACGCTTTCGGCAACCGGACGACGGCGGATGCCACCGGTGACCATCACCGGCATTTTCGCAACGGTCTGAATATCCCGAGCAAATTCGACGAAATAGGCCTCGCGAGCCAAGGTTCGACCATCGCGCGCTTCACCCTGCATGGCCGGGACTTCGTAGCTGCCGCCGGACAGTTCCACCAGATCCACGCCCAGACCGTTGAGCAGTTCAACGACCTTTTTCGCATCCTCAGCGGTGAATCCGCCGCGCTGGAAATCGGCGGAATTAAGTTTCACCGCTACGGCAAACTCTGCAGAAACCACCGCCCTGACTGCCTTGACGACCTCGACCAACAACCGCGCGCGGTTCTCCAGTGAGCCACCCCACTCGTCCGTCCTTTGATTGGTCAGTGGCGAGAGAAACTGGCTCAACAGATAGCCGTGGGCGGCGTGGATTTCCACGCCAGTGAAGCCGGCCTGTTCACCCAGGCGTGCGGTGTGCGCAAAGCGCTGGATGACGTCTTTGATCACACTGGCGGTCATGGCGTGGGGCGTGGCGAAACGTTTGGACAGTTTGCCCAGCTCCAGCGCCACAGCGGATGGCGCCCAGGTTTTCTGCCCGAGGTTGGACTGCATCTGGCGCCCCGGATGATTGATCTGCAACCAGAACTGCGCTCCGGCAGAACGACCAATCCGCGCCCAGCGCTTGAACTTGTCCAGTTGTTGATCGTCCTGAAGCACCACGCCGCCCGGCCCGGTCATGGCGCGGCCGTCGACCATCACGTTGCCGGTGATGATCAGCCCGGCCCCACCGTCGGCCCACGCTTGATACAGACGCATCAGTTCTGCGGAGGGCGCCTGGTCGGCGTCCGCCATGTTTTCTTCCATGGCGGCTTTGGCGATGCGGTTCTTGATGGTCGAACCGTTGGGTAAGGTCAGGGGGTCGAACACATTCATGGGGCAGTCCTCAACTGGAGATGAGGCCACCATAAGATTGAAGTCAACTTTAAGGTCAATAGCCTTTTTTAGCTGATTCGCGCTTCAACGCGCCACATCGCGACGCTCTGCTGCGCTCACCACACCTTGTTCGCGCAGACGATTTATCAGCATTTGCGCATTGTCCGCACACGCCACGCCCATGGGCTTGTCTTCAATGCCCTGGATGACGAGCTGAAGTTGCGCTTTGTTCTGCGCCAGGCGTTGCTGCAGGACATCGATTTCTTCGACCTTTTGCTTGAGGCCATTGAGCAACTGCTCGTGCTGCCAGCCACTCGCGTTCATCGGCATCAACTGACGGATTTCCTCCAGGGAGAAACCCGCCGCCTGCGCACCAGTGATGATCTGCAATACCCATTGGGTGTCGGGAGCGTAATCGCGATAGCCGTTGGCTTTGCGCGCGACCGAAGTGATCAACCCGCTCGCCTCGTAAAAACGGATACGCGACGGCGCCAGCCCGCTGATTTTCGCCAGTTCACCGATTCTCATGTCCGACTTCGCAAGAACGTTAACCTTGAAGCTGACTTTAAACCTGAAGGGGTGCAACAGCCAACACGGCAGATCAAGCCAACAGCTCAGTAATCCACTGCACCTGTCGCGCAACCTCTTCCAGCTTCTCCTCGGGTACCGCCTGGCGTGCCTGTTTGAAGCTGTTCAGGGTTTTCTGTTTCTGCCTTAACGAGCGCTGCCATTTGGCGAGGAATGCCGGGCTGCGTGCTTGCATTTGCAATGGGCCGAAGTACAACTGTTCGGCGCTGTAGCTCAGCGGGCCGCTGCGCTCGGCGACGATGATTTCGTAGAAGAAGCGGTTTTCCTGCAGCACTTCTTCTTCGAGAATGCGGTAGCCGTTGTCCATCAGCCATTGGCGCAGGGGTTGTTCGCCGCCGTTGGGTTGCAGGATCAGCCGTTCGTGCCCGCTCATGCGCGCCTTGCCGCTGTCGAGAATGTCGCGAATCGTCTCGCCGCCCATGCCGCAGAGGCTGATCGCGGTAATCCCGTCGGACGGCTCGATCGCCGCCAGACCGCTGGCCAGACGCACGCTGATGTGCTGCTGAAGATCGTTGTCGCGCACCGTGCGCACCGCGGCATGGAACGGCGTCAACGCCACCTCACCGGCCACCGCCGCAACGATGGCGCCACGGCGCATCAGGGCCACCGGCAGGTAGCCGTGATCCGAGCCGATATCCGCCAACCGCGCGCCGTCCGGTACATGCGCCGCCACCCGCTCCAGACGCATGGACAATGTGTGTTCGTTCAACAGCCGCCCTCTTCCCCAGCCATCGCCGGCGCTGCAGGCCGGACAAGGGGCGCGACTGTAGCGGGCAATGCTGGGTATTTCAAATCCGGGCAAGCGCGGTCTTGTTCGGATTCGGCCTGTTACAGCACGGGCGAGGCATCCGCTATCTTCTTTGCAACCGGTCTACTAACCTGCGCGCAGCCGTACCTCAAAACAACAAATGCACTCATGGAAGACATCAACCTTGAAAACAGCTCTCGGCGCCCTCCTTCTGATTGGCCTCTCCACCAGCGCACTCGCGGATTCCCACCCCATCGGCTTCCACAGCACAACCCTGCCAGACCCGCAGCGGCCGCTGGAAATGGTTGTCTGGTACCCGGCGACAACCCATGCAACCGCACAAGTGATCGACGACAGTCCGGTGTTCGTCAGTGCCTCTGCGGTGCGCGATGCGCCGCCGACTGCCGGCGAGCACCCGCTGGTGGTGCTTTCCCATGGTTATCGGGGCAACTGGAGCAACCAGATGTGGCTGGCCAGTGCCTTGGCGGATCAAGGTTACATCGTCGCGGCGGTCAACCATCCCGGCAGCACCACCCACGACCGCAGTCCGCAAGCAGCAGCGCAGTTGTGGCAGCGGCCAGTTGATCTGCGGCGGGCCATCGAAGCCGTTGTGGCGCAGCCGGGAAAATTTGGCGCAGTGGCGCCGCAGCGGATTGCCGTCGTCGGACATTCGCTCGGTGGCTGGACGGCTCTGGAAATCGCCGGCGCACGCTTCGACCCCGAGCGCTTTGCCGAGGACTGCAAAGCCCATGCGCAGCTCGCCAGTTGCAGCGTCTACCGGCAGATGAATCCCGCCAGCACCGCGCAAGGCAAAGCCGACCTCGCTGCCGACCGGCGCTACAAACCGGTCAGCGCCATCGTTTCGCTGGACCTGGGCCTGTCACGCGGCATGACCGACGCAAGCCTCGCGGCGCTCCCCGTACCGGCACTGGTGATTGCCGCCGGCGCACCTTCCGAAGATCTTCCGGCGCAACTGGAGTCCGCCGATCTGGCCAAACGCCTGCCAGCGGCTACCACTCGTTATGTCGAGATCAACGACGCCACCCACTTCAGCTTCACGTCGATCTGCAAACCGGGCGCGATCGAGATGCTCGAGGAAGACGCACCGGGCGATGGCGTCATTTGCCAGGATCGCGACAATGCGCGACCGCGTGAAGTGATCCAGCAGCAGGTGGTGGCGCTAATCAGCGATTTTCTGGCGACGTCGAAGCCATGATCCGGGCAGCCGTTTGATCCTGTATCGCTGCAAGCGACTCGCCAAATCGCTCCGAGCCGGTTTTAATGCGCGCTGATGGGCATATGCCCGGCTCCCCTTCACCGAGTAGAAACATGAACCGCCAAAAGAAACTGCAGCAGTTGTTCAAGGAAAAGGCCAAAAAGGCCAGCGCCAAACTCGCGCCGAAAAAGCCCAAGTACATCAGCAAGGCTGACCGCGCGAAGATGGCGGCTGAAGCGGCGGCAGAACCGATTGAGACCGGCGAAAACGCTTTATAAAAACGCTGAAATATTGCTCATTGCCCGCGTGACGTAGAGTTCTTTCTCGCCAACCGGTGCCACGTAGTGAAGCGCGCTGCGTGCGGCCTCCACACCGGCAAGACGGGCAATGAACCAGGCCGCCAGGTACTGCGAAGACAAGCACCCGCCTGCGGTGGCGACATTGCCATTGGCCACGAACGGTTGGTTGAGCACGGCAACGCCAGCCTCTTCCACCCAGGGTTTGCTGATCAGATCCGTACAGGCCGGTACCTCGCTCAGCAGGCCGAGCTTCGCCAGAATCAACGCGCCGGAGCACTGGGCACCCAACAATTGGCGAGCCGGATCAAGCTGCAGACGCGACATCAATTCGGCATTCGCCACCACGTCCCGGGTCATCCGCCCGCTTCCCACCAATACCGCGTCCGCGTCGCACGCCTCCTCCAGTGACGCCTGTGCCTCAATCACCAGGCCATTCATCGAGCGCACCTTGTCCGTGGGACTGGCGACAGACACGCGCCAACCGGGCTGTTGGACCCGGTTGAGAATGCTGAACGCGATCAGCGAATCCAGCTCGTTGAAACCTTCAAAGGTCAGGATGGCGATGTGCATGATGAGCCTCGAGCTTGATTGACAATGCTGCATCGTAAGAGCAGAGAATCACGACAATCAAAAAATTGTCATGGCTACATTTTCAGCTGTAGCCGAGGGGCGCTGTAGCTTTCAGCCAATGTCTGTAGGACAGTTACTTGCATCGAATAATGAAAAGGCCAACCCTCCATGAAGCCGCTGGATCTGACGCGTTTCGACCTCAATCTTCTGGTGGTGCTTGAAGCGCTTTGGGCGGAAAGGCACGTCGGTCGTGCGGCGCAGCGCCTGCATTTGTCGCAGTCGGCCACCAGCCATGCCCTGTCGCGTTTGCGCACGGCATTTGATGATCAGTTGTTCATTCGCAACCCTCGCGGCATGGCGCCGACGCCGCTGGCCATCGAGTTGATGCCCAGAGTGGCGGCGGTGCTCGAGTCAGTACGGTTGGTCGCCAGCCCACGGGGGCCGTTCGATCCGGCGCGTCTGCAGGCGACACTGGCGGTGGCGGCCACCGATCACGCCGTGCTGACCGTCATCGCCCCGGCGCTGGCGAAAATTCAGTCGGCAGCGCCGGAGGTGGTGCTGAAACTCGGGCCGGTGGATGGCGAATCGGCGATGCGCCTGCTGGACGCCGGCGAGATCGACCTGGTGCTGGGTTCGGGTTCGTTTGCGCAAGTGCCGCAACGCTTTGATTGCCAGCTCGCGCACAAGGAGCGTTTTGTCGGCATCGCCCGCAAAGGGCACCCGGCATTGGTCAAGCGCGGCAAACATTTGCATATGGAGCTGGATGATTTCACTCGCCTGCCGCACGTTCTGATTTCGCCCCGTGGCGATGCCCGGGGTGCTGTCGATGACGCACTGGAACAGCTCGGTCGCAGCCGCAAGGTCAGCGTCACCTGCCCGAGTTTTCTCGCAGTGCCATTCATGGTTGGCGCATCGGAATCGATTGCCGTGGTCGCCGAACGTGTCGCCTTGCAGATGCAGGAAACCGCACAACTGAGCATTTTCGAATTGCCCCTGACGCTGCCCACCTGGGAGGTCTTTGTCGTCCGCGCACGCGGACGCGCCAACGAGCCGGCGGTTGAGTGGATGACCAGAATGCTGATCGCCGACTGATGATCGATCTGGTGCATCGAGAGGCTGCGCCAATGCCATTGGATCGTAGGCCTCAGTCCTCCTAGAGTGCGGACATCCGTTCAACACGCCAGGAATACTCATGAAAACCGAGCCCACGCTGGTCATGGTCCCTTGCTTCGCCGGTGCGCCGTGGCAACTCGACTCTCTCACCCACTTGCAGCACCGCGCCATGCGCACGTTGCGGTTACCGGACGACGTCGGTGACCTGGAAAAACTCGCCAACTTCATCATTGATCAAGTGAAAGATCTTGAAAGCTACGTGCTGGTGGGCGACTCCTACGGCGCGGTCGCGTCGATCGCGGTCGCCACACGCCAGCCCAAAGGCCTCAAGGGCCTGGTGCTGTCCGGCGGTTTCGCCAAAAGCCCGATCACTTCGCCCCTGCTGAAAACGTTGGCCGCACTGGCACCGTTCTTCCCCGGACCGTTTTAT
Source organism: Pseudomonas sp. TH49 (assembly GCF_016650625.1). Taxonomy (NCBI): domain Bacteria; kingdom Pseudomonadati; phylum Pseudomonadota; class Gammaproteobacteria; order Pseudomonadales; family Pseudomonadaceae; genus Pseudomonas; species Pseudomonas sp. TH49. The sequence continues at coordinate 1,400,573 of NZ_JAEKFL010000002.1, forward strand.
CGGCAGACGACCCTGCGCTTCCACACCGCGCAACTGGCTTCGTCGTTCGACAAGGAAGGTGAAACTCCTTGGTCAGCCGCCAACAGCCGCGCCTTCTTCATCAAGCAAACCCCACACAAGGCCTACGTCAACCGCGTGCGCTCGATCGAGAAAGTCGACTACACCCCCCTGCTGCAAAAGATCGACGTGCCGACGCTGATCCTGACGCCCGAAGAAGACAAGCTGATCGGCAAAGAGGCGGCGGGGATTCTGCTGAGGGGCATAAAGGCAGCGCAGGAAGTCGTCATGCCGAGAACCGGGCATATGTTCAGATTCTCGCATCCGGCGGCGTATTCGCTGCAAGTCAGGAAGTTTATGCAGCGGGTGGCGCTTTGAGTGTATTTGGGGCAGTCAGATGCTGCGGGCCATATCGATCCGAATTGCCGTTTATTGTTGCAGCCACTAGCCTCACCAAGTCAAAAGCACAAATCAGAGACCAGCATGACCGCACGCCCCGCCACGGATAGTGACCAGGCAATCCTCCAAAGCCAAGGCGTCGGCTCGCGCATTCTAAAGAAGCTCCAGCTGCAAGCCGCTGCCCGCAACGTGCCCTTGCAATTGGGCGCTTTTCGCACAAATACTTTGGCGCAGAAGCTCTATCAGAAATCGGGCACCTGACAACAGCAGCCGTGATCCGAATCCATCCGTGAAAAAGATCTTCCCTGATTCAACCTATAAGGACATTCAATGCCACGCGCTCTGCAATTCGAACAAGTCGATGTATTCGCCGATCAACCCTACGAAGGCAATGCACTGGCAGTGGTGGTGAATGCCGATGAGCTGACAACCGAGCAGATGCAAGCGTTTGCCCGCTGGACGCAACTCAGTGAAACCACTTTTCTGCTGAAGCCCGAAACGCCGGGAGCGCATTACCGCGTACGCATTTTTACACCGCTGCGAGAACTGCCCTTCGCTGGCCACCCCACCCTGGGCAGCTGCAAAGTGTGGCTGGCCCACAACGACAACCCTGAGCATGTCGAGATTATTCAGGAGTGCTCGGCAGGTTTGATTCGGGTACGCAAGCAAGGCCCGCAACTGGCCTTCTCCGCGCCACCGCTGGTGCGCAGCGGACCGCTGGAGGCAGTGACATTACGCCTGATCGAACAAGGCCTTGGCTTCGCCGCCGGGCAGATCCGCGCGAGCCAATGGGTAGACAACGGCCCGGGTTGGGCGGGCGTGTTGCTGGCGAGTCGCGAAGAAGTGTTGGCGATCAAGCCTGATTACGCGGCGCTGCAGGGGCTGAATGTCGGCGTTATTGCGCCGTGGTCGGGGTCTGAAGCTGAAACGGATGTGGAGGTCAGAGCCTTCATCGGCGAGGAATGCACCGAGGACGCCGTCACTGGCAGCCTCAATGCAAGCCTGGCTCAGTGGCTGATCGGCGCGGGCATCCTCAGCGAGCGCTACACCGTCAGCCAGGGCACCACCATGGGCCGCCGCGGCCGACTGCACATCGAAAGCGTTGACGGCACCGTCTGGGTGGGCGGAGCCGTTCAGCACTGTATTTCCGGCCGGGTGGTCTTTTGATGAACCATGGAATCCGGGGTGATTAATCCCGCGATAACCGCTGCTCCGTGCCGGAGTTCAAGGCGCTCAAATATGCAGCCAGGCCAGCGATCCCAGCATGACGCCGACACCGGCGGCGCCAAACGAGACGCGCCGCAGCCATTCCTTGCGCGTCAGCAAGGTAATGGCTGCCAGTGAAATGGCGATTTGAATCGCCGTCATGGCCTGGGCCCAGCGGTGATGCTGGTGCAGCACCTGCTCAGATTTTTCCTCCCACTCGCGCGCCTGTTGCTCAAGCACTTCGGCCTTCTTGCGCGCCTCCTCTTTCTGCTCCCCGTAGCGTCGCGCCTCGGCAGCATAGTGGGCAGAATCCAGCCCCGGCAGATGGCTGGCCAGATCCGACAGGTTCTGCCGGCTGGACTTGGCCTGGTAGTAGTTCCATTCGTTGGCGGCTTCGGTCTTCTGGATAGCGGCGTTGTTTTTGTCCATGGCCGCTTCACTTTCCGTCGAGCCGGCCTGATAACTCATCAGGGCGCCGACGGTCGCCATGATCGCCGTCATCACCGCAATCTTGCTGGCAAAGCGATCGCCCTGTGCATGGGCATGATGGGTGGTGTGCTCGATATGTTGCTCGTGGGGGCTGGGGACTTCGAACTCTTCAGGCATGGCTGTCGAACTTGGATGGGTGATTGGAGATGGGCGGCATTATGAGGACAACCACAGCGAAACACGCAAGCCACTCTGCGAGCCCACCCTGCTCACCTGAAATTTTCCGCCGTGCCCGGTTCGATCACCTAACCTCATAGATTGTGTGATCAACGAGAACCGGCCCCTCTCATGCGCAACACATTGAAGTCATTGTTTTTTGTCGCGCTGCTCCTGCTCGCTCCGGGCGGTTCGGCGCTGTGGGCGGCGGATTTACCGGCGCCCACAGCGACCACTGCGGCACCGCTGGTGGAAGTCTCACAAAGTGATCTGCAAGCCCTGCAAATGCGCCTCGACGGGCTGAAGCAGCAGATTTCCGCCGCCAACAACTACAACCAGCTCGAAGGCCCGCAAGACCGGGTACAGACGTTCATTCTGGACATCGATCGGTTATCGGCGGCGTTGTTGCCGCAGCAAGCTCAATTGACGGTGCAACTGGGGGTGCTCGGCGCAGCGCCGGATACGCAGATTGCCGCCGAACAGGCGGAAATCGCCGCACAACGGGCGTTGCTCAGCGAGCAGAAAAACAAGGTCGACGCCACGCTCAAAAGCCTTGCCGCGCTCAAACAAAGCGCGGCTGATCTGATCACCCAAATCGCCGGTATCCGCCGCACGCTGCTTGAAAGCGAATTGACCCTGCGCACCGACAGCATCCTGAGCCCGGACTTCTGGTCGCCATTGGTGTCGCCAGAGCCGGATGATCGTCAGCGCCTGAATTTTTTCATCAATCAGGTGAAACTCACCTGGGCCACAGTCTGGGCGCCCGGGCAGCGGTTTTTCACCTGTGTGCTGGTGCTGCTGGCGCTGGCTTTCTGGACGCTCGGCCGCCGACTCGCCGAGCGCGGCCTGACCTGGGTTTGCATCCACCGCATGCCGGAGGGGCGCCTGCGCCGCAGCGCGCTGGCGTTCGCCTCGGCGCTGGCGACCCTTGGCACCACGGCCATCGCCCTGCACCTGCTGTTTTACGCCTGCACCCGCCACGAACCACTGACGCCAGTGCTGCAGACTTTTTCCGAGGAATTCGAAAAAGCCGTCTACGCCTGCGTCCTGATCACCGCATTGAGCCGCGCACTGCTGTCGACCAAACATCCCTCATGGCGGCTGCCGGCGATTGCCGACTCGGTGGCGCTGGCCCTGAGACCCTATCCAAGGATTCTCGCGGCCATCCTCCTGGTGCTGGTGACGCTGGTGCAGGTCAGCAACGCCACCGGCATGAGCAGCCAGATCGTGATCGCTCAACGTGGGGTGATTGCCATCGTGGTGATCGTGATTCTGGTGCCGCTGCTGTTGCGCGTCGGCAGAGTGCGCAAGGCGTTGATCAGCGCCAATGAACCGGAGGCCGGCAGCACATTTGCCGGGGCGATCTACAGCATCGCCACGGTGTGCATGTGCGTGTCGGCGCTGGCTCTGCTCACCGGCTACGTGTCGCTGGCTCGTTTCGTCACCTATGAATTGGTCTGGGCCTATATCGTGTTGGCCGGGTTCTATTTGCTGGTGCAGGTAGTCAAGGACGCCTGCGAATACCTGTTCTCGCCGCGCTACTCGGCCGGCAAGACCATCAAGCAAACCTTGGGCATGGGCGACCGGCGGCTGGAGCAGATTTCGATTGTGCTGTCCGGTGCCAGCCGCGCCGGGCTGCTGTTGCTGGCGGTGATTACCCTCTTCGTCGGCGGCATCGGCACCACGTTCGGGCAGTTGACCAGCAATGTCCTCGGCATCCTTGGCGGCGCCGGGTTGCGCAAGCTGAACATCGTCCCCGCGCATTTGATCAATGCCGTGCTGGCACTGCTGATCGGCATCTACCTGATCCGCGCCCTGCGCCGCTGGCTCGACAACGAGTTCCTGCCCAAGACCGACATGGATCCGGGCATGTGCGCGTCGTTGAGCACGCTGTTTTCCAACATCGGTTATGCCACGGTCATCCTCCTGACGCTGTCGTCGCTGGGCGTGCGCTGGACCAATCTGGCGTGGATCGTCAGTGCGCTGTCGGTGGGGATCGGTTTCGGCCTGCAGGAGATCGTCAAGAACTTCGTCTCCGGGCTGATCCTGCTCACCGAGCGCCCGGTGAAGGTCGGCGACTTGATCAGCATCAGCGGCGTCGAAGGCGATATCCGCCGAATCAACGTGCGCGCCACGGAAATCCAGCTCAGCGACCGCTCCATCGTCATCGTGCCCAACTCACAGCTGATCTCGCAGAACCTGCGCAACGTCACCCTCGGCGGCAGCGCCCAAGGGGTGGCGAGCCTGGAGCTGATGTTCCCGCTGGACATCGACCCCGAACAGGTCAGGGAACTGCTGCTGAACACCTACCGCGAAAACGAAAACATCCTCGACAAACCGGCGTCGTACGTACGCTTCAGCAAGCTGTCGCCGGATGGCATCACCTTGACGGTGACCGGCTACGTCGGCAGCCCACGGATTGTAGGCGGGACCAAGAGTGATCTGCTGTTCGAGATTCTCAAGCGGTTGGGCGCCGAGGGCATCGCGCTGGCGAAACCGCCAGCGACGTAATCCTCCTTGCAAGAGTTGCGGCACGCTGCGATCTGTCGATCTTGAAATCCAGACATCAAAAGATCACAGCCTCGTTGCAATCGACTGAGCCTGCAGGCTTTTGTGCCGCGTATTGATTCTGGCAAGGTATGAATTTATTTATGCCAGTACGCGAAATCGCCAATTTCACTTATGCGTCACCAATCCCTAGCCTCTCGCCAAATTCCTTCTTGAGCGAGGCTCCCATGCCCTTTGTCATCTACATCTTTACCCTCAGCGCCTTTGCCTTGGGTCTGGCCGAATTCGTTCCGATCGGCCTCACCGACGTCATGGCTCGCAGTCTCGGAGTCGACGTCGAGGCGACCGGGGCAACCATCACTGCGTATGCCTTGGGCGCCACTTTCTCAGCACCGGTCTTCAGTGCATTGACCGCAAGTTGGTCGCGCAAGAACGTAATGCTGGTGACCGCTCTGGTATTCACCGTCGGCAGTCTCGCCGCGGCGTTTGCAACCTCGCTGACCTTGATGCTGGTAGCGCGATTCATCGCCGGCATGGGACATGGCCTGTTCCTGGCGGTGGCTTCAAGCACCGCGGCGCGTCTGGCCGGGCCGGGTCGCGCAGGGAGCGCAGTGGCAGTGGTGTTTGGCGGGTTTACCCTGGCGATGGCGATTGGCGTGCCTGTCAGCACCTATCTGGGTGGCGTAATGTCGTGGCGCCTGGTGCTGGCGGCGATTGCCGTGTTCGGAGCGATTGGTTTTTTCGGCTTGCTGTTCGGCATGCGCGATCCGCTACCGACTGCTTCCGACGGCAGCTCGGCGTTGCACAGCCTTAAAGCGCTGCTCAACGGCAAGTTGCTGGCCGGCGCCTTGGTCACTGTGCTCGGCTACGCCGGTTCGTTCGTCGCCTACACCTACATCGCGCCAATGCTGACTGAAGTCACTCATACCACGGCCGCCACTGTCGGCGTGTTCATGTTGTTGTACGGCGCGATGGCAGCCATCGGCAATGTACTGGGCGGCAAACTGACCGATGCCTGGGGAGTGGATCGCGCCAGCGCCGCGTTGATTGCCGGGATCGTAGGGGTGACAGCGGGCATGTGGGGCTTCTCCGGTTCGCCGTGGATGATGGGCTTGCTCGTCGGCTTGTTGGGGATGTTCAGCTTTGCTGCAGTGCCGGCCTTGCAGGCCCGGCTTCTGGGAATCGCCGAACGACATGTGCCGCACGCACATGGCGTTGCGGCCGGGCTGAACATTGCCGGGTTCAACTCGGGGATCGCGCTGGGTTCAGTGCTAGGTGGCGTGACGATCAGCCAGGTGGGCCTCAGTCATGTCGGGCTGACCGGTGCGGCAGTCTCGGCGCTGGGGCTGCTGCTGGTGTTAAGTCAAATGTTCGCTACGCCGCGCTATCGCACGGCTGATAATCTGTAAGCCAACCTACATTTTCACGGGCGCCAAAGCACCATGAGCCACCTCACCCACCTGCGCACATTCCTCGAAGCGTACCGCACCAAGTCGTTCTCCAGGGCGGCGGATCATTTGGGCATCACCCAACCGGCGGCGTCGATGCATGTGCAGGCGCTGGAGGCGCTGGTCGGCAAACCGCTGTTTCAGCGTTTGCCTCGGGGGGTGGAACCCACCGAAGCGGCGGATGAACTGGCGCGTTCGGTGGCACCGTTTCTCGATGGGCTGGAAAACAAGATCGCGTCGCTGCGTCCGGGCCTGATCAAGGGCGGCACAGTGCATCTGGTAGGCCCCTCCGACTTCCTCCATGCGCTAGTCGCCGCTCGCCTCGCACCGCTGATGGACGAAGGCTTCACCCTGCGTTTTCACACCGGTGCCAAAAAGCGCATTTACGAGATGCTCGAAGCGAAGCAGACCGACTTCGCGATCACGGCCTCCATGCCCAACGAACAATCCCACGGTTACGCCCATTTGCTCACCGAACGCCTGTTGCTGGTATATGCACCGAGCCTCCTGGATCGCCTCGGCAAAGACCCGAATCAAGCACAACTCAAGCAAGTCCCGCTGATCGCTTTCGATGAGGATCTGGCGCTGGTTCGGCCACTGTGGACTTCAATGTTTCAGGTCGCTCCGCAACTGCAAGCGGCGCTGACGATTCCCGACCTGCGGATCATCAAGGAGCTGGTGCTCGGCGGCCACGGCTGGAGCGTGCTGCCAGACTACCAGTGCGCCGACGCCATCGCTGACGGTCGGCTGATTTCACCGACACCGCCCAGCGAGGCACCGGTCAATGTGCTCTATCTGGTGTGGAGCAAAAGCGTGATGAAAAGCCCGAGCCTGCTTTACGTGCGTGACTATTTGCTCGCTGCATTCAGCGCCTCACGCCGGCGCCCAGCGCCGATGTAGCCACCGCGCAAACGCATCCAGCGCAAAGCCCAGCACACCGATCAGCAGCACCATCGCCATCAACTCCGAATACGCCAGCCGATCTCGCGTATCGAGAATGAAGTAGCCCAGCCCCGCGCTGACGCCGAGCATTTCGCACGGCACCAGCACGATCCACAGAATGCCGATCGACAGCCGCACTCCGGTCAGCACATGGCCGAGTACGCCGGGCAGGATCACTTTGCGCAGGGTTTCCCAACGAGTGGCACTCAGGCTGCGACTGAGTTGCAGCCAGCGCGGGTCGAGCTGGCGCACGCCGGCCACGGTGTTGAGCAGTATCGGCCACACGGCGGCGAAGGTCAGCAGGAAGTAGATCGGCTGATCGCCAACGCCCAGCAGCATCACCACCACCGGCATCCACGACAGCGGCGAGATCATCCGCAGAAACTGAAACGCCGGCGTGGTCGCCGCCTCCAGATGTCGGTAGCTGCCGATCATCAGGCCCAGCGGCACGCCGATCAGCAGCGCCAGCAACAGGCCGACCACAATCCGTTTCAGGCTGACCAGCACATGCTCGTACAGCTCCGGGCGCAGCAGCAGTTCGCCGAGGCTGGCCAGCGTCGCCTCGGGTGAAAAGCGCAGCGCCAGGCTGTCGTTGCCACCGAGCAGATGCACGCCCAGCCACCACAGCAGCAACAGGCACAACAGCCCTGCTACGCCCAACAAACCGTGCACGGTCGATGAAGATCGTTGACGCATCAGAGGCTGAACTCCTCGCTGCGTTCGAAGCTTTCCGGCAGGCCGAAGGTCTGCATGCCACCCACCGCCGCAATGGCGTTGCGCACAAAGCGGTCGTCCACCAGATCTTTAGCGGTTTGCTGCGGATCGAGGCTGGCGAGGAAGCCTTTATCACCCTCGATCAAGGTGTCCTTCAGACGCTTGACCAGTTCTTCGGTGTAGCTGGGGAACGGGTACGGCTGAAAGTCGATGCGCTGCTCGTCCCACTGGCTGTGCTGGATCGCGCCGCTGGCCAGGTATTGCTCGCGGTCGCTGGTGGCCGGCGACAGCACCCGGTCGAGCACCGGTTGCGCGTGCGGGGTGTAGCGATTGGCGCCGTCCTTGGACAGTAGTTTCGCCGCCTCGGCGCGGTTGTCGCGGGTCCAGACCTGCGCCTTGACGATCGCGTTGACCACTTTCTGCGACCACTCGGGACGGTTGTTCAGATCCTGCTCATGCATGAACACCACGCAGCAGGCGTGATTGCGCCAGACGTCGCCGGTAAAGCGCTGCACCCGGCCGACCTTGAGCTCCTCGGCCAGGGCGTTGAACGGCTCGGCGACGATGTAGCCGGCGATGCGTTTGCTCGCCAGGGCCGGCGGCATATCCGACGGCGGCAGCACCAGCAGATTGACTTCGTTCGGCGCCAGCGCGGCGCTCGCCGACTTGCTCACCGGCACCAGTCCGTGGTCGAGGAACAGTTGCTGCACCACCACGTTATGAATCGAATACCAGAACGGAATCGCCACCGATTGCCCACCGAGTTGCTTGACCTCGGTGATGCCCGGCGCCACGGTCAGACCCGAGCCGCCGACGTGGTTCCACGCCACGACCTTGGCCGGCACCTTGCTGCCGTAGCGCGCCCACACGGTCATCGGCGACAGCAGGTGAATCACGTTGACCTGTCCGGAAATGAACGCCTCGATCACCTGCGCCCAACTGCGCAGCAGCACCGGGCGTTCAGCCTGAATGCCTTCGGCCTCGAACAGGCCATTGTTGTGTGCGACCAGCAACGGCGTGGCGTCGGTGATCGGCAGATAACCGATGCGCACTGGCGCGTTCGGCTCGGCAGCGGCGCGCGCGCTGAGGCTGTTGAGCAGCGGCAACGCACCGCCGGCAGTCAGCAGCGCGCTGAGTTTGATGAAGTCACGACGTGTGTGAGTGAAGTCGTCCAGGCACATGGTCAATCTCCGACGTAGCGGGCACAGGTTGAGTGAGGGGGTTGCGGCTTGCCCGCCGAAGGGTTTTGAGGATGTCGATGCGCAGCGCGCCCAGTTCCTCGACCAGCTCGGCACGCGGCTGAGGCAGGTCGATGCGCCACTCGCCGAGGATGTGCGCCGGGCTGTTACCCAGTAGCAGAATCCGCTCGGAAAGCAGCAGGGCTTCGTCGATGTCGTGGGTGATCAACACCGCTGCGGTGTGATGCTCGGCGATCAGTTGCAGGAGCAACTGCTGCATGTCGGCGCGGGTGATTTCATCCAGCGCGCCGAACGGTTCATCGAGCAACAGCACCTGCGGCTGACGGACCAGACAACGGGCCAACGCGGTGCGTTGGGCCATGCCGCCGGACAACTGCGCCGGGTGCTGCTGACGTGCATGTTCGAGGCCGACCGCAGCGATGGCGTGGTCGATCCGCGCCTTGCGCTGCTCGGCCGTCAGGTGCGGCTGGCGGGCGAAGTCGAGGCCGAAGGCGACGTTCTTTTCCAGGGTCAGCCACGGCAACAGGCTCGGGTCCTGAAACGCCACCGCTACCCGTGGATGCGCACCGGTCAGCGGTTCGCCAAGCAGGCTCACCCGGCCCTGTTGCGGCGCCTGCAAACCGGCCAGCACTCGCAGCAGACTGGATTTGCCGACACCGCTGGGCCCGAGAATGGTCACCACTTCACCGGGCTGCAATTGCAGGTCGAAGTGCTCCAGCACGGTGTGCCAGCCCTGCTCTCGCGGGTAGCCGAGGCTGATGCCGTGCGCCTCCAGCAACGGCGCAGTCATGCCGTCGCTTCCCGTTTCTGCCGCTGCAATTCGGCGCGCAGCTGCACCAGGCTTGGGGTGACAATCGGCACGAACGCCGACTCGCGCCAGCGCCGGGCGAAACCGCTGCCGTGCTCGGTCAGATAGGCTTTGCCGCCGCTGGATTGCAGTTCCAGTTGCACGGCGTTGGTGGCGGATTCGGCCAGCGCGATACGGATCTGGAACAACGCGCCCGGCTGGGTCAGGAAACGTCCGTCGTGCAGGCCCTGCTTGAGCGCATCGACGGTCTGCGCCAGTTGCTCGCGTTGTTCCTGCAACGGCTCCAGCAGGATCGAGCGCCCGTCCTGCAAATGTCCTTCGACCTCGGCCAGTGCCCGTCGCGCCAGACCGATCGCCATACCGCATTGCAGACCGAGAAACGCCGGGCGCACTGCCGGCAGAAACTTGCGTGCATCTTCATGCAGCAACCATTCGCGAGCGACCGCCACTTGGGCAAAATCGATGGCGGCCGTGTTACTCGATTGCAGCCCCATCAGTTGCAGGTCGGCGGAACGTTGCACACCGGCCGCGTCATCCGCAATCGCCAGCACGAACGGCGAACCGCCCTCCTCGTGCTCAATTGCCGCCGCCACCACAAAACCACTTTTGCGCAGATTGGTGACCCAGTGCAGGCGCCCGTTCAAGGTCCAGCCGTCTGCGGTGTGGGCGGCGCGCACTTGCAATGCCTCGATGCCGGACAGGTACTTCATCGCGTTGGACAAACCGGTGGCTCCAGCCAGCTCTCCACTGAGCAGTGACGGCAGCAGTTTTTCCCTCAGCGCAGCGTTGGGACTGTGCAGCAGGTATTCGATAAAGGCCCGTTGGCCCCAGAACACAAACGCCGCCGCCAGTGAATGGCTGGCGACAGCAGCCAGGGTTTCCACGGCATCACTGACGTGACCGCCGCTGCCGCCCAGCGCCGGGTTGATGCCGACGCGCAGCACCACGGCTTGCGCCAATTGCGTCAGCACCTGCTGCGGATCGCCGTCGCCCGCATCCAGTGCCTGGGCGTTGTGTTCCAGCCATTGAATCAATGCCGGATTGAGCATGTCGTTTTTCTCCTTTTTACGCAGCCGCATCAACCATAGACGACGCTGCCGGAACCGCTGGCCGATTACGCGCGATACGGGGCCAGCTCGGGGTTGAGCGGCGTGTCGGCGAATACGTTGGCGAAGTTGCACAGGGTCGCCAGGCTGATGCCGAGAATCACTTCCAGCGCATTGCCTTCCGTGTAGCCCGCGGCCTTGAACTGGTTGAAGGTCTGATCGCTGACCTTGCCCCGGGTGGCAATCACTTCGCGGGCAAACGCGGCCAGGGTTTCCAGTTTTTCCACGGGGACAGTGGCTTTTTCACGCAGCGCACTGACGACTTCCGGCGGCAGTTTTGCCTTATTCAGCGCGACGGCGGTATGACCTGCGACACAGAAATCGCAACCATGGTGGGTCGCCGCAATCAGTTGCACCACTTCGCGCTCGGCGAGGCTGAGTTCGGACTTGCCATTGAGCGCCGATACCGTAACGTAGGTTTCCAGCGCGGCCGGGGCATTGGCCAGCACGGCCAGCAGGTTCGGAATGAATCCGGAGTTTTTCTGCGCATTTTCCAGAAACGGTTTGGCGGCTTCGGGAGCGCTTTGCACGGTGTGTAGAGTAAGACGCGACATGGAGTGGACTCCTGCTGTTGAGTGTCCGGCCAGTCTGTTGGTTATAAAAATTTCGATCCATATTCTAAAGTAGCGATTACTTGCTCCTGAGTGTTTCCATTAGATGATTTCGTCCAGCCCACTGGTTGATTGGTTATTAGAAAGCCTCGAACTCGACGCCAGTCTGTTTCACGTCGGCCGCTATTGCGGTGGTTGGCACGCCAGCACCCAAGGGCTGGCGCGCGCAAGTTTCCACTTGATCGTGCAGGGGCGTTGCTGGCTGCACATTGACGGGCGGGAGCAGCCAATTCCGCTGAACACCGGGGATGCAGTGTTCCTGCTGCGCGATCTGAATTACCGCCTCTCCAGCGCCGAAGAGGCGAGGATCGCCCAGACGCTGCCGCGCATGGCCATGACCGCGCTCGACAGCCAGGCGCAGGACGGTGTCGGGCTGGTTTGCGGGTTCTTTCATTTCAAGTCGGGATTGTCATCGTTGATCATCGAAGGCTTGCCGGACTGGATCATCCTGCGCGCGGGCGATCCTTCTTCGAGCGCGGCGCGAGCCTTGTTCGAGTTGATCCTGCAAGAGTGCGAACGCCTGCCAGCGCCCTCCTCGGCGCTGCTCGAACGCTTGAGTCATCTGCTGTTTTTGTACGTGTTGCGCCAGCAAATGACCGACAACCAGAGCCTCGGCGGCCTGGTGGCATTGGCGCGCAATCCGCAGTTCGCGCCGTTGCTGGATCAGTTGATCGAACAACCGCAATTGCCGTGGTCGCTGGAGAACATGGCGGCGAGTATCGGCTTGTCGCGCTCGGCGTTTTTCAAACGCTTCAATGAGCTGGCCGGGCAGTCGCCGGGGCAAGTGCTGCTGGCGTTGCGCATTCGGCATGCCTGCCAGTTGCTGCGAGCCAATCACACGGTGGAACAGGTGTGCGCGGCGGTGGGCTATCAGTCGATCGCCGCGTTTACCCGAGCGTTTGCCAAGTCGGTGGGGGTGCAACCGGGGGCTTATCGCAAGCAGCATGAGGGGCGCTGAGCTACGCGTGCCGTCGCTACTGGAAAGCACAGAGAATCTGTGGGAGCGGGCTTGCTCGCGAAAGCGGCGGTACATCCAACATCTTTATTGACTGAACTAGCGCTTTCGCGGGCAAGCCCGCTCCCACAGGGGATGGTGTCGATCAACGGATCTGTGCACACCGCAAAAACCTGTGGGAGCTGGCTTGCCAGCGATGGCGTTGGTAGATCCAATATCTTCGTTGACTGAACCGGCGCTTTCGCGAGCAAGCCCGCTCCCACAGTGGATGGTGTCGATCAACGGATTTGTGTACACCGCAAAACCTGTGGGAGCCGGGCTTGCCCGCGAAGGCGGCGGTACATTCAGCATCCTCGACTCGTTAGTTTCTTATTCCATTAATCAACCAACAAACCACTTTTTAATCTTTTATCGCTATTAAATCCGCCCCTTATAATTGCGCGTCTGCACTTAACTCATAAAAAGGGATATTCCATGCAAAGACGCCTGTTACTGGCTGCACTGTTTGTCGCTGTCGCCGGGTGCGCCAGTCCTCCTGCTGTTTCGGTGCATACCAAAGATCCCGCCAGTTCGACCCTGCAAGGTGATGCCACGCGTCCGGCGCAGGCACAGTGGATCCGCACCGAGCTGTACTTCTCGGTGGGCACCGTGGATGGCAAGGAAGGCGCGGTCAGCCCGGCGCGCTGGCGCGAGTTTCTCGACAAGGAAGTGACGTCGCGGTTTCCCGACGGTTTCACCGTGTTCGATGCCTATGGGCAATGGCGTGATCATGGGGCGAAAGAGCCTGAGCGGCTGAGCACCAAGGTCATTGTGATCCTGCACGAGAACAGTCCGCAGAACGCCGGCAATATCGAGGCGATTCGTCTGGCGTACAAACGCATTACCGGGGATCTGTCGGTGCTGCGCCTGTCGCAACCGGCCGACGTATCGTTCTAATCGTTCATCTGTCCGAGAGCTTGCCGAGGCGTCGACGCCAGGCGGCTCGATCCCGCCAGCAGCAGCGCGCCGACCAGCAACACACCAATCCCCAAAAACGCGCCCCACCCCACCACCGTCACGCTCGAATAGAGCATGTACAGGCACAGACCGAAAAACAGCAGCGGCAACAGCGGATACAACGGCACCCTGACCGGCCTCGGCACCTCGGGAAAGCGCCGGCGCAGGATGATCAACGCCAGGCTGCTGAAGCTCAGAAACAACCAGTACACCGGGGTCAGGTACTCGACCATGGTGTTGAAGCCGCTCTGGGTGAAACTGCCGAACAGCACCAGCAACAATGCCACCGCGCCCTCCGCCAGCAAAGCTTTGCGCGGCACGCCGTCGCGTTCGTCCCACTCGCCGAAACGACGCAACTGCGGCACATCGCGGGCCGCGGCGTAAGTGGTGCGCGCGCCGACCAGCAAAGTCGAGTTGATGGTGGCGATGGCCGCGATACCGACCATCAGCAAAATCAGCAGCACCCCCGGCGCACCGAATGCACGGTTCAACAGTTCCACGGCCGGTGCGTTGCTCGCTGCCAGTCCAGCGAAACCCAGGCCTCGAACGAGCGCCCAGTTCAGCGCCAGATAAATCGCCATCAGCACCGTCAGCGCACCGAGCATGGCGATGAATATTCCACGTCGACCATCGCGCACTTCCGCCGACAAGGTTGCCGCATCGCTCCAGCCGCCGAACGCCAGAAACACGAAAATCATCGCTGCGGAAAATCCGGCCATACCGGTGTTTTCCGGCGTGACCGAAACGCTCGGTGGCGGTGCTTCAATCCCCTGCCACGCCAGCCACACACCGGCGCTGGCGATGCTCAGAAAGCCCAGCGCCAGCAAACCCACCAACAAGGTCTGGGTGATGAAACCGATGTGCTTGCCGGTGAGATTGAGCAGCACCAGCGCGGCGATCACCCCGCCGGCAAACAGGCCCGAGCCGTACCGACCGAGCGGCACCACGGCATTGACGTAATCGGCAAACATGAACGCCGACAAGGCGATCCAGCCGGTATGCATCACCGAGAAGCGCGACCAGGCAAACAGGAAACCCATGCGCTCGCCATAGGCCGTGCGCAGAAAGTGATAGTCGCCACCCGGGTGCGGAAATGCGCTGGCCATTTCGGCAAAACACAAGGCCCCGCTCATCGACGCGAGACCGCCGAGCACCCAGACCCAATAGAAATATTCCGGCCCGACGTTCAGCGCCACGGTCGGCGCGGTTTTCAGGATGTCGGTGGTGATCACCATGCCCAGCGTGATCAGCAACGCCTGCAACACCGGCAGATGGCGCTTGGGGCCGTTGGAGTGATTCATGGAGAGTTCCGCAAAAAGTCCGCCATCCGTGGCGGATCGGCTCAGAAGCCGTAGGTGGCGCTGGCGTAGTAGTACGCGCCGTTGGTGCCGATCGGCGACAGCACGTCATACGGCAGGTTGCCACCGTAGTTGATCGCCGAGCCGGAGCGTTCCGGGTAGTTGTCGGTGAGGTTGTTGCCGCCCAGGGCGACGCTGAATTTCGGGGTGAATTTGTAGGTCACCTCGGCGTCCAGTTGCCACACCGCGCCGTAGGTCTGCTCCGGTTGCGAGTCGCCGAAATCGAACACCCGAGTGGTCTCGCCCTGACGGGTCAGACGTCCGAGCAGACCCCAATGTTCGCTGGCCCAGTTGGCGGAAAACACGAAACGATCCTTGGGTGCAGCGTCGGTCAGGGTGTTGGTTTCTTCAACGCCGACCAGTGCATCGTTGCCGATACCCAACGCCGTCAGTTGCGAAGGCGTGCCTTTGGTGCTGGTGACTTTGGTGTGGTTGTAGGTGTAGGCGGTGGTCAGGCCCAACGTCCCTTCATACAGTGGCTGGTGATAGTTGAGCACCAGTTCGGCGCCGTGGGTGCTGGTGTCGGCAGCGTTGGTGAAGAAGTTCACGTCATGCACCCCGGCCACGCCGAAGTTGTCGTTGATGTATTGCTCCATGGCGTCGCTGCCGATGCGCTGCGACAGGGTGATGCGGTCCTTGACGTCGATGCGGAACACATCGAGCGAGGCATCGAAGCGTTCGTTGAGCTGAAAGGTCAGGCCGAGGCTAAAGTTCTTCGAGGTTTCCGGATCGAGCTTTTGCGCACCCAGCGCGCGGGCGATCGGGTCGTTCACCGAGAGCACGCGAATATCGGTGAGCGTGCCGCCTTCGCCGAAGTTGCTGGTGGTGTTCTGGAAACCGCTCTGCGCCAGCGACGGCGCGCGGAAGTTGTTCGACACCGCACCGCGCAGCGCCCACTGCTCGGTCAGTTTGTAGCGACCACTGAGCTTGCCGGTGAGTTTGCTGCCGGCATCGTCGTAATGTTCCCAGCGGGTGGCGGCGTCGACGAAGAAGCGGTCGGTGAGATCGCCCGACAACTCGGCGTAAGTCGCGAACACGTTGCGGTCCAGGTCCGACTCTTCGCTGGGGCGCAGACCGTTGGCGCCATCAGCGCCGGAGCCAATGTAAGAGGCCTCGTCACCCGCGTAGGTCAGGTAGTTTTCGTAGCGATATTCGCCGCCCAGCGCCAGCACGAACGAGCGTCCGCCCAAGCGCAGTTCGCGACTGAAATCGAGGTTGGTGGTGGTCTGGCGCAGCTCGTAATCGCCGGTGTCGAACTTGGTCGGCGAGTCCTCGCCGAGGCTGACGTTGAGGGTGCGGCGGGTGGATCCGTCGAAGCGGTTACGGCCATGGGTAACGCTGCTGTCGAAGTCCCAGTCTTCGCCGATCATGCCTTTGAAACCGGCGGTGGCAGAGACGTCCTTGTTGTCGCCCAGCGACTGCGGCAGGTAGCCGTTGGGGTAGAACTGCGGCTGCTCGTAGGGGTAGCGATAGAATTCGGCGCCGGTGGTGTGGCGCTGGTTGTAAGTGCCGAAGCTGTAGGCTTTGCCGCCGGCCAGCGGCAGCTCGCTGTTGAACCACAGGTTGACGTCCCGCGCCAGGCCGTCACCCATCACATAGTTGCGCTGGTCGGGGGTATCGGCAAAGCCATCGAAACCGGCGCGGTTGGTCGGGTTGCGATTTTTGTACTCGGTGCCGCCACGAATGAACCCGCCCTCTTCGCCCAGGCGCGTGCCGATCTTGGCCGTGGTCACGCTGTTCTGGCCGTCGGTGGTGGTTCTGCCGATGGCGTCCTGATGGGTGTGAAACGCGCCGTAGCTGGTGGACACTTCGCCGCCCTCGGGCGCGTCGTCGAGAATGATGTTGATCACCCCGGCAATCGCATCGGAACCGTATTGCGCCCCGGCACCATCGCGCAGCACTTCGATGCGTTTGATCGCACTGATGGGGATCGAGTTGAAGTCCACTGGTGCCGTGCCGCGACCGATTTTCGACGAGTCGTTGACCACTGCCGAAGTATGACGGCGCTTGCCGTTGACCAGCACCAGCACCTGGTCCGGGCTCATACCGCGCAACTGTGCGGCGCGCACATGGTCAGCACCACCGGAGTTGGACTGACGCGGCATGCTGAACGATGGCAGCAACGTTTGCAGCGCCTGACCCAGCTCACCGTCGGCCGCGCCGGTGGACTTGAGGTCGGCGGCGGTCAATACGTCAACCGGCACCGGAGAATCCAGCACCGTGCGAGCAGTGCCACGGGTGCCGGTGACCAGCACGGTACCCAGCCGTGTGTCATCGTCAACGCGCGTGGAAGTGTCTTCGGCTTGCGCCGGAACTTGCCAGATCGCACCGACAACCGCGATGGCCAGCAATGAACGGGAACGGTGATACATGTGACAGCTCCTTTATCGCAGCTAATACCCGGCCGTTGCCGACAATAAGGGTTCGGCAATCAATGCACGGCAATGTCTGCTGTAGTTTTAGAAATCAGGAAGGCGGTGAAGGCTGGTTAAACGTATTGAGTTGGTTAAGCGCAGAATCCCCAAAGTTAGTTGTTTCCCCTTGAACACCGATGCTAGACGGGCTGAGGCTTGCCGTAAAAGAACCAATAACACTTAGGTTAGATCGGGCTGATTAACTGTATTTAGTCCAACACAAGTGTTGCCAGAACAACAGTAGCGCAACTAAGCAGCAACTAACTCAAGCATGAATGCTGCACCTTGTGGGAGCGGGCTTGCTCGCGAAAGCTATCGTTCAGTCACCGAAGAATATCGACTGGGCTGGCCCCTTCGCGAGCAAGCCCGCTCCCACAGGTTTGACGGGGTGAACACTGACTTCTCATCCACCACAGATCCAATGTAGGAGTGAGCCTGCTCGCGATAGCGGTGTATCAGCCACCGAAGCAGTTGAATGTCCGGGCCCCATCGCGAGCAGGCTCACTCCTACAGGTTGAACGGGGTGAACACTGACTTCTCATCCACCACAGATCCAATGTGGGAGCGGGCTTGCTCGCGATAGCGGTGTATCAGCCACCGAAGCAATTGAATGTCCGGGCCCCATCGCGAGCAGGCTCACTCCTACAGGTTGAACGGGGTGAACGCATAGCTTTCATCCACCGCAGATCCAATGTGGGAGCGGGCTTGCTCGCGAATGGGCCAGTCCAGTCACCCGAGATGTTGACTGCAAACATGCGCAAACCTTTAGTCGAATTCCTTTTCCAGCCAGGCATCCGCGGCAATGTCCAGGGCCTGCGCACTGAAGCGTTGTTCCGCAAACGGGTCGGCGTGCAGGTGAAAGCCGTTGCGCTCCCAGAAACCGGGTTTTTCTTCGTCGACAAACTCCAGACCGCGCAGCCATTTGGCGCTTTTCCAGAAGTAGCGCCCGGCGACCACCAGCCGCAGCGGCCAGCCGTGCTGGGCGGTCAAGGGTTGGCCGGCGTAATGGGTGGCGAGCAGGCTGTCCGGGTGCAGCAGGTCGTCCAGCAACAGGTTGGTCTGGTAGTCGTGATCGGCGTGGGCCATGACAAAACGTGAAGCGGGCTGGATATCGAGCTCGCTCAGCAGATCCTGCAGATGCACCCCACTCCATTGCGTGTCGAACTTCGACCAGCGTGTCACGCAATGAATGTCACATTGCAACTCGCGCTGCGGCAACCTTTGCAGGTCAGCAAAACTCAACTCGACGACACGTCCGACCTTGCCAAACAGGCGCAGTGACCAGGTTGCCAACTCATACTCCGGCACCGTGCCTTCGTGGAGAATCGGGAACCGCTCCGTCAACACCTGCCCCGGCGGCAAGCGTTGACCGAGCGCCGGATCAGCCTTGGGTGCGCGGCTGTTGCGCAAGCGCATGGCTTTGTTGTGCATATTCACTCCCAAGCGCGTCAGGATGCCTGCCGCGCATACAGCGCATCACCCGGTGATAACGGTTGCATTCAGTTCGCCACAGGAATCCACTCGGCCCGCGCCACGTTGGCGCTATCACCGAACGCCGGCAGCTTCTGCGCCAGGTCGCGAACGTTTTTCACGTCAAGATCGAGCAACTGCTGACGGGTGATCAGGGTCGGTGGCACCAACACTTGATGCCCAGGATTTTCGCCAGCAATCAACATCGCCAGACTGCGCACGCTGATCGCACCCGCCACTTGCGGATTGACCGCTGCGGTCGCCGCCCAGGCGCTGTCCGGTTCTTTCATGATCTGAATGTCGGCGGTGGAAATGTCGGCGCTGTAGATCTTCACCTTGCGCCCCAGCCCGGCCTCATCGACGGCGATTTTCGCACCTTTGGCGAACTCGTCGAACGGCGCGAAGATCACGCTGATATCCGGATTGGCCCGCAGCACCGCGCTGGCCTGATCCGCCACCGAGTTGGCAATCGGCGGGTTGAGCGTGCCGAAACGCGCCTTCTCGATGATACCCGGATTGGCCTTTTTCACCTGACTCCAGATCTCGTCGCGACGCTCCATCGGTGTGAAGCCGCTGATGTACACGTAACCGGCATCGAACCGCGTGCCGTTGTCCTTCACCGCCTGATCCAGCGCCAGTCGCGCCAGTGCATGGTGATCCTGCTCGACCTGGGTCACTTGCGGGCTGTTCAGATCGACGTCGAACGCCACCACCTTGATGCCTTTGGCGATCGCCCGGTCAATCGGTCCCTTGAGGGTTTCCGCCAGGCCCAGTTGCACGATGATCCCGTCGACGCCGAGGTCGATCGCCTGATCGATCATCTCGCCCTGACTCGCCGCCTGCTGCCGCGCATCGAACACCCGCAGATTGGCCCCCAGCGCCTCGGTCTGTTTCTCCACGCCGCGCAGATACGCCTCGGGAAAGTCCCCGGAAAACAGATAACCGACCAGCGCGATCTGCACCTGGCCCTTGTCGAACGGCGCCGGAGCACCCGGCAATGCCTTGGCCTGAGCGCTCAACGCCAACGCCGAGAGCACCGCGCCGGCGAGACATTGGCGTGCGAACTGCTTGATTGAACCGTGCATACATCTTCCTTGCAGCGACAAATGAACCGGCTCAGCGCGCCCGATGCGCGAGGCCGAAGGTGAACATCAGGGCCAGCACCAGCACCAGTCCCTTGACGAAATCCTGCGAGTAGTACGGCGCGTTGAGCATGGTCAGGCCATTGAGCAGCGACGCCACCAACAGTGCGCCGACCAACGTGCCGAAGGCATTGGGCTTCTTCGCGCCGAGCACGGCAAAACCGATCAGCGCCGCACCGAGGGCGTCGAGCACCAGACCGTTGCCAGAGCTGACATCACCCCGGCCCAGGCGCGCCGCCAACAGTAAACCGCCGAGCGAGGCGAGCAATGCCGAGAGCACGTAAGCGAGCAACTTGAAGCGCTGCACTGGCGCGCCTGCCAATCGCGCTGCCTGCTCGTTGCCGCCAATCGCATAAAACAACCGGCCGATGCGCGTGCGCTCGAGAAACAGCCACACCGCCAGCGCCACCAGCGCAGTGATCAACACCGGCACCGGCACCACGTCCCACAAGCGACCGCGGCCGAGGGCGAGAAACGCGGTACTGAACGTGCCTTCGGTTTCCACGCCACTGGGCAAGGTCATGCCCACCGCAATCGAGCGCCCGCCCGTGGGAATCAGTTGCACGCCGATCACCAGAAACATGCTGCCCAGCGTTGCAAGAATGTCCGGCACCCGCAGCTTGACGATCAGCCAGCCATTGAGCAGCCCGACCAGTGCGCCACCGGCCAGACTGATCAGCACCGCCGGCACCGCGCCCCAACCGAGCACCACCATCACGTAACTGGCGATCATCAGGCTCATCGCTGCCACCGCACCAATCGACAGATCAAGTCCGCCGACGGCCATGGTCAGCGTCACGCCAAGGGCCAGCAGCGC
The DNA here is from genome assembly GCF_016650625.1 of Pseudomonas sp. TH49. Classification (NCBI taxonomy): domain Bacteria; kingdom Pseudomonadati; phylum Pseudomonadota; class Gammaproteobacteria; order Pseudomonadales; family Pseudomonadaceae; genus Pseudomonas; species Pseudomonas sp. TH49. Next base: position 1,421,308 of record NZ_JAEKFL010000002.1, read on the forward strand.
GACGATCGACACCGACTGCAAGATGCTGAACAGATTGCCGACGCGCAAAAACGCCGGCTCCGCGACACTGAAAAACACCACGATCAGCGCCAGCAGCCACAACAGGCCGTAGCGGATCAGCGCTTGCAGCAGGCGCTCGGCGGGTGCCGTAGCGGCAGACAACAATGAACTCGAATCAGGCACTCGCTCTGCTCCTTGGCGTGGCATGAAAGGGATTTTCGCTAGCGTCGCTGCCGGCCAGCGCGGCGACCAGGGTCGCGCGTTCAAGGCCGGCGCGCGGATATTCGGCGACCACCGCGTGATCGCGCACCAACAGAATCCGGTCGGCGATTTCCAGGGCTTCGTCGACATCGGCGCAAATCACCAGGGTCGCGCGGCCGCCGGCACTGTCGCGCAGCAGTTGGCCGATCTCGCGGCGGGCGCGCACGTCGACGCCCTGAAACGGCTCGTCAAGGATCAACACCCGCCCTTCTCCGAGCAGCCAACGGCCAAGCACGACCTTCTGTTGATTGCCGCCGGACAGCGCGCTCATCGGCACCTCGATGCCGGCGGTCTTGATCCCCAGCGCCGCGACTTGCGCCTCGACCGCTGCGGCTTCGGCGCGGTTGCGAATGAAACCGGCACGGGTGAAGCGCTCCAGAAACGGCAGCGTCAGGGTGCGGCGCAGGGAAAAGTCGGGCACCAACGATTGACTCGCGCGATCCTCCGCTGCGAGAAACACACCGCTGCGAATCGCCGCCCTTGGCGAACCCGGCAGCCAGTCCATGCCATCGAGTTGCAAGCTGCCGGCCACGGCTTTGCGCAAGCCGAACAGCACTTCGGCGATCTCGCTTTTTCCGGCGCCGAGCAGCCCGGTCAGCACCACCACTTCGCCTTGGTGCAGGTCGAAATCGAAACGCCTGGAGCGCGGCAAAATCTGCAAACCGCGCACACCAAGGACTTTTCGGCCCACGCTGCCGGGCGTGTAGACATGCCCGTCCAGCGCCTGCCCGAGCATCGCCTGCACCGCCTCGGGCAACTGCCGTGCGCTGAATTCTCCGGCCAGTCGCCCATCGCGCAGGACAATGGCGCGATCCGCCACCCGTTGCAGATCGGACAAGCGATGGGAGATGTAAACAATCGCCACGCCACGGCTGCGCAGGGTGTCGATCAGACCGAACAGCCGTTGCGCCTCGGCATCCGACAAGGCTGCGGTCGGCTCATCGAGAATCAGCAGACGCGGCTGCAAGGCAAAGGCCCGCGCCAGCACCACTAACTGCCGCTCGGCCTGGCCCAAGTGTTCAATCGGCTGCTCCAGCGGCAACACCAGACCCAGCCCGGCCGCGATGCTCGCGGCGCGTTCCAGCAAGCGTTTGCGATTGAGCCAGAAGTCCGCGTCAGGCTTGCACAACTCATCGAGCAGCAGGTTTTCCGCCACGCTCAATCCGGGCGCAATGCCCTCGTTGATCTGCTGATGCACCGCGACAATCCCGACCCGACGTGCCGACAGCGGCGAGCTGAATTGCCGGGGCTGCCCGTCGATGTAAATCTCGCCGCCATCGGCGCGCTGGCTGCCGGCGAGAATCTTCACCAGCGTCGATTTGCCGGCACCGTTGGCACCGAGTAACGCCACCACTTCGGCGGGATGAATCTGCAGGCTGACGCGATCCAGTGCGCGGTTCGAGCCAAAAGTTTTGCTTAGTTCGCGCACCTGAATCAGCGGCGCGCGGGCCACGACGACACTCATAAAATTCCTTAACGTCGATGAGCCAGCGAACGTACCAGCCGGTCGCCCAGGCTCTGCACGCCCTGCACCAGAATGACCAGCACCACCACGGTGGCGACCATCACTTCATTGTTGAAACGCTGATAGCCGTAACGGATCGCCAGATCACCGAGGCCGCCACCGCCAATCACCCCGGCCATGGAAGAAAAACCGATCAGCATCACCAGCGTCAGAGTGATCCCCGCCAGTAACGCGGGCAGCGCTTCGGGCAACAGCACTTTGAAAATCACATGACGGATGTCGCCGCCCATGGCGAGGATCGCTTCGATGCGGCCCTTGTCGACTTCATCCAGTGCGTTCTCGACGATTCGCGCAAAAAACGGAAACGCGCCAATGGTGATCGGCACCACCGCCGCGGTGCTACCGAGGGTGGTGCCGACCAGCAGACGCGTCAGCGGAATCAGGGCAATCAACATCACCACAAAGGGCAGCGAGCGCCCAAGATTGACCAGCGAACCCAGCGCGGCATTGAGCCGTGGCAGCGGCCACAGTCCGTCGCGCCGACTGACAAACAGCAACACCCCGAGCGGCAAACCGATCAGCAACGTGAACAGCCCGGCGAGCAAGATCATGTACAGGGTTTCGCCGGTGGCGTTGAACACCAGTTGCAGGATTTCATTCCAGTCGATGCTGCGGTTCATGGCTGCGCCGCCCGTACGCCGTATTGCTTGAGGAAGCTGAGACCGGGAATGTCGTGGCCCAGCGGCAGGCCGCAGGTGGGACGTAACGAAGTGCCGAGACTCGATTGCGGATCGGCGAGCAAGCGCGGCACCGGGCCGGACTCGACCAGACGCCCGTCCGCCATCAACGCCGCGTGATCGCAGATCGACTTGACCACCTCCAGCTCATGGGTGATCAGCACGATGGTCACGCCCAGTTGCCGATTGATATCGCGCAGCAGGTCGAGAATCGACGCGGTGGTTTCCGGGTCCAGCGCGCTGGTGGCTTCGTCCGACAACAGATACGCCGGCTCGGCGGCCAGAGCTCGGGCAATCCCCACCCGCTGTTTTTGCCCACCGGACAACTGCGAGGGAAAGGCTTGCGCCTTGTCAGTCAAGCCGACCAGTTCCAGCAGCTCGCGCACCCGCACATGGCGCCACGGTTTGCCGACGTTGGCGATTTCCAGCGGCACGGCGATGTTGTCGAAGACGGTGCGCGAGTGCAGCAGATTGAAGCCCTGGAAGATCATGCCGATGCGCTGACGCTGGCGGCGCAGGTCGCTGGCGGACAGCCTCAGCAGGTCCACACCGTCGATCAGGATCCGCCCGCTGTCCGGGCGTTCGAGCAGATTGAGACAGCGCAACAGGGTCGACTTGCCCGCCCCGCTGCGCCCGAGGATGCCGTAGATCGCACCATCGGGAATGCTCAGCGACACCTGATCCAGTGCCGGCGTCGGCGCCGACGGGTAGGTCTTGCTGACCTGCTCGACGACGATCATGGTTTGGCATCCACCACGGGGATCACCGAACCCTTGAAGTTATCGGTGATGTATTTCGCCACTTGCGGCGAGGTCAGGTCCTTGGCCAGTTGCGCGATGCGCGGATCGTTCTGCAGTTTCGGCGTGGTCACCAGAATGTTGGCATACGGATTGTGCTCGGCCTTCTCCAGCCCCAGCGCATCCTTGGCCGGCACCAGTCCGGCTTCCAGCGCGTAGTTGCCGTTGATCACCGCAAGGTCGACGTCGTCCAGGGCCCGAGGGATTTGCGGCGATTCGATTTCGAGGATCTTCAGCTGTTTCGGGTTCTCGGCGATGTCCTTGGGCGTGGCCTGATCGGCTGCCGGATCCTTGAAGCCGGGCTTGAGTTTGATCAACCCGTTGTCCTGTAACAGGTACAGCGCACGGCTCAGGTTGGTGACGTTGTTGGGAACCGCCACGGTGCCCTTTTCCGGCACGTCGGCGAAGCTTTTGTGCCGGCGCGAATAGATGCCCAGCGGCTCGATATGCACCGTGGCGGCCACCGCGAGTTTCTGCCCCAGCGCTTGCTCCTGGGATTTCAGATACGGCAGATGCTGGAAGTAATTGGCATCGACATCGCCATGCACCAGCAGCTCGTTGGAGTTCACGCCGTTGGGAATCTCGATGACCTTGAGGTTGAGTTGCGGATCGATTGTCTGGATGTACGCGAGAATCTGCGCGTGCGGCACCGGGTCGGCAGCCACCCGCAACGGCTCCAGTGCCTGCGCGCCGAACGAAGTCACCAGCGCGCCGAGCACGGCCAGGGTCAAACCTGCTTTTTTCAACATGTGCGGAGTCCTTGAGCGAGTGATGAATCAGGCGTTGGCGGTCTTGCGCAGCGGTGGGCGGGCATCAGCGCATCGGCATAAAAGCGCCGGGCGACGTCGGGGTGCGAGCGCAAACGACCCTTGAGGTAGTTCCAGCCGACATCGCGAAACAATGGATTGAGCGGATCACTCGCCGGGCCACGCGCTTCGCGCAACAGCACGGTGGGCAACGGATACAGCGGCACCACGGCATCGAGTTGCGCGCCGAGGAAGAAGGCGATGGACAAGCGCTCGCTGCCTGCGGGCGGCGACACCACCCGATGCACCGTGGCGCGCAGATAACCATTGGTGGCCAGCTCCAGCAGTTCGCCGATGTTCACCACCAGCGTGTTGTCGCGGGGCAGCGCATCGATCCAGCGCCCTTCCTCGACCTCCACTTGCAGACCGGCCTGCTGGTCTTGCAGCAGAAAGCTCAGGAATCCGGAATCCTTGTGCGCGCCGACGCCTTGCTGGCTCGCGTTGGCGGCCTGGCCTGGATAGCGCATCAACTTGATGTGTTCGTTGGGCTTGTCGCCGTACAACTGATCGAACGCGTCCGCCCGCAGCGACAGCGCCTGGGCAAAGGCACGCAGCAGACGCAACGCCATACGCGTCATCGCCTGTTGCCATTCGAGCAGCAGCGGTTTCAGTTCTGGCAGCGCCGCCGGCCATTGGTTGGGCCCCTGCAAGCGCGCCCACAACGGGCTGTCCGCGTCCAGCGGCAACGCTTCGCGCTCGGCGCCGAGATCGAACTGCTCTCGCCAGTCGGGTTGACCACGGGTGATCTCGGAAGCGGCACGGTTGTAACCGCGAAAATGCGGCGAATTGATCATGCCGACGGCAGTCTTTTCCTGCTCGGACAAGGCGAAGAACTGCCGGGCGTGATCCTGCACCTGCTTGAGCAGGTGGCTGTCGATGCCATGGCCGGTGAGATAGAAAAAGCCGACGTCACGCGCGGCGTGACGCAGGTTTTCAAGAAATGCATAACGCTGTTGCGCGGTGCCTTCGAACAACGAAAGGTCCAGCGTCGGCAGCGTAGTGATATCGAGGGTATGCGGCATGATTCACTCCCGTGTGAACCAAACCTGAAGAGCCTTTGATCGATTCAGCGTGTGCCGTCATGGCAATCGGGGGTCTATCGGTTTGATGCGTTTGATTCGTCGTGAGACAAAACTAAACGATCTTAAAAACGACGAACAAATACCCTTTTTGCATTAGCTTAGGCCTGACGCTCAGGTTCGCTGTCTTCGCGCAACAGCTCTCCCGCTTCAACTGATCAGCGTGCCGGGTCATAAAACGGCTCGACTGCCACCCGGCTGCCGACAAAGAAACTGTCAGCCACCAGCCGCAGCGGCTGCAGATCCACGTCGCTGGCCCGATCGCCAATCAGTTGCTGAAAGTGTCGATACACCGCCGTGTACTCGCCCTCTTCCGACACCGCCTGGCGCACGCCGTCGATGCTCAGCAGTGCCCCGCCGTTGTCCAGGCGCAGCAGCCCTTCGGCGCAGCGAATCTCGATGCTCCAGAGTTCGTCGTGACCGTGGTCGAAATCGAACTCCGCCTGCACGTCGAGCCCGTGCGCATCGGACATCTTGATCGACGCGGCAATCGGCGACTGGCAGTTGTCCGGTACGCGCAGTTCGGCGGCTTCGACAAACAATGGCTGCGCCAGCAAACGGGTGACAATCGACAAGGCATTGATGCCCGGATCGAAAACGCCCAGACCACCGGGTTGCCAGATCCACGTCTGACCGGGATGCCACTTGCGCACGTCTTCCTTCCAGTCGATCTGCACGCTTTGCAACGTGCGGCCGGCGAGCCAGTCGCGGGCGGCTTCAATCCCGGGGGCGTAGCGCGAATGCCAGGCGAACAACGCACTGACACCCTGCTGCTGCGCCTGACTGACCAGGGCCAGCGCCTCGCCCAGCGTCGCGCACGGCGGTTTTTCCACCAACACATGTTTGCCGGCGGCCAGCGCCTGCTGCACCAGTGCGAACCGACCTTGCGGCGGCGTACAAAACGCAATCGCATCCACCTCGGGGCCGTGTTCCAGCAACTCGCTCAACGAGTGAAAGTTCTCCACCCCGACACAGGGTTTACCTTGCGTGGCGACCGCCACCAGGTGAAACCCGGGATTGGCGTTGATCGCCGGCACATGTTGATCCTGGGCAATCTTACCGTAGCCCACCAGACCGAGACGGATCGGTTGCATCAGTGACTCCTGTTTTTGTCTTGTTGTCGTCAGCGAGTGCGCAGATTAGCCGTAAACGTCACGGAATACCCAGCTGAGTCTGATCAAAAAACCACAGACGCCAGCGCTCACTTCACCACAACGGGTAGCAACGCTGATGCAGCGGCGCAAACAAGAAAGCCTGCTTTCTTTGTGTATCTTCCCAGCTAGCTGCACGTTAGCTGGCACGCTCACAGAAACGACGCCATGCTATGCTCCGATAGAGAAAACGAGAGGTTCCAATGACCAGATCAGCCACTGAGAGCGTCGCGACTGAAGTTCGCCTGCTCGCCAAAGCCCACAAAGTTACCGCCGACCGTGACAACCTCAGTTGCATGGCGGTGACCATCACGCGCCTGGCCGGTGATGTCGTGGAACTGGACGGTGTTGAGCAATTGCTCGTCAACCTGAAAAGAAAAGGCGTTCTGAGCAAGACAGAAATCATGGCCCTGCAAGGCCGCTACCTGCAGGAAAAAAGGCGTTGCAAAAAGCAACTCAGCGCATGAATTTCGAACCCTTCGGCGATTTTGAGACTGAAGGCTATCTTCAAAACTCGCTCAAACTCAAAGATCCCACTGAAGTCAAAGAATCCGAGCACCTCTCATTTGAAGCCAGTATCGACGACGCTCTCGCCTATCTCGCCAAGAAAAAGCCCATTGACTACAAGGCAGTCCTGAAAACACACGAAATACTTTTCTCGGGCTTTTACCCTTGGGCGGGGAAAGACAGAAATGAGCTAGTCCCCCATCTGGCAGTTTTCAAGGGATCGAAAGATGATCCTCATCACACGATATTTGAGCGTCCGGAGCTGATCAAACGGTCGGTCGAATACGCCCTCGAACTCGCGGTAAACAAAAAGCGCTTCCGTGCTCGGCCTGGGGAAGTCATGGGTCAGTTGGCTTCTGCGCACCCTTTTCTGGACGGCAATGGGCGCACGATCCTGCTCGTGTAAATGGAGCTGTGCTTTCGGACCAAATTCGCCATCAACTGGTAAATGACCAATAAAGATGACTATCTGCGGGCTCGCAGCGACGAGATTCGAGATCCTTTCCAAGGCCATCTGGATCGTTACCTGACACCTTTCATCATCGACATCTCCAGCCGTGAAGAGTGGCCTGAAATGATTGGCGGCATAAAAGGACTGGATGGCCTGGATAAAGAGGGCATCACCTACGAAAGCCTGGATGATCCTGAGGTTCAGCGGCTCTATAAAACTTATAGAGCGCAGCCCATTGAGTAAGCGTCAGTTGTGAAGCCCCCCCTTCCCTGCAGATCTTCATCACATTTGAGGTGTGCCACACGCCTGCAGCAGACTGAAACCGAAAAACAAAAGCCTGCCTTTGAGGGCAGGCTTTCACGTTCACAACGCTGCAGTCACTTCTGCTGCGCGGTCAACGCCGAGTAACTGTTCATCAAGTTCCGGTAGTTCGGAATCCGCTGCGACAGCAGATTGCCCAGCCCTTCGATGTCGTTGCGCCAGTCGCGGTGCAGCTCACAGGCGACCGAGAACCAGTTCATCATTTGTGCGCCGGCCTGGGTCATGCGGCTCCAGGCGGCTTGCTGGACGGTGGTATTGAAGGTGCCGGAGGCGTCGGTGACGACGAATACGTCAAAGCCTTCAGCCAGTGCCGACAGGGTCGGGAACGCTACGCAGACGTCGGTCACGACACCGGCGATGATGATCTGCTTGCGGCCGGTGGCCTTGATCGCCTTGACGAAGTCTACGTTGTCCCAGGCGTTGATCTGGCCCGGGCGGGCAATGTACGGCGCGTCGGGGAACATTTCTTTCAGTTCCGGAACCAGCGGGCCGTTGGGGCCTTGTTCGAAACTGGTGGTGAGGATGGTCGGCAGGTTGAAGAATTTTGCCAGGTCGGCCAAGGCCAGGACGTTGTTCTTGAACTCGTTCGGCGAGAAGTCCTGAACCAGAGAAATCAGACCGGTCTGGTGGTCGACCAGCAGGACTACGGCGTCGTCTTTGTTCAGGCGGTTGTAGGTTGCAGTGCTCATGTTTGAATCCCTTTTCTTGGTTGTGGTGGTTGGGGTGGCGTTGAACATGGGCACAGATTACTGACACCACCGGAACCGATAAATCGGTTGAAAAGGGTTTCACTGTCAACTCATAACAGACAATCCTGGCGACATAACACTGACTTGCCAGCCTCCAACTCAATCCGCCTCGGGCATTGGTTTGGCGATCATCAAACTGTACGGCGCCCGGTTCAGGACCTTCTCCACCGTTGCGCCAATCAAGTTGAGGCCTTGCGGGTAGGCGGTGCCCCATAACCCTGTGGGAGCGGGCTTGCTCGCGAAGGGGTCATTCCAGGCAACATCTCAAATGGCTGACACACCGCTTTCGCGAGCAAGCCCGCTCCCACACTGGATCTCGACAGGCCGACATTCCTGAGTTCACCGCATAACTCTGTGGGAGCGGGCTTGCCCGCGAAGGGGTCATTCCAGGCAACATCTCAAATGACTGACGCACCGCTTTCGCGAGCAAGCCCGCTCCCACACTGGATCTCGACAGGCCGACATTCCTGGTTCACCGCATAACCCTGTGGGAGCGGGCTTGCTCGCGAAGGGGTCATTCCCAGGCAACATCTCAAATGGCTGACACACCGCTTTCGCGAGCAAGCCCGCTCCCACAATGATCTCGGCAGGCCGCCATTCCTGGGTTCACCGCATAACCCTGTGGATGAAGTTATGAGCTAATAACACCTTCATTAAACCGTCTTTCAAACGTTGTACTAGGATAGGATCCACATCCTGACATTGCGCCGACCAGGGAACATGCGCGACGCAGGTCAGGAATGGGACTGTTTCACCTGCAACTCATGGATGATGTTTATGAACTCACACCTGTTTCCCCACATCGGTAAAGTCATCGCCAGCACCGGCAGCCGGCACTTTCCGCGGATGCTGCATGACCTGATCCAGACGCAATTGGCGGTGGACGCCACCCACATTCGCCAGATGCGCGTCGAGCCGGTAGGCCGCCCCGCCCATCGCAACCCGCCGGAAACCGGCAAAGACTCGGCCCAGCAGGCTGAAACGGTATTCTGCGAGCAGATTGCCGCACGCTCGAGCGAGCCGATGGACCCGCCAGCCTCGGCCTGCGCCGATGCCTCTCAGCTGCACCTGACCCGGCGCAAGGACGGCTACCGCTACGTGATTTCGGTGTATCGCAACGACCAGTCGCAGCGCTTCTCGGCTCAGGAGCAGAGTTTGTTGCAGGACATTTCTCCGGTGCTGTTGCCGATGCTGGAAAAACACATTCACGCCCTGCAACCCCAGCAGGCCAACACAGAAGACCCGTCGCCCGGCGCTGACGGCGCACAACAGGGCCTGGAAAACCTGCGGCTGCGCTTCAACGAGCGTTTACAGCAACTGGGTCTGAGCCTGTCCAATCGCGAAACCGAAGTGTGCATCGGCCTGCTCGCCGGACGCACCGCGCCGGAACTGGCCGAGCAATTGCAGTTGAAGGTCAACACGGTGGAAAGCTATCTCAAGCGCGCCGCGATCAAACTGGGGATCAGCGGCCGGCATTCACTGATGCGCTGGATGTATTCGCCGGAGGACACAAGCCACGCCACCAGCGCAGCCTGAGTCCGTAGCTGAACAAAAAACCGCCGCCCTCCCCGGACGGCGGTTTTTTACATTGGGGGCCTAATCCTTCGGCACGACTCTATCCAGCGCCTGATTCACCGCCAACTCCCCCAGCATCACTACTTGCGCAATGCCCAGCGCGATATTGCGGCTCGACCCTTCCAGCGTCCCGGCGAAGTCACCGAGCATCACCGTGGCCGAGGCCAGGGATTCGCAGGCGTTGGCCAGCAGGGATTCAGTGTCGGCTTGCGGGTTGACCAGGAACATGCTGCTGGGGGTGTAAGGCGTCGCCATGATGTGCGCGGGCGCGAGGTAGTGATCGAGGGCGCGTTCGGCGGCTTCGTGGAGTTTTCTGGAGTTGAGTGATTCGTAGGGTGACACCGGGTCTGTGGCCGGCAGATTGGGTGGGGTTTCGGGCATCAGCGGGAACTCCGATCGAGGTACTTTGAAAGGATTACTCACTGCAGGAGTTGCCGCAGGTTCGGGCCGCGTTCGGACGATCTTTTGATCTTGTTTTTAAAAGCAACATCAAAAGATCGCAGCCTTCGGCAGCTCCTACAGGGGGCCGCGTGATTAGTTCGGCACGCGGCGGCCGTCCAGCACTCGGTTGACCATCAGTTCACTGAGCATGATCACCTGATGCAGCATCAGCATCGCCCGGCGCTGTGGGTTGTCGACGACGTCGCCGATGTCGCGGGCCATGTCACTGGCGGCGGCTAATGATTCGCAGGCTTCGACCAGCAATGTTTCTTCGTCCACGGTGGGGTCGATGAGGAAGATTCGGCTTGATTTGCCTGACGGTACTGAAGGGATGGAGATCTTCAGTGCGCCGGGGTTGAGGTAGAAGCTGATGGCGCGGTCGGTCGCGGCTTTTATCTTCTGCGGGTCGAGGGCCGGGTCGTATGGGATTGGATCGACGTCCGGGGGGTTGGGTGTGGCTTTGAACATGGATGAAGCTCCTGCTTAGCAAAAGTAAGGAGCCATCACTCTCGCTACCAAACGAGGGTGGTGGCCATACGCAGGTTGGTAGACCGGTCTAAGCAGGAAAACCCGGCGCTCCCGAAGGAGCCCCACGCATGGCCACCATAAAATCGAATCCCTGAAAAGGGACTGCACACGGTGTCGCCATCACACTTAGAAACGGGCTACCAAACCCGATCACTGATTTTCAGTGACAGGGAAACGATATAGCCCGGCCCATAGCCGTGTAAGCCAGCGGATTCTGGCGTACGCGTAGGTAACGGCGCAAGGTGTTGTAGCCGTTATGGCGTAACGGTTCGTGTACTTTAAACGTGGTTGCAGGGGTGCGTTTATGTGCGGGGTCTGCTCTGTTGTTTTGATGTTGTCTGGCAGGCCGCTTTCGCGAGCAAGCCCGCTCCCACCGTTGGAACGAGTGCATTCAGTTGGGAGGGTGATCGGCTTGTGGGCCGCCATCGCTGGCAAGCCAGCTCCCACAGTTGGAATGAGTGCATTCAGTTGGGAGGGTGATCGGCTCGTAGGCCGTCATCGCCAGCAGGCTGGCTCCCACAATTGGATTGGGTGCATTCAGTTGGGGACCGGTTGGCTGTCAGGCCGCCATTGCCAGCAGGCCTGGACGAAAAACAGGGACGGGTTCATGACCCGTCCCTTTCGATTAGTGCACTTCAGGCACAAGCCCGGCCAATCAGCTCCGGCAATCAGTCCCGCGCCAGCGCCTCGATCGGGTCCAGGCGCGAGGCATTACGCGCCGGGACGAAGCCGAAGACGATGCCAATCAGCGTCGAGCAGATCACCGCCGTCACCACCGAGGCCATGGAGAAGACCATCTCCCACTCCTTGATGAACACCGAAAACAGGTGGCCGATGGCATACGACAGGGAAATGCCGATCGCCCCGCCGAGCAGGCAGACCATCACCGCCTCCACCAGAAACTGCTGACGGATGTCCGACTGACGCGCGCCGACCGCCATGCGAATGCCGATCTCGCGCGTGCGCTCGGTGACCGACACCAGCATGATGTTCATCACACCAATGCCGCCGACCACCAGCGAAATCACCGCGATCAGCGACAGCAGCAAGGCCAGGGAACGGCTGGTTTTCTGCACGGTCTGCATCACGCTGTCGAGGTTGTTGGTGTAGAAGTCCTTGATGCCATGGCGTTGCAGCATCAATTGGGTGACGTGATTTTCCACGACTTTGCTCGACTGGCCGTCCTTGATCCGCACGCTGATGCTGTCGAGAAAGCGCTGGCCGAGCAGGCGCCCGGCAGCGGTTTCGTAGGGCACCCAGACGTTGAGGGTCTTGCCTGAGGCAAACAGGTTTTTGTTCTCGGCTGCCACGCCGATCACCGTGCACGGCAGGTTGCCGATCAGGATCACCTGGCCCAGCGGATCGACGCCCTCGGCGAACAGCCGATGCCGGGTGTTGTAGTCGATCACCACCACCTGCGCCTGGCGCCGTGCATCACTCTCGCTGAAGGTGATGCCCGCCTCCAGTTTGATTCCGCGCACCTGAAAATACTGCTCGCTGACGCCGTTGATCTGCGCGTCGAGGTCGATATTGCGATAGCGCAGGAGCATGCTGCGGCCGACCACCGGGGTGGCGCTGTCGACGTAATACAGTTGATTCAGCGCGGTGACATCCGCCGGCACCAGTGTCTCGATCGAGGCGGCGCGCTTGTCGCCGAAACTGGTGCCGGAATAGATGTCGATGGTGTTGCTGCCGATTGCCGAAATGTCCTTGAGCACGTAGTTTTTCGCGCCCTCGCCGATCGCCGAAATCGACACCACTGAGGTGATACCGATGACGATCCCGAGCATGGTCAGCAAAGTGCGCATGCGGTGCGAAATCAGCGCCACCCAGGCCATGTTGAAGGCTTCCTTGAACAGCCCGAGGCTGGCCACCAGGCGGCGGGTCGCCGGGGGTTTTGGCGGCACGTCTTCACCCGGCAGTTGCCCGGTGTCGCGCTGGTTGCGGCGGTCGCTGAGGATTTCACCGTCGCTGACTTCGATGATGCGCTCGGCGTTGGCCGCGACTTTCGGGTCGTGGGTCACCAGAATCACCGTGTGCCCGGCCGCGTGCAACTCCAGCAGGATGCGCATCACCTCTTTGCCGCTGGCGGTGTCGAGGGCGCCGGTGGGTTCGTCGGCGAGGATCACTTCCCCGCCGTTCATCAAGGCCCGGGCGATACTCACCCGCTGCTGCTGACCACCGGAGAGCTGGCTCGGCCGGTGGGTCAGGTGCCCATCGAGACCCAGACGCGCCAGCAGCTCACGGGCGCGGGCGTGGCGTTGTGGCGCGGGGATGCCAGCGTAGATTGCCGGCATCTCGACGTTGTGCATCGCGCTCAGGTGCGGCAGCAAGTGATAGCGCTGGAAGATGAAACCGAAGTAATCGCGGCGCAGTTCGGCCAGCGCCTGATCGTCAAGGTCGCGGGTCTCTTGGCCGTTGATCTTGTAGCTGCCGGCGGTGGCGTAATCGAGGCAGCCGAGGATGTTCATCAGGGTTGATTTGCCGGAGCCGGAGGCGCCGATGATCGCCACCATTTCCCCGGCATTGATCGTCAGGTTGATGTTCTTCAGCGCGAGAAATTCACGGTCGCCGGCGGTAAAACTGCGGGTGATGCCGGTCAGTTGCAGTAACGGCTGCGTCATGCTCAAGCCCCCGCCACGGCGGGCAGCGGATCACCGATCACCACCCGCTCGCCTTCGCTGAGGCCCTGATTGATCTGCACTTTGACGTTGTTGTTGATCCCGGTCTGCACGTTGCGCGACTGCGCCTGGCCCTTGGCGTCCAGCACCCGCACCGGAAAGCTGCCATCGGCGTTGCGTGGCCCGAGCGCGGCCACCGGCACGGTCAGTACCGATTGCGCGGTATCGAGGACGATGCGCACTTGCGCGGTCATCGAGATACGCAAGCGGTGGTCGGGGTTGGGCACCTCGAACAGCGCGTTGTAGAACACCGCGGTGTTTTGTTTCGGCGTACCGGCCGGCGGTGTTTCGAGGAAGTTCTGCGGTGCCGGCTCGGTGCCGCGCAGCTTGCCGTAATAGCGTTTGTCCTCGCCGAGAATGGTGAAATACACCTCCTGCCCCGGCGCGATGTGAATCACGTCGGCTTCCGACACTTGGGCCTTGATGGTCATGGTGTCCAGATCTGCCAGTTTCAGCAGCACGGGTGCCAATTGATTGGCAATCACGGTCTGGCCTTCCTGGGTGACGATGCCGACCACATCGCCATCGATCGGCGCGACGATCCGCGTATACGCGAGGTTGACCTTGGCGGTGTCGATCTGGATGTGCGCGCTCTTGATCTGCGCGTCCAGCGACAGCAGGTTGGCCTGCTGCACCTCGTAGTTCGATTGCGCGGTCTCGAAATCCTGACGCGAGATCGAGGCGTCTTCCTGCAGGTTCTGATAACGCTCGTAAATCGCTTTGGTCTGCTTGAGCTGGGCTTGCGTGGCACGCTTTTGCGCCTGCAGGTTTTCCTCATCGACCTGAGCCTGACGCAGGGTGTTCTGCAGCACCAGCGGATCGATCTCGGCCAGCCACTGGCCCTTCTTCACCTTGTCGCCGACCTTGACCTTGAGCGACTTCAACTGCCCCGACACCTGAGCGCCGACGTCCACCTGCTTGACGCCTTCGAGCAAACCGGTGGCAAGCACGGTGTTTTCGATATCCGTGCGTTCGACCGGCGCCGTCTGGTATTTCGGCGCTTCGGCGGGTGCCTGCACCGTGTACAGCACCAACCCGGCCACCGCCGCCAACGCCAACCCCATACCGACTTTGCGCAACTTCGACTTTTCCATAAATAACCACAAGTCCGTTCAGGGATGAACCCGGCCAGTGGCCGGGTCTTGATAGAGAAACAACACTCAGGACAGCACTTCGCCGACCGCCAGCGACAGACCGTCATGCCACCACGCGGCGAAACTGAAGACGTTGGGCGCCTTGAGAATCGTGAAGTGGTTGCCCGGCCCGTACCACACCGCCAGATCGCTGACCTGCCGCTGCCAGCCTGCAAGCACCGCGGCCTGTTCGCGCTGATTGCCCCACTCGTCCAGCGTCGGGTCATCGACCAGCACCAGCCGCACCGGCCCGGTGTAGGCCAGGCGCGGTTGATAGACCGTGCGCAAGGCGCTGGCGAAGGTCCGCACCGGGCCGTGCATCGCATTCGGCGCCGCCCGCTCCGACAACACCCCGGCGCGCACCATGCCTGCGTGCAGCAGGCGCAGTTGCGTGCTGTCATCGGCGTTGGCGAAGGTCGCAGGATCGATGCCCAGCGATTTGCCACAGGACAGTTGCAGGGTGTCGATCAGCCGTTGCAGCGCGGCAGTGGCCGTGTACGGCTTGCCCGCCGCGCCGTCACCACCGGGTGCCTCGCTGTCGATCAACGTCAGCGATGCCACCTCGCGCCCGACTGCTTGCAACTGCGCGGCCATGGCGTGCGCGACCCAGCCGCCGAACGAATGGCCGATCAGGTGCAGCGGCCCTTGCGGGTGAATCTGCTCGATGGCCTGCAGGTAGAACGCGGCAGCGGCTTCGACCGCGCTGTGCGGCACACTGACGCCGTCCAGCCCGCGCGGTTGCAGACCGATGATCGGCCATTCCGGGCCGATCGCCTCGGTCAGGTGAATGAACCCGGTGACACTGTCACCCGCCCCCGGCACACAGAAAATCGGCGCATGCCCCGGCTGCCCGCTCTGAATCGTCAGCAGCGGTTGATACAGCGTCGGCTCCGGCGCTACCAAGGTTTCCAAGGCCTGGGTAATGGCCTGACCGAGTGCCTGGATGTGCGGGTGCTTCATCATGGTCCGGTGATCGCCGGGGATGTCGATGCAGTGCAGCAAGCCAATATCGAAGCGCTCTTCCCAGCCGCGCGTCGGGCTCGGCAGCGACTGGCCGTCCATCAACTCCTGTGCACGGAACAGATGAATCGTCTGGCTCGCCGGGCTGACCCGGTAATGCGCCAGCGCCAGGCGATGCGCCGCTTCGCGATCAAAGTAATGCCAGGCGTCCGTCGCGCTGACCGCCGCCAGTTCCGGATCGGTCAGTTGCTGTGCCTGGCAACGCTTGAACAGCTCGGGGAAATCCAGTTGTTCGACTTGCGCTTCCAGCGCTTGCACCGCCGCCAGTGCTGCCTCGCTTTCGGCACCGAGCATCAGCGAACGGCCACGGCAATGGCCAAGCAACTGGCGCTTGTCGAGGCCCTCGCCGCTCCACAGCGCCTTGTCCTGGGCGAGCGGGTTTGGCGCGTAGCTGTCGAGCATGCCGATGAATTCCACCGGCTCATCGAGGCCGAGCAATTGCTGCGCGACCTCATGCGCCAGCACCCCGCCGAACGACCAGCCTGCCAATCGATACGGCCCATGCGCCTGCACGGCGCGGATGATCCCGACCATGCGCTGCGCCATGCACTCCAGTGTGCGCAATTGCGCTTGCCCCAGCGGCACACCGGGCAGGCCGTAAATCGGGAACTCACCACCGATGTGCTGGGCCAGCGTCGGGAAGTACACGTCCCTGCCGCTGAATTCGTGCATCAGGAACAGCGGCGTACCGTGTGTCCCGGCACGCACCACGACCAGCCCTTCAGGCTGACTGAGCGCCTCGCCCTGACTGAGCAGCGCAGCGGCAGACTCGACGCTCGGATGCTGGAACAGTTCGGCCAGCGACAGCGACAGCCCGGCCCGTTGCATCAGATTGACCAGCTTCACCGCCAGCAACGAATGCCCGCCCAGTTCGAAGAAGTTGTCATGGCGACCGACCTGTTCGACGCCGAGGACTTCACCCCAGATCTGCGCCAGCGCGGTTTCGACGTCACCCTGTGGCGCCACGTAGGGGCGATTGATGACTGCGTCCGCTCCCGGTTCCGGCAGGGATTTGCGGTCGATCTTGTCGTTTGGTGTCAGCGGCAAGGCGTCGAGCAACACGAACGCGCCCGGCACCATGTACTCCGGCAGGCGCTCCAGCACATGGCTGCGCAACGTCTCAAGACTCGGTGCTTCCACGCCGAAACGCACGGTGTACCAGGCCACCAGACGCTCATCACGCACCATCACCACCGCCTCGCGAATCGCCGGATGTTCGATCAACCGTGCCTCGATTTCCCCCGGCTCCAGGCGCAAGCCACGCAGCTTGATCTGGAAGTCGTTGCGGCCGAGGAATTCCAGCTCGCCGTGATTGTTGTAGCGCGCCAGATCTCCCGTGCGGTACAGGCGATCACCCGCCACAA
Organism: Pseudomonas sp. TH49; assembly: GCF_016650625.1. Taxonomy (NCBI): domain Bacteria; kingdom Pseudomonadati; phylum Pseudomonadota; class Gammaproteobacteria; order Pseudomonadales; family Pseudomonadaceae; genus Pseudomonas; species Pseudomonas sp. TH49. Next base: position 1,438,374 of record NZ_JAEKFL010000002.1, read on the forward strand.
ACGGGCTGTCGATGAAGCGCTCGGCCTGCATCTCCGGCAAACCGTGATAACCACGCGCCACGCCGACGCCGCCGATGTGCAACTCACCGCTGACGCCTTGTGGCACTGGTTGACCGTACGCATCAAGCACGTACAGCCGCGTGTTGCTCAGTGCTGTGCCAATTGGCACCACGTTGGCCGGTACCGGCATTTCCGGTTCCAGCGTCCAGCCTGTGCTGTCCACCGTGGTTTCAGTCGGGCCATAAACGTTGTGCAACCGCACCCACGGTAGCCGCGCGCGCACCTGACGCGCCAGCGCTGCACTGAGTTCGCCACCACCGTTAAGCACATCGGTCAGGCTGGTGCACTGTTCGACACCGTCCTGCTCGATGAACTGCTGCAGCAGCGCAGGAACGAACTTGACCACCGTCACCTGCTGCTCACGAATGGTCTGCACCACATACGCCGAATCGCGGTTGCCGTCCGGCCGCGCCAGCACCAGACGCATGCCGGAACACAGCGGCCAGAAGATCTCCCACACCGAACTGTCGAAGCTGAACGGCGCTTTTTGCAGCAGCGCGCCGTGCTCGGTCGGCGGACTGAGCTGCGAGCCCCAATGCACCATGTTGCACGCGCTGCGATGCTCGATCATCACGCCTTTCGGCAACCCGGTAGAGCCCGAGGTGTAGATCATGTACGCGAGGTTCGAGGCGCTGAGACCCGGCACTGGCGAGTCGTGATCCGGCAGGTGTTGCCAGGTACTGCGGTCAAGGTCGATCACCGTGGCGGCCGCTTCATCGAACAACCCGCGAGTAGCGGTCTGCACCAGCACCGCGGTCGGCGCGCTGTCCTTGAGCATGTACGCCAGACGCTCCGCCGGATACCCCGGATCCAGCGGCACATACGCACCACCGGCCTTGAGAATGCCGAGCAGACCGACCACCAGATCCAGCCCGCGCTCGACGCAGATCGCCACCCGCGCATCCGGCTGCACACCGAGTTCGCACAGGTGCTGGGCCAAGCGGTTGGCGCGCTGATTGAGCTCGCGGTAGGTCAGGTTTCCTTGCGCGGATTGCAGCGCGATGGCGTCCGGTTTGCGCCGCACTTGCGCTTCAAACAAGCCGTGCAGCGGCTGCTCCAACGGACAATCGACCTCACTGGCATTGAAGTCGACGAGCAAGCGCTGCTGCTCCTGCCGGTCCAGCAACGGCACTTGCGCAAGCACGGCCTGATCGTCGTTGATTAGCGCCGCCAGCAGCCGCTGGAAGTAGCCGACAAAACGCTGCACCGTCGACTCATCGAACAAGGCCGTGGCGTAGCGTAGCGAACCGCGAATCCCGTCGGGCGAATCGCCGAGGCTCAGCGACAGGTCGAATTTCACAAAGTGGCTTTCGCCGGCCACGCCTTCCAGGGTCAGGTCGCCGAGGGTCAGGCTCGGGCCGTCGTTGTTATCCCAACTGAGCATGGTCTGGAACAACGCGCTGTGCGACAGACTGCGGACCGGTTTGCTGATGTCCACCACTTGTTCGAACGGCAGATCCTGATGCGCCTGAGCGTCCAGAGTCTGCGCCTTGACCCGCGCCAGCAGCGTCTCGCCGCTCGGCTCACCCGAGGTATCGATGCGCAGCGCCAGGGTGTTGACGAACATGCCGATCAGGCCTTCGATCTCGGCGCGGGTGCGGTTGGCCACTGGCGAGCCAATCACCACGTCGTTCTGCCCGGACAAGCGGCTGAGCAACATCGCCCATGCGCTCATGATCACCATGTACGGCGTCACCGCGCGACGCTGACACAAGGCTTTCAAACCGGCGCTCAAGTGTTCATCGAGCAGCATGTCGACGCGGCTGCCGGAATAGTCCTGCTGTGGCGGACGCGGACGGTCGGTGGGCAGGGTCAGCAGGGCTGGCGCGCCGGCCAGGGTCTGCTGCCAGTAATCGCTCTGACGCTGCAGCACCTCGCCACTGAGCCAGCGTCGCTGCCACACCGCGTAGTCGGTGTATTGCAGCGCCAGCGGCGGCAGCGGATCGTCTTCGCCACGGCTGAACGCTTGATACAACGCGGCCAGCTCGCGGGTCAGCACGCCCATCGACCAGCCATCGGCGATGATGTGGTGCAGCGTCAGCAACAGCACATGATGATCATCCGCCAGACGCACCAGACGTCCGCGCAGCAGCGCATCGTGCTGCAGATTGAACGAAGCGCAGGCCTGTTCCTCGATCAGGCCGCGCAAGGCGTTATCAGCCTGCGGGTGCTGACGCAGGTCTTCTACCGGCAGCAACAGACCGGTGTCGGCCGGCAGAATCCGCACCTGCGGCTGATCGTCGATCTGGCTGAAGCGGCTGCGCAAGGTTTCGTGACGCGCGACGATGCGTGCCAGTGCCCGTTGCAGCGCGTCTTCATCCAGTCGACCGCGCAGGCGCAAACCGACCGGTATGTTGTAGGCGCTGTTGCCGCCGTCCATCTGCGCCAGGAACCACAGGCGTTGCTGAGCGAAAGACAGCGGCAATAGCTGATCGCGGGGCGCCGGCAAAATCTCCGGCAAGGTGCTGCGCCCCGCCCGGCTCAACACCTCGGCGACGGCGGCCAGCTCGGGATTGGCAAACAGCTCGGCCAGTGTCAGCTCGACGCCCAGCTGCTGGCGTACCTGCGACAGCATGCGCATCGCCAGCAATGAATGCCCGCCCAGTTCGAAGAAGTTGTCGTGACGACCGACCTGTTCGAGCTGCAACAAGCCAGCCCAGATCCGCGCCAAATGTTGTTCCAGCGCCGAGATCGGCGCGACATACACCCGGCTGAGCATCGCTGCCTGTGTCGGCGCCGGCAGCGCCTTGCGGTCGACCTTGCCGTTGTTGTTCAACGGCAGCCCATCCAGTTGCACCCACGCGCTCGGCACCATGTATTCCGGCAGTCGCGCCAGCAACTGCGCGTGCAGATCGGCACTGTCCAGACGGCCGGCGTGCGCGGTGTAGTAGGCCACCAGACGCGTGATGTCCTGACCATCGCGGCGCGCCAGCACCACCGCTTCCTTGATCCCCTGGCAGTTGAGCAGGCGGTTTTCGATTTCACCCAGTTCGATACGGAAACCACGAATCTTCACCTGATCGTCATTGCGCCCGATGCAATCGAGCTGCCCCGGCGCCAGCCAGCGTGCGAGGTCACCCGTGCGATACAGCAGCGCGCCCGGCTGCTCGCTGAACGGATCGCGCAGGAACTTCTCGGCGGTCAGATCGGCGCGGTTCAGGTAACCCAGCGCCACGCCCTGCCCGCCGATGTACAACTCGCCGGTCACGCCCATCGGCACCGGTTGCTGATGCGCGTCGAGCACATACACCTGGGTGTTGGAGATCGGCCCGCCAATCGGCACGCTCTCGGCGTTTTCCGCCACTTCACGCACTTCGAAGGTGGTGGCGTAAGTGGTGGTTTCGGTCGGGCCGTAGCAATGCACGATGCGTAGCGCGGGCGCCTCCGCCAGCAGTCGACGGAACGCCGCCGGGTCGCCGCGCTCACCGCCGCACAGCAGAATGCGCAAGCCTTTCAGCGCCTGCGGAATCAGTTGCACGTATTGGTTGAACAGCGCCGTGGTGACGAACAGCACGGTCGCCCCGGAGGCGCTCAACTCATGGCCGAACGCGTTCGGATCAAGCAGGGTCTGGTGATCGATCACCACGACGCGCCCGCCGTTGAGCAGCGGCCCCCAGATGTCCATGGTGCTGGCGTCGAACGCCGGGTTGGAGGCGAACACCACGCGGTCCTGCGCATTGAAATCGGCGTAACCGTTGTTCAGCACCAGGCGGCCGATGGCGCGGTGCGGGACCATCACGCCTTTCGGGGTGCCAGTGGAACCGGAGGTGTACATGATGTACGCCAGCGCTTCCGAGGATTGCAGCAGGTTCGGGTTGTGCGTCGGTTGGCCGCTGAGGATCAAGCGGTCAAGGTCGATACGTGGCGCAGCGTAGTCGATGACTTCACTGCTGAGGGTCAGCAACGCCGCTGCCTGACAGTCCTCGACCATAAATGCCTGACGCTCGCTCGGGGCATTGATGTCCAGCGGCACATAGGCCGCCGCGCATTTGGCAATCGCCAGTTGCGCCACCAGCAGCTCCAGCGAGCGCGGCAGCAGGATCGCCACATGATCGCCCGGCTGTACGCCTTGGCTGATCAAGTGATGCGCCAGACGGTTGGCCTGGGCGTTCAGCTCAAAGTAGCTCAGCGAATGCTCACCATGCACCGCCGCCACCGCCTTCGGATGCGCCGCTGCCTGCTGCTGGAAAATCCCGTGCACGGTCAGCGTTTGCGGGTATTCGCGCGCCGTAGCGTTGAAGTCGTAGAGCAAGCGCTGACGCTCAGACTCGGCGAGTAACGGCACCCGCTCCAGCACGGTCTGCTCATCGTTGATCATCGCCGCCAGCAGGCGCTGCAAGTAGCCGACGTAACGCTCGACGGTCGCTTGATCAAACAACGCCGTGGCGTATTCCAGCGAACCGCGAATCACCCCGTTGACCTCACCCAGGGTCAAAGTCAGGTCGAACTTGGCCACCCGGCCCGGCGCGGCCACCCCTTCAAGACTCAGATCGCCCAGCGCCAGGTTCGGCCCGACGCTGCTGTCCCAGCTCAGCGTGCTCTGGAACAACGGGCTGTGCGCCAGACTGCGCGCCGGCCGGGCGATTTCCACCACTTGCTCGAACGGCAGATCCTGATGCGCCTGCGCCTCCAGCGTGCGCGCCTTAACCCGCGCCAGCAGTGTGGCCACGCTCGGTTCACCCGAGGTGTCGATGCGCAGCGCCAGGGTGTTGACGAACATGCCGATCAGGCCTTCGATCTCGGCGCGGGTGCGGTTGGCCACCGGCGAGCCGATCACCACGTCGGACTGCCCGGACAGGCGACTCAGCAACAGCGACCAGGCACTCATCAGGGTCATGAACAGGGTCACGCCGTGACGCTGACTCAAGGCTTTGAGCCCGGCGCTCAGGCGCTCGTCCAGCCGTACTTCGACGCTGCTACCGGCAAAGTCCTGCTGTGGCGGACGCGGACGGTCGGTGGGCAGGGTCAGCAAGGCCGGCGCGCCGTCGAGGGTCTGCTGCCAATAATCGCTTTGCCGCTGCAGCACCTCGCCGCTGAGCCAGCGCCGTTGCCACACGGCGTAGTCGCCGTATTGCAGCGTCAACGGTGGCAATGGATCCGGCTGACCGTGACTGAAGGCCTGATACAGCGCCATCAGCTCATGGGTCAGCACGCCCATCGACCAACCGTCAGCGACGATGTGATGCACGGTCAGCAACAGCACATGGTGCTCGTCGGCCAGACGTATCAGGCGTCCGCGAATCAGTGGATCGCTTTGTAGATCGAAGGCTGTCGCGGCTTCCTGCGCGAGCAGCGCCTGCACGCTGGCTTCGGCCTGTGAGTCCTGGCGCAGGTCTTCAATCGGCAACAGCAGACCGCTATCGACCGGCGCAATCAGCACCTGCGCCTGATCGTCGATGCTGACGAAACGGCTGCGCAGGGTGGCGTGCCGCGCAACGATCTGCGCCAGTGCGCGTTGCAGCGCTTCGCTATCGAGTTGCCCGCGCAGGCGCAGGCCAAGCGGAATGTTGTACGCCGAGTTGCCGCCGTCCATTTGCGCGAGGAACCACAGGCGCTGCTGGGCGAAGGACAGTGGCAGCGCTTGATCAGGCGCCGCCGCGACGATCTCCGGCAGCGTGCTGCGCCCGGCACGATTCAACACCTCGGCCACCGCGCTGAGATGCGGATCGGCAAACAACTCGCTCAGGGGCAGTTCGACGCCCAGACGCTGACGCACCTGCGACAGCATGCGCATCGCCAGCAACGAATGACCGCCGAGTTCGAAGAAGTGGTCATGGCGGCCGATCTGTTCGACTTGCAGGGTTTCGGCCCAGATCTGCGCCAGCGCGGTTTCCAGTTCACCTTGCGGCGCAACGTATTTACGGGTGAACAACGCCGCAGCATCCGGTTCGGGCAAGGCTTTGCGATCGACCTTGCCGTTGTTGTTCAGCGGCAAGGTATCGAGCTGCACCCAGGCACTCGGCACCATGTATTCCGGCAACTGCGCCTGCAAATGCTCACGCAGGTCAGCAAGTTCCAGTGTGCCGTCGTGCGCGGTGTAGTAGGCCACCAGCCGCAGCGGTTCCTGGGCATCGCGCCGGGCGAGCACCACCGCTTCGTTGATCCCCGGATAGCCCAGCAGACGATTTTCGATCTCGCCGAGTTCGATGCGGAAACCACGGATTTTCACTTGATCGTCATTGCGCCCAATGCAATCGAGCTGCCCCGGCGCCAGCCAGCGCACGAGGTCGCCAGTGCGGTAGAGCAACGCGCCCGGACGGTCGCTGAACGGATCGGGCAGGAATTTTTCCGCCGTCAGATCGGCACGGTTCAAGTAACCGAGGGCCACGCCCTGCCCGCCGATGTACAACTCGCCGGTCACGCCCATCGGCACCGGCTGCTGGTGCGCATCGAGCACATACACCTGGGTGTTGGAGATCGGCCCGCCAATCAGCACGCTTTCGGCATTTTCCGCCACTTCGTGCACTTCAAACGTGGTGGCGTACGTGGTGGTTTCAGTCGGGCCGTAGCAATGCACGATGCGTAACTGCGGCGCCTCGGCCCGCAAGCGACGGAAGCTTGCCGGATCGCCGCGTTCACCGCCGCACAGAACCATGCGCAAGCCTTTCAGGGCCTGCGGAATCAGTTGCACGTACTGGTTGAACAGCGCCGTGGTGACAAACAGGATTGTCGCGCCGCTGGCGCTCAATTCACGAGCGAGCGCGTGCGGATCCAGCAGGGTCTGGTGATCGATCACCACCACGCGCCCGCCGTTGAGCAGGGGCCCCCAGATGTCCATGGTGCTCGCGTCGAACGCCGGGTTGGAGGCAAACACCACGCGATCCTGCGGGTTGAAATCGGCATAACCGTTGTTCAGCACCAGGCGAGCGATGCCACGGTGCGGCACCATCACACCCTTCGGCGTGCCAGTAGAACCGGAGGTGTACATGATGTACGCCAGCGTCTCCGAGGACTGCGCCAGGTTCGGGTTGTGCGCAGGCTGGTCGTTCAGCGTCAGGGCATCCAGATCGATGCGCTGCAGTGGATAGTCGATGTTTTCGCCACGCAGGGTCAGCAACGCCACGGCGCGGCTGTCCTCGAGCATGAACGCCTGCCGCTCGCTCGGCGCGTTGATGTCCAGCGGCACATAGGCCGCTGCGCACTTGGCAATCGCCAGTTGCGCCACCAAAAGCTCCAGCGAGCGCGGCAGCAGGATCGCCACATGATCGCCCGGCTGTACGCCTTGAGCGATCAGGTAGTGGGCCAAGCGGTTGGCCCGATCATTCAAATCACCGTAGCTCGACGGTTGCCCGCGATGCACGACAGCGATGGCGTGCGCATCTGCCACCACTTGCCTTTCGAACAATGCGTGCACGGTCAGCGCACGCGGGTATTCCCGCTCGGTGGTGTTGAACTCGACCAGCAATTGCCGGCGTTCGTCCGGCGCCAGGATCGACACCTGGTCAACGCTCACTTGCGGTGTCTGCTCCAGTGCCTGCAGCAGGTTGCTCACCGCTCGTTGCAGGTACTCGCAGATGCGTGCGGGATCAATGCCGGGGGCAGCCAGTGCGGTGAAGCCGAAACCTTCGCCGAGGTCATCGACACTCACGCTCAACTGGTAATTGGTGTGCTCCTGGGTATTGAGCAACTGCATGCCTTGCCACGCGTTCGCCGCCTCCGGGGAAGGCGTGCCGGCAGTTGCGCTGTGGCGATAGTTGAACAGCGTGCTGAACAACGGCGTGCCGGCGGGCATACCACTGCAACGCTGGGCCAGCGCCAATTGCGCATGCTCATGTTGCAGCAGCGCGTTCAACTGTTGGTGGGTGGCGAGCGCGGCTTCCTGCGCCGAGCGTTGCCCGAGATCGACGCGCAGCGGCAAGGTGTTGATGAACACCCCCAGCGCGCGTTCGGCGCCCTCACCCGCCTGCAACCGCCCCAGCAACACGGTGCCGAACACCACCGCGTCACGCCCGGAGAGTTTTCCCAGCACCTGCGCCCAGGCCAGATGCATCAGGCTCGCGGCGCTGATCCCCAAACGCCGGGCCTTGGCCCTGACGCGCTGACTCAGATCGAGGTCGAGTACCCGTCGTGCTTCTGCGGCGTGGCCCTCGGCAATGCTGTGCTGGCCGTACGGCGCGCTCGCTTCGCTGACGTCACCGAGCATTTCGCGGAAGAACGCTTCATGCGCCTGATCACTGATTGCGCCACGGCTGTGCGCCACGTAATTGCGATACGGCACCGGTTCGGCCAGACGTTGCGGCTGGCCGCTGAGGAACGCCTGCATTTCGTGTTGCAGCACCTCCAGCGCCACGTGGTCCATCACCAGGTGATGGAACAGCAGCAACGCCACCACACGTTGATTGGCTGCATCCCGCGCATGTACCACGCGCATAAGCGGCGCCTGATTGACGGCCATGCGGTACTGCGCGGCGTCGAAGCGTTGGCGCAATTGCTCCAGTACATCGCCGTCCGCGTCATGCAGTTCCAGGCATTCGCACGCCAGCGGCGCCTCACGCCAGACCACTTGCACCGGGTCTTGCAGTCCGTCCCAGAACAGCGAAGTGCGCAGGATGTCGTGGCGCTGGATTACGTTCTGCAAGGCCTGAGTGAAGCTGTTCAGGCGTTGCTCATCGGCAAATGCAAACTGCGCCTGCAACACATACGGATCGCCCTGCGCGGCGGACAGGTGATGGAACAGGATCCCCGTCTGCAACGGCGCCAGCGGGTAAATGTCCTGCACGTTGGCCACGCCGCCGGGGATGCTGGCGACGATGCGGTCGATGCTTGGCTGGTCGAGCGCCACCAGTGGCAGCAACTCGGGAGTGATACGCGTGCAGTCCGCAGTGATCAGGTTGGCCGCGACTTCGGCCTCGGGCTCGCCACCCACGGCAGCGGCCAGCGCGGCGAGGGTCGGCTGGTTGAACAGCACGCGGATGTCGGCGGTCAGGCCGGCACGGCGCATCCGCGCCACCAGATTCACCGCCAGCAGCGAGTGACCACCCAGTTCAAAGAAATGATCGTGGCGCCCTACCCGCTCGACGTTGAGCAACTCGGCCCAGAGCCGTGCGAGGGTGATTTCCACCTCGCCCACCGGGGCTTCGTATTCACGGGCGGTCAGCGTCGCCAGATCCGGGGCCGGCAGTGCCTTGCGGTCGAGTTTGCCGTTGGGGCTGAGCGGCAGTGCATCGAGATGCACGAATACGGCGGGCACCATGTAGTCCGGCAGGTGCTCAAGCAAATGGCTGCGCAGTGTTTCGACTTCCAGCGGTGCGCCGGTGTAGTACGCGACCAAACGCTTGTCGCCCGGAACGTCTTCGCGGGCCAGTACGGCGGCTTCCTGCACGCCATCGATCTGGGTCAGGCGTGCCTGGATTTCACCGAGTTCGATGCGCAGGCCACGGATCTTCACCTGGTCGTCGTTACGGCCGAGGTATTCGATATTGCCGTCCGGCAGATAGCGGGCGACGTCGCCGGTGCGGTACATCCGTCCATTGCTCTGGAACGGATCGTTGAGGAAGCGCTCGGCATTCAGCTCCGGGCGATTCAGATAACCGCGCGCCACCTGCACGCCACCGATGTACAACTCGCCGACCACGCCGTGCGGCACCGGTTGTTGCTGGGCATCGAGGATGTACATGCGGGTGTTGGCAATCGGTTTGCCGATCGGCGTGTTGTCCGGGGTGCTTTCCAGTGGACCGGCGCAATTCCACGCCGTTACGTCCACCGCGGCTTCGGTCGGGCCGTAGAGGTTGTGCAATTGGCTGCCCGGCAGTTGCTGCTTGAAGCGCCGTACCACGCTGCCCGGCAGGGCTTCGCCGCTGCACATGACTTGCCGCAGGCTGCTGCAACGTGCGGTGTCAGCATGGGCGAGGAACACGTCGAGCATCGACGGTACGAAGTGCAGCGTGGTGATGTGTTCGCGTTCGATGATTTCGCTGAGGTACTGCGGATCCTTGTGCCCCTCAGGTCGGGCCATGACCAATCGGGCGCCGGTCATCAACGGCCAGAAGAACTCCCATACCGAGACGTCAAAACTGAACGGGGTTTTCTGCAACACCGTGTCGCTGGCGGTGAGTTGATAGGCGTCCTGCATCCACAGCAAGCGGTTGACCACCCCGCTATGTTCGTTGATCACGCCTTTTGGTTGGCCAGTGGAACCGGAGGTGTAGATCACGTAGGCGGTGTGCTGCGGGGTTAGTTCGGCTATTGCAAGATTGTCTGTCGGCAGCGCTTGCCAATGCGGCTGATCCAGGTCGATCAGCGGCACGGCGACTTCGCCGAGCAACGAACGCGTGGTTCCCTGCACCAGCACCGCCAGCGGCGCGCTGTCCTCGAGCATGTAGGCCAGACGTTCCAGCGGATAAGCCGGATCCAGCGGCACATAACCGCCGCCGGCCTTGAGAATCGCCAGCAGCCCGACCACCATGTCCAGACCACGCTCGACGCAGATCGCCACCCGCGCATCCGGCCCTACGCCCAATTCACGCAGGTGCCGCGCGAGTTGATTGGCCCGGGCATTGAGTTCGGCAAAACTCAGGCGCTGCGCCTCACTTTGCAGGGCGATGGCCTGCGGCGAACGCGCCACTTGCGCTTCAAACAAGCCATGAATGGTCTGCTCAAGGTTGTACTCGACCTGCGTGGCATTGAACTCGACCAGCAAGCGCTGCTGTTCTTCCTGCGCCAGCAGCGGCGCGTGTTCCAGCACTGCCTGATCGTTGGTGACCATCGCCTGCAACAGGCGCAGGAAGTAACCGGTGAAGCGCTCGACCGTGCTCTGGTCAAACAACGCCGTGGCGTATTCCAGCGATCCGCGAATGCTGCCGTTGGACTCACTGAGGCTCAGCGACAGGTCGAACTTGGCAAAGTGGCTCGGCTCGGCCACGCCTTCCAGCGTCAGTTCGCCGAGGGCCAGCGCCGGGCTTTCGAGGCCATCCCAACTGAGCAAGGTCTGGAACAACGGGCTGTGCGCCAGGCTGCGCACCGGCCGGGTGATTTCCACCACTTGCTCGAACGGCAGATCCTGATGCGCCTGCGCTTGCAGGGTTTGCGCCTTGACCCGCGCCAGCAGTGCTTCGACGCTCAGCTCGCCCGAGGTGTCGATGCGCAGCGCCAGGGTGTTGACGAACATGCCGATCAGGCCTTCGATTTCGGCGCGGGTGCGGTTGGCCACCGGCGAACCGATCACCACTTCAGCCTGCCCGGACAAGCGGCTGAGCAGCATCGCCCAGGCACTCATCAGCGTCATGTACAGGGTCACGCCGTGACGCTGACCCAAGGCTTTGAGCCCGGCGCTCAAGCGTTCGTCGAGCACGACGGCAACGCTGCTGCCGGCATAGTCCTGCTGCGCCGGGCGCGGGCGATCGGTCGGCAGCATCAGCAGTGCCGGGGCACCAGCGAGGGTCTGTTGCCAGTACTCGCTCTGGCGTTGCAGCACTTCGCCGCTGAGCCAGCGCCGTTGCCATACCGCGTAGTCGGTGTATTGCAGCGCCAGGGGCGGCAGCGGATCCGGCTGGCCATGACTAAACGCCTGATACAGCGCCATCAGTTCGCGGGTCAAAACACCCATCGACCAGCCGTCGGAGATGATGTGGTGCAGGGTCAGCAACAGCACATGGTGATCGTCCGCCAGGCGTACCAGTCGCCCACGAATCAACGGATCGTCCTGCAAGTCGAACGGCCCGGAGGCTTCGCCCTGAATCAGCGCCTGCAGGGTTTCGTCGGGTTGCGGGTGCTGGCGCAGGTCTTCGACCCGCAGCAGCAGACCGGAGTCCACCGGGGCGATCCGTACCTGGGCTTCGTCGTTGAATTGCGCGAAGCGGCTGCGCAGGGTTTCGTGGCGGGCGACGATCCGTGCCAGTGCGCGTTGCAGCGCCGCGTCGTCGAGACGGCCACGCAGCCGCAGGGCCACGGGAATGTTGTAGGCGGTGTTGGCGCCTTCCATTTGCGCGAGGAACCACAGGCGTTGCTGGGCGAACGACAGCGGCAACGCGCCGTCACGCGGGACCGGCACGATCTGCGGCTGGGCACAGCGTCCGGCCTCGTTCAGCACTGACGCGACCGCCGCCAGTTCGGCGTTAGCAAACAGATCGCTCAGCGCCAGCTCGACACCCAGGCGCTGGCGCACTTGCGAGACCATGCGCATTGCCAGCAACGAATGCCCGCCGAGTTCGAAAAAGTGATCCTGCCGCCCGACCCGCTCGACCTGCAGCACGTCGGCCCAGATCTGCGCCAGCGCGGTTTCCACCTCGCCTTCGGGCGCTGCGTACTCGCGGGTGAACAGCGCCGCCAGATCCGGCGCCGGCAAGGCCTTGCGGTCGACTTTGCCGTTGGCGGTCAGCGGCAGTGCGGCGAGTTTGACGAACGCCGTCGGCACCATGTATTCCGGCAAACGGCTGAGCAGTTGCGCGCGCAACTCGCCCACCGGCAGCGCTTCGACCTGCGCCTGCTCGGTGAAGTAGGCCACCAGTCGCGGCTGACCGGGTTGATCTTCGCGGGCCAGCAGCACCGCTTCCTGAATCCCCGGCAACTGGTTGAGGCAGGTTTCGATCTCGCCCAGCTCGATGCGCACGCCACGGATTTTCACCTGATCGTCGTTGCGCCCCAGGTACTCGATGTTGCCGTCCTCGCGCCAGCGTGCAAGGTCGCCGGTGCGGTACATCCGCGCGTTCGGCGCGCGGCTGAACGGGTCACGCAGAAAGCGCTCGGCAGTCATGTCCGGGCGATTCAGGTAGCCACGGGCGACCCCGGCACCGCCAACGTACAACTCGCCCGCCACGCCAATTGGCACCGGGCGCTGCTGTTCGTCGAGCAGGTACACCGTGGCATTGCTCACGGGTTTACCGATGTGCAGCGCATCGCCGCTTTGCACCAGACCTGAAGTCGCGACCACCGTGGCCTCGGTCGGCCCGTAGTTGTTGATCACGTCGAAATGCTGGTTACGGTTGAACTGACGCAAGCGGTCGCCGCCGATCAGCAACGTGCGCAGGGTCGGGTGTTCGAGGTTCTGGCTGAAGGCGTATTCGGCCACCGGGGTCGGCAGGAAGCTCACGTCCAGCGGCTGCGCGCACCACCACGCGAGCAAGGCGTCGATGTCTTCGCCGCCCTCGTGAGTCGGCGCCAGATGCAGGGTCGCGCCCGCACACAACGCCGGCCAGACTTCCCAGGCCATCGCGTCGAAGCCGAACCCGGCCAGGCTCGAGGTGTGACGCCCGGCGCACAGGTCGAACGCGGTGCAGTGCCAGTCGACCAGATTGCTCAGCGTGTGGTGCTCGACCATCACCCCCTTGGGCAGGCCGGTGGAGCCGGAGGTGTAGATCACGTAGGCCAGGTTTGCGGTGCTCAGGCCCGCTACCTGCGGGTTTTGTGTGGCAGTCAGCGGCCAAGTGCAGCGGTCGAGGTCGAGCACCGGCACGTTCAGCGCCGGCAGTCGCTCGCGCAGATGACTTTGAGTCAGTACGGCGACTGGCGCGCTGTCGTCAAGCAGGTAGTTCAAGCGCTCCGCCGGGTGCGCCGGATCAATCGGCACGTAACCGGCGCCGGCCTTGAGGATCGCCACCAGTCCCACCAGCGTGTCCAGCCCACGGCGGGCGACGATCGCCACGCGATCATCCGGTTTCACGCCCAAGCCGATCAGGTGCTGCGCCAAAGCGTTGGCCTGACGGTTGAGTTCGGCGTAGGTCAATTGCGCATCGGCAAACACTGCCGCCAGCGCGTCCGGCCGTTCGGCCACCTGCGCCTCGAAACGTTGCTGGATGGTCTGTGCAGTCGGGAAATCCACCTGGGTGGCATTGAAGTCGAGCAGTACCTGCGCAAGCTCCGCCGCCGGCAGGATCGGCAGTTGGTTGACCGGTGTCTGCGGCGCCTGCTCCAAAGCGAGCAGCAGGTTTTCCAGCGCGCAGTGCAGGTAATCGCAGATGCGCTGTGGATCGGTCTGGGTGCTGGCCAGCAGGGTCAGGCTGAAACCGTCACCGAGGTCATCGACACTCATCGTCAGCGGATAGTTGCTGCGCTCTTCTGAGTGCAGGGTGGTGATGCCCTGCCACGCCGCGAGGGTTGCGGCGCTGGCAGTGGCCACGTTGTGGCTGTGACGATAATTGAGCAGTGTGCTGAACAGCGGGGTCGGCGCCACCACGTTGCTGCAGCGCTGAGCCAGGGCCAGCGGCGCGTGTTCGTGACGCATCAGCGTGGTCAACCGGGCGTGGGTGGCGTTGACCGCCGCGCGCACGTCCTGCCCGTCGATGTTCACCCGCAACGGCAAGGTGTTGATGAAAATCCCCAGCGCCCGGTCAATCGCCTCGGCACCCTGCATGCGGCCCATCAGCACGGTGCCAAACACCACTTGCTGCTTGCCGGTCAGCGCGGCCAGTACCTGCGCCCAGCCGAGGTGGAACAGGCTCGCGACACTCACGCCAAGGGTTCGCGCCTGCGCCCGCAGACGCTGGCCCAATAGCGGCGGCACCGGCACGCTGAGTTCGACGATTTCACTGCCGTCACCCTGCACATCCTGCAGACCATAAGGCAGCGTCGGCTCGTCGATATCGCTGAGCATCTCGCGGAAAAACGCCTCGTGCTCGGCTTCGCTGACGCCCAGACGCGCCTGCGCCACGTAGTTGCGAAACGGCACCGGACGCCCGAGCAGCCCACTCTGTCCGGTGAGGCACGCGCGCATTTCGTGGCGCACCACGTCGAGCGCCGAGTGGTCGAGCGCCATGTGATGGAACAACAGCGTGGCGATCACCCGTTGCCCGGCTTCATCCCAGGCGTGGGCCAGACGCATCAGCGGCGCCTGGGTGACGTCGAGGCGGAAGTGCCGGGCGTCGAAGCGCTCGTGCAGATACGCCAAAACGTCGCTGGCGGCATCTGGCAGCGTCACTTCTTCCACCGGCAGTTCGGCCCGACGCCAGACCACCTGCACCGGCGCGTCCAGCCCTGCCCAATGAACAGCGGTGCGCAGAATGTCATGGCGATCGATCACGCTTTGCAGGGCCTGGGCGAACGCCTGAAAACGCTCACGGCTGGCAAAGGCGAAATGCGATTGCATGACATACGGATCGCCGTCACCGCCACTGACGTGGTGATACAGGATGCCTTCCTGCAACGGCGCCAGCGGGTAGATGTCCTGCACGTTGGCGGCGCCGCCGGGGACTTGTGCGACGAGGTGGTCAATGGTCGCTTGGTCGAGCTCGACCAGCGTCAGCATCGCCGGGGTGATGCGCGTGCTGCCCGCAACGATGCCGTTGGCCGGCACTTCGACCTGGCCGTGCTTACTGGCCGAGTACTGCCCGGCCTTGATCAGTTCGATCAGCGCCGGTTTGTGCTCACGCAACAGCGCCAGCAACGCCGGGTCGTTCAGCGCCTGCTTGTTGCCATTGACCCGCAATTGGTCGTCCGCGACCGCCAGTTGGATATCTTTAGCCTTCAATGTGGCCAACAGTTCGATCACGTTCACAGGACGATCTCCATTCGTTCGGTAATTGCGGCGTAGCCGGCCAGGGTCGGATGTTCGAACAGCGACCTGACATCGGCTTCCATGCCTTCCTGACGCAGCCGGCCGATCAGACTGACCGCCAGCAGCGAGTGACCACCCAGTTCAAAGAAATGATCGTGGCGCCCTACCCGCTCGACGTTGAGCAACTCGGCCCAGAGCCGTGCGAGGGTGATTTCCACCTCGCCCACCGGGGCTTCGTATTCACGGGCGGTCAGCGTCGCCAGATCCGGGGCCGGCAGTGCCTTGCGGTCGAGTTTGCCGTTGGGGCTGAGCGGCAGTGCATCGAGATGCACGAATACGGCGGGCACCATGTAGTCCGGCAGGTGCTCAAGCAAATGGCTGCGCAGTGTTTCGACTTCCAGCGGTGCGCCGGTGTAGTACGCGACCAAACGCTTGTCGCCCGGAACGTCTTCGCGGGCCAGTACGGCGGCTTCCTGCACGCCATCGATCTGGGTCAGGCGTGCCTGGATTTCACCGAGTTCGATGCGCAGGCCACGGATCTTCACCTGGTCGTCGTTACGGCCGAGGTATTCGATATTGCCGTCCGGCAGATAGCGGGCGACGTCGCCGGTGCGGTACATCCGTCCATTGCTCTGGAACGGATCGTTGAGGAAGCGCTCGGCATTCAGCTCCGGGCGATTCAGATAACCGCGCGCCACCTGCACGCCACCGATGTACAACTCGCCGACCACGCCGTGCGGCACCGGTTGTTGCTGGGCATCGAGGATGTACATGCGGGTGTTGGCAATCGGTTTGCCGATCGGCGTGTTGTCCGGGGTGCTTTCCAGTGGACCGGCGCAATTCCACGCCGTTACGTCCACCGCGGCTTCGGTCGGGCCGTAGAGGTTGTGCAATTGGCTGCCCGGCAGTTGCTGCTTGAAGCGCCGTACCACGCTGCCCGGCAGGGCTTCGCCGCTGCACATGACTTGCCGCAGGCTGCTGCAACGTGCGGTGTCAGCATGGGCGAGGAACACGTCGAGCATCGACGGTACGAAGTGCAGCGTGGTGATGTGTTCGCGTTCGATGATTTCGCTGAGGTACTGCGGATCCTTGTGCCCCTCAGGTCGGGCCATGACCAATCGGGCGCCGGTCATCAACGGCCAGAAGAACTCCCATACCGAGACGTCAAAACTGAACGGGGTTTTCTGCAACACCGTGTCGCTGGCGGTGAGTTGATAGGCGTCCTGCATCCACAGCAAGCGGTTGACCACCCCGCTATGTTCGTTGATCACGCCTTTTGGTTGGCCAGTGGAACCGGAGGTATAGATCACGTAGGCAGTGTGCTGCGGGGTCAATTCAGCGAGCGAAAGGTTTTCCGTCGGCAGCGATTGCCAGTGCGGCTGATCCAGATCGATCACCGGCAGGGCGACTTCGCCGAGCAACGAACGCGTGGTTCCCTGCACCAGCACCGCCAGCGGCGCGCTGTCCTCGAGCATGTAAGCCAGACGCTCCAGCGGATACGCCGGATCCAGCGGCACATAACCGCCGCCAGCCTTGAGGATCGCCAGCAGCCCGACCACCATGTCCAGACCGCGTTCGACGCAGATCGCCACCCGCGCATCCGGCCCTACGCCCAATTCACGCAGATGCCGCGCCAGTTGATTGGCCCGAGCGTTGAGTTCGGCGTAGCTCAGTTGCTGCTCACCCGCAACCACGGCGGGCGCCTGCGGCGAACGCGCCACTTGCGCTTCAAACAAGCCATGAATGGTCTGCTGAAGATCGTAATCGACGTCCGTGGCATTCAGGCCGAACAGCAACTGCTGGCGCTCGGCATCCGCCAGCACCGGCAGGCGGTTCAAGGCCTGCTGCGGTGTCTGCTCCAGCGCCTCGACCAGCCCCGCCAACGCCTGCTGCATGTAGCCACACACCCGCGCCGCGCCAATCTGCGCAGGGGTCATGGCCGTGAGGTCAAAGCCCTGACCCAGGTCATCGACGTTGAAGCTCAGCGGATAGTTGGTGCGCTCCTCGCTGGAGAGGTTTTCGATGCCTTGCCAGGCCAGGCGATTGGCCTGCAACTGTTCTTCGCTGACGCTGTGGCGGTAGTTGAGCATGGCGCTGAACAGCGGCGACGGCGCGGCCACCCCGCTGCAACGCTGGGCCAATGCCAGTGACGCATGTTCATGGCCGAGCAATGCGGTCAGTTGCGCATGGGTGGCGCGCACCCCGGCACGCACCGGAACATCACCCAGATCCACCCGCAGCGGCAGCGTGTTGATGAACATCCCCAGACCGCGATCAGCGCCGGTACCGCCCTGCATCCGCCCCAGCAGCACGGTGCCGAATACCACGCGGTCATGCCCGGAGGTCGCCGCCGATACTTGGGCAAACGCCAGATGAAACAGGCTCGCGACACTCACGCCCATCTGCCGCGCCTGGCTGCGCAAGCGCCGCGCCAAGGCGTCGGGCATCCGCTGCCGGACTTCTTCGATGTCATGGCCGTCACCGTGCACATCGAGCAGACCGAACGGCAGCGTCGGTTCGTCGATCTCGCCGAGCATCGCGCGGAAGAATGCTTCGTGCTCCTGCTCGCTGACACCCAGCCGGGTCTGCGCCACGTAATTGCGATACGGCACGGCGGGGATCAGGGCTTCGCCGTGACCAAAGAGCAGCGCCTGCAATTCTTGCTGCACCACTTCCAGCGCCGTGTGATCCATGGCGATGTGATGGAACAGCAGCATGGCGACCACCCGGTCGTTGGCCGGATCCTGCGCATACACCAGGCGAATCAGCGGCGCCTGACTGAGGTCGATGCGGAAATGCCGCGCGTCGAAACGCTCAAACAATTGCGCGAGTACGTCACCGGCGGCCGGGTCGAGTGCGACTTCCTGCAGCGGCAGCTCAGCTTCACGCCAGACCACTTGCACCGGCGTCGCCAACCCTTCCCAGACCACTCCGGTGCGCAGAATGTCGTGACGTGTCATGACCTGGCGCAGCGCGGCGGCGAAGGCCTGCAAGCGTTCAAGGCTGTCGAATGCCAGGCGCGATTGCAGCAGGTATGGATCGCCCTGTTCGGCGCTCAAGTGGTGGTAAAGAATGCCTTCCTGCAACGGCGCCAGCGGATAAATGTCCTGCACGTTGGCGGCCCCGCCTGGCACCGTGGCGACGATGCGCTCGATGCTGGCCTGATCCAGTTCCACCAGCGGTAGCAGATCCGGGGTAATGCGCGTGCAACCGGGCGCAATCAGGTTGGCCGGCACCGCGACTTCGCGACCACTGCCAACAGCCTCGGCCAGCGCGGCCAGGGTCGGCTGGCTGAACAGCACGCGCACGTCGGTGCTCAGGCCGAGCTGACGCATGCGCTCGATCAGGGTCACCGCCAGCAGCGAATGCCCGCCCAGTTCGAAGAAGTTGTCGTGACGTCCGACTTGTTCGACTTGCAGCACCTCGGCCCAGACCTGCGCCAGCGCGGTTTCCACCGGCCCTTGCGGCGCTGCGTATTCGCGGCTGAGCCAGGCGTCCTGATCCGGTTCGGGCAAGGCCTTGCGGTCGAGTTTGCCGTTGGCGGTCAGCGGCAGCGCCTCAAGCCGCACGTAGGCTGCCGGCACCAGTGCCTGCGGCAGGCGCGCTTGCAGATGCGCGCGCAGCGCCTCGATATCGACCGTTGTGCGAGCAGTGAACCAGGCGATCAACCGCGCCTCGCGCACCAGCACCACCGCGTCCTGCACTGCCGGATGGCTGGACAGCGCGGCTTCGATTTCACCCAGCTCCACCCGCACGCCGCGCAGTTTGACCTGATCGTCGTTACGCCCCAGGTACTCGATATTGCCGTCGACCAACCAACGCGCGAGGTCGCCGGTGCGGTACATGCGCGCCTGCGGTTCGTCACTGAACGGGTCGTCGAGGAAGCGTTCGGCGGTCAGCTCGGGACGGTTCAGATAACCACGCGCGACACCCGCGCCACCGACGTACAACTCACCCGTAACGCCAACCGGCACCGGACGCTGCTGTTCATCGAGCAAGTAGATCCGGGCGTTGCTGATGGGCCGGCCGATGTGCAGCAGCGCGCCGACGGCGACCGGGCCGGAGGTGGCGACCACCGTGGCCTCGGTCGGGCCGTAGTTGTTGATCACGGCAAACGTCTGCTCACGCGAGAACTGCCGCAACTTGTCGCCGCCGATCAACAGCGTGCGCAAAGTCGGATGACCCAGCTCACGACTGAAGGCGTATTCGGCAATCGGCGTCGGCAGGAAGCTCACCTGCAACGGTTGCGCGCGCCACCAGTCGAGCAGTTCATCCAGGTGTTCGTTGCTGATCGACGGCGGCGGCAGGTGCAGGGTCGCGCCGACACACAGCGCCGGCCAGACCTCCCAGGCCATCGCGTCGAAACCGCAACCGGCGACGCTCGCGGTGTGGCTGCCGGCACGCAGATCGAACGCCTCGCAGTGCCAGTGCACAAGGTTTTCCAGGGTCGCGTGTTCGACCATCACGCCTTTCGGCTGGCCGGTCGAACCCGAGGTGTAGATCACGTAGGCCAGATGCGCCGGGGTCAGGGTCGGCAGTTGCGGATTGGTAGCCGGCAGGTGTTGCCAGAGGGCGTTGTCCAGATCGATCACCGGCACCCGGCCCAGCAACTCGCGGGTCGAGCCCTGCGCCAGCACCGCCACCGGATCGCTGTCCTGCAACAGGTAGGCGATGCGTTCGGCCGGGTACGCCGGATCGACCGGCACATAACCGGCGCCGGCCTTGAGAATCGCCAGCAGCGCCACCAGCATCTGCGGGCCGCGTTGCAGGCATACGGCAATCCGATCGTCCGGCTGCACGCCGAGGCCGAGCAAGTGATGCGCCAGGCGATTGGCCTGCTGATTGAGTTGCGCATAGGTCAGTTGCTGCGTGCCCTGCACCACCGCCAATGCCTGCGGCTGCTGCTCGGCATGCGCTTGCACCAGCGCCTGAATCGTTGCACCGCGCGGATACGCCGCCGCGGTCGGGTTGAATCCGACCAGCAAGCGCTCGTATTCCTCCACCGAAAGAATCGGCAAACGGTTGAGCGCACGCTGTGGCGTCTGCTCCAGCGCGTGCACCAGATGTTCCAGTGCGGTGTGCATGAAGCCGCAGATCCGTTGCGCGCCGATCTGCGCCAACGCCAGCACCGACAGGGAAAAGCCTTCGCCGAGATCGTCGACGCTGAGGGTCAGCGGATAGTTGCTGCGCTCTTCGCCACCGAGCAATTGCACGCCTTCCCAGATGCCCTGACCGTCACGCGGCTGTGCCTCGGCGGCGCTATGCCGATAGTTGAGCAAGGCGCTGAACAGCGGCGCGCCGGACACCGCGCTGCAGCGCTGGGCCAGCGCCAATGGCGCGTGTTCATGGGCGAGCAATGCCGTCAGTCGTGCATGGGTGGTCTTGACCGCAGCGCGCACGCCTTCGCTGACATCCACCCGCAACGGCAAAGTGTTGATGAACACGCCAAGGGTGCGATCCGCGCCCTCGCCGCCCTGCAAGCGACCCAACAGCACCGTGCCGAACACCACATCGCGGCGGTTGGCAAGCACGCCCAGCACCTGCGCCCAGGCCAGGTGCATCAGGCTCGCCGGGCTGACACCCAACTGCCGCGCCTGCTCCCGCAGGCGCAGGGTCAACCCGGCATCCACGGCTTGCTGCGCCTCCTCGATGTCGCCGCCATCGCCTTGCACATCGTGCAGGCCGAACGGCAGGGTCGGTTCGTCGATATCGCCGAGCATGTCGCGGAAGAACGTTTCGTGTTCCTGCTCGCTGGCCCCCAGACGCGCCTGCGCCACGTAGTTGCGGTACGGCATCGGCGTGCCGAGGCTGTCGGCCTGATCGAACATGAAAGCACGCATTTCCTGGCCGACCACCTCCATGGCGGTGTGGTCGAGAATCAAGTGCTGGAACAGGATGATCGCCACCACCCGTTGCTGCGCCGGGTCTTCGGCATAGACGATGCGCATCAGCGGCGCCTGACTCAGGTCGAGGCGGTTGTGCCGGGCATCGAACCGCGCGTGCAACTGCTCAAGAACATCGCCCTGCGCCGGATCCAGCGGCACCGCTTGCACCACCAGCGGCGCCTGACGCCAGACCACTTGCTGCGGACTCGCCAGCCCTT
This sequence comes from Pseudomonas sp. TH49, assembly GCF_016650625.1. Taxonomy (NCBI): domain Bacteria; kingdom Pseudomonadati; phylum Pseudomonadota; class Gammaproteobacteria; order Pseudomonadales; family Pseudomonadaceae; genus Pseudomonas; species Pseudomonas sp. TH49. The sequence goes on from NZ_JAEKFL010000002.1 coordinate 1,459,964, forward strand.
CCCAGAGCACACTGGTGCGCAGAATGTCGTGGCGCTCGATGACCTGCTGCAAGGCATGGCTGAAGGTGCGCAGACGCTCGACGCTGTCGAAGATCAGCCGGGATTGCAGCAGGTACGGATCACCCTGGTCGGCGCTCAAGTGGTGGTAAAGAATGCCTTCCTGCAACGGTGCCAGCGGATAGATGTCCTGCACGTTGGCAGCCCCGCCCGGCACGGTGGCGACGATGCGCTCGATGCTGGCCTGATCGAGTTCAGTCAGGCTAAGCATGTCCGGGGTGATGTGCGTGCAGCCCGGCGGAATGCGGTTGGCCGGCACCTCGATTTCGCGACCGCTGCCCACCGCGGCCGCCAATGCGGCCAGAGTCGGCTGATTGAACAGCACGCGAACGTCAGCCGCGAGGTCGATCTGGCGCATGCGTTCGATCAGGCTCACCGCCAGCAGCGAATGCCCGCCCAGTTCGAAGAAATTATCCTGACGCCCGACGCGCTCGACTTTCAGCACGTCGATCCAGATCTGCGCCAGCGCCGTCTCGACCGGCCCTTGCGGGGCTTCATATTCGCGGCTGAGCCACGCGCCGTGCCCCGGCTCCGGCAAGGCCTTGCGGTCGATCTTGCCGTTGGCGGTCAGCGGCAATGCGTCCAGACGCACGTAAGCCGCCGGCAGCAGCGCATCCGGCAAGCGTGCCTGTAAATGCGTATGCAACTGTTGAATATCGACCGCTGTGCGCTCGGTGAACCACGCAATCAGCCGCCCGTCGCGGACCAGCACCACCGCTTCCTGCAGCGCAGCGTGGCTGCCGAGCGCGGCTTCGATTTCACCGAGTTCGATACGCACGCCACGCAATTTGACCTGATCGTCGTTGCGCCCCAGGTACTCGATATTGCCGTCGGCCAGCCAACGCGCCTGATCGCCGGTACGGTACATGCGTGCCTGCGGCTCGTCGCTGAACGGATCGAAGAGGAAATGCGCAGCGGTCAGCTCGGGGCGATTCAGATAACCGCGCGCCACACCCGCCCCGCCGACATACAACTCGCCGGCCACACCCACCGGCACCGGGCGCTGCTCAGCGTCCAGCACGTAGACTTTGGCATTGGCGATCGGACGGCCGATATGCAACGGCTGGTCAAGCTCTACCCGCCCCGAGGTGGCGACCACCGTTGCTTCGGTCGGGCCATAGTTGTTGATCACTGCGAAGGTTTGCTGGCGACTGAACTGACGCAGTCGGTCGCCACCGATCAGCAACGTACGCAAGGTCGGGTGCTGCAATTGCCGGCTGAACGCGTATTCGGCCACCGGCGTCGGCAAGAAGCTGACCTGCAACGGCTGCGCGCACCACCAGTCGAGCAGCTCGTCGAGGTGCTCGTTGCGGATCGACGCCGGCGGCAGGTGCAAAGTGGCGCCGACACACAGCGTTGGCCAGACTTCCCAGGCCATCGCATCGAACCCGAAGCCGGCGACACTCGCCGTCTGGCTGCCGGCCTGCAAGTCGAAGGCTTCAGCGTGCCAGTGCACGAGGTTTTCCAGGGTCGCATGCTCGACCATCACCCCTTTCGGTTGGCCGGTGGAGCCGGAGGTGTAGATCACGTAGGCCAGATTGGCCGGCGTCAGCGCCGGGACTCGCGGATTGACCTCGGGCTGATGTTGCCAGTCGTCGCGGTCCAGATCGATGACCGGCACTGCGCCCAGCAGATCACGGGTCGATGCCTGCGCCACGACGGCCACCGGGGCGCAGTCCTGCAACAGGTAGGCGATGCGTTCCGGCGGATACGCCGGATCGACCGGCACATAACCGGCGCCGGCCTTGAGGATCGCCAGCAGCGCGACCAGCATGTCCGGGCTGCGCCGGACACACAGGGCGACTCGATCATCGGGCTGCACGCCAAGGCCGATCAGGTGATGCGCCAGGCGATTGGCCCGCTGATTGAGTTCGCCATAGCTCACCTGCTGCGCACCTTGTACCGCCGCCAATGCCTCGGGGTGCGCGGCCGCCTGGGCCTCGAACAAACGCTGCACGGTCTGCGCCTGCGGGTAGTCGCGACCGGTGATGTTGAACCCGACCAGGACCCGCTGGCGCTCGCTCGGCGACATCACCGAAATCTGCCGCAGCGGCGTGGTCGGATTGTGCTCGAGGGCGGTCAGCAGGTTGTGCAGCGCGGTCTGCAAGTAATCGCAGACCCGCGCGCCATCCACTTGTGGCACCGCTTGCACGCTCAGGCGGAAACCGGTGCCGAGGTCATCGACGCTGACCACCAGCGGATAGTTGCTGCGCTCGCGCGAGCTGAGAATCTCGATCCCGTCCCAAGTCACGCCTGCCGGTTCCGCCGCACTGTGGCGATAATTGAGCAAGCTGCTGAACAGCGGCAGCGACGCGGCAACACCGCTGCAACGCTGGGCCAGCGACAGGGAGGCCTGCTCATGCGCCAGCAGTTGCGCCAGACGTTCATGAGTAGCGCGCACGCCTTGCTGCACCGCGGTCGCGCCGACGCTGACCCGCAGCGGCAAGGTATTGATGAACATGCCGAGTGCGCGATCGGCGCCCTCGCCGCCCTGCATGCGCCCGATCAGCACGGTGCCGAACACCACCTCTTCGCGCCCCGAAACCTGCGCCAGCACCTGGCCCCAGGCCTGGTGCACCAGACTGGCGGCGCTGATACCGAGGCGGCGCGCATGCTCGCGCAAGCGCTCGGCCACGCCAGCGTCCAGCGCCTGCTCACTGTCAATGATCGTGCTGCCATCGCCATGCACGTCCTGCACACCGAAGGCCACGGTCGGCTCGTCGATGTCGCCGAGCATGTCGCGGAAGAACGCTTCATGCGCCTGGGCATTGGCCTGCTGTTGCGCCTGCGCCACGTAGTTGCGGTACTGCACCGGCGGCGGCAGATCGACGCCGCTCGGGTACAGGCTGTCGTTCATTTCCGCGAGCAACACTTCCAGTGCGGTGTGGTCGAGCACGATGTGGTGCAGCAACAGGATGCCGACCCAGCGCTGCTGTTCACGGTCTTCGGTGTAGGCCAGACGCATCAGCGGTGCGCGGCGCAGGTCGAGGCGGTAGTGCCGCGGATCGAAACGCGCCTGCATCTGCTCCAGCACATCGCCCTCCAGCAGGTCGGCATCGACCCGTTCCAGCGCCAGCGGCGCCTCGCGCCAGACCACTTGCACCGGTTCTTCAAGCCCTTCCCAGACCACGCTGGTGCGCAGAATGTCGTGGCGTTCGATCACTGCGTTCAACGCACGGACGAAAGCCTTGATCTGCGCCAGTCCGGCGAAGGCAAATTGCGCCTGCAACACGTACGGGTCACCGGCGCTGGTCGCCAGATGGTGATAGAGGATCCCTGCCTGCAACGGTGCCAGGCCATAGATGTCCTGCACATTGGCAACGCCGCCGGGCACAGTGGCGACCACGCGGTCGATGGCGGCCTGATCCAGCGTCGCCAGGGGCAGCATGTCCGGGGTGATCCGCGGGCAATCGGCAGGAATCAGATTGTCCGGCACTCGCAGGGCGTGACGGTGACTCAAGGTCGCCGCCAGTGCCGCCACGCTCGGCTGGCCGAACAGCACGCGCACGTCGCACTGCAAGTCGTGCTGACGCATGCGTTCGATCAGTTTGACTGCCAACAGCGAATGGCCGCCAAGTTCGAAGAAATTGTCATGCCGCCCGACCTGCTCGACACCGAGCAGGGTCTGCCAGATTCCGGCGATCAGCGTTTCCACCGGTCCCAGCGGGGCTTCGAAACCGCGACGGGCGAATGCCTCGCTGTCCGGTTGTGGCAAGGCTTTGCGATCGAGCTTGCCGTTGCTGGTCAGCGGCAACGCATCGAGGCGCACGAACGCGCTCGGCACCATGTAGTCGGCCAGCGACAGCAGCAACTCGTCGCGCAATTGCGCAGCGCTTGGCTCAGCGCCTGCGGCGGCCAGCCAGTAGGCGACCAGACGCTGATCGCCGGGGCTGTCTTCGCGGGCGATCACCACCGCTTCGCGCACCCCGGCGCAGGCTGCGAGGCGAGCTTCAATTTCACCGAGTTCGATGCGGAAACCACGGATCTTCACTTGATCGTCGTTGCGCCCCAGGTACTCAAGGCTGCCATCCGCCGTCCGGCGCGCGAGGTCACCGGTCTTGTACAGACGCGCCTCGGCACGGCCGCTGAACGGGTCGGCAATAAAGCGCTCGGCAGTCAGCGTCTCGCGGTTGAGGTAGCCGCGGGCAACCCCGGCGCCACCGACGTACAACTCGCCGATCACACCGACCGGCACCGGTTCGCGCTGCGCGTCGAGCACGTACAGCTGCAGGTCGGGGATGGCGACGCCAATCGGGCTGCGCCCGACCAGCAGCGCGTCCGCTGCCTGCAGTGGGCGATAGGTCACGTGCACCGTGGTTTCAGTGATGCCGTACATGTTCACCAGCCGCGTACCGGCATTGCCGACCCGCGCGTACCACGGTTTGAGCAGGCCCGGTTCCAGCGCTTCGCCGCCGAAGATCACTTCGCGCAACGAGTGCTGCAACGGGCTGCGCCCCTGCGCGGCGATCAACTGGCGGAAGGCGCTCGGGGTCTGATTGAGTACGGTCACGCCGCTGCGGCACAGCAGCGCGTAGCAGTCGTCCGGCGAGCGGCTGACGGCCTGCGGCACCAGCAACAATTGCCCGCCAAACGCCAGCGCGCCCCAGATTTCCCAGACCGAGAAATCGAAAGCGAAGGAATGGAACAGCGCCCACACATCCTGCGGGTTGAAGTTGAACCAATCGTGGGTCGCCGAAAACAGCCGCACTACGTTGCGGTGTTCGACCATCACGCCTTTGGGCAATCCGGTGGAGCCCGAGGTGTAGATCACGTAGGCGAGATGACTGGGAGTCAACTCGGGAATCTGCGGATTGCTGCTGAGTTCAGCCTGCAACTGCAGGCTGTCCAGGTCGATGATCGGCACGTTGAGCGCGCCAACCCGGTCCAGCGTATCGGCCTGGGTCAGCACCGCCACCGGGGCGCTGTCCTGCAGGGTGTAGGCGATGCGCTCCAGTGGATACGCCGGGTCGATCGGGACGTAACCGGCGCCCGCCTTGAGGATACCGAGCAGGCCGATGATCATGTGCGGGCCACGCTCGACGCAGATCGCCACGCGCTGATCCGGGCGAATTCCGTGTGCCAGCAGGTGATGGGCAAGCTGATTGGCGCGGCGGTTAAGCTCGCCGTAGCTCAGCGTCTGCGCCTCGAACAGCAGCGCTGTGGCCTCCGGGCGCGCCGCCGCATGGGCTTCGAATTGCTGATGAATCAGCGGCGTTTCCGGGAACTGCGGCAACGGCGAGTTGACCCCGTGCAGCAGGTATTCGCGCTCGGCGGCCGGCAGAATGTTCAGACGTTGCAGCGGCGCATCCGGGGTCGATTGCAAGGCCTGCAGCAGGCTGTGCAACGCGGTGTGCAGATAAGCGGCGATGCGTTCGGCGCCCAGCGCCGCATCGGCCAGCGCGGTGATGCGCAAGTCTTCGCCGAGGTCGTCGATGTTGATCGTCAGCGGGTAGTTGGTGCGCTCGCGGGCGCCCAGCACCTGCACGCCGGGGGCCAGTTCGCTGACTTCGGCGATCTCTTCGCTGCTGCTATGGCGATAGTTGAGGATCGCGCTGAACAGCGGCGTCGGCACCGCCACCGCGCTGCAACGCTGGGCCAGTGCCAGCGAGGTCTGCTCATGGCCGAGCAACGCGGTCAGGCGCCGATGGGTCGCCAGCACCCCGGCACGCACGCCGTCCTGCCCGACATCCACGCGCAGCGGCAAGGTGTTGATGAACATCCCCAGCGCCTGTTCGCCGCCCTCACCCGCCGCCATCCGTCCCAGCAGCACGGTGCCGAACACCACCGCCGTACGCCCGGACAACTGACCGAGCACCCGCGCCAGTGCCAGGTGCATCAGACTGGCGACGCTGACTCCGAGCTGGCGCGCCTGCCCGCGCAGTTGGCGGCTGAAGTCGGTGTCGAGCATCAGCAAGGCTTCTTCGATGCCTTGGCCATCGCCCTGCACATCCTGCAAACCACAGGGCAAGGTCGGCTCGTCGATGTCGGCAAGCATCTCGCGGAAAAACGCTTCGTGCACCTGCTCGTCCAGACGCAGACGGGCCTTGGCCAGGTGATCGCGGTACGGCACCGCCGGCCCGACCTGCGCGGTCTGGCCAAGCAGATGCGCGCGGGTTTCGCGGCGCACCACATCGAGCGCGACGTGGTCCATGATCAGGTGATGAAACAGCAACAGCGCGACCACGCGACCGTTGTCCGGGTCCATGGCGTAGACCAGACGCAGCAGCGGCGCCTGCTGGATGTCGAGGCGGAAGAACCGTGGGTCGTGGCGTTCCAGCAATTGCGTCAGTGCATCCGCCCCCGGGTCGAGGGCGATTTCTTCGCAATACAGACGAGCCTGCCGCTGCACCACTTGCAGCGGTTCATCCAGGCGTTCCCAGACGAATGAGGTGCGCAGGATGTCGTGGCGTTCGATCATCCACTGCAACGCCTCGGCGAAGGCGTTCAGACGTTCACGGCTGTCGAAGGCGAACCGCGCCTGCGACACGTAAGGGTCGCCGGCGGGCGCCGACAGATGCAGATAGAGCATACCTTCCTGCAGCGGCGCCAGCGGGTAAATGTCCTGCAGGTTGGCGGCGCCGCCGGGCACATTGGCGACCAGCCGATCAATGGTCGGCTGATCCAGCGTCACCAGCGGCAGCATGTCCGGGGTGATGCGAAACGCCGGGCTCAGCCAGTCGCCACCGTGTTGCGCGACCAGTTCCAGCAGCTGCGCCTTGTGTTCGCTGAGGCTGTCCCACAACGCATCGTCCAGCGCGTCGTCGCTGCCCAGAATGACCAGGTCTTCATCTTCCTGTTGAAGGCGGATCGCATGGGTGGAAATAACAGCCATCAGTTCGCTGAAATGCATGGGATAACCTGCTGTAAATACGAGAAAAAGGAGCGCGCAGCCGCGAGTCCGTGCCTGCTGCGCGCAGCCTGGAAAAGCTAAAACATCGGGGCTTGCGGGGCTGACATGGGAAGCGGGGACAAGCCACAGGCTCGGCCGCCGCAATCCCCCTGTGGGAGCGGGCTTGCTCGCGAATGCGGTGGGTCAGTCGATGTTGATGGTGACTGTTACACCGCATTCGCGAGCGAGCCCGCTCCCACAGGGTTTGGTTTACACAATCAATTCCGGGCTAGAGCCGGCGTTTGCGATTGAGGCTCGGGATGGTGGTTTGCGGGATGACCACTTGCTGCGCCTCGGGTGTGGTGCTGAGCGCCAGCGCCGCCAGCGTCGGCTGGCTGAACAGCGCCCGGGCGTCGGTGTGCAAACCGCTCTGACGCATGCGCGCCACCAGACTCACTGCCAGCAGCGAGTGCCCGCCCAGTTCAAAGAAGTTGTCATGGCGACCGACCTGTTCGACGCCGAGGACTTCACCCCAGATCTGCGCCAGCGCGGTTTCGACTTCACCCTCGGGCGCCACGTATGGGCGGTTGATCACCGCGTCTGCACCCGGTTCCGGCAAGGCTTTGCGATCGATCTTGTCGTTCGGTGTCAGCGGCAAAGCGTCGAGCCGCACAAACGCGCCCGGCACCATGTATTCCGGCAGGCGCTCCAGCACATGCGCGCGCAAGGCCTCCAGACTCGGTGCTTCTACGCCCGAGCGCACGGTGTACCAGGCCACCAGACGCTCATCACGGACCATCACCACCGCTTCGCGAATCGCCGGATGCTCGATCAGCCGCGCCTCGATTTCCCCCGGCTCCAGGCGCAAGCCACGCAGCTTGATCTGGAAGTCGTTGCGGCCGAGAAATTCCAGTTCGCCGTGGTTGTTGTAGCGCGCCAGATCTCCCGTGCGGTACAGGCGATCACCCGCCACAAACGGGCTGTCGATGAAGCGCTCGGCCTGCATTTCCGGCAGTCCGTGATAACCACGCGCCACGCCGACGCCGCCAATGTGCAACTCACCGCTGACGCCTTGCGGCACCGGCTGACCGTACGCATCTAGCACGTAAAGCCGAGTGTTGCTCAAGGCCGTGCCGATTGGCACCACGCTATCCGGCACCGGCATGTGCGGCTCCAGCGTCCAGCCGGTGCTGTCCACCGTGGTTTCAGTCGGGCCATAGACGTTATGCAACCGCACCCACGGCAGGCGATCGCGCACCTGGCGCGCCAGCGCTGCACTGAGTTCGCCGCCACCGTTGAGCACATCGGTCAGGCTGGTGCACTGCTCGACACCGTCCTGTTCGATGAACTGCTGCAGCAGCGCAGGAACGAACTTGACCACCGTCACCTGCTGCTCGCGAATGGTCTGCACCACATAGGCCGAATCGCGGTTACCGTCCGGTCGCGCCAGCACCAGGCGCATGCCGGAACACAGCGGCCAGAAGATCTCCCACACCGAACTGTCGAAGCTGAACGGCGCTTTTTGCAGCAGCGCGCCGTGTTCGGTCGGCGGCGAAATCTGCGAACCCCAATGCACCATGTTGCAGGCGCTGCGATGCTCGATCATCACGCCCTTCGGCAACCCGGTAGAGCCGGAGGTGTAGATCATGTAGGCAAGGTTCGAAGCACTCAGGCCCGGCACCTGAAGGTTGTCTGACGGCTGCTGCTCCCAACTGCCGTGATCCAGATTGATCAGCGTCACACCCGGCTCGCCCAGCAGTTGTCGCGTGGCGCCATGCACCAGCAGTGCGACAGGCGCGCTGTCCTGCAACATGTAGTTCAGGCGCTCCAGCGGATAGTCCGGGTCCAGCGGCACATAGGCGCCGCCCGCCTTGAGGATGCCGAGCAAACCAACGATCAGATCCAGCCCGCGCTCGACGCAAATCGCTACGCGCGAGTCCGGTTGCACGCCGACTTCGCGCAGGTGATGGGCCAGGCGATTGGCGCGCTCGTTGAGTTGCGCATAGGTCAGGCTTCGCTCGCCGGTCTGTGCGGCGACGGCGTGTGGTTTGCGCCGCACCTGTGCTTCGAACAGCGTGTGCAACGGCTGGTCCAGCGCACAATCGACCTCGGTGGCGTTGAACGTGATCAGCAAGCGTTGCAACTCCTCCGGCTGCAGGATCGGCAACTGATTCAACGGCTGTTGCGGCGTTTGCTCCAGAGCCTGCAGCAAACCGTGCAACGCGGTTTGCATGTAGCCGCAAATCCGTTGCGCGCCGATCTGGACGACGGCCCTGCCGGTGAGGCGCAAGCCGTTGCCAAAATCGTCCACGCTCATGGTCAGCGGGTAATTGGTGCGCTCCTCGTTGGCCAGGGTTTCGATGCCTTGCCAGGCTTGGCTGGATGGTTCCAGCAGTTCGGATTCGTCACTGTGCCGATAATTGAGCAGCGCGCTGAACAGCGGCGACGGCGAGGCGACGCCGCTGCAGCGTTGGGCCAGTGCCAGCGAAGCGTGTTCATGGCCGAGCAGCGCGGTCAGCCGCGCATGGGTGGCGCGCACCGCGTCCAGCACGCCTGCATCGACATCGATGCGCAGCGGCAAGCTATTGATAAACACACCCAAGGCGCGGTCGGCACCCTCGCCCCCCTGCATGCGCCCCATCAGCACGGTGCCGAACACCACGCGCTGCTGGCCCGAAGTCGCCGCCAGCACCCGCGCCCACGCCAGATGAATCAGACTGGCGACGCTGACACCGGCCTGTCGCGCCTGGGTGCGCAAACGCTGATACACGTCCGCCGGCAGCACCTGCTGCGCTTCCTCGATACCGTTACCGTCGCCCTGCACTTCCTGCAGCCCGAACGGCAGGGTCGGCTCGTCGATGTCCGCCAGTTGCGTGCGGAAGAACACCTCGTGTTCCTGCTCCGTGACACCCAGCAGCGTCTGCGCCACGTAATTGCGATACGGCACCGGCGGCGCCAGCGCCACGACCTGCCCCGACAGGCTGGCCTGCATCTCGCCGCGCATTACTTCAAGAGCGATGTGGTCCATGGCCAGGTGATGGAACAGCAGAATTCCCACCACCCGATCCAGCGCCGGATCGCGGGCATACACCAGACGCATCAGTGGCGCCTGGCTGACGTCGAGGCGATAACGCCGGGCGTTGAAGCGCGCGTGCAACTGGTCGATGATCGGGCCGTTGGCCGGGTCCAGCTCCACCTCCTGCAACGGCAGAATCGCCTCGCGCCACACCACCTGCACCGGGGTGGTCAGGCCTTCCCAGAGCACCGCGGTGCGCAGAATGTCGTGGCGCGCCATGACCTGGCGCAGCGCAGCGGCGAAGGCTTCGACGCGCTCGAGACTGTCGAACGCCAGTTGCGATTGCAGCAGGTACGGATCGCCCTGAGCGGCGGTGATGTGGTGATAGAGAATGCCTTCCTGCAGCGGTGCCAGCGGATAAATGTCCTGCACGTTGGCGGCGCCGCCCGGCACAGTGGCCACGATCCGGTCGAGCGTCGGCTGATCCAGTTGCAGCAGGGGCAGCATATCCGCGGTGATGTGGGTGCAATCGGCGGTGATGCGGTTGGCCGGCACTTCGATCTCGCGACCGCTGCCGACTGAAGCCGCCAGCGCCGCCAGAGTCGGTTGACTGAACAGCACGCGCACGTCGCTGCTCAAATCGAGCTGACGCATGCGTTCGATCATGATCACCGCCAGCAACGAGTGTCCGCCGAGTTCGAAGAAATGGTCGTGACGCCCGACCCGCTCGACTTGCAGGACTTCGGCCCAGATCTGCGCCAAAGCGATTTCGACCTCGCCTTGCGGCGCCTCGTATTCGCGGCGGATCAAATCTTCCGCCCCGGGGGCCGGCAGCGCCTTGCGATCGACCTTGCCGTTGGCGGTCAGCGGCAACACCGCCAGACGCACATAAGCACTGGGCAACATGGCGCTGGTCAGGCGCGTTTTCAGGTGCGCGTGCAACGCGTTGATGTCCAGCGGCGCCTGCTCGGTGAACCACGCCAGCAGTTGCCCGTCGCGCACCAGTACCACCGCTTCGCGCACTGCCGTATGGCTGGCGAGTGCGCTCTCGATCTCGCCCGGTTCGATCCGTACGCCACGGATTTTCACCTGATCGTCGTTGCGCCCCAGATACTCCAGATTGCCGTCGGCGCGCCAGCGTGCAAGGTCGCCGGTGCGGTACAGGCGCGCGCCCGGTTCAGCGCTGAACGGATCACGCAGGAAGCGCTCGGCGCTCAGGTCCGCGCGGTTCAGGTAACCGCGAGCCACCCCGGCCCCGCCGACGTACAACTCGCCGCTCACGCCAATCGGCACCGGTTGCTGCTGCTCGTCGAGCAGATACACCGTGGCATTGCTCACCGGTTTGCCGATGTGCAGCGCCTGCCCGGCGTCGATGCGCCCTGAAGTCGCCACCACGGTGGCTTCGGTCGGTCCGTAGTTGTTGATCACTTCGAACGATTGCTGACGCGGGAACTGACGCAAGCGATCGCCACCGATCAGCAGCGTGCGCAACGTCGGGTGATCGAGTTGGCGGCTGAACGCGTATTCAGCGATCGGGGTCGGCAAAAAACTCACGTCCAGCGGCTGCGCACGCCACCAGTCGAGCAGCGCATCAATGTCTTCGTTGCCATCGCTGACCGGCGCCAGGTGCAGGATCGCGCCCACGCACAGCGCCGGCCAGACTTCCCAGGCCATCGCATCGAAACCGAACCCGGCCAGGCTCGACGTATGGCTACCGGCACGCAGATCGAAAACGTCAGTGTGCCAATCGACCAGATTGCACAGCGTGCGGTGCTCGACCATCACCCCTTTGGGCAGGCCGGTAGAGCCGGAGGTGTAAATCACATACGCGAGGTTTTCCGGGGTCAGCCCCGGCACCTTCGGTGCGCCGACATGGGCGCTGGACCAGGTCGGGTGATCCAGCTCGATCACCGGCACCGACAACGCCGGCAGGTGCCCGCGCAACGCACTCTGGGTCAGCACCGCGATTGGCGAGCTGTCCTCCAGCAGATAGCTCAGGCGCTCGGCAGGATGCGCCGGGTCGAGCGGCACATAAGCGGCACCCGCCTTGAGAATGGCCAACAGCCCGACCAGTGTGTCGAGCCCGCGCCGGGCGACGATGGCCACCCGGTCATCCGGCCGTACACCGAGATCGAGTAGATGATGAGCCAGCGCGTTGGCGCGTTGATTGAGCTCGGCATAGGTCAGGCAATGCCCTTGATGAACCGCCGCCAGCGCCTGTGGTCGTTGCGCGGCCTGGGCCTCGATACGCTGATGGATGGTCGTCGCGCTCGGGTACTCCACTCGTGTCGCATTCCACTGTTGCAGCAGCGCGCTTTCTTCGGGCGTGCTCAGCGCGAAATCCGCGACAGGCAGGTTCACCGCCTCCAGCCCTTGCTCCAGAATCAGCAACCAGCGGTCGGCCAGCGCCTTGACCTCATCGGCGGCAAAAAACGCCTCGCTGTAGATCAGGTAGAGGCGCGCGTCGTCATTGGTCAGATTACTCAGCAGGTGCACCGCAAGCGGCGTGGCCTCTTCCTGGTTCGAGGCCTTGATCATCCGCCCCGACGCCTCGCCATAGCGATAATCGTGAGCGCCCTGCTCGTAGGACACCGTGACCTCGAACAACTGCGAGCGCTCCTCACGCAGCAGGCCCAGGGCACGGTTCATCTCACTCACGGAAAAACGCTGATGGCGGAAATCCTTGCGCAGTTCCTCACGGATCGTGCTGATCAGTTCAGCGAAGGTGCGTTCGCGGCCGAAGCCCATGCGCACCGCACTGACCTGGGCGAACAGCCCAAGCGTGGACTTGAAGCGCGCGCCGGAGCGATTGAGGATCGGCAGCCCGACGACCCATTCGTCACGCTCGGCGGTACGGCTGAAATACACGTGCAGCGCCGCCAGCAACACATGGAATGCCGAGGCGCCAAATTCCCGGGCCACCTGCTTCATGCGCTGGTGCAGCAGCGCCGGCAAGGGCTGCGCATGGACCTGCGTCTGCGCGGCATTGCCGGCCAGGCTCTGCTGATATCGCGGCAGCAACAGCGGCTCGGGCAATTGTCGGTACTTGTCCAGCCAGTAGGTGCGGTCCTGCGCATAACGCGGCGACGCGTGATAGCGCGCATTGTCTTCGATGAAGTCGATGTACGACGGTGCCGAAGCCGGTACAGGCCGGCCCTGCGCCAGCGCGTTATAGATTTCGTCCAGCGACTTGAACATTTCGCCGAAGCTCCAGCCATCGACGATCAAGTGATGAGCCTGAGCGGACAACCAATGGCGCTCGCCATCAAGGCGGATCAGCAGAAAACGGAACAGGCAGCCGCCGTCCAGCACGAAGGGCTGATTGATGCGCGCCTGCACCAGGGCCCGCGCTGCCGCCTCCGGGTCAGTATGTGCCGACACATCGTCGATCGGCATCGGCACCGGTAATGAGCGGGCAAACTGCTGCAGAGGCAAGCCATCGACACCGGCGCCCGGCAGCAGGATCGTGCGCATCGCGTCGTGCCGGGCCACCAGCGCTTCGAGGGCGGCGTGCATGAGTGCCGGATCCAGCGGGCCGCTGAGGTCCATGTACCCGCCAATGTTGTACAGCGGCGAATCACCGCGACTCAGCTGATCCAGCCAGATATCCAGCTGCGCAGCGGTCAGCGGATACGTCTGGAGCGATGCGGACGGCGTGGCCACCGCAGGAGCAGAAATAGGCGGCATAAGATCCTTCTCATGTGATTTTGCGCCTATTCAAGCATCGGCCCCGATGCCGACATGACACGTGAAACCCGGACAACCCCACCCCGTGCGCGAGCCTGTCAGTGCTTGTTGACCCTGACTGGGCGGGAACTATCTAAAGGTTCGGACAGGAAACACTGAAAAACTTGTAGGAAAAATGCCACACATCAGCGCTGCCATCGGCCCTCTCAGTTACCTCCCAACAACGTAAATGTCCCGGTTTTCAAGGCTTTTCCGTGACCAAACAGTCAGACAGAGCACGACATCTGTACCAAATGGCGTCAGAAGCCCGGCGCCAAGTTTCAGAAATGATGGCACTTTGTGTCCCTGTTTTCCCCTACAGACGTAGGACAAATCCATAGGCTTAAATCCCGCCCCAGATCAGTTTCAAGGATGGACGATTGCGTGGGCGGCTTTTGCATAAACAGCGGACGACTCGGTGATGACTCGGAACCAGGGATGACAAGGATATGAATCTGACCGGCAGCATTCGCAACATGGAAAACCCGCACTTCTACTGGCAACTGGGGGAACTGATTGCCAGCACGGGCGACGATCATTTCGCCAGCAATATGTTCCAGTTGGTCGACACCCTGGTGCCGGTCAATCGCGTCGACCTCAGCGAGTGGATCCTCGACGAGCGCCAGGCCAGCGTGGTCGAGATCAAGGCGCTGGGCAGCGCCGGCCTGCCCCAGACCTTCCCGCCACCGGACCCGTTGAAGAGTCCGGACGATCATCCGTTGTTGCAGAAGATGATCGAGATGAATGATTCCCTGCTGATTCAACTCAAAGCATCACTTCAGCCACGACATCCGCAGCACAGCGTCCACCAGTGCAATCTGGTGTCCCGCACCTCCAACCGCCGCTGTGTCATCTCGTTCTACCGACCGCATACGCAACGGGTGTTTTCCCTGCCGGAGCTGTCGTTTCTCAAAAGTCTGTCCGACACCCTGCTGCCGCTGATTGAACGGCACGCACACCTCAGTCGGCAAATCATCGCCAAACAGCCGCGCCCACCGTTGGCCGATCTGGAGCAGGCACCGTTGCAACAAATGCTGGATGAGCGCCTGGCGCTGGGCGGCATCGTGCTGTCGGCGCGGGAAAAGGAAGTCTGCCTGGGCCTGCTGACCGGCGGCACAGTCCCGCAACTGGCCGAGAAGCTGCGGGTCAAGAGCAGTTCGATCGAGACCTATCTCAAACGGGCGACCGCCAAACTCGGGGTCAGCGGACGGCACGGGCTGGCGCGCTGGATGGCCGGCGCGTAACCGCAGGGTCATGGTTCAGCGGTGTTCGATAGTGGTGTGGGGACTCTGTCCCCGGCACGTGTTTTTTCTGCATGAGAGCGTCCGATGTTGCGCATTTCCCTGCTGTCCTTCGCCGTCCTGCTGGCCGGTTGTTCGTTGATTCCCGAGTACCAGCGCCCTGCCTCACCGAGCGCGGCGCAGTATCCGCAAGGCACCGTTTACCCGGCACCAACACAGGCTGCACCGCGCACTGAAGACTGGCGCACACTGTTCAACGACCCGGCGCTGCAACAGTTGATCGAAAGCGCGCTGGTCAACAATCGCGATCTGCGGGTGGCGGCGCTGAACGTCGAAGCGTTCCAGGCGCAGTACCGGATTCAGCGTGCCGATTTGCTGCCGGCGGTGTCGGCCACTGCCAGCGAATCGCGCCAGCGCATGCCGCCCAGCGTGACCCGCGGCAAAGCGCTGATCAATTCCACTTACGCGGTGAATCTGGGCGTCAGTGCCTATGAACTGGATTTTTTCGGCCGGGTGCGCAGCCTCAGTGAGCAGGCGTTGCAAACCTGGCTGGCGACCGAGCAGGCGCGGCGCAGTGCCGAGCTGAGTCTGGTGGCCAACGTCGCCAACGCCTACCTGACCTGGCGCGCCGATCAGGAGCTGCTCGAGCTGAGCCGCCAGACCCTGGCCGCCGATGAGCAAAGCCTGCGCCTGACCACGCGCAACCGTGACGCTGGCAAGTCCTCGGCGCTGGAGCAGGCGCAGGCGCAAACCAGTGTCGACAGTTCGCGGGCCAATCTGGCGCGTTATAAACGCCAGGTGGCGCAGGATCTGAACAGCCTGACGCTGCTGGTCGGCGCTCAGGTCCCCGAGAAACTGCCGGCGCGGCCACTGTCCAGCGATCTGGTGCAACAACTGCCGGCCGGGTTGCCGTCGGATCTGCTGCAACGACGCCCGGACATTCTTCAGGCCGAGTACAAACTGAAGGCGGCCAACGCCAATATCGGCGCGGCGCGGGCGGCGTTTTTCCCCAGCGTCAGCCTGACCGCCAGCGCCGGCACTTCCAGCCGCGACCTCTCCGGACTGTTCAGCGGCGGATCGGGGGGCTGGACTTTCCAGCCACAAATCAACCTGCCGATTTTCAATGCTGGCAGCCTGCGCGCGAGTCTGGATTATTCGAAGTTGCAGAAAGACGTGGCGGTTGCCGAATACGAGAAATCGATTCAAACCGCGTTTCAGGAAGTCGCCGATGGCCTGGCGGCGCGCAGCACTTATCAGCAGCAATTGCAGGCGCAGCGCGACCTGGTGCAGGCCACTCAGGACTACTACAACCTGGCACAGCACCGTTATCAGAATGGCGTCGACAGCAGTCTGGTGTTCCTCGATGCGCAACGTTCACTGTTCAGTTCGCAACAGGGTCTGATCACTGACCGGCTGGCGCAACTGGTGGCCGAGGTCAATCTGTACACCGCGCTGGGCGGCGGCTGGCGGGCCGATGAGGCGAGTGTTCAGTAGTCACTCGTCACTTTTTCTTACACCTTTTGTCGCCCGATCCTGCGCCGCGCGGCGATCCGTGGCCGGGGTCTGCCTTCAGTTTGGTATCATGCGCCGCTTTTACGGTTAACCCCCCGCCAGTCCTGCCGACTGACGGGCTGCAAAAGGCGGTATTAGATGACGGCTTTGTTGACTCGCCGCAAGGTGCTTGCGGGAATGGGCGTGCTGGGCCTGGGCCTGCTCGCCGGCTGCGACACCCGTGGCCAACTGTCGTACAAGTACGGCAAGGACCTGAGTGACAAGATCCTCGGACGCACCTTCAAGCTGAAGAACACCGACGGCGAAACCATGACGCTGTCGAGCTTTCGCGGGATGATGCCGATGATCTTCTTCGGCTTCACCCAATGCCCGGCGGTGTGCCCGACCACCCTCGCCCGCGCCGCGCAAATCAAGAAACTCATGGGCAAGGACGGCGACCGTCTGCAGGTGATCTTCATCACCCTTGACCCGGAACGCGACACGCCGCAGATCCTCGACGCCTACGTCAAAGCCTTCGACCCGAGCTTCGTCGCACTGTACGGCACGCTGGAAGAAACCCAGGCCACCGCCAAGGAATTCGACGTGTTCTTCGAGAAAGCGCCGGCGGGCGACACCTACACCATCTCCCACACGTCCACCAGTTACGTCTACGACTCGCGCGGCCAGTTGCGCATGGGTCTGTCTGTATCGCTTTCGGCACAAGAGTGCACGGAAGATTTGCTCACCGTTATGGAGGTCTGCTGATGCACCCCGTTTTGAACAACATCAAACGCGCCGTTTTCGCTGTGTCCCTGCTGGGCCTGGCTTTTCAGGCTAGCGCTCAGACCAGGGTCGACGACGCCTGGGTGCGTGCGACCGTGCCGACCCAATCGGCCAGCGGCGCGTTCATGACCGTCACCGCTGACAGCGACAGCAAACTGCTGAGCGTTGCCTCGCCGGTGGCCAAAGATGTGCAGATCCACGAAATGTCGATGAAGAACGACGTGATGAGCATGGGCCCGGTCAAATCGGTCGACCTGCCGGCCGGCAAAGCGGTCACCTTCGACCCGAACGGCTACCACGTAATGCTGATGGGTCTGACCGGCCAGCTCAAGGAAGGCGAAAGCGTGCCGCTGACCCTGACTGTGGAAAACGCCAAGGGCGAGAAAGAAACCGTCGAAGTCAAAGCTGAAGTCCGTGCGCTGACGCACATGGAAGGTCACGATCACAGCAAGATGCATTGATCTGACTTGGCGGCAATAAAAAGGGGCGGCCTGATCGATGATCAGGTCGCCCCTTTTTTTGCGCGTTACGCGTCTCGCGCAATCGCCAGCGAATCACTGTCCTGCTTGTTCAAATCCAACTGTGCAGTCATTCGAGGATTTCGCGCCAGCAACCGCTTGATCCTGCCCCGCGATGCTTGACGCAAATAACGCTTGCTCAACTTCTCCAGGTGCAGGTCCAGACCACTGACCAGAAGCATTTTGCGTTTGGCGCTCTCGGCCTTCAGCAGGTAGTAGACGACCAATCCCGCCGGCGCGCCCCACCAGTTGAAGAACGCCCCCGCCACTGCCGAGGTCGCCAGGCAGGCAACATACGGGAGGCTGACCGGGATGCGATGAATGAATTCTTCGTGAAGCATTTTCCCCTCCGACAGCGGCGTGAGCCGACCCTCGCAGTGGTTGAACACACAGATCGCGCTCTTGCGTTCGCCACCCGGCAGGCAGCCGTAGAGTACCGAGATCTCTTCGCCCCGCTTGACCGGCAGATGCTTGTTGAACAGATCCAGCGGCAGATCACCCTGTGCAGTCCTGACCCAATACCGATCCTGATACTCGCCGGCAGGCATCAAAAACCGTTCATGGCGAACCATCGTTCCTCTGAAATCACCGAACTCGATGACGACCTTTCCACTTGTGAACGCTTGCATGGCTATACCGAACTGAAACTGATCTGGGTTTCGTGGTGAACCTCGCCGTTGACCAAGGTCACGACCGTTCGTTGTTCGCCTTTAGGGGTGTCGCGCATGTCGATTCCTTGAGCATTCCACGTCGGACGACGTGCAGAGGGAAAGTCCGTTGGGCTCGAATGCTACTGAGTGGCCATTAGGCTGTCCAGAAACAACCCGGTCGAGGTTTATGGAAAGCTTGCTTTACATAAGGAAAAATTTTAGCAAGTATGTAAAGGGTCTTTTACACAGGAAGTTGAAGAATGAACCGGTACTACCTTGAAATGGGCGCGGCGTTGATCCTCTATATGCTGGTGTTGACGGCCTCAGTGATCGCTACGCAATACCTGACGGATGCCAACATGATTCTGCGTTCAGCCGTCGCGCTGACACCGATTATCCCGGCAGGATTGATGTGCTGGAGCATCGTGCGCAACATGCGGCGCATGGACGAAATGCATCTGCGTATACAGTTCGAAGCGCTGGGATTTGCATTCGCCGCCTCGGCGCTGCTGACCTTCAGTTACGGTTTTCTGGAAAACGTCGGCGCCCCACACATACCGTGGACTTGCGTGTGGCCCGTGATGGGCGCCATGTGGATTCTCGGCCTGCAAATCGCGCGACGTCGCTACCAATGAAAAATCGCCTCAAGGCACTCCGCGCCGAGCGCAACTGGTCGCAGGTCGATCTGGCTGAACGCCTCAAGGTGTCGCGCCAGACGATCAACGCCATCGAAAACGAGCGTTATGACCCTAGCCTGCCACTGGCGTTTCAGATTGCCCGGGCGTTCGAGTTACCGATTGAAAGCATCTTCGACGACGGTTTGGACTGATCGCCGAATTGGCTGACGGTGGGCGATGCCTCAGAGTTGTCAGCTGCCGGCATCGCCATGCGCTTCTTCGATTCCAGCTGCCGTCGTGGTGTGGCTTTCATACAGTGCGGGCGACTTCCTTAAACAGCCTGAAACAATAAATCTGCCGTCGACAGCAGCGCGCCCATTCGCCGCTATCGGGCTGACACGAACGCCGGTCATGGCTTCAGGCCCTTTACCGCGCTTGCGAGAGCAGATCAGCCGCGTGTTTAAAAGGGCGATCAGACAGCCCACCCTTGGTATCATCGCGCACACTTTTATGACGGTTTGATGGCTGGAAGGTCTTTTTTGTGAGCGTTCTTTTGCGTTGGTTGCGGCAGCCGCATGCCCGCCTGTTTTCCTTGATTCTGCTGGTGCTGATCGTGCCGGTGTGCCTGCGCGCGGCGCTGGGCTGGTCGTCGCCGCTGGGCTATTTGTCCGACCTGGCCATTGGCAGTTTGTTGGTGGTGTCGCTGCATCGTCGCGCGTGGTGGCTGGCGTTGCCGTTGCTGCTGTTCTGGGGGTTGCTGGCGGTGGCGACGGCCGAGTTGGTCAGCGCTGTCGGCCGGCTGCCGAATCCTACCGACCTGCATTACCTGATTGACCCGCAGTTCGTGGAAAACTCCACCGGTGGCGGTTTCGCCCATCCGGCGCTGGGGGTTGCCCTGCTGCTGGCGCTGCTGCTCTGGTTGCTGACGTGTTTCGCCAATCGCGCGCAACCCGCTGCTGCCCTGCCCCGCGCCGTGTGGGCCGCACCGGCGCTGCTGTTCGCCGCGCACTGGGGCGTGCAAAACCAGTGGCCGAGCGAAGAAGATCCATGGCGCATGTACAACCTGCCGCATCAATTGCTCGCCGCGCAAGTCGCCGACCTGCAGTTGCAGGCCGAGGAATGGCTGGACGGTGACGTCGAACCCGCCGCGCCACAGATGGCCGGGCTGACGGATCTGGATCTCAACGGCCACAAGCTGCTGGCCGCGCCGGGGCAGGCGCGCAACGTGCTGATCATCGCTCTGGAAGGCATTCCCGGCGCTTACATCCGCGCCAATCGCGAGGCCATCGGCAGTCACTATCAGGAAGACCTGATGCCCAACCTCAGCCGCTGGGCCGAGCGTGGCATGAACACCCCGGATTACGTGCTGCACACACACCAGACCATTCGCGGCCTGTACGCCATGCTTTGTGGCGATTACGACAAGCTCAACAACGGCACGCCCAAAGGCGTTGAAATGCTCACCCAGCAGGAGCGCAATCAGGCCTGCCTGCCGGCGCAACTGCGGCAGAACGGCTTCAGCACTCACTATCTGCAAGGCGCCGGTCTGCGTTTCATGGCCAAAGACAAGATCATGCCGCACATCGGTTTCGATGCGACCCATGGTCTGGAATGGTTCACCAACGCCAACTATCTGGAATTCCCGTGGGGCAAGGATGACAAAGCGTTCTTCGAAGGCGCGCTGGATTACGTTGGCCAACTGAAGAAGCAGAAAAAACCTTGGATGCTCACCCTGTTGACCGTCGGCACCCACCAGCCCTACTCCGCACCGGAAGAGTATCTGGCGCGCTACGAGACGCCGAAACAGGCTGCCGTCGGTTACCTGGACGATGCGCTGGAGCAGTTCCTAAGCGGTCTCGAACGCCAGGGCGTGCTCAAGGACACGCTGGTGGTGATCACCTCGGACGAATCCCACGGCATTGACGGCGTGCGTCTGGCGTCGTCGTGGGGCTTCAACCTGACGCTGGCGCCGGAACACGAGCAACTGCCGCGACTGAATGCCGGGGTGTACGGTCATGTCGATCTGAGCGCGTCGATCCTCGACTATTTCGATCTGCCGGTGCCGTCGGCGCTGAGCGGCCGTTCGCTGTTCCGCGACTACGACAGCGGACGCGAAATCATGTCCTACACCAACGGCAAACTGCGCTACCACAACGGCCAGGGAATCTTTTCCGAGTGCGACATGCCGCGCCGTTGTCGCTACTACGAAAGCGCCGGTTTCATTGCCGAGCGCGCCACCTTCAAGGGCACCGAAAGCAGCCAGCAGGCCCGGCAGATAGCCGCGCGGGCCATGGCGCTGGACCTGTCGCTGCTGCGCACCCCGCTCAATCAGCGTTACCAGTTCGGCAGCAACAACGTGATCCCGCTGCAGGCGCAGATCAACGATGACTGGGCCGACAACCTGATCGGTGCGCAATACCTGGAAATGCCCAAGGGCTCGCACACCCGCGTGCGCCTGACCGTGCGCTCGGTGGATCCGCAGCAGGCGGCGTACATTCAGCTCAAGGCCAAGGAGTTCGAACAGGACGTGCAACTGGGCCTGCCGACCGAGATGGTTGCCACGGCCGATCAGCCGCTGGAGATGGATTTCAGCTTCGACAACCCGCAACCGCGCAAGGCCTTTTCGTTCCACTTGCTGGGCTATGGACTGGGTGCGGTCGAGGTCACGGATTTCAGCGTGATTACCGAGTTGCCGGGGCAGGAAGATCCGCTGGATGCGCTGCCGGATGATGACACTGCGCAATCGAGCTGATAACCCCCGTGTAGGAGCTGCCGCAGGCTGCGATCTTTTGATTTTGTTTTTTCAAGATCAAGATCAATAGATCGCAGCCTGCGGCAGCTCCTGCAGGGGGAAGTGTTAACAGGTCAACTAATCAGAACGTCGTACGCAACCCCACCTGAATGCTGCGCCCTTCTGCCGGTGCAATATCGCGCAGGATCGAACTGGCGTAACGCACGGTCTGGTTGGTCAGGTTCTCGGCGTTGACGAAGGCCAGCCATTTGCTCTGGCCGACATCGAAGTGATACCCCACATTCGCCCCCAGCGTGGTGTAGCCATCGGTGCTGCTTTCGTTGGTCGGCACACGATGCTGCGAGCTGGCGTGTTCGATATCGATCCGTGCCTGCCAGCGATCCAGTTCCCACAGCAAACCGCTGTTCAAGCGCAACGGCGCAATGCGCGGCAGATCCTGACCGTTGTCGAGATTCTTGGCGCGGGTGTAATCGCCCGACAGCTCCAGCGCGAATTTGCCGTAGGCATTTTCGCCAAGCGTCCAGCGATCCTGCGCCTCGATGCCGCTGAAACGTGCACGCACGCCCGAGTAGGTGTATTCGGGAATCCCGCCGGCGTCCTCTTCGCCTTCGTCATTCAGGGTGCGGCCGGTGCCGAGCAAGCCGATGTAGTTGGAGAAGTGGCTGTAGAACACGCCGACACTGCCCTTGTGCGTGCCGTTATCGAAACGCAACGCGAGGTCGCTGGACACGGCTTTTTCTTTCGACAGCCCGGCATCGCCGACTTCATAGGTGCCGGTCGCGACGTGGGCGCCGTTGGCGTACAACTCATAGAAGGTCGGTGCACGCTCGGTGTAGCCGAGTGTCGCGGCGACCGACCAGATCGGCGTCAGCGTGTAGACCGCGCCGGACGACAGGCTGCCGGCGGTGAAACGGCTGGAGCGGTCGGCATTGGCGAAGCGCTCGTTGCCTTTGGCGTCCGGGTCGACCGTGGTGTGTTCCAGTCGCCCGCCGAGGGTGAACAGCAGGCGCTCGGTGGCTTGCAACTCTTCCAGAATGAACAGTGCGCCGGCGTCGGTATCGGTGTGCGGCACAAAGGCTTCTTCGCCCAGCGCCGAGAATTCGTTGCGGCTGACCTGGGCGCCGACCACCCCGTTGAACGGGCCCAACGGCTGATGCCGGGCCTCGACCCGTGCTTCGTAACCCTTGTTCTTGAACGTGGTACCCACCTCGCCGCCCTCGATTTCCCGGTGCTGGTAATCGGTGTAGCCGGCGTCGAGCTTGATCGAGCTGAACGGCCCGTCGAGATTGCGCATTTCCGAGGCGAATGCGTAATGCTCCTGCTGCATGCGGATGCGCACGTCGTCTTCGGCGGGCGAGCCGTAGTTCGAATCGTAATTGCTGTAGGACAGACCGGCGTAGCCGTCACCCCAGGTGTAGGAACCGCCGACGGCACCACCGTCCTGACGACCGTCGCTGTTGGCCAGCCGATGCTTGCGCGAATCGCCGTCGTCGTTGGCGCGTGCCGCGCCGGTCTTGGCGTAGCCGGGAATCTTCAGGTCGTTGAACTCACGGGCGCTGGCGTCCAGATGCAAGGCGAACTGACCGTTGCCGGCCTCCAGTTTCCCGGCGCTGCTGCGGGTGGTGTCGGCGCCGCCGTAGCGCAACTCGCCGGCCCCGTGGATGCCGTCGATGGCTTCGGTGGGGATGCGGTTATCGAAGGTGTTGACCACCCCGCCAATCGCACTGCCGCCATACAGCAACGCTGCCGGGCCACGGACGATTTCAATGCGCTCGACGTTGACCGGGTCCAGTGGCACCGCGTGGTCGTACGACAGCGACGAGGCGTCCAGCGCGCCGACACCGTTACGCAAGATGCGAATGCGATCACCATCCTGACCGCGAATGATCGGCCGACTCGCGCCGGGGCCGAAGTACGACGAGGACACGCCGGGCTGCTTGTTCAGGGTCTCGCCGAGGCTGCCCTTCTGTTGAAACGTAAGGTCGTCGCCGCTGAGGACGGTCGAGGGCGATGCCAGAGTCTGGCTGCCCAAAGGGTTGCCGGTGATGACTTGCGGTTGCAACTCGAGCGGCTCGGCGGCAAACACCGGTGAGGCGATCAGCAGCGCGGCAGCCAGCGGAGTCAGGCATCGATGAAGGGGTTGGGAACGGGCAGGCATTTCAAAACTTCCGTGAGCAGAAAAGTGAGGATCGCTGCCGGCGTGTTGCAAACAATACCGGCAGAAACAGAATGAAATCTTTTTTATGTTATACAATAACATTTCTTTCTGTCATCACGATTCTTCCAATTCGTTTTGCAGCAAGCGCTCAAGCACGCGGATTTCAGGCCTGATTCAGGGAATCAGGCCGCCTGTGCAATAGCTCAAAGACGCTGAAAGACTGTGCCTATCAGCCTCCAATAGTCGGCCTATTAGCTGGTTGCCCGAGTCGGGTCTAGCCTTACTACTCCGAAGTCGGCACGAGCCGGCCGTACAAGACCTGATAAGGACTCGAACATGGCAAACGAATCGAAATGCCCGTTCAACCACGCCGCCGGTGGTGGTACGACGAACCGTGACTGGTGGCCGAATCAACTGAACCTGAAGATCCTCAGCCAGCACTCGCCCAAGTCCGATCCGCTGGGCAAGGACTTCGACTACGCCAAAGCCTTCCAGAGCCTGGACTTCCAGGCCCTGAAACAAGACCTGCGCGCGCTGATGACCGACTCCCAGGACTGGTGGCCCGCCGACTTCGGCCACTATGGCCCGCTGTTCATCCGCATGGCCTGGCACAGCGCCGGCACCTATCGCACCGCCGATGGCCGCGGAGGCGCCGGCTCCGGGCAACAGCGTTTCGCCCCGCTCAACAGCTGGCCGGACAACGTCAGCCTCGACAAGGCCCGCCGACTGCTATGGCCGATCAAACAGAAATACGGTCGCAATATTTCCTGGGCTGACCTGATCGTACTCACCGGTAACGTCGCGCTGGAATCCATGGGCTTCAAGACTTTCGGCTTCTCCGGCGGTCGTCCCGATGTGTGGGAACCGGACGAAGACGTTTATTGGGGTTCGGAACACGAATGGCTCGGTGGCGACAGCCGCTACGGCAAGGACAAATCCGCCATGCAGGAACCCGGTGACGGCACGCTGGTAGCCGAACCGGACCTGCACGGCAAAGAGCAAAGCCGCACCGATCAGGGCGAACGCAATCTGGAGAACCCGCTCGCCGCGGTGCAGATGGGCCTGATTTATGTGAACCCGGAAGGCCCCGAGGGCAACCCAGATCCGGTGGCTTCGGGTCGCGATATCCGCGAAACCTTTGGCCGCATGGCGATGAACGACGAAGAAACCGTGGCGCTGATCGCTGGCGGTCACGCTTTCGGCAAGACCCACGGTGCCGGCCCTGCCGACAATGTCGGGCCTGAGCCGGAAGCGGCCGGCCTGGAAGAACAAGGCCTCGGCTGGCGCAACGCATTCGGTACCGGCAAAGGCGCCGACACCATCACCAGCGGCCTGGAAGTGACCTGGACCACCACCCCGACCCAGTGGAGCAACAACTACCTGGAAAACCTGTTCGGTTTCGAGTGGGAACTGTTCAAAAGCCCGGCCGGTGCGCACCAATGGAAACCGAAAAACGGCGCGGGGGCCGGCACCGTTCCCCATGCGCACGATCCGAGCAAAAAGCTCTCGCCGACCATGCTCACCTCCGACCTGGCGCTGCGCTTCGACCCGATTTACGAGCCGATCGCCCGACGCTTCCTGGCCAACCCGGATCAACTGGCGGACGCTTTCGCCCGCGCCTGGTACAAGCTGATCCACCGTGACATGGGCCCGCTGTCGCGCTACCTCGGCCCGGAACTGCCCAACGAAGAACTGCTGTGGCAAGACCCGATTCCTGAAGCCACTCACCCGCTGATCGACAGCAACGATGCGGCGGCGCTGAAAAGCAAAGTGCTAGCGTCGGGACTTTCCGTTTCGGAGCTGGTTTCGACGGCATGGGCCGCCGCATCGACCTTCCGTGGTTCCGATAAACGTGGCGGCGCCAACGGTGGCCGTCTGCGTCTGGCCCCGCAGAAATTCTGGCAGGCCAACCAGCCGGAGCAACTGGACAAGGTGCTGAAGACCCTTGAGGGCATTCAGAACGAGTTCAACGCCGGCTCATCCGGCAAGAAAGTTTCACTGGCGGACCTGATCGTGCTGGCGGGTAACGCCGGGGTCGAGCAAGCGGCGAAAAACGCCGGGCACTCGGTCTCTGTGCCGTTCAATCCAGGTCGAACCGATGCGACTCAGGAGCAAACCGACGTCGAGTCGTTTGGTTTCCTCGAACCGATTGCCGATGGTTTCCGTAACTACAGCAAGGGCAAATACACCGTTTCCGCCGAAGCGCTGCTGATCGACAAGGCGCAACTGCTGACCCTGTCCGCGCCGGAAATGACCGTTCTGGTCGGTGGTCTGCGGGTATTGGGGGCGAACGTCGGGCAAAGCCGGCATGGTGTGTTCACGTCGCGCACTGAAACCCTGAGCAACGACTTCTTCACCAACCTGCTGGACATGGGCGTGGAGTGGAAGCCGACCTCACCGGCAGCGGACGAGTTCGAAGGACGCGACCGTAAAACCGGCAGCGTGAAGTGGACGGCGACGCGGGTTGATCTGGTGTTTGGTTCCAACGCAATCCTGCGTGCGCTGGCCGAGGTGTATGCGAGTTCTGACGCGAAGGAACAGTTCGTCAAAGACTTCGTGGCGGCGTGGGCCAAGGTGATGGATCTGGATCGGTTTGATCTGAAGTAACGCAATAACCCTGTAGGAGCTGCGGCACGCTGCGATCTTTTGATCCTGATTCAAACAACCAGAATCAAAAGATCGCAGCCTCGTTGCACTCGACAGCTCCTACAGGGGTTTGTGCACTACGCAAATAACTGTGGGAGCGGGCTTGCTCGCGAATGCGGTGTACCAGTCGACATCTCCGTGTCTGACACACCGCTTTCGCGAGCAAGCCCGATCCCACATGTCGTTACGTGTTACGCCAGGCTTTTGCTCACCACTTCGTACACATCGCTCGACAACTGCCCCGAAGCCAGAATCCGCTCCAGCTCAGCCTTCATCAACGCCTGACGGGCGCTGTCGTATTTACGCCAGCGGGTCAGTGGCGCCAGTTGGCGCGAGGCGATCTGCGGGTTGAAGCCGTTCAGTTCGATCACCAGATCCGCGAGGAAGCGGTAGCCCGAACCGTCGGCAGCGTGGAAGTTGATCAGGTTCTGCCCGGCAAACGCACCGACCAGCGCACGCACCTTGTTCGGGTTCTTGATGTTGAACGCCGGGTGCTGCATCAAGGCTTTCACGCGTTCCAGACCGCCCGGCAGCGTGCTGCCGGCCTGCACGCTGAACCACTGATCCATGACCAGCGGGTTGTCCTTGAAGTGCTCGGCGAAGGTCGCCAGTGCTTTGGCCTTTTGTTCTTCGAACGGCGAGTTGACCAGCACCGCCAGCGCGGTCAGGCGCTCGGTCATGTTGTCGCTGTTTTCGAACTGTTCTTGCGTAGCGACCAACACTTCCGGCTTGCCGCTGAGCATCAGGTACGACAGCGCAATGTTCTGCAGCGCGCGACGGGCAAAGTGCTCGGCCTCGGCCACATACGGCGTTTGCTTCGACAGATCACGGTTGGCCTGGTAACGCAGCCACAGCGCTTCGAACAGGTTGTCCGCCAGTTGCTTGCGGGCAAACTCGCGAGCGGTGTGGATCGCCTCGACATCCGCCACTTCGCTGATTTCGGTCAGATAGGCTTCGCTCGGCAGCGAGAGCATTTCGGCGACCATGGCCTGATCCAGCGACTCGTCGGACAGCACGGTTTTCAGCGCCGAGATCAGACGCGGATCGAGCACCAGGCTCTCGCCCTTCTGCTGCTGGGCGATCAGTTCCTGCAGCACCTGCACCGACAGCTGCTGACCGGCATCCCAGCGATTGAAGCCGTCACTGTCGTGCTGCATCAGGAACATCAACTGGTCGCGGTTGTACGGGAAGCTCAGTTTCACCGGTGCGGAGAAACCACGCAGCAACGATGGCAGCGGGTGTTCAGCGATGTCGACGAAGGTGAAGGTCTGCTCAGCCTCGGTCACCGAGATCACGCGGCTGGTGCCCTGGGCCGATGCTTCACCGGCCAGACGCAGGGCAATCTCGTTGCCTTTGCTGTCGAGCAGACCGAGTTCGACCGGGATCACGAACGGCAGTTTTTCCACCTTGTCCGGGGTTTCCGGGCAGCTCTGGCGGAAGGTCAGGCTGTAGGTTTTCGCCGCGGCGTCATACGACTCGCTGACCGCCAGACGCGGTGTGCCGGCCTGGCTGTACCAGCGCTTGAACTGGGTCAAGTCGACACCGTTGGCGTCTTCCATGGCCTTGACGAAATCGTCGCAGGTCACAGCCTGGCCGTCATGGCGTTCGAAGTACAGGTCACTGCCCTTGCGGAAACCTTCGGCGCCCAGCAGGGTGTGGATCATGCCGACCACTTCCGAGCCTTTTTCGTACACGGTCAGGGTGTAGAAGTTGGAAATCTCGATGAAGCTGTCCGGACGCACCGCGTGAGCCATGGGACCTGCATCTTCGGCGAACTGGTGGGTACGCAGGTACGCCACGTCCTGAATGCGCTTGACCGTGGCCGAGTTCATGTCCGAGGAGAAACCGGCGTCGCGGAATACGGTAAAGCCTTCCTTGAGCGACAGCTGGAACCAGTCGCGGCAGGTCACGCGGTTGCCCGACCAGTTGTGGAAGTATTCGTGGGCGACGATCGCCTCGACCCGCTGGTGCGCAGCGTCGGTGGCGGTTTCGGCGCGAGCCAGCACGGCGCTGGAGTTGAAGATGTTGAGACCCTTGTTCTCCATCGCACCCATGTTGAAGTCGTTGACGGCGACGATCATGAAGATGTCCAGATCGTACTCGCGACCGTAGACCTCTTCGTCCCAGCGCATCGACTTCTTCAGGCTGTTCATCGCGTGCTGGCACTTGTCGATGTTTTCCGGCTCGACGTAGATGCGCAGCGCGACATTGCGCTGGGTCATGGTGGTGAAGGTGTCTTCGACGCACCACAAATCACCAGCCACCAGCGCGAACAGGTACGCCGGCTTCATGAACGGGTCTTCCCAAGTCGCCCAGTGCCGGCCATCTTCGCCAGGGCCCGAGGCAATCGGGTTGCCGTTGGACAGCA
The DNA here is from genome assembly GCF_016650625.1 of Pseudomonas sp. TH49. Lineage (NCBI taxonomy): Bacteria > Pseudomonadati > Pseudomonadota > Gammaproteobacteria > Pseudomonadales > Pseudomonadaceae > Pseudomonas > Pseudomonas sp. TH49. Next base: position 1,488,816 of record NZ_JAEKFL010000002.1, read on the forward strand.
GCACCGGATAGCTGTGCTGTTCGGCGACCACCGTGGTGGTGAACTTGCTCATCACGTCCGGGCGGTCGAGGTAATAGGTGATTTTGCGAAAGCCTTCGGCCTCGCACTGGGTGCAGAACATCGTGCCGGACTTGTACAGGCCTTCCAGCGCGGTGTTGGTTTCCGGGTGGATCCTGACGCTGGTGTCGACCGTGAAGCTGGCGCTGGCCGGTTGCAGGGTCAGGGTGTTTTCGGTCAGCTGATAATCGCCGGCGCTCAGTTCCTGGTCGGCCAGGGTCACCGACAGCAGCTCCAGTTGCTGGCCGTCGAGCACCAGCGGCGGCAGGCCCGGGCCACGCTCCGGGTTGCGGCGCATCACCAGTTGCGCGTGGACCAGGCTGTGGTCCTCGAACAGCTCGAAGGTCAGGTGCGTCTCGTCTATCAGGTACTCGGGTGCCTGATAGTCCTTCAGGTAAATCATCTTCGGTTGTTCGGTGCGCATGCTGGAATCCTTATTGATGCACGGCGAGCTGATAGGCCGTGTATTTGCGAATGTTGATCACGCCGGTGTCAAAAATCAGGTACTGACCCTTGATCCCCAGCAGCGTGCCTTCGGCAATCGGGTTCTTGTCCAGGTTGAAGCTGACGATTTTGGCCGGGTATTGCTCGACCGGATAGCGGATTTCGAGAGGTTCTACATCGGTAATCTTCTGAATAGCTTGTAGGCCGAATCGCTGCTGCAAGCCGTCCAGGCCTTCGGCACAGCTGTCGAACAGTTGGTCGCGCACCTGGGCCAGATCCACCGCCGCCGCATCGCCCTTGAGCAAGGCGCGCCAGTTGGTCTTGTCTGCCACCTGACTGCGGAACAGGTCTTCGACGAAGCCCGACTGTTGCCGCGTCGACACACGCATGATCGGCAGCGCCTGACTCGCGCCCTGATCGAGCCAGCGGGTCGGCAGTTGCGTGGCGCGAGTGATGCCGACCTTGATTCCCGACGAGTTGGCCAGATACACCACGTGATCGGTCATGCAGAACTGCTGGCCCCACACCGGGTCGCGGCAGGTGCCGGCCTCGAAGTGGCAGCGCTCCGGGCTCATGATGCAGATGTCGCACTGCGCCAGTTTGGTCATGCACGGGTAGCAGTAACCCTGGCTGAAACTGGTTTTGGTCTTGCGCCCGCAATGGGTGCAGTGGATCGCCCCCAGGTACTCCAGACGCACCGTGGTGCCGATCATGGGATTGACCGGCACCTCGACGTCATCCAGACGAAACGCGTATTGCACATTCGGCCCGTCCAGGCGCGCCGACATTTTGCTGATTGCACCGCGGCCAATCTCGATCAATGGATGGCATCCGACTTGAACAGGATGTTCGGCACTTCGATCGACTTCGACGCACATTCTTGCGGGCCCATGTAACCGGTGCGCTGGTCTTCAGGCAGGTTCTGGATTTCCCAGGCGATCATCGCCTGCAACGACAGCTCGCGCTGTTCGGCGGTGAGTTTGCCACCGTCGGACCACTTGCCGATTTCCACGGCCAGTTTCAGGCTCTCGTAGATATCCGGGGTGATGTTCTTGATCATGTCGTTAAAAGAGGACATCTGGGTCTCCGTGCTCTTTATTCACTGAAAATTTTAGGCGGCCAGTTTACGGCGGTTATACAAACCGCCCAACAAACCGGTGAGGCATCCGATGAGTAACCCGCTGACGTGCGCGGCGTTGGCGATCTGGCCGAAACCAATCATCGAGACCAGCCCGGACATGCAAATCACCAGCCACACCAGCATCATCACCAGCACACCACGCGGCAAGCGATACGCCGGGTTCGGCGCCAGCAACTGGAAAATCCAGCAGTGGCCGAGCAATCCGTAAAGCACGCCGGACAGGCCGCCGAACAGGCTCGGGCCACTCCAGGCAAACTGCGCGTAGTTCGACACCAGGCTGAACAACAACGTCAGACCGAGCAGATTGATGCTGCCCTGACGCGATTCGATGCGCCGCCCCAGCTCCCAGTACCACATGCCGTTCATGGCCAGGTGCAGAATGCCGAAGTGCAGCAGCATCGGGGTGAACAGGCGCCACCACTGCCCCGCCGCCAGACTGTCGGCCAGCGGCGTGAAGTGGATGTACTCGCCGACCACGCGGAAATCGAGGAAGGTCAGCCAGCGCAGGGTATCCAGGTTGTCGCCCAGATAGGTCAGGCCGCCGACCAGCAGGCTCAGCAGCAGGATGAACCCGGTGGCCTTGGCATGTTTGAGTTGTTCGGCGAAGCCCGGACGCTTGAAGGTCGGGGCCACCGGGATGTCCAGCTGTTGGTCGGGGTCACCGGCCGGGAAGCGCTCGTACAGCGACCGCACGTCCTCACTGATTTCCGCCGGTGCCCACAGCACCTGCTCGCCCGCCTCTTCGCTGACCCGATGCGGCACCTGCATCCGTTGCAGCAGTTTGACGAAACCGCTCAGATCCACCGCCAACGGCAGACGCAATACCGCTACCGCACTCATTGCAGCACCTCCGGCCGCTCGACATCGACCCAGACAAATTTATGCGGATCCAGGCGTGTTTCCTGATCCAGACGATAGGCCACCAGTTTGCCGTAGAGCACCGCGCTGTAATCGAGACACGCGAGATTCGGGCGGATCGGCGCCGGTTTGCCGCTGCGCCAGTAGTGGCCGACGAACAGCAACGGCTCATCAATGCCATAGCGCAGCAGATTGTTTTTTTCACTGGAAGTCAGCGGCTTCTGTGCCACCGGCTCCGGCAGTGCATCCGGCTGGAAGACGATGTCACCGTAGGTTTTCGGGTCGTCTTCCCAGAACTTGGTACGGAAGAACGAACGCACCAGACCGTCGCCGCTGGTCATGGTCAAGCCATCCGGCAGGCGCATGTCGGTGCCGCGCAGCAGTCGATCAAACACCGTGCAGGCGAAGCTGTCCGGAACCGCCGAGGCCTGCAGAAAATGCTCATCGATGCAGCCATCGGGAAACAGCGCGCGCAACGGTTCGATCAGTCCGGCATCCCAGCAAGCGTGCACCACGCGGAAACGTCCGGCGTCGACAAACAGCGGCAGTTGGTAGAACCAGCGCTGGAAATCGTGCCAGTCACCGGGGTGGCCTTCGAACTGAGTCAGGGTTTCCTGCAGCAGGCGCGCATGGCGCGGCGTGTGCTCACGGACGAACTGCTTGCCGCTGCCCGGAGGCGCCGGCGTGCTCCAGCCCAGGGCGTTGAATTCGTGGTTGCCCATGATGCACAGCGCCTGCCCGGCCACGACCATGTCGTGGACGATGTGCAGCGCCTCGCGAATCCGCGGGCCACGGTCGATGATGTCGCCGACGAACACGGCCATGCGCGATGGATGCCGCCAGACCCCGCCCTGCTTGTGGTAACCGAGACGGTCAAGCAAGTGTTCGAGGGTCAGGGCGCATCCGTGCACGTCACCAATCAAGTCATAACTGCGCGCGGGATCGAGCATCAGTCGCCTCCACCACCCAACTTGCTGCCCCAGCCGAGCTTGGTCCGGCAGACTTCGTAGTAGTTGTGGTCGAGCGGGTGAATCAGCCGCAGCTTCTGCGCTTTCTTGCTCACGGTGATGGTGTCGCCCGGCGCGCAGGTGAAGTGGTTCTGCCCGTCGCAGGAGACTTGCGGGTAAATCTGCATGTTTTTCGACACGACGATTTTCAGCTCACTGTTGCCATCGACCACAATTGGCCGGCTCGACAACATATGGGGGTACATCGGCACGATCACAATGGCATCGAGCTTGGGATGCATGATCGGGCCACCGGCGGACAGCGCATACGCGGTGGAACCGGTCGGCGTGGCGACGATCAGGCCGTCGGCCTTCTGGCTGCAGACGAACTGGCCGTCGATGTACAGCTCGAACTCGATCATCCGCGTCGATTTGCCCGGGTGCAGTACCACGTCGTTCAGCGCATCGCCCTGGCCAATGGCCTCGGCATGCCGGCGAACTTCGGCTTGCAGCAGGAAGCGGTTTTCCACCAGATAATGGCCGTCGAGCACCTTGGCCACTTCGACTTCCAGCTCATCGGGGCGAATGTCGGTGAGAAAACCGAGGCTGCCACGGTTGATCCCCAGCACCGGAATATTGTGTTTGGCCAATGCGCGAGCGGCGCCGAGCAGGCTGCCGTCACCGCCGACGACGATGACCATGTCGCAGACTTCGCCGAGCATCTTGCGTGACGAGGTCTGCAGGCCGTGGCCCGGCAGAACTTCGGCGATGGTGTCTTCGAGAATCACGTGCAGGTGACGATCGAGCAGAAAGCGTTTCAGTCGGCGGACGGTATCCAGCACCTGGGAACTGCCCAGGCGACCGATGATGCCGATATTACGAAATTGCTCCATGGGACCTCTGCGGACAATCGAAAACGCGAAAAGCACGATTATGGGCGAAAGCCCGCCATAGACAAAATCCTTTCAGCCACAAGGGTGCGCTCGTGTTTAAGGCTATGCTCGCAAGATGATCCTGTTTCCCGACTTGCTCCAGTTGCCACACCAATTACGCCATCCGGAAGTGCGTGACCTGGCGTGGGTGATTCTCGCCCCGCCAATGTTGGCCGCGACGCCGTGGCCGCAGCGCCATCCGCTGGCCGGCAGCGATTGGGTGAGCGATCCCGCGCGTCTGGAGCACTGGCTGCGGCAACTGGATCGCGACAGTTATGGCTTGCTGCACTGGCTGGCGCAGGCGCGTACCCGGCGGCTGGGCCTGTATTACGAACGGTTGTGGCAGTTTGCCGTGGAGCATGCGCCGGGCATCGAGCTGATTGCCGCCAACCTGCCGATCCGCCGCGAAGGCCACACCCTCGGCGAACTCGATATGCTGCTGCGCGACCGCGACGGCGTGCATCACCTGGAATTGGCGATCAAGCTCTACCTCGGCCCGCAGGAGGGCAACGGCCACGACCCGGCGCAGTGGCTGGGGCCGGGCTGTCACGATCGGCTCGACCGCAAACTGGCGCATCTGGCCGAACATCAACTGCCGATCTCGGCGCGCCCGGAAAGCCGCGAGGCGCTGGCCAAGCTGGACATCGAAGTGTTCAGTGCGCAACTGTGGCTGGGCGGATATCTGCTGTACCCGTGGCCCGGTCAGGCCGAACCGCCCAGAGGCGCGCATCCGCAGCACCTGCGTGGCAGTTGGCTGCATCAGAAGGACTGGCCGGCGTTCGTCGCTCAACGTCCGGCCGGCCGCTGGCAACCCCTGCCCCGCCATGCGTGGCTGGCGCCGGCGCACTATCCGGCGGATCAGACCTGGAGCGCTGAACACCTGCAGATGTGGCTGGATGACCTGGAACCGATGGCCCCGGCGCAACTGCTGGTGCGCCTGACCGAGAATGCGCAGGGCGAATGGGAAGAGGCGGAGCGGTTGTTTCTGGTGGCGGATCTTTGGCCGAATGTGCCGGGGCAGGCCTGAAAATTTCAATGCCTGACCCGGCCTCTTCGCGAGCGGGCTCGCTCCCACATTTGGACTGCATTTCAAATGTAGGGAGAGGCGACCCACTCCCTGTGGGAGCGAGCCTGCTCGCGAAGAGGCCGAATAGGTCTAAAGGGATAGCCGCAAAGCCAACGCCGCCAAGGTAACCAACAACACCGGCACCGTCAGCACAATCCCGACCTTGAAGTAATACCCCCAACCAATCCGGATATCCTTGCGCGCCAGCACATGCAGCCAGAGCAAGGTTGCCAGACTGCCGATCGGGGTGATTTTCGGCCCCAGGTCGCTGCCGATCACGTTGGCATAGATCATCGCTTCCTTGACCACACCGCTGGCCTGACTCGCATCGATCGACAACAAGCCGATCAGCACTGTCGGCAAGTTGTTCATGATCGATGACAACAGCGCCGTCAGCACCCCGGTACCCAGCGCCGCGCCCCACACGCCGTACCCGGCGAACACATCCAGCCAGCCGGCCAGATACCCAGTCAGCCCGGCATTGCGCAGGCCATAGACCACCAGATACATGCCCAGCGAGAAAATCACGATCTGCCACGGTGCTTCTTTCAGCACCTTGCGCGTGGAAATCTTGTGGCCTCGGGCGGCGATCCCCAGCAGCAGCGCCGCGCAGACCGCCGAGATCGCGCTGATCGGGATGCCCAGCTGTTCGAGGAAGAAGCAGCCGATCAACAGAATCACCAGCACCACCCAACCGGCGTAGAACGTGGCTTTGTCGTGGATCGCCGTGTGCGGCAGGTCAAGCTGTTCGGGGTCGTAGGCCTTGGGAATGTCGCGGCGGAAGAACCACATCAGTACGGCGAGCGTTGCGGCCACGCTGACGAAGTTGACCGGCACCATCACTGCCGCATAGCGGTTGAAGCCAATGTGAAAGAAGTCCGCCGAAACGATGTTGACCAGGTTCGACACCACCAGCGGCAGGCTCGCGGTGTCGGCGATAAAACCGGCGCCCATGACGAACGCGAGGGTCGCCGCCGGGGAAAAGCGCAGCGCCAGCAGCATCGAAATCACGATAGGCGTGAGGATCAGCGCCGCGCCGTCATTGGCGAACAGCGCCGATACCAGCGCGCCAAGCAGCACCATGTAGGCAAACAGCTTGCGCCCACTGCCCCGCCCCCAGCGCGCCACGTGCAGCGCGGCCCAGGCGAAGAATCCGGCTTCGTCGAGCAGCAGGCTGATGATGATCAGCGCGACGAAGGTGCCGGTGGCGTTCCAGATGATTTGCCACACCAGCGGAATGTCGCTCAGGTGCACGACGCCGAAGATCAGGGCCAGCACCGCGCCGAGCGTCGCGCTCCAGCCGACCCCGAGGCCTTTGGGTTGCCAGATGACAAGGGTGATGGTCAGCAGGAAGATCAGTGACGCAGCGAGCATTCGCGACAGCCTTCAATTATTCAATGAGTGGAGATCCAAATGTGGGAGCGGGCTTGCTCGCGAAGGCGGTGTGTCAGATGAAAACTTTGTGTCTGACACACCGCCTTCGCGAGCAAGCCCGCTCCCACAGGATCTCTGGTTTGTCGCAGCTCTGACCAGATTATTTTTTGTGTTGCTCTACGAATTGTCCGTAGGCATTGATGAAATTCTGCAGAAAAGGTTTCACCGACTCGCTCAATTTGCCCGCCTCGTCAAACGCCGAACCCGCGCCACCCAGATACGCCTCGGGCTGCTGCATGCATGGCACATTGAGAAACACGAAGGACTGGCGCAAATGCTGGTTGGCGCCAAACCCGCCAATCGCTCCCGGCGACACGCTGATCACCGCACCCGGTTTGCCGCCCCAGACGCTTTTGCCGTAAGGCCGTGAGCCCACGTCAATCGCATTCTTCAAAGGTGCCGGCACGGAGCGGTTATATTCCGGGGTGACAAACAGCACCGCGTCGGAAGAGCCGACTTCCTGGCGAAAAGTGCTGTAGGCTGCGGGCGGTGAATCGCCGTCGATGTCTTCGTTATAAAGTGGCAGATCGCCTATTTCGACAATCTTCAGTTTGAGGTTCGCCGGTGCCAGCTCGGCCAGCGCCAGTGCGACTTTGCGGTTGATCGATGCTTTGCGCAGGCTGCCGACGACTACAGCGACGTTGTAGACATTGCTCATGGAAGACTCTCGACTGTCGGAGGGAAGAGCCAGTAGTTATAGATGATCCGAAGCCGATTCCACCAGTGAGCGAAGGAAATTCCTCCGCGCTGATTATTTTTTTCCTGTAGGAAAACTTACAGGGCTTGATGACGGTCTACCAAGCCGCAAATCAAGTGATTTATCTCCAGAGGTTCTAAGCAGATGGCAGCAGTACTCGTCGGTCAGTTCCATGCAAGAGATGCGGAAGGCCGCGTTTATTCCGTGCATGAGTTCCAGGAATCCACCCCGTCGGCAGACGGTCTCACCGGCATGGAGCCTGTCACCACCTACAAGCTGGCCATTGGCGATCGCGTCAAAAAGCTCAGTGACAGCGAGTTTTTGCTGGTTCAGTCGGACATCACGCTGATCCGCGAACCTGAGACAACCGCCGCTCAATAACCGCGCGTTATGAGCAGAAGTCATATGCGCAGACTTGGGGTAGGATTCAGCCACTGACCCCACCTGCTGAACATGGACTTCACGCATGCGTTTACGTCATATCGAAGTGATTCAGGCGCTCTTGCAGACCGGTCACCTGGGCACCGCCGCCGAATGGCTGCAACTGCCGGTGGCCGACGTCGAGGAGCGATTGCGCGAAGCCGAGAGTCAGTTGGGGTTCATGCTGTTCGCCAGCGTCCGTGGCCGCCTGCAGTCGACGCCTGAAGCGCGGGCGTTGCAGGTGGAAATCGCTCACGTCTATCAAGCGCTGGAGCCGGTGCAACGGCTGGCCAGCAGCCTCAGGCAATACCTCGCCCCACCCCTGCGCATCATCGGCACCCCGCCGCTGGCGCACCACCTGTTGCCGCAAAGCATCGCGCTGCTGCGCCGGCGCTTGCCCGATGCCCCCTGCCGCTTGCTCAGTTCGCCCACGTGCGACATCGTCCGCAGTCTGCTGCTGCGCGAAAGCGATCTGGGCCTGAGCCTGCACGATCCGGAACATCCCGACATCCATGCGCAGCCGCTGGCCCACGGCAAGCTGCAACTGCTCGCGCCCCACGGCTGGCTGCAACCGAAGCAGAAATACATTTCCCTGCAGGATCTCGCCGGCCAGGCGATGGTCGGCCTTGAAGGCCACGACCCGTTGAGCCCGGCGCTGGAGAACAAAATTCAGGCCCTGCGCCCGGCGCCGAGCATCCAGACCCGGGTGCAAACCCATCAGATGATGCGCAGCATGGTCGAGGCCGGCGAAGGCCTGGCCATCGTCGACCCGTTCACCGCCCTCGGCGCACGGGCCGGCGGACTGGATGTCTGCCCGTTGTCACCGGCGGTGCCGATCAGCCTGTATGCCCTGACCTACCGACACAGCGCCACGCCGGCAGCGATTCAGACGCTGCTGGCGATCATCACGGAACAAGCCGAGGCGATGCTGGCGAGCTGAGCGGGTTTTCCAGCGGGTTATCGAACAGTCGATACCAGAACAGCGCGATTTCCGCGGTGTTCGGGTCTATCCCGCGATAACGCAAATGGTCGATACCGCCAATCTCGTAGCCGCAACGTTCATACAAGCGACAGGCACCGAGGTTGTTGTTCTGGGTCTCGAGCATGATCCCCGGCAGTTTCTTCTTGCGACTCCAGAATTGCGCGACATCCAGCAACGCCTTGGCCACACCATGCCGGCGCGCCGGGGCGTGCACTGCCAGCTCATCGATGTGGGCAAAGCCGTTCCAGTTGGTGCTGATCACCAGATGGCCGACCGGCTCGTCATCCAGATACGCCATGAAGATCGCGCTGTCGGCGCCATCGCGATAGCTGCTGAACTCTTCAGGATCGATGCCGTAGCACTTGCGGTATGGCACGATCGGCGTCACCGCCCAGCGCTCGACCGGTTGGCCAATGACTGCCGCGCCGTACGCGGCGACTTCGAAACTGAAGTCGCTGCCCCAGATGTACGCCGCGAAACCATCGTCGGCGACGCGCACCGACAGCCCTGGGTATTTCGGATTCATGACCGGTTGCATACTCGGAAAAGTCCTCATTCCTTGACGCAATCGACGGTGTACTGCCGCCCATTGCCCTCGTCTTCATGTTGCAGTCCATGCACATCAGCGACAAAACCGGGGAAACTGCTATCGAACGTGCGGGCAAACTTCAGGTAGTCGATGATCGAGCGGGTCGCCTCGGTAAAGCGTTCGCCCGGCATGATCAACGGAATCCCCGGTGGATACGGCACCAGCATCACCGCTGCAATCCGCCCTTCCAGCTCATCGATCGGCACCGCCTCGACTTCGCCACGTACCAGATGATCGTAGGCGTGGGCCGGCTTCATGGCGATTTCCGGCAGCACCGTGTACATGCGTTTCAGATGCTTGGCGGTGGCGTTGCTGCGGTAACAGGCGTGCAGTTGATCGCACAGGTCACGCAGGCCCATGCCGCGATAGCGCGCGGTGTCTTGCTGCGCCACGCAAGGCAGGCAAGTGGCCAGACTGACGTTGGCGTCGTAACTGCGCTTGAACTCCAGCAACTCGGTGAGCAGCGTGCTCCATTTGCCCTTGGTGATGCCCATCGAGAACAGCACCAGGAACGAATACAGCCCGGTCTTCTCCACCACCAGTCCGCGCTCCCATAGGAACTTGCTGACCACCGCCGCCGGAATACCCTTCTCGCTCAGCGCGCCGCCGGCATTCAAACCGGGCATCACCAGGGTCACTTTGATCGGGTCGAGCAGCACATAGTCGTCGCTGACTTCACCAAAGCCATGCCAGTCAGCGTCCGGCTGCAATAGCCAGTCTTCGGTCCGCACCCGGTCGATGCCTTCGACGCCGGGTGGCTGCCAGATCGAGAACCACCAGTCATCCGCCGCAATGTGCTGGCGCAGATTGGCCAGCGCCCGCCGAAAACTCAGCGCTTCGTCGAAGGTTTCCTGCAACAGCGAACGCCCGGCCGGGCCTTCCATCATCGCCGAAGCGACATCCAGCGAAGCGATGATGCTGTACTGCGGCGAGGTCGAGATGTGCATCATGAACGCTTCGTTGAAACGGTCACGGTCCAGTTGCCGCGCACCGCCGTCCTGCACATGAATCATTGAGGCCTGGCTGAACGCGGCGAGCAGTTTGTGCGTGGAGTGGGTGGTGAACACCAGCGGGCTGTCTTCTGTGCGCGAGGTGGCCATGCCATAACGCCCGGCGAAGAACTCGTGAAACGCCGCGTAGGCGTACCACGCCTCGTCGAAATGCAGGACTTCCACGCTGTTGCCCAGGCTCTGTTTGATCAGCTCGGCGTTGTAGCACAAGCCGTCGTAGGTCGAATTGGTCACCACCGCCAGTTTGACTTTCGGCGCACGGCCCTTGGTCAACGGGCTGGCGTCGATTTTGGCCTGGATCGACTCGCGGCTGAATTCGCTCAGCGGAATCGGGCCGATGATCCCCAGCTCATTGCGCTCCGGGCACAGGTACAACGGGATCGCGCCGGTCATGATGATCGCGTGCAGCACTGACTTGTGGCAGTTGCGATCCACCAGCACCAGATCATCGCGACCGACCATCGAATGCCAGACGATCTTGTTGGCAGTCGAGGTGCCATTGATCACGAAAAACGTGTGATCGGCACCGAAGTTGCGCGCCGCACGCTCTTCCGCTTCAGCGAGCGGGCCGGTGTGATCGAGCAGCGAACCCAGCTCCGGCACCGATACCGACAAGTCCGAACGCAGGGTGTTTTCACCAAAGAACTGATGAAAAGCCTGCCCCACCGGGCTCTTGTGATAGGCCACGCCACCGCCATGACCGGGGGTGTGCCAGGAATAGTTGGAATCGGCGGTGTGCTGCACCAGTGCCTTGAAGAACGGCGGCAGCAGACCATCCAGATATTTGCGCGCCGCCCGCGCCACTTGCCGGGCGAGAAACGGCACGGTGTCTTCGAACAGATAGAGAATGCCGCGCAGTTGATTGAGCTCGGCCATGGCATCGGCCGGGGCGTTTTCCAGAGTCACCTGTTCGCCCAGGGCGAAGATCGGCAGATCCGGCGCCCGCACCCGGGCCAGACCGATCAGTTCGGCCATGTTTTGTAAGAGATGGGAATGGGTGCTGGCGTCTTCGGCAGCGATCAGCATGCACGCCAGGCCGTGATGGGTCGACGCCACCAACCGACCTTCGGTATAGTCGATGGCCGAAACGATATTAAAACCTTCCTGCTCCAACTCCCGGGCGATGCCACGGATACGGTCACCGGCGACCGTGTCGGCCTTGATGTCGCGGTGGACGATCAACACCGGAAACTTCAAATCTTTGTACATGAGGCTCAGTGTCCCGAGGCGGCAGATCAAAGTCTGCCAATGCACTCAGGGTAGAGGGTTGCAGCGAAAGTGGCGAGGGTGGCCAGTTGGCTTCACTCAGCCTGACTCGGCTTTTGTGGCGAGGGAGCTTGCTCCCGCTGGGGCGCGAAGCGGCCCCTGGTATTCGTTCAGCAGCAATGTGCATTCAGGTTTTATGACTGCTTCGCAGCCAAGCGGGAGCAAGCTCCCTCGCCACAAAATGTGTTCAGGCCTGAGCATCAGCCTCGGCAATCTGCGTCCACAACGCCGGGCCACCCGCAGACTTGGCGATGATTTCGAGTCGCGCCATATGCGCCGCCAGTTCCTCTTCCGTCGCCCGAATGATCCGCGCAGGCTGACGATCCGCCGGCAGACGGCGGATTTCCGTGGCGGAGTTGTCCGCGCCCTCACCCGTGCCATTGCCGTCGGAAGCGTTGCCGGCCAGCGACAGGCTGGTCTGGCCACCGGTCATGGTCAGGTAGACGTCGGCGAGAATCTCCGAGTCGAGCAAGGCGCCGTGCAATTCACGGCCGGAGTTGTCGACGCCATAACGTTTGCACAACGCGTCAAGGCTGTTGCGCTGCCCCGGGTGACGTTCCCGGGCCATCATCAGGGTGTCGAGGATGGTGCAATGCTGGGTGATGTCAGCGCGATCGTGCTGCCCCATCAAGGCGAATTCGTTGTTGATGAAGCCAACGTCGAACGCCGCGTTATGGATGATCAGCTGCGCGCCGTTGATGAACTCGAAGAACTCGTCGGCGACTTCGGCGAAACGGGGCTTGCCGACGAGGAATTCGTTGGTGATGCCGTGGACGCCGATCGCGCCCTCGTCACTCTCGCGATCCGGTTGCAGATAGACGTGAAAGTGCCGACCCGTCAGGCGCCGACCGATCAGTTCGACACAGCCGATTTCAATGATCCGGTGACCATCGGTCACCGGCATGCCGGTGGTTTCGGTATCGAGTACAACGGATCTGGTGGCCATCAGTGTTCAATTCTCAACGGGGTCAATCGTGCAAAAGCGGCGATGTTAACACGCTCGGTGGGGGTGTTTCAGTCAGACCGTGTCGCGCCCATTCGCGAGCAAGCCCGCTCCCACAGGGAAACGCATTCCAGTGTGGGAGCGGGCTTGCTCGCGAAGGCCACGACTCGGTGCAACGGAGGGAATCAGCTCTGCTTGTACCCGCGAACCTCATCCACCCCACGGTTGGCCAACTGGTCAGCCCGTTCGTTACCGTGGTGACCAATGTGCCCGCGCACCCACTTCCAGGTGACGTTGTGCCGGTTGACCTGCTCATCCAGCTCTTTCCACAGGTCGGCGTTTTTCACCGGTTCTTTCGCCGCTGTCTTCCAGCCGCGTTTTTTCCAGTTGGCCATCCACTCGTTGATGCCCTTCATCACGTATTGCGAGTCGGTCACCAGCAGCACTTCGCACGGCCGCTTCAAGGCTTCGAGGCCACGGATGGCGCCGAGCAGCTCCATGCGATTGTTGGTGGTGTTGGCTTCGCCGCCCCACAGTTCCTTTTCGACGCCCTTGCACACCAGCAAGGCGCCCCAGCCGCCCGGGCCGGGGTTGCCCTTGCAGGCACCGTCGGTGAACAGTTCTACGCTATCGACGCTTTCGCTCATGCCACTCTATCCAGAAAAATGCCTGGCCCCGTCAATCGCGGATCGACGATGGCCGCGGCCGGAACAAGTCCGGCCACTATAAAAAGAAGGTTTACGGTTCGATACGACGGCGATTGACCTTGGCCATCGGCAGCGGAATCAGCTTGCCCATTGGCTCGCGGCGCTCCTGACGCACCGGACGCAGGCCAACCACGATCTTGCGCGCGACCAATAAATAGAAGCCACCGCCCGACAGTTGCCAGTCGCCGGCCTTGCGTTCCCAGCCGGCCAGTCGGGCCTGCCACTTGGGCGACGCGAGCGGCGGACGATAGCACCCGAAGCGGCGTTTCTCCAGCGCAAAGCCCAGCAGATTGAGCCAGTCGGCCACCCGCGACGGCGAGATGCAGCGTGCCTGACGCAACGCATCGTGGGCGAATACATGGCGCAAGCCCCAGGTGCTCCAGGGGTTGATGCCGATGATCAGCAGATGCCCGCCGGGGCGCACGCTGCTTGCGGCTTCGCGCAGCAAACCGTGGGGCGACAGACAGAAATCCAGACCGTGCTGCAACACCACCACGTCGGCAGCGTGCTCACTCAATGGCCAGGCCTGTTCCTCGCAGACGATCTCGACCCCCGGCAATGGCGCGCCGAGCCGCACGTTGCGCTGCACCTGCGGCGCCGACGGCGGAGTCTGGGCCGACGGCCCGTAATGCACCAGGTAGCCGCCGAAGAACCGCCCCAACTCGTCTTCGAGCATGCGTCGTTCTTCATCCAGCAGAAATTGCCCGAGCGGGCCGGCCAGCCATTCTCGGGCCGCGCCGATCAACGCCAGCCAGTCGGGATCGGCCTGAGCGAACGCTTTATCGGTCATGTCATTCTCCAACGCCGCTAGAAGCTCTAAGATGCGCCAATGTTTTCCGCTTGGCGAATTCCGACGATGATACAGATCAGTGCCCTGCCCGCGTTCACCGACAACTACATCTGGTTGTTACAGGATCACCGCACCCAGCGCTGCGCCGTGGTCGACCCGGGCGATGCCGCACCGGTGCAGGCCTGGCTGGCCGCGCACCCGGGCTGGGTGTTGAGCGACATTCTGATCACCCATCACCATCACGATCACGTCGGCGGCGTCGAACGCCTGAAAGCGGCGAGCGGCGCCAAAGTCTACGGCCCGGCCAGCGAAAACATCCCGGGGCGCGACGTGGCGCTCAAGGACAACGACAAGGTCAGCGTCCTCGGCTGGGACTTCGATGTCTATGCGGTGCCCGGTCACACCCTCGGCCACATCGCCTATTACCACCACGGCCTGCTGTTTTGCGGCGACACCCTGTTCGCCGCCGGTTGCGGACGCCTGTTCGAAGGTACGCCAGAACAAATGCACCACTCGCTCAGCCGCCTCGCCAGCTTGCCCGAGGATACGCTGGTGTATTGCACCCATGAATACACCCTGAGCAATCTGAAATTTGCCGCGGCCGTCGAACCGACTAACCCGGACATTGCCGCCCGTCTGGAAAAAGTCACCCAACAACGGGAAAAAGGCGTGATGACCCTGCCCTCGACCCTGGCCCTGGAAAAGCTCACGAATCCGTTTTTGCGTACCACTGAAACATTAGTTACACAAAAAGTGGACGAACGGGCAGGCGCTCAAAACCGGGCGCCGAGTGAGGTTTTTGCGGCTCTGCGGGCGTGGAAAGATACGTTCTAAGTGACTCACCACTTGGTACAAAAATTCTGAATGGTTGACCGCAGGGGGTGCGCTTTCTAGAATCGCCCGACATTTTTGCCCGGAACTTACTTCCAGCCAATGTCGTCATCCATACGTAAGTCCGTCAATTCAGACACGTTGACCCGCCTGGCTCAAGCCATCGCGGTCGCTGTGTCCGCCACGTTGGCGGGCTGCTCCAGCCATGCTCCGCAGTCCGAGGCGAGCCATACGCCGAACATTGCTGCGCGAGCCAAGCAGAAGCCGATCTGGCTGAGCGAAAAGCCAAGTCCGCAGGTGCCTCAAGACATCTGGGAGCGCATGCGCGGTGGTTTCCAGCTGCAGGACGGCCTGGGCGTCAACCCGCGCATCGAGCAGCAGCGCCTGTGGTTTGCCAGTAACCCGTCCTTTCTGGAAAACGCCGGCGAACGCGGCAGTCTCTACATTCATTACATCGTCGAGCGTCTCGAAGAGCGCAACATGCCGCTGGAACTGGCCCTGCTGCCAGTGATAGAGAGCGCCTACAACCCGATGGCCTACTCCCGGGCCGATGCTTCGGGCCTGTGGCAATTCATTCCGTCCACCGGCCGCTACTACAACCTGCGCCAGACCCGCTTTTATGATGGCCGTCGCGATATCACTGCCTCGACCACCGCAGCGATGGACTACCTGACCCGCCTGCATGACATGTTCAACGGTGACTGGCTGCTGGCCCTGGCCGCCTATAACGCCGGTGAAGGCACCGTCAGCCGCGCCATCGAGCGTAACGAAAAGCTCGGCCTGCCAACCGACTACTGGAACCTGTCGTCGCTGCCGGCGGAAACCCAGGCCTACGTGCCCAAACTGCTGGCCTTGTCGCAAGTGGTACTGGCCCCGGAAGCGTACGGGGTGAATCTCAACCCGATCGCCAACGAACCGTATTTCCAGGTCGTCGAAATCAACCAGCGCATGGACCTGTCCAAGGTCGCGGCGGTGGCCAACATCGACGAAGACGAACTGTTCCAGCTCAACCCGGCATTCAAGCAGCGCACCACCATCGACGGCCCCCAGCACCTGCTGGTGCCGACCTCCAAGGCGCAACTGCTGACCGCCAGCCTGCAGACCATGCGACCTGAAGAACTGATCAGCCCGCGCTCGCTGAAACCGGTGTTCGACGGGGCCGACCCAAGTGAAGTGGCGAAGCTCAAGCGCGCCTATCGGGTCAAGCGCGGTGACAACCTCGGTTCCATTGCCAAGGCCAACAAGGTCGAAGTCAAGGATCTGCAACGCTGGAACAAGTTGTCCGGCAAAAACCTCAAGGTCGGCCAGACCCTGGTGATGCAAGACACCACCAAGCGCGCCCCGGCTCGCAACAGTGGCCGGGTCAATACCGTCATCGCGGCCAACAGCAAGACCAAAGGCAAGGCTGACAGCCAGCAGCAGACCCAGTACAAGGTCAAGCGTGGCGACACCTTGTATGTGGTGGCCAAGCGTTTCAACGTCGAGATGCAGCATCTCAAGCGCTGGAACCCGGGTGCCGGCAAGGCCCTCAAGCCTGGGCAGATGCTCACGGTTTACCAGCCGCATTGACAGAAGAGCCCCTGAATTTCAGGGGCTTTTTTTATTGCCGATACTCAGGCACCAATAAGTCCCTTGTGGCGAGGGAGCTTGCTCCCGCTGGGACGCGAAGCGGCCCCCTACAATCTTCCCGACAAATTCGACCTACCGGATTTGCGACTGCTTCGCAGCCGAGCGGGACGGTGCGACGTTTCGACAAGCTCCCTCGCCACAGTTGATCTGTAGTCAGGGCTATTCAGCGCACAATTAACAGCCCATTAACCCGCTGTCTTTTTCCTGTCCAGACAAGCTGTTACTGTACGGCCCACAAAGCCCAAGCCGCCTGGATCGGATCTGACTTGAAGCGTCCCCTCCTCCTGCTCCTGATCAGCCTGGCCTTGAGCTCACCCGCAAGCGCGACGATTACCGAGAGTCACGGTTATGCGCAGTTCGGCACGCTCAAGTACCCGGCCAGATTTACCCACTTCGACTGGGTCAACCCGCAAGCGCCCAAGGGCGGTACGTTGCGGGTGATGGCGTTCGGCACCTTCGATACGGTCAATCCGTACACCTTCAAGGGCACCAGCCCGGTGACCACCCCGAATTTCCTGCAGTACGGCATCAATGAGCTGAACGAACCGCTGATGATCGGCACCGGCCAGTATTCGCCCTCCGGTGACGAACCGGCGTCGAGCTATGGCTTGATCGCGCAATCGGTGGAGTACAGCGAAGATCGCAGCTGGGTGGTGTTCAATCTGCGCCCGGAAGCACGCTTTCACGATGGCACGCCGATCACCGCGTACGACGTGGCGTTCTCCTATCGCTTGCTGCTCAAGGAAGGTCATCCGCTGTACCGCACCGCTTTGCAGGAAGTCGCACGTGTGGACATCCTCAACCCGCAGCGCATCCGCTTCGTGATGAAGCGCGCCGGCAATCCGCTGCTGATCCTGCGCCTCGGTGAGTTGCCAGTGCTGCCGCAGCATTACTGGAAGGATCGCGACTTCAAGGCCACTACCTTCGAGCCACCACTGGGCAGCGGCCCGTACCGCATCACCTCCGTGACGCCGGGGCGGCAGCTGATTTTCGAGCGGGTCAAGGATTACTGGGGCAAAGACCTGCCGGTCAATCGCGGCAAGTACAACTTCGATCGCATGGAAGTCGAGTTCTACCGCGACAGCGACGTGGCGTTCGAAGCGTTCAAGGCCGGCGAATTCGACATCTACATCGAGCATCAGGCGAAGAACTGGGCCAACGGCTACAACTTCCCGGCGGTGCGCCGTGGCGAGGTGCTCAAGGCGCAGATCCCGCACCAGATCCCGACGCAGAGCCAGGGGCTGTTCATGAACACCCGGCGTCCGACCTTTGCCGACGTCAAAGTCCGCGAAGCCATGGGCCTGATGTTCGACTTCGAGTGGACCAACCGGGCACTCTTCAGCGACGCCTACCAACGCTCCACCAGCTACTACCCCAACAGCGAGTTCAGCGCCAGCGGCCTGCCGATCGGCCATGAATGGCTGATGCTCAAGCCGTACAAGGATCAATTGCCGGCGAAGCTGCTCACTGAACCGTTCAGCCTGCCGCAGACCGATGGCCGCGGCATCCCCCGGGAAACCATGCGCAAAGCCCTGGCGCTGCTCGCCGAGGCCGGCTGGAAACTCAATGGCCAGCGCCTGCAAAACACCAAGGGCCAGCCACTGAGCTTCGAACTGCTGCTGGTCAACCCGAACCTTGAGCGGATCCTCCAGCCGTACATCGAGAACCTCAACAGCATCGGCATCGACGCGCGCCTGCGCACAGTGGATCGCGCGCAGTACAAACAGCGCCTGGACCAGTTCGATTTCGACATGATCCTGATGACGCTCAACCAGACTCTCAGCCCGGGCCTGGAGCAATGGCAGTACTTCCATTCCAGTCAGGTCGGGGTCAAGGGCAGCAAGAATTACGCGGGCATCGCCAACCCGGTGGTCGATCACCTGCTCGAACAGTTGCTCGCCGCGCAAACCCGCGACGAACAAGTTGCCGCCGGCAAGGCGCTGGACCGCGTGCTGCTCTGGCAGCACTACAGCATTCCCAACTGGTACCTCAATTATCACCGACTGGCCTACCGCAACCGGTTGGCCTTCGTCACCACGCCGCCCTACACCCTGGGTCTGAACACGTGGTGGCTGAAATCTTCGGAGAAAGCTCAATGAACGCCATCCGCGCCCTGCTTGTGCAGGCCAGCGGTCTGCTGTTCGCCGGGTTGGCCTGCGCCGCCCCGCAACACGCCGTGACCCTGTACAACGAGCCGCCGAAGTACCCGGCCGACTTCAAGAACTTCGACTACGTGAACCCCGACGCGCCCAAGGGCGGGATCTTCCGCCAGGCCGGGTTTGGTGGCTTCGACAGCCTCAACCCGTTCATCAGCAAAGGCGTGCCGGCCGATGACGTCGGGCAGATCTACGACACCCTGACCAAGCACAGCCTCGACGAACCGTTCACCGAATACGGCCTGATTGCCGCCAAAATCGAAAAAGCCCCGGACAACAGTTGGGTGCGTTTCTACCTGCGCCCGGAAGCCCGCTTCAACGACGGCCACCCGGTGCGCGCCGAGGACGTGGTGTTCAGCTTCCAGACCCTGACCAAGGACGGCTCGCCGCTGTTTCGCGGCTACTACAGCGATGTCGACGAAGCCATCGCCGAAGACCCGCTCAAAGTGTTGTTCAAGTTCAAGCACAACAACAATCGCGAGTTACCGCTGATTCTCGGTCAGCTCCCGGTGCTGCCGAAACACTGGTGGGCCAATCGCGATTTCACCAAAGGCAACCTGGAGATTCCGCTGGGCAGCGGCCCGTACAAGGTCGCCGAAGTGAAAGCCGGGCGCTCGGTGCGCTATGAACGGGTCAAGGACTACTGGGGCAAGGACCTGCCGGTCAATCGCGGGTTCTACAACTTCGACGTGATGACCACCGATTACTACCGCGACAACACCGTCGCCGTCGAAGCGCTGAAGGCCGGCCAGTTCGATTACTGGCTGGAAATGACCGCGAAGAACTGGGCCAACGCTTACAACATCCCGGCGGTCACCGAAGGTCGCTTGATCAAGGAACAGATCGCCAACAGCAACCCGACCGGCATGCAGGGCTTCGTTTACAACCTGCGCCGTCCGGTGTTTCAGGATGTGCGGGTGCGTCAGGCGCTCGGCCTGCTGTTTGATTTCGAATGGACCAATAAACAGCTGTTCAACGGTGCCTACTTCCGCACCCGCAGTTATTTCGAGAACTCGGAAATGGCCGCCACCGGCCTGCCCGACGCCGAGCAACGGGCGATCCTCGAACCGTTTCGCAGCAAGCTCCCGGCCCAGGTGTTCAGCGAAGCCTTCGAAAACCCCAAGACCGACGCCAGCGGCATGATCCGCGCCCAGCAGCGCGAGGCCTATCAGCTGTTGCAAGAGGCGGGCTGGAAGATCGTCGACGACAAAATGGTCGACGCCAGCGGCAAACCGGTGGTCATCGAATTCCTCCTCGCGCAGACCGAATTCGAACGCGTGCTGCTGCCGTTCAAGCGCAACCTGGCCGACCTCGGCATCGATCTGGTGATCCGCCGTGTCGATGTTTCGCAGTACATCAACCGTGTGCGCTCGCGGGACTTCGACATGATCGTCGGCAGCTTCCCGCAGTCCAACTCGCCGGGTAACGAGCAACGCGAATTCTGGATGAGCGCCGCCGCCGACAAACCGAGCAGCCGCAATACCATGGGCCTGAAGGATCCGATCGTCGATCACCTGGTGGAAAATCTGATCAACGCCGACTCGCGCAGCAGCCTCGTGGCTCACGCCCGGGCGCTGGATCGGGTGCTGCAATGGGGCTATTACGTGATCCCCAACTGGCACATCAAGACTTGGCGCGTGGCCTACTGGAATCACATTGGCCACCCGAAAGTCTCGCCCAAATACGACATCGGGATTAACACCTGGTGGGTCAAGCCTGACGCGAAACCCGCCATAGAAGTCGAAACCAAACTGCAAGCCGACCCTGTGGGCACGGAGTAATCAGATGCTGGCGTATATTTTTCGGCGACTGCTGCTGATCATCCCTACCCTGTTCGGGATTCTGCTGATCAACTTTGTGATCATCCAGGCCGCGCCCGGCGGCCCGGTGGAGCAGATGATCGCCAAGCTCGAAGGCTTCGAAGGCGCCACCAGCCGCATCGCCGGTGGCGGTGCTGAAGTGTCGGTGGCCGGCTCCGCCTATCGCGGCGCGCAAGGTCTGGACCCGGCACTGATCAAGGAAATCGAGCACATGTACGGGTTCGACAAGTCGGCCCCGGAACGCCTGTGGATCATGGTCAAGAACTACGCGAAGCTGGATTTCGGCGACAGTTTTTTCCGCGACGCCAAGGTCATCGACCTGATCAAGGAAAAGATGCCGGTATCGATCTCGCTCGGGCTGTGGAGCACGCTGATCATGTACCTGGTGTCGATCCCGCTGGGGATCGCCAAGGCCACGCGGCACGGCAGCCACTTCGACGTGTGGACCAGTTCGGCGATCATCATCGGCTATGCGATTCCGGCGTTCCTCTTTGCGATTCTGCTGATCGTGGTGTTTGCCGGCGGCAGTTATCTGGACTGGTTCCCGCTACGCGGGCTGACCTCGAACAACTTCGATGAACTGAGCCTGGGCGGCAAGATCCTCGACTACTTCTGGCACCTCGCGCTGCCGGTGACGGCACTGGTGATCGGCAACTTCGCGACCATGACCCTGCTGACCAAAAACAGCTTCCTCGACGAGATCAACAAGCAGTACGTGGTCACCGCCAAGGCCAAGGGCCTGACGCGTAATCGCGTGCTCTACGGCCACGTGTTCCGCAACGCCATGCTGCTGGTGATTGCCGGGTTCCCATCGGCCTTCATCGGCATCTTCTTCACCGGCTCGTTGCTGGTGGAAGTGATCTTCTCCCTCGACGGCCTCGGCCTGATGAGTTTCGAAGCGGCGATCAACCGTGATTACCCGGTGGTGTTCGGCACCCTGTTCATCTTCACCCTGCTCGGCCTGGTGGTGAAACTGATCGGCGACCTCACCTACACCCTGGTCGATCCGCGCATCGACTTCGCCAGCCGGGAGCATTGAGATGAACCTGTCCCCTCTCAATCGCCGCCGGTTCGAACTATTCAAGGCCAACAAGCGTGGCTGGTGGTCGCTGTGGCTGTTCCTGATTCTGTTCGGCCTGAGCCTCGGTGCCGAGCTGATCGCCAACGACAAGCCGCTGGTGGTGCATTACGACAACCACTGGTACTTCCCGGCGATCAAGCGCTACCCGGAAACCACCTTCGGCGGCGAATTTCCGCTGGAAGCCAACTACAAGAGCCCGTACATCCGCGAACTGCTCAAGGCCAAGGATGCGTGGGTGTTGTGGGCGCCGATCCCCTACAGCTACCAGAGCATCAACTACGACCTGAAAGTCCCGGCCCCGGCCCCGCCGTCGGCGGACAACCTGCTGGGCACTGACGATCAGGGCCGCGATGTGCTGGCGCGGGTGATCTACGGCTTCCGCATTTCCGTACTGTTTGCCCTGACACTGACCGTGCTCAGCTCGATCATCGGCGTGATTGCCGGCGCGCTGCAGGGTTTCTATGGCGGCTGGGTCGATCTGGCCGGGCAACGCTTTCTGGAGATCTGGTCGGGATTACCGGTGCTGTACCTGCTGATCATCCTCGCCAGTTTCGTCCAGCCGAATTTCTGGTGGCTGCTGGGGATCATGCTGTTGTTCTCGTGGATGAGCCTGGTCGACGTGGTGCGCGCCGAGTTCCTGCGCGGGCGCAACCTCGAATACGTGCGCGCCGCGCGGGCGCTGGGCATGCAGAACGGTGCGATCATGTTCCGCCATATTCTGCCCAACGCCATGGTTTCGACCATGACCTTCATGCCGTTCATCCTTACCGGCGCCATCGGCACCCTGACCGCGCTGGATTTCCTCGGTTTCGGTTTGCCGGCCGGCAGCCCGTCGCTGGGTGAACTGGTGGCCCAGGGCAAATCCAACCTCCAGGCACCGTGGCTGGGCATTAGCGCGTTTGCCGTACTCGCGTTGATGTTGAGTCTGCTGGTGTTTATCGGCGAGTCCGCTCGCGATGCCTTCGACCCGAGGAAGTGAAATGAATCAGGACAATCTGATCGAAGTGCGCGACCTCGCCGTCGAGTTCGGCTTGAACGAGCGGCGGCACCGGGTGGTCGAGGGCGTGAGTTTCGACATCAAGCGCGGTGAAACGCTGGCGCTGGTCGGCGAGTCCGGCTCGGGCAAATCGGTGACGGCGCACTCGATCCTGCGCCTGCTGCCCTACCCGCTGGCCCGACATCCAGCCGGCAGCATCAACTATGCGGGGCAGAATCTGCTCGGCCTGAGCGAGAAAACCATCCGCCACATCCGCGGTAACCGGATCGCGATGATCTTTCAGGAGCCGATGACCTCGCTCAACCCGCTGCATTCGATCGAGAAGCAGATCAACGAGGTGCTGGGCATCCACAAGGGCCTGACCGGTAAAGTCGCAACCAAGCGCACGCTGGAGCTTTTGGAGATGGTCGGCATCCCCGAGCCGCACAAGCGCCTCAAGGCCCTGCCCCACGAATTGTCCGGCGGCCAGCGCCAGCGAGTGATGATCGCCATGGCCCTGGCCAACGAGCCGGAGTTGCTGATCGCCGACGAACCGACCACCGCACTGGACGTGACCGTTCAGCTGAAAATCCTCGATTTGCTCAAGGAACTTCAGGCTCGATTGGGCATGTCGCTGCTACTGATCAGTCACGATTTGAACCTGGTGCGAAGAATTGCGCATCGCGTATGTGTCATGCAGCGCGGTTGCATCGTCGAACAGGCATCGTGCGCAGAGCTGTTCCGTTCGCCGCAGCATCCGTACACTCGGGAATTGCTCGGCGCGGAGCCCAGCGGAGGCCCGGCGACCAATAAAATCGGGGCGCCGCTGCTCGAAGTCGAGAACCTGAAAGTCTGGTTCCCGATCAAGAAAGGCCTGCTCAAGCGCACGGTGGATTACGTCAAGGCAGTGGACGGCATCAATTTCAGCCTGCCTCAGGGACAGACTCTGGGGATCGTGGGGGAAAGCGGTTCCGGCAAATCCACGCTGGGTCTGGCGATTTTGCGGCTGATCGGCAGCAAAGGCGCCATTCGCTTTGAGGGCAAACAGCTAGACTGCCTGACGCAGAACGAGGTTCGCCCGTTGCGTCGGGAGATGCAGGTGGTGTTTCAGGATCCGTTCGGCAGCCTGAGTCCGCGGATGTGCGTCAGCGACATCGTTGGCGAAGGCCTGCGGATTCACAAGATGGGCACCGCCGCCGAGCAGGAAGCGGCGATCATTGCGGCATTGAAGGAGGTAGGTCTGGATCCGGAAACCCGGCACCGCTACCCCCACGAATTTTCCGGTGGGCAACGGCAACGTATCGCCATTGCCCGGGCTTTGGTGCTGAAACCGGCGCTGATCCTGCTGGACGAGCCGACGTCGGCGCTCGACCGCACGGTGCAGCGGCAAGTGGTGGAGCTGTTGCGTTCACTGCAAGCCAAGTACAACCTGACGTATTTGTTCATCAGCCATGACCTGGCTGTCGTCAAAGCGCTGAGCCACCAGTTGATGGTGGTCAAGCATGGCCAAGTGGTCGAACAGGGAGCTGCGCAAGATATTTTTGCCGCCCCCAAACATCCGTATACACAGCAGTTGCTGGAAGCCGCTTTTTTGGCACCAGCCACTGCGCAATAACCTGAAAGAGGAGCAACACATGGGTTTTCTCGCCGGTAAGCGCGTACTGATCGTCGGTGTCGCCAGCAAGCTGTCCATCGCATCCGGCATCGCTGCCGCCATGCATCGCGAGGGCGCTGAGCTTGCCTTCACTTATCAGAACGACAAACTCAAGGGTCGCGTTGAAGAGTTCGCACAGGGCTGGGGTTCGAGCCCTGAGCTGTGCTTCCCGTGCGACGTGGCCAGCGATGAAGAAATCGCCAAGGTCTTCGAAGAGTTGAGCAAGAAGTGGGACGGCCTGGACTGCATCGTGCACTCCGTCGGCTTCGCCCCGGGCGACCAACTGGACGGCGACTTCACCGAAGCCACCACCCGTGAAGGTTTCCGCATCGCTCACGACATCAGCGCCTACAGCTTCGTGGCTCTGGCCAAGGCTGGCCGCGAAATGATGAAAGGCCGCAACGGCAGCCTGCTGACCCTGTCGTACCTGGGCGCCGAGCGCACCATGCCGAACTACAACGTGATGGGCATGGCCAAGGCTTCGCTGGAAGCTGGCGTGCGTTACCTGGCCGGCTCCCTGGGCCCGGACGGCACCCGCGTCAACTGCGTATCGGCTGGCCCGATCCGTACCCTGGCAGCCTCGGGCATCAAGAACTTCCGCAAGATGCTGGCCGCCAACGAAGCGCAAACCCCACTGCGCCGCAACGTCACCATCGAAGAAGTCGGCAACGCCGGCGCCTTCCTGTGCTCCGACCTGGCGTCGGGCATCAGCGGTGAAATCATGTACGTCGACGGCGGCTTCAACACCACCGCGATGGGCAATATCGAAGAGTAATCTTCGGTCTGCCAATAAAAAACCCGCCTCTTAAGGCGGGTTTTTTATTGATCATGAAATGACGAAAATCAGTTTTTTATACCAAAAATTTTAGCTCTCCTATTCAAATTTACCGCAGCAACCATTCGGTTTGCCTCAGCATCCAATACAATCGCCTTCACCTCAGAAATTTGCTCGTACGTGACAATGCCGCCATTCCCAAAAGAGAGATCCAGGCCGCCTTCAGCTTCGATACGCAGCCAATATGCGTTGTCGTCAAAGCCTGCAGAACCTGCCACTACAAGTTTTCCATCGGCCTGGATCAGCCCCACGGCCATGACAAGATGACCGGGAAAGTCGGCGGGAATATCGACTACCATCGCTTTCCCATCATTGAATTCCGGATCCACTTTGCCGTTGGCTGCTACTTTTATAACCGCGACTTTGAAGTACCCATCTCCAACAATACCTAACCAAAATATCCGATCATCACGGACAAGCAACGTGGCCCCATATGACGCAGACGGTCCCTTCCAGTAACCGTCATCACCAAACGCCAGATCCACCTCGCCGTTCGGCAGCAAACAAGCGATCAACATCTTTGATTCGTTCGCGGCGACGCCACCGACCAGTATTTTTCCATCCCTCAAAACCGCGATGGCATCCCCCTTGACTCCTCCCTTGGGCAATACCTTGACGAAGCCGCTCCCCTCACCAAACGTTGTATCTATCGCTCCGTCTGCAAGAAACCGATGCACGACGGTGAAGTTGATATAGCCCTCGACACCAATGCTCAGGCTATTGACCGCAATCAGGATTTTTCCATCCGGCGCATACGCATACTGCACACCGGACAGAGAGATGTTGTCGTGCCCTATCGGAGTGTTCACCTGCCTGGTACTGAACACCAGATCCGGACTTCCCGAAGGATTAAATCGTGTGAAGAAGATTTTCGGGCCTGGGGTTCCGCCAGTGATTGATGTAGCAAGCACCAGAAACTTTCCGTCAGGCTGCCGAATCAATCCCTGCGGTACTAACTGGTATGGCTGGCCTGGCTCTGGTGGATAACGCCACTTGGCGACGCCCCCCTGACCGAATTTTTCATCAGCTTCCCCATTGGGCAAAATACGGTGCAACCAAACTTCCCCGGCTTTTGAAATAGCGCATACAAAAGCATCGCCATCTTGCACAAGCCCTCTGATTAACCCTGAACCGCCTGGAACGGCAATAATTCCACTACTGTTTTCGCCAAACGCAGGGTCCAGGCCACCAGGATTTACTGTTGGATCAATGTGAGAGTCAGGCATGATCGATTCTTCCGAAGTCAGGGGCGCTTGTTCCATTCAAAACAAGCAGAAAAAAATTAAGTGGTGCCCCAATACCTTCGGCTAATAAAACGCGGCAAACACCTGTCAGAACTGACAGTCGTATTGTCTTTAGAAGCCTGACTACTGTCTTTAATGGCCAGAACAACGAAAGTGGCGAGTCGCGAAAAAGCACTTGGCATTCGCACGCTGGCCAGGATGTGTTTGATCAGCGCCGCTTCAACGCCTGCTTGTGCGCATACATGGCCTCGTCGGCATCGGCCAGCAGCCGATCCACCGTGTCATGCCGTCGGGAATCGTATTCGATCTGGCCGACGCTGAAGCGAATGTCGTAGCCGCGCTGCAACATCGCATTGCGCTCGTCGAGGATTTCCTTGAGCCGCGCCATGATCGCCGTGGTTTCGACGTGACTGGAACCGGTCAGCAGCGCCACGAACTCATCGCCGCCCAGGCGCCCGATCACATCGCTTTCGCGAAAAGCGATGCGCAGCACGTCGGCGAAGGTCTTCAGCGCACTGTCGCCCTCGGCATGGCCGTAGCGATCGTTGATCTGCTTGAAATCATTGAGATCGAAAAACAGTAGCGTCGCCGGTTTGTCCCGGTGTTTGCAGGCGTCCAGCGCATGCTGGGCCAGGGTCTTGAAGCCACGGCGGTTGGACAGCAGCGTCAGCTCATCCATGCTCGCCATCTGCACCGCCATCAATTCCTGCTCGGCCATGCCGGCGAGATCGCGCAACAGGGCGCGCTCCTCGTCGTCGAGTTCGCGCGGTCTGGTGTCGATCAGGCACAGCGTGCCCATTTTGTTGCCATTGGGCACCGTCAGCGGGTAGCCGGCATAGAAACGAATCTTCGGCTCGCCGGTGACTAGCGGATTGTCGTGAAAGCGCTCGTCCTCCTTGGCATCAGCCACCAACAGCAGTTCGTTCTGAAGGATCGCATGACCGCAGAATGACACATCCCTCGGCGTTTCACTGACGCCCAGCCCGACGCAAGACTTGAACCACTGACGATCGCTATCCACCAACGTCACCAAGGCAATCGGCACGTTGAACAGGCGCTTGGCCAGCCGCGTAAGCCGATCGAAACGCTCCTCCGGCGCGGAGTCGAGGACATTCAAGCCGTGCAGCGCTTGAATTCGGGTTGCTTCATTGGCGGGTTTGATCGGGGCCAGCATCACGCACTCCATCAGGGTCAACGACTGCTAGAGTAGCTTGATTCGCCGACGACTCACATACTCAACCGCCCGCCACCGGACATGGGCCACCCGCGTTGGCCCAAAGCTTGAACTGAGCCACAAAAATGTCATGCGGCACCGGCACCGGCGTGCGCCCTGCTCCGGGGTTCCAGCCCCACAGCACCAGTTTGTCGTCGCTGACATGTTTGATCAGCGCGGCGAAATCCCGGTCGCCGTTGCTCGAACGATCCTTGATCATTGCGCACAACTTGTCCGGTGGCAGGCCGATCCACGCCATCTTGTGCGCCGCCGGCGGCAGGCTCCAGTGCGGCGCCCCCGGTGGCGCATGCGGGCCATAACTGTCGGGCGGGTTGCTCTCGGCGTGGCAGGTGGCGCAGGGCAAACCGGCGGCGCCCTTGCCGTCCATGCCGCGCACCACGTTCATCGCGTGCGGTTTGCCCGCATCGAACTGCAGCGGCGAGTCGCCGGGTATGTGACAGTTCTGGCAGCGCGGGCTCTGGAACACCTTCTGCACCGTACCGAACGCCTTCAGTGCCTCCTGATCATCGGCGAACAGGTCCGAGGCGTAGCCGCCCAAACCCAGCAACATCACCGTGCCCAACAGCAGATGTCGTTTCATCTCACACCCCCGCCAGTTGCAGCGGCAGTTCACGCAACCGTTGCCCGGTCAGCGCATACACCGCGTTGGCCACCGCCGGTGCGGTGGGCGGGACACCGGCCTCGCCGATGCCTCCGGGTTTGTCGCTGCTGGGCACGATATGCACCTCGACCAGCGGCATCTCGTTGAGCCGCAGCACCTGATAGTCGTGATAATTGGATTGCACCACCGCGCCGTCCTTGACCGTCAGTTTGCTGTGTAGCGCCATGCCCAGGCCAAAGGTGATGCACGATTCCATCTGCGCCGCGATGCTCTGCGGGTTGACCGCGATCCCGCAGTCCACCGCACACACCACGCGGTGCACGCGAATCGCCAGATTGTCCTGCGAGACCTCGGCCACCTGCGCCACATAACTGCCGAACGACTCATGCACCGCCACGCCCAACGCATGCCCGTCCGGCAATGGCGCTTGCCAGTTGGCCTTCTCCACCGCCAGATTCAGCACCCCGAGATGCCGCGCATGATCCTTGAGCAAAGTGCGTCGGTATTCCACCGGGTCCTTGTTCGCGGCGGCGGCCATTTCATCGATCAGCGACTCCATGACGAACGCGGTGTGGCTGTGCCCCACCGAACGCAGCCACAGCACATTGATCCCGGTCTGCGGCGAATGCAGCTCGACCTGTTGATGGGCCAGGCCTTTGATATACGGGCTATCGGCCACGCCTTCGACCGACGTCGGGTCGATGCCGTTCTTGACCATGGTCGCTTCCAGCAGAGTGCCGGTCATGATCGACTGGCCGACCAGCACATGCTGCCAGCTCAGCGGCATGCCCTGCCCGTCCAGGCCGATGCGCGCCTGATGCAGGAACATCGAGCGGTAATACCCGCCACGAATGTCATCCTCGCGCGACCACACGGTTTTCACCGGCATCCCGGCAGCCTTCGCCACTTGCACCGCTTCGGCGACGAAGTCCGAGGTCGGATTGGCCCGGCGCCCGAAACCGCCGCCAAGAAACTCGGTGTGAATCTCCACCTGCTCGGATTTGAGTCCGGTGATCTTGCCGGCGACCATCTGGTCGAGGGTCTGAAATTGCGTGCCGGTCCAGATCTCGCACTTTTCGGCGCTGATTTTCACTGTGCAGTTCAGAGGTTCCATTGGCGCATGTGCCAGATACGGCACGCTGTATTCGACGTCAATTTTCTTCGCCGCCTTGTCGAAGTTGCCCTTGGCATCACCGGCCTGACTGGCGGAAGTGCCCGGTGTCGCCGCTAGTTTGCGGAAGCTGTCGAGCAGGCCCTGGCTACTCAGATCCGTGTGTGGCCCCAGATCCCAATCGACTTTTAATGCATCACGACCGAGTTTCGCCGCCCAGTAATGATCAGCGATCACCGCCACGCCGGTCGGCACCTGCACCACTTTGTGCACGCCGGGAACCGCCAGCGCCTCGGCGCCTTCGAAGGATTTGACCGTCGCGCCGAACACCGGTGCACGGGCGACCATCGCGGTCATCAAACCGTCGAACTGCACGTCCATGCCGAATTTGGCGCGGCCGGTGATTTTCTCCGGGGTATCGAGGCGTTTGGTCGGCTTGCCGATGACCTTCCAGTCTTTGGCCTCCTTGAAGGTGATCGACTTGGGATCCGGCACAGGCAGTTGCCCGGCGGCGTCCGCCAGTTCGCCATAAGTCGCGCGTTTATCGCCGGCGATCACCACGCCAGATTCAGTACGAATGGCTGAAGGCGCGACATCGAAACGCTTGGCCGCCGCCTCGACCAGCATCTGTCGCGCCGTGGCCCCGGCGAGCCGGTAACGGTCGAACTCCATCCAGGTCGAGGTCGAGCCGCCGGTAATCTGCATCCCGCCAAACGCCGGCATGCCGTAATCGGCCGCCGAGGCCGGCGAGTGTTCGACGCGGATCGTCGACCAGTCGGCGTCCAGCTCTTCGGCGATCAGCATGGTCAGGCCGGTCCAGATGCCCTGGCCCATTTCCGAATGCCCGAGCAACACCGTCACGCTGTTGTCGGCGGCGATGCGCAAAAACGCATTCGGCGCGAAGACCTTGCCTTCATTCTCCGCCGCCATGGCAAACCGATGGGCACCGGGGACCACGAACGCCACCACCAGACCGCCACCCAGCACGGCACTGCCCTTGAGAAATCCGCGACGCGATACAGGACTGTTCATTACCCTTCTCCCAACATGCATCAGCCGATTTCGGACGCGCGTTTAACCGCCGCACGGATCCGTGGATAGGTGCCGCAGCGGCAAATGTTGCCGGAGAGCGCCTGATCGATATCGCTGTCGGTGGGTTTGGGGATTTTCGCCAGCAGCGCGGCGGCAGACATGATCTGCCCCGACTGGCAGTAACCGCACTGCACCACATCGAGTTCGGCCCAGGCCTGCTGCACCGGGTGCGAGCCATCGGTCGAAAGGCCTTCGATGGTGAGAATTTTCTGGCCGTGGGCCACGGCGGTGGCGGGCGTGATACAGGCACGCAACGGAGCGCCATCGACGTGTACGGTGCAGGCGCCACACTGGGCCATGCCACAGCCGAATTTGGTACCGGTCAGGTGCGCAACGTCACGCAGGACCCAGAGCAACGGCATGTCGGCCGGCACATCGAGTTCCTGATCCTTGCCATTGATATTCAAGGTCAGCATCGGGGATTTTCCTCAGACTCACGGTGTTCTGAAGGGGCGTCGCTACGGCCATCGAAGCCTGTGCGCGCCTCGGCTTATCCCTTTCAGCAAAGCCTAATTTGCGCGTGAAGCCAGACGTTGCGACCACCGGTCATGCCTGCCCCCGAAAATGTCGACTTTAATCCTGTGGCTGATAACGGCTCTCACCCGAGCCACCACGATCGATCTGCGACTGGCGCGCGGGTTACCCATCACATTGGTCAGGAGTAGCGAACATGGGATTTGTCACCACCCAAGACGGCGTCGATATTTTCTACAAGGACTGGGGCCCGAAAGACGCCCCGGTGATCCACTTCCACCACGGCTGGCCGCTCAGCTCGGACGACTGGGACGCGCAGATGCTGTTCTTTCTGGCCCAGGGCTTTCGGGTGATTGCCCATGACCGTCGCGGGCACGGACGCTCGAGCCAGGTCTGGGACGGCCACGACATGGACCATTACGCCGACGATGCGCTGGCGGTGGTTCAGCATCTGGGGGTGAAGAACGTGGTGCATGTCGGCCACTCCACCGGCGGCGGCGAGGTCATCCACTACATTGCCCGGCATGGTCAGGACAACGTCGCCAAAGGCGTGCTGATCAGCGCGGTACCGCCGCTGATGGTCAAGACCGAAAGCAATCCCGGTGGCTTGCCGAAATCGGTGTTCGATGACTTGCAAGCGCAGCTGGCGGCCAATCGCGCGCAGTTCTATCGCGATGTTCCCAGCGGGCCGTTCTACGGCTACAACCGCCCGGGCGCCAAGCCCTCCGAGGGGATCATCGGCAACTGGTGGCGTCAGGGCATGATCGGCGGCGCCAAGGCGCATTACGACGGGATCGTCGCGTTCTCGCAGACCGATTTCACCGAAGACCTGAAGAAGGTCACCGTGCCGGTGCTGGTGATGCATGGCGAGGATGATCAGATTGTGCCGTATGCGAACTCGGGGCCTTTGTCGGCGAAATTGCTGCCAAATGGCACATTGAAGTCGTATCCGGGGTTTCCGCACGGGATGCCGACGACTGAGGCAGCGACGATCAATGCCGATCTGCTGGCGTTTATTCGCGGTTGAGGAGAGTGCCGCCTATCTCCTGTAGGAGCGAGCCTGCTCGCGATGGCGATGTATCAGGCAACAAATGTTCAAGCTTTGCTGACGCTATCGCGAGCAGGCTCACTCCTACAAGGGACTTGATTGGCCTGAAGTGCACTACTCCTCGGAACGACTCGTACGCTCTCGATCACGTTCGTAGTGGTGAGCCAATGGCAGCGCCGGCAACCAGGCCTCACGACGGATAGTCCACAACTCATAAGTCGGCTTGAACTGGTTCGGCGCGTCCAGCGAGCCGACATTCACTTCAATTTCATCCCCCGAACGCGCAAGTACCGGTGAACCACAGCGCGGGCAGAAAACTCGCCCTTGATACTCGCCGGTTTTGCCGCTGACGGTCACCGCATTCTCGGGAAATATCGCCGAGGCATGGAACAACGCACCGTGGTGTTTGCGGCAATCGAGACAGTGGCAGATGCCGACGCGGTAAGGTTGGCCCGATGCTTCGAAACGCACATCACCGCACAGGCAACCGCCAGTTAATGGGGTCATGGTGTCTATCCTCTGCCAGACTCTGTTCAGCCTTTGAACATAGCAGGCGCACCAGCGAACGCTCACAATCTGCCTTTTACCGGAGACAGCGCCATGCCTTCACCCGAATCCACCCTTCTGCAGAGCTGGCACGACAACGCCGATGCCTGGATCGAAGTGATCCGCAGCGGTGCCATCGAAAGCCGTCAGCAGGTCACCGATCAGGCGATCCTGCTGGCGATCATGAGCCGTCAACCCGAGCGAGTGCTGGATCTGGGGTGCGGTGAAGGCTGGTTGTTGCGGGCGCTGGCAGACCGGGGCATCGATGCGGCGGGTGTCGATGGCGATGCAACGCTGATCGAGGCAGCACGTGAGGCCGGTTCGGCCAAGGTGCATGTCGCCAGTTATGAGGCGCTGGTCGACGCCCGGGTCGATGTCGGCAGTGATTACGATTTGGTCTGCGCTAATTTCTCGCTGCTGCATCAGGACATCATTGCGCTGCTCGCCGCGATGAATGCGTTGCTGGTTCCGGGCGGCACCATGATCATTCAGACCCTGCATCCGTGGGCCGTGGCGGCTGGCGATTATCAGGATGGCTGGCGTGAAGAATCCTTCGCCGGGTTCAAGGGCCGGTGGCAGCCGATGCCGTGGTATTTCCGCACGCTGTCGAGTTGGCTGAATGCCTTGGACATGGCGGGGTTCAGACTGGTCGGCCTGCACGAACCGCAGCATCCGCAAAGTGCGGTGCCGCAGTCCCTGTTGCTGATCGCCGAGCAGCGCCCCTTGTAGGAGTGAGCCTGCTCGCGATGGCGTAGGCTCAGGCAACACCAACGCCTGTACCGACGCCATCGCGAGCAGGCTCACTCCTACAGGGGTTTGTGTTCGACCGCGAAGCACTTGTCGATCTACGGCACCGCCACTCGACCAAGGACTGACTACGCTGATTATCCTGCGTGTCCAACCTGCCGAGGATGACTGCCATGCAACGTTTTCAAAAACTCACACCGTGCCTGTGGTTCGATGATCAGGCCGAAGCTGCTGCGAAGTTCTATTGCTCGGTTTTCGATCATTCGAAAATCACCGGCCTGACCCACTACAGCAAGGTCGGCCAGGAATTTCACGGCAAGCCGGAAGGTGCGGTGATGACAGTCAGTTTCGAACTCGACGGCCAGACCTTCACCGGCCTCAACGGCGGGCCGATGTTCAAGTTCAGTGAAGCCATATCGTTTCAGGTCAATTGCCAGAATCAGGAAGAAGTCGACCACTTCTGGGGCAACCTGTCGGCTGGCGGCCCGGTTGAGGCCCAGCAATGCGGTTGGCTCAAGGACAAGTTCGGGGTGTCGTGGCAGATCGTACCGGTGGCCTTCATGCACATGATGCAAGACCCCGACACCACTAAGTCGCAAAGGGCGATGCAGGCCATGTTCAAGATGAAAAAACTCGACATCGCCGAACTTGAGCGGGCCTTTGCCGGCCAGAGCTAATACACTCCGGTTCTGGCCTGCCGGGAACAATAACGATGAAACACGCCGCCGCCAAAAGCCCTGAAAAAGCGCCACACTTCTGGCGTGACGACGCCCTGCCCTTCATCGAAGCGCGGGCTATCGCCGATGGCCGTGAGGTCTGCTACTCGCGCCATTCCCATGCGCATTTTTCCATCGGTGCGATAACCGCCGGGCGCAGCATTTATGTGCATGAGCAATCGGCGTTCGACGTCGCCGCCGGCACCGTGGTGCTGATGAATCCAGGCGATGTGCACGCCTGCAATCCGATCGATAATCAGCCGTGGTCGTATCTGATGTTGTACGTGGAAACGCCGTGGCTGACGGACTTGCAGCATCAGCTGGGGTTCAGTACCGAGCTTGAGTTCCGCCGATTTTCCACCACGCATTTGAATGACGCTCGGCTGTTCCGGGCGCTGCAAGGGTTGTACGCCACACTGGTCGATGAGCAGCAGGATGTACTGCGTAAACAGAGCGCAGCGGTGGAGTTTTTCAGCGACCTGCAGCTGCGCCTGAACCCGGCGGAACAACCGTTGCGCGAGCCGAATTTCAAGCTCGAACGCGCCGCCGATTTCATCCGTGAACACTGCACCGATCTGCTCAGCCTGGAGGACATCTGCACGGCGGCGCAGCTGTCGCCCTCGTACCTGATCCGCGCCTTCAAGCAGCATTACGGCATGACCCCGCACGCGTTCGTGGTCAACCAGCGCATCCAGTTCGCCCGCGAACGCCTGCGCAGCGGCCAGTTGATTGCCGATGTCGCCCTTGAAGCAGGGTTTGCCGATCAAGCGCACTTCCAGCGCGCGTTCAAACAGCATCTGGCCGCGACACCCGGCCAATATCGCGGCTGACAGTCAAAATCGACTACGCTCCAGATCAGCGGCCAATCCCGGCCCGGGAGTTTGCTCTGGATGATTCTGATTCTGTTGCCGCCCGCCGATTACGACCCGACTGAAAGCAGCGTGCCGTGGCAGGCGCTGCACAACGCGGGCATCGAAGCCCGTTTTGCCACGCCGCAAGGCCTGCCTGCCTACGCCGATTCACGGTTGGTGAGCGTTGGGTTCGGGCCGCTGAACCCGATGCTGATGACGCGCAACGCCGACCTCGATAGTTACGCCCGGATGATCGACAGCGCGGCATTTCTGCAACCGCTGGCGTATGCCGATGTCGACCCGTCTCAATTCGACGGTCTGCTGATTCCCGGCGGTCATGCCAAAGGCATGCGCAGCCTGCTGGAGTCCGGACAGGCACGGCAAATCGCCCTGCAGTTTTTCAAGGCACAAAAACCCGTGGCGGCGGTGTGTCATGGCGTGCTGTTACTGGCCCGCACCCTTGACCCTGACACCGGACGTTCGGTGTTGTTCGGGCGCAAGGTCACAGCGTTGCTGGCGGCCACCATGGAGTTACCGGCCTGGCTGATGACTTGCGCCTGGCTGGGGCGTTACTTCCGCAC
Source organism: Pseudomonas sp. TH49 (assembly GCF_016650625.1). NCBI lineage: Bacteria > Pseudomonadati > Pseudomonadota > Gammaproteobacteria > Pseudomonadales > Pseudomonadaceae > Pseudomonas > Pseudomonas sp. TH49. The sequence continues at coordinate 1,524,326 of NZ_JAEKFL010000002.1, forward strand.
TTACCCGCAGACCGTCGAGGCAGAAGTGACTGCCGCACTGTCGCGCCAATCCGACTTTGTACGCGGTCCCCTCATCGCCAGGCGTGATAGCGCAAAAGCGCCGCAAACAGGATTCGTGGTGCGCGACGGCAATCTGCTGACGGCGCGCTGGCCCGGTGATTGCCATCGCTTCGCCAAAGAATGGGTCGCCATGCTGCAAGCACGATCGGCTGGGTGAATGACACGAGACTTATGGCAACAACAGATAAATCGCACTCGCCGCCAGCAACAAAGCCATGAACCGATTGAACAGGCGCATCCCCGCCGGATTGCCCAGATACCCACGTAAAAACGTCCCGGCATACACCCAGCAACCCACTGACAAATAGCAGATCACCAGATACACCGCCGCAAACTGCCAGACCAGCCGCGCCTCGCCATCGGCGACAAACGCGCCCATCCCTGCCACGCAAGCCAGCCAGGCTTTCGGGTTGAGCCATTGCATCACCGCGCCGTACAACATCGACGGCGCACGCGCTGCCTCGCCGGCAGTCAACTGACCGTCATCAGCCGCCAGTTTCCAGGCCATGAACAACAGAAACGCCACCCCGGCCAGTTGCACCACCCGGGTCAGGGCCGGCCACAACGTCAGCACTTCATGCAGCCCCAGGCCCATCAGCACCAGCAGCAACACAAACCCCAACGTCGCCCCCGCCACATGCCGCTGACTGGCCCGGAAGCCGAATTGCGCGCCGGAACTCAACGCCACGATATTCACCGGTCCCGGGGTAATGGACGCCACCAATGCAAACGCCGCCATCGACACAATCAGACTCATCGCACACCTGTTTCAATTCAAGGAACAAGATCGCAACACTAACCAGCGCCACCCTTGGGTGTATTGAACAAAATTACCCCGATTAATCTACAGCATCCTTGAAGGGCATATCACCTGCCCATCACGAATTAACTTTTAACGTTAATCCAACTAACAAATATCCAGATACTTTTGAAAACAGCCTGAAACTCAAAACAGATAAATCACGACGGGCAATGTTTTATATTCCCCGGCAACTTCACAAACAGCCACCCCACCGGTGACTGATCGCTGTATTACATCAACCTGGAAACAGAAGAGTTCTATATGGATATTACCCGCAACCTGTTCAGCGCCGCCCCCGCTTCCGCCGATGAGCAAGAGCGCCTGAACATTGCCAAAGCCCTGGAAAACAGACACTTCCTTCTGCAAAACTCCAGCACCAGCGATGATGCCCTGCAACTCGTCACCGAGGTGATTGCAGGTAGCGATTTCGACCATGCACATCACGCCGGCAAACTATTGCTACGCACGGTAATCCACCATCCGGAATTCGCCAGCTTCACTGACAAACTGAGCATCGACAAGAACCATTGGTTCATGGCGTTGAGCAATGGCGAAGTTTATGCCGCCCATGAAGAAACAGGTTCTACCGGTACTTACATTCATTACAGCATCATTACCGATCAACTTTATGAAGTCGAAGCGCTGCGCGCCGATGTTGAACTTCTGGCTAATGGCGCCCGGCGTACTGGCGGCATCATTTCTTCCGGCAACAAAGTTCCCTTGCGCAACTGGTTGATCTTTCAGGATATCGACCGACCTGAAGACGAAGCCGCCATCGCCAACCTGATCGACTGCCTGAAATTCACCCTGCCGCCCGCGCCGAAGTTCGGCAACTACTGGGGCATCAGCGAAGAAGCCGACGACGCTGCGCTGATTGTCGAACCCGAGCAATACCCGCTGATCCTGCAGCAGGTGCGCAAGCGCATGGCCGATGCTGGCCGGGATGCCGAACCGTTGATCAACTATCTGACAGATGCGCTGCTGGTGAAGAAAAGTGGCGCGCTGGTGATGGAGATCCGCGCCTGGCGTGGGAACACCTGCTGGAAACACGTGAAGCCCGGGAGTTTGCGCAAACCTGTCTCGAAGTCCTGCATGGCCCGAATCCGGCACCGGCAATGACCGAAATCACGCGCAGTCGGTTGCTGCTCGCCGCTGTCGTGCTGGATCTGGACATGGGTTCGGAAGAACGGGTCGCGACGCATCGTGGCTTGCGTTACGCGCCGTTGCACGTGCACGAAACCTCGGCCCAGGCCCGTACTCGGCTGAAACAGCAGTTCGAGCAGATCAACCGTGCCGATCCGTTCGCCGCGCACCTGGCGGTGGAGCTGGTGCTGGCGGGCCAGTCCCCGGAGTTCCTGGTGCTGACCCCGCAGACGCTATTGATCGGTTCGCCCGGTTGGGTATTGTTGCGCAAAGCGGTGCTGCTGACGGAACGTATCGCGCCCGGGCTGTCCCTGACACTGTCCTACGCGCAACTGATCAAATTCGCCGCGCTTGCACCGCTCAGCGATGCTCAAAGGACCGTACATCAGCTCCTCAATCTGCAATGCGTGATGGACTGGGCAGCCATCAACGAAATGCTTCCCGATGAAAACGCGGCACTGACGCCAGAAGGCGTTGCAACAGCAGCGATGAATCACTACAGCGCTTATGCCAAGGAACTGGAAGACGCACTGCACGCCATTACGGCGGCCCCGGTCAGCCGCCGCAAACTGGCAAGACAAACGCTGCTGGACGCCGGCATTGCTAATCAGGGAGAAATGTTCGCTTCACCGCACAACAAGGGTGGTTTGATCCGCGACACGGTGATCAATCTTTACCTCGCCAACCAGTTGCATAGGAAGAACCTCACCAGCAAATCGAGCAAGCGCAATCTGCACGATGTGCATCCCGGCCTGGCGGATCTTGCGCCGGGCAACGGGTTGTACGCCGAGCAGCTCAAACCGCAGCACGAACGCTTCAAGGCGGGTATCAGCACGATGATCCGGCTGGCGTTTTCCAACCTGAGCCTGAGTGAACGGCAAGCGCTGACCCAGGGCGCGTCAACCGTGTATCTGGTGCGCGGCAACCGCAACATTCCCGGTCACAGCGCCGACCACTTCTCCCCGCACGGCGTGGTCATCCTGTGTCGTCACAAATCGAAGCACCATTGCTTCGAATTGTTCCCGCTACAGGGGCTGTGCCGTACCAGCGAACGTCTGGCCGAGGCTTACTTCAAGGCGTCAGCGTTCAACGAAGACACCGGCAGCTTCGACGAAGCGACCAATGAGGAAACAGGAGTTTTCCCGCGCCTCACCTACCTCGAAAACATCGTGAGCGAGCACAAGGCCTACTTCGAGGGCGCAACGCCTCGGCCAACCGAACAGGCGGACATCAACCGGTTACTGCCGCGCCACCATTGGCAACTTGAAGAATATGCGCAGATTCGCGAGTTCGGCATGCTGCTTGATCGGCTGGGGGAATTTACCGAGCACAACGAGCCTTCCGCCTGGCATGTCTCGCCGATGGACAGTTTTCGCTCCGCCAGGCTCAAGGACATGGCCGACTTCATTGCACAAAAGAACCCGGCCATCACCTATGACGAGTATTACCGGATGGGCTATGACCAGACTGAATACGAAGAGCAGCAGGAGGAGTACGAACGCGTTGCCAACATCATTCTGAATATCTTCATTCCGTTCCGGGGCTGTATCCAGCAACTGACGTCGGATGATCCGGATCAACGCAGCGGGGCGGCCTTCAGCTGTGTCATCGACGCCCTCGCCGTGGCCTTTGTCTTTATCGGGGCGGCCGGGGCCCTGGCCAAAGCCGCGGCCAGCAGCACGCGGCTGTTAAGCCTCAGCCGCGTGGCCGGCAATGTTCTGGTATCGCTGTTCAACCCGCTGGACGGCGTTCCACAACTGTTGGTCGGCACCGGCAAACTGCTGGGTAAAAGTGCGCTGAAGCTTACTCATTACGGCAACACCGTCAGCCGTATCAGTGCTCGTCAACTCCGGCGGCTGACCAGCACCAGCAGCGGCTCTTATGACCTGGTCAAAGCGCTGGGCAAGTCCGGGGCGGCGGCGGAGATTCGCATGACATTACCGACGGTGGCACACGGGCGAGCGCTGTTTCAGGATGACAGCATTGAAACCGCCAGCCAGGTCCTCAAGCGCCTGCTGGACCAGAACACTGCGCTACCCAAAGGTGCCAGCTACGCGGAGTTGGACCAGCTGTACAAAAATGCACTGGTGAGTACCACACGCAAACTGCAAAAGACTCAGGAGCTGGAGGCCCTGATCGGCCAGACGGCACTCGATGATCTGTTGACAACGTTCATGACAAAGAACGGCCACGAATACAGCGCCGCGCGCTCAGCCGGCAGCGAATATTCTGATTTGCTGGAGTCGTTCAGCGAGTTGGAGGCGCGTAAGGTTATCTACATGAAAAACCATCAGCAGAATGTGCTGAAACAGGATCTGGGGGCAGCCCCTTACAACGGCGTAGTGCCCGAGTCACGCTACAACCCTAAAGGCTTTACCGATAACGCCCAGCGAGCCGGAGCGTGGATCGTTCATGCTTCGAACTCGCCGGGCAACGACCTCGACAGTATCGTAGCCATACTGCGAGAGTACGCCGACAGCAACAAGCCCCTCACTGACCCGGATCTGATCCGCCAGTTACACGTCAGTATCGCGCCGGCGACCGCTGACATCATTCGTGTAGGCACGCACCCTACAAAATATGGCAGCAACATCAGTGGCTTTTCCTTGATGCAGGATCATCTGAAGCTTCTCGACCCCGCCCATGAACACTTTGGCAAGCAAATGTTCGCTACGGTGGCGGGCTTTCATGTGTTCGGTGACGGCAACGGCCGCACGGGTCGCGCCCTGTATGCGATCCACGAGCTGCGACACAACCGTTTCAGTCCGCTGTCAAAAGAATCAATCAGCGCGCTCCATGGCCTCGACGGCGATTTGTAATCCCGACTAGACCTATGGCCCGGCCGGTATCAACCGACCGGGCTATTTCATCATTCGCCCGCAAGCATCACCGGCACCGTAAACCGAAACTCCGTGCCCTGCCCCGGCTCACTGCTGGCCTCGATCCGCCCACCATGGGCTTCAATAATTCCTTGGGTGATGTACAAGCCCAGGCCGGTTCCGGTCGGATTGCCTTCCTTCACCGTCCAGTAACGATCAAACACCCGCGCCAGGTTTTCCTTGGGAATGCCTTCGCCAGTGTCACGCACAGTAAACACGATCTCTTTACCGTCAGACTTGGCCAGCACGCCCACCGAGCCTTTGCGCGGGGTGAACTTGATCGCGTTGCCGATCAGGTTCGACAACACCTGAAACAGGCGTTCCGGGTCGGCATGGATTTTCAGGTCGGGATCGGCTTCGAACGAGATGCTGATGTCCTTGTCCAGCGCCAGTGGCCCGAGCAGTGACTGGGTTTCCTCGAACATCTGCCCGACATCCAGGGTCTGCGGCGCAATGGTATAGCGCCCGGCATCGATCTTCGAGGTATCGAGCAAGTCTTCCAGCAGCGTGTTCATCCGCCCGGCTGCCTGCTGCATGGTGTCGATGGCCGTGGAGATGCGCCGCGAAGTGTGCGGCCCATCGGAGCTGAAGGCCTTGTGCAGCATGCCGCAGAGCATCGAAATCACCGTCATCGGATTGCGCAGATCATGCGAAACCACCGCCACCAGTTCATCACGGGCGCGTACCGCTTCCTGCTCGCGGCACACTTGGCGGGCGAGGTCATTTTCCAGTGCCGAACGGCGCAGATCGTTGGCCGCAAACAGATCGCCATGGCTCCATTTGGTGGAGATCCCGGCCATCTCGACTTTCCAGATTTCGAACGAGGTGCGCGGGCGCAGACGCAGGCCGGCGTCGGAGTTTTCCAGGTCCAGCGGCTTGCGCGGGTCACCGCTCCAGTTGATGTTCTCCTTGACCTCGGGGCGGAACCACAACACGCCGTTGTCCACCGGTTTGGGCAGGCTCATGGCGAGCACGCCGCTGGCCACTGGCTGAAACTGCGTGGCCGGCGGATAGACGCTCGCCAAGTGATGGCTGGCGAACACCGGCTCGCCGGTTTCCTGCAACCATTTGTGCAGCGCGCGAATCTCTTCCGGCTCCGGGCAGTTGCCGTAACGGTGCAGCTGTTTGTCTTCGATGATCGCAATACCGCCGGCCCCCGTCAGGGCCATCAGCACCTCGGGTTGCCCGGCCAGTCCGTCAAAGACGTTTTGCGGCGAGTCGACCATTGCCTGATTGAGCAGCGCCAACGCCTCGACTTTCTCCTCGCGCTGGCGGCTGATTTCCAGCGACTCCATCGCACTGATCTGCAGCGACAGCACCTGGCCGATGGTCTGACACGCGCTGCGCAGTTCGTGCGGCACATGCAGCGGCTGACGGTTGCCGCAACTGATCAGGCCCCAGAGCTTGTCGCCCTTGAGCAGGGAAATACTCATCGACGACAGCACGCCCATGTTCTTCATGTACTGGCAGTGAATCGGCGAAACACTGCGCAGGGTGGCGAAACTCAGGTCCAGCGGGGTCTGGGTGTCCGGGCGCAGCTTGGGCACCAGCGGCACTGGCTGATAATCGGCATTCGGGATGATCCGCAGCCAGTTGGTGCGGTACAGCTCGCGCGCCTGCTCGGGGATGTCCGAGGCCGGGAAGAACAGGCCATTGAACACTTCCATCGACGGATCGGACGCCTCGGCGATGACCTGACCGTGACCCTCCTCCTCGAAGCGATAGATCAGCACCCGGTCGTACCCAGTCATCGCCTGGATTTCCTTGACGCTGATTTCATACAGCGCCTGCAACGTGGTGGCCGCTTGCAGACGCTGGAGCATACGTCCCAGATTGGTTGGATTGCTGGCGACGTTACGCGGCTGGAAATTCTCGACGTGGATTTCCAGTTCCAGAATCAATACGCCCTGATGACGGTGCAGCAGCCCTTCGAACGCAGTGCCGTTGAGGCGAAAATGCAGCGGTCCGGCATCGGCGAACACCGGATGCAGCAACGCGTCGCTAACGGTCGCCGCATGAGCCTCACCCAGCAACTTGTGCAGCGGCTGGCCGATCAGTTCCTGCGCCGGACGTGCCAGCAGGGTCTCGACGTTGGCACTGATCTGAATGATTTCCAGCGCCGGCTCGCTCAGAGTCAGCAGCAAACCGTGGGGCTGGATCGCCCCGGGAAAGCGGATCGGTTCGTCGGCACAGTTGGCCAGCAGTTCTTCAAAGGCTTCTTTGTCTTGCGGAGTCATGCCAGTACCTCCCGGCTTTCGAGCCAACGCTCGAAACAGCTGAATGTGGTTTGGGCCGCCGCAACCACGGCCTCACGTTCGCCCGCATCCAGCGACCGACTGCCCAGGTATTCAATGAAATCGCGCCAGCGGCGACCGGTGGCGGCGCCATAAATGTCGAGGAATGCCGCGCCATTGTCGGCGTTCAGGCGCAACCTCGAGGCGATTTCGCGGCGCAGGATCTGCCCGCCAAGGGTTGCCCCTTCCAGCACATACAACACCCCCAGGCAGGTCGCGCTGGAGTCGATCACTGGCAACGACTGACACAGCGGCAGACGCGCGATGGTCTCGGCCGTCAGGCCCAGAGCCTGCAAATCATTGAGCAGGGTTTGCGCCTTGAGACGTGGCGCCAGATCGAAATCGACCGGGATCGAGCCGCTGTCGAGTAATGCGCTTTCCAGCGGCAGATAAAAGCCGTAGTAAGCCTGCATCAGACGTTCAAAGGCGTTCGCATCGAGGGAATCGGAGAAAAAAGGAAGACGCTTTTCCAGTGCGATATGCAGCTCGGCAGTACCGGCTCGCAGATCTTGCAGCACCAGTGGCACATAAACTTCACGGGCCTTTGCTTGCATGTAAATCGCTCTTGGTGGGGCCGCTTCGGGGCCATGCGGGGTGCTTGCAACGTTGGACGGATACTACACGGCAAATGCCTTTTCTGACCTGGCGCACAGTTTTTTTCGGACGAAACCGTCGCCTTCTGACCTTTCAGAGTTCCGCAAAATCGGAAAAGTTCGACTCGACTAAGGGGGTTATCGAGGCTGTACCGCGACAGCACCGCGTGACTGTACGGGTCAGCGCGCCCGCAGCCTGTGATAAAAAAGCGTCATCGCTTCTGGAGCCCAAGCCCATGGACCTCGCCACGCTGTCGCTGTTTCTCCCGGCCTGTTTCGCCCTGAACATGGCCCCCGGGCCGAACAACCTGCTGTCGGTCAGCAATGCCACCCGCTATGGCTATCGCCGGGCCTGCGCGGCCGGCGTCGGGCGGATTATCGCGTTCGCCGGGATGATCGCCCTCGCCGGCGCCGGGTTGTCGGTGGTGCTGCAAACCTCGGAATGGCTGTTCCATGCGATCAAGATCATTGGCGCGGCGTACCTGCTGTACCTCGCCTGGCAACTGTGTCGCGCCAACCCCGAGGCTGAGCAGCAGGTGGCGGGAGCGTCGGTGGGGTTCTGGCGGTTGGCGCGTCAGGAGTTCCTGGTGGCGGCGGGCAATCCGAAAGCAATCCTGCTGTTCACGGCATTCCTGCCGCAATTCGTTGACCCGAGCCGTCCGGTACCGGCGCAATTCGCCGTGCTCGGCGCGCTGTTCCTGCTGCTGGAATGGATCGCCATCGGCGCCTACGCCTGGATGGGCCTGCACATGCGCCGCTGGTTCGCCGAGCCGCGCGGCAAGCGGATCTTCAACCGTTGCTGCGCGGGGCTGTTGTCGGCGGCGGCTTCGGTGCTGTTGATGGCCAAACGGGCGTGAGGCCTAGGCCTCTGACGGCCCCTTGAGTTCGACTTGATTGCCGTCCGGGTCGAAACAATACAGCGACAGACCGTAGCCCTCGGCACCGAAGCGTCTGGCGGCCTTTTCCACAGTCAGGCCGTGTGCCTGCAAGTGTTGGGTCAGCGCCGGTTCGTCGAAGGGTTCGATACGCAGGCAGAAGTGATCGACGTTGCGTCGCTCAGTGCCGGCCGCCCCGCCGCCCTTCTTGCCCAGCTCGCCCTGCAAGTCGACAAGGTCGATCATCGAGGTCCCGGCGCGCAAATGCACCAGGCCCAGTTGCTCGTTGTGCTTGACCACCTCGGCACCAAATACCTGACCGTAGAAATCGATACTGCGTTGCAGATCGGCGACCCGCAGGACGATGTGATCGAGGTGTTGAATGATGAACGGCTGCATGGGTTGGCTCCATCGAATCGGCGACCCGCTGATTGTGGTGCAGAATCGAAAAAATTCACTGTCGATTTTTCGGTGGAGCCATCGAAATCCTGGATTTAAGCTCAGGCCATGAACATACAAACCGCACTGCTGCCGCCCCACGCCGAGATGGTTCGCGCCATGCTCGAACGCGACACCGCCTACGAAGGGGTGTTCTTCACGGCCGTGAAAACCACCGGGATCTTCTGCCGCCCCAGTTGCACGGCGCGCAAGCCGAAACCGGAGAACGTCGAGTTCTTCGCCCATGCCGATGAGTGCCTGTCCGCCGGTTATCGCGCCTGTCTGCGCTGCAAACCGCTGGACGCCGCCGCCATCGCCCCCGACTGGGTGCAGCGCCTGCTGAAAGCCGTCGATGCCGACCCGGAGGTTCGCTGGAGTGATGCACAGTTGCTGGCCGAAGGTATTGAACCGCTGAAACTGCGGCGCTGGTTCAAGCAGCATTTCGGCATGACCTTCCATGCGTGGCTGCGCACCCGCCGGCTCGGCATGGCGCTGGGCGGGATTCGCCAAGGCACCTCGATTGACCATGCGGCGTTCGACTCAGGCTACGAATCGCTCAGCGGTTTTCGCGATGCGTTCCAAAAGTCGTTCCACATCACCCCGGGGCGCGCGGCCAACAGTGAGCCGCTGCTGTTCACCCGCCTGACCACGCCGCTGGGGCCGATGATCGCCATGGCCGAACGGCGCGGACTGGTGTTGCTGGAGTTTCTCGATCGCCCGGCGCTGACCCGCGAAGTCGAAGCGTTACAGACCCGCCATGGCTACGTGGTCGCGCCTGGGCACAACGCGCATTTGCAGCTGATCGAAGAGCAGCTCAACGAATATTTTGCCGGGACGCGCACTCTTTTCAGCGTGCCGCTACACCTGCCCGGCAGCGCGTTCGACCGGCAAGTCTGGGAGCAACTGCTGCACATTCCTTATGGACACACCAGCACCTACGGCACCCTCGCCGCACGTTTGGGCAAACCCGGCGCCAGTCGCGCGGTGGGGCTGGCCAACGGGCACAATCGGCTGGCGATCGTGGTGCCGTGCCATCGAGTGATCGGTGCGGACGGCTCGCTGACCGGCTATGGTGGTGGGCAGCCGCGCAAGGCGTTTCTGCTGCGGCTGGAAAACGCTGCGGTGCAGCTCACGCAACCACTGACTTTCTGAAGATTTGCACCACTCACAAGAAGGGATTTCGATGAACGCGCTCGACACTCGGTTTCACCAGTTACACCAGGATGGCCTGCTGATCCTGACCAACGTCGCCGACGCCACCGGTGCGCGGCTGGTCGAGCAAGCGGGCGGTAAGGCTGTCGCTACCAGCAGCGCGGCGGTCGCGTGGGCGCACGGCTATGCGGATGGCAACACCCTGCCCCTCGAACGGCTGATTTCAACCGTGGAATCCATCGCCCGGGTGATCAAGGTGCCGTTGAGCGTGGACATCGAGGCGGGTTATTCCGATGACCTCGGGCGCGTGGCCGAAGTCATCGACGCGGTGCTCGCTGCCGGTGCGGTCGGGATCAATATCGAGGACGGCAGCGGCGCCCCGGAACTGTTGGTGCGCAAGATCGAAGTGGCACGCGAAGTCGCCCGCAAGCGCGATGTGAAGCTGTTCATCAACGCGCGCACCGACGTCTACCTCAAGAGTCTGGTACCGGCCGAGGATCGCGTCGCCGAAACCCTGCGCCGTTCGGCGTTTTACCAGGCGGCCGGGGCCGATGGCCTGTTTGCTGCCGGGGTGACTGCCGCGTATGAAATCGAGGCAATCTGCAAGGGCACGTCACTGCCGGTGAACGTGCTCGGCTTCGCCTGCCTGCCCTCGCCGACTGAGCTGCAAGCCCTGGGCGTGCGCCGCTTGAGTGCCGGTTCCGGCATCGCCGAATTCCTTTATGGCGCGATGGGTTCGCTGGTGAAGAGCTTCCTCGCCAGCGGCAAGCTTGACACCCACGACCTGAAGGCGCTGACCTACGGCGAAGTCAACGGCCTGCTGAAATAGCATGCTGGATCGTTATCAGGCGGCCAGCGAGTTTCTGGCCGCGCTCGACGAGGACTGGCAGCGACACATTGCAGCGGTCGGCCCTTGTCTGCATCAACCACACCCGGCGCGTGATCCGTATGAGTCGCTGGTGCGGGCGATTGCCTATCAGCAGCTGCACGCCAAGGCTGGGGATGCGATTGTCGGGCGCCTGGTGGCGTTGTTTCCTGGGCAGACGTTTCCCCGGCCTGAGCAGATTCTCGCGACCGACTTTGATCAGTTGCGCGGCTGCGGCTTTTCGGCGGGCAAGATTGCGACTATTCAGGGCATCGCCCAGGCGACGCTGGACGGCGTGGTGCCGGATTACCCCTCCGCGCTGGCGATGGACGACGAGGCGCTGATCGAACGCTTGGTCAGCCTGCGCGGGGTTGGCCGCTGGACGGTGGAGATGCTGTTGATCTACAGCCTCGAACGCATGGATATTTTGCCAGCGGATGACTTTGGCGTGCGCGAGGGCTATCGGCGCTTGAAGGGGCTGGAGGTGCAGCCGACGCGCAAGCAGATGATCGAAATCGGCTTGGCGTGGAGTCCGTATCGGACAGTGGCGGCGTGGTATTTGTGGCGTGTGGCCAAGGGATAGACCGCGTTATCGTTCTTCGCGAGCAAGCCCGCTCCCACATTTTGAAATGCGTTCCCCCTGCGGGAGCGGGCTTGCTCGCGAAGGCGCCAGTCGATTCAACCTCAAATCAGAGACCAGACTTCAACCGGCTGAACGCCCGAATCAAAGCCCGGTTGAACGCCTTGCCATTGTCATTCTTGCTGTACAGCGAAGCCCGCACCGCCTCCGACGGATACGTCCCCGGATCATTTCGGATCGAGGCATCGACCAAAGCATCCGCCGCCGTGATCGCATTGGCGTAATGGATGGTGTCCGTGATCGGCGCGATCACCTCGGGAGTCATCAGGTAATCCATCAGCGCCAGCCCGGCCTGCGGATGCGGCGCGTCCTTGGGAATGACCATGGCGTCGAACCAGATCAGCGTGCCCTCCTTCGGGATGCGGTAACTGAGCTGGAACGGCTTGCTCGCCGCTTGCGCCTGCCCCGCCGCAATCGCCACGTTGCCGTTCCACGACATCGCCACGCAGGTGTTGCCGTTGGCCAGGTCGCTGATGTTCAGGTCGTTGTCGAAGTAGCGAATGTACGGGCGGATCTTCGCCAGTTGCTGCTCGGCGAGCTTCAGGTCATCAAGGTTCTGCCGGTTGATGTCCAGGCCCAGGTACTTCATGACCGCGGCGAACACTTCGTTTGGATCGTTGAGCAGACTCACCCCGCAATCGGCAAATTTAGAGACCACTGCCGGATCGAACAGCATCGCCCAACTGTCCGTCGGCGCCTCCGGCAGACGCTGCTTGATCGCCTGCTCCTGATAACCGACGCCGGTCGTGCCCCAAGCATAGATTCCAGCAAAGCGGTTGCCCGGATCGAACACTGCCATGTGCTGACGGAACTCTTCACCGACGCCGGAAAAATGCGGCACCCGCGCCTTGTCCAGCGGCTGGATCGCACCGCTCTCGATGGCCCGCGACAGGTGCTGGCCGGCGGTCAGCACCAGGTCATAACCGCTGCGCCCGGTGAGCAGTTTGGTCTCCACGGTTTCCAGCGAATCAAAGTGATCGGCGACCACATGAATGCCGGTCTGCGCCTCGAAATTCTTCAGCGTATCCGGGGCCAGATACTCGCCCCAGATGTACAGGTTGACCACCGGTCTGGCGGTGTCGGCGGCCTGCACACACAGGGGTGCAAGCACCAGCAGTAACGCTTGAGTCAGTTTGTGCAGGCCCATCATCACACCCCCTTCTTGTGAGGCACGCCGGCGTATTGCGGCATGGTGATGCACGCAACGTTACCGCCACCAAGGAGGATTTCCCGGGAGTTTTCGATGCCGACGATCTTGTGCTGCGGGAACAGTTCGGCGAGGGTCGCCAGGGCCACCTGGTCGTTGCGATCACCGAACAGCGGCACCACGATCGAGCTGTTGCCGGCGTAGTAATTGATGTACGACGCGCAGATTTGGGTGCCGGCCTGACGGGTGTGCGTGCTGTCCTGCTGATCGAGGCCCTCGGCTTCTTCGGCAGTCCACTCCAGCACGTCCGGTTGCGGCAGTTTATGCACGATCAACTCGCGCCCCCGGCTGTCGCGGGTGCTGCGCAGGATGTCGTAGGCCTCCTGATAGATTTCCCACTGCGGATCATCGCGGTTGTCGGTCCATTGCAGCACCACTTCGCCCGGGCGTACGAAGCACGCCAGATCATCGACATGGCCATCGGTCTCGTCGAACTTGCAGCCCCGTGGCAGCCAGATCACCTGCTCGGCGCCGAGGTAATCGGTCAGGCGTCGAGTGACTTCGTCCTTGCCCAGATGCTGGTTGCGATTGCGGTTGAGCAGGCATTGTTCGGTGGTGAGGATGCTGCCCTGACCATCGCTCTGGATGCCGCCGAGTTCGGCAATCAGCGGTGCGCGGTAACGGTCGAAACGTTCGATTTCGAGGATCTTGCTGGCGATCTGGTCGTCCTTGTCCCACGGGTAATACAGGCCGCCGTCAAGGCCGCCGTAAGCGTTGAATTCAAAATCGACGCCACGCACTTCGCCGCTCTGGTCGTTGACCACGAAACACGGACCGCTGTCGCGGAACCAGGTGTCGTTGCAGGTCATCTCGACCACGCGCACCTGCGGTGGCAACTGGCGGCGCGCAGTGGCGAATTGTGCAGCGGAGGCGCACACGGTGACCGGTTCGCTCTGCGCGATGGCGCTGACAATCTGTACCCAGACTTTCTGCGCCGGTTTCGCACCGTTGCGCCACACGTCGGTGCGCTCCGGCCAGCCGAGCCAGCAACCGGATTTGGCTTCGAATTCGCCGGGCAGACGAAAGCCGTCGTGTTTGGGGGTGGAGTCGAGCAAACGTGCCATGGTCAAACCTCGTCTTGGGGTTGGGAATGACCACAGGCTACGGTCGCGGACGGCTGGCCCGCCAACGATGATTATTGCGGAACAGTTGAATTCAACTCATCAATCGGCCAGTTGATCGTTGAACCATTCGAGCATCTGCGCCACTGCCGGACGCTCCAGTCGCAGTCGCTCGCAGACCAGCGCGTATTGGCCCAGCGCGGTCATGCTTGACGCGAACGGCCGCACCAGGCGTCCGCTCAGCAAGTCTTCCTGCGCAGTGAGGTTGTCGCCCATCGCCACGCCCTGCCCCTGCGCCGCCGCTTCCAGCGCCAGACCGGCGTGGGCGAAATACAACTGGCGCTGCGGGCGCAGATCTCCGGCATGACTGGTGAGCCAGGCGGTCCAGGTCTTGCCGTCCTGATCGTCGTGCAGCAAGCAATGACGGGCCAGGTCCTTCGGGGCTTTCAGAGAGCCCTGGTTGAACAGTCCGGGGCTGCACACCGGGAAGAATTGCAGCGCCGGCAACGGCCGCACGAAATAGGCGCTGCTGTCCACCGGGCCGGTGCCGTAGGTGATTGCCAGATCGATGTCTTCGCCGGGGGCACTGGCGTCAATCGGCTGCTCGTAGAGATGCAGGGTGATGTGCGGATAGCGTGCGTAAAAATCGGTGAGGCGGTTCATCAGCCACTTCTGCGCCAGTTCGGCGGTGACCGCCAGGCGCAACACCGCCAACGAGGACGGATCGCGTAGTTCATCGCAAGCCTCGCCGATCAGTTCGAAGGCCTGCTGCAGGCTCTGCATCAAGCGCCCGGCGGCGATGGTCGGGCGGATCTGCCGGCCTTCGCGGATGAACAGCGAGACGCCGAGTTGTTCTTCAAGTTGCCGGATCTGGTGACTGACCGCGCTGTCGGTGACGCACAACTCGGCGGCGGCCCGACCGAAATGCGCGTGGCGGGCGGCGCATTCGAAGGTTCGCAGGGCGGCCAGTGAGGGGAGTCTTCGCATGGATTGGGGTGCCTTTTTTGGGGACATGCTGACCGGGCCTTGAGCAGGCGTCCAGTGGCACCGCGTTATCGTTCTTCGCGAGCAAGCCCGCTCCCACATTGAAATGCGTTCCCCTGTGGGAGCGGGCTTGCTCGCGAAGGCGTCAACATGATCACCACAAATCTTCTAGGCTCAACCGCACCCACTTCAGCCAACCGGAGGCCCAACATGCAC
Organism: Pseudomonas sp. TH49; assembly: GCF_016650625.1. NCBI lineage: Bacteria > Pseudomonadati > Pseudomonadota > Gammaproteobacteria > Pseudomonadales > Pseudomonadaceae > Pseudomonas > Pseudomonas sp. TH49. The sequence goes on from NZ_JAEKFL010000002.1 coordinate 1,539,535, forward strand.
CTCGAAGGCTCCTGCCACTGCGGCGCCGTCACCTTCAGTCTGACCAGCGCCCATCCCTATCCTTATCAACGCTGCTACTGCTCGATCTGCCGCAAGACCCAGGGCGGTGGCGGTTACGCGATCAACCTCGGCGGCGATGCGGCCAGTCTGAAAGTCCAGGGTCGCAAGCACATCAGCATCTACCACGCGAAGATGAAAGATGAAGGCGAAAAGCGTGCCCATCGCAGCACAGCCGAGCGGCATTTCTGTTCTCAGTGCGGCAGTGGTTTGTGGCTGTTCAGCCCGGAATGGCCGGAACTGATTCACCCGTTCGCTTCGGCCATCGATACGCCGCTGCCGGGGCCGCCGGAGCACACGCATTTGATGCTGGGGTCGAAGGCGTCCTGGGTCGAGGTGGATGCAAAGCCTGAGGACAAGCAGTTTGCGATGTATCCCGAGGAGTCGATTGCGCAGTGGCATGAGCGGTTGGGGTTGGTCAAATGAGCATAGTTTCGCGCTGTGATTGATGGCCCTATCGCGAGCAGGCTCACGCCTACATTTGGAATCGATTCCTTTGTAGGAGTGAGCCTGCTCGCGATGGGGCCCAACCTGCCAACCCAAATCAGTCCAGATGCGCCCAGGTCATCCGGAACGACGCCCCACCCCAAGCCGATTCCCCGACCTCGACCTGCCCGCCATGGGACTGCGACACCCGCCGCACCAGCGCCAGCCCCAGGCCAAAACCACCGGTACGCCGATCGCGACTGGCATCCAGCCGCGAGAACGGTTCGAAGATCTTCTCCCGACCTTCCACCGGCACACCCGGACCGTCGTCGTTGACCCGCACTTCGTAGTAATCGCCGCTGCGCACCAGCGTCACTTCGACTCGCTGCTCGGCATAACGAATGGCGTTGCGCAGCAGATTGATCACCGCCCGCGCCATGAAGCGCGGCTCGATGCGCACGGTGTCGAGCCGACAATCACCGATCAGCAACTGCACCCCCGCCGCTTCCGCCTCCAGCGCGACGCTGCCGACCACGCTGTCGAGCCAGTTGGCGGCCTGGATGTTTTCACGCTTGATCACCGTCGCGCCACGTTCGAGGCTGGCGTAGGTCAGCAGCTCGGAGACCATTTCTTCCAGCTCGCCAAGGTCGGCGTACATGTCGGCAATGAGTTCACGATTCTGACTGGCGTCCGGCTGTTGCTTGAGTTGGTCGAGTTCGAACGACAATCGCGCAATCGGCGTACGCAGTTCGTGGGACACCGCGTTGGTCAGTTCGCGCTGATTGGCGATCAGGCTCTCAATGCGCGCCGCCATCAGGTTGAAGTGTTCGGCCAGGTCGCGGATGTTCGAGCGTTTCGACAGTTGAATGCGCACCGACAGGTCGTTGTCGCCAAAGCGTTCGGCGGCCAGACGCAGTTTTTCCAGATCACGCCAGTGCGGGCGCACCCAGAAGAACAGGACGATGCCGATCAGCACTGCGAGCATCGCGTAAGCCACCGCGATGTAGAACGGCATCAGGCTCGGCTCGGGCGGCAGCTTGATGCTGAGCAGTTGCGAGCCACCGTCGATGTTGCTGATGAACTGGGTGTAGTTGTCGCGAATCACCAGCAGGTTCTGCGCCAGTTCGGCCTTTTCCTCAGCGCTGAGCGCCAGTTGATCGGCCTCGACCAGTTTCAGCGACAGACCGTAGTGCGGACGCAACGCTTCCAGTTGTTGCTCACGCGCCGCTCCCTGCTGATCGCGCATGTGTTCGACCAGTGACCACGCCTGACCGCGCACTGCTTCACGGTTGTAGGCCTGCATCTGATTGTCGAGCAACGCGTTAAAGGTGTGCTCGACGGTTTGCAGGGCCAGAACCAGCCCCACCGTCATCACCAGAAACAGCCCGAGGAATAACCGCAGCATTTACAGCTCCCACGCGAACGGATTGAACAGGTAACCCTTGCCCCACACGGTCTTGATGCACACCGGTTCGCGGGGATTGTCTTTGAGTTTGTTGCGCAATTTGCTGATGTACACGTCGACGCTGCGGTTGAGCCCGTCAAAAGCGATACCGCGCATGCGATTGAGGATGTCATCGCGGGACAGGGTCTTGCCGGCGGCGCTGGCCAGCAGCCACAGCAGCTCGAACTCCATGGTGGTCATTTCGATGATCTCGCCGGCCAGACGCACTTCGCGGCAGCTGCGATCGATGCTTAACCGTCCGAATTCCAGCGAGCTGACCACGCCGCTGTCCGGCACCTGGCGCCGCTGCAAGGCGCGCAGCCGAGCGAGCAATACCGGCGGTTTGATCGGTTTGATCACGTAGTCATCGGCGCCGGATTCCAGACCGAGAATGTGGTCGAGATCGTCTTCCTTGGCGGTGAGGATGACAATCGGCGTGTCCGCCACACTGCGAATTTCCCGGCACACGTGCAAGCCGCTCTGCCCCGGCAGCATCAGGTCGAGCACCACCACTTTGGGCTGGAACTCGAGAAACGCGGCCACCGCCAGATCGCCGCGGTGCACCGCGCGCACTTCGTAGCCATGCTGTTCGAGAAAGTGCGCAATCAGCGTGGCCAGACGCTCGTCGTCTTCGACCAGCAGGACTTTGCCAAAACCCAGGTTATCCATAACGACCGTCTGCCAACCCATGTGTGAAGTGGGCGACAGTATGGCGGCAATCGCCGCCGAGGCGTTGTTTCGGGCAGCAAAAACCGGCCGCAGGGGCCGGTTTTCGGTGATATTTCATACTCTTAAGAGTTTTTTACAGTTTGTGTCTCAGGCCGCAGCCGGCACACCACTGTGAAAGCGGAACTCTTCATCAGGCGACTCGATCAGTTCCTGCTCGGCAGCACGGACCTTGTCGATCACCTGAGCGATGTCCTTCGCGTCGCCGTACTGGTAAGCCAGTTTCAGATAACCCTGAAAATGCCGCGCCTCGCTTTTCAACAGACCGAAATAGAACTTGCCGAGTTCTTCGTCGAGATGCGGCACCAGCGCTTCGAAACGCTCGCAACTGCGCGCTTCGATAAATGCGCCGACCACCAGCGTATCCACCAGTTTCACCGGTTCGTGGCTGCGCACCACTTTGCGCAGACTCGACGCGTACCGCCCGGCGTGCAGCTGGCGTAGCTCGATCTTGCGGCGCTTCATGATGCGCATGACTTGTTCGTGGTGCACCAGTTCTTCGCGGGCCAGACGCGACATCATGTTGATCAGGTCGACGTGGGAATGGTACTTGGCAATCAGGCTCAACGCGGTACTGGCGGCCTTGAACTCGCAGTTCTTGTGGTCGATCAGTAGGGTTTCCTGATCGGCCAGTGCCGCCTGGACCCAGCGTCGGGCGTGCGGCAGCCAAGGAATTCGTGGATTTCGGGAAGGATCATGGGGCTCACGGTAAAAGGTGTACGAGCAAAGGCCGCCGATTATACCGGCCTGCCCGCAGACCACCAGTCGCAGGCGTTGATATGCATCAAGTCGCAGGCATATGAGCAGCAACTATAGTTGTGCTACGCCGTGCCTTTTCTTTGCTGGAGACTCCGCTCATGCAAGCCATTCGCAGCATTCTGGTGGTCATCGACCCCGAACATTCGGAAAGCCTGGCGCTCAAGCGCGCCAAGTTGATCGCCGGCGTGACGCAGGCCCATCTGCACCTGCTGGTGTGCGACCGCAAGCACGACCACGCGGCCATGCTCGGTGTACTCAAAGCCGCGCTGATCGCCGATGGCTACAGCGTGACCACCGAACAGGCGTGGAACGAGAGCCTGCACGAAACCATCATCGATGTGCAGCAGGCCGAAGGCTGCGGGCTGGTGGTCAAACAGCACTTCCCCGACAGCGCCCTGAAAAAAGCCCTGCTGACCCCGGCCGACTGGAAACTGCTGCGGCACTGCCCGACCCCGGTACTGCTGGTGAAAACCAGCACACCGTGGAAAGACCGGGTGATTCTGGCGGCCGTCGATGTCGGCAATGCCGATGGCGAACACCGGCATTTGCACACCACGATCATCGATCACGGCTACGACATCGCGAGCCTCGCCAAGGGGCATCTGCATGTCATCACGGCCCATCCGTCGCCGATGCTGTCCTCGGCGGATCCGGTGTTCCAGCTCAAGTCGACGATCGAGGCGAAATATCGCGAGCAGTGCAAGGCATTTCAGGCTGAATTCGATGTGGATGACGAGCATCTGCACATCGAGGAAGGCCCGGCGGACGTGCTGATTCCGTTCATGGCGCACAAGCTGCAGGCGGCGGTGACGGTGATCGGCACCGTGGCGCGAACCGGGTTGTCAGGCGCATTGATCGGCAATACCGCCGAAGTGGTGCTGGATGCGCTGGAAAGCGATGTGCTGGTACTCAAGCCGCAGGAGGTTGAGGATCATCTGGTGGAGTTGGCGGTGAAGCATTAAGCGTTGCGGTGCCTGAAACGGCCCCTTCGCGAGCAAGCCCGCTCCCACAGTGGATTGATGTCGAACACAAAATCCCTGTGGGAGCGGGCTTGCTCGCGAAGCTTTTGATCTTCAGGCGCCGAAGGCGTCCTTGAGGAAACCGGGAGCGATGTAGCGCTGATAATGCGCTTCCGACAGCAGGAAGAATTCCCGATCAATGGCGTCACGCAATTCCGGCAGGTTCCAGTCGCGGAACTCCGGCAGCAACACCATCCCGTAGGCTTCCAGATTAATGATCACCCGCGCCCCGCGAGCAATCAGCTGATACGCCCAGCAATACTCCGACTGATGCGGCACGAAGCGGATCTTGCGCTGTTCCAGTTGTTGGCGAAGGCGCGCCGGATCGAAGATCTCGACCTTGCTGGCCATCACTTGTGACAGCAATTGCTCCAGCCGCAACCACACCGCACGCTTTTCCTCCTCGCCGTAACCATTCCAGTGGATCACTTCGTGGTGGAAACGCTTGCAGCCACGGCACACCAGATCTCCGTAAACAGTGGAGCAGAGGCCGACGCAGGGGGTCTTGATGGTCTGATTGGGCATAAATTGGCAAAACACTGAAACGCGGAACAGGCCGGCATGTTAGCCCTTTGTCGGGCATTGATCACCCCTCAAACGTCAGGGGCAAGCGCTGGCTCGCGGTTTGCCTCGCCCGCGCACAACGCCACCAAAGTCCAATAGAGTGCGACTTACCTTTAAATTTTTTTTGCCGTAGAATCAGCCAGCCTTTTAAGGCGCCAATGTCCGTTAGAAGCTGTTTTCAAAGCGTCACGAGCACAGTCGTTCCTTCAGAGCGGTGTTGGCGAAGGGTTTTTCCAGCGGGGAAAAGCCCAACGCCAACCCTCATCAGCTCCCCGTTCTGCAGGCGTAAAACTTTGAAAGCAGCTTCTGTAAGGAATGGTCGGTAATTCTGGCTAAGCGGCCCACAACGCCGCGCAGCGCATGAGTACGAGCATTTCGCGACGAGCGTCCCGGACACCCATTTGGGACCACTGATGAGGGTAATAACTGTGCTTGAAGCCTACCGCAAACATATCGAAGAGCGTGCAGCCCTGGGTATCGTTCCCCAGCCGCTTAACGCCGAACAAACTGCAGGCCTGGTCGAGCTGCTGAAGAATCCTCCGGCTGGCGAAGAAGCTTTCCTCGTTGACCTGATCACCAATCGCGTACCACCAGGCGTGGACGAAGCCGCTTACGTCAAAGCCGGTTTCCTGTCGGCCCTGGCCAAAGGCGAAGTCTCCTCCCCTCTGCTGGACAAGAAGCGCGCTGTAGAACTGCTCGGCACCATGCAGGGCGGCTACAACATCGTGACCCTGGTTGAACTGCTGGACAACGCCGAACTGGCGCCAGTGGCTGCCGAAGAACTCAAGCACACCCTGCTGATGTTCGATGCCTTCCACGACGTGGCTGAAAAAGCCAAGAATGGCAACGTTCACGCCAAAGCCGTGCTGCAATCCTGGGCTGACGGCGAGTGGTTCAAGAAGCGCCCGGTACTGGCCGACAAGATCAGCCTGCGCGTGTTCAAGGTCACCGGCGAAACCAACACCGACGACCTGTCCCCTGCGCCAGACGCCTGGTCGCGTCCTGACATCCCGCTGCACGCCCTGGCCATGCTGAAAATGGCTCGTGACGGCATCGTTCCGGACGAGCAAGGCAAGACCGGCCCGATGAAGCAGATCGAAGAGATGCGCGGCCAAGGCTTCCCGATCGCCTACGTCGGTGACGTGGTCGGTACCGGTTCCTCGCGTAAATCCGCGACCAACTCGGTCCTGTGGTTCTTCGGCGACGACATCCCTTACGTGCCGAACAAGCGCGCTGGCGGTTTCTGCTTCGGCAGCAAAATCGCTCCGATCTTCTACAACACCATGGAAGATGCCGGCGCACTGCCAATCGAGTTCGACGTGTCGAACATGAACATGGGCGACGTGATCGACCTGTACCCGCACGCAGGCAAAGTCTGCAAGCACGGTACCGACGAAGTCATCACCACCTTCGAAATGAAGACCCCTGTGCTGCTGGACGAAGTCCGTGCCGGCGGTCGTATTCCGCTGATCATCGGCCGCGGCCTGACCGAAAAGGCTCGCGCCGAACTGGGTCTGCCAGCATTCGATCTGTTCAAGAAGCCTGAAGCACCGGCTGAAAGCACCAAGGGCTTCACCCTGGCGCAGAAAATGGTCGGCAAGGCTTGCGGTCTGGCAGAAGGCCAAGGCGTTCGTCCTGGCACCTACTGCGAACCGAAGATGACCACCGTGGGTTCTCAGGACACCACCGGTCCAATGACCCGTGACGAACTGAAAGACCTGGCGTGCCTGGGCTTCTCCGCTGACCTGGTGATGCAGTCCTTCTGCCACACCGCGGCGTATCCGAAGCCGATCGACGTGACCACCCACCACACCCTGCCTGACTTCATCATGACCCGCGGCGGCGTTTCCCTGCGTCCGGGCGACGGCATCATCCACTCGTGGCTGAACCGCATGCTGCTGCCGGACACCGTGGGTACCGGTGGTGACTCGCACACCCGTTTCCCGATGGGCATCTCGTTCCCGGCCGGTTCCGGTCTGGTCGCGTTCGCCGCTGCCACCGGCGTCATGCCGCTGGACATGCCGGAATCGATCCTGGTGCGCTTCAAAGGCAAAATGAAACCTGGCATCACCCTGCGTGACCTGGTTCATGCCATTCCTTACTTCGCCATCCAGAACGGTCTGCTGACCGTCGAGAAGAAAGGCAAGAAAAACGCCTTCTCCGGCCGCATCCTGGAAATCGAAGGTCTGGAAGGTCTGACCCTGGAACAGGCGTTCGAACTGTCCGACGCCTCGGCCGAACGTTCGGCTGCCGGTTGCACCATCAAGCTGTCGAAAGAGTCGATCACCGAGTACCTGCAGTCCAACATCACCCTGCTGCGCTGGATGATCGGCGAAGGCTACGGCGATGCACGTACCCTGGAACGTCGCGCGCAAGCGATGGAAGCCTGGATCGCCAATCCTGAGCTGATGGAAGCCGATGCCGACGCCGAATACGCCGAAGTCATCGAAATCGATCTGGCCGACATCAACGAGCCGGTACTGTGCGCACCGAACGATCCGGACGACGCCCGTCTGCTGTCCAGCGTTGCTGGCGAGAAGATCGACGAAGTGTTCATCGGTTCGTGCATGACCAACATCGGTCACTTCCGCGCTGCCGGTAAACTGCTGGATCAGGTCAAGGGTCAGCTGCCTACCCGTCTGTGGCTGTCGCCGCCGACCAAGATGGACGCTCACCAACTGACCGAAGAAGGCTACTACGGCATCTACGGCAAGGCCGGCGCGCGCATGGAAATGCCAGGCTGCTCGCTGTGCATGGGTAACCAGGCACGCGTTGAGCCGAACAGCACCGTGGTCTCGACTTCGACCCGTAACTTCCCGAACCGTCTGGGCGACGGCGCGAACGTCTACCTGGCTTCGGCCGAGCTGGCGTCCGTGGCTTCGATCCTGGGTCGCCTGCCGACCGTCGAGGAGTACATGGAATACGCTGGCAAGATCGACAGCATGGCGGCCGATGTCTACCGCTACCTGTCCTTCGACCAGATCGCCGAGTTCCGTGAAGCAGCTGCGAACGCCAAGATTCCGGTCGTTCAAGCCTAACGTTACAAAGCAATAGAAAACGCCGCCCATCGTGAGATGCGCGGCGTTTTTTTATACCTTGGAATACCGGGGGTTAAGTGTTGAGTTTGAGGGCTTGCCGGACCGCGCCATCAACGCTCAGCCCGCTAAGCGTCACGCCATTTGCTTGCACTTCAGGCAACGCCTCCAGCACCGCCAGTGCTTCATGCTTGAGCCGCGCCAGAATCAACCGCTTGCCTTCCTGATGCACCCGCAGGAAAAACTCCTGCATCGCCTCGATGCTGGTGCCGTCCAGGTCCGGGGTTTCCTCCAGACTCAGGATCACCGTGTGCACCGGCGCCTCCGAATGGCGAATCAGGCGCAACGCTGCACCGAGAATCCGCTCGACGTTGGCAAAGAACAACGCCTCACTGGGCCGCACAATCAACACTCCCGGCTCGGTTGTCGCCGTTGGATGGCGTTGCAGATCGACAAAATCATGCCCGCCGTCGATCCGCCCGAGCACCTGAATGTCCGCCGCCGACATCTGTTTGAGCATCAGCAGCACGCTGATGGCCACCGAAACCAGCAACCCGTCGAGAATGCCCAGTACCAGCACCGCCCCCACCGCGCACAGCACCAGCACCCGATCCCGGCGCCAGACGAAATAGCGCCCCAGCGGCTGCAGACTCAAGCCCCGCGCCAGCGCATGAATCACGATCGCCGCCAGAATCGGCTCCGGCGTCAGAGCGATCCACGGCAGTACCGTCAGCACGATCACCAGTACCACCAGCGCCGCGACCCCACCGGCCCAGCGGGAAGTCGCACCGGCAGCCTCGTTCGCCGACGTCGCCGAATACCCGGCCCCCGCCGGCATGCCATGGAACAATCCCGACAACAGATTCGAGGCACCCAGCGCCAGCAGATCACGGTTGGAGGTCACACGATCACCGTGCTTAAGCGCGTAAGAGCTGATCGAACCGTAAGACTCGGCGTACAGAATCATTACCAGCGCGAACCCGACCTCACCCAGTCGCAGCCAGTCGGCAAACGGCAACACCGGCAGGCTCGGCACTTCAAGACTCAGGTCGATTAAACCGATCATGCTCACGCCATGAGCCGGCAGGTTCAGCCATTGCCCGGCGACAATGCCGATCACCACCACCAGCAAACCACCGGGGACCCGTGGGAAGCGCGAAAACAGTCCCAACAGCAGCAACGCCACCGCGGCGACAGCCGCCGCCGGCCAGTTCCATTGCGGCAGTTGTTCGAGTAATTGCGGGGCGAAGCGCACCAGATTGGCGTCGGTCAGATGCACGCCGACCACGCTGGCGACCTGCTTGAGGATGATGGTCAGGGCCAAGCCGAAGGCAAACCCACGCAGCACCGGCTTGGCGATAAACGACGTGACAGTGCCCAAGCGGAATATCCCGGCCAGCAAGAACAACCCACCGCTGACCAGTACCAGCCCGATGGCCAGCGTAGAACGCAGCTGCGGATCGCCATTGGCCAGGGTTGCAGTCGCCGCCGCCAACACCGCCGCCGAGGAAGAAGTGGCCGAAACAATCGCAAAACGACTGGTGCCAAACAGCCCATAACAGAGTAACCCGGCAAACAAGGCGATCACCCCGGCCTGGGGCGCCAGCGCGGCGATGGTGGAATAAGCGACTGCTTCGGGCAACAACAGACCGGCAATCGACAGACCGGCGAGGATGTCCTGCCAGCGATTGGGTGGTTCTACAGGTTGGGGCGCGCTCGACAATCCACTGTCTCCAGACGAAAAAAAAGCCGCTATGCGCATCACGCACAGCGGCCACTGTAGCTGAGTATCTGGAGCTTTGGCTTACGCCGTCAGCGAATAAATCAACGCCGAAATCGCCACCAGACCTACGGCGGTGACAAACACGTTCGACGCCTGACCGCGATAGCGTGCCATCGCCGGGACTTTACGGATCGCGTACATCGGCATCAGGAACAGAATCGCGGCGATCACCGGGCCACCGATGGTCTCGATCATGCCGAGGATGCTCGGGTTCAGGGTCGCGACGATCCAGCACACCACCAGCATGAACGCCGCCACGATGCGATCCAGCGCCTTGGCGCCCGGACGCTTGCCGCTCTTGACGATCAGGCCCTTGAGGCCTTCGCTGGCACCGATGTAGTGGCCGAGGAACGACTTGGAGATTGCCACGAACGCAATCAACGGCGCCGCGAACGCGATGGTCGGATTGCTGAAGTGGTTGGCCAGGTACGACAGGATCGACAGGTTCTGCGCCTTGGCTTCGGCCAGTTGTTCCGGCGACAGGGTCAGCACGCAACTGAAGACGAAGAACAGCACCATCACCACCATCAGCAGGTGGGCGCGGCAGAGGATCTGCGAGCTGCGCTGGTCAGCGTTGACCCCGTAACGACGCTTCTGGTCCACCGCAAACGCCGAGATGATCGGCGAGTGGTTAAACGAGAACACCATCACCGGAATCGCCAGCCACAGCGTGTGCAGCAGCGCCGACGGCGCCGGTACTTGCGAAGCGGTGGTGAGAATGCCGCCATTCCAGTGCGGAATCAGGTACACCGCGAGGAACAGCAACGCAACGATGAACGGGTACACCATCAGGCTCATCGCCTTGACGATCACCTGCTCGCCGCAACGCACAACGGCCAGCAGGCCGAGGATCAGCACGAACGACAGCAGCGCGCGCGGTGGCGGCGTGATGTGCAGTTGATGGTCGAGGAAACTGGCGACCGTGTTGGTCAGACCGACGCTGTAGATCAGCAGGATCGGGAAAATGGCGAAGAAGTACAGCAGGGTGATCAGCGCGCCGGCCTTGATGCCGAAATGCTGCTCGACCACGTCGGTGATGTCCGCGCCTTCGCGACCAGAGAGTACGAAGCGGGTCAGGCCTCGGTGGGCGAAGAACGTCATCGGGAAGGCCAGCAGCGCGAGGATCACCAGCGGCCAGAAGCCACCCAGACCGGCGTTGATCGGCAAAAACAGGGTACCGGCGCCAATGGCCGTCCCGAACAGTCCCAACATCCACGTGGTGTCATGGCGATTCCAGCTCGACAGTTCAGCTGGTGCTGCCGCTTCATAGCGTTCGTCGACGCTATTGGCCTGATCATTCATCCGGTCGGATCTCCGCATTCCGGTCACTTGCCACTCGGTCAGGACGCGTCGGAAAAAACCGACAGACATGCTCCGGCCGAAACAGGGGCGCGATTCTCCGCGATAAATGAGCAGAAGCAAAGACTTAGCTGAGGAATGGTTGTACGGAGCAGATCAGCGGGTTGTCGTTTTCGGGAAAAATCCTGTCGGCTACGGATACGCAAGATGTCGTTTTCCGGCAAGTTTCAGCGCCAATTCGAACGACAGGACTTGATCAGATCGATCGAGCCAGGAGAAATCCGAGTGACATGCAAAACAGGCCGAACGCCAACAATCCCCAGATTGGGTACATATCGCCCTTGTTTTTAATACGCATTCTTTCTTCCCACTCATCGTGCTCACGTTCCAGCTCTTCCATTCTGGCTTTGCGGTCATAGGTACTCATGTGGATTTTCCTTTTTGGATCATTGGTCGGACGGTTGTGGAACGAACAATCAAAACTTGAAGAAAACACCTGCTACTGCGGTGATTGCTGTCACCACCCCAGCTGTTACCGCAAGCGGATATAAATTTGTCTCTCTATTAAGCTTTTTTTCCTCCGCCAAGAGCTTTTTCCTCTCGGCCACAAGCTTTCTTGACTCATTCTCCAGCCTGTCGAGTTCCAGATTTTCAAGATCGTTCTTGAGCATTCGCCTTCCTTGGCTGCTGGCAGTCCCTGCCCGGGCTGCTTTGTGCCCACATGATTTCGCGTTCATCGCCATTCCGATAGCAGATGCATCTGCCAAATTCGTAGGCAAAATCCGCGAAAATTGTAGGCAGCCTCATACAAAAACAGCGGCGCATTCATCACTCCACACTTTCAATTTGGCCGGCATGCTCTAGCGTGAGAGGAGTCCCCTGCCCCACGGAGTCTCTACCCATGCCCCTCGTCCGCGTCGAAATCAAAAAACACGCCGATCCCACCTTCGCCAAACGCATCGGCGAACAGATCTACGCCGCCATGCGCAGCGCCATCAACGTCCCGGAGCACGATAACTTCCAGGTCCTCAACGAACACGACGGCGAGCATTTCATCTTCGACCCGCAATACCTGGGCATCCAGCGCACCGATCAGCTGGTGATCATCCAGATCACCCTCAACGAAGGCCGGAACCTGGAGCAGAAAAAAGCCCTGTACCAGACCATCGCCCAGAACCTGAACACCCATCTGGGCATTCGCCTGGAAGACGTGTTCATCAATCTGGTTGAGGTCAAAAAAGAGAACTGGTCGTTCGGCAACGGCATCGCCCAGTACGCCAGTTGACAGCCCGCCAAGGGCCCCCGCATCATCGGCCACATGAACGTTTGCGCGCTGCACCTCACCCGTACCACCACGACCGCCACCGGCGGGTCGTGGTGTTTGTGCGTGAGGTAAAACCAGCGCAGCAAACCCAAGGCCCCGCCAGCAATGGACGGGGCCTTGTTGTTTCTCCCGTCCGTGCGGCTGCTGTTGCAAACCAGTGAGTCACTCAAGGAGAAACACCATGTCCGCAGCACTGTTGATCATCGATATGCAGGTCGGTCTGTTCCATGGCCCGGAAAAACCCCATGACGGTGAGCGCCTCCTCGCCAATATCCAACACCTGATTGCTCTGGCTCGCCAACAATACGTGCCAATCTTCGCCGTGCGCCACACCGGGCCGGAAGGTTCGCCGGTTGCTGCGGGCAGCCCATTCTGGCAATTGCTGCCGGCACTGGAGCTGGATGCAGAAGTCGATACCCTCTTCAACAAATCCCGCCCCAATGCTTTCCACGGCACGGACCTGGCGCGCCGGCTCGAATCGGCGCAGATCGATGACCTGTATATCGTCGGAATGAAAAGCCAGTTCTGCATCGACAGCACCTGCCGCGCCACTGCCGACCTCGGTTTCAAACCCGTGCTCGTAGCCGACGCTCACACGTGCATGGACACCCCCGCACTCGCCGCGCAGGCGATCATCGATCACCACAACGCAACCCTCGGCGCTGCCTTCGCCCGGTTGATCAACAGTGTCGACGTGACGTTCTGACCCGCCGCCCTGCGAATTGACATCGCTGCACTGTAGTGCGGTTACGTCAATGCAGTATTTGTAACTGCATCGGTGTTCCTACAAGGATGTTTGATGTTGATCCGCGTTCACCGAAGTCAATAACCGACGACTGCCCATAGTTCTGGGCATTGATTTCATCTAACGCCCATCCCGAATTAAATTCATTCCGGGATTTCAGATAACTCCTACAACCTAAATCAGCAAAAACAAATCGAACAAAACGTTACGCAATGCAAAATAACAACTCTTTGTTACAAGCGAATACTCAGCCATTGAATAACTCACAACTACGGGCCTATATTTTTCTGGCATTGAGTTCAGGGAATCAAAGAACGCAAAGCGAATTACCCGGGCGTAGTGGGAATCTCGACATGGGATCCCGAACGCAATCGTTATGAATTCTTCCACACCGACACGGGCGAATCAAAATACAACAACGGCGGTGGTGGTTATTTCTTTATTACCGGGAAGTGCCACGCGACATGCGCAATGAGAATCCGCCTGTACGGATCTACGTCGTTCATGCGCCTTATACCGGAACGGTCCAGACAAAGTCCGCCACCCAACAATAAACCAGGAGTCCACCATGCAAAAAACAATGAAAGCATTGCTGATGTCGACGCTATTGATCTCCTCGGCCTATTGCGCAGGCGTCAGTGCGCAAGCTGCCACCCCGCCGGTCAAGGATGCTGTCGCTACAGCAGACAACGCGATGATGTTGACCGTGTTCCTGAAACACGATCAGTCGCGACCGCTGAGCGAACTCAAGGCCCAGCTCGCGCAACAGGGGTTCTATAAAACCTTTCCCCCGGCCGGGGTGGAAGTGGTGAGCTGGAAAATCATGATGGGCATCGGCCAAGTAGTCACCGTGCGCTTCCCGGCATCGCGCCTGGCCGAAGTCAACCTCGCACTGGAAAACACCGCGTGGGGCAGTTACCGAACCGAGTTCTATCCCACCTACGATTTCAAACCGATTGCCCTGGCCGAACAAACCAAAGCCCAAACAGCGCAATGATCCCGTCAGCACACTGGATAGCCGGTGTGCTGCCGCCCTTGCTTCTTGCGCGAAGCCGTCCAGAATCAGAACACACAACGCGCATCAGCATGATTGCCAAGCCGCTCCGCATTCAGCACTCTGAACCGAATTTCGCAACCTGCCCCGCCGACGATCACAGGAGCCGCGCAATGCCCGCAACCGTTCTGGTACTGGTTGAAACCATCAATGACTATTTGCCGATTCTCGAGCATCAGGGCTTTCACCTGATCCTCGCCCCCACGCCTGCCGAACGAGCGCAAGCCATCGCCAGCCACGGTAGCCGCATCGATGCGGTATTGACCCGTGGCCCGCTGGGCCTGACCGCCGACGAAATCGCGGCCCTGCCCGCGCTGAAAATCATCACCGTGATCGGCGCCGGATACGAGCATGTCGACCTGCAGGCTGCCAGTGATCGCGGCATCACCGTGACCAACGGTGCCGGGGTCAACGCCTCGTCGGTGGCCGACCACGCGATGGCGATGCTGCTGGCGCTGGTGCGCGACATTCCGCGCTGCGACGCCGCCGTGCGTCGGGGTGAATGGCCGAAGATCATGCGCCCGTCGCTGGCCGGCAAACGCCTGGGGATTCTCGGGCTCGGCGCGGTGGGCATGGCGATCGCCAAGCGCGCGCACCTCGGTTTTGACATGCAGATCAGCTACCACAACCGCCAGGTGCGCAGCGATGTGCCCTACACCTTCTGCTCGACGCCGACCGAACTCGCGCGGGCCTCGGACTTTCTGATTGTCGCCACGCCGGGCGGGATTGGCACTCAGCATCTGGTGACGCGTCCGGTGCTCGACGCGCTCGGACCTGCAGGATTCATTGTCAATATTGCTCGCGCCAGTGTGATCGCCACCGCCGAGCTGATCACGGCGCTGGAACAACGGCGAATCGCCGGCGCCGCGCTGGATGTATTCGACCACGAACCACAAGTACCGGACGCATTGAAAACGCTCGGCAACGTGATACTGACCCCGCATGTCGCCGGTCTGTCGCCGGAGGCCACGCAAGGCACGGTGGAACTGGTGGGGAAAAACCTTACGGCATTCTTCTCGGGGCAACCCGTGCTGACGCCGATTCAGTTACCGCCGAAAACAGGCCATCAACGCGTGCGCTAAAGCACGCCGAGCAACGTCCACAAACGCCGCGATTCAGCGTCGGCGCTGATCAGCTCGCCGAGCAATTCGCTCAATGGTTTATTACCCCACTCGACTCCGCGTCGAATCAGGTACGGCACCGGGCTGTGAGGCTCGGTGCGCGCCAGGTACTCGGCGATCAGCAGCAATTGGCGGTAAGCCTCCTCACGACTGGCCGGCTCGCGTAACACCTGAGCCACCGGCGCCTCTTCGACAACCTGCGCCACGGCGACAGGCGTCTCGAGTGGTGCGGGCGCGGGCGTCGGTTGTTGTGGGTGCATGGCGATGAACTCCTGAACCAACGTCAGTAGCGCCTCAATGGTTTGCTGCAATGGCCCGAAGCCCGGCCCTTGACCGCCCAGATAAGCGTCGCTCCACGCATCGAGACGTTGCAGGTGTTGCAGACTCAACAGCAGACTGCCCTGCGTGCGCAGCCAGAATGCCAGCGGTGTCGCGCGGATCTGCTCGCTGAGCCGTTTCTGCTCGTTGCGCGCATTTTCCGCCGAAGTCTTTGCGCCTTTACTGTCATTGACCTGAACCTGCTGCACTTTCAGGCGACGCCAGACTTCAAGGGTGTAAACCTCGAAATCACTGTTGTTCGCGCCGAACAACGGCACCCGGGTCAGCAAAATTTCACAGTACCGGCGCACCAGCCATTCCAGCGGAATCACCCGCCACGACTGATCGCCGTCCTCGGCTTGCGGGTGCAGGTGCTCGGGAAAACGTTCACACAATCCGGCGATCAGCGCCAGACTACCGGGCAACCCGTCCAGCGCTTGCAGGTGCAGCCACGCTTCACCGAGCCAGGCGCTGAGCATCAAATCCTTGCTGCGCTCCAGCAGCAAGCAGGTGGTCAGCTTCTCGACTTCCGGCCAGTTCGCGCGCTTGAGCGTCGATTGCCAGACCCCGGTCGGCAGGCTCGCATCGTCTTCGCGGCGCAGATCGCGCAACTGGTCGAACTCGCGTTCATAACGCAGATCGACACCACACGGCGCCTCGGCGCTGATCGGCGCGAGCAACTGGTCGATCAGCTCTGGCAAGGTTGTCAAAGGCAGGCTCACAGATTCTCCTTGGAGGCTTCGAGGGCAGCGGTTGTGTTGGTCATCTGAAAGGGTGAACGCGGTGCGCGGGTAGGCAATGGCGAGATCGACAGCGGCAATTTCGAGCCCTGGCTCATCAGTGACAGGCGCACGAACATCCGCGTGAATTCGCTGGTGACGCTGTCAGTCGCCGCCGTAACCGGCAGGCGCAACGCCAGCGGAAAATCGGTGTAATCCATATTCGGCTGACGCTGCACCGAGAAGTGCGCACGCATCAAGCGCAGCAGCGACCACGGCCCGCCGTACTCCCAACCGGCCTCCATGTCGCGCACCACCAGGTTCGGTTGCAGCGGATCGTTGACCGGGCGCTCCTTGCCGTTGCGTGCCCAGCGCAGGGTCAGGCGGATCGGTTGGCCGACCATCCAGCGCAGGTTCGGCTGTTCGACGCCGGGGTAGTTGATCTGCTGATTACCCGCCAGCAAGCCCCAGGCAATCACCTGATCGGCGCCTCTCTCTTCCTCGCGGTCGGTGCGCCAGCGCACGTCGAGTTCCACCCCGAGGATGCCGCTCTTGTCGCGCACGAACAGCGGAGTCAGCCACACGCTGGCCTGCTTCAGGCGGTTGAGAAAGTCTTCGGCGGCCAGGCGCTCCGGAGTCTGGCTCAAGACCAGTCCGGCCTGCGCCACCGGCAGGCGCTTATCGATGATTTCCAGAAAATGCTGGACCCGTGACGGGTCGGCGTCCTGCGCCTGCACCCCGTTGGCAAACGGGAAGCGGTCGGCCAGGTATTGATTGAAATAGTTGGCCAGTTCATTCCAGGCCGTGGCCGCTTCTTGCTGTTGCAGGAACTGGCAACGCTGCATCGCCGACTGCTGCAACTCCACCGCACGCATCGCCAGCGTGCCACGCCCACCCGCCAGGTTGGCCGTTTGCAGAACCTGCAGGCAGGAACCGGTGTCCATCTCGATGAAATCACGACTGACCAATTGCTCGATCTGCGCCGGGGAACTCGCCGGGTTGGCGTCCTTGTACTTGAGCAATTCATCGTTGAGCGCGCTGAACTGGGTCACTCGCTCGTAATCCAGCGCCGACAGGTTGCCCTGCTGGGTCATCAGCCACTGCAGGGCCGGCGCGCGACGTTCGGTGATGCCGAGCATGGTGTTGAACTGCTGTTTGAGACTCAGTTTCAGATCCTGCACATCACTGGCACCGTACAGCTGCAGGCCGAGGTTTTTCGAACCGTTCCACTGACTGATTTCGGTACGGCCACCGAACAACGGTTGCGCGGTGATTTCTTCAAGACCGCTGACGATCTGCGCCAGCGCCCGCCGGTTCAATGCGCCTTGCAGACGCGCGGCGAGGTCGCTGCGGTGCACCTCGACAAAGGCTTTTTGCAGGGCCATCGCCTGTTCGGCCTGAACGTTGAATACCGCGTACGGATGAGTCTGGTCGTTGTGATCCTTGAGGCTCAGCCACATCGCCTGGGCGGCGGCAGTTTCGGCCGCTTGCAGCAAGGCATCGCGATACACCGGCGGGATGCGCGGCAGCTCTTCGGCGACATAACTTTTGTAGCTGGCGAAGTAACTCAACGAGGTATTAAGGTCATCGCCGTCGACGGTCTGGCCCTGCATATTGACGTTGTCCTGCGTGGCGCGCATCGCGATCGAAACGAAGTCGCGCCTGAACAGCGCCTGCACGGCGTTGTTGAGTTTCACCACCTGATCCTGCAACGCCAGTTGCCCGCTGCCCTGCTGCACCAGCAGATTGCCGCGAGAACCGACCTGGGCGATCCACTGATCGCGAAAACTCTGCTGCAACTTGCTCGCCTGGGCGTCGAGTTGTTGTTCAACGGCAGGCCCGAGCAATGTGCTCTTGCGTACCTTGTCGAGAAAGTCGCGGTAGCCCGGTACCAGTTCCTGGCCCTTGCCGCGACTCCAGGTCGAGTTGGTCAGGGTGATCGCCGCTTGCAGATCATCAATCAGTGCCCGCAGATCTTCCAGCTCGCTCAGGCTGTTGCCGCTGCCCGCCTCCAGTTGCTCCAGATGCAGTTTGAGGTAACCGGCCTTGCTGACAAAGTTGTCGGCGAGGAAATACTGATCGAGCCAGCGTTCCATCAGCCCGGTGAAGTTGCTGACAATCAGCGGCCGCTCGACGCTCAGGTCCAGCGCCTGCAGATCACCGCCATCCCCTGCCGCCAGCAGTCGGTTGTAATAAGCGGCATGGGGCAAGGTGGCGGCGTTGAGATTCAGTGACAGCGCGCTGTTGCTCAGTTGCACCAGGTCATCGAGTGGCACTCGCTGGTTGTTCTGCACTTCACCGAACAACTGATTCTGTTGCTCCAGACGCAATGCGCGATCCACCAGATCCGTGGCCTTCTGGTAGTTCTGCCATTGCGCCGGGTCTTCGCTTTCGACGCTGGAGCGCCGATCAGTGCTGCGAATCGCCTTGATTTTCGCCAGCTCCGCCACCAGCAGATCGTGTAGCGGCACCAGCATATGGCGCTGGGTCGAGCGGAACAGTTCCTGTTCGATCCGGCTATCGAAAGAGGAGAACCACGAGGTCGGAAACACCAACGACACGTAGTGCCAGTGGGGCGCTTTTTCCAGCACGCGCCAGAAGCTCTGCACATTGCGCCGCGTCGGCTCGATGCGATGCGCTTCGTCGGTGACGGCGACATAGCTCTTCTGCGCGCCCTGCATCAGCCGCGCCAGTTCGTGAGCATCGCGTACCGAATCGTGCCAGACCCAAATCATCGCCACCGCCCACAACACTCCGACCACCAGCGCGACGCCGGCAGTGATCCGCTGCCAGCGCTGACGCAAGCGCAACAGGCGCGGCACACCCTGGGCCAGCCCTCGTTCGCCGACCAGGCGCTGGCGCCACAACTGGCGCACGAACGCACTGCGCTGCAAGCCGCTGTCATCGGCGGAAAACCCGTCGAGCGCATCATCGGCCGGCTGATTCGCGCTGAAATACACGCCGCGAAAACACGGCGCCTCACCCTGCGCGTTGCCCTGAAATACCGGCTCCAATACGTTCTGCAGGCCACGGCGCAGGCTTTCCAGACGTTCCGGCAACGCGTACAGGTCCGCGCTCAGGTGCCCGGACAAAGTGCCGATTTCGATCACCGCTTCGGCCAGAGCCCGGTGCAAACTGTCCAGCGCCTGGTCGCTCCATTGCCCCTGCCAGACCGCATCGCGCGCGTAGGGCGATGACCAGCCCAGGGTGCGATCACGGGCCTCATCCGGCAGTGCACTGATCAGTTCCTGAAACCCGGGCAGTTCTTCAAGACCCGTGACGATCACATACACCGGCACACTCAAACCGAACCGTTGCAGCAGATCGATGAAGCGCCGACGCGCCGCCAGACCGAGTTGGGTGGCCTGCTCCAGGTTGTCCAGACGACTGACCGGCACCGTCCAGATCACCCCGTCCAGCGGACGTTTGCTGCGCAGGCGTAAAATCAGCCCGAGCAGACGCCACCAGCCGCCGCGTTGCAGGTGCATGCCGTCCTCAGGCAAGAACAATGCTTGCGGCACCACCAGCACCGCGCCCTCGGGGTCCGACCACCAGCGGCCGAACCACGCCGGTTTGTCGGTGGGTTGCAGGTGCCATTCGTTGACCAGTTGCGTGCCCTGGATTTCATCCCCGAGCATCAACAACCACGGCATTTGATAACGATCATGGGTGCCCTGCTCTTGCTCCATGTGCCGCACCGAAGCGTAGAAACTGCGGATCGCCGCGCCGCTCTGGGTGCGCAGCCACCACACCGCGACCGCGATGATCACCAGCAGCAACAACAGCGCGACCACCCACGCGACAATCGTCAAAGTGCTCATGAATCTTGCTCCGGGGCCGCCACTGAATCACTCATCTGCAGCACCGGCTCCAGTTCCGAACGAATGTCACGCCACAGAAACTGGCCGATCCCGGTCAGCAACAGCACCATCGCCACAATCCCCAGCGCCAGGCGAAAGCCGTCCGGCAACGCCGTGCGTACCGGTAGCTGCAACGGCGGTACCTGCGAGGGTTGTACCAGGCGCTGACTGACATCGGCATAGTCGGCCTCGTCTTGCCAGGCGAAGTTGAACAACGCCAACCGCCACTTCTCCAACTGCGCCTGGCTGTGTTCGCCGCGCAGTCGCCCATGAAAACCGAGGATCAGGCACTGCAGGTAGACGTTGGCCAGATCGCGAGCGGTCGGTTGTTGTTCATCGAGCACTGTTTGAATCGCCGCCGGCAGTTGCTCGCCGGCCTGGCGCGTCGAATACAGGCGCGACTCCAGAGGTTTGCTCTGCCAGGCCGATTGCCCCGGCCACGGGCTGAACAACAGGGTTTCATCAACCAGCGCGACAAAGGCATAGACCAGCGCCTTGACTTGCTCAGTGGCCGAATCCCCCACCCGTGAGTACGCCGTGCGCCACAATCGTTGCGAGGCCTGAGTCGAGAGCTCGACCACGGTTTCGACCAGAGCCGCCTCGTCCTCGCGATCCTTGGGTAACTGGCTCCAGTCCAGCGACCATTGCTGCCACGTCTGCCGAAATGCGCTGCTGAGCGGCGCGTCCTGCAAACTCAGATTTCTCGTTCCGGCCCCGGCAGTCCCTTCCGACATGCTGCGTTCCTTGTGTGATCAGGCACTTTCACTCGTCTGCGCAACAAACAGCACCACCTGCCACGGACTGCTGGTCAACTTCGCTGCTGGCGCGGCGATCATCAGTGGCAGTTGCGCGTCGAACCACGCGCCTTCGGCCGTGACCACAAACAGCCGCGTGTCATCGCCGACGCTGTAGGCCACTTGTTCACTGCGGCTCATGGCCTGGTGGCTCAATCCGCTCATGCGCTGGCGGCTGAGCAAGGCAACGTGCGGCGCCGAGGCGATGATTGCACTGCGCAGCCATTCACTGGCCGCCTGCTCGCTGGCCCCGTTGGGCATGCGCAGGCCGATGACCAGCCGCTGGCTCGGTTGCTCATCGGGCAACTGAATTGAAAAGCTTTGCTCGCCGCGCTCGAACGGCAGGCTGCGATAGCCGGCGCGGATCAGTTCGAGGGTGATTTCCAGCCATTGCAGCACCGCGTCGTAACCGCGCTGCAACTCCAGAAAATCCAGCGGCGCGAACGCCGGCACCCCGGCCAGCGGATCGAGTGCCGACCAGGCGCCGGCCAGTCCGAGTAGCTGCACATACAAACTCTGCGGATGGGCGATGCGACTGTTGAGTGTGCCTTCGACTTCCGGCAGCCGTGCCCACAACGCGGTCAATTGCCGGCGAATCTCCAGCGCATCGTCCTGATTGCCGGCCTGTTGCGCCTGACGCAATCGACCGCCGAGGAACATGCACTTTTCCCGCGCCCGTGCACACAATCCGGCGACGCGCCGGCCCAGCGGCGAATCGGGCAACAGGATCGGAGTCGGCGGGGTATAGGCCAGCGGCAGAAAACCTCCGCCTTCCTTGCGGATTTTCAGCAGCGGCAGGCAAATCGAATCGGCCTTGTTCAATTGCGTGCACAGGCGTGGGTTGGGTCGCCACACGGTGATCGATTCCGGGAACTCGCCACTGGTCAGATCCGGCAGCGCTTCACCGACCACGGATTGCAGGCGTCCCTTCAGCGGCAGCAGTTGCCCGGCGCGCCACAACGGACTGATCGCCAGGTAAACGGTGACGGTGGCATCGTCGGTGGCGTTGATGGCCGGGCCAATATCGAGTTCCAGAATCGGGCCGATACCGGCTTGCAGATCCACCGGCAGACCGTCAGGCATGGTGCCTTGCAACGCCAGCACGCGAACCACCCCGGCGCTCAACGCCGAGGGATCGAACTCCATGCGACTGACGCCCCAGAACCACGGGTTGCACGCTTGCGCCATATGCGCACCGAGGGCTTCGGCACGCAGGCCCTGCAACTGAAAATGCTGCGGCAGCAATTGCATGCCTTCATGCCAGCAGACCGCGTCAGGTAGCAGACTCATACGACTCCCTTCGACCATGCCGCAACCCGGCGGCGAGCGGTGTGTTTCAGTTTTCCTTGCTGACCAGGCTCATCTCGCGGCTGTCGAACTTGAGCCAGGCTTCGCGCTGATCGTCGAGCCGCAAGCGGTGCGCTCCGGGTGTGTTATAGCTGGCGAAGACCAAAAGTCCAGCCGCCTTCTTGCCCCCCAGCGGGAAGGTCTGGCGGTCGATGAATTGCCCCGGCACCAGCTCCAGCCCCCACACGCTCATCAGTTGACGATAGTCGCGTTGGTACTGGTCGCGCCCGGCAAACCACTGGCTGGCACTGATGCCCGATAGCTGCTTGAGCAGATCCGGATCGTTGACTGCAACGAAATCCACGGCAATGGGCGTGTCGTCATTGGCCTTGGGCGCGACGTCGAGGGTCAGGCTGTCCAGATCGACTTTCGGCCCGAAAAAAGAACAACCGGCGAGCAGCGCAAACAAAACAACACTCAAAAATCGTCTGCACAAAATGAATTTTCCTTTTCCCGAGACAGTCCAAAAAAGCTTTTCGCTTGCATTTTTATAGACCTGTTCTAGCGTCTTGGGTAGTTCGGTTCCCAGAGCCGAATGAGGAAGGTTTGTCAAAGGAACGACAGGTCATCTGCCACCCTTTCTAACCTACGGTCCAGTAAGGGAAAGCGATGAACGGGCCTCCCCGATGCATTGCGCCCGCCTTCGCATCGGAGTCAGCCACCATGGCAGAAAGTACTCAGCACAAGCTCGACCGGGTCCGCCCGCCCCGAGTGCAAATCACCTACGACGTCGAAATCGGCAACGCCATCGAAAAAAAGGAATTGCCTCTGGTGGTCGGAATTCTGGCTGACCTCTCCGGCAAGCCACTTAAACCATTGGCAAAACTGACTGAACGGCGTTTTACCGAAATCGACCGCGACAACTTCAACGAAGTGCTCGCCTCGATCGCTCCCCGCGCCACCCTGCAGGTCAACAACACCATCACCGGCGACGACAGCAAGCTCAATATCGAGCTGAACTTCAAACACATCGACGACTTCGATCCGGTCAAGGTGGTGGAACAAATCACTCCGCTGCGCCGCCTGTTCGAGGCTCGCCAGCGTCTGCGCGACCTGCTGACCAAACTCGATGGCAATGATGATCTGGACAAGCTGTTGCGCGACGTCATCGCCAACACCGAAGGCTTGCAAGAGATCAAATCGGCCCGCCCAGACACCGCTACCCCGGCCGCTGACGCCGAGGCCCCGGCCGAACCGCAAGCCTGAGCATCCATTTAACCGAGGGAGCATCCGTCATGCCCGCCGCCGCCCAGAATCAAGCCAGCGAGAATGCTGCAGCCGAAACCTTATCCCTGCTCGACCGGATCATCGCCGAGGGCCGCATGGCTCACGATGACAGTCAGCAGGATTACGCCCGCGACATGCTCGCGGAGTTCGCCACCCAGGTGCTTGACGAAGGCATGGCCATCGACAAGGACACTGTGGCGATGATCAATGACCGCATCAGCCAGATCGACCAACTGATCAGCGCCCAGCTCAACGAGGTGCTGCACCACACCGACTTTCAGAAACTCGAAGCCTCGTGGCGCGGCCTGCACATGCTGGTGCAGAACACGGAAACCAGCACCCGGCTGAAATTGCGCCTGCTCAACGTCACACAGAAAGAACTGCAGAACGACCTGGAAAAAGCCGTCGAATTCGACCAGAGCGCGCTGTTCAAAAAGATCTACGAAGAGGAATACGGCACCTTCGGCGGACACCCGTTCAGCCTGCTGGTGGGCGACTACACCTTCGGCCGCCATCCGCAGGACATCGGTCTGCTGGAAAAACTGTCGAACGTCGCCGCTGCCGCGCACGCACCGTTCATTGCCGCTGCCAGCCCACGGCTGTTCGACATGAACAGCTTCACCGAACTGGCGGTGCCACGTGACCTGTCGAAAGTCTTCGAGAGCCAGGAGCTGATCAAGTGGCGCTCGTTCCGCGAAAGTGAAGACTCGCGCTACGTGTCGCTGGTGCTGCCGCACTTCCTGCTGCGCCTGCCTTACGGGCCGGACACCTCCCCCGTGGAAGGCATCACCTACGTTGAAGACGTCAACGGCACCGACCACAGCAAATACCTGTGGGGTAACGCGGCGTGGGCGCTGTCGCAACGCATCACCGAAGCCTTTGCCAAGTACGGCTGGTGCGCGGCGATCCGTGGTGCTGAAGGCGGCGGCGCGGTCGAGGGCCTGCCGGCGCACACTTTCCGCACCAGTTCCGGCGATCTGTCACTGAAGTGCCCGACCGAAGTGGCAATCACCGACCGCCGCGAAAAAGAACTCAACGACCTCGGTTTCATCGCGCTGTGCCACAAGAAGAACAGCGACGTCGCCGTGTTCTTCGGCGGTCAGACCACCAACAAATCCAAGGTCTACAACACCAACGAGGCCAACGCCAACGCACGGATCTCGGCGATGTTGCCGTACGTGCTGGCAGCCTCGCGTTTCGCTCACTACCTGAAGGTCATCATGCGCGACAAGGTCGGCAGCTTCATGACCCGCGACAACGTGCAGACCTACCTCAACAACTGGATCGCCGACTACGTGCTGATCAACGACAACGCGCCGCAGGAAATCAAGGCGCAGTACCCGTTGCGTGAAGCGCGGGTGGACGTTACCGAAGTGGCCGGCAAGCCGGGCGCCTACCGGGCGACGGTGTTCCTGCGGCCGCACTTCCAGCTGGAGGAGTTGACTGCATCGATCCGTCTGGTGGCGACCCTGCCGCCACCGGTAGCGGCTTGAAGTTGATGAAACCTCTGTGGCGAGGGAGCTTGCTCCCTCGCCACAGGTTCTGAGCTCAGTCTATTTGTGAATTTCTTCAGGAGTTTCAAGCGATGGATGCAATCATTCTCGACCTTGGCGGCGACATCAAAGGTGACAGCCTGCTCGAAGGTTATACGGACAAAATCGAAGTCATGTCCTACAGCCACAACGTGGCCATGCAAGTGACCAACGACGTCAGCAACTCCGAGCGAACCTCGGGCAAACCCCACGTCGGTGAGTTCACCCTGACCAAATTCGTCGATACCTCGACGCCGTCCCTCAACGAATACTGCTGTGCCGGCAAACCGATTCCGGAAGCCAAGATCACCATCGGCCGCAACGCCGCCGAAGGCAGCGGGCAACTGCTGCCGTTCATCATCTACACCCTGACCAACGTAGTGATTTCCAACGTCAGTGTCAGCGGCGGTACCGGGGGCAAACCGGTAGAAACCCTGTCGCTGAACTTCACCAAAATCAAATGGGAACTCACCGCACAGAAAGACGATGGCACCAAGGAAGGCACTGCCGCGTCGACGTGGGACATGGCCGCCAACAAGCTCGTCAGCTAACCCGGCGCCTTGGTCATGGCAGGCACCGGCATGCTCCCGCCGCTGTTCGAACGCCTCGCATCCGGCGAGGTCGACAGCGTGCAGGCGTTCGATCGCCAGGGTTTGCTCGACTCGGTGCATGCCGAGTTGGCGCGCCTGTTCAACACCCGTCGTGGCCCGCGCGCCCTCACCCAGCCACCGAGCGTTATCGACTACGGCATTGCGGATTGGAGCGCCCTGCAACAACAGCGCAGCGATGACCGTCGTCGACTGGCGCGGGAGATCCGCGAAGCCATCAACCATTTCGAGCCGCGCCTGAAACTGGGCGAGGTCCAGGTCAATCCCCTGCCCGACCAGCCGCAACGTTTAAGCATCCGTCTGCTCGGCGAGCTGCGCAGCGGCCTGCAATATTGGCCGGTGGCGTTTGTCATCGAACCTGGCAGCCAAGGGTTGGAGGTGCGCCATGAGCGACTCGATTGACCCGCAACTGCTCGACTACTACCAGCGCGAGCTGACCTGGCTGCGCCATGCCGGCAGCCAGTTTGCCGAGCGTTATCCGAAAGTCGCGCGGCGCCTTGAGCTGTCACCGGGCGAGTGTCCCGACCCGCATGTCGAACGCTTGCTCGAAGGCTTTGCCCTGCTCGCCGCACGTCTGCAACGCAGACTCGACGACGACTATGCAGAGTTCAGTGATGCCTTGCTTGAACAGCTTTATCCATTGGCCGTGCGGCCATTGCCCTCCTGCGCCATCGTGCAGTTCGAGCCGGACCCGAGCAAGGGCAACCTCGACGAGGGCTATCCCCTGCCCCGTGACACCCCATTGTTCGTCACCACCAGCAAGGGTGAGAGCATCCACTTTCGCACCTCGGCCGCCGTGCATTTGTGGCCGATAGAGGTCAGCGAAGCGTTATTGCTCGGCGGCGATGAAGCCCAGGCGCTGACCGGTGTCGTGCAGGCGCGTTCGGCATTGCGCCTGAGCTTGCGTTGCCTGGGCGAGAGTCAATGGACGGAACTGGGCATCGGCCAACTGCGCATTCATCTCACCGCTTCGCCGGTGATCAATGCCTGTCTGTATGACCTGCTCGGCGCTCACGCGGTACAGGTGCTGGCCGGTTCGCCAGGAAGTATTCCGACCCCGGTGAACGGTTTGCCGACGATCGTCGGTTTCAGCGATGACGAGGTCCTGCTGCCGGACGAGGACGGCGTGCACCCGGGCATGCGCCTGCTGGCGGAGTACTTTGCTTTCCCGGACAAATTTCAATTTTTCGATCTGCCGTTGAGCGGCGTCAGCAGCGACAGCCAGACGCTGTACCTGTACATCGTTTTCGACCGCGCTCCGGCCAGCCGCCTGCATTTGCAGGCCAGTGATATCGCCCTGGGCTGCGCTCCGGCGATCAACCTGTTCCCGCGGACCTCCGAGCCACTGCGCCCGGACGGCACCCGCAGCGAGTACCGTTTGATTGCCGACAGTCACCGCGAGAACAGCGTCGAGATCCACAGCATTCGCAGCCTGCGCGCCAGCTCCGGCAACGGTGTGCAACGGCTGCCAGCGTATTACGGCAGCCAGCATAGCGGTGGCGATCAGCAACGCTACTGGCATGCGCGACGGGTCAGCAGCATGACCCCGAACCGGCTCGGCAGCGACCTGTTGGTGAGTGTGGTCGACACCCGTTTCGACCCGTTGAGCGAACTGCCGGATTACAGCCTCACCGCCGAACTGCTGTGTACCAACCGGCATCTGGCGCAGAGCCTGCCCGCCGGCACACCGCTGGGTTTCGAACGTCCCGGGCCAATCGCCTGGGCACGCCTGCGCAACCCGCCGAGCCCGCAAAGCCTGCCGCGTCTGGACGGTGATTCACGCTGGCGACTGGTGTCGCAACTGACCCTCAATCACTTGTCGCTGGTCGAAGGCCCGCAGGCACTCGACGCCTTGAAAGAAATGCTGCACCTGCACAACCTGCGCGACGAAGCCAGTGCGCTGCGCCAGATCGAGGGCCTGCTGAGCCTGCGTTGCGAACGGGTGATCGGCCATGTCGGCGTCGATGCCTGGCGCGGCTGGCGCAATGGGCTGGAGGTGCAGTTGCAGCTCGATCCGCAGCACTTCGTCGGTAGCAGCGCGGTGTTGTTTTCTGCCGTGCTGGCGCAGTTCTTTTCGGTGTACGCCACAGCCAATCGCTTTGTGCGCACGGTGTTGATGCAGTCCGACAAGGAGATCAAGGCATGGCAACCCCAAGCCGGCATGCCCCTGTCGCTCTGACCCTGAGCCAACGACTGCGCCGCTATCCGCAGGCGTTCGAATTGTTGCAGGCATTGTTACTGCTCGAGCGCGAACAACCGCAAGCCGAATCCCTGGGCAGCGGCACCTCGCCCCAGGCCGAAGCGCTGAAATTGCGCGGACCGCTGACACCGCTGTTTCCCACCAGCCAGATCGAAAACCTGCGCGAAGAACCGGGCCAGCCGTTAATCCTCGACACCCCGATGTTCGGCCTCGGCGGCCCCGACGGCCCGCTGCCCTATGCCTATCAGGAGTGGCTGCAACAACGGGCGCGGGCCAAGGATCACGCCCCGGCCGAGTTCCTCGATCTGTTCCAGCATCGGCTGCTCAGCCTGCTCTACAAGGTGATGCGCAAGCACCGCATCGCGCTTGGCTTTGTCACACCGGGCGCCTCGCCGGTACAGGCACAATTGCGCGCCCTTACCGGCCTGTTGCCCAAGGCCTTGCAGGAGCGTCAGGCGGTTCCCGATTGTGCAGTGCTGGCCTGCACCGCGTTGTTCGCCGATTGCCGGCGCTCGCTGGCCGGGTTCGCAGCGATTGTCCGCGAGCAGTTCGCCATGCCGGTGGAACTCAGTGCCTATGAAGGCGCCTGGCGCGAAATTCCGCCTGCCAGCCGCAGTGTCATCAAGCCAGGTGGGCGCAATCTGCAACTGGGGCGTACGGCGGTAGCAGGCACTCGAGTCTGGGATGAACACGCCGGTATTCGCCTGACCCTCGGGCCGCTGCCCTCAACACAGGCGAGCCGATTTCTGCCGGACGGCGAAGCGCACCCCGCATTGGCCAGCCTTGCGGCGTTGTACTTCGGCCCGGATCTGGACGTGACGCTGGTGCTGCTGGTGCGCGGTGCCGGGCCGCTGAAGCTCGGGCGCCAGGCACCGCCCCTGCTCAGCTGGAACGGTGGTTTGCAGCGTCAGGCCAGCCTCGCGGTGCAGCGCATCGAAACCCGTCTTCGTCAGTTGGAGATCGCCTGACATGGAACTCGCCAGCCTGATCGGACGCCTCAACCCGGACAACCGCCGCGCCCTCGAACGCGCCGCCCAGCGCTGTTTGCAGCGCGGGCATCACTTTGTCGAGATCGAGCATCTGTTGCTGGAACTGCTCGACATCGAGGGCGGCGATTTTGCGTTTCTGCTGCCACGTTTCGGCCTGGAGCGGGATGCGCTGACCGCGGAAATCAACAAGGCGCTGGACCTGTTCAAGGCGGGTAGCACGCGTACGCCGGCGTTGTCGTCGCACACTTTAGGGTTGCTGGAAGACGCGGTGGTGCAGGCCAGTGTGCTGGGCCTCGACAGTATTCGCTCCGGGCTGTTGTTGCTGGCGTTGATTGATCGCGACGAGCGCCGCAGTCTGTTGCTCAACAGCGCCTCATCGTTGCTGCGGATTCCCAAGGAAGCGCTGCGGGCCAATTTATTAGAGTGGACGGAGCACTCTCGTGAGCATGTCGGTCCGCGAACCACTTCAACGGGAAGCGCCGCGCCACGGCAGGACTCGGTGCTCGATCAATACACCCAGGATCTGACCGCCGATGCACATGCCGGACGCATCGACCCGATCGTTGGCCGAGACGGTGAGATCCGTCAGTGCATCGACATTCTTCTTCGCCGCCGCCAGAACAATCCGATTCTGGTCGGTGCACCGGGCGTGGGCAAAACCGCCGTGGTCGAAGGTCTGGCCCTGCGCATCGCTGCCGGCGACGTGCCGCCGTCATTGCAGGAAGTCAGTTTGCGCGTGCTCGACCTCGGTCTGTTGCAGGCCGGCGCCGGGGTCAAAGGTGAATTCGAACAGCGGCTCAAAGGCGTGATCGACGCGGTGCGCAGTGCCGACAAACCGATCATCCTGTTCATCGACGAGGCTCATACCTTGATCGGCGCAGGCGGAGCCGAGGGCGGCAGCGATGCGGCCAATCTTTTGAAACCGGCACTGGCTCGCGGCGAGTTGCGCACCCTCGCCGCCACCACGTGGATGGAATATAAAAAATACTTCGAAAAAGACCCCGCCCTCGCCCGCCGCTTTCAATTGGTGCAGGTTGAGGAGCCAGACGAAATTACCGCCGTGGAAATGCTCCGTGGCGTCGCCGCCAAACTCGAACAGCACCACGGCGTGCAAGTGCTCGACGCGGCGATCCATGAAGCGGTGAAACTCTCGCACCGCTACATCTCTGGCCGCCAATTGCCAGACAAAGCCATCAGCGTCCTCGACACCGCCTGCGCCCGGGTCGCCCTCGGCCAGCACGACGTGCCACCGCCGCTGGAAAGCCTGCGCCACCGGCAGAACAGCCTCAAGGACGAAGTCGAACGTTTGCGGCGTGAGCAAGCCACGGGGCTGGATCATCGCGAACGCATCACCCTGCTGGAAAGCGAATCTGGCGGCAACGTGCAAGCCATCCGCGAACTGGAAACCCGTTGGAGCGAAGAACGCGTAGCGGTGCGCGAGCTGCTCGACACCCGCCGCGAACTGCTCGACCTCAGCGAACGCGCCGACAGTGACAAACCCGATGAAGCCACCGACAGTCGCATCGATCATCTGGCCGCCGAGCTGCTGCGCCTTGAGGCGGGACTGGATGCGATCCGCCAGGACGATCCGCTGGTGCCCGAACAAGTCGACACCAAAACCGTCGCTGCCGTCATAGCCGGATGGACCGGCATCCCCGTCGGCAAAATGCTCGCCGACGAAGCCCATGCCGTGCGCACCCTCGGCACCCGCATGGGCCAACGGGTGATGGGGCAAAGCACCGCGCTCAACACCATCGCCCAACGTTTGCAGGCTTATCGCGCCGGGCTGACCGATCCGCAAAAACCGGTGGGGGTGTTCCTGCTGGTCGGCCCCACCGGCGTCGGCAAAACCGAAACCGCGTACGCCTTGGCGGATGCTTTATATGGCGGCGAACGCAATCTGATCAGCATCAATCTTTCCGAATATCAGGAAGCCCACACCGTCAGCCAGCTCAAGGGCGCACCGCCTGGCTACGTCGGTTACGGAAGCGGCGGCGTGCTCACCGAAGCCGTGCGGCGCAAACCGTATTCGGTGGTGTTGTTGGATGAAATCGAGAAGGCGCATCCGGATGTGCTGGAAGCGTTTTACAACGTGTTCGACAAAGGCTTGATGGAGGACGGCACCGGTTTGGTGGTGGACTTCAAAAACACCGTGATGCTCGCCACCAGCAATGTCGGCGCTGAACTGTTGCTCGACACTCCCGCGTCACAGATCGGCTCTGAAGCTTTCAACGAAGCGCTGCACAAAGTCCTTTTGCAAGCCTTCCGCCCGGCGTTTCTGGCGCGCATGACGGTGGTTGCGTATCGGCCGCTGGATGAGGCGACGCTGGAAGGTATTGTGCTGGCGAAGCTGGAAAAACTGCGTGGCCGCTACAAGGCGGCGACGGGCAAACAGTTCGAGTTTGATTCGGGAATTGTGAAAGCGGTGCTCGCCAAGTGCAGCGCGGCGGGTGCGCGGGATGTCGAGAATGTGTTGATGACGCAGGTGACGGGGAAGTTGGCGGAGTGGGTGTTGGAATGACCGCCGCCAACGAGAATTGACGAAACACAAAAATGGCACCCGCGCAGGAGACGGAGTAATGACAGAAGCGGATTTTTTGAATGCGGTGCTGCAGGCAGCAGGTGTACACCCAAAGCTGCAAGATACCGATGAACCAAGTCAATTTACGAAGAGCTGGGTTTCTGAAGGTCCTTGGGAGAGCGCTGCGCAAGTTGAGATAGCTCACCATCTACGACGTGGTTACGGCATCACAACGAAAATTCGCGAAATCAGTTACCCAGAGCCTTACTCCAGCGAAAAGGTCGATTTCTATTTCGAACTGCAAGATGAGACCTACGCCATTGAAATAAAAGTAGAAAGCACGAACGGCTTATTCGGCGGCGCAAACTTACAGGAATCGATCACCCGTGACGTTTACAAATTAGGCGGTTTTGTTGCTGATCACAGATGGGTCGTGGTCATAGCCACCAGCCAAAAAAATTGCGAACTGCTTGATCTCACCTTGAATCGCGGGGACTCATGGTCTCGAGATGTGGAGGGTCAATTCAAGGCTTACCTGTGCAACATTGACACGTACCCACACGGACTGCCCATCGATCGCTCAAAACAACTTTCTGCACCTTTCAACTTTATAACCAACTACCACAAATAATCTCACCCGCATTTTCCAACAGAGGGCACATCAATGAATCAAAGGGAACGAAATCAAAGGGGACAGATTTATTTATGAAAAAAATAGATTCGTGCCCTTTTTCGCCCCCCTTTTCGAGGATTGAAGACCATGGAACAGTTTAATTCCGTTCAAGAAGGTATTGCAGAGCTGCACAAACGCAACACTGGAAATAAAAAAGTCCACGCGCTCCTGACGTTCCAGCACAACAACCACAAAATGTGCAAAACGTGTTTTCTGTTTGAGTCAAAGGAGGACGCTGGCGCGCAACTGATAAAGGCTTACGTCCAACTTCAAATCAGCAATGTGCCCCGAAACGAAATGCAGGCAGCCATTGATGCTCGGCAAGTCGCTATCAACGCGGAACTCGCAGAGGGAGACCCCGCAGAACTTGGCGTTGTGCCCGAAGGACACGCGGAAGAGTTTCTTATCGATTATTTTGATACAGCCGTCGCCATCGCCGAAGACGTCAAGTATGTAACCGTTTACCTCACACACAGCCCATGTACGCCGACTGACAGAAAGCCAAGTCATTCGCTACATGGCTGGCCTTTGAGTTGCACTGCCAAATTCGCAACGCTGGCAGCCAACCATCCGGAGTACTTTTTCTCCATCGTTTTTCTTAAAAAATTCGGAACACTGGATGGCAATGACACCCCACAGAGAACATTGAAAACACTCTCGGGTGACCGAGCCAATCTGGCTTTTATCGAACTAAAAAAAGAACCACCGTATGAGCGACCATAAAAACGCCATCTATTAAAACAGCATGGCAGCCCGCGATTAAATTCAATGAGCCAGCAAACATGAAAGACACACTACTGACTTACATCGATGAGGACGGAAAGAAAGCAGCAAAAAAGCTGTGGGCAAAATACTCTGGCATTTGCGATCTGATTGCCCCGACGAGTCTCGGCTGGAGAGATGCCTTTGGAGGAATGCTAATTATTATTGGCCACGGCAGCACCATGGTAAAAATGGACAGACATACCGGCTTGCACAACATGATCGGCAATTGCGGTAGTTGCTTTATTGTGCTCGCAGCCTGCGAAGTTGGAGAAACACATATTAGTATTGGTGAACTTCAACCTATTGCTCAAGGCTTGGCGAACCTAAGGCCCAACGCCATTGTATGGGGCACGACTCGGGATCTGCCGCAACAAGCCGTCAGTGACGGTACCTGCTTTTATAAAAGCCCTCTGTTTAATTGGCTACAGCCTGCCAACGACCATTTCCCTGGGTTATGGAAGCAGTTCCGAAAACAAAGTGACATGGAGGCAGTGATGTCGATGATGCCCAATTTGAACTTTAATTCTCTTTAGAACCGAATCCGCTTCATGAACGCTGCAACCACCTCATCAAGGCCGCCCAATGCCTCGTGCCACCGACAGTAACGCAACGCTTTCGTTGACCGCCGCCGCACTGTCGGCGCTTTACCCTGAGTGGTTGTCCGGTGAAGAAGCCCTCAACTCGCTCTGTTCGCAAACCCTCAACGGCCTCAACGACGGCCCCCCCCTCACCCTGACCAGCGCCGTCGCCACTCACGTCACCACCACATTGCACAACGACGCTAAGTTGCGCCCGTTCGATGCCTTGGTCGCCGAAATCCGCCAACTCCCTGCTGACGCCACCGCCGAGCGCTATCAACTCGTATTGCGTCCGTGGCTCTGGTGGCTGACCCTGGCCAGCAACAACCGGGTATTCCAGAACCTCACCACCTCGGACATCATCACCACGATCTTCAAGGCCCACGGCTTCACCGATTTCAAACTCTCTCTGACCGGCAGCTACACCCCCCGCGAATACTGCGTGCAGTACGGCGAAACCGATTTCGCCTTCGTCTCTCGCCTGCTGGAAGAGGAAGGCATCTTCTGGTTTTTCACCCACGACGAGGGCAAGCACACGCTGGTGCTGGGCGACAGCAATGACGCCTTCGTACAGATCCCCAACGGCCCGAAAGTCAAGTATCTGGGCCAGCAAATGGGTGAGCGTGAGTTGCATGGCATCCGCTCAGGCCAGGTCTGCCTACAAGCCGTGGCGGGCGTTTACAAGGCAACGGATTACGAATTCACCACGCCGACCACTTCGCTCTTCGGCCAGGCCGAAGCCGTGGCCGGACCGCGTTCGATCTATGAGCATCCCGGCGGCTACAACGCAAAAGCCCGGGGTGATGCGCTGACCAAACAACGGGTCGACGGGCTTCGCAGTGAGGAGAAACGCTTCGTCGGTGAAAGCGATTGTCGTTGGTTGATCCCGGGCCATTGGTTCACTCTCGACGGCCACGAAGACGCGAGCCTGAACATCGATTGGATCGTCACGAGGGTCACCCACGACGCCAGCCACGAAAGCTATCGCAACCGCTTCGAAGCCATCCCCAAAACCACGCCGTTTCGCCCACAACGCAGCACACCGAAACCGCGCATGCATCCGCAGACTGCCATCGTCGTCGGCAAGTCCGGCGAAGAAATCTGGACGGACGAATACGGCCGGATCAAGTTGCAGTTCCCGTGGGATCGCGACGGTAAGAATGACGAAACCAGCTCCTGCTGGGTACGCGTGGTGTTGCCGTGGAGCGGCAAGGGCTTCGGCATGCAGTTCGTGCCGCGTATCGGCCAGGAAGTCATCGTGACCTTTATCGACGGCGACCCGGATCGGCCGCTGGTCACCGGTTGCGTGTACAACGGCGACAACGCCCTGCCCTATGCGCTGCCGGCCAATCAGACGCAGTCGGGGATCAAGACTCAATCGTCCAAGGGTGGTGGCGGTTTCAACGAGCTGCGCTTTGAGGACAAGAAGGATGCCGAAGAAGTGTTTCTGCAGGCGCAGAAAGACTTGAAGATCAATGTGCTCAACGACACCACCGCCACCGTCGGCCATGACGAAACCCTCACCGTACAAAACGCCCGCACCCGCACGGTCAAGGACGGCGACGAAACCGTGACCCTGGAAAAAGGCAAGCGCAGCGTCACGATTCAGACCGGCAGCGACAGCCTCGATGTGAAGGACAGCCGTACGGTGAAAGTCGGTGCCGATCAAAACCACAGCACCGGCGGCAACTACACCGACAAGGTCACCGGCGACTACAGCCTGACGGTGGACGGCAACCTGACGATCAAGGTCAGCGGCACCCTCACCCTGCAAAGCGGTGGCAGTTTCACCATCAAGAGCGGCGCTGACCTGGCGACCTCGGCCAGCACCTCGATCACGCAAAAGGCCGGCACGGCCATGACCAATCAGGCCGGTACGTCGCTGGACAACAAGGCCGGAACCACGCTGACCAACGACGCCGGGATCAGCCTGACCAACAAGGGCGCCGCCTCACAGACCGTGGACGGTGGCGGCATGCTGACCATCAAGGGCGGTCTGGTGCAGGTCAACTGACAAGGAGCCGTCATGGCGATCACACCGCTGGATTTGCAGGAGGATGACAAACAGCTCAAGGGCCGCTTGCAGGACGGTCAGCTCGACGGCGCGCTGCAGCTCAAGGATGACGGACGTAAGCAGGCCGATCTGAATTACCACCAGGGAGAGCTGCAGGGCATGTCATTGCTCTATCACCCCAACGGCAAGGTCTCGGCGCAGATGCCATTCGTGCACGACAAGCTGCAAGGGGTCGCGAATTTCTATTCCTCCGAGGGTTGGTTGCAGCGCAAGGCGACGTATCGGCGCGGGTTATTGCACGGCGAGGCGTTCAACTACTTTCCCGATGGGCAGGTGGCCGAGGCCGAGTTTTACCGCGATGGCGTGCGTGAGGGGCGTTATCAGCGCTTTCATCCGAACGGCAAACCGGCGGCTGAGGCGCGGTATCTGAATGGTCAACTGATGGAGCCGGAAACCGGGTTCGCCGAGGATGGCCGGCCGCTGGGGGCGGATGGCAAGCCGATTTCGCGGGTGCGCTGGTGGTATCAGCGGTGGATGGATCCGCAGCAGGCTTGAGGGTTTTCTTTTTGCCAGGACTGGCCTCTTCGCGAGCAAGCCCGCTCCCACAGTGGCCAGTGGTGTTCACACGATTCCATTCACAACACAAAACCCTGTGGGAGCGGGCTTGCTCGCGAAGAGGCCGGCACATCCAGCACAAAACTCAAGGAATGAGCATCTGCATCTGCCCCGGCATCGCAATCTTGATCACCCCCGCCCAGTTGCACATCAGGGTGCTGTTGGCATCGATCGCCGGCATCCCGCCGAGCAACAGGGTCGGTGCGCCGCCGGGAATCCACGGCGTCGCCGTCGCCGGAATACACGGCATCGGCGTCAGCACTCCCAATGCCGCAGCCGTCGCGGCCGCCACCATCGGATTGGCCATGCTCATGCACACACCGAACGGCATGATATTGACCAGCGGGATGTGATCCATGATGTTCGCCGCCGGCATCCCGCCGGTCAGCGTGCGGTTGACCGGCAGCACGTTAAGCACCGCCGGCGCGGCGCCGAAACTGCATTGCAGGGTGGCGCTGGCACAGACTTGCGGGCAGCCCATTTCAAAGCTCCTTGCTGGACACGGCATACCCGCTAAACCTTAGTCGCCCACAGCCCGCCGCGCACATTCCCAAAGGTGATTATCGTGCAACACGCTAACCTATAAGACCGACCCGCGCTTGTTAGCACCCGAGCGCACCATTAGATTAGCCAATGATGTCTGGCCTCCAAAATAAGCAGAAGGGATAAGCATGGCGCTTACTGACCAGTCCACCCGGATCCGCGATGGCGAAGAACTCGATGCCAGCCTGATCGATCCGTACCTCAAGGCGCACATTCCGGGCCTGACCGGCACCCCGCAGATCAGCCAGTTTCCTGGCGGTGCGTCGAACCTGACCTACCTTCTGGAATACCCGCAGCAGGAATTCGTCCTGCGCCGGCCGCCGTTCGGCCACAAGGCCAAATCCGCCCACGACATGGGCCGCGAATTCCGCATCCTCAATCAACTGCGCGACGGTTTCCCGTACTGCCCGAAAGCCTACGTGCACTGCACCGACGAGTCGGTGATCGGTGCCGAGTTCTATGTGATGGAGCGGGTCAAGGGCATCATCCTGCGCTCCGACCTGCCGCCGGAACTGGGCCTCGATGCGGCGAAAACCGAAGCACTGTGCAAGAGCTTCATCGACCGTTTCGTTGAGCTGCATCGGGTTGACTACAACGCCTGCGGCCTCGGCGATCTGGGCAAGCCGGAAGGCTACGTCGCCCGCCAGATCAAGGGCTGGAGCGAGCGCTACGAAAAAGCCCTGACCCCGGACGCGCCGCACTGGGAGAAAGTCAAAGCCTGGCTCAACGACAAGATGCCGGCCGACCATCCGACGTCGAGCATCGTCCACAACGACTATCGCTTCGACAACGTGATCCTCGACCCGAACAACCCGATGCAGATCATCGGCGTGCTCGACTGGGAACTGACGACCTTGGGCGATCCGCTGATGGACCTGGGCAACACCCTCGCCTACTGGATTCAGGCAGATGATCCGGCGCCCGTGCAACTGATGCGCCGCCAGCCGAGCCACGCCCCGGGCATGCTGACCCGCCGCGAGTTCGTCGATTACTACGCCGAACGCTCGGGCATCCAGATCGACAATTTCGACTTCTACTACACCTACGGCCTGTTCCGCCTGGCCGGCATCGTGCAGCAGATCTACTACCGCTTCTACCACGGCCAGACCCAGGACAAACGCTTCGCGCAGTTCATTCACATGAACAAACTGCTGGAGCAGATGAGCCTGCAGGTCATTGCGAAATCGAGCCTCTGACGGCCCACACCAAGGAACCTTTATGTCCAAGACTCAGTTGTTCGACCTCGACGGCAAAATCGCATTCGTCTCCGGCGCCAGCCGTGGCATCGGTGAAGCCATCGCCAAACTGCTGGCCCAGCAAGGCGCCCACGTGATCGTCTCGAGCCGCAAGCTCGAAGGCTGCCAGCACGTCGCCGACGCCATCATCGCCGCCGGCGGCAAAGCCACCGCCGTGGCTTGCCATATCGGGGAAATGGAACAGATCAGCCAGGTGTTCGCCGGGATCAAGGAACAGTTCGGTCGCCTCGATATTCTGGTCAACAATGCCGCGACCAACCCGCAGTTCTGCAACGTGCTGGACACCGATCTGGGCGCATTCCAGAAGACCGTCGACGTCAACATTCGTGGCTACTTCTTCATGTCGGTGGAAGCCGGCAAGCTGATGCGCGAAAACGGTGGCGGCAGCATCATCAACGTCGCCTCGATCAACGGGATTTCACCGGGCGTGTTCCAGGGCATCTATTCGGTGACCAAAGCAGCGGTGATCAACATGACCAAGGTCTTCGCCAAGGAATGCGCGCAGTTCGGCATCCGTTGCAACGCCCTGCTGCCGGGCCTGACCGACACCAAGTTCGCTTCGGCGCTGGTGAAGAACGACGCGATCCTCAAGCAGGCGCTGACGCAGATCCCGCTCAAGCGCGTGGCCGACCCGAGTGAAATGGCTGGTGCGGTGCTGTACCTGGCGAGCGACGCATCAAGCTACACCACCGGGGTTTCGCTGAATGTGGATGGCGGGTTCCTGTCCTGATTTCTCTGACAAATGATTAACCCTGTGGGAGCGGGCTTGCTCGCGAAGGCGGAGTGTCAGGCAGCATTGCCTTTAATGACACACCGCCTTCGCGAGCAAGCCCGCTCCCACAGGGGTTATCTGTAAGACAGTGACCTTGGGTAATTGCCTGACAAAGTGCACCGGCAAGCCCCCACAGCACTACTGCGTGACACACCGGGTGGTGGTGATATGGCGAGTAACCTGCTCGTCAACGTACATATCGCCAGACACCTGAGTGTTTTCCAGAGTCTGACAGGTACGCACCGGCGGTGGTGGAGGTGCAGCAGGAGGCGGTGGCGGAGGACTGGCACAGCCGCTTAACAGCGCGACAGAGAAAGCCAGCGACAACGGCAGATACACGCGTTTCCCAGGATTATTCATAGGACGACCCGCGATGAATGGAAGAGCCACTTCCGCAATCGCGCACGAATACCGCGCATGACGGAAGACCTGACCACTCATTCTTTATAGCCGACCACCCTGTAAGCGCCAGTGAAATGGAGGGAGATGGAGGAATTGGCTGTCGATTTTGCGGGGAGGAAAATCTGTGTGGGAGGGGTACATCACCAAGATTTTTTTGACTGGAAGGCCGCCATCGCTGGCAAGCCAGCTGCCACAGGGGTTGAGTATTCCTGACTGAAATGGGTCAGCTGTCAGGCCGCCTTCGCGAGCAAGCCCGCTCCCACAGTTGGAATGGGTGTGTTCAGTTGTAAATTGGTTGGCTGTCAGGCCGCCTTCACCAGCAGGCTGACTCCTGCAATTCAGAGAGCGCGCCCCCCATGCGGCGAAGCCGCCCCACTCAACACAATGAGCGTTAGCTCGAGTACCGCTTTTGATCTGAGGGCCCGTCGGCAGGCTGAGTGGAGGGATTTATCCGGGGGTGGGAGCGCAGCGACCGTTTGGCGCAGCCAAACACAGCGAGAGGAGGTGCAGCGAAGCAAACCGTAGGCGCTGCCCCCCGGATGAATCCCGCAGCGAAGGAACCCGAGCCTAGGCGAGGGCCGAACGTCAGGGCATAGACCTTTTGGTTACTTTTGGGGCGTTTGCCAAAAGTGACCCGCCGTAAGGGCGGAACCCTAAGCAGCCATAACCGCAGCAACGGATATACACCCAAAACAAACCAACACCAAAACCCTAGGCCATATCCGGATCCCGAGCCGCCCGCAAAGAATTACTCTCCAACTCATACCGCAACTCATCAATCAACGCCGCCACAGCCTCCGGCGTCCGCAACGCATTGAGCTTCAACCCGCTGATCACCAGATCCACCTGCCCCGAACCCGGGTGATACAACTTCACCGTCAGTGAATGATCCCCATCCACTGAGCACTCGCACGCCAATGGCGAAAAACTCTGTTCGAGGCTGGCGCGCAACTGCGCAAGATTCATCATGGAGCCTGTTCCTTTAGCTGTTTCGAAGGGAGACGATCCCAAGCCAACAGGCTCGTATCGCACCCCAACAGACTAAGAACTGCCCCCCCGCACCAGAACCTGCATTTGCACCGTATCGGATAGTGCATTTGCACCTACCGCTGCCCCTTCGTGCCGCGCTCGCCAGAAAACAGACCACGCTCCCGTGCCCAGACAATCGCCTCGCTGCGACTGTGCACATCGAGCTTGGAATACACCGTCGCCACATGATTGCGCACGGTATTCGGCGCCAGCTTCAGGCGCGCGGCGATCTCCTTGTCGGCCAACCCTTCGCAGATCAGCCCCAGCACATCGCGCTCGCGCGCCGTCAGGTCAGTGAAGGACACGCTCGGCAGTTGCGGCGAGTTGACCTTCTTCACATTGGCCAGTTTTTCGATCAGCGTCCGGCTGAACCACGAAGCGTCTTTCATCACCTCTTCAATCGCCGCCACCAACTCCAATTCCGTGCGCTTGCGCTCGGTGATGTCCATCAGCACCAGCAGATAGCACGGCGTGTCCTGAATATTCACGGTGTCGGCGGACACCGCGCACTCCAGCAGCTCTGCATCCTTCTTGCGCACCCGGACG
Organism: Pseudomonas sp. TH49; assembly: GCF_016650625.1. Lineage (NCBI taxonomy): Bacteria > Pseudomonadati > Pseudomonadota > Gammaproteobacteria > Pseudomonadales > Pseudomonadaceae > Pseudomonas > Pseudomonas sp. TH49. The sequence goes on from NZ_JAEKFL010000002.1 coordinate 1,580,199, forward strand.
TCGACCCGATCAATCCGACCGCTTTTCGCCAGGGCAGTCAGCAGCCGGGCCCGCGCGCCATCGTCGTCGATGAAATGCAGTTGCGTCACGGTTTTGCCCACCACCTCATCGCTGTCATAGGCGAGGGTGTCGAGGAAGGCCTGATTGACATCGATCACCTGCTGCTCGTCAGCGCTGCAGATCAGAATCGGCACCGGGGTCAGGCGGAACGCCTTGGCGAAGCGCTCTTCACTCTGACGCAGCGCGACTTCCGCCTTGTGCCGCAGCTCCATATCGACAAAGGAAAACAGCATGCAATCCTCATCATTGAGCACCAACGGCTGCCCGGCGACGATCACTTGCTTGCTGCCGCCATCGGGCAGGCGCAGTTGCGCCTGCATTTGCGGAATGGTCGCCACATCGCGCAGGCGCTGAATCGCCAGATCCCTTTGCTCGGCCTGCTCGAAAATATCGATTTCATAGGCCGAGGTGCCGATCACCTGGTCGCGGGTATAGCCAGTCATTTCCAGGAAACCCGGATTGACCTTGATGTAGCGCAAATCGCTGAGGCGGCAGATCACCGCCGGCGCCGGGTTGGCATTGAAAGTTTTTTCAAAGCGCTGCTCGGCGTTGGCCCAATCGGTGACGTCGCTCATGATCAGCACCAGCGACTCCGGCTGCCCTTCGCGGTCCGTCAGGATCATGCTGCGCACGTTGTGCACCCATACGTGCTCGGGATCGTCCACGGCAGACACCTCGATCAGCACGTCGTTGAAGGCTTCGCAGCGCGCCGCGCGGCTGATCGGGTAGTGTTCCGGGGGCACCGTATGATTGTTGCGATAGCGCAGGCTGAAACGCTTGGCGTACTCATCGGCATTAGTGCCCAGCTCACCGATCCGGCTGACACCGTGCATGGCCAGCGCCGCCTCGTTGGCCCAGAGGATGCTCTGATCGAGCTCCAACAGAATCACCCCGTCGGACAGCCCGGCGATGATCTGCTGCAACTGGCGACGATTGGTTTCGCGGGTCAGGACTTCCTGGCTCATTGGATCTCCACAGGGAATGCGCGTGTGAAGATTACGACCGCAGGCGCCCGTGATCGTGCCGAACATAAATTCCCGCACCACCACAATCCCCCTGTGGGAGCGGGCTTGCTCGCGAAGGCGGTGTGTCATTCAACTGATTTTTAACTGACACTCCGCCTTCGCGAGCAAGCCCGCTCCCACAGGGAGATTAGCGTTGGCCGGAGGTTTCCACCAACTCGCGCAACGTATCGAGAAACAGCCTGAGCACCGGCGAAGCATCATCCGCACGGTAAGTCGCATACAAAGGCACCTCCGGCAGCGCCGGCGTCAGCTTGCGGAACACCAGCCCCGCCGGGGCCAACTGCTCGATCGAGGCCGGCAGCAGCGCCACCCCGAAACCCGCGCGCACCAGGCTGAGCAAGGTCTGCACCTCAATCACCTGCTGGCGGATCTGCGGGGTGAACCCGGCCTGGATGCAGCATTGATAAAGGAAATTGGCAAACCGCGACTGCTTCAGCTCCAGCGCGACAAACGGTTCCTGCGCCAGATCCGCGGGGGCCAGCACCTCGCGACCGGCCAGCGGATGATCGGCCGGCATCACCACATGGATCGGCTCGTAGATCAGCAACTCATTGCGCAGCAACGGATCGTCATAACCGACGCGAAACACGCAGGCGTCGATACGCTTTTCCTTCAACGCCTTGACCTGCGCCGCCGGGGTCATTTCATGCAGTCGCCAGTTCACCTGCGGATAGCGCTCGCGAAACAGATGCAACGCCGTGGGCAGCACGCCGACCATCACCGAACTGATCATGCCGATTTCCAGTTCGCCGAGCTGCCCGCGCCCGGTCTGGCGGGTCAGGTCCAGCGCCCGTTCCAGCTGTTCGAACACCAGCGGCGCCTGCTCCTTGAGCATCTGCCCCGCCGCTGTCAGCTCGACCCGGTGATGGCTGCGCTCGAACAACGGCGTGCCCAGCTCCTCCTCCAGCAGGCGAATCTGCTGGCTCAGCGGCGGCTGGCAGATGTGCAAACGCTCCGCCGCCCGACCGAAATGCAGCTCATCGGCCAGGGCCATGAAATACCGCAGCAGGCGCAGGTCCATGGCGCCTACCCCAGACTCAGCGGTGTCGAACGCTGGCGCACGCCGGTCAGCGCAAACAACGCGTTGGCAATCGCTGGCGCCACCGACGGACTGCCCAGCTCACCGACGCCACCGGGTTTGCCGGGTTCGCCATCGAGCACCACGATATCGGTGGCCGGCATGTCCGACATGCGTGTCACGCGGTAGTCGTGGAAATTGCTCTGCACCACCCTGCCCTGTTGGATATCGAGGCGATCAAACAACGCATGGCCCAAGCCCCACATCAGTCCGCCGTAGATCTGCTCTTCGACCCCGCCCGGCGACACCGCCAGACCGCAATCGACCACACAGGTCAGCTTCTCGACTTTCGGTTTGCCATCGACCGTCGCGACCCGCGCCACTACTGCGATAAAACTGGTGTAACCCTGATTGGTCGCAATGCCCAACGCAGTGCCGGGCGGTAACGGCTGGCCCCATCCGGCGCGTTCGGCAGCCTGTTTCAGCACCGCCACATGCCGTGGCCGCTCCTGCATGTTGGCCAGACGGAACGCCAGCGGATCCGCGCCTGCCGCATGCGCCAACTCGTCCATGAAGCTCTCGACGGCGAACACGTTGGGGATGAAGCTCACCGAGCGATACCAGCCGCTGGGCACATGGCTTTCGTGCTTGACCCAGTTCAGCTCCAGATGCGGCGGACGATAGGCGAAGTCCCACGCGGTGATCGCTTCGGTGGTGCTGTAATCCATGTGATCCGGGCGTTCGAAGTAGCCCGGCTCCCACTGCTCCGGCGAGGCGGGTGATACCGCGTGCAGTTGCAGCGCAGCGAGGTTGCCCTGGGCATCCAACGCGCCTTTGACCCGGTGCAGTGTGGCCGGGTGATTGAACAATGCGTGCATCTCGTCTTCACGACTGTTGAGCAACTTCACCGGCACCCCGGTTTGCTGCGCCAGATACGCCACCTCGAATAACCAGTATTTGGCTTCCCGCGCACCGAAACTGCCGCCGGATACCAGTTCGTTGATGGTGACTTTGTCCTTGGCGATGCCACACACGGTTTGCGCGGCTTCCAGCGCTGACGACGGCACCTGCACGCCGCCCCAATAGGTGATTGCGTTGCCCTGCACTTGCGCGGTGATGCAGATCGGCTCCAGCGGGTTCTGCACCTTGTACGGCATGCGGTAATCGGCTTCGATCAGCTTCGCCGCGTGCGGCCATTGCGCGCCGACATCGCCATGCGTCATGGCCGTGATGGTTTGGCTTTTCGGATCGGTAATAGCAGCCGCTTGAGCCTTGGCCAGTTCCGCGCTGTCGAACCCGGCCAGTGGCGAATCACTCCACTTGATCTCCAACACTTTACGGCCCTGCTGCGCCGCCCAGAACGTGTCGGCCAGCACCGCAACGCCTTCCAGATTGCCGCCGAGCACATCCGGGCGCCCGGGGACTGCAATCACCTTGCGCACGCCCGGCACCTGTAATGCCGCCGCCGAATCCACGCTGACGACTTTCGCCCCGACCACCGGCGCCCGCTGAATCACCGCCACCAGCATCCCCGGCAACTGCACGTCGATGCTGTACTTGAAGCGCCCGCAGACCTTGGCCGCGGCATCACGCTTGTGCCGCAGTTTGCCGATGTATTTGAACTGCGCCGGATCCTTCAGCCTGACGTGGGCCGGTGCCGGCAGACGCGCTGCCACCCCGACCAGGTCGCCGTAGCCGAGGCTGCGTTTGCTGGACAGATGAACCACCCGACCTTCTTCGGTGCTGCAGCTGTCCGGGCTGACTGTCCAGTGCTTCGCCGCAGCGGCGATCAACAACGCCCGCGCTGTGGCCCCGGCCATGCGCAAGCGCTCGTATTCCAGCGAAACACTGGTGCTGCCGCCGGTGGAGAAGACTTTCCAGATCGGGTGAATGTAGGTCTCGAAGAACGGATCTTCCGGGGTGATCACCTGCACGGTCATCGGGTTCACATCCAGCTCCTCGGCCACACACGCAGCCAGTGCGGTTTGCGTGCCGGTGCCGGAATCGTGCTTGTGCACCACCAGTTTTACCGTGCCGTCGGGGAAGATCCGCACCCAGGCGTTGGGCTCGAATTCGCTGGCCGGCGCCGGGTTATTCGGGTCGCTGGCGGCGCTGCCGGATGGCAGGTACAAGGCAATCGCCAGGCCCGAAGCGACCGTCGCTGCCTGCTTGAGAAACACCCGGCGTGACGGTTCGATCAAGGTCTCGTCGCGCAGGCTCATCACGCCCCCTTCGGCGCGTTCGCCGCACGTTTGATCGCTTTGTTGATCCGCCCGTAAGTGCCGCAACGGCAGATATTCCCCGACATCGCATTGCGGATCGAATCGTCGGTCACCGCCGCTCCCGTGTTGAGCAAGGCTGCCGCCGACATGATCTGCCCGGATTGACAGTAGCCGCATTGCGGCACATCTTCGGCGACCCAGGCCAGTTGCAGCGGATGGCTTTCGCTCGGTGACAGACCTTCGATGGTGGTGATGCTGTGGCCCGCAACGGCGGCCAGCGGCAACTGGCAGGAACGCACCGCGACGCCGTCCAGGTGCACAGTGCAGGCACCGCACAGGCCCATGCCGCAGCCGAATTTGGTGCCGGTGAGTTTCAGTTGATCACGCAGTACCCATAACAAGGGCATGGAGGGGGACGCTTCATCCAGCTCGCGTCGTTCGCCGTTTACCGTGAATGCGATCATTGTCAGGCTCCAAAAGAGCGGCCCGTCTTTGTGCGGGCCTGGTGACCGATTATTGGAAGCCCACGCAACACGCGGCCAGCGACGATTTCTGCCAACCGGTGTAAGCAGGACTAACAACATGTACAAGCGATACCCGTCGGTGCAGTCCATGAGCGCGTTCATCCACGCAGCGCGCAGTGGCAGTTTCTCCAGCGCGGCGCGCAAGCTCGACTTGACGCACAGCGCGATCAGCCAGCAAATCCGCGCGCTCGAAGAATTCATCGGCCAGCCGCTGTTCGTGCGTGAAGGCGGCGGCAGCAACCTGACCGATGCCGGGCAGTTGTTTGCCAGCGTGCTGGCGGATGGGCTGGCGCAGATCGACCGGGCGCTGTCCTCGGTGAAAAACCGCAGCGTGGCGCAGCGCCTGACGTTAGACGTCGATAGCGAACTGGCGCAGAGCTGGCTCAATCCGCGCCTGCCGGAATTGCTCGACGGACTGCCGGATTACGAGGTGACGCTGCTGTCGATGCCGCGCAGTGATCGCGGCAGCTTCGAGCGGGTCGATCTGGCGTTGCGTTACGGCTATGGCGATTGGGATGACTGCGAGATGACGCAGATCTGCGGCGATCGGGTGTTGGCCGTGGCTTCGCCGGCGCTGCTTGAGCGCTATGGTCTGCAGTTACCGCTGAGCCCGGAGCAGATTCTGCAGTTGCCGCTGTTGGGGTATACGCGAAGGTCGTGGATTCCGTGGCTGGATGCGGCCGGGATGCCGCCGGTAGAGCCAGCGGCGCGGGTGATTTTCGATAATGCGGCGAACCTGATTGCGGCTGCCGAAGCCGGGGTGGGCGCCGGACTGGTACGCGGCTTACTCGCCGCCGATGCGTTGCGTGGTGGACGGCTGGTGGCGTTGAACGAGGCGCAGATTGCTGCGCATTACAACCTCTACGCGGTGTGGCCGCATGGGCAGGCCGAGCGCGTGGCGCCGGTGGTTGAGGTGATCAGGCAATTGGCTGCGCGTACACAGTCCTGACGCCTTCGCGAGCAAGCCCGCTCCCACAGTGATCGAGTTGTTAATCCAATCTTTGTCACGACACAAAACCTGTGGGAGCTGGCTTGCCAGCGAAGGGGTCAGCACAACCACCACAAAAACCAAAACCATATCGCCCAAGTATCACCACCGCGCCCAATTAATATTGTACGAACCCCTCCGCCCTTTCCAATACTCGCCCTCAGCAACCACCCACCCGGGCCGGATGCGAACAGGCGAGGGAATGCGCGAGTGCTGCGCATAGAAATGGCCGATAGCCCGGGGCGTGGATGCCGAGAGCCGCAAGGCTCCCTTCCCCGCTATCAGGAGATCGACTTCAATGATCATCGATATCAGCTGCTATCCCACGGATCTCGTGGACCTCGCCTGGAGGCATGATGGTGACCCGTTCACCGGCGAGCGTCTGCTGGAGATGATGGATGGCCCGTACATGGTCAACGGCAAACCTCGCCGTATCGACAAAGCCTTCATCCAGCCGCCGCAGGGCAACACCATTTACACCTGGACCGACGGCGAACTCTCGGGCCGTGAATCCATCGACGCCTACATGGCCTACACCCTGAAAATGGTGCAGACCTACCCGGATCGTTTCATCGGCTGCTTCGTCTACAACCCGCGCTGCGGTGTGGAAAACGGCGTCGAGGCGATCGAGCGCTACGTCAAGGAACACGGCTTCAAGATGGTGCAGATGCAGGCCAACATGCACGCCTACCGGCCTGACCGTGCACTGGACTGGGTGCGCCCGTGCTTCGAGAAATGCGCCGAGCTGGGCATTCCGGTCAAGCTGCACACCGGTGACGGGCCGTACAGCATCCCGTCGGAATGGGTGCCGATGATCAAGGAATTCCCCAACGTGAATTTCATCATGGCCCACTTCGGCGTGCAGACCGGCGGGGTCTACGTGTTCGAACCGATGCAATGGGCGATGGAACTGCCCAACGTTTACTGCGAATCCGGCTGGTGCCTGCAATCGCGGATCGTCGAGTTCGCCAAGGTCCTGCCAACGCACAAGATCCTCTTCGGCACCGACACCCCGCCGAACGAACCGGGCATGTGGCTGCGCCTGCTCGAAGTGTTGTGCCACGAGCCGCCGCAGGGCCTCAACCTCGACGAAGACACCCTCGAGGAGTACCTGGGCAACAACACCGCGCGGATGATCGGCCTCGAGCCAACCGCACCGCCGCGTTCCGTTTCCGAAGCAGAGGCGCAACTCAAGCGCCCCGTCACCACGCAACTGGCCAGGAGCTGAACCGATGATCATCGACACCCATCTGCACCCCACCAACCTGGTCGACGAGGCCTGGCGCCACACCGGCGAACCGTTCACCGGCGAGCGCATGCTCAAGCTGATGGACGGCCCGTACATGATCAACGGCAAACCGCGCCGCATCGACATGGGCTTCATCCAGCCGCCACCGGGCAACACCGGTTATCGCGACGGCAACCGCCGGGGCCGCGAGGGCGTGCGTGACTACATGTCGTACGTCGCCGAACTGTGCGTGAAGTACCCGGATCGCTTCATCGGCAACTTCAACTTCAACCCGCGCTGGGGACCGGAAAACGGTGCGGCGGAGCTGGAATTCCACATCAAGGAATACGGCTTCAAGATGCTCAAGCTGCACGCCAACATGCACGGCTATCGTCCGGACCGGGCGCTGGACTGGTTGCGTCCGGCAATGAAAGTCTGCGCCAAGTACAACATCGTGGTGCTGATCCATACGGGCGATGGCCCGTACACCATTCCGACGATGTTCTACCCGATCATCCGCGAGTTCCCGATGGTCAATTTCATCATTGGTCACTTCGGCATCCAGACCGGCGGCAACTACTCGTTCGAGGCGTTCTGGATGGCGATGGACACGCCAAACGTGTACTGCGAATCCGGCTGGTGCTTCCAGTCGCGGATCGTCGAATTCGCCAAGGAACTGCCGCGCAACAAGATCGTGTTCGGCACCGACTCGCCGCCGAACGAACCGGGCATGTGGCTAAGGGAGCTTGAGGTGCTGTGCTCACCGGCACCGCAGGGTTTGGGCATCGATGAGGATCATCTCGAAGACTACCTGGGCAACAACATCGCCCGGTTGTGCGGGATCGAGCCGACACCACCGCCCAAAGACCTGGTTGAGGCCGACATACGCCTGACCACCACCTACTTGTAGCCGTACACAATCCTATGTGGGAGCGGGCTTGCTCGCGAAAGCGGTGTGTCATTAAGCAATGAAGGTGCTGACCCACCGCATTCGCGAGCAAGCCCGCTCCCACAAGGGATGTGTGTTCAACCCAGTTACACAGCGACTTTACAGGCACGAAGATGACCCGGCGTTCCCTCGACCGGCAGGCCAACGGCTGCTCGATCGAACGCGCTCTCACCCCCGCGTGCCTGCTTTTTACGAGGTGAAACCATGACCCGTTCGACGCTCGGCGACACGCAGGATTTTCACGTTTTCATCGACGCCTATCGCCGTGAGTACCCGGACGATGTGCTGACCATCACCCAAGCGCTTTCTGCCGATCAGGACGTCACTGCCCTGGTCGATGCCCTCGCCGCACAGGGCCGCGATCCGTTGCTGATCTGCGAAAACGTCGGCGGCCTCAAGGTGCCGGTGGCGACCAATCTGTTCGCCTCCCGCACACGCATTGCCCGGTTGTTCGACGTCACCCCGGCGCAATTGCACGAAACCTTCCAGAGCCGCGCCAACCAGCCCATCGCCCCGCGCTACGTGGCAACCGGCCCGGTGCTTGATGAAGTGTTCGAAGGCGAAGCCGTGGATCTGGCGCTGCTGCCGATGCTCAAGCACTTCGCCAGCGACCGCGGCCCGTACATCACCAACGCGATCATCATCGCCGAGGACCCGCTGACCGGCATCGCCAACATGAGTTACCACCGCTCGATGCGCCACGCCCGCCAGTCCTTGGCGACCAGCCTGCACTCGCGCGGACACCTGTGGCGAATGCTGCAGACCGCCCGTGAACGCGGTGAAGAACTGCGCGTGGCGATGGTGGTCGGTGCGCATCCGCTGTTCATGCTCGCTGCTGCCGCACGCCTGCCGTATGGCGCCGATGAACGTGCCGTCGCCGGTGGCCTGTTCGGCGCGCCGCTGGAGTTGGTGAAAACCCCGCGCTATGGCATCGGCGTACCGGCTTACGCCGAATTTGTGCTCGAAGGCGCCATCGACCCGACGGCCTACGCCGAAGAAGGCCCGTTCGGCGAGTTCAGCGGTTATTCCTCGGATCGCTCGACAAACAACGTGCTGCGCGTCGACACCCTGCTACGGCGCAAGGACGCGTGGCTGGTGGACGTGATGGGCGGCCGCTACGCCGAACACCTGACCCTCGCCCGGCTACCCCGCGAAGCGGAAATGAGCGAAAAACTCAAGGCGCGCTTCCCTGCCGTCACCGCCGTGCATTACCCGAATTCCGGCACGCACTTTCATTGCTATGTGGCGCTGGATCAGAGCCGCGACGGCGAAGCGCGGCAGATCATGCTCGCCCTGCTCGGCTGGGACCCGTACCTGAAAAGCGTGATCGCGGTGGACAGCGATATCGACATCACTGACGACAGCCAGGTGTTGTGGGCGCTGGCCACGCATTTCCAGCCGCATCTGGATATTTTCGTGATCGACGGTTTGCCCGGCAGCCCACTGGATCCGTCGTCCTCGGTCAACGGCACCACTTCGCGCATGGGCCTGGACGCCACCCGTGGCTCGGGCTTCGACGGGATCAAGGCGCAGCTCGATCAGGACGTGCTCGAACGTGCCCGGCAACTGCTCAAAGGGCTGGCATCGTGAACCGCCAGCGGCTGGTGGTTGGCATCAGCGGCGCGTCCGGCTTCATCTACGGCGTGCGCCTGCTGCAATTGCTCGCCGAACTGGACATCGAAAGCCACCTGATCATCAGCCGCGCCGCGCTGCTGACCATGGCCCATGAAACCGACTACAAACTGGCCGAGGTCACCGCGCTCGCGAGCCAGTACCACCGCGCCGATGACGTCGCCGCCGGGATCGCCAGTGGCTCGTTTCGCTGCCTGGGCATGGTGGTCGCGCCGTGTTCGATGCGTACGCTGGCGGAGATCGCCACCGGCACTTCGTCCGGGCTGATCGGCCGCGCCGCCGACGTCACCCTCAAGGAACGCCGCACCCTGGTGCTGATGGCCCGCGAAACGCCGCTGACCCTCGCCCACCTGCGCAACATGACCGCCGTCACCGAGATGGGCGGAATCATCGCCCCGCCAGTGCCGGCGTTTTATGCCCGGCCCGAAAGCCTTGCACAGATGGTCGATCACAGCCTCGGCAGAGTGCTCGACCTGTTCGGCCTCGATGCCGGGGTTGCCACCCGCTGGAGAGAACACCGAGAACCCAATGTGGAAATGAATACCTGTGGTGAGGGGATTTATCCCCGACCGACTGCGCAGCAGTCGCAAAACCTGTGAATGAGGTTTTCCTGACACAGCGCAATTGCAGATTTTGGGGCCGCTTCGCGACCCATCGGGGATAAATCCCCTCGCCACAAACGCCAATCAAAGGAGCTCCAGATGAACACCCCCTTCAACGCCCCAACCCCCAACACCAAAATCCCCGTGACCATCCTCACCGGTTTTCTCGGTGCCGGCAAAACCACCCTGCTCAACTACATCCTCAAGGAAAACCACGGGCGCAAGATTGCCGTGATCGAAAACGAGTTCGGCGAGGTCGGGATCGACGGCGATCTGGTGCTCAGCTCCGAGACCGAAGAAATCTACGAGATGGTCAACGGCTGCGTGTGCTGTACCGCCGAAGTTCGCGAGGATCTGGTGCGCATCGTCCGCGAGCTGGTGGCGCGGCCGGTGCGTCTCGATCACATCCTGATCGAGACCAGCGGTCTGGCCGATCCGTACCCGGTGGCGCAGAGCTTTTTCATCAATGACCCGATTGCCGAGGAAGTCGAACTCGATGCGATCGTGACTATGGTCGACGCCAAGCACATCGCCCAGCACCTGGAAGATCTGCAACTGGATGGCGTCGATAATCAGGCGGTGGATCAGATCGTCTGCGCCGACCGCATCGTCATCAACAAGGTCGATCTGGTCAGCAGCGACGAGGTGGAAATCCTGCGCGGCAAGATCCGTAGCTTGAACGCCACGGCGGATCTGGTGACCTCCACTCATGCACAGATCGACCTGACGAAAATCCTCGGCATCGGCGCGTTCGAGTGCACGCAGAAGCTCATGGAAATCGGCGCTGAACCTGAGCATCACGACCATGACCACCACCATGAATCAGAAGACCACGAACACGACCCGAACGTGTCATCGGTGGGCATCGCCGTCGACGGAGCGGTCAATCTGATTGCGTTCCACCGCTGGATCAGCGAGCTGCGCTCGTCCCAGGCCGACAACCTCTATCGCATGAAAGGCGTGCTCGCCGTGGCCAACGAAGACCAACGCTACGTGCTGCAAGGCGTGCACAGCCTGGTGGAGTTTCGCGCCTCGACCGCGTGGGGCACGGAGCCTCGCTCGAGCAAGATCGTGTTCATCGGCCGCGACCTGGATCGCGCGGCGCTGAACCAGGGCTTTGCCGCCTGCCTGGCAGGCTGAACAAGGCATCGGAGCCGGTGGATGGCGGCTTCGCAGCACGAATGACTGATGCCGTTTTTTGAACAACACAACACCTGTGGGAGCGGGCTTGCTCGCGAAAGCGGTGGGTCATTGAACAATGATGTCAACTGACACACCGCTTTCGCGAGCAAGCCCGCTCCCACAAGGATTGCGGTGCCTCTAAGACAGCATCAGACGAATACCCCTCTGTACCGAATAACAACAGCTAGAGGTGATTCCCCATGTCGTCAGCCACTCCTTCCTCCACCGTGCACCCCGTCGACCGCGTTCTGCCGGTGCGACAGATGCTCACCCTCGGCCTGCAACACATGGCCGTCTCGTACATCGGCGCCATCGCCGTGCCGTTGATTGTCGCCAGTGCCCTGAAAATGTCCCACGCCGATACCGTGGTGCTGATCAGTACCACGCTGTTCTGCTCCGGCATCGCCACCCTTTTGCAAACCGTCGGCTTCTGGAAATTCGGCGTGCGTCTGCCGATTCTGCAAGGCGTGGCGTTCAGCAGCGTCGGCCCGGTGATTGCCATCGGCAGCAACCCCGACGTGGGGTTTGCCGGGGTTTGCGGGGCGGTGATCGGTGCCGGGATCTTCACCATGCTGATGGCGCCGTTCGTGGGCCGATTGCGGCGGTTTTTCCCGCCGGTAGTCACCGGCTGCATCGTCACGGTGATTGGTTTGCAGCTGTTCCCGATCGCCTATGAATGGGTCGGTGGCGGACGCAACGCGAGCAACTTCGGCGCCCCGGCATTTCTCGCGGTGGCGGTGGTGGTGCTGCTGACCATTCTGCTGGTCAATCGCTATGGCAGTCCGCTGCTGCGCAACATGGCGGTGCTGGTGGGCATGCTGGTCGGCGCCGGTCTGGCTCACGGTCTGGGCATGGGCAATTTCCACAGTGTCGAAGAGGCGCCGTGGCTGACCGTGCCCTACCCGTTCTACTTCGGTTTGCCGACTTTCAGCCTGATCCCCATCGCGACCATGGTGGTGGTAATGATCGTGCAGATGGTCGAGTCGATGGGGCTGTTCGTGGCCATCGGCGACATCGTCGACAAACCGGTGGAAGACAAGCAGGTAATCAACGGCCTGCGCGCCAATGGCCTGGCCAGCACCATCGCCGGGATGTTCGCCGCATTCCCGTTCATCGCCTTCATGGAAAACGTCGGTCTGGTGATCCTGACCGGTGTGCGCAGCCGCTGGGTGGTCGCCGTCAGTGGCCTGCTGATGTGTTCGATTGCGCTGGTGCCCAAGGCCGGGGCGATCATCGCTTCGATGCCGACCGCGGCGTTGGGCGGCGCCGGCATTGCGATGTTCGGCGTGGTCGCGGCGGCGGGCATCCAGACCCTGGCCAAGGTCGATTACGAGCGCAATCGCTTCAACGTGCTGATCGTCGGTTTCACCATCGCCGCCGCGCTGGTACCGGTGCTCGCGCCCACCCTGTTCAAACAAATGCCCGAGTGGTCACAGCCGTTCCTGCACAGCAGCGTGGTCATCGCCTGCCTGGTGTCGGTGCTGCTCAACGCGGCGCTCAACGGCGTCAGCGTGCCAGAAACCACACCCGGCAAATCCGCCTCGCACATTCTCTGACTGGAACCTGCCCATGACTCAACTTCAAAACACCCTGATCAAAAACCCGGTCGCGGTGATGACCGGCCTGCGCGGCCCGCGTGCCCGGGCCGGCGCAGTGGACATTCGTGTGGTCAACGGACGCATAGCCGAAATGGCCGCCGACCTCGAGCCACAACCCGGTGAGCGGGTGATCGACGCGCGCAATTCGGTGGTCTATCCAGGCTGGATCAACACCCACCATCACCTGTTCCAGAACCTGCTCAAAGCCGTGCCCGAAGGCTTGAATCAGGACCTGCAAGGCTGGCTGGCGAGCGTGCCATATCCACGCCTGAACCGCTTCACCCCGCAACTGGCGCGCATCGCCGCCCGTCTGGGCATGGTCGAGCTGCTGCTGTCCGGCGTCACGACCTGCGCCGATCACCACTATCTCTACCACGCCCACGGCAGCACCGAGACCGGGGATTTGCTGTTCGATCTGGCCGACGAATTCGGCCTGCGCTTTGTGTTGTGTCGCGGTGGCGCGCTGGAGTCCGCCAGCGCCCACCCGGGCTTCTCGAAAACCGCGCTGCAACCGGAAAGCCTCGAACAAATGGTCGGCGACATCGAACGGCTGAAATCGCTGTATCACCAGGACACCCCGGACGCCCTGCGCCGGGTGGTCGTCGCACCCACCACGCCAACCTTTTCGCTGCCGCCGACCCTGCTGCGCGAACTGGCGCACACCGCACGCGGCCTCGGTTTGCGTCTGCACACGCATTTGTCGGAAACGCAGAACTACGTGAATTTCTGCCGCGACAAGTACAACTGCCTGCCGGTGGAATTCGTCGCCGAACACGAATGGCTCGGCCCCGACGTCTGGTTTGCCCATGCCGTGCACCTGCAACCCGGCGAAATCCGCATGCTCGCCCAGACCGGCACCGGTATCTCGCACTGCCCGGTGAGCAACGCTCGCCTCGGCAGCGGCGTCGCGCCGGTGCCGCAAATGTTTGATGCCGGCGTGCCGATCTCCCTCGGCGTCGACGGCGTGGCGTCCAACGAATCCGGAAGCATGGTCGGCGAAACCAACACCGCGTGGCTGATCCACCGCGCCGAACAGGGCGCCTCAGCGACCACCGTCGAAGACGTGATCCACTGGGGCACGGCGGGCGGTGCGCAGGTATTGGGATTGGGCGCGGTCGGTACGCTGGAGGTCGGGCAAGCGGCGGATCTGGTGATCTACAGCCTTGATCACCCACGCTTCTTCGGCTTCCACGACAGTGCGGTCGCACCGGTGGTGGCGGGTGAGCCAATCAGCGTGAAATACAGTCTTGTTGGTGGCCGGATCGTGGTCGATAACGGCGTGATTCCGGGGCTGGATATCGAACGGATGCGTGCCGAGGCGTGGGAAGGTGTGCAGGCGATGATGAATATCGACGATTGATCCGCAGACTATGCAAAACCTGTAGGAGTGAGCCTGCTCGCGATAGCGGTGTGTCAGTTGACATTTGCGCTACTGACGCCCCGCTATCGCGAGCAGGCTCACTCCTACAGGGAACAACGCCACATTCGCGGACTCGGGGTTTGTCGACTAAGGTTACTCCCTCATCGGATTGAGCCCCTGCCAGCTCCACCGGGCTCTTGATCAAGGAGAGACTGATGACGTCGCGTCGCAACATCGAACAGACTTATCGCACCTGGTCCAGCCCGATCCTGCTGGAGTTGAAAAAGCGCGAACACCAAATGGCGCCGGTCGAGCGTCAGGCACTGGAGAATGTTTTGGTCGAACGAAGGTTGCTGGATGTCGGCAACCCCAACGGCCCCGACAGACGCCAGGGCACAGCGGGCAAGAATGACCGGCCCGGTTGATCAGCGCATCAGAGCGGCTTGAGGTTCAGCCCCAGTTTCAGCAGTTCCTTGCGCAGCATCGACGGTTTCACGAGTGCCATCCCCGCCTGCCATTGCAGCGGCAACAACCGATCCAGCTTCTGCTGGCTGAGCAGCGGCTCAGCCAGCAAACAACTCTTGCCGTCACGGATGCTGATGACGTTCAGCAACCAGTCATCGCCCTGCCCGACCATCCAGCCGCCGATCTCGTTGCGATGTTTGTGAAGCAACGCATCGGCGTCCCACACCGTCATCTGTGCGAAGACCTGTGGCAGGTTGCTGTCCGGTTTGAAGCGCTTCTGATCCGCCGCCAACGCGGTCTGCAGGTCTGCTTCGATGGCGGCCTGACATTCGAGGAAATACCGCTCGGGCCAGTTTGCCGGCAGATTCGCCCGCTGCATTAATGCCTCATAAGCTTCAATATCCGCCTCAGAGGTCATCTGCCCGGTGAGGTTAAGCGTGTTATCGAGGATTGCCGTGGCCAGCAATTTCGCGCTTTGCTCGCTGATTCGCGAGAGCAGACCCGCAGCTTGCCAACGCTGAAAAACCAGCGTCGCCGCTGCACCAATCGGGCGGATGTCGGCGGCGGAACCCAGTCGCTCTGCCCAGTACGGCTCGTAACCGGGATGATGATCGATGACCTCGACCACTTGGTCGAGCACCACCAGCGGGTCGAAGTGGTGATAGTCGGACACATCGACCAACACGAATTCGTCGTTTGCTTGCGGCGTGTAACGCTGAAAAGCAGCGCCCCAACTCAGAACGGTCGGCGACACGCTGCTGTTGGGTTTTGCGCTGCTGCCCGCGCGGGCGGGACTGCCTTGCAGGTTGAGCAATTCTGCGTAGGCAATGCAGCAGGCGTAGGCGTCGATGTCCAGATAGGAGGCGCCGGAGGTGATGATTTTCATGGGGCGCAAACGTCGCACATTTCCATGACATTGGGGTGACATAAAAAGATCGCAGCCTTCGGCAGCTCCTACAGGTTGAATGCAATCCAACTGTAGGAGCTGCCGCAGGCTGCGATCTTTTGATCTTCAGGCCGCGGCTTTACCAGCGGCCACCATCGCCGAAGCCGCGAGCATCGCCCGCAACAACACCGCACACCCGGCCGCCAGATCGTCCGGCGCGGCGTTTTCGATTTCGTTGTGGCTGATCCCGCCCTCGCACGGTACGAAAATCATTCCCGCCGGGCCGAGTTCGGCGAGGAAGATTGCGTCGTGTCCCGCGCCGCTGACGATGTCCATGTGCGACAGGCCCAGGCCTTGCGCCGCGCCGCGCACGGCTTCGACGCAGCCTTTTTCGAAGTACAGCGGCGGGAAGTCGGCAGTCGGCGTTAGTTCATAGGTCAATCCGTGCTCTTCGCAAGTGGCGTCGATGACTTGCTTCACCTCGGCGATCATCGAATCGAGTCGCTCCGGTTGCAGATGCCGGAAGTCGAGGGTCATGCGCACTTCGCCGGGGATGACGTTGCGCGAGCCGGGATAGGCTTGCAGGCAACCGACCGTGCCGCAGGCATGGGGTTGGTGGCCGAGGGCCGCGCGGTTGACCGCACCGACGATCACCGAGGCGCCGACCAGAGCGTCCTTGCGCAGGTGCATCGGGGTTGGCCCGGCGTGGGCTTCGACGCCGCGCAGTTTCAGGTCGAACCATTTTTGCCCGAGGGCGCCGAGTACCACGCCGATGGTTTTCTGCTCGTCTTCGAGGATCGGGCCTTGCTCGATGTGTGCTTCGAAATAGGCACCCACCTTGTGCCCGCTGACTTTGCGTGGTCCGGCATAGCCGATGGCGTTCAGGGCTTCGCCGACGGTGACGCCATCGGCATCGACCTTGGCCAGGGTTTCTTCGAGGGTGAATTTTTCCGCGAACACCCCGGAGCCCATCATGCACGGAGCAAAGCGCGAGCCTTCTTCGTTGGTCCAGACCACCACTTCCAGCGGCGCTTCGGTTTCTACGCCGAGATCATTGAGGGTACGCAGCACTTCGACGCCGGCGAGCACGCCGAAGCAGCCGTCGAACTTGCCGCCGGTGGGCTGGGTGTCGATGTGGCTGCCGGTCATCACCGGCGGCAGGTTCGGATTGCGTCCCGGGCGACGGGCGAAGATATTGCCGACTTCATCCACCGTGACGCTGCACCCGGCGTCCTTGCACCATTGCACGAACAGGTCGCGGGCCTGACGGTCGAGGTCGGTCAGGGCCAGGCGACAGACCCCGCCCTTGACCGTCGCGCCGAGCTTGGCCAGTTCCATGAGCGAGGCCCAGAGGCGGTCGCGGTTGATGTGCTGATGGGTGGATTGCAGAACGTCTACGGCTGCGTTCATGTTGATCTCCTCAGGCAGTTCTTATGAGTGTCTTCAGGTAATTCTTTGGTGGGTTTGAGGCCGCCTTCGCGAGCAAGCCCGCTCCCACAGGTGAACGCATTCCAAAATGTGGGAGCGGGCTTGCTCGCGAAGGGGCCATCCCTCACACCGAAGATTTCACAACAGACGGGCTGCTTCGCATCGAACACAACCCGTAATAAATCAGCCCACCCAGCGCCGAGCCGGTAAACCAGCCATAGCTGTAAAACCAGCTGAACGCATCGCTGCCCAACGACAGCAAGGTCAGCACCACCGGCACGCCAAACGCGGTAAAACCGGCCCAGTTCCACGCCGGATACACGTCGTCCCGGTACAACCCGGCGAGGTCCAGTTGCTGTTTCTTGATCAGGAAATAGTCCACCACCATGATCCCGGCAATCGGCCCGAGCAGGCTCGAATAGCCCAGCAGCCAGTTGGAATACACGGTTTCCAGGCTGACATCGGACACGATCAGGCCCAACTTTTTCAGCAACTCGTGAGCCATCAGCGCCAACCCGACGAAGCCGGTGAGCAACACCGCTTTGGTGCGGTTGATCACCTTGGGTGCGATGTTCTGGAAATCATTGGTCGGCGAAACGATGTTCGCGGCGGTGTTGGTCGACAGCGTGGCGATGATGATCAGCGCCATGGCTAACGCAACCCACATCGGGCTCTGGATATGGCCGATCAGACTGACCGGATCCGACACCGTAACGCCGACCAGTTTCACCGAAGCGGCGGTCATCACCACACCGAGTGAGGCGAAGAGGAACATGGTCAGCGGCAGGCCGAAAATCTGCCCGAGGATCTGATCCTTCTGGCTTTTGGCGTAGCGGCTGAAGTCGGGAATGTTCAGCGACAGCGTGGCCCAGAAACCAACCATCGCGGTCAGCCCGGCAGCGAAGTAACTGACCACACTGGCGCCTTCCGGGCGTTTCGGTGGAATCGCCAGCAACTCGGTCATCGACACATTGGGCATGGCCCACACCAGCAGACCGATGCCGACTGCCACCAACAACGGCGCAGACAGGGTTTCCAGCCACTTGATGGACTCGGCGCCGCGGATCACCACCCACAGGTTCAACGACCAGAAAATCATGAAACCGATCACCTCGCCGGTTCCACCGAGGGATTTCCAGCCGTCGAAAATCGAGCCGAGAAACAGGTGAATCGCCAATCCGCCAAACATCGTTTGAATCCCGAACCAGCCGCACGCCACCAGCGCGCGAATCAGACACGGCACGTTGGAGCCAAGCACGCCGAACGACGAGCGCAGCAGCACCGGGAAGGGAATGCCGTACTTGGTGCCGGGAAAGGCATTGAGCGTCAACGGAATCAGCACGATGACGTTGGCCAGCAGAATCGCCATCAGCGCTTCGCCGACGGTGAGGCCGAAATAGGCGGTGAGCACCCCGCCGAGGGTGTAGGTCGGCACGCACACCGACATGCCGATCCACAGTGCGGTGATGTGCCATTTGTTCCAGGTTCGTTCGCGCACCTTGGTCGGTGCCATGTCGTGGTTGTAACGGGGACTGTCGAGGACGTCGCTGCCGGCTTCGAGTTCGAACAAGCCGTCGCGCTCGGTCACTTGCGATCTGTTCTGTTGCATGGCCGCTCCACTGTTCTTCTGATTATTTTTTTTGCTCATCAGACGGCTGCACACCAAGGTGCGAACCGGACGATGGCCGGAGGAACTGACAACTTTCTTGCACCGGCCGGGGTGTCAGCGGCGGCATCAATAAACGTGCCGGATACCCCGCTTACGCATCGGGCCGTGGTTCAAACGCATTGCAACTTTCTGATATGTCACGGTTTTAATTATTCACCGGAAGCGTCCTCGAAAACTTGTCTGCACGCTCAGACTAAACGTTTGCCAAGTTGTTCGAACGGTCAGGACTCAATCTGGTGCACTGCACTTTTTTTCATCACCGGCGCTCAGCCGCAGCTCAACTTCAAGCAGCTGATTTCACATAGGAAATCTTGCTCATATTTCCATCCTGTCAAGTGCGTCAAAATGGTGAACAACCTCACCATTTTGGTGATTTATGTTTTTTATCGTTATTTTTCATACACTTAAAACAGCAATAAGCTTATAAAAAATAATCTTGATCAATTGCAGAACTGCGACTAGCTTCTATTCCTGACAGCGCTGACAGGAATACGCCGATCAGCGTTGTACATCAATAAAACATTTAGAACCGGCACAAGTCGGTCATGCCTGCGAGGAACTCGGAATGTCTCTGTTGATCCGTGGCGCCACCGTTGTTACCCATGATGAAAGTTATCGCGCCGACGTCTATTGCGCCGGCGGCGTGATCAAAGCCATTGGTCAAAACCTGGATATTCCCGCCGGCGCCGAAGTGCTCGACGGCAGCGGCCAATACCTGATGCCCGGCGGCATCGATCCACACACCCACATGCAACTACCGTTCATGGGCACCGTGGCCAGCGAAGACTTTTACAGCGGCACTGCGGCGGGTCTGGCCGGGGGCACCACATCGATCATCGACTTCGTGATTCCCAATCCGCAGCAGTCACTGATGGAAGCGTTTCACCAGTGGCGCGGCTGGGCCGAGAAGTCTGCGTCCGACTATGGCTTCCACGTCGCGATCACCTGGTGGAGCGAACAGGTGCGTGAGGAAATGGCCGAGCTGGTCAGCCATCACGGGATCAACAGCTTCAAGCATTTCATGGCCTACAAGAACGCGATCATGGCCGCCGACGACACGCTGGTGGCGAGTTTCGAGCGCTGTCTGGAACTCGGCGCGGTGCCGACTGTGCATGCGGAAAACGGCGAGCTGGTCTATCACCTGCAACGCAAGTTGATGGCCCAGGGCATCACCGGGCCGGAGGCGCATCCATTGTCGCGGCCATCGCAGGTGGAAGGCGAAGCGGCGAGCCGGGCGATTCGCATCGCTGAAACCATCGGCACGCCGTTGTATCTGGTGCACGTTTCGACCAAGGAAGCGCTGGACGAAATCACCTATGCCCGCAGCAAGGGTCAACCGGTGTACGGCGAAGTGCTGGCCGGGCATTTGCTGCTCGACGACAGCGTCTACCAGCACCCGGATTGGCAGACCGCCGCCGGTTACGTGATGAGCCCGCCGTTCCGCCCGCGCGGGCATCAGGAAGCGCTGTGGCATGGCCTGCAAAGCGGCAATCTGCACACCACCGCCACTGACCACTGCTGCTTCTGCGCCGAGCAAAAAGCCGCCGGGCGCGACGACTTCAGCAAGATCCCCAACGGCACCGCCGGCATCGAAGACCGCATGGCGGTGCTGTGGGATGAAGGGGTCAACAGCGGACGTTTGTCGATGCAGGACTTCGTCGCCCTCACCTCCACCAACACCGCGAAAATCTTCAACCTCTACCCGCGCAAAGGCGCGATCCGCGTCGGCGCCGATGCCGACCTGGTGCTGTGGGATCCGCAAGGCAGCCGCACCATCTCCGCCAAGACCCACCATCAGCAGGTGGACTTCAATATCTTCGAAGGCAAGACCGTACGCGGCGTGCCGAGCCATACCGTCAGCCAGGGCAAAGTGGTCTGGGCCGACGGCGACCTGCGCGCCGAGCGCGGGGCCGGGCGGTATATCGAACGGCCGGCGTATCCGGCGGTGTTTGATTTGCTGAGCAAGCGGGCTGAGCAACATCGCCCGACTGCCGTTAAGCGCTAAAGCGAGGCCTTCGGCCTCATCGCGAGCAGGCTCACTCCTACAGGTGTACGCATTCCAATTGTAGGAGTGAGCCTGCTCGCGATAGCGCCAGTTCAGACACCACAAAAACTACTGCCCATCAGAGGCAGAGAACCTCAATAACCGTGAGGCAAAAAACCGTGATCGAGACCCTGAACCATCTCCCGCATCCGCACGAAAGCGCGGCCGCGCTCGCCGGCCATTTCACTGATCTGGCGCCACCGCTCAACGCCCGGCAGGCGCATCTGGAAGCCTCGCGCTGCCTGTATTGCTACGACGCCCCGTGCGTCAACGCGTGCCCCAGCGAAATCGACATTCCGTCGTTTATCCGCAATATCCATCAGGACAACGTGCCCGGTGCGGCGCAGAAAATCCTTTCGGCGAACATCCTCGGCGGCAGTTGCGCGCGGGTCTGCCCAACGGAAATCCTCTGTCAGCAAGCCTGCGTACGCAACAATGCGCAGGAATGCGCGCCGGTGCTGATCGGCCTGCTGCAGCGCTACGCCGTGGACAACGCGCACTTCACCGAGCACCCGTTTCAGCGCAACGCCGCTACCGGCAAACGCATCGCCGTGGTCGGCGCCGGGCCGGCGGGGTTGTCCTGCGCCCACCGCAGCGCGATGCACGGGCATGACGTGGTGATTTTCGAAGCCCGGGAGAAGGCTGGCGGCCTCAATGAATACGGGATCGCCAAGTACAAACTGGTCGACGACTATGCGCAGAAGGAACTGGATTTCCTCCTGCAGATCGGCGGCATCGAAATCCGTCACGGGCAGAAACTCGGCGAGAATCTGACCCTCAGCGAGCTGCATCAGCAGTTCGATGCGGTGTTCCTCGGCCTCGGCCTCAATGCCAGCAAACAGCTCGGCCTGCCCCACGAGGACGCGCCCGGCCTGCTCGCCGCCACCGACTACATCCGCGAACTGCGCCAGGCCGATGACCTGACGCAACTGCCACTGGCCGAGCGCTGCATCGTCCTCGGCGCCGGCAACACCGCGATCGACATGGCCGTGCAGATGGCCCGCCTCGGTGCCCGTGACGTGAATCTGGTGTATCGCCGGGGAGCGGCGGACATGGGCGCCACCGGCCACGAACAAGACATCGCCAAAGCCAATCAGGTGCGCCTGCTGACCTGGGCGCAACCGGAGGAAGTCTTGCTAGACGATCAGGGCCAAGTGCGCGGTATGCGTTTCGCCCGTACCGAACTGGTCGACGGTCGTCTGCAAACCACTGGCGAAACCTTCGAGCTGGCCGCCGATGCGATTTTCAAAGCCATCGGCCAGGCCTTCGACAGCAGCGCCCTCGCCGATCCGCTGGCCCGCGAACTCAAGCGTCAAGGCGAGCGGATTCAGGTCGATGACCACCTGCGCACCAGCATTCCCGGCGTGTATGCCGGCGGTGACTGCACCAGCCTCGATCAGGACCTCACCGTGCAAGCCGTACAGCATGGCAAACTCGCCGCCGAGGCGATCAACGCGCAACTGATGCTCAACGTGGAGGCTGCGTAAATGGCCGATCTCTCGATAGTCTTCGCCGGTATCAAAGCCCCCAATCCATTCTGGCTGGCTTCCGCGCCGCCGACCGACAAGGCCTACAACGTGGTGCGCGCCTTCGAGGCCGGTTGGGGTGGCGTGGTCTGGAAAACCCTCGGCGAGGACCCGGCAGCGGTCAATGTCTCGTCGCGCTACTCGGCACACTACGGCAACAACCGCGAAGTGCTGGGGATCAACAACATCGAACTGATCACCGACCGCTCGCTGGAGATCAACCTGCGCGAGATCACCCAGGTCAAGAAGGACTGGCCGGATCGCGCGCTGATCGTCTCGTTGATGGTGCCGTGCGTCGAGGAATCGTGGAAACACATCCTGCCGCTGGTGGAAGCCACCGGCGCCGACGGTATCGAGCTGAATTTCGGTTGCCCGCACGGCATGCCCGAGCGCGGCATGGGCGCGGCGGTCGGTCAGGTGCCGGAATACGTCGAGCAGGTCACCCGCTGGTGCAAGACCTATTGCTCGCTGCCGGTGATCGTCAAGCTGACGCCGAACATCACCGACATCCGCGTCGCCGCCCGCGCTGCGCATCGCGGTGGCGCCGATGCGGTGTCGCTGATCAACACCATCAACTCGATCACCAGCGTCGATCTGGAACACATGGTCGCCCTGCCCACCGTCGGCAGCAAAAGCACCCACGGCGGTTATTGCGGTTCGGCGGTCAAGCCGATTGCGCTGAACATGGTCGCCGAGATCGCTCGTGATCCGCAGACCCAAGGCCTGCCGATCTGCGGTATCGGTGGCATCGGCAGTTGGCGTGATGCGGCGGAATTCATGGCGCTGGGCAGCGGCGCGGTGCAGGTGTGCACGGCGGCGATGCTGCATGGCTTCCGGATTGTCGAGGAGATGAAGGACGGGCTATCGCGCTGGATGGACAGTCAGGGCTACGCCAGCATCAGTGAGTTTTCCGGCCGCGCGGTGGGCAATACCACGGACTGGAAGTACCTCGACATCAACTACCAGGTGATCGCGAAGATCGACCAGGACGCGTGCATCGGTTGCGGGCGCTGCCACATTGCTTGCGAAGACACTTCACACCAGGCGATCAGCAGCCTCAAGCTGGCTGACGGCACGCATAAATATGAAGTGATCGATGATGAGTGTGTGGGGTGTAACTTGTGCCAGATCACTTGTCCGGTGGCGGACTGTATCGAGATGGTGCCGATGGAAACCGGCAAGCCGTTTCTGGACTGGAATCATGATCCGAGGAATCCTTACCACGTTGCCGTCTAGATCCCCGGCTGATCCAACAGCCCCCTCACCCTAACCCTCTCCCAAAGGGAGAGGGGACTGATTGGGGGATATTTCAGAAATCCACCGACTTGAGCGATTTACTTTGAATCCATAATCGATACATGCACAGGCACGGACGGCTTTTTGAGTCCATATTCGACTGGATTTTTCAGGTCGATGTAACTCGTAAGACACCTCGGTCGGCCCCCTCTCCCTCCGGGAGAGGGTTGGGGTGAGGGTCAGCTCTTGCTTCAGGGCTCCAACCCGATCCCGCGCAAAATCACACTGGTCACCGTCTGCACCGCCCGCTCGAACTGCATGTCCGACAGCGGTTGATGCTCGTTCAAAATATTCACCTGATGATCGAAGTCGGCATAGTGCTGGGTCGAGGCCCAGATCATGTACAGCAGGCTCGACGGTTCCACCGGCAGAATCCGCTTGTCCTCGACCCACTGGCGGATCTTCGCTTCCTTCATTTTCGCCCACTCATACAGGCTGACATCCAGCGCCTCACCGAGGGTCGGGGCGCCGTGGATGATCTCGTTGGCCCAGACTTTCGAACCATAGGGCCGGCTGCGCGAGTGGTTCATCTTGGCGCGGATGTAACTGCTGAGCACCACCCGCGGGTCATCGAACATCTCGAAGCACAGCGCGTCCTGTTTCCAAACCTCCAGCAGGTCAAACAGCACCGCGCTGTACAGTTCGCTTTTGGTCGAGAAGTAGTAATGCAGGTTGGAACGCGGCAGTTGCACTTCCGCGGCGATGTCGGCCATGGCGGTGCCGCCGAAACCTTTTTCGGCGAAGACTTTTTCCGCCGCCAGCAGGATTTTCTCGACGTTACTGCGACGAATCTCGATCTTGTGATTGCCCATGAGGGCTCCCTGACAACGACGTTGTTGAAGACTAGCATCCGCTCTGGTCTGGGGGCGACCGCTGTAAATAAAACTTCGTGCGCAAGTCTGCGGATGGCTAAACTGAGGCTTCTTTGTCCTGCCTCAGAGGTATCCGCGATGCTGTTCAAGAATGTCCTGACCACCACGGCCCTGCTCGCTTCGCTGTTCGCCGCATCTTCGGTTTTCGCCCACGCCCACCTGAAAAGTGCAACGCCGGCCGCCGACAGCACCGTCGCCGCACCGGCCGATCTGCGCCTGACTTTCTCCGAAGGTGTCGAAGCCAGTTTCACCAAAGTCAGCCTGACCCACGATGGCGCCCCGGTCGCGATCAAAGCGCTGACCACCGAGAACGAAAAGAAAACCCTGATCGTCACTCCCGCCGCACCACTCGACGCCGGTGAATACAAAGTCGAATGGCACGCGGTGTCGGTCGACACACACAAGAGCGAAGGCGCCTACACATTCAAGGTCGGCCAATAATTCATGAGTGAGGCGCTGGTGCTGTGTCGCTTTGTGCATTTCAGCGCGGTATTGATGGTGTTCGGCGCCTGGCTGTTCCGGCCGCTGCTGCTCAAGGCGCCCGTGCCGACACTGGATCGGCATCTGACACAACTGGCGCGCTGGCTGACGGCGATTGCGCTGCTCAGCGGTGTCACCTGGGCGCTGTTGATCACCGCAAGCATGGCCGGCTCGGCGGCGGCCGCGTTCGACCCGGACACCATTGAAGTGGTGCTCGGCAATACCTTTTTCGGGCAGGTCTGGCGCTGGCATCTGCTGATCAACGCGCTGTTGCTGGCGTTGTTATTTACGCCTTGGCGATCGAGCGTGCCGTTGCGCCTGGGCTTGAGCGGATTGTTGCTGGCGACGCTGGCACCGGTCGGTCACGGTGCGATGCTCGATGGTCTGAGCGGGCAACTGCTGATTCTCAACCAGATCATTCACCTGACGTGCGTGGCCGCATGGCTCGGCGGATTGTTGTTGCTGGTGTTGATCCTGCGTCAACCTGGGGAAGCGATGAGCCGGATCCTGCAACGCTTCAGCGGTGTCGGTTACGCGATCGTTGGGGGGCTGCTGATCACCGGGCTGATCAACGTGCGCGTGCTGACTGGCCAATGGTGGCCGACGCCCTTGTTCGCCGGGTTTGCCTTGATTCTGCTGATCAAGGCCTTGCTGGTGGCAGGCATGCTCGCCCTGGCGCTGTTCAACCGCTTGCGGATTGATGATTGCGAACAGCGGATGGGCGCGCTCAAGCGCAGTGTGGTGCTGGAGTGGTTGTTGGGGATCGGTGCGGTTGCCGCCGTGTCGCTACTCGGTACCCTGCCGCCGATGATTGCAACCTGAAAGCGCCGCGACTCCCTTGTAGGAGTGAGCCTGCTCGCGATAGCGGTATATCAGTGAACACCTCAGTGACTGACATAACGCTATCGCGAGCAGGCTCACTCCTACAGGGGATCTGTGGAGGTCAATGCGGTTGTGTGTCGCCCGCTGCAGTATCGATGCTGACCACCACCGACATCCCCGGTCGCAGGCGTTCCTCTTCCTGCTGGCCCTCATCAATGGTGATCCGCACCGGCACTCGCTGGGCGATTTTCACGAAGTTGCCGGTGGCATTGTCTGCCTGCAACAGAGCGAATTCCGAACCTGTGGCCGGTGAGATGTGCTGCACATGGCCGGTGAATCTGCGGTGGTTCAGCGCATCGACGGTGAAGCGCACCGGCTGCCCGACCCGCACGTTGTCCATCTGGGTTTCCTTCATGTTGGCGATCACCCATTTCTGGTTCGGCACCAACGCCATCAGTTGCGCCCCGGAGTTGACGTAAGCGCCCAGGCGCACGCCGATCTGCCCGAGCTGGCCGTCACGCGGGGCGACGATGCGGGTGTTCGACAAATCAATTCGCGCCAGTTGCACCGCCGCTTCAGCGCTGGCAACTGCCGCTTCCAGCGAGCCGCGATTGACGATCACCGTTTGCAGGTCCTGACGGGCGATTTCCAGGTTGGCCTTGGCCTGCGCCACCGCCGCAATGCCCTGCGCGTTGGCCGCCAGGGCCACGTCCATTTCGCGCTTGGACACCGAACCGTCCCTCACCAGCTCCCTGTTACGGCGCAGATCCGCCTCGCTTTTGCGCAACTGCGCTTCACTGTCGGCCACCACCGCCTGACGCAGCTTGATCGTCGCTTCGGCGCTGTTGCGTTGCTGCACCACATTGGCCAGCGAGGCCTTCTGCACTGCCAGTTGCGCCAGTGCCTGGTCGAGGTGCTGCTGATAAATCCGGTCGTCCAGGCGCACCAGCAAATCGCCGGCCTTCACGTACTGGAAGTCCTGCACCGGCACTTCAAACACGTAACCGCTGAGTTGCGGGCCGATGATCGTCACCTGGCCGCGCACCAAAGCGTTTTCGGTGGTCTCGACCGCGCTGCTGAACGGCGGCAACTGCCAGGCGTACAGCACGATCAGCACGCCGACGATGGCAATCGCGGCAAAGCCCAGCGACGAGATGACCCGCACCCGCAACGAGCGTGGCTCGGTGTTCGGCGAGGACGGCGGCGCCACGCCTTCCGGGGTGGCGGCGATGGCATTGGTGGTTGTGGTGGTCGGTTCGGTCATGAATTGGAGGCACCGCTAGGAGGTACGGAAGGCGCTGGGTCGACGGCTTTGGTGGTGCTCATCAGCCACAGCGCACGAATGGACAGCCAGATCATGGTCAGCACCGCAATCACGGCGATCAGCATGAACACATCGTTATAGGCCAGTACGTTGGCTTCGCGGGTCGCCGCGTTGGACAGACTGCGAATCCCGGCCAGATTGCGCAGGCTCGGGTCGGCCAGCAAGGAGCCATAGGCCGAACCGCCGCTCTGCACGCGGGCAGCCACCAGCGGATCGGACAACGTCAGGTGCTCGACCAGATGACTGGAGTGGAATTTCTCGCGCACGATCTGGAACGTGCCCAACAACGCCGCGCCGAGCAAGCCGCCGAGGTTGTTGCAGATCCCGAACAACACCGAAAAACTCACCAGGTTGCGCGGGTTGGTCAGCACGTTGCGCGTGCCGAAAACCATGGTCGGGCCGAGGAAAAACGTGCTGCCGAAGGCCAGCAGGAACTGACTGAAATACAGGTTCGCCGGGCGGGTCAGGTTATTGGAAAAACTGTCCATCACCGAACCGGTCGCCATCAGCGCCAGCGAGATGATCAGCGGCATCAGCAGGTGCTTGGGATCGATGGTCAGCGCGCTGGTCGCCAGCCCGGCAACGCTGCCGATCAGCATCACCACGTACAGGCTGTGCAACTGCTCATAACCCATGTTGAGGTTCTGCATGAAGCCGACGGCGCCGGTGGACTGCTCCGAGGTCACCATGCGAATCAGGGTCACCGCCAGCGCCAGGCGGATCATCGTGCCACTGCCGAGCCAACGGGTCATCAGCATCGGGTTGCTGCGATTGTGCTCGATCGCCAGGCCCGCGAGGATCAGGGCAATCGAGGCCGCCAGCGCATAGCCGATCCAGTTGGCCTCCAGCCACCAATCGATCCGCCCCAGCGACAACACCGCGCAAAGCAGTGCCACGCCGCTGGCGAGAATCGCGAAGGTGAGAAAATCCAGCGGTTCGAAGGTCTTGAAGCGGTCACCGGGCGGCAACTTGAGCAACAGCACGCAGCCCAGCGACAGCAAAGCCATGCCCAATTCGAACAGGTACAAGCCGCGCCATTCGGCAATCTGCAGCAAGTCCTCGGAGAACAGGCGCGCCAGCGGCAAGGCCAGTTGTGAGGCGCCGAGCCCGAGCACCAACGCCTTCAGCCGCCACTTGGCCGGGAACGCCTGGATCATGTAATACAGACCCAGCGAACTCAGTGCCGCACCGACCATGCCGTGCGCCGCACGCACCGCGATGGCCGAGCTCAGGTCGTTGACGAACAGGTGGCCGAAGGTCACCAGCGCATACAGCACCAGAAACACTTCGGTGAATGCACGCAGGCCGAACTGCTGACGAAACTTCACCAGCAGCAGGTTCATCGACACGTTGGTCATCACGTAGGCGGCCGGCAGCCAGGCCATCTCCGCCGTAGTCGCGCCGAGCGCGCCTTGCAGGTAAGGCAGGTTGGCGACCACCAGCGAGTTGCCCAAACCACCGGTCACCGCCACCAGCAACCCGACCAGCGCATAGGCCAGGCGCTTGGGGTTGGAGTGCAGCGGCGTCGAGGGGGAACCGGGCAGACTGGGCTTCTCGTGTGGCTGCCAGTTGCGCGGGGCGTATCGATCCATTGAAAGGCCTTGTTTGGGGATGTCTGAGTTTGCCGCAATCAACGACAAAACACACATCCCCTGTAGGAGTGAGCCTGCTCGCGATAGCGCAGTGTCAGTCAGCATCAATGTTGAATACTAAACCGCTATCGCGAGCAGGCTCACTCCTACAGGGTCAGATGTCGGGCCGGTTTTTTGTATCAGGCGCGCAGCAGCATGTAGGCCGCGACCACCAGGCACACACTGGCAAAGCCCACCTGCAATGTCCGCGCCGGAACCCGGGCGCAGAGTTTGCGGCCGATGATCATGCCGACGATGCTGGCGACGATGAACGCCACGCCAAGGCTATCTATGCGCACTCCGGCATGGAAGGAGCCGATCACGCCAATCGCGGAAATCAGGCTGATCACCATCAACGACGTCGCAACGATCCCGCGCATCTGCACGTCGGTCAGTTGCTTGAACGCCGGGACGATGAGGAAGCCACCACCGACGCCGAGCAGTCCCGACACCACGCCCGTGACCGCGCCCAATGCCGCCAGTGTCGCGGTGCATTTGGCGGTCCAGTCGAAACGCCCGGTCTCTTCATTCAGCATGCAGTTTTTCTGGCCCCAGCTCGCGTGGCCGTGATCGCTCGGCCCTTCGTGCTGACGCTCACGGCGCAGCATGCGCCAAGCGACCATGACCATCAGCAGGCTGAAGAGGATCATCAGAATCTTCTCAGGCAACTGGTGCGCGAAATAAATCCCCACCGGCGAAAAAACCGCACCGAGCGCCGCAATCAGCAGCGCTGCGCGATAGCGCACCAGCCCATGGCGCAAGCCATCAATCGCCCCGACCGCCGCCGCACTGCCGACCGCGAACAACGCGACCGGCGCCGCTTGCGTCATTGTCCAGCCAAGGCCCAGCACCAGCGCCGGCACCGCGAGAATCCCGCCGCCCGCCCCGGTGAGCCCGAGAATCAACCCCATCAACACGCCAAACAGACTTGCCAGCAACATAGGATTTACTCAGTCAACCTTGGACAGACCGGTCAGCCACTCGCGGCCCTTGAGCATGCCGTTCCAGTAGAACCACGGCAGCAGCGTCGCCTTGAGAAACCACGCCGAGCGGCGCGGCACGGTCGCATCGAGCGCGAAGGTCGGCAGCAACTTCCCGCCGTAGCCGAACTCGGCGAGGATCACCTTGCCCTTCTCCACCGTCAGCGGGCAGGAACCGTAGCCGTCGTACTTCAGCGGCATAGGCTTTTGCTTGCGCAACGCCAAGAGGTTTTCCGCGACCACCACAACCTGCTTGCGCACGGCCGCCGCGGTTTTCGCGTTGCTGGTGCCGCAGATGTCGCCAATGGCGAACACTTCCGGGTAGCGCAGATGCTGCAGGCTGTGCGGGTTCACTTCGCACCAGCCGCCAGCGTCGGCCAACAAGCTCTGAGCGATGAAATCCGGCGAGACCTGCGGCGGCACAACATGCAGCAGATCGAAGCTTTTCGCCTGTGTGGTGACGTTGCCGTCAGCGTCCTTGATCTCGAACCACGCGGTTTTCGCCGGGCCGTCGACCTTGACCAGGTTGGCGTTGAAGGCCAGTTGCGCGTTGTACTTTTCGATGTACTTCATCAGTGGCGGCACGAAGGTCGCGACACCGAACAGCGCCGCGCCGGCCAGGTTGAATTCGACGTCAATGTTGTTCAGCACGCCGGTTTTGCGCCAGTGATCGCACGACAGGTACAACGCCTTCTGCGGTGCCCCGGCGCATTTGATCGGCATAGCCGGCTGGGTGAACAGTGCTTTACCGCCGCGCAGTTTCTGCACCTGATCCCAGGTGTACTGCGAATGCTGATAGCTGTAGTTGGACGTCACGCCGTGCTGGCCGAGGCTTTCCTGCAAGCCTTCGATCTTCTCCCAGGCCAGACGCAAGCCGGGACAGACGATCAGGTTCTGGTAGCTGACGCGGCGTTGATCGTTGAGGGTGAGTTGGCGTGTGTCGGGATCGACCGCAGTCACCGCCGCTTGAATCCAGGTGGCCTGACGCGGCATCACCTGGCCCATCGGTCGTGCGGTGTCCTTGACGTCATAGGCGCCACCGCCGACCAGCGTCCACGCCGGTTGATAGTAATGCTGGGCGCTTGGCTCGATCACGGTGATTTTCAGAGTGGGATCACGCTTGAGCAGACTGGCGACGAAGCCGATGCCGGCGGTGCCGCCGCCGATGACCACGATATCTGCACTGATGGATGGGCCCCAGTGTTGATCGTTCATTGCTTGTTCCTTATTGCTGCACGCAAGGATTTCTTGGCCTTCACATAAAACCAATGTGGGAGCGGGCTTGCTCGCGAAAACGGTAGATCATTCAACATTAATGTCGACTGATACGACGCCTTCGCGAGCAAGCCCGCTCCCACAGGGGATGGAGGTGTTAGCTGACATTTATTGATGGCCCAGACTTTTCAGCACCGCC
The DNA here is from genome assembly GCF_016650625.1 of Pseudomonas sp. TH49. Lineage (NCBI taxonomy): Bacteria > Pseudomonadati > Pseudomonadota > Gammaproteobacteria > Pseudomonadales > Pseudomonadaceae > Pseudomonas > Pseudomonas sp. TH49. The sequence continues at coordinate 1,611,424 of NZ_JAEKFL010000002.1, forward strand.
CCGCAATACAGCCCGGAGAGGGTCTTCATCACCTGAATCACTTCAGGACTGGCCAGACCGTAAAAGATGTACTTGCCTTCGCGACGAGTCGCCACCAGGCCTTCATCGCGCAGGATGCCCAGTTGCTGGGACAGCGTCGGCTGGCGCACGCCGGTCATTTTTTCCAGCTCGCCGACGTTGCGCTCGCCCTGAGTCAACTGGCAAAGGATCAACAGGCGATCCTCATTGGCCAGCGCCTTGAGCAGCGCACAGGCCTTGGAGGCGGACGCCCGCAACTGGGCGACTTCACATTCGGTCAGACTGGATTGCATTTGCACGATGCCTTAAAGGTCACTTAAGCTGCGAACATTATGTTTTTAGATAAAGTGTTGCAACCCATTTCCCTTGTTCAGGTTGGTGTCCATGCCCGCGCAGATTGAAGCTTTCCTCGACCCCGCCTCCTCGACCTACAGCTATGTGGTCTATGAAGCCGATGGCGGGCAGTGTGCAATCGTCGATCCGGTACTCGATTACGACGGCGCCGCCGGGCGCACCTGCACGGTGCAGGCCGACAAAATCATCGCTTTCGTCCGTGAACACCGCTTGCAGGTGCAATGGCTGCTGGAAACCCACGCCCACGCCGATCACCTGTCAGCCGCGCCGTACCTGCGCCGCGAACTCGGCGGCAGGATCGCGATCGGCCAGTCGATCAGCAAAGTGCAGAACGTGTTCAAGGCGCTATTCAATCTGGAACCGGAATTCTGCGTCGACGGCTCGCAGTTCGATCACCTGTTCGCCCCGAACGAGTCGTTCATGATCGGCAACCTCAAGGCCACCGCCCTGCACGTCCCCGGCCACACCCCGGCGGACATGGCCTACCTGATCGATGGCGAACAGATTCTGGTCGGCGACACGCTGTTCATGCCTGACGTCGGCACCGCCCGCTGCGACTTCCCCGGCGGCAACGCGCATCAACTGTTCAACTCGATCCACAAACTGCTGGCCTTCCCTGCCAGTGTGAAACTCTACGTTTGCCACGACTACCCGCCCGAAGGCCGCGAGTCACAGTGCCAAACCACCGTCGGTGAGCAGTGCAGAAGCAATATTCATGTGCATGACGGGATCGATGAGGCGGCGTTTGTCGAGATGCGTACCAAGCGCGATGCCGGGCTAGGCATGCCGACACTGTTGCTGCCGGCGATTCAGGTGAATGTACGGGCGGGGAATTTTCCGGCGGCCGAGGACAATGGTGTGGTTTACCTGAAGATTCCGATCAATTCCCTATAGGAAAAAATCCCTCGCACGGCTACAGGATTATTTTTCCTACGAACGCTGGCGATAGCGATGAACTGGTGAAAATCCTGCCAGCGATCAAACTCCATTGGGCAAACATTCAATGGAGCTTTTCGCAATATGGATATTCGTCGCAATCACCGAGACATGACCCCGCAACAGAAATCCGCGTTCATCAACGCCATCCTGATCCTGAAAAACAACGTCGACAGCGTGCTGCGACCCGGCGAGCAAAGCCGTTACGATGATTTTGTCCAGATCCACAAAAATTCGATGGGGCTCGGCAATCCGCTCATTCCCAATCCGCATCAAAGTCCCCTGTTCTATCCGTGGCATCGAATCCTGCTCCGTCAGTTCGAGCGGGCTCTGCAGCTCGCCGCCAATGATCCGGGCATCACCCTGCCTTACTGGAACTGGCAACTGACCGGGGCCGACAACCCTTTCACCTCGAATTTCATGGGTTCAAACGGCGACGGCCTGCAAGAACAGCGCGTCACCAGTGGCCCGTTTTCCAATGAGCAGTCCCAATTTGTTGTAAGGGTCTGGGACGAAGGCACGGGTAACCCCGGCATTCTCCGCAACCTTGGAGCATCCGGCGTGCTGCCCACGCCGCTGCAGGTCATCGCCACGCTCAACAGGACGCCTTACTGGCTGGAACAAAGTGGCTGGGAGAACGTCTCGGAAAGCGAACTGCACAATCCGGTACATGCCTGGATAGGTGGCAGCATGGCGCAAGCGACCTCTCCCAACGACCCGATATTCTTCCTGCACCACTGTTATCTCGACCTGTTGTGGGAGCGCTGGAAACATCAACATCCCACCACACCGGGGTTTGCCAGCGCGGCTGGCTTGCCGGACATGAGCGACACGCTGCTGGTTTTCCATCCAGTCAATGAACCGCCGCCCTGGGCAGAAACCTATACCGTTCAACAAACCCTCTACACCAGTGAACTCGACTACCGTTACGACGAGATATGACGCTCAACTGCCCAAGGTCAACCCATTCGCCGGCAACGGCAGTGCCGTCTTGTAACGCACCTGCTTCAAGGCAAAACTCGACCGGATGTTCGCCACCCCCGGCACCTTGGTCAGAAAGTCCATCATGAACCGCTCCAGCGACTGAATGGTCGGCACCAGCACCCGGATCAGATAGTCCGGGTCGCCGGCCATCAGGTAGCACTCCATCACCTCGGGGCGGTCGGAGATCGCCTCTTCGAAATGTTGCAACGCTTCCTCGACCTGTTTCTCCAGGCTGACGTGAATGAACACGTTTACGTGCAGGCCCAGCAGATCGGCATCCAGCAGCGTCACCTGTTCGCGAATCAGGCCTAATTCTTCCATCGCCTTGACCCGGTTGAAACACGGTGTCGGCGACAGGTTCACCGAGCGCGCGAGGTCGGCGTTGGTGATGCGCGCGTTCTCCTGAAGGCTGTTGAGAATGCCGATGTCGGTACGGTCCAGTTTGCGCATGAGACAAAACCACCTGTTTTTTATGTTTATGCAGATTTTCTATCTGCAAATCGTCTCCAGCGCAACGAAACAGAGAGAAATATTCTTCTTGGCCGGGCCTATGATTGTTGTAGGACAAGATTTCTTTCACCCAAGAATGATTGCCAGCTCACTACAAGAAATTCACAAGATCGAGCGTAGAAGCCATGACCCAAGCGTATGAACCGCTGCGTCTGCACGTCCCTGAACCCTCGGGCCGCCCAGGCTGCAAAACCGACTTCTCCTACCTGCATCTGACCGATGCCGGCACGGTGCGCAAACCTTCCATTGACGTCGAACCTGCCGACACCGCCGACCTGGCGCGTGGGCTGATTCGTGTGCTCGACGATCAGGGCAACGCCCTCGGCCCCTGGGCTGAAAACGTGCCGGTCGAGATCCTGCGCAAGGGCATGCGCGCCATGCTCAAGACGCGGATCTACGATAACCGCATGGTGGTCGCCCAGCGCCAGAAAAAAATGTCGTTCTACATGCAGAGCCTTGGCGAGGAAGCCATCGGCAGCGCCCAGGCCCTGGCCTTGAACATCGACGACATGTGCTTCCCGACCTACCGTCAGCAAAGCATTCTGATGGCCCGCGAAGTGCCGCTGGTCGACCTGATCTGCCAACTGCTGTCCAACGAGCGTGATCCGCTCAAGGGCCGGCAGTTGCCGATCATGTACTCGGTCAAGGACGCCGGCTTCTTCACCATCTCCGGCAACCTCGCGACCCAATTCATTCAGGCCGTCGGCTGGGGCATGGCTTCGGCGATCAAAGGCGACACCAAAATCGCCTCGGCGTGGATCGGTGACGGCGCCACCGCCGAATCGGACTTCCACACCGCCCTCACCTTCGCTCACGTTTACCGCGCGCCGGTGATCCTCAACGTGGTCAACAACCAGTGGGCGATCTCGACCTTCCAGGCCATCGCCGGGGGTGAAGCCACCACTTTCGCCGGACGCGGCGTCGGTTGCGGCATCGCCTCGCTGCGGGTCGATGGCAACGACTTCTACGCGGTCTACGCCGCTTCCGCCTGGGCTGCCGAGCGCGCCCGGCGCAACCTCGGCCCGACCATGATCGAATGGGTCACTTACCGCGCCGGCCCGCACTCGACCTCCGACGATCCGTCGAAATACCGTCCTGCCGATGACTGGAGCCACTTCCCGCTGGGCGACCCGATTGCCCGCCTGAAGCAACACCTGATCAAGGTCGGCCACTGGTCGGAAGAAGAGCACGCCGCCGTCAGCGCCGAACTCGAAGCCGAAGTGATTGCCGCGCAGAAACAGGCCGAACAGTACGGCACCCTCGCCGGCGGGCAGATTCCAAGCGCCGCGACCATGTTCGAAGACGTCTACAAAGAGATGCCGGAGCACTTGAAGCGCCAGCGTCAGCAGTTGGGGATCTGACATGAACGATCACAACAACAATATTCAGTTGGAAACCGCCATGACCACGACCACCATGACCATGATCCAGGCCCTGCGCTCGGCCATGGATGTGATGCTTGAGCGTGACGACAATGTGGTGGTGTTCGGTCAGGACGTCGGCTACTTCGGCGGCGTGTTCCGTTGCACCGAAGGCCTGCAGACCAAGTACGGCACCTCGCGGGTGTTCGACGCGCCAATCTCCGAAAGCGGCATCGTCGGCGTGGCCGTGGGCATGGGCGCTTACGGCCTGCGTCCGGTGGCCGAAATTCAGTTCGCCGACTACGTCTACCCGGCTTCCGACCAGATCATTTCCGAAGCGGCGCGTCTGCGTTATCGCTCGGCCGGCGAGTTCACCGCGCCGATGACCCTGCGCATGCCCTGCGGCGGCGGGATCTACGGCGGCCAGACCCACAGCCAGAGCATCGAGGCGATGTTCACTCAGGTCTGCGGCCTGCGCACCGTCATGCCATCCAACCCGTATGACGCCAAAGGCCTGCTGATCGCCTCCATCGAAAACGATGACCCGGTGATCTTCCTCGAGCCGAAACGCCTGTACAACGGCCCGTTCGACGGCCACCACGACCGTCCGGTAACCCCGTGGTCGAAACACCCGCAAGCCCAGGTGCCGGACGGTTACTACACCGTACCGCTGGACGTTGCCGCAATCACCCGTCCGGGCAAGGACGTGACCGTGCTGACCTACGGCACCACCGTCTACGTCTCGCAAGTCGCCGCTGAAGAATCCGGTGTTGACGCCGAAGTCATCGACCTGCGCAGTTTGTGGCCGCTGGACCTGGAAACCATCGTCAAGTCGGTGAAGAAAACCGGTCGCTGCGTGGTGGTCCACGAAGCCACCCGCACCTGCGGTTTCGGCGCCGAACTGGTGTCGCTGGTGCAAGAGCATTGCTTCCATCACCTGGAAGCGCCGATCGAGCGCGTCACCGGTTGGGACACCCCCTACCCGCACGCGCAAGAGTGGGCGTATTTCCCAGGGCCGTCCCGAGTGGGCGCGGCGTTGAAACGGGTCATGGAGGTCTGAATGGGCACGCACGTTATCAAGATGCCGGACATCGGCGAAGGCATCGCAGAAGTAGAACTATCGCAGTGGCACGTCAAGGTCGGCGACCTGGTGGTTGAAGATCAGGTGCTGGCGGATGTGATGACCGACAAGGCGATGGTCGATATTCCATCGCCGGTACACGGCAAGGTGATTGCGCTCGGCGGTCAGCCGGGTGAAGTGATGGCGGTCGGCAGTGTGCTGATCAGCATTGAGGTTGAAGGTGCCGGCAACTTGAAAGAGTCCGCCGCGCCAGCACCTGTTGCCGCGAAAGAGCCCCCTGCTGCAGCGAAAGTTGAAGCGGTAGTCGAAAGTAAACCTGCTGCCGCTGCTGCACCGCGTCCGGCTCCGGCTTGCCAGGGCCCGATGGTTGCCCGTGAAGCCGATGAACGTCCGCTGGCCTCGCCGGCCGTGCGCAAACATGCGCTGGATCTGGGCATTCAATTACGTCTGGTACGCGGCACCGGCCCGGCCGGTCGCGTGCTGCACGAAGACCTCGACGCTTATCTGGCCCAGGGTCAAACGAACGCTTCGGCGCCGGCAGCCGCCGCGTACGCCCAGCGTCACGATGAGGAGCAGATTCCGGTAATCGGCATGCGCCGCAAGATCGCCCAGCGCATGCAGGACGCCACGCAGCGTGCCGCGCACTTCAGCTACGTCGAGGAAATCGACGTCACCGCGATTGAAGAACTGCGCGCGCACCTCAATGAAAAACACGGCGCCAGCCGTGGCAAGTTGACCCTGCTGCCGTTCCTCGTCCGCGCACTGGTCGTGGCTCTGCGCGACTTCCCGCAGATGAACGCGCGTTACGACGACGAAGCCCAGGTGATTACCCGCCTCGGCGCGGTGCATGTCGGCGTCGCCACACAAAGCGATGTTGGCCTGATGGTACCGGTGGTGCGTCACGCCGAAGCGCGCAGCCTGTGGGACAGCGCCGCCGAGATCTCGCGTCTGGCTAACGCCGCACGCAATGGCAAGGCCAGCCGCGACGAACTGTCCGGCTCGACCATCACCCTGACCAGCCTCGGTGCGCTGGGCGGCATCGTCAGCACGCCGGTGCTGAACCTGCCGGAAGTGGCGATCGTCGGCGTAAACAAAATCGTCGAACGCCCGATGGTCGTCAAAGGCCAGGTGGTGATCCGCAAGATGATGAACCTCTCCAGCTCCTTCGATCACCGCGTGGTCGACGGCATGGACGCGGCGCTCTTCATCCAGGCCATCCGTGGTCTGCTCGAACAACCCGCGACCCTGTTTGTGGAGTGATGCCATGCAAACCTTGAACACCACGCTGCTGATCATCGGCGGCGGCCCCGGCGGTTACGTCACGGCAATACGCGCCGGACAACTGGGCATTTCGACGATTCTGGTCGAAGGCCAATCGCTGGGCGGCACTTGCCTGAACATCGGCTGCATTCCATCGAAAGCGTTGATTCACGTGGCCGAGCAGTTCCACCAGACCCGCCATCACAGCGAGCATTCGGCGCTGGGCATCAGCGTCTCGGCACCAACCCTCGACATCAGCAAGAGCGTCGAGTGGAAGGACGGCATCGTTGATCGCCTGACCACCGGCGTTGCCGCGTTGCTGAAAAAGAACAAGGTTCAGGTCATCCATGGCTGGGCCAAGGTGGTTGACGGCAAAACCGTCGAGGTCGGCGACACGCGCATCCAGTGCGAGCATCTGGTGCTGGCCACCGGTTCGACCAGCGTCAACCTGCCGATCCTGCCGATCGGCGGGCCGATCATCTCCTCCACCGAAGCACTGGCGCCGAAGTCCGTGCCGAAACGCCTGGTGGTGGTGGGCGGCGGTTATATCGGTCTGGAGCTGGGCATTGCTTACCGCAAGCTCGGCGCCGAGGTCAGTGTGGTCGAGGCGCAGGATCGTATCCTGCCGGCCTACGACGCCGAACTGACCCAGCCAGTACACGAAGCACTGAAGCAACTGGGCGTGAAGCTTTATCTCAAGCACAGCGTGCTGGGTTTCGACGGCACCTTGCAGGTGCGTGAGCCGAACGGCGACACCCTCAATCTGGAAACCGATCAGGTGCTGGTGGCGGTGGGTCGCAAGCCGAACACTCAAGGCTGGAACCTCGAAGCGCTGAACCTGGACATGAACGGCTCGGCGATCAAGACCGACAGCCGCTGCCAGACCAGCATGCGCAACGTCTACGCCATCGGCGACCTGAGCGGCGAACCGATGCTCGCGCACCGCGCCATGGCTCAGGGCGAGATGGTCGCCGAGCTGATCAGCGGCAAATCCCGCGAATTCAACCCGACCGCCATCGCCGCCGTGTGCTTTACCGACCCGGAACTGGTGGTGGTCGGCCAGACCCCGGACGAAGCCAAGGCTGCGGGGCTGGACTGCATCGTTTCCAGCTTCCCGTTCGCTGCCAATGGCCGGGCGATGACCCTGGAATCGAAAAGCGGCTTCGTGCGCGTGGTCGCGCGTCGCGACAATCATGTGATTGTCGGCTGGCAGGCGGTCGGGGTTGGCGTATCCGAGTTGTCGACCGCGTTCGCGCAAAGCCTGGAAATGGGCGCGCGCCTGGAAGACATCGGCGGCACCATTCATGCGCATCCAACCTTGGGTGAAGCGGTGCAGGAAGCAGCGCTGCGTGCTTTGGGGCATGCGTTGCACCTGTAAACGCTGAACCCCTGTGGCGAGGGAGCTTGCTCCCGCTGGGCTGCGAAGCGGCCCCAAACCCAGCCACCCCTGTGCACCTGAAGCACCGCGGTGTCCGGTTTTACCAGTGCTGCGCACTGGAGCGGGAGCAAGCTCCCTCGCCACAAAAGAGGTGAAACATGCAGGAATGAAGGGGGTTTAGTAAGCAAGCTACTATTTTTGCCATCCCTCCATCGTCCGGGCTGCGAAACCGCTCAAGAATGAAGTATTGTTGTGCCCATCCAAAAAAACGTCAGAAGCCTTGAACCGTTTCGACGGTTGTTCAGTGATAGAGGGTGTCATGGGTAACGAAAGCATCAATTGGGACAAGCTGGGTTTTGACTACATCAAGACCGACAAACGCTATCTGTCGTACTTTCGCAATGGCGAGTGGGACAAAGGCACCCTGACCGAAGATAACGTGCTGCACATCAGCGAAGGCTCGACTGCCCTTCACTATGGCCAGCAGTGCTTCGAAGGTCTGAAGGCTTATCGTTGCAAGGACGGCTCGATCAACCTGTTCCGTCCCGACCAGAACGCCGCTCGCATGCAACGCAGCTGCGCTCGCCTGCTGATGCCGCACGTGTCGACCGAGCAGTTCATCGAAGCGTGCAAGGAAGTGGTTCGCGCCAACGAGCGCTTCATCCCGCCATACGGCACCGGCGGCGCGCTGTACCTGCGTCCGTTCGTGATCGGTGTGGGTGACAACATCGGTGTGCGTACCGCTCCGGAGTTCATCTTCTCGGTGTTCGCGATCCCGGTCGGCGCCTACTTCAAGGGCGGCCTGACGCCGCACAATTTCCAGATTTCCAGCTTCGACCGCGCCGCCCCACAAGGCACCGGTGCGGCCAAGGTCGGTGGCAACTACGCCGCCAGCCTGATGCCGGGCTCCCAGGCCAAGAAAGCGCACTTCGCTGACGCCATCTACCTGGATCCGCTGACCCACAAGAAGATCGAGGAAGTCGGTTCCGCCAACTTCTTCGGGATCACCCACGACAACAAGTTCATCACTCCGAACTCGCCATCCGTGCTGCCGGGCATCACCCGCCTGTCGCTGATCGAACTGGCGAAAACTCGTCTGGGCCTGGAAGTGGTGGAAGGCGACGTGCTGATCGACAAGCTGTCGGACTTCAAGGAAGCCGGTGCTTGCGGTACCGCTGCGGTGATCACGCCGATCGGCGGGATCAGCTACAACGACCACCTGCACGTGTTCCACAGCGAAACCGAAGTCGGCCCGGTCACCCAGAAGCTCTACAAAGAGCTCACTGGCGTACAGACCGGCGACATCGAAGCGCCAGCGGGCTGGATCGTCAAGGTTTGATCTGACGGCCGCTGATGCACAAAAGCCCCCCATCAAGTGATTGATGGGGGGCTTTTTCGTAGTGATGATAAAGATCAAAAGATCGCAGCCTTCGGCAGCTCCTACAGATGGAATGCGATACCCATGTAGGAGCTGCCGCAGGCTGCGATCTTTTGATTTTCTATTTCAAGGCAATCCGCTTGCCGCCCCGCGCGGCAATCCCGCTGGCCTGTCCGTTCTGCTGCTTCCCCATCCGCGCCTGGGTGATCAATCCGGGAATCAACTCCCCTTCCGGCAGATTCTTCCAGAACCGTACCGGCAAGTGCCCCTGCATGACTTTCTCGTTCAACCGCGCCGGGTTGAAGATGTGGCTGTAGTACGTCAGCCACAACTCGCCGTGCGGGTCATCAATGTTCTGCGCCAGTTGCTGCCATTCCACCGGGCACTGGCGCTGATGGATCAGTCGCTCGCCATCGTAATAAACCCCGTCACGAGGCGTGGCGATCAACCAGCGGTGGCGGCCCATCCGTCCGATGAAATGCTCGCTGGCACTGTGCAGAATGTCGTGGGCCGGTTCGTGCCACGCCACATATTGCGGGCCTGGCTGATCCTGCGGGCGTTCGATGAAACGCACGAACGCATGCAAATGGTGGGCTTCGCGCTGCACCTGCTTGATCCGCCGCTGCAACTCGCTGCCGAGTTTGTCGCCGGCCATCATCGCCGTGCGATCGCCATGGCTGACTCGCCACAGCACTTCATACAACAGACTCCAGCGCTGGTCACCCCGGTAGCGTGCAGCTTGTTCCAGGGTATCGAGCAATGCACGGGGGATACGTGCCTGAAACGGCCCCTGCCCCTCCGGCACATGTACGTCACTGGCAAACAGATCGCTCACCCCTTCCGATGCCCAACTCACCAGACTCGGGTCGACTTCATGGCTGAGCAGCCAGCGCGCCTGCTGGCGCCAGGTGTCGAACAGGTCGTCGCAATCGAGATTGATCATCCCCACAACCCCATCTGCTGCGGCTGCGGCCGGTCGCGCAATTGCTGGTAGAGCATCTGGCTGGTGACTTCGGCCTGTTGCGGGTGGTAGTCGCTGGTGATGATGAACGGCTTGGCTTTGGCCAACACACAGCGCATGCGTGCCACGTCTTCATAGCGGATGCGCCGTTGCTGGCGCAATTGCACCAGACGTTCGGTGGTGCGCAGGCCGATGCCGGGAATGCGCGCGATCAGCGCCGGTTCGGCGCGATTCAGATCCAGCGGAAACACTTCGCGATTCTGCAGCGCCCAGGCCAGCTTCGGATCGATATCCAGCGCCAGATTACCCGGGCCTTTGAGCAGCTCATCGGCGCTGTAGCCGTAACTGCGCAAGAGGAAGTCGGCCTGATACAAACGATGCTCGCGCATCAGCGGTGGCGCGGCCAATGGCACGCTTTTCGGGCTGTCGGGAATCGGGCTGAAGGCCGAATAGTAGACCCGGCGCAGGCGGAAATTGCCGTACAAGGCCTGGGCGCCATGCAGGATCGTGCTGTCGTCGGTGTCATCGGCGCCGACGATCATCTGCGTGCTCTGCCCGGCCGGGGCAAATTTCGCCGAGCGCGGCTCGTTGAGCACGGTCTGCTCGCCGGTGTAGATGGTGTGCATCGCCTGCTTGATCGAGCCGATGTGTTTCTCCGGGGCCAGGGTTTGCAGGCTGGCATCGGTGGGCAGTTCGATATTGACGCTGAGGCGATCGGCGTACCGTCCGGCCTCCTCGATCAATGCCGGATCGGCCTCGGGAATGGTCTTGAGGTGAATGTAGCCGCGAAATTCATGCTCTTCGCGCAGCAGCTTCGCCACACGCACCAGTTGCTCCATGGTGTAGTCCGCCGAGCGGATGATCCCGGAGCTGAGAAACAGTCCGCTGACGCAGTTGCGTCGGTAGAAATCCATGGTCAACGTCACCACTTCCTCGGGGGTGAAGCGTGCACGCGGTACATCGCTGGAGCGGCGGTTGACGCAATACTGGCAGTCGTAGAGGCAGAAGTTGGTCAGGAGGATTTTCAGCAACGATACGCAACGGCCGTCCGGCGTATAGCTGTGGCAGATGCCCATGCCGTCGGTCGAGCCCAACCCGCTCTTGCCCTCGGAGCTGCGCTTGGGCGCACCGCTGCTGGCGCAGGAGGCGTCGTACTTGGCGGCGTCGGCGAGAATGCTGAGCTTGTCGATGAGTTGCATGGCGAAGACTCGATACTGGTTATGCGTACAGTATCGAGTCTATTGGATTGGCACAAGGTGCAAATACAGGATCCTACAAAGGTGCGCGGTTACCTGTAGGAACTGCCGGAGGCTGCGATCTTTTGCTCTGCGCGTCTAATGGCAACTCAAGACCAAACCGCAGGCCCATTTCCTTTCGCCCCGCCACGGTCAGTGCCAGCGCCCGACTGTCCAGATCCTGCGTCACCCACTTGCGTTTCAGCACCATTTGCAACAACGCCGCCCCCAGCGAACCGCCCAGATGCGGCCGGCGCATGCTCCAGTCCAGGCACGGGCAGGCAAACTTGCGGCGCAAGGTGCTCAAGTCCTGCACCTCAATCCCCAAGCTCGCAAACAACGCCTCGCCACTGTCGCTCAAGCGATAAGCCCGCTCATCGGTTTCCACCAGCCACCCCGCCTCAAGCATACGGTCGTGCAGCAACACCGCCAGCGTTCCGGCCATGTGGTCGTAGCAGGTACGAGCGAATTGCAGGCGATCCGGGGTGTGCGGTTTGAAGATCGGCGCGGCGTTCTGGCCGATCACCATCAACGCTTCCAGCGCCTGGGCCACGCGCTGATCGGCGAGGCTGTAATAGCGATGGCGGCCCTGCACATGCAAGCGCACCAGGGCCAGATCCTTGAGCTTGGCCAGGTGCGCACTGGCGGTGGAGGCGCTGACCTCGGCGACGGCGGCCAATTCCGTGCTGGTGCGGGCGTGGCCGTCCATCAGCGAGCAGAGAATTTTCGTGCGTGCCGGTTCGGCAATAGCGGCGGCCACCTGTGAGATGCCGATGTCTTGATGTTCTGCGTGCATATTTCGCTCCCCGACGAATCGTCGTCGCTGCGAACTGAAGATACTCGCATCACTTTCCCGACGACAAGGCTGTGAACCATGGACCCGATCATCGCTGCGACGCATGCCGATCCCTATCCCTACTACGCCAAACTGCGCGCCGAGGGCGGACTGACCTTTGATCATGGATTGAAACTGTGGGTCGCCAGCAGCGCCCGCGCGGTGAGCGCAGTGCTGACGCATGCCGACTGTCGGGTGCGACCGCTGCAGGAACCGGTGCCCAAGGCGATTGCCTCGGGGATGGCCGGCAAGGTGTTCGGGCAGTTGATGCGGATGAACGATGGCGAACGTCAGCGCTGCCCGCGCTCTGCGGTGGAACCGGCGCTGCAGTTGATCGATGACAACCTGGTACGCACGCTGGTGGCGGCGCGATTGATGACGGCGGACGCCGATGGCTTATATAAGGCAATGTTTCGCGGCCCGGTGTGCGTGGTCGCGGCGCTGCTCGGCTTCACCCCGACGCAGGGCCGCGCCATCAGTGAGCTGACCGCGGATTTCGTCGCCTGCCTGTCGCCGCTGAGCAATGACCTGCAACTGGCGGCGGCGCATGCGGCGGCGGAGCAATTGCACGGCTATTTCATCGAGTTGCTGGCCGAAGCCGATAGCGTTTTGCTCAAGGCTATCGAGCAGCGCTTTGCAGGAGACGAAGAAACCCTGATCGCCAACCTGATCGGTCTCTGTTCGCAGACGTTTGAAGCGACTGCCGGGTTGATCGGCAATGCATTGATTGCGCTGCGACGTCAGCCCGAATTGCGCCATGCCGCAGTGGACGCACTGTTGGCCGAGGTTCAGCGCTTCGATCCGCCGGTGCAGAACACCCGGCGCTTTGTCGCAAAGACTTGCGAGATCGATGGCGTGCGGCTTGAGGCCGGTGAGGTGATTCTGCTGCTGCTGGCCTCGGCCAACCGCGATCCTTTGTTGAATGCAGAGCCCGAGCGGTTTCTGCTGGATCGTCCTGACCGGCGCAGTTTCAGTTTTGGCAGCGGGCGGCATCTGTGTCCGGGGCAGACGCTGGCGTTGAGCATTGCCGCTGCGACTGTCAGAGAAATCCTCGATCAGGGTGTGAATCTGCAACAACTGACGTGGCATTACCGCCCATCCCTCAATGGGCGGATTCCACTGTTCAGCGCGGTGCAGCCTTAAGCGTTGCGCAGCTCGATGGTCAGGTGCGACAGCTCATGCACCGGCGCCAGCCGTTCGCGAATAGCCTCCGCCGTCACGCCCGCCGCCGCGACCACACTGACAATCGCCGCCCGCGCCTGCGGGCCAACCTGCCAGACATGCAGATCGCTGATGCGCACATCGTCCGAGGTTTCCAGCAGCTCGCGGATCTCCGCAGCCACCGGTTCGTCGGTGGTGTCGAGCAGCACCGCGGCGCTGTCGCGCATCAGGTTGTAGGCCCATTTCGCGATAACAATCGAGCCGACAATCCCCATCACCGGATCCAGCCATACCCAACCGAGATAGCGCCCGGCCAGCAACGCGGCAATCGCCAGCACCGAGGTCAGGGCATCGGCCAGTACATGGACGTAGGCCGAGCGCAGGTTGTTGTCGTGATGGTGGTGATGATCGTGGCCGTGGTCATGCTGATGGCCGTGGTCATGGCCATGATGGCCCATCAGCAGGAAGGCGCTGAGGACGTTTACGCCCAACCCGACAATCGCGATCACGGTTGCTTCGCCAAACGCCACAGTGGTCGGTTCGAACAATCGAAAAATCGACTCGCCGGCAATGCCAAGCGACACCAGCCCCAGCACCATCGCCGAGGCAAAACCGGCCAGATCGCCGACCTTGCCGGTGCCGAAACTGTAGCGACGGTTGTTGGCGTTGCGCCGGGCGAAACCATACGCTGCGGCGGCGATGCCCAACGCCCCGGCATGCGTTGCCATGTGAAAACCGTCGGCCAGCAAAGCCATGGAACCGGTGAGGTAACCGGCGGCGATCTCGCCGATCATCATCACAAACGTCAGCGCCACCACCCACAAGGTGCGGCGGGCGTTTTCATCGTGGGACGCGCCGAGAAACTGGTGATCGTGGCTGAAACGGTCAGCGCTTGGGGTCAGGCTCATGATGCTGGTGCTCTATTTGGAATAACGGCGGATGGCTTGCAGCAGATCTTCGGCGCCCTGGGCACGCTGTTCGTCAGTGAGGTCGGGATGCGCCACATGTTCACGGGTGTGGGCCTCGATGAACTGCTCCATCAAACCGTTGACCGCCCCACGAATTGCCGCCACCAGGTGCAAGGTCTTGGCGCAATCGGCATCGCCCTCCAGCGCTTTTTCAACGGCCTGCACCTGCCCGGCAATGCGCCGCACGCGGTTCAGCAGTTCGTCTTTATGTTCATGAATGTGCGACATACCTATACCCCCTACCCCTATATGGCGGGCATGGTCGCCGATGGCTCGGGCAATCGCAAGTTCGGTGAGAATTCAAAGGATGAACGGGATGCTGAAAGCGGCCTCAATCCCTTTATAGCAGCGAGCCTGCTCCCATGATTGTCCGGTGGTGCGCTCGAGTTCATCGTCCAACACAAATCCCCCGGTGGGAGCGGGCTTGCTCGCGAAGGCGGTGTGTCTGCTAACAAAGATGCCGGATGTGCCGGCCTCTTCGCGAGCAAGCCCGCTCCCACAATTGTCCGGTGGAGTGCTCAGGTTCATCGCCCATCACAAATCCCCTGAGGGAGCCAGCCTGCTGGCGATGGCAGCCTGAAAAACGCAGCATCATTTCAGCATCATCCAAGAGGCTACATCGCCTTGCGCCTTTGCCTACAACTACGCCAGAATCCGCCGGCTTGTGCGGTTTGGGGGGCATCGGTAACTTGGTTCGCGTCACTGAATGGTCAGTGATCGGGTTTAGTCGCTCGGTTGTCTCACATTTCGTAAAGCATCCATACATTCAGGCCGCTCGTACGCCTGAACTCAATGGTGGCTGTGCGCAGGGCGCCTTCGGGCGCGCCGGAGATTGTGAGACCACCGGTCGACTAACCTGCGCATAGCTGCCTCTCTCTTCGTTTAGTCGCGATGGTGGGCAGCCTCTATATAAAGGTCTCGCAAATGTTCAAAGTCACACCAAATCCGCCAGAAGCGAACGCAATACCTGACCCGGAATCAACATCCCCCTACTCCGACCCCAATTCCAGAAAACTCCACGAAGCCGCCGAACGCGCCCTCGATCACTACCTGAAACCGCAAGCCCCGCCCGAGCGCAAACCCAGCCACATGTTCGTCGTCGCCCCGAACATGGACAACGAAGAACTGCTGGCCCACGCCTGCGAATCCATGGCCTCGGCCAGCATCATGCTCAGCGACTTCGCCGGCCTGCTCGACGCGCCCTACCGCAACACCGTGCTCGGCATCCAGCAAGTAGTCATGCTCGGCGAACTCGCCGTGAACCGCGCCCTCGACAACCTCGAGCCCCCGATCAGCAATTGAAAAAGCGTCCCTGTGGCGAGGGAGCTTGCTCCCGCTCGACTGCACAGCAGTCGAAAATCCGGATCCGAACCGGATCGATGGGGCTTGGGGTCGCTTCGCAACCCAGCGGGAGCAAGCTCCCTCGCCACAAGGAAAACGACGCAAAGGAGAATTTCACATGGCCAATAAACCAGATGACCACGTCGTCGCCGCATTAGTCGCCATGGGCCTCAACGAACGGGATCGCCGCTGGGCGCAGAACGCATGCCTGGTGTTGTTTGAAAGCGAGCAGGAAACAATTGTGGCCTCGGCCGTGAACGCTCTAGGGAAACTTGATGGGCTTGAAATGGAGGCTGTGCTGCCAGCGCTACAGCGGGTGAAATGCCGATTTCCGTCACTTGCAAAGACAGTGGCTGAGATGCTAGACGCGATGGCAATTGCAGCCTGAGTGATCGCGTGATCGTTCTTCGCGAGCAGGCTCGCTCCCACTTTGGATCGGCGTTGTAGTCGAGCTTCACGAACGACAGAGATCAGCTGTAGGAGCGAGCCTGCTCGCGAAGACGCCCTTTCTGCTATCGAATATCCGAAGGTCAAACCCGAGAAAACAGGCTAACCCATGAAGAGTTACTCACCCGACGCCAAGTGCCTTTTCAAGCGTCTGCTCGCCTGACTGATGCGCACACTTACTCAGTCAAGTCTCAACGATTTACTTAACGGGTGATAAGTTAATTAAGCGTAAGCGTCCGGGGAAGGCACATTGCGAAGCGCTAAGCTGTAATCCTTTAGGATTGAGGTCTCAGCATGGAATGCCACGTTCGCCCCGCCACGAGCAGAGATGCAGCAGCGATAAGCCGCGTAGTTATCACCACCCTGCGGGAGTCAAATTCACAGGACTATCCGCCTGATGTGATCGCTCAGGTTGAGCAGAGCTTTTATCCTGAAGCCATCACCACACAGCTTACGAAGCGTAAGGTCTTCGTAGCCTTATTGGGCGA
Source organism: Pseudomonas sp. TH49 (assembly GCF_016650625.1). Classification (NCBI taxonomy): domain Bacteria; kingdom Pseudomonadati; phylum Pseudomonadota; class Gammaproteobacteria; order Pseudomonadales; family Pseudomonadaceae; genus Pseudomonas; species Pseudomonas sp. TH49. The sequence goes on from NZ_JAEKFL010000002.1 coordinate 1,628,120, forward strand.
AAACATTATCGGTACTGCCGGTCTCGACGGTGATGTCGTCAGAAGTGTTTTCGTTGACCCAGCTCACCAAAAAAGGGGTATCGGGCGGTACTTGATGGATTTCATTCATACAACTGCTGCCAGCGCAGGTATTGGAACTGTACGTGTGCCATCGTCGATTACAGCTGAAAGATTTTATACCGCGTTGGGTTATCAGAAAATCCGCGACGAGTTTCATGGGGCGGAGCGCACCATCGTTATGGAGAAACGGCTGTAGGATTAGCCCAAACTATTTACCCAGTTCTATCCGGCGATCGAGTTATGCAACAAGCAAGGCAAACGCCTTGGCGAGTTCAACCACGTAACTGGGGAACAGATCGATCCCGCAGCCCCCAAAGATCGACCCAAAACAAGGGGAAGGATATTTATGTTTTTTATGGATTAGCGGTTTTCTAAAAGGTGACGTCGAGGATGACGCCTTAAAATATGAGCTGCAGTCAAACCTCAATTCGAGCCTAAGGTTTTGGCTGTCCTAGGCTGGAAGAACTTTGACGAAAGTCCGGATGGCGAATGGCTGCTTACAGAATCCCAAATTCAACAAATTGCCAAAGAACTGAACGAACAGCGACCGACGGAACTTGACCTGTTAATTGGCGTAAGGGGGTAACGTTGACAATGAGCCTCATCTATCAAGACCCATCACTCAGCCATGATGAAGCCATAAGACATCTTGCCAGCGACCTGGACGAGAATGTCATTTGCGCGTTGGTGTCTATCGGTCTGAATGAAACCGACAGAGCCTGGGCTCAAGACACCTGCCTGAAATATCTCACCAACAAAACCGAAGCGATTGTGGCGTCTGCGGTCACCGCTCTCGGTCATATCGCTCGCCGCCATGGCGAAATGAATACTGAAACCGTCCTGCCCGCGCTCGAAACCGTTCAGAGGAAGTTCCCTGCTCTGAAGGGCATCATTGAGGACACGCTTGACGATATCGACACATTCACCTGACCCGTCAAACGAACACTCAAACTACAGAGATTGGGATGAGGGTCCCCGCCCCTCATCCGGACAGCTTCGACACTTGTTCCTCTCAATCCTCCCGCGTCAAAACCTCCAACAACTCAATCTCGAACACCAGATTCGAATGTGGCGGAATCTTGCCCATCGTCCGCTCGCCATAGCCCAGATGCGCCGGCACCAGCAGTTTGCGCTTGCCGCCCACTTGCATCCCCATCAGTCCCTGATCCCAACCCTTGATCACCCGGCCCGTTCCAATCACGCACTGAAAAGGTTTGCCACGGCTGTGGGAAGAGTCGAACTCGCTGCCGTCTTCCAGCCAGCCGGTGTAGTGGGTGGTGATGAGCGCGCCTTTGACGGCAGCCTTGCCCTCGCCCACTTGGAGATCGATTACCTGCAGTTCATCCGTCATGACATTCACTCAATTGCTTAACTGGCGGCCGTTTTCCCAGAAACGGCAGCAGTTCGCAACTCATTAACCAATGATTGGCGGTCTATCGAGTGGAAACACTCAGTCAGGAGGCAAGCCAAACACAACGCCATTGAAAGTGTGGGTGCAACATTGGCAATGAGGCTTCATCTCTTCGGCCTTCAAATCCGGATTGACGATTTGCAGGCGCTTTTGTTCATCGACGTACAGACCATTGAAGTAGCTCGACTCACCCAGTTGCACGATGTCCTCGCGATCGTCTTCATGGATGGACACCATCCAGAACACTGGCTCCGGGCGATCAAGGCGCGCAACCGCTTCGCTGTAAATCTCATCCCAGTTACCTCCGACACGAGATAACAGAAAGCGAAATAATGGCGTGTAATCGTAGCCGTGATGCTTGATCCCATGCATCGAACCCCGCGTCGCCTCGCTACGTTTCTCGGCTTTGGTATTACGCTCATACCGATAGTGACTGCCCTGATTGTTGCGCCAGACGTTATGGGCGGTGGTATTTACTTTGCGATAAAGCGGTTTCTTTTCCAACGATTGCTCCTGACATCCAGTCACTCGAAACGCCCTTCGCGTTTTACCCGAATGGCGCCCGAATGCAATCGACCGTCCATGGCCAATTGTTGCCGAAGCGCTTAACGCTCGACAGGCTGCATCTCAACGATGGTGCCGTTAGTGATCATGACCATCACGTACTTGTCGTTGATCTGCACCCATTGCGCCTGATCGACCGGGGCTTTCAGGCCTTTCTGTTTCCAGTTTTTCAACGCTTTGTCGCTGCGCTGATAAATGTCTGGTGCCCGGTCGTTGACCTTCAACTCGCGGTCGCTGGTCGGCGACTGGACAGCCTGTTCGCTTGAGGTTTGCGCCGCTTGAACAAGTGGGCTGATCCCGGCAATGCCGGCGACGAGGGCCAGGCTGGCGATTAGGGTTTTGCTGTTCATCGGTGAACCTCCTTCAGATGGGTTTTGCCTGTACTCCGACTGCTGAGTCAGGGAATCATTCCTTGTTTTTTTGCCTGGGCTGGTTGGGGGATTGTAGTTGGCCGGCAGATCGTCATCGCTGGCAAGTCAGCTCCCACCGGGTCCGTGATGAAACAGGATTTGTGATCGACCCGCGAAACCGTGGGAGCGGGCTTGCTCGCGAAGGGGCCGGTACATTCAGCATCTTCATCGCCTGAACAAAAGTCATCGCGAGCAGGCTCACTCCTACAGGTTTGGTGGTGCTAACAAGATTTGTGCTCGACCCCGCTCCCGCAGGGCCTGGTGGTGTTTCAGGGGATTGATCCGCTCTGCACATCAATCCATGCCAACAATGCAATTAACATCCTGTAACACCTGCGCGACCATCCGCCGCAATAACAACCGTGCGCCGCTTCCACGTCGCGCACGTCATAAAAGCGGTGGAGTTCTTTTCTATGACAGCCTCAATCCCACACGGCGGCTCGCGGGCCGGCGCCATTTTCCGGGTGACCTCGGGCAACTTCCTCGAACAGTTCGACTTCTTTCTGTTCGGTTTCTACGCCACGCAGATCGCGGCAGTGTTCTTCCCGGCGAGCAGTGAGTTCGCTTCCCTGATGATGACCTTTGCCGTGTTCGGCGCAGGCTTTCTGATGCGTCCGCTGGGGGCGATTGTGCTCGGCGCGTACATCGATGATGTCGGTCGGCGCAAAGGTCTGATCGTCACCCTGTCGATCATGGCCAGCGGTACGATCCTGATCGTGCTGGTGCCCGGATACGAAACCATTGGTCTGTTCGCTCCCGCGCTGGTGTTGATCGGGCGGCTGTTGCAAGGCTTCTCCGCCGGTGCGGAATTGGGCGGTGTTTCGGTGTATTTGTCCGAAATCGCCACGCCGGGCCGCAAAGGTTTCTTCACCGCTTGGCAGTCGGCCAGTCAGCAGGTGGCAATCATTGTGGCTGCGGCGTTGGGCTATGCGCTGAACGCGTGGATGGCACCGGATGTGATTGCCGATTGGGGCTGGCGGATTCCGTTTTTCGTCGGCTGCATGATCGTGCCGTTCATCTTCCTGCTGCGCCGCAACCTGGCGGAAACCGAAGAGTTCGCCGCGCGCAAACACCGTCCGAGCATGAAAGAAGTGTTCCGCACCCTCGGCCAGAACTGGGTGGTGGTGCTCGGCGGCATGCTGATGGTCGCGCTGACCACCACCGCGTTCTACCTGATCACCGTGTACGCGCCGACCTTCGGTAAAACCGTGCTGCACCTGAGCACTTCCGATGCGCTGCTGGTGACTTTGCTGGTGGGCGTTTCGAACTTCTTCTGGCTGCCGATTGGCGGCATGTTGTCCGACCGTATCGGCCGGCGTCCGGTGTTGATCGCCATGTCGCTGCTGGCCCTGGCCACGACTTATCCGGCGCTGTCGTACCTGGTGCAGGCGCCGAGCTTCAGTCACATGTTGCTGTCGCTGTTGTGGCTGTCGTTCATCTACGGCATGTACAACGGCGCGATGATTCCGGCGCTGACCGAGATCATGCCGGTGGAGGTGCGGGTGGCCGGTTTTTCCTTGGCTTACAGCCTGGCGACCGCAATTTTCGGTGGCTTCACTCCGGCGATGTCGACCTTCCTGATCCAGTACACCGGCGACAAGGCAGCGCCGGGTTACTGGATGAGCGTCGGCGCACTGTGTGCGTTGTGCGCCACGCTGTACCTCTATCGCCGCGCAGGCGGCCGTTTGCAAGCGGTTGCCGCATAAGGAGCAATCACCTTGAAAAAACTGATCAATCTCAGCGCCATCGCCCTCTTCGCTTTCAGCGCCCTGGCCCATGCTGAACAGCTGAACGTGATGACGTCGGGCGGCTTCACCGCCGCCTACAAAATCCTCGGCCCGAAATTCGCGGCCGCCACCGGCAATACCCTCGATACCCAGCTCGGGCCATCGATGGGCAAAGCCCCGGAAGCGATCCCCAACCGTCTCGCCCGCGGTGAGCACGCCGACGTGGTGATCATGGTCGGCTATGCCCTCGATGACCTGATCAAGCAAGGCAAGGTCGACCCGGCCTCGCGGGTCGAACTGGCGGATTCGCGGATCGGTCTGGTGGTGCGTGAAGGCGCGCCGAAGCCGGACATCAGCAACGTCGAAAGCCTGAAGAAAACCCTGCTCGACGCAAAATCGGTGGCCTACTCCGACAGCGCCAGCGGCGTGTACATCGAGAAGGAGCTGTTCAAGAAACTCGGTGTCGAGGATCAACTGAAACCGAAAGCGAAGATGATCCCGAAAGTCCCGGTGGGTTCGGTGGTTGCCACGGGCGATTATCAACTGGGCTTCCAGCAGGTCAGCGAATTGCTGCCGGTGCCAGGGGTGAGTTTTGTCGGCAAGATTCCGGAGTCGGTGCAGTCGGTGACCCGCTTCGCCGCCGGCATTCCGGTCGGCGCGCAGCATCCAAAAGAGGCCAAGGCCTTGCTCGACTACCTCGCCGCACCTGCCGCCCAGGCTGACGTGCAAGCCACCGGACTGGATTCGGTCAAGCGCTGATCGTCGGCGGCTGGACTTTCATTTCCACCACCAGCCGTTCCAGCTCCAGTGCTGCCGGGGTCAACGTACGATCCCGGCGCTTGATGATGCCGACACTGCGCATCACCTGCGGATCGGTCAGCGGCACCCGGGTCAGGATCGGATGATCCGGCCCGGGCATCGCCATCAGCGGCACCGCCGCCACCCCTAGCCCCGCCTCCACCAGCCCAATCATCGTGGTCACATGCCGTGTCTCGCAGATGCTCGGGCGTTGCGGCACGACGCCGCTCAAGGCCTGATCGAGCAGAAAACGGTTGCCCGAAGTCTTGTCGAGCGAGATGTAATCCTGCTGATAGAACTCGTCCCAGGTCACGCTGCTGCGTCCGGCCAACGGGTGATCGCGACGACAGGCGACCACGTAGCTTTCCTGCACCAGCGGTTCGAATTCGACTTTGGCCTCCTGGGTACCCATGAAACTCAAACCGAAATCCGCCTCGCCGTTGACCACTGCACTGAGCACGTCGTGGGCACTGGAGTCGAGGACTTTGACTTTGATACGCGGGAATTGCTGGTGATAGCGGGCGACCACTCGCGGCATGAAGTAGTACGCCGCCGAAGGCACGCAGGCCACGGTGACATGACCGAGCCGGGTCGAAGCCACTTCGCTGATGCCCAGCAACGCCACGTCCAGGTCATCGAGCAAACGCTCGACGCTGGGCATGAAGCCGCGCCCGGCCTGGGTCAGGCTGACCTTGCGCGTGGTGCGTTCGAACAGTTTTACACCGAGGGCGTCTTCGAGCTTTTCGATACGTCGGCTCAGGGCCGGTTGAGACAGGCGCACAGTGTCGGCGGCCTTGCGGAAACTGCCCTGTTCGACCACAGCGCGAAAGGCTTGCAGGTCGTTGAGGTCGAAGTTGATGGCCATGGCGGGACTCGGAGAGACTGATTCGCAGAGGCTATCAATGTAACCAATTGATGCGGGTTTTTACACAACCCGTTCCGTCGAAAATTGCCGCTGGATGGCAGCAAGGTTGCGCCGCCGAATCCAGCCGCTGGCCAGACGAATCAACAGCCAGTAAGGGGTAAACAGCATTTTGCTGCGCGTGGTGGCGCAATACACGAAGGTTTCGGTGCGCAGCGTACGCATGCCTTGAGGATGTTCGACGACCTGAAAACGCAGCAGCAGTTTGGCTACGTGTGGGTCATCCAGGACTTTGAATGCTTGAGCGTCAGCGATATGACCGGTCTTCAGATCAGGGCGCCAGAAGCGTCCGGCCAGGCCTAGAGACACTTCAGTCGAAGTGCGTTCGAGCAAGGTGAAAGCGTCAAAGCCGAACGGCGCAGTTTCCTGTGGCACTGTTCGGTCGCCAAACGTGCGCAGTATTTTCCCCGGCAGTTCGCGCAGGGACAGCAGCGCATCGACGACGCGGTCATCGCGCATGTTCAGCGCGCAAACTGCGGCGATGATGGCCTCGGGTTGCGCACGAATCGGGCCTGACTCATGGCGCTCGTGAAACTGGAACAGCGGAAGAAACGGCGAAGGATATTCCCATAGCAGATTGTCCTTGCGCCCGATGATGCCCAGTGCGTTGAAAAAGGTGCGGCTCATGACAGCTGTCTCGTTCGATCAGTCGATTTGAACCCGGGCACGGCAGCTTTGCGGGTGGATGCGGGCATCGCCGCGAAGCCGCCGTGTATTGCTTTATTCAGGCTTGCAAACGCTCACTGACTGCCTGAGCGATTTTTTCCGCCACATCGCAAGGCGCCACGGCGACAGTCTGGCGCAGGTCCGCCTTCAACGCGCCCCACGACAACCCGGCACCGAAACCGCACAGCACAACGTGTTCAGCCTGCGGCGTACCCATCGCGGCGTGGCGCGACAACACGATCGGAATCGAGGTGGAGCTGGTGTTGCCGACGCCATCGATGTCGACCGGCATTTTCTCCGCCGCCACACCAATCATCCGCCGCAGGTAGTTGAGCATGAACTCGTTCGCCTGATGCAGCACCAGCAAGTCCAGCGTAGCCGGACTCAACCCCGTGGCATCGAGCAAGGCCTTGACGGTCTGCGGTACCCGGTTCAGGGCAAAGTTCATCACCGCCGTGCCGTCCATCTGCAAGCGCTGGATAGTCGCGCAGACCGGATTGCCCTCCTCTCTGGCGTAGGCAATGTCGGACTGCAGCGCAGTACCGCCGCTGCCGTCGGCGCCGCAGATGAATTCGAATTTGCCTTCACCCGCTTCTAGCAAGGTCGCCGAAGCGGCGTCACCAAACAGCATTTTCACATGACGGTCGCGCTCGTCGAGGATCCGCGTGGTGACGTCGCCAGTGCACAGCAGGATCTTCTTGCAGGCGCCAGAGGAGATCAGCGCGCCCGCCTGGACCAGCGCACTGATGTAGCCGGAGCAGCCAGCGGCCACGTTCAGCACCAGACAATGCTGTGGCAGGCCGAGCGCCTGCTGCACCACGAAACCGACACCCGGCACCCAGGAATCCGGGGTTTGGGTCACCACGATCAAACCATCGATTTCCTCTGCCGCAGCATGCCCTTGATCGAGCAGGTTCAGGCACGCGGCGATGATCAGATCGGAGGTGTGCAGGGTTCTGGTTTCGCGGATCGAATGGATGCCGGTGCTTTTCGCGATGCGCTCAACTTCCTTGGCGCCGAACAGCTCGGCGAAGTCCGCCTCGGTCACCCGCCGCTCAGGCAGTGCCGCCGTGACCGCACGGATGGCGACGCCCTCAATGGTCAGCAGGCTCATGCGGCGTCCTTGATTTTCCCGTCGATCAGATCGAACAGATCCTGCACAGTGACCACGCGCTCGATCTCTTCGCCCGACACGCTCACGCGGGCCTGTTCGAACACCATGGCGACGATGCCGATTCGCGCCATCGAGTCCCAGTTCTCGCTGTTTTCCAGCACGGTTTCACCGCGCAGTTCGGCCGGCGAAATGAACAGGATTTCAGCGATGCTTTTGCGCATTTTTACCAGATCAACCATTTGTCATTTCCTTATAACGTGATGAGTAAACCGGTCTCACGACTGGGCGAGAACGCCGGGGTGACGCATTTTCTTGAAACGGCTGGTGTACAGCGGGGTCTCGGCAATGGAGACCACCCTGGGCAGTTGCTCCTGCGCCAGGACACCGCGAACGTGTTGATACAAGCGAACCTTGAACGCCTCCAGCGCCTCCGGCTCGATCAGCGTGAACCGCGCGGCAACGATCTGCCCGAGCAGCGGATTCGGCTGCGCGTAGACGACCACGTCGGAGACGTTTTCCAGGCCCATCAGCACGCTTTCCACGTGCGACGGAAACACCTTCTTGCCGCCGACATTGATCAGATCGACCGCCCGCCCGGTCACCCGAAAGTAGCCTTCATGTTCCTCGGCCAGATCGTGGGTGATCAGGTAGCCATCGCTCGACAGGTCACCGGCACTGGCCAGGTAGCCGAGCATGTTGGTCGCCCCGCGCACCTGCAAAATGCCGTCGACCACCCGCAGGCTGTAGTTCGGGTCGTCGATCTTCATCCACGCGCTGTCTCCGTCCTTGCTGCGACATGGCAGCACGCCAATTTCCGACATCCCATACAACTGCTGCAACTGCACTTGTGGCAGCAGGCTGGCAATGCGCTGGATCGCTTGCGGTGAACTCGGCTCCGAGCCGAAATAGATGCGCTCCAGGCTACGAGTGTCCCACTTCTGGAAGACGCCGGTGACCGTCGCCAGATTGAGCAGCGTCGGCGATACATGCAGGCTCTGCACATTGAACGATTCGATGCAGCGACCGACCTCTTGCGGCGAGCGCTCCTTGGGCAGGATCAACGTGCCGTGGGTAGCCAGCGCCTGCAGAACCGTGACCAGACCGCCGATGTGATCGAACAGTAAAAACGCCAGAATCGCGCCGCAACGCTCGGCACTCCGGTAGCGCTCGAAGAACGGCGAAATGGCATGCACCACGCCTTTGGCCGGACCTGTCGAACCTGAGGAAAACACGATGAAACCGGCCTGACGACGCGACAGCAGGCCGTCGACGGTCGGCGGCACCCGACTGTTGTCGTGACGGATAACCGCAAACTCCGGCGCCCCGCCGATCATGGAAAACCGTGCCCCCGCAGCGCCCGCCAGATTCGCCAGTTGCTCTTCGTCTTTGGGTACGGAAAGCGCGACCACGTTGTTGTGCAGCCACAGTGCGAACAGCATGCACACGCTGTTGAAGCTGTAGTTGTCGACCAGCAACACACTCGAATCGCGCACGGATTTTGCCGCCAGCTCTTCGCCGTAGGCGGTTATCTGCTGATGCAACTGATCATAGGTAAAGCGCCCCTCATCGCTGACAATCGCCGCTTGGTTGCCGGCGCTTTGCAGATGAGCCAAAAATTCTTCAACTTGCATACACACCCCGTCGTTCGATCAAACCGCTTGAGCTTGTGCTTGCGCCGCCGACAGCCGATCCATGATGTAGGCGATCAGCGTGCCCAGCGTGGCAAACGGTGTGGCGGTGTCGGGCAGGTCGGTGGTATCGGCCAGACGCACGTCGACGCCCAGCTGGCTGCGCAGTTTTTCCTCGACATCGACGATGATCGAAACCAGGGTCAGGGAGTCGATGCTGCCGTCCACTCCATAGAGACGGCTGTCTTCCCCACGGGACAAATCGATCGGGGTGCTCAACAACAGATCCTGTTGCCGAACGGCTGACTCGGTCAGCGCTTTGACTTGATTGAACATTCCAACATTCCTTTATTGGCTGATGCAGGTCCCTGCGTTCACTACGCTTGGGACAATGGCGGGTGCGCTTTCTGGTGATCGGCCAGCGCCGTACGCATGTCGACGAAGATTCCGCTCTTGATCCCGTAAGCTTCGGGCGCGTCAATCACCGCCAGGATGTCTTTCGCACGTTGCGCCGGCGACACCATGTAGCCGGGCGCCAGGGCGCGTTGTTGCAGCGACTTGAGGTCGGCGAAGTCAGCGGTGCGCTGGCTGAAACTTACCTGCCGCGACAAACCGGTGTCGACGTTGCACAGGCCGAGTACGGCAAAAAAGATCTCCGGGTTTTCTTCGGCGTAGACGCCGGCCAATGCCGCCAGCGCGGCTTTCGACAGGCTGTACGGCAGCGTACCCGCGCGAAAGCGCACGCCAGCCATCGAGGCCGACAGCACGCAGGTCGCCGGCCGCTGGGCCGAAGACAACATCAGATCGAGAATGGCTTTGTTGGCCAGCACATTGACGTTGAGCACATGCTGCAATTCGTCGAGGGTGAAGTCACCGCCACGTCCCGGCACGTTGCCGCTGACCCCGGCATTGAGGAAAAACCGGTCGACGCCTTGCTCCAGAACCTCGGCAAAGTTGTCCTTGAACAGCTCGCCCATCTCACTCGGCCGCGAGAGATCGAACGGCCGAAAACGGAAATTCGGATGGTCCATCAGTGCATAGGGCTGACGCCGTGCGGTGCCAAAAACCGTATGGCCGTTTTGCAAATGCAGCTGCGCCAGCGCCTCGCCGATACCGCTGCTCACACCGGTGATGAACACCCGGTGTTTGCCCTTCTCGCGCGAGCCAGCGCCGGGATTGCGTTTGACCGTGTGCATCAGAATTTACCGGCGGAGAAGCCGCCATCTACCGGCATTACGGTGCCAGTGACAAACGAAGAGGCATCACTGAGCAGCCACAGGATCGCGGCAGAGATTTCACCGGGATTGGCGAAGCGCTTCATCGCCGTGACCTGCAACTTGTGCTTGGTGGATTCCGGATTGGCTTTCAGGCGTTCCTCGGAGTTCATGCCGCCCAGCGTCGGGCCCGGGCACACGGCGTTGACGCGAATCGAATGCCGCTCAGGCAAAGCCTCTTCAGCGCATTCAATCGCGCAAACCTGAGTCAACATGTTCAGCGCAGCCTTGCTGGTGGAATAGGCGCTTTGCCTGGCAACTCCCAGCAGACCGGCGCAGGAGGAGACGTTCACGATCGAGCCACCCGCATGCTTCGAGATCAGATTGGTCTCGTGCTTGAGCAACAGCAGCGGGCCCAGCAGGTTGATCTCCAGCACGCGTTTCCAGTCAGGGAAATCCATGTCGCGGATCGGTGCATGTCTGGAGGTGACGCCGGCATTGTTCACGGCCAGATCGAGTCGGCCGTGTTTGTCATTGATGATGCGGAACAGCTCGATGACCGAGGCTTCGTCGGTGACGTCACTTTTGATGAACGTGCAGTTGTCGCCGAGGCGACTTTGCGCCGTCAGGCCGTCGTCTTCGTTGCGGCCGGTGATGTAGCAGATGCAGCCGGCTTCGATGAGTTTCTGGCTGACATCGAAACCGATCCCGCGTGTGCCCCCGACAACAAGGGCGATCTTGGCGGTGAAGTTCATTTCAGGTTTTCCTCGTAGTGCTGTTGTAGTTGTTCTGGCCGTCGATAGTCAGGATTGACGCAGCAGTAGACGCGCTCGGCCATCGGTTCTTTTTTGTCGCGAAAACAAAAGGCATCGCCTCGACAGCGGTTGACCTGATCCGCTCGCCCCGCCAGTTGCTTGGCGACAAAATGGTTGTCGGCGAGCATGGCGCGGCCGAAGCCGACAAAATCGGCATCGCCGCTGGCGATGATTTCGTTGGCTTGCACCACATCTGCCACCGAGCCGGTAAACCCCAGCGGAATGCGCACGAAGCGTTTCAGATAGCGGCAGCCCTCCCGCGACATGGCCAAGGCTTGTTCGGTGTTCTTGAAAAAGAAGCGGAAGGTCTCGCTGATACCCAGCGAGCAGGTAATCGCTGCGACCCCGCTGGCTTCCAGCGCCGCGACGACGTCACCCAACAGCGCCGCGTGCTGGCCTTCTTCATCGAGGCCGTCGTCCATGCCCAGGCGCACGGTGACAGCCACTTTGTGGTCGGTGGCCTGGCGAATGCCTTCGACAATCGCCAGCAGCAACCTCGCGCGCTTGAGCGGCGTACCGCCCCAGTCATCCTCGCGTTGATTGGTCTTTGGCGAGAGAAAGCTGCTGATCAAATAGCCGTTGGACGCCTGCAACTGAATCAGCGTGGCGCCGGCCTGTTGCGCGTAACGGGCGGCAGCGCAGAACTGCTCGATGCAGCGCTGAATCTGCGCCTCTGACATCGCCACTGCCCGTGCCTGGGGATGGGCACTGAGCACTGTCGGCGAGGCGATACCGCTGGGCGTCAGAATGATCCCTTGCTTCGACGGCAAAGACTGCGGCCCGTAATGCTGCAATTGCACCCCCAGCGGAAAACCACGCTCCCGTGCCGCTTCAAACAGCGGCCGCACGGCCTGCGCGTGGGCTGCCGAAGTCAGGCGCAGACCGCGGCTGTTGTACCGCGCATCGGCGTCCACGCTGGCATTGCCGAGAAAACCGAAGCCGGCGCCGCCGTCCATCAAGGCTTGATAAACCGAAAAAAACGCTGGCAGCGGAAAGCCGTGTTCGTCACACAGATCCATGCCGAGCGAAGAAAAATACAGTCGGTTTTTCGCCACTGCATGCGCGCCGAAATGCAGCGCCTGGGTGGCCGCCTGCAAGCTTGGGTTTTCTTTGCTCATTGCTTCAGCGCCGCCAGCGCCGGCTCATCGAGGTGAACAAAGCCGCGCTTGATCATGTCGCTGATCACCTGCAAACCGCTGAAATCCACCTCGGCAAACTCCCACGACGCATGCTCGCCCTGTCCGGCACGACGGATGCTGGCGGTGAAGCTCAGCTTGCCTTCGTAGAGGATGTGCAGAGTGACCGGGTCGGGCAGATCCGCCGTGGTCGTTACGCAACCGGTCTTGCCCAGGCCCAACAATTGCACCTGAGCCTTGCGCCCCTGCTGGTCGCTGATCGTGCAGGCCAGCTTCGACGACTGCAGCGGTGCAAACCAGTCATTGGAGTAGATGAAGATATTGCGGGTCTTTTCGAACAGCGGCATATCGATCACCGTGGCCTTGGTATCGACCGTGGCGAACAGCGTCTGGCGCTGATAGAACGCAACCCGCAGATGGATTTTCTTCGGTGAGGTGGCATCGCTCGGGGTCATGTTGTCGACCACCAGTTCGATCGGGTACATCAGCTCGGCGTAGGCGAAAAAGCTCGCGTTCAGCTCATTGACGCTGACGGTGACGGCGCCGCGTGCATGATCGGTGTGATGGTACAAATGGTGATAGACCGCCTGACGCGCCGCTTCGATGAACATCGTCCCCGGCACATGTTCGTGCGCCTTGCGATAGAAGAAGTAGTTGTCGGCGTTATTGATCAAGCGAAACGAACTGGCGCGGCGGATCGGCGCGATCGATTCGCACAGGGCAGCGACGGCAAACTCCAGGCTGTCGATCCCGGCTTCAGCCGATTCCAGTTGCGCGGCGACGATCTGGTAAGGCAGCGCTCGCACCTGGTTCCATTCATCATCGGCACCGACGCCGTCCATCCGGCTCTTCTTCTGCAGCACGGGCGCAATCTCGAAGCGCCGCTGCTGGTTGCCGCCCGCGACGTAATTGCGCACCAACGGGTTATGCCCATTGGCCTCGATCAGTGCTTCGTTCACATACAGCGGCAATGCGTCTCTCGGTGCACAAATCAAAACGTCGTCAGCCGAACCCTTGTGCAGAAGGTCGGGGGAAATGCTGTCGTTATTCATCATGGTCAGCTCATCTCGGTAGTTGTTGTATTTTTTCTTGTGCGGGGCTGGCGCCAGCCTCCGTCAGGAGGCTTCCATTACGTCGCGTTCCTCTTCTGCGCTCAGTTGCCTGGCGATGACGGTGGATGGCTGCCACGACTCGACACCGTGAATGACCGGTTTGTCCGCCAGAATCTGTTCAATGAGTTGTTGCTCGCGCAGACGTGCTGCCGCGATCGAACGCTCCTTGACGTGGCCGTAGCCGCGAATCGAATCCGGCAGGTTCGCCCATGCGACGAACGCCGACAGATTGTCCGAGTTCAGTTTCGGTAACAGGCGTTGCAGGGTTTGCTCGTAGTCACTCAGCAAGCGGCGTTCTTCGCGACGCTCGGCGGAAAAGCCCAGCGGATCGAACCGGGTGTGACGCAACACTCGGCCCTTGGCCAGCACTTTCAGCAGCGGCAGAATCCAGCCGGAGAAAGCGACCTTTTTCGGCTCGCCGGTGCTTTCCTGCTTCTTGCGCAGCAGCGGCAAGGCAAAGTGGAATTTCAGGCGAATGCCACCGTCGAACCGGGCTTTGAGCGAGTCGGTGAAACTGCGGGTGGTGAGCAGCCGCGCAACTTCGTACTCGTCCTTGTAGGCCATCAACTTGAACAGGTTGCGTGCCACCGCTTCGGTCAGGGCACTCTCATCACCGGCCGCCGGCAGCGCCCGCAGCTGCTCGATGACGTTGCGATAACGCGCCGCATACGCTGCGTTCTGATAGGCCGTCAGGAACTCGCTGCGGTTGTCGATCAGTTGCTCAAGGCTTTCGCGGCGGCCGCGCATGTCGCTGATGTCGCGGATCGCAATCGTCGACACGGCATCCACTGGCTGATCGAGATAAGGCGCGGCAAACGCCGGATCCTGAGCCCACAACCGTCCCCAGGCGAAAGCCAGATGGTTGGCAGCGGCGCTGCCGGCCAGATCGATGGCTTTCTGCAGTGCCGGCAGCGACACCGGTACCGTGCCCTTCTGCCAGGCGTAACCGAGCAACAACATGTTGGCCTGCAGCGGGCTGACCAGCGAGTTCGCCAATTGCCCGGCGTCCAGGCTGTGGAACTGCTCGGCGCCGACCTTCTCTTTCAAAAACGCTTGTATCGCGTCGGTTTCAATATTCAGTTGCGTGTTACGCAGCATCGCACCGGTCTGGGTCAGTGCACTGTTGGCGATGACCACGGTTTTTTTCCGCCGCAGCGTTGCCAGTGCATCGTCTTCGCTGGCCACCACCAGATCGGCCGCGAGCAGCAGGTCGGCGCCGCCGATATCGATGCGATGCTGGTGCAACGCATCGGCATGACCGGCCAGACGCACATGGCTCAACACCGCACCGCCCTTCTGCGCGAACCCGGTGAAATCGAGCACGCTGACGGCACGGCCGTCGAGGTGGGCCGCCATGGCAATGGCCCGCGCCACGGTCACGACGCCGGTACCGCCGACACCGGCCAGAAGCATTTCATACGGCCTATCGAGCGACCGTGGTGCCTGCGGCAGCGCCAGCGCTTCGGCCCGCGCCAGCACTTCGGCGCTGTCGGCCAGTTTGCGCGGACGTTGCCGCGGCTTGCCGGTCACCGTCACGAAGCTTGGGCAGAACCCCTTGATGCACGACAGATCGGTATTGCACGAGTGCGGATCGATGCGGCGTTTGGCGCCGAACGGTGTTTGCACCGGGATCACCGACAGGCAGTTGGATTTGACCTGGCAATCGCCACAGCCTTCACAGACCGCTTCGTTGATCACCACTTCGGTCTTCACCAACGGCGCCGGCAATTGCTTCTTGCGTCGACGCCCTTCGACTGCGCAGACCTGATCGAAAATCAGCACGCTGACGCCACGGGTGTCGCGCAACTGCTGCTGCACTTGCTCGAGCTTTTCACGGTGAAACACTTCGATGCCCTGAGGAAGGCTGTCATGCGCCTGATAGCGTTGCAGGTCGTCCGCCACCACCACTATTCGCTGGGCGCCTTCGGCCTTGAGCAGCTCGACGGCTTTTTTCACCGTCAGCTTGCCGTCGATAGGCTGGCCGCCGGTCATGGCCACCGCGTCGTTGTAGAGCAGTTTGTAGGTGATGGTCGCGCCGGCCGCGATAGCCTGCCGTACCGCGAGGAATCCGGAGTGGAAAAAGGTGCCGTCGCCAATGTTCTGAAAGATGTGCGGGGTCTGCACAAACGGCGCCTGCCCCAGCCAGTCGACCCCTTCCCCGCCCATCTGCACGCTGCCGGTGGTCGAGCGTTCGGGCATGCGTGCGGCCATGGCATGGCAGCCGATACCGAGCCGCGCTTCACTGCCCTTGGGCACCTGGGTCGAGGTGTTGTGCGGGCAACCCGAACACAAATAAGGCGTGCGGCGGATCCAGTCTTCAACCCGCGAAACGCAGGGCGTAAGCCAGAAATCCGGAAGGCTCGGTTCGATGCCCAGAGCTGGCAGGCGCTGCTGCAGCAGCGCGGCGATGCGCGACGGGCGCAGCTCTTCGTGATCGGAGATCAGCGCTGCGCCATTTTCGTCGGTCTTGCCGATGATCACCGCACGCTGGTCGTGGGCAGCGTTGTAATACTTCTGCTTGAGCTGCTCTTCGACGATTGCCTGCTTCTCTTCGATGATCAGCACCTTGCCGGCGCGCTGGGTCCAGGCGTCCAGCACCGGCGACAACGGATAAACCAGGTTGATCTTGAGCAATGCGACGCCGGCATTTTCCAGCTGTTCGAGGGCGATGCCGCATTGCTGCAAGGCCTGGCGTACATCGCCATAGGCCTTGCCGACCGCAGCGATGACCAGTGTCGGTTGTGCCGGCGCGGTGACCGCCGTGTCGATCGGGTTGGCCAGGGCAAAGGCCCGGGCGGCATCGAATTTGAAAGCGGTGCGGCGTTCGATCTGCATGCCCGGCAGATCCGGCCAGCGCCAGTGCAGACCGTCCGGTCCCGGATTGATCTCGGGGGTGACGAATTCGGGCAGCGGCGAGGACTCAACCGAAGTGGTTGCCTCGACCGTCTCGGTGATTGCCTTGAAACCCACCCACAAACCGGACACACGCGACAACGCCCAGCCCCACAGGCCGCAGCGTTCGTAGTCGGCCAGTCCCGCCGGGTGAATCACCGGCAAGCCCCAGGCCATCAGCGTGCGATCGGATTGGTGGGACATCGACGACGACACGCAACCGTGATCGTCGCCGGTAACCACCAGTACCCCGCCGTTGGGCGACGAGCCATAGGAACTGCCGTGTTTGATCGCGTCGCCGGATCGATCGACGCCCGGGCCCTTGCCGTACCACATGCCAAACACGCCGTCATACAGACGCTGCGGATCGGTTTCGACGCGCTGGGTGCCGATCAGGGCCGTTGCCGCCAGATCCTCGTTGATCGCCGGCAGAAAGCGGATATTCGCGTTTTCCAGAACACTCTTGGCCTTGACCAGCTCGCGGTCCACGCCCCCCAGCGGCGAGCCGCGATAACCACTGACGAATCCCGCGGTGCGAATGCCGTTGGATCGATCAAGGGCAGCCTGGGACAGCAGCAATCTCACCAGGGCCTGCTGGCCGCTGAGAAAGATGCGCTCGTTGGGCTGCGCGTGTTCCCGGCAGTACATCGAGCGGCTGTCATAGTTTTCGATCCGCGATAAGGTGGTTTGCGCCTCATCAGCGGCGAGTTTGTCGGGTTGCAGGCGTTGACGTTCTGAATCAATGGAATCCAAGTACACAGTTTCAAATCCTTATGAAAACTTCACATTGAATGTGCTTATTTGCGCACTACAGCAGAGGGTTGCATCAAAACTTTCGACCGCAACACGACGGTGATTCGGGCGATATGAATACCTGATCAGACGCGCAGAAAGACGCACTCGCACGGTTCCGCGACATCTCGGGAACACATCGAGTTATTTCAATCTTTCTTAATAGTCAGCGCAGAACCCGGTACAAATCTTCAATTCCTTATGAAAACTTTACTTTAAACCTACTTGTATTCTCACCAATGCGAGCACAACTCAGCCTCGCCATTTTGCACAGGCGATAGTTGCGGAAAACACGCAAACAGTTGTTCACCACAAAATGATTGACTTGAGTTACTGCCCCATCAAATACAAGTAAAAAGTCTCAAATCCTTGTGAATACCTTACTTTCAACGCACAGACCCGCACAGCCGAATGCGTCACCTGCGGCTTGGAAAGCAAGCGAGTGCACAGGGGCTTTTCGGCTTTTTGAAAAGGAGATGTTCTCGGCTGAACCCACGAATTCCCGGGGTTCTATCGAGTAATTGTCATGATTTTGACGACGCGACAATGACGTCGCGATTTCAGCCGCTGCACGATCCTGAGCTGCTCCCGGGCAAATGCCGGGGACGAGCTGATCGAGCCGAAATCGAAGCGGTTCCGATCCAATGGAATCCAGATACAAAGTTTCATTCCTTATGAAAACTTCACACGACCGTCCTGGTCGCTTTATTACAGCCGTTATAAAACAGCCAGCATCTCGGGCAAAAAATAGTAGGTTCGGAGCGCTCATCTTGTCAATCGTTGTAACAAACATTTAATGGTAAATCGCAAACTATGAACTATCTGGTTCACGCAATCATCACAGTGCATTGCCCATGGCATGATGCTCCAGGTTTTACATTATCGAATCAGCTGTCCAACTTTTGAATTAACACACGGCCACTCTTCAATCGATTGCTCGACGCAAAACTTCGTCCATCGCCAGCAATTATCGGTTAGTCACGCAATGGCTCGGCAATATCACGCCCGCGCGCTCTAAGACCAAAGTATTACTTTACATAAGCGGATAACTGGAAAAGCGCCTTTGCCCGTGCAACAACTTTCAAGGCGCCTGATACTCATCGATGCCAAGCCGTTCTAGCGCAAAAAAAGACATTGATTAAAGAATCGCTGCCCGACAGTGCTTGTGGTGTGGCAGGAAGTCAGCCTTTATCCTTGTCACCCCCGCCGTATCGCTGTCAGGAGTCAGTCCATGCCCCATGAAGGCAACCTGTTACAAGCCGCTGTCGTGTTTCTCTTCGCAGCCGTGCTCACCGTGCCTTTGGCCAAGCGTCTGCAATTGGGCGCGGTGCTCGGTTATCTGTTGGCGGGGGTAATCATTGGCCCGTCGGTGCTCGGCCTGATCGGCAATCCGCAGAGCGTTGCGCATATCTCGGAACTGGGCGTGGTGTTGCTGTTGTTCATCATCGGCCTTGAGCTGTCGCCACGCCGCTTGTGGGTGATGCGCAAGTCGGTATTCGGCGTGGGCCTGGCGCAGGTGCTACTGACGGCGGCGGTGATCGGCGTGCTGGCGTTGTACGTGTTCGGTCAGCCACTGAACAGTGCGATTGTGTTGGGTCTTGGCCTGGCGCTGTCGTCCACGGCTTTCGGCCTGCAAAGTCTGGCCGAGCGCAAGGAACTGACCAGCCCCCATGGGCGGCTGGCGTTTGCGATTCTGCTGTTTCAGGACATCGCCGCGATCCCGTTGATCGCACTGGTGCCGATGCTCGCTGGCGGCGGCCACGAAACCAGCAGCGCGGGAAGCCTCAATCATGGTTTGCAGGTGCTCGGCGGGATCGCCGTGGTGGTGGTCGGCGGACGTTATCTGTTGCGCCCGGTGTTTCGCGTGGTGGCAAAAACCGGTCTGCCGGAAGTCTCCACCGCCACCGCATTGCTGGTGGTGATCGGCACGGCGTGGCTGATGGATCTGGTCGGCGTGTCGATGGCGCTCGGGGCTTTCCTCGCCGGCCTGCTGCTGGCGGATTCGGAATATCGGCATGAACTGGAAGCGCAGATCGAGCCGTTCAAGGGCCTGCTGCTCGGGCTGTTTTTCATCAGCGTCGGCATGGGCGCCAACCTCAGTCTGCTGCTCAGCGCACCGATCACCGTGTTGGGCCTGACGCTGCTGCTGATCGGTTTGAAGTTGCCGCTGCTGTTTGTGGTCGGGCGTCTGGCCGGCGGGCTGACCAAGGTCAGTGCGATTCGCCTCGGTATCGTGCTCGCGGCGGGTGGTGAATTTGCCTTTGTGGTGTTCAAGATCGGGCGCGATCAGGGCCTGTTCGAGCCGCGCCTGTATGACCTGCTGGTGCTGACCATCACCCTGTCGATGGCGTTGACGCCTTTGCTGCTGTTGATCTGTGCGCGACTGGTCAGCCCCAAGGTGCAGCCGGTGGAGGTGCCGGAGAAATTCCGCGAGATCGACACCGAGGCTCCGCGCGTGGTGATCGCCGGCATGGGTCGGATGGGCCAGATCGTGGCGCGAATTCTGCGCGCGCAGAACATCAAGTTCGTGGCGCTGGACACGTCGGTGGAAACCATCGAGCTGTCGCGCAGTTTTGGCGGTGTGCCGGTGTTCTATGGCGACCCGATGCGCCCGGAAATCCTCCATGCGGCGAAGGTCGGCGAGGCGGAGTATTTCGTGATTGCCACGGACGATCCGGAGACCAACATCAAGACGGCCGAGATCGTGCGCAAACTGTATCCGCACATGAAGATCATCGCCCGCGCACGTAACCGTCAGCACGTACACCGCTTGGTCGATGTCGGCGCCGAGCCGATTCGGGAAACCTACTATTCGAGTCTGGAGATGAGCCGCCGCACGCTGGTCGGCCTCGGTCTGACCCAGGCCCAGGCCGATGCGCGGATCAAGCGATTCAAGCACCACGACGAACAGGTGCTGGAAGCCCAGCACGCGGTCTACGACGACGCCGCCAAAGTCCTGCAGACCGCCCAGGAAGCCCGGGCGGAGCTGGCGCGGTTGTTCGAGTCGGATCAACTGGAAGAGGAAGCGCGCAAGGCCTGAATTCACCACAATTCCAATTGTAGGAGTGAGCCTGCTCGCGATTGCAATCTATCAGTAGCCATCTCTGTTACTGACATACCGCCATCGCGAGCAGGCTCACTCCTACAGGAATTGTGGATGGGCTCAGGCCATTTCCAATTCACGCTCTTGCTTGACCGGTGCAGTCTCAAACCGGTCCGCCAGGAACGGTGTGATATCCAGCGGCAGTGCTTCGTGGTTGACCAGTTTGTCCAGCAGCACCCCGGTAATCGCCGAAGTCAGGATGCCGGTGCGGAAGTGTCCGCAGGCATTCAGGTAACCCTCCACCCCACGCATCGGCCCGAGGATCGGCAGCTCATCCGGCGAACCCGGACGCAACCCGGCCCAGGTGCGCTTGAGATTGACGTCCTTGAGTTCCGGCAAGCAACGCACCGCGCCCTGCACCAGCCCGGCGATTTCCGGGTAGGTGGTGGTGACGTCGAAACCTTTGTCTTCGGTGGTGCTGCCGATCAGGATCTCGCCGTTGTCCTTCTGCGCCACGTAGCAGTCGCTGGTGGTCAGGCAGCCGTTGAGGATTTTCGGCATGCGCTCGGTCAGCAGGATCTGGCCCTTGACCGGTTTCACCGGAATCCGCACACCGGTGGCCCACTCGCTCAAATCCGCCGCCCAGGCACCAGCGGCGTTGATCAGGGTCTTGCAGTGAAACACGCCCTCCTCGGCCGTCTGCACGCCAGTCACGCGGCTGCCGTGGTGCAACACGCCGGTGACGTTGGTGTTGACGTAAATGTCGACGCCATTCTGCCGCGCGCCTTCCATGTAGGCATCGGCGAGTCGGAACGGGCTGACCTGGTGATCACAGAGAAACTCCAGCGCACCCCGGGCCTCGTGGCTGACACTCGGTTCGGCTTCGCGCAGCGCCGCCTGATCGAGCCAGCGCACCTGATCGGCCAGATGCGGAATACAGCTGACAATGTGCTCGGCGTAGAGCCGGTCTTCGTCGTCATAAATGACGAATTTCAGCCCGGTCTTTTCGAACTTGAAATCCATCCCGTGCTTGTCGATCAACTCACGGTGCAGTTGCGGGTACAGCGCGTTGGACTGCAAGGCGAAATCGAAGAACGACTCCGGCAGGATGTGCGGGGTGCTGGCGTCCACCGCCACCGCCGCACCCTGGGTTTCGCGTTTGCGGTTGGCCGACATCATGCGGAAGAAAATCACCCCGCAGCCCAGCCCCACTGACTCGCCGATGGCCCACAAGCCACCGGCCGAAGCGCGGGTCGCGTTACCCGGGCGCTTGGCGTCGATCAGCGCGACCTTGAGACCTTCGCGCTTGGACAATTGATAGGCGCAGGACGCCCCGATCACGCCGCCGCCGGCAATGATCACGTCGTAGAACTTACTCATGGGAAGTGGCCTCCGTGCCGACGGACTGGAACGCGGAAAAAGGAATCGGATCGATCGGGAAGCGCGGGCGCAGCCAGCCGACGTCCTTGCGCCCGGTGGCCTGGCGCAGGCGGTCGCTGCAGTAGCCGACGCACATCCGTCCCTGACAATCGCCCATGCTGACGCGGGTGCGCATTTTCAGGCTGGCGATGTCCTGCACGCCCTGTTCCAGCGCCAGATCGATGTCGGCGCGGGTCGCGTGTTCACAGCGGCAGATCACCGTATCGGCGGCCGGCAAAGCGGTCTGGCCGACGCCGCGTTCGGTGTAGCGGTCGATGGCTGCACGGAAGCGCACGATGGATTTGAGTTTGCCCAGATAACGGTCGCGGCGTACCCGCGCCAGTTCTTCTTCGATCACCCCGCGTTGCAGCAGGATCGAGGTCGCCGCGATCTTGCCGGCGAGCATCGCCGCTTCACCGCCACGAATCCCGCCCATGTCGCCGGCGAGGTGCACGTGCGGCTCGTTGCTTTGCTGCCAGTTGTTCGAGTTGGCGCGCAGGTAGCCGTCGTCGCTGAAGCCGTGATCGAGGCCCATCTGCTGACTGAGTTGCGTGCGCGGGATGAAGCCGTAACCGACCGCCAGGGTCTGGGCTTCGAAGCGCTCGATCTGGGTCAGATCAGGTTCCCAACTGGCCGAATACGGCGCGACAGTGACACTCTTCAGCTCGCCTTCGCCGTGCGCTTCGACCACGCCCCAGCCGTAGTTCATCGGGATACCGTGCAGTTTCAGATACGCGAGCATGCTCAGGCCGTCGAGGAGCAGCTGCGGTTTGTTCAGCAGCGCCAGGCTTTCGCGGGCGATCTTGCCGAAAGCGCAGGCTTCATACACGCCCGCGACCTTGACCCCGGACGCGTGCAACTGCGTCGCCACCAGCGGCAGCAGCGGCCCGGTGCCGGCGATGATCACCGGCCCTTGCGGCTTGACCACGCCACTTTTGATTTGCAGCTGCAGGCCGCCGAGCATGATCACCCCCGGCAGGGTCCAGCCGGGAAACGGCACGCTGCGCTCATGGCAACCGGCAGCCAGGAGCAATTGCGGGTACGCGATCTCGTGCAGTTGCTCATCGCCGTCGAGCACCACCAGCGCGCGGGTGCCTTCGGCGCCGACCACGCGGTGATTGAGGCGCACATCGATCAGCCCGGATTGCTCCTGGAAATCACCGTGCAGTTTGTTCAGCGCTTCGGAATAGCGCGGCCCCAGATAATCCAGTTGCACGCCGTCACGCAGCGGCCCGCGATAGACCACGCCGCCGAGGCGCGAGGCTTCTTCGAGCAAGGTGCAGCGCACACCGTGGCGTGCCAGTTCAATGGCCGCCGCCATCCCCGCCGGACCACCGCCGACGATCACCGGTTGCAGGCTCATACGACCTCCTGCTCGTTGATGCGGTTGACCTGGGTTTCAATCTGCATACCGTCGCGCACCACGGTCTGACAGGCGCGGCGCTTGTGGCGACCGTTGATTTTCACCAGGCAGCACTGGCACACGCCCATGCCGCAGTAGGCGCCGCTGATCTGGTTGTGATCGTTGCGTGCGACCTGACGCACGCCGAGGGACTGAATGACGCTGAGGACGGTTTCGCCGATGGCCGCGGTAACCGGTTGGCCGTTGATGTGGACGGTCATATCCGCCTGGGTCAGGGGCTGGATATCGAAGGTGCGTTCTAGGCAGTGCATTACGATGTTCATCCGTGAAAAGGTTCAGGGGTAAGTGTTACGTCAGCTCCTTGCTGCTCTACACCGTGCGGCCCGTTTAATTGTTGGTTCGGGGCGGGCTCGCGGGTACTTCGTCAGCGCAGCAAAGTGCGCGTGAAGCACTGTAGTTCATACCTCAGCAAAGGCCTGGATCATTTACGTTAGGCGAAGTTGCCGGCGCAAATATTGATCCAGGCCAGTGAAAGTGGTCGGATTGTTCAACGATTCAGTTGGAGAAGACAAACTGGCCCTTGATCTTCTTCGACCCCATGAAACCGAGGTCGGGAAACAGCAGGTTTTTCACCCAGGCCACGAAAAACACCATGGCCAGCGTCGTCACCACGCCGATGATCACCGACACCGGGTCTTCGGCGTAATCCTTGAACATCCGTGGCACCTGGCTGATCGACAGCAACGTGTACACGGTGTAGGTCTGCGCCGAGTTGCGATAAAAACCCCAGGCGAACAATAGCGAAATCCCCCCGGCGAGCAATCCGAGGACGATTGCAAAACCGGCGCTGATCGTCAGTCCCAGAAAATAGCCGCCCACCAGCCCGAACAACGCCTGCGCGTAGATCAGCCCGAGCAGTATTTTGATTTTGCCGGCATGCCGCTCGAGCAATTGCGGATCCGGGCGTGAGCCGATCCAGTAGGCCAGCACCTTGTCCTTGACCGCGCCACCAGACAACGCCTTGAAGGTCTCGGTTTTCGAGCGCCCGGCCTCCAGCATCTGCATTGCCTGACGTTTGAATTCCTTCTTGTCCAATGTGCTTTTCCTTAAGTAGAGAGATCCAGGGATGGAGCGTTGCGCTCCAGCCGCCAATTCTCGCCTTGTTGAACCCCGGAAAGCAAAAAGCCGCTTTCACCGTGAAGTGAAAGCGGCCGAGGCATGAACCTCAATAGAGCATCTGGATCAGTGTACGAACAGGGCGATCAGGATGATGATCGGGATCGGCACACCGAGGAAAAACAGTAGTAGAGAGCGCATGGTGATTCTCCTTGTTTAACGAACTGGAGGCAGTGTGGTAGTAGCGGTGTAGGTCTCGACTTCGACGTACTCCACCGCATCCCGACGACGACCGCCGTAAGTGGCGGCGAGGCTGGCGAAGAACGCACCGGCCAACAGCGCAATGAATGTCCACAGCGAAGTCCAGGCAGCGACTTTGGCGGCGGTATCGGCAGCTTGCTGAGCCTTGACCTTGGCATCGGCGATGGCTTTCTGAGTACGGGCATACACGTCATCGACACGTTTCTCGGCGTCGGCCTGACTCAGGTTGGTCCGTTGCGCAACCAGTTGTGCGAGGTAGGTGCGGTCTTCAGGGCTGAGCTGACCATTGGACAGGCTCTGCACGAAGATCCGGGCCACAGCGCCATGGGCGGCGTCATCGCTGACGGACGCCGGACGATCATCGCGGAACAGGCTGTCGATGAAATACCCGTACTGATTGCTGTCGGTGTTGGCCGCTGCGGTACCGGCAGCCTGAGTCATCGCGCTAGCTGCGCCACCGGCGACACTGGCACCGGCCTGAACGCCACCGCTGATCACACTGCTGACCGAGCCGATCACCAGCACTGCAGTAACCAATGTGGCAACACACCAGGAGAGGAAGCCATGGGCGGTATCACGGAAATACACTTCATCACCGTGCATGTTGGCCCACTTCACGCGCAAGCGACCGGCGATGTAACCACCGAGACCCGAGGCAATGATTTGCGTCGCCGCCAGCCAGACAATCGTGGAAATCCCCAGGCTCTTGGCGCTGACGCCCTCTCCGGCCCAAGGTGAAACGGCAGAGAATCCCAAACCGAAACCAAGCAGCACCAAAATCATCGACAGTGCTGCGGCCGCCGCTGCGCCCGCGAAAATCGCGCCCCAGGACACGCCTGACACGTTGCTCGACTCTCCTTCGAAGGCAGGATAAAACCCATCAGAGGATCTATTCATTGTTGTAGTGCTCCAGGCATGAAAAATGGTGTTACAACTCGTCATCGGAGGAATTGCAGCGACCGTGCCATTTGCCAACTTTAAATAAATCGTTAGGTTTCAATCAGTTAAAAAGAATGAACTTCCTAAGACCATGCAATTTGCAACAATCCAGGCAATTCGGCGGGTTTTCTGCATTGCTGCCAAATCGCGCAGACGTCCGGATTTGCGTTTGTGACAGGCTATACATGAAAGTTAATTTAAAGCGCGCCGGAAAATACCTGGCAAAATGCTGCCATTCCGTTTGAACCGATCAAGGCCTGCTCTATGACTCGTATTTTGACCATCGAAGACGACGCCGTGACTGCCCGTGAAATCGTTGCCGAACTCAGCAGCCACGGCCTGGAAGTGGATTGGGTCGACAACGGCCGCGAAGGCCTGGACCGTGCCGTCAGCGGCAACTACGACCTGATCACCCTCGACCGCATGCTGCCGGAACTCGATGGCCTGGCCATCGTTACCACGCTGCGGACCATGGGCGTGGCCACGCCGATTCTGATGATCAGCGCGCTCTCCGATGTCGATGAACGTGTACGCGGCTTGCGCGCTGGCGGCGATGACTACCTGACCAAACCGTTCGCCACCGACGAGATGGCCGCGCGCGTAGAGGTGCTGCTGCGCCGCCAGAACAGCGTCGCCACTCAGGCCACCACATTGCAGGTCGCCGACCTCGAACTGGACTTGATCAGCCACGAAGCGCGCCGCGCCGAGCAGGTGCTGACGCTGCTGCCGACCGAGTACAAGCTGCTGGAATTCCTCATGCGCAACAGCGGCCAGATCCTGTCGCGGATGATGATTTTCGAAGAAGTCTGGGGTTACCACTTCGACCCGGGCACCAACCTGATCGACGTACACATCGGTCGTCTGCGCAAGAAGATCGACGCGGCCGGCAATGTCCCGCTGATTCGCACGGTACGGGGCTCGGGTTATGTCATTGCCGAACCCGTCTGACGGCTGGCGTTCCTCCAGCAGCCGCTTGCTGGCGCTGTACAGTTCGCTGTTCGTGGCATGGAGCGCGATCCTCATGGGGGTCATGTATTTCGAGGTTTCCGGCTACCTCGACAACCTCGCCAAACATTCGCTGATGCAACGTCAGCATCTGTTTTCGCACTTTCGCGGTGAGCAGCTGGAAGAAGCGCTCGCCGCGAGCATGACCTTCGACATCCGCGGCATCGACGCCTACGGTCTGTTCGACGCCCAGGGCGTGTACCTCGGCGGTGCCTTGCAACAGTTGCCCGAAGGCCTGCCGCTGGACGGCAAGATCCACACCCTGGATGACTGCGCCGATTCCGACGACCCGACCCTGCCCGCCGACAGCTGCGACGCGGTGGCAACCCAGACCCGCGACGGTCGCTGGCTGGTGTTGTTGCGCGATAACGGTTCGTTGTTCGCCGTGACGCGGATCATTCTGCACGCGTTGTTCTGGGGTGTGTCGCTGACGATCCTGCCGGGGATTGCCGGTTGGCATCTGCTGCGCCGTCGTCCGATGCGGCGGATTCGGGCGATTCAGGACAGCGCCCAGGCGATTGTGGCCGGCGACCTGACTCACCGCTTGCCGCTGTCCAATCGCCGCGACGAACTGGACATGCTCGCCGCCATCGTCAACGCCATGCTCGATCGCATCGAGCGGCTGATGCATGAAGTCAAAGGCGTGTGCGACAACATCGCCCACGACTTGCGCACCCCGCTGACGCGTTTGCGCGCGCAGTTGTATCGGATGCAGCAACAGGCCGGTGAAGGTTCACAGGAGGCGGCGCAACTGGATCTGGTGCTGGCCGAGGCGGATACGTTGATGGCGCGGTTTCGCGGATTGCTGCGGATTTCCGAGCTGGAAGACCGTCAACGGCGCTCAGGATTTGTCGAGCTCGATCCGGTGCAACTGCTCGAAGAACTGCATGAGTTCTACCTGCCACTGGCCGAGGAAGGCGAACTGCTGTTCGTACTGAACATGCCGGAAACCCTGCCGCCGTTGAACGGCGACCGGGCGTTGCTGTTCGAGGCGCTGGCGAATCTGCTGAGCAACTCGATCAAGTTCACCCCGGCGGGCGGCACGGTGATTTTGCGTGGCGTGAATGATGGCGGGCATACGCGAATCGAGGTCCACGATTCCGGACCGGGGATCCCCGAGGCCGAGCGTGAGGCGGTGTTTCAGCGTTTCTATCGGGCCGAGGGTGGGCAACCGCAGAGTGGTTTTGGCCTTGGTTTGTCGATTGTGGCGGCGATTGTCAGCCTGCATGGCTTCAGTCTTGAGGTCGGCAGCAGTGAGCTGGGGGGCGCGAAGCTGGTGCTGGATTGTCGACAGAGTCTGATTTCGCAATCCTGAGAATCACCGCGATGCAATGTAGGAGTGAGCCTGCTCGCGATGCCGGTGAATCAGCCAACATATTTGTTGTATGACTCACCGCTATCGCGAGCAGGCTCACTCCTACAATTCGCTGCCAGAACACAATCCCTCTGTGGGAGCGGGCTTGCTCGCGAAGGCGTCGGGTCAGTCGACATCGTTATTGGATGACCCTGCGCATTCGCGAGCAAGCCCGCTCCCACATTCAGATCTTTGTCAGATCAGGCCGGGTAATTGGCCCGCAGCGCCTCAAGGCCACCCTGATAGATGCCGTTGAACAGCGCCACCACTTCTTCCTCGCTCACACCCTTGGCGTTGAAGCGTCCCGACCACGTTACCCGGGCGCCCTGCCCCTGGGCTTCGACCTTGATCGTCGCCAGGTAATCAGTCGCCGGAAACGGCGCCTGTTCGATCGAATAGCTGTAGGTCTTCGCGCCGTTATCGAACGCTTGCAGACGCTCGATCACCACGCCGCCATCAGCGGTTTGCAGGGTGCGCACACGTCCGCCTTCACTCAGCTCACTCTTGGGAATGAACGGCAGCCAGTCTGGCAGCGTGTTGAAGCCGCCAATCAATTGCCAGACCTGATCGGCCGAGGCCGGGATGTCGATCGTTGCTGATGCAGTTGCCATAAATAAAGGTTTCTCCAGAAGAGTTCGGGTTCAGATCGCCATGCTGTCGACGACGCCGCCATCGACCCGCAGGGCCGCGCCCGTGGTGGCCGAGGACAGCGGCGAAGCGATGTAAGTGACCAGATGCGCGACTTCTGCGACATCGGCCACGCGCTGGATGATCGAAGTCGGACGCGCCTTGCGCACAAAGGCGTCGGCCTCATCGCGCAGGCTGCGACCGGACTCGGCAGCGGCGTCCTTGAGCATGTTTTCCAGGCCATCGGTGAAGGTCGGCCCCGGCAGGATCGCATTGACCGTCACGCCCGTGCCAGCCAGACGTTTGGCCAGGCCATGGGACACCGCGAGATTGGCGCTTTTGGTCACGCCATAGTTGAGCATGTCGGCCGGAGTCGCCACGCCGGATTCCGAAGACAGGAAGATCACCCGGCCCCAGCCCTGCTCGACCATTGCCGGCACGTAATGCCGCGACAGGCGCACGCCGGAAATCACGTTGACCTCGTAGAAGCGCGTCCACTCGCTGTCCGGCGTGTCGAAGAAATCCACCGCGTCGAAGATCCCGAGGTTGTTCACCAGGATGTCCGCACGAGGTTCGGCGGCGAACAATTTTTCCGCGCCCTCGGCAGTACCCAGATCGGCCGTCAGACCGCGCAGTTGCGCACCCGGTACCTTCTGCCGGATGCTCGCCAGCGCCTGATCGACCTTGGCCGTTTCGCGCCCGATCACCACCACCGTGGCGCCGGCTTCGGCCAGCGACTGACTGATGCCCAGACCTATACCGGCGGTGCTGCCGCTGACGATCGCCAGTTTTCCACTCAGATCTATTTTCATGCTTTCACCTCATCGATTGGCAACGGTGCACGTTCGGACACCAGTTTTGCGTCACGCATGGCCTGCCAGAAACCGGCGGGAATCAGCGCCGACAATGCCGCGACATCTTCAGCAATGCGCCCCGGTTTGCTCGCACCCGGAATCACCGCAGCAACGGCGGGATTGGCCAGCGAGAACTGCAGGGCTGCCGCTTTTACATCGACGTTAAAAGTAGCGGCGATACGTTTGATCTGCTCGACTTTGGCGATGACCTGCGGGCTGGCCTTCTGGTATTCGAAGTGCGCGCCGCCGGCCAGGATCCCCGAGCTGTAAGGGCCGCCGACCACGATCTCGACGTTCTGCGCCCGTGCCGAATCCATCAGACGTTGTAGCGCACGTTCGTGATCGAGCAAGGTGTAGCGCCCGGCAAGCAGGAAGCCATCGGGTTGCGCTTCCGTCAGGTCGAGCGTCAGTTCGCACGGCTCGACCTTGTTCACACCCAGGCCCCAGCCCTTGATCACGCCTTCTTCGCGCAGTCGGGTCAGCACTTTGAACGCGCCGGTGCGGGCCTGATTGAAGTATTCCAGCCATTGATCGCCATAGAAGTCCTGGGCGATGTCATGGACCCAGACGATGTCGAGGCGATCGGTCTGCAGGCGCTTGAGGCTGTCTTCGATCGAGCGCAGCGTGGCGTCAGCGCTGTAGTCGTTGACGATCCTGTTCGGGCGACCGTGTTCGAACACGCCGCTTTTTTCGCCCAGATCGCGAGCGGCTGCATCTTCCACTTCATCGAGAATCACTCGGCCGACCTTGGTGCTGAGCACATAGTCATCGCGCCGGTACTGTTTAAGCGCCTCACCCAGGCGGATTTCCGACAGGCCCGAGCCGTAGAACGGCGCGGTGTCGAAGTAGCGCACGCCGGCATCCCACGCGGCATGCACGGTGGCTTGCGCTTCGTCTTCCGGGATGGCGCGGAACATGTTGCCCAGCGGTGCGGTGCCGAAGCCGAGCTGGCCGGGCAGTTTGTCTTTCAAGCTCATTGAATTGTCCTCACAGGTGTCTGGGTCGGTGTGACCGTTGAGCAGATCGTAGATTGCGACACCGAGACCGTCCAAGACATAATGCGCAGCACTTGAGTCCCTATAGGTCTGACATGATCGACATCCGCCAGTTGCGCTACTTCGTTGCCGTCGCCGAAGAAGAACACGTCGGCCGCGCTGCCGAACGGCTGCATATTTCCCAGTCGCCGCTGAGCCGACAGATTGCCCAGCTCGAAGAACGCCTGGGCCTGACCCTGTTCGAGCGCAGCCAGCAGCGCATCCGTCTGACCCGCGATGGCCAGACCTTTCTCGCCGAGACCCGCGCCCTGCTGACCCACGCCAGTCGCCTGGAGTCCCTTGGCAAACGCCTGGGCCGGGGCGAAGAAGGCGGGTTGTGCATCGGCTATAGCGAGAACGCCATGCACGCCGGGGTGCTGCCCAATGCCCTGCGGGTGTTGCGGGTCGATCGGCCGAATGTGCATGTCGCGTTGTACAACCTGAGTTCCACCGAACAACTTGAAGGCCTGCGTCAGCGGAGCCTCGATATCGCCTTGGTGAGCGAGCCGCCGAGCGACGACGATCCGGATCTGCTGGGTTTTCAGGTGCTCGACGATCCGATGCTGCTGGCTTTGCCGGAACAACATCCGCTGGCCCGACACACCGCGCTGCGCCCGGAAGATCTGGCCGATCAGGAATGGATCGGCGTGCAATCGCGTCAGGGCGCGAACAATGAGTTTGTGAGTGCCTGCATCCGCGCCGGGTTCACGCCGGATGTGCGCATGCAGGCTACCGAGCCGTTCACCGCGCTGGGACTGGTGGCGTCCGGGCTGGGGATCGCGATGATCCAGAAAGGCCTGAGCCACAACGCCCCGCCCGGCGTAATACTGCGGGAAGTGCCATGGCTGGTATTCACCACACCGCTGTGGGCGGCGTGGCACCGGATCAACCTGCGACCGTTGGTGGAGACCTTTCGCAAGGTCCTGACCGACCCGGTCCCCTACGACCCACACACACTCCCCTGTGGCAGCCA
The DNA here is from genome assembly GCF_016650625.1 of Pseudomonas sp. TH49. Taxonomy (NCBI): domain Bacteria; kingdom Pseudomonadati; phylum Pseudomonadota; class Gammaproteobacteria; order Pseudomonadales; family Pseudomonadaceae; genus Pseudomonas; species Pseudomonas sp. TH49. Next base: position 1,659,369 of record NZ_JAEKFL010000002.1, read on the forward strand.
GCCTGCGGGCGATAGCGTTGGCAGATCCAGCATCACTGTCGGCTGACAGTCCGCATTCGCGAGCAAGCCCGCTCCCACCGGGGATTGCCGGTGGATCAGGGATTTTCGGCTGGCCGCGATCCAGGGTGGGAGTGGGCTTGCTCACGAAGGGGTCGGTACATTCAACATTGATGTCAGCTGACCTGACGCCATCGCGAGCAGGCGAAGGCCTGCGGGGAGTCGGTGGCGATCTACACTCAGGTGATCAGCTATCGACGTGAGGTGCCCATGAAGATGTCTGTGCAAATGACCGTGGTTGCGGTGCTGGCCACCCTCGCCTACCTGGGCCTTGCGGTGTGGGGCATTGGCGGGCCGGCGGTGTTCTTTTCGCATGGGGCGCTGGTGCTGGTGGCGCTGGCCACGGTGGTGATGGTGGTGGCGTCACTGTTTACCTCTGTGAATATGAGTTCTGGCGAGCGCGAGGATCGGGCCAATCGTTGGGTGATTCCAGCGTTCGGGGTGATTGGGCTGGTCAGCGGATTTCTCCCGGCGTACTGCGACCGCATCGACTTCTGGACCTTCGGCGCTGAAGGCGTGCGCTGGCTCGGCGCGTTACTGTTTATCGTCGGTGGTGCGCTGCGGCTGTGGCCGGTGTTTGTGCTGGGGCGGCGGTTCAGCGGGTTGGTGGCGATTCAGCCGGGGCATCGGTTGGTCACTGACGGCATTTACACGCGCCTGCGCAATCCAAGCTATCTGGGTCTGGTGGTCAACGCCGTGGGTTGGGCGCTGGCGTTTCGCTCCAGCGTCGGGTTGATTCTGGCGGCGCTGACGTTGATCCCGCTGATCGCCCGCATCCACTCGGAAGAGGCGCTGCTGCGCGGGCAGTTTGGCGCTGAGTATGAGGCTTACTGCGCGCGTAGCTGGCGGTTGTTGCCGGGGGTTTACTGACGCTATCGCCAACAGGCTGGCTGCGACATCGATCCAGTGTGGGAGCGGGCTTGCTCGCAAAGGCGCAGGATCAGTCGACATCACTTGCAACTGACCGAGCGCTTTCGCGAGCAAGCCCGCTCCCACAGGGTGGACTGTGTTGTGTCAGGTTATTTGCAGGTGTAATTGACCGTCGCTGTCGACAGCGATGCTCAGCGGCTCATAACTGTCGAGGGTCGCGTGGCGGGTTTCGAGCGGATGCTGGTGCGTCGTGGTGACGATCATCAATGCCGCCCCGGCAGCTTCAGCGGCCTGAATACCGACGGTGGCGTCTTCGAAAACCAGGCAATCAGCGGGCTCAAGCCCGAGGCGTTTCGCTGCCAGACGATAACCGGCCGGATCCGGCTTGCCGGCCGTCACATCCTCAGCCGTGATCATCACCGCAGGCTCGGGAATCCCCGCCGCCGCCATTCGCCGCAACGCCAGATCCCGGGGTGCCGAAGTCACCATCGCCCAGCGCTCCCTTGGCAAGGCATCGAGAAACGCCACTGCTCCGGGAATCGGCACAATGCCGTCGACATCATCGATTTCTGCCTGGGCGATGAACGCGGCTTGCGCCTCGGCGTCGACACCCGGCAGGTTCAGCCGGCGGACGGTATCGATGGCGCGGGCACCGTGAATGGTCGGCAGGAAAGTCTCGACATCAACCCCGTGGCGCTCAGCCCACGCTGCCCAGACTCGCTCGGCAGCAGCGATGGAATTGAGGACGGTGCCGTCCATGTCGAACAGGAACGCGCCGAACGCGCGATCGAAGACGTTATCGTGAGCAGACAAAAGATCGCATCCTTTGACAAGACTGGGCGGATTGGCCGGGCAATGTAGCATTTTTGCCCGGCGATTCGACCCGCCGCTTCAATGCAGACGCGGCGCCTTGGACTTGAACGCGCTGTCGACGCAGTCGAGCAACTGGCCGATGGCCCAGGGCTTTTTGATGAACGCCACCGGATGCTTGACCCCGGAAGTCTCGGGGGTTTCATAACCGGACATGACCATTACCGGTTTGTCCGGCCAGCGCTCGCCGACCAGATTGGCCAGCCCCGCCCCGTTGATTTCACCGGGCATGGTGATATCGGTGAGCAGCAGCGCCACTTCGGGCGCGTGCTTTTCCAGATACAGCTTGGCTGCATCCGCGCTGGTTTGCGGCTCGACCTTGAAACCTTCCTCCTGAAGAATTTCGCAGAGAAACTCCAGAATCAACGGGTCATCCTCAACCACCAGAATCAACCCGTCAGGAAGGTGCGCGCTCGCCGTCGGTGTTGGACTCATGAACTGGCACTCCCTGAATTGCATTAACGATTTAGCGGCTTGTTTCCGCTGCTTATCTGGTATGAGCGGCGCGCCCTGCATAAATTCATTTTTGATACAGGTCTTTTCTTAACAGGCGTTATCCGCCGTTGGCGACGGGCGTCCGCCAGGCGGTTTTTGTGGTTAAAATGCCGGCCCTTTTGCTTGCCGACCGTGACTGATGAACCCTGAAGCCCTCGCCACCCTCCGCGCCCATCTGCTGCCTGCACTGGCGGCCGCACCGAGCGAAACCCGTCGCCTGTTCCATGGGCGCGGGCGCTGCTGGCCGGGGCTGGAGCAGGTGACGGTGGACTGGCTGCAAGGCGTGGTGCTGGTCTCGCTGTTCAAGGAGCCCGCGCCGGAACAGCTCGAAGCGCTCAAGCAATTGCTGCTCGACCTCAGCACCTCGACCGAATGGCAACAGTCCGGCGCCCACACCCTGCTGGTGCAACATCGGTATTTGCCGCAAAGCACCGCCGAATGGTTGCTGGGGGATGAAATCGACGAGATGAGCATCGTCGAGGGCGGCTTGCAGTACCGCGTCGATCTGGGTCGCAAGCAGAACGCCGGGCTGTTTCTCGACATGCGCTACGGGCGCAACTGGGTGCGTGAGCAGGCGGCTGGCAAGCGCGTACTGAACCTGTTCGCCTACACCTGTGGGTTTTCCGTGGCGGCCATCGAAGGCGGCGCCAGCCATGTGGTCAACCTCGACATGTCCCGCGCCGCGCTGAGCCGTGGTCGCGACAATCACCGGTTGAACGGGCATGACCTGAGCAAGGTGAGTTTCCTCGGCCACGACCTGTTCAAGTCGTGGGGCAAAGTGATCAACAGCGGCCCGTACGACCTGGTGATCATCGATCCGCCGTCGTTCCAGAAAGGCAGTTTTCTGCTGACCAAGGACTACCAGCGCGTGCTGCGCCGTTTGCCGGAATTGCTCACGACGGACGGCACGGTGCTGGCGTGCATGAATGATCCGTCGTTTGGTTCGGACTTTTTGATCGATGGCGTGACCCAGGAAGCGCCGAGTCTGCGCTTTGAGCAGCGGCTGGAGAATCCGCCGGAGTTTCCGGATATTGATCCGCAGAGCGGGCTCAAAGCCCTGGTCTTCAAACGCCTCGACTGACACAGCGCAAATCCCCTGTAGGAGTGAGCCTGCTCGCGATAGCGGTGGATCAGTCAACATTTTCATCAACTGACACACCGCTATCGCGAGCAGGCTCGCTCCTACAGGGGGGATTTGTGGTGATTCAGGAGGTATGTGGACGGAGCACCAGCGCAAACAACTCGCCATGCCCGTTCACATTGAGCTTGTGATAAAGATTGCGCCGATGCACCTTCACCGTCTCCGGCGATATGCCCATCTGCTGGGCGATGGCCTTGCTGGAGAAGCCCTGCAGAATCAGCCGCGCAGTGTCGACTTCACGGGCGGTCAGGCGCGCATCGAAGCGATCGAGCAGCGTTGCCAGATCTCCCGCCACCGGCTCGGCGCCCGTCCCTTGCGGCGGCAACAGCTGCACGTGTCGGCGCATCGCCGCCAGCACCCAGTCACGCACACACAGCAGACGGCCCTGCTCCGCCAGATCGAAAGCCGTCGAGCGTCCGAGTGACAGGCCAAGCACGCCGCCCTCGATGTTGATCATGAACTGCAACTCGTCCTCACCGACCACCGAGCGAAAGTAGCTCTGGTAATACTCGCTGTGCAGAAACTGGTCCGGCGCCACCGAGGCCAGGCTGTGCAAGCCGTCGGCGATGCCGGTCGAGGCGGTTTGGTAAAACGGATCGAGCAGGTACATCCCGGCGCTGTAACTGGCCAGTTCTTCCTGCTCGTCGGCGCGGCCCTTGCTGTCGAAGTCAATCAGCAATCGCGGTGCCTGACCCGCCTTCATCAGCGCCACCAGCGCGTTGTCCAGCGGCACCAGCAACCGCAGCGTGTCGACCAGCGCCCGCCAGAAAGCGTCTTGCCCGACGGCGGCAAACACCCGCGCCAGACTTTGATGCACCGGCAACTCCTGCAACAACGCGTCCACGCACTACCCCTTATGAGTAACCCATGATGGGAATGGGTCAGGCGTGCCCGGCCCGATAGCCTGAGCACTCCCGATCATCACCGGCCTGCCGCAGGCCAGGAGTGCCGCATCATGCGTTGTCGTCGTGGCTATATCAACTTGGGCATAAACCTAGGCCTGCTCGCCTGTATCGGCGGCATCTGCGCCGCCAATGCTGCCGACGCGCCGAGCGTGCACGTCTACAACTGGTACGACTACATCGGCCCCACGACCCTGGCTGACTTCAAACGCGACAGCGGTATTCAGCCGGTTTACGACACCTTCGACAGCGCCGAAGTACTCGAAGGCAAACTGCTGACCAGCCGCAGCGGTTATGACGTGGTGGTGGCGAGCAACTTCAGCCTGCCGACGCTGATCAAGGCCGGCGCCCTCGCTCCGCTGCCGCGCGATCAACTGCCGGGCTGGAAGAATCTGGACAGCGATCTGCTGAGCAAACTGGCCAACAACGACCCCGGCAATCAATACGCCGTGCCGTATCTATGGGGCACCAACGGTATCGGCTACAACGTCGACAAAGTGCGCGCCGCACTCGGCGACAAGGCGCCGCTGGATTCGTGGGATCTGGTGTTCAAGGAAGAGAACCTCGCCAAGCTCGGCCAGTGCGGGGTGGCGATGCTCGACTCGCCATCGGAAATGCTCCCGGTGGCCCTGCACTACCTCGGGCTGCCGCCCAACAGTACCAACCCCGAGGACTACCAGAAAGCCGAAGCGCTGCTGCTCAAATTGCGCCCGCATATCGCCTACTTCAACTCGTCGAAATTCATCAGTGACCTGTCCAACGGCAACATTTGTGTGGCGGTGGGCTGGTCCGGGGCGATGCTCGAAGCCAAGACCAACGCCGAGCAAGCGCACAACGGCGTGAAGATCGCCTACAGCCTGCCCAAGGAAGGCGCGCCGGTGTGGTTCGACACGCTGGTGCTGCTCAAGGACGCGCCGAACCGCGCTCAGGGTCTGGCGTTCATCGACTACCTGCTGCGCCCGGAAGTGATCGCGCCGGTCAGTGATCACCTGTCGTACCCCAACGGCAACCGCGCCGCGACGCCACTGGTGGCCGAAGCCACGCGGGATAACCCGGCGGTGTATCCGTCGGCGGCGGCGATGGCCACCTTGTACACCCTGGAACCGCTGCCCAAAGCCACCGAGCGCGTGCGCACGCGGGTGTGGAGCAAGGTCAAGAACGGCCAGTAAACCCATCTGCAAACCACACAAAACCTGTGGGAGCGTGGCTTGCCCGCGATGACGGTGTGTCAGGCGACACATGCATTGGCTGGACGGACGCCTTCGCGGGCAAGCCACGCTCCCACAGGGTTTTGTGTTCAGCCCCGCTCATTCATTTCTGCCTTTTTATAGAGAGACAATCCATGAAACCCCGTGCCCGTGACCTCAACATCCGTATCGGCCAACTGCAACCCGGCCCACTCAACGCCATCACCGACGTCCCCGGCGTACGCGTCGGCCACAGCAACGTGCGTGGCCGCAGCGCGGCCGGGCGGGACATCTGCACCGGCGTCACAGTGATCGAGCCGCGCCGCGGTTCGACCAACCAGCAGCCGTGCTTCGCCGGGGTACATGTGCTCAATGGCAATGGTGATGCCACCGGTCTTGAGTGGATTCGCGAGGCCGGGCTGCTGACCAGTCCCATCGCCTTCACTAACACCCACAGCCTCGGCGTGGTGCGCGATGCGTTGATTGCGCTGGATCGCCAGCAACAGCCGGACGACGGACGCCTTTACTGGAACATGCCGGTGGTGCTGGAGACCTTCGATGGTCTGCTCAATGACATCAATGGTTTTCACGTGAAGCCCGAGCATGTTGCCGAGGCGCTGGATTCAGCGCATGACGGCGCCGTCGAAGAAGGCGCCGTCGGCGGCGGCAGCGGCATGATCTGCCATGAATTCAAGGGCGGCATCGGCAGCGCCTCACGCCGGTTGAGCAGCGCTCAGGGCGGCTGGACGGTGGGCGCGATCGTGCAGGCCAACCACGGCATTCGCAGCGAGTTGCGGGTCGACGGTTATCCGGTGGGCCGCTACATGGAGCAGGTGGATTCGCCGTTCCTGCGTGCTTCGCTGCCGCATCCTGGCATGGGTTCGATCGTGGTCTGCCTGGCCACCGACGCACCGCTGCTGCCGCATCAATGCACGCGTCTCGCGCAACGCGCCAGCCTCGGTCTGGCGCGCAGCGGCGGCGGTAACGAAGACCACAGCGGCGACATTTTCATTGCCTTTGCCACCGGCAACGAGCAGGTGCCACCCGCCGCTTACGAGGGCAAAGGCGCGCCAACCTGCGACGGCTTGCGCATGGTCAACAACGACCACATCAGCGAACTGTTCCTCGCGGCTACCGAGGCGGTCGAAGAAGCGATCATCAATGCTCTGCTCGCCAGCGAGAGCACCGAGGGCAACGGACATGCGGTGCCGGGGCTCGATAAGGAAACGCTGCTCGCTGCCCTCGCCAGAGCCGGCTGGCCCGGATCACGCTGACAACACCTGAAGGAGCTGCGGCACGCTGCGATCTTTTGATTTTCTAAAAACAAGATCAAAAGATCGCAGCCTTCGGCAGCTCCTACAGGAGGTGCGGCTCAGGTGAACATCTGGGCGCCGATGTGCCGTGCCGTCTGCAGATGCTCCTGGCGCGACAGTGATCGCCACGGCGTACGTCGATTGCGTGTTATTGCAGGGCAATGAGATCCCGGGGGTGATTGCCGCGCTGGGCAGCACGCCGGAGCTGGAGAAAATCAAACGCGATTACGAGGCGATCTTCCTCGAAAAATGTCGTAGCGTGCTACAACCGCTTGCCGCTGGCGGCGAAATCACTCAGGCCGGTTTGCGCGCCATGCTCGGTGCCGCCGAAGCCCTGTCGAATGCTGCCGCGAGCGCTGAAATCAGTGCCGAGCAAGCGAAGGACGAATTGTTCGCCACCATCATTGCGATGGTGGAACGGGCCGCCGCCCGTGCGACTAGCGGTACTTGAGTCAAAGCCGGCACGTTCCCATGATGAGGGTACGCAGGTGCTTCACTCCTGAGCGCCTGCGTAGGGAACGGGTGTTCTGAACCCCCAATCAAGCCCGTCTCCTTGTTCATGCGCAACTTGAGCCTCGTGGGCTCTACTTCTCCCCATCAAAGAGCTTCGAGGCTCTTTTTTGTCTGTTTTTTGCGTCTGAATCAGTGCAGCGTCAGGCGCTGGCGGACAAATTCTTCGACGTGGCGGGTGGTCTGATCCAGATGCCGGTCACGCTGCTTCTCGGCGTCGAGCATGGCGCGCTTGCCGTTTTTCTGTAGCAGGTAGGTGTGGATCTGCTGCACTTCCAGCGAGCGATAGATGGGCGTGGTGTCGATGAAACCGCGCAGGCCATTGCTGCGGTAATGCCGGGTACTCATCAGCACCTGGGTTTCCCGAGCGCCGATCACTTCGAAACCCAGCGCCTCGAAGTACGGCACCTTGCCGACGCTGCAGGTCAGTTCGGCATGCGGATAACGCGTCACCATCTCGCCGATCATCGCCCGCGCCACGCCCTGGCGCCGATAGCCTTCGCGCACCGCCATGTAGGCGACGCTGCACGCTTCCCAATCGCCCTGCACCGGCAGGTACAAAAGGAAACCGGTGACCCGCTCCGGATCATCCTCGGCCGTCGCCACCAGCAACTCCACCTCAGTGCCCTTGTCGCCATTCAACGCTTCCAGATACAGATGCACCTCATAGCCGACCGCGTACTGATAGACGTTGTACAGCAGATTGCTCGGGCCGAGACCGACCGCGCTGATGTCGGTCAGATTGTCGACCACCAGTTGCAGAATCTGGCTGTTGACGCTTTCGGGGCATGGGGATTTGTAGTGGGTGATGCGTGGCATGACAACTGAACTCCGGCGGAAAACCGCGACATCATACCGTGTCCCGACGCCTGCCACCGTCGCAGGAAATACCGAAGCAAGCTGACGGTTGACCTGAAGAAAATTTCATCTGCCAAGGCTCGGATCTTTCGCCGATTTAGCGTCCAATTCTTCAGCTGCGTTCACTTTTTTAACGCAGGCCTTGAGGAGTTCACATGAACGTTTTGCGTTCTCTGTTCAAATGGCGGCAAGCCTTGTTGCTGGTGCCGCTGACCCTGGCAGCGCTGGCCAGCACCCCGGTGTTTGCACAACCCCCGGTTTACATTCAGCAGGCACCGCCGCCGATGCGCATGGAAGTGATGCCCGGCCCGCGCCCCGGTTATGTCTGGGATCAGGGCCATTGGCGCTGGGAAGGACGCGGCTACGTCTGGATGCCCGGTCATTGGCAACCGGTGAGGTACGGCGCGCACTGGCGACCAGGCCATTGGCAGGCGCGCGGGCCTAACTGGTACTGGGTCGAAGGCCACTGGGCCCGTTGAACCCGCTCGGCAACAACAACTCATCTACCGGGAAGACCGCCATGTCGCGAAACCTGAAAACCCTGCTCGTTGCCTCTCTGGTCGCGATCTCCTTGTCCGGCTGCATCGTCGAGCCGGTCCGGCCGCATCGACCGCCACCGCCGGTGGAAGTCGTGCCGGTCATGCCAGCACCCGGTTATCACTGGGTCGCCGGTCACTATCGCTGGGATGGGCGTGAGTGGCGCTGGGCGCCGGGACACTGGCGCGCGTATTGATCGCCAGCGGTGGCGTCACTGCTGTGGCGCCACCACCTTGAACTTGATCGCGATGTCGTTGGACACCACAGTGTCCGCCCACTCCCCCGCCCCGAGTCCGAACTGGTCACGCTTGAGCACCAGTTCACCGTCGAAAATGCCGATCGAACTGTCCGGTTTAAACTCGACCGGCACCTGCACCTCGCGGGTGATGCCCTTGAGGGTGAGCTGGCCGGCGATCAGATAATGATTGCCCGTGACCCGGGTAAAACGGCTGGACTCGAACACAGCCACGGGAAAGCGCTGCGTATCGAACCACGCCGGCTTCACCAGTTCGGTGTTGGCGTCGGTGCTGCCGGCGTCGATGCTGTTGAGGTCGATGTGCAATGTGGTGTGGGCGTCGGCGAGGTTGTCGCTGTCGAACTGCAGTGTCGCGTCGAACTTGCCGAAGGTGCCGTACATCAGCGAGCCCATCTGGTTGTAGGTGAAACTGATCTGGCTGGCGGTGGTGTTGACACGGTTGTACTCAGCGGCCTGCGCTGCGCTCGTGGCACACAGGCAGGCAAACAGGGCCACAGCGGTGAATCGGGCACGCATGGGATTCTCCGGACAGGCCAAACCTTCGAGGCCTCGACTGACTTAAGCAAACAACCCGCGGATGCGCCATGTCATTTGTCTGCCGGTGTGGTTCGGGCTCAGACCAGCCGCTCGATCTTCTGATGCTGCCAAACCAGTTTGTAATACAGCGTCTGCAACACCAGCATGCCCAGATACGCCACCGGAAACGCCATCCACACCCCCTGCAAACCGTACTGCCCATCCAGCCAGTAAGCCGCCGGTAACTGCACGCCAACCACACAGATAATCGCAATGGCCACCGGCACCAGCACCGTGCCACTGGCGCGCATGATCCCGCCGATGATCGCCTGAAAACCAAACACCAGCAGGCTCCAGAGCATGATGTGCAGCAAATGTTCGGCCATCACCCGGGTCGAATCCTCGGTCAGGAACAACCCCAGCAGCCAGTGCGACAACAGGTAACCGAGCACGATCAAGCCACCGGTCAGACACACGTTGATCAGCAGCCCGGTGCGCAGGATCGGCCCCATGCGCTGCAGTTGCCCGGCACCGATGGCCTGCGCGCCGAGGATCGACGCGGTGATCGCAATCGACAGCGCCGGAAACTGCACGTAGTTGACGATCTGCGTGACCGCGCCATACGCCGCCGTCGCCTGGGAACCGTGCTGATTCACTAGCGCCAGGATCACCAGCTCCGACAGCGACAGCACAATCATCTGCACCCCGGTCGGCAGACCGATGCGCAGTACCTTGCCCAGAATCGCCCCGTCCAGCCGCAGTGCCGCGAAGAACTCGCGGTCTGGGGCCAGCGGATGGTTCTTGCGAATCAGCCGCCAGGCCAGCCACGCCATCGCCGACAGGTTACCCGCCAGACCAGCGAAGGCGGCGCTCTGGATCCCCAATTGGGGCAAACCGAACCAGCCACGAATCAACGCCGGGGTCAGCGCCAGCCCGACCGAGGTCGACACGATCAGCGCCAACAGTGGTGACACGGTGTCACTGACCCCGCGCAGCAACTGCGTGAACAGCACAAACACCAGCATCGACGGCAGAATCCACATCATCACGTGCGCATACGCCACCGCATCATCCAGCACATCCGCAGGCGTCCCCAACCCCTGCAACGCCTGCCGTGCAAACACACTGCCCAGCACCGCCGCGAGCAAGCCGATCAATACCCCCAGCAACAGCGTTGCCCCGGCGATCGCCTTGACCATGTGCGCCTCACGTGCGCCCCACGCCTGACCGATCAACACCCCGGCCCCCGCGCCCAGACCGATCACCAGCGCGATGAAGAAAAAGATGATCGGAAACATCCCCGACACCGCCGCCAACGCCTGAGTGCCGAGCATCTGCCCGATGTAGATGCTGTTGATCGTGCCCGACATCGATTGCAGGAAGTTCGACAGCACCATCGGCGCGAGGAACAGCAGGTAGGTTTGCCAGAGGGGTTTGGTGGTGGCAGGGGTTTGCATTGAGGATCCGTCTCGGGGTGGGAGATGCGATGGATATTACGCTAGATGCGCGGGTTAAAGTCAGTCGACATCACCTCGGCGCAAGGCTTAAATGGCGGCACTCTTATCATTGGATCGCGCCTTGCCATGCCTCTTCTGCGAAATGCTCTGACCTGTTCCGTGCTGGTTGTTTTCAGCCACATCGCTGGTGCCGCCGAAGCCCCCGCTCCCGCCGAAGCGTTGCGCCCCTTGCTGGCAACATTGAACGAGCGCCTGAACATCGGCGATCTGGTAGCGCTGACCAAATGGGACAGCGGCAAGCCGATTCAGGACAGCCCGCGCGAAGCTCAGGTCATCGCCAATGCCCGCACCTTGGCGACCGAACACCAGCTCGACCCCGAAGACGTTGCGCAGTTGATTGCGGCGCAAATGGAGGCCAACAAATTGGTGCAGTACGGATTGCTCGCACAATGGCAAACGGCCGGTGTGGCGCCGGACACTCCGCGTCCGGATCTGGCCAGGCAAATTCGTCCGCGCCTGGACGAGTTGCAGACCCGCCTGCTGCGCCAGTACGCCGACTTCGCGCCGTTTCGCCGCGCCCCGAATTGCCCGGCCTTGCTGGCCCAGGCTCGCCAGGGTCTGACCCACGACGCACTGCACGACCTGGCCCTGACCCGCGCCACCGGAGAGCTGTGCATTCGCGCGGAACATCTCTAGAACAGGGGGGCTGGCACACATCGCTGGCGTCGATAGTCACCATCACGTCAATGAAGTTCTCATAAAAACTCCGCGGCGTAACATCCGCTCCATACCCACCCAATACACCCCGGAGCACACGATCATGAAACGCCAAACCATCCTCGGCATCGCTTTCTCGGTTCTCGCAGTTAACGCTTTTGCAGCAACGCCCGCTCACACCCTGGTCGCTGAAGGCGGCTCGGACAAGTTGATTGAAAGCCGTTTGGCTGAAGGTGGTTCTGATCGTTTGCTGGAACGCCGCGTGGCCGAAGGTGGCTCGGATCGTCTGCTGGAACGCCGTGTGGCTGAAGGTGGCTCGGATCGTCTGCTGGAACGCCGCGTGGCCGAAGGTGGCTCGGATCGTCTGCTGGAACGCCGCGTGGCCGAAGGTGGCTCGGATCGTCTGCTGGAACGCCGCGTGGCCGAAGGTGGCTCGGATCGTCTGCTGGAACGCCGCGTGGCCGAAGGTGGCTCGGATCGTCTGCTGGAACGCCGCGTGGCCGAAGGTGGCTCGGATCGTCTGCTGGAACGCCGTGTGGCCGAAGGTGGTGCGGATCGTTTGAACGAGCGCCGCGTCGCCTGAATCGACGCCCCCAGCCCATAAAAAAGCCCGGCCTGATCAGCCGGGCTTTTGCGTTCAACCGCGGTTTACTGCGCGGTTTTCAGCTTGATCACATCACCGGAAATCTTGGTGGTGTAGCCGCTCAGAACCCATGCCCAGAACCAGTTTTCCTGAACTTGGGTATTGATCATCGCATCGCCGCCCTTGGCTTTGATGGCCGCAGTCTGCGCGCGCACGAAGCGGTTGTTCTGTTGGATCGGGATTACGCCGAACAGCATCAGACCGGTGGCGGTAGCTTCACTGTGGCCAATCACGGTGTATTGACTGCTGTCATATTGCTTGGTGTTCATCGGGGTGCCGGTGCAACCTGCCAGAACCACACCGAACAGTGCGGCGGCGACTACTTTGCTCAGATATTTCACTGCAAACTCCATGGGTGTTAGCCCGGGATCCATCTCTCGGGCGGCGCACACTCTACCGGAGGCAGTGGCTTTTTAGTATCAACCCCGACAAGTTTCATGAAGTGTGTCTGACACATACTCCGTGCAGGCGCTGGCGCCATCGCCCCTGCACAGGGTGGTTGCCATCAGGTGTTGGTTTTCAATTTCGTCCACAACCGCGTCGACAACCGCGCAATCGCCGCCGGCAGCTCTTCCACGGTGAACAACCGCTGCATCACGTCTTTGGGCGGGTAGATGGCCGGATCCTGCTTCACGTCCGCGTTGAGGTACTGATCAGCCGCCGCATTGGGATTGGCGTAATGAATGCTGTTGCTGATGTTGGCCACCACTTTGGGGTCAAGCAGGTAGTTCATGTAGGCGTAACCGTTCTTTTCATGCGGCGCGTTTTTGGGCATGACTACCATGTCGAACCACAGCGTCGTGCCTTCTTTCGGGATCGAGTAGGCGATGTTGATGCCATTCCTGGCGTCTTTCGCGCTGGCCGCGGCCTGGACGATGTCACCATTGAAGCCGATCACCGCGCAGACGTTGCCGTTGGCCAGGTCGCTGATGTACTTCGAGGCGTGGAAGTACTGAATGTACGGACGAATCTTCAGCAGCGCCTGCTCGGCTTGTTTGTAATCCGCCGGTTCGTGACTGTGCGCTGGCAAGTGCAGGTAATTGAGCGTGATCGGCAGCACCTGGGTCGGGTTGTCGATGAACGCCACGCCGCACTGGCTCAGCTTCTTGATGTTTTCTTCCTTGAAGAAAAAGTCCCATGACTGCGTGACATCGGTGTTGCCGAAAATCGCCTTGATCTTCTCGACGTTGTAACCGATGCCGGCCGTGCCCCACATGTAGGGATAGCCGTACTGATTGCCGGGATCGTTGACTTCAAGTTTTTGCAGCAGTACCGGGTCGAGGTTCTTCCAGTTCGGCAGCTGCGACCGGTCGAGTTTCTGAATCGCGCCGGCCTTGATCAGTCGCGACAGAAAGTGGTTAGACGGGCTGACCACGTCATAACCGGTGTTGCCGGTCATCAACTTCGATTCCAGCACTTCGTTGCTGTCGTGAATATCGTAGGTGGTCTTGATCCCCGTGGCCTGGGTGAAATTGGCCAGAGTGTCCGGGGCGATGTAGCTGTTCCAGTTGGAAATGTTGACGGTTTCGTCGGCACAAGCGGCCGTGCTGGCCGCGAGCAGGACTGCCAGGGAAAGTGGGTTGATGCGCATGGTCTGTCACCTGTGTTGAGTGGCTTTTGTTGTTGTGCGGTAGGCGAAACTTCAGATTTCTGTTCTGGCCCTGACTGCCTCCACGCGCATGCGAAGCATGGCACCGATGTCGAAAAAAGGTCGCGGTGGCAACCAACCGGGTTCGGCCCGTTGCATCACCGATTGCAGCAACGGTGAGTCGACACCGCACGCCAGTTCCGCCAGCAAGCGTCCCCACAGCGTGCCGCGCGCCACCCCGGAACCGTTGCAACCGGCGACGGCAAACACGCCCTCTTCCACCTTCTGAAAAAACGCCTGACCGCTGCGGGTCGCACTCAGGTGGCCGGTCCAGGTGTACTGGATGTCTCGCGCGCCGAGGAACGGAAAACGTCGTTGCAGACCACGCACATGATGCTCGCGGCGCAGCACCAATTCGCTTTCAGATAAATCGCGCGTGCGGTATTCGGCGGTGTTGCGGATCATCACCCGGCGGTCCGGGGTCAGGCGCACCGTGGCGCCCAGCGGCCGGGTCGACAGCACGCCCCAAGGCTCGACGGCGCCGATGGCCTGAAATTCCTCATCGCTGAGCGGCCGGGTGAGACTGGCGCTGAGTTCCATCGGGAAGGTCGCACTGTCATGGATGCCGACCCGGGGAATGAATGCGTTCAGGCACACCAGCACCCGTTTGGCCTCAACGCTGCCACTCACCGCGCAGGCTCGCAGCCGGCCGTGGCTCATGCGCACCAGACTGATGATGTCGGTGTGTTCGTAAACGCTGACATTTCCCGGCAGCGCATTGAACAGGCCCTTCACGTATTTGGCCGGTTGCAACAGCGCATTGCCGTTGCCGCACCAGATCCCCGCCGCGTAATGCCGGGTGCCGAGTTTCTGCGCCAGCGCATCGCCCTGGAGAAATTCTGCGCGGGCACCGAGGGCGCGCAAGGTCGCCAGTTTGGCGTCGACATGGCTGAGTTTGGCGGCGTCGCTGACGGCGAAGAAATAACCGTTGTCGCGAAAGTCGCAGTCGATGGCATGTTGCGCGATGGTCTGGCGCACCGCGTCGCTGGCGGCACGGGAAATCGCCGTGTCGATTTCGAACCCGGCAAAGCCTGGCGCGCCGATCAATTCACTGTCGGCCGGATGCTCGTGGGCCACGACAAACCCCGAGTTGCGTGCCGAAGCACCTTGCGCCGCACGCTGGCGGTCAACCACCACGATGCGCGCCTGTGGGTGCATTTGTGCCAGGTTGTGCGCGGCGCTGAGGCCGGTAATGCCCCCGCCGATCACCAGCCAATCGGCTTGTTGCGCACCGCTCAGGCGACCGCGCTGCGGCGAGCTGCCGGCCTGGGCGATCCAGCCACATACGTTTTCCATTGCTGACCTCATTCGACTGTCGTTGCACGGCTTGCCTTTGACCTTCGCTCATGCGTGAATCGCATGGAGAAAACGTAAAGTTCGCCGCCAGAGCTAAAATCTATAAGGTCTTGGCTGGCCCAACCAACGTTATAAAATCATCGAGCCATTCTGAAAACGCATGGATAAAATCCGCCACGTACCGTCCCTGCAGGCCATGCAGACGCTGGTTGAAGTCGCCCGTTGCGCCAGCTTCACCCAGGCCGCGCAACAGCTGTGCCTGACCCAAAGCGCGGTGAGCCGGCAGATCCAGCAACTGGAAAACCATTTCAACGTTGCGCTGTTCATCAGAACCAGCCGCAGCCTGCGCCTGACCCCGGAAGGCGAACAGGTACTGGCCAGCGCCGTCAGCATTCTCGAACAATTGAAAACCCTTGAAGAACGCCTCGTCCCGCAGCAACGCCCGTTCCGCATTCGTATGCATGTGTCACTGGCGGTGCGCTGGCTGCTGCCCAAACTCAACGACTTCTACCTCAGCCACCCCGAGGTCTCGCTGGCGATAGAAACCGTTGCCACCGAGGTTGTGGAACCGGCCAGTGACAGCGACGCCTACATTCTTTATCTGCCGCAGCCAACCAGTGACGCAGACTGCCTGACGCTGTTTGAGGAAACGCTGGTGCCCGTGTGTGCGCCGAGCCTGCCGCAGGCGCCTCGATCAGTCGCGGAGTTGCAGCGCTTTGCGTTGCTGCATCGCTCTGCCGATCGCCAGGCGTGGATCGAATGGCTGGCGGCCAATGGCGGCAAGCCACTGGAAAGTTACCGGCACATTCCGTTCAACCTCGATGAGCTGGCACTGGATGCGGCGGCGCGAGGCCTGGGCGTTGCGGTGACGGACATGACGCTCGCGGCAGAGTCCATCGAGCGCGGGGTGTTGGTGGTGCCGTTCGGACCACCGCTGAAAACGGGCGGGATTTACGCGCTGTGCCTGCAACCGGCAGCGGCTTCGCATGCGGCGTGCACGGTGGTCATGCAGTGGTTCGCCGCGCAGGCCGAGCAAAACATTTAGTTGGAGAATTGCTGCAGATACGCGAGCAAATTATCGATCTTCTCCTCATCACTCAGCCCCCAGAAAATCATGCGCGTGCCTGGCACCACGCCCTTTGGATCTTTCAGATACGCAGTCAGCGTTTCACGATCCCAAGTCTTGCCGGAATTTTTCATCGCGTCGGAATACACGTAATTGGCCGACGTCCCGGCGGGTCGACCGATGATGCCGTTGAGTTGCGGGCCGAACCCTGGGCGCGCATCCGGCCCGACCTGGTGGCA
The DNA here is from genome assembly GCF_016650625.1 of Pseudomonas sp. TH49. Taxonomy (NCBI): domain Bacteria; kingdom Pseudomonadati; phylum Pseudomonadota; class Gammaproteobacteria; order Pseudomonadales; family Pseudomonadaceae; genus Pseudomonas; species Pseudomonas sp. TH49. The sequence goes on from NZ_JAEKFL010000002.1 coordinate 1,675,947, forward strand.
TCCGCCACACAGGCGCGGGAAGATCTTTTCGCCGGCTGCCGGATCGCCTGCGGCGCGGGCAGTTGAGCTGAACAGAATGGCGGTTGCGGTGAGGGCAAGAAGCAGTGCAACGGTGTTTTTCATCGGGCGATCCAGAACGGTGTGATGCAGTTGAGGCAAGGCTAACACTTTGTGGCGAGGGAGCTTGCTCGCGCAGGCCTATGCAGCAGGCTCATCGTAGGGGGCGCTTCGCACCCAGCGCGAGCAAGCTCCCTCGCCACAGGTTTTTTCACAGCAGGTGCTTTTTACAGGTAAGCGCCGATGACCTTTCTGACGGTGATCAATGCCTGACGCAGGACATCCATCGGCACCGAACCCAACGCCAGCCGAATCGCATGCGGCACATGCGCCGATACAGCGAACGGCTCGGCGGTGGTCACCGAAATCTGCTGGTGCATCAACTCCACCACAATCTGATCGGCGCGTACGTCTTCCGGCAGTGGCAGCCACAGGAAATATGAGGATGGATGGCCGATGCAGGTCAGCCCTTGCAGCAACTCGGCGGCCAGGGTTTGCCGGGCCTTGGCGTCGTCGCGTTTTTGTTGTTCGAGCAGGGTGACGGTGCGGTCGTCGAGCCAGCCGCAAGCCATCGCAGTCATCACACCGGGGGTGTTCCAGGTGGTGGCGCGAATGATCCGTTCCAGCGCCGGCACCGTCTGCAGCGGCGCAGCAATGAAACCGACACGCAGCCCAGTGGCAATGTTCTTCGAAAGTCCCGAGACGTACACCGTGCGCTCCGGTGCCAGGTCGACCAGGGTACGCGGTGGGTTTTTCACCAGAAAAGCGTAGGCCGCGTCCTCGATGAGCGTCAGATCATGCCTTCGGGCGAGCGCGACCAATTGCTCGCGCTGCTCGATCGGCGTCACCCAACCCAATGGATTGTGCAGCGTCGGCATGCTGTACACGGCCCGCACCGAGCGGCTGCGACATAGCTTTTCCAGTACCGCCAAGTCCGGCCCGTGATCACCGGGCGGGATCGCCACCACTTCCAGATGCAGCGCTTCGGCCAGCACCTTGAAGCCGGAATAGGTCAGTGCGTCCGCTGCAATCACATCGCCGGGTTTGAGCAACGCCATCAGCGTCACCGCCAACCCTTGCTGGGCACCGTTGACGATCAGCACTTGCCCGGCATCGACCTGCACCCCGCGATCCTGCAAATGCCGCGCAATCGAGGCGCGCTCATGCGGGCGCCCGGCGTGGGGTTGGTAACGCAGCAAGGCTTCCAGATCACCGGACAGGGCCAGTTGGCGTAACGCCGTACGCAACAGATCGGCCTGACCGGGCAACGATGGATAGTTGAAATTGAGGTCGATCATGCCGACCGCCACGTCTTTCTGGTCGATGCCCTGCCCCGGCGACAACGAGGTTTCGCGTACAAACGTCCCGCGCCCGGTTTCGCCGCTGACCAGCCCCATCGCCTCAAGCTCGGCGTACACCCGCGACGCAGTAACCAGTGCCAGGCCTTCGTTGGCCGCCAGTTCCCGGTGGGTGGGCAGTCGCGTTCCGGGCGCCAGACGCCCCGCGCGAATGTCAGCGGCATAGGCGTCAACGAGGGTTTTGTAGCGCGAGCGCGACATGTCGGATGTATCCATGACAATTATTTGATTGTGCTGATTCTCGGCTCCAGGATGGCTCGAAAGCAACCCCACCCTTTGAGCGCGACCTTCTATGGAACGGACTTCGAACCCGGTTAACCCGGCCCTGGAAAAAACCAGCGGCTGGATCAATGGTTTTATCGGCGTGGTGATCTTCAGCGGATCACTCCCGGCCACGCGTCTGGCGGTGCTGGAATTCGATCCGGTGTTTCTCACCGTGGCGCGCGCGGCCATTGCCGGGGTGCTGGCGGTGGTTCTGCTGTGGCTGTTTCGCGAACGGCGTCCGGCACGCGATCAGTGGTGGTCGTTGTTGGTTGTGGCGTTGGGTGTGGTGCTGGGTTTTCCACTGCTGACAGCATTGGCGCTGCAACACGTGACGTCGGCGCATTCGATTGTGTTTGTAGGATTGCTGCCACTGGCGACGGCGATTTTTGCCGTGCTGCGCGGCGGCGAGCGCCCGCGACCGGTGTTCTGGTTTTTTTCGATTCTGGGCAGCGCGTTGGTCGTCGGCTTTGCTCTGTCACAGGGGCTGACCGCCTCGCCCACCGGCGACCTGCTGATGCTCGCCGCGATTCTGGCCTGTGGCCTGGGTTACGCCGAAGGCGCGAAACTGTCGCGAGTCCTCGGCGGCTGGCAGGTGATTTGCTGGGCGCTGGTGTTGTCACTGCCGGTGATGGCGTTGCTCAGCCTGTACCTGGCGCCCGCCTCGTTCAGCCACATCAGCCTGTCGGCCTGGATGTGCCTGGCCTATGTGGCGCTGTTCAGCATGCTGATCGGTTTTGTGTTCTGGTACCGCGGACTGGCCCAGGGCGGGATCGCGGCTGTCGGCCAACTGCAATTGCTGCAGCCGTTTTTCGGTCTGGCACTGGCGGCGACGTTGCTGCATGAACAGGTGAGTGTGGGGATGCTGGCGGTGACGGCAGGCGTCATCCTCTGCGTAGCCGGAGCGAAGAAGTTCGCCGGGTAGCTATGTTTGGAATCTAATCTGTGGGAGCGGGCTTGCTCGCGAAAGCGGAGGATCAGTCAACCTCATCTCTAACTGACATTCCGCCTTCGCGAGCAAGCCCGCTCCCACACTTGATCAGTGGTGTTCGACGCCGGCGCGTTTCAACAGCTTCTTGCAGCGCTCGGACAGATGAAACACCTGCAATTCCTTCCCGGCCTTGGCGTAACGCTCACGCAAGGTCTTCAACGCGGCAATCGCCGAATAATCGACGAAGCTCAAATGCCGGCAATCCAGAGTCACCCGGGCCGGGTCATTGGCCGGGTCGAACTGGTTGAGGAACGGCGTGGTCGAGGCGAAAAACAGCGTGCCGTGCAGGCGGTAGAGTTTGCTGCCGTCGGCTTCCAGATGCTCATCGGCGTACAACTCGCGGGCCTGCTGCCACGCGAAGTTCAGCGCGGCGATGATGATCCCGCAGAGCACGGCAGTGGCCAGATCGGTGAACACGGTGATGGTGGTCACGGCGATGATCACCAGCACATCGTTAAGCGGCACTTTGTTCAATACCCGCAACGACGCCCAGGCGAAGGTTTGCTGCGAGACCACGAACATCACCCCCACCAGCGCCGCCAGCGGAATGCGCTCGATCAGCGGCGACAGAATCAGGATAAACAACAGAATCAACACACCCGCTACCACACCGGACAAACGCCCGCGCCCGCCGGAGCTGAGGTTGATCACGGTCTGGCCGATTTATACAAACACCTATTTTTTAATGTTTTTTACGCCTTTTAAAGTGAAACTCGGTTGAAAAGAATTTCTCTCCTCGGCAATGCCTATCGTCACCTCTCTGCTGACGGCAATACTGCGCCAAGTAACGACATAACACTGCCAAATGATTATGTAAGGACACACCCAGGCGCGCAGCTACCTGTGAGGTAGGAAACTTGTAGCGGTCTAATGAAACCGGACACCCATTTAGGCGAGAATGCTCGCCAGATCGAGGTGTCAGATGACCAAACAACGCCGCTCCTTTACTCCTGAATTCAAACGCGAGGCTGCCGACCTCGTGCTCAAGCAAAACTACAGCTACATCGAAGCCAGCCGTTCACTCGGCGTCGGCGAGTCGGCCCTGCGCCGTTGGGTTGACCCGGTTCAGAAGGAACGCCAAGGCGTCACTCCGCAGAGCAAAGCGCTGACACCGGAGCAGCAGAAAATCCAGGAGCTGGAAGCCCGGATCGCCCGTCTTGAACGGGAAAAATCGATATTAAAAAAGGCTACCGCGCTCTTGATGTCGGAAGATCACGAGCGTACGCGCTGATCAATCAGCTGAGCGTCCACGAGCCGGTTGATTGGCTTTGCCAAGTGTTTGAAGTAAACCGCTCAAGTTACTACGCCCACCGCCTCAAGCGTCGAACGCCCGACGTTGAACGGCTTCGATTGCGTAGTCGCGTCAGTGAGCTGTTCTCGCAAAGTCGCAGCTCTGCGGGCAGTCGCAGCATTCTGTCGCTGATGCGTGAAGACGGTAAGCAACTCGGTCGATTCAAAGTGCGTAGCTTGATGCGCGAGCTTGATTTAGTCAGCAAACAACCCGGCTCCCATGCTTACAAACGAGCAACAGTAGAAAGACTCGATATCCCGAACACATTGAACCGCGAGTTCGATGTGCCAGCGCCCAATCAAGTCTGGTGCGGCGATATCACCTACATTTGGGCGCAAGGAAAGTGGCATTACCTGGCTGTCGTATTGGATCTTTGCACGCGTCGGATCGTGGGCTGGGCGCTGTCGGAAAAGCCAGATGCTGAGCTGGTAATCAAAGCGTTGGATATGGCCTACGAGCAGCGTGGCAGGCCTTCGGATTTGCTATTCCACTCGGACCAGGGATCGCAATATGCAAGCCGACTCTTTCGCCAGCGGTTGTGGCGATACCGCATGCGTCAGAGCATGAGTCGACGAGGAAACTGATGGGATAACGCACCGATGGAGCGCGTATTTCGCAGCTTGAAAACAGAATGGATACCGACCGTGGGCTATCGAACTGCGCAGGAAGCACAGCGCGATATCAGCCACTTTTTGATGCATCGCTACAACTGGATTCGGCCTCACCAATTCAACGAGAGGTTGGCACCAGCGCGGGCCGAGGAAAAACTTAACGTCGTGTCCGGGATTAGTTGACCACTACAACTACTTCCGATCACTTAATTGACCGTGTTGACTTTGATTTTTTTTGGATAGCGCTGACTGCTAATAGCGGCGCTGCCTCTAAAGGCATGGGGGATGGGGGATGGGGCATGGGGATGGGGCATGGGGCATGGGGCATGGGGCATGGAATCAGGGCGACTCAAATAGTAAAGGGCCATCATCCCTACTCCCTTAAAGCTCCCAACGACCGTGAGCCACACGCGATTTCATCAAACCATTGATTTTTCGGGCTCGCTCAAAAAAATCAGCCAAAAAATTTACATTTTCTGAATGTTTCCTATCATTACTCTGCTAACGGCAATACCACACCGAGGCAATGGTATGGCGCAGCTAAAAGTAGTAAAAAGCGACATTCCTTATGCTGGCTCGAATAGAACCGTGTTTGGTGTTTTTGACACCATAAATCATCGCCCCCACCTGGCCGCCACAGCATTTCTGCTCAGAAAAACGCTCAATGGTGCACGCCCTAATACCTTACGCACCTACGCTTACAGTTTGGCCAATTTTCTCATGACCATTGAAGAGGATCCTGACATCGGCAATTGGGACGGTGTCGGTGACGAAATTCTGCATGCTTATTTCGAGCACATCCTAGTAGGCGAGAAAAATCTTAGCGGGAAATCACTTGAGCTGACACGCACCGTCATTATTGACTTCTATAACTGGGCAAACGCCTATGGTTGGTCGCCAAAGAAGCGAACGCTCTCTTGGGGATCGGTCGAATCGATCCAGAATAGAATTAAAATTGATTTAGCTCGCGACAACTCCATTGATCGCTTCAAGCTGTTCACTCAGTACATCCCCGAGAACGAGTTCAATGAGTTGCTCGCTTGGGTTCCGACCAAAAGCGAATTCGAAAAACAGCGCGACATGATTTGCTTAAAACTAGGCTACCTCAGTGGCTGGCGCCGTTCTGAAATAGTCGATCCCAAAAACATTGCGGTCACCCGATTTAGAAAAGCGATCAATGACGCCAATCAGAAAAACCAACTTGGGTTCAATCTGAACATTATCGGAAAAGGGCGCGGAGCCGGAAAGGTCAGACAGGTCTACATCCCTCAGCGCCTCAGAGAGGACATTGAAGGCTTTATTGACGGCGCACACCATAAACATGGCCATAGCCGGCTGCTGATCTGCAAACGGTCTGGGGATCCGCTGGGAATGCACCACACCACCTACCTTTTTGATCACGCGCGGAAAGCATTGATCTGCGGTCAAGTGCCCGACAGTCTTAACGCATGGATGCGTTCAACCGCTCGCTGTTTTCATTCGCTACGCCATAGCTATGCCACCAACATGGCCAGGTACCTAATTGAAAACGACCTTCCCCTAACGATTCTGCAGGAACTGATGGGGCATACAGACATTGAAACCACCTACGCCTATGTTCACTTTCTCGATGCGTTACAAGAACGCACCGAAGCTCACAGCCCTAGAGAATGCTTCACTGTCGTTTGAGGGGGAAAAAAGCCATGACGCACCTCAGTCAACTCTCTCACCAAAATATTTACCCATTAACCACAGAAACAAATGCTTTTTTACTGATTAAAGATAACCGGGAAAGCCGCCGCATCGAGATTCCACTGCCATTAAAATCTGACCCTACGATTGAAGCCATGCGCGAACTAGTCAATTCGTATTATTTCTACAGAACGATTTCGACTCAGCGGTTTCAGACGTACTTCCATACCCTGTCACATTTTCTTGACTGTTTCAGCGAGCCAAGCAATCAACTGCAAAACGATGAAGACCCTAGACTGCCGCTCGACACCGGTCAGAAATTTATATGTTATCTTATTGAAATGAATTTTTCTGAATTCACCATTTTCAACCATTTGACCAATTTAAAAGTTTTGTTGAAGAGCACCCTGTCCGCAAAATGCAGCGACGTTGTGAATTTAACCATTGAAGATTGGCAGCGGACTCACGCCATCTTAGAAAGCTGGCCTTACATCGCACAACCCGAAAAACAGGAAAGCCGTAAGGGGGTGGCAGATAAATTCGGCGTCAACTGCAGCGAAATCGAAATACTGATGTCGCTCAAGCTATTTTGTGCCTGGTTCTTAACAGAGTGTTCACTCATCAGAGAGCAATTCAAGGAAAACTGCCCTGCTGATTACCAGTGGCTGCTGTCACTGGCCAAGGACAATAACTCAAAGTGGATTTTGAGTGAGCCGGTGAGCACAAACAACAACCGAAAAGACAAAAAGCGCATCGGGCGCAAGGTCTATGCCATGATGCTGAGATCTGCGAGATCAATCCCCTCCCCGCTTTACCTCGAAACCGTATTCTTTAACGGAATACTAAAAATTTTGGGAGGTCACGGCGATGAAAAATTCAAACGGTTCACCAACAACCTCAGCCTGGAGTTTCCAAATCCAGCGATCGAGTACATGGAGTGGAACAGAGAACACACCGTAAATTTATTAAACTCCTTTATCAACACCGAGGGACTGGCATACCGGCGTACGATCAAGGTTAATACGAAACGCGAGTTCTTCGACCCGAAGAAAATCTTTACACCACTCGGCTTGCTTATCCCATCCCTCGAAGAACAGATCGCCATGGCGTGGCTGCTGGCTTCAGAGAGAGTCCAACAAAGCAATCTCGAACGTATTCGACTATCGGATGTTGAATTTATCGAAGGGAGTGGGAAGCTTCACATTTCCACATTCAAGGGTCGAAACAACACCACCGTATCATGCGTCTACTCAAAAACACAACCGGCATTCGACGCCATCTCACGGTATAAAAAAGACTTGTGCTTTGCCTACACGCAAGGGCTTTTACAATCGGGCGGCGTGCAGGACAATGCACTGTTTATTCCCAATATTAAATATCATCACTTTGCGATTCACCACAACAAACATTCTGCCCTCATGTTTCTACCCATGGTGGTGCGAGGCTCTGAAACACAAGCCGCCTACTTCAGGTTCTGCGGTAATGCGCAGACGGCAGGTCAAGCCGATCATTTCCTGGATTGCTTACTGAATGCTTATACGCTTAATGCCGATTTCTCACGCTCTCGCACGAGGCAAAAAATAGAGCAGAGACCGGCCAAGGCCTCAGAAGAAACCGAAAGCGGTGACAATCCAAGTCAAACAAAAACAAGCCAAGTCAACCGGCCCAGCTCAATCTACCTATCGCCGCAAAACATCGCACAGAGCTGTGTCTTGGGGAATGACGCCGAAAACGCCAGAGCAACACTCAACAACATGACTCGCTCACCGAACATGTCGGTGAACCTTCGTGGACTCAAGAATATTCACCGTGATATTCATGCCCGTAGAATGCGCCACAACACCAGCACAGAAGCTGCGTATGCAGACTTTTCTCAATGCCGGATAAAACTGCAGGCAGATGATCGATTTGGCGAGCTGGTGGGAGCCGAAATGTACCTGATGGCCAACACACTGGCAGGGCATATGACCGAATCCACTCACCTGCTTTCTTTAGGAGAAGTAGATCAATTACTTCATATCAAGACGGTCAACTCACCTGGCAACATAAAATCAGCGACTCTTATATTCGAACAAGCCGAACTACAAAACTATTCCATTGATAAAGTCGGGTTATTCTCAAAAGACGGGCACACCTTCATCATTAAAATCCCATTGATCGCGGCCCTCCTTGACTCGAAGATAAAGCACCTTGAATCACAGATAGAAACCTTGATCTCCAGCAACCCGCTGCGCGTAAAAAGATCAATCGCATTGCTGATTTTTTACAAAAGTATTCTCAATAATTTCGACCCCAAAATTCGTCGACAAGCCATAGAGCAATACGGGCACTTTCAGTTTGATTTTGCCGACCTGACGGTTTAGAAAAAATGCCTAAACATTCTCTACACCCTCCCCATGAGCCAAAGACTCCTGAAGGTACGAGCACTACCTCCCGGACTGACGAGCCTTTATTTCTGTCCGCGGCATGGGCGCTACGTGGGCTGAACGGCGAATCGTACACCTTCGATTTCGCCGAACTAAACGTGAGTGCACACCTAGCCGCTATCGCCAAAGAGCTTGTCTTGAGCTACTGCAAGGAAGATAAGGATAGATCGCTGATCTGCTCAGAATGGTCAATGTTTCGTGTGAAAAGGACCATCAAGGTCTTGCACGCCATCCTGACACAAGAACACTTTACTCACATTCGCGAACTGCCCATCGAATCAATCGAGAAAATGCTTTTGAGCATGTTGAAAGGTTACTATGACGATGGACAACTCATTGCCTTTTCAACCTACCAAATGACAGTCAATACATGCTTTAAGCTGCGCGATTTATTTCTATCTCGACGAGTCAGCGATGGGTTTAGCGTAATGCCATCGCTGGACAGGTGCCTGGTATTAGCCGAAGAAGCGATCGCCTCGACGGACAAGGACTATATCACCTGGGTGGCAGGATCGAATTTGGGTGGAATGCCCATGTCTTTGCTGATTCTTTTGTTAAGTGATGCGATTGCCGTCATGCACTCTGACGAGACCAAATACTTGCTGGCTTTTTTTGAATATCAAAAAAATCTGGCTGCAAAAAGCGAGCCGTTTACTGTAGACAAAACCATACAAAAAAATGTTCCTCGCGCCAGTTCACTCGACCGAATTCAGCGGTACTTTTTGAGCGAGGAGTCAAAACGCTTTAGGAAAAAATCCAAATCCATAGTCTGCGTACTTCCAGAATACTGCGTTGCAGAATGCCAGGTGTCTTCGACAGACGAGCTGCCGTTACAACGCTGGCCATTTAAGGGTGCCCGAGGACTCTCCAGGCACCTTCACTGCGTATACGAAGCCGGTTACATCATTTTTGCTTGCGTCACTGGGGCTCGTCGCAGCGAATTGGAACATCTGCTCGTCAGTGATTTGATAGAACGTACAGATGGTGCGTACTACTTTCGCTCCCTGATGTGTAAAACAAATCATGGGATTCCGACTATTCGCTCAGTGCACGGTCTGGCGGCCGACGTCGTCAGCATCCTTGAGCGGCTGAGTCTAGAAAATAAACGGGATCTCAAATTGCCTTTATTCAGCGCCCCGAGGGGTATGTTTGTTAGCCGCAGCAACGAGGATTTACCTCAACCCAACATGACAAACCTGGTGAACGAACAGAATGCTCGATACATTCTGAAAAATTACATAGCCAAGCGGTTTTTAAAAATCCATCCAGGACTTGAGACCGAGCTCAACAATATCAATATCACCCCCCATCGTTTTCGACATGCATTCGCAGAATTTGCTTTACGCCGTTTCGACGGAAATGTTCCGGAGCTTATTCGCCGCCATTTTCGCCATCACTACAAGTCTTTTATGACGAGTCTGTACACGTTCGGAAAAATTCATATCGGCGAAACATACACACAGGCGCAAATGGGCAGAAATTATTTAGAGGAGCTAGGATTGAACTGGCTGAGTGGTAGCGAGGATTTGTTTGGTCCCATCGGCATTGCGATCAAGAAAAAGGTGCAAGATATCAAGTTCTTGCCTGAAGACGAGTTGCAAGGAGAATTGAGCAAGTGGATCAACACTGAATTCACAGGTGAAATCAAAGCAATGGAATATGGCTTTTGCGCGCTTCGCTTCCAGACCGTGACAAAAGCGAATTGCGGCGACAAGCTAACCGGAGCCCCTCGACTGGAGGAGGCCAGCATGACTGTATGTAGTGGGTGCCCACACCTGCTCAGCATAGGTTCTCAACGCCAAGACATTATTCGCATTGGACAAAGCATCCTCGAACAACAGAAAACATACAAAAGGCTCGGCATCACTCCTCTCCTCAACGCATGCCATGAGGAGCTCAAACGTGCAGAGGCGATGTTGAAAATGATAGGGGCAGAAGGCTACAAACATGAAGAGCTTTGAGCTGGTTGAAAAAAAAGACCTCAACTATGTGCCACTTTGGCTTGCATCCGTTTCACCCGGAGAAAAAACAATTTACGAGGTCGCCAAAGCCCGGTTTGAAGAGATCATACAGGCACTTGGCTCTGCTTTTTCAGACATTCCTTTACGGCAGCGAAAGTTAGTCCGCACACAAATTGCAAAACGTGCTGGGTTCAATGAAAAGTATATCCATAAAACCAAGACGCCGGAGCTTTACGCGTGGATCGCGACCGCCAATGAAATACTGGAAGCCAAAGCGCTAGAAAATAACGCCAAGACATCGCATCTGAAACAAACGGGAAAGTTGAAGCGCGACAATCTTCTTGAACGTATCCGAGAATTAGAGCTTTACTCGAAATCATTTCAAAGAGAGTCCATCAGTATTCTTTGTCGACAGTTGATCGATAGCGAACTGGTTTCTTCACATGCGGACATGGTCGCTCAAATCAGCCAATTAAAAGTAGAGTTAATCCAAGCATCCGAGCGAGAAGCTAGCGCCGAAGCCCGCGCACAAAAATGGCATTGCGCCTATATCGCACTGGAACAAAAATATCTGCAATCGCTTAACGATCTCACTCAACAACGTAAAGCTGCACTCATTCCCAATAAACGCCCTTCCTGATCGAGTGCAGTTAGGTTGTCAAATAGCGTCCTCGCCGATGCGCCTAAGTGTATACAGCGACCCTTGACCCTAGTGGAACAGCAGATCCGAAGATCTTCCACGCTGCTCGTAGGCCATATCCAACGCCTTGATCACCAGTTCGGCGTCCGGCTTTTCCGACAACGCCCAGCCCACCACCGGGCATATACAAAGATCCAGCACGACAGCCAGGTAATGCTATTTCCCCTAGGCCCAGATGTAGGTGATGTCGCCGCACACACATGGTTGGGTGCCGGAACATCGAAATCCCGATTCAAGATGTTCGGGATATACAACCGTTCAACCGTCGCTCGTTTGTAGGTTTGAGATCCGGGCTGTTTACTGACGAGGTCAAGCTCGCGCATCAGTCTGCGAACCATGAACCGCCCCAGTTGCTCACCGTATTCACGCATCATCGACAAGATACTGCGACTGCCCGCAGCACTGCGACTTTGCGTGAATAGTTCATTGAACCGACTGCGCAGCCGAAGCCGCGCAACGTCCGGAGTTCGGTGTCTGAGATACTGGGCGTAGCGTGAATTTTCACTACGATTGGAATTCTTTCCATTAAAAATGGAATCAGCCAGCCGTCCCGCGGGAACGTTAAAGGCCCGCATAGGTACCATGTGTGCAATGTTTTACGTCGTGATATATGGTTACTGCTAGAGGAGTTTCCATGGTGCTGCACTGAGCAGCCGCACTCCGAGGCGCACCTTCGGATTGGCGAAAGTCTTGGTCCCACAGTTGGTATCGCTTTAGCATCGAGCGACCTCGGCGAATCTGCCGCCCCCGGCGATCCGTACAAAGTATTTGATACTCCTGAAGGCTTCCTTAGACATCACGATAAATTTTGGGTTTAGACAGCCTGTTGCGGTTGCTTGGTAATTTAAACGCACCATGATTTATCAGATGGAAGCTGCTAGAAAAAACGACGGATCAGGTACAGACTATAAAAAACAATGGTGATCCCATGAGCTGTCTTATTTGTGCAGGTGTCGCCAAGCAAATTCGGTGCCAGGGTCCGTGGGAGGAGAGAGATTGTCCCGCCTGTGGCCGCTATCGAGTATCAGATGCGCTAGTGTCAACACTGATGGAGCAAGGGCAAATTTTTGATGTGAGGAAAATGAGAGTCTGGCTTGCCAGCAGACGCAGGGAAGAGACCATTCCCTCTATTGAAATCCACGAGGCGCTACTGATGCCATGAAGTTTTTTCTCTAAAGCTGAATGCCCTCGCTTGGATTTGCTTTCATATACACATGTTTGAGCGGTTGCTGCCAAGCTAACTGTCCTTGGACTTCAGCTACTGCATCCAGGACCCTCTGCGCCCAGCGCTCATCTTCAGGATGCACGACAATCACACGAAAACCGTGATCATAACCCTCAATTTGCACGCCCTCGGAATCGTCGACATGCAAGTCGATACCGAATGCGGGCGGAAATTTTGAGGGTGAGTTTGAGAGCCCGCGCGCCGTCAGCGCGTGAGTATGCCCAACACTGTTGACCACACCGTCGACGCGGATCCCGTACAGCAACAGCCAGCGCCTGATGTAGGACGGCGTCCGACCGGATGACGTGTAGACCCAGATGCTGCACCCCTGGCGACGTAACTCCCGGGTCAGGGAGCGTGTCCCAATCCGCAGCGGCTCGCCCAGCCAGCGATGAACACAGGCCGGGAGCCTGCTTTGCTCGACTTCGCAGTGGTGGAGCTGACAGGCCAGCGTGTCATCTATATCAAATGAAATACGTATCTGCTGACGCCCGAACCCGTGCATCGGTACAAGACACTTGGTCGCTTGCCATACCTGACTTGCGCGAGTCCGGAATTTTTCCAACGCTGCATACCTTCTCATCACGGGCGCCCCTGATAGACAGGCAAGGGTGTGTCGCTCAGGAAAAACTCCATGGGATCGGGGGCCTGCTTTTCCAGAAAGGCTGCGTATTTTTTCTTGATTTTAGGTAATTCGTACAACGCCTTTACACCGTGTTTGGCAGAGTTGCGGATGACCGACGACGGGTTGAAGTAACCCTCAGCATTTTCCAGCGTCAGCACGAACGGAGGCAGCCCCGCGCGCATGAGCAAATAGCTGACGATGAGCGATCCACTGCGATTATTGCCTTCAATGAATAACTGCGGCTTGCTCAGAATTCGAACATAAACACCGGCCGCACGCTTCCAGACTGATTCACTGCGATACGCGCAATACCAGTTATACAAGTCCTTGATTCCACCCTCTACGTTGTTGAAGAAGTGGGCTTCGGTGGCTGCAAGGTGATGAGCGAATTCAAGTCGACGTGCCGGATCTCGACCGCAAAGCACCGCAGCATTGATCTCCAGCATCAGATTGACCTGCTGAAGATCGAACAGGTCGACACCACTGGCGACATAGTCATCCAACAAGGCGTAGCCATCAAGCATGTTCTGCAGTACTTCGTCAGTGAAGGGATCACGTGGCTCGGTAAAGTGCCTGCTGAGCTCGGCGAAGCGGCCCTGCACCTTACGCAGAGCACCTTCAATCGCTCGCAAATCAAGACGACGCTTTGCAGACATTGTTAATCCTGACGAGAAAGGAGTGAGACGGCAAAACGGCCAATGCACGTAATGTCATTTGGCCGTTCGGTCTTGACCGGAGGTTGTGGGCTAGCTGAATTTACCGCTGATGTAATCGCTTGTCATTTGTTCACGCGGACTGTCGAAAATCTGGGTAGTCGGGCCCATCTCGACCAGATAGCCGGTGCGCGTGCCCTGGGAAATATCCACCGAGAAGAAGGCCGTCGTGTCAGCGACACGGATGGCCTGCTGCATATTGTGGGTGACCAGAGCGATGGTGTAATCCTTCTTCAACTCAACCATCAATTCCTCGACACGGCGCGTGGCAATCGGGTCGAGTGCCGAGCACGGCTCATCCAGCAACAGGACTTCCGGTTCGGTGGCGATGGCGCGGGCGATGCACAGGCGTTGTTGCTGACCGCCGGACAGGGACAGGCCGCTGACCTTGAGCTTGTCCTTGACTTCATCCCACAGCGCGGCGCCTTGCAGGGCGTGCTTCACGCGGTCACCCAGATCGCCCTGGTAGCGATTGAGGCGCAGGCCAAACGCGACGTTGTCGAAAATACTCATCGAAAACGGGTTCGGCTGCTGGAACACCATGCCGATATAGCGGCGCACGACCACGGGGTCAACGCCCTTGCCATAGACGTCCTGCCCGAGGAAATGCACATGTCCCTCGAACCGGAAACCCTTTACCAGATCGTTCATCCGATTGAGGCTGCGCAACACGGTGCTTTTGCCGCAGCCGGACGGACCGATGAATCCGGTGATCTTGTTTTTTTCGATCGGCACATGGCTGTCACGGACCGCCATGAAGTTACCGTAGAAAATCTTGTCCAGCTTGCAGTCCATGACGACAGGTGCCTGGGTGGCGAGCGGAGCGTCTTTTTGCGCAATTGATAGTTTCAAAATTCAGGAGCTCCCATTCTCAATACTTGGGCTTGCCGAAAATACGGCTGACAATATTCACGACCAGCACGATCATCACGAGCACCAGCGAGGCCGCCCATGCGAGCTCGAGCTGGTTATCGAAGGGCATGCCGGAGAAGTTGTAAATCAGTACGGCAAGCGATGCCGTCGGATTCATGACCGCCAGACTGCCTTCGTGGTAGATCCAGTAGTTACTGAACAGCGCAGTAAACAACAGCGGCGCGGTTTCGCCCGCTGCGCGCGCCACGGCCAGCATGACGCCAGTCAGGATCGCCGGCAGGCCGGTTGGCAATACGATTTTCCAGATCACCTGCGAGCGGGTGCAGCCCATACCGTACGCGGCGTCCTTCATGATCTTGGGCACCATTCGCATCGACTCTTCAGCCGTCAGCATGACGATCGGCAACATCAGCACGGCCAGTGCTACGCCGCCCGCTGGTGCGGAGTAGGTACCGGTCGTCATTACCACAAGTGCGTAGGCAAACACACCGGCCAGAATCGAAGGCAGACCCGTGAGCATCTTGGCGGCGAAGCGCGCAGCGTTGGCCAGCTTGCTATCCGGCCCCAGCTCGGCCAGAAAGATCGCGGCCATGATGCCGACCGGCACCGCGATGGCGGCTGCGATATCGACCATGACAAAGGTGCCGACCATCGCGTTGCCGAAGCCGCCGCCCGTCTCGAAACCCGTCGGCGGCAGCTCGGTCAACACCTCCAGGCTGAGGCGAGCACCACCGCGAGTGATCAGCATGTAGAGCACGGAAATCAGCGGCACGCTGGCCAGCAGAGCACCGCTCCAGACCAGCGTGGTCAACACCAGGCTGCGCAAAGCGCGGCCTTCGAACTTGCGCTGCAGGCTCGGCAAAGCGACTGCAGCAGAACTGAGGTCAGTCATTATTTGGTCCCCCGCTGGGCATAGACCATGATCATGGAACCGATGACGTTCACGATCAGGGTGATCAACATCAGTACCAGTGCGGCATACATCAAGACCTCGATCTCGTTCGGCCCCGCTTCGGGGAAGTTCAGCGCCAACAAGGCCGCCAGCGTATTGGCCGGTGCAAACAGAGAAAGGGAAATGTTGTTCGCGTTGCCGACCAGCATCGCCAGGGCCATCGTTTCACCCAATGCGCGACCGAGGCCCAGTACCAGCGAGCCAAAAATGCCGGTGGCGGCGGAGGGCACCATCACCTTGAGAATCGCTTCCCAATGCGTGGTACCCATGCCGTACGCAGCCTGCTTGGTTTTCATCGGTACGCCCGTGAGGGCATCCTGCGAAACGGCGGCAATGGTCGGCAGAATCATGATGGCAAGTACCAGCGCTGCGGGTAACAGCCCCGGTCCGCTTAAGCTAGTGCCGAAAAAAGGTATCCAGCCCAGTTCGCTGTGGAACCAGTCCGCGACGGGGCGGATGGCCGGGATCACTACGTAGATCCCCCACAGGCCGTAAACGACGCTGGGGATCGCGGCGAGCAATTCGACGATGGTGCGAAAAACCGCGGCAAGCTTGGCCGGCAGGAAATCCTGGGTCAGGAAAATTGCCATGCTGACGCCGAAAAAGCCTGCGATCAGCAGCGCGATCAGGGCGCTGTAGAGCGTGCCCCAAACGGCCGGCAGAATCCCGTACTTGCCTTGGTTAACGTCCCAGACGGATCCGAAAATGACGTCCAGCCCGTGCTTTTCCATACCTGGGATTGCCTTGCGCCCGACTTCGAATACCAGGGCAAAAACCAGTGCCAGAACTAGAGTCACGCTCACGCGCGCAAGTGCACGGAAGGTGCGATCAACCAGAAAATCCTTCGCAGAAGGCGGCTTGCAGGCAGAGTCCGGATTAACCGGTACGACAAAAGGTTTGTTCATGAGCTAATTCCGGAGCTGGGGGTCACTCGCCCGGCGTGGCTGACGCACACGCCGAAAGAGTCCCCGCGAGCGTTACTGGATGTTGGCAGAAGCTTTGCGTACCTGATCGACGACCGCTTTCGGCAGGGGGATGTAGCCCATCGAATCGGCAATTTTCTGACCTTCGGTCAGGCTGTATTCGACCATTTCACGCATGGCTTTGGCCTTGGCCGGGCTCTCGTTTTTCTTGCGAAAGATCATCCAGGTGTAGGAAGTGATCGGGTAGGACTTGGCACCGTCCGGATCAGGCAGCCAGGCCACCAGGCTTTCTGGCATCTTCACCGCAGCCAACGCCTCTGCGCCGCTTTCAGCATTTGGCACGACGTACTGACCGGCCTTGTTCTGCAATTGGGCAAAGTCGACCTTGGCCAGTTTGGCGAAGCCGTATTCGATGTAGCCGATGGCTCCCGGGGTCTGGCGTACGGTGGCGGTCACACCATCGTTCTTCGGCGATTTGATGAATTTGTCGCTGGCTGGCCAGTTGACGGTGTTGCCTTCACCCAAGTCCTGTTTGAACGCAGGGTTTATTGCCGCCAGGTGTTTGGTGAATACCGCGGTAGTACCGCTGGAGTCCGCACGCACAACAACGGTGATCGGCGTAGCGGGCAGTTTCAGTTCCGGGTTGGCCGCGACGATTTTCGGATCGTTCCACACGGTGATCTTGCCCAGGAAGATGTTGGAGTAAACGTCGCGTGGCAGTTTGAGCCCTTTAGGGCTGCCCGGCAGGTTATAAGCCAGCACGATTTCACCCGCAGTCATCGGCAACAACTGCGCGCCTTCGGCAACCTTGGCAATGTCGTCGTCTTTCATTGCCGAGTCACTGGCCGCGAAATCAACGGTTTTGTTCAGAAAGTCCTGCACACCCGCGCCGCTGCCTTTGGACTGGTAGTCCACGATAACGCCCTCGGATTTTTTGCTGAAATCCTTGAACCAGGTGAGGTAGATCGGCGCTGGAAAGCTGGCGCCGGAACCGGTCAGGCGAACGTTTTCTACAGCGAAAGACACTGAGGTGGCACAAAGAGAAACCGTAATAGCGAGCGCAGCAGACTTCATCAAACTTTTCATCGAAGGAACTCATTGTTAAAACGGGCCCCGAACTGTGCACAAAAATTATGTAATTTTCATGAATGCTGCGTGGGAAGATCGCGTCAACCGCGCAACACCCTTATTTCAAAATAACGCATAATATTTTTCGCGAATGAACGACACATCACATGAACACTATCGCTGCTCCCTACAGGTCTTCCCCACCCCTTTCAATTCCTCGCAGGTGCTTATCTTTCCCCGGCATGCCGCGCACAGGCTGCTTTGTTGTTCTCAACAAATCCCGGGCAAGACGTTAGTTTTTTCGACTGCGCCGGTGCCAATCCGTCATTGAACTGGCGCGGTCGAATCCAGTTGAACTGCGCCAGCAACCACTGCTGTCGCTGGACAACGAGTGGTCCTTGTGGCTACAGAGTGCCAAACCCGCCCAAGCTATTGGGGCGCGGGTTAAGATCACATCTTCGCGTTACCCGGTCGTCAGGATAATAATAATAACGACTAGACTCCATAACTAGAACGTCTGTAGATACGCCGCGATTGCATTATATTTACGATTGCACAACTGGCTCGCCGGGGACGGTATCGCCGTTACCTTGAGTGTCGAGGCGCCGATGCATTCTTCCATTCCTATGTCTAGGCGACGAACGCACTTCCTAACGCCAGCTGTGGTTAATGTCATAATGCATTTCGCGGATTGGATTATTACTGAACCGAAGCCAGCTTTCTTTGATGAAGTAACCGCTGGGCAGCTAAGAGAAACAGGCACTGACGTACTTACGGCATTGAGCTGACTGACGCTTTGGCATCAACCGATGTGAAGTCTCGATTAATCGATTTGCCCACCTTCGGAACCATCTCGGCGCTTTGGGGTAGATGTCGTTGGTCAGAAAACACTCTATGTCGACGCTTGGTTGTTGATTGAGCAGAAGTAGGTCAATAATTTCTGTATACCAAGATCAGGCGTAAGCATAACGAATAAGCGCTTAAAATAGATTATCACGGCCAGTACAAACCATAGTCACTATGGTTATCTAGCGTTCCACTAGACGCAATACTGGCCGAGCTAGACCAGCTACATCTTGACTTTTAGCGACCATTAGTAACTCCTTTAAATGGGCACCCTGTTTGAGCAATGCCTCATGTAGCGTTAGGAGTTGCTCCAAAAAACCGGGTCTTCAGCCAGAGACGTATTTTTAATCGTCGAAATTTAATCGGCGAGGATGCGGTAGTTTCTGACGATTTAATTCAGATCATTCATGACTTTCTCCTACTTAATCAGATGGCAGACTATGTGTACTAATCGCTAGCAAATCAAAGCCATTAACTGTGACCTCTGCTATGCATTTTAAGCCGTGAATAATATTATGGAGATCAGCGAGAATGCCAATTCGTCGTGTTTATCGTTTTGGCTCCTGCCGAGTTGGGCGCCCGCACGTGATAGCGCAGACCCACCGAAGCCGAGTGCCCCAATGGCTTCGGTGAAATCGTGATTTTACAAGCGTCAGTGGGATATTCACCCCCTATAGATTAGGGGTAAACCTTTCCCGCAATAAAGCTAAATTTTTTAATAAAATATGCAACAAATTCAGGCGTCCCGCAAAATTAGATCGGCGCCCTTCTCTGCCACCATCAGCACCGAGGCGTGAGTATTGCCCGAGGTCAAGTTAGGGAAAATCGACGCATCTACAGAGAAACATCCGGAACTGGAGTTGAACATCACCACTCGCCTGCAGGACAGCCTCGCGGAAACCAGCACGCTGGACTGCGCTATTCGTTTCGGCGATGGCGATTGGGATGGCCGGGACAGCTCGCTGCTGATCCAGGAACGGCGCATCGCGGTGCGCGCCGACGATACGCGCGCGAGGGGAGTAAGGAGGGCATTGACCTCCATCGCCTGACCTTGCAGCGCGTACTGGCCCGGGAAAACCAGCGCTAACGGAACTGGAAACGCTGGCTGCACTCGGCGAAAATCAGCGGCGTCGATATCCTGGGCGGTTATCAGTTCGACCCGCTGGACTTGGCGATTCGTCGGCCACCGATGGTTTGTGCATCCCCATAGCCGAGTGGGGCATGGTTGCCTCTGAGCTGACCGGTGGGCAGTTGACCCAGTGCTCAACGTGCATGTAGAAGGGCACCAATCGTACTGGCTAGTGACCGGGCCGGAACAGACGCAGATGCCGCGATTGCAGGTGTTCAGCCAGTGGTTGCAGGAAGAGATCTCGCTCGCGCAACACCAACTCGAACCCTCCACCGCTGTTGTCTAGTCACCGCAAAACCCCTGTGTCAGCTTCTACAGGGGATTGTATGTAATCTGTATTTTTCGAATGTTACCTCGCTCAATGAATGGTTTGTTCAACTCAGTCCGGATGCCAAGACCTTTAATAGGCGCAACACACCGAGTAAGAAGTGACTAAGCGTTCGCTTTTAATTTTATAGCTATGACTTTAAATCATAGCCCTATGACTTTTAATAACTACAGCCCCGCTAACCGCCAGTGTTAAAAATCGCAAATACAGCTCACCAACAATAAAATCGAGCATTTGCGCCCATGATCAATCCCCTCCTTCGCGTCCAGCGCTCTTCGATCGATAGCATAGGCCACACCACCATTACGGTCCGTGTGCACTTCTGATTGCCCAAAATTTCCCTGAAGAGTAATGACGCATGAAAGAACTCGACCTGTACATTGGTGAAGGTTTCGAAGCTTCACCAGTGAACGCAACTCAAAACATTCTGATCGACCCTCTCAGCGACCAAACACGCCAAGCGTTCGCTGATCGCTTATTATCTCCGAGACTGGATGGCACCTCAGCACATCCGGCCGTAAACGATCTATGTGTCCAGATCCAAAGTGGCGAAATCAACCGCCGACAATTTTTGCGTACCGCTGCCCTCCTCGGTATCACTGTCGCCAGCGCCAGCACTTTCCTCGGTTCCGCCCTGCTGGGCAATTCCGCCCACGCTGCCGAAGCCATCCCGCCGCGCCAGGGCGGTACATTGCGCTTTGCCTGCGCCATCCAGGAAATCCAGGACCCGATGCTGATCACCTGGATCGAAGCCTCGAACCTGCTGCGCAACTCCCTAGAGTTTTTGACCTGGGTGGACTCCGACAACATCACTCACCCGTACCTGGCCGAAAGCTGGAGCCCGTCGGACGACCTCAAGACCTGGACCTTCAACCTGCGCCAGGACGTGAAATGGAGCAACGGCGACACCTTCAATGTCGAGGACGTACAGCACAACATCGAGCGCTGGACTGCCGCCGATTCGAAGTCGGTCAACCGCACCGCGTTCCAGGACATCACGGCCTTCGAAAAAGTCAGCGACTTCCAATTCCGCCTTGTGCTAAAGCGGCCGATGCTGGCGATCCCGGAAATGCTCAACGCCTTCACCTGCGCCATCGTCCACCGCAACTTCAAGGCCGGGGATGACTGGGCGAAAAACCCCATCTGCACCGGTCCGTTCAAGCTCGTGTCGTTTGCCGTCAATAAGCAGGCGACCTTTGCCAAGCGCGCCGATTACTGGGGCAAACCGGCCAACCTCGACGAGTTGCGCTACGTCGATATGGGCACCGACATTTCCTCCCATCTGGCGGCCCTGCAAGCCGGGCAAGTGGACGTGTTGTACCGGGTGACAGTGGCGGAACTCGATCTGGCCAAACGCCTGCCGGGCGCGCAATTGCTGACCTGCAAATCGGCGCAGACCATCGTCATGCGCATGGCTTGCGACAAGAAACCGTTCGACGATTTGCGCATTCGTAAAGCGGTGGTGCTCTGCGCCGACAACGCACAGATGCTGAAAATCGCCTATCGCGGCATGGGCACGCTCGGCGAAGACCACCACGTCGCACCGTCGCACCCGGAATACTTTGCACTGCCCAAACGGACCCGGGACGTGGCGGCGGCGAAGAAGCTTCTCGCCGAGGCAGGTTTTCCGAACGGCATCGACGTCGACCTGATCGTCGGTAACACCCAGGGCCGCTACGAACAGGACTGCGCGCAGATCCTGCAACAAAACTGCCTGGAAGCCGGCATCCGCATCAACCTGAAAGTCATTCCAGCCACCCAATACTGGCCGATCTGGAACAAGGCAGCGTTCAGCCTGACGTACTGGGCCCACCGCCCGCTGGGCGTGATGTCCCTGGAGCTGGCCTATCGCAGCGGTGCGGCGTGGAACGAAAGCCATTACAGCGACCCGGCCTTCGACGCCGCGCTGGACAAGGCCATGGCGATTGTCGACCCGAAACAGCGGGCCGTGGCCATGGAAGAAGTCGAGCGAATCCTGCAAGACGCCTGCGTCATGTTGCAGCCGTTCTGGGGTGACAACTTCACCGCCACCAGCAAAAAGGTCCAGGGCTTCAAGGTCCACCCATCGCACTTCTACCCAATGGATGAGGTCTGGCTGAGCGTCTAACGCTCAGCCCCTCACGCGCCCGCCCACTGAACGGTGTGGCGGGCCGGCATCCCTTGATCAGCCGGAGCCTGCAAGCATGGCCGAGTTTCTGTTACGCAAATTACTGGCGCTGGCCGCGACGTTGTTGTCGGTGTCGCTGATCGTATTTGTCGCCCTTGAACTGAACATCGAGGACGTAGCCATCAACGTCCTCGGCCCCTACTCCGCCGCCGACCAGCGCGCCGCGTGGCTGGTGGAGCATGGATACAACCAGCCGTTCCTGTGGCGCTACCTGGTGTGGCTGAAGGATTTCGTCAGCGGCGACTGGGGCACCTCGGTGCACTTTCGTGAACCGGTGATCGACCTGCTGCTGCCCAACCTCGGGCAAACATTAATCCTTGCCGGGCTGGCCCTGTTGGTGATGGTGCCGGTGGCCCTGACCCTGGGCATTCTGGCCGGCATTCGCCAGGGTTCGGCGATCGACCGCCTGGTGTCGTTCCTGTCGATCGTCACCACCTCGATTCCGGACTTCGCCAGTGCCGTGTTCGTCTCGGCGATCTTCGTGTTCTGGCTCAACTGGCTGCCGGGCGTAAGCAGCATGAGCGACGGTTTCAACGCCGCCGAGTTGGCCCTGCCGCTGATGGTGCTGTGCCTGTTCGGCATCGGTTACCTGGCACGGATCACCCGTGCCTCGATGGTCGAAGTAATGCAGGCGCCGTACATCCGCACCGCGCGCCTCAAAGGCGCGTCGACCTCACGGATCGTGCTGCGTCACGCGCTGCGCAACGTACTCATCGCGCCGATCACCGTGATCATGCTGTACATCCCGTGGCTGCTATCGAACGTGATCGTGGTCGAGGTGTTCTTCGCCTACAAAGGCTTCGGTTCGCTGCTCTACACCGCGTCGCTGAACCATGACGTTTACTTGATCGAAGCCTGCGCGATGATCAGCGGCATCGTGGTTGGCGCGACCAAAATTTTTTCCGACCTGGCCTACACCTGGCTCAACCCGCGCATCACCCTGCGCAGTCTTGGCGGAGGCAGCCAATGAACTTCCTCAACTCGTTCAAACATCCCTTGGCGTTGCTCGGCTTGCTGCTGGTCGGCGGTTGGGTGCTGATGGCGCTGTTCGCGCCGTGGCTGGCGCCCCACGATCCACTGGAAAGCTTCGCGCCGCTGCTGACGCCGATGAGCCAGGATGGCAATGGCATGAGCTTCTTGCTGGGCACCGATATGATCGGCCGGGACATTCTGTCGCGGCTGATCTGGGGCACGCGCACAGTGTTGTTCTGGTCGGTCCTGGCAACGCTGACCGCGTTTGCTGTAGGCATCGCCATGGGCCTGTGCGCCGGTTATTTCAATGGTCGGGTCGATGGACTGTTGTCCTATGTCGCCGACACCGTGCTGTCGTTCCCGGTGCTGGTGTTGTACATCGTGATCATCATTGCCCTCGGCGCTTCCGCGCTGAACATCCTGATTGCGGTGACCTTTACCAGCGCACCGGCGATCTTCCGGATCATGCGCGCGCTGACCATCGACATCCGCTCCCGGGATTATGTGCTCAGCGCCATCACCCAGGGCGAAGGCGCGCTGCGGATCATGCTGGTGGAAATCCTGCCGAACTGCGGCGGGCCGTTGATCGTCGATTTCTGCCTGCGCATCGGCTACACCGCAATCATGATCGGCGCCCTCGCTTTCCTCGGCCTCGGCTTGCCACCGCCAACCCCGGACTGGGGAGGCATGATCAACGAAGGCCGCAGCATGGCCATCGCCTTCCCGCACTTGGTGATCTTCCCGTGCATTGCCATCTCCACCCTGATGCTGGGCTTGAGCCTGTTGGCGGACGGTCTGGACGAACACGCCCAGAAAGGCGCAAGGAGTTGAGCATGAGTCAGCAAAAAGTATTGAAGATGGAAAACCTCTCCATCGAACTGCCTGCCGGCGCGGACCGTAGTCACGCCGTCAAGGGCATCAGCCTCGACGTGCATAAGGGTGAAATTCTCTGTGTGATCGGCGAATCCGGCTCCGGCAAATCGGTGCTCTCTGCAGCGATCATGGGCGACTACGCCAAAGGCCTGCGCCACAGCGAAGGCGTGATCGATTTTCTCGGCGACGACATTTGCCGCCTCCCGGAAAACGCCCTTCGCCAGCTGCGCGGCAACCGCATTGCGATGATTTTCCAGGAGCCGATGGCGGCGCTGAACCCGGCGATTCGCATTGGTCAGCAGGTTGAAGAGATCTTCGACATTCATGCGCCGCAGATGCCCGCCGCCGAGCGTCGCGAGCGCATGCTCGCCCTGCTCGACTCCACTCATTTGCCCGACCCGCCACGAATCGCCAACAGCTTTCCCCATCAACTATCCGGCGGCCAATGCCAGCGGGTGGTGATTGCCATGGCGCTGGCGATGAACCCGGATTTGCTGATTGCCGACGAACCGACCACTGCCCTGGACGTCACCACTCAAGCCCAGGTGCTGAAACTAGTGCGTGACCTGCGCTGTCGTGGTCAGCACGGCATTTTGTTCATCACCCACGACTTCGGCGTGGTGGCGGAAATCGCCGACCGCATCGCAGTGATGGAGGGTGGTGTGCTGGTGGAAATCGGTGAGCGGGATCAAGTGCTCAACGCGCCGAACCACCCGTACACCCGCAAGTTGATAGCCGCCGTGCCGGCGCTGCACCCCGAGCTGCACACACCCTGCGCCGACGGCGAATTGGCGTTGCGCATCGAGCACCTGACCAAAACCTACAATGTCGGTGGTCGCCTTGTACCGGCGCTCAAGGATGTCTCGCTGCAACTGCCACGGGGCAAGACACTGGCGATCGTTGGCGAGTCCGGCTCCGGCAAAAGCACGCTAGTGAAGGCCGCCATCCGGCTGGTGGAAAGCGACAGCGGCCACGTATGGGTCGGTGATACGGATTACCTGGCCTTGCGCGGTTCGGCTCTGGCGGCCAATCGGCGGCGGGTCCAGATGATTTTCCAGGACCCATACGGCTCGCTTAATCCGCGCCATCGCGTCGGCGACATCATTGCTCGCGCTGCGCAACTGCGGGGTTTGTCGGCCAAGGATGCGTGGACCGAGGCCGGTGATTTGCTCGAACAGGTCGGGCTCAAGCGTGACGCCCTCAAGCGCAAGCCCCGGCAGTTCTCCGGCGGCCAGCGCCAGCGCATCGGCATCGCCCGCGCCCTGGCGATGCGCCCGGAAGTGTTGATCGCCGATGAGAGCGTCTCGGCGCTGGATGTCTCGGTGCAAAAACAGGTGCTGGAGCTGCTCGCCGAGCTGCAACAGCGTCTCAACCTGAGCATTTTGTTCATCACCCATGACCTGCGCGTTGCGGCGCAGATCAGCGATTACATCGCGGTGATGCGCCAGGGCGAAGTGGTGGAATACGGCACGGCGGAACAGGTGCTGTTGCGGCCGCAAAACACCTACACCCAGACCTTGCTCGCGGCGGCACCCGGCGCTTCAGCGATACCGACAGTGCCTGTCGTCGAATCCACGCTGAGGCTGATTCGACCTCAAGCCAGCTAACCCTTTCAACCCTTTCCCCAGGTCGCAGCGTTCGCTGCGGCATGGGTTGCTGTTGCCAACGATAACTAAAAGTCAGGAGTATTACTGTGCGCACAACCACCCCACCTGCGATCCGTTCCATCTCCCTGATTCCGCTGCTCGGCGCATTCGCGGCCCCGGCCATGGCGGTACAGGTCACCGACAACCTCGACCTCGGCGGCGCCGTTCGCGCACGCTGGGATTATGACCCTGACCGCGACATTCAGAAGTTCGGCCTGGACACTGTGTTCCTCAGCGCCAAGTACAACTCCGAGACCTGGATTGGTGAGGCTCAGTACCGATTTTATGGGCGGTCGTACCCTTACCAGTACACCAAGAACTATGGCGACATCCAGTTCGCCAAGTACGCGTGGGCCGGCTACAAGTTCAACCCCGATCAGCAGGTGCAGGTCGGCTTGAACACAGTGCCATTCGGTCTACAGCCGTACTTCGGCAGCACCTTCTACGAAACCCTGGGCAACGTCATCGGCCTGGAAGATGTGCAACAGGTCGGCGCTAAGTACATCCAGCAAAGCGGCGACTGGAACGTCCAGGCCGGCTACTACCTGCGCCCGGCGTGGCAAGGCAAAGGCACCAGCAAGGGCGTGACCTACTCAAGCGTGGTGTCGGGGGCCGACAGTTACGTGGGCGATGGCAGCGACAACCAGGAACGCAACACCTTGGTGCTGCGCGTGGCCAAGGCCATGGATCTGGGGCTGTGGAAATCCGAAGTCGGGATCTCCGGCCTGACCTCGACCCTGGAGAACAAGGACACCGACAACGACGGCCGCCGCAACGCCGTGGCCGTGCATTACCTCGGCAAGAACGGCCCGTGGGGCGTGCAGTTGCAAGCGGCGCGGCAACAGATGTCGCCACGCAACGCAGGTACCGATGAAGTGGTGACCTTGGGCGGTTACGACGGCACCTACAACGTCGCCAGTCGCGGCAATCTGTACGTGGCGGACCTGAGCTACGACGTCAGCGGCAAATACCTGTTCGACCTGGTCAGCGGTGTGAAGCTGTACGCCAACTACAGCGCCCTCGACAAATCCGCCGATGAGTTCAAGACCTCGCAGCGGATGATCCTCGGTACGTCGTTTTCCTTCAGCAAACTATGGATCGCGACCGAGTGGTTGTATGGCAAGAATGATCCGTATATCGGCGGTAGCAGCTACACCCAGAGTCTGGGGGCTGGCGGGACTGATCATTGGGAGAATCAGTTGTATATGAACATTGGGTATTACTTCTGATTCGGGATTTTTGGCGTTCTTGAGGCCGCCTTCGCGAGCAAGCCCGCTCCCACAGGTTTAGCGCATGACCTGTGGGAGCCGGCTTGCTCGCAAATCGCCCAAACACCACTTGCATCAGTCCATCCACACATAGTCAGATAAGCCACCACCCAAAGAAAAACAATAAACCTGCCCCACATCGGCGTCAGGTATGGAGCCACCCTTCCATGCGTCAACTACCCTCGCTCAAAATGCTGCGAGTCTTCGAAGAAGTCGCCCGGCATCGCAGTTTCAGCCAGGCGGCGCTGGGTCTGAACGTCACCCAAGGCGCGGTCAGCCGTCAGATCGAGCAGATCGAAGACCACCTCGGCGTGGCCCTGTTCATTCGCACGCCTCAAGGCCTGTCGTTGACCGAAACCGGCCTCGCCCTCTCCCCGCATTTAAGCGACGCCTTGCCTGAGTTCCGATCTGACATCCGACTTTTTTAAAAGAATCGGCTGTGGCTGCCACTCGAAAAACTGCTGAATCTTACGCAACAACGGAAATTAAATATCGTAGCCAATTGAAAGTATTTAGCTTGTGGATCACAAAGCCCTGATCTCCTAGGGCTTTGCCGTTTCAGATCCGCGCAATTTTGACTGCCCTTTTTAATTTCCGTATCCTTTCTGTCGTCGACTTGGCCTCGCTAAACTCCCATCGTGACTAGCTCATCGGTCTACTCCGCTGAACTGGCTGATAATCTCCACAACTTGACGAGTGCCCTCTCGAATCTCCAGCAAAACGGTCCCGGCCTGGCCAACCAGAGTTACGCCAGCCGCAACCTGTTGTTGGCTTGCATACATGCTTTCCACCGCACCTTGCGTCAACTCTTGGTTTTGTCGTACCACATCCTTGATCTCCAAAGTCGCCTGACTTGTACGCAAGGCTAAATTGCGAACCTCGTCTGCCACTACTGCGAAACCGCGCCCTTGGTCTCCTGCCCGCGCCGCTTGATAGCTGCATTAAGCGCCAGAAGATTAGTCTGCTCAGCAATTTCACGAATGGTCTGAACGATGGCCCCGATCTTTTGCGACTGCTCGCTTACAGCGCTGATCGACGTCGCAGCAGCAGCCAGTTCACCCGCAATGGCGTGCATCACTTCAACGGTCTGCTGGACAACGTCAGTCCCTTTTTGAGTGCTGCTATCGGTCTGGCGAGAGGTTTCATAAGTACGCTTGGCGGTCTCTGTCTCAGCTTCGTGACGCTGCACCTGTGCGGTGATGTCAGTGGCAAACTTGACCACTTTGTACAACCTACCCTTGGCATCGAAGATCGGGTTGTAGCTGGCCTCCAGCCAGACCACTTGGCCAAACCTGTTAATACGTTTGAATTGCCCGGAGATGTATTCGCCGCGATTCAGACGAGCCCAGAATTCGAAGTAGTCGGTGGAGGCACTTTCTTTGGTGTTACAGAACAATCGGTGATGTTTGCCGATGATTTCATCCACCCGGTAGCCCATGACGGCGCTGAATGCGTCGTTGGCGTAAAGCACCTCACCTTGCATGCTGAACTCGATCTCTGCCATAGAACGTTTGATTGCGGCGACCAGACCTGCCGCGTCCTGCTCACGGTTCACTTGCGCGGTGACATCAGTAGCGATTTTGACGACTTTGCAAACCTTGCCGTTCACATCATGTACGGGGTTATAGCTCGCCTCCAGCCAAATCTCCTCGCCACGATTGTTCAAACGCAAAAAACGGTCTCGGAGGAATTCACCGCGTCCCAGTCGATTCCAGAAGTCGGCGTATTGAGCACTTTTTGCGTAGCCCAGCTCGCAAAAGATTCGGTGATGTTTGCCACGGATTTCATCCACCTCATAACCCCTGGTTGCAAGGAAGTTGGCGTTAGCTGCGAGGATGGTGCCGTCTGGTTCAAACTCGATCATCGCCATGGATCGGCTGAACGCCGCCATGGTTGCTTGGCTCGCGTTGAGTTCCGTTTGGCATTGCAAAAAAGCATGATTAGCACGAGAAAAAAACATGTCGACCTCTGTAATTTTTGTACGACCGGTTAGATACCGTATGGGTAGACACGTCTATCTGCCTTGACAGGCTTGGGTTGCTGCATCCTTGCGGGAAATTGCCTATACATTGCGACTGGATTAGATGGCTCGTCGAGCCGGCTTTAAAATATCGTGAGACGTAGGGCCTCAGTCCCTGGATTGGAACGGATTCCACGTTCGCGCAATGCTTCCGCCTTCGCCCTCCGGATTGGCTTGAGCAGATAACTGAATACCGTTTTTTTGCCGGTCAGAATATCCACCGTTGCATCGTAATCTTCAGATTTCAAATTCCTGAAGCCCGCTGATACGCGGCAACATGCCGTTGTACTTGAGAAAAAAAGCATCAACGATGTCGCTCACCTCTGAGAACCGTTCGGTAAATGCCATCTGCATCATCCTGACCTGCAGCTCCTCTTGTTCCACTACGTAATTCAAGAAAAGTGACGCATCGGGAGGCCCCATGCTTCGCAAATTTCTCAGGGAATCCACATACTTCACTGTCTCATCGTAGACAAGTTTCAACATCGGTCCTTGCAATATAATCAATAGCGTTCCAACTACCCAGGCCTTGAGTTTGGTCAGGTATCCTGGCTGAATATCAAATCCCCACAACTGAGCGGCGGCTCGATAATGAATGGAATTGAACCGCTCAAGCTCCGAGTAAGTACTCCAAAAAGACCGTTCCTCCTCTCCGGTTACTCGATCTGCCAAACGCGTTACAACACGCAATGCAAATTCACGGTTGGCCAGTTCATAGCGAAATCCTTTTGCAAACGCTTCTGAAAACATTGCACGCCCTCGAACATATTTTGTTTTTTATAAAGACTTAACCCATGCGTCAGCACTTGAAACGCAAACCTAGACCTTGAAGCCTTTCAACAAGTTATGTTGTAGCTCAGCGCCCTTGTTCAACTGCTGGCTAAGGCGTGCTGTCTCTTCCGCCTGATCGGAAACTGCCTGAGTCACATCACGGATAGCGCTGATGTTGCGACCCACTTCGTCCGAAACAGAACTTTGCTCTTCTGCTGCGCTCGCGATCTGCAGGTTCATCTCATTGATCTGGTCCACTGCTGCCGTGATCCGTGACAACGCGCTGATTGCCTGTCGCGCCTGCTCCACACTGTTCTGTGCCTGATGGTGACTTTTACTGATTGCATCAGTCACTGACAGATTGCGCGCCTGCAAGCTTTCGATCACGCCACGTATTTCTTCCACCGAGGACTGTGTGCGCTGCGCTAAACCACGAACTTCATCAGCAACTACGGCAAACCCCCGACCAGACTCGCCAGCACGGGCGGCTTCAATAGCCGCGTTGAGCGCTAGTAGATTGGTTTGTGAGGCAATACTTTGAATGACCTCGAGGATGGTGCCGATTTGTTCATTGCTACGAGCCAAAAGCTGTAATTCCTCCATGGCGTGATTCATGTTCTGGGCCAGAGAGTTGATGCCCGTACTGGTAGCCTCGATAATGGTGAAACCGTCGTGGCTAGCGCGTCCCGCATCACCTGCTGCATCGGCGGCACTCGCTGCACTTTGAGCTGAAGTGTAAGCCGTGGCCGACATTTCCTGAATCGCGGTTGCGACCATATCGATTTCATGAAACTGCTGTTGAATACGATCGCTGGTTTGTCGGGCAATAACCGCTGACTGGTCGGCGTTGAGGCGTGCCTGGTTACTGGTGGCTTGTACCTCCGCGATGCTGGGCTGCAACTTGCCGAGAAAATGATTGAATGCTTGAGCAAGACGCCCCAATTCATCACTGCGCGGATGGTTCAACCGACGAGTCAGATCACCCTCGCCGTCGGCAATATCCTCCAGCATGGCGGCCAGGCTATTGATGGGTTTACTGATACCGCGAGCAGTCATTGACACAACCAGCATGCCCAAACATGAAATAAGTCCGCCCACACCTATTTCCAGCCACGCGCTGTGAGTGCGTTGCTCGCTCATCGTGTGCTCCAACGACTGCGCGGGAGCCAGAAGGTCTTCACCGGAGACGTTAAGGAGTACACCCCATGGCTGCGCGCCAGGAAATGGAGCAAGACTTGTTAACGCGTATACGTCACCATCACTTTCATAGATCCCGGATTGGCCTTTCTTCATATCTGCCAATACCTGATGCAGCGCCGCTTCAGAAAATGGCGTTCCGAGATCCGTTGCGCCATTGCTGTCGCCGGTCAGTAGCCCGGTAGAACTCAAAAAACGAATGCGTCCCTTGCCATCTAATAACTGACGGCTCCCCTCAACGCTGCTTTGCTGCAATGTAACCAGGTCGATGTCAAAACCTATGATGGCGATCACCCTGCCCTTTTCCATCAAAGGATAAGTAATGCTCGTGACTAGCCTGCTTTGACCGGAGGCATCATCAACATAGGGCTCAAGAATGCAAGGTTTCTGGCTATTTTGCGAGCATGTGAAGAATGCGTTATAGGGCTGACCGCTCGGACCGGCGGTCAGGTCCGTCATCATCTTCTCTGTCACCGTCACATGTTTTTGCGCATCGTTATTGCGTACAAGATATTGCGCAAAGCGGCCTTCTTCATTGCTACCCGCCTCAACATTATCTTTAAAATGCGCATCCGCTCCATCCAGATCATTTTTCTGAAAAACGACGAAGACACCAAGCAAGTCCGTATGCGTAGACAGCGTATTTCCCAACTCTTCGACAATCTTCCGCCGCATTGCCTCGGTGTTTATGTTGCCTACTTGGTTTTGGTCGCGTAATGCCAGTAAAAACCGAGACAAACCTTCACCAAGAAGTCTCTTTTCTTGCAACTGACTTTGTAGGTGCATGGCCTGCAAACGGCCTTGTGCCTGCAAACTATCTTTAGCGGTTGCGGTAAATAATTTTAGGGTATAGTCCATGGCGACCTGGCTATCTTGGCGCGCCTGGTACAACGAAAGCGCAATTAGCCCGCACGCAACACCTATCAAACATAAACCGGCCAGCCAAGTAGTTCGCCCTTGTATCGTATGAAAAATATTGCGCATAGAGCCGCTCCACCAAGTCACTTGAGAATATTGTTATTACAGTCAATACCAATCGCCATTTGCATCAGCGAATCGATTACGTGT
Source organism: Pseudomonas sp. TH49 (assembly GCF_016650625.1). Classification (NCBI taxonomy): domain Bacteria; kingdom Pseudomonadati; phylum Pseudomonadota; class Gammaproteobacteria; order Pseudomonadales; family Pseudomonadaceae; genus Pseudomonas; species Pseudomonas sp. TH49. The sequence goes on from NZ_JAEKFL010000002.1 coordinate 1,707,938, forward strand.
CACATAATGAAAGTATTGAACATTACATCCGGTTTATACAAGACTGAGCCAGGGGCAATCTCCTGATAGATTGCCGATGACAAGTCCCTGAATTCAGCCCTCAACATTTCCAACGCTACGATTTTTTCATGAGCGCTGAATATTTTCCTTCCACCATCGAGACATACGACACTTTCTCTAAATTTATCGCTATCACAAATAAACTGAAGATGCGCACGAACTCTTTCGAGCAAGCCTGGACTATTCCCCGGAAAAGTATCAAGTTCGACGCTCATACTGTAAGCAATTGAAATCAACTCGCACCGGAACAAACAAGCAAGTCTAGTTTTTTTATATATAGGCATATCCGCAACAACGTTGAAAAGCAAGCGAATTACTCGCCGTAGATTTCCAAAGTACAGCGCATCTCGCGCCTCAATAAGCTTCAAGAGCTTTTGGGGATTGCAAAAAACCAAATGACTGACGTTTTTATCATACAAACTTACGGACGCTCCGAATTTACTGGAGTAGGAGTACTCCTCGTAACAAACGGCGGGAACAATCAATGTGCTCCTTGCTGCCTTCCCATCTCTAAAATGAGCCCCACCCTCCTCATTAAATGTTAGAGATTGACTAAAGAACATTCCTCTCAGCACCTTCTCCAGAATCAAACGAAAAGCCGTGGAGAACGCCATGAGGTCATAAGGTTCTTTTTCATAACGCTGTTGTTGCGAAGATAGTTTGCCTATCAAAACAACATCAGAGCAGGCAAGTTTTTTTATATGCACATCGCAAGCCAAAGGCCCGTGCAATAAAAAACCCACCCGCTGCCCCAGCTCTTCAAGTGTTTGAACTATCATCCCTCCTACAAATTCTCCCTGCTCAATTGATTTTTGGGTGTACACGGGATCTATCGGCTTCATTGCTCCGAGCAAATATTTTATCCCTGCGGGTTCTCCTAACAGCTCATAATCCTCTCGAATGCGGCCATCAAATCCAGCCTGTTCGGCATCACAAACTCCAGACGATTCCACAAATTTAATATATGCCTTCTCCTGCGGACCTTGGCGGCGTTCCTTCAAAGTTTTCAGACGCTTTTTGAAATTAATCATTTTCAACCCTAACTCCATAGATCACGCTATTTTTAGCGCTGAATGGAACCACTCAATATGCAAGTGAGAGAGTTGCGATTATCTTTTCTTTATCACGTTCCCCGGATAAAGAGGTGCTGGATTGCGTAGCAGCGAACAGCTTCACTTGCTTTGGCTGTCAGCTATCACGGGGTTTTGCGATGCAACGAAATAAACCACTGCGATTATTTCCTGATCCGTCAATCCGCTGGCGACGGAGTTCATTGCATGGGTTGGGTCAATGCGCCGGCCTTGCTTGAATGCCGTTATCTGATTATTCAGGTAACGATCACCCAGGCCGCCGATGCGAGGGGCCAGCGGCCCTCCTTCCAAATGGGCACCATGACAGCCGTAACAACCTTTCGCCGCCACCAGGTCACGGCCACTTTGAGCGAGGTGGCCTTTGTTTGCCTCCATCTCCGTAAGTCCTGGGCTCTGCCGAGAAAAATAGATACCCAGCGAGGTGATCTGAGCGTCGCTGAGCATCGCGGCCAGTGGATGCATCAGAGGACTTTCACGCTTACCCTCGGCGAAGGCATGCAATTGCGCTTCAATGTAAGAAGCCGACTGGCCTGCCAGTTGTGGATATTGAGTGTTAAGGGATAGTCCCTTTGAGCCATGACAAAGTGTGCAGGTGTCGTGAATTTGCGGCCACGGGCCGCCATTGGCCTGATTGGCAACTTCCGCGTCAGAAAGGCTATTCATGAAGTTATAACCGGCAATCAGATGAGGCCCGTCGTACGTGCATCCGTGAACCAGAAGGATTGTGCTGGCGATGGTGATCACGAAAGTAGCGATAAGAATCGATCGTCTCATCACACCGTCCTCCGAACCTGAACAAGTGCTTGCAGCACTTCCAGGGCAGCCCGGTGCCCCGAACGTACAGCGCCATCCATTGCCCCGGCCCAAATATCCGCGTTCTCCGAACCCGACCAGATCAAGTTGCCGATTGCCGGTTTCAAAAACTCACCCCATTTTGTCCAGAAACCAGGTGGAATCGGATTCATGCACGTCAGTGTCCAGGGATCGATCTTGCCCCAATCCTGATCGTGGAACTGGATAGGATTCAGCGCTTGCTCTCCAAGCGCCTTGGCATAAATCGCAGAGAGGGTGCTTTGCGCCGTTACTGCTTCGGATGACAGGTTCCCTGTTCTGACAAACGCGTTGATAACGCCAAGACTGCCATCAGGAGGTGAGTTGTCATAGGCCAGAATGACTGGACCATCAGTTTGAACTATTTGTCCGTTCAAACCCTTTGCTCTCCAGAAAGGCTTTTCATAAACATGAGCTGTCTTGCGCATCGGGCCATGTGCAGGCCAAAGATTTTGCAACTGCGCGCGGCCACTGGGCAACGGAGGATCGAAAGCTATCTGGTTACATAATGCTGGGCTCAATGCGGCTACAACTTTACGTGCGCGAAACACCGCTTGATCTGTGTGAACTTCGACAACATCACGATCCCAACCGACAATTCGGCGAACTGGGCACGATAATTGAACTTTATTACCAAGAGCTTCGGCCATCCGAACGCTAAGAATCTGGGAGCCTCCAACCAGACGTGTTTCTTGCGCCCCACCTTTCATTCCCTCCAAATTTTCAAGGCTGCAGTCAGAAGTATTGATAACCGAAAGATACTGTAAAAGGCCTACGCTCGCGGGAGGTCCGCCAAATGAAAGAGTCATTGTCGTATTGAAACCAACCTTATCAATAAGACGAACATTCTGTTTCGACAGCCAATCACCGACGGAAAGTTTATCAAGTTCAGCGGCGTTCTTAGCATTCCATGGATCTTTACTTGGGACTGTACGTGACAAATCATTAATTTTTCTGACCAACTCAGGATCAAATCCGAGACCGTCGCTAGTATCCTGCTCTACTTTTGCATCTCCAGCAAAAAAAACTGCCTTCCCTTCATAATAACTCGGAAACGTTTCAACATTCAGTTCGCGAGCAAGATCAAAAACCGCTGTTTGTCCCGGACCGATCCATTGACCGCCCGCTTCGGATACTAGACCATTGCCCAGGTCATGATTGTAAGTACGCCCGCCAACTCGGTCACGTGCCTCAAGCACAACAAATGATTCGCACCCCGCGTTTTTTAGATCACGAGCAGAAGTCAGACCGGATAGCCCGGCACCAATGATCACAACATCTAATATGCCAGTATCGCTCGTATTTGATGCCTCGGCAGCGTTACTTACGTTCAACGTAAGTCCTGCGAGCAACGTCGCCCCTCCCATGGCCTTTAATATCAGGCGCCGCTGAGGATCAGGTTTCGAGGGTTCATCATCATTAGAATTCATGTTAATTCCTAGTTTAAAATGCCCTTGTTTGCGGGAGCCTAAATAAAGACTGAGCACATTCATTCAACTAGATTTTTTTGCTCACACTGAAAACAGCTGCAGCAGTACAGACATCCTTGTAGCCCACTGCGAAGAGGCATTCATTTTTGGACAAATCTGTATCGACATAGCTGACGGCCCAGTCCAGCCCGACAAATTTTCTGGACAGTTTGACTTCCCACTCATGATAACCATCGCGAGTCGATCCATCAGTGCTGATAAAAAATGGATCCTTATAATCCATGACTCCGTAACGTCCCATCAACTTGAAGCCGCAAGGGATCTCCGTTTCATAACTCGCCCAAGTATAGAGCGTGCTCTGTTCTTTCCCCAGTGCAGGAAAATCATCTGAATATTGAGCGGTAAAAATAAAACCATACGCAGCCAGACTGGCATATGTTTCAGAGGTATTCTTATTGCTTTCCTTGACATAGGTATATTGCACCTGCCCTAGGTCTAGCGTTACGTTCTTTGCCAACGGAATCGACCAGCCAGCGTAATAGTCAAGCTCCTGACGCGAAGGAGAACCATGACCATAATCAATACTCGCCGTGAACACACCAACATACAAACCGGTACTTTTGCTCGAAAGCATTCCGTCAAACTGTACCGCAGGATTATTCTGATTTTCAGATATCCCTCGAGTCCTGTACTGGCTCAGCAAACTGAACTTCATATCCAAATCAAACTCCTTATTGAGTTCAACTGCATATGACGCAGGTGAAAGCATGCACAAAACTGTAAAACCGCATACTACGCCCTTCATAAACTACACCTTTTTTAATTATTTTTGGCAGCCGTGAAGTTCCATTCCGCGATAACGAGGCAGATTGAAATGTTATTCTTCATTTGAGAGCAAAGGGCGTAGACAACACCCTGCAGCCTTAATCAGCATCAAGCAATATTTGACCCTCTAACGCCCTCTCTCCGACCCAGAGCACAGGGCAAGAGACGGACGCTCCTGCAGACCCTGTCCTTCCGTACGAATCGTGGCTCAAGGAGCCTCAAACTCGCCCCTGTGAGAAAACGGTGTCCTTGCTCAATTTTTATCTCACAATAATTTTATAGTCAAATATAATTATTGTGATGAGCATCACTCGAACGCATACCTGGAAAATTATGTGAAACCGGACTGCGCGCCCTCCGGAAATCTCAGCGCGCACGCCATCAGTCAATTGAAAAAGGGTGTTTCGGACGCAGCCCCACAGGCCACGGCCCCCGAGTATCTCGGAAGACAGTACGAGCGGGCCACGCGATACGGGCACTTGAACTGGTACCAGAGAGAAATCCGAGCGCAAAACTCGAATGTGGAGTGCGAACTAGGGGTGTAGGCCGTTGAACAACATTTCAACCGTTTTTCGCGAGTAAAGCTCAAGCGCCTGATAATCCGGATAGTCCGTCTGTACCAATCGCGCAAAAATCATCGCTGTGAAATCGCTCATGAAACTGCCGAAGAAATCGACATCTACAGAGCTGTTGATCAATCCGCGGCTCTGCAACAGCCTGAGAAACGTTGCAATTTCCTTAGCCGTCTCTCCATTTATCGCCATGATTTCCTTCGACGCAGCAGCATCGAAGCTCTGGCTCAACAATTCCCGCCAGATCGGAATTGGCAGCGTCTGCAATTCACGCTCGGTCATGATCAAATGAAAAGCGCATAGCGCGTCCACGGCATTGTCGTACTGTTCAATATCGAACAGCGCCTCGCTTGCCCCCGAGCGCTCTGCCCGTTCCACAAGAGACAAAAGAATTTCTTGCTTGCTTCCGAAATAATTGAACACCGTAGGTGCAGACACCCCGGCATCAGACGCAATTTGCTCGACCGTGGTGGCGGCATATCCGCCTGTCTCAAACAATTTCATCGCGGAGACCAGAATCGCTTCCTTGCGCTGCTCCTTTTGCCTTTCCCTGAGACCGCTCATCGCAAATCCTCTTTCTTTTGAACGAACAATTTTTTACGAATTCGATAAATAATATAAAATTTTTGCGCAATATAACATTTTAGATTGGTAAGGCATTATTTCTCGACACGCCGTACTACAGATACGGACCCCGTGGAAAAACGGAGCATCCATGAAGCGCGGCCATCACCTTGATGCGTTTTGAAAAGGGATTCAGAATCGAACAACCCTCTATACTTGGGTTATGCTTGGGCTCGTCATACAATCGATCAGAACAAACAATGCTCCCCATGCAACCTCATGGGTGAAGTCGCTCAGGGACGACGCTTGAATAGCAATCAGAGACTATTTCATGCCTCGACATTCAAATGAAAACACCAGCGACCACTCCGGTTTGTCTCAGTCCCATCAACAGAAACGCAAATTTCTTTCTATTTCTGAACCGGTATTTCTGCAGAAGAAGTTCGAGGACCATCGGTCCTATACCGCGACAATTCTCTTCTTGTATTCCGTGTTTGGCATTTGTGCCTGGCTGATGGATTACGCCAGTGACCCGGTGCTGGCCGAGAAAACATTCGGACTTCGATTTGCCAGCCTCGTTTTCATCGCTGGAGCCATGGCAATCCGACGAGTCAGAAGCTACAAGCAAGCATCCTTGATCGTTTTCGGCTGCATTTTTCTCGATCTGATGCTGAATCTATTGATCATCCGGCGTTTGAATGGAGAATTGCCTGGAGGCGTTGCCCTTTTCGCTTACTTTCCCATGGGAGCTACCCTCGCCTGCCTCGGCCTCTCAGTCAGACTGAGTCTCTCGTGTACACTTTTAATGGCGGCTATCCCGCCTATATCTGCATTGTTTCATGGGGTTCCTCAGCTGCCCTATGCGCTCTACGCTGCCGTGATTGGGCCAGAGGTAGCGGGCCTGGCCATTCTGACCTGCGCATTCGCCTGGAACTATCATCAGCGCTTCATACTGGAGCGCGCACTGGAAGAAGCCTCAAATACGGATGCATTAACCGGTGTTGCAAACCGCCGGCACTTCAATGTTGTGATGCGACGTGAATTGTCGCGGAGTGAGCGCTTAACCCATCAATGCGCATTGCTCATGCTGGACATTGATCACTTCAAGAAAATCAATGACACCTACGGTCATCCAACAGGTGATCGGGTGATTTGCGCACTTGCCGAAATCTGCACAACCCTCACCCGCGATGCTGATTGGGTCGCGCGATTGGGTGGAGAGGAGTTTGCAATACTCTTGCCTGAAACAAGCCTGGATCAAGCTTTTCTTCTGGCTGAACGAATCCGCACTGAAGTACAGCAACATCACATTACCAGCGTCGATGGCGCCAAGTTGCAATGGACGATCAGCATTGGGGTCGTCAGTGCTCGGCCGGATGGCCATCAACACTCCTTGAAAGAGTGCGAGCGCATGATCAGCCAAGGTGACACCGCGTTATATGCAGCGAAAAACAATGGCCGAAACTGCGTGGTTTGCCATCAAGAAGATGCCGCAACAGTCCTGTAGCGATCAGATAACCAGGTAGAACGCACAGCCCATCCAGAAATGAGCCCCCGCGGCTTTGCATCCGCCCTTTCCCAACACGAAACACCCCAGTGCAAACTCCTTCCGTGTCTTGCAAAAATATTTTACTCTAAAAAAATATTTATTTGACTAAAGAATTCGAAAGTAGATATTACTAATGATCGTTATGAAATGCTGGGACGAAGCAAGCGGCTGTGACTTCTACCCTGCTCCCAGTAAGCCCATGACGTAACGAGGTCGGTCTCATCGAGGGCCCTCCAAAATTAGCAGTGTCGCCGGATGTTCCCTTAGTCCTCTCTAGGAGTCGGCCCACGATGTCCATTACCATCGGTTCACGCACTCGCTGCTTTCCACTGCACATTCACATTAGCGTTCTGTTTACTTGCTTTCTTCTGCTGGTCTGCGCGGCCCTTGGGCTGCTCAATTACCAACAAACAAGCAAAATGATCGCAGCCACCAGTGAGACTCTATTCGATCGTATTCAGCAAGATGTTCAGCAGGATATCAGCGAAACGTATCAGCCCATTCGCCATCTGCTAAGTCTGCTTGCCCTGAACCCCGCTGCGCAAGGCCTGAATCTAAAGGCGCGCCTTACCTTGCTCCCTACTTTTGTTCAGGCCCTGCACGACAATCCCGCACTCAATTCGATTTACTTGGGATACGCCAACGGGGACTTCTTCATGGTCCGTCCGCTGGTCAGCAAAGCGATGAGGCAACGCCTGTCTGCTCCACCTAGCGCCAGCTACCAAGTCTGGTCGATTCAGCATTCAAATCAGGATATCCGGACAGATTATTTGTTCTATGACGAACAACTGAATGAAATTAGTCGCCTGCAACATGCTGACGAGAACTACGATCCACGTGTCCATGACTGGTTTAAACGCGCCATCACGAACAGGGGTCAGATTACTACAGCACCTTACGTATTTTTTTCTACGGGAGATGTGGGCACAACGATGGCCCGTCGTACTGGCGAAGGTGTGGTCCTAGGTGCCGATCTGACTATGGCCAGCCTCTCATCCACATTGGCGAAACACAGAATCACCCCGGGAAGCGACTTGATACTGGTGGACAGTGAAGGAAACGCCGTAGCTTACCCTGATGCCAATCGGTTGATTAGTGGAAACGAGAACGGCGCGTTGCTCAAGGCGAGCGACATCAATCCGGTGCTTGGCGAGTTGCTGGATGGTCATTTGGGCGAGAAAATCCATGGGATCGTGACACTGGCGGATAAACGCTGGGCAATGGTTGAGCGCCATGTCTCAGCTGGCGGTGCAAAAGGCCTCCGCCTTGCACTTCTCGTCCCGGAGGAGGAGATGCTCGCTGATGCTTATTACATTCGCCGGCAAGGCGCTCTAATCGCGCTGATTACGCTACTTCTATGTCTGCCAGCAGCCTGGCTGGCGTCGCGTCATATCGCCAGGTCCCTAAGGAAGTTGGTAAACGAGGCTGACGCGATCCGTCGATTCGATTTCAATTTTCCGTCCAGTGGTCGCTCTCATATTCTGGAATTAAATCAATTGGCAGTCTCAATGACCCAGATGAAAGAGGCCCTCGGCAGCTTTCTGGATATCGCGGCAAGCCTTTCGGCAGAAACCAACTTCGATGCTTTGCTCAAGCGTGTTATGGATGCCACCGTTTCGATCAGTAATGCGCAGGGTGGACTTATCTATCTGGTTGATGTGGACACAGGTTGTCTGGAGCCTCAGGGGGTGGTGCTTGATGGGCAGATTCATGCATCGCAAGCGTTGAATCTCAAAGGGGCTCGCCATGCACGACGAAACCTTGCCTGATTGGCTGCGCAGTCCAGCCTGTGGAGGGGCAAGTTCAGCAAAGACCATCGATTACGCACAGTCCCAAAGCTTTCATGGGGTGTTTGACGCAATGGGCAGTTCGCGCATAGAGGTGATTGCTGCGGGCTTGCGTAATCGTCAAAGAGAAACCGTAGGCGTTCTAGTTTTGTTCCAGCGCGACACTGACAACAATAGAGAAAGCATCCTCAGCGAAGAAAGAGTTGCTTTTGTCGATGCCATCTCTGGCAGTGCAGCTTTATGCATCGAAAGTCAGCGTCTGCTGGCCAGACAGAAGCAATTGCTGGACGCATTCATTCAACTGATCGCCGGCGCCATCGATGCAAAAAGCCCCTACACGGGAGGCCATTGCCAACGTGTTCCGGAACTCACCCTGATGCTTGCACGTGCAGCAGCGCAAAGCGACGCCCCTGAGTTCTGCAACTACCAGCCAAATGATGATGACTGGGAAGCCTTGTACATTGCCTCGTGGCTACACGATTGTGGAAAAATCACGACTCCGGAGTATGTGGTCGACAAGGCGACCAAACTAGAGACGTTGTACAACCGCATCCACGAAGTACGCATGCGATTTGAGGTCATCAAACGCGATGTATGGATCAGGTACTGGCAAAACCGGGCAACAGGCTCGAACGAATCTGAACTCACTGAAATACGTGACAAAGAGCTGGCGTTGCTTGATGAGGAGTTTGCCTTTATTGCCAATACCAATTTGGGCAATGAGGCTATGGGGGCAGCCGATATAGAACGTCTTGAGCAGATCGCAGGTCGTCGCTGGGTACGAACGCTGGATGATCGTCTCGGCGTTTCCTGGGAAGAAGCGCAACGTCTGAAACGACGCCCTGCCTCGGCGCTGCCGGTGGAGGAGCTACTGTTGGCTGATCGACAAGAACATCTTATTGAGCACCCTGAGCAAGAGCTGATTGCTCACGATAACCCATGGGGATTCAAGCTCGATGTTCCACAGTACAAATTCAACCGTGGTGAGCTGCACAATCTTGGTATAGCCAGCGGCACGCTCACGACTGAGGAACGCTACATCATCAACCATCACATGGTGCAGACCGTACTGATGCTCAACCGCCTGCCGTTCCCCAAACACTTACAGACAGTAGCCGAATATGCGGGAGGCCATCATGAAAAAATGGACGGAACCGGCTACCCCAAACGTCTCACTCGAGAACAAATGAGCCTGCCGGCTCGCAAGATGGCTGTCGCAGATATTTTTGAGGCGCTTACAGCCGTTGATCGCCCTTACAAAAAAGGCAAGACACTTTCTGAGGCCCTCAACATCATGGTCAACATGTGCTCGAGATCGCATATCGATCCGGACATTTTTGCCCTGTTCATTCGCTCAGGCATTCACAAGGAGTATGGCACTCGCTTTATGGCAATAGATCAAATTGACGCAGTGGATGAGCAAGCGTTACTGGCCAGAATTTACATTCGGAATCAGGATTCCTTGGTGAATGCTTAGACAATCGCCATAACGCGTTGAGCGAACGTATCGTGTCAGCATTCCGACCGACTTGCGCGCCAAGGCAGGTACAGACAAGGCATAGTCGAGCGCTGATATCTTGCAAGCCAAGGATCAGCTTGGGCATACGACCGTGGGAATGACCGAACAGCACATCAAGAATCGCAAGGTGTTGCCGCTGACCGAAAACTGACCCAGTAAAGGCTGTTCTGCCGACTGAAAACTGACTCAGGTGTTCAACTGCTTCTGCTCATCTTCCAAGCAGGAGAACACAGGGTGATCAGCATGGAAATGTTGGGAAAAATCCGGCGGATGTACTTCCGCGCCAAGCTCTCGCTGCACCAAATAGCCAAGCGTACCGGGCTGTCGAGAAACACCATCCGAAAATGGGTCAGAGCGCCCGAAGCCACTCAGCCGGCGTACCAGCTGTGCGCGACCTTCAACAAACTCAGCCCATTCCACGACACGCTGGAACAGGCGCTGAAAGCCGATTCGTTTCGGGCAAAGCACAACCTCAGAAGCGCCAAAGCACTTTTCGAGCAGATCAAGGCTGAGGGTTATGACGGCGGCTATAGCCAGCTCACGGCGTTTGTACGCTCGTGGCGAGGTGAGCAAGACAAGTCTTTACGCGCTTTTGTACCGCTGACGTTTGCGCTCGATGAAGCTTTTCAATTTGACTGGAGCGAGAAGGGCTGCTTATCGGAGGCCTGTTTCGACGCATCCAGGTCTCCCACATGAAGCTGTGCGCCAGGGCGCGTTTTCCAATCTCATTACGTTGTCAAAAACAACGAGTTGAGAGGCGAACGAAGCATGATTTAACGCTTACGTCATCCATTCTGAAGCTCGTAGTGGCCCGCTCAACGCCAAACATGTTTTGCTTTTCAGTAGTGGTTGTCATGGCGTTGAAGGTTTCTGTGGATCTGCGGTGCAGATAGCGCTGCTGCAAGATGATTCCTTCCAACGTGAGGCCCGAGAAGCCTGCTGTGCAGTGGTGTACTTACATGCAGCTAACCCTTACGGCTTTCCTGGCTGCGCCGCTGGACCCAGGAGAATGTCGATCTGAATCGCAACTTCCGGGACTTCAGCCAGCCCCGTGTGCACAATTTGGACTACGCGGCGCTGCACGCGGTGATGATCCCCAAATGTTGGCCCGCCTCTTGGGCTAATCGTCTGCACTTGCTTTCACACCTGTTGAGGTATGGGCGCAAGCGATTGCAGAAGGCGATCTCCGTCGGGCAGCACGGACATTCCGATGGCCTGTTCTACACTGGCGTAGCGCCAACCTGGAGCAACTGCACGGTGCGAAAAGTAGTGCGCAGGCACGTAGGAAAATGCGAACAGCTTGCCTGGATAGATATCCACACGGGCCTGGGGCCAAAAGGGCATGGTGAACGTATCTACTCCGGACCAGGAAATTCTCCGATGCTGAAACGTGCACGACGCTGGTGGGGTGAAACCGTGCGCTCCTCACAGGAAGGTCAATCCGTGTCAGTGCCTCTGAGCGGGCTGATGGTATATGGCGCGCTCGACGAGTCCTCTCCGACCCAGCTCACCGCTTTAACTCTTGAGTTCGGCACCTTGCCCGGAACGGAGGTACTTTAAGCTTTACGGGCAGAACAGTGGCTACACAACAACCCAAGTATCGGCGCAGAACAACGTCAGCGTATCAAACAGCAATTACGCGATGCGTTCTACGTCGACGAACCACAGTGGAAGGATGATGTGTTACGCCAGGCTCTAGAAGTCGCCAGGCAGGCGGTCGCTGACTTGAGCGAAAGTGTTGGCGCTGATTGAAAACTGATCCAAGGCGATTTGCTGATTTGTGCATTAGTAATTGTAGATAAAGCCGGCAACAGTGTTCCGCCATCAGAGGCACTAAGAACAATGCACACGAACATGCGCTGGGGCACTTCGCTGGCAAATCAAAATGGTCCACCGTCCATCACCGCTTCTCCGACTTTTCACTTTCCTTCACGTGATTTTTGGTCTGAGATTAGGCCTCCATGCTAAACAGCTCGTTGCCCGTTCCAACGAAATCGGAGTGGTGTGTAAACAGCTCCAGCAGCACGGTGGCGGTTTTAGGATCGCCAAGTAATATCGACAACTCTAAGACGCTGGGTTGGTAATGATAACTAAGTAGATCTTCTCGTAGCGGGTAGAGTCCCTCTCCAAAATGGCACTAATTAGTTAGTTGCGAACCGGAGAGTTCTGAACTAGACCCAGTGAAGTTATTAAAACAATAGCAGGACAGCCTTATGCGCTCAGAACAGTTCCTTCCAAATCCTCGCCTGCTTACCGTGTGCGCCCTTTCACTGATGAGTCTGGCCCTGCAACAGGCCCAAGCGGCTTGTGTACTCACTCCAGGACCCGGCGTCGACACTTACGTTTGCGACAGCGGCACCAGCACCACTGGCCTCACGGACCTTACGGGCAATAACACCCTGACCCTGCCCGCGGGCGGCACCGGCACCATCAACGGCAATATCACCTTCGGCGCCGGCGCCGACTTCGTCGACATGAACTCCGGGCGCATTGTCGGGAGTATCACCCAAGGCGACGGTGCCGATCGCTTCCAGATCAGCGCCGGCACCGTGACCGGCGCGGTTTCCCAAGGCAACGGCATTGATGATTTCGTGATGAGCGGCGGGCAGATCCAGTCCCTGGCCCAGGGCGATGGCCGCGACACCTTCTTCATGAGCGGCGGCACCATCGTTGGTGCGTTTGAAGACGGCGATGTGGCGCAACAGACCGGCGGCACCATCGGCCGGGTCGACATGAAGCTCGACAACAACATCTATGACATGTCCGGCGGGTCGATCATCGGCAACCTGGTGACCGGTTTCGGCACAGATACCATCATCGTCTCCGGCGGCAGCATCGGCGGCAATATCAGCACCAGCGGCGGCAACGACAGCATTACCGTCAGTGGCGGCGTCATCAACGGCGAGATCCGCGCCAGTGTCGGCAATGACACACTCAACTGGCTCAATGGCGGCCAGATCAAGTCCGCAGTGCTGATGGGCGATGGCGACGACACCGCGCTGCTCAGCGGCCTCAACGAAAATCTGCTCAGCGCGACGCCTTCGATTGACGGCGGCCTGGGCAACGACCAACTGACCTTCGACAACACCACGTCCAGTACCGCCGCGCGCTATATCGGGTGGGAAACGGTCAACCTCAACAACAACTCGCGCTTCGGACTGGCCGGCGATTTTTTCCTCGGCGACAGTGCCAGCAATACCGGCACCTTCAATATCGACGGCAGCAGCACCCTGGGCGTGACTCAAGGCAGCATCCGCCCCTACACCGCAGGCGCACTGGCCACCCTCAATAATGCCGGCACCATTGACATGACCAGCCGCAGCAACAGCGCCACCGATACGTTGACGGTGTACGGCAACTATGTCGGCAACAATGGGCAACTTTGGTTGCAAACCGTACTGGGCGACGAGAATTCGGCCACCGACAAACTGGTTGTGTCTGACGGGGCCATCAGCGGGCATACACAAATGACCGTGAGCAATCTCGGCGGCCTGGGCGGTCTCACGCAAAACAGCGGGATCGAAGTGGTGCAAGCCCTCAACGGTGCGACGAGCTTCAACGATGCGTTTGCCCTGAAAGGCTCGGTATCCGCCGGAGCTTATGAGTATCTACTGTTCAAAGGAGGGGTCACCGCCGGCACGGAAAATAACTGGTACTTGCGTTCGTCGGTGGTCGCCGTGCTGCCACCGGTGGTGCCGCCAACGCCACCAACGCCGCCGGTTATAGTGCCGGTGCCGCCGATTCCGCCGGTGCCGCCCGTGGTAGCGCCGGATGAACCGCCCGTGGAGCCACCGACCGCGCGACCCGTCGCGCCGGTCGAGCCCCCTGCTCCACCGCCCAGCCAGGTGGCGGCTGCCACCTCGCCGGAGTCGGCAGCGAGCAATCCGGTGTTGCCTGCCGCCATCGCCGGGGCCGAGCCGATTCCGTTGTATCGCCTGGAGGTGCCGGTGTACTCGGTGGTCGTCCCGGCCGCCCAGTTGATGACCCTGCAAGCCCTGGGCACCTTCCATGACCGCCAGGGCGAACAAAGCCTGCTCAGCGAAACCGGACCGGTTCCAGCGAGCTGGGGCCGTGCCTATGGCAGTGACTTCAACAAGAGCTGGTCGGGCACGGTGTCGCCGAGTTTCGACGGCTCCATCAAGGGCTACCAGGTCGGCCACGACCTCTACGCCTCCGAGACCAGCGGCGGGCAGATCCAGCGCTTGGGCCTATTCATCGGCCAAAGCCGCCTGCAAGGTGATATCAAGGGCTTTTCAATGGGCTTCCAGGACAACCGCTCCGGGCGGGTCAAGCTGGACGGCGATAACTTCGGCGCCTACTGGACCCTCACCGATCCAAAAGGCTGGTACGTGGACCTGGTGGCCATGGGCACACGCTTTGACGGTGACAGCAAGTCCGACCGTGATGTGAAGATCGACAACAAGGGCCACGCCCTGGCCCTCTCGGCAGAAGCTGGCTACCCGATTACCGTCTCCGAACACTGGGTGGTGGAACCCCAGGTGCAGGTGATCAACCAGCAGATTGACATAGACCACCAGAACGACGGCATTTCCAAGGTTTCATTCGATTCCCAGGACTACTGGACCGGCCGCCTCGGCGCACGCCTGAAGGGTCGTTACCTGGTGCAGAACACCCCGATCGAACCGTATGTGCGGGCCAACGCCTGGCGCACCTTCGGTGGCAGTGACACGGTAACCTACGACGACGTGGACCGGATTAAAACCGATCACAAGTCATCCACTGCCGACCTCGGTGTGGGCGTTGTCGCCAAGTTGTCGTCCACCGTCAGCGTGTACCTTGCCGCGGACTACAATACCAACCTCGATACAAATACGATGGAAGGCGTTAGCGGTAACCTAGGCCTGAGAGTAAGTTGGTAGATGATCAAGCTCATTGAATTACCTCCCGGGTTCGCAAACATATTTGAATTGACGCATTGGCTGAAACAGCGGTCCACTGAGGACTGCCGCCGCCCCAAAGCGCTCTGTCGAAAGTGCCCAGCGGATCAGCCAGCCTCGCAGGTTGTCGTCTGCCCGAGCGCTCACGCGTTCGGATGGACGATCAGATCAACCTGACAGGCATGGTATTGAGCGGTTTGGATGCCAGCGCCAACCTGGTGAAAGGCTTTCGTCCGCATACGGCAGCGCAACTGCACCTGGTGGGCCAAGACGGTGCGCTTCAAGCAGGCAGCATTGCAGCACGCCGACAACTTCAAGCAGGACTTGGCCACCGCTCTCAAGGACAAAAAACTCAAGGTGATGAAGGCCATCAAATGGGCGCCGCCGGCATGACCTGGGATGCAGTGAAAATACGCAGACCTTCTCCGACGGCGAGATGGCCAGCACAGCCAAACGCCTGGCCGATCTCAATGGCAAGACGACGATCAACCCGGAGCCGGTGGGTGATGCGGCCCAGGGTGCGATCGCTGCAGGGCGTGCCGCGCTCGCCGATCAAATGGGCGAGGCCCCGGCCTGCCTGGTGATGACGCCGCTTCAAAGAGGGGTTAGCCAGGGCCGCGGCTATCAGCGCTTTTTGTCTGCACCTAACTTGTTTTCAGCACCTGGCCGACAAGCTGGTGGATGTCAGCGACATTGGCAGGCGCGACGCCCCCCCTAGCACGCGCTGTGCCTGCTGTTACTGGCCACCTGTTTCGATCAGTTGGCCGACAGCCTGGCGCGCCTCAACGCTTTGCTGCCGATGCCTGGCCTGGTGCGAACAGAGCGGCGAGCGCGGCACCTGTCGAAACTGGAGACGGAAAAGTGGGAGATCCCCGCCGCAGGCACCTTGCCGCGCTGGCAGTCTCCACCGCTGGAGCGTTGCACCATGGTCAAAGCCGCCCATCAATCCATGGCCGGCCAGATTGCCGTCCTGGAGAGCTACGCCGCCGACAGCTCCCCCATGGCGGCACTCTCTGACCTGCCCAGCAGCAAGGCGGCCGTGACCAGCAGTTGGCCGACCTGAAAGCCCTGCTGGCCGCCGCCATGCTGACAGCAGCATGCGTGCGCGGTTGATTGGTCCTAGCAACGCTACTGAGCTGCGCCAGGCGCTGCTGGCGGGTGCCCCCCGAATATGAGTGAGTGTTGTGTCCCGGCGCGCTGCTGGTGGGCTCTGAGCAGGGCTTGAGCTTTGTCCGTGAACTGGTGGGCCTATGACGATGCTACTCGACGGGCAAGAGGTACGCGGAAAGAACCTCAAGGCCATCTAGATTCACTCGACAGTGAATACTTACCGCATGCTCATTGGGCGGAAATCATTATAGATTAGCTCAACGAGCTGCACACAGACGCCAGCGTTGATTGCTAATACGAGAAAGCGCCCCATCGAGAGTCACCTGGCGGCGAGGCCTACTTTCCAAATCCGAATGGGGGAACAAAAAAAGCCAGGCACAACAAAGCCCTGTTAAACGAGCGCTTCAGGTATAAATTTGGCGGTGAAGGAGACTCATACTCTCCGCAAATTAAGCATCTACCGTATTCGACAAAGAGTACAAACAATGACGGATTTTGGTTGATTGCAGCGCCCTGCCAATGAGTGCTTCTAACCGATGCAATATAAAAACGTCTTCCAACGCGATATAACCAGCCCGGTGCCACAATAGCCATCTCTCCAAAGTCGATATCTTTCGCAAAAAAAACCGTCCAAGGTCTTTCAAGTTGAGATTATCAGGTTAGTCAGGATCGGCATCTCGAGATCAATGTGAGTAAGAAATTTACGCAGTGGGCTAATATCGGACCCGGTTAAGGAGAAATAGGGCAGCGGGCAGATACTATTAGAAATTTTGACAGCTGATGCTGCTCAAAGGGCTCACCAAAATTGACTCTCTCGTTAGCTTAATTTTGGCACTACGAAGGCTGGCCGGCATTCGACACCAGTAAAAAACGTAACTTACTGAAGGGTAACTGCGATAGCATCAACGTTTAAGATAGCGACTAAATTGTCAAAAACCTCGCCAAACACCACAGTTCATTGTGCAAATATTTTACGCTTTGCGGCAATACGTTAAAGCCACAAAGTGTGACAGCCGAGTTCAACGATTCGAGCGCCCCACCTTGATACGTTAACAAAAAATTCGCATAGATAAAAAATAAACTCTTTAGACCAACATAGTTAGCCATTCATTAATTTGCTATTGAACACACCCTTACTCTATATATAAATTTTTTCACTTTAAGAAAAAACCACATGCACGCTCATTCTTTTCCGTGCACTCCAAAATAATTTTATATGAAAAATCCTGCGATCTCCTCCACAAATAGGACCTAACTATCCACATAATCTCTTCATGTTTAGTTCCAGATCCCAGCCTCATTCTCAGATATCTCCCCTTAGACATCGCGTAAATACACGCACTAAGAAGTCCCCGGATGTCAGAGTATTCTTGAGTCAAAACAAAAACCGCTTTTTCAAAAGAAACAACATTTTCGATCCCATCACCCGGCAACATGCCAATCCAACCAACACTCTCCGACTTAGCTGGAGCGCTAAACACGTTTCCGTTATTTCGTATATTTCTTGGGGTCGGACATGACTCTTCATCGCCTGGCCAAACTGGGATATCAAAGTACTGATTACTAGCCTCAGCAGCAGAAAACGTGAGCACGTGCAAAAAAATAACGATACCAAAACAGGCAAAGTATGCACGAAATTATATCCTACTTATTTTAAATCCATATTTTAATCAGGTCGTACATTTTCTCGATATAGGACTTATCAGATATTCGTCAATATTTTTCAGGTCTTTCGGGGCAACCACGGCAACCCTAATTCGTCGAGTTTTTCCGGGGAACGTTATCAAACCAAATGACAACGAATTTCCTCGGAGCGACCAAAAGCAAACGTGCCTTAAAGAAATTGCTAGGTTATTTTCTTTGAAAAGGATTAAATTTTAGAAATGCCCTACTTTCTTACGACAACCGCATATTCACAGCCCCGTCGCCTAATCACTTCCCCCACTTACCAGATAACTGTCGCCACTTTAGTTTTGGCTGTTTGTACCAACTCATCCCAAACCCCACATAGTTGCAAACCCGAGGTCGGGGACCGAAACTTTTTTCCAAGCTCAATATCACTTTTACACATTGATTCAGGAAGCACTCAGCACAATACGGGTCGTCGCCCAGGGCCAGCGAGTTAGGAGAACTCTAAGATCAGCGATTTTCGCCTGGAAGGCGTATCAATCACACGATCACCAAGGAAGAGGAAGCTGAGCAGGAAAGCTGGCGCTCCGTGGAATACTCCGGTAGAGCGAGTGCGTTTTACCGGCAAAAGGCGGCATAACTTTGACTTCTCTTTTATCCCTCTCAGATCTCAAGAATCTCGCACGTCAATCTCCTATATGCCTGCCAGTCTACAGCGGGCAACGAAGTGCGTAAAAAGGAGTTCGCCCAAGCCAGAAGCAAATCCCCCGGTCAAGGCTGCTATGAAAATCTGGCTTGGCGAACGATCAAATACTATCTTAACACCCAGCCAAAATCTTTAGAACTTGTCCCAAAACGCATAACAAAACAATTAGTAATCCATCGAATTCTAATCTACCGTCGCCCTCCCAGCGTAGCAACGATATCCCATGTATTCAACGAAACTCACCCCTCTCCTTACGGCAATCGCGCTGTACATGGTCAAGCCTACCTTTTGATCTTTCTGGCAGTTGCAGGAACTGCTCTCAACCGGAACCGACAAAAACCAGATCGTAGCATTCGCGAGAACTGTCGCTTTACCGCCGAAGTCGACGTCTGTTCTCATATCCAAAGCGCGATATGACCACCCTGCAGAGTTTTGTCTAGACGCTCGACTTTATGCGTCGAAAGAATAAGCCAGAGAATTTACTTCAGATCGACCTAAAGCCAAAAGTGCAGGATTTGATCGGACAACCTACCAGACCAGTTGCGGCTCGGAAATCACATGCGGACATGCAGAAGTGGAAGGCAAGCTCACGATGCACTGACTCCCGCAACCAAACCCAAAGGCATCCCACCTCCGCCAGGCCGCCGCTTGAAGCCACATTTTTTTCAATTTAGTTAGGCATCGGCCCTGTAGACATGCGCGTCGCTACCTGGACTACATTGGTTCATGTGGTGCCAGTATCGGAGCGGCGCAGCAGCACAAATCCAGATCACCCTACACCACTGTAAGTCTTGTTATCCATAGCGCGGCTAAAAGCAAATCTCGGCGCTTCGAGATTCTGTCAAATACCCCGACCACCCGGAAAGATTAATACTTATCCTATATCCATCCCACAAAATCTATTCAAAAATCACCAGAACATCATAATCAGCTAAAAGAAGGAATACTTTGTTAATTCTCACAAGAAAGCCCGACCAGCGCCAGCGCATCTGCGACGAAATCCAAATCAGAATACTGCAAGTTAATGCCAATGAACAATCGGTCTCTTTATGTATCAACGCACCAAGCCAAATACCAATAGTTCGTACAGAATCCTACAAGCAGTTTGAAGAGCCACACAAAAGAAACAAAAAATAAACCATTCGTCATCTTCACAACTATACGACCAGGCGCATTAATTCAAATGAATTTTAAGCCTGACAAGTACCGTAAATTTGGCGATGACGAAATAATCCCCCAAGAATACCTAATAACAACTCAACAGTCATCCACTGTGAGTGCTGAGCTACTGAGGCTAATGGAAAAGTTTTGAAGCGAGTTGAGCGCAAAGTAATTGATGCTGTGAGACGAAAGCCGGTTTCACTGCCTAAAAATTAAATATGACAAACACGGAAAATTTTCAGACGCAATATAGAATCCAGTTGAATAGAAACAGGAGCACCAACTCCTAGATGACAAACACAAGCGCCAATCCCAGGCGCCAAAATTAGGATCATCGCAAACTAGACGATCGCCCTTTTTAGACACTCAATTATCCTAAAGCGTACAACATCAAACTCCACGCACGAACTCTAAAAGCGGATAACTCGGAAAAGCCATTTCAACACTCACGTTAAAATTACAACATCAAATTTTAAAACTCACTAACAACAAGCCAAGTACCACCCAACTCAAATAAACGCTGCTCAGATTTTAGCTACTACCGCTCATCACCGCACACGACACTTTCGATTACTCCAATTGATTGCCAATCAGCTTTATGTTTTATGAGATATAGGCAGCTCACCGATGCTGCTCGCCGAATCAGCCCGACCACAAATTGCCAGTCAAAAAAAGCTTAAATAGCCAAGCAGGATTTAGCAAAAACCAATAAGCTTAAATTTTTCCGCACAAGATTCAGGACTTAAAAACAAAATCGCACGAATAAATTTAGAACAAATCAGATACCCATGCCGATAACTGTAAAATAAGATCTAGGCGTGAAAGTATAGAAACCTTGCCAACCGCAACACTAAATTATGTTGTGAAGCGCAAACCGTATGAAAATTATATTCTTTCTATACTCAAGGATAGAATCCTCTACCCGCAATAGAACCAGCGTAACCATTATTTGGAACGCTGCCTTGTCAGGTAGGCGGAGTTTACATCATGGATAGAAAACCCTACATAACATAGAACTTATATGACATTAAATTCAATAGGAATATTTCTTGCATCTCTATCCTGTCTATGGCTAGCGACACAACTGGGAATATGGATGAACCGGGGAACGAAAAGTCCAGCGGAAGGCCTTGAGGATTTTCGCATGATATTGGGAGCTAGTCTTTCGCTTCTGGCCTTACTTATTGGCTTCACTCTTTCCATGTCCATTAACGGTTTCAATAGCCGTCAGGCAGGCGAGGAAATGGAGGCTGCAGCAATCAATGCTGCCTATATCCGCATGGACCTGTTACCCGCAGAAGACGGCCCTAAAATACAGTCATTGCTCATAGACTACCTAGATAAGCGCCTACAATTTTATGGCACCCACGCCCCCCTAAAGCAGAAAAATATTCACTTAGAAACTATAGATATTCAAAATAAACTTTGGTCCTCTATTAGTTTGGCAGCCAACTCAAAACAAACACCAATAACTGCGCTGACGGTCACCGGCATCAATGATGTACTGAGCACACAAAGAAAGACCCAAGCCAATTGGCGCAATCAAATACCGCTTGCTGCTTGGCTACTACTTAGTCTTGTGGCGGCATGTTGCAACGTGATGCTCGGGTACAACGCCCGCGGCGTACGCCGGAGTGCTGCACTCCTGCTAATATTGCCACTAATGATTTCTATGTCTTTCATGATGATCGGAGATATTGACGCCCCAGGTCGCGGCATTATTCGGGTAAAACCGGTCAACTTGGAATTTTTGAATGAGACGCTCAAAACCCATCGAACACTCACGACTCTATCACAATAAAATTATTTTTGAATTTCATGAACCTTCGGCATCACCTTAATAGCACGTAGCTGGTAAACTTGCCTGGTATTATTACAACCTATATATATTTTTTTACACAACCAAGCAATTAAAAATTCAAAAATATTGGGTTTGGTTATATATTCTGGGCCATGGAAACGTGGCCTGTTCAAATCTTATATTATGGAAACTTTGATTGCAGACAGCGCAACTATAGATGTCGATGACTGGATGCTTTATCGAATTGCTCGTGATGCGTTAACGGAACAGCAAAGCCGGGGCAGATGCACTTACAAATGGCCGTGTCACGATAAGTAATGAAAATATAATTTCCGACAAATCCCCCGCACGCATCTATGTGCGCGGTGCAACGATGCTAATCTAAATATTAAAGCCTTCGGCAAACTAGCAATGGAAACCTATCCCAGAAGACAGATACATAGAAAAGGCAGTGTTCCGTCGAGCAATCATCCGCTTCATGTAGATGAGTTTTCATCAAAACGACGCCCCCCCCGAAGTAGCGTTGGCTCCAATACTGATTTCCCAACGAGTCAATACGAATTGACGTACCTGTACGAGGAGCATGAACAAATTGATTATCACCTATATATAAACCCACATGATCTACTTGCCCCCTACCCTTGTTATCAAAAAACACTACGTCTCCGGGTTGCAGATAGCGCCGGGAAACAGATAAGTAGCCTTCATTAATCATTGACACCGTAGTACGCGGTATTTCCATTCCCCCCTCACTGCGAAATAGATAAACCAGCAACCCGCTGCAATCAAAGCCTTTGGTTCCGGACGTTCCACCCCAGCTGTAGGGCGTACCGATCAGTTCGTGTGCACGTTGAATTATACGCTTTCGGGTTTCTATATTATTGGCTTGCGCGTAAGTTGCCTTCGCATCGGAGACAACCGCAGTTTTGTCTTTGTAGGGTAAGTATTGCAGGCTGGGCTTAGCTTCGACGCGAGCTGACTCCGAATGAAACAGCGCATCGTTATTAAAAGCGCGGTCATGAACGACAGCCAGGCTAAGTCGTCTGCTCGGCTATCAAGCGCCATTGAGCCCAGTCCAACAATGGATAATACCAATACTAAGAGATACACCTTCTTACCACTCGGGAAATGAATTTAGTAGTAAGTTAGAGAAAATCCCGTTGCTTGGATTTAGTACCAATCTGCAAATCTGATGCAAACCTCCCGGTCACGACCGATCCCCTCGTCGCACCCTCGCCGATTGAGGTCGCACTGCGAAAAGAAGCTGCCTGTCGCTGATGTAGCGGCACGTCTCGGCGTGTCCAGGCATAGCCTCTATGCCTGGATAAAGCGCTAGAGCAAACCTCAAGAAGAACGGCAGCAAGATGATGATCAGCCCGCTGAACTGCATCGTCTGCGAGCCGAACTCAAGCGGGTCACTGAAAAGCGAGACATCTAAAAAAAGGCCGCCGTGTACTTTGCCAAGGAGTGCGGCAGAAGTACGCCTTTATCAAGCAGCACGCGGGCGACTATTCGATTCGACGACTTTGCCTGACGCTGTAAGTCCATCCCAGCGGTTATTACACCCCGCTGTCTGATCCGCCATCTCTACGCGCCAGAGACGACCATCGACTACTGGATTTGACCAAGCATTCATGGCTGGAGAGCGACGGCGTTTATGGATATCGCTAGATCCATGACGATCTGCACGAGGTCGGTGAGGAGTGTGATAGGCATCGCGTGGAGAGGCTGATGTGTCTTAACCGTTTGCGCTCTCAGACAGGGTATCGACGCCGCCCTGGAAAGTACGGTGGTAAGCCTGCGGTCGCCTCACCCAATTTGCTGAAGCGCCAGTTCGATGTCGTGGAACCCAACAAGGTCTGGGTCACCGAAACACCTACATTCGTACGTATGAAGGCCGGTTGTATTTGGCAGTGATGCTAGATCTTTTTTCGTCAGGTTGTTGGCTGGTCAATGAAGTCGCAAATGACCAGTGATTTGGCCATTGATGCATTATTGATGGCGGTTTAGAGGCGTAAAACGAAAGCAAGAGGTGATGGTTCACTCCGACCAAGGTAGCCGATACAGGAGCTCCTATTGGCGCAACTTTTTGAAGGCGAACAATTTGGTTACCAGCATGAGTCGTCGAGGCAGCTGCCATGAAAACGCCGTGGCCGAGCGCTTTTTCCAGCTTCTAAAGCGAGAACGAATCAAGCGGAAAATCTACACCACGCGGGAAGATGCTCGTAGTGATGTGTTCGATTACATCGAGGTGTTCTACAACGTACAACGCCGGGATGGTATCAATAATCAACTGTCACCGGTAGAGTTTGAAAGCGTTTCGCAATGAACTTGCAAGGTATCTAGAGAATTCGGGGGATTCAGCCGAACAGGCACTGCTCGACCCCACTCAATAGGCTTTCGGATAGTATTGCTATGTGGTGGCGATAAATTTTTCTGCGTTTGAAAATGGTTTACCTACCTCGAGAGCCCGATCGTCCGGGATAGAAATCTTTAATTAAAATGTATCCTCTCCCGATCACACCAACTTCCATCATCTTTTGGCGCGCCTTATAGAGGGTCCATTCTTTATGAATTATGTCATAAGGTAGAAATATACTGAGACGTTTGCTGGAGCTCAGCTCTCCAACCCGAGCTACATCACCACTCAACATTCCGACGGTGATGCCGACTACCGCACCGTCGTTGCCGTAAACCGGGCCGCCCGACATCCCCTTAATTACTGGCCCGTCTTGTACCGCATAAGGCGTAGGATCAGAAACGTCGCTAAGTCGTACTCGAGTGTTTTTTGCGACCCCCTCCCCCTCAACATCAATCGAAAGCAGACTAGAACCCACAGCCGTCACCGGCTCACCCCCTGCTACATTCCGCCAAGCAGGTAACGCCCCTACTGCTGGGTGCTTGAAAAAAACCAAATCGCAGCCGGTGCTACACCGGTACACCACATCAGCAATATACGGAATATGGGCCACGGTCACTGCTATCTCCTGATTCCACTGCACCGCACTTCCCTGAGCCTGATAGGGCATCGGGTAGCTCGAGTGGACGTTGAAGTATCCCCGGTAGTTCTCTGCATTGGTCAGAGGATGCGGCAGGCCATTACAGCCCGATAGCAGAAGACTTAGTGCATAGACGATTACGCTACGCATGCTATTACTCTCTCTAAACGGGGAAAGCCCGTCGTGATCGTCAGGAATACTGGCACTACCTGGACGCTACCACTAATTCCGTCCACCTTGATGCCGCTTCCTCACAGCGTAGAACAGCTTAAGATAAGCTGCCTAATGAGCGACCTGATAATTTCAAAAAAATAACCGCGACGCATATAAATCTGGAGTTTTATTACCCCCGCCACAAAATACCCTGCCACACGCAAAAACGGTAATCCCATTAAAAATCAACAACATATACCCTCATAAAAAAACATAAACCACGGCATAAAAATCGGCCAAACCACTACAATTAAGACCCAAACAGCTCGACCAACTACAAACAAACGAAAGAAGCCCTAATTACACCAGCTCACCAGCAATCATCGGAGCACGATGATCAAATGGGTATTCAATATCAGTTCCACAGAGAACTTTGATGACGCTAAAAATTATCACATCTAGCATTCCACACTCTAATTCTCAGCTAATCTTAGCTTTGTGATTTAACTCACCATCCTTTGGTGAATTAGAAATTTATACTCACAGCTATCCCCTAGTATTTTTTGCACGCACGAACTGATCAGTCAGTTGTAAGCCATGTTCACCACGCGTTTTAGGACTGGTCAGATACTCAGTTTATGCCCCCCCCTTTAGCCTTCTCATCGCGCAGAATCGCAGCTTTCCTTAACACCACATCTGAAAATTACATTTCAGAAGCAAACCGATGAAGCTCATGTGATCGTGTGGCTGGGATGGACTAAAGGATTTTCCATACGCGTTATTTTTGCCACGCGACCAACTCTATGGAGCTTTAAAATTGTGCTTTCCCTAGCAACAGGAAAAGCATCAACCCTGTAATTACATGAAGTTCTATATTCCACATGAAAAATCTCGTTGATAGCTCCATTCAGTTTTCGGTCATTACCGAGGACTCTCTAATGCAAACCTATGCCCTGAGCTCAGCCCAGGACATGGCGAGCCAAACGCTCATGATCGCGTCGAACAACCTGTACGTGCTGCAACAGTTGGGGAACGAGCCTGTCGAAGAAGCACTGGTCGCCGAACGCTCTGGAGAAGACTTGCTGCTGTCGTTCCGCTCTCAGGAGCAATCCTACCCAGCCCTCACCCTAGAGCGTTTTTTCTCTAACAACGGTCAGGTACACGTCCTTCACGAAGACGGTCAATTGGTACGCAACCTATCGGCGCAAGACGCCTCACCGCAAGGTCCACTGAACTTCACTCCCCAGACCTTGCCCACTGCTGAGCAACAGCCCGAAGGTACGGCCCTAGGACTGCTTCATCGATTGATGTTCCCCGCCGCAGTCGCTTCGGCCAACCAAGCAGAGGCTATGGGCCTTCAGGTGATCAACACCGATCTAAGCCCGGAAGTACATCAGGCCGCAGAGCTTCCCGAGCTTTCGTTGATGTCAATCACACCTGTGCTCGCAAACCCGCCCCTGATCACCAATGCGCTTGACCAGTTGGGTGACCGCCAAGGCTCACTCAACTCAGGCAGCGTGACTGATGACAAGTTTGCAACCTTGCAGGGTACCGGCCCCGCAGGGGCCATTCTGGAAATCTTTGACGGCAGCGAAGTCATCGGTGAAGTTAAGGTCGATAGCCAAGGAAATTGGTCGTTCATGCCAGAACAATCGCTGGATGAAGGTGGCCACGTATTGTCCGCGCACGTGAAAGGCGGAGGTGATTCTTCCAACTCCTTTGTATTGGTTGTCGACTCCATCGCCCCCTCACGTGTCGTGATCGACAGCATCGTCGATGACCGTGATAGCGGTATGCTCATTGCGAAAAATGGCTACACCGCAGATAACACTCCTGTCATCAGTGGCCACGCCGAAGCCTTCAGCATGGTCGCTATTTACGTTGGCAAAACGCTACTGGGCACCAGCTTTGCCGATGCCTCGGGTGCTTGGCAATTCTCCTCTTTCTTCATCATGCCCGACGGCGAATATTCGATCTCGGCCAAGGCGATCGACTTCTCTGGCAACACCGGCCTCGCGTCGGCTGCTTACAAGATCACCGTCGACACCATTCCTCCTGCCGTACCGACCATCCTACATGCCGAAGACAATGTCGGTGCTCTGCAAGGTCTCCTCAACTCCGGCGCATTGACTGACGACCGTACTCCTACACTGTCCGGCAAGGCCGAGGCCGGCGTGACCGTATTTATCTATGATAACGGTCAACTGATCGGCACCAGTGTCACTGACGCCAACGGCGATTGGGCGCTCACCCCCGCATCAGACCTCAATGACGGCACGCACGACTTTACTGCCGTCGCCCGTGACCTGGCCGGTAACCTCAGCACTCAAAGCGACACCTTCGAACTGCTCTTAGGGGCCGATCGTACACAGACACCGACTATCGGCACAGTAATTGACGATGTAGGCAGCGTTGTCGGTGTACTCAACAGCGGCGGTCACACCGACGATACCCTGCCGACCCTGCAAGGCAAGGCAACTCCCGGTGATATGATCCGGATCTACGACAACGGCACTTTAATCGGGGAAACTATCACCGATGCCCAAGGTGACTGGAACTTCACGCCGACACAGGAATTACCGGAAGGTCCACACTCCATCACTGTACAAGCCATCAGCGGTACTCAATCGCCGAGTGAGTTGTCCCCAGCCTTTGAGTTGGTGGTCGACGTCACGGGGCCGGACGCTTCTCAGTTGCGTATTACCGGCGTCTATGATGACGAAGGCAGTGTTACTGGCAATGTACTCTCCGGCGGTCGTACTGATGATCACACCCCGAGCGTCAACGGTACTGGTACCGCCGGCGATACCGTCATTCTTTATGTCACTGCAGCCAACGGCACTCGCGAAGTGGGCCGCTCGTTGGTAGACAGCGAGGGCAAGTGGTCTGTAAACGTGCACGAAGCGCTGAGCTTTGGCCAGAACACCTTTACGGCCGTAGAAATTGATGCTGCCGGCAACGCCACCCCGCAAAGTCCCGCCTATACCGTCACCATCAGCAACGATGCGGTTGGCGGCTTTGATCTCAACCTAGGCAATAGCTCAACGCAGATCAACACTACCACACAGGGTGAACAGAGCAATCCACAGGTAACCAGACTTACCGATGGCAAACTCGTAGTGGTTTGGCAGCAGAATACCGACAGCGGCTATGACGTCATGATGCAACTGATGGATCCGACCGGCACGCAAAAAATCGGCCAGGAGCAGTTCGTCAACCAGCGTAACCTCAATAACCAGGACAGCCCACAAGTCACGGCCCTGGCCGATGGGGGTTATCTAGTAGTCTGGGAGTCCTATCAGGCCAGTGCTCTGGACAATAATGGCGATGGCGTTTTCGCCCGTAAATACAACGCTGATGGCAGCGCCCAGACCGATGAGTTTCTGGTCAACCAGACGATTGTCGGCGGACAGCGTGCAGCGAGTACCCTGGGACTGCCTGATGGTGGATACATCATTTCCTGGTACAGCGACCAGGGCGGCCAGTCGATCATGCAACGCGCCTACGGTGCCAACAACCAGCCTGTAAGCGGCGAGATCATTGTCAAAAGCGGTGGTGCCATCAGGGGTATAGGGGGACCGGAAATGGCCCTATTTGAAGACCCTACTCATGCTGGCTGGTACATCACCGTCTGGAACGGAGCTGGAAACAATAACGATGTGTTTGGTCAACTGCGTAAGACCGATGGATCTGCCGCAGGACCGATTCTGACCCTGAATACCACTTTGGACTCTATCCAGAACTATCCGCAGGTCATCACACTCAAGAATGGAAGTTTCGTAGTTTTCTGGGACAGTAACGACAGTAAGACTGTCGGCTCTGACATTCGTGCGGCCCACTACACTTTTGATCCTTCATCGGGGAAAACCGAACTAATCAGTGGCGGTGACTTCATCGTCAACGAATATCAGGTTGGCAAGCAATACAAGCCTGTCGGTGTGGCGCTGGGTGATGGCGGCTACATGCTTTTCTGGGGTTCGGACGGCGGCGATGGCAGCGGTTCGGCGGTTTATGCTCAACGCTTTGATGCCAGCGGCCAAAAACTCGGACACGAATTTTTGGTTAACTCGATTACTCAGGGGAACCAAGGGGCCGGTGGGGACAACGTCGATATAACACACATACTTGACGCCGTGCTGATGGAGAACGGCAATATTTTTGTTACTTGGCAAAGCGATAATATCGATGGCAACGGTTTCGGCATTGAAGGCCTAACGATCGATATCGATGCTGGCTTCTACTCCGAGTTCATCGTCAACACCACCACAGCGGGTAATCAGCAAGAAGCGGTGACTGCCGCATTACCCGACGGTGGGTTCATCGTGGTATGGGCTTCGAAGCAAGGCTCAAATACCGAGCCCATGGCTCAACTATTTGACTCTAGCGGCATGCCTGTCGGAGACGAGTTTCATGTTAGTTCGAAACTCACAAATTCAACTGTTATTCCGAGTGTTGTTGCCCTTGCAGATGGCACATTCATCATAGGATGGCATAATTACGAAAATGGCCGCGACGTGGTGCATTATCAGCACTTTGGCTATACCTACGACGAGACCGGTTCAATAAGCGGCTCAAGTAAAATCGGTGCAGACACCACTGTTGACTTGTCAGGTTATTTGCGCAGTCGCAATGCAACCATGACTGCGCTTGAAGACGGTGGCTTCCTAATCGTGTGGCAAGCACAACTGAAGAACGGTCAACCTTGGGAAGTCATGGCACGCCAATATGACGCAAATGGAGATATCATCGGCAACGACACCATCATCGGAAAAATGGGCTACTCCAGCTACACTGATACACCCTCTAAAGCCGTGGTAACAACGCTTGAGAATGGCCAGGTCGTCATCACCTACGGAAAAGATTCTGCCAGCAACGACGTCTATTTCCGGGTCTTCGACCCGAAAAACCAATCATTGGGAGACGAGTTCCTAGCCAATCAAACAACAGGTGGCGCCCAAGGATCACCAACCGTTGCAGAGTTATCCAATGGCAACTTTATTGTGACTTGGGACTCAGACAACAAAAATGGTCCAGACCAATCCGGCAAGGGTAATTGGGGCCGTATATTCTCTCCCAACGGAAATGCGCTGACTGACGAGTTCTTGATCAATACTTTTACGCCTGGTGATCAAAAGCGCCCAGTAGCAATCAGTCGCCCTGGAGGCGGGTTTGTCGTTGTTTACCCTTCGCAAGCAGACACAGCCCCGGGAACAAATACTTTTGGTATTTATGCGCAATTTTTCGATGACGCGGGCAACCGTGTGGGCCAGGAAATGCGCATCCATCAGTTGATGTCGGGGGATCAAGTTACCCCCGATGTGTCATTCCTTGCAGATGGCAAGATGTTTGTTTCATGGACTGATACCGGATTGGGCGATGGCAGCGGTTCCGCCATCAAGGGTCGTATTATTGATCTGGATACCACCTTGGGGCTAGGCGTATCCGTTGATGCGGGCGTTTCTCATCAAGGCTTGATGCTCGCGGCCGAGCATGAAACTACTGGCAGTTTGTGGATGTTGTTCGATGATAATTCGACAGCTGGTTTGCTGCTTACTGACGAGTCGCTATCGTCGGTTCATGGTGGTAGCGGTAATGATGTGGTTGGCATCTCTGACACTTCGTTCACATTGATCAGCGGCGGCGAGGGTATCGACACCCTGCTACTTGATGGCAAGAACATGACACTGGATCTCAACACACTGGTGGACCGCATTACCGGGATCGAAAAAATCGACCTCGGCCAAGGTGGCTCCAACAGCCTTAGCCTTAGCGCGAACGCGCTGGATGGCTTGGGACAAACGAACCTAATGCTCGTCGATGGCAAGAATCAGTTCGTGATCAACGGCGACGCTTCAAATTCGATCCAGCTTAAGGACGTCGCGTCTGAAAGCTGGATGGATGCCGGACAGGCCGAAGTCAACGGCGTGGTTTATCACGCGTACGTCTCTGGCGCCACCGAATTGCTGGTTGAGGAAAGCATCCATGTGACTATGCTGTAACCTATCAAAACTTGAATATCACTTCATAGGGAAACGCAATGAATTTCACTTCATCGCTAATGATATAGCCATAACAAAAACGGGGAGCCTTGGAGGCTCCCCGCTTTGTATTTGTCTCTGCGATGCGCAAACTTATGTTTCGACAAGGCCATACTAAGAGGACAGACTAAACCTCTGAATCACAGCTTAAACTAGCCAATCGATTGGCCACAAAAACTTATAAATGCTTCTAAGTTGTAAAAACCACTCATCACATTACACCCTGCGCTCCACACACCTCCAAAAAAATCAGACATATACGCACCAAATTACCTTTTTTTAAAACCAATCAGATTTATTCCCCCCCCCTCCCTCTATATAGTCCTAGCGCGGACAAACCTGTCTCGTCAAAAGCTTCCAATCGTAATTTTTTCGAGGCCTGCATTTTAATTCCGCACGTAAACCACCTTCAAACCACCTTTAAAATTTCCGCTTTTACTTGGCAGCAAGTAGAGCATTAGCTGTATAACTAACGGCGTTTTATACTCCACATGAAAAATCTCGTTGATAGCTCCATTCAGTTTTCGGTTATTACCGAGGACTCTCTAATGCAAACCTACGCCCTGAGCTCAGCCCAGGACATGGCGAGCCAAACGCTCATGATCGCGTCGAACAACCTGTACGTGCTGCAACAGTTGGGGAACGAGCCTGTCGAAGAAGCACTGGTCGCCGAACGCTCTGGAGAAGACTTGCTGCTGTCGTTCCGCTCTCAGGAGCAATCCTACCCAGCCCTCACCCTAGAGCGTTTTTTCTCTAACAACGGTCAGGTACACGTCCTTCACGAAGACGGTCAATTGGTACGCAACCTATCGGCGCAAGACGCCTCACCGCAAGGTCCACTGAACTTCACTCCCCAGACCTTGCCCACTGCTGAGCAACAGCCCGAAGGTACGGCCCTAGGACTGCTTCATCGATTGATGTTCCCCGCCGCAGTCGCTTCGGCCAACCAAGCAGAGGCTATGGGCCTTCAGGTGATCAACACCGATCTAAGCCCGGAAGTACATCAGGCCGCAGAGCTTCCCGAGCTTTCGTTGATGTCAATCACACCTGTGCTCGCAAACCCGCCCCTGATCACCAATGCGCTTGACCAGTTGGGTGACCGCCAAGGCTCACTCAACTCAGGCAGCGTGACTGATGACAAGTTTGCAACCTTGCAGGGTACCGGCCCCGCAGGGGCCATTCTGGAAATCTTTGACGGCAGCGAAGTCATCGGTGAAGTTAAGGTCGATAGCCAAGGAAATTGGTCGTTCATGCCAGAACAATCGCTGGATGAAGGTGGCCACGTATTGTCCGCGCACGTGAAAGGCGGAGGTGATTCTTCCAACTCCTTTGTATTGGTTGTCGACTCCATCGCCCCCTCACGTGTCGTGATCGACAGCATCGTCGATGACCGTGATAGCGGTATGCTCATTGCGAAAAATGGCTACACCGCAGATAACACTCCTGTCATCAGTGGCCACGCCGAAGCCTTCAGCATGGTCGCTATTTACGTTGGCAAAACGCTACTGGGCACCAGCTTTGCCGATGCCTCGGGTGCTTGGCAATTCTCCTCTTTCTTCATCATGCCCGACGGCGAATATTCGATCTCGGCCAAGGCGATCGACTTCTCTGGCAACACCGGCCTCGCGTCGGCTGCTTACAAGATCACCGTCGACACCATTCCTCCTGCCGTACCGACCATCCTACATGCCGAAGACAATGTCGGTGCTCTGCAAGGTCTCCTCAACTCCGGCGCATTGACTGACGACCGTACTCCTACACTGTCCGGCAAGGCCGAGGCCGGCGTGACCGTATTTATCTATGATAACGGTCAACTGATCGGCACCAGTGTCACTGACGCCAACGGCGATTGGGCGCTCACCCCCGCATCAGACCTCAATGACGGCACGCACGACTTTACTGCCGTCGCCCGTGACCTGGCCGGTAACCTCAGCACTCAAAGCGACACCTTCGAACTGCTCTTAGGGGCCGATCGTACACAGACACCGACTATCGGCACAGTAATTGACGATGTAGGCAGCGTTGTCGGTGTACTCAACAGCGGCGGTCACACCGACGATACCCTGCCGACCCTGCAAGGCAAGGCAACTCCCGGTGATATGATCCGGATCTACGACAACGGCACTTTAATCGGGGAAACTATCACCGATGCCCAAGGTGACTGGAACTTCACGCCGACACAGGAATTACCGGAAGGTCCACACTCCATCACTGTACAAGCCATCAGCGGTACTCAATCGCCGAGTGAGTTGTCCCCAGCCTTTGAGTTGGTGGTCGACGTCACGGGGCCGGACGCTTCTCAGTTGCGTATTACCGGCGTCTATGATGACGAAGGCAGTGTTACTGGCAATGTACTCTCCGGCGGTCGTACTGATGATCACACCCCGAGCGTCAACGGTACTGGTACCGCCGGCGATACCGTCATTCTTTATGTCACTGCAGCCAACGGCACTCGCGAAGTGGGCCGCTCGTTGGTAGACAGCGAGGGCAAGTGGTCTGTAAACGTGCACGAAGCGCTGAGCTTTGGCCAGAACACCTTTACGGCCGTAGAAATTGATGCTGCCGGCAACGCCACCCCGCAAAGTCCCGCCTATACCGTCACCATCAGCAACGATGCGGTTGGCGGCTTTGATCTCAACCTAGGCAATAGCTCAACGCAGATCAACACTACCACACAGGGTGAACAGAGCAATCCACAGGTAACCAGACTTACCGATGGCAAACTCGTAGTGGTTTGGCAGCAGAATACCGACAGCGGCTATGACGTCATGATGCAACTGATGGATCCGACCGGCACGCAAAAAATCGGCCAGGAGCAGTTCGTCAACCAGCGTAACCTCAATAACCAGGACAGCCCACAAGTCACGGCCCTGGCCGATGGGGGTTATCTAGTAGTCTGGGAGTCCTATCAGGCCAGTGCTCTGGACAATAATGGCGATGGCGTTTTCGCCCGTAAATACAACGCTGATGGCAGCGCCCAGACCGATGAGTTTCTGGTCAACCAGACGATTGTCGGCGGACAGCGTGCAGCGAGTACCCTGGGACTGCCTGATGGTGGATACATCATTTCCTGGTACAGCGACCAGGGCGGCCAGTCGATCATGCAACGCGCCTACGGTGCCAACAACCAGCCTGTAAGCGGCGAGATCATTGTCAAAAGCGGTGGTGCCATCAGGGGTATAGGGGGACCGGAAATGGCCCTATTTGAAGACCCTACTCATGCTGGCTGGTACATCACCGTCTGGAACGGAGCTGGAAACAATAACGATGTGTTTGGTCAACTGCGTAAGACCGATGGATCTGCCGCAGGACCGATTCTGACCCTGAATACCACTTTGGACTCTATCCAGAACTATCCGCATGTCATCACACTCAAGAATGGAAGTTTCGTAGTTTTCTGGGACAGTAACGACAGTAAGACTGTCGGCTCTGACATTCGTGCGGCCCACTACACTTTTGATCCTTCATCGGGGAAAACCGAACTAATCAGTGGCGGTGACTTCATCGTCAACGAATATCAGGTTGGCAAGCAATACAAGCCTGTCGGTGTGGCGCTGGGTGACGGCGGCTACATGCTTTTCTGGGGTTCGGATGGCGGCGATGGCAGCGGTTCGGCGGTTTATGCTCAACGCTTTGATGCCAGTGGCCAAAAACTCGGGCACGAATTTTTGGTTAACTCGATTACTCAGGGGAACCAAGGGGCCGGTGGGGACAACGTCGATATAACACACATACTTGACGCCGTGCTGATGGAGAACGGCAATATTTTTGTTACTTGGCAAAGCGATAATATCGATGGCAAGGGTTTCGGCATTGAAGGCCTAACGATCGATATCGATGCTGGCTTCTACTCCGAGTTCATCGTCAACACCACCACAGCGGGTAATCAGCAAGAAGCAGTGACTGCTGCATTACCCGACGGTGGGTTCATCGTGGTATGGGCTTCGAAGCAAGGCTCAAATACCGAGCCCATGGCTCAACTATTTGACTCTAGCGGCATGCCTGTCGGAGACGAGTTTCATGTTAGTTCGAAACTCACAAATTCAACTGTTATTCCGAGTGTTGTTGCCCTTGCAGATGGCACATTCATCATAGGATGGCATAATTACGAAAATGGCCGCGACGTGGTGCATTATCAGCACTTTGGCTATACCTACGACGAGACCGGCTCAATAAGCGGCTCAAGTAAAATCGGTGCAGACACCACTGTTGACTTGTCAGGTTATTTGCGCAGTCACAATGCAACCATGACTGCGCTTGAAGACGGTGGCTTCCTAATCGTGTGGCAAGCACAACTGAAGAACGGTCAACCTTGGGAAGTCATGGCACGCCAATATGACGCAAATGGAGATATCATCGGCAACGACACCATCATCGGAAAAATGGGCTACTCCAGCTACACTGATACACCCTCTAAAGCCGTGGTAACAACGCTTGAGAATGGCCAGGTCGTCATCACCTACGGAAAAGATTCTGCCAGCAACGACGTCTATTTCCGGGTCTTCGACCCGAAAAACCAATCATTGGGAGACGAGTTCCTAGCCAATCAAACAACAGGTGGCGCCCAAGGATCACCAACCGTTGCAGAGTTATCCAATGGCAACTTTATTGTGACTTGGGACTCAGACAACAAAAATGGTCCAGACCAATCCGGCAAGGGTAATTGGGGCCGTATATTCTCTCCCAACGGAAATGCGCTGACTGACGAGTTCTTGATCAATACTTTTACGCCTGGTGATCAAAAGCGCCCAGTAGCAATCAGTCGCCCTGGAGGCGGGTTTGTCGTTGTTTACCCTTCGCAAGCAGACACAGCCCCGGGAACAAATACTTTTGGTATTTATGCGCAATTTTTCGATGACGCGGGCAACCGTGTGGGCCAGGAAATGCGCATCCATCAGTTGATGTCGGGGGATCAAGTTACCCCCGATGTGTCATTCCTTGCAGATGGCAAGATGTTTGTTTCATGGACTGATACCGGATTGGGCGATGGCAGCGGTTCCGCCATCAAGGGTCGTATTATTGATCTGGATACCACCTTGGGGCTAGGCGTATCCGTTGATGCGGGCGTTTCTCATCAAGGCTTGATGCTCGCGGCCGAGCATGAAACTACTGGCAGTTTGTGGATGTTGTTCGATGATAATTCGACAGCTGGTTTGCTGCTTACTGACGAGTCGCTATCGTCGGTTCATGGTGGTAGCGGTAATGATGTGGTTGGCATCTCTGACACTTCGTTCACATTGATCAGCGGCGGCGAGGGTATCGACACCCTGCTACTTGATGGCAAGAACATGACACTGGATCCCAACACACTGGTGGACCGCATTACCGGGATCGAAAAAATCGACCTCGGCCAAGGTGGCTCCAACAGCCTTAGCCTTAGCGCGAACGCGCTGGATGGCTTGGGACAAACGAACCTAATGCTCGCCGATGGCAAGAATCAGTTCGTGATCAACGGCGACGCTTCAAATTCGATCCAGCTTAAGGACGTCGCGTCTGAAAGCTGGATGGATGCCGGACAGGCCGAAGTCAACGGCGTGGTTTATCACGCGTACGTCTCTGGCGCCACCGAATTGCTGGTTGAGGAAAGCATCCATGTGACTATGCTGTAACTGTCAACACTGTGAATGTCACTCCACAGAAAGCGTGCGGTGGCATTCGCTTATCCAGCTATAGAAGCTGTCGAGGCCCCACCCGCCTTCTTTCTACTACCGAGCCCTCAACTCGAAAAGTACGATAGACAGTTCCCTCCCCAACAGTTCAATCTCCTGTTCAGTTTCTCTATTAGAACCAGACGAGGCGAGCTTGACTATCCGTGCAACAAGAGCTTCTGCGCCGCCCGAAGACTTAAAGACAGTGGCTTCTACGGCTTGTCGAAATAGGGTTACTGATTCAGCAGCCTCCTTTACTCCCACTGACTGAACAATCTTTTCGACTTGGCCTACATGATCTGAAAGCACCTGCATACCAAAAACGCCAAACGCACCTTTAAGCGAGTGCAGCTCCAGCATAGTTTGCGACGTATCATCTGTATCCTGCGCCCGTAATATGACAGCTAACGAGTTGAAGCAAGCCTGCTCAAATATGGATTGCACGTCAGCCGGTAGAACCTTTCCTCCAAGCCAATCCTCCTGCACTTCGGACTTTGACGGAGCAGATATCGGTGGCGATTGATCAACACTGTCCATCAGACCGCATGCATCAAACAAAGCGCGCCCCAATGCAAACAACGACAAGGGCTTGGTCAACACGCCCGCCATGCCTACAGCCTTGCAGGCTTCATGTTCTTGCACGGTCACGTTGGCAGTGGCTGCCAGTATAGGCATCTGTGGCCAATGAGCACGCGCCTGACGAGCCAGTTCGTAGCCGTCCAACCCAGGCATGGACAAATCCGTCAGCAGCACATCAAACGTCTCACTCTGCAGAGAGATCAGCGCCTGCTCTCCATCATCAACCACCCGCGCCTGGCAACCGAGCAACATCAGTTGCTCTTCGAACAGACGTCGGTTCACTGGATTGTCTTCCGCCACCAGTACTCGCAATCGGCCTGGCAAAGCCAATTGCTGATGCTCACGCACCGGCAGTAGTTGACCTTGTAAAGCATGTCGCAAGGCACATGCCAACCCTTTCAGCCCATACACCGAAGCGCTCACCACATGCCCGTTGGCAACCGGTTCGCTGGGCCCTTCCGGTCGGCAGTCGATCACCCAGGAAGACTCTTCCACCAGACGGTACTCATCGTCCGCATGCCAGGTCATTCGGTCACCCCATACCACCAGCGCATCGGCAGAAGCCAAGGTCTCTTCGGTCAATTGAGCGGGATGCTGGTAAGTGTCAGCACGCGCCCCCCAACCTCGCAATACTCGCTCCAGATAATCCTGCCAGTGCGACGTTGGAGCCAGCACCAGAACCTGCTCACCGCTGAAAGCCGGACAATCTGGCGGGCTGACATCTTTTGCCAATGGTAACGATAGCAGGAACACACTGCCCTGCCCCGGCTCGCTGCGAACTGAAAGATCCCCCCCCATGGCCTGGGTCAGGCTCGTACACAACGTCAGACCCAGACCGGTCCCTCCGTAACGGCGGTTGATCGTCTCGTCAGCCTGACTGAACGCGCGAAAGACTTGTTCCATCTGCGCTTGCGACATGCCAATGCCGGTGTCTTCCACCTCTATGCCGAGCTGGGAGTGAAGAGCATCTACGCCAATGCGTAGCGTCACCTGCCCCTGCTCCGTGAATTTGAGAGCATTGGACAGCAGGTTGTTGAGTATCTGCCCCAGACGCGTCGGATCCCCCAGCAAAGGCTGGGTAGCCGTCAGTCCCAACTCACCAACCAAGGCTAGCCCTTTGCTTCGGGCCACTGGCGCGAAGATCGCCAGAGTGCGCGAAGCGACTTCCAGTGCATCGAACTCGATATGCTCTAGGTGCAACTCACCGGCCTCAATTTTGGAAAAGTCCAACACGTCGCTGACTATTGCCAAGAGGCTGTCCGAAGAACGTCGGATCGTGTCCAAGCGATCGCGCTGCTCTTCCAGCGCCGAGTGGGCAAGCAACTCCAGATTACCGAGGATGGCGTTAAGTGGGGTACGGATCTCGTGACTCATGGCTGCCACAAAAGAAGACTTTGCGGCGCTGGCAGCGTCAGCAGCATCCTTGGCTTCCAGCAGGCGCTGCTCCAAATTCTTTTTGTCGGTAATATCAGTAAAGGCCACCATCAGCGCATCACGCCCCCGATAGCGAGCAGGAACCATGCTTATCGACAGGCTCACCGGTAGGCCGCCGACAGTCTCAAAGGTCAACTCGTCATATACCGGTTGCGGTTTGCCCTGCGCTCTAATTTGCAGACGATGGCGGTAGCATCGGATCAGTTCAGCCGGTAGACCATACTCTCCTGCGCATAACCGTTCCTGCATCTGGATCATCGAAGGGCTTTGCAACAATGGTTCACCCGTGTCAGCAACCAATAACCCCAAGCCGACCGGTGCTGTCTCGATCAGTGTACGGTTTAGTTGCTCGCTCTCGAATACCAATTGAGACTGTTCGACGGCGGGTGCGATAACTCGCTTTTTGACCATAAGCAACATTAGCCAAGTCATTAGGATAATGATGCAGCCCGACACGATGGAGGTAACTAACTGGGGCTGGATCCCAGTAAGAATGTTGCGCCAAGACTGAGTATAGACCAGCACCCAACCACTCTGACCCAGGGCCCAGCCATAGACTATGTTTCCATCTCGATAATCCGATCTAAATTGATGACCGAGCCCCTCCTGGACCATCGCCCCCGTCAAACTGAGCAAACGTTCAGAAGGAGTATCACGGCAGGGCATTATCATGCCCCCGTGACTGTTCAAAATCATGCAGTCACCGGCAAAGCTGGATTTTGGAGCCTCAGCAGCCAGCAACCTGATCGGAAGTTCGAAGACTAATGTTCCAAACTCTTTCCCATCAGAGTCTTGCACCTTCGTAGCAATACGGAAGGCAGAGTTACCCGTCAAAGGACTTTCATAAGGTGGCAACCAATGCAACACCGGGATCGCCGCCCGCCCGCCCCCCTCAGTTGCAGATCGCAGATCGTCCATACCTGTAGTCAATCGTGCCATCAGCAGAGTTCGCTCTCGCGTCAACTGCTGTTGCCAGGCATCTCCAGGCCAAGGCGCTACTGTCATGAGCATGACACGTCTGTCTGGGCTGAAAAGATAAACGCTAAGCTCGCCAGCGTTGCGCGCAGCGATTACCGAAGCCGCAGGTGACATGTACTTTGCCAAATGGAGATAGGGCCCAATTTCCTTCGAGTTAATGGATGTGTCGTTGCTCACCACTAACACATGCTGGGCCTCCGGCGAGGGCTGGACTTGCAAGGCTGCCCCGCCTGTTTCGAAGCGCTCGAACAACACATCGTCAACTGGACCCCGAGCCTTCAAAGTCAGTTCAATATTCTGCACATTGTTGCGCAATGTGGCAGTTGTACGTGCCCCCACGTCACTTAACCGACGTACGTCAATGGAAACTTCATCCTGAACCTGAGACAGGTATCCGCGTACGCTCGCTGAAATTTCAAACACACATGCTAGTAACACCAGCACAGTAATCAACAGCCCACCGCCATTAACCAACACATACTGATTGCGACGCAGTCGCACCAATATTCCGTCCTTAGCAGATCTAACCATCATTCGTTAACTCTCATGAGTTTGATGGAACAAGAGTGCCCAATTGCTACGTGACGCAAAATATTCATATTTCACGCTTTTGTATTCCATTGATCAACGTTGAAACTTGTCTGCGAGTCAATATCTGCCACTCAAGCTCCTTCAAAATCGGATCAAGCAACTGGATTCCGATGGATTTACCAGCCTTGATATCTGCCTCAATTTTTGCAAGCCTCCGGCTCACATCAACAACTCTGTACACTCCCAACGCGCCCTTCAGCGCGTGTATTTCATGCAAAATTTTTGGATTATCGCCTGCATTCAGAGCTTGGCGAATGGCATCCATTGAAGACTCGCAGAAACGTTCGAAAACCTGCCACATTTCGGACGGCAACTGTTGCGCGCCCAACATTTCCTCCTCCGGTCCATCCGATGGACTTGGAGGGGCTACGTCTGTTACGGACAAGCCACATACCTCACGCAACGCGCTCCCCAATGCAAACAACGACAAGGGCTTGGTCAACACGCCCGCCATGCCTACAGCCTTGCAGGCTTCATGTTCTTGCACGGTCACGTTGGCAGTGGCTGCCAGTATAGGCATCTGTGGCCAATGAGCACGCGCCTGACGAGCCAGTTCGTAGCCGTCCAACCCAGGCATGGACAAATCCGTCAGCAGCACATCAAACGTCTCACTCTGCAGAGAGATCAGCGCCTGCTCTCCATCATCAACCACCCGCGCCTGGCAACCGAGCAACATCAGTTGCTCTTCGAACAGACGTCGGTTCACTGGATTGTCTTCCGCCACCAGTACTCGCAATCGGCCTGGCAAAGCCAATTGCTGATGCTCACGCACCGGCAGTAGTTGACCTTGTAAAGCATGTCGCAAGGCACATGCCAACCCTTTCAGCCCATACACCGAAGCGCTCACCACATGCCCGTTGGCAACCGGTTCGCTGGGCCCTTCCGGTCGGCAGTCGATCACCCAGGAAGACTCTTCCACCAGACGGTACTCATCGTCCGCATGCCAGGTCATTCGGTCACCCCATACCACCAGCGCATCGGCAGAAGCCAAGGTCTCTTCGGTCAATTGAGCGGGATGCTGGTAAGTGTCAACACGCGCCCCCCAACCTCGCAATACTCGCTCCAGATAATCCTGCCAGTGCGACGTTGGAGCCAGCACCAGAACCTGCTCACCGCTGAAAGCCGGACAATCTGGCGGGCTGACATCTTTTGCCAATGGTAACGATAGCAGGAACACACTGCCCTGCCCCGGCTCGCTGCGAACTGAAAGATCCCCCCCCATGGCCTGGGTCAGGCTCGTACACAACGTCAGACCCAGACCGGTCCCTCCGTAACGGCGGTTGATCGTCTCGTCAGCCTGACTGAACGCGCGAAAGACTTGTTCCATCTGCGCTTGCGACATGCCAATGCCGGTGTCTTCCACCTCTATGCCGAGCTGGGAGTGAAGAGCATCTACGCCAATGCGTAGCGTCACCTGCCCCTGCTCCGTGAATTTGAGAGCATTGGACAGCAGGTTGTTGAGTATCTGCCCCAGACGCGTCGGATCCCCCAGCAAAGGCTGGGTAGCCGTCAGTCCCAACTCACCAACCAAGGCTAGCCCTTTGCTTCGGGCCACTGGCGCGAAGATCGCCAGAGTGCGCGAAGCGACTTCCAGTGCATCGAACTCGATATGCTCTAGGTGCAACTCACCGGCCTCAATTTTGGAAAAGTCCAACACGTCGCTGACTATTGCCAAGAGGCTGTCCGAAGAACGTCGGATCGTGTCCAAGCGATCGCGCTGCTCTTCCAGCGCCGAGTGGGCAAGCAACTCCAGATTACCGAGGATGGCGTTAAGTGGGGTACGGATCTCGTGACTCATGGCTGCCACAAAAGAAGACTTTGCGGCGCTGGCAGCGTCAGCAGCATCCTTGGCTTCCAGCAAGCGCTGCTCTACACGTTTTTTGTCGGTAATATCAGTAAAGGCCACCATCAGCGCATCACGCCCCCGATAGCGAGCAGGAACCATGCTTATCGACAGGCTCACCGGTAGGCCGCCGACAGTCTCAAAGGTCAACTCGTCATATACCGGTTGCGGTTTGCCCTGCGCTCTAATTTGCAGACGATGGCGGTAGCATCGGATCAGTTCAGCCGGTAGACCATACTCTCCTGCGCATAACCGTTCCTGCATCTGGATCATCGAAGGGCTTTGCAACAATGGTTCGCCCGTGTCAGCAACCAATAACCCTAAGCCGACCGGTGCCATCTCGATCAGTGCACGGCTGAGTTGTTCGCTCTCAAAAACGCGCTCAGAGCGCCGGATCAACGGGCGAAAGATATGCAACTTGAAATAGATGAGCGAGAACCAAACTAGACATAGCGTCCCTAACGTCATCAGCGCCTCGAACCCGACCTGCCTCCCCATAACAGAAGCCAAGTCACGCCACGTGTAGCGAAAGACTAGAAGCCAACCCGTATCACCCAATGTGTCCACCATAGTCAGCATGCCTTGATGAATGATCTCCACGCGCTGAAAGTTGACCTGACGCGCAAGTTTTTCCACGCTCGCGTCGATGTCGAGATAGGAGTTATGGCTCGGCGACGACGAACTGATGACCTGTCCCTGATGAGACACGATCGAGTAGATGCCTCCTACCTCCCCCCCAGGTCTCGACGCTACTGACAAGCTGGGCGGAGCATATTCCATGACTAGCGCTGCAAAGGGGATACCCTGTTCAAGCATAGGCCCGGCAATACGCAATACACGCTGACCTGTATAAGGATTGGTGTAGGGAGGGAGCCAGTACAAAGGCTGCTTGTTGTCGAGCAACTTGCGCTCGGAAGACAAGAATATGCGCCGATCTACATCACTTGTCAGCATACGTAAATAATGGTCACGGTCAGTTGCAATACGTTCGCGCTCGACATGGCCCGGCGCAGGGATTATGCCCGCAATATTATGATGCAAGCTGTAGAAGTAACTAGAGAGCACCTCTCCTTTTACCATCCTGTCTACTGTAGTAGCTCTACCTACCTGTTTTGCCAAACTGAAGAAACGACCTAATGCTTCATCGCCTTCAAGTTGCCCAGAACCGAACACCCATTGTGGACGTAGCTCGGAGGAGGACTCCAACAACAGCTGGCGGCCCTGCCGACGAAAATCATGTACATTCGAGAGATCAAAAGGCAGTCCTTCACGCCAGATAATTTCGGCACCGACCAAAACGATTCGAAAGGCATTCTCACGGGCATCAATTTCCTTCAGTTGCATTGCGTGCTCGGCAATAAAAGTTTGACGCAAGGACTCAAGATGCCTGAGTGCTGTTGCCCGCGTTTCCATTAGAAACGTCAGCAGCATCATAGCGGTCGTCAGCGCGCCACTTCCGAAAACAAGTAAGCGCTGGTAGCGACGAAAACGATTAAGTGCTTCAAGTTGGAGATTTGACACAGCTGCGCGAACGAGCCGTAAAGACGGCGCGACCTCATAAAAGGAAAGGATTATGAGGTCGCGTCCCAAAATTTAAATTGAACAGCCACCAATTTAGGGCCAGTCACCGCGACGAAACCATCAATTGCGTACCAGTACGAAACAAAATGGAGCTCACAAACCTTTTTTCATCACCGCGTTCCAAATTGCATGCTTGATGTTAGATTGGTATCCAAAACCTATCAAAAAAGGACAGGTGCGACCCCCATGAAAATTCGAATATTGTTAGCGGATGACCATCCCGCACTGCTTTCAGGACTGATACATGAATTGAAGGCGATCCCGACGCTAGATATTATTGGGGCAGCTCAGGATTCCGGCGCACTGATAGAGCTATTGCACGCTAACGAATGTGATGTGTTAGTCACCGATTACGTGATGCCGGGCGGCAAATATGGAGATGGCATTGGCCTGATCTCTTATATCAAAAGAGCATATCCAAATTTGAAAATTGTTGTATTCAGTACTATGGAAAATCAAGCTCTCACCCAAGAGCTAGCCAAACTTGGCGTCAATTCAATGCTGGCTAAAACCCAACACACCAACCAGCTCATCTCCGCCATCCACGCGGTCTATGCGGGCTCAAACTATTTCCCCTCTGAAAACCGCGATACAGGTAAAATCGGAATCAGCCAAAGCCCCGCTTCGAACCACTCATTGACCAAGCGAGAGTTCGAAGTGGTACGCCTTTATGTCTCGGGTCTTTCTATAAACGAAATTGCTGAGCAGCTGCACCGGAGCAAACAAACCATCAGTTCGCAAAAGGCA
This sequence comes from Pseudomonas sp. TH49, assembly GCF_016650625.1. Lineage (NCBI taxonomy): Bacteria > Pseudomonadati > Pseudomonadota > Gammaproteobacteria > Pseudomonadales > Pseudomonadaceae > Pseudomonas > Pseudomonas sp. TH49. Next base: position 1,752,062 of record NZ_JAEKFL010000002.1, read on the forward strand.
AGCGCTATGCGCAAGCTAGGTATCAGCCGAGATGCAGATCTCTTTCGCTTCGCCTTTGAATCCAGCATGACTGACGGCCCGTCGCCACCTCAGCCATCGAACACCTCAAAGCCCCTGTAAATTCAGTACACCTCACTCCTCTACTTTTATAATCGCTTCCATACCCCCGATTATTCCCGTCGAGCTCCGCGGTTTTCCGCGGATTTTCCGCGCGGCACCTGCCCGCCCCCTGCTTTAGTACCCGACCCCCCGCCTCACCTAGAATTCATACCCAGTCAGAAAGATTCATCATTTCTTCCCCGGTTTAATAGTCGCCAAGGAAAAGGGTGTAGCTGAGCATAGAGAACAGACCACACCTTGATGCTCGCATCCTCCTAAATCATTAAACCAACCATTAACACTTTGAACTCATCCAGCGGCCAGCAGCACAGCCTATCCTTCATGGAGTTAAAGAGGCTGGGCGACAAATGCGGCTTGCCTTGGAAACTCAGAGTAAATTCGGAAGAAATCATATGGCACCGCAGTCAATTCAAATCTTGCAGATGGAAGGCAAGGAGTTACGACAAGAAATCCCTCTGCGCCGAGGTTCGAAGGACTCACAACTGAAGATCAAGGCCACCCCGGATGGTAAATACATCTTGGCGGATAAGGTCACTGGATTTGCGCCAGAGAACATCACCGTCCGCCGAGTAGGCAAAGACTTGCATGTCAGCCTAGAAGGCGAACCGCTTGACCCGCCTACTGTCATCATTGAAGATTTCTTTCAGTACAACTCTGAGCTTTTGGGCATGGCCGAAAGCGGTGCCTATTACTTCTACGTGTCCTCCGATGCTGACGATGATCGTGCGGCTATCGCTTTCTTACAGGATGGAGAGTCTTCACCGCTGGTTCTTGGCGGCGAACAAGTCGTCAATGTCGAAAAGGCTGCCGCGTTTGGCCTTCTGCCATGGATTGCTGGTGCCCTAGGTGCGGGGGCGGGTGCGGGCGCCGTCGGCGGCCAGGGGGGCGGTAGCAAAAATTCCGATACACCTGCTGTACAAGCCCCACCTGCCGTTGAAGCACCGACTCCAGGCGTTAACAGCCAGATTCCACATATTGACGGTATGATTGATTCGCAGGGCCCAATCCAAGGCGTGATTGAAAAGGGCGGAGTCACTGATGATACAACTCCGACTCTCAATGGCACCGGCGAGCCCGGCGACACCATCATCATCCTCGACAAGGGCGAGAAGATCGGTGAAACCGTCGTCGACGGCGACGGCAACTGGACGTTCACCCCTGAGACCGAGTTGGGGGATGGCGATCATGAAATCAGTGTAATTATCAAAGATAAAGACGGTAACGAGTCCGTACCTTCTGATCCGTGGGAAGTGACCGTTGACACCCAAGCACCTGGCGCACCGACCATCGGCAGCGTCTACGACGACGCGGGCGTCAAAACTGGCGAACTCATCTCCGGCGACGTCACCGACGACACCACTCCGACCCTCAACGGCCAAGCCGAAGCTGGCTCGACCGTGGTCATCTATGACAATGGTCAGAAGCTCGGTGAAACCCGTGCCGATGCCAACGGCAACTGGTCCTTCACCCCTGAAGCACCGCTGGCCGAAGGCGAGCACAGCTTCACCGTGAGCGCCATCGACACTGCAGGCAATACTTCTGACCTGTCGCTGGCCTGGGATGTCGTGATCGACACCTCTGCTCCCGCACAGCCAGGTATTGACGGCCAGGGTCCAGGCATCAGCGACATCATCGATGACCAGGGTGCTATCCAAGGCCCGATCGAGAAAGGCGGCGTCACCGACGACACCACCCCGACCATCAATGGCACCGGTGAGCCCGGCGACACCATCATCATCCTCGACAAGGGCGAGAAGATCGGTGAAACCGTCGTCGATGGCGACGGCAACTGGACGTTCACTCCTGAGACCGAACTGGGCGATGGCGAGCACGAAATCAGCGTGATCATTCAGGATCCGGCCGGCAACCAGTCCGAGCCTTCCGACACCTGGGAAGTGATCGTTGACACCCAAGCACCTGGCGCACCGACCATCGGCAGCGTCTACGACGACGCGGGTGTCAAAACCGGCGAACTCGTCTCCGGTGACGTCACCGACGACACCACTCCAACCCTCAACGGCCAAGCCGAAGCTGGCTCGACCGTGGTCATCTATGACAATGGTCAGAAGCTCGGTGAAACCCGTGCCGATGCCAATGGCAACTGGTCCTTCACCCCTGAAGCACCGCTGGCCGAAGGCGAGCACAGCTTCACCGTGAGCGCCATCGACACTGCAGGCAATACTTCTGACCTGTCGCTGGCCTGGGATGTCGTGATCGACACCTCTGCTCCCGCACAGCCAGGTATTGACGGCCAGGGTCCAGGCATCAGCGACATCATCGATGACCAGGGTGCTATCCAAGGCCCGATCGAGAAAGGCGGCGTCACCGACGACACCACCCCGACCATCAATGGCACCGGTGAGCCCGGCGACACCATCATCATCCTCGACAAGGGCGAGAAGATCGGTGAAACCGTCGTCGATGGCGACGGCAACTGGACGTTCACTCCTGAGACCGAACTGGGCGATGGCGAGCACGAAATCAGCGTGATCATTCAGGATCCGGCCGGCAACCAGTCCGAGCCTTCCGACACCTGGGAAGTGATCGTTGACACCCAAGCACCTGGCGCACCGACCATCGGCAGCGTCTACGACGACGCGGGCGTCAAAACCGGCGAACTCGTCTCCGGTGACGTCACCGACGACACCACTCCAACCCTCAACGGCCAAGCCGAAGCTGGCTCGACCGTGGTCATCTATGACAATGGTCAGAAGCTCGGTGAAACCCGTGCCGATGCCAACGGCAACTGGTCCTTCACCCCTGAAGCACCGCTGGCCGAAGGCGAGCACAGCTTCACCGTGAGCGCCATCGACACTGCAGGCAATACTTCTGACCTGTCGCTGGCCTGGGATGTCGTGATCGACACCTCTGCTCCCGCACAGCCAGGTATTGACGGCCAGGGTCCAGGCATCAGCGACATCATCGATGACCAGGGTGCTATCCAAGGCCCGATCGAGAAAGGCGGCGTCACCGACGACACCACCCCGACCATCAATGGCACCGGTGAGCCCGGCGACACCATCATCATCCTCGACAAGGGCGAGAAGATCGGTGAAACCGTCGTCGATGGCGACGGCAACTGGACGTTCACTCCTGAGACCGAACTGGGCGATGGCGAGCACGAAATCAGCGTGATCATTCAGGATCCGGCCGGCAACCAGTCCGAGCCTTCCGACACCTGGGAAGTGATCGTTGACACCCAAGCACCTGGCGCACCGACCATCGGCAGCGTCTACGACGACGCGGGCGTCAAAACCGGCGAACTCGTCTCCGGCGACGTCACCGACGACACCACTCCAACCCTCAACGGCCAAGCCGAAGCTGGCTCGACCGTGGTCATCTATGACAATGGTCAGAAGCTCGGTGAAACCCGTGCCGATGCCAACGGCAACTGGTCCTTCACCCCTGAGGCACCGCTGGCCGAAGGCGAGCACAGCTTCACCGTGAGCGCCATCGACACTGCAGGCAATACTTCTGACCTGTCGCAGGCCTGGGATGTCGTAATCAACACCGCCGCTCCAGACAATAATAACCCCATCAGCGACATCATCGATGACCAGGGTGCTATCCAAGGCCCGATCGAGAAAGGCGGCGTCACCGACGACACCACCCCGACCATCAATGGCACCGGTGAGCCCGGCGACACCATCATCATCCTCGACAAGGGCGAGAAGATCGGTGAAACCGTCGTCGATGGCGACGGCAACTGGACGTTCACTCCTGAGACCGAACTGGGCGATGGCGAGCACGAAATCAGCGTGATCATTCAGGATCCGGCCGGCAACCAGTCCGAGCCTTCCGACACCTGGGAAGTGATCGTTGACACCCAAGCACCTGGCGCACCGACCATCGGCAGCGTCTACGACGACGCGGGCGTCAAAACCGGCGAACTCGTCTCCGGTGACGTCACCGACGACACCACTCCAACCCTCAACGGCCAAGCCGAAGCTGGCTCGACCGTGGTCATCTATGACAATGGTCAGAAGCTCGGTGAAACCCGTGCCGATGCCAACGGCAACTGGTCCTTCACCCCTGAAGCACCGCTGGCCGAAGGCGAGCACAGCTTCACCGTGAGCGCCATCGACACTGCAGGCAATACTTCTGACCTGTCGCTGGCCTGGGATGTCGTGATCGACACCTCTGCTCCCGCACAGCCAGGTATTGACGGCCAGGGTCCAGGCATCAGCGACATCATCGATGACCAGGGTGCTATCCAAGGCCCGATCGAGAAAGGCGGCGTCACCGACGACACCACCCCGACCATCAATGGCACCGGTGAGCCCGGCGACACCATCATCATCCTCGACAAGGGCGAGAAGATCGGTGAAACCGTCGTCGATGGCGACGGCAACTGGACGTTCACTCCTGAGACCGAACTGGGCGATGGCGAGCACGAAATCAGCGTGATCATTCAGGATCCGGCCGGCAACCAGTCCGAGCCTTCCGACACCTGGGAAGTGATCGTTGACACCCAAGCACCTGGCGCACCGACCATCGGCAGCGTCTACGACGACGCGGGCGTCAAAACCGGCGAACTCGTCTCCGGCGACGTCACCGACGACACCACTCCAACCCTCAACGGCCAAGCCGAAGCTGGCTCGACCGTGGTCATCTATGACAATGGTCAGAAGCTCGGTGAAACCCGTGCCGATGCCAACGGCAACTGGTCCTTCACCCCTGAAGCACCGCTGGCCGAAGGCGAGCACAGCTTCACCGTGAGCGCCATCGACACTGCAGGCAATACTTCTGACCTGTCGCTGGCCTGGGATGTCGTGATCGACACCTCTGCTCCCGCACAGCCAGGTATTGACGGCCAGGGTCCAGGCATCAGCGACATCATCGATGACCAGGGTGCTATCCAAGGCCCGATCGAGAAAGGCGGCGTCACCGACGACACCACCCCGACCATCAATGGCACCGGTGAGCCCGGCGACACCATCATCATCCTCGACAAGGGCGAGAAGATCGGTGAAACCGTCGTCGATGGCGACGGCAACTGGACGTTCACTCCTGAGACCGAACTGGGCGATGGCGAGCACGAAATCAGCGTGATCATTCAGGATCCGGCCGGCAACCAGTCCGAGCCTTCCGACACCTGGGAAGTGATCGTTGACACCCAAGCACCTGGCGCACCGACCATCGGCAGCGTCTACGACGACGCGGGTGTCAAAACCGGCGAACTCGTCTCCGGTGACGTCACCGACGACACCACTCCAACCCTCAACGGCCAAGCCGAAGCTGGCTCGACCGTGGTCATCTATGACAATGGTCAGAAGCTCGGTGAAACCCGTGCCGATGCCAATGGCAACTGGTCCTTCACCCCTGAAGCACCGCTGGCCGAAGGCGAGCACAGCTTCACCGTGAGCGCCATCGACACTGCAGGCAATACTTCTGACCTGTCGCTGGCCTGGGATGTCGTGATCGACACCTCTGCTCCCGCACAGCCAGGTATTGACGGCCAGGGTCCAGGCATCAGCGACATCATCGATGACCAGGGTGCTATCCAAGGCCCGATCGAGAAAGGCGGCGTCACCGACGACACCACCCCGACCATCAATGGCACCGGTGAGCCCGGCGACACCATCATCATCCTCGACAAGGGCGAGAAGATCGGTGAAACCGTCGTCGATGGCGACGGCAACTGGACGTTCACTCCTGAGACCGAACTGGGCGATGGCGAGCACGAAATCAGCGTGATCATTCAGGATCCGGCCGGCAACCAGTCCGAGCCTTCCGACACCTGGGAAGTGATCGTTGACACCCAAGCACCTGGCGCACCGACCATCGGCAGCGTCTACGACGACGCGGGCGTCAAAACCGGCGAACTCGTCTCCGGTGACGTCACCGACGACACCACTCCAACCCTCAACGGCCAAGCCGAAGCTGGCTCGACCGTGGTCATCTATGACAATGGTCAGAAGCTCGGTGAAACCCGTGCCGATGCCAACGGCAACTGGTCCTTCACCCCTGAAGCACCGCTGGCCGAAGGCGAGCACAGCTTCACCGTGAGCGCCATCGACACTGCAGGCAATACTTCTGACCTGTCGCTGGCCTGGGATGTCGTGATCGACACCTCTGCTCCCGCACAGCCAGGTATTGACGGCCAGGGTCCAGGCATCAGCGACATCATCGATGACCAGGGTGCTATCCAAGGCCCGATCGAGAAAGGCGGCGTCACCGACGACACCACCCCGACCATCAATGGCACCGGTGAGCCCGGCGACACCATCATCATCCTCGACAAGGGCGAGAAGATCGGTGAAACCGTCGTCGATGGCGACGGCAACTGGACGTTCACTCCTGAGACCGAACTGGGCGATGGCGAGCACGAAATCAGCGTGATCATTCAGGATCCGGCCGGCAACCAGTCCGAGCCTTCCGACACCTGGGAAGTGATCGTTGACACCCAAGCACCTGACGCACCGACTATCAGCAGCGTCTACGACGATGTAGGTGAAAAAACAGGTGAACTGGAGCCGGGTGATATCACCGACGACCAACAACCGACCCTCGCCGGGCAGGCCGAAGCTGGCTCGACCGTGGTCATCTACGACAACGGTCAGAAGCTCGGTGAAACCCGTGCCGATGCCATTGGCAACTGGTCCTTCACCCCTGAGGCACCACTGGCCGAAGGCGAGCACAGCTTCACCGTGAGCGCCATCGACACTGCAGGCAATACTTCTGGCCTATCCCAGCCTTGGGAAGTGATGATCAACGACGGTCGGATTCATCAGCCAATCATTGAAACCATTACCGACGACATTGGTGAACTGACCGGCGCACTGAGTTCGGGCGACGTGACCGACGATACACGCCCAGAAATTTCGGGCAGCAGCGAGTCGAGCGCCACAGTGGTCATTTACGACCGTGGTGTCGAGATCGGTCGTGTTCAAGCCGATGATCAGGGCAAGTGGACTTTCACTCCGGACACCGCGCTGGCTGACGGCGAATACAGCTTTACCGCTATCGCGGTCAACGCTGCGGGTAACAGCAGCCCGACTTCGGAGCCGTTCGACCTGATCGTCTACACCGGCAACGGCCCGACCCAAATCGCTCGCCTCTCGTACATGGGCAAGGACTCCGGTCAAGAAGCTCACGACTACATCACCGACAACGGTAGTTTCGGTCGACTGATGCAGGGCGAGTTGAGTGCCAAGTTGTCGACCGGTCAGAGCTTACAGATATCCACCGACGGCGGCCAAAGCTGGTTCAACGCACTCGTTGACGGCACCAACTGGGCCGCTCAAGACATGAACGCACATACGGCAAACTGGAGTATCCAGACCCGTGTCGTGGATCAGGCCGGCAACGCTGGTTACGTCATGACACAAGACGTCACCCTGGACACCATCGCGCCACGCACGCCGTCCTCAATCCTCTTGAACGGCAACCAGCTACAGGTCGACTTCAATCCGGCCGACGTGGTCGCAGGCGACCGTATCGCGATCATTGCCGACGGGGGTGCGCAGCGTTTCGAACACACTCTGACGCAGGACGATATCGCCACCGGCTTCGTCAACATGGATGTGGGCTCGGTCAGCAGCGCCAGCGCGGCACTGGTGGATCAGGCCGGCAACCTATCCGGTTTCGTTAACACCGACACCGTGCCTGGCGTGAACTCGATATTGATCGGGGATGTGTCCGAAGTCTACGGACAGGCCCGCGACAATATCTTCACGATCAACGATGTCAGCGTGCTGGATCAGATCAAGGTGATCGAAGGCAACGCAGGGGTAGACACCCTCAAACTGGTCGGCGCAAATCAAGTGCTGGATCTGTCGACATGGCAGGGTCGTCTAAGCTCGGTCGAAGTCATCGACCTCACCGGTTCTGGTGACAACACCCTGAAAGTCTCTCTGGGTGATGTGCTGGACATCGGCCACCTCGGCGCCTTCATCAACGACGACAGCGTACAACTGGCGGTCAAGGGTAATGCCGGCGATGTGGTGCAACTGAGTGATCTGTTGCCCAACGGCATGGACGTCGGCGACTGGGAAAACCTCGGCGAGGTGATCGCTGCAGGTGTCACCTACGACGTCTACCACCACACAGGCCTGGAAGCCGAAATCCTCGTACAACAGGGCGTTACGGTGCAGATCATTTAACTCTGACTAAGGGCGCCCTCATCGGGTGCCCTTATCTAGGCAAATCAAGCGCGTCCAAGTATGAGCGACTGATGCAAAAAAAGCTGGTTTACGTACCTGCTACTTTTAACTATGGAAAATACCCTGATGAATTTTTCTTATTTAGATGATCAAAATACACTTTACTTTGTCTCATTGAATGAACAGGTAAGTGCCTACCTGCCAATTCAAGCAATTGAAAGTGCGCGTTACATCTTCACCGTGCAAGATGACATTAATATTGCCGAGTCCATCACAGCTGAGCGTGTCGACAATGATCTGTATCTGCGCTTGAGCTCAGAACAGACACCCTCAACTATTATGGTGAAAGATTTCTACCAATTTAAAGCAGGCGTCTACAGCCTAACTGAAAGCGGCGAATATCGAATACATCTTTCGTCTGACAGCGCTTCTGCACAAGGCGCTGTATCTTTGGACACAGTAAAACTTGGAGTGCAGCAAGATCAAACCGAGGCCGACGTTCTAAAGGTAATCCAACAAGCCGTAACTTTTCAGAATTTGGAGACACTTGGCGAATCGCTAAATCCAACTAGCGATTCCCGTTTTGAACAAGAAAGTATCGTACCTCAATTTGAACCTGCGCAACTGATTGCAGCGTCAGAACCGAGCGCTACTCCTTTCGACATCCTGCCTGCAATTACTGGAATCTACGATCAAATCGGTAGCAAGCAGGGCTCAATTATCAGCGGTAGTGTTACCGACGACAAGTCGCCTAAGCTTGAGGGTGTTGGTCAACCAGGCTCGACCCTTGAGATACTGCAAAACGGCGAAAAAATCGGATCGGTCCAAGTGGACGTGCAGGGGAAATGGTCCTTCCAGCCTGATGTTCCTTTTGATGAGGGCGGGCAGCTATTCTTCGTCCGCGATCTATCGACAGGTGCAACTTCCAGTAACGTTGTTTTGATTATCGATACGGTTGCCCCAGCACGTGCCGTAATCACCAATGCAACTGACGACCACTCCACCGCTACGACGATCATCGCTAATAATGGCTACACCAATGACAATACTCCTACGCTTTCGGGTAAAGCCGAAGAAAACTGTATGGTCGCCATCTATAACGGAAAAACTCTAATTGGTACAACCTATGCCGACCAGCTAGGCAATTGGAGTTTTACTCCAATCTTTTTAATTCCTGATGGCCAGTATTCTTTTAATGCTGCAGCAATAGACTTTTCCGGAAATACCGGACTTGCCTCGGCAAAATACAACTTCACTATTGATACATTGGCACCAAACCAGCCAGAAATTACCGAAATTCTAGACAATTTTGGCGCCATTACTGGCCCTCTACTAAATGGTGGAGGAACCGATGACACTACTCCAACTTTCAATGGGCATGCAGAGGCCGGTAGTCGGGTAACAATCTATGATAACGGCCAAAAGATAGGTGACGTCCAAGCCGATGCTTCCGGCAATTGGACCTTTACTCCTGACTCGCCTGTAGAGGTAGGTGCTCATATCTTCACTGTTACTGCCACTGACCAGACAGGGAATCAATCTCAAGATTCAGCGCCTTGGAAGCTGAATATCGTGCTAGGTACACCTGAGGTGCCAAGTGTTGAGTCTGTATACGACGACCATGGCTCACTAGTCCATGAGCTTAACTCCGGAGACCTCACGGACGATGCCACCCCAAGCATTATGGGTAATGCTGAAGCCAACGTCACCGTCGTTATTTATGACAATGGTGAGGAGATCGGACGAGTAATGACCGATGAGAGCGGCAACTGGAGCTTCACTCCTTCAATTCCATTGAATGATGGAGATCACGACCTGACCTTTGTTGCCATCAATGCTGCAGGTAACAGTAGCGATGTCAGTGCTCCGTGGATCGTGATCGTTGACACCCAAGCGCCTGACGCACCGACCATCGGCAGCGTCTACGACGACGCGGGCGTCAAAACCGGCGAACTCGTCTCCGGCGACGTCACCGACGACACCACTCCAACCCTCAACGGCCAAGCCGAAGCTGGCTCGACCGTGGTCATCTATGACAATGGTCAGAAGCTCGGTGAAACCCGTGCCGATGCCAATGGCAACTGGTCCTTCACCCCTGAAGCACCGCTGGCCGAAGGCGAGCACAGCTTCACCGTGAGCGCCATCGACACTGCAGGCAATACTTCTGACCTGTCGCTGGCCTGGGATGTCGTGATCGACACCTCTGCTCCCGCACAGCCAGGTATTGACGGCCAGGGTCCAGGCATCAGCGACATCATCGATGACCAGGGTGCTATCCAAGGCCCGATCGAGAAAGGCGGCGTCACCGACGACACCACCCCGACCATCAATGGCACCGGTGAGCCCGGCGACACCATCATCATCCTCGACAAGGGCGAGAAGATCGGTGAAACCGTCGTCGATGGCGACGGCAACTGGACGTTCACTCCTGAGACCGAACTGGGCGATGGCGAGCACGAAATCAGCGTGATCATTCAGGATCCGGCCGGCAACCAGTCCGAGCCTTCCGACACCTGGGAAGTGATCGTTGACACCCAAGCACCTGGCGCACCGACCATCGGCAGCGTCTACGACGACGCGGGCGTCAAAACCGGCGAACTCGTCTCCGGTGACGTCACCGACGACACCACTCCAACCCTCAACGGCCAAGCCGAAGCTGGCTCGACCGTGGTCATCTATGACAATGGTCAGAAGCTCGGTGAAACCCGTGCCGATGCCAACGGCAACTGGTCCTTCACCCCTGAAGCACCGCTGGCCGAAGGCGAGCACAGCTTCACCGTGAGCGCCATCGACACTGCAGGCAATACTTCTGACCTGTCGCTGGCCTGGGATGTCGTGATCGACACCTCTGCTCCCGCACAGCCAGGTATTGACGGCCAGGGTCCAGGCATCAGCGACATCATCGATGACCAGGGTGCTATCCAAGGCCCGATCGAGAAAGGCGGCGTCACCGACGACACCACCCCGACCATCAATGGCACCGGTGAGCCCGGCGACACCATCATCATCCTCGACAAGGGCGAGAAGATCGGTGAAACCGTCGTCGATGGCGACGGCAACTGGACGTTCACTCCTGAGACCGAACTGGGCGATGGCGAGCACGAAATCAGCGTGATCATTCAGGATCCGGCCGGCAACCAGTCCGAGCCTTCCGACACCTGGGAAGTGATCGTTGACACCCAAGCACCTGGCGCACCGACCATCGGCAGCGTCTACGACGACGCGGGCGTCAAAACCGGCGAACTCGTCTCCGGCGACGTCACCGACGACACCACTCCAACCCTCAACGGCCAAGCCGAAGCTGGCTCGACCGTGGTCATCTATGACAATGGTCAGAAGCTCGGTGAAACCCGTGCCGATGCCAACGGCAACTGGTCCTTCACCCCTGAAGCACCGCTGGCCGAAGGCGAGCACAGCTTCACCGTGAGCGCCATCGACACTGCAGGCAATACTTCTGACCTGTCGCTGGCCTGGGATGTCGTGATCGACACCTCTGCTCCCGCACAGCCAGGTATTGACGGCCAGGGTCCAGGCATCAGCGACATCATCGATGACCAGGGTGCTATCCAAGGCCCGATCGAGAAAGGCGGCGTCACCGACGACACCACCCCGACCATCAATGGCACCGGTGAGCCCGGCGACACCATCATCATCCTCGACAAGGGCGAGAAGATCGGTGAAACCGTCGTCGATGGCGACGGCAACTGGACGTTCACTCCTGAGACCGAACTGGGCGATGGCGAGCACGAAATCAGCGTGATCATTCAGGATCCGGCCGGCAACCAGTCCGAGCCTTCCGACACCTGGGAAGTGATCGTTGACACCCAAGCACCTGGCGCACCGACCATCGGCAGCGTCTACGACGACGCGGGCGTCAAAACCGGCGAACTCGTCTCCGGCGACGTCACCGACGACACCACTCCAACCCTCAACGGCCAGGCCGAAGCTGGCTCGACCGTGGTCATCTATGACAATGGTCAGAAGCTCGGTGAAACCCGTGCCGATGCCAATGGCAACTGGTCCTTCACCCCTGAAGCACCGCTGGCCGAAGGCGAGCACAGCTTCACCGTGAGCGCCATCGACACTGCAGGCAATACTTCTGACCTGTCGCTGGCCTGGGATGTCGTGATCGACACCTCTGCTCCCGCACAGCCAGGTATTGACGGCCAGGGTCCAGGCATCAGCGACATCATCGATGACCAGGGTGCTATCCAAGGCCCGATCGAGAAAGGCGGCGTCACCGACGACACCACCCCGACCATCAATGGCACCGGTGAGCCCGGCGACACCATCATCATCCTCGACAAGGGCGAGAAGATCGGTGAAACCGTCGTCGATGGCGACGGCAACTGGACGTTCACTCCTGAGACCGAACTGGGCGATGGCGAGCACGAAATCAGCGTGATCATTCAGGATCCGGCCGGCAACCAGTCCGAGCCTTCCGACACCTGGGAAGTGATCGTTGACACCCAAGCGCCTGACGCACCGACTATCAGCAGCGTCTACGACGATGTAGGTGAAAAAACAGGTGAACTGGAGCCGGGTGATATCACCGACGACCAACAACCGACCCTCGCCGGGCAGGCCGAAGCTGGCTCGACCGTGGTCATCTATGACAATGGTCAGAAGCTCGGTGAAACCCGTGCCGATGCCAATGGCAACTGGTCCTTCACCCCTGAGGCACCGCTGGCCGAAGGCGAGCACAGTTTCACCGTGAGCGCTACTGATACGGCCGGGAATACGTCCAAAGAGGCTGAATCATGGCAAGTCATCATTGCCACAGTAATGCCAGAACAACCAGTCATTGAGGTCGTGACCGACGACATCGGTGAACTGACCGGCGCACTGAGTTCGGGCGACGTGACCGACGATACACGCCCAGAAATTTCGGGCAGCAGCGAGTCGAGCGCCACAGTGGTCATTTACGACCGTGGTGTCGAGATCGGTCGTGTTCAAGCCGATGATCAGGGCAAGTGGACTTTCACTCCGGACACCGCGCTGGCTGACGGCGAATACAGCTTTACCGCTATCGCGGTCAACGCTGCGGGTAACAGCAGCCCGACTTCGGAGCCGTTCGACCTGATCGTCTACACCGGCAACGGCCCGACCCAAATCGCTCGCCTCTCGTACATGGGCAAGGACTCCGGTCAAGAAGCTCACGACTACATCACCGACAACGGTAGTTTCGGTCGACTGATGCAGGGCGAGTTGAGTGCCAAGTTGTCGACCGGTCAGAGCTTACAGATATCCACCGACGGCGGCCAAAGCTGGTTCAACGCACTCGTTGACGGCACCAACTGGGCCGCTCAAGACATGAACGCACATACGGCAAACTGGAGTATCCAGACCCGTGTCGTGGATCAGGCCGGCAACGCTGGTTACGTCATGACACAAGACGTCACCCTGGACACCATCGCGCCACGCACGCCGTCCTCAATCCTCTTGAACGGCAACCAGCTGCAGGTCGACTTCAATCCGGCCGACGTGGTCGCAGGCGACCGTATCGCGATCATTGCCGACGGGGGTGCGCAGCGTTTCGAACACACTCTGACGCAGGACGATATCGCCACCGGCTTCGTCAACATGGATGTGGGCTCGGTCAGCAGTGCCAGCGCGGCACTGGTGGATCAGGCCGGCAACCTATCCGGTTTCGTTAACACCGACACCGTGCCTGGCGTGAACTCGATATTGATCGGGGATGTGTCCGAAGTCTACGGACAGGCCCGCGACAATATCTTCACGATCAACGATGTCAGCGTGCTGGATCAGATCAAGGTGATCGAAGGCAACGCAGGGGTAGACACCCTCAAACTGGTCGGCGCAAATCAAGTGCTGGATCTGTCGACATGGCAGGGTCGTCTAAGCTCGGTCGAAGTCATCGACCTCACCGGTTCTGGTGACAACACCCTGAAAGTCTCTCTGGGTGATGTGCTGGACATCGGCCACCTCGGCGCCTTCATCAACGACGACAGCGTACAACTGGCGGTCAAGGGTAATGCCGGCGATGTGGTGCAACTGAGTGATCTGTTGCCCAACGGCATGGACGTCGGCGACTGGGAAAACCTCGGCGAGGTGATCGCTGCAGGTGTCACCTACGACGTCTACCACCACACAGGCCTGGAAGCCGAAATCCTCGTACAACAGGGCGTTACGGTACAAATCGTTTAACTCTGCAGGGGCGTCCGTTGTGGACGCCCCTTTCAGAATGACTTCAACCATCCCCGACATCAAATGACAGGGGCGATATCAAATTTCAGGATTTACCTGAGGAGATTTTCAACCATGAACTTCATAAAACGTACCGGCATTCGGTCGGCTGTCCTGTCCATCTTTTTTACTTCGTGTGCATTAGGGCAGATTGAGGAACAGCAAACCACACCAAACGTATCTGGCGAACGCTATCAATCCACTCCTGCGGCAGCACCAATCCAGGCGAAAGTCATCTACTACCGTACTGGTAACGAAATGAAAAAAGAGTTGGCCACGAACGTATACGTCGATGGTCACTTCCATACTACGCTTATGCCTGGTAGCTATACCTTGTTCTGTATACCTCCGGGCGAACATTTCCTTGGTGCCTATCAACACGACGCGCCGCTGTATCGTGGAAAAGCCGAGGACAGTCATCGCATGCGGCTTGAGGCCGGAAAAACCTACTTTTTGAAGGTTCCCGACGACGCTAGCGGAATTCCGGTTGAGGTCGACCCCGACGAAGCAAAGTTGAGTTTAGAAAGTGCTCACGAGCAAAAGCGATTTGTTTCGCGCGCCCCTATTCAGCCGTGTGCCACTCAGCAACCGAACAAAGTGCCCTGAGCACCTAAAACTCTGATCTTTGATCTAGCTGTCTCCATTGTCGAAAAACACCAAGGGCCATTTGGATACACTTTTATCAAGTTGACATACCCCTCGTAACCGGGAAGTGAATGGAGTCACTCCCGCTTTGCTCAATCTCCCCGCAAGCCCGTCCCGGGCCATACAAACGCGGTCAGAACAAAACTCTAGTACTCGTCCTAATCGCTGCCGACCTTATTCGAACCGGCCTGACAGACGCCTGATGCAGCCGAACATTAAAGTTCTACCCCGTTGGTAGGGATGAAGGGATGTTCTGCACCGCTCACTCTTTTCTCTGAAACCTGCCGCCACAAAGACCGTGACCTGAAGGTTCTCTTCAGGACAACGAAATCTCTATCGACGGTAAGAGCCCGCCACAACCAAAACTCCTGAGGAACGCAGTAATGTCATCGGCAAACCATCAACAAAATCAACAAGAAGCGTTTTTGACGCTTCCTCCATCCAATCGGGTCATCGACACGCTGCTCGAATGCACTCTGTGGATGTGTGAACGTCAAGGTGCGCCCCGTAGTGCTGAGAGTTTGTGCGCAGGCCTTCCTAAAGGAATATTGCTGACGCCGTCCCAGGCACAGACTGCAATGGGTAATGTTGGCCTCACAGCCGGGATTGTTCGTCGTCGCGCCCACGAATTCTCTTCGCACTTGATGCCAATCATTCTGCTACGCAAAGACCAGGGTGCGGCGATCTTGTTCGGTTCACGTCGGGACGAGAAAGGGAAAATTCTCTTTCAGGTAATGCTGCCTGAGATGGGTACTGACACCCGCGTGGAAATCGACCAACAGGAGCTATCAACTTGGTACTCGGAACACGCAATCCTAGTAAAGCCTCATGCGCGGATCGATACTCGAGCAGGCGACGAAACTCCTCGCTCTGCCGGACACTGGCTATTCAGCACACTGTGGCGCTATCGCCGTTATTATCGTAGCGCCGCTTTAGCGACCGTGATCGTGAACCTCTTGGCCTTAGCCAGCATCTTCTTCACGATGAACGTCTACGACAGGGTAGTCCCCAATCAGGCCTATGTGACGCTTTGGTCGCTGGCTATCGGCGTGGTCGTCGCTATGGGTTTCGAGGCCATGACCCGTTACCTAAGAGCACACTTGTTGGATGTAGCGGCAAAGAAGGCCGACCTAGTAGTTGGCTCTCAATTGTTCCGTCAAGCACTGGCTGTGCGCATGGAACACAAACCTGCCTCCGCAGGCGCTTTCGCGAACCAAGTACGTGAATTCGAATCCGTACGCGACTTTTTCACTTCAGCGACGCTTGCAGCGTTGTCTGATCTACCTTTCGTGCTGCTGTTCGTGGGTGTCATCTTTCTTATCGGCGGCCCACTGGGTTGGGTGTCGCTATTGATGGTGCCGTGCATCATTTTGATCAGCGTCGCCATCCAATGGCCACTGGCACGAACTATGCGCGAAAACCTACGTGAATCCTCTCTGAAGCAAGGCGTTCTGCTGGAGTCGGTGGAGGGCATGGAAACGCTCAAGGCTGTTGGTGGTGAGGGTTACATGACGCGTCGCTGGGAAGCCTTTAGCGCGGCAGCTGCTAGCACCTCAATGAAGTCGCGTCAGCTCAGCAGTTCGGCGTTGAATCTTGTGACCTTTCTGCAACAGATCCAGACCGTCATCCTCGTAGTTATCGGGGTCTATTTAATCGGCCAAGGTGATCTATCCCAGGGCGCCCTGATCGGCACCGTCATGCTCGCAGGTCGAGCCACCGCACCATTGACTCAGGTAGCAGGGCTGGCAGTGCGATACCAACAAGCCAAAGCCGCATTGGCCGGGTTGAACCGTTTGATGGCCATGCCGGTGGATCGTGAATCCGATAAGAGTTACCTCCCGCAACCACCACTGAATGGAAAGCTGGAACTCACGGGTGTCAATTTCGCCTACCCGTCACCTCCAGACAAGCCTAACCCACCAGCTCTGGAAAATATCAATGTATCAATTCAGCCAGGTGAGCGAGTGGCAATCTTGGGCAAGATCGGCAGTGGTAAATCGACGCTGCTTCGTCTGATCGCTCGTCTCTATCAGCCAACGGGTGGGCAGATACTGATTGGAGGTCTGGATGTCGCGCAGATCGATCCTGCTGATTGGCGTAAGGCAGTGGGCTATGTCGGCCAAGAAGCACGTCTGTTTTACGGCACCTTGCGCGAAAACGTAATGATCGGTCGTCCCGACGCCTCTGCAGACGAGTTGCTGCGAGTCCTCCAATTAACGGGTCTGGATCGTATTGCCCAGAAGCATCCAATGGGAATCAACCTACCAATCGGCGAAATGGGAGAGGGTCTGTCGGGAGGTCAGCGTCAACTGGTCTCTCTAGCTCGCAGCTTGATTGCCCGACCACAAACTTTGTTGTTGGACGAACCCACCAGCGCCATGGACACACAGACCGAAGCAGTCTTTATGGCGCATCTGACACGCGCCACAGAAGGGCAAACCGTTATTTTGGTTACTCATCGCACGACCCTACTCAACCTTGTAGACCGGATATTGGTGGTCGATGAGGGACGCATTGTAGCTGACGGGCCAAAGAACGAAATCATCGCAGCTCTATCGGTATCAGGCGATCGTGAAGCGAGGAGCAAATCAGCTCCAGCACCACACACCAGCACTACCGAGACCTTATCCCAAACCCAACCAGGCAGAGCAGGCTAAGCGCCTGCCCTGTTGAGGAAACTGAAATGTTTAACGCACTAAAGCGCCGCTTTCAGCGCGCGCCCCAAGCTACGCCGCTAAAAGCAGGCGACGAAGCATTCATGAGTGATTTGCGTGAATCGCTGCTGACTCAATCCGCACCAGGATCACGCTTGGTCATGTACGTGATAGGCGCAATCCTGCTGGCGGGAGCCACTTGGGCTCATTTCGCCCGCGTTGAGGAGATTACTCAAGGCGAAGGCAAGATTATTTCCAAAAGCCGCGAGCAGATTATTGAAAGTTTGGAGGGCGGAATCATCGATAAGTTGCTGGTGCGTGAAGGCGACATCGTTGAGAAGGGACAACCTTTGATCAAAATTAATCCGACCCGCGCTCAATCCACTTATCAAGAACTTTATGCCAAATACATGGGTATGAAAGCAACGATGGTGCGTTTACGAGCCGAAGCGTACCAGATGCCACTCGAGTTTCCAGAAGACGTGCAAGGCGAGCCTCAAATGATCGCACAGGAAACTAAAGCCTATCGCGCTCGCAAACAGGCGCTGGAGGACAGCGTGACTGCGTTACAGAACAGCCATACGTTGATCATGAAAGAAATCGCTCTGGCCCAACCACTGGCAGCGCGAGGGCTACTTTCAGAAGTAGAAATTCTGCGCATGCTACGCCAAGCAAATGACTTGAAAGTACAAATGGTTGAACGTCGTAATCGCTATCAAGGAGAAGCAAACTCGGAACTGATCAAGGTAGAGCTAGAAGTGGCTCAAGTAGCAGAAAATCTCGTTGGACGTAAAGATATATTGGAGCGCACCACTATTAATGCGCCGGTTTACGGCACAGTGAAGAACGTCCGTATGAGCACTATTGGCGGTGTAGTCCAGCCAGGCGAAGACATTATGGAGATCGTGCCGCTAGAAGATCAACTGATTGTGGAGGGGCAAATTAAACCTCAAGACGTTGCCTTTCTGCATCCCGGTCTGCCCGCAACCGTGAAGATTTCCGCATATGACTACGGCATTTACGGTGGCCTCAAAGGCACTGTAGTGCATATCAGCCCAGACACATTGCAGGACGAAAAAAAGCTCGCAGCGGGACGACCAGATGCCATTTATTACCGAGTTCAAATACTCACAGATACAAGTTGGCTTGAAGCTGGTGGAAAACGGTTGCCGATTATACCAGGCATGACCGCGACCGTGGAAATTCGCACTGGTGAAAAAACCATTCTGGATTACCTGCTGAAACCAATTTTCAAGGCAAAAGAAGCCTTTCGCGAGAGATAAGTAATCATGCAATCGATTAAAAACCAACGAGCCTCGAATAAGTACAGCAAAATGTCTGCACACTTGATTGTCTTGGCTCTTATCAGCGCTCTGTGCGCTTTTCCGCAAACTGTATACGCACAATTCAACCAGATTAAGACTGCCACTTCGCAGCCGGCAAGCAGTGTAGAACGTACCCAAAGGCTCCCGGACGTGGCTTCGCCGCGCGCCACTAATCCTATTGCCAACACGCTCGCAGGCAATACGATCACTGGCAACAGTCATGATCAAGGCCGCAACTCCGTACAGTTTTCCGAGTGGATGAAGGACAACCCGGCGGGGAACCGCACAGCTAGCAAAGATCAGGTCTCAGAGAGTGAGATTCGCAACATTCTCTCAACCGCATTGCAACAGGCAGTTATCCGTAGCCCTATGCTCCGCCAGTCCCAGGCAGAAATAGCAGCAGCTAATGCTGACGTTCGCGAAGCCAAAGGTGAGCGCTGGCCGCAAATCGACTTGGGTGCTAACAATCGCCCTACCTCTTTTGGAGGCGGTAATTCCGACAATGTGAACTCCCAGTCGGTCAACTTGAACATGACAACTAACGTATTTGATTGGGGACGCACACGTAACACAATCGATAGTCGAAAGGAACTGAGCAATGCAGCTGATCAGAAGTACTACGCTAATCTCGAGACCCTCGCACAAGACGTGTCGATCAGCGTTGTAGAGCAGGAAAAGGCGCGTGGGATCAGCGCCATTAGTCAGCAATATGTGGAGCGCATGAGCACTCTGGTCGGGATGCTCCAGCAGATCGTCCAAGTAGATAGTGGACGTGCTAGCGAGCTGACTCAGGCCAAAGCTCGGCTGATGGAAGCGCAAGCAAGCCTGGACGCTTCACAAGCCAAGGAACGAGACATTGCAATCAAGCTGCGCAAGCTTATCGGTGATACGCCAGTCAAAATGCCTCAGAACAGCAATTGGGCACTTTCGGGAGGAGATCTGGATAAGCTCCTTACGGCTGCACGCGCTCACCCTGCTCTACTCCAGGCTGAAGCCGAAGCAAATGCCTCCGAGCGTCATGCCGAATCGCTTCGCGCGGGAGAAAAGCCGCAGGTGAACTGGGTTGTTTCCAAGTCCACTGCTCGAGACGAGCTCGGTCGCGAACAGGGTTGGCAAACCATGATGACGGTTAATTGGCCTTTGTTTCGTGGCGGTTCCGCCCGGGCGGCTCGTGAAGCAGCCTCCTTGCGCGCAGAGGCTGGTCGCGAGAAAAAAGCACAACAGGAATTGGATTTTGAATTCGCAACACGCGCTGCAGAACAAGACTCTAAAACCTTATTGACCAGGGCAGACCTATATCGCGACCTCACCAGCGAAACAGATAGTGTACGTAAAGCCTTTTTTGAGCAGTGGTATCACCTCGGCCGGCGAACGCTGTTGGATGTATTGATCGCCGAAAGCGACCACAACAACAATCGGGTAAATGAAGTCTCCAACCGATTCGATAGCTACAAATCAGTACTAGAAGCCTACGGGAGCGCAGGCCAACTGACGAGCTGGCTGCAGGGCAAAATATCGGTCAAATGATCAGAAACCACTAATACTCGAGGGAGAGGTAATCTAATTTTAGTACCAGTAACACCTCGAGCCTAGCAATTACTGACAAAGACTAATTATTTTTTCAGCGAGTAGAAATATACTTACATTCAAATAGCTGCGAACGACTCGCTGATGATTATTCGGAGCACTTTATGAAAATTGACATTATTATTGCCGACGACCACCCAGCACTTATAACCGGAGTTGCCCATGAACTTTCAACTATTCGAACGTTAAATATTGTTGGAACAGCAAAAAACTCAACGGAAATTATTGAACTATTATTGAATTTTAGTTGCGACATTTTGATCACAGACTATGTCATGCCAGGAGGCACCGCAGGCGATGGTATGGCCATGCTTTCCTTTCTGCGTCGGCGCTACCCGGACATTAAAATTATCGTATTCACCAGCATTGACAACACAGCAATAGTTACAGAAATAATTAAACTTGGCGTCGGGTCGGTATTGAACAAGGCAGACGATATAGGGCACCTGATTTCGGCAGTACATGCAGTTTATGCGGGCGCAACTTACATATCACCTCAATTTAGGTCATCCAGCCAGGAAGTGAATAGGAGCAATGGTTCCCGATCGGCAAACCCCACTCTTACACGACGAGAGACCGAAGTTATCCGCCTTTATGTATCAGGACTCTCAGTAAATGATATTGCAAAGCAGTTGAAGCGAACCAAGCAAACTGTCAGCTCGCAGAAGGCCAGCGCTATGCGGAAGCTCGGTCTTATCCGCGACGCGGACCTATTTCGCTTTGCTTTTGAAACCGATCAAATCATTTCATGGCAAACAGCATGATCCTGATATCAAATCTTCTTTAAGAAACAATGGAGAATAGGATGCGGACCACGGTGAAATATAAAAAACTGATCAATCACAATACTTCCTCACCGTAAATCATGAACAATAACTCGCACCAGGGTTAGACCAACCAACAAAAAAAGCCCAAATATACCGAGAAAAAACATGCAAAAATTTAATAACCGATCCGTACCAGGAATTCTATTGAATTTCACGAAGCTAAATGATCGAGAGCAAAACAAGTTTATCTCCTGCATGAACGAGTTTCTCCTTGCATCTCATAAACGGCGCAAGCTTTTTGTCGAGCGATGGGAATGTGAGTGCACATCACAGAAATCCACTTCAAACGAGACCAACCATGAGAACCCCAGAACTTAAGACCTCAATATCTGAAAACAATCGAAGAAACATAAAATCAGACCTCATAATAAAAAATCTCCCATCAACCCTATCTTCTGGCGATGGTTTACGCGTTGTCATCCAACCTCAGCACGATCTGAGAACAGGAAACGTCCTAGCTGCCGAGGCATTGATACGCTGGCAACATCCACAAATAGGCAACATACCACCGACAGAGTTCCTTCCACACCTAGATGGCATGGGCTTGGAATCGGTACTGTTCGAATTCGTCCTCAAATGTGTCCTGGATTTACTATGTACATTAAGACTGCTGAACATTGAGTGCCCTGTCGCCATCAACGCTTCAGCATCACTAATGGCAGACATCAAAACAATAAAAACCATAGAAAATTTTTTAAAACAAGCCGAGCTACCAGCTCATCTTCTCAAAGTCGAAGTTACGGAAGACAAACCGACCACGAATCTTAAAGCACTTACTGAAAACCTATCACAACTGCGAGCTGACGGATTTTGCGTTAGCATGGATGATTTTGGGACAGGCCACTCAACTTTAGAGCGACTTATATCTTTACCATTCTCAGAACTTAAAATCGATAAGACGTTTATAACCCAAATGCTAAGCTGTGCCAGCTCCCACGCCATTGTACTCACCTCATTAGAACTAGGTAGAAAGCTAGGGCTGAAAGTAGTGGCCGAAGGTGTAGAAACCAACGATCAGTCTCGTTTATTACAACATATGGGTTGCAAATATGGCCAGGGTTTCGGCTTAACTCGACCACTTGAAATGAAGGATTTCATTACCAAAATTGTTAGAACCAAAGGAAGCGTAGTTAATGATGCAAATCATCACAGCAAAATCGCCCCCAACAACAAAAGCATATTATTGTGCTAACCTTTTGAGTTCTTATCGAGAAATAATTTAAGGCTTTGCTTCCCCATCTAGGCAGCATCGCACTCAGCCGTAAGAGTTAAAGATCACTCTCAGGTGATTGGTAGAGATAGGTCTCGGCAATACGCGAATATCCACCTGACGAGCCCGCACCCAATGAAGCATCGCCGAATGCTGACTTTCTGTAGCCTCTGATAGCAATATAATATTTCGGCCAGCCCTGCATAACTCCTCAAGGGCTATGCAACTGTCCGCATCAAAAGAAAAATCATCATACACAAGATAAGAAAATTTCGCTCCGGAGCTAACGCGCAAAAGCGCTTCAGCCTCACTGGAACACAATATCAATCCAAAGCAACCAATCTGATTAAAAATCCGAGAATATTCAATAAGACTTCCAGGATGCCTACAAATAATCAAAATTAAATCCTGACACCTACGCATAACCCCTACCCCACAAACTAAACAGCCATCAAACTCCCCATATTACGCAAAAAAACACAATAAAAAAATAGTACTTGTTCCAAAAAAAACAAGAAACAAGCGATCTCTATACTAAAAACATCTACCACCAACCTCCAATCTCTCAAGCTCATCAAATCAAATATTAGTGCCCCTCAGACTAATCAAACACCGAAAACAAAACTATTTTATTTTTATACACTCACTTCATCCCTTTCATTCGCAATACTGACCACTAGAAATAACTTACTTAAACATACAACCTCCGACACTCTCTCGTACAATGCTAGGATATTGAGCTAGCGGCAACAACACTACCGAAAAGCAAAAGAATCGGCATCCGAGATTTAAAAAATTTCTAATCTTTTCATTTCACGCTCTAAATATACCACGCCATTCATCCCTCTACTGATTAGTACTTATCAGAATAACAACTTATGCTTTTAGTACGAGTCCTGCTTTTTTCGACGACCCTCTCCAATATAATACACCTTCCACATTAGGCGAGCTTAACAAGCCAATCAAAGTAAACCCGCTCAATAGCCTAAGATTATTATGATATCTGGAGTACCCATGAAGTCCTTTACTCGCTGCTTATTGATGTTATCGTCGTTGTATATTCCTATTTTCAGCGTTAATGCCTCCGAAGGTCACTGGACGTATAACGGCGAGCATGGCCCCGACCACTGGGGGGCGCTCGGGAACTCGCTTTGCGCTAGTGGCACCCAGCAGTCGCCTATTAATATCGAGATAAATCAAGTACTGCTGCATAAAATTATCAGCTCAAACCTTGCACTCCATTATGGGAAGACCGCACTCAAGTTACAGAACAATGGTCATACAATTCAGGCCAACGTTGGCGAAGGTGAGAAAATAAACTTTCAAGGAACCGAATACCAGTTGATGCAATTCCACTTTCATACACCAAGCGAACACCAGATCAATCATTTGTCCTTTCCAATGGAAATGCATCTGGTTCATCAAGATCAAAACGGCCAACTGCTGGTAGTAGGGCTCATGATCAAGGAAGGAAATAAAAATATAGAGCTCGCATCGCTGTGGAGCAACCTTCCGAGAAAGGATAGCGAAGAAATAACACTCAGCGCAGAGGCTGCGCCGGATCTTAATAAGCTCATTCCCTTGGAAAGCCACCATCTATATTACAAAGGTTCCCTGACAACCCCGCCGTGCACGGAAGGTGTTCAATGGGTTTTATTTGAGCAACCCATCGAGATGTCAAAATCTCAAATCAAAAAATTCCGCGAGTTGTTCTCGCAAAACCATCGTCCCGCGCAACCTATTAACGAGCGGGAGGTGGACGAGGACTGATTTTTTGGGCCTCTATTAGATGCTGCTCTTCATGCCGCAATCCACGCATTTCGATGGATGGGTTGGGTCCAGGGCGAAACTGGTGGGGCCCAAGAGTGGTGAGTTTCACATCTCATCAAACTTGGCCCGCTCAAAACAATCACGTACATAGTCTCGGGGTACGGCGCCCTTGCATTACATTGTAAAGAGGCTCTCCGTATTTGTAAGACGCCCCCAAGAGTCGATACATAACTGCATAACCGCAAAACACATGTTTGGTAGGTAACTCATCTGATGTGTTGCAACCCCGAGAGGGGATACGACCATCGCAACCAAAATCCTAGCGCAACTTTATCCTTGCTTGACTACTAAGACGCCAAGCGCAAACAACCTTTCGACACGACTGCCAGACCAATACTCAGAAAGTGCTCATAGACGTCTCTTAATTGCTTGTTGGAAAATAATACTCCATCTAAAGGCCCCTTCTAGTTATGCGCAATTTATATTCGCTCTCCTTACTACTCATCACTGCCACCTCGATATTGGGCTGCGTTACACAGCTAACCGAATCAGGCAGTAAAATTTCCCTAGTAACTGCGTCTTCAGTTAACTCCTGCGATGTAGTCACCGGATTTACGGTACGAGGTTTTTCTAATGATGACGCGCTGAATATCGCCTTTAACAAAACGGCGCAGTTTGGGGGCGATAGCATGAGTATATTAGATATTAGCGATTACGCCGAGATAACAGCAGCTGCTTTAATTTGCCTCCAATGATCTGTTATTTACCGATTAAGGCCTGAGGTGATGATGAGTAAATCACCTATAGAGATCCGTAGCAGCCTTTACAGGTTACGAAGCTGTTTTCGGGAAGGGAACGACCAAGATCGCGGCATGACTCACGCCAGCATCAAACCACCCGACCTAACTCTAGGGCACGGATTATGCGCCGGACTGATTGGCACTAGCCTCAGGGTCCTCAAAGACCTTTTCAGCCTACTGAGAAACTGAATCTATACAAATCAGGTAGCTGGACGCGGCGCTACACATCAGCTACAGGTAGCTTGTTTCGGTCACTTGATTGACCGCTTGGGTTTTGAATTCTTCAGGATAACGCGGGTTGCTCATAGCACCTCCTAATAGCGCTCAATTTAATGCAAGAAGGTGTCTATGAAACCGGGAGCGATAATGCGTTACCGCTGTTATATCTCCCCTCTTATCGGGGATTACCTAGCACTTATTTTTCTCTATTTTGGCAAACTCGAGGGAGCTTATCTTTAAATTCTTTGTTGCCTTTCACGATGTGCGTCATTACCGCCGCGGCGACGTTCTCACCCACTACGCCCCCGGACACAGAATACGACGCAGAAGATTGTTCAGGAGTATATTCCCCTATCAGCCAATCTACTTCTTGGCAAACTTTATACTCTTCGACTTCTAAGTTGTAGCGAGAGCCTTTGTCACACATTGCTGTTCTTCCCTAGGATCGCCCACAGGCGGGTAGTTGGCTGGTTCTCAGGTTATCAATAATATTCCTATACCCACAGTGCGGTTGATTTTTACTCATTCATCGAATCCCCCCGCCCTTACATCAAACGATCTACTAACACCTCACCCGGCACCTGCTAAATATCCACTCGACGATTGATCGGTCTCCCAAACACGGTGTCATTGTCAGCAATTGGCTGACTGCCTGCAGGTTCTTGGACGACAGAGCCGTTGTCAGGAATGTCGCCCACGCACTGCATCCACTTGCGCGCAGCTAAGGCTAGCTCATAGGAAAGTTACAGGTATTGATCGACATCCCCGTGGTGTCGGAGTGCCCGACAATCACCTTCAGCCAACCCGGCTGAGCCTTGATGTGGAGCAGAGCGTGACCAGCGCTTTGGCCGAGCCAGGCTTAAGTTCGCTGCCCCCAGCATCGGATCGCGACAGGCTTTCGTCACTTGCTCTTGCTGGATAACTTTAAGCAGGTGTTTGTCCGTACTGCCATTTGGCTCCACTCCCAAAAACCGCATACAAAACAATCATCATGGCAACGGTAAACAGCTACAGAGCGATACCACGCTTGCGGGATTTCGAGGCAGCACGTGGCACCTCAGACGTCGGATGGGCGAGCAGCGTCAGTCGATTGCTTCCCGGTCCGGGCTCGGGTCCAGATCATCGCGGGTCAACGTAAGGCGCCACGTGCTCTTCAACATGTAGGGCGTGCAGAGCAACACCACCTTTGTGACGAACTGAGCGTCTTTGTTTAGCAGCACGTCCAGTTGAGACCCTCTCAGAACTTGACCACCAGGGCCTGCTGCCCTCGCAGTTCATTGTGTTGGCTGGTCGCTTAACCATCAACGGTCGCAATGCATTCGACATCTTATGAGATATCGCAGAGAAGAGCGGTGAGACTAAGCTGGGCCAAAACCTGAAAGAACAGATTTACCTGCTTGGTTTCAGTTTCTCCGAGCAGATCAAGGAAGTTATCCGTGCTGAGCCTCGGCCTGGCGGCATCCTTCACCATTCACGCTAATTTCAGGGACGCCACCGCGCGGTCTTTTCGTTCTAAGCCCCACCACACTGTTGCTCTGCGCAGGAACTGTTGCTAGGGCTGAATCATTTCAAGGCGTCCTGAAAGTTATAGAGGTGTTATTTAAGGCTCTCTCATCTTGCTCTGAACGAACGATAAAAATCTCTTTAGGTGCCATGACTCCCAAAGACACGGTACTGCCTTCAACTTTGATCACTTTGATTTTGATTTCTTCTCCGATACAAAGGTGTTCGTTGGGTGTTCTTGTGAGGACTAGCAATGGGTATTCCCTTCTATTTACTGATCTATGTCTATGCAATTATCTCCATAAACCCGAGACAAAGTATGCAGTACCTGTCTGATTTTTCCTGTCGAAGTTTATTTTACTCTCTCTGCCTGGGAGAACAACACAACACCGATTATTACCAATGGCTGATTTGTGGTTGAACCTACTCCGATGTGGTAGCGATTGACTATTCACCGTGTGCAATTCGCAACACGCCGTGTTGGTCGCTCCCAAAACTGCGAGCTCTCTATATAGCCCGTGCATTCAGAAATAGATATTGATTACATGGTCGGAATATCGACTATGTCGACGCCGATGCTGGCTTCTCGATTCGATACGTGACGATTGCCATCCTTACTGACAATTTATGTATTTTTCGTATAATGTATGGAATTTTGGCAAAAAAAATCTTTGGGCTACCGACTGTTGCGAACCTCAATAAGGTAGCAGACGACGACGACCAAACAGATGATGACCATCAATACTCCAAAAAAATCGCGCATAGAAAAACTCACTCATTACATAAGAAAGGACCTCGATCAGCCTTGCGACTCAGCTCATACAAAAAAACGGCAGATCAGGCAAGGGGTGTATATATAAACCGGTAGCTGCAGCCCGTATGTAGGACGAGTCTGAGAATGAGATAGAAAGGTCTATAATAGAGATAATTCACGATCGGTGGCGTCTGACGGGCAGGCTGGATACGTCGACTGCCCTTGAACTAACTTCTTGGTAGACACACCAGATCTAAGCTCCGATGGAGACGAAGGAGTAACAGTTGGTACTATTCCTTCAGCTCTAGCGAGCGCATCCCCGCTTCACCGTGACGCGTTTGAAGTGTGCACGCTTGTACTGACAATGTTGCCTGAGGAATTTGAGGGCACGCGAAGCGACGTGAATCGGGCCATTAAGCTTGTGGATATACTACCGCGGCTAGACCTCCTGGCCGAGCTTTACCCAAAACAGCTTTCAATCTCGCCGTCCAAAGCAACCCTAAAGCGCCGGGATCGTAGTGGTTCTTCGTCTTTAGACCTGGTCTCTAACAATGGCGAGTACTCGGTGCGCGCGACACGGCATGCCCACATTGGTCACGTTCGACTCAACATCGTCGGGGTACGCCTAGAGCGATACGTCAAGCACATCCCGAAAGAGGATGTCGTGCTTGGGTCCTCAGTTAAAGATGTCGATCACATCGACTCCGTCAGCGCAAACCGCAGCAAGGTCTTCTCGCGGAAAGGAGAGACTCACATCACCTTTGCGGAGGAAGCCGACGTCGACGCGCTTGCCGGTTTGCTGTACGAACTTCACCGCGCGAATGTCGCGGATGATCTGGAAGGCAATGAAGCGGTCATGGCGCTCGGTAATGCCCCCTACGCCCGACCGTCTGGCTGCGCGTCCTCGCAAAGAATATCAGCAACAGCGCTCTGGACCGCGCTGTCTGACACCGATGAGATGAATGTCACGAAGATTGCGGTGCGGCACGGGGCTAAGCAGTTCTCGCCGGATAGTGAGGAGTGGGTCATCCCCTTCGACTGCGAGACGGGCGCGATTTTTCGGAGGGCGAAGGCATCGAACTGATGGAGTGCGGCGTGGTTCCTATAGACAGCAGCGACCGATGGTTTACTGTCGGCTGGGTCTCGTCCGACCTCGGACGCGGCGTGATGCGCGTGCATGTTAGAAACATGCGCTTCTCACCAAAGAAGGGAGATGTCCCGCATGTCCGCGGTACCTTTGAAAAGGTGGCTTCTGAACGACGAGTCGCAGCGATGAAGCGGGTGCTCGCGGGCGGAGGCCTCATAACTTCGTTTGTTGACTACTTCGATCCGGACACCGAACAAATGCCAAAGCGCCACACCGCGATTGACGTAGGCGATCTTAGCAAATATGACCTGAACGCCTCCCAAGAAGAGGCCATGCGGACCGCTCTGTTCTATGGACCGGTTTTTCGCTGCTGCAGGGGCTGCCGGGAACAGGGAAGACAACATTACGGCCTCATGATTGGCTGACCAGCAAGATGTTATGAGCCAACCCTCGCGACAGCAACAGGTGAACAAAAGATGCAACGAACGCCATGGACAAGGTAGCTGGTTCGCTGCGTGCGTCAAGCATGAATGTTTCCATGGCGCGCGTAGGTCTTAAATCAATGGTATCGGTCCAACTCCGTAACGTCCAAGAGGATTCGCTACGTCGGCGCTACCGCGAGAGTTTTGATGCGGAAATTCTAGATCATGTACGTGCGGCGGGTGCAGCTATGGGGCTTCCCAAAGGGCTACGTGCACAGCGCAACGAAGCTTCACATCAAATTGGACCCTATGCGCCAAAGCATTGACCGCCTCATACGCACGATAGACGAGTCCGATGATAAGGACATCACGGCTAAGGAGCATCCAGGGCGGCTCAAGCGGGTGTTCGTCGATGTCGCGAACGCCAATTCGGCATCCATGCATCGACAGGAAATGATGCAGGCAACCTACGTGGTTTAGTGAGCCAAAAACTCGAATCGTTGGCTCATCAGTCCGGTTCGCCGAGCCCAGCTAAATGCGCTCGTCTGGAGCAGATCGCTCGCCTATTGATGGAGTTTTCCCAGGTGCTACGCAAACCCAAGCTTCAACTTCACTGCTTTCCTAGCACGCAGCTCCAGTATTGTGGCAGGCACCTGCATGGGCGTTGGCAAGCAGGCGTTGGGCATCACCGAGGGTCCATACGAATGGGTTATTGTAGACGAGGCTGCGCGGGCGTCGCCAATGGAGCTCGTTGTCGGGATGCAAGCTGGAAAGCGCGTGCTACTGGTGGGCAATCACCTACAACTGCCGCCGTCTTACCCCCCCGTCGTTGAAGATCAAGCGTCAGCCCTACTGGGAATGCCGTGCAAGGTTTTCCGACGGATGAACAATTTTTAGCGAGCATTTTCATCGAGTTACGGCCAATTGGTGGGAGGAACGTTACGCCAGTACCATATGGCGGAGCACATCACCCAACTTGTATCGCACTGCTTCTACGCAGAGGCATTTGAGGTAGGACGCGCGCCTCTTGGAACTGAGTACGAGAAGCTACCCTCCTTCCTTGCCTCTCAGGTCGTGTGTATTGACACCCAGGATCAGGGCCGCGAGGCCTTACACCGTCCAACTCGCCCTCACGAAGGTGCGCTTGAGAAAGAGCAGGGAGCCTTAGTCATCGTGGAAGTGGTTCGAGCAATGCTAACCTCGACTGAATTCTTAGAGCAGGTTCATGCACAGGAGGGTGATCATGAGCCCATCATCGGAGTCATCGCCATGCACTCCGATCAGCGCGACATGATCAGAGATAAGCTTGAACAGGCTGAACGCTTTGGTCGAGAGCTTTTTCCAGCTTCTGAAACGGGAACGAATCAAGCGGAAGATGCTTGTAGTGACGTGTTCCATTACATCGAGATGTTCTACGACGCAAAACGTCGCCATGGTTTCAACAATCAGCTGTCACCGATAGAGTTTGATAAGCGTTACGCAATAAGCTTGCAAGGTGTCTAGAGAATCCGGGGCGATTCATAGAACCAATGCGGTTATTGGCTCGACTGATCGGTGAGCAGATTTCATCCCGCTCAGAGTAAAATCATAACCACAAAAAAGGCCCTCAAAAAGGCCTTTTTTGTACTCAAACCACAGATCACTTGTTCAGCCAAGACTCAACGGTGTCTGAACCGTGCTCAGCTTTCCACTCTTTCAAGCCTCTGTGATTACCTCCTTTCGTTTCGATAATCTCACCGGTATGCGGGTTCTTATAAACCTTGACCTGGCGAGCTTTGCGCGTACCGGATTTTGGCGCCACCGCAAGTGCACGACGGCTAGATTGAGGGTCAAGCAGATTGATTACATCTTTCAGGCTGTAGCCATACTTCGCGAGCAAATCGCGTAGCTTCGTTTCGAATTCAATTTCCTTCTTAAGCCCGGCATCACCTTTTAAGGCTTCGAGAGCTTGGAGTTGGTCAGCCAAGTGTTTTTCGAGCTGACGAAATTCTGCGAGTTTAGACATTGGAAACCTCTTCTAGATATGCTGTTACATTACACCAAAAAAGACACATGCATACACTGATAGGTATATTTACGCACGCCCTGAGGAATTAACTGAATCCCACAGTGGTGAGCGAGGTCACCTACTACGAGAGTACAAGGCGACAAGCGATGGAAGATTTTTATGAGCCTTGCACCAGCTCAACGCTCAAAGGATCAGCGAGAGTGATGCTCACTACGTTGAGGACGTCCGGAGGAAGATCAATGATTACGGCACGGTGACATCAGATAATTACTTGATACCAGTGGGTGCGAAGCGCTCTCAATATCCAACGCCTATCTGCCCCCTCTACTAGAGTGAGTAAGCAGAGGATCAGAGAGCGCCCTTCCAGCTTAATTACAGGACACCGGAAAGCGCTTTGTAACCGACGTAAGCGGAGCGCGCAGGCTGCCATAGCCGAAGACATGAACAATGGACGCCTGTAGGGCCGAAATACGGCGGGACACGGGAGTTCGGTTCACGACAGCCCGCCCGCGCACAGTGGATCTCCAGCTACCAACACTGGGCATGCTGACTCCATGATGCTTTGATCCCTGAACCAGCCGAAACATGTGTATTAATGATTGCCTCAAATATTCGTTATGCAATGTTGGCCTACTACCGTCCTCTATATCAAACCGCCGATTCTACAGCCCCGATATCCGAGCCGTTCGGCTGTCGACAACGCGAACCGAGTCAACAGACAAGGGACGTACACATCCTGAACGATGGGCGGTGAGCAATGAAGCTGCAGAGCATTCGGTTATGTAATTTTCAATCCTTCAGCAATGGGCCTACGGTAATCACATTCGAGGATGTCACCTTATAGGCCCAAATGGCTCCGGAAAGAAAGCAGTCCTGCAAGCGCTCTGCAGGTTGTTTGCCTTTGATCCAAGCCTCCATCGCATTCAGCGATCTGACTTCCATATGTCTGTTGATGAGGATTTGATACCTGAGGAACGTACTCTGTGGCTTGAAGCGGATTTCGAATTCCCGGAGCTGCAGGAGGATGAGGACAACCAACCCTGGCCCCGCACTTCGCTCATATGCGGTTGGATACAGCCGACGGCATACCGCGCATTGATATCGATTGAACGCAACCATGGGGATTGATGGGGAAATTGAAGAGAATCTAGCGTATGCCCTGATTCTCAACCTCACGTGCCACCTTCACCTGAGAAGTAAGAAGGCGCCATCCCACTCATCATTCGGATGTGTACAAGCGAAAGCATGCCGGTGTCAGTGCCGATCTTTCGAGATGAGCTAAAAGAGATCAAAGGCGCTAACGTCCGGAACATTCAAAAAATCCATCAACATCTAGAAGCGCTACATGTTGATCCACGGGCTTATATGCCTAGAACAAAGCAAACCTGAATGATTCGCCCGGGATCAGCGTAACCAGTCACCAAACGGAGCACTCGCATCAATGTAACGCATCGCGGACTGTACATCGCGCCAGCCCACATACTCCATCAAGGCTTTCGTCCCCCAGGCGTTACTGCTGGCCCACGTCGCAAAGCCACGGCGCAAGGAGTGCCCAATGTACCCTTCGCCTACCAAACCGTTGCGGACAAACGCCAAGCGCAACAGGCGCGATAGGCTGTTTGGATTAAGCCCGCTGGGCCCGATATGGCCCCAGCGATCGATCGCGCGGAACACCGGGCCTTGCTGCAAACCACTGGCCTCCAGCCAACGCTCATAAGCCTCTACGGGGCACAAGCGCTTCAGGGCGGGCACGCTGACCGTCTTGCCCTGGTGGTGATGGTCAGTCTTGCCACTCGCCAGAAACACTTCCAGGCTTTGCCCTGGCCGCAACTGAATGTGCTCAATCCGCAAGCGGTACAGGTCGTCACTGCGCAGTGCGTGCCAGAACCCCAAGAGAATCAGCGCCTGTTCGCGATACGCCCGCAGACGCTCACCGCTGTCGCTTGAGTTCGCCTGTGTCTCAAGGCCAGCGATTGAAGCTTCGAGCGCCTGCAGTGGCAGGACTTCGGCTTGTTTGATAGGTCTTGGGTGTTCCGCGCGAATACCGCGCAGCACATCGCGCACCTGCGGTTGTTTGGTGGGGTCCGCAAACCCATGTTGTGTGTGCCACTGCGCCAACGCCGCGAGGTGCGTGCGCAGGGTCGCGCTGGACAACCGTTCGGCATGATCCGCCAGGTAGCGCACGACACTCTCGCTCGACGCGGGCAACAAACCGCCCCATTTGTCGGCGAAATGCTCCAGCGCTTGGCGATAACGCCGCTGTGTGCTGTCCCGGCGTGCCGCCTGGCGGTACCGCTCAGCCGGGGAAGTCATGCTGCGCCCTCCGCATCCACCGTCGTGAGTCCCCATCGCCCCGGCCAAAGCTTATGACGTTTGAGAAATCAAGTTCACAAAGCTGATGATTCGTCGACGTGTTCCATCAATGGTGGCGCTTTACAGGTGTAATGATCCTCCCTGTATCCCGGTACGAAATCGTCGCTTCCGTTGTCATTTGACTTGGTCGCTGTGTCGCACCGCCAAGCAACAAAGACTCATCGACGCCCACATAACGTAGAGCGCTGTCCACATCACGCTAGACGAGATATTCAATCAAGGCTTGAGGACTCCATTGATTGCGCATGATCCAAGTGGCAAAGCCGCTACGCAAGCTAGGCACTGCTCCATAACGTGTTCGAGGACAAGCCGCAATCGATGCTACGTTTTCTCTCAACAGTGCATAGTCCGCAGCGACGTATTGTGCAAGAACCTGATAGAGGGAATGACTCACAGAACAATCTCTAGCGGCGATTTATCAGCGGATTTATTAGCCGACGTAGCATTTTCCAGTCAGAAACCATCGCCTCGTACAACCGTACATAACGGGATAAATCTTTTTGTGTTTAGACCTTTCAAGCTTTCTCGATATCAGCTGAACACAAATCTTTCTTTCAACTGATTGAATTTATTGAATTAAACCTAAATGACGTTTCAGTCAAAATTGACAACGCATAGTCTGGAGTTGGAAAATCGCACATTCTGGTTGGTTGCGTACCCTAGCCAAGGCCACGAGATGCTCTTCGATGCCCATACACGCTCGTTCGCAGCGTTAGGTGGCGTGCCGCGTCGCGGCATCTACGACAACATGAAAACGGCTGTCGACAAGGTCAATAAAGGCAAGGGCCGCACGGTCAATGCCCGGTTCTCCGTGATGTGTGCGCACTACCTGTTCAATCCGGATTTCTGCAACGTAGCCTCTGGCTGGGAAAAGGGCATTGTCGAGAAGAACGTTCAAGACAGTCGACGGCGCATTTGCCTTGACGCTCAAAACTGCATGTTCCACACCTTCGAGGAACTGAATGCCTGGCGGCCAACGCTGTCGTTCGCTCTGGAGCGAGCTGCTGCATCCGTAGTACAACGGGCTGACGGTGGCGTAAGTTTTGGAGCTGGAACGGGTCGAAATGATGCCGATGCCGACCGCCTTTGATGGCTACGTTGAGCGCACCGTAAGGGTCTCCAGCACCTGCCTGATGAGCTCGGCACGAAATCGCTACTCGGAGCCTTGTGAGCGAGTCGGCCAGTGGGTCAGTAGCCGTCTTTACCCATCCCGGATCGTGGTCATCGCCGATGACATGATGATCGCCAGCCACGAGCGTCTGTTTGATCGAGATCAGGTCAGTTTTGACTGGCAGCATTACATCCCACTCATCGAGCGCAAGCCGGGTGCACTGCGCAATGGCGCACCGTTTGCCGATCTGCCCAATCCGTTGCGGCTTCTCAAACGGGGCCTGAGACGTCACAGCAACGGTGATCGAATCATGACGCAGGTGCTGGCTGCCGTGCCCATCGCCGGTCTCGACCCGGTGCTGGTAGCGGTAGAACTGGTGCTTGAGTCGGGAAGCTTGAGCGCCGATCACACCCTGAATGTTCTAGCTCGACTGACCTCCACTGCACCACTGCCTTCCGTAGAAACCAGCCTGCAACTCAAGGTGGCTCCCGTTGCCAACACGGCCCGATATGACCAACTCCGTAGAACAGATGAGGAGAGCCGCAATGCGTGACTTGATGGCAGAATTTAAAGAACTGCGTCTGCATGGCATGGCGCAGGCTTGGGAAGAACTGGCGGCCCAGGGAGAAGCTTCGACGGCATCCTCGAAATGGCTGCTTGAGCATCTGCTCCAACAGGAGCAGGCAGATCGCGCCGTGCGCTCTGTGAATCATCAGATGAACATAGCAAAGCTCCCCATGCACCGTGATTTAGCCGGCTTCGACTTCAGCGCCTCCAGCGCTGATGCCCGTCTGGTCAAGGAATTATCCAGCCTTGAGTTTACGGAGACTGCGCAAAATGTCGTGTTCATCGGTGGGCCTGGAACCGGAAAAACACACCTGGCCAGTGGCTTGGCCGTATCCGGAATCACCACTCATAACAAACTAGTACGATTCTTCTCCACGGTCGATCTCGTCAACCTGCTGGAGCGTGAAAAGTACGATGGTAAGGCCGGCCGAATCGCCCAGGGACTCCTTCGTACAGACCTAGTGATACTTGATGAGCTTGGGTATTTGCCCTTCAGTCAGAGTGGTGGCGCGCTGTTATTTCACCTGCTTTCAAAACTGTACGAGCACACCAGCGTGGTCATCACCACCAACCTCAGCTTCTCGGAATGGTCTAGCGTGTTTGGCGACGCCAAGATGACCACAGCGTTGCTGGATCGGCTGACACACCACTGCCATATCGTCGCAACGGGCAAAGAGTCTTACCACCTGCAACACAGCACCTTAGCCGCCCAGACAAAGATCAAATCGTGAACGAAAGCGCAAGGACGAAGATGGTATCGAGGACGATGAGCCGTTTTGATCTGCATCGTAAACACCCTGCCGCATGCCTACATGCGGTGGGGCCTGATGCCTCTTCAAACGGAACACGACTGCTAAGCTTATCCACAATTGCTGGGATAAAAATCAGCAATCCCCCCTTGGGTCAATTTGCAATCGGCAGGGTGGGTCAGTTTTCAATCAGCGCCAACACTCTACCCTCCAATTTTTAGTAACGGGACGAAGCTGAAAGTGCAAGTCTGGCCCAAAAAAGCTCTGTAGGGGCGGGAGATTACGTAGGAGGGACCGACCTCCTCACGATCACTAACGCCTTGGCATTCATTCAAATCATTAGGCATTAGAACCCTGAATCAGTCGTCCGACCTGCTAAACCCGCGGCGATAACGTTGCGGGCTAATGCCCAGTTGTTGTTGAAAGTGCTCGCGCAATGTCGTTGAAGAGCCGAAGCCTACCCTACCGGCAATTTGCTCGACTGAAAAACGAGTGGTTTCCAATAACAGCTGCGCGCGTCGTACTCTCGCTCGAGACAGCCATTGCAGTGGAGTGGCCCCAATCTGCTCGAGGAACCGTCGACTGAGTGTTCTGCTACTAATCGCGGCGTGAGCTGCAATGGTTTTCAGCGACAAAGGTTGGTCAAGGTTTTCATCCAGCCAAATGAGCAACGGCCCCAGCGCTGAATTAGATTCAGGTGCAGAGTGCACGATGAACTGCGCCTGGCCACCCTCTCGCTCAAGCGACATTACCGCCAGCCGCGCCGCGTCAGCGGCTACGGTAGCTCCAAAGTCGCAGCGCACCATATGCAGACAAAGATCCAGTCCCGCCGAGGCTCCGGCTGACGTCAAAATCTGACCGTTATCAACGAACAAAACATTGGGATCAACTTTCACCTTCGGAAATAATCTGGCCATATCAGCGGCAGCCCGCCAGTGTGTCGTCGCGCGTAAACCGTCGAGCACTCCGCTAGCAGCCAAGGTGAAGCTGCCACTGCAAATTGACGCGATTCTGGTGCCTTTGGCCACAGCCCGTTGCACAGCGGTTCTCAAAGCATCAGACACCGATCCAGAGAGATCTTCCGTCCCTGGAATAATAATCGTGTCAGCTTCTGCGAGTTGCTCTAGCCCCCACCTAAATGTCAGCCCGAAACCCGCCATCTCGATTTTTGAGTGTTCTGCACAGACACGAACTCGATAGGCGGGCTTACCTGACGTCAACGTCACCCGGCTGAAAACCTCATAAGGAATGGAAAGGTCAAATGAGACCACATCGTGCTGAACCACGATAACGATACGATGCATAAACTGACTCCGTCGCAAGGAACTGGATTCTGTCCTCTCTTGGTGGGACATGAAAGCGGATGGCTCAATTCCTTCGAACATTGTCAATCGAGCCAGTGTTCTCTTCCAGGCATTGATCCTAGAATTTCCGCCCGATCCGCGTGCAGCCCTTAAACTATTGGAGTGCTAGTGAATCCATCAAGACCAACCCCAGTCGAGCCTGACCCCACTGATAAGGCCCTTCACCGCTTGTCGTGTGCGTCAATTATAGAGACCTGCACATTAGCTTCATTGTTATTTATCGCAGTGCCGCTGAAACACCTAGCGGGCTTTCCAGCAGCTGTGTCGTGGATAGGACCGATACATGGGATAACGTTGGTTACGTACCTCTGGCTACTCAGTACGTCATTTGCAAACCCTATTTTTACGCGTGGCGAAATACTGCGGCTGCTCTTTTCGGCAATCATTCCCGGCGGCGGATTTTTTAACATCGGCCTATTCAAGAAAAAACAGGTAGCTCTGAAGTTGGGGCTAACTCAATGATTTATTTGCTGCTCAAAACGGTTCATGTGATGGCGGTAGTCACCTGGGTGAGCGGATTGTTGATGCTGTCTCTCGTGCTGGCTGGCCTTCGCAATTCTGTTGCGCCCTATATGCCTCGCGAACGCCGCTTCATGGTCGCCCTCAAACACTGGAACCATGGCGTGACTTCGTCCGCCATGTTACTGACGTGGCTACTGGGAATAGGTATGGCCGCTATGGGTGGCTGGCTCCCTGCGCCTTGGCTAATTTTGAAACTAATATTCGTTGTTGTACTTTCTGTACTGCAAGGCATCCAGACAGAAATGCTCCAAAGGCTAATTAGCGCCGACTATCGACCGTTACCAAAGTTTGTGCAGTTTGGTGCAAGTCTTAGCCTCTTTTTTGCTACGATGATTGTCCTTCTCGTAATGACTAAGCCACCGCTCGCGGCTTACTCCGAAGTACTTCTTCACTAATCTTCGCAGTCGAGAGCGTCGAAGTCCTTTTCATCTTTACGCTTGTACGCCACTCCATCAACCGCTAAAAGCAACATTCGAATCTATATAAGGCACTCTCTATAAAGGTGAATTCATGAGCGAAAAAAGAAAGCTATTGTTGACCGGCGCCAGCCGCGGAATTGGCCATGCTACGGTCAAGCATTTCAATGCCGCAGGCTGGGAGGTATTCACCGCGTCTCGACAAAATTGGGTGGCTGAATGCCCTTGGGCCGAAGGATTGCTCAACCATATCCACTTGGATCTTGAAGATATCAACAGCGTCAGCACGAGCATTGCGACAATCAAGGAAAAATTGGGCGGTCGCCTGGACGCACTGGTGGATAACGCAGGCATATCCCCCAAAGGACCGGAGGGCGGCCGACTCGGGGTACTAGAGACCGACTATGCAACATGGTTGAAGGTCTTCAATGTCAACCTGTTTTCAACCGCATTGTTAGCACAAGGGCTGTTCGATGAGCTGAAAGCAGCCCGGGGAAGCATCATCAACGTCACTTCTATAGCTGGCTCCAAAGTCCATCCTTTCGCCGGCGTAGCCTACGCGACCTCGAAGGCCGCACTTTCCGCTTTGACACGGGAAATGGCGTACGATTTTGGTCCGCATGGGGTGCGAGTAAACGCCATTGCACCAGGAGAAATTGACACAGCGATTCTGTCGCCAGGCACTGCAGATATTGTGGAGCGATTGGTGCCTATGAACCGTCTAGGAAAACCGGAGGAAGTAGCATCGCTGATCTACTTTCTCTGCACCAGTGGTGCTTCCTATGTAAACGGCGCTGAAATCCATGTGAATGGTGGTCAGCATGTCTGATATGTAGACATTCTGGTCGAAAACCTCGTACGAAGAGAGGCTAGACTTCTGTCATCAGTGCCGCTATCTCCGAGGTATTTATCGCCACGACGCGCATTGGTAAACATATGGCAACATACCGCGCGCCGTGGAAATAAATTCGACCATTTTTGAGCGGCCGCCTCGATCAGTAGCCCACAGTAAAGCGTTGCTTCAAATGAGCAGGCTTTTCGATCTCATCAAGCAGAGCAACAGCAAAATCCTGGTAGCTGATCCAGCTGCGGCCTTTGCCGTCTGTCAGTAAGTCGTCGAGACCTGTACGAAATTTGCCAGTGCGTTCACCGGATAGAAACTCCATTGAAGGAGAAACAAAAGTCCAGACAAGCCCATGCTCCTGACGCAGAGCGGCAAGAAACTCAACCGCCGCGCTGGCTTCCGGTTTGTACTCCGCCGGGAAATGAGGGGAATCAAGCAAACGAGTACCGTCAGCCAAATTCAAACTGGCCGCACCTCCCACGACGATGAATCGATCAACATCGGATTGCTTCAATACGTTGATGAGGGTTCCAGGTACGAGCCCGGAAAAACGCACTGAGCTAATAACCACATCATGGCCGGCAATGGCTTTAAGTAATGCAGTTGAGTCGTTCAGGTCAACAGGCTTGAGGTTTAGATCTGGGCGCACGCCCAGCTTTGATGGGTCGCGCGCAATTGCAGTGACCGTATGATTTCTACTCAGTGCTTCAGCAACAAGTTGGGTTCCCACGTTACCGCTAGCACCGATGATGGCGATTTTGCTCATAAATAAGTACTCGAATCTATCGGGAGAAATTTGCGTTCTTGACGACCTTGTATGCAGCGAATCCCATAGTAACGACCGATTACCGTCCGAAAAATGCTAGAATTTACGATAGTTTGTCACTGATATCGGTCGAATAAATGGATAAGCTTGGCGCTATGCAGGTTTTCGTGACGGTTGTCGAGCGTGGCAGCATGTCAGCCGCCGCCGATAAACTCGGCCTCTCGCGGCAAGTGGTATCGCGCTATCTGGCGGAGCTGGAAACATGGGCTGGTGCACGTCTAATGCATCGCACAACACGCAAACTCAGCGTTACACCCGCGGGAATGGATCTGCTTCCAAGATGCCATCAGATCCTAGAGTTGACCAGCGACATCCAATCATCGCTGGCAGACCGCCCCGCTACGCCGTCAGGGTTGCTACGTGTGACTGTCAGTACATCGTTTGGACAAATGCACCTGGCACCCGCCATCGTCGAATACCTGCGACTTTATCCGCAGGTAGAAATCGATATTGTTTCAGCAGACCGCACGGTGAACCTGATCGATGAGCGCATTGACCTTGCCCTACGCATATCCAATGAACTCGATCCCCACCTTATTGCCAGGGAGCTAGCGCGGTGCAGATCGATAATTTGTGCTGCGCCCGCCTATCTTGCAGCACACGGCAAGCCACAAAGTCTCAACGAACTAAGCACGCACAATTGTTTGAGTCATTTTTATTTCGGGAAAAACATCTGGCACCTTGAGCATCAAGGCGTAGCCGTGTCGGTGCCCGTAAGTGGCAACATCCGAAGCAATGAAACCTCGACATTGATGCAAGCAACGCTGGCTGGAGGCGGTATAGCGATGTTACCGCGCTACCTTGCCATGCCGGCGCTTCACTCAGGAAAGCTGGTGGAGGTGTTGAGCGAATACCATGCCCCGAGTGCACGGCTTTATGCCGTCTATGCCTCTCGTAAAAACATGCCGACCAGCCTCAGGACACTGTTGGATTTTCTAGCTGCAAGGTTTCAGGGCAATCCAGATTGGGAATCGGCACTCGTTGCCCCGTAGAAGCCCAGCGGTTTTGATTTATGGGTTCAGCTTTTTCAGCGCGTCTAGCAACTCTGAATTACTTCCACCCAGAGCGCTTGTTGCAATGGCGGCGTTACGTAACAGGATCGACGCAGCGTTGGCGATATGTTCCTGTAACAAGCGGTCAGACGGGCCTGACAAAGTGAGCGCGCCCTTCAACTCAAAACCCATTGCAAATACCGGCACCGATACCGCAGTCGTTTCGGGGTCCCTCTCACCAAAAGAACTAGCCCAAAAGCGCTCACGAACCTCGGTTAACAAGGGATCACCCTGTCGAGAAAACGCCCGAAGAACCTTCCCTGACGCACCGGCATGCAAAGGAAAACGCGCACCTTCAAGGACGGATACACGCACTGCCCGCTTGGGTTCAACCCGAAACAATACGACGCGACTGCCATTTTCGAGCACGTAGAAAGAGGACGTTTCACCGCTCTCCTCAGTAATGGACTCCAGCAACGGATGGATGACATCACGCAAACGGAAAGAGGCTTGATAGAGCTGCGATAAACGAAGAGGTTCGGGCCCAACCGAATAACTGCCATCGCTGAGCCGCCGCACAAATCCGGCCTTTTCCAACGAAGCAATCAATCGCAGGATCGTGCTTTTATAAAGGCCGGTGCGCCTCGCGAGTTCCGCCAGCGTCAGGCTTTCCTGCTCGACTTGGAAAGCGGCAAGAATCGAAAAAGCTCGATCGACAGCGGCGACACCGCTCCCTTCCACGCCGTTGGACTGATTAGAAAAGTTTGCGTCAGTGTCGGTGTTCATATCAACTCAACGTCAGGTATAAGCCCCGCAAATCCTCGAGGACACGAGGGTCGTCGAGATCGTCCGCAGAACATAATAAGTGCGGCTAAGATACCTTCTGAGTCTCATTGGGGCCAGCGTGTCACTCCTCGCGAAGAAACAGCCGCAAGGAAAGCACCATCCCGGCGGCCACGAACATGATGCACCCCATTACCATCAGACCTGCAGTG
Source organism: Pseudomonas sp. TH49 (assembly GCF_016650625.1). Lineage (NCBI taxonomy): Bacteria > Pseudomonadati > Pseudomonadota > Gammaproteobacteria > Pseudomonadales > Pseudomonadaceae > Pseudomonas > Pseudomonas sp. TH49. The sequence goes on from NZ_JAEKFL010000002.1 coordinate 1,794,064, forward strand.
AACGAGCCAGTGTAGTCCTTGAGAAACCCCATCAAATAAGGCCCCACGAAACCGCCAAAGGCGCCAATTGAGTTAATCAAGGCTATCCCGCCCGCCGCGGCTTGGCCGCGCAGGAATTTGCCCGGCAGCGTATAAAAAATGGTCTTGCCGGCAATCGTGCCGACCAACGCCAGGGTGATACCGGCCAGTGCGGGCGCCAATGCATTGATCTGCAGGGCAAACAGCAGCGCCACTCCGGCAAGGAACATCGCAAGCGTCAGGTTGAAAATGCCCTTGCCGGTGCGGTCAACGTGTTTGGCCCACATCAACAGGCCGACAGTGGCAAAGAAGTAGGGAATCGCCGCGACCCAACCAATCATGCTGACTTCTACACCGTGCGCCTTGAGCATCTGTGGCAACCAGATGCCGATGCCGTAAGAACCCGTGGATCCTTGAGCGCGGCTTTGAAACCAAGACTGTGTTGGCTCTTGCTTTGCTCTTCAGCCAGCATACCGACAATCAATTCGCGCTCGCTGGGTGACAGCCATTTAGCTTGCGCTGGATGGTTGGTCAGCACTTTTAATGTGATCAATCCCAAAATACAGGCAGGGATCCCTTCAATAATGAACATCCACTGCCAGCCCGCCAGACCGAGAAAACCATGCATCTGCAAAAGCCAAATGGACAGTGGCCCGCCTACCAGAAACGAAATAGGGGTCGCCACCGTAAACCATGCAAGTACCCTTGTGCGGTATTGCGCCGGAAACCATAAGGTCAGGAAAAATATAACGCCTGGAAAAAAACCTGCTTCAGCGATACCCAGAATTAGTCGCACCATATAGAAGCTGTAAGGCCCTACGACCAAAGCCGTTGCAGCCGCCGCCAGACCCCAAGTGATCATGATCCTAGCCATCCATAACCTAGCGCCAAATCGAAACATAGCCAGGTTGCTGGGCACCTCGCACAAGCAGTATCCAAAAAACATGATCCCGGCGCCGAGGCCAAACTGGGTGGCTGTGAGCCCCAATTCTTCGGTCATCTGCAGCGCCGCATAGCCGACGCTAGTGCGGTCCAGATAGTTGAAAAAATAAGCCAGCGCAAGCAATGGGATCAGACGCCATGCTGCTTTTTGAAGCACGCGAGTCTGTTCGGCATCAAGGGGGCGTGCCGTGGCGCTTTTAGGGGCCTGCGGAGATGTCGTGACAATAGCCATGACGGGGTCCTCGACTTTATTTTTATATGGCTGACGGCGGGAATTACCGCCAGCGGATGTGTTGAAGGCAAACTTGAGAACGGCTAGCGGACTATCCCTCGTCCACGCAAGGCTTCTATGTCGCCTGATGCGTAGCCCATCTCTTCAAGCAATGCCTCGGAATGGCTGCCCAACTGAGGCACATTCAAGCGAGCGTCCAGACGCCGTCCGTTCATCTCGAATGGAAGCATTGGGACCTTCACTTCTTCTCCACTTTCCAGGACTAAGTGGGCCAAACCTCCGGATGCATTCAGGTGCACATCCTCAAATAGGTCCTGCGGACGCTGGATTGGAGAAAACGGCAGCCCTGCGCGCTCACACAGGTCCATGACCTGCTGCTTGCCGAGACTCGCAAGTCGCTCTTTAACCAGAGGCAAAATTTTCGCGCGAGCCTGAACACGCTGAGTGTTTCTGGCTAGATCAGGGTCACGCCCAAGCTCTTCAAAACCGAAAGCGTGACAGAAGCTGACCCATTGGCTGTCGCTCACCACCCCCATGAAGACCTGCTCATCATCAAGGGTGCTGAAGACATCGTAGATTGCCCACGCCGAAAGACGGCTCGGCATCGGCGCTGCCGGCTTGCCCGTGGTCGCCATTTGCATCATGTGTTGTCCGACCAGGAAGGCCGAATTTTCAAAGAGGCCGGTTTGGACAAACTGCCCTTCGCCGGTCGCGTTGCGTTGCCAAAGTGCTGCAAGGATCGAGATGGCACTGAACATGCCGCCCATCACGTCGTTAACCGATGCGCCGGCTCGCAGCGGGCGACCCTCCGGCCCGGTCATGTACGCGAGCCCGGTCATCATCTGCACAACTTCATCCAATGCCGTACGGTGTTCGTAGGGGCCAGGCAAAAAACCCTTCATCGAGCTGTAGATGATGTCGGGCTTGATCGCTTTTAAGTCTTCATAACTCAGACCAAGCTTTTCCATTGCGCCGGGTCGAAAGTTCTCGGTGACCACATCCGCGCTTTCAATCAGCTTGCGAACCGCGGCCATGCCTTCCTTCGTTTTGATATCGACAGCAAAGCTTTTCTTGTTTCGGTTGTACGTTACCCAGTAACCCGCGCCGGAACCCGTCAAGCGCCGCGTGTTATCGCCTTCGGGCGTCGGCTCGACTTTGATGACTTCCGCGCCCAAGTCGGCAAGCACCAAACCGCAGGTCGGGCCCATCACCATGTGCACGAACTCAACAACCCGGATTCCAGCCAGTGGTAGTGACTGGATGTTCTGATTTTGCAAGCTCATCGAGCGCCTCCGGCGTAGTGAAAGTTTTTACCCACGCCAGCGTCAGGGATGAATCCGTAAAGCGGTTCGCCAGGCAGCCCTTGTTTGAGCCACTCACGGGCGGCGACCAGTTTGTCGATGTCGACGCCGGTATGCAGCCCCATGGATTCGAGCAGATAGACCAAATCTTCAGTCACGATGTTGCCCGAGGCGCCTGGTGCGTAAGGACAGCCACCGAGCCCACCTTGGGACGCGTCGATCGTCGTGACGCCAACGTCCAGCGCGGCAACCACATTGGCTAGCCCCTGACCGCGTGTGTTATGGAAATGAGCGCTGCCCGCCTTGCCACCTATCGAGCCGCGCAACCGGGTAAATAGACGGCGAACCTGAGCAGGATTCGCGTATCCCACGGTGTCGGCTAGCCCGACCTCGTCAACGCCCAACTCGACCATGCGTAAAGCCATGTGGATCACATCATCTTCAGGGACTTCGCCTTGAATAGTGCAGCCAAATACTGTCGACAAGCCGGACTCGATTTCCACCTGCGGAAATTGTTCGTTGCGAAGCCGCACGATAGAACGCACTTCTTCGTAAACCTGTTCATGTGTCTTGCGAATGTTGGCCAACGAATGTGGTTCGCTGACCGAAATGGGCATCGTGATTTTATGCACGCCCGCTTTGAACGCTGCCTCCGCACCTTTGAGGTTCGGGACCAGGGCAGTCACAAATACGTCCGATCTTTTGCGCAAGTGAGCAACCAATTGTGCTGCATCGGCCATTTGGGGCAGCAATTTTGGTGAGACAAACGATCCGACTTCGATTTCTCTGAGTCCGGCATCTGCTAAAGCAGTCAGCCACTTTAGCTTCAGCTCCGTCGACATCGTCGCGCCTACGCTCTGCAAACCATCACGCGGGCCGACCTCACTGATCAGAATGTCTACGTTTTTTTTATCGTTCATCGCCGGATCTCCGGAATTGATCTTAATCGTTCCGCTTAACAGAACACCGTTCTGAAATAAATCATGAGCGCAACATTTCCTACTGTCAACGCCAACGCCACCTATCCGGTATTGGCAGCCCTGAAATTTTCAAACGATAAAAAAGCCATACGACCGCCTTAGGTACATCCTTGCAGCGGATGACGGGTTGACAAGAAAGGAAATAGCAACGACATTTGTTCTGTCAGAAGATATTATGTTCTGTCCAATAGAACAAAAATGCTGCGAAAAGATAAGCGCACCTCAATTCGGTGAGTGCTTTCTCCACCGCCCTGCGTAGGAGTTGATCCTGTGAGCCTGTATGCCCCGCCACGCGACTTACCGACCCGAGTGTTTACGACATTGCCGCAAACCTTTTGGAAAGACGGCGATTCCGATTGGGTTCGCGCTAACAAACCTGGGCAGAAGGTCAAAAGTTTTCTGGAGGGACCGTCCTTCGACGTGCAGGGAAACCTTTACGTAACCGACATTCCTTACGGCCGAATTTTCAGAATTGACCCACAGGGAAACTGGACGCTTGTCAGCGAATACGACGGCTGGCCCAACGGCTTGAAGATCCATCGCGACGGCCGGGTTTTCATCGCTGACTACAAAAACGGAATTCTTGTCCTCGACCCCGAAACCGGCTCAGTCGCGCCGTTTTTGACGCACAGCCGCAGCGAAGGATTCAAGGGCGTCAACGATCTGTTTTTTGACATGAGCGGCAAGCTCTACTTCACCGATCAAGGACAGACCGGCCAACAGGATCCCACCGGCCGGGTGTTTTCTTACGATATGGACAAAGACATTCTGACCCGACTGATCGACAACGGACCGAGCCCGAACGGGCTGGTCATGGATCTCCAGCAGAATGCGCTATTAGTCGCAATGACTCGCGGTAATGCGATCTGGCGTCTGCCGATCCAGCGTGACGGGGGTACCAGCAAAGTAGGTATCTTTACCGCCATGGCTGGGGGCGTCAGTGGCGCCGATGGAATGGCACTGGACTGGGCCGGAAATCTGTATGTGTGTGATGCGGGAAATGCCTGTGTCTGGGTATTTGATCCCCACGCCGTGCCGCTCTACCGCATTCGGTCTTGCACCGATGGGCGCACCCTTACCAACCTGGCGTTCGGTGGTGAGGGCAACAGGCAACTGTTCATCACCGACTCGTCCACCAACACGGTCTTGGTCGCCGACCTCGAACACGCCGGGCTACCGATGTTTTCCCACCGCTAACCGCATCAAGCGCTGAAGCCTGTGTACCGCGTACACGGGATCAATTCGGCCGCAGAAAAGCGCGTTTTCACCGCGCCAGCCCTACAAGACTAATAAAAGGGATACCCATGTTGATCTTCTTAAGCTACGCCATGATCGTTTGCTTCATGTACCTGATCATGAGCAAGCGCCTTTCACCCTTGGTAGCTCTACTGCTTGTCCCTGTTGTATTCGGATGCTTGGGCGGATTTGCGACCCAACTCGGCACGATGATGTACGACGGCGTGAAAATGCTTGCGCCCACCGGCATCATGCTGACATTCGCAATCCTCTATTTCTGCCTGATGACTGACGCGGGGCTCTTCAATCCAATGATTAAAGTGTTGCTGCGTCTCGTGAAGGGCGACCCGCGCAAGATCGTCGTGGGCACTGCCGTTCTGGGGCTGTGCATTGGACTTGATGGTGACGGCGCAACAACTTACATAATCGCCACCGCGGCCTTCCTGCCACTTTACCGCCTGACCGGCATTCGCCTGCAAGTGATGGCGACCGTTCTACTGATGGCCATTGGCGTGATGAATATCCTGCCGTGGGCGGGGCCGTTTTCTCGGGCCGCGAGTGCCATGCATGTCGACATCACCGAACTGTTTATAGCGATGGTGCCGATCATGGTCGCCGGGGCCGTATGGGTGGTGCTTGCCGCCTGGTGGTTGGGACACATGGAATATCGCCGGCTCGGTGTGGTGACAGTCAGTGAGGACGCCGTGCTCCAGGGATACGCACATATCCGCCTTAAAGATCCGCGTTTTCTGTTTAACGTTGTACTGACGCTGACGCTGATCACCGGCATGATGCTCAGCCTGATGCCCTTGCCGATCCTGTTCATGCTGGCTTTCGGGCTTGCTTGCTTGGTCAACTACCCGAGCCTGAAACAGCAGAAAGAAGTCATCGCTCGGCATGCTGATAATGTCATGGCCGTTACCCTGCTCATCTTTGCCGCCGGGATTTTCGTCGGCATCATGAGTGGCACCGGGATGATCAAGGCGATCTCGGATAACCTCATCGTAATCCTGCCGCAACAGGCCGGGCATTACATGTCGTCGATTACTGCCTTATTGAGCATGCCGTTTACGTATGTACTGACAAACGATGCATTTTATTTTGGCGTGTTACCCATCCTCGCGGAATCAGCAGCTCACTACGGCATAGGCCCGAAGGAAATGGCGATTGCATCGCTCATTGGCCAACCCGTTCACTTGCTCAGCCCTCTGGTCGCATCGACCTATTTATTATGTGGATTGCTGGGCATCGACTACGGCGATAACCAACGAGTCTCCTTGAAATGGACACTGGGGACTGTGGTGGCAATGCTAATCGCGGCGATCGGAGTCGGGGCGATCTCGATTATCTATTAGGACGTGGAACATCGGTGCCCATACCGAGGACACCAATGTTTCGTTGAACGGAATGCGAGACGCTAATGGTCAGTGCAAGCGCTCTTGTCCCTGATTCGGCAAGCCATATCCCACTGCTCTGACGAACTTGAAAGTCACCGTGCTTTTAAAAATCCGAAGCCCAGTCGCGTGATAGATATTTTTGGATCTTGCCGGTCGAGGTTTTCGGTAATTCGGTGAAAGCCACTGTTTTTGGCGCTATGAAGCCCGCCAAACGCTTACGGCAGAACGGAATAATGTCGGCTTCTTCAGTACCCTAAAAATTTTTCTTGAACCTGATGAAGGTGCAGGGAGTTTCGCTCAACTTTTTATCCGTGCGTGCCACTACTGCGGCCTCCAGTACAACTGAGTGACGGTATAAAACATTTTCGACCTCGATAGTTGAGATGTTCTCGCCGCCAGAAATGATGATTTCCTGGAGAAGATCCTAGATTTCGACATAGCCGTTCGGGTGACGGAGAGCCAAATCGTCAGTATGGAACCTGCCGCCCTCGAACACTTCATTGGTCGCTTTGGGTTTTTTCAGACAGCTCCGATGACAGTGTTTCTACGCATGAAAAACTCGCCAATACTCGTACAGTCCCGGGGGTACGCCTCCACAAGCTACCTCCTGAGTTTTCGAATGGGTCTACGAACAGCAAACAGCAAATAATAGGCAAAAAAAACCCCGTGACCGAATGAGACACGGGGCAAAAAAGGTTGGTACACCCAACCAAAGGAGACTTGAAGGATTACTTGCTGGCCAACGCCTCCGGCGCCCAGCCGCCGCCAAGGGCTTTGTAGATCGCGACGATGCCCCGATACAGGTCCACCTCGGCCATAGCCTGGGTATCTTCGGCTGCCAGCCGCTCGCGCTGGGCGTCGAGCAGGACGAGAAAATCTACGGTGCCTTCGCGATAGCGAATTTCTGCCAGATCGGCAGAGACACGGCTCGATTCACTCTGACGAATCAGCGATATCAACCGTCGCTGCCGTTTGCTGTAATCACTGAAAGCGTTTTCCGATTCTTCCAGTGCCAGCAGTACCTGTTGCTCGTAGGTCGCCAGGGCGCCTTCGGCATCGGCATCTGCACCGCGCAAACGGGCCCGAACGCTGCCCAGGTCAAACGCTGCCCAGGTGATGCTAGGGCCGAGCGCCCAGGCATTGGCTGCCGAGGAACCGATCTGCGATCCACGTCCGGCGGTAAAACCGAGGAATCCGCTAAGGCTGACGCGAGGGAACAAATCAGCCTTGGCCACGCCGATGCGGGTGGTGGCCGACGCCAGTTTGCGTTCGGCGCTGAGGATGTCCGGACGACGTTGCAGCAGCTCACCTGGATCACCAATCGGCAAAGCCTTGGCGATGGCTGGCAAATCTTTAGGGCTCAGGTCCACGGTCAGTTTGTCCGGACGTTCGCCCAGCAGGGTGGCGATACGGTTTTTCTGCCGAACCTGTTCAGCTTGCAGTTGCGGCACACTGGCTTCGACAGACGCCAGGCGAGCATCGGCGCGGACCACATCGAGATGATCGCCGACGCCGGCATCACGCAGGCTGACGGTGATCTTGCTCGACTCCTGCTGATTCTTCAGGTTGGCCAGGGCGATCTTTTCCCGCAGTTGTGCACCGCGCAGTTGACCGTAAGCGTCCACCAGTTCGGCAATCATGGTGACTTGCAGTTGGTACAGATCCGCTTCAGCCGCTTGCTGCTCGGCGTTGGCCGATTCCAGGTTGCGCTGGATGCGGCCGAACAGGTCGATCTCCCATGCCATGTCCAGGCCCAGATCGTAGTGTTCGCTATTGACCCGCTTGCTGGTCTGGCCGGGGATTTGACCCTTGGCCAGGTCACTGCTGGCGCGGCCGGTGATGGTCGGCATGGCATCATTGCTGACGTCATCGCGGATCGCCCGGGCCGCTTTCCAGCGGGCGAAAGCGACGCGCAAATCACGGTTGCCGTCCAAAGATTGGATCACCAACTGGTTAAGGGTCGGGTCTTCAAACTGCTGCCACCAGATGCCTTCGAAACGCGAGCGGTTGAAGTTCGTTTGACCGCTGGCGCCTTCGGAGGCGGCCGTGATGTTGGCAGCCTCCGTGGCAGGGGTTTTATAGTCCGGGCCGACGGAACAGGCGCTCAACGCCAACAAAAGCAAGCTAGGCAGGAACTCTTTCAGGCTCATCGTTGCGACTCCGCTTTCAGGACCGTAACCGCTTGCCGTGCTTCATCCCGCGTCGCCAATTTACGCAGCGCCACATAGAACACTGGTGTCAAGAACAAACCGAACAACGTAACGCCCAGCATGCCGGCAAACACAGTAACGCCGGTGGCCAAGCGGACTTCACTGCCTGCACCATGGCCTATCAACAGAGGTACTGAACCAGCAATGAATGCAACGGAGGTCATGATGATCGGGCGAAGTCGCAAATGGCAGGCTTGCAGCGCTGCCTCGACGATGGTCCTGCCTTGCATTTCCAGTTCTCGGGCAAACTCCACGATCAAGATGGCGTTCTTGCAGGCCAGGCCCATCAGTACCACTAGTCCAACCTGAACGAATACATTGTTGTCGCCGCCGGTAAGCCACACGCCTACCAATGCCGAGCACATGCACACGGGTACGATCAGGATGACTGCCAACGGTAGTGTCCAGCTTTCATAGAGTGATGCCAGCACCAGAAAGACCAACATCACCGCCAATGGAAACACAATCAGTGCCGCATTGCTTTGACTTACCTGCTGGTAGCTCAAGTCGGTCCATTCCAACTCGATACCGCGCGGGAGCACTCGCTCGGCAATCTCGGTGAGCTTGGTAATGACCTGCGCCGATGAGAAAACTTTAGGGTCGGCATCCCCAATCACGTCCGCTGCTGCCACCCCGTTGTAGCGAATCACAGGATCCGGACCAAAAGTCGGCTCAACGGTCACCATCGAACCGATAGGCACCATTTCGCCGCGGTCATTACGGGTGCGCAGGTTGCCTATATCTTCAGCAGTCTGGCGATGCGTAGTATCCGCTTGGGCCATAACACGATAGACGCGGCCGAATTGGTTGAAATCATTGACATACACGGAGCCCAAATAGGTTTGCAGCGTGTCGAAAAGATCGGTCAGCGATACACCTTGGCCCTTGGCCTTGGAACGATCGACATTGACTTCCAATTGCGGAATGTTTGCTTGATAGGAACTGACTGGGTAAGTCATGCCTGGGGTCTGAGCGACTTCCGCTAGGAACGAGTTCAGAGCATTTTGCAGCGCGCCATACCCCAATCCGGCTCGATCTTTAAGGTACAGCGAATACCCGGATCCGTTGCCCAACCCTTGGATCGGAGGCGGCAACAGTGCATAGGCCGCGCCATCCTTGATTGCCGCGAACTTGGCGTTGAGTTCGTCGTTAATTGATGCAGCACTGCGGGTCCGCTCATCGAACGGTTTGAGGATGATGTACAACGCCGTGAGATTCGGAGTGTTGACGTTTTGCAGCGCATTCAATCCGGCATATGCGGGCACCATATCAACACCTTCGACCCCTTTGGCAATATCGATCATCTGCCGGGTCACGGCGTCCGTACGAGATAGGGAAGCCCCTTCCGGCAATTTTGCGCCGCCGAACAGGTAGAGTTTGTCTTGAGTAGGAATGAAGCCGCCCGGCACCTGCTGGAACAACATCGCAGTACCGCCAAGCAGCAATGCGTAGACAAAAAATACTGCGCCGCGCCGTCCCAACGTCCGCGAGACGGCGCCGGTGTAACGCTCGGAGCTACGCAGAAAAAACCTGTTGAAAGGTCGGAACAACCAACCCAGTGCGGAGTCAATCAGCCGCGACAAACCGTCCTTGGGTGCGTCGTGGCCACGCAGCAATTTGGCGGCCAGGGCCGGCGATAAAGTCAACGAATTGACCGCGGAAATCACCGTTGAAATAGCGATAGTCACGGCGAACTGTTTATAGAACTCACCCGTGACACCGCTGAGAAACGCCATTGGCACGAACACCGCGCACAGCACCAGGGAGATGGCGATGATCGGCCCCGATACTTCACGCATCGCCTTGTGCGCGGCGTCTCGCGGATTCAAGCCTTCTTCGATGTTGCGCTCGACGTTTTCCACCACCACGATCGCATCGTCGACCACGATGCCGATGGCCAGCACCAGGCCAAACAACGTCAAGGTGTTGATCGAGTAACCTAGTAAATAGAGAAAGGCGAAAGTGCCGACCACCGATACTGGAACCGCGATCAACGGAATAATGGAAGCCCGCCAGTTTTGCAAAAACAGGATGACCACCAACACCACCAGCAACACCGCTTCAAAGAGCGTGTGCTGCACGGAACTGATGGATTCACGCACGAATACAGTCGGGTCCCATATCGCTTTGTAGGCAACATCTTTGGGAAAATCCGCCGCCAGCTGATCAAATTTCTTGTAGACCTGATCGGCCACGCCCAACGCGTTAGCGCCTGGAGACAGGAAGATACCGGCAGTCGTCGCGTTATGTTGATCCTGCAAGGCACGCATCGTGTAGTCGCCAGCACCAAGCTCAATGCGGGCGACGTCGCCCAATCGGACGAGTTGGCCGTCTGTGCCTTTTTTCAGCACGATGTCAGCAAACTCTTTTTCACTGCGCAAACGTCCGCGAACGTTGATCGAAATCAGCGAATCATTGGCTTCCGGTGAAGGTTCTGCGCCGAGTTGGCCGGACGACACCTGGACGTTCTGCTCACGCACGGCGTTCAGCGCATCACTGGCGGTGAGGCTGCGCGACGCCAGCTTGTCGGGGTCGAGCCAAAGGCGCATCGCATAGTCGCCTGCACCGTACAAACCGACGTCCCCGATCCCGCGAATACGGGATAACTCGTCCTTCACATGCAGCGTCATGTAGTTGCGCAAGTACAACGAGTCGTAAGTGTTGGTAGGCGAATAAAGGCTGACATACATCAGTGGCGTGGGCGATTGCTTCTGAGTGGTGACGCCGTACTGACGTACCTGCTCGGGTAATCGCGAAAGCGCCTGGCTGACGCGGTTTTGAACCCGTACGGCCGCAGTGTCAGGATCGACATTGGGCAGGAAGGTGACCACTACTTGCAGGCTCCCGTCTGAACCGGCAACCGACTTCAAGTACATAATGCCTTCTACGCCATTGATCGCTTCCTCAAGCGGCGTTGCGACGGACTCGGCAATCTCCTTGGGATTGGCACCGGGATAGGTAGCTCTCACCACGACACTCGCCGGCACGACTTCTGGGTATTCGCTGATGGGCATCAATGGAATGGCAATAAGGCCAACGGCAAATGTAATGATCGCCAGTACAATCGCAAAAATCGGCCGATCGATGTAAAACTTGGAAAAGTCCATGCTCGGCCCCTTAATTCTGCGTGGTGGTCATGGCGACTTCAGAGGGCTTAAGAGCCATGCCTGGGTAAAATATGCGCTGAATGCCGCCGACTACGACTTTGTCACCAGGTGACAATCCTGATTCGACGATGCGCAATCCATCGTGCATACGCCCCAACTGAATGTCTTTGCGCTCAGCCGTGTCGCCGGCTCCGACGACGTAAACATATTTGCGATCCTGGTCGGTCAGAACTGCCTTGTCATCGATTAATATCGTCGAGGTTTCGACGCTACTAGCCAGTTGCACGCGGGCAAAAAGACCTGGTGTGAACATCCGGTTTTTATTGGAAAGGGTCGCACGCAGGCGAATGGTGCCAGTGGCCGGGTCGACCTGATTGTCCTGAAAGTCGACGTTGCCTGTATGAGGAAAACCCTGTTCGTTGGCCAGCCCAACGCGCACGCCAAGCTGAGCGGCGTTACCTTTTGCACTGCGTGCTTGTTCGCCATAACGCAAATAGCTGTGTTCATCCGGGTCGAAATACACATACACCGGATTCTGCGATACGACCGAAGTCAGCAGTGTCTGATCCGCAACAGCCAGGTTACCCGGCGTTAACGCTGCACGACTGACTCGACCGTTGATTGGGGATCTGACCTCAGTAAACTCGAGATCCAGCTTGGCCAAAGCCACAGCAGCGATGGCATCTTGAACATCCGCTTGGCTCTGATTGAAGTTAGCCCGTCGGGTATCGGCTTCTTCCTTCGAGATGGCATTGTTTTGAACCAGCACTTTGGCCCGCTGATCTTGAGCCTCGTTCATCACAACTGACGCTTTTGCCCGTTCCAGTCGAGCAAGAGCACTGCTCAGTGCCGCTTGGTACTTGCGGGGATCAATTTGGAATAATGAATCGCCCTTACGAACCTCATCACCTTCCTTGAACACTATTTTTTGGACATAGCCTGTCACACGCGGACGCACCTCCACCGAGTCGACTGCGCTGATTCTTCCATTGAACTCATCCCATTGCCGGACAGGACTCAGGGTCACAGTGGCAAAATCCACTTCGGTTGCGGCAGTAGTTGCCGCAGAATCTTTATGTTCGTTACAGCCCGAAAGAACCAGAGCAACCAACAAAACCCCGAAGGTGTTTCTAGTATTACGTAAAGGCTGGAAGGCTATAGCTAATTCGTGAAACGTCGTCCGAGTATGGGTTGGCGCTCTCATTGAATCATTGTCCTTTGTATTACGAAGAGCGCGCACTCGGATATCGAATTAGATAAGGAGAAACAAGTCGAATGAAGCCACCTAATGACGCGCTGCAAAACCAAAAACAAAAAACGACCATTGCAACTACAAAAAAATTTACCAATACATTGTTCTTATTAATTTTAGCAAATTTCTTTTTACTAAAGCCGCGTTAAATTTATAAAATTAAGCCATCCGCCCTTGCGGTGTGCGATCCGAACCATCAGCGGCTAAGCTTTGACTATATGAGCTTTCATTGGCCTTTGCCTGCGGCGTTGGCTGCTCTGCAGCAGGCAACGCAAGAGTGACACCAGATACCGCCAACAAAAACAATCCAAGTAGCTTTTTCATTTTCATTTTCTCTTAAGGTAGTGAGTAAATAATCCAGATAAGCAGAGGCTAAAGAAAACGCTGAGATCTACAGCGCCTCCATAGCATTCAGTTCAAGACTAATCTTTGATTTTTATAAAATTCGGTGCAAAAACGAATAAATCATGCCGAACCAATGGCGAGAGTGGTCAATTTAATATTTTAACGCCAATGCCAAATACTCGAGCATTATCATTGCCTGACCTACAACACTGTGTAGAACATCAAATATCTCGTATCGCAGCCATTTTGCGGATCACCCGATTATGCGAATGCTTATCGATGCCTCAGGAATGGAACAACTTTAACTGATCAATTTTTTAGGATAAAGTAGCAAAATTCGTTTTAACTATACGGTAATCGGTATAATCATGGCATTTGATCGGTTGCAAGCTATGCGCGCATTCTGCCGAATCGTCGAGGTGGGGAGCTTTAGTGCTGCCGCGGATTCGCTAGGGATCCCTAAAACTACGGTATCTGGGCACGTACAGAGCTTGGAAGCGCAGCTTGGTATAAAGCTTCTGCACCGGACGACCAGAAAAGTCTCTTCCACAACTGATGGAGCTGCTTACTATGATCGTGCGCTTGCGATTGTCGCTGACGTGGATGAGTTGGAAGCCTCTCTTATCCAGAGTCGTAATATCGTTCGCGGACGAGTCAAAATAGAAATGCCATCACCGGTCTGCACGCAGTTGGTCATCCCCGCGCTGCCGGCCTTCACGACACTTTATCCTGATATAAATTTAGATATTGGCAGCACTGAGAGAGTGGTTGATCTCGTACAAGAAGGTGTGGACTGCGCACTGCGAGGCGGAGACATTCAAGACCAAGATTTAATTTGTCGCCCTATTGGCCATATGCGTTTTTGTCTCGTTGCATCTCCCAAATACCTTTCTAGCGCCCCACCTATTGTGCAACCTACGGACCTTTACTCCCATCGATATATGGCTTTTAAATTTCCCACTTCAGGGAAGCAATACATCTTGACACTTCGAAGAGGAACAGAGGTTCATAAGGTTGAGAAACCCGGCTGGATCTATTTGAACAACGGAAGTGCACTATTGGCAGCGAGCCTAGCCGGGCTCGGGATTAGCTTTGCTACGCGCGCCGAAGCTGCGTCTTACCTGTTAACCGGAGAGCTTGTAGAAATATTGCCAGATTGGCAATTGGAGAGCTTACAGATTAGCTTAGTATACCCGTATACACGTCACCTTTCGACAAGAGTGCGGATTTTTGCAGACTGGGCAGCCGAACTTATGGCTAACAATCCACTTTGGGCGATTCAGGCAGACAACTGAGATATTTTAATCTGTCTATCGTAGCGTGCTTGAATGAAATATTCTTAAGGCAGCGGACTTATTAATACCATTTGGTCGCTTCACTCATCATCTGCTTGGGGCATTTGCAAATTGCGACCATAATTTCGAGACAGGTATTTGCTAATATAGCCGCCACCTCAAAAACTCGATACTCCTTATCTCTCGATGCAATACGCTGAAGGAGACGATGCTGCAAATCCCCGCTCCAAATCTTCGATCAATGCGTCGACATCCTCGAGCCCGATGTGTAAGCGCAGCACCGAATTCAATGAGCGATCCGCCGCACTGTGGCGGTCGCTGGTGTCTGCCACGGTGATCAGGCTTTCGTAGCCGCCCCATGAGGCGCCCAACCCGAACAGCTGCAGCCCATCGATAAAGCGCTCGACATAAGCGTCGTCCGCCTCGTCCAGTTCAAAGGACAACAAGCCATTGCTGCCGTTGAAGTCCCGTTGCCACAGAGCGTGGCCAGGGTGAGCGGGCAAGGCCGGATGGAAAACCCGCTTCACCTGCGGTTGCGTTTGCAGCCAATGAGCGACCTCCAGCGCCTGGCGCTCATGCACCTCCAGTCTCGGCGCCAGCGTTCTTGCGCCGCGCAGTACCAGATAGGCGTCGTCTGGGCTGACGGTGATGCCAAAGGTGTCGCTTATGGAGGCCAGTGGTTGCCAGATCTCTTCGCGGGTGCAGACGCTGCCCATGACCACATCGCTGTGGCCGCACAGGTACTTGGTCAGCGCCATGATCGAGATGTCCGCACCCAGGGTGAGCGGTCGGAACAGGTAACCCGAGCCCCAGGTGTTGTCGACAGCTAGCAGGATGCCACGCGATTTGCACAGCGCCGCAATGGCCGGCAAGTCGCAGAGTTCGTACAGCAAGGAGCCCGGCACTTCGGTGTAGACCATTTTGGTGTTGGCTTGCAGTTTCGCCTCCAAGTCGCTGCCGTCCGGGGCGAAATAGCTGACGTGGATGCCGAAGGGTTCGAGAAACTCTCGGGCCAGACGCCGAACCGGTGCGTACACCGCGTCGGTGATCAGCACATGATCGCCGGGGCGCAGGTACGCCAGAAAGGTCTGCGCGACTGCTGCCAGGCCCGTGCCGAACAAGCGCGTGCGATACCCCCCTTCCAGCTCGGTGACCAAGTCTTCGAGGGCGAAGGCCGTCGGGTTGCCGCGGGCGCCATAGTTCAACACTCGTTCGCTATCACGACGAGCGCGTGCCTCACGCATTTGTGCGAGGTTGTCGAACAGCACGGTGCTTAAACGCGTGACCGGCACGTTGACCGAGCGACTGCCAGTGCCTGGCTCGGTGCGGCCGGAATGGACCAGACGAGTACGCACTCGCGGGTCCTGAGAAGGCTGAGATTGCAGGGGTTTCAGACTGGCAATCTCATCGTCGCTCATCTGCGCCAGCAAACCGATTTCCCACGCCAGGTACTGCCGCGCCGCATCCTTGTTGCCGGCGTGGCGATCATGGGTGAAGAACAGGAAATCGATGCATTGATCATTGGCAGGTGTGCCCGGGCTTTCCTCCACGGTATAACCCGCCGCATGCCAGGCCGCGAGTCCGCCGTCCAACAGTCGCAGGTGTGCACGCTGGGGTTCGGGCAATTCCTGCGCAGCGTATGCGGCCAGCAATGGATCATCGGCCAGCAACACCAAAGGGCGGCGCTCATCGGCGACGTGCGTCGCCAGCAACGAACGGATCGACCAACGTGAGCCGGCAATATGGCCCTTGCGGAAGGTCATGCTCGGGCGCAGATCGACTAACGCGACGGCGTTATCCTTCAACGCATCGGCCAGCGCCAACGGCGAGATCAATGGCAACGACTCTTCAGCGTCAACCTCGATTGCGGGCAACGCCAGACCGCTGTTCACGCCACCTTCAAGTACATAGGCGTCATGCCCCAACTGCCGCAGCCAACTGGCGACAATCGGTGCGCGCACGCCGTCGCTGTCGATCAACACCAACCGCGCCCGACGCACACCGACGTACAGATCGGTGGATTGAATCAACTGCCCGCCCGGCGTGTGTTGTGCACCGGAAAGACTGCCGGCGGCAAACTCCTCGGCGGTGCGCACGTCACACAGAAACAGACTGCGCCCGGCCTCATCGGCCCATTGCGCGACTTGCCCGGCCGCAACGGTTTTCACCCCTGCGCGCTCTGCCAGTCGGGTAGCGGCCACACGCTGTACGGCCAAAGGTTCGACCGACACGGCATCGGCATAACGCCGGCTGCTGCCATGTTCCAGCTGAAAATCTTCGAGATACCAGCCCTGAGTGCCGTTCTCCAAGGCGTAGATCGGGTTCTTCAAACCCAGGTTGATCAGTGTTTGCGCGCCGATGATGCTGCGGGTTCGCCCGGCGCAATTGACCACGATCGGCGTGTTTTCGTCCGGCACCAGATCATGGATGCGATAACCCAGTTCCCCGTTCGGGCAGCACACCGAACCGGGAATGGTCATCTTGCGATACTCATCGAACGGCCGACCGTCCAGCACCACCAGCGGCTCGCCACGGGATTGCCAGTCGGCCAGCTGCTGCGCAGTGACGTGCGGCGTGTGACTGGCCTCTTCCACCAACTCGCCAAAGGCCTTGGACGGCACATGCACACCGGCGAATAGCTGATAACCGGCAGCCTGCCAGCCCTCGGCACCGCCCTCGAGAACGTGCACGTGGTCGTAATCCAACGCCTGAAGGCGCTGAGCGGAGCGTGCAGCGACATCGCCACCATTCTGGTCATAGATCACCAGCCGCACCTGAGGGTTCGGCGCCAGACGCCGCACCTCCAGTTCCAGTCGGCTGTAGGGCAAATTCACCCCGAAAAACAGATGGGCCTCGCCATACTGGCCGTGCTCGCGCACATCAAACAGGGCGATTTCCTGTCCGTCGAACAGCCACTGCTGCAATTGCCCTGGGGTTACGGTCTGGCTCATGGAAGTCCCGTTTGCAAAAAAGAAATTATTGAAGCGCGAGAGATCGCTCATTGGCCGCCACTTCGCGGCCCTTCGCATAGGCCCGCTGAATCGCCGGACGCGCCTTGAGGCGTTCGCGCCAGGCGTGAATGTGCGGGAAGTCCGCCAGGTCCTGGCCCTGACGCAGCGGCTGAATCCACGGGAAGATCGCCATGTCGGCGATGGAGTACTCGCCCGCCACGAATGGCACCTCGGACAGACGCGTTTCCAGCACCCGATACAACCGCGTCGCTTCGGCATTCAGCAGGTCGAGGGCGAACGGGATCGGTTGCGGCGCCTTCTCCTTGAATACCTGCAACTGGCTCAGGTACGGCGTGATATGCCCCACTTGCCAGAACAGCCACTCCTGGACTTTCTGCCGCTCGACGCTGCCGGCCGGGGGCAGAAAACGCCCGGCCTTATCGGCCAAATAGTTGAGGATGGCCCCGGACTCGAACAGGTTCAGCGGTTCGTTCAGCCCCTCAGGCGTATGGTCGACAATCGCCGGGATCCGCCCATTGGCGCTGATCCGCTTGAACGTCGCCTGCGTCTGTTCGCCTTCGCGGATGTTGATCGGCACCACCCGGTAATCCACCTCGAGTTCTTCGAGCAAGATGCCGATCTTCAAGCCGTTGCCGGTCGGCCAGTAGTAAAGATCGATCATGCGTAAGCCTTGATCGACGGCGCCATTTGCGAGGCGTTGTAATTGAGAATGCGCCCATCGGCCTCAACACCGTAACGGCCGTTGAGGGATTCCAGCGGCAGGCCGTAGAGATGGAAATGCAGGGTCGCCTGCTCGCCTTCGACGCGAATGCCGTGCAGGTCTTCGCCGAGAAACGAGATGGAGGTGCCGGGTTGCACGATCACTTCTTTTTGCAGATGCAACGTGGTGAAACCGGGCTCGCGACCCTCGTCGTCTCGGCCATACACGTAGTTGATTTCCTGGCCTTCGACGGCACTGATGATCGCCCAGGTTTCGTGGTTGTGCGCGATCGTGCTTTTGCCCGGCAGCAACGAGTTCAAGTACAGCGTCGGCGTGTCACCGTCGTCATTCAGACGGTAGCGAAACGCGGTGCTGCCCTGCCCCGGCACCGGTGCCGGGAACGCGTCGAAATTGAACAGGTCACGGCGCTCGGCCAGGGTTTCGAGCAAGGCAACGATGTCCGCCAGGGCGGCGCGGTCGACGCCGCGTTGATTGATGACGCGGATTTTCTTCAGGAAATCCTCGATGACGGCGGCACGGTTTTCGGTACTCATGAACAGGCTCCTCGGTGTTATACGGACAGGCTGTAGCGCCCCAGGTTGGTCAGCAGATATGGGTCGTCGGCAACGGCGGGACGGCGCCCCGGATCACCCAAGGCATGGCGCAGGAATTCCTGGGTGCGCTCACTGGTCGGGCGTTGAAAAATCTGTTCGGCGCTGCCGTGTTCGACGATCACGCCGTTTTCGGTGAAGTAGACGATGTCGCTGATTTCTTCGGCGAAGCGCATCTCGTGGGTGACCAGCACGCAGGTCATGCCCTCCTCGGTCAGCTCGCGAATCACCGTCAGCACTTCGCCGACGGTTTCCGGGTCAAGGGCCGAGGTCACTTCATCGAACAGGATCAGTTCCGGGCGCATCGCCAGCGCCCGGGCAATCGCCACGCGCTGTTGCTGACCACCGGACAACTGTCCCGGATTGGCATCGGCCTTGTGCTCCATACGCACTTTCGCCAGCAAGGCCCGTGCGTCTTTTTCGGCATCGGCGAGGCTGCGGCCCAACACCTTGCGCGGCGCAATCACCAGGTTCTCCAGCACCGACAAATGCGGGAACAGGTTGTACTGCTGGAACACAAACCCCACACGCTTGCGCAACTCGATGCGCTGGACTTCCTGCGCGAGGTTATGGACCTCGGTGGCGCCGACGCGGACGGTTCCGCGCTGCGGCTGCAGCAGCCCGGTGATGCAACGCAAAATGGTCGATTTGCCGGAACCGGACGGGCCGATGATCGACACCGCCTGGCCGCGATGCACGTCAAGGTCGATGCCTTTGAGCACCGGATTGCTGGCGAACGACAGGTGCAGATCGCGCAGGCTGACCAGAGGCTCGGCGACGGTTTCAGTAGAAGGCATAACGTCGCTCCAGGCGTTGGGTGAGACGGGAAATCGGGTAGCAATAGGCGAAGAACAGCACCAGCAGGCTCAGGTAAATCACCAAGGTGAAGCCGGTCATGTTCACGGTGTTGCTGGCGATCTGCGCGGTGTCGATCACGTCATGCACGCCTACCAGAGAGGCCAGCGCCGTGCCCATGGTGATCACCGCGTAGAGGTTCATCCACGGCGGCAACATGCGCTTTAAGCACTGTGGCAGGATGATCGAACGGAAAATCTGCCCGCGGGTGAACGCCAGCGATCGCGCCGCTTCCCACTGCGTGCTCGGGATAGAAGCGATGGCGCCACGGAAGATTTCCGCGACGTTGGCACTCGCCGGCAACGCCAGGCCGATCGTCACCTTGACCCAGTCCGGAAACGAGATAAAGGCGCTGCCGATCTTGATCTCGAACGGAAACACGTAGGTGGTGAAATAAATCAGCACCAGCCACGGCGCGTTACGGAAAATCTGCACCCAGATCCGTGCCGGCAAGCGCAGCAGACGCAGCGGCGACAACGCCAGCGCCCCCACCAACAACCCCAGCACCGAACCCAGCGCGATGGCGACCAGACTGATCAGAATGTTCTGGCCAAAGCCCACCGCCAGGGCCGGCGACCATTGCAGCAGCGCCTTCAGCACCGGGCTTTGCGGGGCGAACCACAGCAGCCAGAACCCGACACCGAGCAGCAACAGCAGCTTGCCGACATGCCGCCGCGGCCAGGCCACCGGCGCAGTCACGGACGATTCAATGGCCATAGCCGGGCATCCTCAGGCGCGCTTCGAGGTAGCGCCCCACACAATTGACGATAAAACTCAGCAGACCGAAAAAGCTCAGGATCAGGATCATCAGCTCCAGCACGTTATCGCTCTGGGTCCAGATCATGATCGACGCGTAGGTGATGTCGCCGACGGCAATCGCCGAGGCCACGGCGGTCATCTTCACCAGGTCAATCAGGTTGTTGATCAGCGACGGCAGCGCGAAGCGCAGGGCCAACGGCAGTTGCACATTCCACAGCAACTGACGAGCGCTGAACGCCAGCGAACTGGCCGCCTCCAGCGTCACTGCCGGCACGGCTTCGATGCCGGCGCGCAAGGCCTCGGCATGGAACGCGCCTTTGTGCAGCGAAATCACGATCACTACCCAGGCAAACGGCGTCAGCGGGTTCGCCGCGCCGACGGCCTGCGTCAGCAGCATGTTGAGAACGAGGAACGCGCAATAAAGCTGCACCAGCGTCGGCGTGTTGCGGGTGACTTCAACGAAGACCCGCGCCAGTTTCGCCAGCCATGGCTTGCCGGACGTCAGCATCGCCGCCAATCCGACCCCGGCGAGCAAACTGCCGACGATGGTGAACAGGCACAGCAATACCGTCGTCAGCGCGCCCTGTTCCAAGGTGCCGAGTTGATAGGCGTCCAGCAAAAAGCTGTAGTTCAGGCCTAACCCGGCGGTCCAATGGACAAAACTCTCAAGCCAGTAATGCATGGCACGCTCTATTGCAGTAAGAGTTCATCAACTCAAGCGCCATCGGCTTGAAATTGCTTCTGAAGCTCGACAAGTGCCGGTGACGCAGGAGTGATGTGGTTGCGGGTCTGGGCTTCAATCAGCCAGCCGCTGCGGTGCAATTGCTTGACGATCGGGTCAAGCTTCGCCTGGGTGTCACTTTCCCCGCGACGGGTCCAAATCACCGAGGGCGCGGGGTTAAGCTCCGGAGTGATGGTCCGGTAGTCCTTCCATTCGGCACTATCATTGATCAGAGGATTGACCAGTGTGGCGTCATGCACTGCTGCGACACAGTTATTACCGCGCAGCGCCAGCAACGATTCGGAAGAACTCTTGAAGGCCTTCAATTTGGCGCCTAGATCGGTAAGCGGCTTCACGTAACTGCTGCCTTGGGAAGTGCAGACTTGTTGATCTTTCAGGTCTTCCCAGCGGGTGATCTTGCTGTCCCTGAGTACTGCGGCGGTACCTCCGACCCGATAAAACGGCGTTGGAACAAATCCGAGTATCTCGCCACGTTCAGCCGTCCACTCCATGTTGGCAATGAGCAGATCGACCTTGCCCTGCTGCAAAAACTGCACGCGGTTTGCGGGTAACACCGGGACTAGTTGCACATCTGCCCCCAATTGCCGACCCAGCTCCTCAGCCAGATCCACGTTCAGCCCCCACGGCTTTTGAGTGGAAGGATCAATTCCACCAAACGGTCCTCCCGACAGCAGTACCCCAACCACAAGCAGGTGCCTTTGCTCAATCTTGTCCAGTGTGGCGTCAGCCTTAGCACCAGCACCGGCCAAGGCAATCAGAGTGCCTAGCATTAAAGGCAATACCCGTTTGACAGATACCTGCTTGAGCGACATTTACTTCCCCCTTAAATGATCGGATCTTCCGATCTGACGAGGGCGTATCCTAGGTGCAGGGTTGGTCCGACGGAAATGCAAAGATCTAATATCGTTATAACTTTAACGCTGTGATTTTCCATTAACTCAGACATCAACGCGTGTTTATTGGGGCATTCTAGATCGGGCAATGCAAAAACATAACGATACTTTATATTTATGTTTACACTGCTGATATGAAAATCCTTTTCCGGAATCGGCCATGTCGACCCTCGATCTTGAATTGCTTCGCACCTTCATTGCCGTGGTCGACCACCACAGTTTTGCAGAAGCCGGCGCACAGCTTTCGCGAACGCAAGCTTCTGTTACTCAGCATATGCAAAGACTGGAACAACAAGTTGGCGTGAGTCTGTTCGAGAAGCGAGGTCGCCAAAAACATCTGACCGAACCAGGCCTGCAACTGCTACGGCATGCCAGGCAAATGCTCTCGCTAAACGACGATGCAATCAGCTCCTTGCGAGAAAGCAGCCTGAGCGGAGTGTTGCGGATCGGCTCCCCCCATGACATCGCGGACACCATTCTCCCGCCGATCCTCAGTCACATAGCCCGTTCGGCGCCGCGTTTGCGTCTGGAAATTGATGTTGGGCGTAGCCCGTTCCTTATGGAGGATCTGCACCGGGGTAAGGTCGACATGGTGATTTCCACGCGTGAAGATTCAAGCCTTGAAGGTTTTGCGCTGCGGACTTCGCCGGTTTGGTGGATCTGTTCGGCGCAGTACATACATACCCCCAGTGAACCACTTCCGCTTATTCTCGTGGATGAACCGAGTATCTATCGACGCTATGCATTGGATGCCCTAGAGCGCGCAAAAATTCCCTGGCGCCAAGCCTATCTGGCGTCGAATTTGATCGGTATAAAGGCCGCCACTCGCGCAGGTCTGGGGGTGACGCCGCGGAGCATGGAAATGCTAGGACCCGACATGCGAGTGTTAGGCGAGAACGACGGATTACCGCGATTGCCGGACGTAACTTATAACTTATGGATTCGCCCGAACACGATCAATCCACTGGTACGTAGGGCTTACGAGTTGATCAGGGCCAGTAGACGGCTTTAACAATAATGCTCGGCATCAATAAGCACTCACGAGCTAGGACAAAGCCCAATCAATCATTGAGTCCGATCACTACAGCAGCAACGCGTGCTTGAGCACCGAATCGGTGGTGGTCTGATAATGACTCGACAACAGCTCACACGCCTTGTCGATATCCTTCGACAGTGCCGCATCCATCAGTTGTCGATGTTCATGGGGAACGTCCCGTTGACTGCTCTCCTTGTAATGCATCGACAGGAAGCGGTAGCGCGCCGTCTGATCGCGCAAAGACGCACATAAGCGCAAAAGTGTTGGCGAGTTGCAGCTTGAAATCAGCGCTTGATGGAACAGTTCGTGGGCGTTTTCCCATTCCGGCTTCAGCACCCGTTCCGGGCCTTCGACGATGGTGAGGCGATCAAGCCGGTGATGCGCGGCCAGCACCCGACTCTCCCACTCCACGTCCCCAAGACGAATGGAATCGGCCAGGGCCTTGCATTCGATGTGCAGGCGGGCAGCAGTGATGTCAGAGATTTCTGCTGCGGAAATTCGCCCGACACTAAAGCCCTTTTGGTCCGCCGCCGAGACGAATCCACTGCTGGCAAGTCGCGACAAGGCTTCGCGCAGGGGAATGACACCGACGTCGTAGGCATCGGCCAGTTCCTTGAGCCGTAAGCGCATGCCGGGTGCCAGCTGCCCGTTGATGATGTCTTGGCGAATCCTGGCCTCAAGCTGCGAGGCCATGGTGCGTTTTTCCGCGACGTCTGCGGATTGCCAGCTGATCTGTGGGGAATTCAAAGTCGACACCTTTACGCCTTTCGTCCCGATGAATCATACACAGTCAGAAAAATTTCTCACATTCATAAAAAAATATATTTTTTGTTGACGATATATTTTATTGGTTCTAGCTTAGTGACTACGCGGTCGGCTGCCCATCACCCCGGCCCTTTCCACTCCAACAAGAGAAACCGTCATGCGCTACGTTCGTTTCCTCAATCAAGGCCAACCTGTCCTGGGTGTCGTTACTGCCGAAGGTGTTCGCGTTCTGGGTACCGAGTCGCTTGAGTCCCTGTTGGCTCGTGGCGTGGACCTGACCACCCTCGGCGCCGAAGCCAGCGGTGCGCTGGTCGAGATTGCCGAAGACGCCTACCTGCCGTTGATGGCGCGTCCGACCAAGATCGTTTGCGTGGGTCTGAACTACGCCGACCACACCAAAGAATCGCCGTACGCCCAGCCTGATTACCCAACGCTGTTTCCGCGCTGGAACTCCAGCCTGACCGCCCACAACCAACCGCTGATTCGTCCCCGGGTATCCGACAGCCTCGACTACGAGGGTGAAATGGCCGTGGTGTTGAAAAGCGGCGGTCGGCACATCAGCAAGGAAGATGCGCTGAGCCATGTGGCGGGCTACGCATTGTTCAACGAAGGCTCGGTGCGCGAGTACCAGTTCATTTCGCCACAGTGGACCGTCGGCAAGAACTTCGACGACACCGGTGCATTCGGTCCGGTGCTGGTGACAGCCGATGAACTGCCGGCAGGCGGCAAGGGTTTGCTGCTGGAAACCCGGGTCAATGGCAAGGTCGTGCAATCGGCCAACACCGACGACATGCTGTTCGACGTAGCCACCATTATTTCTACCCTGAGCGAAGCGGTGACCCTGGAAGCCGGCGACGTGATCGTCAGCGGCACCCCGGCTGGCGTCGGTTTCGGCATGAATCCGAAGGTGTACCTGAAGGCCGGAGACGTGGTGGAAGTGTCCATCGAGGGTATCGGCAAGCTGGTCAACCCGGTGGTCGACGAAGCCTGATTACACTGATTCAACTCTTGCGCAGGGCCACCCGACAGCCCTGCGTACAATAACTACAATAATTGAAAATGGAGGCAATCATGAGCGCGTCCCATGGTGTGCATTCAATCGATCACTACGCACTGAACGTCCCATCGCTGGACGAAGCCTACCAATTCTTTGAAAGCTTCGGTCTCGATGTCGAACGTCAACCGGACCAGCTCTTGCTGCGGGCTGCAGATGGGCATGTGTGGGCGAAAATCCTGCCCGCCGTCGCCAAATCCATGGCCTACCTGAGCTTCAATTGCTACGAGCAGGATTTCCCGGCGCTACGCCAGCAGATCGAAACCGCCGGCGGGCATTTTGAAGATCATCCTTGCGGCGGCATCTGGTTCCGCGACCCCGATGGCAACCTGTTGCAAGTCAAGGTTGGTGAAAAAACCATGCCCGACCAGAAGACTGCCCACCTTAACCGCAGCACCCCGGCCAATAATCGTGGTGCAACCACGCGCGATGGACAGGCCCTCGTCCGTCCGCGTCGCCTGTCCCATGTCCTGCTGTTCACTCCGGACGTCCTTGGCGCCCTGCACTTTTACGAACAAGCGCTGGGCCTGAAGCTTTCCGACAAATCGTTGGACATCATCGCCTTCAGCCACGCGCCGCACGGCTGCGATCATCATCTGGTGGCCTTCGCCAAGAGCAGCGCAAAAGGCTGGCACCACGCGGCCTGGGAAGTCGATAACATCAATGAAGTCGGCGCGGGCGCTTCGCAGATGGCCGCTGCCGGGCACACAAAAGGCTGGGGCACCGGTCGGCATTGCCTGGGTTCCAACTACTTCCATTACGTGCAGGATCCGTGGGGTTCGTTCTGCGAATACTCGGCCGACATCGACTACATCGACCCGGGCGTCGAATGGCCCGCCGGCGATTTTCCACCGGAAAACTCCCTGTACCTATGGGGACCGAACGTGCCGGACAACTTCATTTTCAATACTGAAGCGGACACTCCGACACCGTCCTGAGCCCCTTCCCCTCTTATCAAACTGACTTCCTGCATCGCGCGAGTCCACTGACGCGCGCGACGGGCCCGGCCATGTCCGGAAATCATTGCGCAGTACACGAGGCACAGTCATGAATCAGCAAACCACAGTCGATGTCGCCATCGCCGGTTACGGTCCTGTCGGCCAGACCCTGGCCATTCTGTTGGGTCAGATGGGTTATTCGGTCGCCGTATTCGAACGCTGGCCGGCGCTTTATCCACTGCCGCGCGCGGTGTTCTACGACCATGAAATCCGCCGTATTTTCCTGTCCATGGGGCTCGGCGAAGAGTTGGCAAAAATCTCCCAGCCGTCGGCGCGCTATCAGTGGTTCAACGCCGACTGGAAAGTGTTGGTGGAGATCGACTGGTCGGCTGAATCCATCAGCGACGGGCCGTTCGGCTACCTGTTCAACCAGCCCTCGCTGGAAGCCGCATTGGACCGCAAGGCCAAGAGCATCGGCAACGTGCAGATTCATCAAGGATGGGAAGCCACTGCGCTCAAGCAGGACGCGAACGGCTGCGACATGGTGCTCAACCGGGTGATTCGCGAGGACAGCAAATTTTCCCTTTGCGAAGAACAGCAAAGCGTGCGCGCTCGCTACCTGATCGGTGCCGATGGTGCCAACAGCTTCGTGCGCCAGTCCCTAGGCATTGAATGGCAAGATTTGGGCTTCCAGGAAGACTGGCTGGTGGTCGACCTGCAGCCAAAACCTGGCGTGCAACTGGACGTGCCGGACATCGGCCAATGGTGCAACCCCGAGCGCCCAACCACCATGGTGCCCGGTGGCCCTGGGTACCGCCGCTGGGAATTCATGCGCCTACCGCACGAAACCATCGAAGACCTGCAAGACACCGACAAGGTCTGGTCGCTGCTGTCGCGCTGGGTCACGCCAGACACCGCCGATCTGGTGCGCCACGCGGTCTACCAGTTCCGTTCGCGCATTGCCTCGAACTGGCACAGCGGCCGGATGATGCTGGCCGGCGACGCGGCCCACGTGATGCCGCCGTTCATGGGCCAGGGCATGTGCTCGGGCATTCGCGATGCATGGAATCTGTCCTGGCGCCTGGACCTGCTGCTGCGGGGCCTGGCCGACAACACCCTGCTGGACAGCTACACCCTGGAGCGCAAGCCGCAGATCCGCGCGGTGATCGAAGCCTCGATGGCCATGGGCAAAGTGGTGTGCGTATCGGACCCGGTGAAAGCCGCCGAGCGTGATGCGGCGTATTTGAGCGGCAACGTTGCACCGCTGCCTCCGTTCCCGGGTTTGACCGATGGGCTATTGCAGGAGGACGGCCAATTGCGCGGCATTCTCGGGGTACACGGTTCGATTGAAATCGGTGGCCAGGTCGGCCGCTACGACGATGTCATCGAGCGCGGTTTCCACTTGCTTGTCAGAGGCGACGAAGACCCTCTGGCCCAGCTCGATCCGCAACTGCTGGCGTTCATCAGCGAGTACGGGCTCAAGGTCGTGAGACTGGCCGCCCTTGCCGACAATGCCAAGGGTATTTACCGAGATGTGTCCGGCAAGTACTTGCGGTTCATGGCTGAAGCCGGGCTCAAGGCACTCGTCGTGCGCCCGGACTACTACTGCTATGGCGGAGTGGCAGAACTGTCGGCACTGCCGAAATTGCTCAGTTCCCTGCGCCAACAGTTGCAACAGAACGCCAGTGCCAGTCCCGTCGTCAATGACGCAAAAGCCTGCCGTGCCTGACATCGAACACCCAGGGGCATGGACGCCCCCCCCCCCCGTTTAAAACACTGACAACAAAAACAAGAGACAGACAATGCACAACATCAAGGTGAAAACGCTTGGTGCGGTTCTGGCCGCCTTCGCAACGCTCAACACACACGCCGCCGAAAGCCCTGAAACGGGCGAAGGCTCACTGTTTCGCAGCATGTTCGGTGACACGCTGGAAAAGGACTATGGAATCACAGTTTCCGGTCTGTTTGACGTCGCCTACACGCGCAACAACCGCTCGACCCAGGCAGAGCGTCAGGAGGGCTTGAGCAATTTGCCGCTGGTCGGGTTCTCCGATGAAGGCCTGGAATGGGGCAGCCTGCACCTGTTCGTCGACAAGGCACTCAAGGGTGACATGATCCCGCGTATCACCCCCCTGCCCGGCCCGACACCCACCGAGGCGTCCTTCGGTTTCACCTTCGAAATAAACTACGGCCGCAATGCGCAATTCGCCCGTACCTACGGTTGGGATATGCATTGGGATGTCAACTCGCCGGGCGACGACGACCCCGCGAAGGCTAAGCGGGACAAACAGAAATTCCTCGCCGTTCCCAATATCGCCGCGACGGCTTACTTGCCTTACGGCCCCGGCATCACGGCCATGGCCGGCGTCTTCGGCCCGGCGCTCGGCTATGAAATCCCGCCGAACATCCGTGCCGCGCGCAACCCGTTTGCCAGCAAGACCTACGCCTTCGTCAGCGAGCCGGGAACGGTCGGCGGCGTCCAGCTCGGCACGCGCCTGTACAACGGCGACGCAGGGATTCTCGGTGTGGAACTGGGCGTTGTGCAGGGCTGGGACAACCTGCGCGACAACAACGACGGCAAGTCGCTGGTGGGTGCCGTGCGTTGGCGCACTGCCGATATGCAGACATGGATCGACTACGAATTCATACTCGGTGATGAACAGAACGACAGTTTCAGCGATGTGCAGGCGCCGACGTCGCGTTTGGTCTCGCCAGACGGTCAATTCAAACAGCAGCATTCGCTCAACGGCTGGCACCGCTTCGACTCGAACTGGTCGATGGGTGCCGAAGTGGTCTACGGCCATCAGGCAGGGGACGGCAAAGCCAGCACTATCGACATCATCAACGGTCCCGGTTTCGATGGTGCTCATTGGTGGGGCGCTAACGCCGTGCTCACTTACCAACAACGACCTGACCTTTCGTACTCCGTACGCGCCGAGCATTTTGCCGACCCTGACGGTTTCATCCTGCTGCCCGTCTCCACAGCCCGCGGAAACTTCAATGCCGTCACCGCCGGCTTGCGTTACGACCTGAACAAGTACATCTCGCTGCGTCCTGAAGTGCGTTACGACGTGTTCGATGGCAATGCCGACGATTACCCGTTTGGCGCCGGTCGCGACCGCACGCAGTTGACCGGGCTGGTTGAAGCATTGGTTTATTTCTAAGCCTCTGGCAGCCGGGTTGCTGATGCGGCTGCCTCCATTAACTTCATCCGAGTAACAACCATGAACAACAATAAGCATGCGTGGGATGTTCGCTACGAGTTTAAAGCGGTGGCCTTGCTGGCACTGGGTTTCGGCCTGGTGGGCCTGGATCGGTTCATCATCCTCCCGCTGTTCCCAGTGATGATGAAAGACCTCGGCCTGGATTATCAGGACCTCGGCAATGTGACCGCGGTCCTGGGGCTGGCCTGGGGCTTTTCCTCGATTTTCATGGGCCGGCTGTCCGATCGAATCGGCCGGCGCAAAGTCCTGATCCCGGCCGTTCTGGTGTTCTCGTTACTCGCAGGGCTTTCCGGCCTGGCAAGCGGAATCGGCGGGCTGATGCTGATTCGCGCAATCATGGGCATCTCCGAAGGCGCCTTCACGCCCACGGCACTGGCGGCCACGGCAGAGTCATCACACCCTGCCCGGCGCGGCATGAACATCGGCATCCAGCAGGCGTTTTTTCCGATCCTGGGTCTGGGCCTCGCGCCAATTCTCGCCACCCAGTTACTGCAGGTAGTGCCGTCCTGGCGCTGGGTGTTTTTGATTGTGTCGTTGCCCGGCTTCCTGCTGGCCCTGGCGATGTACCGCTACCTGCGGGAAACCCGCGCCGTGACGCCGCACTCCGTCGAAAGCCGCACAGCCGCCGATCATCCGGGCTGGCTGGATGCCCTGCGCTTTCGCAATGTGTGGCTGAACATCGTCGGCATGTTTTGCATGCTCACTTGCCTGTTCGTCATCAGCGTAATGATGCCCAACTACCTGATGGATTACTTGCACCTGCAAGTGCAGCAGATGGGCTTCGTGATGTCGGCGATCGGCCTCGGTGGTTTTCTTGGGCAGTTGATCATGCCTGCCGTGTCAGACCGCATCGGCCGTAAACCGGTGGTGCTCATTTCGTTCGTCGCCACCGGCGCCTTTCTTTGGTTGCTGATGGGCACTGGTGCCGAGCCGGTCAAGTTGTTCGCGCTACTGTTTCTGACGATTTTCTTCAACTTCAGCATGATCTGCATGACGGTCGGGCCACTCACCAGTGAATCGGTGCCGGCCGCGCTGACGTCTACCGCTACCGGGTTGGTGGTGGGCATTGGTGAGATTTTTGGCGGCGGTGTCGCGCCGGCAATCGCGGGTTATATCGCACAGAATCACGGGATCGAAAACACGATGTATCTGGCACTCGGCGCGGTGGTGGTCGGGTTGCTGGTCGCGACCTGTTTACGTGAAACCGCACCCGCCAGAGTGGCCGAGCCTGGGGTCGAAGGCATCGACAGCGTTTAACAAAATTCACTCTCCACCCGGGGAGCGACAGGAGGTCGGAATGGGATTGTTTGTTCGCAACAACAGCTCTCCCGCGCCACGCACACGATGAGCGTGCCAGCGCCAGGCGCCACGATCGCCCGGCGCTGATTTATCCCTTGAGCGTTTCATCGAAGCAAGGCGCCCGCCACAAGCCGGCGCCGTTTCATCTGATGCTCGCTATGACAGCGGCAAAAAACAAAGCGTCCATCAATGCGCACGCTGCGATCCCCTTCTTTGAGGACAAATCCGTTGTTTTTCAGAAAAATGAAATTGGCACCGCGCTCAATTTTCGGCTTTGGCTTGATTGGCTTGGTCGTCCTGCTGCTTGGCCTGTTCTCATTGAGTATGGTCAAGCAAATGAGCGTGCAGTCCGAAGCCATCAGAGAGGTCTGGGTCCCCGCAATCATCCGGCTTGCAGCGTTGAACACAACGGAGGATCGAGCCGGAATAATGACCTTCAGGATGGTTGTTCTACAGGATCCCGTTGCCTTGGCCGCCAATCAGACTGCGTTGAAGCAAGTACTCGAAAGCGTTCGACAGCAGCAAGACGATTTTGCCGCGCACCTGCACGAAAAGTCGGAGCAGGAAATCTTCGAACGCTACTTGGTCGCGTCGAAAGCGTTCCGGCATGAACAGCTTGAAGTGATCCGCCTGGCAGCAGCGGGTCAACAGCGGGCAGCGACAGAAATACTCAACGGGCCTATCGATAAATTCGCCATGGAGCTGGGTGCAAGCTCGGGTCAACTGCTGGATTTTTATCTGAAGCATTATCACCAGGCCGCTGAAAACGAACAGCAGACAGGTGATCGAGTCGTGACCGGGGTCATTGCGGCAATGGCACTGGCCGCCCTGCTGACGGTACTGTTGGCGACGTTTTACACCAGAAGTATTAACCAGCCTCTGCTCGACGCTCTGAAGGTAGCGGAGAACATTGCGCAAGGTGATTTGACCTCTTCAATCGACGATACGGGGAACGATGAGCCAGCCTTATTGCTTCGAGCATTGAGGGCCATGCAGGGCAATCTTCACGACACCGTTCTTCGTATAACGAACTCCTCCTCCCTGTTGGCTTCGTCCTCGCAGCAGTTTCATTCAGTGATAGCGATCGCTACGAGCGGGCTTCAGGAGCAGAACAGGGAAATCGAGCAAGCCGCCACGGCCGTGAATGAAATGACCGCTGCGGTCGATGAAGTCGCGAGAAATGCATCGGCAACGGCACACGCTTCACGAACCACGGATGTGGCGGCACAAACCGGGAAAGCCCGAGCCGTCGAAACACTTGAGTCGCTCTCACTATTAGCAGAGCACATTACCATCACCGCATATCGCGTAGAAGCACTTGCAAGCAGCGTGTCCGGCATTAACCGGGTGCTAGAGGTGATACGGTCGATCGCTGAGCAAACCAACCTTCTGGCGCTAAACGCGGCGATTGAAGCCGCCCGGGCTGGCGAAGCCGGTCGTGGTTTTGCCGTCGTCGCCGAGGAAGTGCGGGCATTAGCTTTTCGCACGCAACAATCTACGGGTGAAATTGAACAGATGGTCAGTGAGCTAAGCAGCGTGGCGGCGCACACATTGTCGTCCATGCAACTGAGCACGGATCGTGTCCACTCAACCTTAGGCATTGCTCAAGAGGCGGATTCGGCGTTGCAACAGGTAACCATTGCAGTCGAGTCAATCAGTCAAATGAACATCGTCATCGCCACCGCGTCCGAGCAGCAAGCCCAAGTCTCTCGGGAAATTGACCGGAGCTTGATCAGCATTCGTGATCTGTCGGCGCAAACTTCGGCGGG
This sequence comes from Pseudomonas sp. TH49, assembly GCF_016650625.1. Classification (NCBI taxonomy): domain Bacteria; kingdom Pseudomonadati; phylum Pseudomonadota; class Gammaproteobacteria; order Pseudomonadales; family Pseudomonadaceae; genus Pseudomonas; species Pseudomonas sp. TH49. Next base: position 1,825,996 of record NZ_JAEKFL010000002.1, read on the forward strand.
CGCGGTACAGATTCATTCGACCAGCGAAGAACTGTCGCTCCTGGCCACGGGCCTGCGCGGACACATCAACAGGTTTCGCCTCTAGCTCGGGCGTTCAGCATTCTTTGCGCGAGGTTTTATACATGATCGAATTCCACCAAGTCACCGCGTACCAGCAACAGACACGGGTGCTCAACCGGTTGTCGTTGAAGATTGAGCCGCGCGAGCGCGTGGCAATCCTGGGCCCCAACGGCGCGGGTAAAAGCACCCTGCTTAAACTGATAAACCGGGAGCTGTATCCCGTTGCGCAGGAAGGCAGCTACCTGAAGCTTTTTGACAGCGAAACGATTCATCTTTGGCAGTTGCGGGACAGGATCGGTTTTGTTTCGCACGACCTGCAAGAGAACTACACACCCTATACCACGGCATTAGAGGTTGTCGTTTCCGGGTTTTTCGGTGCCATAGGCAGTCATGAACACCTGAAACCGACGAATATCCAAGTCGACCAGGCGGGCAATGATGACCAGACTCGGAATTGCGCAGGATAAGGCCTGCATATTTCAGCGCCTTTCCACCGGCCAGAAGCGGCGTCTCCTGCTGGCCCGAGCACTTGTTCATCATCCAGAGGCGTTGATTTTCGATGAGCCCGCCAATGGCCTGGACATAGGCGCCAGCCTGGCCATGCTGACGCTGTTGCGCAGCTTTTGCGGTGAGGACCGGTCATTGATCATCACCACTCACCACGTTGACGAGATCATCCCCGAGATTGACCGCGTGGTGCTGATCAACCGAGGACAAATCATTGCTGACGGCCCAAAACCCGACATTCTGACGAGTAAAAACTTGTCGGAGCTGTATCAGACCCGGCTACAAATCACCGAGAACAACGGTTGGTATCGCTGCTGGCACGATTGAGGTTGCCGTTCAAATCAAGGCGTATCAGTGGGGAGGCTCGCCGGGTCACCCGCAGCCGATGCCACTCCCGCCTGCAGGTAGGCCTTGGAAAACGCCACGGCCTCCTGCGCCTGGGCGTTCGCCACACCGAAACCGCGCAGCACCATCAAAATGACCGCGTCGATGTAGACCTCCGGGTCGTCCACCTTGCGCTGGGTCATGCTACGAACCCCTTCCAGCGTCGCGCCGATCAGCGCATCGACGCCTGCCTGCATCGAGGGCAGTTCAAGCAAGCCCGCGACTCTCCCCGCCTTCAGGTCGGCGAATACGTACTTCAGCAGGATCGACTCATGCTGCACTAACTCGGCCCGCAGGAAAAACGCCGCCCAGCGACGGTCGGTATGCGCACGAAGCAGAAAAAGCCGCATCGCCGTGCTAATGCGCTCCAACGGATGAGTCAGCACGTCGTACACGGGCAGGATGTGCAGGGTCATGCCGTCGGTGGCTTCCTGGCCTATGGCAGCCAATGCCTCCTCAAGTGAAGCAAAGTGTTTGTAGAACGCTCCTCGGGAAATCTGCGCCACCCGGGCAACATCTTCGATGCTGACCGAAACCTTTGCAGGGTCGCCCAGCAAGTCCATGGTCGCCGAGAGTATTCGGGCACGCATCGCGTCACGTTTGCGCCGAGCGGTCACGGCTCGGTGATCCTGCGGTGCGTCCATGTCCTCTCTCACGGTGGCCGGATTTTCCATTTGCGTTATGCCTTTTTGCATCAAATCGCCCACTTGCCTAGATGAATATATATCTTGACGATAAAAATATATTTTAATTAGTATCGAATTCGTCACCGTGACGAATTCGATACTATTGTGTCACATGCTCATCCAAATAATCCCAATAACAGGAAAAGCCATGAATTCCGTCCTCCACAATGCAGTTGTCGACGCCCACATCGATAGCAGCGATCTTATTGCCCGCGCCAGCGGTTTGGTCGAGACCTTGCGCTCGCGTACCGGTGAAGTCGATGAACTGGCCCGTCTGCCCGAAATCACTGTGGCCGACCTCGACGCCATCGGCGCCTTCGACCTGATGATTCCACGCCAGCATGGCGGCCTGCAAACCAGCATCAGAACCTACATGGAAGTGGTCAGCGAAATCGGTCGTGGCGATGGTTCGGCGGGCTGGGCCTGCGCCCTGATTAATATCTGCAACTGGATGCTCGCCACCTTGTATCCCAAAACCGTCAGTGACCCGATCTTCGCCAGTGGCGGCAAGTTGCGCAGCAGTGGCGTGCTGTCGCCGCGCAAGGCCCAGGTCAAGCGCGTGGCCGGCGGTATCCTCATCGAGGAAGGCCTGTGGGGTTTCAACAGCGGCGTGTATCACGCTCAGTGGGACCTGCTGGGGATTCCGATCGTCAACGAAGCGGGTGAAACCGTGGATCAAGGGCTGGCGCTCATCCCGATCCAGGACATCACCCTGTTGCACGATTGGGACACCATGGCACTGCGCGGTAGCGGCAGTACATCGGTGTCGGTAAAAAATCTGTTTGTACCCGATGAGCGCATCGCTTCGGTATCCAAAGCCATCGCTGGCGATTACGCGTCCTCACACCTGCAAGGTGAAGCGCTTTATCGTGGTACGTTCATCCCGCTGCTGGCAATCATCCTGGTGTTTCCGGCCCTGGGCATCGCCAAGGCAGCACTGGAAACTTTTCTCGCCAAACTACCCGGCCGCGGCATTCAGTACACCTGGTACAGCCAACAGGACGAAGCTGCAGTGACCCACCTGCAGGTCGGTGAAGCCTCGGCCAAGTTCGATGCTGCACGGCTGGTGGTGGAGCGCTGCGTGGACGAAATCGACACCTGTGCCGCTCGCGGCTCGGCGATGGACCGACAAACCCGCGCGCGCATCCGCCGCGACACCGGTTATGCTAGCCAGTTGATCTGGGAAGGCGTCGACCTGCTGGCCACCGCCAGCGGCGGTTCGCTGGCGGGGACTTCCAACCCGTTCAACCGCCTGTGGCGTGACGCCAGAGTGGCCAATCTGCACGGTGTGGTGTGCACCTCCACCAACCTGGAACTGTTTGGGCGAATCCTCTGTGGCAAAGAGGCCAATACACCTCTGGTGTAAATGCACGATTCAGGCAGCGGCCACCCGCACTGGCCGCTCGGCAAATGAATGGAGAGTGACAATGAATAATGCACACAATGACGCTGCCAAGTTTCGCCGCGTGATGGGCCGCTTTGCCACGGGTGTAACCGTGGTGACCTACGAACGGGAAAACCAACCGGCGGGTATGACGGCCAATGCGTTCCTGTCGGTGTCGCTGGAGCCGCAACTGATCCTGGTGTCGATCAAGAACGAGTCACGCTTTTGCAACCACATCAAGCAAGGCGACTGTTACGGCGTGAACTTTTTGACCGAACAACAGGAGCACCTTAGCGGCTACTTCGCTGGACGTGTCGTGGAGGGATTGGATGTGGCGATGAACACGGTTCAGGGCGTGCCAATCATCGAGGGCAGCCTTGCTCACATTGTTGCTCGGGTAGTCCAGATCCATGCAGCCGGTGACCACAAACTGTATATCGCTGAGGTAGTCGAGCTTGTCGAAGCAGAACAGGCGCGACCGCTACTGTTCTTCTCTGGCGAATACGGCAAATTGAACGCGGCTTGAGGTCGAGTGGATCGACGGCTACACAGCGTTACTGCTGCCGCAATGACGCCAAGTATGTTTTAGACGTTAAATCACTCGACTCGTCAGCCCGACTTGGAATGACCTGACTCGACGGCAGATGGGCGCGATCCATCTGCTGTCGCCGTCGACCTTCAGTCCTGCTAGTACTCACGGAAATCATCGAGAACAACAGTTTGTATTGTTATTAGGTCGTTTGATGGCGTCTTCAGAGCCAGGCAACTCACAAAGTTAGTGATGCCAATGAGGCTTGATGTGCAACCCTCAGAAATGCGCGAACCGCACCGCCGATTTCGTTGACACGACTGATGAGCAGCAAGTCGGTTTGTAGTTCAACGTCATCGAGTTTTCGGTAAGCCAGCTCCGGAATACTCACTTGCATCATTGTCGCCGGAACCATCGCAACACCCATTCCAGAGGCGACCAGCGCTAATACGCTTAATGTGCTGGTAGTGCGTTGAGTCTTTGGCTCGCGCCCTAGTGCCTTGCGCAGCTCGGCCAGAACATACTCATCCGCGTCGTTAGCGGCGTAAACAATCAACGACTCAGCGCCCAGCATGGACGCTCGCAGCGTTGGCTGGCTTGACAACGGGTGATCTTCAGGCAGTGCAGCCACTAAGGGCCAAGTTCCGATGCGCTCAAATAACAAGCCACTGTCGACGGGCTGGCTGCCGTGACTCGGCGCATACGCCAAGTCTAACTGTCCGTTTTGAATAGCTTCGACTTGTTGTTGCGGCGGAAGCTCGCGGAGGATGACTTCAGCCTCTGGGTAAGCAGCACGAAAAGCGCCGATATCATCCATCACCCGGCCACTGAACACGGCGTTGCCAGCGAAGCCGATTCGCACGCTGCCCATCTCACCACGCAATGCACGCTAAACCACGCGCTGGGCATGCGCGGCCTGGTCGATGGTGCGTTGCGCCTCGGCACGGAACAAAGCGCCGGTTTCAGTGAGTTCGACGCGACGACTGGTGCGCAAAAACAGCGCACCACCGAGTTCCTCCTCCAAAGACCGAATCTGCATGCTGAGAGCGGACTGAACAATGTGCAGCCGTTGAGCTGCCCGGCCAAAATGCCCTTCCTCTGCGACAGCGAGAAAATAACGCAAATGACGTAAGTCCATGATTGTCGCAGACCATCAGCATTAGTGATCAATCGTTCATATCAATCTATTTGAAGTTGTCTGTCCAGGGGAAGATGCTGACGTTACACCCCAATCACTGGTAGGACATAGCATGCATACTTACCTCGAAGATCGTCTGCAAATTACCGACTTGATGACTGGCTGGATCCATCGTGATTTAGGCCAATGGGATCAACTGGTCAACCTTGCCCATGCTGATGGGACGATAGAAGTCACGTGGTTTGAAGGGCCGTTTGCCGAGTTTGTCGAAGGTTCAAAACGCATGTGCAAATCCGACTTGCGTACCAAACACCTGATAGGCACACCGGTTGTTTCCATCAACGGCAGCAAAGCTATCGTAGAAAGCAACGCGGTGATTGTTGGCGAAAACATCTGACTGAATATTGGTTGCAGCGTGCACAACCGGTTCCTATGACCTTTTAGAGATACGCGAAGGCCTGTGGAAGCTGGTCAAGCGTCAAAGCATCTACGACATGGGCGGATTCACCTTCCCCCAAGGCTTGGTTGAGATTGATCAAGACGCCGTGGCGCGCTACCCGCGCGAATACGCGCCGCTCGCCTACCTCTTGGAAAAAAGCGGCTTTCCGCTCAATCGGGAATTCGCCACCCGCGGCAGTTAGCTTGAACAGGCTATGCGTTCCGAGGCTCAAGTGTGGCTTGCTGACTGACAAACAGCATCGGCGCTACTTTTCTGAACTTGGAGCCTCAATGTCGACCCAGTGGGGTAAGTCAGGATGTATTGCTTTCAGCTTTTGAACCATCGAGGTAGAAATGATTGAGTGAGCGATCGCGTAAGTCTCATCGAAGAGCTGACCATATTCATCCTTCCTTGCGAGTTGATAGAGCGACCTTCCGCTTTGTGTAGACGTGAGGAAATGCAGTTTGACCTCACGCGCGTAGGCGCTGGCTTGGAGAAGACACATCGGTGTGGTAACCGCCCAACCGATGTCACCTGCCACCATGGCACTCAACGTATCGGCCGTATCCACTTCCAAACGGTGCGGGATATGCAAATCCATTCGACGAAGGAACCGTTCTGCCTGCCCTCCTACGTGGGATTGCCGATTAAACCGTACGATCGGCAACGCTTCTGAAAGGTTGCGCAGATCCTTCGCCGTGCGCACCTCTCCAGGATAATTCTGAGGCGTGATAATCAGAAAATGTTCGAATAACAGCCTGCGCCTTACGATACCATCAACATCGCTCAGAGGATCGCTAGAAATTACAATGTCCAAATCTCTAGCGATCAGCGCCTCTCCCTGAAAAGGGGATAAACCGGTACGTACCGAAAGAGTGGTTGAACGCGCCAGTAATGCCTTTATGAATTGCGTACCACACGTGGCCGCGAAAGAATCGACCAGCCCCACCCGTACGTCCGGTTTAATGCCATGGCTAGCGTCGACTACCGTCGACTTCAAACGATTCATATCTTCAAGTAGCACCAATCCCCGGTTGCGTAAAGCCAACCCGGCCGGTGTCAAAGCCAAGGGGCGGTGCTCTCGATTAAATAACATGACACCAAATTGATCCTCCAACTGCCGAATGCTTTGCGACACTGCAGATTGCGTTAGTCCAAGGCGCTTCGCAGCGCTGGACATATTGCGTTCCTGGGCAGTGACTACAAAAATTTGCAGCATCTGCATATCTAAAGGCTTGGTATGGGTCACAAAAAATCTCGTTCAGCGCCGGCTCGACTGATGGATTATAGGATCTGGGGCACGCTAATGCTTTTATACGGCTAAAGACAGATCTCTTCTCAAGGTTATTTTGAAACGCTCGATAGATTCAAATGGCTTGTCTCCGGCGCCCAGCATTGGCAAACAAATGCGCCAATCAGAGTAACGCAAACACAGGCGCCCAGCGCCATATGTATCCCGAAACGCTCCACCATTACAGGCAGTAAAAATGTTGTCACTGCCGATCCAAAGCGGCTGGCCGCAACGGCTAGGCCCACACCCGATGCCCGTAACTCGGTGGGGAACAGTTCCGGCGGATACACGAACTCCAAATTAACCGCTGCGGCCAGAATGAATGCAAAGGCGGCGAATATCACAATAACCATGGTCACGGGCATGTCACGCCATAGAGCCAATGCTCCTAACGTGCACGCCATTAGATAAAAGCTGACAATCAGAAAGGAGCGGCGGCTGACTTTGTCGATAATGAACAGCCCCATCAGCGCACCTAGCATCAGAAACAAATTATAAATAGCGCCCGCTGTATAACTTCCTTTGACATTCAGCGCTTCCAGAATTCGAGGCGTGAAGGTACTCATGGCAAAGAAGGGAATGACCTGACAAGTATAAAATAGCCCTCCTACTATAGTGTGGCGGCGCCACCGCCCAGAGAACAGCTGGCGATAAGTTGATCCTTTGCCCTTTTCTACCTTGATAAACTGAGGTGCAGCGATGTCCGAACCCAGTTTTTTAGCAATGATCTGCTGAGCTTCGACACGACGTCCATTATTAACTAACCAAAGTGGTGACTCTGGAATGCCCATGCGCATGAAGAAAATAAGGACTGACGGCACCGCACTACTAAACAAAATCCAACGCCATGCATCTGCATCAAGGTCATGCAGCATGTATCCGACGCCGTAAGCACAGACATAGCCGGCGGCCCAAGCCACTGCAAGGATGCTCAGGAGTCGTCCTCGCAACCGTCGAGGCGCAAACTCGGTGACCAGTGATTTACTCACAACATAATCGGCCCCCAGCGTGACTCCGAGCAGGATGCGCAGAACCAATAGTTGCCAGGCTTCGGCAACGAAGAACTGAAGCACTGAAATCCCGGTAAATACCAGCATGTCGAAGGCAAAGATTGGGCGCCGTCCAAATCGATCGGCGATAGGGCCAGCAATCAGGCTACCAAGGAACAAGCCGGCCAACGAAGCTGCGCCCAGTAATCCTAACCAAAGAGTCGTCAATTGCAGCGGGCCGGCTGCCAAGCTGATGGCAATACCAATAATCCCGAGCACGTATCCATCACTGAATTGTCCGCCGGTACCACTTAAAACAGTCCTGATATGAAAGGGTCTTAATGGCGCCTCTTCGAAGGCGATACTCTGGGGCGCACCTGAAACAATGCTGGTCATGACAAACCACCTATTTTTTATTTTAATAATAATTCGAGCTGATATTCATCAAGTCGTCGGCTGGCGTTAACCCTTGAGAGTGGCCAGGCTTTCAGGATCGGTAGCAGAAAGGTTCAGCGCTATATGTACTTGAGCTTCGTTTAGATGCCCTTGCGCAACGGCGAGATCAACGAAACTTATGCCTTGTTGGGCGCTATCCTTTACTAACTTTGAAACTTTTGCGTACCCCAGCGCAGGTACTAACGCAGTCGCCAGCGCACTGGAGTTCATTAAATTATCCAATGAGCGCTCAACATTGGCCTTAAGACCGGCAATACAATTATTAGTCAGAGTATCCACTGCACCAGTCAGCATCTCGACACTGTCGAGTAATCGATCCACGATCACCATCTCGTAATGGTTCAGGTCCAAAAGGCCTTGCTGAGCGCCAAGGCTAATGGCGGCATCATTGCCAAACACGGCGAGCGCGACCTGACAGATCGCCATTGGGATTACCGGATTGACTTTCCCCGGCATAATTGATGAACCGGCCTGTACGGCGGGCAACTTCAATTCGCCTAATCCACCTGCGGGCCCGGACGAAAGAATGATCAGATCATTGCCAAGTTTCCATAATGAGTTAGCAGTGCCTCTGATTTCGGCAGATAAACGCGCGCAGGTGTCCATATTCTGCATACCGTCGAAAGCGTTGCGCGAGGGCTGAATGGGCTCACCAGACAACTGAACCAAGTGCTCAAATACAGCTTTTCGATAACCTGGGCGCACGCCAAACCCCGTCCCGATAGCAGTACCACCCAGCGGCACTTTCAGTAACTCGATCCGTCGCTGCTGCAATTGCGCCACATGGCGACGCAGCACTGACTCATAACCACTGAATGCCTGACCTAACGTCATCGGCTGAGCATCCTGTAAGCAGGTGCGTCCCAGGCGAAGGACCGAACTGAATGCCTGGCCCTTCTGTGCTATGGCATCGGCAAGTGCAATTAGGCTATCGATCAATCCTTGAGTCGCTTCGAACGCAGCTAACTTGACAGCGGTGGGTAACACGTCATTTGTCGACTGGCTGAGATTGACGTGATCATTGGGATGTACACGTGAGTAATCACCCAGTGGCGAACCTAATAATTGCAGAGCGGCGTTAGCCAGGACCTCGTTGACATTCATGTTAATCGAGGTGCCGCCGCTCCCCTCAAAAAGGTCACAGAGCAGGTACTCATTGAAATGGCCTGATGCCATTTTTGTGCAGGCCGTCGCTATCGCTTGCGCAGTGGCTTCATCCAAAGCCCCTACATCAAGGTTTGCCATCGCCGCAGCTTGCTTCACCAATGCCAGGCTGCGCACCAGCGGAGTACTACTTCCTAACGTTCTTCCGGAGATGGGGAAATTGCTGATTCCGCGCAATGTATTAATGCCATACAACGCCCCGGGAGCCAGCGTCAGTTCGCCAAGGCTGTCTCGTTCGACTCGGCTGTCAGAAGACATCATGCACCTCAAGATTTCGTATTATTGAGGTTCGAGTCTCTCGCCGGCGTCCAGGGGTACATAAAAGTATTTGCAAATCTTCGCCACACTATTAGCGAGGCTAATGATCTGGCGCGAGCAAGGCTTGGTGTGGCCAGGAGCGGGGGCTTGACATGACAACTTAACAAAATGTTTAATAGATTTAAATCAGATATTAATGAGCCATGCAATGACTCCCCAAGAAGACATGATCACCCTAGGCCTGAAAATCCGCCAATTCCGCAAAATGCGAAAATTGACCGTCCGCCGCTTGGCCGATGAGTCAACTATCAGCGCGAGCATGATCAGCCAGATCGAGAACGGCAAAGCCGCTCCAGGTTTTGCCACGATGGTGCGTATTGCCACGGCACTTGGATTGTCCTTAGGGGATCTGGTCAGCGATGGTGAGGCCGCTCCGCGTTCAAGGGTAGTACGCAAGGAGGAACGCTCTTACATCGAATGGGGAGAAGCGTCGAAGAAATATTTGATCACCCCTCGGCCATTTCAACATGTTGAAGCCTACGAGCTGGACCTGGCCCCGGGAGACCAGATAGACGACCTAACCTACGGTGACACTTCTATCCTGCTGGTGGTCACGGCCGGCCAAGGCACAGTCCGAGTCAACCAAGATCTATTCGACTTGAAGGAAGGCGACAGCCTGTCTTTCATCACGTCGGAAACCCACGGTTTTATTAACCGCGGAAAGGCCCCGTTTCGGGCGATTTTCGTGCTGACACCGCCAGCGATTCCACTCAACGGTGCTGACACACACTAGACCGTTGCCAAGATTGTAGCTTCCCCAAGCCCCCCTAACGCCCCTGCATCTGGCAGTGGGTTGACGGATTGTTGCATCCCGAAGAAAGGTAAAAATTGAAATGCCAAATATCACCGTAAGAAGGCGCTTAATCAAAGCACTAATAGCAGTCGTCGCACTACCAGTCGTTGTGATGATGTCTAGAAAAACGCTGGCGGCACAAGAGCGTTTGCCGCACAAAACTGCCAATACGCCCCCGTCCGTACTAACGCCAAAAGGCTGGGCCTGGAATGAGCCCCATGGCTTTGTATGGGGTCGAGTAGCGAACTCGTCCTCCCAAACAATTTACGTATCTGGACAGAGTTCTGTTGATGCTGACGGCAATATCCTTCACAAAGGGGATATGGGCTCTCAGTTGGAAAAAACATTAGACAATCTGGAGCTAGTTCTAGCGGAAGGCGGGGCTACCCTGGCTAACGTGGTGAGTGTCACTTATTACACGGTAGACATTCAGCAGTTCTTCGGTGCCATGGAAATTCTTACCACTCGCATGGCAAAGGCCGGGGGCAAGCCGACGTCGACACTAATAGAGGTGAAGCAGCTGTACCACCCAGACATTCTGTTTGAACTGACGTCAGTTTCGGTTGTTTGATCAGCGTTACCAAATCCCACCGCGTCAATCACTCCGTCCACCCCCCCTGCTATCCGGCGTCTGCCGGATGATGGAGTCGGCCGGATCGTCGTCATCGAAGTTGACCGGTATCACCCCGTACGTACGCTGCGCGTAATCCAAGTGATAGACATGATGGTCGACCATAAAGATGCGCTCGGCACCGAGCATGCGGGCGCAGGCGGCGCTCAGCAGACCCACAGGGCCAGCGCCGTAGATGGCCAAGCTTGAACCTTGTCCGATATTGGCATTGAGAACAGCTTGCCAGGCGGTTGGCAGGATATCGGAGAGAAACAGCACCTTCTCGTCCGCCAGCGTCCCTGGCACCTTGAATGGCCCGGTGTTAGCTTTCGGTACCATCACCAGTTCAGCCTGGCCGCCCGGAATACCGCCATACATTCAGCTATAACCGAACAGCGCCGCCGGGGAGCCGCGATCAGCTTCTTGTTCATCGCGGCGCCCGGGCCGGCATTGGTGGTCTCGCACGCGGCGTAAAACTACTGCTGCCAGAAGAAACAATCACCACAGGCGATGACAAAGGGAATCACGACTCGATCACCACGCTGAACCGCCCTGACGGCGGAACCATTAATCTTCGACGAAGCCCATGAACTCGTGACCGAATATCGCCATTTTCGACGGTGGGCATTTTACCGCGGTACAGGTGCAAATCCGAACCGCCGATGGCCATGGCGGTGACGCGCAGAATAATGTCGTCCGGGGCTTCTAGTATCGGATCCGGCACGCTTTCGACTCTGAAGTCATGGGCGCCATGGTAGGTTATTGCTCGCATGGTGATGTCCTGTACTGTGGGCGAAAGACATTTGTCTTCATACGGAAGGATTTGGGCACACGTGAGGTCACTATGCTTTCACAAAGTCAGATCAGCGGACTGGTACGGAGGAGTTCTATGACGCAAGCCCGAAAAAATATGAAATACAGTTTTCTGGTGATCTGTCACGAGCCAGCTCGATCTTGACTGGGTACAGTGGGCGATGGTCGTGACTGTACTCGCTGCCTGGTGGATTGGCTCACAACGGCCGAAGCGCAGTATGGCGGAATTCATATTTTTTATTATCAGCAATGCATTGTGGGTTGCGTGGGGTTATCTGACTCAGCTGTTGTTCTAGTGCCACAAACCACCTTCAGGTTTTGCAATAGCTGAACAATGGATGACGTGAACGGCCCACCGGTCTGGCAAAGAACCTGCTTCAAAAATCGGCTCTGCAAGAAGCCGTTAGCCTTTTCAGGATCGTCAGGCGCGACTCTCATCATGGCGCAGGTGACTCACCTAATAGACGCCGGATAGATTTAAGCAAGCCAACCACTTCGCCCGTTAATCAGCGTTGCAAAAAGGGGGGTGACCATAGATTTTTTAAAATGGACTTCTCCCGCTCAAGACGAGCGATCCGCGCTTCCAACTCCTAGATCTTCTGTTGCTCGGGCGTCAGCGCTTTTGTCTGCGGAGTAACACCGCTGCGCTCCTGCTGGAGTTGGTTCACCCAGCGACGCAACGCAGACTCGACCATTCCGAGTGACCGGCAGGCCTCGATATGGCTATAGCCTTGATCGAGCACGAGAGCTGCGGCTTCGCGTGAGGTCATAGCCATTGATCACCAGCTGCCTTGGCGCAAGCTCCTTGAGGTGGTGATCCATTGATTGGTAGATCGAGTAGCGTCCCGCACATGGTGTCACCAGTCGAATTGTCGTACCTATGAAATTGACCGCAAGCGAACCAAATCTTTAACTGTATGCATGCACAGTCAGTCTCAAAAGGCTTGCACCATGAGCGTCACCATCCTCGGCCCTCTTGCGTCTGGCGGTAGGAAGCTGCCCCTCTATTCATCCAGGGTGCCGGCGGTCTTCCCCTCTCCTGCGGCTGATCACATCGAAAAACACATTTCCCACGATGAGCTGTTCGATATCCGCGCGCCGCACGTGTACCTGGTGAGAATCGATGGGGACAGCATGCAGGGCGTAGGTATCTATTCAGGAGATTTGGTGGTCGTTGATCGAAGCATCGATGCGGTAAGTGGCGATATCGTCATCGCTTCGCTGAACTCGGAGCCCTTCTGCAAACGCCGGTGACCACGTTGAACACGCCTTCCAGGTAGCCGGCTTCCAGCACCAGTTCGGCGAGTTTCAGAGCGCTTAAAGGGGTTTCGTCGGCGGGTTTGAGAACCACGCTGCAGCCGGTGGCTAGGGGTGGACCGAGTTTCAGCAGGCCAGCAATAGCGGGAAGTTCCAGGCAACGATGGCGCCGACCACGCCGACCGCTTCGCGCCGGATAAAACTATGGAATTGATCGTTGGCATCAGCGGCAACGACACTTCAACGCTGGAGCCTTCGATCTTAGTCGCCCAACCAACCATTTAGAGCAGGAAGTCGATGGACAACTTCACGTCCATCACCTAAGTGACCGACGCGCTTTTGCCATTGTTCAGGCATTCCAGTTGCGCCAACATCTCGATTGGTCATTACCAGCATATTCGCCTGCATGCTTCCGCTACACAATATTGTGGTCCGATATATGTATACATTGGGAAAATACAAAATAATTCCCCCTCGCTTTTCGGATGTTCATACATACCACGGATCGCCATATTTTTCTGCGTTAGCATTGAGCCTGGTGTTGACGCTTATCATCATTATTTTCGCAGCGTCCGGCGTTGACCTAATCACCAAAATTTATGTGTGGGGGCTACACTTGGAACAATGGGCTACAGGATCACAGTTGCGCTAGCAAGCTTTGCGATTTTAGTGTTTTTGAGGAGAAGTAGCATTGATAAGCAGGTGTGGAATACATTGATTGCTCAATTTCTTGGATTGATTAACATGGCGGGCTGCATAAGGGTATGCATTTTCTAATCTGCTGATGTTAGTTGGCGTAGTTCCATTAATATGTGTATTGCCGATAATATTTTTTGCTATTGGAATAACGGCCGCACTTGGACTGAAGAGAAGTGCTCCAGAGCGTCTTAACTCGCTGCTGGATTTAACCTGAATCTCTTAGCTCTTGGACACGCTAATAGGGCTGAGTTCGGACATCATATCGACCTTGACCTTTCCATTGCTTAAAAATTGTACATTTCGATTTGTGAAACACCTGCAGAGCTAGTGAGCACGGAGCTATTCATCGAAATGGCAACGTCGAGGTCATGGAATTTATTCTTTTAATATCAATGCCTTAATTGGGTTCATCGAGCAGTGAAGTAGTCATCCAGGCACATGTTGTTGAAGTACTTTTTTGTATCCAGCCGTTTGTCTGGGCACGTAAGGTATTTCCTGACACCTACGCTGGTTTTTGCATTGGGGCTGCCGAACAGGCGGTGTATTCTTCGGCGTACAAAAACTTGTTTTTACCTGTTTTTTTTGCTAGGTACATGGTTTGGTCGGCCGCCCTTAGCAGTTGTTCCGCTCTTTCTACTCCCGAATTCAAGACCGCAACGCCTACACTGGCAGAAATACTTTTTTGTTGGCCGAAAAGGTAAAAGGGCTGACCGATTGCGCTGATGATTCTTTCAAGAACGGTACTGGCTTCCTGAAGCGTCCTGACATTGATCAGCACAACGACAAATTCATCACCTCCGATTCGGGCCAGTATGTCATCCGCACGTAAGCAAGACTGCAAGCGTGTAGAAGCTTCTTTTAGCAGCACATCCCCCGCCGCGTGGCCTAGGCTATCGTTGACACTCTTGAACCCATCAAGATCCAAATAACACACCGCAATTTTCTCATCATGGTTGAGGGCATTGTGGATGGCCTGTGTGAGTCTTATGTCCAGTAAGCGTCGGTTGGGAAGTTCAGTTAAGGGATCATACATAGCGATGTCGTGGAGCTGTTTGCGCTGCTGGGCCAAGGTCGAGACTGAAAATGCTAGCCAGGCCATCAAGGCTGATCCGGACAGCACAAGGAAAAATTCAAAGAACGTACTGCTTTTATTTACCCAGTGGGCAGTTCTGGAAATACTCAGTTGCCACAGCGCACCGCTGATCCTAACATTTACATTCTGCACGACCGCACCCAGCGGCGCCGCAGAGGACTGGATAACTTCCTCCTGATGGGTTTCGACGTTCATCCCTGACAGTCTGTACGCGTATCCTTGACCTTCCAACGAACTAAGGTTGGCATCGCTTAACGCGTCAGGAAACTTCAAGGTGACCACGGTGCAACCCCAGAAATAGCGCTTGCCGTCAATGTTTTCTAGAAACACCGGCAACAAGCCGATGGCCCCTTGGGGTCCTTGAATCAATTTAATCGGGCCTTCAAACCGCAAGTCTCCCTCACGTAGGCGTTCCAGAGCTACTTCCCGGTCTTGCCCCTCAAACAAGTCGTGATCTTTCAGAAGGGTGTTGGAGACCGCAGGCTCGATCTGCCGGATCACGCCTTGCGGCGCCAGCGATAGTGCGAACGCACCCTTGTACATGGGCAGAATGTATGCCGCCAGAGAACTGAAGTCTTTGACCTGACCGTTACCTTGGCGAACCAGTACAGCCAGCGCATGGGTGGACGACAGGGCGTGTTCGACAACTTTTTCCAAGGCATTAGCGTAACTGTTGGCCACCTGTACGTCGTGAGCTTGCACCGCCTTTTCTTGAGCTTCATTGAGCTTGAAAATCACACCGGCCCCTAGTGATAGAAATAGACCAAATGTCACTGCCGAGACAACGCTTTTATCGCAGCTGCAAAACAGTTGTCTGAGATTTTTATTCATATTTTGATCTCATTATTATCTCAATCGACGCCTTCACCTGAACGATAATCCGGGCGCCCTGTTGATGAGATGCAACAAATCGTCATGCTATGTATCGAAGAACATTGCCGACAGCGGAGTAACAGTCCGGTGCCTGATAGCGCAACGCAGGCGAAGGACTAATCTGAAATTGAATGGATGATCTTCGCAATGATCATCCATCTGATATGGTTTTCTGGTGTTCGAGACAAATATCAATAGACGTCCTGAGCTTAGGTTAGTTATTTTCGCCTTATCCAGATGCCCATGTAGGGGACAAGGCAATACGATCGACCAAACGTGCAGGGGTTGCCAAGCCGAAACCCAACCATTGCAAGTGGTCAATAACGACTGATCCAGCCCTTCCGCCAAAGGCAAATTGCCAAGGGTCATCGGCACGCTATAGAGCACCATCGCTGAGCACGCCCCGGTGCTGCAAATCGACAGTACCCTCTGACACTTGACCTGAAAACCTACAAGCTCCGCTTAGTTAATTTTCAATAGCAGGTTTGGTGAGCCTATGGCTCAAGCCTGAGATCGCCTGACGGGCGACTTCACTGGCCTGGCGTAACACATCATCCTTCCACTGCGGATCGTCGACATAGAACGCATCTCGTAATTGCTGCTTGATGCGCTGACGCTGCTGTTCGTCAGCGCCAGGATTGTTGTAAACCCATTGCTCGGCCCGTAAAGCCTCAAGCACCTGTGTTTCCGGTAAAGTGCCAAATTCGAGGGTCAAAGCGGTAAGCTGCGCCGCAGAGCACTCAAGAGCGCTGTATACCATCAGCCCGCTTAGCGGCACTGACACGGACTGACCTTCTTGAGAGGAACGTACGCCCTCCCCCCACCAACCTCTCGCCCGCCCCAACATCGGTGAATCAGCCGGGCCGGAATAGATGCGCTCACCATGACCTTTTGGTCCTAAACCGGTATGTATATCGATCCAGACGAGCTGTTCACATTGAGCAGCGTGTTTGCGTATGACTTCACGCACCGTGAGGTTGCTCCATGTAGGCGCCACACCAGAATAAAACAGGCCATCGGGATGGCTGTACTGCCCGCCAGAAATAGCTTTTTGTAAGCGCTTACGCCCGTACATAACCCGGTACACAAACAGATGTAAGCGATTAACCCAAGTAGCAGGCCAAGAATCGGGGATCATCACAGGGTGTAGCGCCGCGTATTCTGAATTTTGTTCGGGGTCTTGGTTAAAATCACGAAAATTGCGATTCAAGTCGACATTTTCATGGGTCCAACGGCGCAACCAAGAAAAACCATACGGGTTGACCGCGTGCAGATACACAACTGCACAGTTGTTTTCTCTGGCCTCGCGCTGAAAGACTTTATCCTTCAGCAGTGCTATCTGCACCGCTGACCCGCAGAAACCTTCAACACCATGACAGCCACTGCTGATTAGTAACGTTTGTTTGGCATCGAGCGGGCCAGAACGAGCTACATCAATGGCCAACTCCTCGCCTTCAGCACCACGTAACGGATGCAGGTGGGATTCGATGGATATACCAAGCTCAGCGCAGGCTGTCGTGAATTTTTGTCGCGCTTGTGCGTAAGTCTGCGAAAAACAGTCGGCGGCGGTCATTACGACTCCTGAAATTTTATATGGATCGAGCCAGCCGCGGGCAGCCGCTTTCCCGCCGGTCCGAAGCCAGAAAAAACTTAATAGGGAATAGCCGCGGATTGCGGCTGAAGTTCAGGTTGTCTGCAACGTCGGTTGCAGGCGCAACTCGTCGGCCTGGAATTGCTCGCAAGTGAGCTGCGGCCGAACGAGCAAGGACGCGATCAGGGTGAAAATGATGATGCCGACGCCGATGAGTGCCAATGCAGACTCAAAGCCATATGCGATATCCCCCCGCGCATTGCCACTAATTGCCCCACCAACCACGGCGCCAGCATGCCGGCGCTGGTAACTCCGCCGATATGGATCGACAGCATCGACCCTCTTCGAACGCTGGGCGCGATGAAAGCAACAATTGTATTAGCGAAAGTAGGCAATACATTGATCAACACCGCTCCGATCGCATACAGCGCTAAAGCGACTATTACGTGGCCGTGAGCTTGGGTGATTAGCAGAAATGCCAAGCCGGCGATCAGGCAGCAAGCCAGCGGCAATATCACCATCGCCCGTTGTACACTAGCACCACGTTTTAGAGCTCGCTGAGAGAGTGCCGAGACGCCAAGATTGCACAGAATCACAGTAAAGGTGACGCCCATGACGACGTACCCTGATTGCATCGGTGTCATCCTTAGGCCCTTCTGCAGGTACACCGGCACCCAGCTGTAGACCAGCGCATTTGGCAAGAAACCCATGAACCCGAGCAAGGTAATGCCGAGAAATGTCCGGTTTAGCAGCAACCGGCGATAACCAGGTAATGCTTGCCCCCAGCTGCTTGCAACCTCTGAAACATGCCTGCCCTCACGACCAAATGCCAGCCACAGAAGCATCCACAGCAGTCCGACTAGCGCCAGCACAAGGTAGGCAATACGCCAACCGACTTGAGCAATAATGAAAGGTAGGCTGATCGCACCTAGGACCGCGCCAAGCATGATTGACACCTGAATCAGCGAAGCTGGCATCACCCGCTCCGTAGGGCCGAACCATTTAAAGCAGGCATGCTGCGTCACGGCAGTCCCGGGGCCGGTACCGGCGCCGAGCAATAGCCGGCTGACCACCAGTGCAGCGAAGCCGCTGCTGACGCTAACCAGCAACTGCGAGAGCATCCAGACCAATGACATGCCTACCAAGATCCAGCGACTGGGAAAGCGGTTGGCGAGAAAGCCTACGGCAACACCGGAGACCGAATAAAGGAAAAAAAAAGCACTGCCGATGAAGCCAAACTCCGTTGGTGTGAGTTTCAGTTCATCAATGATCTGGGCGCCGGCGAAGGCAAAGATGCTCTTATCCAGCACGCTGATGATCATGACTGCCATCAACAATGCCAACACGAGGTTACGTCGAGAGAACGGCATACAGGATTACTCCATGAACCAAGCATGCAGGATGCCGCAGTCGCTAAGCGCCGGATAATGATCTATAGGAATGCTTATCCAAGTTGGTTATCAAGCGGCGAGCGCAAGTGCTGTGGGCTTTTGAATGCATAGATGATGTCATTTACGAGCAACTGAGTTTCCCGGGTCATCAATTCCGTAGGCCGACAAACCAGCGATATATCGGTGCCAGGTACGCGCTCAGCGATCGACAGCATGTCCAAATTGCCGGACACGACGGGTAAGTCAAACACTCGACGGGACCAAGAGCTTACGACGTTCGTCGTGGCTGCCAGTTCCGCGTAGAACACGACTGATGCGCAGACCATGATGCGTGCTGGCGGCATCACGCCATATTCCGCAAACATTCGTCCAGCCAGCGAACTTTCCAACGCGTCGGGAAGAAGCCACTCTTGATCGAGTAGCTCGTTCAGTGAGCGGGCCTTAGACAGGGGGTGACCTTTACGCACAGCCAAGGTAGAGGGCTGGACGTATAGCTCATGCCACTGAAAACCTTCAACGCTGCGCACTGGTGGATGCGATGTCAGGGCGAAATCCAAAAGACCTTCACGCAAGCCTTCCAGCAATTTGGCCGGACGCAGTTCGTAAATCTGTAGTTGTACCTTCGGGTAGCGATTCCGATAGCTGAGGATACAACTGGCAAACTGTTGACTGGGTGTAACGGGAGAAACGCCGATTGTCACACGACCGTCCATTGTGCCCTTGAGTGTCTCGATTTCGTCCCGTGCCCGTCGAACCTCCTCCACCACCAGCCGAGCCCGGCGGACCAGGTGCTCACCGTAGGACGTCGCGGTGATCCCGCGATTCGATCGCAGCAGCAGCGGCACACCTAGTTCCCACTTCCTTGATGCTTTTGGACAGGGCAGGCTGGGAAATATGCAACAGCCGCGAGGCCTCCTGAATGCTGCCACTTTCGCAGATGGCGACCATGGCTCGCAATTGATGCAACTTCATAAAGAAACACCTGAAAGTGGGGATGCGAACTAGAGCATAAAAAGAACCGTGAGACTAGATCGCGCCCGCATCAACAGGTTTCCTAATAGTATTTGCTGGAAGGCTAGCTGGGTGTTGAGCGCCAGGTTCATCGCGCCCCGCTAAAGTTCATACCTTTTGGATTTGGGCCATCAACGTATTCCGGTAGCCCGCAAGGCGTTTGGGGTGAAGTCGTTGCTCGACGCGTTCAGCGAAAAATCGTAGCTGCCCTTCTTCTCCTCGTTACGCAAGCCAGAAACGGTGTAGCGACCATTCAACACATCGTAGTGTGTCTCCGCTGTCAACCAAGGGAACTGCTGATCGTAGAAGAATCGAGCATACCCCTCGGAAACCCGCCACAGGTTACCGCGCCCATCATATGCATCAGCCTCGGCAATCTGCCAACTGTCCTCGTCAATGTATAAATCACGCTTGCTATAGATATGCCGCTGACCTGGCTTGAGGGTTGCCACCACATGCCAAACACGATGCAATTCGTAACGGGTGTGGTCAGGATTCAGATGCCCCGGACGAATGATGTCGTCGTACTTGAGCTTCGGCGAATCCAACGCATAACTGTTGTAAGGAATGTAGATCTCTTTCTTACCCTCCAACTTCCAGTCATAACGATCCGGCGCACCGTTGAACATATCGAAATCATCGTAGGTGCGCATACCTTCAGCGCCGGGGCTGTCGTAACCCACCTGTGGTGCACGACGTACCCGACGCTGGCCGGCGTTGTATATCCAGGCCATACGCGGTTCGGCAACTTGGTCAAGCGTTTCAAGCACCAACATCACCGTGCCGGCCCGACGCGGTGGCGAAAGGATTTCCTGCCGGAAATAGAACAGGATGTTCGCCATTTTCTGCGGATCATAATCCTTTAATCCGAACGGGAACGCGAACTGCTCCTTCATCATACTGATGGTGTAAGCGCCGTTTTCCTGAGGGTTCATCTGCGCAGTGTTACGCAGGATCGTGTCGCCCCGGTACCGAGTGATATGGTTCCAGATTACTTCCAGACCAGTCTTTGGAATCGGGAAAGGAATCGAAATCTTGAAATCCTTGAGCCCATTGCCATCTTCGGCGAGAGTAGTCCGGGTAGCATTTTCCTTCACGGCGGCAAACACCTTCGGCGGTAGAGTGACGCTGCGGTGGGTTGGGTACACTGGGATGCGATAGGTTTCCGGGAATCTTTTGAACATAGCCAACTGACCAGGTGTCAGCCGCGCTTTGTATTGTTCGACGTTCTGCGCGCTGATAACAAACAGCGGTTTTTCATCGACATAAGGATCGGAAATGAATCCACCGGCATCTACCGTGCCCGCGCTAGGCGCCAGGCCGCCGTTCCAGGCGGGAATGCTGCTGTCGGCGTTACCGGCTTTTTCGGCGCCGATGGGGGTAAGATCATTCCCCAACCGCGCAGCTTCCTGTTCGGATACTGCAGCCATCAACTGTCCCCCCAATAGAGTCAGGGCCAGACAGCTGATGTGGATCAACGATTTGCAAATCATGGTCTAACTCCAAAATTAAAGGGATGTCAGAAGCTCGCGCCCATACTGACGGCGAGAAAGTCGCGATCAGTATTAGTGTTAAAGTCACCACCGAAGAAATCGGTGTAACTGATGGCCAAGGTATAGCGACTCATGTACTCGGCATCCAGGCCAACGCTCACTGACTTGTCGCCTTCGTTGAAGGTCGGACCAAAGCCCTTCACGTCGTGGGAAAAGGACAGGTTCGGACGCAGTACTACCCCGCCAATCAAGTCGCTGTACTCCAACCCGGCGCGCAACCGGTAACCCCAGGAGTCAGCGGTGTAAAAACCTTTGCTTGTGCATTGGTCAGGATTGGCAGAATTGGCAACTAGACGGCAAAGATTGTTGCCGGATATGCCTCCGAGCAAAGGCGCACTACCGGCCTGCGACAGCTCACCGTTTCCGAAAATACTGCTGCGTCCGAAGCGCAGGTCAGACCCATCGGCGGATCCAAGGTTTGAGATGTGGCTGTAACCAAACTCGCTTATCAGGGCCAGTCGATCTGCACCGATGAATGTCAGTTGATCAATGGTCCGGGTAAGCGTGACCTGAGCCTGAGTAAAAGGCTTGCGCACATAGCCGTTGATTAACGATCCGTACGCGGAACTGGCGAAACCAGTCTGGAAGATTGGCAGTCCGGCATTGACACGCGGGTTGGTGGCGGCCGCGCCCAAGGTCGCAGCTGCTGATACATCACTGGCATTCAGCGACAGTGGCATATTCGGCCGGTAGCTGATCTCGCCTGCCACTGCGGTGGCGCCGATAGTTGTGCTGAAACTCAGACCGTACAGTCGGATATCTTCCGGATACTCAAGGTAGTAGCGTGCCGTACTGGCACCACCCCGCCCTGCTAGTCCACCGACCGGGTCGGCGAATGCACCACGCCCCACCGCCCAAGTGCTGGTCGGTGTGCGACTGTGATAGTTCATGGCGTAGAAGCCGAAATCGGTGTCGTTGAGATCGGACGCGATCCAATGCAGTGCCACGCCGAACTGGCCGCTGTTGCGCGGGTCCTTTTCCGACAGTCGAGGTACATAACCATAGCCACCAAGCACACCGGTACCGTCGATATTGCGGTCGAAGTCGCTGCCGTTGATTGCCATGTTGATGTCGCACCCCTTGGCCACAACATCGCTGCTGAAGAAGGTTCCACAGTTATCAGAAACGCTCTTTTCCCACTGCAACTGGTAAAACGTCTCGATCGACAGATTGTCTGTCACGCCTTGGTTGAAATAGAGCATGTTGACCGGTATTAGAGCTTCCTTGACCTCTGATCCGGGGCGGCGCAGCGCGGATACATCCACCGGGTTGATGCTGTTGATACCGTTCTGGATAAAGGTGCTTTCACCCCAACTGACTACTTGTCGGCCGGCGCGCACCGGTCGCGGATGCTGTAATTGTGGTATACGAAAGCGTCCAGGAGCTGCACACCCGAGGACTTGGCCGCATTGTCTCGGTGGCTGTCATCGATGCTGTAAAGCGGAAGGTTTTCGTCCTTGAGCTCGAAGTCGTACCAGTACTTACCGCGCACGAAAACGCCGGTATCGCCGTACTTGAGTTCCAGATCGTGCACTCCTTTGAAGATCTTCGAGAAAGTATCACCTTTTTTGAAATTCAGGCGGCCGTCATCGGACGTCTGGGTGGAAGCAGTGCCGCCGTTGCGGGTGCCGATGAGCGAACGATCCGGGCTATCCATCGCCCAACTCGCTCCTATCGACAGAGTGGAATCGAAACGCCCCTCGATTTCACCGATGCTGAAAGTCGCTGCCTCAACGCTAGTCGTGAGGAGTGCTAGGTTAATTGCCATCGGCAGTGAGCGAAGCCCAAAGCTCGCGACGCCGGTTATTATTTTTTTCATAGTGTTCTGCGCCTTGAACTTGCAGTTCGTGGAAAGCGATACCCCCATTGAGGGGGCGCTTGCATGGTAAGCAGCGAGTTCAGTGTCGGCCTCTGAAAAAAAGTGATACCTATAGCAAAACGCGAGGGAGCAGGCACACGGTCAAATTCTCCGCTGCACCGGACTGCACGCAGAGCAGTTCCAATCCTACAGTCGAGCGATGTTTCAGACTTTCAACGATCTCTTACAAAGCCATGTCCAAGACTGATAGCGCTAAGCCCAGGCTCGATAATTGGTGCCAGCTAAAGTCCGCTGAAAATACGTGCCTACTTCAGAGTGCCCTTTTTGTAGCCGACCTTAACCTTTGGGACCGAGGACGGTATTGACATCCAGATTTACTGACCACGATATCCATTTAGTTTCTATTCTGATTCACAGTATGTTCTAGGAAACTCTCATGACTCCATGAGGAGATAACCACCTTGACATGCTGCACTGACGATTAGCGGGTCTGCCTAGAAATACTTGATAGCGGTGACAAAATATCCTTCCAAACTTTGTCACGCAGATGCGGCAGCTGAGTTTTTTCCATTTCAGTGAGACCGTAGCCATCCGGGTTCTCTAAAACATCGTAGAACTTAACAACTCGACAGTTAAAGCGACCATCAGCCAGCTTTTCATTGACAATATAGATTGGCAACGCATCGAGCCCAAGCAGCTCATAAGTATTAAGACAGATACCCTTCGTCTCGGAGTCATGCACATCGGGAAGCGCGAGCTTCACCTCCACAATATCAAACTTTATAATATAGGAGATTTTTGAATTTCGACTTTCCGGATGGTAACTCACGAAATCGCCGAAGCTGTATACGACCAACGCATCTTGTTTATCTGCACGAGAAATTAGTTCAGAGGGCTGACTGACATGTGCATGATTGCCGAGAATCGTGTCAACTCCACATTCAATAATGTCATGTGCCGCCTGCCGTACATTGACATGTGGGTACATCTCGAACTCCCATCCCCAGTGACAGTAGGCGATGATCCAATTTACACCTTTATCTTTAGCCTCTTTGACCTGTCGTTTTATTAGCGAGTAATCGGGAGCGGGATCTACATCGTTAAATCGAACCTCATTGACGAGGTAAGACTTGTCGATCGGAGTCTTGTAACCGTTCAGATCCATCGTGAAAGACAATAGGGCAACACGTATGCCATTTTTTTCATAAATAACAATATCATCCTGCTCTGCCTTGCTCGCGGCTGTACCTGCGTAGAGAGCTTTAGATTTCTTTAGAACATCGAGAGTAGCAACAACACTATCATCACCCCAATCCATCGAATGATTTGTCGCAGTGCTAAAGAAGTTGATTTTAGCTTCAGCGATGAACTTATTAAACATTTTTTTGGATGTATTCATTTGAGCAGGTTGCCCTGACGACTGAGTACGCCCCACCTCTTTGCTATCATCAACAGTTGATTCCAAATTTGCACTAACAATATCAGTTGTACTGTAGAAATCCACAATATCATCGAACAGATGCGATGTATTTTCTGGCGTCAAAGCATCGACAGCTAGCAGATCTCCTGCGCATGAGATGGAGAGACTAGCTAAACCAGTTACTTCAGGTACTTTAATGGATAAATGATGAAGATTCTGGGCCGAGAACACGGCCTCCAAGCCTGAATACTTCTCTGCGACTTCAAGCTGATTGAACCAATACCGATACAGCCATTTCAACTTTTGAAATGGGTTAACCGCAATATCATAAACACCTGCCTCTGGCTGCGGGTAATGAAATTCGTCATAAAAAATGTAGCTCACAATTAAAACCGTCAACCTGATCAAGGTTCGCTTATCGATGCAATCACAAGGTATCGGAGGACTTCCCGCAAAGGCTGGATCATTAAAAAACACACCTAACGCTATATCTCCATTTAAAGTTTTCGGCTTGAGCAATAAAGGCTGAATATTTACCAAAATCTTCCGAGGCCCGACACTTGCAACCCAGCCAAACAACGCCAGAGCATATTCTATCTCCTGAAAGCTAAGTACTTCAGGCATCCTCAACTCGCCGGTCTCCACACGTCGAAATAGAGCCACGACATCCCCTTCATGAACCTCAAGACGCTTTTGAAGCGCCTGCATGATTTCTCTTAATGCATCAACTAAATACGCATTCATTCTAAACATCCTTTTTTGGCTTAAGTGGATAGTTTAGAAAAATGGCGAACAACTTTTACCACATCACGCGCCATTATTAATACGCGCCAGCAATCCATTATCGGAACACAGGCACTCTTCGACACGCATAGCATCAAAAACTCAAAAAGCTTCTAACAGACCAAGCACATCAAAAAAAAATTTAAGGCATTTGGCAATTTCTAGGATCACTCGTATAAAAAATTACCAACCCATATAAATTCATCATAGTAAAAACGCCCTCGGCAGCGTGAAATCACCTAAAACCCTTCCCTTACACAATTTTTAATCGACAAAACAGAGCTATTTTTATAGCTTAAAATACTAGCGCGCTTCACAACAACGTCAACCACACGGATAGCTATACCCTTTCATTTTGGTTAAATTAGCAGCCCACAAAACATTATCCGCCCATCAAATACCAAAACACTGCCAGGTCGGCAAACGACTTAGATAATTATTTAATTTGGCGCTCATCATGCATCTACCTAACTCCCCAAAGTAACGCTGCTCATCGACAACGCAAGGATTGGGCGATCGAGTTGCTCATAAGCCCGACGGCGAAATATAAGCAACATTTCACTCAAAGCGTGGGGTGGCGGTTCAGTGGCGCGGGTTACCGCGTACAACGTGATCGGCAATGGCGGCGCCAGTGGGCGAATAACGGTGGTGGTGGGCGAAGCACCGAGTGCCGTACACGGGTCGATCACCGCCACACCGGCACCGGATTCCGCCATCGCCTGCGCCAGTGAGTAAGTCTGCACGGAGATCCGCACCCGTGGCGTTGGCTCGACGGCTTCCAGATGCTGTCGAGGCGGGCGGCCAGCGGGTCGTCGCTGGACAACCCGATCAGCGGAGCACCGGCCAACGCCATCAGCGGCAACGGCTGTCCGACGTCTTCCTCCGGCCAATAACCTTTCGGCGCCAGTGGCACCGCCCCCGATGCCAATGCCTATGCCTTCAGCCCCGGATGATCTGGCAATTGCCGGGTCAGCAAAATGTCCACTTCGCGCATCAGCAGGTTCTGTATCAGCTAGCGGCTATGGGCGCGCCCTCTGCAATGCATTTTACGCCGTGAATAATTATGGAGATCAGCCAGAATACCAATTCGTCGTGTTCATCGTTTTGGCCCCTGTGGAACTAGGCGCTAGCGCGTGATAGCGCAGACTCAGCGAAGCAGAGTGCCACATTGAATTGGGTCAAACCCTGATTTTACAAGCGTCGGTGGGGAACTCACTTCCTATGGACTATTAGCGGGTAATTCTTTCCCGCATTAGAGCCAAACTTTTTGATAAATATCTAATGCATTCAGGCTTCCCGCAAGATCAGATTGGCGCCCTTCTGCGCCACCATCAACACTTCGGCGTAAGTATTGCCAGACGTCAATCCCATTGTTGATCGGAAGCCGCTTTTGGCCAGGCTGTGTGAAAACGCACTAAATACATCGAAAGCTGAGGGCTACGGGCGTTGCCTGCGAAACCAGCAGATGGAAGCGCGAATTGCCCTAGTCAGCTACATAGGCGTTCGTAAATGCTGTTTGGGCCGCGCCAGCGGCCCAAACAGTTGTACACGGACGATCAAGCGACCGGATTCACGCCTTGATTGCTTCCAGCAGCCCTGTGATGCCGAAGATGCTCATCATTCGTTTGAGGTTGTAGGCCAGCACATGAAGGCTCATCTCTGTGCTTACCCTCGGCAGGGTTTTGGTCAGGAAGTGGGTGCTTCCCATCCAGTATTTGAGCGTTCCAAAAGGATGTTCAACGGTCTGTCGGCGACGCCTCATCATCGTTGGATCATGTTCCAGCCGAGCCTGCATCGCATCGACGACGGCTTCATGCTCCCAGCGCTTTACCCGGCGCTCCTTACCGGTCGTACACTGCTTCTGCATTGAGCAGGATTGGCACCCCGAGAAGTAGTAACAATGCAATAACATGCCGTCTTCCACTGAAGAGTGCCGTCGGGTCAGCAACTGTCCCGCAGGGCATCGATACGCGTCCGATGCTGCAACGTAGATGAAGTCCTGCTTATCAAAACGGCCTTCCGCTTTGCTGCCCGATGTCAGGGGTTTCGGTACGAAGGTGGTGATGCCAGCCTGCTCGCATGCAAGGATTTCCAGACCTTTGTAATAACCTTGGTCGGCCACCACCGTAAGCGACTCAGCCTCGATTTCTTCACACGCCTGGTTCGCCATATTGCTCAACTGCCCACGATCATTGCCTACGTTAGTCACCTCGTGGGCGATGATCAGATGGTATTTGTCGTCGACCGCTGTTTGGACGTTGTAGCCAACCGTTCCGGTGCCTCGGCCACTCGTGGCCATTGAGCGTGCATCTGGATCGGTAAGAGAGATTTGTTGGTCTGGACTGTCGTGAAGCTGTGCCTCGATGTCCTTGAGTTTCTGCATTTGCTTTTTCAGTGTTTCGATTTTCTCTTTCAGGCGCTCAGCCTTGGCTTCGGCTACTTCGGGCGTTGCCCGATCCGCCGAATCCATTGCCGCCAGATATCGATCGATGCTCTGCTCGATCTGCTGCATGCGTGCCTTCACTTTGCCCTGAGTGAAATTACGGTCGCGGTTGTTCACGGCTTTGAATTTGCTGCCGTCGATGGCGATGATTGATTGGGAGAAGAGATTGAGGTTGCGGCAAAGCACTACGAATTGCCGGCAGACGCTGCGAATGGCTTTGCCGTTGTCCTTGCGAAAGTCGGCAATGGTTTTGAAGTCCGGGGCCAAACGCCCTGTCAGCCACATCAACTCGACGTTGCGCTCGGCCTCACGCTCTAGTCGACGGCTGGACTGAATCCGATTGGATAGCCCTAGATATAGATCTTCAGCAAGACCGCGGGATGGTAGGCCGGACGCCCCGTTGCAGCAGGATCAACACCTTCAAATCCAAGTGCCCCCAAGTCGAGTTCATCGACGAAAACGTCGACCACTCGGACTGGATTTTCTTCGGTTACGTAATCGTCCAGGCACTCCGGCAGCAGAGTTACTTGCGTCCGGACCTCACCTTCAATAAATCGCTTCATGATCGCCCCCGCTACGATCTCGACGATCAGAAGATTAGACAATTGCGGGAGTTTTCACACAGCCTGGGTCGGTTTAGGACCTTCGCGAGAAGCAGCAATCGGTCAAAGGCTGGACTCTCAAGCTTCACAAGCCTTCGCTCACCCAGGTTCCAGCCGGCGTAATTCTTTAGCCTATTCGCCCAGTCGCTTGCGCCGCCTGAGCCAAACGCTGCCATGCTCGCGGCGTATCGCACGAACTGGCGCATAAAGCGGCCGACCATTGATTGCCCATGACGCCCTAGACTCTCACACCTGGAACGAACTGGGCATCAGCGAAGTACTCACCGCCAAACCGCTACAGGCCGCCCTCGCCTAAGCCGCAAGTTTCGTGGTCGGGGCAGCATTGCCGCTGGCGTTGATTTTCATCGCAACGGCACTCAGCGTTGCGGCATGTCGCTGGTTTGGCGTAGTCAGTCAGGGCAAGCTAACAGATTGCATCCCAGATCAACGGGCGGCTTTCAACAATATCTTCACCTGCTCCATCAGGCTCGGCACATCGACGTCAGTGATCACCTCTACAGCATGTTCGCCCAACCCCGGCCCCTCGCCTTGCAGCCAGGACAGCGTGTTGCCGTAGCCGGCAGTAAAACTGGTATCGATATCGACCAGTACCGTCATTCGCTGCCGGATCAATGAAGGGTTCAACCAAACCCCTGCGGCAATTTCATCCCACATGGGGAGCGACTGGTCGTACTTTTTCAGGTATCGGCCAAGTTCGGATCCGGTACGGGCAATATCTTCGTCGTCATCCTTGGTCCACAAGGTGCGTGTGGACGGGTCCACCGGGATCTGAGTAATTCGCCGCCAGGGTTCGTGCAGGACCAGGGATGCCGCCTCTGGATCAAAACGCATATTGAACTCCTGACGGGGTGTCTGCCGGTATTCGTCGGCGAAGGCGTTGTTCGCAGACTGGGGCAGAAAACTGCCGCCCATGAACACCAACTCCTTGGCCTGAGTGGCGAACTGCGGATCGAGTCGCGCAGCCAGGGCAACGTTGGTTAGGGGGCCACCGGACCAGATAGTCACTTCGCCGGGATATTTGCGCACCATGTCCACCATGAACTGGGCAGCGCTCTGGCCCGCTGGCCGGGCGTGGGGCAATCCTTGGGCAAAGGTCGGGATCTCGAACGGGGTCTGTGGGTGTTTGCCTGCCACGCCCGTGCTCCAGGCTCCCTTGTAGACCAGCGGCCCATAAAGGGCTTCCCAACGGCGGGTGCGTACTTCGCTATTCACTAATGGAAACACTGCCCCCGGATACACCGGCACGTCAGTGCGCCCCACCACCTCCAGCAGACGCAACAGGCTGGCGACATTCTCATCGCGCCAACCATCGCCACTAGACACGGTAAAACCCAGCACTTCGACGTCCGGCGCGTAAAGCAGCATCAGCAGGGATTTGATGTTGGAACCGGCGGGCCCCAAGGCATCCTGATCAACGATGATCCTGCGCATCGCGCTCGCAGCATCTGCCATCGCGCTGCCGAGCAGTAACATCATTAACAACGCCACAGTGTGAAATACACGCAGCTTGTTGCGTTGAATCATCATGAATCGCTCCTAGACACTGGCTGTCTCGCCGGCTCAGGGCACGGCCAACAACAGCACCTTGGTATTGACCGTCTCGAAACCGTTGTCGGATACCATTACCAGCAATCGCCGCCCATCCGGCGAGCGCGGCCCCCAGGCCATGCCTTCGAAGTTATAGGGCCGCAGTGACAGCTGTCGACCGAAGTCGAAGACTAATGTCTTCCTCAACGGCTTGACCTGCGCCTCAGACAGGCGGCTAATGCCAGAGGTGTCTGAACCGCCCTTCAAGGAGACCCGGTACAGCCGACAGCGAAAATCGAACGCGCCCACCTTGTTCTTCGCCCCAGATCGCTCCAGCACCAGCATGTCATTGGGACCATCGAGAAGGATTTCGCTGATGCCGTTGTCAGCAATACCGCCCACGCCCGGCGCCTGGATCGGGTCGAGACGGTAAGCGAACTGCAGCAGCAGATTGCCCTGTCGATCCAGCCGTGACAGGCGGGTCAGGCCGCCTTGCTGCAGGCTGGACAGCGGACCATCCTGCAGCAGTGCATCCTCTACCGATACCCAGAACGAACTGCCTCCCGGATCAAAGGTCAGCCCTTCAAACGACTTGTTGCTGCGCGGGCCGCTCCGGTCTGCCGGATCGCGCTGCAATGACGTCGGCAACGACAGTTCGGCCGTGCAGCCGCCGTGCATGTCGGAAAAACTGATCGATGGGCCAATGCCGCGTGCGTAATAGCCTTCCGAGGACCACAACAGCCCGCCTTGCGGGTCCACGCGCACGGCCTCACCATCGGAAACCGGGCCGTCCTGGCTCAGCGGTACATAGCGCTGGCCTTTACAGTCGCTTAACGGCCAGGATGCATTCAGCTTCAGCTCATAGCGCTTGCCGTGGTTTATCAGCGACCCGCTGTAGAGACGACCTGCGCCATCCTTGGAGTGCTCGTCGGTGATGAAATACCAGCGATCCGGGCCTGCGTCATAGTCCAGGCCAGAGAGGCCGCCCACTGCCGTACCGCCTACGCGCAAACCTGCCGGCACGTCGACCAGATCAATGATTTCCGGACCTGACGCCGCCCTCGCTGGGGACGCGAGCAGTTGCGCGCCCCCCAGCAATAGCGCTGTAAACACACCGCGGGCGCGCATCAGAAGGTCTCCAGGTTTACGCTCAGCACCACGTTGCGCGGCGCACCCTGCAGCAGGCTCGGCGAGGATGAGCTGTAGGTCACCCAGTAATGCGCATCGGTCAGGTTATTGACCACGGCATTGAGGGTCGTTTTCTTTCCGAACAGCTTGGTCTGATACTGGGCGCCGACATCAAACAGGGTATAGCCATCGACCTTGAGGGTATTAGCGGCATTGAAGTCGTAGTCCGAGTAGTAGTTGGCGCCGAGGTTGAACGCCCAACCCTGCAAAGCACCGGGGGCATAGCGAATCCGGCTCGCAGCCTGGAAATCGGATACTCCCGCCGCGTTGTTGCCTTCCAGGCCCGGCACGCCGTGGTATTTCGAATCAAGCCACAGAGCATTGGCCGAGAGCGTCCATTCGTTGGCCAGACTGACCTCGCCGCCCAGCTCGGCGCCCTTGTAGCGAACATTGCCTTGCTGTCGGAAGACGTTGCTGCTGTCGGTGTACTGCGCTCCCCGGTCGATTTGAAACAGCGCCGCCGTGGTGTTCCAACCTTGGCCCTGAGTCTTGACCCCAAGTTCGTACTGTTTGCTTTCGATGGGCGCGAACACTTCCCCGTAGTTGGCGTTGCTGATACTGGCCACGCCGCCCTTCTCCAGGGACTCCACGTAGCTGGTATAAATTGTGGTGTCTTTCCAGGGGCGATACATCAGGGCGTAGGTTGGTGTGATCTTTTTCTCCTGATAGTCACCCGCAGCACCGGTCAGTTGTATGCCGGTGTTGCGGTCGTAGTTTTTCTGCTGGAAATCGGTGTAGCGCCAGCCTGCGACGGCCGACCACTGCTCGGTCAGGTCGATGGTGTCAGCGACAAAGGCGGCGTCCTCATCGATATCGAGGAATCGATGACGGTTGTGCCCTGCGGTACTGGTGGAGTAACCCGACAGATCCACCGGGTCGTAGAGGTTGCCACCGTTGATGGTCGCACTGGCCGCATTGGCATCGCGCCGCTGCAGGATATCCAGGGACGATGCCCCAACCACAAGCTTGTGATAGAACGGCCCGGTCTGGAAACTGCCCTCCAGCGAGCCCTGCAACTGGCCCGAGGTAAAGGTTTCCAGCTGCGCCGACTGAGCAATCCGGTAGCTGCCGTTGTTATTGAGCAGGTTTAGGCTACCTTCGCGCCAGCCGGTGTATTGCTCGCCATAGCGGTAATGTAAATTGGCCGTCCATTCCGGCGACAGTTCCCACTTGAAGCCGGTTGTGGCCAGGGACGTCCTCGTACGGAAATACGAGCCGTCTTCAGCGAGCTTGCTATCACCGGAGATGGTGTGAGGGATGTCTACACCGGCGCCCGGAAAAATCCCGTAGTAAACGCCCTTGGCCAGGCGCGTCGATTGCAGTGCATCGAAGTCCCAGGTGAGGCTGTCCGTCAAACGGGCATCCAGCGCCAGGGAGCCGGAATCGCGGCGCACATGACCTCCATCGACATAAGTGTCACCGCCCTCGTGTATGGCATTGATGCGGTAGCCAAAACGCTGCTCGGGGCCGAAGCGGCCGCCGTTATCAACGCTTTCCGAGAACACGCCGTCGGACTTGTAGCGCGCGCCGAAGTCGAGCACAGGGGTGTCGGTTGGCCGCTTGAGTTGGTAGTTGACCACGCCGCCCGGTGAACCAAAGCCATACATGAAGCCCGATAGTCCCTTTAGTACCTGCACCTGATCGACCATCTCGAGCGGCAGTTCCGCGCGATTGATGTAGCTCAGTCCGTCGACCTTATAGCCGTTGACCTGGTCAAGCAGCAGACCACGCACCGATACATAGGAAACGACACCGGCAACGGCGCCAGCGGTCTGGCGCACCGAGCTGTCCCCAGCCAGCGCTTCGTCGATACTCGACGCCTGGTGCTCGCGAATATCTTGAGCATCGACTGTTTTCAACGAGAACGGGGTGTCGATCTCTGCCGTGCTGCCCAATGCGCCATTGGCGGTCACTCGCCGTAGCGACTTCACCGGGGCATCGTTACTGGCCGACGAGGATGCCGATACCTGAATATCCGGCAGGACCACCGCCTCGCCACTGGCCTTCTCACTGGCTGCCTGGGCCAGAGGTGTGAGCGCGAAACCGCTCAATCCCGCACACAGAGCGCCAGCCCAACACAACGTCTGCTTCGATTTACCTGCCTGATAAGCCATGTCCTGTCTCCCAACGAATGTCGAACAATGAGTGGTTATGGCTTTTCACGAGGCGCAGAAACCCGTAACAGCAAAGTCGGGATGTGCCGCTGTCATGAATAAAGCCGATTACAAAAAACGGTTACTGCACGTCAGAGCGCGTCCTTCACCCACAGATAAAAGGCGAACACCCCGTCCAGCCCGATCAGAATCACCGTCAATCGCGCCCACTGCCGCCGCGCGAGCACGATCAAGGTGTAGATAAAACAGCCCATGGCCATGCCCACCATCAAGTCTGTGGTGACCAGGGTTACCAACAACATCAACAAAGGCGGAATCGCCGTTTCTGCCTGAGTAAAATCCAGGTCGCCAATGGACTTGAGCATCAAAAAGCCCACCATCACCAAGGCGACGGCACTGGCCTGTGCCGGGACGCAATGGATCAGTGGCCAGAATTGAATCGATACGGCAAACAGCCCCGCCACCACTAGCGCTGTCAGCCCCGTACGGCCTCCGGCTTCCACGCCTGCGATTGACTCCACGTAGGCGGTCACTGTCGTCGTTCCCACCGCGGCACCGATCATGCTGCTCAGCGCATCGCTGGAAAACGCAGCGCGGGCATTGGGAATGTCCTGCCCCGGTGCTTGCAGATGAGCTCGTCGGGTGACAGCGAATAAGGTGGCGGTACCGGAAAAAAATTCGGAAATGAGGAAATACAAAGTCACCGGCAGTAACAGCGAAAAGTGAGCAAAGAAGCCTTTCAGGTCGAAGGCAAAGAGCATCTGCGGGTTGAACGGCGGCAGCGCGAACAAGGCTAGTGGCGTCGCGGTCAAAGGCGTGCCGTCGCTACCGGGCACGAACAGGCCAGCCACAGTGACCGCGACGATTGCCATCAGCAGGGCACAGGGCACGCGCAAGGCCATCAGCAGAGGCGCCAGCAGCAGCCCTGCCAACGCCAGTAGCTGCCCCGGCTGACCGAAAGGTACGATGGTTATCCCGCCGCCTTGCAGACTGTGGATGAGCCCACAGTTACTCAAGCCAAGCCAGGCGATAAAACCGCCGATGGACAAGCCGATACCCCGTTTTATGGGCTCGGGAAAACCCTCGATGATGCGTTGGCGCCAGCGGCTCATCGAAAGCAGAAAAAACAGCAGGCCATTGCACAACACCATGGCCAGGCCAATCTGCCAGGACACGCCCATTTTGCTCACCAGTATCTGGGCGAATACGACGTTGCTGCCCATTCCCGGCGCCAGACCGATGGGCAGGTTGGCCCATAGGCCCATGAGCAGCGTGCCAACCACAGTCGCGATCACCGTCGCCCACAGCAGATCCGCCTGGGCAATACCGGTAGGCGCCAAAATGGCCGGGTTGAGCACAACGATGTAAGCCATTGTGGCGAAGGTGGTCAGGCCTGCCAGAAGTTCGCGTCGCGCAGAGGTGCCCTGCTCCGCCAGGCGAAAATAACCGCGCCACGCCGTAATACGAGGCGCACACGGCATGCCACTGGCAGGCTCGCGATTCACATCGCCACCTTGGGTAGTTCAACCGCTAGAGGCCCGTATACCGCGCGACACACGGCTTCACATTTGGCCAGGTCGAACCGGCCATTGGTGCGCACGCCCGACTCCATATCGATCCAGTACGCACTGCCGCACCCCAGATCGAGTTGTTTCAGCACACTGCGCACATTCTGCGGATTGAGGCCGCCGGAATAGCCACAGAACGGAATATCCCCCTTGAGCGAAATCCACTGCCCCGGCTGCATGCCCGTGCCGAATGACACATCGTAAAGCCAGTCAACACCGGGCTCCTCAGGGAACGCAGCCTGACATTGCAGGGCCGCCCGCATGCCTTGGCGGGAAGCGAAACGCATACAGTGCTCGATCTGCTGGCCGTTACTGCCGCTGAAACCATGATTAATCTGTAGCCGGGAGAATCCATCCAGGCTCAGGTCCGGTTCGCCGCCATTGGCGATCAGTGCCGCTGGCACGCCACAGACGTGAGCCGACAATCGCAAACCGCCGCACCGTATGCGATTAACGGTCTCGGCATCCGGAAAGAGCGCATTGTCGAGTTGCGCCGGGTCGATCAGCACTCCCCATTCGATCGGGTACTGCTCCGCAAGCGCACGCATGCCGGGAATCAGCGCGTCGCTGTCAACGCCGGTGAATGTGATGAAGGCCGGAGCCAGAAATTCAGGATTGCTCATAAATAGTCCGTATCGCTCAGCATTCGCTTGTTGGAAATTGTTGAAGGTCGGCCGAACGTAATCGGCTCACGACGTCGGCGCGCAGGGGATAGCCGCTGCGCGCGCCAAAGTCCTGCACGGCGAAAGACGCCGCCGCACAGGCAAAATTCAGGGACTCGGCCAACGTGCCGCCCTGCATCGCACAGGCAAGAAATGCCCCAGCAAAACAGTCGCCTGCACCGGTGCTGTCCACGGCTGTTTCCGGGAAGCCCGTGTGCCAACAACTTTCAGTACGGCTAACGGCCACCGCGCCATCGACACCCAGTGTCACAATCAGCAGGCGTGGTCCGCAGTCGAGTAAGCCGTGCAACACCTCAATGGAAAGCGGTTTCGCGGTCAGCTCACGGAAGCTGTCGCTGTTGATGAACACCACGTCCGCGCCGCCGAGCAGCGTATGGAAAGTCGTGGTGTCCGGGGCCATCGCCGCTTCGATATCGATGATCACATCGGTGCCAAAACCTTTGGCCGCTTCGGCCTGCAGCAAAAAGCGCGCAAGGTCATAAGGTGCACTGTAGAAAGCCCGGCTCTGTTCAAGCAGCCCGAGCATGTCAACGGCCGGGGGTAGCGGCGCGGTCATGGCACTGTAGACAAGGGCCTTCTCACCGTCAGGCGGCACCATGATCAGCGCCGAAGCACTGGTCGCACCAGGCGTACGTGTCACATGGGCAGTGCTCACACCAAAACGGGAAAACTCGGCCAGCAGCATGGCGGCGTAAATATCGTCCCCCACCCGACCGCAGACGCTTACCGTCAGCCCGAGGCGACTGGCCGCACAGGCCATATTCGACTCGGTGCCGCCCGCAAAGCAGCCGAGCATTTGCCCCAGGCGCTTTTCACCAGAAACCGGAACCTGATGGGTCGCAAAGTAGATATCGACGCAGGGATCGCCCAGCGTGAGAAGGTCCGATGACCGATCCGAGCGCTCGGCAAACAAAGGGCCGGGCTTGATCATGTCGCGGCTCATCGCGCTGTCACCATGGCAACTCTGGTGATACCCGCGCGCTCGATAGAGGCCATGGCCTTGGCCACTGCGCCGTAATTCACCGCAGTATCGGCCTGCAAACGTACCCGGGTCTCGCTATCAGCAGACTTGATCGTTGCCAGCCGCGCTTCCAGTAGTCCGGGCTCGATCTCATCGTTGTCGAGAAACAGCTTGCCGTCGTGGTCGACACTCACCGTCACCGGGTCCTTTTGCTTCAAAGGAGACACAGCATCGGTTTTGGGCAACGAAACCTTGATGGAATTGGTCATCAGCGGCGCAGTGACCATGAACACCACCAACAGCACCAGCATCACGTCCACCAGGGGCGTCACATTCATCTCACTGAGTACTTCGTCACTGTCCTGAGTCGAGAAGGCCATTTCAGCTCGCCTCCTTGAAGATTTTGGTGTTCTTCACGATCGGCTGCTGGCTGATGGTGAACACACTGCGTTGGGCCAGGCTGTAAAAGTCATGGGCAAAGTCATCCATGTAAGCGATGGACAGCTTCAGCCGCCGCAGGAAAAAGTTGTAGACAAGCACTGCTGGCACGGCGACCGCGATGCCCACCCCGGTTGCTAGCAAAGCATGGCCGATGGGCCCGGCAACTGTCTCAAGACTTGCGGAACCGGTCTGGCCGATGACCTGCAAGGCATTCATGATTCCCCACACGGTCCCGAATAGACCAATGAAGGGCGACGTGCTGCCAATACTGGCAAGCACCGCAAGCCCGGCCTCAAGGTGCCGACGCTCTTTCTGGATCTGCTGTCTCAGATGCCTTTCGACACGTTCGGAACGGTCGATGGACTGCGCCAGAGCGCTGCGCGAGTTCTCTTCAAGGATCATGGCGTCGACACCCGAGGCGGCGATGCGCGCCAGGCCGCCTGGCAACTGGCCGGCATGCTTCACCGCAGAAGATAGATCAGGCGAAGTCCAGAACGCGTGTAAAAAACGTCGGTTTTCACTTTTCTGTCTGCCAAACTGCACCATCTTGATCATCAACAGCGCCCAGGTGACAACGGAAAATGCGA
The DNA here is from genome assembly GCF_016650625.1 of Pseudomonas sp. TH49. NCBI lineage: Bacteria > Pseudomonadati > Pseudomonadota > Gammaproteobacteria > Pseudomonadales > Pseudomonadaceae > Pseudomonas > Pseudomonas sp. TH49. The sequence continues at coordinate 1,863,182 of NZ_JAEKFL010000002.1, forward strand.
TCAGAGCCCACAGAACAGCGGGGACGATCAGCGGAGTCAATGAGTCGAGCATGTAGGTTTCCTCTTGAATGAATGATTCAGGATCACTTGGGCAACTTGAAGTCGATGACCTGGGTCGCTGTGCCGGAAACTGGCGTGTCCCCATGTTTTGCCGGTAAAAACTTCCAGGTGCGCACGGTTTCGACGGCCGCGTCGTCCAGCAACTCATGGCCACTGGAATGAATGATTCAGGATCACTTGGGCAACTTGAAGTCGATGACCTGGGTCGCTGTGCCGGAAACTGGCGTGTCCCCATGTTTTGCCGGTAAAAACTTCCAGGTGCGCACGGTTTCGACGGCCGCGTCGTCCAGCAACTCATGGCCACTGGAGCGAGTAACACTCACCGAAGCCGCGCGGCCTTGCGCAGTGACGTTGATACGCAACTCCACCCTGCCCTCCCATAAACGGCGCAAGGCCATCTGCGGATAAGGCGGTGCCGGGTTGCCAAGTCCTGCAACGCCGGAGACAGCGGCAGTTTCCTTCAAAGATGCCGGTTCGTGCGTCGGGTTTGGAGCTGGCGCTGCGCTTGGAGTTGCGGCAGGCGCTGAGGACTGCGTGGGTTCGACACGCTTCTGGGTTGGCACGGGTTTAGGCCTTGCTGGCTTTGCTTTCACCGGCGCAGGCTTGGGAAGGGGTGCCACAGCCTCGGCGTCCTCTCGAACAGGTGACTGCACTGGTTGCTCTATAGGCTCTGGCTCAGGGGCAGGCTCGGGAGGCGGCGCAGGCGCTGGCCAAGCCTCAGCGGCAAATTCGATGGACATCTCTTGCGGTTGTGCCGGTGTGATGGGCTCATCGGACTGATAGCCCCACCAAAGCAACACGCCATGAACGACAATTGAAAGCAGCGCTATCAATATGATCGTTCTTGGCAGCAGCCCGCTTGCCTGGGCGTCCAGTGCGGCCAGGCGAAATGGCGAATCAGCAGCCTCCTTGCCATGCGCGGGAAGAAAATCCTCGTCATCCAGGACGAGGCTTGCAGTGTGGTTGGCCATGGGCAAATGCCTGTCTCCATGTTCACATCAAACGGACCGAATGCTCGTCGAAACACGGACAGAACACCGGGCACCTTCTCAGGTAAAAGCAACACCCATACTTAGTGGTACGTACCTTCACCTACAAAAAGCCAATATGCGGAATATGGCGATTTAATGTGACATTGCGACTACAAAAGCTGATTTACGCTTATTTTTTTTTAAAAAGGTACGTACCAATAGAATAAAAAGACAGGGCAGTACAGCGCAGTGCGAGCAGTCCTTGCGTTTTTTTTGCCCAGGCAATGCTCGCGTTTATGAAGTTTCAGAGGAATGAAGAGGCGGTAGATCTGCCTTGCAATGCGCGCGCGGCTGGCGCATTAGCTCGTACCTTGAGAGAGCTCGATGATAAGGTAGAGTCGCTGACGACTTAGTTACCGCCCCACTGCGTCACCTTGTTTTTATAGCGATAGGACGGCCCGTAGCGCATTTCGCAATACTCAATGGGCACACGCCGTTCAGACATGGTAACGCGCTCACACAGCAGCAGCGGCGCGCCCTTATCGAGGTTCAGCAATTCGATGTCCTGCTCCGAGGCCAGTATCGAACCGATGCTTTCCAGCGCGACACTCGGCTGTATCTGCAGGTCCTCGACCAACAAGCGATACAGCGAGCCTTTGCGCTCAAGCTGCTCACGGCCGAAACCCAGGCCCTTAGGCAAACACAGCCAGGAATCCTGAATACCAACGGGCTCACCGTCGATCAAACGAACACGCTTGACGTGATGCAGGACCGTATCGGGCTTGATACTGAGGACACTGGCAATCGCCATACCCGCAGCCACCTTCTCGAACACCAGCACTTTCTGTCCAGGCACACCGCCACGCTTCAGGGTGTCGAGGGTAAAGCTGCCAATGGCCTTGGCCATGTCTCGCAACGGGGCTGAGGTAATGAATGTCCCTCGCCCGTGGTCGCTGTAGATCATTCCCTCTTCATCGAGCAAATGAATCGCCTTGCGCACCGTGTCCCGGCTTACCTTGTGATGCAGAGCGAGTTCACGCTCCGGCGCCAGGGGTTCCTGATCGCTCAGCTCCCCCGACTCGATCTGCTGGCGTAAGGTATCGGCAAGCTGTTTGTAAAGAGGGACTGCAGCTTTGTTGCTCTGAGTGGGGTCCATGGGGGGCAAGGTATGACTTCCGCTATGACTGACACGGGGGGCGGCACGTGACACCGACCGAATTGGTACATACCAGTTAATCCAAATTCTTCCTATTAGGCAATCCGCAGAGGCTGAAAGAGCTCGTTCTTATCATCACTTATCCCAAACACTGTTCTGCATAAGCGCGCGCCGAGCCCGGAGGTGTCCGCAAGCGCCCCGGAGTGTGTAAAAACGACGCACTCACCTTCCCTCAGCCTGCTCCGCGGGCGGCTTGGCTTGTATTCCAGAAAGCAGCAAGTCAAGTGCAATGACACCTTCCGAAAACTGCGCACTGACATCCTTAGCATTCGCAATCCAAGATGCCACTTCTACTAGGCCGCCATATATTAGCAATGCAAGTGCTTGGGTTCCGTTTCGACGCATGGCATTGTCGAGTGAACACCTATAGCCAACCTGCTGCACACACTCTGCCTGTGCATATATAGCGTGCGGCAGCCCCCCTTCAAGCAGCCGCCATAAATCAGTGTAATTCTCCCTCCGCCGCCAAACGCACTACTCATCAACGTCGACGAAGTCATCTCGGCTGACCCACGCGCAGGCACCGAGCTCTCAGGGGTCTCAGGCGCAATTGCTGATTATCCTTGACCAAGTAATGCATCGCATAGTGAACATGCGAACGGATTTCCCGGTCATTGCGAAGAATGACGCCGACTCCCAGCCTGTCCCCGTACCTGGTCTTGCCCTGGTTGCAGCTGTCGAAATAGGCCATTCCCAACGTAATACGTTCCCATAGCTCGCCAATCTGCCGTGCCTTGAAGATATCCCGACACACCTCAGCACCGTTGAAGAATAAAGCAGCGTGGATGAGGTAGCCCCGATCTTGCCCCTGCTCGACGCTACAGATATAGCCAGTCTCATGATCAAAAATTGGGTTGCGCTCATGCTCTGCGATTAGCCTGTCCAGATCGTTGAAGACGTGCTCAACACGCTGCTTGGCTTGAGACGTTTGGTAGTAATACAGATTACCCCTGACCACAATGGTACGTGCATAACGATCAAGCACCGCATCCGTGTAATCAGTGACCCTGCCCTCCTGCTTCTTGGCCTGATAACGACAATCATCCTTTTTACGGCGATACCATTGCTCACGAGTCAACTGACGAACCCTCACCACCAGTAGATTCATGCTGCGGTGATGGTCTAGATAGGTCGTTCCCTCTTCATTCAGGCAGACAGGGCCAGCAGGACTGCGCTCCAGACCGATATCCTGACAGGCTTCCCAGAACGCTTGCAGATGCTCGCTGAAACGATATTCGCAGCGATCATCAAACAGGTCGATCATTTGCTGGATGCCACCGAAATGCCGGGAAAGCCTAGTCGGCGTCGCCTGCTCGGGACCTGACCGTGCAGCCTTGAATCGGAATGCTGGAATATTGTGTTGTTCTATGGCCTTAACGAGTCGCTCAATCTGGATGGCGAAATCGGATTGCGAGAGAGGGGCGTAGGAATTGCTGCTGGTCATGATTGCGTACCTGGTGGTTGTTCCCATTTCAGATACCGTCCATGCATTTTTTAACCGGTGAGCTATTCCTAGAAAGCCATGATCACTAGACCAGAGGTTGATTGCTTTCTGTTCGCTTGCTTACTGATTGCTGATGACTTGATGACGACTTCTTGATTACCTAGAATGTATATAACTAGATGCAGCTCTGCATCTGGTAACCGCCCCTGCTCTGGACGGGCCAATCAATACAATATGCCAAGTCTGTCAGGAGGTTTGCCAAACTACCTTCTGCGAGAGTTAGCTGAGAACAGCGAGACACCCAAGCGGCATAAACGCCATGACCGACAGTATGTAGTGGTCAACTAATCCCGGACACGACGTTAAGTTTTTCCTCGGCCCGCGCTGGTGCCAACCTCTCGTTGAATTGGTGAGGCCGAATCCAGTTGTAGCGATGCATCAAAAAGTGGCTGATATCGCGCTGTGCTTCCTGCGCAGTTCGATAGCCCACGGTCGGTATCCATTCTGTTTTCAAGCTGCGAAATACGCGCTCCATCGGTGCGTTATCCCATCAGTTTCCTCGTCGACTCATGCTCTGACGCATGCGGTATCGCCACAACCGCTGGCGAAAGAGTCGGCTTGCATATTGCGATCCCTGGTCCGAGTGGAATAGCAAATCCGAAGGCCTGCCACGCTGCTCGTAGGCCATATCCAACGCTTTGATTACCAGCTCAGCATCTGGCTTTTCCGACAGCGCCCAGCCCACGATCCGACGCGTGCAAAGATCCAATACGACAGCCAGGTAATGCCACTTTCCTTGCGCCCAAATGTAGGTGATATCGCCGCACCAGACTTGATTGGGCGCTGGCACATCGAACTCGCGGTTCAATGTGTTCGGGATATCGAGTCTTTCTACTGTTGCTCGTTTGTAAGCATGGGAGCCGGGTTGTTTGCTGACTAAATCAAGCTCGCGCATCAAGCTACGCACTTTGAATCGACCGAGTTGCTTACCGTCTTCACGCATCAGCGACAGAATGCTGCGACTGCCCGCAGAGCTGCGACTTTGCGAGAACAGCTCACTGACGCGACTACGCAATCGAAGCCGTTCAACGTCGGGCGTTCGACGCTTGAGGCGGTGGGCGTAGTAACTTGAGCGGTTTACTTCAAACACTTGGCAAAGCCAATCAACCGGCTCGTGGACGCTCAGCTGATTGATCAGCGCGTACGCTCGTGATCTTCCGACATCAAGAGCGCGGTAGCCTTTTTTAATATCGATTTTTCCCGTTCAAGACGGGCGATCCGGGCTTCCAGCTCCTGGATTTTCTGCTGCTCCGGTGTCAGCGCTTTGCTCTGCGGAGTGACGCCTTGGCGCTCCTTCTGAACCGGGTCAACCCAACGGCGCAGGGCCGACTCGCCGACGCCGAGTGAACGGCTGGCTTCGATGTAGCTGTAGTTTTGCTTGAGCACGAGGTCGGCAGCCTCGCGTTTGAATTCAGGAGTAAAGGAGCGGCGTTGTTTGGTCATCTGACACCTCGATCTGGCGAGCATTCTCGCCTAAATGGGTGTCCGGTTTCATTAGACCGCTACAGTGCAGCGAACAATAAAGTGCATAAATAGGAGTTCGCCCAAGCCAGAAGCAAATCCCCCGGTCAGGCTGCTATGAAAGTCTGGCTAGGCGAACGGTCAAACACTATCTCAGCGCCCAGCCAAAATCTTTAGGACTTGTCCAAAACTGGTTGACGAAATCCGCCGGTAGGTGCCAGCAATGAAACTTGAAGTGATTTTGCTCGACGCCAAGCACTTCGTGAATATCATGATTATGGAACCCCAACCAAAACCCAAAGCGTTGATACTCTCCATCGTGCCGCTTGCGACCCCTTATGAATGGGATATCCAATGATGAGCGCGATTAAAGCCCTCGTCCTCAACCAGATTGAGATGACCGGGCTCTTTCTCCGTCTTTAAGCTCGGAACGGCCGATTTGGTCAGTTTTTCCAGCTACTGAGCCAGTCAACCTATTTTTTAATACTTGTCCTATTTTTAAGAGTCCGCCACCCCACTTAATATTGCTCGCCACTCAAGACACGGTCCTCCTAAATCTTCCAGGCCGACTTGATGTGGATTATAAGCTGACGAAGTTCCTATATCCATCCATTTCCTATTGAGCCCACCATGAAAACATTAACCCGCTATTTTTTCTGCTAACAACGTCATGCCTTTCTCTAGCCAGCGCAAACGCTGTAGAAAAGCATTGGTCTTATCAAGGCAACCATGGCCCCGACTACTGGGGCGAGTTTCCAACGGGTTGTGCGCGGCGGGCACTTTTCAGTCTCCGATCAATGTCGAAATGAAACAAGTTCGACCACATACGGGTAACAGTGCGGACCTGGAGATCAATTACGAATCGACTTCAATTCAGGTTAACAACAATGGCCACACGATCCAAGCCAACGTCACCGAGGGAGGAAAGGTAATATTCAAAAATAGCGAGTACCGCCTGGTGCAGTTCCATTTCCATACACCTAGTGAACACTTGATCAATCATCTCCCTTACCCGATGGAGATGCATATGGTAAACCAAGACAAGGACGGCCGCTGCTGGTCCTAGGAGTTATGATCAAAGAAGGACAAAGTAACAAAGAACTGGCAGCACTATGGGAAAAACTTCCAAACACAGAAGGAAAAAAGGCGGACTTAGACGCAAACACCGCACCGAATCTCAACACATTGATTCCAGCCACTAGCCATCATCTATTCTATAAAGGTTCACTCACCACACCGCCCTGCACGGAAGGTGTTCAGTGGGGTCTATTCGAGCAAGCCATCGAGCTGTCAAAATCTCAAATTAAAAAATTCCAGAAACTGTTCCCCGAAAATCACCGTCCAACGCAACCCGCTAACGAACGCGAAGTTATTGAAGATTGATATCAACCATAATTACGAAGGGTGCCATTAGGCGCCCTCTTTTTTTTGTGCCAATGTGAGATGAACGGCGAAAACATTGTCACCGTCAAACGAATAAAAAGACTACTGACTGAGCAGCTCAGCGAAAAAATAGCACTAATAAAATCTAACAAAATTACTATCTGACATCGATCTCCACTGACCTTCTCCACCTACTCACCTCGCTTTTGCAATCCTGTTAACAGGCAACACATCCCCCCCCCAACACACATCGGCTTAAAAAAAACATGAGACTCACATAATAAAAATATTTACAGGACCTGCGAAACAGGCACTGCTCCTACCGTACCACACTGTTTCATCATAGTAGATTCTGATATAGTTCTTTTGACGGTATATATTTCCTAGCCAATCGTGATCAATTCTCTGTCCCCCCTGGCGGCGCCATCAATCTTCCAACGGCCATAATATTCAACTCACCAAACGTAAAAATTAGAATGCACCTGATGAGGCTTGGACTCGCCCCTAAAAAACCTGACACCAACTCCTGTTAAATTGATGCCGCCGCCAGCGCTTCAGTTTCGCTCCGTCCTCGCAGCAGAACTCAAAGCAGTCCGACCACCAACGTGTATAGCTGCTCTAAACCGCAATTCGGCCTACGTACCGCTTCATACCTTGCTGTTTGAGTCGACGCTCAGCAACAGAAATCACACATGATACGGTAAACCGCTTCACGTTAATCGCCGGTTGCAACTGGGTTTCACGGGGCGATCAGCGGAGAACTCGAGTATGAAGTCTTTGTATCTGTCGGGATAAATCGGGCTAACATAATGTTATCTGCCTGTTCGGTAGGCGAATAAATCCAGATCTGGGGGGCATGTGGAGCACCCTCTAACGGTAGAATTTCTGAGGTGCTGGACGGGTCAACAGCAGGTGTCCATATGAGGGTTACGCCGTCACCGAAGTCAGCCACTTGCTGGGAGCCTTTTGCATCGAACTGGACTACAGGAATCATTTCCCAATCAGTGCGCTTCTGGGTGTTGTACCCATACCCTTTCAAGGTTCCATCGGCTTGTTGTTCTACATGCAAACGAACAAGTGTACGAGCTTGCTTAAGCAATTGGAGCTGCTCTTCCGCGTATAAACTGCTATCGCCCATGCTTGATGGCCACAGTAGCGCAACTACTCCCGCCAAGGCTCCAGCCGCCACGCCGGCAGTAACCACGCCGGCACCACCAGCAGCACCTGTGCCAACTCCCGCACCAGCAACAGCGGCTACAGCAGTACATAGGCCACCACAGGATACGCCAGCAGTAGCAGCACCAACACCACCTAACAGAAATGTTCCAAGTGCAGCAGGTAAAGTGCTACCACTAATTTTCTTTAGAGGAACGTCTCCCGCTGCGTCTGTCTCACGGCCACCCAGCCGGGAGAAATTTCCGTAGTTAGCTATTTTCTCAACTGGAATAAACCCAGCCGGCTTTTTGTGGTCGATTACGCCGTCAGACAGATCGCAGCTTTTGGCAAACACGCACCCTATGGTCTCTGCCGGGGTGTCTGACTTGGGTGGGAAGTCTTTATATTCCGCCCAGCGCTGAGCGTGAATATCAACAGGCTCAATGCCGCTATTTCGGTAGCCCTTCGGTGGGTTGGGTACATATCCGCTCACGTTGAGCTTCCTTTTCATCCTTGGGAAATTCCAGCTTGTAGCTGGGGCAAAGTGACGCTACCAGGAAGCATCAGCACAAGATGTAGGAAGAGTCCTAATACCATGCTCCGCTTTCCTCCTTGTCATTGCTGGGTCTATGGCCGGTAAGCATCGGTGCCACACCATCAAGGTGGACGGATTCAGAACGCAATTAACGACCATTTTCACGATATTGCTCTTGATTCAAAACAAGGGCCTGGTGAGGTTGAAAACAGTCAGGTCCAGCGCCTTGCGGCCTTGTCGTAGTACTGCACGCTTCCAGGCATCGGTATCCACATAAAACGCATCGCGCAGTTGGCTTTTGATCCGTTGGGTTATGAGCGTCCGGTGACTGTGGGTTGCAGTACAGCCAGTGGTCGGCGCGCAACGTATTGAGCACTTGTATACCCGACAGGGAGCCGTACTCCAGGGTGAGTCCGTTGTACTGGGCCTGCGGGCAGGTCTCCAACACCATCAGGTCGATTGTGCCGTTTAGCTCGGCCGATACCGAGTTGCCTTCGGCGCTGTTGGTCATCTGTTCTCCCCACCAACGTCTCCCGCGGGCGATGTCTTCCGGTTCCTGGCGCCCCTTGTAGATATATTCGCCGACGCCGCTGTGGCCGAGGCCGGTGCCGTTCCTAGCAGTCAGTTTAATTCATAATGGTCATCGGCGTGCATATCGGTGGTTCCTGTTCGAGTGAATGGCCGGCACTGCGTAAAACCAGACGGCGGGGGTCGGGTTATCCAGTCTATGGGTGCGGTTAATACCACGACAGAAAAAGGCCCCCGCACTCTCAACAAGTGGGGGGCCTATTTGACATAACAAGCGTTACTCGTAACGCGGCCGACTACCCTTGTTCGCCCAGTTCGTCGGTTAGCACATCACTACGCCGTACAAACTCTGGTTCGCTGATCAGAGCAGCTCAGCTCGCCGGATCACCGACAACAATCCCAATGCCGTAACGTAATACACCTGCCGTTTCGGCACCGAACTGAGCAACAACTGTCGTAGCGTATCGATGGACTTTTCCAGTGCAGCCAATACACCTCGGCATCGATCCTAGGCGGTGACTTATTCATGAGTGGATTACCCACAACTGATTACAATCACACCGTCTGGACCATTTGATCTGCCAGAAACAGGTAGGCGAAACCAAAGTAGATCATCACACCCACCATATCCATGATCGAGGTGATCATCGGAGAACTTAGTGTGGCCGGATCGGTTCCTATTCGGCGAGCCAAAAACGGCAACAGTGCGCCGATCATACCTCCCGCCGCGGTGCACACCATAGTACTCAAGCCCACCACCAGCATAATTTCCATGCCAATGCCTTTGCTGAAATACGCTAGAACGACCTCAAGAAGTGCGATCGCCACACCCAACGCGAATGCGACCGGTAGTTCACGCTTAATAATTAGCCAAATATGGCGCCACTTCAGCCTAACATCGCCTAAAGCCATGGAACGTATCACCAGCGCCGCCGATTGGCTGCCTGTGTTGCCGCCCATGTCGATGATCGGCGCGATAAAGGCGGCCAGAATGATGATCTGAGACAGCATCTCCTCTTGGGCAGAGATAAAATTACTAATGAAAATCCCGAAAAACGTCAGGATCGCAAGCCAGAACACTCGAACCCCGAACATTTTCCGAAACGGAGATGTAAGAACATCCAGATCTGTGCCACCCAGAGCCGGCGTGCCGCCGAAGCGCGCCAACTGAGTAGCGTCCACCTGTTTTTCCACGTCCATGGCGTCGTCGACAGTGATGATCCCGACCATCCGGTCATCTTCGCTCAGCACCGGTAGCGCTAGCAGGTCATAGCGGCGAATCAACTCTGCTGCCAAATCCCCCGAAGAGTCGGCGCGAGCAAACACTGGATCAAGCGTCATCAAGTCGCCGATCAGAGTTTCCGGCGTGGCTAACACTAGGTCGCGCAAGGTCACCGAACCCAGCAAGCGTCGCTCGCTGTCCAGCACGAACATCACATCGATGCTTTCTCGGTTTGACGCGCAAGATCGTAGTGCTACGAATGCCTGCTTAACGCTCATTATCGAGCTCAGCGTGGTGTAATCAGAGGTCGTCACCGAACCTGCAGTGCCCTCGGAAAACGCCGCCAGCTCTAGGATGTCATCGCGCTCGGACTTTGCCAGGGCTGGCAGTAATTTCTGGCAAATATCGTCGCTCAGACGATTGAATACATCCGCACGATCATCGGCGGGTAAATGTTCGAAGAGGTCAACCGCCTCCTTACGCGACATCTCCTGTAATAGCACATCCTGGCGCTGTACTGGGAAATAAGCGAACAACGCCGCACGCTCAAACGATGTCAACTTCATCAGCAATGCTACTATTTCAATGACCTTACAATGTTCTAACGCATCAATCACATCAATGTAAGGCGTACTAGCGATAAGTTTTGAAAATGTTTGTCCATCGCAGAGGCGGACAAGCTTACGCACATAAAAGGACAGCTCTTCTCGATTCATGATGTTTCCTTTGGGGTATTGCTGGCTCCCACCTGAGTGTGAGCGTGAAAATTAACGACCAAGCGTCGAGTAGCGAGACGTCGACTTAACCTGTGGTCTCGGCACGCCATCAGCTGTCACAATGAATGAGCGAGTACCCGAATGATAAAAGGAGGTACGCCAGCGGAATAACGAACAGGCGATACTCAAAAACGCCAAGTGATACTGCTGGCAAGCCACTGGTCCCTGCCATTATTCAGGTGGCGCCCCGCCACCAGATCAATATCGACTTGCTTGCCCAGATGTAGACGAGGTCCGGCTTGCCAACCATGATCCCCCCCCTCTTGGCCAAAGCGCTCAGCAATCAGCGTGAGATATTCGACCGGTGCATATTCAACACCTGTGCCCCAATTCCAACTGTGGCGTTGTTTGCCGTCGTTGTATTCATGAGCCCAGCCGGAGCTAAGGTTCAGGCGGAATGTCTCGAAAGGCTGATACGTCATCGGCAATGCCAGTTCAGCGGCATCAAATGAATGTCCGCGATCAAGCGCAAAACTTGCACCCGCGACAACCGCGACCTCCAGTTCATTAACGCTGAACACCTGCACTTTGATTTTGGGATTGACTATATCCAGCCTTTTACCTTCATCATGACTGTGGAGCACCGCTGCACCAAACTGCAAGGAGGGTAGTTCCTTGAATGTGCAGTCCTGAGCTAGCTCGGCTTGATAGGTTGACTGGTGGTGTCGCTGGCTCTTGTAGGCGAAGTCGATATTGCATTCGCCGGGGGCGTTGATTGCGCCATCATCGACTACATAAGGTCCACCGGCGGCATGGACAATTGAGATAAAACTCAATAGAAGAGAGATGCCAACGGTCATACCGACAAACAGAATGGTTTTGTACACACCCCCACTTTTATGGGGAGAAATCTGATGCAAGAAGGTCGCTGATGAGGACTCATTTTTAGCGTGAACAGTGATTTTAGCGCGAATAGCCTGCAAGGCTCGGCAGTATGTATGTTTTAGCATAATCGACCTTATATATTTTTTCACGCAAACACTCCTCAGGCGAACATAAGGTTGGGTTTGCAACTGACAATATTATTCCGCCAAACAACGGAACAGCACTCACGCTTCGACTATTACAACTAGGTTCTTCGCTCATCTTTGACGCTCCTGTATTTCATTAACTAGCAATAGAAAGGAAAAATGCCTAATCGCAGCATGAAACTGCGCTGCAACCAGCCTTATCATGACACAAGAAAAATTCTTCAATACACACCAACACAGGATGCATATCCAGACAATCAAAGCCGGAAAGCGGCATGCATTTACGGCCATGATCGCGCTAGAAAATGTATTAGCGATCTTACTTTTACTGCGCAACAGATCGCGCTGCGCCGTATTATTCACACCGGATGAAAAACAACAACAACTTCATGAATGATGTTCAGGTATTCGACAGGGAGCCATCTGAAACGAATAGCTCTGTCGCACGGCTTTCTTGACATACTTTAATACAAATAACGCATTTACCGCGCGCCACCGGAATTTACTGACGCATGCTCAAAACGCCCCCTTTCAAAATTTATGGAACACCACCTCACATAATGGACTTTCCCCTACAAAGCCAGACACCAACGTCCCCATCAATTGATGCCGCCAAACGCCTCAGTTCCGTCGCGGAGCAATAGTTCAAAGCGCCACGCGAATGCTGATCGTTGTAATGGTCGAAGGCATTGGCCAGCTTACGCAGCGCCGCCTCCCGATCGGGGTTGGCCCAGCGCCACGTAGTTACTCGCACCCGTCGTTACAAAGCTCTCAGTCATATCGTTGCACTGCAATCTTCGCACCGGTGCAGTCAACGGTTGCAATCGGATCTACCGAGTACACAGACGTATTCGGGGTTTGGGGAGCAACGGACCAGAAAGTTCACTTAAGCCCTACCAACGCGATTATTCCGGCGATTGCGACCAATCGCGTGTTGATAAAGCCCGACGGATTAACAAAATTCTTTGGGCATGAGTGACTTTGGGAAAAGTCCCATTTACTTTCGATAACCACCGCTCCAGGGTGCTGCCTGTCAGTTACATTCTCCACTTTCACCGACCGAGATGCACCAGCCACGACGGCCCGCCGAGGCGACCAGAGGACAGTAGCCCCAACCATCCATGGACCCGGATCATAAAAAATGAATGCACCATCACCCCCGCTGTATACCAACGAAGTGTCCGCTGAATTTCTCCGCCTCCTCGACAACTCGCCCTTCACAGAGCAGCAGCTTGCCGGCTCCAACGAACAAGCCTTGGCGACTGTCAATCAACAGCAGGCTTACACTAAATCCCATCCCCCTATCGCTATTTACCGAGCGGCAACCGAGGGCAGCCAGGCTCTGGTCGGTAGCCGCCTTAGTAATGGCGAAGAAATCAGCGAAGTAAGCTGAATATCGAGTCGGGAAAGCAAACGTTTGCGCTCGTTAAAAAACTCAGGGGAATTTAGGCGACCTTCTGCCAAGAAATTGGTTGACCATTGGAGAAAGGCCGGTGCGGCTGATTAGATTCCAGTGTACGCCACTCACATTGAAGATTGGCTAAGTCGTTAAGTATGTTGGTTGGATTGTGACGGCCCTTAGGGGTGGTGCCTCTTATATGAAAGTTCAAGATGTGTGCACGGCACGTAATACCGAGGCTTGCGAGCGCGTCAAATTTACTGAGACGGGCAGCTTTTCGGGGGGTTGGTGGTGGTGCTGCTACCGGTGCATTCTGACAGGTTCTACCGTTGGAGCTCTTTGTATCGGTTTGGGCGTTCCGACTGGCGGTATGGCCACGTTAGCTTGTGGCATCGTGGGATCGTGGGATCGTGGGATCGTGGCAGTCAGAGTGGGATCTTTTACCGGTGGTGCTCTTGGTGGTGTAAATCGGTGAACTAGGCGGTGAAGTTATTTACGAGGTTGTTAAATGACTACCGCCGAGTTCGCTCTCGGTTGGCTGTGCGTCGTGGTGATCGTCGGCATGTTTGTATGGATCGGGATCGCGCTGCACATTGCCTATACCAAAATGGACCTGATGTTGACACACCTGAAAAACTGCTCTGCCATCATGATTAGAGCGCCACTCCGACATGGGGGCCCTTGGGGCAAATTGCTGTTGGTCGGTGGTATTTCGGGGGATTGTTACATTCCCCGGTTTTTACCTCAAAAGAGGCGGTATAAGCATCGAAGATTTAAGCAATTTCCCCGTCGCGTTAAAGCGTAAATTGGCAGTGTTACAGTAGTCCGTCATTGCGCTTTTATTGGTAAAGATTAGCCTTGCAGCGGTAATTAAGCTTGATCTTGTGTGGCATTCTAGCGCACCTCGCCCTGTCCTCAGGGTACTCGGCGCTAAGGGCTCGATAACCAGCGCCGATACCGCCACGAACCAACCGCTGATGCGGTGTATATCTTGGCGTTCCGACACCAGAAAGAGGCCGGCGACTGATGAGCATGAACAAATTCCGCCAACTGGCCGCAAGGATAGATCAACAGATGCAGCAGCTCGCCGAAGTAGTCGTCAGCGAGGCGCATGATGATACGTGCCCGAATTGGATCGAATCTGGGTCTACACATCCGACCAGCAACTTGGACTTGCCCCTACAAAACCGGTCACCAAAACCCCGCTAAATTGACTAAATGGGGAGCGGTTTATAAAACATTGCACATCGATCCCAGAGGGAAGCTCTCTGAAGTAATCGCCGAGCTGGAATATTCAGAAAAGTGCGACAAGCCCTGTTAGCCACTCTCGCAAAGGCTACGATTTTTGGTGCGTTTCATTCGGCGGGCATGAAGTCGAACGGTTTTGCAGTAACGAATTGGCCCGATGCCTCACCGGTAAGGACACGGTCCATGTCCACACCGAGATCCAGTTTGCGGATATGCGCACCTTCAGAGAAGTCGAGCTTCTTCAAATCCACCCAGAAAACGTTGGGCGAAATTGCCGATTCGCCATAGAAAAGCATGCTCTTCTGATCAGCCACCACACGCCAACGAGTCGTGGAAAGGTTCGGTGCATCAGGAAGGCTGACGCCATAGGGTACCGAGGCATTGCGAATCACACTGAAAACAGCGGCAACGGAAATCCGGGGGTCGTCGCTTTGGGTAACTGCGTTGATGTAAAAGCCAGCGCGTACGAAACGGTCTTCGGAGCGGCCACTACCGGGAAGGAATTTGAGAGGGTCGACCGCGTTCCAATATTTCTGGTTGGCGAGTTGGCTGCCATAGGGCGGGTCGTTCGTCACCACCTGATACTTGCGGTCATGATAGATGCTCAGCTTTCCGCCGATCCACTCGAGAACAGCACTGTCGCCGGAGGCATCGGAAAGCGTCAAATGCAGCGGTGCGAGACTGCCGGGACGACCGGGCACCTCACCGCTCACCACCTCCATTGGGTGCGTGCGCGCATATTCGACCGCCTCCGAAACCGTCGCGAATTGATCGAGGTAGAACTGTGCCCAGATCGAGAGTGACATGCGAGGCGTCTTCCCGTCGTCCTCCGGAAACTCTGTGGCGTTGAGCCATAGTAAGCTGGCGTTGAGGCCAGCCTCGTTCATGCCGTCGACCGTCGAAATGTCATAGCCAGAAACGGCTAGGCTGCCGAACTTCGATGTCCATTCAATCGAACGCGGACCGGAGGCGCCATTACGCTTCATCCCACGAGGAAAGACCCAGAAGTTGCTGACCATGGGATCTTTGAAGTCCATGTTGCGGCCCGTAATGTTCCTCCCATCGGGACCATGATAGACAGCCCTTGTACAGGCCTGGGCCTCGACGGTCAGCAGCGCCGCGGCGGCAGTCAACGTGGCGAGAATGAGTGTGAATCGAGACATAGTGAATACCAATCCTTAATGAGGGCTGTGCAAAACCTTTACCGATCAGAATCCATAGGTCACACCAAGAGCCGGGCCGCTGAGGCGTGTGTCGTAGACGTGACCGTTATGATGGTAGTCTACGTCGAGGACCTTGTAGCCCAGCGAGGCGGAAAGGCTATCTCTGAAGACGTAATTAACTGTAACCAGCGCAGACCATGTGAAGTCAGAGCCTACGCCAAAGCCACCGATGTCGGCCTGCCCCTGAAGGGAGAGCTTTTCCGTCAGGGGAAGGAATGCGCGCAGGCCAACCAGCGGATCGACCCAACCGAAGCTTTCGTCGTAACTGGCAGACTCGCTCAGTCCGCCGAGGCTCCCGGTAAGCTTTACATTGTTAGAGATGTGCCATAAGCGCGCGCCGGCAAGGGCATCGAGGGTGAACTGAGGCGAATCGATGACCCGGTAGCCGCCCATGAAAGTTGCGGTGAATTGTTTCGTGTCGACCTTCGCATCGATGTTGCCGCCCGGCGGTATTACGCCGACGCCAGGAATCGAGAGTGCCGGTAACGGGCCGATAACATGGATATCTGTCGTATCGACATACATGATGTCGCCCGAGAAGACGAAGCGGTCATACCGTGCCCAAATGTTTATGAAACCGCCAAAATTTAGGTCATCCATGACATCGGAGAACGACTTCTCGACGCCGATTGTCGGGCCTTGCTGGAACGGCGAAACATGCCCGTCCAGGCCGGCCGCCCAAATATAGGGTGTAACCTGCAATGCCCAATTTTGGTGTTCCACCGGGACATGCGCTTCCGCCACGCTGAAGGAACCATCCTCACCATGTGCGGAATGTACGCTGCCGACGGATAAGGCAATGACGACGGCATACCAAGGCGACAGAACCCTGCCGGCGCAGGTAACAATCCGCTGCCCTTGAGGTCTGTGATGGGCACTTTCCCGACCGCTGGCCAGATGTTGGAATTTGGTGCTAGAGCGAAATAGCATGATGCCCCTCTTTCTGCGCATCTGCGTTAACTAAGCTATTAATATTCGTTATTGAACTATAGATGTCGAATATAGTTTCTTAAAAAATGTTTCGAAAAGGCTGTACTTAAGTTACTGCTGGGATGCCGCATCGAAGGCCATAAAAAGCGCCTTGATGTTGGCCGACCAGAGCACGCGCACGGTTTCCAGGCCCAGCCCCCCCCCAGCATCGCGCTGGCTCCGGCCAACGCCTGGGCGGCCGGTGTCGGTACGCGGCGAGCGTAATGGGTCGGCAGTCGCGCTAAGTTGATTGACCGCCGAATGTACAGCGGGGCTGGCCGCAGAACGGGCACGGCAGCAGCATGCCGGCTTGGCTGGCAATCGCCAGCTCAGGGCGTCAGGGTCCAAGGGTTCCAGGTCCATGAGCAAACCTCCTGTTTGTGTGACTGGCAGTCAGTGCGTAGGCAGATATACAGCCTTCAGGCTACCCCAGCCGCCTTTGGCCACATTGCATTCGCGCACCGCATGTTGCTTGACCAGGGCGCGAACACGTCTTCCTGGATGCCCCCATCACTGATCAAGCTCCAACAGGTGTGTCGGGGTTTCTTTCTATGATTAGGGTTCGTCGCGGCCCAAGGTCACGCCAAACAGATCCAGACAAACCTCGCGCCGCGCGTAAGCGTCCTGCCGGTACAGATTGGCTTGGTACCGTCGACACTTTGATAGGGCATTTCCTGAGTCTTGATCGCTGCTTGGCTGAGCCCGCTCAAGGCCAGCAATGCGAGGCGAGGAGAACGCACATGATCGGATCTCTTGCTTAAAAATCATCAGAACAGCTGGGTGGAATTGGTTCAGTTCCGGTTCAGAGTGCGTTCAGGGAGAATTCAGTACGAGGGGGGTAACCTTGCTCCGTAACCAAAAAACACCTAACACATGAGGAAACTCCCCAATGACTAATTTCAAAAAGCTGCTTATGGCTTTTACCGTCCTGGGCGCAAGCACTACGGCTTTTGCTTCCAACGACAATTTCGCCAGCCTTACTCTTGGACAGACCAGCGACAAGGTTCAAAAGTCCAACGCGTTGAACGACAACCTCAACAGCCCAAACGCCGACGGCGTGATCGGCAAGGACACCACCTGGGGTGTGCGTTTGGGCCAGCAAAACAGCCAGGGCCGCTACTACGCCACTTACGACAACGTGTCGGGCTCGCACAGTGGCATCAAACTGCGTCAGGAAAACCTGCTGGGCAGCTACGATGTATTCTACCCGGTGGGCGGCAGCACCAAATTGTTCGGCGGTGCCACGGCCGGCTTGACCAAAATGACCCAGGAGTCCCCAGGTTTCAGCCGCGACAGCGACACCGGCTACGCCATTGGCGGCCAGATGGGCGTGTTGCAGCAAGTGTCGAAAAACACCTCGGTCGAGATGGGTTACCGTTACCTGCGCGGCAACGCCAGCACAGAGATGAGCGAGCGCGGTGGCAGCAAACAGGGTTCGCTGGACCTGACCAGCAGCGCCCAGACGTACCTGTCGGCGAACTACGCTTTCTGATAAGTAAAGTATGTCAGATCAGCGCAATCCCTGTAGGCGTGAGCCGGCTTGCGATGCGGACAACACATTCCACTTGATGTCGACTGACACACCGCTATTGCGAGCAGGCTCAATCCCACAAGCTCCGCGAGCTGACTGAAAACTGTGCTGTTGGAGAGAACGATTTGCCTAGGAGAATGTTATGAAACTGCTGGTCGTCGAAGATGAAGCGCTGTTGCGCCATCACCTAAAAACGCGCCTTACGGATAGCGGCCACGTGGTCGAATCCGTGGCCAACGCTGAAGAAGCGCTGTACCAGATCGAGCAGTTCAACCACGACCTGGCAGTGATCGACCTTGGCCTGCCCGGCATGAGCGGGATCGACCTGATCCGTCAGTTGCGCAGGCGCGGCAAGACCTTTCCGATCCTGATCCTCACCG
This sequence comes from Pseudomonas sp. TH49, assembly GCF_016650625.1. Classification (NCBI taxonomy): domain Bacteria; kingdom Pseudomonadati; phylum Pseudomonadota; class Gammaproteobacteria; order Pseudomonadales; family Pseudomonadaceae; genus Pseudomonas; species Pseudomonas sp. TH49. The sequence continues at coordinate 1,881,714 of NZ_JAEKFL010000002.1, forward strand.
CGCGCGGCAACTGGCAGGACAAGGTCGAAGGCCTGGCCGCGGGCGGCGACGATTTCATGGTCAAGCCGTTCCAGTTCGAAGAACTCGACGCGCGCCTGAATGCCTTGCTGCGCCGTTCCAGCGGATTCACCCAGTCGACCATCGCCGCCGGGCCGCTGCTGCTAGACCTCAATCGCAAACAGGCGTCCCTCGATGAGCAACCGCTGGCATTGACTGCTTACGAGTATCGGATCCTCGAGTACCTGATGCGCCATCACCAGCAAGTGGTGGCCAAGGACCGCTTGATGGAACAGCTCTACCCGGACGACGGCGAGCGCGATCCGAACGTCATCGAAGTGCTGGTCGGCCGTCTACGCCGAAAACTCGAAGGCCCGGGCGGTTTCAAACCGATCGACACCGTGCGTCGACTCGGCTACCTGTTCAATGAGCGCTGCACTTGATTCGTTCTCTTCGTGTCCGGTTGATGCTCGCCGCCACGACCCTGGCGGTGCTGTTCATGCTGGCGTTGCTGCCAGCGATGCAGGGCGCATTCAGCCTGGCGTTGCAAGATTCCATCGAGCAACGCCTGGCGTCGGACGTCACCACGCTGATCTCCGCCGCCCGGGTGGAGAACAACCGCTTGCAGATGCCGGCGCAGTTGCCCGATGAGCGCTTCAACCTGACTGACGGCCGTTTGCTTGGCTATATCTATGACCGCGAAGGGCATCTGGTCTGGCGTTCGATGGGCTCCCAGGAAGAGCACATTAACTACAAGCCGCGTTACGATGGACGCGGTAACGAGTTCGCAAGGATCAGCGCAACCAACGGCCAGGAATTCTTCGTCTATGACGTCGAAGTCAAACTGCTCGGCGGCAAAAGCGCGGCGTTCAGCATCGTCGCCCTGCAACCGGTGCGCGAATACGAAGCCACCCTCAAAGGTCTGCGCGACATCCTCTACCTCGGTTTAGGTGCCGCGCTGCTGGTGCTGCTGGCGTTGCTGTGGATCGGCCTGACCTGGGGTTTGAGGGCGTTACGTCGGCTCAGCCAGGAGCTGGACGAAATTGAAGGCGGGACTCGAGAAAGCCTCAGCGAACAACACCCACGGGAACTGCTGCGCCTGACCGGTTCCCTCAACCGCTTGCTGCACAGCGAACGCGAGCAACGCAGCCGCTACCGCCATTCCCTCGACGACCTGGCCCACAGCCTGAAAACCCCTCTGACCGTGCTGCAAGGCGTCAGCGAAGACATGGCCCAACGTCCGGAAGACCGCGAGCAGGCCAGGGTGCTGCAAACCCAGATCGAACGCATGAGCCAGCAGATCGGCTACCAACTGCAACGCGCCGGCTTGCGAAAAAGTGGTCTGGTGCGCCATCAGGTACGTCTGCAACCGGTGCTGCAAAGCCTGTGCGACACCTTGGACAAGGTCTACCGCGACAAACGTGTGCGCGTCTCTTTCGATCTGCCGGACCAGTGTTACGTACCGATCGAGCAGGGTGCCTTGCTGGAAATGATGGGCAACCTGCTGGAAAATGCCTACCGCCTGTGCCTAAGCGAAGTGCGCATCAGCATGCGCGAAACCCTGAGCGGTGTTGAGTTGTGCGTTGAAGACAACGGGCCAGGCGTGCCGCCGGATCAGCGCGCGCGGATTCTGCAAAGGGGCGAACGCCTGGATCGTCAGCATCCGGGCCAAGGGATAGGGCTGGCGGTGGTCAAGGATATTATCGAGAGCTACAGCGCGAAACTGACGCTTGGGAATTCACCCATGGGCGGAGCGGCGTTCGTGATTCTTTTTCCGGTGTCTTGACCACGCAACCGATCATTCCCACGCTCCGCGTGGGAATGCGGCCCGGGACGCTCCGCGTCCCTTTCCAGAGCCGGAACGCGGAGCATGGGGATGAGTGAGTAGGATTCTCACCTTCCCCACCAGCCGCCCTCACGCTGCAGTCTCGGTGATGGAGCGGTGTTTCTCTTGTGAGCGGAAAAGTTCATTCCGCCCCACTCACTGGACTAGCCGCCAAATAGATACCTTCAACATCTCTTTTGGTCAGAAGCCTGAGCCTCAGCGTGCTTCCACAAAAAACGGGTTGGCAGTCGAAATCGCGCACGAGAATGGATTCCTTTACAGGTGAGTCGTGGGAATGGAGTCAGTCTAGAGCGGACAATCGGCCGCGTGGTCAGTGGCGCCAACCTCAACCTCCAGCCGCGCGCGGGATAGCATTCAGGCTTTGAGCATCGACGTCGTTGCGACCGGTGACGATGGTCAGGTTATTGGCCTGAATCTCGGCGTTGATTTGGCGCTGCGGGTGATGATCTCGAAGTGGCCAATGTTGCTGGCATTGAGCCTGGCGCCCTCGATGACCCCACTCCGCCATCAACCTGAAATCGCTCCAGGCGACCGTTGTCCAGCACTGGTTTACCAGTGCCCAAGGTTACACGCGGCGTGTTGATAAAGCCGCAGCCATTGCAGCTGATACCATACGGGTTGGCAACGATGACCCGGGCCGATTGCCCGGCTACTTCGGTATAACCACGCAACTGGTTGGGGTTGCCGCCTTGACTTCATTGAGGATGGTGCTGGCCGCTATGCCACCAAGATTCGGGTTACCGAGAATGATCCCGCCCAACTGGGGCGCCTGCGTGCCGCCCGTCACGTTGTTGAGGATGACCCCTTCGCTGCCGACGTTGTAGTCACGAAACTGGTTGCGCGAGAGCCCGCTAGCATTGGGCGCGACAATATTGACGATCGGCACCCCGTTGCCGGCGTGATCCAGACCCGTAAGGGCTGCGAGGTTGGTACGTGTCGGTCATCCCTATATCCAGATCAGCGTCGGTTAAGAAGCGTTTAATCGGAGGAACACCCCTTCGGTCTTCGACGTGTTTGGCCTTTTTGCTTGGACGATAGCCTCGGTTGTCGATCCTTTGCCGGTGGGTTCGATATAGCCGCGCAGCTCCATGCAAACAAAATCCTTGCCGCCATTGATCCAGAGCCCGCGGCACTCCAATTCAGTTGGTCCGTCGAACCATGGAAGCACTTGGAGAGTGTGCGGATTGCCCGCTTTGAAGCTGGGGTGTCGATCTCCGAAAAGATACTCTCTGCTGCTCTTCGCGTCCGGCGATCGTCATTGGCAAGGAGAGCCAAAAACACTTCATCCTCTTTGACCATGTCCGGGTGCGGATAAACAACCAGACTATCCGGCAGGTTTTTTTCGCTTGAAGGGGTGTCGTGTTTCAGTAGACGGCTTTTTGCCTCGTGCCAACCATATGTGGTCAGGATTCGCGGGATCTCAGAGCGAATTGAGTAGCCTCGAACCAAATAATCCACACAGTTCAGCATGAGCGCACCCTCTGATTGCTTGAACTCCAAGGACCAGTCATTGGCGCATTCAACCGGCAGTGAAAGCTCATGCTTGCTTGAACGGCGGTGGAGCTCTTTAGCGGTGCGGAAATTCCAGTCCTTGTAGCCGAAACCGACCTTGAACCAGAGCGTTTCCAAAGCGATTCTGGCAACCGGCAGTCGATCTTCCAGAATCAAGCCCTGCGGATAGAACCGTAGACGGCTGATTGCGATCTGGCACGTCTCGAATTCTTCAGTGAGTAAATCACCGTCCACGCGTTGCAGAGTAACTATCACCAAGGGAACGGTGTTGTCCGCGAAGTTTTTGATCAGCCTGCCATACCACCACACCACCCAACTTCCCATGGGCAGATTTGAGTCATATTCGTACAGGTTTACCCGAGCACTTGGCGCAAGGACTTTTTCACGCTTGATCCTGGAAAGCACTACAACTCCTTGTGCTAGAGCGGTGGTTGGGGAGCGCGCTCGGAATCATACGAGGTTTGAACTGGCGAAAGAAAGCTGTGGATCATTGATAGCTGCATGGGGATTTAGTTGGATTACGGTTTCCTTTTTCACAATCGACCTGCGTACAGTGGCCTGCAGGGATCAGTGGCTAGGGAGACGTCATGCCAACGCAGAAATTATCCATTTACGATTTGCAGGTGAACGTTTCCATTCGCGGTGACGGTTCACCGCTGCTCCTGCTCAATGGATTGGGTGGTTTGATCCGCGCCTTCGACCCGCTGAGAAATGAACTGTCTGATTACACGACCATCACGTTGGACGTGCCCGGCATCGGGAAATCCCAGGCGCCGCGTTGGCCGATGCGTTTACCCCGCCATGCCGACACGATTGCGCAGATGCTCACGCAATTGGGTTTCGACCAGGTGGACGTATTCGGCGTGAGTTGGGGCGGTGCTTTGGCACAAGAATTCGCCCTGCGTTATCCCGGCATGGTGCGTCGCCTCATACTCGCAGCGACCTCCGCCGGCCCGGCAATGCTGGTGAAGCCCGCCGACGTTCTGGACTTTTTGAACATACGCAAAGGCCACAAACCGCTTGAGTCAAAGGGCCCGCGCCGTTCAGCAAAGGCGCTGATGTCCTTCGGGGTCGCGAACGGTATGCTCTCCGTTAACCCGCGAGCCTATTACCTGCGATTGGCCGCATTGGTGGGCTGGACCAGTCTGCTTCGGTTGTACCGTCTTCGCCAGCGCACGCTGATTCTCGCCGGCGATCGCGATCCATTGGTGCGCCTTTATAACGCGCACATTTTGCGCCGTGCCGTTCGCGGTGCTGAACTGCATGTTTTGCAAGGCGAAGGTCATTTTTTCGTGGTGACCCGTGCGGCGCAGACGGCCGATGCGATACGCGAGTTCCTTCAGCAACCACACGGCGAAGAAAAACCTGCGATCGGCCCGCCCACATTCCGGGCCTCGACGGAGGAAATTGGCGTACACGCATCAATGTGGGGCGCCCTCCGAACAGGCATTTGGGCCAATCCGGTTTGCCAATGCCCTTGCGTCGGCCTTCAATCGTCCTTCATCGGGCTGACCTAACTTACCCATGGGACGCTGGCACGCCGCGAACGATCAGACGCTGCCCGACCTCACGCCCTACCTGCTGCGCAGTTAAATGCCGAGAAAATGTGAAACAGTCATTTGTTTGAGCCTTGAAAGCCAAACTTTTGTCGCCAGAAATGTATCGTCATGACCGCAGTGGCTCGAAGGGATCCTGGAGCCTGTGTCTGACACTCAACACTTACATACCTTGCTTCGGGAACACGAAACTGGAGGAATAAATGATTTCAATCCTGGAGCTGCGCCGGATTATTGAAGAAAGCTTCCGACCGTTGGAATGCCAATGCACCCTTGCGCCTGGAAACTCGCTTCAAGTCAGGGTGACGGACCCTGAATCCGGCCGGGTGAATTTGCTCGTCACCGGCATTTCCACGAACACATTGGTGAGTCCACGAGCAATCTCCGAGTTGATTGCCGAACTGCGCTACGATCTGGCTATGAACAAGCAGAAGAATCTGATCGGCACCGCCGCCTTCCGCTGATGGCCAGACGTGCCGAGGGCTTAGTCGATGCTAAGCCCTCGTCGCGTCTGCTACGACATAGGGGTTTCAGCCGGAGGCAGTGCGGCGGGCCTCTGATTGTCCGCCGCTTGTACGGATGCAGTTTGCGTGCAGTCAACACTCACCTCCTCCTCTTCACCCATTGTGCAGTAACGTTTGCGCAGCTCGCGTAATTCCTTGCTATCCAGGTGATCCAATGACAGGAAGGCGTTTTGCGCATCCTTCGTGGCCCGGATCAGTTCATCGAGCTTCAGGTGCAAGATGTCGTTATCCCGATTCTGTGTGTTCTGGATGAGGAATACCATCAGGAAGGTGATGATCGTGGTGGACGTGTTGATGATCAGTTGCCAAGTGTCGTTGTAATGGAAGTACGGCCCTGTTAAGGCCCAAGCGACAATCAGTAGGATTGCCGTCAAAAAGGTTTTCGAGCTGCCTGACCAGTTCGAGAGCGCTTGGCAAAATTTCGCGAATTTCATGACCGTGAATCCTAGAGGTAAGTAACTTTTCGACCGTAACCGCGCTCTGAAATTCTTTGTTACATCTGGCTTTTTATCCCCTCGCGATGTGCTCGCTGCTTGGAGGCACTTTGCCTCCTTCCAACAAAACCGTCGGTCGCCGTGAGTGCAAACAAATTGCAATTACTCGCTTGGTATTTGCTTCAGATGTCTGTGGGCTCGCATTCGACCTTTCTTGAATGAGCATCGAGCCTGGCCTGACCTGAGGAAATTTGTCATGTTTCTACATAACAAGCGACTTCAATACACCGTGCGTGTTGCTGAGCCCAATCCAGGCTTGGCCAATCTGTTATTGGAGCAGTTTGGCGGCGCCCAGGGAGAACTCGCGGCGGCATCGCGGTACTTCACCCAAGCGTTGGCTGAGGATGACCCAGGTCGCAAAGACCTGCTGATGGACATTGCGACTGAGGAGCTGAGCCACCTCGAAATCGTCGGCTCCATCATCGTCATGTTGAACAAAGGCGCCAAAGGCCGAATGGCAGAAGGCGTTGAGGAAGAAGGTGAGTTGTACCGCGCCATCAACGGTGCCGGCAACGATTCACACATCACCAGCCTGCTGTACGGCGCCGGCGCACCGCTGACCAACTCCGCTGGTGTGCCATGGTCAGCCGCCTATGTCGATACGATCGGTGAGCCGACGGCCGACTTCCGCTCCAACATTGCCGCCGAAGCCCGTGCAAAAATCGTCTATGAACGGCTGATGAACGTGACGGACGATCCTGGTGTGAAAGAAGCCTTGGGCTTTCTCATGACCCGAGAAATTGCCCACCAGCTGTCCTTCGAGAAAGCGTTGCACGCCATCCAGCCGAACTTCCCGCAAGGCAAGTTGCCCGGCATGCCAGAGTTCACCAACGTGTACTTCAACATGTCGCAAGGAGAAGGCAGTACCCGAGGTCCGTGGAATCAGGGAGATGAATGGGAGTTCGTGGAAAACCCTATGCCCGCGGTGGACGGCGGTGACGGTACCGCCAGTGTTCAGCTCAGCGCTGAGGAAGATGCACTGCTGCTGGATATGAAGGCTCGAACCATGTCCGACCCGGACAGTAAACCCATCACCGGCGCCGATTTGGGTGCGGGTGTTCAGGGGGAACCGAAAGCTTGATGACCAGCACCGCACGCCGTAGTGGCGTGCGGTTTTTTTCAGACACCCAGAGGTACACGACATGAATTCTAACACCGGCATTTTCAGCGATGGTTTGGCGCGGTCTCTGTCTGAGCGATTCCACGCAACCGCTGCGTCCTATGATCGGACCGCTATGCGGATCGCCCGAACATTACGCCCCTCCATGGCGAGCTCAAATGGGAAACCTGCGGGACGATAGGAGGCGACATGTCACTTTCCCCATCGTCTGCAAGAACCCCGCTACGCGCCTGGTGGGGGATGGCGTCCAGTGGCGGCTGGCCTGCAGTGCTGTTCTGGGCGTCCCTCCTGTCGGTCACGATCCTGTTGTTGATCAGCGGTTACTCTGCGCTGGTCGGGGCGGAAAAGGAAAACCTGCGCCTGACGGCGCTGGGCGGCCTGTCCGGGTTTGCGGCGACCGCTCTGGGCGCGGTGGGGGCGATCATCCTGCGTGATATCGCCTCACGCACCCAGGACATCATGCTGGGGTTTGCCGCCGGCATGATGCTGGCAGCCAGCTCGTTCTCGTTGATCTTTCCAGGCATCGAAGCCGCTCAGGCACTGTGTGGTAACCAATTGCTGGCCGCCTGTGTTGTCGTGGTCGGTCTGGCTTTGGGTGTTGCGCTGATGATCGGGCTGGATCGGTTCGTACCTCACGAGCACCAGGAAAGCGGCAGGCGTGGGCCTGACTCCCACCGCATCAATCGCGTGTGGCTGTTCGTCCTGGCCATCACCCTGCACAACCTCCCCGAGGGCATGGCGATCGGCGTCAGCTTTGCCAATGGCGACATGAAAGTGGGCCTGCCGTTGACCACCGCCATCGCCATCCAGGACATCCCGGAAGGTCTGGCCGTGGCGCTGGCTTTGCGGGTCACCGGCATATCGGCGTGGCGGGCGGCGCTGATCGCCGTAGGTTCCGGGTTGATGGAGCCTTTGGGCGCAATTGTGGGTCTGGGCGTATCGAGCGGTTTCGCCTTGGATTATCCCGTCGCCTTGGGCCTGGCGGCCGGCGCGATGATCTTCGTGGTCTCGCACGAGGTTATTCCTGAAACGCACCGCAACGGCCACGAAACGCCTGCGACCCTGGGTTTGATGCTCGGCTTCGGCGTGATGATGTTTCTCGATACGGCGTTGGGTTAGCTGAGTGCCCTTCATCCGTGGATGGAAAAAAACTATGAACGCTCAGGCAAACGACTGAGTCAGTTTTTATGAACGCCAGGATGGCGGCCGGGAAACTCTCTCGCCCCGCCTCATGTAAACATCCAAAGACCAGACGACCAGAAGGACTTAGACATGGCCAGAAAGACCGTTGAAGACTTGTTCATCCATGAACTCTCCGATGTTTACAGCGCTGAGAAGCAGATCACCAAAGCGTTGCCGCGTTTGGCCCGGGCCGCGACCAATTCCCTGCTAGCCGACGCGTTCACCTCACATCTTGAAGAAACCCAGGGCCAGATCGAGCGCATTGATCAGCTGGTCGAGCTAACGGGCCTGAAGCTAAAACGCATGAAGTGCGTAGCCATGGAGGGTCTGATCGAGGAGTCCAAAGAGTTGCTGGATGAGATCGACAAAGGCGCGGTGCTGGATGCGGCACTGATCGGTGCTGCGCAGAAAGTCGAGCACTACGAGATCGCCAGTTACGGCACGCTGATCGCAATGGCCAAACACCTGAAACTCGACGACGCCGCTGCATTGCTACAAGCGACCCTCGCCGAGGAGAAAGGCGCCGACGAGAAGCTGACGAAGATCGCCGAGCAAGGTGGTAACCAAGCGGCAACCCTCGAAAAATAACGTTTGAAAAGTAGGCCGGATGTAGGCCACGGCGTCTATGGACGCCGTGGCATTTTTCAGACTAAGCCGACCGTCACGCTGTATGAACCTTGCCCATTGTTTGTTCGCCCAAGCTATACGAACAACGGAGGTGCATCATGCAAACCGAATATTTTTGGATTGCCCTTGCAGCCATTCTCTTGCTGCTCGACCTGTGGGCAATGAACAGCGTTTTGAGAAGCGATAGGTCTTCCGGTACCAAGGCGGGCTGGACGACTCTGATCTTCCTGCTGCCATTACTGGGTGTGGTGATCTGGGGCGTGGCCGGGCCGCGCGGAGTCACTAAAGGGCCAACTTCACCCGAACACAGCAAAGGATGACCGGTATCTTCAGTTCATTTTTGGGGTAATACGCTTTGCCACGGATCCTGACTTCCCAGACCAGCGAAGATGAGCTGGATGAACACAATGCCAAGATGTTTGGATCACCCAAGGAACGTTTGGAGTTTTACCGGGGGGAGATTCATTACGAGACGGCGATATTAGCCAATCGAACCGATGCGTACCTGGCGGCGCAGTCCTTTCTCGTGATCGCCTTTGCGTCGTGCATGGGCAATCTCAACCCTGAGTGGGGCAAGGCTGTTCACGCTGTTTGTGCCTCCATTTCTCGCGCTGCTGGGACTGTTGAGCACGCTCAACGCATGGCCGGGTATCTGTGCGGCATACGACATCATTGATCACTGGTACTACAAGCAGAGTGAACTGCTGCGCAGCGAGCCGGTGATGGGCATGGCGTATGACGAATCGCCTTTGTTCTGCGAGCGGGAATCCACCCACAAGGGCTACCGCAAGGCGCTGCTGTTCTCAGTGCGCACGCCTTGGATCTTTGCGACGTTCTGGATAGTGCTGGGTCTTTGGTCGATCGCCATCCAGCTTACCGATCCCTTTGGTTAGTCTGTTACTCGCCGGGCGACTTAGGCCCCGACGCTTCGCTGCTTGGTTCCGTCGGTGCAGCAGTCGAAGACTGGCCGCGAATGCGCAACAGATCCTGCTGCGCCTCGCTGCGTTTGGCATCCGCCAACCCCTTTGCCTCGGTAAAGCGCTCCCACGAGAGAGCACTGGTCGAATCGCCCTCGATCAGGCTGTAGGCATACGCTTCCAGGCGGTCTGCCTCGAAGAAAAGAGCGGCGTTACGTGCCAGCTCATCATCCTTCTGGTCAGCCGACGATGGCGTGGTCTGGCTCATGGTGAGGCTGCCTCAGTCCATTCCACTTCAGTGGTTTCACGCCATTTTACATCCGTCACGCCAAATCGTTCGGCCATCGGTTTGCTGAAAACTTTGAGCGGCGGCTTTCCGGGTTTTGGAATGGGCGCCAGGTCCGCGTCGCAGCAAGCCCAATGCCAAGCATCGGCGTTACGCATTTTGGGAGAACGAATAACGAATGACTTAGGCTTCCCATGCAGCTGATATTCAATGACGTACAGATCGTTCTGACTCATGAGGCCCTCCTTATGCTCATATGCTAAGGAGCAATCCGGGGCAGAAAAATTCCAAAAAAACATGCAGCACTCTTCTTGTCACGACCACTTTCTGTCGCCCCCTGCATCTGGTTCATGAAGGGCAGCGCTTCCTTTGGTCGACTCTGGTGAACTGTCCCTGATTTCTTAGGCTCAACCTTCAAACCGTGCCCGAGAACTCTCGCCATGAACACCTGCAGAAATGTTCTTTCCCCAGAACAGGAGGCCAAGCTGCGTGCCTACGCGCGATGGCACAGGGCGCTGGATGATTGCTCGCTGCGGATGGACTGTCCGGACGCGTACCACAAGGAGCTCTTGCGCCAGGCTGATGAAATGGATCGGCTGGACGTCGTGAACTGGCAGGAGTGGCGAGAGTTGCGGATGACGGCAGACAAGGCGTACCTGCTAGCAGTCGCAGGTGCTGACTACCATGACAGGCAAGGAAGAATGCATGTCCACGGCTGACGTCACGGTCTCTGATCTACGCCAAAACGCGTTGCGGTTAACAACGGCCGAGTCGTGCACCGCCGGTAAAATCATCACGCTCCTGTCTGAGGTCGAAGGCAGTGGCGAGTTGATCGAGAGCGGCTACGTGGTCTATTCGCCGGAGGCGAAAAAGCGCTTGTTGAACGTCAGTCCGACCACCATCGAGAAGTTCAACCTCACCAGCTGTGAGGTGGCGCGGGAAATGGCAGTTGGCGCCTTGCGCGACAGTCCCGCCAATGTGGCGCTGGCCACCACCGGCATTCTCGGCCCCGACGATGTAGACGGTATTCCGGCCAGGACCATCTGTTTTGCTTGGGCCTTTCAGACGAATCAGGGCCAGAGTGTATTCACCCGTCAGCTTCGGTTTTTTGGCTCTCGCTGTGAGGTACAACTGCTGGCCGCCGAGCATGCCTTGGAGGCACTCGCTCATTTCCATCAGCGGACCCTCGCCGGCGAGCAAACCTGAGGACAGTGGCCAAGGATGATCATCAGCATTCTGATTTCGAAAGCCGCAAGCATCCGGTGTGCGAAGACATGCCGTATCAACTGAAGGTTTGGCGGTTTGAGCGATGGGGTTGGTATGCCTTGGTCGCCGTGGTGTTGATGGGCCTGTTAGGCGTGTTTTCACGCGGGCCACTTAGCGCTCGGGAAGTCCACAGCGCAGACGGCAGGCTTTCGGCACACTACGAGATCGTTCACCGCAACGGTTCGACGAACCCGATGAAGATTGCTGTCAGTGGTCGGCCTGAGTCGCAGGTGGAGATTGAGCTTTCGGGGGATTTTCTCGACGGCTTCAGCATTGAATCCATGCAACCGGAGCCTGTGAAATCGGTCAGCGCCGGGGACGGGATCAAGGCCTGGTTGCAAACGGATCCGCAAGGACGGGCGACGCTTTATTTGACGCTGCGAGGCGATGGCCTCGGCGGTTACACCAGCCGCCTATCGGTGCCGGGATCTTCGCCGGTGAACGTTACTCAATACATTCTCCCTTAGGTGCGCTATGGACTCGGTTATACGTGCGGCCGCCATGTAAGTGGCGTTGATGATCCTGTTCAAGATTGCCGGCCGGCGGTCTTTGGCGGAGTTGACGACCTTCGATTTCGTGCTGCTCATGATCATCGGCGAGGCTACGCAGCAGGCGTTGCTTGGGGATGACTTTTCGCTGACCAATTCCATCGTCGTGATGGTCACGCTGATCGCCGTCGATGTCGGACTGTCGCTTTTGAAACGACGCTCCTCGTTCGTTTCCCGACTCATCGATGGCGAACCCACGGTTCTCGTCGAACACGGCAAGATCCTGTACGAACGCTTGCGTCACGCGCACCTGATAGAGGCAGACCTCATGGAGGCCGCACGTTCAAACCAGGGCATCGAGACCGTGGAGGAGATCAAATTTGCGATATTGGAGCGAAACGGGAAGATTTCAGTGATCCCCAAGGATCACTGAAAGCCAACGGGTTCAGGTTTTGCGTAAGGGGTAGCCGGGTTGTAAAACCTCCGCCACGGCGGCGATGAAGTCATCCATGGCCCAGGGTTTTTGCAGACAGGTCGTGGAGTGAGGAATGGTCGCAGGTTCCAACATATACCCCGAGATGAGGATTGAGCCTGTTGACGGCCATTTAACCTTCACCATTTCGATAAATTCGGCCCCTTGAATTTGCCCAGGCAGTGCATGATCGACTACCACCAGGGGACAAGGGACATGGGCTTCGAGCAAATGCGTGAGAGCATCATCCGCGGTGGCGAATGCCAGAGAAGGTGCGCCAATCTCCGAAAGGATGTCGACCATCAGTGCGCGAAGCGTGGGGTCATCCTCAATAACAATGACTTTGCCGGATACGGGCAACAAACTTTCCCAATTGAGCTTCAATTCCTGATCCCTACTCTAGGCTTATTGAGATAGTCGAACTCGCATTGTAGTCCGACAACTTACAAGCGCCAGGTAGCAAAGGTGTACGCCGGCGGTGGAAATAGGAGTCGGCAGAGGGCGATGTGTTCCCCAAAGCGCTGAGATTCTCTTCAAGCCCTGTCCACCCATCTGTTCTTTCCTTACCAGGGCTGATGACAAGCTTGCGCTGTGAAAATGTTGAGGGCGTGGCGACGAAGCACTCCAATGCGGCACCGCATGTCCTGTACGTTCTCTAGTGGCTTGTATACTGTCGGCCGACGCCTAGATTCCGGTCCCGACGGTAAGCCAAGACTTCAGAGGACGCGTGGGTCGAGTCGCTGTTCGAATCTCGATGCTTTGAGCAGCTTTGCAAACGTCGCCTTGTCCACCGGTCTGCTCATCAGGTAACCCTGGACCTCATGGCATGCATCTTTGCCCAGAATGCCCAGTTGCTCCTCGGTCTCAACGCCTTCGGCGGTCACGGTCAACCCCATCGCCTTGCCGAGGCTGATGATGGCCTGCACCACCGCGCGGTCATTTTCACCGTTGCCGATGGAGGCGATAAATCGCTTGTCGATCTTGATACCGTCAAACGGGTAGGCTCGCAGATAGCCTAGGGCTTGTTGACGTTTCACATGCCGGCCTAATAGCTCGCAGCGTCTGCCGTTGAAATAGCATAACCATAATGGTGACGCGCTCCCCGGTACTCAGGTGGTTGTATTGGGTAGACATGGCAACCCCTTACATCAAGTGCTGCACTTGCTCCTTGAGACCGCCGATTACTCAGTCCGAAATGTTGGTCACTTGGATGGTCCGGTCGTCAGCAGTCTGCGCGCTGCTTTTCTTTTCTCGACGATCGTTTATCCATCTGCCTACCTGGGCCGGGAAGTCAGTTGGAGATTTTCGTCCGACCTTTCTTGCAAGATCAAGAATGGTTTGTTGGGCGAGAGCTTCTTCCATGCGTTTCTGTGCCGTCATCATCGCCGCGTGAACCGAGCAATGGCCGTCTAGCGCCCAGGCAGGCGGAGAGCCTTCGAACAGGGCGCAACGGCCGCGAATCTCTCGGCAATCAAAAATGAGCTTCTGACCGTCGATGGCGTTGACGATATCAAGAATGCTGATTTCGTCAGAAGGCCTCGACAGCTTGAACCCTCCGCGCACGCCTTCCGTTGCTACAACCAGTTTGGACTTAGCCAGCTTGGTGAAAATCTTCGCCAGGTAATCCAGAGGTACGCCTTGCAATTCTGCAAGATCACGCACGCTCGCCTCACGGCTTTCGCCGCCATCGCCCACCAAAAAAATCAGGCAATGAATGCCGTACTCAACGCCCGCGCTGTAAAGAGACATTTAGATCTCCGACCTAATTAGTCGCATATATTAGCAGCGATCAGTGAGGGGGACAACGATCCTCGCACGCTGTGACATGGGACTTTCTACCTTTAAAAATCACTTACACGCCTAATTTTGTGGTGAAAATATTCTATTGAGTACCCATTGCTCAAAAATTCTCTTCAGAAATTCGCTCGGATGGCTCATGAAAAATATCTTGCCATTAAAAACTACGACTAATATAGTCGTTGTTTCTCGAGCTTCTACGGTGGCTGTTTTCCAAGATCGCCTTGCTCCGGCTTCACGTCCGCTACCGATAAGCGTGACTCTTTAACGAATTCATGACTTCCCACCAGGGGTTAAAAATGAAACAGCAGATTCTGATTATTGGCGCAGGTTTCGGTGGTATGTGGACGGCTTTGAGTGCCACGCGCCTTTTCGACATTCATGGTCACAACGACGTTGAAGTGACCGTGCTGGCCCCTCAGGCCGAGTTGCGCGTCCGTCCGCGTTTTTACGAGCCTGATGCGCACCGACTGGTCGCGCCGATTGGCGAGCTGTTCGATGCGGTAGGTGTCAAGTTCATCAAGGGAGCCGCAGAGACCATCGACGTTCAGCAAAAATGTGTCGGTTACATCGATACCTCTGGCACCAAGCAAGTGCGCAGCTACGACAAACTTGTTCTAGCCACTGGCAGCCGGCTCGCGATGCCCAACACTCAAGGTGTGGCGGAATACGCCTTCGATGTGGACCAGATCGAGCAAGCCGTACGTTTGGAGAACCACCTCAAGTCCCTGGCAGGCCTTCCAGAAAGCAAAGGCCGCAATACTGTAGTGATTGCTGGCGGCGGCTTCACCGGCATTGAAACGGCGACCGAAATGCCGGCTCGTCTGCGGGCCATACTAGGTGATCATGCGGACATAGAAGTGATCATCGTAGATCGTAGTGAAAAAGTCGGGGCGTCAATGGGGGCCGAAATCAGTAGGTCGATCGCCGAGGCCAGCGATGAGCTAGGGGTGAAATGGCGCTTGAAATCGTCTGTGGTAGCAGTCGATGAAAATGGGGTAACCCTTAACGATGGCCAGCGTATTGTAGCGAAGACCGTGGTCTGGACCACTGGTGTGCGGGCCAGCTCGCTGACCGAGCAGATCCCAGGTGAACGCGATTTCCTCGGTCGTCTGCATGTGGATTCCCACCTGAAAGTCATCGGCCAGCAAGACATCTTTGCCACCGGCGATGTTGCTTACGCCGCCACCGATGACCTTGGCAACCATGCACTGATGACTTGCCAGCACGCCATCGTCCTGGGCCGCCACGCTGGCAACAACGTTGCCGCGCAGATTTTAGGTGTGGATCCGACCTCGTACAGTCAGCCCAAGTACGTCACCTGCCTGGACTTGGGGGGCTGGGGTGCGGTCTACACCGAAGGATGGGATCGCCAGGTCAAGTTGACCCGGCAGGAAGGCAAATCGCTCAAAACGCAGATCAACACTGTGTGGATCTACCCTCCGGCCGCCAACCGTGATGCAGCGTGGGCGGCGGCGGATCCATTGATCCCCATTGCCTGAGATGCTAGCCCTGGGAGGCGTTATCTTGATAACGCTTCCTTCTGAAAAATCCTGCGGGCTTGCAATGCCCCGATTGATGCTCAGTGACGAGCTTTGGCCGAAGCTGGAAAAAATTCTGCTTCAACAAGCGATTTATCACAAGCCACATCTGCGGATGACAGTTGAGGGAATGCTTTACCGAATGCGTGTGGGCTGTCCCTGGCGAGACCTGCCCCGCGCCTTCGGCTGCTGGAACTCGGTCTACAAACGCTTCAACGCCTGGTCGGCGGCCGGCAAGTGGCTCAGCGTTTTCAACGCTTTGCTCGAGGAGCCCGACTTTGAGTGGGCATTCATCGATGGCACCTATGTAAAGGCTCATCAGCACAGTGCCGGTGCGGCCAGTGGTCAGCCTGAAGCGATCGGTAAAAGTCGCGCCGGCCATACGAGCAAGATCCACCTGGCTGTTGATGCGCATGGCTTGCCTGTGGCTTTCGAGATTACCGGAGGTGACATCAACGACTGCACAGCAGCTCCCGACTCATTGCACAGCTGCCGTCTGCCGAGGTGATCGTGGCGGACAAGGGTTATGACAGTGAGCCCATCCGCGAACAGATCGAGACACAGGGCGCCCGACCGGTGATCCCCAGAAAGCGCAACTCGATCAGGGGCAATGCCGACTTGGACAGGGGGCTGTATCGCTACCGGCATCTGGTTGAAAACGCCTTTGCGCGGCTGAAACACTACCGGGCCGTGGCGTTTCGATACGACAAGCTGAAGCGGAATTATGAGAGCATGATAGCCATGGCCTGCGGGTTCCTATGGTTGCCCATGTGAAACGTCAACAGGCCCTATCTATGGGGAACGGCTCTGGGTAGAGCCCTGTCCATCGGGAGTAGCTGTTGTGTGCACCCGTTTTCTTGAGCGCAATGCCATTAATGGGGCATTACCTGATCTCGTCGCCAGATGGTTCCAGCAATGGCTGCTGGCTTGAAGTCGATGATGCCTGCAGAACCCAGTGGAGAAGTGGCTTGCAGTGGAGGATCAAGACTGAGCGTTTGCCCGGTGCTGAGCGGCAGCTGTGTGAAATACACATCGTGTGAGTCGTTGACCTTGTTGACCAGACGTCCAAACAAGCGGCTACCTCGTGCGATTGCCACGTTCTCGTAGACCATTGCCGCAACATAGTTCGGGTCTACACGCTCCAGTGTCAGATTAAGGAACGTACCTTCAGTTACTTCATATGGCACGGTCACGGGTCGCTGAGCGACTACCGCCGGCTGTTGAGCCTGCGCCAAACCCGCAAAAAGCAATACGAGAGTCACCGCAGTGGCCCAAATTATTTTTTTACCTACCATCAACAACTCCTGACATCAGTGAGCCGCCGCGCAAAAAACAATTCGATAATGGGCGAAATAATATTTTGTGAATCTACTCGGGTGGTCTTCAATCGTCAGCGTCTGACTGCGCCTTGCGAGGCACCGATACCGACGGGGTGAAAAACATGGTGCGTTGAGAGGCCGGCATCAGGATGTCAGTGGACTTGATGCTGCTGCCTTTGCGGCGCTTGGTTCGCCCATCCTTGTCAAAGACTTCGATGTCCTTGCACAGAATCGGCATGTGAAGCGCTTCACGAACGATGCTTTCGTTAGCCATAGTTCCGTTGGCCATGCCCCTCATCATCATTCCGAATGACTGGGTTGGCTGGTCGTAGATCTTGCGTGGCAGCAGTTCAGACAGCTCCGTCTCGATCCGCTTGCCCGTTACACCATTGAAAAAATGCTCCTCACCGAAACCCAGGTTTCGCTGATCGGTCACCTGGATGTCGCGCTTGGTGTCGTAGCCAACAAACAATGCAGGTGTCATGGAGTGCGAAAAGTGGTTGCCGTATTTCCAATGGATTTCTTTCATCACCGCATTGGCGCGATAGCTGTTGGCAAGGTGGATGAACCAGTAAGTCCTTGGATTGGAACTGAAGGGTGTAATGAAAAAAGACCGTCATGAATTCCGCGCCGCTTTCTTTCAGAATACCTTCTGCCAGAAATCTCTGTATGAGGTGCTGCCATTCACGACGCATCGTGGCCTTGAAAGAGGGAAGCTTTTCCCACGGAATGTATTTCTCAAGATCGATGTTTTGCAGTGCCTTGCGGTTCTCATCTCGTTCGGACAAGTAGTCAATCAAACTGTCCACGTTGAATGTTAATAAAACTTCTGCATTATCCACTTCATTGAAAATGGTTCGAATGCTCGAAAATGGCACATCTTTGTACGCGTATTGATCCAGCAGAAACAGCGCTCGTTCGGAGAGCTTGAATTTCTTGATTTGGTTAATCAGAGTGGGAAGCGCATTGGTAAAGCGGGACTTGAGCAGAAATACATTCTGATCGATAAGGTGGCTGTATCCCCTTTCAAAAAGCACACCACGTAAATAATCGATATTGTCTTTCTTGATGTCTACGAAGTAGTAGTTGGCTGCAACCTCGCGATCTTGTCGCCTTAGAATGTTGAGCTCGGCAACGGTTTGTCGAACGGTATCCAAGGCAATGATCGGCGAGCCGTAGTGGATGCCCACACCGTCGTCATCTTGGTAAACACCACCTCCGCAGAAACCGTCAATGATATTTATCCCGATCTTGGGGATTCGCTGATTGCTCATCACGACTGTGATGTAAGTTCGAATATAATCCTCAATGATTTTGTGTTTTATCTTGCTGTGCGGGTCAATCTGGGGATACGTTCCTGTGAAAATATTCCATTTGTATTTTTCATCCTTGGCCATGCCGTCTGTCCCTAACTCAGGCTAAATTCAAAAGAGGTATCTCATCCCAGGTTTGACCGTTCAACAGCCGCCCATTGGCTTTCTTCGAGCGTTTGACGCCGTCTGCCCCCCAGCCTCCCCATTGTTTGAAGAAGAAGGCCGAGCCCGATACGTCGCACTGGCGATGGATGTTATCGACCCATTCCTGTTGCATTGGGCGTGCCTTATTACCTGACTCGCCACCGACAATCACCCAGTGGATGTCGGTCAGATCGATCTCGCCTAAATCCTCCAGAAGAGGTTCTGCCGAAAGAAATCTGATTGTTGCATTGACCCGACGCAGGCAATCAATACGAGGAACACCGTATGCCTTGTCCTCAACCGAGACACCCAGCCAGGCATTGGTCGGTGGTGTGCGCTTGCTAAAATAGTCTGCGAGTCTTTCGGCCCGTTTTGTCAGAATTTGGAAGGTATGTTGCGTTGCTTCGCGAACTACCTCAAAGACCTGATCGATATAATGATCCGGGACTTTTTCATGAAACAGGTCAGACATCGAATTTACAAAATAAATGGTCGGCTTTTTGCGCTGAAGTGGTTCTCGCAGTTTTTCCGGGCGCAGGCTAAGTTTAAATCCATTCTCGTAACCTGGCGTACCCATCGCTTGCAAACGATGTGCCATGTTTTCTGCATAGCAATGCTTACAGCCCGGCGATACCTTGGTGCACCCAACAATAGGGTTCCAAGTCATTTCAGTCCATTCAATGCTCGTCTGGGTACTCATTGCACTTTCACTCCTGTCGTCATGCAGGAAAGTCTTAATCATGGGTTTGAAATAACACTCGCCACCGAAGAGACGGCGCATATATTCTAATCCCTGCTAAGTTTCAAGCATACCACAAAGCTTTCAAAAAACTAGGAAAATAGTCTGGCGACATAAATAAAAGTCACTTTGTTTTGATATATAAGACAAGCGGTGACGGGTTGGATTTTACTTATTTCTGCTCATGGGTATCACCAATGAATTGATGAGATCATTCTGCGCAAAGTGCCCAGCGCTCGCTTGCTCTTGGCCAATTAGGTCGGACAGGTTTCTTTGTCCGACTTTTAACGTCAGTATCCAAGTTGTATATTTTTCCTTCCTTCACGAGCTCTTTAAAAGCGAGCTGGAAGTCCGTAGGGTATAGGTCCGTTTCTTCCAAAAAGCCCGCCCAGCACTCATTGTCTATGAGCATCGGACTCGTCGAGAGCTTTGTGAGCAAGTAGGTCTTTGCAAGCGTTCGATTGTCGTGAGCACCCGTTGCCTCAGGCGGCTCCTCGATGGTGCCAAACAGGTCGTCGATTGGCGCGCGTTTGCTCGATTGTTGTCGCAATTTTGTCTCAAACTGACTGACGCGTTGAATCATGTGCATTTGCTCGGCGGCCTCTTTAAAGACAATCAGGCCTTTTGGATGTCGGGTGAGATAAATCAGGAAATACAACACGCGATCCATCCCAGGACGTTCCACCGTCACGTGTGCCGACCTGCCACCGTAAAGGCTTCCAATGGCCTGGCGGTACTGCGTGACGATAATGCGCTGTCGCTCGGTCGCCGACTCATTACCCGAAAAGCTGACCGGTTTGCCCAACAGCTCTTCCACGTTTGCCTGCTGGGCTTTCATCGACATCGCTCTGTTGATGAAGTCATACATCAGGTTGATGAGGAACTCTGCTTTGTTCAACGCCAGTAGTGGAGCAAGCACCGGAGCGTTGATGACCTTGCGCCACCCTTTAGGGTCGATAAAAAAGAAGGTGAAGTTATGCGATGCCCACGCGGCAATCTCAGGAATTTTGGTGGTGTAATCGCCCTGGATGCAGTCTGCTGCAACGCAGGAACTCGAATCGTTGTCGAGAAAGCTTTTCAGCTTTGAGAAAGCTTCTTTGTTTTTCTCGATGTATAAGGCACGGAATTTAACTTTGCAGCCGTGAACCTCTTCGAGCGACTTGGCGCAGTCTTTCATCAGCTTCAGTGAAATGCCGATAGAGGTGTCGCGCAAATCCTCAGATTCTTCAGACCACGGCCCAGCGAAGCAGTCTACGTAATTGATGACTGTTTCATTTCTGCCAATAATCATGAAAAGCCGTTGGAGATAGGTCTTTAGTATCGTGTGCTTAACGTAAGCCTGTTCCCGACCGTGGTACTCCACTGGTATCGCCGCCATAATACTTCCCTGTTGATGCGCTCGCTCACTGAAGCCAATCGAACGATATGGATATTTCGTAGTGGCGATACGATATCTGAGCCGTTGCGGGATGGCTACGGTGGAGACGCCCGCGATTGGCGCTATCGTGTTGGTTACGCCTGCTAAAGATTGACCCTAGCAGTCGGGCCAAGCCGATAGAAACAGGCTCGCTACGACACATGAGTGTGATCGCCAACTGAAAAAGTCACTCGATCTCGCACGCTACCCAGATCTGGCAGCTAGGACTTTGAAAGCCGGGCGAGCGCATGACTTCAGAGTCAAAAAATAGCTTTATGCACAATTATGCAAAAAAACATAATTGCTATGAGGTATAGCTGGGCTACGAATAAAGGGTTGTGCTGGACACTGGGTCTAAGCAGTTCACCTTGCAGATTTGCACGGCACGGGCACACTCAAAGAATTGAGTGAACTCACGAGCTGTGGCAGGTACCGCGGTAACCACGGCGAAACGCGTACCCCCCAATTTTTCTCAATTTATTCCTTGTTTTCTCTTTTATTTCTTTTTGTCCCACTGTCTGCGCGACGCTGAAAAAAGCGGAAACCATGTAATCCTTTTGTTGATTTACGATGACAGCTTTGGGCCATTTCCGGTTTGTTGTGATGAGAAGATTTTAGCCGTTTTATGTCCGTCGCAAATGACTACGCCCGCCGCCACAGGCGCCGAACTCCGGACGTTTAGCGACTTCGATTGCGCAGTCGGGTCAACAAAACTTTTACGCAAAGTCGAAGCGCCGCCGATAGCCGCAGCATCGTGTCGATGATACCGAAAGACGGCGAGCAAATCGGGCGGTTCAAGGTGCGTGGTCTGATGCGGGACTGGAGTTCGTCAGCAAACAACCTGGATCACATGCCTACAAACAGGCGACGGTCGAGCGACCTGATATTCGAATATCTTAAATCGAGAGTTTGATGTGCCGGCACCCAATCAGGTCTGGTGTGGCGACATCACCTACATCTGGGCTCAACGGAAATGGCATTACCTGGCTGTCGTTCTGGATCTCTACGCACGCCGAATTGTGGGTTTGGCGCTGTTAAACAAGCCGGATGAGGATCTGGTCATCAAGGCGCGGGGCATGGCTTACGAACAGCGTGGTAGGCCTCAAGGTCTGCTGTTTCACTCGGATCAGGGCGCGCAGGGCGGATTCAACCGGTCGTCGCAACACCTTGATCGAGGTGTTTATTGGACGACCCGCAGAATGGATGCAAAAATTGACGGGCCGGGGAGCGATGCGTTCTCCAGGTGCACCCTCACTTCGTAATGAGGTCGAGCGGCTATTTTGGGTGCAGATTGCAACAGGCATCACAAGCGAAAAGGCAGCACATGCCGTTGGCGTATCAACAGCGGTAGGTACACGCTGGTTTCGTCATCGAGGCGGGATGCCATTATTCATGTCGAATCACATATCAGGACGATACTTATCGTTTGCAGAGCGAGAAGAGATTGGGCTACTTCGAGCGCAAAGTGTTGGCGTTCGCGAGATCGCCCGTCGCCTTGGACGAAGTCTATCGACAGTTTCACGGTAGCTGACACGAAATGCTGCTACCCGTTGCGGTCTGCTTGAATATCGAGCGTCAGTAGCGCAATGGAAGGCAGAACTGGTGGCCAAGAGGCCGAAACCAGCGAAACTGGTCACTAATCCGCGACTGCACCAATACGTACGCGACCGCCTTGAGGGCAAGGTTCAAGACGCCGATGGTCGTGAGATTTCTGGGCCTCGGCGAGCGCCCTTCAAAGGCCGAAATAAACCGCATCGCAGTGACCGTAAATGAGTCAATGGCTGGTCGCCTGAACAGATTGCCAACCGGCTCCAGATCGATTTTCCGGATGATGAATCCATGCCCATCTCTCATGAAGCCATATATCAGGCGCTCTACATTTAGGGTCGAGTAGCTCTCAAGGGCGAACTGGTGAGCTGCCTGCGCTCAGGATGAGCATTGCGCGTGCCGAGAGCCAGAGCGCAGGCCAAAGTGTGGGCACATGTCAGCGAGGACGTCATGATCTCCAGTCGCCCTGCTGAGGTAGAAGATCGGGCTGTACCCGGGCATTGGGAGGGCGACCTGATCATCGGTCTGAACCGTTCTGCGATTGGAACTCTGGTCGAGCGCTCAACTCGATTTACCATGCTCGTCCATCTGCCTCGCGAGAAAGGTTATGGGCTAATTCCCCGCACGAAGAACGGCCCGGCGCTGGCTGGCTATGGGGCTGTTAGTATGGCCAATGCATTGAAAAAGACGGTGACTGATCTTCCCATCGAGCTGTGGCGATCTTTGACCTGGGATCGTGGAAAGGAGCTGTCGGATCACGCTCGATTTACCATCGAGTCCGGAGTAAAGCTTTTCTTTGCTGATCCACATAGTCCATGGCAGCGCGGCACAAACGAAAATACGAACGGCCTTCTACGGCAATACTTCCCGAAAGGCACTGACCTCTCTCGTTGGAGCGCTCAAAAAATACAGGCGGTAGCTCACGTACTTAACACTAGACCTCGAAAAACAATCGGCTGGAAAACACCTGCCGAAGCACTGAATGAGTATCTAAAGTCTGTACAACAATCCAGTGTTGCGACGACCGGTTGAATCCGCCCAGTATGGCAGCCGCCAGTTTCGCCAACGACTCTGGCGTTGCAGCATGCGTCAAAGCATGAGCCGTCGTGGAAACTGTTGGGATAATGCGCCGATGGAGCGTGTGTTTCGCAGCTTGAAAACTGAATGGATACCGACCGTGGATTACATGACAGCTCAAGGAGCGCACCGAGACATCAGGCGTTACCTAATGCATTGGTACAACAGGATTAGACCGCATCAGTTCAATAATGGGTTCGCCCCGGCGCGGGCCGACAAAAAACTTAACGTCGTGTCCGGGATTAGTTGACCACGACAGTCCGGTTCATTAGACCACTACAAAGATGATGCTTGAAGAATCCGCCAAGCACTTTTCTGAATTGATAAATCGACGCTAACCCCTACCTGTTGGCGCTGATTGAGCCTGACCCACCCTGCCGATAAAAAAATGACCCAACATGGATTGTAGTTACTCAATTGACCTATGATGGCTCTCGAAATATCTAATAGGCGTAAAAATATTTACGCCTATTCAGTTTAAATACTTTTTTGAAAACTATAAACCACTTATAGCGCCCATCTATGTCGATTCAGCTCTCGGACGTAAATTTTTTACTTATATAAACCTAACATCGCGCAACCGCCCATGCCACCGAACGCGCCGGAGACCACGTTCGCCGCACCCAGGGCGACGCATTCGCGATCCGGGTAACCACGGGTTTCGGTGATTTCGTCGGTGAGGTTCAGGGTCAACAGGGTTTCCAGCAGCCCCACCAACGCCATCAGAATCGCGTATGGGGCGATGATGCGCAGGGTCTCCAGGTTCCACGGGATGTCCGGCAGCGCGAAGCTCGGCAGACCGCCGGCAATGTGCGCCATGTCGCCGAGGGTGCGCGTTGGCAGGCCGAACAGGTAGACCAGCAGGCCCACGCCGAGGATCGCCACCAGTGCCGGCGGCACCGCACGGGTCAGGCGCGGCAGAATGTAGACAATGGCCATGGTCAGCAGCACCAGCCCGGTCATCAGGTACAGCGGCGTGCCGCTGAGCCAGTGTTCGCCGCTCTTGAAATGCTCCAGTTGCGCCAGTGCAATGATGATCGCCAGGCCGTTGACGAAGCCGAGCATCACCGGGTGCGGCACCATGCGCACCAGTTTGCCCAGGCGCAGCAGCCCGAACGCGATCATGATCAGACCGCCGAGCAACACCGTCGCGAGCAGGTATTGCACGCCGTGCTGCACCACCAGCGCGACGATCACCACCGCCATCGAGCCTGCCGCCCCGGAGACCATCCCCGGCCGCCCGCCGAACAACGCGGTCAGCGTACAAATGATGAAGGCGCCGTACAGGCCCATCAGCGGATTGAGGTGGGCCACCAGCGCAAACGCAATGCATTCGGGCAACAGGGCAAACGAGGTGGTGAGTCCGGCCAGGACATCGGCGCGCAGACGTTGTGGTTTCATGGCTTACCTGACTAAACGACCTGAGAGCGTGGCCGAGGGTGTTCGCGGGAGTAAAAGAGGGTTGCGGATGTTACGGAATTGTCCGGGATCGGGCCAGTGATCGCTGACACGTGTAGCCGTGCGATTTATCCTGACGCGCTTATGCCTCCACCGAGTATGACCATGACTGCATTGCTGACCGCCCGCGACGTTTGCCAGCGCTTGCGCGAGGCTGCGCTGGGTGTGTTGATGTTCAACCGATTAGAGGCGTCCGGTGCTGCCGGACTGGTTGCGGTCGATATCGAGGGCTGGCGCCTATTGCTGGATGTTGAGGGTGGGCGCTTGCATCACTGTGAACATTGCCGTTGCCCGGATGGCCGCGAATGGCATTTCAATAGCCGTTACGGCACCGACCCGGTGAATCTGCTCAGTACCTGGGAACTGGCGCAGATCGAAAATCTGTTGAAGCCCTGAACACCTCACGGACAAAGTCGATTGCTCAATGATGGCACTCTGCCCATAATTCGCCCCCCTTATTCCTCACGCAAGGAAACGCCGTGAAAAAGTCTCTGTTGTTGATCCCGATGCTGGCAGTGCTGCTGCAAGGTTGTGGCATGACCATGACCCGCTACGAGCCGAGCTTCGAAAACGTTCAAAAGCTCAAGCAGACTCCGCCCCTGCATGCGGTCAGCAATCCGCAGGTGACTGCCGAGTCCGGCGAAGGTTCGCTGACAGTTCGAGCCAATCCGGTGCGCTCGCCGTCCGGCAGCATCCCGGCGCACATCCAGGACGCGATCACTGAAGAACTGCGCAAGGCCGGCCTGCTTGATCCGCAAGCTCAGCGTCAGCTGAAAGTGCTGGTGGTGAAGAACAATCTGTCGGCCGGCATGGGCACGGGCGAAGGCCAACTCGCGGCACGCTTCACCCTGCTCAATGGCCAGAACGTGGTTTACGACGCTACCAAAAATGTCAGCAGCCAGTGGAGCAGCAGCTTCTTCGGTTTCATCGCGATTCCGAATGCGGTCAACGCCTATAACCCGATGCTGCGCGATTTGCTGAAGGAACTGTACAGCGATCCGCAGTTCATCCAGGCCCTGAAGTAAGGGCAAAAAAAGAGCCGCGATTGCGGCTCTTTTTTTTGGCATCAAGCCCGCGGAGTGCGGGTCTCGAGCGCCGAGTATTTCAGGGTGTTGTTGTCGATCATCTGCTTGAGCAGCGCATTGACCTGACGGGCGAAGGTGTCGTTGACCGCAGCCTTCGGAGTGTTGCCCATCAGCGGAATGAACCAGATACCGATCCAGGTACCGACCGCATCATGGTTGCTCGCGGTGGTCAGGGCCTGGCCTGTGCCATCGACGGCTTCGAGGCTCATGGTGTACTGATCGGTGCCGTACGCCGGGATCACCATCAGACTGAAACCACTGATGAAGGCCAGCACCATCGAACCGGCATTCGGCGGATGGTTGTACATTTTCAGACGCAGGCTGTAGTCACCCGGCTGCTTCTGGAACTCGTCCAGGGTGACACGACCGAACAGACCCGAATCGGTCAGAATTTTTTGCAGCTCTGGTTTGAGCTGATCTCGCGCTTGCGGCACTTCTACGGCCGAAGTGCTTTTCGGCTCGCCCTGATAGAAGTCGAAGTCCACATACACGTTCGGTTTATTCGCGTAGCTGGCCATCGATGGCAGCTTGACCGGCGCGACTTCGTCTTTGGTGAAACTGGCACAACCACCGAGCGTGAGCACCAGGCCCAGCGCCACGATTTTCCCGAATTGCATGTTGTCTTCCCTATATGAACCGAGCCAAATGATAGCAATAAGCCTCCATTGCGGAGGCGGGGCGGATTCTAGAGAGAGCGGTCGCGTGAGGAAAGGCTGAATCGGAAAATTTACACAAAAAACCCCGCTCAGCCCTGCCGCAAATCGAGCACGTAGGTGTAGTAACCGGTATCGCGCACATACCCTAGCGATTCATACAAACCCTGCGCAGTGAAGTTGTCGGTGGCGGTTTCCAGCACCAGCCCCTTGGCGCCAGTCTGCAGCGCAAAGTCACGCGCGGTGTTCATCAGCAATCTGCCCACTCCACGGCCACGAGCAACGGGCGCGGTGAACAAATCGCTGAGCAACCAGGTGCGATGGGCATCTATCGAGGAAAACGTCGGATACAGCTGCACGAAACCCAGCGCTTCGGCGTTTTCATCCTGCGCGAGGAAAATTGCCGACTCGTTGCCGGCCATGCGTTCGGCGATGAAGGCGCGCGATTGCGCCAGGTTCAAGGGTTGCTGATAGAAACCGCGATAGGCGTCGAACAGTTTTGCCACCGCCTCCAAATCAGCCGCCGTAGCGCGCAGTGCCTTGATTGCCATGCTCCCTCCCCCGTTTTGTTGATTATCGAACCAGCATAGCGCTCTCGAACGAGTTAGCTGGCCTCATCGCTATATAGTTTTGTATATTGCGAAACCGAATTTTCCAGTATCCGCCCATGCCATTCATTCACACCGTGTTCCCATGAGCGCCATTCGCGTACGCAACGAGCAATTGATCCTCGCCGCCGCCAGCGAAGAGTTCGCCGCCAACGGCTTCGACGCCACCCAGACCCGCGACATCGCCGCCCGTGCCGGCGTGCCCAAGGCCAACCTGTATTACTACTTCCAGACCAAGGAAAACCTCTATTCCAAGGTCCTGTTGGGGTTTGTCGAACCACTGCTGGAAGCCTCGGCAGCGCTGCGCGAAAGCGACGATCCGATGATCGGCCTGCGCGCCTACGTCGCCGCGCGCATCCGCATCGCTCGCGAACACCCGGCCATCGCCAAGGTCTTCAGCGGCGAACTGCTACTCGGCGGTCGCCAACTGCCAGACGAGTGCCGCGACCTGCTGCACGCCGAAGCCCGGCGCAACGTCGACTGCCTGCGCAGCTGGATCGAACGCGGCCTCCTGGCCCCGGTAGACCCGGAACACCTGATGCTGTTCATCTGGTCGGCGACCCGCACCTACACCAACATTGGCTGGCAAATGGGCTGCATCACCGGGCGCGCCGTGCCGCAGGATGAGGATTATCAGACGGCGGCGGAGACGATTACGCGGATGGTGCTGGAGGGCGTCGTGGCACCGCGGGCTGGGGAGATTCGTGGGGTTTTGTTTGCGACTTGAGGTGTTAGGGCTGCTGCGCAGCCCGGCGCGAGCAAGCTCGCTCGCCACAGGGGACTTATGCTGGACATGGAATCCGTGAACACCATCAATCAATGTGGGAGCGGGCTTGCTCGCGAAGGCGTCGGATCAGCCCCCACATGCGTCACAGGCCCACCGCTTTCGCGAGCAAGCCCGCTCCCACAGGGGTATTCGCTGGTTTAGAGAATGATCTCGGCTGCAGGTTTGACATCGACCCGGGCCGTGGCACCGGTCAGGTGCGCCAAGTCCTTGTTGTGTTCGGCGATGATGTCTTCGGCGCTCATGTTGCCGTTGTCGAGGGTGGAATGGGCGTCCGCGGCAAGCACCACGTCGTAGCCCAGTTCATGCGCCTTGCGCACGGTGGCGTTGACGCAGTAGTCGGTTTGCAGGCCGCAGATGATCAGGCGCTCGAAGTCTTCGCTGGGCAGCAGTTTGCCCAGGTCTGTCTGGTAGAACGAATCCGGGGTGGTTTTGCGTACGCGTAGATCTTTTGCTTCAGTCAGCAGGCCTTCGGCCAGTTGCCAGCCTTCGGCACCATGGGCCAGCGGGCTGCCCGTTTCTTCATGCTGAATCAGCACCACCGGCACGCCGGCCTTGCGCGCGCGGGTGCTGAGCTGGTTGATGGTGTCGATCACGCGGAGGATGTCGAAGCACTGGTATTGGCCCGAGCAGAGCGCCTGTTGGACGTCGATGATCAGCAATGCAGTAGACATGATGGGTCTTCCTTGATCGATCCTCGAAACAGGGGCGGACCTGAATCCGCCCCCTTTTTACGCCTCTCAGTAACCCAGTGACAACCCGGTATTACGCCGTGGATCGTTGGCCCCGTAGAAACGGTTGTTGCCCACCGGTTTACCGCCCAGCGACGGCGCACCGACCAGGATCGCGGCGATGTGGTTGGCATCCTGCGGGCCAGCAAATTTGTGGCCCCAGCTTTCGAGGATTTTCTTCGTGTCGGGACTGGCGGCGTAGTCTTCGAGGTTGGTCTGCTCGGGCATCCATTGCTGGTGGAAGCGTGGCGCGTCGACCGCTTCCTGCAGGCCCATGCCGTAGTCGATGACATTGAGCATGGTCAGCAAGGTAGCCGTGATGATGCGGCTACCACCCGGCGTGCCGACCACCATCACCACTTTGCCGTCTTTGGTGACGATGGTCGGGCTCATCGACGACAGCGGGGTTTTGCCCGGGGCGATGGCGTTGGCCTCGCCCTGCACCAGACCGTACATGTTCGGCACGCCGACCTTGGAGGTGAAGTCGTCCATTTCGTCGTTGAGGATCACCCCGGTCTTGCTCGCCATCACCCCGGCGCCGAACCAGTCGTTGAGGGTGTAAGTCACCGACACCGCGTTGCCCCACTTGTCGACGATCGAATAGTGCGTGGTGTTGTTGCCTTCATGCGGCGCGACGCCGGGTTTCAGTTCGGCGGAGATCCCGGCCTTCTGCGGCTGGATCGCGTTGCGCAGCTTGGTCGCGTAGTTCTTGTCCAGCAGATGCTCGATCGGATTCTTCACAAAATCCGGGTCACCCAGATAGCTGTTGCGATCGACATAGGCGTGACGCATCGCTTCGATCTGGTAGTGCATGCCCTGGGCCGAATGGAAGCCCAGATCCTTCATCGGATAGCCTTCAAGAATGTTCATGATCTCGCAGATCACCACGCCGCCGGAGCTTGGCGGTGGCGCCGAGACCACATGGTAACCACGGTAATCGCATTCAACAGGCGCCAGCTCGCGGGTCTTGTACTTGTCAAGGTCGGCCTGGGTGATGATGCCCTTGTTGGCCTGACTGGACGTGACGATGGCGTCGGCCACCCAGCCCTTATAGAAGCCGTCAGCACCTTTTTCGGAAATGGTGCGCAGGGTTTTCGCCAGATCCTTCTGCACCAGTTTCTGCCCGACCTGCATCGGCTCGCCGTTGTGCAGGAAGATCGACCCGGAATCACGCATGTCCTTTTTGAACACATCGGTGGCGTAGTCCAGCAGATCAACGTCGCCCTGCTCCAGCTCGAAACCGTCTTCAGCCAGTTTGATTGCCGGGGCGATCATTTCCTTGCGCGGTTTAGTGCCGTACTTGCTCAGCGCCAGCTCCATGCCCGATACGGTGCCGGGCACCGCCACGGCGAGGTGACCACGGGTGCTCAGGTCGGGAACGACGTTGCCGTCCTTGTCCAGGTACATGTTGGCCGTCGCCGCCAGCGGGGCTTTTTCGCGGAAGTCGAGGAAGGTCTTGCGCCCGTCCGCCAGTTGAATGGTCATGAAACCGCCACCGCCAAGATTGCCTGCCGCGGGATATACCACCGCCAGCGCATAGCCCACAGCAACCGCCGCATCCACCGCGTTACCGCCGTTTTTCAACACATCGACGCCGACATGGGAGGCCAGGTGCTGGGCGGTGACCACCATGCCGTTCTCGGCGGCAACCGGTGCCACGGAGGCGGCGTGGGCCATGAGGCAGCTCAGTGCCAGTGAAGTCGCAATCAGCGTTTTGGCCAAAGGTTCGTACTTCATGAGTCGATCTCTTTTTTGTTATTGGATGGTGTGCAGAACAGGGGGGAACGCTTTAAAGGCAACAAGCAGTATGGTCGCTATTGCGATTTGCGCCTCCCCGTTCAGGCAGTATGCTGGGCGCCGTTGCCGCGCCGATCCGGAGTTTTGCCCATGCCCTACACGTTCATCACCCTGCCCTCACCGGTCGGCGAATTGAAGCTGGTTGCGAACGGCTCGCGACTGGCGGCCATCCTCTGGGAAAACGACAAACCGGGCCGGGTGCGCCTCGGTCCGATGAGCGAAGCGCCGGACAATCCGCTGCTGCAGCGAACCGCGCAGCAGCTTGAAGAATATTTTGCCGGCACGCGTGATCGCTTCGACCTGGAACTGGATTTTGTCGGCACCGATTTTCAGAAAAAGGTCTGGGCGGCGCTGCTGACGATTCCATTTGGCGAAACCCGCACCTACAGCCAGATCGCCGAGCAGATCGGTAACCCGAGCGCCGTGCGCGCGGTGGGAGCGGCGAATGGGCGCAATCCGATTTCGATCGTGGCGCCGTGTCATCGGGTGATTGGCGCGTCGGGGAAGTTGACGGGGTTTGCGGGTGGGCTTGAGGCCAAAGAGCGGTTGCTGGTGCTGGAAGGGGGTGACTGGTCTGATGTCGGTAGAACAGGCGACCTGTTTTAACCCTGTAAAGCCATTGTGTGGCGAGGGAGCTTGCTCCCGCTCCGGTGCGCAGCGCTGGCAAAAACCTGGGACCGCTGCGCAGCCCAGCGGGAGCAAGCTCCCTCGCCACAATGGATTGGCGCTGAATCAGGTGTGGAACAGGTTATTCATCGCCGCATACTGCAGTAGCATGATGGTCTTGGCGTCGCAGATTTCGCCGCGCTGGAACGCCGCCAGTGCTTCGTCGAAACCCCACTCCAGCACTTCCAGTTCTTCGGTTTCCTCTTCCAGTCCGCCACCCTCGCTGACCTTCGACTTCGCGTCGTACTCGGCAATAAAGAAGTGCAGCTTTTCGGTCACCGAGCCAGGGCTCATGTAAGCCTCGAATACCTTCTTCACGTCATGCACGCGGTAGCCGGTTTCCTCTTCGGCCTCATCGCGAATCCGCTGTTCCGGCGCAGCACCTTCCAGCAGCCCCGCTGCCACTTCGATCAACAAGCCGTCGTGGCCGTTGACGAACACCGGCAAGCGGAATTGGCGGGTCAGCACCACGGTACGCTGTGCGCGGTTGAACAACAGGATCGCGGCACCATTGCCACGGTCGTAAACCTCGCGCGTCTGCCGCTGCCAGTCGCCGTTATTGCGCAGATAGTCAAAGGTGATTTTCTGCAACAGGTACCAGTCGTGGGACAACACCTCGGTGTCGACAATGTTGACCCGCTCGGCTGTCTTGATCATGACGCCAGATCCTTGTGCCATCGGAAAACGTCCATAGTCGATTAATCGCGCCCACAAAAAAAGCCCGGCAGCGCTACCGGGCTTCTTTATTTACGATTAACGGGCGAGACGCGATAACGCTTCATCCGTTTCCTGCACTGCTGTGCGGACGCCGTGAATCAGCGGCCCATAACGCCGGCTGAACTCCCAGTTATACGGCACGCGATCCTTGCTGACACCGTTATCCCAGTTCACCGACCAGGTCATCAGGCCCTTGATCGGCAGCCCTTTGATCGCCAGACGCTTGAGCGCATTGCCCACTGCGGTGCTGTCGATCACATAACCGGTGGCGGCCGCATCGACGTTGGCCGGCAGGCCGATGACGAATTTGTCCGCCGGGATTTTGGTGAAACCGCGGGTTCCGGTCACCAGACTTTCGGTCAGGTAATAGAGGAAGTCCTCTTTCAGCGCATCGTTGTTCTGCGCGATCCACGCGCCATTGCCGTTATTGGCTTCCGGCACCCAGACTCCGTCGCCGCCCTGGTTGTAGAACTGCGGGGCGATGAAGTCGTAATAGCCTTCGAGTGCCTGCAGGTAACCAAGGTATTTGCCGTTGGTGGTCAGGTACGGAAACTCCGGGGCCATGCTGATGATGAAGTGCTTGCCCTGGCCTGCGTAGTGATCCTTGACCAGTTTCAGCGCGGCTGGCAGCACGGTCTTGTTGGCAGCGAAATCAATCGCGCTCTGTTCAAGATCGATGTCCAACCCATCGAAGCCGTAGGTTTCCACCAGACGGATGATTTCATTGGCCAGCGGTTGTTCCTGCCCGCTGCGCAACTCGATGTGTGCATCGGCGCCCCCCAGGGACAAGAGCACCGCCCGCCCCTGGCTGTTGAGTACGCCGACCTGACGCCGGAACTCGGCATCAGAGACGTTGTACGGCTTGAAAGTCGGAATTCCGCTGCCCTTCATGAACGCCACCGCGATCACGTTGTACTCCTTGGGCACGGCTTCCAGAGCGATCTCGGCGAATCGGCCCTGGCGATAGCCGTCACTCGGACCCGCTGGCCAGTTGTGCCAGAAGCCCATGAGTATTTTTTTGCCGGCGATGCTCGGCATCAGCGAGGCCGCGTCGGCCGCCTGGTTTTGCACTAGCGTGAAGTCGATATTTGACATGTTCTAATCCTTCAGAACCTGTGGGTTGAGCGTAACGCCGTTATTTGAAGTCGACGTCGAACGCCTGATAGAACGCGTTGCCGGTGTTGGCGACGATCCACATCAACACGATGACGTGACGACCCTTTTTATTGGCCGGCAATTTCACCGAATGATTGACCTTGGCCTTCAATTCCCCCGGATAGCTGTAATACGGCACTTGAGTGTAGAAGTCTTCGGCGAAAGGCTGCGCCTCGAGCTGTGCACGGGAAATCCGCTGTTTCGGATCCCAGCCATCCTTGGTGATCATCCAGCGATAGCCACGGGTGGTGTGCGGCGCGGTGTATTCCCACTTCACTTCCAGTGTCTGGCCCGGGGTAACGCTGAGCAGCGGCCAGTTGAACGGACGGTTGAGCTTCTTGCTCATTTCCTCGTCGGTGAAGTTTACGCAGTCACGGGCATCGGTCTTGCCGCCGCTGAGAATGTAACCATCGGCGGGCGGTGTGACGCTGTCACTGTCGCTGCCATAGGGAGCAGGAAAAGGCCCTGCCACGAGCGCCGGGAAGTTCTTGCCGCCTTCCATTTCGTTGACCTGCCAGGCACCGAGCAATCCTTGCTCGATGGCTACCGCACCGCGGCTGGCTGGAGAGGTGACGCGACCGTGTCGCAGTTGGGTTTGAGCTTGTGGTTGATTCATGTTTTTCACTCCGTTGATTTAAGAACTCTCCTGTCCGAGGAGAGGCCTTCAAGCTAACGGAGGTGGTTTTTTTGTCCATCGGCGGTTTTGTCGCAGGCAATCGACCGCCCGCATTGAAAACACCGAAAATACTGGATGGATATCCAGTCAATTGCGACAACACCCACCTGACGCATGGCTAAAGGCCTACACGCCGACACAGCAAAAACCTGCATTCACCACTCACTCCAGTTGTGCCTGGTATTCCTTTTCGTACTGCCCGGCGAGCTGTTCTTTTTGCTTGTCGTCAAGCAACTTGCCTGCCATCTGGAAGAACTTCTGTTCCTCTTCCTTGAGATGGTGATGAACCTTGTCCGAGAGCTTCTTGGCGGTCGCCAGCCACGCCGGACTGGACATCTCGGTCTCGTCCAGCTCTTCCATCATCTCGTCCATTTCATGGTGCTCGGAAATGGCATGGCGACTGAGGTCGACACCGTTGTCGAATTCCATCAGCGGGATGTAGAAGTGGCGTTCTTCGGCGGTTTCATGGGCCTGCAGTTCAGCCTTGAGCTGTTTGTAGGCCTCAACCCGCTCCGGAGTATCACCGCTGGTTTCGACCAGGGCTTTGGCGTAGCTGCGCTGGCGGTCATGGCTTTCGCGAAGGGCTTCAAAAATATTCATGGGGTAATCCTCATCAGTCGCGTTCGGAAATGACGCTGTAAAACCTAGACCCCGACGTCTCAGCGACGGTTCCAAAGGCTTGAGGAAGGACTTGGAGGACGCCCCCCGGCAGGATAGGCTGCGGATTCACTTCACAAGGAAGTTGCGCATGACGTTACGAATCGAGCTGTCGCAGAACCCCACGGAAGAACAACGCAAGGCCATTCTCGAGCCTTTGATTGCGTATAACGACGCCCAGACCGGTGGTTCCGTGTCAGAACCCTTCGCCCTGCTGGTGCGCGATGAACACGACGCGATTCTCGGCGGTTTGTATGGCCGGGTGATTTTTACCTGGATGTACATTGAGTTGCTGTGCGTCCCGGAACAGGGCCGCGGACAACGCATCGGCTCGGAACTGATGGCCATGGCGGAAAATCTGGCCCGAGAGAAGAACTGCCTGGGCATCTGGCTGGACACCTTCGATTTTCAGGCGCCGGAGTTTTACAAGAAGCTGGGATACAGCCAGTTTGGCGAGATCGTCGACTACCCGCCGGGGCATAGCAGGCATTACTTCCAGAAGCGTTTGAAGGGTTGAACCTCAAGGGCCCTTCGCGAGCAGGCTCGCTCCCACAATGGAATGCATTTCAAAAGTGGGAGCGAGCCTGCTCGCGATGGCGGCAGCCGCCTCAACGCAAGATCAGAGGCAGGTCGCCAACCCCGCCAACCGGCGCTTGGCGACAAAGTCATCCTTCTGCACGTAATAATTGAGCACGGTCCCCGACGCATCGCTGGTCACGTCGACAAACGACTCCGCCGAACGCGTATAAACCGTCGAACCACCCTTCTTGCCCGGTTGCAGATAGGCCCCCGCATCCACGCCAAACACCGCCTCGTCCTGCCAGGCGAATTGCACGCACTGGGCCACGACTTGCTCGGGCTTGTCCGAGGTCAGAACCTTGTAAGGGGCTTTGGTGCGAGAATCGTCCATCACCGAACCCGCGCAGCCAGCCAGCACGGTCGCGGCCAGCGCTACCATCAGAATTCGCATTGCATTCGCTCATTCAGAAAAAAGCGGACTGTATCACCGCAACAGGCAAAATCGTTCTGCTTTACTGCATTTATAGCGCGACACGCATCGGCCGCTCCGGCACCCTAGGGTCATCAGCCTCACAAGGAACACACATGGCGCCCACCGACCAGCGACATGAACAAGCCCTGAAACTGTTTCTCGACGCGCGCCCCGAACTGCGCGAAACCCTCGATCATCTCAATCCGCTGCTGGCCCAGGCCAAGGGCGAAACCCCGGCGCAGTATCGTGAAGAACGCCTGCACGAAGCCTTCGAGGCCGAGGCGGAGCATCAAGGCCTGTTCGCCTGGGAACTGACCTTGCTCCTGACGGCGGCAACGCCCGAGGACTATCAGGCCCAGCGCATGGAGGTGCACCGCGAGGTGGCGGAAATGGCGCACATGAGCTGGCCGGACTATTGCGACCTGTATGGGTTAGAACCGTAACCGCCGCTCAAGGATATCGCCGCCGATGCTGCCTTCGACCTCGACTCACCGCGCCACGTCCGGACATCTGCACCGGCAGAAGTGGCGTGGCCGTATCGGTCTGGCACTGGTGGCCAGTCTGTCGGTGCTGGCGGGCATGACCGACGCGATCGGCTTCATGGCCAGCGGCGATTTCGTTTCGTTCATGAGCGGCAATACCACGCGCCTGGCGGTGGCGATCAGTGACGGCGATCTCGGACTGACGTTGCGCCTGATCATCCTCGTCGTCACCTTCGTGATCGGTAATGCCTTGGGGATCGTGATCGGGCGCCTCGGTGGTCGGCGCACATTGCCCTTGTTGCTGTGCATCGCCACCTTGCTCTGCCTGGCGGCTGCCTGGCCGTATGACACGCAACTGCCGGCGCTGCTGGCGGCGATCATCGCGATGGGCATGCTCAACGCGGCGGTCGAGGAAGTGAACGGTCTGCCGGTCGGCCTGACTTACGTGACCGGAGCGTTGTCGCGGTTCGGCCGTGGACTGGGGCGCTGGATGCTCGGCGAGCGCCGTAACGGCTGGCGGGTGCAACTGGTGCCATGGAGCGGGATGTTCATCGGCGCGATTCTCGGCGCGGTGCTGGAACAGCATTTCGGGCTTCGGGCATTGTTCGCCAGTGGCTTGCTGGCTGCTGTGCTGGGCGTGCTGTCACTGAGCATTCCGCGGCGTTGGCAACTGGGCTATATGCCCCGCTGAAATACGATCCTGTAGGAGCGGGCTTGCTCGCGAAAGCGGTGCATCAGTCAAAGATTTTTTGAATGACCCAACGCCTTCGCGAGCAAGCCCGCTCCCACAGAAGGCATGCGCCTGACTTCGGTTTCGCGGATGCCGTCATAAAGCATTATCATGGCCGCAGTTTTGCTGATCGAGTCCGTCATGAAGTTCGCCATCGCGCTGTTTTCCGCCGCCCATGCGCCCTCCTCGCGCCGTGCCCTGCTGTTTGCGCAGGCTGCGCTGGCCGGCGGGCATGAGATTGTCCGGCTGTTTTTCTATCAGGACGGCGTCTACAACGCCTCGGACGCGGTGGTCACCCCGCAGGACGAAATGGACCTGCCCAAACAATGGCGCGCGTTCATCATCGAGCAGCAACTGGACGGCGTGGTGTGCATCGCCGCCGCCCTGCGCCGTGGTGTGCTGAATGACGAAGAAGCCAAACGCTACCAGCGTGAAGCGGTCGCGGTCAGCGCGCCGTGGGAATTGTCCGGCCTCGGCCAGTTGCACGATGCGGTGCAGGACGCCGATCGACTGATCTGTTTCGGAGGCGCGTGAGATGGCCAAATCCCTGTTGATCATCAGCCGCCAGTCGCCGTGGTCCGGCCCCGGCGCCCGCGAAGCGCTGGACATCGTGCTGGCCGGCGGCGCGTTCGATCTGCCGATCGGCCTGCTGTTTCTCGACGACGGCGTGCTGCAACTGGCCGCTGGACAGAACGCCAAGGCCCTGCAACAGAAAGACCTCAGCGCCAACCTGCAGGCGCTGCCGATGTTCGGCGTTGAAGAACTGTTCTACTGCACCGACAGCGCCAGCGCTCGTGGCCTGAGCGCGCTGTCGCTGGACGAAGCGCAGCCGCTCGCTGCCAGCGAAATCACCGCCCTTATTGACCGTTACGACCAGGTGATCACCCTCTGATGTCGACTTTGCATGTGTTGTCTCATTCCCCGTTCGGCGATGCTCGCCTGAGCAGTTGCCTGCGCGTGATCGGCGCTGCCGACGCTTTGCTGTTATCCGGTGACGCGGTCTACGCCCTGCAACCGGGCACCGCGCCGTTCAACACGCTGAACGAACGCCGAGTCAAGCTGTTCGCCCTCGCCGAAGACTTGCAGGCCCGTGCCATCGTGGCTCCCGACTGGGCCGAAGCCATCGACTACCCGGCGTTCGTCGAACTGTCGATCCACCACGACAAGGTCAACAGCTGGCTATGAACTCAATGATTGTCGGCGCCCGCGACATCGAACTGGACAAGGACGGCTTTCTGCTCGACCTCGACGACTGGTCCCATGACGTCGCCAGCGCCCTCGCCGCCGCTGAAGACATCGCACTGACTGCGGAACACTGGGAAGTCCTCGAACTGCTGCGCAGCTTCTACGCGGAATTCCAGCTGTCGCCGGCCACCCGCCCGCTGATCAAGTACACCGCACTCAAACTCGGCCCGGACAAAGGCAACAGCCTGCACCTGAACCGACTGTTCAAAGGCACCCCTGCCAAACTCGCCGCGAAACTGGCGGGCCTGCCCAAACCGACGAATTGCTTATGACCGACTTTCCAGCGCTGACCCTCGAAACGCCCGCCGAGCACCCATTCGCCCAATTCGTGCGGATCCTCGGCAAGGGCAAGCGCGGCGCCCGCGACCTGACCCGTGAAGAAGCGCGGGAGGCGATGGGCATGGTGCTCGACGACAATGTCGAAGACACCCAGCTCGGGGCCTTTCTGATGCTGCTGCGGCACAAGGAAGAAAGCGCCGAGGAAATGGCCGGTTTCACCGAAGCCCTCCGCGAGCGCCTGTCAGCACCAACGCTGAACGTCGATCTGGACTGGCCGACCTACGCCGGCAAGAAACGCCATCTGCCGTGGTATCTGCTGTCGGCCAAGTGCCTGGCGCAAAACGGCGTGCGGATTTTCATGCACGGCGGCGGCGCGCATACCGCCGGGCGTCTGTACACCGAACAACTGCTTGGCGAGTTGAACATTCCGCTGTGCCGCACCTGGCAGCAGGTCGGCAGCGCGTTGGACAACGGCGGTCTGGCGTTCATGCCGCTGATGGACTGGGCGCCGCAGTTGCAGAAGATGATCGACCTGCGCAACACCATGGGCCTGCGCTCGCCGATCCATTCGCTGGCACGGATTCTCAATCCACTGCGCGCGCGTTGTGGCCTGCAGAGCATTTTCCACCCGGGCTATCAAGCGGTGCATCGCGAGGCCAGCGGTCTGCTCGGCGACACGGCGATCGTGGTCAAGGGCGATGGCGGCGAAATCGAGATCAACCCGGATGCCGACAGCCACCTCTATGGCACCACAAACGGCGAGAGCTGGGACGAGGAATGGCCGCAACTGTCGAGCCAGCGCCACGTCAAACCGGCCTCGCTGGATGTCGAGCATTTGAAAGCGGTTTGGCGCGGCGAGGTGGTCGACAGCTATCCGCAGATGGCGCTGATCTCGACCATGGCCTTGGCCCTGCGCGGTCTCGGTCAAAGTCGCGAGCAGGCGTTCGAAACCGCCGAGCAATACTGGGCGACGCGTAACAAATCGATTTAACCGATCATCGACGCCCGATCTTTGCGCTTTTTGTTCGAACTCATCGGAATAGACTCGGCTCCAACGCTTATTGGATTCAGGAGTCTTGATCATGGGTTTACTCGTCGACGGCCACTGGCAGGACAAGTGGTACGAAAGCAGCAAGGACGGCGCGTTCCAGCGCGAACAGGCGCAACGCCGTCACTGGGTCACCACTGACGGCCAGCCAGGGCCGAGCGGTGAAGGCGGTTTCGCCGCCGAAGCCGGGCGCTATCACCTTTACGTTTCCCTCGCCTGCCCCTGGGCACACCGCACGCTGATCCTGCGCAAGCTCAAAGGCCTGGAAAATCTGATCGACGTCTCCGTGGTCAGTTGGCTGATGCTGGAAAACGGCTGGACCTTCGACAAGGCCCACGGCTCGACTGGCGACAAGCTCGATCACTTCGATTTCATGCACCAGCGCTACACCGCCGACACGCCCGACTACACCGGCCGCGTCACCGTGCCGGTGCTGTGGGACAAAAAACTCAAGCGCATCGTCAGCAATGAATCGGCGGAAATCATCCGCATGTTCAACAGCGCCTTCGATGACCTG
Organism: Pseudomonas sp. TH49; assembly: GCF_016650625.1. Classification (NCBI taxonomy): domain Bacteria; kingdom Pseudomonadati; phylum Pseudomonadota; class Gammaproteobacteria; order Pseudomonadales; family Pseudomonadaceae; genus Pseudomonas; species Pseudomonas sp. TH49. The sequence goes on from NZ_JAEKFL010000002.1 coordinate 1,921,175, forward strand.
ACCGGTAACGAGCTGGACTTCTACCCGGCGCCGTTACGCGGCGAGATCGATGCACTGAATGAACGGATTTATCCCGCAGTCAACAACGGCGTGTATCGCGCTGGGTTCGCCACCTCGCAACAGGCTTATGAAGAGGCGTTCGATGAGGTGTTTGCCGAGCTGGATCACTTGGAACGGGTGCTGGGCGCCAATCGCTATCTGACGGGTGAATACCTGACCGAGGCCGATGTGCGACTGTTCACCACGATGATTCGCTTCGATGCGGTGTACCACGGACACTTCAAGTGCAATCTGCGGCGGATTGCTGATTATCCGAACCTGTCGAACTGGCTGCGTGAGCTGTATCAGTGGCCGGGAGTTGGCGAGACGGTGGATTTTCAGCACATCAAAAATCACTACTACGGTAGCCACAAGACCATCAATCCGACGGGGATTGTGCCGAAGGGGCCGAAGCAGGATTTCACCATCGCTCATGATCGGGAGCGGCTGAATGGGAAAGGAGTTTGGCGGCGGGGTTAATTGATTCGGTGTTTTTGAGGACCTCTTCGCGAGCAAGCCCGCTCCCACATTGGATTTGTGCATGACACAGATCCAATGTGGGAGCGGGCTTGCTCGCGAATGAGGGCAACTCGGTTTTCAGACTTGCGCCTGAGCCCCTTCAAACCACGCCAGTTTCTCGCGCAACTGCACCACTTCGCCGACGATCACCAGGGTCGGCGCATGCACTTCATGCTCCGCCACCAGGCGTGGCAGATCGGCCAGCGTGCCAGTAAAGACCCGCTGATTGACCGTAGTGCCCTGCTGGATCAACGCCGCCGGAGTGTCCGCCGAACGACCATGCTTGATCAGTTGCTCGCAGATCACCGGCAAGCCCACCAGGCCCATATAGAACACCAGCGTCTGCGCCGGGGCGACGAGGTCGGCCCAAGGCAGATCGGTGGAACCGTCCTTCAGGTGCCCGGTGACGAAACGCACCGACTGCGCGTAATCGCGATGGGTCAGCGGAATCCCGGCATACGCCGCGCAACCGCTGGCCGCCGTGATGCCCGGCACCACCTGGAATGGAATCCCGTGGGCCGCCAGCTCTTCGATTTCTTCACCGCCACGGCCGAAGATGAACGGATCACCGCCCTTCAAGCGCACCACGCGTTTGCCAGCCTTGGCCAGATCGACCAATTGCTGGTTGATCTGATCCTGCGGCACCGCGTGATCAGAGCGACGCTTGCCGACATAGACGCGCTCGGCATCGCGACGGCACAGCTCAAGAATCGCCGGAGCGACCAAACGGTCGTACAGCACCACGTCGGCTTGCTGCATCAGGCGCAAGGCGCGGAAGGTCAGCAGATCCGGATCACCCGGCCCGGCCCCCACCAGATACACCTCACCGGTGGTGATCGCCGCTTCGCCATCGATCTTGGCCTGCAACAGACGTTCGGCCTCGCTGCCCTGCCCGGCCAGTTGCCGATCGGCAATCGGCCCCTGAAACACGTCTTCCCAGAAACCACGACGTTGCTGCACATCCGGAAACAGGTTTTTCACCTGATTACGGAAACGTGCGGCCAGTCCGGCCAATTGGCCATAAGTTGAGGGAATCCAGGTTTCGATCTTGGCGCGAATCAGCCGCGCCAGCACCGGCGCATCGCCGCCGCTGGACACCGCGATGATCAGCGGCGAGCGATCGACGATCGCCGGGAAGATCACGCTGCACAGCTGCGGCGCGTCGACCACATTGACCGGCACGCAACGCCGATGGGCATCGCTGGAGACTTGGGCATTCAGCGTTTCATCGTCGGTGGCGGCAATGATCAGCCCGCAACCGTCCAGATCCGCTTCCACGTAACCACGCAGCAGACATTCGCCACCGCTGGCGCTGACCAGTTCGCGCAGTTGCGCTTCGATTTCAGGTGCGACCACCCGCAGCAGCGCACCGGCATCGGCCAGCAGGCGGGATTTGCGCAAGGCAATTTCCCCCCCGCCGACCACCAACACACGACTGCCGCGCAGGTTGTGAAACAGCGGCAGATATTTCATTTAGCCGATGACCTCAAGGCCACCCATGTACGGCTTCAGTACGTCCGGCACACGGATCGAACCGTCGGCCTGCTGGTAGTTTTCCAGCACCGCCACCAGCGTACGACCGACCGCCAGGCCCGAACCGTTGAGGGTGTGCACCAGCTCAGGTTTGCCGGTTTCCGGGTTGCGGAAACGCGCCTGCATGCGGCGGGCCTGGAAGTCGCCGCAGTTGGAGCACGACGAGATTTCGCGGTACTTGTCCTGGCTCGGAATCCACACTTCGAGGTCGTAGGTCTTGACGGCGCTGAAGCCCATGTCGCCGGTGCACAGCGCCAGGGTGCGGTAAGGCAGACCCAGCAGTTGCAGGACTTTCTCGGCGTTGGCGGTCAGGCCTTCCAGCGCTTCCATCGACGTCGACGGCTCGACGATCTGCACCATTTCAACTTTGTCGAACTGGTGCTGACGGATCATCCCGCGAGTGTCGCGACCCGACGCACCGGCTTCACTGCGGAAGCACGGAGTGTGGGCGACGAACTTGATCGGCAGCAGTTTCGAGTCGACGATTTCGCCGGCCACGATGTTGGTCAACGACACTTCGGCGGTCGGGATCAGGTACAGATCGGCTTCGCCTTCGCGAGCGATCTTGAACAGGTCTTCCTCGAACTTCGGCAGTTGACCGGTGCCTTGCAGCGCCGGGGCCTGAACCAGATAAGGCGTGTAGGCCTCTTCGTAGCCATGCTCGTTGACGTGCAGGTTGATCATGAACTGCGCCAGGGCGCGGTGCAGACGGGCGATCGGGCCGCGCAGCAGGGCGAAACGCGCGCCGGACAGCTTGGCGGCGGTTTCAAAGTCCAGCCAGCCGAACTTCTCACCGAGGGCGACGTGGTCTTTGACTTCGAAATCGAACTGCGTCGGGGTGCCCCAGCGGCGCACTTCGACGTTGTCGTCTTCGTCTTTGCCGACCGGTACCGATTCGTGCGGCAGGTTGGGGATACCCAGCAGGATCGAGTCCAGCTCGGTCTGGATCGCGTCCAGCTCGACTTTACCGGCACTCAGCTCGCCCGCCATGCGCTCGACGTCCGCCATCAGCGGCGCGATGTCTTCGCCGCGCTGCTTGGCCTGACCGATGGATTTGGAACGCGCGTTACGCTCAGCCTGCAGTGCTTCGGTGCGGGTCTGGACGGTCTTGCGCTGTTCTTCCAGCGCTTCGATGCGCGCGGTATCCAGGGCAAAGCCACGGGAAGCCAGGCGGTCCGCTACGTCCTGAAGGTTGCTACGTAACAGTTTGGAATCGAGCATGTCGGTTTCTCGTTATCAAAGTTTGGTCAGGGACAGGCCGGCCCATGTCGCGAGCAGCCCGCCGAATACGCTGATTGCCGCATAGCCCAGGGCCAGCGGCACTTGCCCGCTTTCCAGCAGACGCACCGTATCCAGTGAAAAGGATGAAAAAGTCGTCAGCCCTCCGAGGAAGCCGACGATCAACCCGGCACGCACCTCGATCGGCACCTCCGGGCGTATCAGAAACAGGCCGTACAACACGCCAATCAGCAGACAGCCCACGATATTAACGGCCAGCGTCGCGGTATAGAAGTGCCGCGGCCAATTGGCGTTGACCCAATTGCCGGTGGCGAAGCGCAACAGGGTGCCGGCAATTCCGCCGACGGAGACCGCAACGATCAATGGAAGCACTATTTTCTCCGCTGTCTTGGGCTTAAACGGTCGAGTTGAGCGAGGTGGTTGAGCTTCTCGCCGATCTTCAATTCCAGGCCACGGGGCACCGGTTGATAGAACGGAATCGGTTCGAGTTCTTCCGGGAAATAGTCTTCGCCGGCGGCATAGGCGTCCGGCTCGTCGTGGGCGTAACGGTATTCGTCGCCATAGCCCAACTGCTTCATCAGCTTGGTTGGGGCATTGCGCAAGTGCAGCGGCACTTCCAGCGAACCGTATTCGGCAGCGGCGCGCAGCGCAGTCTTGAAACCCATGTACACCGCATTGCTTTTCGGTGCGCAGGCCAGATAGGTGATGGCCTGAGCCACCGCCAACTCGCCTTCCGGACTGCCGAGGCGCTCCTGCACTTCCCACGCCGCCAGGCACAGGCTCAGGGCACGCGGGTCGGCGTTGCCGATGTCTTCGCTGGCCATGCGCACCACACGCCGCGCCAGATACAGCGGATCACAGCCGCCGTCGATCATTCGCGCGAACCAGTACAGCGCGCCATCGGGGTTGGAACCGCGTACCGATTTGTGCAGCGCCGAGATCTGGTCGTAGAACGCTTCGCCGCCCTTGTCGAAGCGTCGCCGGGTGTCGCCGAGCAGGCTTTGCAGCAACTCGGTGCCCATCTCGCTGTTGTCTTCAGCCAGATCCGAGGCGTTCTCCAGCAGATTGAGCAGGCGCCGGCCATCGCCATCGGCGGCCGACAGCAGCATCTGGAAGCCTTCATCGCTGAGGGTCAGGTTGCGTTTGCCCAGCCCGCGCTCTTCGGTGAGTGCGCGGTGCACCAGTTTGCGAAGCGCGGTCTCGTCGAGGCTTTTCAGCACATAGACACGGGCCCGCGACAACAGCGCGTTGTTCAATTCAAACGAAGGGTTTTCGGTGGTGGCGCCGATGAAAATCAGCGTGCCGTCCTCAACATACGGCAGGAACGCATCCTGCTGCGACTTGTTGAAACGGTGCACTTCATCGACGAACAGAATCGTGCGCTTGCCATACTGGCCGGCCTGCTGCTTGGCGATTTCCACCGCCTGGCGGATCTCCTTGACCCCGGCAAGTACCGCCGAGACCGTTTCGAAGTGCGCATCCGAGACTTCCGCGAGCAAGCGCGCGAGGGTGGTCTTGCCCACGCCCGGCGGCCCCCAGAAGATCATCGAATGCAGGGCACCCTGCTCCAGCGCCTCACGCAGAGGCTTGCCGCGAGCGAGCACGTGCTCCTGACCGACGTACTCATCCAGATTGGTCGCGCGCAAACGCGCGGCCAGTGGCTGGGCAATCGGTGCACTGCGAAACAGATCCATCACGTAGCGTTGAAACCTCTGATTATCTGAAACCTGGGGTAAACCCTGTGGCGAGGGAGCTTGCTCCCGCTGGACTCCGCAGCAGTCCCCGCTTTTGATTCAAGAGCGGGGCCGCTTCGCGCCGCAGCGGGAGCAAGCTCCCTCGCCACAAAAGCTCCAAGCCACAACAGCCCAACCCGGGATCCGAGATTTATTCCTGGATAACGTCAGCACCCTTCGGGACGTCAAACTTGAACTTCGACGCCGAGACAGGTTCGTTGGCCTTGACCGCGGTGAACAGGATGTTGGTGCGCTGGCCGACGCTGTCGATCAGTTGCATGTCATTGACCAGACCGTTGCGGAACGACAGGCGCAGGCTGTCGAACAGGGTGTCCTTGGTCTTCGGCTTGAGGGTGAAGTCGATCACGCCGCCCGCCTCTTTCGCGCTGATATCAAAGCTCTGGCTGATCTTCGACACATCACCGGACAGCAGCAGCGCCGGGGTCTGGGTCAGACGCTCATCGAGCTTCTTGATGGTGGCCTGTTCCAGGTCCGGGTCCCACAGGGTGACTTTCTTGCCATCGGAGACCATGGTCTGCTCGTTTGGCGCTTCGGTGTGCCAGTAGAACAGGCCCGGACGCTGCAGGACCATATCACCGCGAGTTTCCTGCAACTGCGTGCCGCTGCCGTCGAGGGTCAGCTGGGAAAAATTCGCGGTCAGGGTTTTCGATGTTTCCAGCAATTGGGTCAGACGCGCCACGTCCTTGTCATCGGCGTGGGCCGTGAAAGTGGTCAGCGCCAGTACTGGCAACAGCATGCGGATAAGACGCATGGGAGTCCTCTTGAATACTTGTGGGGAGGGGACGGCGCGTCATTGCGCCATCCTTTGTTGCAAATCGGAGCGGCTGAATCAGTCGCGCATCGGCCCCGGGGCCAGCACTTCACGCGAACCGTTGGTGTTCATCGAAGTCACCACGCCGGCCATTTCCATGGCTTCGATCATGCGCGCAGCGCGGTTGTAACCGATCTTCAGCTTGCGCTGTACCGCGGAAATCGACGCCCGGCGGCTTTCCAGCACGAACTGCACGGCTTCGTCATACAGCGCGTCGGTCTCCGGATCATCACCGTCGCCGCCACCGCTGCTGCCTTCAAAACCGCTGCCCGCCTCTTCGACACCGTTGAGGATGTCATCGTTGTATTCCGGTGCGCCACGCAGTTTCCAGGCTTCCACCACGCGGTGTACTTCATCGTCGGAAACGAACGCGCCGTGAACCCGGATCGGCAGGCTGGTGCCCGGCGGCATGTAGAGCATGTCACCGTGACCGAGCAGTTGCTCGGCACCGCCCTGGTCGATGATGGTCCGCGAGTCGATCTTGCTCGACACCTGGAACGCCATCCGCGTCGGAATGTTGGCCTTGATCAGACCGGTGATCACGTCCACCGAAGGACGCTGGGTCGCGAGGATCAAGTGAATACCGGCAGCACGCGCCTTTTGCGCGATACGGGCGATCAGTTCTTCAACCTTCTTGCCGACGATCATCATCATGTCGGCGAATTCGTCGACGACCACGACGATGGTCGGCAGCTTCTGCAGCAGCGGCGCTTCGTCGTGGATGCTTTCGCGCTTGTACAGCGGATCGCTCAACGGCTCGCCGGCGTCCTGCGCTTCCTTGACCTTGGCGTTGAAGCCGGACAGGTTACGCACGCCCATCTTCGCCATCAGCTTGTAGCGGCGCTCCATCTCGGCAACGCTCCAGCGCAGGGCGTTGGCGGCGTCCTTCATGTCGGTGACCACTGGGCACAGCAGGTGCGGAATGCCTTCGTAGATCGACAGCTCGAGCATTTTCGGGTCGATCATGATCAGCTTGGCGTCTTCCGGGCCAGACTTGAAGAGGATCGACAGGATCATCGCGTTCACACCCACCGACTTACCGGAACCGGTCGTACCGGCGACCAGCAGGTGCGGCATCTTCGCCAGGTCGGTGATGACCGGTTTGCCGCCGATGTCGTGGCCCAGAGCGAGGGTGACCGGCGATTTGAAGTTGTCGTACTCGGGGGTCGACAGCACTTCGGAGAAACGCACGATCTGCCGGTCTTCGTTGGGAATCTCGATACCGACCGTGGTCTTGCCCGGAATCACCTCGACCACCCGCACACTGGTCACAGCCAGCGAACGTGCAAGGTCTTTGGCCAGGTTGGCGATGCGGCTGACTTTGACGCCGGCGGCAGGCTGAATTTCGTAACGGGTAATCACCGGGCCCGGATGGATCGAGTCCACGGTGACCTCGACGCCGAACTCCTTGAGCTTGATCTCGAGCAAGTGGCCGACCGCTGCCAGGGATTCCGGCGAATAATTAAGTTGTTTCTTTTCCGCAGGATCGAGAATCGAGATCGGCGGCAAGGTGCCTTCCACGGCACTGTCGACGAACAACGGCGCCTGCTTCTCTTTCTGCACGCGCTTGCTAGGCTCGGGCGCCTTGACCGGAGCCGGAGCGATGACCGGCGGCACCTGTTTCTCGCGATCGGACATGTGCTTGCTCAGGGCCTGTTCGCGCTCGATCAGGCGCTCCTTGACCTTGGCCTGTTCACGCTTGTCGGTAACGGTCGGCGCCACCACGTCGTGGACGCGATCATCGACTTCACGCAGCTGCGCAACCAGTTGCTTACGCTCGGTACGCGCCGACCACCAGCGGTTGATCGCGCCCTGGAACAGTTCGAACAGGTCGAGGGTGATCTTGCCGGTGACGTCCATCACCTTGAACCACGACAGGTCAGTGAATACGGTCAGGCCGAACAGGAACAGCGCAATGAACAGCAGCGTGCTGCCCTGGATATTCAGCGCGTTACGCGCCAGATCACCGAGACTTTCCCCCAGCGCCCCGCCCGCACCCGCCGGCAGCCCGGTGGCCGCATGGAAATGGATATGCGCGAGCGCGGCGCCCGACAGCACCAGGAACACCAGACCGATCAGACGCCAGGAGAACAGCCAGCCGCTCCACTGCCACGGCTCGTGACGTTGACGGAAGATCTGATACGCCTTGACCGCCAGCAGCAACGGGAAGATGTACGCGAAGTAACCCAGCACCATGAACAGGATGTCGGCGCTGTAGGAACCGGCCGGGCCGCCGAAGTTCTGCACGTCGTCGATCTTGCTGTTGTGGCTCCAGCCCGGATCGTCCTTGCCGTAGGTCAGCAAGGCCATCATCAGGAACAGGCACAAGGCACCGATGGCGATCAATGCACCTTCCTTGAGCCGGTAGTGCAATTGCTGGCGCCAGAGCGGAACGACTGTTTTTGGTGCTGCGGTGGATTTCTTCAAAACGCTTCTTTTCCTGCGCCCGGGGCGCGTCCATCTATTGAATGACGATAAAAAACTGCCCAATCCAGGCAGGTAAAAAAGTGAACCGGCGCAACTGAGACTACTTTTAACACTGTGCCGCTGCTTTTATAAACACAGCTATAAACACTGCGCACGTCGAATATTCTGTAACAGTCCGGCATTGTACGGGTTTGTGCGGCTGATGCCATGCTTCAAAACCCTTAGCTGAGCATAGCCAATCCCACAAACCCTGCGGTTCAATTTGAGCATGCATTGTCTTTTGTGACAAAGGCTTATGAGGTGTATTTGATGAACGCAGCGAAGCATTCACGCCTGATCATTCTTGGCTCCGGCCCGGCCGGTTACAGCGCCGCCGTATACGCCGCCCGCGCCAACCTCAAACCGGTGGTGATTACTGGCCTGCAGGCCGGTGGCCAGCTCACCACCACAGTCGAAGTCGACAACTGGCCCGGCGACGTCGAAGGCCTGACCGGCCCGGTACTGATGGAGCGCATGCAGAAACACGCCGAGCGCTTTGCCACAGAGATCGTTTACGACCACATCCACACCGCCAAGTTGCAGCAGCGCCCGTTCGAACTCATCGGCGACAGCGGCACCTACACCTGCGACGCGCTGATCATTGCCACCGGCGCTTCGGCGCAGTATCTGGGACTACCCTCGGAAGAAGCCTTTGCCGGCAAAGGGGTGTCGGCCTGCGCGACCTGTGACGGCTTCTTCTACCGCAATCAGGTAGTCGCGGTGGTGGGCGGCGGCAACACCGCCGTCGAGGAAGCGCTGTACCTGTCGAACATCGCCAAAGAGGTGCACTTGATCCACCGTCGCGACAAATTGCGCTCGGAGAAAATCCTTCAGGACAAACTGTTCGAAAAAGCCACCAACGGCAACGTTCGCCTGCACTGGAACCAGAATCTGGATGAAGTGCTGGGCGACGCCAGCGGCGTGACCGGTGCACGCCTGCGTGACAGCCACACAGGCGAAACCCGCGAGTTGCCGCTGGCCGGCGTGTTCATTGCCATCGGCCACAAACCCAACACCGACCTGTTCCAGGGCCAGTTGCCGATGCGCGACGGCTATCTGCTGGTCAGGGGCGGCAATGACGGTGACGCCACCGCCACCGAGATCCCCGGCGTCTTCGCTGCCGGCGACGTGGCCGACCACGTTTATCGCCAGGCCGTGACCTCGGCAGGAGCCGGCTGCATGGCGGCACTGGACGCGGAGAAGTATCTGGACGACATTCCTGTCATTTAACGGCACACTTTATCGCGGGCCTGATGCCCGCACCGCCCTCCCCTTCTGCAAGCCTGGACGCCATGCTGACTTGGTTACAACGCAATTCCCTGACTTTCCCACCTCTGGAAAAGGCCATGCGCGATCCCAATGGATTGCTGGCTGCCGGTGGTGATCTGTCCGCCGATCGCCTGGTGCAGGCTTACCGGCATGGCTGTTTTCCGTGGTTCTCCGAAGGCCAGCCGATTCTCTGGTGGTCTCCGGATCCGCGCACCGTTCTGTTTCCCGACGAACTGCACGTCTCGCGCAGCCTCGGCAAACTGCTGCGCCAGCAACGCTATCAGGTGACCTTCGATCAGGATTTCGCAGCCGTCATTCGCGCCTGCGCTGCACCACGGGACTACGCCGACGGTACCTGGATCACCGAAGCCATGCAGGACGCCTACCTCGAACTGCACCGCCGCGGCTTCGCCCATTCGGTCGAAGTCTGGGATCAGGGCCAACTGGTCGGCGGCCTGTATGGCCTGGCGATGGGTCAGCTGTTTTTCGGCGAATCGATGTTCAGTCGCGCCGACAATGCCTCCAAATTTGGCTTTGCAACGCTGGTGCAGCATCTCAAAGACGCCGGATTCGTCCTGATTGACTGCCAGATGCCGACCGATCATCTGCACAGCCTTGGCGCGCGGGCGATCTCCCGTCGCGAATTCGCCGACTATCTGGCTCGCCACCTGGATCAACCCAGTCGTGCCACCTGGGTTTGCTGAGCGACTTTTGCGCGCGTGGCTTACACTTAATTCACCAGCTTATCCCGAGGGTTGATCATGACCGAGTTGGCGCGCTTGAAGTTCTATGCCACTCAGCCTCATTCCTGCAGTTATCTGCCCGAGGAGCAGGCGACGACGCTGTTCCTCGACCCTAGTCAGCCCATGGATGTGCATGTCTACGCAGACCTGTCGGAAATGGGTTTTCGTCGCAGCGGCGATCATCTGTATCGACCTCATTGCCAGAATTGCAATGCGTGCGTGCCTGCGCGCATCCCGGTGTCGCAGTTCAGCCCCAACCGCCAGCAGAAACGCATTTTCAAACGCAATGCCGACTTGCAGGTGCGCCCGGTAAAACCGCACTTCAGCGAAGAATATTTCGATCTGTACCAGCGCTATATCGAGCAGCGACATGCCGATGGCGACATGTACCCGCCGAGCCGCGACCAGTTTTCGACCTTCCTGGTACGTGACCTGCCCTTTTCGCGCTTTTACGAATTTCGTCTCGACGGACGGTTACTCGCCGTCGCCGTCACCGACTTGCTGCCCAACGGTTTGTCGGCGGTCTATACGTTTTACGAGCCTGACGAAGAGCGCCGCAGCCTGGGGCGTTTCGCAATCCTGTGGCAAATCGCTGAAAGTCAGCGCCTGGGGCTGGAGGCGGTGTATCTCGGTTATTGGATCAAGAACTGCAAAAAGATGAACTACAAGACCCAATATCGCCCCATCGAATTGCTGATTAATCAGCGCTGGGTGATCCTGAACTAATCGCAAGCCGTAAACCCCTTGGCTTGAACCCCCTTTTTCGGGCACAATGCACGCCGCTTTTGCCTGGCGCAGTTGCACCGGGCCATTCATTGGACACCGAGGGCTTTACTGCATGTCGAAAGAAGACAGCTTCGAAATGGAAGGCACTGTCGTCGACACCCTGCCCAACACCATGTTTCGTGTGGAGTTGGAAAATGGGCACGTCGTAACCGCGCATATCTCCGGCAAGATGCGCAAGAACTACATTCGTATTCTTACCGGTGACAAAGTGCGCGTCGAGCTGACGCCCTATGACTTGAGCAAAGGGCGCATCACTTACCGCGCTCGCTAATCAAGTCAATACAAGACGCCCGGCTTTGCCGGGCGTTTTTGTTTGTCTGCGATTTGGGTTTGGTTTGGTTTGGTTTGGGCCTGGGTTTTGGGTGTATATCCGTTGCTGCGGTAACGGCCTCCTATGGTTTCGCTCTTACAGCGAGTCACCTTTTCCAAACGCCGAAAAGGTAACCCAAAAGGCTTTGCCCCGGCGTACGGCACTTCGCTGAGGCTCAGTGTTCCCTCGCTACGGTGCCCATCAGGGGGCATCGCCTACGGTTTGCTGCGCTGCACCTCCTCTCGATGGATGCGGCTTCGCCGCATGGCGCTGCGCGCCTACCCCCCTGATGGACACCTTCGCTCGGCCTGCCGATGGGCCTGAAGATCAAAAACCAAAGCCAAAGCCAAAGCCAAAGCCAAAGCCAAAGCCAAAGCAGATCAAAAGATCACAGCCTTCGGCAGTTCCTACATGGGACTGGGTACATTCATTAAGAAATTGGTCGACTGGCAGGCCGCTTTCGCGAGCAAGCCCGCTCCCACATTTGGATTGAGTGCATTCAGTTAGAGATCGGTCGGCTCGTAGGCCGCCATCGCCAGCAGGTACAGTTCAGATTGCGTGCTGCCCCTGCGGCGAAGCCGCCCCACTCAACACAATGAGCGTTAGCTCGAGTACCGCTTTTGATCTCAGGGCCCGTCGGCAGGCTGAGTGGAGGGATTTATCCGGGGGTGGGAGCGCAGCGACCGTTTGGCGCAGCCAAACACAGCGAGAGGAGGTGCAGCGAAGCAAACCGTAGGCGCTGCCCCCCGGATGAATCCCGGAGCGAAGGAACCCGAGCCCAGGCGAGGGCCGAACGTCAGGGCATAGACCTTTTGGTTACTTTTGGGGCGTTTGCCAAAAGTGACCCGCCGTAAGGGCGGAACCCTAAGCAGCCATAACCGCAGCAACGGATATACACCCAAAAACATCAGCCAACAAAAAGGCGCCCGAAGGCGCCTTCCAAACCAACAACCAAGCCGTCAGGCCATCTCCGCCGTAGTCTCGAAGTCAAACGTCAACTCACCATCCTTGATGTCGATGTGCACCACACCGCCATGCTCGGCCAGCTCGCCAAACAGAATCTCCTCCGCCAACGGACGCTTGATCTTGTCCTGGATCAGACGCGCCATCGGACGCGCACCCATGGCCGAATCGTAGCCACCGGCCGCCAGCCAACTGCGCGCTGCATCGGTAACCTCGAGCAACACACGCTTGTCTTCCAGCTGCGCCTGCAGTTCGGTAAGGAACTTGTCCACCACACTTTTGATGACCTCATGACTGAGGCGACCAAACTGGATAATGGTGTCCAGACGGTTACGGAATTCCGGCGTAAAGCTCTTCTTGATCACTTCCATCGCATCAGACGAGTGGTCCTGATGGGTGAAACCGATCGAAGCACGCGCCGCGGTTTCGGCGCCGGCGTTGGTGGTCATGATGATGATCACATTGCGGAAGTCCGCCTTGCGCCCGTTGTTATCGGTGAGCGTACCGTGGTCCATTACCTGCAGCAGCAGGTTGAAGACTTCCGGATGCGCCTTCTCGATTTCATCGAGCAGCAATACGCAGTGCGGCTGCTTGGTGATCGCTTCGGTCAACAGACCTCCCTGATCGAACCCGACATAGCCTGGAGGCGCACCGATCAGACGCGATACGGTGTGACGCTCCATGTACTCAGACATGTCGAAGCGAACGAGTTCGATCCCCAGTGCCTTGGCCAATTGCCGCGCAGCTTCGGTTTTACCGACACCGGTCGGACCGGCGAACAGGAACGAACCGACTGGCTTGTCAGGCGACTTGAGGCCGGCGCGGGACAGTTTGATCGCAGTCGACAGCGAATCGATGGCTGCGTCCTGACCAAACACCGTCAGCTTCAGGTCACGCTCCAGGTTACGCAGCAGTTCCTTGTCGGAGCTGGTGACGTGTTTCGGCGGAATCCGCGCGATCTTCGCCACGATGTCTTCAACCTGCGGCACGTCAATGCGCTTCACGCGTTTATCGGCCGGTTGCAGGCGCTGATAGGCACCCGCCTCGTCGATCACGTCGATGGCCTTGTCCGGCATATGCCGGTCATTGATGTAGCGCGATGCCAGCTCAGCAGCGGCGCGCAACGACTCATCGCTGTATTCGATGTTGTGGTGCTGCTCGAAACGCCCTTTCAGGCCGCGCAGGATACCGATGGTGTCTTCCACCGACGGCTCGACGACATCAACCTTCTGGAAGCGTCGAGCCAAGGCCCGATCCTTCTCGAAGATGCCGCGAAATTCCTGGAACGTGGTCGAGCCGATGCAACGAATGTCGCCAGACGACAGTAGCGGCTTGAGCAGGTTCGAGGCATCCATCACGCCACCGGACGCAGCACCCGCACCGATGATGGTGTGAATTTCGTCGATGAACAGGATCGCCTGCGGACGTTTTTTCAGTTCATTGAGCAGCGCCTTGAAGCGCTTCTCGAAATCACCGCGATACTTGGTGCCTGCCAGCAGGGCACCGAGATCGAGCGAATAGACGACGCTGTTGGCCAGCAGATCCGGCACCTGGTTGTCGACAATGCGCTTGGCCAGGCCTTCGGCAATCGCGGTTTTACCCACGCCTGCCTCGCCGACCAGCAGCGGATTGTTCTTGCGCCGACGCGCCAGAATCTGCGCGACACGCTCGACTTCCATCTCGCGGCCGACCAGCGGATCGATCCGACCCTGGCGCGCGAGTTCGTTGAGATTGCTGGCATAAGCATCCAGCGGATTGCCTGAAGAAGAAGACTCACCGCCCTCGTCGTCCTGCATATCTTGTTCACCTTCAGAGTGATCGCCATGCCCCGGCACTTTGGAAATGCCGTGGGCGATGTAATTGACGACATCAATGCGCGCAACGCTCTGCTGTTTCAGCAGGAATACGGCCTGACTCTCTTGCTCACTGAAGATGGCAACCAGCACGTTGGCGCCGGTTACTTCGCGTTTGCCCGAGCTCTGTACATGAAAGACAGCACGCTGCAGTACACGCTGGAAGCCCAGGGTTGGCTGGGTCTCGCGATCTTCGTCATGGACGGGGATCAGTGGCGTGGTGGAGTCGATGAACTCCTGCAGGTCGTGCTTGAGTTTGTCGAGGTTTGCGCCGCAGGCACGCAATACGGTGGCGGCAGCCTCATTGTCCAATAGGGCCAGCAGCAGGTGTTCGACGGTCATGAATTCATGACGCTTCGAACGAGCCTCCTTGAAGGCAAGATTGAGGGTGACTTCGAGCTCGCGGTTTAACATAGCTTCACCTCATACCCAAGTGGTCGGCGATTAACCGTCCTTCTCGATTTCACAGAGTAGCGGATGCTGGCTTTCCCTGGCGTACTGGTTGACCTGCATGGCCTTTGTCTCGGCGATGTCGCGGGTAAACACTCCACATACTGCCCGTCCTTCTGTGTGAACGGCCAGCATGACCTTGGTCGCCAGCTCGCGATTCAGGTTAAAAAACATCTCGAGCACTTCGACGACGAAATCCATCGGTGTGTAGTCATCATTGAACAAAACCACCTTGTACATCGGCGGCGCCTGTAACGCAGGCTTTGCTTCCTGAACAGCAACGCCTGCCGAATCGTCGTCGTGCTCCTCTGGATGATCCTTTTGGAGAAGCGGGCGATCCTGATTGAATGTTAGTCGAATCTGGCTGATTGCATGCATGGAAAGAAAGGTTCGTCAGTTGTGCAAATACAGTGGTGGGGGCGGCTGTACACCTTTTCAACTCCGACTGCCCGGTCACCTTGACTATCGGGAAAACGGTGTTACAACCAATAGAGCCCACAGTGGGTAAAAAAGATCCGCGGAGTCAATCCTTTTAACGGATTAGATTGCGGATGTCCTGGATGATACTCCAGCGATGGAGTCTGTTGCAGAGGGATTTGAGCATGGCTGTCGGCAAGGTCAAGTGGTTCAACAATGCCAAGGGATTCGGCTTCATCAATACCGATGCCCGGGAAGGACGTGACGAGGATGGCAAAGACATTGATTTCTTTGCGCACTACTCCGCCATTGAGATGGACGGGTATAAAACCCTCAAGGCCGGGCAGGTCGTGAGTTTCGACATCGTCCAGGGACCCAAAGGCCTGCATGCGGTAAAGATCGCGGCGGCGCAGGTGTCAAACGAAGCGGCTACGCATGCCCCTCATACAGAAAAGGTGTCGGGCTGACATAACCGTCACCCGGTCATGAAAAAACCGCCCGAAGGCGGTTTTTTTGTACCTGCACGGCTTACATGTGCTTGATGATCGCCTCACCGAAGCCCGAAGACGACACCAGCGTGGCACCGTCCATCAGACGTTCGAAGTCATAGGTCACGGTCTTGGCCTTGATGGCGCCGTTAGTGCCCTTGATGATGAGATCCGCTGCTTCGGTCCAGCCCAGATGACGCAACATCATCTCGGCCGACAGAATCACCGAACCCGGGTTGACCTGGTCCTTGCCGGCGTACTTCGGCGCGGTACCGTGGGTCGCCTCGAACATGGCCACGGTGTCGGACAGGTTGGCACCCGGCGCGATACCGATACCGCCCACTTCCGCCGCCAGGGCGTCGGAGAGGTAGTCGCCGTTGAGGTTCAGCGTGGCAATCACATCGTATTCGGCCGGACGCAACAGGATCTGCTGAAGCATGGCGTCGGCGATGGCATCCTTGACGATGACTTCACGGCCGGTTTTCGGGTTCTTGAATTTCATCCATGGGCCGCCATCGAGCAGCTCGGCGCCGAATTCTTCCTTCGCCACCTCGTAACCCCAGTCCTTGAAGGCACCTTCGGTGAATTTCATGATGTTGCCCTTGTGCACGATGGTCAGCGACTTGCGGTCGTTGTCCACCACGTATTGCAGAGCCTTGCGCACCAGACGCTTGGTGCCTTCCTTGGAAACAGGCTTGATGCCGATCCCGCAATCCTGGTCGAAACGGATCTTGGTGACGCCCATTTCTTCTTTCAGGAACTTGATGACCTTGGTGGCCTCAGGGGAACCGGCCTTCCATTCGATACCGGCATAAATGTCTTCGGAGTTCTCGCGGAAGATCACCATATCGACATCGCCAGGCTTTTTCACCGGGCTCGGCACACCTTCGAACCACACCACAGGACGCAGGCATACATAAAGATCGAGTTGCTGGCGCAGGGCAACGTTGAGGGAGCGGATGCCACCACCGACCGGGGTGGTCAGCGGGCCCTTGATGGAGACCACGTAATCTTTGACGGCGTCCAGGGTTTCCTGGGGCAGCCAGGTGTCCTGGTCGTAGACCTGGGTCGCTTTTTCGCCAGCATAAACCTCCATCCAGGAAATCTTGCGCTTGCCCCCATAGGCCTTGGCCACGGCAGCATCAACCACTTTGATCATCACCGGGCTGACGTCGACGCCAATGCCGTCACCTTCAATGAAGGGGATGATCGGGTTATCAGGAACATTGAGAGAATGGTCTGCATTGACGGTGATTTTGTCGCCGACGGCTGGAACCTGAATCTTCTTGTAACCCATGCTGAACTCCATTGTTTGGATTGAACATCTGGCTTGGTTCGAGCGTAACCCAGTTAAATCAACACGCAAACCCTCTGTTCACGGCGCGGCTACATCTGGTTTCGTACAAGCCTGAAAGCAAAGGGAAAAGCGCCAAACTCAAGCATTCGCAGCGACTCTACGCCCCACCCGCCCCTGCGACCTTTAGACCAATGGACGAGAATCGTTGCATATGAACCATCGGCAGATTGCCAGCTACCTATGTATAATGCCGCCCGCTGACCAAAGGGTCACGACGGCTGGCCTCTCTAGCACGAGACTTTCCGCCTGATTGGTCGGGTTGTTACCGCAGTCCGACTGCTTGACGCTCTACTGATGCACCCAACATCACCGCGAAGAATCTCGACATTCGGTTCATGGATGACTTTGAACGAACGCGCTTACCCGGCGCCCCTCGAGTTTCTGCGCACGCTTTAGCAAAGAAGAGAGAGTTAATCCGAATATGCCCACCCGCTCGAAGATCATCTATACCTTCACCGACGAAGCTCCAGCCCTCGCCACCTATTCCCTGCTGCCGATCATCGAGGCTTACACCGCCTCGGCCGATATCGCCGTGGAAACCCGCGATATCTCTCTTGCAGCGCGCATCCTGGCCAGCTTCCCCGAGCAACTGGGCGACAAAGCCGTAGCCGACCACCTCGCCGAACTGGGCGACCTGGCCGTTACGCCTGAAGCCAACATCATCAAGCTGCCGAACATCAGTGCTTCGGTGCCTCAGCTGCAAGCAGCAATCAAAGAGCTGCAAGCCCAGGGTTACAACCTGCCGGACTACCCGGAAACCGTGACCAACGACGCCGAAAAAGAAGCCAAGGCGCGTTACGACAAGGTCAAGGGCAGCGCCGTGAACCCGGTTCTGCGTGAAGGCAACTCCGACCGCCGCGCTCCGCTGTCGGTAAAAAACTACGCGCGCAAGCACCCGCACAAAATGGGCGCCTGGGCCAAAGACTCCAAATCCCACGTAGCTCACATGAGCACCGGCGATTTCTACGGCAGCGAAAAAGCTGCCCTGATCGACGCCGCTGACACTGTGAAAATCGAGCTGATTGCCAAAGACGGCACCGCGACCGTTCTGAAAGAAAAAACCAGCGTTCAGGCGGGCGAGATCCTCGACTGCGCCGTGATGAGCAAAAACGCCCTGCGCGCGTTCATCGCCGCTGAAATCGAAAGCGCCAAGGCCCAGGGCGTGCTGCTCTCGGTTCACCTGAAAGCGACCATGATGAAGGTCTCCGACCCGATCATGTTCGGCCAGATCGTTGCCGAGTTCTATAAAGACGCCCTGACCAAGCACGCTGACGTGCTGGCCCAGATCGGCTTCAACCTGAACAACGGCATCGGCGACCTGTACGCTCGCATCAAGGCCCTGCCGGCCGAGCAGCAAGCGCAGATCGAAGCGGACATCGCAGCGGTCTACGCCGCGCGTCCGTCGCTGGCGATGGTCAACTCCGACAAGGGCATCACCAACCTGCACGTGCCGAGCGACGTCATCGTCGACGCCTCGATGCCGGCGATGATCCGTGACTCCGGCAAAATGTGGGGCACCGACGGCCAACTGCACGACACCAAGGCCGTGATCCCGGATCGTTGCTACGCAACCATCTACCAGGCCGTGATCGAAGATTGCAAAGCCAACGGCGCGTTCGATCCGACCACCATGGGCAGCGTGCCGAACGTTGGCCTGATGGCGAAGAAAGCCGAAGAGTACGGCTCGCACGACAAGACCTTCCAGATTAAGGCTGACGGCGTGGTTCGCGTCACCGACAGCAAGGGCAACCTGCTGATGGAACAGACTGTTGAAGCCGGCGACATCTTCCGCATGTGCCAGACCAAAGACGCGCCGATCCAGGACTGGGTCAAACTGGCCGTCAACCGTGCTCGCGCCAGCAGCACCCCGGCGATCTTCTGGCTGGACCCGATGCGCGCCCACGACGGCGTAGTGATCGAGAAGGTTCAGGCTTACCTGAAGGATCACGACACCAGCGGTCTGGACATCCAGATCATGGCGCCGGTCGATGCCATGAAGTACACCCTGCAGCGCACCCGCGAAGGCAAGGACACCATCTCGGTGACCGGCAACGTACTGCGCGACTACCTGACTGACCTGTTCCCGATCATGGAACTGGGCACCAGCGCCAAGATGCTGTCGATCGTGCCGCTGATGAACGGCGGTGGCCTGTTCGAAACCGGCGCCGGCGGTTCGGCACCGAAGCACGTGCAGCAACTGGTTGAAGAGAACTTCCTGCGCTGGGATTCGCTGGGCGAATTCCTGGCGCTGGCAGCGTCCCTCGAGCATTTGGGTGTGAACTACAACAACCCGAAAGCGCTGGTTCTGTCGAAAACCCTGGATCAGGCCACCGGTCAGTTCCTCGACAACAACAAGTCGCCATCGCGCAAAGTCGGCAACATCGACAACCGCGGCAGCCACTTCTATCTGGCGATGTACTGGGCTCAGGCCCTGGCCGCCCAGACCGAAGACGCTGCACTGCAAGCGCAGTTCGCGACCCTGGCCAAAACCCTGACCGAGAACGAGGCGACCATCGTTGCCGAGCTCAACGCCGTGCAGGGCAAGCCAGTCGACATCGGTGGTTACTACCACGCCGATGCCGAGCTGATCAGCAAGGCCATGCGCCCAAGCGCAACCTTCAACGCGGCGATTGCTGCGCTGGTTTAAGGTTGTAATGCTGTATAGAAGCCCCGGCCCAGTGCCGTAATGCTGTTCACTTAAGCATTTGAGTCTCAGCAGGGCTTACTTGAAAATCCGATGCCAGACCTCTGGCATCGGATTTTTTATGTCTGTTCAGCAAGACCTGCTCGACCTTGGCGATCTTTTTAACTTCTGCGATCTGAGTACCTTTACCCAACATATTCCGGTTGAGTGGGTAGCGTCTGCACTGGATCTCTCCAGTCAGGCGACCATTCGCCGACGTCGCTTGCCCGCCGATCAAGTGCTTTGGCTGGTACTCGGCATGGCGCTGTTTCGTGACGAGCCGGTCCACGAAGTGGCCAGGCGTTTGAACATTTGTGCCCAAGGGCTGGCCTCTGACCAGCTATTAGCACGAAGCGGTGTAACCGAAGCGCGTAAGCGGCTCGGTGCCGATCCTGTTGAATGGTTATTTCGCAAGACAGGTCATCAATGGGGCGCGGAGCGTTATACCGATGATGCTTGGCAGGGCCTGCAAGTGTTTGCAGTGGACGGTGCGCTTTTGCGTACTCCGGATACGCCCGAACTTCGAGATCATTTCGGGTCGGGAAACACCCGGACCGAGCGCCAGACTCCGTTCCCCATGCTGCGCTTGGTGGCGTTGATGAATGTGCGTTCGCACGTAATCCTGGATGCCCAATTGAGCCCTTACCGACGCAGTGAAATGCGCTTGGCCGACGAGTTTTTGCAGCAGGTTCCCGATCACTCGGTGACGTTATTCGATAAAGGGTTCTGGGGTGCCGAACTACTGTCGAATCTGAATAAAGCCGGTACACATCGGCACTGGTTGATTCCAGCCAAAAAAGGCACGGTTTGTGAGGAAGTGGCTCGTTACAACCCGCATGATCGCCTGGTGCGCATGAAGGTCTCACCGCAAGCCAGAGCCCGAAATCCGGCCCTCTCAACACATTGGGAGGCCCGCGAAGTCAGCTATGAAATTCAAGGCAAACTCAAGACAGTCATGACGTCACTGCCGGCGAGCACCTACAGCACCGAAGCCGTTGCCCGGCTTTATCAGGAACGCTGGGAAATCGAGTTAGGCTTCAGAGACATCAAAAGCTCAATGCAGCAGAACGCAGTGACCTTGCGTAGCAAAAAAGTCGACTTGATCTATCAGGAAGTCTGGGGACTGTTGCTGGCTTACAACGTGGTTCGTCGGGAAGCCAGTCAAGCGGCAGTTGCATTGGGTCGCCTCCCTTCGGACATCCGCTTCAAACCAGCCTGTCAGTACATCGCGGTCCAACTGATCGTAATGGCAGCAGCCAATCCGATTTCAGCGACAGGGAGGCGGCTATCAGAGTTGAGGGCAGGTATTGGAGGATTGTTTCTGGATCACCGCCCAAGGCCTTCGAGACCTAGGACGGTGAAAATTTCAAAGACCCGGTTTCCTGTGGATCGTAAGGCTGCTCCACTTAAGTGAACAGCATTACGGCCCAGTGCCGGGGTTTCTATTTCCGAACACAACACGAAACCCCTGTGGGAGCGGGCTTGCTCGCGAATGCGGTTTATCATTCAACATCGTCATTGACTGACCCACCGCATTCGCGAGCAAGCCCGCTCCCACAGGGGGATTGAGTTTTAATCTGGATATTGAGGAAGGTTTTATGGAATGGCTCCCCCACATCACCGTCGCCACCATCGTCGAAGACAACGGCCGCTTCCTGATGGTCGAAGAACACAAGGCCGGGCGTAACGTGCTCAATCAGCCGGCCGGCCACCTGGATCCGGACGAAACCCTGATCGAAGCCGCCATCCGTGAAACCCTCGAGGAAACCGGCTGGGACGTCGAACCCACCGGCGTGGTCGGCATTTACCTGTACACCGCGCCGAGCAACGGCGTGACTTATCAACGCGTGTGCTTCAGCGCCAAAGCGGTGAAACACCACCCGGACTATCAACTCGACGATGGCATCGTCGGCGCCAAGTGGTTGACCCGCAGCGAATTAATCGCCCAGCGCGACAACTGGCGCAGCGAGCTGATCATCCGTTGCATCGACGACTATCTGGCCGGCCATCACTTCAGTCTCGAACTGATCCGCCCTTCTCTTTAGCCTTGAGGCCGTGAGCCTGATAGAATCGCGTCCTTTTTCAAGACACTCATTGAATCCCTATGCGTGATCCAGCCCCTTCTGACACATCCAAGAAGCGCGTCATTGTCGGCATGTCCGGCGGCGTGGACTCTTCCGTTTCCGCTCTCCTGCTGATCGAGCAGGGTTACGAGGTGGAAGGCCTGTTCATGAAGAACTGGGAAGAAGACGACGGAACGGAATACTGCACCGCCATGGATGACCTGGCGGATGCCCAGGCCGTGTGCGACAAGATCGGCATCAAGCTGCACACCGCCAACTTCGCCGCCGAGTACTGGGACAACGTGTTCGAGCACTTCCTGGCCGAATACAAGGCCGGTCGCACGCCGAACCCGGACATCCTGTGCAACCGCGAGATCAAGTTCAAGGCGTTCCTCGACTACGCCATGATGCTTGGCGCCGACCTGATCGCCACCGGCCACTATGTGCGCCGTCGCGACATCGATGGCCGCACCGAACTGCTCAAGGGCCTCGATCCGAACAAAGACCAGAGCTATTTCTTGCACGCTGTCGGCGGCGAACAGATCGCCAAGACCCTGTTCCCGGTCGGCGAACTGGAAAAGCCCGAAGTTCGCGCCATTGCCGAGAAATACGAGCTGGCGACCGCCAAGAAGAAGGATTCCACCGGGATCTGCTTCATCGGCGAGCGACGTTTCAGCGACTTCCTCAAGCAATACCTGCCGGCGCAACCGGGCGAGATCAAGACCACCGAAGGCGAAGTCATCGGCCGTCACCACGGTTTGATGTACCACACCATCGGCCAGCGTCAGGGCCTGGGCATCGGCGGCCTGAAAGATGCCGGCGACGAGCCGTGGTACGTGCTGCGCAAGGATCTGGACACCAACGAGCTGATCGTCGGCCAGGGCAACAACCATCCGTGGCTGTTCTCCAGCGCCCTGCTCGCTTCGGAAATCTATTGGGTCAACCCGATCGACCTGAGCCAGCCGCTGCGCCTCACCGCCAAAGTGCGTTATCGCCAGAGCGATCAGGCCTGCACCCTGGAAAAAACCGCCAGCGGCTACCGCGCCGTGTTCGACGAACCGCAACGCGCAGTGACCCCGGGCCAGTCCGTGGTGTTCTACGACGGTGAAATCTGCCTCGGTGGTGGCGTGATCGAAGTCGCCGAGCCGTGGAGCGGCCAGGCATGAGCCCGACTCAGGAGCAACTGACGGCGCTGGGCGGCGTGTTTCTCGCCGCCGTGCTGGTTGACCGCATTGCCAAGACCGGGCAGACCAGCGAGGCCGGCCTGAGCTGCATGCTCGGCAGCCTGCTGGTGCGCGACCCGAAGGACACACTGGATGTGTACGGTGGCGACGACCTCAATCTGCGCGAGGGTTATCGCGCATTGATCGGCGCTCTCGAGCGCGACCCGAGCACCCTGCAACGCGAGCCGCTGCGCTATGCCCTGTCGATGCTCGGCCTGGAACGCCAACTGGCCAAACGTGACGACATGCTCGACACCATTGGCAAGCGCCTGCCGCAGATCCAGTCGCAAGTCGAACACTTCGGCCCGGCCCACGAAAACGTGATCGCCGCCTGCGGTGCGCTGTATCAGGACACCCTGAGCACCCTGCGCCAGCGGATTCAGGTACATGGCGACATGCGCAACCTGCAGCAACCGAGCAACGCCTCGAAGATCCGCGCCCTGCTGCTGGCCGGCATCCGTTCGGCACGCCTGTGGCGACAGCTCGGCGGGCACCGCTGGCAGTTGGTGATCAGCCGGCGCAAGCTGCTCAAAGAGCTGTATCCGTTGATGCGCAGCGAGTAAATCGTCGCGCAATAAAAGTTTTGTAGTCTGTAGCGCGTAATACGCCGGTCAGTTGGCAACGGACCGGCGGATTTTTTCATGTATGATACGCGCCCCATTTCGTTGCCCGACTGTCCGAGAACACCCCATGCAGCTCTCTTCGCTCACTGCGGTTTCCCCTGTTGACGGCCGCTACGCCGGCAAAACCCAGGCCCTGCGCCCGATTTTCAGCGAGTACGGCCTGATCCGTGCCCGCGTCCTGGTTGAAGTGCGCTGGCTCCAGCGCCTGGCCGCCCACGCCGGTATCCCGGAAGTGCCAGCCTTCTCCGCCGAGGCCAACGCCGTTCTCAATGAACTGGCTGAAAACTTCTCGCTGGAGCACGCCGAGCGCGTCAAAGAGATCGAGCGCACCACCAACCACGACGTCAAGGCGATCGAATACCTGCTCAAGGAGCAGGCGGCCAAGCTGCCGGAGCTGGCCAAGGTCAGCGAATTCATCCACTTTGCCTGCACCAGCGAAGACATCAACAACCTGTCCCACGCCCTGATGCTGCGCGAAGGCCGTGACGACGTGATGCTGCCGCTGATGCGTCAGACCGCCAACGCCATCCGCGAACTGGCGATCCGTTTCGCCGACGTGCCGATGCTGTCGCGCACCCACGGTCAGCCGGCCTCGCCGACCACCTTGGGCAAAGAACTGGCGAACGTGGTTTACCGTCTCGAGCGTCAGATCGCTCAAGTCGCTGCCGTGCCACTGCTGGGCAAGATCAACGGCGCCGTGGGCAACTACAACGCGCACCTGTCGGCCTACCCGCAGATCGACTGGGAAGCCAACGCCCGCGCCTTCATCGAAGACGAGCTGGGCCTGGGCTTCAACCCGTACACCACGCAGATCGAGCCGCACGACTACATCGCCGAGCTGTTCGACGCGATCGCACGCTTCAACACCATCCTGATCGACTTCGACCGTGACATCTGGGGCTACATCTCCCTGGGTTATTTCAAGCAGCGCACCATCGCTGGCGAAATCGGTTCGTCGACCATGCCGCACAAGGTCAACCCGATCGACTTCGAAAACTCCGAAGGCAACCTGGGCATCGCCAACGCACTGTTCCAGCACTTGGCGAGCAAACTGCCGATCTCCCGCTGGCAGCGCGACCTGACCGACTCCACCGTACTGCGCAACCTCGGTGTGGGCTTCGCTCACAGCGTGATCGCCTACGAAGCCAGCCTCAAAGGCATCAGCAAACTGGAGCTCAACGAGCAGAAGATCGCTGCTGACCTCGACGCCTGCTGGGAAGTGCTGGCCGAGCCGATCCAGACTGTGATGCGCCGCTACAACATCGAAAACCCGTACGAAAAGCTGAAAGAACTGACCCGCGGCAAGGGCATCAGCCCGGAAGCGCTGCAGACTTTCATCGACGGCCTGGACATGCCAGCCGAAGCGAAAGCCGAGCTGAAACAGCTGACCCCGGCCAACTACATCGGCAACGCTGTAGCGCAAGCCAAACGCATCTGATTCACCGCTTGACCCGTTTGAGACGCCCGGCCGCGCCGGGCGTTTTTATTCCCGTCTGAAAAATGCTTTTTTTCAATAGGTTACACATGAATCCTGATACTCCTCTTCAACTTCTGGGCGGTCTCACGGCGCGCGAATTCATGCGCGATTACTGGCAGAAAAAGCCGCTGCTGATCCGTCAGGCCATTCCTGACTTCGAAAGCCCGATCGACGCCGATGAACTGGCCGGCCTGGCCCTGGAAGAAGAGGTCGAGTCGCGCCTGGTGATCGAGCACGGCGAGCGTCCGTGGGAGCTGCGTCGCGGCCCGTTCGCCGAAGACGAATTCAGCAAACTGCCGGAAAAAGAGTGGACGCTGCTGGTTCAGGCCGTTGATCAATTCGTCCCGGAAGTCAGCGAGCTGCTGGAAAACTTCCGCTTCCTGCCGAGCTGGCGCGTCGATGACGTGATGATCAGCTTCGCCGCCCCGGGTGGCAGCGTTGGTCCGCACTTCGACAACTACGACGTGTTCCTGCTGCAAGGCCACGGCCAGCGCAACTGGAAGATCGGCCAGATGTGCGACTCCGAGAGCCCGCTGCTGCAACACGCGGATCTGCGCATCCTCGCCGAATTCCACGAGACCGAAGAGTGGGTGCTGGAACCGGGCGACATGCTCTACCTGCCGCCGCGCCTGGCTCACTGCGGTGTCGCCGTGGACAACTGCATGACCTACTCGGTTGGTTTCCGTGCGCCAAGCGCCTCGGAAGTGCTGACCCACTTCACCGACTTCCTCAGCCAGTTCCTGACTGACGAAGAACGCTACACCGACGCCGATGCGAAACCGGTCAGCGATGATCCACATCAGATCCAGCACGACGCACTCGGCCGCCTGAAAAGCCTGCTCGCCGAGCACATGAGCGACGAGCGCCTGCTGCTGACCTGGTTCGGCCAGTACATGACCGAGCCGCGCTACCCGGAACTGGTGGTTGGCCCGGAAGACGTTGAAGAAGATGACTTCCTCAATGCCCTGCAGGACGGCGCGGTGCTGATCCGCAACCCGAGTGCGCGCCTGGCCTGGTCGGAAGTCGATGACGACCTGCTGCTGTTCGCCAGCGGCCAGAGTCGTTACCTGCCGGGCAAGCTGCGCGAGCTGCTGAAGATGATCTGCGCCGCCGATGCGCTGCATGTCGACAACCTCGGCGAGTGGCTGAACGACGAAGACGGTCGCGGCCTGCTGTGCGAACTGGTCAAACAAGGCAGCCTGGGATTTGCCGATGAATAAGATTCGCGTACGTGTCGCAGACTGGCAAAAGGACAACGCCGAGATCCGGCGCATTCGTGAAACGGTGTTCATCGCCGAACAATCGGTGCCACCCGAGCTTGAATGGGACGCCGATGACGCGACCGCCGTGCATTTTCTGGCGTTCGAAGGCGACTTTCCGATCGGCACCGCCCGCCTGCTGCCCGACGGGCACATTGGCCGGGTTTCGGTGCTGAAGGACTGGCGCGGCATGAAGGTAGGCGATGCGCTGATGCAAGCGGTCATCGCTGAAGCCGAAGCCCGTGGCCTGCAGCAGCAGATGCTCAGCGCCCAGGTACAAGCCACGGCGTTCTATGAGCGCCTGGGTTTCAGCCTGGTCAGCGAGGAATTCCTTGAAGCGGGGATTCCGCATGTCGATATGGTTCGCCATTCGGCCTGAGACCGCGGCGCGGCTTTCGCGAGCAAGCTCGCTCCCACAGTTGATCTGCATTAGACACAGATTGTGTGTCAGACAGAGATTCAATGTGGGAGCGAGCTTGCTCGCGAAGAGGCCAGCAAAAACACCACAAAACGCCCCGACATCAACCGATGCCGGGGCGTTTTGCTGTCTACGATTCAACTTGCCCCACCCCGGGCCGACAAACTGGCAATATCAAGCCTTTCGAAAGCGGAGATAACGGACATGTCCCTACGCACCCTGCTCACCACCCTGCTGCTCGGCTGCAGCCTGTCGGTGATGGCAGCCACAGAAATCGTGCCTCTCAAGTACCGCACCAGCGCCGACATGCTGCCGATGGCGCAGGACTTCATCGGCAAGGACGGCCAGGTCAGCGCCTATGGCAATCAACTGATCATCAAGGCCGAGCCGGACAAGATTCAGGAAGTCAAAGCGCTGATCACCCAGCTCGACACTGCGCCCAAACGCCTGCTGATCACCGTCGATACCAACGAAAACAACCAACAGAACACTGGCGATCAACAAACCCGGATCATCAACTACAGCACCGCCAGCCGTGATGGCGGCATCCAGCAGATTCAGGCCAGCGAAGGCGCACCGGCATTGATCCAGGTCGGCCAGAGCGTGCCGATCACCAGCAGCCAGAGCAATTCCTACGGCGATTACAGCAGCCAGACGCAATATCGCAACGTCACCCAGGGTTTCTACGTGACAGCCAGCGTCACCGGCGACATCGTTCATCTGGCGATCAGCACCAATCGTGACCGAATGAGCCAGGAACGTCCCGATGTAGTGAACGTGCAAAGTACCGACACAACCGTCAGCGGACGCTTGGGCGAATGGATTACCCTGGCCGGGGTGAACCGCGAAACCCAGGCCGACAAACAGGGCGCGACCCGCAGCTACTCGACTCAAGGCCGGGATGACATGACGCTGCGGGTCAAAGTCGATTCCCTGGACTAAAGCACCGAAAACTGACTGATTAGTCGTATTAGACGAAAGATGTAGTGCTTGAAAAAAAGCACTACAAAACGTTTGACGGGCCAAAAAAGCGAAGGCATGATGGCCTCGCTCCCGCTAATCAGAGGCCCTGGCAAGGGCCTTCGAAGCGATGTTCGCACCTACCCCGCGAACCGCTTCGTGTCTGTACCGCCCACAAGGTGTGTTTGACGAGGTTGTCGACTGGAACGAAGTTGTCCCGAGGGACGGAAGCGTTATTAGGTAACCCGGCACCACACTGATGTTCGTACCAAGGCCCACGACGCCTGAATGCGCCCGCAGTCCGCCTTTACCTGCTCACTTCCCCTCGAGCCCATCGTTCATCCCGTCGCCTCCCCCGCCGAATCCGACTTGACCACCTAAGCTTCTGGTCAGCGAGCGCAGGAATTTTCCACCGCAGAACAACTTTTCATAAAGACGCGACGAGGTTTATCTCCATGGCACTGACACGCGAACAGCAAATTGCAGCCCTTGAAAAAGACTGGGCTGAAAACCCGCGCTGGAAAGGCGTGACTCGCACTTACTCCGCTGCTGACGTCGTCCGTCTGCGTGGCTCGGTTCAACCTGAGCACACTTTCGCGAAAATGGGCGCCGAGAAGCTGTGGAACCTGGTGACCCAGGGTGCCAAGCCGTCCTTCCGCCCAGAGAAAGATTTCGTCAACTGCATGGGCGCCCTGACCGGCGGCCAGGCTGTTCAGCAGGTCAAGGCCGGTATCCAGGCGATCTACCTGTCGGGCTGGCAGGTGGCTGCGGACAACAACTCCGCAGAATCGATGTACCCGGACCAGTCGTTGTACCCGGTGGACTCGGTGCCAACCGTGGTCAAGCGCATCAACAACTCATTCCGTCGTGCCGACCAGATCCAGTGGAAAGCCGGCAAGAACCCGGGCGACGAAGGCTACATCGACTACTTCGCACCAATCGTGGCTGACGCTGAAGCCGGTTTCGGCGGCGTGCTGAACGCCTACGAGCTGATGAAGAGCATGATCGAAGCAGGCGCCGCTGGCGTTCACTTCGAAGACCAACTGGCTTCCGTGAAGAAATGCGGTCACATGGGCGGCAAGGTACTGGTTCCGACTCAGGAAGCGGTACAGAAGCTGACCGCTGCACGCCTGGCGGCTGACGTTGCCGGTACGCCGACCATCATCCTGGCCCGCACCGACGCCAACGCGGCTGACCTGCTGACTTCCGATTGCGACCCGTACGACCAGCCGTTCGTGACTGGCGAACGTACTCAGGAAGGTTTCTACAAAGTTCGCGCCGGTCTGGATCAAGCGATCGCCCGTGGCCTGGCTTACGCCCCTTACGCCGACCTGATCTGGTGCGAAACCGCCAAACCGGATCTGGAAGAAGCCCGCCGCTTCGCTGAAGCGATCAAGAAGGAATACCCGGATCAACTGCTGTCGTACAACTGCTCGCCTTCCTTCAACTGGAAGAAAAACCTGGACGACGCGACCATCGCCAAGTTCCAGCGCGAACTGTCCGCCATGGGTTACAAGCACCAGTTCATCACCCTGGCCGGCATTCACAACATGTGGCACAGCATGTTCAACCTGGCGCACGACTACGCCCGCAACGACATGACTGCCTACGTGAAGCTGCAAGAACAGGAATTCGCTGACGCCGCCAAGGGTTACACCTTCGTGGCTCACCAGCAGGAAGTGGGCACCGGCTACTTCGACGACATGACCACCGTGATTCAGGGTGGCTCGTCGTCGGTGACCGCGCTGACCGGTTCGACCGAAGAAGAACAGTTCCACTGATTCGGCTTCGCTGAGCAAACGGCCTTTGCGGATCGGATGAAAAGCTAACCGCATAGCCGCAAGACTGACGCCCCGACTGGTTCGGGGCGTTTTTTTTGCGCGCCGATTTCCCAAAGACCACAACCCCCCCTGTAGGAGTGAGCCTGCTCGCGATAGCGGTGGGTCAGTCAATGCATGTGCTAGCTGACAAACCGCTATCGCGAGCAGGCTCACTCCTACAGGGATCGACGTCGCCCGGACAAAAACATTGATCCAGAGCGGTACGAACGCCAGAAAAATCAGCTAAAACTGGCGCAACCGCTACTTGCAGTAACAGGCATATAAGACAACTTTCTGTTTACTGCACCGCTAAACAGTTACAAAACCACTCCAAACGATATCAATTATCATTTAGCAGCAACTATGTTCGTTACATTTCCTACAAAACATAATTCGCGGAAACCCGGCTAATGCCCGCACTGCATGGGCTACAGGGCATTGGAGGTGCGCTATGTCCTTATTCCAATAAATAATTTCGCTATAGGAATTTTACTTGCCGGGTGTTTAGCCATAAAATCAGCGCGATTGATTGCTGCGACATATCGTCACTGCCTTATTTCTTTATCAAGCTCAGAGACCTTTGCTCTCTGTTAAGGATTACCAGCATGCCCGAAGCGACAGGACTCATGGCCCACAACTGGGGCTTTGCCATTTTCCTTCTGGGTGTAGTCGGCCTGTGTGCCTTCATGCTCGGCGTCTCCAGCCTCCTCGGGTCAAAAGCCTGGGGCCGCAGCAAAAACGAACCGTTCGAGTCCGGCATGCTACCTACCGGTGGCGCCCGCTTGCGGCTCTCAGCCAAATTCTATCTGGTCGCGATGCTGTTCGTGATCTTCGATATCGAAGCCCTCTTTCTCTTTGCATGGTCTGTGTCCGTCCGCGAAAGCGGCTGGACCGGATTCGTCGAAGCTCTCGTTTTCATAGCAATTCTGTTGGCAGGTCTTGTCTACCTGTTCCGAGTGGGCGCCCTTGACTGGGCTCCGGAAGCTCGTCGCAAGCGGCAGGCGAAGCTGAAACAATGAGGCTTTGGCAATGCAATACAATCTCACCAGAATCGACCCAGATGCTCCTAACGAGCAGTATCCGATTGGCGAACGGGAAACCGTTTCCGATCCGTTAGAGGATCAAGTTCACAAAAACATTTTCATGGGCAAGCTCGAAGACGTGCTGAGTGGCGCGGTCAACTGGGGGCGTAAAAACTCCCTGTGGCCGTACAACTTCGGCCTTTCGTGCTGCTACGTGGAAATGACCACCGCCTTCACGGCGCCCCACGACATCGCGCGCTTTGGCGCCGAAGTGATCCGGGCATCACCGCGTCAGGCCGACTTCATGGTTATCGCCGGTACCTGCTTCATCAAGATGGCGCCGATCATTCAGCGTCTCTACGAGCAGATGCTCGAGCCGAAGTGGGTTATCTCCATGGGTTCGTGCGCCAACTCCGGTGGCATGTACGACATCTACTCCGTGGTTCAAGGGGTGGACAAGTTCCTGCCCGTGGACGTCTACGTACCTGGCTGCCCGCCTCGTCCAGAAGCATTCCTTCAAGGCTTGATGCTGTTGCAGGAATCGATTGGACAGGAGCGTCGTCCGCTTTCCTGGGTCGTTGGCGACCAAGGCGTTTATCGCGCCGACATGCCTTCGCAAAAGGAACAGCGCCGCGAACAGCGAATCGCAGTCACCAACCTGCGCAGCCCTGACGAAGTCTGATCCAGTCTGTTCTTACAAAGAAACGAGAAGCTGGCTTCATTCTTTACGTTGACCGAAAGCGAAAAAATAACCATGACTACAGGCAGCGCTCTGTACATCCCGCCTTATAAGGCAGACGACCAGGATGTGGTCGTCGAATTGAACAACCGTTTTGGCGCCGAAGCGTTCACCGCTCAGTCGACCCGCACCGGCATGCCGGTGCTGTGGGTGGCGCGCGCCAGACTTGTCGAAGTCCTGACCTTCCTGCGCAACCTGCCCAAGCCGTACGTCATGCTCTATGACCTGCACGGCGTGGACGAGCGTCTGCGCACCAAGCGTCAAGGGCTGCCATCGGGCGCCGACTTCACCGTGTTCTATCACCTCATGTCGCTTGAGCGTAATAGTGACGTGATGATCAAAGTCGCCTTGTCCGAAAGCGACCTGAGCTTGCCGACCGTCACCAGCATCTGGCCGAACGCCAACTGGTACGAGCGCGAAGTCTGGGACATGTTCGGCATCGACTTCAAAGGCCACCCGCACCTGTCGCGCATCATGATGCCGCCGACCTGGGAAGGTCACCCGCTGCGCAAGGACTTCCCGGCGCGCGCCACCGAATTCGATCCGTTCAGCCTCAACCTCGCCAAGCAGCAGCTTGAGGAAGAAGCCGCGCGCTTCCGTCCTGAAGACTGGGGCATGAAGCGTTCCGGGGCCAACGAGGACTACATGTTCCTCAACCTGGGCCCGAACCACCCTTCGGCGCACGGTGCGTTCCGCATCATTCTGCAACTCGATGGCGAAGAGATCGTCGACTGCGTACCGGACATCGGTTACCACCACCGTGGTGCCGAGAAGATGGCCGAGCGTCAGTCCTGGCACAGTTTCATCCCGTACACCGACCGTATCGACTACCTCGGCGGCGTGATGAACAACCTGCCGTACGTGCTCTCGGTCGAGAAGCTGGCCGGCATCAAGGTGCCCGAGAAGGTCGACGTCATCCGCATCATGATGGCCGAGTTCTTCCGGATCACCAGCCACCTGCTGTTCCTGGGGACCTACATCCAGGACGTCGGCGCCATGACCCCGGTGTTCTTCACCTTCACCGACCGCCAGAAGGCGTACACGGTGATCGAAGCCATTACCGGTTTCCGTCTGCACCCGGCCTGGTACCGCATCGGTGGCGTCGCCCACGACCTGCCGCGCGGCTGGGACAAACTGGTGAAAGACTTCGTTGAATGGCTGCCAAAACGCCTCGACGAATACACCAAGGCTGCCCTGCAGAACAGCATCCTCAAAGGCCGGACCATCGGCGTCGCGCAGTACAACACCAAAGAAGCCCTGGAATGGGGCGTCACCGGTGCCGGCCTGCGTTCGACCGGTTGCGACTTCGACCTGCGTAAAGCGCGCCCATACTCCGGCTACGAGAACTTCGAGTTCGAAGTACCGCTGGCCGCCAATGGCGATGCCTACGATCGCTGCATGGTCCGCGTCGAAGAGATGCGCCAGAGCATCAAGATCATCGACCAGTGCATGCGCAACATGCCGGAAGGCCCGTACAAGGCGGATCACCCGCTGACCACGCCGCCGCCGAAAGAGCGCACGCTGCAGCACATCGAAACCCTGATCACGCACTTCCTGCAAGTTTCGTGGGGTCCGGTCATGCCGGCCAACGAATCCTTCCAGATGATCGAAGCGACCAAGGGCATCAACAGTTATTACCTGACGAGCGACGGCGGCACCATGAGCTACCGTACCCGGATCCGCACTCCGAGCTTCCCGCACCTGCAACAGATCCCTTCGGTGATCAAAGGCAGCATGGTCGCGGACTTGATTGCGTACCTGGGTAGTATCGACTTCGTTATGGCCGACGTGGACCGCTAAGCATGAACAGCACGCTTATCCAGACAGACCGTTTCACCTTGAGTGAAACCGAGCGCTCGGCCATCGAGCACGAGCTGCATCACTACGAAGACCCGCGCGCGGCGTCGATCGAAGCCCTGAAGATCGTTCAGAAAGAACGCGGCTGGGTGCCGGATGGCGCCCTGTACGCGATCGGCGAGATCCTCGGCATCCCCGCCAGCGACGTTGAAGGCGTGGCGACGTTCTACAGCCAGATCTTCCGTCAGCCGGTCGGCCGCCACATCATTCGCGTCTGCGACAGCATGGTCTGCTACATCGGCGGCCACGAGTCGGTGGTCAGCGAAATCCAGAACAATCTGGGCATCGGCCTGGGTCAGACCACCGCCGACGGTCGTTTCACCCTGCTGCCTGTCTGCTGCCTCGGCAACTGCGACAAGGCACCGGCGCTGATGATCGACGACGACACCTTTGGCGACGTG
Organism: Pseudomonas sp. TH49; assembly: GCF_016650625.1. Classification (NCBI taxonomy): domain Bacteria; kingdom Pseudomonadati; phylum Pseudomonadota; class Gammaproteobacteria; order Pseudomonadales; family Pseudomonadaceae; genus Pseudomonas; species Pseudomonas sp. TH49. The sequence continues at coordinate 1,954,717 of NZ_JAEKFL010000002.1, forward strand.
CAGCCTGCCGGCGTGGCCAAACTGCTCGAGGGCTACGTATGACCCTGACATCTTTCGGTCCTGCCAACCGCATCAAGCGTTCGGCCGAGACTCACCCGCTGACCTGGCGTCTGCGTGACGACGGCGAAGCCGTGTGGCTCGACGAATACCAGGCCAAGAACGGTTACGCCGCTGCGCGCAAAGCCTTCGCCGACATGGCTCAGGACGACATCGTCCAGACCGTGAAAGACGCCGGCCTCAAAGGCCGCGGCGGTGCAGGCTTCCCCACTGGCGTGAAGTGGGGCCTGATGCCCAAAGACGAATCCATCAACATCCGCTACCTGCTGTGCAATGCGGACGAAATGGAACCGAACACCTGGAAAGACCGCATGCTGATGGAGCAACTGCCCCATCTGCTGATCGAAGGCATGCTGATCAGTGCCCGCGCTCTGAAAACCTACCGTGGCTACATCTTCCTGCGTGGCGAGTACACCACCGCCGCCAAGCACCTCAACCGTGCCGTGGAAGAAGCCAAGGCGGCAGGTCTGCTGGGCAAGAACATTCTGGGCAGCGGCTTCGATTTCGAACTGTTCGTGCACACCGGCGCCGGGCGTTATATCTGCGGTGAAGAAACCGCACTGATCAACTCCCTCGAAGGCCGCCGCGCCAACCCGCGCTCCAAGCCGCCCTTCCCTGCCGCCGTTGGCGTGTGGGGCAAGCCGACCTGCGTGAACAACGTTGAAACCCTGTGCAACGTGCCGGCGATCATTGCCGACGGCGTTGACTGGTACAAATCGTTGGCCCGCGAAGGCAGCGAAGACATGGGCACCAAGCTCATGGGCTTCTCCGGCAAGGTCAAGAACCCTGGCCTGTGGGAACTGCCATTCGGCGTCACCGGGCGCGAGCTGTTCGAAGACTACGCCGGCGGCATGCGCGACGGTTACAAGCTCAAGGCCTGGCAGCCAGGTGGCGCCGGTACCGGTTTCCTGTTGCCGGAACACCTCGACGCACAGATGTACGCCGGCGGCATCGCCAAAGTGGGCACCCGGATGGGTACCGGCCTGGCGATGGCGGTGGACGACAGCGTCAACATGGTCTCCCTGCTGCGCAACATGGAGCAGTTCTTCGCCCGCGAGTCGTGCGGCTTCTGCACCCCGTGCCGTGATGGTCTGCCATGGAGCGTCAAGCTCTTGATGGCCATCGAAGAAGGCCGCGGTCAGCCAGGCGACATCGAGACCCTGCTGGGTCTGGTCGGTTTCCTCGGCCCAGGCAAGACCTTCTGTGCTCACGCACCGGGTGCCGTGGAGCCGTTGGGCAGTGCCATCAAATACTTCCGTCCAGAGTTCGAAGCCGGTATCGCGCCTGCAAGCGCCGCCGTCCCGCCTCTGGCAAGGCCGATCGTAGTCGGCGCGTAAACGCTTAAAAGGCGAAGGGTCCGTGCCCTTCGCCTTTCGTCCGATGACGCCTTTCGGGGCTGACTGGATTCGGACGGATAACAAGATTCCATTAGCCACGCCCGCTGACACCGGGCCAACGAAGACCTTTGAACCATGGCCACTATCCACGTAGACGGCAAAGCGCTCGAAGTCGACGGGGCAGACAACCTGTTACAGGCATGTCTGTCGCTGGGCCTCGACATCCCTTATTTCTGCTGGCACCCCGCACTTGGTAGCGTCGGGGCCTGCCGCCAGTGCGCGGTCAAGCAGTACACCGACGAGAACGACACCCGTGGTCGCATCGTCATGTCCTGCATGACGCCAGCCACCGACAACACCTGGATCTCCATCGACGATGAAGAATCCAAGGCGTTCCGCGCCAGTGTTGTCGAATGGCTGATGACCAACCACCCGCACGACTGCCCTGTGTGCGAAGAAGGCGGTCACTGCCACCTGCAAGACATGACGGTGATGACCGGCCACAACGAGCGCCGTTATCGCTTCACCAAACGCACCCACCAGAACCAGCAACTGGGCCCGTTCATTTCCCACGAAATGAACCGCTGCATCGCCTGCTACCGCTGCGTGCGTTTCTACAAGGACTACGCCGGCGGCACCGACCTCGGTGTATTCGGCGCCCACGACAACGTGTACTTCGGTCGCGTTGAAGACGGCACCCTCGAAAGCGAGTTCTCCGGCAACCTCACCGAGGTCTGCCCGACCGGTGTGTTCACCGACAAGACTCACTCCGAGCGCTACAACCGTAAATGGGACATGCAGTTCTCGCCGAGCATCTGCCATGGCTGCTCCAGCGGTTGCAACATCTCTCCGGGCGAGCGTTACGGCGAACTGCGTCGCATCGAAAACCGTTTCAACGGTTCGGTGAACCAGTACTTCCTGTGCGACCGTGGCCGTTTCGGTTATGGCTACGTCAACCGCACCGACCGTCCACGTCAGCCAATGCTGGCCGACGGCACCAAGCTGGGTCTGGATCAGGCGCTGGACAAGGCGGCCGATCTGCTGCGCGGGCGCAACATCGTCGGTATCGGTTCACCGCGTGCCAGCCTCGAAAGCAACTACGCGCTGCGTGAACTGGTCGGCGCCGAGCACTTCTACTCCGGTATCGAAGCCTCCGAACTGGAGCGCATCCGTCTGGTCCTGCAAGTGCTCAAAGACAGCCCGCTGCCCGTGCCGAACATGCGCGACATCGAAGACCACGACGCCGTGTTCGTCCTCGGTGAAGACCTGACCCAGACCGCCGCCCGTATGGCGCTGTCCCTGCGTCAGTCGGTCAAGGGCAAAGCTGAAGACATGGCCGAAGCCATGCGCGTTCAGCCGTGGCTCGATGCTGCGGTGAAGAACATCGGTCAGCACGAACTGAACCCGCTGTTCATCGCCAGCCTGGCCGAAACCAAGCTCGACGACATCGCTGAAGAATGCGTTCACGCCGCTCCCGACGATCTGGCGCGTATCGGTTTCGCCGTGGCTCACGCTCTGGACGCCAGCGCCCCGGCCGTTGAAGGTCTGGACGCGGAAGCCGAGGAGCTGGCCAAGCGCATTGCCGACGCCCTGCTCGCGGCCAAACGTCCGCTGATCATCGCCGGTACTTCGCTGGGCTCCAAAGCCTTGATCGAAGCGGCGGCGAACATCGCCAAAGCCCTGAAGCTGCGCGAGAAGAACGGTTCGATCAGCCTGATCGTGCCGGAAGCCAACAGTCTTGGCCTGGCCATGCTCGGTGGCGAATCGGTCGACGCGGCGCTGCAAGCCGTGATCGATGGCAAGGCCGACGCCATCGTCGTGCTGGAAAACGATCTGTACACCCGCACCTCGAAAGCCAAGGTCGATGCCGCGCTGAACGCTGCGAAAGTCGTGATCGTTGCCGACCACCAGAAGACCGCCACCACCGACCGCGCGCAACTGGTGCTGCCAGCGGCGAGTTTCGCTGAAGGCGACGGTACTTTGGTCAGCCAGGAAGGTCGCGCCCAGCGCTTCTTCCAGGTTTTCGATCCGCAATACATGGATGCGAGCATTCTGGTTCACGAAGGCTGGCGCTGGCTGCACGCCCTGCGCTCGACCCTGCTGAACCAGCCAATCGACTGGACGCAACTCGACCACGTCACCGCTGCCGTGGCTTCGAGCACCGAGCAACTGGCACGTATCGTCGACGCCGCACCGTCTGCCGCGTTCCGCATCAAGGGTCTGAAACTGGCGCGTGAGCCGCTGCGTTATTCCGGTCGCACCGCGATGCGCGCCGACATCAGCGTTCACGAACCGCGCACCCCGCAAGACAAAGACACCGCGTTTGCCTTCTCCATGGAAGGTTACTCGGGCTCTGCCGAACCGCGTCAGCAGGTGCCGTTTGCCTGGTCGCCGGGCTGGAACTCGCCGCAAGCCTGGAACAAGTTCCAGGACGAAGTCGGTGGTCACCTGCGTGCTGGCGACCCGGGCACCCGCCTGATCGAAAGCACCGGCGATTCGCTGAACTGGTTCGCCGCTGCTCCGCGCGCATTCAACCCGGCGCCGGGCACCTGGCAGGCCGTGCCGTTCTACCACCTGTTCGGCAGCGACGAAAACTCGTCGAAAGCCGCGCCGGTACAGGAACGCATCCCGGCTCCGTACGTGGCTCTGGCCAAATCCGAAGCGGATCGCCTGGGCGTCAACGACGGTGCTCTGCTGAGCCTGAACGTGGCCGGCCAGACCCTGCGTCTGCCGCTGCGCATCAATGAAGAACTGGGCGCTGGTCTGGTGGCCTTGCCTGCGGGCATCGCCGGCATTCCACCGGCATTCGCCGGCGTATCCGTCGACGGTCTGCAGGAGGCAGCGCAATGACCTGGTTCACCCCTGAAGTGATCGATGTGATCCTGACGGTCATCAAAGCCATCGTGATTCTGCTGGCCGTCGTGGTCGCGGGCGCGTTGCTCAGCTTTGTCGAACGTCGCCTGCTGGGCTGGTGGCAGGACCGTTACGGTCCGAACCGCGTTGGCCCGTTCGGCATGTTCCAGATCGCCGCCGACATGCTGAAGATGTTCTTCAAGGAAGACTGGACCCCGCCGTTTGCCGACAAGGTGATCTTCACCCTGGCACCGGTGGTGGCCATGTCCGCCCTGCTGATCGCGTTCGCGATCATCCCGATCACCCCGACCTGGGGCGTGGCGGATCTGAACATCGGCCTGCTGTTCTTCTTCGCCATGGCCGGTCTGTCGGTCTACGCGGTGCTGTTCGCCGGCTGGTCGAGCAACAACAAGTTCGCCCTGCTCGGCAGCTTGCGTGCCTCGGCGCAGACCGTGTCCTACGAAGTGTTCATGGGCCTGTCCCTGATGGGCATCGTGGTGCAGGTCGGCTCGTTCAACATGCGCGACATCGTCGAGTACCAGGCGCAGAACCTGTGGTTCATCATTCCGCAGTTCTTCGGCTTCTGTACCTTCTTCATCGCTGGCGTGGCCGTGACTCACCGTCACCCGTTCGACCAGCCGGAAGCGGAACAGGAACTGGCCGACGGTTACCACATTGAATACGCCGGTATGAAATGGGGCATGTTCTTCGTCGGTGAATACATCGGCATCATCCTGATCTCGGCGCTGCTGGTCACCCTGTTCTTCGGTGGCTGGCACGGTCCGTTCGGCATCCTGCCGCAACTGTCCTTCGTCTGGTTCGCACTGAAGACCGCGTTCTTCATCATGCTGTTCATCCTGCTGCGCGCTTCCATCCCGCGTCCGCGTTATGACCAGGTGATGGATTTCAGCTGGAAATTCTGCCTGCCACTGACCCTGATCAATTTGCTGATAACCGCTGCGGTTGTGTTGTGGAACACACCTGCGGTTGCGGTTCAGTGAGGATTTGACCCATGTTCAAATATATTGGCGACATCGTTAAGGGTACCGGTACCCAGTTGCGCAGCCTGGTCATGGTCTTCGGCCATGGCTTCCGCAAGCGCGACACCCTGCAATACCCGGAAGAGCCGGTCTACCTGCCGCCACGCTACCGTGGTCGCATCGTCCTGACCCGTGACCCCGATGGCGAAGAGCGTTGCGTAGCCTGCAACCTGTGCGCCGTGGCTTGCCCGGTAGGTTGCATCTCGCTGCAGAAAGCTGAAACCGAAGACGGTCGCTGGTACCCGGACTTCTTCCGTATCAACTTCTCGCGCTGCATTTTCTGCGGTCTCTGCGAGGAAGCCTGTCCGACCACCGCAATCCAGTTGACCCCGGATTTCGAGATGGCCGAGTTCAAACGTCAGGACCTGGTGTACGAGAAAGAAGATCTGCTGATCTCCGGCCCCGGCAAAAACCCTGATTACAACTTCTATCGTGTTGCAGGTATGGCAATCGCTGGCAAGCCGAAAGGCTCTGCGCAGAACGAAGCCGAACCGATCAACGTGAAGAGCTTGCTGCCTTAAGGAAGAACGATGGAATTCGCTTTCTATTTCGCATCGGGTATCGCGGTGGTGTCCACGCTTCGTGTGGTCACCAACACCAACCCTGTGCACGCCCTGCTCTACCTGATCATCTCGTTGATCGCCGTGGCCATGACCTTCTTCGCACTCGGCGCACCGTTCGCCGGCGTGCTGGAAGTGATCGCCTACGCCGGCGCCATCATGGTGCTGTTCGTGTTCGTGGTGATGATGCTGAACCTGGGTCCCGCCTCGGTTCAGCAGGAACGCACCTGGCTCAAGCCCGGTATCTGGGCCGGGCCGGTGATTCTCGCTGCCCTGCTGCTGGCCGAACTGCTGTATGTGCTGTTCGCTCACCAAAGCGGCCAGGCCATCGGCCACACCACCGTCGATGCAAAAGCCGTGGGCGTCAGCCTGTTCGGTCCGTATCTGCTGGTGGTCGAACTCGCCTCGATGCTGCTGCTCGCCGCAGCCGTCACGGCGTTCCATTTGGGCCGTAACGAGGCGAAGGAGTAAGACATGCCTGCTATCCCTCTCGAACATGGATTGGCCGTTGCCGGCATCCTGTTCTGCCTTGGTCTGGTCGGCCTGATGGTCCGCCGCAACATTTTGTTCGTGTTGATGAGTCTGGAAGTGATGATGAACGCCTCTGCACTGGCCTTCATCGTTGCAGGCGCCCGTTGGGGCCAACCGGATGGACAGATCATGTTCATCCTGGTGATCAGCCTGGCAGCCGCCGAAGCCAGTATTGGCCTGGCGATCCTGCTGCAACTGTATCGCCGCTTCCACACGCTCGATATCGACGCTGCCAGTGAGATGCGCGGATGAACCTAATCTTTCTGACTTTTGTATTCCCTCTGATCGGTTTCCTGCTGCTGTCGTTCTCCCGTGGACGCTGGTCGGAAAACCTCTCGGCGCTGATCGGCGTGGGTTCCATTGGCTTGTCGGCGATTGTCGCCGCCTACGTCATCTGGCAATTCAACGTCGCGCCTCCCGAGGGCGGTCACTACACCCTGGTGCTGTGGAAGTGGATGGCGGTCGAAGGCTTCAAGCCTGACTTCGCCCTCTACATCGACGGCCTGTCGATCACCATGCTCGGCGTGGTGGTGGGCGTAGGTTTCCTGATCCACCTGTTCGCGTCCTGGTACATGCGCGGCGAAGCGGGTTACTCGCGCTTCTTCTCGTACACCAACCTGTTTATCGCCAGCATGCTGTTCCTGGTGCTCGGCGATAACCTGTTGTTCCTGTACTTCGGCTGGGAAGGCGTGGGTCTGTGCTCGTACCTGTTGATCGGTTTCTACTACAGCAACCGCAACAACGGTAACGCCGCACTCAAGGCCTTCATCGTGACCCGGATCGGCGACGTGTTCATGGCCATCGGCCTGTTCATCCTGTTCCAGCAAGTGGGCACGTTGAACATCCAGGAACTGCTGGTGCTGGCACCGCAGAAATTCCAGGTCGGCGACTTCTGGATCACCCTGGCGACCCTGATGCTGCTGGGTGGTGCGGTCGGTAAATCGGCACAACTGCCACTGCAAACCTGGCTCGCGGACGCGATGGCTGGCCCGACTCCGGTGTCGGCACTGATCCACGCTGCAACCATGGTGACCGCCGGTGTCTACCTGATCGCCCGTACCCACGGTCTGTTCACCCTGGCGCCGGAAATCCTGCACCTGGTCGGCATCGTCGGTGGTGTGACTCTGGTACTGGCCGGTTTCGCCGCACTGGTACAAACCGACATCAAACGTATCCTCGCCTACTCGACCATGAGCCAGATCGGCTACATGTTCCTGGCGCTGGGCGTTGGTGCATGGGATGGCGCGATTTTCCACCTGATGACCCACGCCTTCTTCAAGGCCCTGCTGTTCCTTGCGTCCGGTGCGGTGATCGTTGCCTGCCACCACGAGCAGAACATCTTCAAGATGGGCGGTCTGTGGAAAAAACTGCCACTGGCCTACGCCAGCTTCATCGTCGGTGGTGCTGCACTGGCCGCCCTGCCACTGGTCACCGCCGGCTTCTACTCCAAGGACGAAATCCTCTGGGAAGCGTTCGCCAGCGGCAACCACGGTCTGCTCTACGCAGGTCTGGTCGGCGCGTTCATGACTTCGCTGTACACCTTCCGCCTGATCTTCATCACGTTCCACGGTGAAGCCAAGACTGAAGCCCACGCCGGTCACGGCATCGCTCACTGGCTGCCACTGTCGGTACTGATCGTGCTGTCGACCTTCATCGGCGCCATGATCGTTCCACCGCTGCACGGCGTACTGCCGGAAAGCGTTGGCCATGCCGGTGGCGAAGCCAAGCACAGTCTGGAAATCGCTTCGGGCGCCATCGCCCTGGCCGGTATCCTGCTGGCGGCCCTGCTGTTCCTCGGCAAGCGTCGCTTCGTGACGGCAATCGCCAACAGCGGCATCGGCCGTTTCCTTTCGGCCTGGTGGTTCGCTGCCTGGGGCTTCGACTGGATCTACGACAAACTGTTCGTCAAGCCGTACCTTGCGATCAGCCATGTACTGCGCAGAGACCCGCTCGACCAGACCATCGGTCTGATCCCGCGTATGGCCAAAGGCGGTCACACCGCCCTGAGCCGCACCGAGACCGGTCAACTGCGTTGGTATGCCGCCTCGATGGCTGCTGGTGCCGTGCTGGTAATCGGCGCCATCGTGCTGGTAGCGGTCTGATATGAACCTTGCGAATTTGCGAAAGGAAACGAGCCCGTCATGATTCTGCCTTGGCTAATCCTGATCCCCTTCATCGGCGGCCTGCTGTGCTGGATGGGTGAGCGCTTCGGCGCTACCCTCCCCCGCTGGATTGCGCTGTTGACCATGACCCTGGAACTCGCCCTCGGCCTCTGGCTGTGGGCCCACGGTGACTATTCATTTGCTCCGGCGCCTGGCGCCGATCCGACCTGGGCGCTTGAGTTCAAGCACGTCTGGATCCAGCGCTTCGGCATCAACGTGCACCTGGCCCTCGACGGCCTGTCGCTGTTGATGATCCTGCTGACCGGCCTGCTGGGTATCCTCTCGGTACTCTGCTCGTGGAAAGAGATTCAACGTCACGTTGGCTTCTTCCACCTGAACCTGATGTGGATCCTGGGCGGCGTTGTCGGCGTGTTCCTCGCCCTCGACCTGTTCATGTTCTTCTTCTTCTGGGAAATGATGCTGGTGCCGATGTACTTCCTCATCGCGCTCTGGGGTCACAGTTCTTCGGACGGCAAGAAAACCCGGATCTACGCAGCGACCAAGTTCTTCATCTTCACTCAGGCTTCCGGCCTGATCATGCTGGTGGCGATCCTCGGTCTGGTGCTGGTCAACTTCAACAACACTGGCGTGATTACCTTCAACTACGCCGACCTGTTGAAGACCAAGATGTCAATGACCACCGAGTACATCCTGATGCTCGGCTTCTTCATCGCCTTCGCGGTCAAGCTGCCTGTGGTGCCGTTCCACTCCTGGCTGCCTGATGCCCACGCCCAGGCGCCGACTGCCGGTTCCGTCGACCTCGCCGGTATCCTGCTGAAAACCGCTGCCTACGGTCTGCTGCGTTTCGCCCTGCCGCTGTTCCCGAATGCTTCGGCCGAGTTCGCGCCGATCGCCATGACCCTCGGTCTGATCGGGATCTTCTACGGTGCGTTCCTCGCTTTCGCGCAAACCGACATCAAGCGTCTGATCGCCTTCTCGTCCGTTTCCCACATGGGCTTCGTACTGATCGGCATCTACTCCGGCAGCCAACTGGCACTGCAAGGTGCAGTGATCCAGATGCTGGCGCATGGTCTGTCGGCCGCGGCACTGTTTATCCTCAGCGGTCAGCTGTACGAGCGTCTGCATACCCGTGACATGCGTGAGATGGGCGGTCTGTGGTCGCGTATCGCTTACCTGCCGGCGATCAGCCTGTTCTTCGCCGCCGCCTCGCTGGGTCTGCCGGGTACCGGTAACTTCGTCGGCGAGTTCCTGATCCTGATCGGTACGTTCGCCAGTGCGCCATGGATCACGGCGATTGCCACCTCCGGTCTGGTGTTCGGTTCGGTCTACTCGCTGATCATGATCCACCGTGCCTACTTCGGTCCGTCGAAATCGGATTCGATCCTGCACGGCATGGACGGTCGCGAACTGATCATGGTGCTGGGCCTTGCGGTGCTGCTGATTTACCTCGGCGTTTACCCGCAACCGTTCCTCGACACTTCCGCCGCCACGATGCATGGCGTGCAGCAGTGGCTCGGCACCGCCTTCACTCAACTCGCTTCGGCCCGGTAAGAGCGCTATGGAATTCACGATTCAACACTTTATTGCGCTTGCGCCACTGTTGATCACCAGCCTCACCATTATCGTGGTGATGCTGGCAATCGCCTGGCGCCGCAACCACTCGCAGACCTTCCTGATCTCGGTCGCCGGTCTGAACCTGGCCTTGTTGTCGATCCTGCCAGCCCTGAAAGTCGCGCCTCTGGCCGTGACGCCACTGCTGCAAGTCGACACCTTCGCCTGCCTGTACATGGCGCTGATCCTGGTCGCCACCCTCGCCTGTGTAACCCTCGCCCACGCCTACCTCGGCGATGGCGGTTCGGGTTACCCGGGCAACCGTGAAGAACTGTACCTGCTGATCCTGATGGCCGCCGCCGGTGGTCTGGTTCTGGTCAGCGCGCAGCACTTGGCCGGGCTGTTCATCGGTCTGGAACTGCTGTCGGTGCCGGTCTACGGTCTGGTGGCTTATGCCTTCTTCAACAAGCGTTCGCTGGAAGCCGGCATCAAGTACATGGTGCTGTCCGCGGCCGGTTCCGCGTTCCTGTTGTTCGGTATGGCCATGCTCTACGCTGACGCTGGCACCCTGAGCTTCAACGGTATCGGTCAGGCCCTGGCCACCACCAACCTGCCGAGCTCGCTGGCGCAGTTGGGTCTGGGCATGATGCTGATCGGTCTGGCGTTCAAGCTGTCGCTGGTACCGTTCCACCTGTGGACCCCGGACGTCTACGAAGGTGCTCCGGCACCGGTGGCCGCGTTCCTCGCCACCGCGTCGAAGGTTGCCGTGTTCGCGGTGATGGTGCGTCTGTTCCAGATCTCCCCTGCCGCGAGCAGTGGCGTGCTGAGCGACGTACTGAGTGTGATCGCCGTCGCCTCGATCCTGTTCGGTAACCTGCTGGCCCTGACCCAGAGCAACCTCAAGCGTCTGCTCGGTTACTCGTCCATTGCGCACTTCGGCTACCTGCTGATTGCCCTGGTGGCGAGCAAGGGTCTGGCGGTGGAAGCCATCGGCGTGTACCTGGTTACTTACGTGATCACCAGCCTCGGCGCGTTCGGCGTGATCACTCTGATGTCGTCGCCATACAACGGCCGTGACGCCGACGCGCTGTACGAGTACCGCGGCCTGTTCTGGCGCCGTCCGTACCTGACCGCCGTTCTGACCGTGATGATGCTGTCCCTGGCCGGTATCCCGCTGACCGCTGGCTTCATCGGCAAGTTCTACATCATCGCTACCGGCGTCGAGTCGCACCAATGGTGGCTGGTCGGTTCGCTGGTACTGGGCAGCGCCATCGGCGTGTTCTACTACCTGCGCGTGATGGTCACCCTGTACCTGATCGAACCGAACCTGCGCCGCCACGACGCCCAGCTGCACTGGGAACAGAAGGCTGGCGGCGTAATGCTGCTGGCCATCGCCCTGGTCGCGTTCTTCCTGGGTGTGTACCCGCAGCCATTGCTGACTCTGGTTCAGCAGGCGGGTCTGGCGGGCTGATTGCTCGGCTGGCTACACATGAAAACGGCACCTTCGGGTGCCGTTTTTGTTTTTGCGGGATTCAACATCAAAAGATCGCAGCCTTCGGCAGCTCCTACATTGGGATGGTATGCGGTCTGTAGGAGCTGCCGAAGGCTGCGATCTTTTGACTTATAACGCTCTCCCCTTTCTAGGAATTTGCCTGCAAAGCGGTGAGCAATGGCTGACATTCTGCAGAAGGTAATTGCGGTTAAATTTGAGGATCACCTATCAAGTGGAGATCCACGAACCATGAAGCGGGATATTTTTTCAGAGTTGATGGATGGCCTTGATGCGATAGCCGAAGAACGCCAAGGCAAAATTACCTTGAAGAAGACGCGTGTAAAACGGATCGGCGACACGAAGGGCAAACTCCTACTTCCCGCCGAAACTGATGCCTCTCTATCACACGGTTTGCGGGATACCTTCGAACGATAAAAAGCCACATCTGCTCTCATGTGATCTATCAGACTCACTCAACCCACTATGGGAGCGAGCCTGCTCCGGGCGGCGTTCCGACGAAGGCGTCGGCACATCCCCATCTTCAGTGCCTGACACTCCGCTTTCGCGAGCAGGCTCGCTCCCACAGGTTGCGTGGCGTTCACAAAACCCAGGTTCAGCCACATGACGAAATTGTAATTCCCCCATCACCTTGGCGTTATCCGCAGCTTGCAACGATGTGACCCGGCGACCAATGCCGGCGGGCCTTTGCCCGTCGAACAATAAAACCACGCCGACGCACGTTCCCGTTCTGCCGAACCCAAGGAGTGTTTGATGGTTAACAATACAAAAATGTCGATGGCCGCTTTAGCGGTGGTGGTCGGCTCCGGGCCGTCCATGGTGTTTGCAGAAGACAAGCCCGAAGGCTTTGTCGAAGGCAGCAGCCTGACGGTGCTCAACCGCAACTTCTACTTCAATCGTGATCACCGCAACGGCCAGTCCAGCCCAACCGGCAACGGTTATTCCGAAGCCTGGGCGCATGCGGTCATCAGCAAGTTCGAATCCGGTTTCACCCAAGGCACCGTCGGGGTCGGTGTCGACGCATTTGCCATGCTCGGCTTGAAACTCGACACCGGTGACGGCCGCAACGGCGGGCGCAGTTCGTTCGATGTGCTGCCGGTCAACCGTGACGGCCAGGCGCGGGATGAATACACCAAGATCGGTGGCGCTGCCAAAGTGCGGGCGTTCGATACCGTGGTCAAGGTCGGTGATGTGTTCCCGGCCAACCCGGTGGTGGCCGCAGGTGATTCGCGCCTGCTGCCGGAAAGCTTTCGCGGTGTGACGGCGACCAACACCAGCATCGACGGTCTGTCGATTCAGGGCGGTCGTTTGCATGCGATGAGCCAACCGGTGTCCAGCGACATGCGCGAAAATTTCGCCACGTTCTACGCCGGCCCGGTCAATTCGCCGTGGATCGCTTATGGCGGGGGCGACTACGTGCTGAACAAGAACCTCAGTTTCAGCCTGTACTCCAGCCGCCTCAAGGATGCCTGGAATCAGTATTATGCCGGCACCGCCTGGACCTATCCGCTGGCGGACGACCTGTCGCTGTTCGGCGGCCTGAACTATTACAAGGCGGTCGACGAAGGCAAGCAACTGCTCGGCCAATTCGACAACAACATCTGGAGCGGCCGCGTCGGGGTGAAACTCGGCGCGCACTCCGTCGCCCTCTCCCACCAGCGCAACAACGGCAATGACGACTTCGATTACCTGCGCCAGTCCGACTCGATCTTCCTCGATAACTCGATCCAGTACAGCGACTTCAACTCGCCGAAGGAACGTTCGTGGATGGTGCGCTACGACCTCGACATGAGCCCTTACGGCGTACCCGGTCTGTCGTTCATGACCCGTTACGCACGCGGCACCGACGCCGACTATTCCAACGCCAACGCCGTCTACATGCGCCGTGATGCCGAAGGCAATCCGCTGACCGACCAGAAGCGCTGGGAGCGCGACGTCGAAGTCAAATACGTGGTGCAGAGCGGTTCGATGAAAGACCTGTCGCTGCGTTTGCGCCAGGCCACCACCCGCGCCACGGCGTTCGAGTCAGACCTGGATGAAGTGCGGGTGATCGTCGAATACCCGCTGGCGATTCTCTGAGTTTCCCGAGCAATACCATTCACCTTTAGAAGCTCCTTGCTCCTTTGGTCAGAGGTGAATTTTTTGGCGTCCTTCGGGGCGCCTTTTTTTGCCCTGGGAAAAATCATCGTTTTCTTGACCGAACCGCAAGCCACCTGCCATCTTCGCCTGCGCTGACCAACAAGAATAACGAGGGACCGATGAGTAGCCGTAAGAACCTGGAAATCGAGTACTTGCGAGGGGCTGCTGTGGCCATGACCTTCTTGTGCCATGTCACCATGATGCTGCCGTTCCATACCGATACGCTGCTGAGAATATTCTCGATTTTCATGCCCTGGACCGGTGTCGACCTGTTCTTCTGCATTTCCGGTTTCGTGGTCAGCAAGGCCTATCTGGACCATTTCGACCAACAGCGCGCCCAAGGTCAGTTCGGTCTGGCAACTGCCTGTTTCTGGCTGCGCCGCGCCTATCGCCTGCTGCCCACAGCATGGCTCTGGATACTGATTCCGCTGTTGTTTTCCGTTGTTTTCAACCAATCGAACGCCTTTGGTTCGTGGTATGACAATCTGCGCAGTTTCACCGCCGTCGCGACCTTCAGCGGCAATCTGGCGATGCATTACAACTCGCTGCTGGGCCCTAGCCTCAATACTGGAGCCTGGCGCTCGAAGAGCAGTTTTACTTCGTGTTTCCTTTTTTTCTGCTGTTTGTCACGGCCCCGCGTTGGCGGATCATTGCCCTGTTCGCACTGATTGCGTTGCAGTTCGGTATTGATCGAAACCCCTACGGCCAACCCACAAGCATCCTCACGCACTTCCGTCTGGATGCAATGCTCTGGGGAATTCTCCTGTGCCTGTTCACCCGTACCCGCCTCTATCGGCAGATAGAACCGGTCGGGCTGGGTCAGGGAACGATCAAACCGCTGCTTTGCACGCTGTTCCTGCTCTACATGCTGGGTTCTGTCGCCATCCAGCTGATTGCCATGCCCATTGCTGTCGGCATCGTCGCGATGGTCGCGGTATTGATTGTCTGGCTGGCGAGTTATCAGAAGGGCTACATCTACTGCCCGGCGTTCATGCGCGGTCTCATGCAGTGGCTCGGCTCACGGTCGTATGGGCTCTACGTGATCCACGTTTTCACCAATCACCTGAGTACAGAGATCTGGACGCGTGTTGCCGCCAACCAAGGCGTGCCGCTGGATGGGCGTTTCACCCTTGAGCTGTTACTGACGTCGGTGGGTCTGCTGGTGCTGCTGAGCGAACTCAACTACCGCTTTATCGAAACCCCTCTGCGTCTGCGCGGCGCCGAGATTGCCCGACGCAAGTTGAACCAGGAAGCGTCTCCGCTCCCGGCCACTGTCGACGTCGAGCCCTTGCCGACCAAGTAACCCTCCTTGAACACAAAGGCTAGAGAGCTGACGTCCGAAGGACAACCTGAAAACATTGTGGGAAGGTTCTGCTTTTCCCACACAACTTTTAAATGCAGCTCCGGGGATCAGGTGTTGGTTAGCCACCACTGTTGCGGCACACGCCGGCCACGCTGTATCTGAGGGTGTTGAGTTGCCCTTGCGAGTCTTCGTAGGTCATAGCGGTAGGGACCACCGAGCAGGCAGGTTGCGGCTTCACCACGCTGACGATTTTCACCACGTCGAGCTGCATGCCGTATTCGTATTCCTTGACCACCGGCGCCGCTTTGCCGCGTTCAGCCGCGTATTGTTCCATGGCTTTGGCGTTGGCGCTGAACGCGCGCTCGAAGGTGCGATCACCGCCGCCCTCGGCAAGTGCATTCACGGACATCGCCATGACGCTGGCAAACACGATCGACTTAAGCATTTTCATCTCCATTTCCTTCCCTTCCAGGCCCGAAAAAAAGCCCGGCATCGATGCGCGATGACGGGCTTGCGCAGGTTCAGGCCGCGTTAAAGATCCTGAGTTTTCTGGTCGTTCTTTTCATTGACCACCACCGGGTTGGCAGCGGCTTTTTCCTTGGCCACGAACAGCTCCACGGCGCGGTCGTTGGCGGTCATCATCCGGTCGAAGGTGCGGTCACCACCGCCTTCGGCCATAGCCAGTGACGACAGCATCAGGGCGGTTGCGAAGGCACTCAGTTGGGCGAATTTCATGGTTGATTCCTCGTTTAAGTAACTGACGGGATCAAGGTAACAAGGTGAACCTTTCGTGACGGTGGCGGGGGAATTACATATCCGTTATCTGCCGGATCAGTGCACGGAACCCATGTGGGAGCGGGCTTGCTCGCGAAAGCGGTGTGTCATCCAACATTGATGTCGACTGACACGGCCTCTTCGCGAGCAAGCCCGCTCCCACAGGAGATCACCTACTCAGACGGTACGGTGTCCTCATCCCGGCGATGGGCGATCTGGTACAGCGCGGGCAAGATCAGCAGCGTGAGGATCGTCGAGGACAGAATCCCGCCGATCACCACGGTTGCCAGTGGCCGCTGCACCTCGGCGCCGGTGCCAGTCGCCAGCGCCATCGGAATAAACCCCAGCGACGCCACCAGTGCGGTCATCAACACTGGCCGCAAGCGCGTCAGCGCGCCGACGTTGATTGCCTCCGTCAGTGAGCGCCCTTCCTCGCGCAAATTGCGAATGAACGCGATCATCACCAAACCGTTGAGCACCGCCACCCCGGACAACGCGATAAACCCCACGCCAGCGGAAATCGACAACGGAATATCCCGCAGCCACAGCGCCATCACCCCGCCGGTCAAGGCAAACGGAATCCCGGTAAACACCAGCAAGCCGTCCTTCAAATTGTTGAACATCATGAACAGCAATCCAAATACCAGCAGCAACGCCACCGGCACCACGATCTGCAAGCGCTTGGCCGCCGATTGCATTTGCTCGAACTGCCCGCCCCAACTGGTCCAGTAACCGGCCGGCACCTGCACCTCGCGCTCGATCAGCGCACCCGCCTCACTGACGAACGAGCCGATATCCCGCCCGCGCACGTTGGCGCTGACGATCACCAGACGCTTGCCGTTCTCGCGGCTGACCTGGTTTGGCCCGAGCACCAGATCGAGGCTGGCGACGTCCTTCAGGGCGATAAAACCGATCTGGTTCGCCGCACCACTCAGCGCCGGCACCGGAATCAGCAGCGCCGACAAGCCGTCGATGTCCTTGCGCATCGCATCAGACAAGCGCACCACCATGTCGAAGCGCCGATCACCCTCGTACAAAGTGCCAGCCTGCCGTCCCCCCACTGCGACGGCGATGGTGTCCTGCACATCGCCAACGTTGAGGCCATAACGCGCCGCCTTGTCGCGATCGATATTGATGGTCAGCACCGGCAGCCCGGTGGTCTGCTCGACCTTTACTTCAGAGGCGCCGTTGACCTTCTGCATCGCCGCCGCGATCTTCGCCGCCGTAGCGTTGAGCACGTCCATGTCATCGCCGAACACCTTGACCGCGACATCGCTGCGCACGCCGGAGATCAGTTCGTTGAAGCGCAACTGGATCGGCTGCGACAGCTCATAGTTGCTGCCCGGCAACGTCGCGGCGGCTTGTTGCAACTCGGCCATCAGGGTTTCGCGGGACTTGTTCGGGTCTGGCCATTGGTCCTTGGGCTTGAGCATCACGTAGCTGTCAGAGATGTTCGGCGGCATCGGGTCGGAAGCGATTTCCGCCGTACCGGTGCGGGCGAACACCCGTTCAACCTCCGGCACTTTGGCCAGGATCAGCGTCTCCAGCCGCTGCTGCATGTCCACCGATTGCGTCAGGCTGGTGCCCGGCACGCGCAGCGCTTGCAGGGCAAAATCCCCCTCACTGAGGCTCGGCACAAACTCGCTGCCCATGCGGCTGGTGAGCACGCCGCTGAGCACGATCACCGCCAACGCCGCGCCCACGGCCACCGCGCGATGCGTCATGACCCAGGCCAGCGCCGGCGCATAAATACGACGGGCGCCGCGCATCACCGCACCCTCCTCTTCCTTGACTTTGCCGGTGACGAACAGCGCAATCGCTGCCGGCACAAAGGTCACCGACAGCAGCATCGCACCGAGCAGCGCGATGACCACGGTGAACGCCATCGGGTGGAACATTTTCCCTTCGACGCCGCTCAGGGCGAAGATCGGCAGGTACACCACCATGATGATCAACTGGCCGAAAATCAGTGGTCGGCGCGCCTCTTTCGCTGCCGCAAAAACTTCCTTGAAACGCTCGGCACGAGTCAGCAAACGGCCGTGATGCTGCTGTGCGTGAGCCAACCGGCGCAGGGTGTTTTCGACGATCACCACCGCACCGTCGACGATGATCCCGAAGTCCAGCGCGCCGAGGCTCATCAGGTTGGCGCTGACTTTGTTGCTGAACATCCCGGTGAAGGTGAACAGCATCGACAGCGGAATCACCATCGCGGTGATCAACGCGGCGCGGATGTTGCCGAGGAACAGGAACAGAATCGCGATCACCAGAATCGCGCCTTCGATCAGGTTCTTTTTCACCGTGGCGATGGCTTTGTCGACCAGGTGTGTACGGTCATAGACCGGCACCGCGATCACGCCTTTGGGCAAGGATTTGTTGATCTGTTCGAGCTTGCTGGCCACCGCTTGCGAGACGGTGCGGCTGTTCTCGCCGATCAGCATGAACACCGTGCCGAGCACCACTTCACGACCGTTTTCGGTGGCCGCACCGCTGCGCAATTCACGGCCGATTTCCACGCTGGCGACGTTCTTCACCCGGATCGGCGTGCCATCGACGTTGGCCATGACGATGTTGGCGATGTCCTCGGTACTCGCCACTTGCCCCGGCGCGCGGATCAGCAATTGCTCGCCGCTGCGCTCGATGTACCCGGCGCCGACGTTGGCGTTGTTGCGCTCCAGCGCGGTGATCAGATCGGTGAGGGTGAGCTTGTACGCGGCGAGGCGTTTCGGGTCCGGCGCGATCTGGTATTCCTTGGCAAACCCGCCGATGGTGTTGATCTCGGCGACACCCGGCACGTTGCGCAATTGTGGCTTGATGATCCAGTCCTGAATCACCCGCAGATCGGTCGGCGTGTAGGCGCTGCCGTCTTCCTTCAGCGCGCCCTCCTGGGCTTCCACCGTCCATAAAAAGATCTCACCGAGGCCGGTAGAGATCGGCCCCATCACCGCTTCCGCGCCTTCGGGCAATTGCGCCTTGGCGATCTGCAAGCGCTCGTTGACCAGTTGGCGAGCGAAGAACAGGTCGGTGCCGTCCTTGAAGATCACCGTCACTTGCGACAGGCCCGAGCGCGACAGCGAACGGGTCTGCTCCAGCGCCGGCAACCCGGCCATCGCGGTTTCAATCGGGAAAGTAATGCGCTGCTCGGTCTCCAGCGGCGAGAACCCGGCGGCGCCGGTGTTGATCTGCACCTGGACATTGGTGATGTCGGGCACGGCGTCGATCGGCAGCTTTTGATAACTGGCGACGCCGAGGCCGGCCATAAGCAGAACGGCGAGCAGCACGATGATGCGCTGCTCGATGGCAAACTGGATCAGGCGTTCGAACATGGGAACCTTCCAGAATTAATGACTGTGCTCGGCTGAGGCTTTGCCCAGCTCCGACTTGAGGACGAAGCTGCCGGCGCTGGCGACTTGCACGCCCGGTTCCAGCCCTTGGGTGACTTCCACGTGCCCGGCGGCGCGGCTGCCCAGTTCCACTGCCTGCGCCTTGAAACCGTCGTCGGTACGGACGAACACCGTGGGTTTGTCCTCGACGGTCTGGATCGCGGTTTCCGGCACCGCGACTTTGGCCTGGCGGCTGTCGGTGGCGACCCGCGCGGTCACGAACAGCCCCGGGCGCCATGAACCCTGCGGGTTTTCCAGCGTCACGCGCACGGTCGCGGTGCGCGTTTGTTCGCCGAGCAGGCTGCCGACGTACGCCACGCTGCCAGTGACTTCAGCTTGCAATTCCGGCGCACTGACGGTGACGGTTTTGCCCACCTGCACCTGGGTCAGCTCCTTGGGCGAAACGCCGAAGGTCACCCACACGCGGGACAAGTCCGAAAGGGTGAACGCTGCCGTGGTCTCATCGACCACCTCGCCCGGCGTCAGGTGTTTTTCCACCACCACGCCATCGAACGGTGCGCGCAGTTCGTAGCGATTGCCGCCGGTGGCGACCACGCTGCCGCTGAGTACGCTGATTTTCTGCCGGGCGTTGTTCATGGCGATTTCCGCCTCTTCCAACGCTTGCTTGGCCTGGAGGAAATCCTGCTCGGCGGAGATCTTGTCCTGCCAGAGCTTTTTCTCGCGTTCGTAGGTGGTGCGCGCCAACGCCAAGCGACGTTGCGCGGCGGCCTGCTCGCTACGCTGATCGGAGATCTGCTGACTGGCGATCACCGCCAGCAACTGGCCCTTCTTCACCGGTTGCCCGAGGTTGACCGCCACCGACTCGACCACCCCCGGCACGCGCGGCACGACGTGCGCCGTGCGGTCCTCGTCGAAGCGCACTTCGCCGGGGAACGACAGGCCGAGACTGATGCTCTGCGCCCGCGCCTCGGCCAGTTGAATGCCTGCCGCCGCGATCTGCTCGGTACTCAATTCGATGTGGCCTTCTTCGGCATGTTCGCCTTCGGCGGCCGCGCCCTCCTCGGCGTGATCGGCGTGCTCCGCCGCTTCATCGGCATGCGCGTCGATATTTGAATTGGCCGGCCACATCGAGCCGATGCCGATGCCCAGCGCCAAGGTCGCGACCGCGACCACCAGCAGTTTTTTATCCATGGAAACTCCTCTGCGCCGTGCCATCGCGCAGTTGTCTGAAAAGTGAAATTCAAGGGCTGACGCTGAGGTCGCCGAAGATCCGTTCAAGGCGCACGCGGGCGTCGGTCGCCTCGCTGACGGCCTGGATGTATTGGCTGCGCGCGGCAATCAGGGTGCGCTGGGCGTCGAGCACATCGAGGAAGCCGAATTTGCCCATTTCGAAACCACGGGTGGCGCTGTCCACTGCACTTTGTGCGGCGGGCAGGATGCTCTGGTTGAACGCGTTGACTTCGCCATTGGCGGTCTGCCATTGCTCAAGGCTGGTCTGGACTTCGGTGCGCAAACGCAGCTCGGTGGCGTTGCGCAGATCCCGCGCCTGATCGGTGCGCCGTGCCGCGGCGAGCACGTTGCCCTGATTGCGGTTGAACAGCGGAATCGGCATCGACAGCCCGACCACGTTGACTCGCTCACGCTCGGTTTCGCTGTACTGGCTGCCAATGCTCACGGTCAGGTCGGGAATGCGCTGCGACTTTTCCAGGCCCAACGATGCTTCGCGTTGATCGATCTGCAGTTTCGCCAGACGCAGCTCGGCGGTCTGGTTCAGACGCTCGAGCAAACGACTGGGCGGCGGCAGCGTGGCGAGGTTTTGCGTCGCGGCTTGCACATTGGTCGAGGTCGGCAACGGTGCGCCCATGACTTGCGCCAGTTGCTGATAGGCGTTGGCCTGATCGCGCTCGGCGCGGCTCACCTCCAGGCGCACTTCCGAGAGCTGCACCTGCGCTCGCGTGCCTTCGACTGGCGACGATTTACCGGCCTCGATCCGCCCCTGAGCAACGCGCAAACCGTGCTCGGCCAGTTGCAGTGACTGGCGCGACAACTGCAAGCGTTGCTGCGCGGTTTGCGCGCTGTTGAACGCCTGGATCACATCGGCGCGCAAGGCATTGCGTTTGCGCTCCAGTTCGATACCGGCGGCGTCCTGCGCACGGCTGGCAACATCGATGCGCGCACCGCGTTTGCCGCCCAGTTCGATCGGCTGGCTGAGCATCACCTTGGTGGTGCGCGAGTCGCGTCGGGTGTCTTCGGCTTCCCACGACACCTCGGGGTTGGGGATCAGTCCAGCCTGTTGGCGGTCGCCCTCGGCTATGCCGATTTCCCACTGCGCGGCGGCGAGATCGGGGTTGCCGGCGAAGGCGCTTTGCAGCGCCTGATCCAGCGTCAAGGTCGATGCGCTGGCCAGGCTGCTGCACGCCAACAACAAGAGGCCGCTGGCGGTTTTGTTCAGGCGTGATCGCGCCGTCAGTTCGATTAAACCGGGCAATGGAGGACTTCCTTTAATTCAGGATTTTTCGATGCCGCCACGTTAGGGTTTTGAACTTATCGACAAGGTGACTGGAACATTACAAATCCGTTATCCACGGTTTGGCAAAGTTGTTTTGTTCTAGGATGCGAAGTGCAAACGGCTTTGCCGTAATACATGGAAACAAATACTCGGTAGTTATCTGCCGAACAGCACTTGCCTGAATGCAATACATGTCTGCTGGCGCATTCAAGCTGCGACAGGCTGTCGCGGATGGCCGTTTTAAAGGCCTCCGAGATTGACTCTGTAGCCACTACAGCCTTTACCGTGCTCGTCATTCAGTTATTGAACTGCGTCCGGAAGAACTTACAAAACCATAATTTTCCCGGCCACCTTAATTAAATATCCCTTAAATAAAAGTGGTGATAGATCATGCGAATCCTTGTCGTCGAGGACGAGCTTAAAGCTGCCGAATACTTGCATCAGGGTTTGACCGAAAGTGGTTATATCGTTGACCACGCCGCCACCGGTGCCGATGGATTGCATCTGGCGCAACAGCAGGCGTATGACCTGATCATTCTCGACGTGAACTTGCCGGAACTGGACGGCTGGGGCGTGCTGGAACAACTGCGCCGCACCCACTCGACGCGGGTGATGATGCTCACCGCGCGCGGGCGGCTGGCGGACAAGATTCGTGGTCTGGATCTGGGCGCCGACGACTATCTGGTCAAGCCGTTCGAGTTTCCCGAACTGCTGGCGCGGGTACGCACCCTGATGCGCCGCAGTGAAAATATCCCGGTGCCGCAAGTGTTGAAAGTCGCTGATCTGGAGCTTGATCCGGGCCGGCATCGGGCGTTTCGTGGCGAACAGCGCATCGACCTGACCACCAAGGAATTCGCCCTGCTGCACTTGTTGATGCGCCAGTCCGGCGAGGTGCTGACCCGCACGCAGATCATCTCACTGGTGTGGGACATGAATTTCGACTGCGACACCAACGTGGTCGAAGTGTCGATCCGGCGCTTGCGGGCGAAGATCGATGACCCGTTCGATAACAAGCTGATCCACACCCTGCGCGGTGTCGGCTACGTGCTGGAGGCGCGGGAATGAAGCCGGCCAGCCTGTCGATGCGCCTCGGTCTGACCGTGAGTATTCTCGGCGCGCTGTTGGTGGTGTTTCTGGCGATCCTCGCCTATTTCGCCCTGACCCATGAGCTGAATGCGCTGTCCCGCGACAGCCTGGACAAGAAGATGGCGCAGGTTGAACACAGCCTGTCGCTGTACGTCGACGCCAATGAAGTCAGTGGTAAGCCGCACATTCTGCTCGATCAGGTCATGGGCCATGACAACCTGACGCTGACGATTTATGACCGTTCGAATCTGCGTTCGCCGCTGCTCAAGTCCGGCTCAGGACTGAAGGATCCGCGCGCCGAGTTGCGCGCGGTGCGAGCCGCCACCGAGCAATTGACCTACAGCGACAGCAGCGATGGCGAGGGTGCGAAATTCCTTACCGCGTCAAAGCTGATTCGCCTCAAGGACGGCAGCCGCGTGCCGGTGCTGCTGTCGATGGACAACGCACATGATCAGGCGCTGCTCAGCGCCTACCTGCGCTCGACGCTGATTGCCTTGCCGCTGTTGCTGGTGTTCATCGGCCTGACGGCGTGGGGCGCGGTGCAGCGTGGATTGGCGCCGCTGCGCGAATTTCGCAAGGTGGCGGCGATGGTCTCGACTCAGGATCTGGATCATCGGCTGTCGGTGGTGAACATGCCGCAGGAGCTGAGTGAACTGGCACAGGGCATCAACTTCATGCTGCATCGGCTGGATGCCGGGGTGCAGCAGTTGTCGCAGTTCTCCGATGACCTGGCGCATGAGCTGCGCACACCGATCAACAACTTGATGGGCAAGGCGCAGGTGACGCTGTCTCGTGAGCGCACGACCGAGGAATACCAGGACGTGTTGGTGTCCTGCACCGAGGAGCTGGAGCGCGTGGCGCGGATTGTTTCCGACATGCTGTTTCTCGCGCAGGTCAGTCATCCGTCGGCGCTGGCGCCGTTTGAATCGGTGGCGCTGGAGGATGAAGCGGCGAAGGTCGCGGAGATGTTTTCGCTGTCGGCGCAGGACAAGCAGATTCATTTGAATGTTGTTGGTTGCGCATCGGTGCTGGGCGATCGATTGATGATCCAGCGGGCGATTTCCAATCTGCTGTCGAATGCGCTGCGTCATTGCCCGAACGGCAAAACCATCACCTTGCTGATCGAGCAAGGCGCGACGCAGGCTTCACTGCTGGTCAGCAATCCCGGCGCCGGCATCGAGGCGCAACACCTGCCGCATCTGTTCGACCGCTTCTACCGCGTCGACAGCGCCCGCTCGCGCTCGCAGGGCAGCACCGGGCTGGGACTGGCGATCGTGCGTTCGATCATGAGCTTGCATCAGGGAGTAGCTGAGGTGAAGAGCTTGCCCGGCGTCATGACCGTATTCCGCCTCGGTTTTCCCGCGGCGCCCCCCATGGCCCCATCGCTTGCAGGCAAGCTCTCACAGTGAGTCGTGGTGAACCCGAATTTTGATGGCGTCACAAAACCTGTGGGAGCTTGCCTGCAAGCGATGGCGGCGGCTCAGTCACATCTTTGTTGTCTGACACTCCGCTATCGCGAGCAGGCTCACTCCTACAGTGAATCGCGGTGAACCCGAATTTTGATGGCAATACAAAACCTGTGGGAGCTTGCCTGCAAGCGATGGCGGCTCAGTCACATCTTTGTTGTCTGACACTCCGCTATCGCGAGCAGGCTCACTCCCACAGTGAATCGTGGTGAACCCGAATTTTGATGGCAATACAAAACCTGTGGGAGCTTGCCTGCAAGCGATGGCGGCGGCTCAGTCACATCTTTGTTGTCTGACACTCCGCTATCGCGAGCAGGCTCACTCCTACAGTGAATCGCGGTGAACCCGAATTTTGATGGCAATACAAAACCTGTGGGAGCTTGCCTGCAAGCGATGGCGGCTCAGTCACATCTTTGTTGTCTGACACTCCGCTATCGCGAGCAGGCTCACTCCTACAGTGAATCGAGGTGAACCCGAATTTTGATGGCAATACAAAACCTGTGGGAGCTTGCCTGCAAGCGATGGCGGCGGCTCAGTCACATTTTTGTTGTCTGACACTCCGCTATCGCGAGCAGACTCACTCCTACAGAAGTTTGCGGCATACAACGCGTCTGTGAACGGCACTAAATCTGTGGGAGTGAGCCTGCTCGCGATAGCAATGGCACAGGCAACAAAAAAAACGGCACCTCACGGTGCCGTTTGCTCTTCACACATCAACCATCACTTACGCGCATCCGCCCACGATTTCAGCAGTTCGTTGTAGCTCACGGTCTCGCCCTGCGGCTTCTCGTTGGCCAGTTTCGGTTTCGGTGCGCCCGGCTGGTCGAACCAATATTGCGCGTCGCGTTCCGGGTTCATTTTCGGGGCGCACACTGCTTGCGCCTTGGAGCGTTCGAGGCGCGACATGATCGCGTCCTGATCCTTGGCCAGGCCATCCAATGCTTGTTGCGGAGTCTTCTCGCCGCTGGCCGCTTCGGCGATGTGGCTCCACCACAATTGCGCCAGACGCGGATAGTCCGGCACGTTGGTCCCGGTCGGGGTCCATTGCACGCGGGCCGGGCTGCGGTAGAACTCGACCAGTCCACCGAGTTTCGGTGCCAGATCGGTCATCGCCTGCGAGTTGATGTCCGACTCGCGGATCGGCGTCAGGCCGACGATGGTTTTCTTCAGCGACACGGTTTTCGAAGTGACGAACTGCGCATACAACCACGCCGCCAGTTTCTGTTTCTCAGGCGTGGATTTCATGAACGTCCACGAACCCACGTCCTGATAACCAAGCTTCATGCCCTCCTCCCAATACGGCCCGCGCGGCGACGGCGCCATGCGCCACTTCGGTGTGCCATCGGCATTCATCACCGGCAGGCCCTGCTTGGTCATGTCGGCGGTGAACGCGGTGTACCAGAAGATCTGCTGGGCGATATTGCCCTGCGACGGCACCGGGCCGGACTCGGAGAAGGTCATGCCCGCCGCTTCCGGTGGCGCGTAGGCCTTGAGCCAGTCGACGTATTTCTGCGTGGCGAACACTGCCGCCGGGCCATTGGTGTCGCCGCCGCGGGTCACGCTGGAACCAACCGGGTGGCAATCCTCGACGCGAATCCCCCACTCGTCCACCGGTAAACCATTGGGAATACCCTTGTCGCCGCCACCGGCCATGGAGAACCAGGCATCGGTGAAACGCCAGCCCAGCGACGGGTCTTTCTTGCCGTAGTCCATGTGCCCGTAGACACGTTTGCCGTCGATTTCCTTGACGTCTTCGCTGAAGAATTTGGCGATGTCTTCATAAGCCGACCAATTCACCGGCACGCCCAATTCGTAGCCGTACTTTTCCTTGAACTTGGCTTTCAGATCCGCCCGTTCGAACCAGTCGGCGCGGAACCAGTACAGGTTGGCGAACTGCTGGTCGGGCAGTTGATAGATCTTGCCGTCCGGCGCCGTGGTGAACGAGATGCCGATGAAGTCCTTGATGTCGAGCGTCGGCGAGGTGAAGTTCTTGCCTTCGTTGGCCATCAGGTCGGTGATCGCCTCGGTCTTGCCGTAGCGAAAGTGCGTACCGATCAGGTCCGAGTCGTTGACCCAGCCGTCGTAGATGCTCTTGTCCGACTGCATCACCGTCTGCAGTTTTTCCACCACGTCGCCTTCTTGCAGCAGGTCGTGGGTCAACTTGATCCCGGTGATTTCGGTGAAGGCCTTGGCCAGCACTTTGGACTCGTATTCGTGGGTGGTCAGGGTCTCCGAGACCACTTTGATGTCCATCCCGCGAAACGGCTCGGCGGCCTTGATGAACCACTTCAATTCATCGAGTTGCTGTTCGGGCGTCAGGGTCGATGGCTTGAATTCGCTGCCGATCCATTTTTTCGCAGCGTCCTCATAGGCATCGGCCCAGGCCGATGCGCTCAAACCGCTGAGTGCCAGCACGGCCGCCAATGAAATGCTATGTCGCAGCTTATTGTTTTTGTCGAACATAGAGACCTCCTGTTTGATTTTCGGAGCACGATTGCCGAGAGTCGACTAGCCCCAACGCATCACAAGCAACAGCCACACCAAAGACAGCGCGGACGCCGCCCAGATGCTCCAGTCGGTGACGCCAATGACCAGCAGATGCAGGTAGGCGCTGCCGAGAAGACCGATGAACAAGCGATCGCCACGGGTGGTGGCAATCGGCAGAAAACCTCGCCGCAGAATGCTCGGCGAACGCAACTCCCAGGTGGTCATGCCGACCAGCAGCAAGCCAATGGCGATGAAGAAACCCGCCGTAGGGGCCGTCCAGCTCATCCATTCCATCATTCGTTCCTCATACACGACCCAGAGCAAAGCCCTTGGCCACATGATTGCGCACGAACCAGATCACCAGCATGCCCGGCAGGATGGTCAACACCCCCGCCGCCGCCAGCACGCCCCAGTCGATGCCCGAGGCCGACACGGTGCGGGTCATCACCGCAGCTATCGGCTTGGCGTTCACCGAGGTCAGCGTGCGCGCCAGCAGCAGTTCGACCCAGGAAAACATGAAGCAGAAAAACGCGGTGACGCCGATCCCGGAGCCGATCAGCGGGATGAAAATCTTCACGAAGAATTTGGGAAAGCTGTAGCCATCGATGTAGGCGGTTTCGTCGATTTCCTTGGGCACACCGGACATGAAACCTTCGAGAATCCACACCGCCAGTGGCACGTTGAACAGGCAGTGCGCCAGCGCCACGGCGATGTGCGTGTCGAACAGACCAATCGACGAATACAGCTGGAAGAACGGCAACAGGAATACCGCCGGCGGCGCCATGCGGTTGGTCAGCAGCCAGAAGAACAAGTGCTTGTCGCCCAGAAAGCGATAGCGCGAAAACGCGTACGCCGCCGGCAACGCCACGCTCAGGGAGATGACGGTGTTGAGTGTCACGTAGTACGCCGAGTTGATGTAACCGCTGTACCAGCTCGGATCGGTGAAGATCACCTTGTAGTTCGCAAGCGTGAAGTTCTGTGGGAAAAGCGTCAGGCCACCGAGGATTTCGGTGTTGCTCTTGAA
Source organism: Pseudomonas sp. TH49 (assembly GCF_016650625.1). NCBI lineage: Bacteria > Pseudomonadati > Pseudomonadota > Gammaproteobacteria > Pseudomonadales > Pseudomonadaceae > Pseudomonas > Pseudomonas sp. TH49. The sequence continues at coordinate 1,982,408 of NZ_JAEKFL010000002.1, forward strand.
CGACATGTTCAGCAGCCAGTAGATCGGCACCAGCACGAACAGGATGTAGATCAGCAGCGGGAAAAGCTTTGTCTTGCTCATGGCCGGGCCCTCAGCGGTTGGCGTCGGAATGGGTCATGGCGGTGTAGAACAGCCACGAGACCAGCAGGATGATCAGGAAGTACACCAGCGAAAACGCCGCCGCCGGCCCCAGATCGAATTGGCCTACGGCCATCTGGGTCAACGTCTGACTCAAGAAGGTCGTGGCATTGCCCGGCCCGCCGCCGGTGAGCACGAACGGCTCGGTGTAAATCATGAAACTGTCCATGAAGCGCAGCATCACCGCGATCAGCAGTACGCTTTTCAGCTTGGGCAACTGGATGTGCCTGAACACTGCCCACGCCGAAGCCCGATCGATCCGCGCCGCCTGGTAATACACGTCGGGAATCGCCCGCAACCCGGAGAAACACAACAGCGCCACCAGCGAGGTCCAGTGCCAGACGTCCATCACCAGCACCGTGACCCAGGCGTCCATGGTGTTGGCCGCGTAGTTGTAGCTGATGCCCAGCGCGTTCAGGCTCGACCCGAGCAAGCCAATGTCGGCGCGGCCGAAGATCTGCCAGATGGTGCCGACCACGTTCCACGGAATCAGCAGTGGAATCGCCAGAATGATCAGCACCACCGATGACCAGCGCCCCTTGGTCGGCATGGTCAGGGCGATGGCGATGCCCAGCGGGATTTCGATCAGCAGCACGCAGGCCGAGTAGATGAACTGACGCAGCAATGAGTCGTGCAGACGTGGATCGAGCAGCACCTGGCGATACCAGTCGGCACCGACGAAGTAGCGGCTGGACTGGTCGAAGATGTCCTGCACCGAGTAGTTGACCACGGTCATCATCGGGATCACCGCACTGAACGCCACCAGCAGAAACACCGGCAACACCAGCCACCAGGCCTTGTTGTTCTGCACCTTGTTCATGGCTGCCCCTCGGTAAGGTCGGTGTCGTCCAGGAGGAATTCGTCGGCGTAGACCATCAGCCACTGCGCCGGAAAACTGATGTACGCCGTGCCCTGCGGCACCGGTTTGTCTTCGGCCAGACGCACCTTCAACGGCGCGCCATCGAGGTCGAGGGTGAGGATCTTGTAGGTGCCGAGGTCTTCGACGTGAACCACCCGCGCCTGCATCGCCTCGTCAAACGGCTCGTCCCAGACATGGATGAACTCGGGGCGGATGCCGACCTTCAGATTTTTCCACTGGCCGTGTTCGATATGTCGTTGCAAGGCGTCGGACAACGGCAGGTGCGTCGAGGCGAAACCGACCCCGCCCGGTTGCGGCTGCACCTCGATCAGGTTCATCCCCGGGCTGCCGATGAAGTAGCCGACGAAGGTGTGGCTCGGCCGCTCGAACAATTCCCGGGGCGTGCCGAACTGCACGATCTGCCCGCCGTACATCACCGCGATCTTGTCGGCGAAGGTCGAAGCTTCGAGCTGATCGTGGGTCACATAGACCATGGTGATGTTGAACTGCTCGTGGATCTGCTTGAGCTTGCGTCGCAGCTTCCACTTCAGGTGCGGGTCGATCACCGTCAGCGGCTCGTCGAAGAGGATCGCCGAGACGTCGTCGCGCACCAGGCCGCGGCCCATGGAAACTTTCTGTTTTTCGTCGGCGGTGAGGTTGCGCGCCTTCTTGCCCAGCAGGTTTTGCAGGTCGAGGACTTCGGCGATTTCCTGCACCTTGCTGTGCACTTTCGCCTCGGCCATGCCCTGATTGCGCAGGGGGAAAGCCAGGTTGTCGAACACGGTCATGGTGTCGTAGACCACCGGGAACTGGAACACCTGGGCGATGTTGCGCTTCTCCGGGGTCAGGTCGTTGACCGCTTTGCCGTCGAACAACACATGCCCTTGCGAGGGGCTGAGCAGGCCGGAAATGATGTTGAGCAAGGTCGACTTGCCACAGCCCGAAGGGCCGAGCAAGGCATAGGCGCCGCCCTGCGCCCAGATGTGATCCATCTCGCGGATCGCGTACTCCTCTGGCCCGCTCGGGGTTTTGCTGTAGCTGTGGGCGAGGTGCTGCAAACGGATTTCGGCCATCACGCTACCCTCGCGACACGCCGGCCCGGTGCCTGCACCAGCCGGCCCTGCGCATCGAACACGAACAGTTTGTGGGTCGGGATGTAGATGCGGATCGGCGCATCGACGTCGTATTCATGGACGCCCGGCAGGTGCAGCACCAGCAGGAAATGCTCGTTGCGCACGTGGAGGAAGGTTTCCGAGCCGCTGATCTCCGCCACTTCGACGGTGACTGCCAGTTCCAGGTCGTCATCGTTGCTCGGCACCAGCGAGATATGGCTGGGGCGCACGCCAAAGCGGAACTCGCCCTCACCCACCGGGCGCAGGTCGACGTTCAACGGGAAGTGCACGAAGTTGGCGAAGCTGACTTCGTTGCCGGCGATGCGCCCGGGCATCAGGTTGATCGGCGGCTCGGAGAACAACTCCGCCGCCAGCACGGTTTGCGGCTGGTGGTAGACCGAGGTCGATGGGCCGCTCTGGATCACCCGGCCCTCGTGCAGAATCGTCGTGGTGCCGCCCAGCGCCAACGCTTCGTTGGGCTCAGTGGTGGCGTAGATCGCGATGGTGTGGCGCAGCTTGAACAGCTCGCGCATTTCCTGGCGCAGCTCTTCGCGCAGCTTGTAGTCGAGGTTGACCAGCGGCTCGTCGAACAGGATCAGCTCGGCATCCTTGACCAGCGCCCGGGCCATCGCCGTGCGCTGCTGTTGGCCGCCGGACAGCTCCAGCGGATAGCGCTGCAGAAACTTCTCGATGCGCAGCATCCGTGCGGTTTCCTGCACCTTGCTGTGGATGATGTCCTTGGCAACACCGGCCTGACGCAACGGCGAGGCAATGTTCTCGAACACGGTCATGGTCGGGTAGTTGATGAATTGCTGATAGACCATCGACACATTGCGCAGGCGCACCGGGCGCTGGGTGACATCGACGCCGTTCATCAGGATGCGCCCGCTGTCAGGCTTGTCCAGACCGGCCATCAGGCGCATCAGACTGGTTTTGCCGGACAGCGTGCGGCCGAGCAGAACGTTGAAGGATCCGGGTTCGAATGTCAGGCAGGCATCGTCGATCCAGGTCTGGCCCTCGACGGTACGGCAGACGTGCTCCAGGGTGAGTGACATGGCTCGGCCTTTTTTATTATTGGAGTCAAGCGACCTGTGCAGCAGAGCGACATTCGTGCCAGAAATGGCAAGTGGTTGATTTGTCGTGAAAAGCACCGAAAACGTGGGGAATGGGTGTTCATGACTGAACAGATTTGAACAGTCTGGCGATTGACAATGAACAATCGTGAACAACACTCTGTGAACGCTTTTTGCCCAGATTTCGTGAACACCGAAGATCCAATGTGGGAGCGGGCTTGCTCGCGAAGGCGGTGTGTCAGTCGATGTAAATGTGTCTGATATACCGCCTTCGCGAGCAAGCCCGCTCCCACAGTTTTGATCTGGGTTGGTTTTGAAAGCAGTGCCATAACAACAATAAAAATGCCCTTCAGAGGCCCACCACCATGGCCGCACCTACCCCGCCGCTGTCCCACGACGCGATCGTCCAGAACTCCTGGCAACGGTGCCGCGCGTTCGGCCTCAGCCACCAAAGCAGCCCGGCGTTCGATCAATTGCCCGCCTCCGGCATCGCGCATTTACTTGAGCGTCATCATTCACTGGTGCAGACCACCCACCAGGAAGTCCTGCCCTATTACGAAAACATCCTCAGCAACTCCAATTGCCTGATCATGCTCGCCGACCATCAGGGCCAAGTGCTGACATCGTGGGGCACTCAGCGTTTTATCGAACCGCACCTCGCCCGTGGGTTTAGCGCCGGGGCGAGCTGGATGGAGCGCTCCAGCGGCACCAATGCGATCGGCACTGCGCTGGCCTGCGAACAAGCGGTGCACATCGAACACGATGAACATTTCCTTAAGGCCAATCGCTTCATGACCGGCTCCGCCGCGCCGATTTTCGACGCCGAGCGCAAGGTCATCGCCGTACTCGATGTGTCCAGTGACAGCTACCTGCCGCCCTCGCACACCCTGGGCATGGTCAAGATGATGAGCCAGACCGTGGAGAACCGGCTGATCCTCAACCTGTTCCACGGCCAGCACTTTCAACTGACCTTCAACACCGGGTTGAACAATCTCGACAGTCAGTGGGCGGGGTTGTTGATCTTCGATGAGAGCGGCCAGGTGCTGTCGGCCAACCGGCGGGCGGACAATCTGCTCGGCGTGCGCCTGTCGCGGGTCAGTGTCGAGAGCCTGTTCAACGTGTCGCTATTGGAGCTGTTGAATCAGCCTGACGGCTTGCCGTTCGCCCTGCAGACCACCGGGCGCAACCGTTTTCAGTGTTTATTGAAGCGCCCGCAACAGGCGCCGATTCAGGCTCGGGTATTTGCCGAACCCAAGCCCGCCGCAGCGCCGATCAAAGTGCCGGGAACGATCAGCCTCAGTTCCCTGCATTTTGGCGAGAGCCGCGTGGAAAAAGCCGTGCGCCAGGCCGAGCGCCTATTGGAGAAAGACATTCCGCTGCTGATCCACGGCGAAACCGGGGTTGGCAAAGAAGTCTTCGTCAAAGCCCTGCATCAGGCCAGCTCACGCAGCAAACAGGCATTTATCGCCGTCAACTGCGCGGCGATCCCGGCCGAACTGGTGGAGTCGGAACTGTTCGGCTATGAAAAAGGTGCGTTCACCGGCGCCAACCAGAAAGGCAGCATCGGCCTGATCCGCAAGGCTGACAAAGGCACCCTGTTCCTCGACGAAATCGGCGACATGCCGCTGCCCACTCAGGCGCGGTTGCTGCGGGTGTTGCAGGAGCGCTGCGTGCAACCGGTGGGCAGCAGCGAGTTGTTCGCGGTGGACTTGCGGATCATCTCGGCGACTAACCGCTCGCTCAGGGAGCAGGTGCAACTGGGGCGGTTCCGCGAAGATTTGTACTACCGCATCGGTGGGCTGACCCTGGAACTGCCACCGTTGCGCGAGCGCAGCGATAAGGAGGCGCTGTTCAAACGCCTGTGGGAGCAACATCGCGAACCGACGCAATGGGCCGGGCTGAGCCGCGAGGTGCTGGAGCTGTTCATCCGTCATCCATGGCCGGGCAATCTGCGCCAGGTCAGCAGCGTGATGCAGGTGGCACTGGCGATGGCCGAGGAACAACCGGTGCGGCCGGAGCATCTGCCGGATGATTTTTTTGTCGATCTGGAGATGGAGCCGGTGGAGTTGGCGCCGCCGCTAGGGGTTGATCTGAACGATGCCGAGGCGTTGAGCCGCGAATTGCTGGCGGCTGGGGGCAATATTTCGCATCTGGCGCGGCGGTTGGGGGTTAGTCGTAACACCCTTTACAAGCGCTTGCGTCAGGCTGAGTGACAGGGTGGCTGAACCGGCCTCTTCGCGAGCAAGCCCGCTCCCACAGGGGATCAGTGTCGTAATCAAAAATCAGACATGACAAAAATCCAATGTGGGAGCGGGCTTGCTCGCGAAGGCGCCAGCCCAGTCACCCCACAACTATCAAACCGCCCCCATTGACCGAACCGACTAGACTGTGACGAAATGTTTCAGTTTTTCGCCATGCCATTGATTCAGACACCTCCCTCCTCCTGATTTTCACAGGATAAGTGCTTTGACCAACATCTGTTCCACCGGCCTTGATATCGGTTTCGCCTCGCTGGATTACCTGCAGATCGGCTTCCTCGGCATTATTCAAGGCATCACCGAGTTGCTGCCCGTTTCCTCCACCGCGCATATGCGCATCGTCCCGGCCCTGCTCGGCTGGCCGGATCCCGGCTCGGCGTTTTCCGCGGCCATGCAGCTGGCTGCACTGGCGGCGGTGGTCAGTTATTTCTGGCGCGATGTCAAGCAAGTGGTCGGTGGCAGCGTCGAGGCGGTGCGCCAACGGGATTTCAACAACCGCTGGTTCATTCTCGCGGTGGCCATCGTGCTGGCGACCATACCCATCGGCATTGCCGGCATTGCGCTGTCCTCGACGCTCAACGCCTGCAACTCGCCCCTTCGCGGCCTGATGGTGATCGGGATTTCCTGCGTGGTCATGGCGGTTCTGCTGGCCGCTGCCGAACTGTCGTGCCGGCATCGGCGCACCGTGGACGAAATGCGTCTGCGCGATGCGCTGATCGTCGGCATTGCGCAGATTGGCGCGTTGATTCCCGGGGTGTCGCGCTCCGGCTCGACGCTGACGGCAGCGTTGTTTCTCAACTTCAAGCGTGAAGAAGCGGCGCGGTTCTCGTTCCTGCTCGGGCTGCCGGCGATTGCCCTCGCCGGTTTGAAAGAGTTGTGGGTGTTGTTCCACGCCGATCTTCCAGCAGCCGTTTGGGGACACCTGATTTTTGGTCTGGTGATTGCCAGCATCTCGGCGTTCTTCGCGATCTGGGGCCTGATGCGTTTTCTGGAGAAATTCTCCACCTGGCCATTCGTCATCTACCGCGCGGTGCTGGGGATTTTCCTGATCGTCGCGGTCAGCACCGGGGCCTTGAGCTAACCCCACCCTCTAGATAAAACAAAACCCGCACAAGGCGGGTTTTGTTTTAAGCGGATCAAGCAATCAGTCAGCCAGACGCCAGGTCGTGCCGCCCTTGCCGTCTTCCAGCACCACGCCCATGGCGGTGAGCTGGTCGCGGATGCGGTCGGATTCGGCCCAGTCCTTGCCGGCGCGTGCCGCCAGACGTGCTGCAATCAGTGCGTCGACTTCAGCGGCATCGACACGCCCTTCGGCGCCCGCTTGCAGGAAGTCATCGGCTTCCAGTTGCAACACACCCAGCACGCTCGCCAGTTCTTTCAGACGTGCCGCCAGACCGGCCGCTGCATCGAGATCGCTCTCGCGCAGGCGGTTGATCTCACGCACCATCTCGAACAGCACCGCGCAGGCTTCGGGGGTGCCGAAGTCGTCGTTCATCACCGTGGTGAAACGCTCGACGAAGGCTTCGCCGCCGGCCGGGGCGACGCTCGGCAGGCCTTTCAGCGCGTGGTAGAAACGCTCGAGAGCGCCCTTGGCGTCCTTGAGGTTGTCTTCCGAGTAGTTGATCGCGCTACGGTAGTGGCTCGACACCAGCAGGTAACGCACGACTTCCGGGTGGTACTTGTCGAGCACGTCGCGAATGGTGAAGAAGTTGTTCAAGGACTTGGACATCTTCTCGCCATTGATACGGATCATGCCGCAATGCATCCACGCGTTGGCGTAGGTCTTGCCGGTGGCCGCTTCGCTTTGGGCGATTTCGTTTTCATGGTGCGGGAACTCGAGGTCGCTGCCGCCGCCATGAATGTCGAAGGTCTCGCCGAGGCAGCAGGTGGACATCACCGAGCACTCGATGTGCCAGCCCGGACGCCCGGCGCCCCACGGCGATTCCCAGCTCGGCTCGCCCGGCTTGGCGGCTTTCCACAGGACGAAGTCCAGCGGATCTTCTTTCGACTCGTCGACTTCGATGCGCGCACCGATGCGCAGGTCTTCGATCTTCTTGCGCGACAGCTTGCCGTAGCCCATGAACTTGGCGACGCGGTAGTACACGTCGCCATTGCCCGGGGCGTAAGCAAAGCCCTTGTCGATCAGGGTCTGGATCATCGCGTGCATGCCCGGAATATGATCCGTGGCACGCGGCTCCATGTCCGGCTTCTTGATGTTCAGGCGCGCTTCGTCTTCGTGCATCGCCGCGATCATGCGCTCGGTCAGCGCGTCGAACGACTCACCGTTCTCGCGGGCACGATTGATGATCTTGTCGTCGATGTCGGTGATGTTGCGCACGTAGGTCAGGTCGTAACCGCTGAACCGCAACCAGCGGGTCACCAGGTCGAACGCGACCATGCTGCGGCCGTGGCCGAGGTGGCAGTAGTCGTACACGGTCATGCCGCACACGTACATGCGCACCTTGTTGCCATCCAGCGGCTTGAAGACTTCTTTGCTCTTGGTGAGCGTGTTGTAGATCGTCAGCACTTTATATTTCCTTGACGCTAAATCACTGGCCCCACGAATCACGCAGGGTCACGGTACGGTTGAATACCGGCTGACCTGGTTTCGAGTCCTTGATGTCGGCGACGAAGTAGCCTTCGCGCTCGAACTGGAAACGGTCTTCCGGCTGTGCATTGCCCAGCGATGGCTCAGCACGACAACCGGTCAGCACTTGCAGTGAGTCAGGGTTGATGTTGTCGAGGAAACTCGCGCTGTCTTCGGCCTTCTCCGGGTTCGGAGAACGGAACAGGCGATCGTACAGACGCACTTCGCACTCGATGCTGGCAGCCGCCGGCACCCAGTGGATCACGCCTTTGACCTTGCGGCCTTCAGGGTTCTTGCCGAGGGTGTCCGGATCGTACGAGCAACGCAGCTCGACGATGTTGCCGTCGGCGTCCTTGATCGCTTCGTCGGCACGGATCACGTAGCTGCCACGCAGACGCACTTCGCCGTTCGGCTCCAGGCGCTTGTAGCCCTTTGGCGGTTCTTCCATGAAGTCATCGCGGTCGATGTAGATTTCACGGGCGAACGGCAGCTTGCGCACGCCGAGTTCCTCTTTCTGCGGATGACGCGGCAGTTCGAGGTTTTCGACCTGGTCTTGCGGGTAGTTGGTGATCACGACTTTCAACGGACGCAACACGCACATGGCGCGCGGGGCGTTCGCGTCGAGGTCCTGACGGATGCTGAACTCAAGCATGCCGAAGTCGACCACGCCGTCGGAACGGTTGGTGCCGATCATGTCGCAGAAGTTGCGGATCGAAGCCGGCGTGTAGCCACGGCGACGGAAGCCGGACAGCGTCGACATGCGCGGGTCGTCCCAGCCGTTGACGTGCTTTTCATCGACCAGTTGCTTGAGCTTGCGCTTGCTGGTGATGGTGTAGTTCAGGTTCAGACGGCTGAATTCGTACTGGCGCGGGTTGGCCGGCACCGGCAGGTTTTCCAGGAACCACTCGTACAGCGGACGATGGCTTTCGAATTCCAGGGTGCAGATCGAGTGGGTGATGCCTTCGATGGCGTCGGACTGACCGTGGGTGAAGTCATAGTTCGGGTAGATGCACCACTTGTCACCGGTCTGATGGTGATGGGCGTGGCGGATGCGGTACATGATCGGGTCGCGCAGGTTCATGTTCGGCGAGGCCATGTCGATCTTCGCGCGCAGCACGCGGGCGCCGTCCGGGAACTCACCGGCACGCATGCGTGCGAACCAGTCGAGGTTCTCTTCCACCGAACGGTCGCGGAACGGGCTGTTCTTGCCCGGCTCGGTCAGGCTGCCACGGTATTCCTTGGCCTGCTCAGGGGTCAGGTCGTCGACGTAGGCCTTGCCGGCCTTGATCAGCTCGACCGCCCAGTCATGCAACTGGTCGAAATACTGCGAGGCGTAGCGCACTTCGCCGGACCACTCGAAGCCCAGCCATTTGACGTCGCTTTCGATCGCGTCGATGTATTCCTGGTCTTCCTTGGCCGGGTTGGTGTCGTCGAAACGCAGGTGCGTCACGCCACCGAACTCCTGGGCCAGGCCGAAGTTCACGCAGATCGACTTGGCATGGCCGATGTGCAGGTAGCCGTTGGGCTCAGGCGGAAAACGGGTGACGATCTGGGTGTGCTTGCCCGAGTCCAGGTCTGCCTGGATGATCGGCCGCAGGAAATTGACCGGCACGGCAGGGCCGGACTTGGCATTCGAGGTAGGGTCGACAGTGGGCTTGCTCATAGGATCCTTGACTTACATGTGCGCGGCCGCAAAGGGGGCCAGACAAAACAAAGCCGCTATCATAGCCGATGCTGTCAAGGGCCTGACAGAGCGCGGCCTATAAAGGAGCGCATTTAATCGCCGGGATATGAAAAACAGCCTCGAAATTCGCGCCTGTCACGCTAAACTGCGCACCTTGGCCGATGCAGGCTGAACCGGTCATGGGGCTGAATGTCCCATAACCACGAATTCCTTATAAAGAGTAGCGATCATGACTCAAGTCAAACTGACCACCAACTACGGCGACATCGTCATCGAACTGGACGCGGAAAAAGCGCCGATCACCGCTGCCAACTTCCTCGAATACGTTAAAAACGGTCACTACGAGAACGTGATTTTCCACCGCGTCATCAAGGGTTTCATGATCCAGGGCGGCGGTTTCGAGCCTGGCATGCAGGAAAAGAAAGACAAGCGCCCGAGCATCCAGAACGAAGCCGACAACGGCCTGAAGAACGAGAAGTACACCCTGGCCATGGCCCGCACCATGGATCCACATTCGGCCTCGGCGCAGTTCTTTATCAACGCCACCAACAACAGCTTCCTCAACCACACCGCCAAGACCGCTCAGGGCTGGGGTTATGCCGTGTTCGGTAAAGTCGTTGCCGGTACCGATGTCGTCGACAAGATCGAAGCCGTTGCCACCACTTCCAAGGCCGGTCACCAGGACGTGCCGAAAGACGACGTGATCATCGAGAAAGCCGAGATCATCGAAGCGTGATATTGCTGATTTCAGACTTGCATCTGGAAGAGGAGCGCCCGGACATCACCCGGGCGTTTCTGGATTTGCTCGCCGGACGCGCCCGCTCGGCGAGTGCGTTGTACATCTTGGGCGACTTTTTCGAGGCGTGGATTGGCGACGATGCCATGACGCCCTTCCAGCGTTCCATCTGCCAGGCCCTTCGCCAATTGAGCGACAGCGGCACGGCGATTTTTCTGATGCACGGCAACCGCGACTTCCTGCTCGGCAAGGCCTTCTGCAAAGAAGCCGGCTGCACGCTGTTGAAGGACCCGAGTGTCGTGCAGTTTTACGGCGAGCCGGTGTTGTTGATGCACGGCGACAGCCTGTGCACCCGCGATGTCGGCTATATGAAGCTGCGGCGCTACCTGCGCAACCCGATCACCCTGTTCATCCTGCGCCACCTGCCGCTGAGCACCCGCCACAAACTGGCGCGCAAGCTGCGCAGCGAAAGCCGTGCGCAGGTGCGGATGAAGGCCAATGACATCGTCGATGTCACGCCGGAAGAGATTCCGCGGATCATGCAGCAATACGGAGTGAAAACCCTGATCCACGGCCACACCCATCGTCCGGCGATCCACAAGCTGCAGCTCGGTGAGCAGGCAGCCAAGCGGATTGTGCTGGGGGACTGGGATCGTCAGGGTTGGGCGTTGCAGGTGGATGAGAACGGGTATGCCCTGGCACCGTTCGACTTCGCCCCGCCACCACAACTGGCAGCACCTGCCAACTGACACAACACAAAACCCAATGTGGGAGCGGGCTTGCTCGCGAAGGCGGTGGTTCAGTCGACATCTCTGCTGAATGACACACCGCTTTCGCGAGCAAGCCCGCTCCCACATTTTTGACCGCGTTTTGCTCAGTGACCGCTGGCAGCCGGGCCGGCCTTCGCCGCAAACGGCGGTTTCGCCAGCCACACAATCAGAATCAGCCCCATGAACCCCCAGCCCAGCAACGTGAAGTAATCCACGGTGGAGAGCATGTACGCCTGGCTGGTGAGGATCTGATCCATCTGCGCGTACGCCGATTGGCTCGCGCCGCCTAAATGATTCAACGTCTCGCGGGTCGCCGGCTCGAAGGTGCTGATGCTTTCGCTCATGTAGGCATGATGCTGATTGGCGCGGCGAATCCAGATCCACGTGGTCAGCGATGCCGCAAAGCTACCGCCCAAGGTCCGCAGGAACGTCGCAAGCCCCGCACCGTCGGCAATCTGGCTCGGCGGCAGGTCGGACATCAGGATGCTCAGGGTCGGCATGAAGAACAGTGCCACGCCGATACCCATGAACAGCTGCACCAGAGCGATGTGCTGGAAGTCCACCTGGTTGGTGAATCCGGCGCGCATGAAACAGCTCAGGCCAATCGCCAGGAACGCCAGACCGGCCAACAGGCGCAAGTCGAACTTGTTCGCGTACTTGCCGACAAACGGCGACAGCAGCACCGGCAGAATGCCGATCGGCGCCACGGCCAGACCGGCCCAGGTCGCGGTGTAACCCATCTGCGTTTGCAGCCACTGCGGCAGGATCAGGTTGATGCCGAAGAACCCGGCGTAACCCAGCACCAGCACCAGCGTGCCGATGCGGAAGTTGCGGTAAGCGAACAACCGCAGGTTCACCACCGGGTGCTGGTCGGTCATTTCCCAGATGACGAACACCGCCAGGGCGATCACCGAAATCGCCGCGCCGATGATGATGAAGTTCGATTCGAACCAGTCCAGGTCATTGCCCTTGTCGAGGATCACCTGCAACGCGCCGACGCCGATGATCAGCGAGATCAGGCCGACGTAATCCATTGGTTGGCGACTGGTTTCCACCGGACGCTTGGCCAGTTGCGAGCGCACCACCATCACCGCGAAGATGCCGATCGGTACGTTAATGAAGAAGATCCACGGCCAGCTATAGCTGTCGGTGATCCAGCCGCCGAGAATCGGCCCGGCAATTGGCGCAACCACCGTGACCATCGCCAGCAATGCCAGGGCCATGCCGCGCCTCGCGGGGGGATAGACCGCAATCAACAGGGTCTGTGTCATCGGGTACAGCGGCCCGGCCACCAGGCCTTGCAGCACACGGAAGCCGATCAGTTCCGGCATCGACGTGGAGATACCACAGAGAAACGAGGCCAGCACAAACAGAATGGTCGCCCAGAGAAACAGCTTCACCTCGCCGAAACGCCGACTGAGCCAACCGGTCAGCGGCAGCGCAATGGCGTTGCTCACGGCAAACGAGGTGATGACCCAGGTGCCCTGCTCCGAACTCACGCCCAGGTTGCCGGAAATGGTCGGCAAGGCCACGTTGGCAATGGTGGTGTCGAGCACTTGCATGAAAGTCGCCAGCGACAGGCCGATGGTGCTGAGCAACAGGCTGGGCGGCGTGAAAGAGGCGTTATTGCTCATTGTGAATCCTATGAAACCGGGTTGACGCTATGGGAGCGCGCTTTTTGTGGCGAGGGAGCTTGCTCCCGCTGGGCCGCGAAGCGGCCCTAAAAGCTTCACGACTGCTTCGCAGCCGAGCGGGAGCAAGCTCCCTCGCCACAAAAGCCCGCACCTGAAGGGTGTGACCTTAGCGTTGCGCGGTCTTGCTCACCGCTGCGCTGTTGTCGTGGATCAGCTGCGCAATCATCGCGTCGGCTTCGGCCAGTTGCTGCTCGTAGACGTTGGTGCTGAACGAGGCCTTTTGCGGCGGTTGCTGGGCCAGCACCGGACCGCTCTGGTCGTGCAGGTTCACTTCAACGTTGGTCGACAGACCGACCCGCAGCGGATGCTTGGCCAGCTCTTCGGCGTTGATGTGAATCCGCACCGGCACACGCTGGACGATCTTGATCCAGTTACCGGTGGCGTTCTGCGCCGGCAACAGAGCAAACGCACTGCCGGTACCGGCGCCGAGGCTGTCGACGGTGCCGCTGTACTTCACGCTGCTGCCGTAGATGTCAGACTCGATGTCCACCGGTTGGCCGATGCGCATGTCACGCAGTTGGGTTTCCTTGAAATTGGCGTCGATCCACAGCTGATCCAGCGGGATCACCGCCATCAGCGCGGTGCCCGGCTGTACGCGCTGACCGAGTTGCACGGTACGTTTGGCGACGTAACCGGTGACCGGCGCAATCAGGGTGCTGCGAGCGTTGGTCAGGTAGGCCTGACGCAGTTCAGCAGCAGCCTGCATCACGTCCGGGTGCGACGAAACCACGGTGTCATCGACCAGCGCGCTGGTGGTTTTCAGTTGCTGTTTGGCGTTGGCCAGGGCGTTTTGCGCCGAGGTCAGGTCATCGCGGGCGTGAGACAGTTCTTCCTGGGAAATCGCGCCGCCAGCAGCGAGGTTTTTCCGCCGGTTGTAATTGTCCTGGGCCTTCTGCACTTCAGCCTGTTGCGCGTTGACCTGGGCTTTCATGCCGTCGACGTTGCTGTACAGGCCGCGCACCTGACGCACGGTACGCGCCAGTTTCGCCTGGGCACTTTGCAGACCGACTTCGGCATCGTTGGGGTCGAAGTTGATCAGCACCTGGCCTTCGTGGACCAGATCGCCATCGTCAGCGCCAATGCTGACCACGGTGCCGGTGACCAGCGGGGTGATCTCAACGACGTTGCCGTTGACGTAGGCGTCGTCGGTGCTTTCGTTGAAGCGCCCGATGAATTCGTGATACGCCCACACGCCGGCCCCGGCGAGCAGAACCACGACGGCCAGCACCAGCAGCATGACTTTGCGCTTGCGTGGATTACCGGTGTCGGGGGTGTTGTCTTGAGTTTGAGTGTTTTCGGCGGTGGCCATGACAAATACCTGAAATTAGTTGTGCGACGTGGCTGGGGTGGCGTTGGCTGCGGTCAGGGTTTCACCCTGAAAGCCGCCGCCCAGCGCTTGCATCAGTTGAATCGACAGGTCGATCTGCTCGGCATTGAGGTTGGCCAGCTGACGCTGGGCCTGCAGCAATTGCTGCTCGATGCTGAGCACGTCCAGGTAGTTGCCGATGCCGGAACCGTAACGCTGGACGACGGTGTTGTAAGAGTCCTGGGCAATCTCGGTGGCGTGTTGCTGCGCACCGATCTGCCGGCCGATGTCACGCAACTGGTTGATCGTGTCGCTGACATCACCCAGTGCTTTCACCAGGCTTTTGTTGTACTGCGCCACTGCCAGATCGTAATCGGCGTCGCGCGCATCAAGGTTGGCGCGCAGGCGCCCGCCGTCGAAGATCGGCACCGAGATGGTCGGGGCGATGCTGAAGAAGCGACTGGCCGACCCGAACATTGCGTCACCCAACAAGGATTCGGCACCGGCAGACGCCGTAAGGTTCAGGTTGGGATAGAAGCGGGTTTTCGCCGAGTCGATGTCTTTGCTCGCCGCCTCTACGCGCCAGCGCGCAGCGACCAGATCCGGACGCCGACCGAGCAGTTCCGCCGGCAATACCGACGGCACCGCCACGGCGCTGGCTTGCAGGACTTTCGGCCGGGCAATTTCGTTGCCGCGATCCGGGCCTTTGCCGAGCAGCACGGCCAGGGCGATTTTCGCGCTGTTCAAGCGTTTTTCGGCATCGATCAGGCTGGCTTCGGAACTGGCTTCCAGACTCTGGGTTTGCTGGAACTGGTACTGGCTGTCGATCCCGGCACTCAAGCGGCGCTGGCTCAGATCGAGCATCTGTTTGGTGCGTTTCAGATCGTCGTTGGCCAGGTCGTAGACAATGTGCGCCTGCCCCAGATCGCTGTAGGCCCGGGCCACGTCGGCGGCGAGGGTCAATTGCGCGGCCTGACGGTCGACTTCCGCAGCACGGGCCTGACCGAGAGCGGCTTCCCAGGCATCTCGCTGGCCGCCCCACAGGTCGAAGTTATAATTGAAACCGGCGCTGATATTGCGCACGGTGGCATAGGCATCGCCCTTGCCCAGCGGATCCTGGTCCTTGGCCAGACGCGAGCGGCTGATACCGGCGCTGGCGTCGAGGGTCGGATAGCGTTCGGCATCGGCAGCATACGCGGCGGCGCTGGCCTGATGCGCGCGGGCTTCAGCAATTTGCATGTCCGGGCTGTCGTGCAGGGCTTCGCGGATCAGACCGTCGAGTTGTGGGTCGCCAAGGCTGGTCCACCAGTCGCTTTTCGGCCATGCCGCCGGCGACAGGGTCACACCGTTGAGGGACTGGCCGACTTTCAGGCTTTTCGCATCAAGATTTTTGCCTTGAGTGTCGAGGCCGCTGTAATTGGCGCAGCCGGCGAGGATCATCGCCGACAGCACCAGGGTCAGGCTGCTGCGCAAGGTTTTACTGCTCATTGTGTTCACCTAAGCGCTGGATGGTGATCGGGTCACCGGCGGCCAGCAGGATTTTCTTGAGGATGTATTCCAGGGTCTTCAACTCGTCCGTAGTGACGGCGCCGGCCAGTTCATTCATTGCATCGGCGCCGATGTGCGGCAGACGATCGGCCAGTTGCTGGCCCTGCTCGGTGAGTTTGAGCTGCACCTGACGGCGATCGCCTTCACTGCGTTGGCGAGCCAGGAAACCTTTCTGTTCCAGACGATCGAGCATGCGTGTCATCGAACCGCTGTCGAGCGACAGATGCCGGCACAGCTCGGCCGGAGTATCGACGCCGTACTGGGCCATGATGATCAACACCTTGAACTGCGCGGCGGTGATACCGTGGGGGTCCATGTGGGTGTCGATGATCTTGTCCTTGAGCAGCGCGGCACGGCCCAGCAACAGGCCGAGATGGCAATGCTTGAATTCGTCCGGGGTGAAATGCTTCATGTGCTCACCTAATAACTGCCTAGGCAGTGAATGTATGTCGAGATGTTACTGCCTAGGCAGCGAATGTCAACGTAATAGTTAGGTTGCTTTGTAATTAGTTGACCAGTGGAGTGGGTTTTTGTGTTGCCCGCACTGACGCTTTCGCGAGCAAGCTCGCTCCCACAGGGATCTCATGCATACATGGATCAATGTGGGAGCGAGCTTGCTCGCGAAGGCAGCGACTGGGTGTAACGTCGGTCAGGATTTGTCGGAAGGATGCACAGATGGCGGCTGGAGGGGATGCACTTCGCGCCCGCGCAAGGCCGTCAGCGCATAACCGCAAGCGCGTTTGATCACCGCATACATGCTGTGCCAGCCCGGCGGTGCCGGCTCGATGGCGGCATGCAACGCCCGTGCATAATCGAGCACCAGACCGGGCGTCCAGGCCATCACTTCGGCGCGTTTACGCACCTGCGCCGCCACCCAGAACTCGGGGCTGAGGATCACTCTGGCGAAATCGAGCATGCTCGAGTGCCCGCGATTCATCGCCCCTTCAAGGGCTGCTTCGAGGCTGTGGGCGACGGCACTCGAGCAGTTGCGGCTGGTGAGGTTGTATGTGCTGTTCTGTCGATACTCAGCCCAGAACGCCTGCAACCGCCGGGCGTCATAGTGAGCAAAACTGACCTGAACCGAAGACGGACACCAGTCCGCCACCTCACCCGCATAGTCAGACAGAAACCGGCCGGCGACATCATTGTTCGGCGTCGCCCGCAGCAAACGCACGAAATCCCCCGCCGAACGATCGATGTCATCCAGCGGGTAATGGCTGATGTAAATATCCGGGCCGCATTCCAGGGCCGCGTGGCCGGCAGAAATCACACCGTTGATGTCGACCGCTGCGATATAGCGGTTGAGCAGACGGTTGCGCACCAGGGTGTCATCAACGGTGCCGCTGGGTGTCCAGACATGGATCACCAGCGCGGTGCTGGGGGCCGGCCCACCGACCGAGGCCGGACTAGCCAACGGCGGCTGGTGCTTGAAGCGCAGTGATTGACGCAACAACGCGCAGCCTGAAAGAAAGATGCTCATGCCAATGCAGAACGGCACCGTGCCCTTATACAGCGTCGGATACGGTTCAAGGATGAACAGGCCAAAGGTGATTTCGAACAATCCGGTGAGCAGTGACAGTCGCCAACCGACAAAGCGCACCACCACCGCCGCCGCCAGCCGAAAGCCGCCATCGAGCAGAAACGCCACACCGAACAGCACTGCCAGAATCAGGCTGGCGACATGTTGTCGGTCGACGATCAGCAGCCCAAGCAGCAGGAACGCCAGACCGCGCGCCTTGCGCAAAGCGGCGGCGGTGCCGGTCTGCGGTGCCGGCACCAACAGAATGATCAGGGCCTCGAGTAACAGCAGATAGCCAAAGACATGCAGCGGAAAATACAGCACGCCGTCCAGCGCATCGATAAAGATCGCCACCCCGGCCGCGCCCCAGACAATGCCGGTCACCGCCAGTGCTGACCAACGCTTGCGGACAAAGTCATTACCGAGCAAGACCATACTCAAGCGGACCATAGGCGCTTCCTGTTGCATTGGGGCAGTTGCAACCTACCGGGATTTCAGGCTTCGCTGAGTCTAATACATCCTCAAATTTCCGAAGCGCGGACGCGCTTTCTAGGAATCGCCTGATGTCACTCGGCAGACCCCGTGTTTAACGTACGGTCCTCCCTGGCCAACACGAATAGCCTTTTCATGAAGCGATCAAAACTTCAGCGCCCCATGCACACCCTGGCTGCGGTGACGTTACTGACGTGCGCGTCGGACGCGATAGCGGCGAATTGCACATTCAACGGTTCTTCCCGCACCCAAACGCTCAACTTTGGCGCAAGCCTTGCCAATGGTGGCCTGACAATCCCCGCCGACACACCCGATGGCACAGTGGTCTACCAGGACACCGCGCAGCAATCGAGCTCGCACAGCTGGTCGTGCAGCGCAACTTCGCAATACGGCGTAGCAGTCAATCCCGCGCTAGGCACCCCACCCAGTAACGTAACGACCTTTCCCTTGGGCAAGACCGGGCTCTCGTTCCGTATCTGGATGGATATGTTAAGTCGCTATGAGCCCTCCCTGTTTGCGATCAGCTCAACCTACTACGGCATCGGAGCCGGTACGGTCAGACTGGAAATCGTCAAGACCGGCCCACTGGCGTCGCAAGTCAGGATTGATGCCGGCAATCTGGGCAACCTGCAGTCCGGTGAGCTGATCCTGAACAGGTTTAATCTGGCCAATGCACTGGTACTGAATGCAGCCTCCTGCCAGACCCCGTCCGTACCGGTGGCCATGGGCGATGATTATCAACTCAACGAGTTCAGTCAGGCTGGCGCAACACCGCGCACGGTGCGATTCAACATTGGCCTGAACCAGTGCCAGACCGGCATCAAGAAAGTCACCTACTCGCTCAAGGCCAATACCACGGTGATCGATGCGGCCAAAGGCATCGTCGCGCTCAATGACAGCTCCACCGCCAAGGGCATCGGCCTGCAATTGATGAATGACGCCGGGCAGCCCATGGCCTTGGGCACCACCTACCCGTTCGACGCGTTCACCAGCACCGGCACCGACTTCAAGATTCCTTTGTCGGCTTCGTATTACCGTCTGCCGACAGATGAACTCAAGGCCGGCAGTGCCAACACCGAGGTCACCTTCATCGTCAACTACCTTTAAATCTAAGGATCGTCTGATGTTCCCGGCACCTGGCCGTCCCTAGAGTGCCGGGATGAGATTGAAGAACTACCTCCACCAGATCAGCCCGATCCTGTCCTCGCCCCACGCGGCACGGCGCCTATTGCGCATTTTTGCCCTGGTGCTGCTGGTGGGCATTCTCGGCGGCGTCTACAGCTTTCTGTTGTTTACCTTCAATAATGAAGTGTCCCAGCGGCGCAGCTACATGAGCAGCGCGATCGCCGAAGCGCATACCTTTTTCACCACCCGGGAAGCACTCCTGGAAAGCCTCAGCCTGTCGGCCACGCGCATGGCCAACATGGACCTGCCGGTCTCCGATGAAGAGATCCGCCTGCTGCTCGGTCAAGCGCCGGCGCAGCAATGGAGCATCTGGCTGACCCGACGCATGCGCGACTACCTCAAGGCTCGGCAACTCAACCTGGTATATGTCAGCAGCGGCCCCCAGTCTCAAGTATGGCGCCTTTACAACGCGACGCCGGTGACCAGTGCTTTCCCCCGAGCCACACTTGAGCGACTGCAAACCCTCAAACACCACAACAGCGCCAACCTGAAGGAACTCTGGCTGACCCATGCCGCTGACGGGCACTCGCAGCTGTACATCTTCATTCGCCTGGACGAACGCGACATCAACTCCGGCTGGCTCGGTCTGGAAATGGACGACCGCGAAGTTTCCAGCGCCTTGAGCGATCACAGCGCCGGCGAGTTCACCATGTTCAATTCGCAGGGCATGCCGCTGTTCAGCAACAGCCAAAAACCGCCGCCGGGGCAGTATCTGCCACTGCTGCGGCAACAGGACTTTTTCGGTTTTGTCGGTGACGGCTGGCTGCCTGAACAGTTGGTGTTACGCAAGCAACTGAAATCATCGGATTGGCAGCTCACTTACTCCATCGATTTGCTCGAGGTGCTATGGGCACTGTGGCCGCAAATGCTCGGCGCACTGCTGTTTTGCCTGTTGAGCATCAGCCTGGTGTACCTGCTGACCCGACGCCTGGAACACCGCGTGATCAACCCGGCGATTCACCGGATCCAGGCGTTGGTGGAAAGCGAGCTGTTCAGCCGCGACGTGATCCAGACCGCGCCAGTGGCGCTGTGCGTGCTGCGGCGCACCGACGCTCAAGTGGTGCTGGAAAATACCCTCGCCCGCCAATGGCTGGGCCGCCGTGGCGAACAACTGGGGCCGGGCTGGATCCGCGCGGCGTTTGACGACAACGAACCCGGTCTGACCGATTACTTCGAGACCGCCGATGGCCGTCACTTGTACCTGAGCTGCGCGCCGACCCGCTACAAAGGCGAAGACGTGTTGCTCTGTGCCTTCAGCGACATCAGTGCACGCCGGCAAATCGAAGCGGCGCTGGAACACGCTCGCCAGTCGGCCGACGCCGCCAATGAGGCCAAGACCCTGTTTCTCGCGACCATGAGCCACGAAATCCGCACACCGTTGTACGGCGTGCTCGGTACCCTGGAATTGCTCGCCCGTACGCAACTCGATACCCAACAGAAAAGTTACCTGCAAGCCATCGAAGGCTCCTCTGCCACCCTGCTGCAACTGATTTGCGACGTGCTTGATGTGTCGAAAATCGAGGCCGGGCAACTGGCGCTGGAATTGAGCGAGTTCCGCCCGACGACGCTGGTGCACGAAGTGGTGCAAGGCTACGCGGCGGCGGCGCAGAGCAAAGGCCTGCAACTGTACGCCTGCGTCGATCCGCAAACGCCGGAGCGGTTGATCGGCGATGCCAGCCGCGTGCGGCAAATCCTCAACAACCTGCTGAGCAACGCGGTCAAGTTCACCGATTCCGGGCGCGTAGTGCTGCGGGTCAAACTGCTCGGTCGCGAAGGCGAACGGGTGTGCCTGCAATGGCAGGTCTCGGACACCGGCAAAGGCATCGCCCATGACGATCAGGCGTTCATTTTCGAACCGTTCTACCAGACTGAAGGCAACACCAACGTGGTGGCCGGCACGGGCTTGGGTCTGCCCATCTGTCAGCGGCTGACGCACTTGATGAACGGCACCCTGCGCATGGTCAGCGAGCCGGGGCTGGGCAGCAGTTTTGCCTTGAGCGTGCCGCTGGAGCAAACCTCAAACAAGACCTCACCGGCCGTCGTACCGGCATTGGCGCCGGACCTCGTTTACGTGGTTTCGCCTGTGCGCGAACTGGCCGAAAGTCTCTGCGGCTGGTTGCGCCGCTGGGGCGCCCGTCCGCAGATAGGCACACCCGATTGCACGGAACCCGACTGTAGCGTCGTGCTGCTTGAGCTGTATCCCACGCCCTCCGATCTGCGCCCGAGCCAGGCATGGCTCGGCCCGCGAGTATTGGCCAGCGGCGACGGAGCTCACGAGCCGCAGTTCGGCGCTGATGGCTGGAAGGTCAATCTGAATGATCTGGCAGCGATCCAGCGCGCCGTTCGCCAGGCTCAGGGCGGCCAGATCGCCCCCCTCCCTGAGCAACACGAACCGCATAGGCTGCGTCCATTGCGTCTGCACATTCTGGTAGCCGAAGACAACGCCATAAACCAACTGATCCTGCGCGACCAGCTCGAAGAACTGGGCTGCACGGTGGCGCTGGCCAGCGATGGCGAAGAGGCCTTGTCACTCTGGCGCGGCAGTGAGTTCGACATTGTCCTCACCGACGTCAACATGCCGCGCCTCAACGGCTACGAACTGACCGCAGCCCTGCGCCGCGCGGGCTGTGTCACCCCGATCATCGGCGCCACCGCCAACGCCCTGCGCGGAGAAGATGCCCTGTGTCTGGCGGCCGGCATGAATCACTGTCTGGTCAAACCTTTTACGCTGCGAGCCTTGCTCGCGGCCCTGGCTCCTTATGAACGAGTTGCTCATGAAGCCCTGTAGCATTTTGATAGTCGAAGACCACCCTTTCCAGCACCGTTATTTGCAGAATCTGTTCAACGATTTGGGCAACTTTGACGTGGTCGGCGTCCGGGACGGCGAAGCCGCACTGGCCTGCCTGAAACAGCGGGACTTCGACCTGATACTCACCGACTTGCTGATGCCGGGCATGGACGGCGTGCAGCTCATTCAGGGCCTCGCCGCGCAACGTTCGCGCCCCGCACTGGCGATCATGAGCGCGGCCTCGCGACGGATGTTGATGGGCGCCAGTCTGGTGGCGAGCAATCTGCAGGTGAAAGTGATCGGGTTGATTTCCAAACCGGTGACCACCGCCGCCCTGCGCTGCCTGATCAATCAATTGCAGGCGTTGCGCCAGATGGTTCCGGCCGAGACCCGCGAAGGCATTGGCTGCAAGCATATTCTGCACGCGCTGGACAACGGTGAACTGCAAGCCTGGTTCCAGCCCAAGAAAGCCCTGAACAATGGCCGCATCGTCGCCGCCGAAGCCCTGGTGCGCTGGATTCATCCCGAACAGGGCACGCTGCTGCCCGGCGAGTTCCTGCCGGTGCTGGCCGCCTGTGGCCTTGAAGAACATCTGCTGTGGAAAGTGCTGGAACAAGCGATTGCCGCCCAAGTCGGCTGGCGCCAGCAGGGCTATGACATTCCGGTCTCGATCAACTTGCCGACGCACCTGCTCAACAACCACGACCTGCCCGACCGTATCCACGCGTTCGTGCTGGCCCATCAAGGCTTGCCGGCACGGATCTGTTTTGAGCTGATGGAGTGCTCGGTGCCCGACGACATCAGCAACTTCTACGCCGGTGCCTGCCGCTTGCGGATCAAGGGGTTCGATCTGTCACAGGATGATTTCGGCAAGGGTTACAGCTCGTACATGAATCTGGTCTCGGCGCCGTTCACTGAATTGAAGATCGACCGCACGCTGGTACATGGCTGCAACGCCAACGAAGAGCTGGCCCAGGCCCTCACCAGTATTGTCAGCCTGGGACGGCAGTTGGGTCTGACGGTAGTGGCCGAAGGTGTCGAGACCGCGCAAGAACTTGCTCTGTTGCGTAAAATCGACTGCACTCAGGTTCAGGGTTTCCTGATCTCCCATGCCGTGTCTTCGGATCAATTCCAGCAGTTGCTGACCCATGACGGGCCGGCGAACGCGTACTGACCCGCAAGCGGGTGTTGACGACTGTCACTTGCTATCGAGGTCACTGTGTTCAAAGGCTCTCTCATCTCTGCTGCCCGGGCCCACTGATGCCACATCCCAATGCATTCCTGGAGAAGCTCGCCAGCAGTTCATCGCGCCTGAATAAAAGCCTGCTGGTGCTCGGCGCCTTGGTGTTGCTGTTACTGGGTATCAGCTACGTGGGGGTCAAGCGCATGGTCGAAGAGCGACACGATACCGTGCAGTTTCACTTTGCCCGACTGATGGAGAATGTCCGCGAACAGGAACTGTTCCTGCAGGATATCGCCCGGGAAAGTGCCAAGGGCGAGCGGCTCACCAATGCCGTATTGCCGCCCTACTCCCAAAAGCCCTTGCCCGATGAAGGGCCGGGCATCTATGAGGGCCGTGGCCTGCCGTTTTCGCTGCCCTACAGCCTGAAGATCAATCCGGACAGGATCGCGCCCAGCCAATACCCGAAAATCTTCGCACTCGGCACCCACCTGGCCGCTTACTACAGCGCGTTCTGGTCAGCGTCGCACTATCAGTCGCCCCACGTCGTGCTGATCAATGGTCCCGATAATTTTGATGTCGCCGTACCCTCTGCCGGGCGCTTGCGCGGTAAGGGACAGACGCAGATCGGTCATTTGGTCGACGTAATGACCCAGGTGAACCAGCGCCTGCGCGGGCAAAATTCGCCGCTGCCCGATCTTCAGGTGCACTGGGAACCCTATGTCTCTGCCGAGGATGACAAGAGCACGCCAACCCTGCTGGCCTACGTGAGTATCAACCTGGCCAGCACTGCGCTGACCGTCGAAGGTGCCGATACCTGGGTGGTACTGGGTTCGCTGATGAACCTGTCTCAGGTCAATAACATCGAGCGGCTGATGCAGTGGTCGATCTACGACGACTTCACCTTGATCACCCCGCGTGGTGTGGTCTTGACCGGCGCCCTGAAACCCGGCGAGGTGCTGGATGAAGGGGTGAACTTCAAGCGTGACGGACTGGTGTTTAAACTGAGCAGCCCCGGCGAACAACACTGGACGGCAATCTACTTCATCAGTGTGCGCAGCTTCCTTGATTACGCGCTGTGGCCGTTGCTGTGTCTGCTGGCGCTGGTGTTGGCGGTGCTTGGTTGCAGTAGAGCGGTCAATCGCTGGTACCAGACCCGGGTCATCCTGCCCGCGCAAAGTGCGCACGCCAGCATCGCCGAAAGCGAGGCGTTCAGCCGCGCGGTGATCGACACAGCACCAACCGGCCTGTGCGTGATTCGCCGCAGCGATCACCATGTGCTGCTGGAAAATCAGCGCGCGCAGCAGTGGCATGACAACGGCCAGTTGATGAGCTTGCTCTCCTCGCGCACCGCCCCCGGCCACGCTGACCTTGAACTCAACGGACGCTACCTGCACGTTGCCTTCGTGCCCACCCGCTATCAGGGTCAAGACGCCTGGTTGTGTGCGCTGCACGACGTGACCCGGCATGTTGAAGATGCGGCAGCACTGGAAGAGGCGCGTCAGGCCGCCGACTCGGCGAATCGGGCCAAGAGTCGCTTTCTCGCCACCATGAGCCATGAAATCCGCACGCCACTGTATGGCGTACTCGGCACTCTGGAACTGCTGGGTCTGACCGCGCTCGCCCCGCGGCAGCAGAATTACCTGCAGACCATCCAGCGTTCCTCGGCCACCTTGTTCCAACTGATCAGCGATGTGCTGGATGTGTCGAAAATCGAAACCGGACAGATGACCCTCGAACTTCAGGATTTCTGCCCACTGGAACTGACCGAAGACACCGTACGCACCTACAGCGCCTTCGCCCGTTCCAAAGGCCTGCAACTGTATGCCTGCATCGACGCGACGCTGCCGGATCGGTTGCGCGGCGACCCGATACGGATTCGCCAGATCCTCAACAACCTGCTGAGCAACGCCATCAAGTTCACTGATAACGGGCGCGTAGTGCTGCGGGTGCGGCTGCTGGAAAGCGTCGATCGCCGAGCCAACGTGCAATGGCAGATCAGCGATTCCGGGGTGGGGATTTCCCAAGCGCAACAACAGCAGCTGTTCGACCCCTTCTATCAGGTCAACGACGCCACCGAGCAGGCCGGTGCCGGACTGGGTCTGGCCATTTGCAAATGGCTGTGCGAGCTGATGGCAGGCCAGTTGAACGTGGTCAGCGAACCCGGACTCGGCAGCAGTTTCACCCTGCAACTTGCGCTGGAACACGCGCCCGGCGAGCTTGCCGATTGCCCTGCATTCAGCCTCGGTTCCCCCGCAGTCTGCGTGCGGGCACAGGTCACTGAGCAGGCACAACACCTGATCGCCTGGCTCAACCGTTTTGGCCTCGACTGCCTTACGCTGACGGCCGACACCCCTGCGACATCAGCGCTGCTGGTCGAGCTTGCACCTTTGGCCAACATCAGCGCGTGGCCCGGGCCGAGAATCATCGCCACAGCGGACGGCCCCAATCCGGCGCAGTTACGCGGGATCGATCATGAAGTCGACGCCCATGATGTGCGCGCGATCGCCTGGGCGATTTATCGGGCGCAACACGGCGCCAGCAGCGAAAGTCGGCCTGCGGCGGCGGACAAGCCCCGGCCATTGAAGCTGCATGTGCTGGTAGCGGAAGACAACGTGATCAACTCGGCCATCATCAAGGAGCAACTGGAGGTGCTGGGCTGCTCGGTGGTCGTCGCGACGAATGGCGAACAGGCACTGGCGCAATGGGTACCGGGGCGCTTTGATCTGCTGCTGACCGACGTCAACATGCCGGTCATGAACGGCTACCAATTGGCCACGGCGTTGCGCCAACTGGATCAGGCCCTGCCGATTATCGGCGTCACCGCCAACGCCCTGCGCGAAGAAGGCCAGCGCTGCGCCGCTGTCGGCATGAACGCCTGGATGGTCAAGCCGCTGAACCTGGCCACCTTGCGCACGCATCTGGAAAAACACTGCAAAATCGCCTTGCCGGCGGCAGTCGTTGCGCCGATCCAGCTGTCGCCGAAAATGCGCGAACTGTTTGTCACCACCCTGCGTCAGGACATCCACACCACCCTGACAGCACTGGACAGCGCCGACGCCCATCGCGTGGCGCAGCAACTGCACAGCATGGCCGGCGCTTTGGGTGCAGTGCAGATCGAAGCCATGGCCACAACCTTTGTCGAGCTGGAGTGCCGTTTGCACGGCATGGCCGTGACCAGCGCCCTGGACCTGGAAGTCCGCCGGAATCTGGCTCAATTGAACGATCTATTGGATACCCTTGAATAATCTCACTCTGGATAATCACCCATGGAAACCCTCAACGTTGTCATTGCCGATGACCATCCCATCGTTCTGGTGGGGGTACGTGAGCTGGTTGAGCGTGACCAACGCTTTCGCGTGGTGGGCGAAGCCGTTTGCTCCAGCGAACTGATCAACCTGCTGGAAACCCGCCAGGTGGATCTGGTCATCACCGATTTCAACATGCCCGGCGACTCGACCTACGGCGATGGTCTGAAACTGGTGGAGTACCTGACGCGGCACTTTCCCTGCGTCCGCGTGCTGGTGCTGACGATGATTTCCAACCCGCTGATCCTGACGCGCCTGCAAGAACTCGGGGTGCTGGCGATCATTCAGAAAAACCAGTTGCACATCGAAATCGAAACGGCGCTCAAGGCCATCGCCCGGGGTAATCCGGTGCGCAGCAACGGGCCGCCGCCGACTTCGGTGCTCGTCGACAATGCTGACCTC
Source organism: Pseudomonas sp. TH49 (assembly GCF_016650625.1). Classification (NCBI taxonomy): domain Bacteria; kingdom Pseudomonadati; phylum Pseudomonadota; class Gammaproteobacteria; order Pseudomonadales; family Pseudomonadaceae; genus Pseudomonas; species Pseudomonas sp. TH49. Next base: position 2,009,047 of record NZ_JAEKFL010000002.1, read on the forward strand.
GACGAGCGCTTTACCCGCTTGTCACCCAAGGAACATGAAATATTGCGTTTGTTCGTTTCGGGAATGGGCGTCAGCGAGATTGCCCGAAGTTTGAACAGAAGTGCCAAGACCATCAGCACTCAAAAGATATCGGCCATGCGCAAACTTGAAGTCAGCAGTGATCAGGACTTGCTGACTTATTGCATAGAGCGCGACTTGTTCAACTAACTGGTAATCACACCCCAGTTAAAGACGACTTCTAGGAATCGTCTGATGTCCCGGCAAAAGTGCGCGTTATATCGTGTTGTTGTTTTAATCCCAACCATTGGAAACAACATGAAAAAGCTGACTCGCGCACTTCTCGCCCTTTCGATCATCGCCGCTGCCGGCAACGCTCTGGCAGAAGATCCACCTGCCCCAACCCCGACCAAGGCTGGCAGCGGCACCATCAACTTCACCGGCACCATCAACAACGATGCCTGCTCGGTTGAAGGCGCCGGCAAGAACAAAACCATTTCTGTCGACATGGGCGAAGTATCGATCAAGGACATGGGCACCGCCACTGCACCTAAAGGCAACGGCACTTTGAGCGTCGAGAACTTCGACATGAAGATCAACTGCAACGCCGGGACCAAGGTTGCGATGATCTTCGAACCGACCAAGGGCGCAGGTTCGGGCATCGTTGCCGGGACCAAAGTGCTGAAGCTGATCGACGGTCTGGGCGCTGCGAAGAACATCGGTATCGCCTTGCTCGACTCCAACGGCGCGTTGATCGACCTGAGTTCGCCGTCCACCGCGAAGATCGAAAACACCCTGCAAGACAGCAACGCCACGCTGAAATTCTCGGCCGCCTATGTCACCACTGGCGACGTGGCAACCGCCGTTGCCGGTCGTGGTGACGCCACCCTGCCGTTCACGCTGCAATACGAATAACCCGCGCGAGCAATCAAGCCTGGTGCGGGGCCGTCCGGCCCTGCACCCTCATTCAACTGCGCGGTACCCCTTATGTTTGGTTCTTCACGGAATCCCGGGAAACACAGAAACAAGAACGCCGATTTGATTGATGATGTTCGTGCGAGCAAACACATCTAACAAACCGGCGTTCTTATGCGCGATATTAATACTTTCCTTCCTTTTTGGGAGGGCTTTTCTGTTGTCACGATCAAGCCTGATGGCGACGCGCTTCAGATCGACCTGATTCCCCACGCCACCCGATTCCCTTCCTGTAGCGGCTGCCAAAAAACCTGTTCAACCACGCATGAGTATTGCGAGCGAACCGTCCGCGATTTACCGATTCTCGGCCGTGCGGTGCGCCTCAGCGTGTTGCTCAGGCGTGTTGTCTGTCGTGACTGTGGTAAACGTATGGAGGCCGTCAGTTGGCTGGACCGCTATGCCCGCATGACGCGGCGTTTGGCCGAGGCGGTCATTCAGGCCTGCGAACGCCTCCCCACACTGCATGTGGCTCAACTGTTCGGGTTGCATTGGGACACCGTTCGGTTGCTGGAGCGTCGAGCCTTGCAAGCGGCGTTGAGCGTTTTGCCAAAGGCGCAACCGCGACGTCTGGTGATGGACGAATTCGCCCTGTTCAAAGGTCATCGTTACGCCAGCGTGGTGCTGGATGCGGATACACGCCGCGTGCTGTGGATCGGTGAAGGCCGCAGCCGAGCAGCGGTCAGGCCTTTCTTCGAAGAATTGGGGCCAGAGGGTTGCGCTCGCATCGAAGCGGTGGCGATGGACATGAACACCGCTTTTGACCTGGAGGTTCGTCAGCACTGTCCCAACGCGCGAGTGGTCTACGACCTCTTCCATGTGGTGGCCAAATATGGCCGAGAGGTGATTGATCGGGTTCGCGTCGACGAGGCTAACCGGTTGCGTCACGACAAGCCGGCCCGCAAGGTTATCAAGCAGGCGCGATGGCTGTTGCTGCGCAATCCGCAGAACTTGAAAACGCCGGAACAACAGGTCCGCCTGGAGGATCTGCTGGCGGCCAACCAAGCGTTGATGACGGTCTATTTGATGAAGGCTGAACTCAAAACACTCTGGACTCCGAGTACTGCCTGGGGTTGGCGAGCGGCCTGGAAGCAATGGCTGCGCCATGCGCATGAAAGCGAAATTCCAGCTCTGATCCAGTTCGCCACACGGCTAAAGGGTTACTGGCGGGGCATCGTGAGCCGGGTTCGCTGGCCGATGCACACCGGTCAGTTGGAAGGAATAAACAATCGAATAAAGGTCATCAAGCGGATGGCGTACGGTTACCGGGATAGCGAATTCTTTTTCATGAAGATCAAGAGCGTCTTTCCCGGTAATCCGTGAAGAACCTTATGTTTTATCGTCACTCATTGTCCTTTTGCGCGGGCCTTTTGGGCCTTTTGGGCCTGCTCGTGGCCAATCAGGCCATGGCCGGCATTTCCTTGAGCAGCACCCGTCTGGTCTTCGACGGCCAGCACAAGGAAGCCGGAATCACCGTGCGTAACAGCGGTGCAGATGTATTGATTCAGTCATGGATCGACACCGATTCCAGCGAAACCGCCGCCGTACCGTTTGCCGTCACCCCGCCACTGGTACGCGTCAGCGGCGACGAACAGCAGATCTTGCGGGTGATCTACGAAGGCGCGGGCATGCCGACCGACCGCGAGTCGGTGGTCTGGCTCAACGTGCAGGAAATCCCCCAGTCGGCGAAATCCGCCAACACTTTGCAGTTGGCCGTGCGCCAGCGCATCAAGGTGTTCTTCCGCCCGCCGGCATTGAAAAACAACGCCTATCTGGCACCGAGCGAACTGACCTGGCGCCTGACCCAACGCGCCGGCAAGAACTTGTTGGTGGTGAACAATCCAGGCCAGTATCACGTGTCGATTGCCGATATCACTCTGCAATCCGGCGCAATCAACGAACATCCCTTTGATTCGATGATGATCGCGCCCGGCGAACAAAAAGAGTTCAGTCTCAAACAACTTCACAACGCCAATACAGTGCGCCTGTTATTCAACAGCATTAATGACTACGGCGCACAAGATCGTTATAGCGCGCAACTTTCCAGCAGTGCCGACACTCGAGCCAGCTTGAATAAAGAAGCGCCATAACTTTCGTGCCGCTGTTACAGCAGCACTTTCACTGTATTTCTCTTCGCTCCGTTAGTTCGTATCGGAGGTGATATAGGGTTCCTGCATGTTTTTACTCAAGCGCGACGGATTGGCACCATTTTCGATTGCCCTGGTGTTCAGTTGCACCTGCCTGGCCGATGATGAAGAACAATTCAATACATCGTTTCTGCAAGGCGCCCCCTCCTCTGTCGACCTGCGATCACTGCTCGCCAGCAGTCGCGTGCTGCCCGGCAATTACCGGGTCGACCTCTACGGCAACGAGACGCTGGTCGGCCGGCGCGATATCGACTTCCGGCGCCACCCCGGTACGGGCAAGGTCGAGGCCTGTCTGACCCTGGAGATGGTGCAGCAACTGGGGGTCGACATCGGCAAACTGCAAGCCAGCGGCAAACTGGCCGGTGATGACCCAGACGCCTGCATCAACTTGCCCGCCCTGATCGATCACGCCAGCGTGCGTTACGACGTGCCGCGCCTGCGCCTGCTGGTCAGTGTCCCGCAAAGCGCCATGGAGCGTGGCCGACGGGGTTACGTCGACCCGGCGCTGTGGGACGAAGGCGTACCCGCCGCGTTCATCAATTATCAGTTGAGCAGCAGCCGCAACAGCACTCAGGCTGACAACACCCTGTCCAACAACGTCGGCCTGCGCAACGGCATCAACCTTGGTTCCTGGCGCTTGCGCAACGAGTCGAACTTCAGCAGCAGCACTGGTCGCCCCAGCACGTTCAAAAGCAACCGCAGTTACCTGCAACATGACGTGACCACCCTGAAAGGCCAGTTCAGCGCCGGGGATATTTTCTCCGATGCCGACCTGTTTGACAGCGTGCGCTACCGCGGCCTGAAACTGGCGTCCGACGACGGCATGCGTGCCGACAGCGAGCGCGGTTATGCGCCGGTCATTCGCGGCATTGCGCAGTCCAGCGCCACCGTGGAGATTCGCCAGAACAACTACATTCTCTACTCGGCCAACGTGCCACCGGGTCCGTTCGAGATCAGTGATATCTATCCCAGCGGCTCCAACGGCGACCTGGAAGTGACGATTATCGAAGCCGATGGTCGGCGCCGGGTGACCGTGCAAGCGTTTTCCAGCCTGCCGATCATGGTGCGTCAGGGCCAGTTGAAGTACAGCGTCTCGGCCGGCCAGTACAACAGCAACAGCGAGGATCAAAAGACCCCGCAGTTTTTCAGCAGCACACTGGCGTGTGGCATCAGCAGCAACTTGTCCGGGATCATCGGCATGCAAGCCACGGACGACTTCAAGGCGTTGTCCGTCGGAGCGGGTCGCAATACCGCCATCGGTGCGATCTCACTGGACTTGACCCACTCCATGAGTAACACCTTCGGCGAAACGGTCACCGGCAACAGCTTGCGCGCTTTGTATGCGAAGACGTTCACCGGCACCGACACCAACTTCACATTGGCGGCCTACCGCTACTCGACCGAGGGCTATCGCACCCTTACCGAGCACGTCGAGGAGTTGAGCCGCGATGGTCAGCAACGTACCGGCAACTCGAAAACCCGTACCGACCTGACCGTCAACCAGAGCCTGGGGCGCAACCAGGAATATGGCAGCGTCTACGTGAACGCCAGCGACCAGCGTTATTGGGGACGCGGCGGTTCGCAAAGCCTGTCTGCCGGTTACAGCAACTATTGGGGGGATGTGAGTTACAACCTCGGCGCGACGTATACCAAGGATGTCGGCAATTACGGGACGGCGAACAATGACACGCTGGTCAACCTGTCGGTGTCGTTCCCACTGGGTTCCAAACCTCGTGCACCGCGGGCGTTTGTCTCGGCCAGCACGCAGAAATCCAGCGACACCACGCAAATGGGTATCAACGGCTATCTGTCAGAAGACAGCGACACCTATTACTCGGTACAAGCCGGCAACAGCAGCACCGGCGGCAGCTCCGGCTCGGTCAACCTGAGCACCCGCACCTCGGTGATGGATATCAGTGCCGGCTACAGTCAGGGCCGCGGTTACAACTCGCAGAACCTGAACCTGGCAGGTTCGATCGTCGGCCATGCCGGCGGGATCAACCTGGGGCAAACCGTTGGCGAGACGTTCGCGCTGGCGCAGGTCGAAGGTGTGCAAGGGGTAAAAATCGGCAGTTTCTCCGGGGCCAAGACCGGCAGCAACGGTTTCGCCGTGGTGCCCAACGCCCAGCCCTATCGCGTGAACTGGATCAACCTAGACACTCGCGATCTGGGCGGCGACGTCGAGATCGACAATGCGACCCGACAAGTGGTGCCACGCCGCGGTGCCGTGGTACTGGCGCGTTACGCCAGCAAGACCGGACGCCGCGTGCAGTTCGCCTTGTTCGACGCGCAGCACAAACCGATCCCGTTTGGCGCATCGCTGGAGGACAGCGCTGGCAAGCAACTGGCGATCTCCGACCCTGGCGGCAAGGCACTGGCGCTCATGGAGGCCGACACCGGCACCCTGACCATCAATTGGCAGGGGCAGCAGTGCGAAGCGCCTTATGCGTTGCCGGAACGCAACAAGGCGCTGAACTATGAGCGGGTGGCGCTGGTGTGCCGCCCGCCCCAGTAATCCCAACAGTTCAAATCAGGAGCGAGCCTGCTCGCGAAGCGTTCGTCAGCCTCAGCATCATCGATGAATGAGAAGACGCCTTCGCGAGCAGGCTCGCTCCCACAGGGGATATCGAGCGAAGACAAATCCATGCCTGGCACAGATCGAATGTGGGAGCGAGCCTGCTCGCGCAGGCCGCGCCTCGATTCGAATAAACAGGTGCAATCTAGAAATCGCGCTTATAGAAGATATCCAGCGAACTGGCGACACCGCTGGCGGCTTCGAGATAAACCTTCTTGCTCAGCTTGTAACGCAGCGCAATGGTGTTGGCCGGTTCGAACACACCGACGCCATAACGCAGGCTGAGTTTCTCGGAGATATTGCCGCTGGCGACCACGCTGGTGGTGTTGCCGCTGCCTTGGGTGTCGAGTTGGAAGTCCTGAATCCCCAGGTCTTTGGCCAGACTGCTGGTAACCCCGGAACTGCCCATCAAGCCGAGGCCAAGTGCTGCCTGGGCAAGCATGTTGTTGTCCTCGCCGTTGCTGCTCAACGGACGACCGAGCACCAGATACGACAGCGCCTGCTCCTGGCTCATGGCCGGCTCGGAGAAGATTTGCGTGGTCGGCTGCTCGGCGCTGCCGCTCAGACGAATACCGGCGATCACGTCGTCGGTCTGGCGGATCGCTTCGATGTCCAGATACGGCTGGTCGATGGGACCAGCGAACAACAGCCGTGCACGCCGAACCGTCAGGCGCTGGCCGTAGGCGCGGTATTTGCCGTCGTTGAGCCACAGCTCGCCACGGGTGTCCATGTTGTCGCCGATGTGCACATGACCTTGCAGGTTGGCGGTCAGGCCGAATCCGGCGAAGCTGAGTTTGTCGTCACCGACCACCACATCAATGTCCATCTTCATGGCCATCGGCGGTTTACCCTCCTCGGTCTGCGCACCAACGATGATCGTGTCATCGGAGACTTTAACCGTGGAGGGCGGCAGTTCGCGGACGGTGATTTCGCCTCTGGGTACCAGCACTTTGCCGGCAATCTTCAGCTCGTCGCCGGCCATGGAGATTTTCAGATCCGGCGCCACTTCCAGCTTGGCATACGGCTCGACGGTGACCGGCAATTGCGTGCCCTTGAGCGCCACATCGACCATCAGCGCCTGACCCCAGGCGACATTACCGTTCAGACTGCCCTGCCCGGTCTTGCCACTTTTCCAGCCGCCGTCCAGACGCACGGACTCGCCGGCAATCACTGCTTGCAGTTGCAGGTCTTTGAGTTCCATCGGCAGCTCGGCGCCGGAGACTTCGCCGTCGCTGAGTTTCACCGTGCCGTTGACCAGCGGCGCCAGCAGCCCGCCGGAAATCGTGCCGCTGCCGTTCAGGCGCCCGGTGAGTTTCTCGACCATCGGTACAAACGGCCGCGCCACCGACAGGTCCAGGCCGGAGAGCCGGAACGAGCCGTTCAACGGCTTGTTTTTCGGCAGCGGATTGAGCTGCGCCTGCACCATCAATTCACCGAGCTTGCCGCCGACGAAATTGAGATCGGTGTCGATGCGCTTCGGTGTGAGTTTGCTGGTGAGCTTCAGGGTCTGGTACGGGAAGTCCAGCCACTGATCCTTTTCCTTCATGCGCAAGGTGCCGCCGCTGGCGTCGACGCTGACCACGCCGTTCGGGCCGCTGGCCGGCAAGTCCAGTTGCAGATCGGCGTTGAGCTTGCCCTGCCAGGCAAAGTCTTTCGGCAACCATTGTGCGAGGCTTTCGATCGGGAACTGCTTGAGGTGGTAACGCAGTTTCGGCTCGGGCAGCAGCCGCTGGTCTTCACCGCACAGGCTGGCATTGCCAGACATCCAGCAATGCGCGCCGAAGTTGACCTTGCCGTCAGCCAGACGCTCCAGTTTGGCCGGGTTCTGCAGTTTCCAGTCCTGGCCGCCGGCCTGAATATCGCCGCTGGCCAAACGACCGCGCCAGTTGCCGTTGTCCAGATTGCCGTCCAGACCGAGGGCCAGTTTGAGCTTCGGCCCAAGCAGGTCGAGGTTGAGTGTCTGGCGCTTGATATCGCCCTGAGCGCTGGCGGTCAACACGCCGAGGTTGGTATCGCCGGCCTGAATGCCGCTGCCCTTCAAGTCGATCTTCGCCCGTTGCGCACTGTCGAGCGTGGCGTCGAGGTTGAGGCTTTGCAGACGATTGTCCTGGAACGCCAGTTGCGAACCTTGCAGGTCGAGCTTGCCTTGCGGCGCCTGGAGCGTGCCGGCGACATTGACCTGACCGTTGATCTGTCCGCGCAGCTGCGGCCAGAGCTGGGCCAGACGCGTCAGCTTGATGTCGATCTGGCCAGTAAGTTTCTGTTGCAGGCTGCCCTTGCCGCTGATGCTGTTGTCGCCGAGGCGGATTTGCAGGGCGTTGAGATTCCACTGTTCGCCGACGCCGTCAGCCTTGGCTTGCAGCACCGCCGGTTGTCCGCGCAGTTTGCCCTTGAGGTCGAGGTCGGCGGTAAGGCTCAGGCGCTCGTTCCTCATTTCGCCTTTGCTGCGCAGCGGCCCGGCCAGGGTGCCCGGCAACTCCGCGACCCAGTACGCCGGGTTCAGCGCCGAAAAATCCAGCGCCGTGTCCCAGGCGATGCCGTCGGCGAATTGCACGTTCACATGCCCTTCAGCCTTGCCCTGACCGGCCTGCATTTTCAGTTGCGGCAACGCGATCTGTTTCAGGCTGCCACTGAACGGACTGCTCAGGCTGAACGCCCCCGCCGGGCCATCGAGGTCGGCGGCGAAGTTACCGAGGTATTGGCCATCGGTGTAGGAGACTTCGCCAGTGAAGGTGCGCAAGCCGACTTGCGGCTCGTCAATCTCGGGATACAACCGGTGCCACGGAAAATCCTGCCAGTTGATGTTGGCCTGAGCGCTGAGGCCCTTGCTCCAGTCAACGCTGCCGGTGAGTTTGAGGCTTTGCTTGTCGTTGGCACTGAGGTCGAGGCCGGCGATCTGCGCGCCGCTGGCATCGACCTTGCCTTTGAGCAGCAACGCTACGGGACCTTTTTCGGCGGGCAGCGTGGCGTTGCCGAGCAATTGGTAACCGTTTTTCAGGTCACCTTCCCCGGTCAAAACCAGTTGATTGAATTGCAGAGTGTCCGGCAGATCGGCGCTCGGTTTGAATGCCTCGGAGGTGATGCGCACCTTGGCCGGGAGGTTTTCTGCCAGCGGCTGCAGCTCGCCGCTCAACTGGCCGTCGAGGTAGCCACGGCTGTCGGCATGCAGGTTGAGGGTTTTCAGCAGATCGCCGTCGACTTTCAACGCCAGTGTCCATGGGCCTGCGCCCGGAGACGGCAGGGTCAGGTCACCGGTGATGTTCAGCGGCCAGTTGCCGGTCGGTTGCAGCAGGCCGGAGAGGTTCAGGCTCAGATCGTCGCGCTGCAGTTTCACGCTATCGATCTGCATACCTTGGGCGGTCCAGTGCGCCGCCAGTTGCAGGCCCTTGAGCTGCTCGCTGCCGTTGAACAGCAGGCTGCCGACCTGCACGTCACCCAGCTCGATGGCCACCGGCAATTGCAGATCCGGCAGTTTGATCGGGCCGCTCTCGCTGGTTTCTTCACTCGGCGGAAATTGCAGGATCACCTGATCAGCCTTGAGCTGTTCGATGCACAGCGTCATGCGGGTCAGGCACAGCGGCGACCAGGCGAAGATCGGCTGGTTCAGCTCGACCCGGCTGCTGCCCTGCTGCCACAGCAGGTGTTCGGCGCTCCATTGTCCGCCGAGACGGCCCTGGAAATTTTCCACGCTCAGACCCGGCACCAGGCCCAGCGCCCAACGGCTGCCGGCCTGCGTTCCGAGTACCGCGCTGATGCTCAGTACGATCAATAACACCAGCGCCAACAGCGCCAGAGCGGTAATTTTCAAACCACGCTTCACAGCTCAGGCCCCATGGAAAAGTGCAGCCGGATGCCGCCGTCGTCGTCCAGCGCGTGGGCCAGGTCGAGGCGGATCGGCCCCACCGGCGAGACCCAGCGCACACCGATACCGACCCCGGTCTTGAGGTTCGGCAGTTCGAGTTTGTTGAAGGAGTTGCCTTGGTCGACGAAGGTCGCGACCCGCCATTTTTCGGCGATCGAATATTGATATTCGACGCTGCCGGCGACCATGTAGCGTCCACCGATGCGGTCGCCTTCAGAGTTTTTCGGGGACAGGCTTTGATAGTCGTAACCGCGCACGCTTTGGTCGCCACCGGCGAAGAAGCGCAGCGACGGTGGCACCGAGTTATAACCGTTGGTGGCGCTGCCGCCGACCTGCACCCGGCCGAGGAAGCGGTGGTTGTCGAACACGGTGGTCAGGCCTTTGATCAACGCCGTGCCATACAGCAGATTGTTGTCAGAGCCGAGACCTTCCTTCGCCACTTTGCTTTCAAAGGTCAGGCGATAGCCGTTGTGCGGGTCGATGCGGTTGTCGCTTTTCAGGTACGAATAACTGATACCGGGCATCAACAAGGTACTGAGACCGGAGTCGTCACCGAGCTGATATTCCTCACGCTGCCATTTCAGCGAGATGACCCGCTGCCAGCCGCTGGGCAACTTGCTGTGCCATTCGGGACCGAAGGTCAGCAGCTTGCTCAGGGTGTCCGAGCCGTCGATGTCTTCATATTGATAACCACCGGCCCAGCGCAGTTTGTCGGTCAGCGGTGGATCGAGCGGGATGTCATAGAACAGCCCGACGTTCTGCCGTGGCGCCGACAACTCGGCTTCCCAGCCATAGCTGTCGCCCTGCGGGTTGACCCAGTGGCGGGTCCAGTTGGCCTTGATCCGCGGGCCGACGTCAGTGGAGTAACCGAGGCCCAGGCCCATGGTGCGTGGCTTGCGCGTGTCGAGTTTGACGTCGACCGGGATCACGTCGTTTTTCGCCGCCGTCGGCGCAGCATCGACGCGCACACCTTCGAAATAGCCGCTCGATTGCAGGTCGCGATTGAGTTCGGCGATCAGCTCGGAGTCATACGGGTCGCCGGCCTTGAACGGCACCATGCGTTGCAGCAGGTCTTCGTCGAAGGGTGTGTCGCCTTCAAAATGGACTTTGCCCAGCGCGTAACGCGGGCCGCTTTCGTAGATCAATTCGACGTCGGCCACCCCGGCTCGCGGGTCGACCAGGAGTTTCTGACTGGTGAAATGGCCACTGAAGAAACCGAAGCGCGAGGCCTGGTTCTGGATCAGGCGTTTGGCGTCTTCATAACGCCCGTGGTTGAGCACCGCGCCGGACTTGAGCGTGTCGCTGCTTGGCACACGAAAGGATTTGAGGGAGGCGGCAGGCCCGTCGACGCGCACGGTGACGTTGCGCAGGCGAATCGGCTCACCGGGATCGATGTTCAGCACCAGACGCGGTTTTTCACCGCCCTTGACGTCACTGTCGATCTGCGGCTGGTAATAACCCAAGGCCTGCGCGGCTTTGCGCGCCTGCTCCTCGGCCCCGCGACTGAAGCGCAGCAAGGCTTGTTCGTCACGGTCGCCGAGGCTGCCGATATAGCCTTCTATATTGGCCTTGAGTTCGTCGTTGGACGGTTTGATCCGCACGTCCAATTCACTTTGCGCCAGCGCCGCGCAGCTGGTTAACAGCATGAGCACGCCACTGGTAAATCTTCCTGGAAACTTCATAGGCGCGGATGCTATCACGGGCTTGGGAGCGTGATAGAACAGGAAATTTCCGAAAAAGTTCTACCGCTAAGCCATTGCAGTTTGTAACACCTGCGGATTGGCGTGGAAAAACACGTGCTCGCGCACCGGGCCGACGGCCACTTCGCCAATCTCCTCATAACCCTGACGTTTGTAGAATTCCAGATAGCGCGGGTTGCCGGTGTCGAGCACCACGCCTTGCGAGGTTTCATCCACCGCGCACCAGTTGTGCACCGCCGTCAGCAACTGCTCGCCGAAGTGTTTACCCTGAAACTGCGGATGAATCCCCAGCAGCGGCAGCATGTGCACCGAATCGCTGGGTACGCAGGCGGCCACCGCATCGTGATATTCCAGATAGCGCCGGGTGCAGCGAAATCCGGTGCTGAGCACCATGCGCAAGCGCCACGCCCAACTCTCGGTAATCCCAAGACGACGCTGCGGCGGCGCGATCAGGGCGATGCCGATCAAACGGTCGTTGACCAGCAGGCCGATGGCCGGCAGATCCTGTAGAAAATGCTGTTTGACCAACTCACGCACCGTGGCCCGCACGCGTTGCTCGTAGCCCGGCCGTTCGGCTTCGAACAGATAGCCGAAAGTCGGCTCGTGGCGATAGGCCTGATACAGCAGCGATCGGGCTTCGCGCGAGTAACCGCGGTCGAGCATGTGGATGTCGGCGATGGCGGTCTGGGTTTCAGGCATGACGGTGATTCTCCCCCGGGGCGCGGCTCAAATGACTGCGCTCTTGTTGGTACGAACCTTTTGCGGGTGGCGCAGTTCCCCACAGGTATAGACCAAGCCGTGAGCTTCATCGACTGGGCGGGCCTCTTCGCGAGCAAGCTCGCTCCCACATTTGGAATGCATACCCCTGTGGGAGCGAGCTTGCTCGCGAAGAGGCCCGCCCGGGCAACCCACATCCCACAGACAAAAATGATTTCTCCCACCCCACACTGGCCCCCATCCCACATGTCAGCTAGCATCGCCCTTTTGCCAGGACTGCCGACCATGAAGATTGTTTCCTTCAACATCAACGGACTGCGCGCCCGTCCGCATCAGTTGGCAGCGCTGATCGAAAAGCATCAGCCGGACGTGATCGGCCTGCAGGAAACCAAGGTCCACGACGACCAGTTCCCGCTGGAAGAAGTGCGGGCGCTGGGCTATCACGTTTATTTCCACGGCCAGAAAGGCCATTACGGCGTCGCCCTGCTTTCGCGCAGAGAGCCGATTGCCATTCACAAAGGTTTCGCCACCGATGAAGAAGACGCGCAGCGCCGCTTTATCTGGGGCACCTTCGCCGACGCCAATGGCGTGCCGGTGACCATCATGAACGGCTACTTCCCGCAAGGCGAAAGCCGCGACCACCCGACCAAATTCCCGGCCAAGCAACGCTTTTACAGCGACCTGCAAACCCTGCTGGAAAGCCAGTTTCACAACGAGCAGCCGCTGGTGGTGATGGGTGATGTGAACATTTCCCCGGAAGACTGCGACATCGGCATCGGCCCGGACAACATGAAGCGCTGGCTGAAAACCGGGAAATGCAGCTTCCTCCCGGAAGAGCGCGAGTGGATGGCCCGCCTGAAAAACTGGGGCCTGACCGACAGCTTCCGCCACCTGAACCCGGACGTGACTGACATGTTCAGCTGGTTCGATTACCGCAGCCGTGGGTTTGAAGATGAGCCCAAGCGTGGCCTGCGAATCGACGTGATCCTCGCGTCCCATGGCTTGCTGCCACGGGTCAAGGATGCGGGCGTGGACTATGAACTGCGCGGGATGGAAAAACCGTCGGATCATGCGCCGATCTGGCTGGAATTGGCCTGATCTCAAGCTTTAAGGGATCCTTGTAGGAGTGAGCCTGCTCGCGATGACGGTGGATCAGTCGATATGTTTGTTGGCTGATACTCCGCCATCGCGAGCAGGCTCACTCCTACATTGGATCCCTGTCATGTTTCGGTCATGCACCTGACTTAATCTCCCCGGCAATCCCCTTGGCCTGATTCGGTGCCGGCATGACCCTGCGTGTTCTGTTCGCTTTTCTGTCGAGTGCATGGCTGACGGTCAGTGCCGCCGCCCTGCCCATCCCTGAAAACGGCCCAGCGCTACGTATTCAGGGTTCCAACACCATCGGCGCCGATCTCGGCCCGGCGCTGGTCGAAGGTTTTCTGCAGGACCAGGGTCTGCTGAAAATCCACCGCGAAAACCCCGATACCGCCAACGAACAACACATCGTCGGCCAGACAACCGAGGGCAAACGGGTGGTAGTGGAAGTCGCCGCCCACGGTTCCAGCACCGGCTTCACTGCACTGAAAACCGCCAGCGCCGACCTTGCCGCCTCCTCCCGTCCAATCAAGGACAGCGAACTGCTGGGCCTGCAATTTCTCGGCGACCTGAAAAGTCCCGCCGCCGAACAGGTGATCGCCATCGATGGCCTGGCGATCATTCTCAATCCCGCCAACCCGCTGCAGCAACTGGACACCGAGCAACTGGCGCGGATATTCGCCGGCGAGGTGAAAACCTGGGAAGACCTCGGCGGTCGCGGAGGTGCGATTCATTTGTATGCGCGGGATGATCAGTCGGGCACTTACGACACGTTCAAGGAACTGGTGCTGGGCCGTCGTGGGAAAAGTCTGAGTTCCACTGCGAAACGCTTCGAATCCAGCGAGCAATTGTCCGATGCGGTGAGCAGCGATCCGCAAGGTATCGGTTTTATCGGTCTGCCTTATGTGCGCCAGGCCAAAGCCGTGGCAATCGCCGATGGCGCATCGCAATCGATGTTGCCGCTCAATAGTCTGATCGCGACGGAAGACTATCCGCTGTCCCGCCGCTTGTTCTTTTATCTACCGCCCAGCAACCAGAATCCCTGGGCGTCAGCACTGGTGGCCTTTGCGCAAAGCCCACAGGGCCAGAAGATCGTCGCGGCCAATGGTTTCATCAGCCAGACCGTGCGTGCCATGACCGTCACGCCGAATGCGCTGATGCCCGAGGGTTATCAATCCCTCAGCCGTCACGCCCAGCGTCTGACGGTGAACTTCCGCTTTGAGGAAGGCAGCGCGAATCTGGACAACAAGGCACGGCAGGATCTGGCGCGGGTGCTCGACTATATAAAGCGCCACGACAAGACCGAGCGCGCGGTGACGCTGGTGGGGTTTGGTGACGAGAAAGACGACCCGGCACGGGCCGATCTGCTGTCGAAGCTGCGGGCGATGGCGGTGCGTCGCGAACTGGTGAAAAACGGCGTGGTGCTGCGCGAGGTACGCGGATTTGGCGCGCAGATGCCGGTGGCGACGAACAGCGCGGATGAAGGCAGGATCAAGAATCGGCGGGTTGAGGTTTGGGTGTACTGAATCTGATGCAGGTGTGCTGGATGCATGGGCCCCTTCGCGAGCAAGCCCGCTCCCACTTTTGATCGCATTCTTCCAGTCGGAATGCGGTCGAATGTGGGAGCGGGCTTGCTCGCGAAGCCGGCGACGCGGTCTTAATGACCGCTACGCAGCATCTCTTTCGGCACGTACTTGCCGATCTCGAACTTGCCGATCGCCGCGCGGTGCACTTCGTCCGGGCCGTCGGCCAGGCGCAGGGTGCGCTGCATGGCGTACATGTAGGCCAGCGGGAAATCATTCGAGACTCCGGCTCCGCCGTGAATCTGGATCGCCCGGTCAATCACCCGCAGGGCCACGTTCGGCGCGACGACCTTGATCTGTGCGATCTCGCTCTTCGCCACTTTGTTACCGACGGTGTCCATCATGTACGCCGCTTTCAGGGTCAGCAGGCGCGCCATGTCGATTTCCATCCGCGAGTCGGCGATCTTGTCGACGTTACCGCCCAGACGTGCCAGCGGTTTGCCGAACGCGGTGCGGCTCACCGAACGCTTGCACATCAATTCCAGTGCGCGTTCAGCCATGCCGATCGACCGCATGCAGTGGTGAATCCGCCCCGGGCCAAGGCGACCCTGAGCAATTTCAAAGCCGCGCCCTTCACCGAGCAGAACGTTTTCGTACGGCACCCGCACGTTGTCGAACAGCACTTCGGCGTGTCCGTGCGGTGCATCGTCGTAACCGAAGACTGGCAGCGGACGGACGATTTTCACCCCGGGGGTGTCGACCGGCACGAGGATCATCGAGTGCTGCGCGTGGCGCGGTGCGTCAGGGTTGCTCAGGCCCATGAAGATCAGAATCTTGCAGCGCGGATCGCAGGCGCCGGAGGTCCACCACTTCTTGCCGTTGATCACCCACTCGTCGCCATCGCGCACGGCGCGGGCGGCCATGTTGGTGGCGTCGGACGAGGCCACGTCAGGCTCGGTCATGGCGAACGCCGAGCGGATCTCGCCGCGCAGCAGCGGTTCGAGCCAGCGCTGTTTCTGTTCTTCATTGGCGTAGCGCACCAGCACTTCCATGTTGCCGGTGTCCGGCGCCGAGCAGTTGAAAGGCTCCGGCCCGAGCAACGACCGGCCCATGATTTCCGCCAGCGGTGCGTATTCGAGGTTGGTCAGCCCGGCGCCGAGTTCCGACTCAGGCAGGAACAGATTCCACAAACCTTCGGCCTTGGCCTTGGCCTTGAGCTCTTCCATGATCGCGGTCGGCTGCCAGCGATCACCCTCGGCAACCTGGCGTTCGAACACGGCTTCGGCCGGGTAAACGTAAGTGTCCATGAACGCGGTCACGCGCTCACGCAGTTCTTGCACCTTGGGCGAATAAGCGAAATCCATGAGCAATTACCTTCTATGGGCAGAGGTTGTTCAGATCATGCAATCGATGCTAGAACAGCGTTGATAATCTACCTAGCCTATTCTCGGCGTGTATAAACATTCATCACCGATATATGATCCGCTGATCGTCAGCCCCTAGAACAAGAGAAGCCGCGTTATGAATCTGAGTAAGGTCGACCTCAACCTTTTCATCGTCTTCGACGCGATTTACACCGAAGCCAACCTCACCCGCGCCGGGCAGATTGTCGGGATCACCCAGCCGGCGGTGTCCAACGCGTTGGCGCGGTTGCGCGAGACCTTCAACGATCCGCTGTTCGTGCGCACCGCCCAAGGCATGGTGCCGACGCCGATGGCGCAGAACATCATCGGTCCGGTGCGCAACGCGCTGTCGTTGCTGCGGGTGTCGGTGCAGGAGAGCCGGATTTTCAACCCGGCGCAGGCGGTGAAGACTTATCGCATCAGCATGACCGACCTCACTGAAGCAGTGATTCTGCCGCCGCTGTTCCAGCGTTTGCGGCGTCTGGCGCCGACGGTGATCATCGAGAGCTTTCTGTCCAAACGCCGCGAGACCACCAAGGAACTGGCCGCCGGACGCCTGGATTTCGCCGTGGATGCACCGCTCAACACCGACCCGCAGGTGCGCCACGTCAAGCTGATGGAAGACCGTTACGTCTGTGCGATGCGCAAGGGCCATCCGCTGGCGGGCAAGGAAAAACTCAGCCTCGATGATTACCTGTCGCTGACTCACATTCACATCTCCAGCCGCCGCAGCGGTCTGGGTTATGTCGATCTGGCGCTGGGCAAAATGGGCATTCAGCGCAAGATCGCCCTGCGCTCGCAGCATTACCTGATGGCGTCGCAGGTGATGCAGCAGACCGACATGGTGATGACCGTGCCCGAGCGTTTCGCCCGGCGTAATGACTTGCATGCATTCAATCTGCCGGTCAACGACGTGCCCCCGGTGGAGACCCACCTGTACTGGCACGAGAGCACCGATCAGGACCCGGCGAACCGCTGGATGCGCGAGCAGATGATCGAGTTGTGCCAGCAGGTGACGGCGCAGGAGAAGAAGCTGGATAAGGTGTAAGGCTGGCAACCGCGTTATCGTTCTTCGCGAGCAGGCTCGCTCCCACATACGACCGCGTTCCACCAGATGGAACGCGATCAAATGTGGGAGCGGGCTTGCTCGCGAAGGGGCCATCCCTCACAGCACACATCTTGAACCTTGACGTAAACGTCAACTCGCCATTAGCTTAGCGCCAAGACCTTTTTCCGAGCGCTTTCATGAGCAGCCAGACCTACAGCATTTCCGACCTCGCCCGCGAGCTGGACATCACCACCCGGGCGATCCGCTTTTATGAAGAACAAGGCCTGCTCAGCCCCGAGCGCCGAGGCCAGGAACGCATCTACTCGCCACGCGACAAGGTCAGCCTGAAACTGATCCTGCGCGGCAAGCGCATCGGTTTCTCGCTGGCCGAGTGCCGCGAACTGATCGAACTCTACGACCCGTCCAGCGGTAACACCAAACAGCTCAACAGCATGCTGGCGAAAATCAGCGAACGCCGCGAACAGCTCGAGCAGCAGTTGCTCGACATCGAACAGATGAAACTGGAACTCGATACCGCTGAAGAGCGCTGTGTGCAGGCGTTGGAGCAGACACTCAAGAGCCAGCAAGTAGCGCAGTAATCAGCCACAACTCATTCCCTGTGGGAGCGGGCTTGCTCGCGAAGGCGGAGTGTCAGGCGACAAATTTTGTATCTGATACACCGCATTCGCGAGCAAGCCCGCTCCCCCAGGGACCTCATGTAATTCCGAAAATGAGCAGGTCAACCCATGTCCCTCCCCTCCCAAGTACGCCTGATCGAAGTCGGCCCGCGCGATGGCCTGCAGAACGAAGCCCAACCGATCAGCGTCGCTGACAAGGTGCAACTGGTCGACGCTCTGAGCGCCGCCGGTTTGGGTTATATCGAAGTCGGCAGTTTTGTCTCACCGAAATGGGTGCCGCAGATGGCCGGCTCCGCCGAGGTGTTCGCGCAGATCCAGCGCAAGCCCGGCGTGACCTATGGCGCACTGGCGCCGAACCTGCGCGGCTTTGAAGACGCGCTCGCTGCCGGCGTGAAAGAAGTCGCGGTGTTCGCCGCTGCGTCCGAGGCGTTCTCGCAGCGCAACATCAATTGCTCGATCAGCGAAAGCCTGGCGCGCTTCGCGCCGATCATGGAAGCCGCGAAACAGCACGGCGTTACCGTGCGCGGTTACGTGTCCTGCGTGCTCGGCTGCCCGTATGAAGGCCAAGTCGCGCCGGAACAAGTGGCGATGGTCGCCCGCGAGTTGTACGCGATGGGCTGCTACGAAGTGTCCCTCGGCGACACCATCGGCACCGGCACCGCAGGCGCCACGCGGCGGTTGTTCGAAGTGGTGTCGGCGCAAGTGCCACGGGAAAAACTCGCCGGCCATTTCCACGACACCTACGGCCAGGCGATGGCCAACATCTACGCCAGCCTGTTGGAAGGCATCGCGGTGTTCGACAGCTCTATCGCCGGCCTCGGCGGCTGCCCGTACGCCAAAGGCGCGAGCGGTAACGTCGCCACCGAAGACGTGGTGTACCTGCTCAATGGTCTGGGCATCAAGACCGGTATCGACCTGGATGCCTTGATTGCGGCGGGTCAGCAGATCAGCGCGGTGCTCGGTCGTCCGAGCGGTTCGCGTGTCGCCAAGGCTCGCAGCGCACAGTGAGGGCGAAGGTGTTACCGCTGTGTCCGAAACGTGGGCATAGACGAGTAACACGGAAACAAATTGTCTGGTTTGCCCTGAAGGAAAAATCCTTCAAAAAACTCAAGCAATTGATTTATAAGGGTTTTTAAAAGTTGGCACGGCTTCTGCTATCTCTATGGCATAACAAGAATAAAAAGCAGCAAACCAATAAAAATAAGACGTACCGACTCTGACATAACAAAAACAACACGGCAGAGACGCAGCTAACAGATTTTTTTGGAGAAGGTGTGCTTTTCAGGGTGCTCTCAGGAGTGACCCGCAACCGGGCAGAGAACAATAAAACTACCTTCAGGTAGCTCCCGAATCGGTTGGATCGTTTAACGAGAAAGCAGATCAGCGCTCAAAAAAATACGTTTGCTCTTGACCCCGGATGGGGGTCGCCAAAAACAGCGGTAAAGGGCCACGGTTGCCAAAAACAACAACAGACCGCCCCTCAATAATAAGAAAGAGCACGCGACGACAAAATTAAAGGGGAGCTTCGGCTCCCCTTTGTGCTGTCTGTGATTCCTGAAAATACTCTATCTCCATTGTGGGAGCGGGCTTGCTCGCGAATGCGGTGTATCAGGTACACATTTGTCGCCTGACACTCCGCATTCGCGAGCAAGCCCGCTCCCACAGGGGTGGTGGTTACCGTTCGATTGTTTTTAACTCCTCGATACTGATCTCACGCATCCGGAATTTCTGGATCTTCCCCGTCACCGTCATCGGAAACTCTTCGACGAACTTGAAGTGCCGTGGCGTCTTGAAGTGCGCGATGCGCTCCTTGCACCAGGCTTGCAACTCCAGTTCGGAAGCATTGTGGCCGGGGTGGAATTTGATCCAGGCGACAATTTCCTCACCGTAACGCGAGCACGGAATGCCGATCACCTGCACATCCGCCACCGCCGGGTGGGTGAAGAAAAACTCCTCCAGCTCACGCGGGTAAATGTTCTCGCCACCCCGGATGATCATGTCCTTGTTGCGCCCGGCGATGTTCACGTAACCCTCATCGTTCATGCTCGCCAGATCGCCAGTGTGCATCCAGCCTGCCTCATCAATGGCTTCGGCCGTGGCTTGCGAGTTGTTCCAGTAGCCGAGCATCACGCTGTAACCGCGGGTGCAGAGTTCACCGATGGTGCCGCGCGGCACCAGGTTGCCGGCCTCGTCGATGATCTTGCTTTCCAGTTGTGGCTGGGTGCGACCGACAGTAGTCACGCGCAATTCCAGTTCATCGTTTGGCCCGGTTTGCAGCGACACCGGGCTGGTTTCGGTCATGCCGTAGGCGATCTGCACTTCGCTCATGTGCATCTCGCTGATAACCCGACGCATGACTTCGATCGGGCAAGTCGCGCCAGCCATGATCCCGGTGCGCAGACTCGACAGATCGAATTCGCCACGCAGCGGTTGATCAAGCATGGCGATGAACATGGTCGGCACGCCGTACAGGCCGGTGGCTTGTTCTTCGGCGACGGTTTGCAGGGTCAGTAACGGGTCGAACGCGTCGTTGGGATAAATCATGGTGCTGGCGTGGGTGATACAGCCGAGGTTGCCCATGACCATGCCGAAGCAGTGGTAGAGCGGCACCGGGATCACCAGGCGGTCGCTCGGGGTCAGGCCGATGCTTTCACCGACCATGTAACCGTTGTTGAGGATGTTGTAGTGACTGAGGGTCGCGCCCTTGGGGAAACCGGTGGTGCCGGAGGTGTACTGGATGTTCACCGGCTGATCGAAGTGCAGGCTGTCGCTGCGCTCACGCAACTGTTCGGGCGAAACACTGCTCGCCAGATCGGCCAGTTGCGACCACGGCAGGAAGCCTGATGGAGGCTGCGCATCGAGGCTGATCACCCCGCGCAAATCCGGCAGACGCTCGCTGCGCAACTGGCCGATGGATTGCTCTGCCAGTTCCGGCACCTGCCCTTGCAGCATGGCGTGGTAGTTGGAGGATTTGAACGCGCCGGCGCAGACCAGCCACTGGCAACCGGACTGCTTGAGCACGTATTCCAGTTCGGAGCTGCGGTAGGCCGGATTGATGTTGACCAGAATCACGCCGATCTTCGCCGTGGCGATTTGCGTGATGCACCACTGCGCACAGTTCGGCGCCCAGATACCGAGCCGATCCCCCGCCTGCAAACCCAGCGCCAGCAACGCTCTGGCGTGCAGATCGACGCTATCGGCCAGTTGCTGCCAGGAGTAGCGCAACTGCTGATGACGCACCACCAGCGCCTCGCCGTGGGGGTGTTGCGCGACAGTCTGGTCGAACTTCTGCCCGATGGTCATCGCCAGCAAGGCTTTGTCCTGGGAACCACGGGTGTAGCTGCGCTGCGGGTTTGCACTGGGTTGATCCATGACGACCCCTATTGTCTTTATTAGTGGGTTTACCGGAGCTCACTTCAACAAGTCTGTCCGCTTTCAATCTTGAACTGCCCCTACTCTCGCTCAAGTTGACGTTAACGTAAAGGGTGATTGACAGCCATTCACCACAGGCTTACGTTAACGTAAAGGTGAGAGCCATTGACCGCCCTCCCCACCCTACAAAAAAGCCAAAAGGTGACCCATGAGCTACCCATCCCTGAACTTCGCCCTCGGTGAAACCATCGACATGCTGCGCGATCAGGTTCAGTCCTTCGTCGCCGATCAGATCGCCCCACGCGCTGCGCAGATCGACCGCGACAACCTGTTCCCCGCCGACATGTGGCGCAAATTCGGTGACATGGGCCTGCTGGGTATCACCGTGCCGGAAGAGTACGGCGGTGCGGGTCTGGGTTACCTGGCGCATGTGGTGGCGATGGAAGAAATCAGCCGTGGCTCGGCCTCGGTGGCGCTGTCCTACGGCGCGCACTCCAACCTCTGCGTCAACCAGATCAACCGCAACGGCAACCACGAACAGAAAAGCCAATACCTGCCGAAGCTGATCAGCGGCGAACACGTCGGCGCCCTCGCCATGAGCGAGCCAAACGCCGGTTCCGACGTGGTCTCGATGAAATTGCGCGCCGACAAACGCGGCGACCGCTTCGTGCTCAACGGCAGCAAGACCTGGATCACCAACGGCCCTGACGCCAACACCTACGTGATCTACGCCAAGACCGACCTGGAAAAAGGCCCGCACGGCATCACCGCGTTCATCGTCGAGCGCGACTGGAAAGGCTTCAGCCGCAGCAACAAGTTCGACAAGCTCGGCATGCGCGGCTCCAACACTTGCGAGCTGTTCTTCGATGACGTCGAAGTGCCGGAAGAAAACATCCTCGGCGTGCTCAACGGCGGCGTGAAGGTGTTGATGAGCGGCCTCGACTACGAGCGCGTCGTGCTCTCCGGCGGCCCGACCGGGATCATGCAGTCGTGCATGGACCTGATCGTGCCGTACATCCACGACCGCAAGCAGTTCGGCCAGAGCATCGGCGAATTCCAGCTGATCCAGGGCAAGGTTGCCGACATGTACACCCAGCTCAACGCCAGCCGCGCCTACCTGTATGCAGTCGCTCAGGCCTGCGAGCGGGGCGAAACCACGCGCAAGGACGCCGCCGGGGTGATCCTCTACACCGCCGAGCGCGCCACACAAATGGCCCTCGACGCGATCCAGATTCTCGGCGGTAACGGCTACATCAACGAATTCCCCGCCGGGCGTCTGCTGCGTGACGCCAAGCTGTACGAAATCGGCGCGGGCACCAGTGAGATCCGGCGCATGCTGATCGGCCGCGAACTGTTCAACGAAACCCGCTAAAACGGAGCTGCACATGGCTATCCTGCATACCCAGCTCAATCCCCGTTCAGCGGAGTTCGCCGCCAACAGCGCGGCGATGCTTGAACAGGTCGACGCGCTGCACACCCTGCTCGCCCAAGTGGCGCAGGGCGGCGGCGCGAAAGCCCAGGAACGTCACACCTCGCGGGGCAAGTTGCTCCCGCGCGAACGCATCAACCGCCTGCTCGATCCGGGCTCGCCGTTTCTCGAGATCAGCCAGCTCGCCGCGCACGCGGTGTATGGCGAAGACGTTCCCGCCGCGGGCGTGATTGCCGGGATCGGCCGGGTCGAAGGTGTCGAGTGCATGATCGTCGCCAACGACGCGACAGTGAAAGGTGGCTCGTACTACCCGCTGACCGTGAAAAAACACCTGCGCGCGCAGACCATCGCCCAGCAGAACCGCCTGCCGTGCATCTATCTGGTGGACTCGGGCGGCGCCAACCTGCCGCGTCAGGACGAGGTGTTCCCGGATCGCGAGCACTTTGGCCGGATCTTCTTCAACCAGGCCAACATGAGCGCCATGGGCATTCCGCAGATCGCCGTGGTCATGGGCTCCTGCACCGCTGGCGGCGCGTATGTACCGGCGATGGCTGACGAAGCGATCATGGTGCGCAATCAGGCGACGATTTTCCTCGCCGGCCCACCGCTGGTGAAAGCCGCGACCGGTGAAGTGGTCAGCGCGGAAGATCTTGGCGGTGCCGACGTGCACTGCAAGATTTCCGGGGTCGCCGACCATTACGCCGAGAGCGACGAGCACGCCCTCGCCCTCGCCCGCCGCAGCGTCGCCAACCTCAACTGGCGCAAGCTCGGCGAGCTGCAGCAGCGCACGCCGATTGCGCCGCTGTACGCCAGCGACGAGTTGTACGGTGTGGTTTCGGCCGATGCCAAGCAACCGTTCGATGTGCGCGAAGTGATTGCACGACTGGTCGACGGTTCGGTGTTCGATGAATTCAAGGCGCTGTTCGGCACCACGCTGGTCTGCGGTTTTGCGCACTTGCATGGCTACCCGATCGCGATCCTCGCCAACAACGGCATCCTCTTCGCCGAAGCCGCGCAGAAAGGCGCGCACTTTATCGAACTGGCCTGCCAGCGTGGCATTCCGCTGCTGTTCCTGCAGAACATCACCGGGTTCATGGTCGGCCAGAAATACGAGGCCGGCGGCATCGCCAAGCACGGCGCAAAACTGGTGACCGCCGTGGCCTGCGCCAAAGTGCCGAAATTCACCGTGATCATCGGCGGTAGCTTCGGCGCCGGTAACTACGGCATGTGCGGCCGCGCTTACGATCCGCGTTTCCTGTGGATGTGGCCGAATGCGCGCATCGGCGTAATGGGCGCCGAGCAGGCCGCGGGCGTGTTGGTGCAGGTCAAGCGCGAGCAGGCCGAACGCAGCGGCCAGACCTTCAGCGCCGCGCAGGAAGCCGAGATCAAGCAACCGATCCTCGATCAGTACGAAGAGCAGGGTCACCCCTACTACTCCAGCGCACGGCTGTGGGACGACGGCGTCATCGACCCGGCGCAGACCCGCGACGTGCTGGGCCTGGCTTTGTCCGCGTCGTTGAACGCACCTATCGAACCGAGCCGCTTCGGCGTGTTCCGGATGTGATGCTTTTTTGTGGGAGCGGGCTTGCTCGCGAAAGCGGTGTATCAGTCGACGTATCCGCAACTGACAGACCGTCTTCGCGAGCAAGCCCGCTCCCACAAGAACCGTGGAGACGGAAGAATATGAGCGACTTCAACACCCTCGAACTGCACAACGATCCTCGGGGTTTCGCCACCCTGTGGCTCAATCGTGCGGAAAAGAACAACGCGTTCAACGCCGAAATGATCCGCGAACTGATCCTCGCACTGGACAAGGTTGCCAGCGACGCCAGCCTGCGTTTCCTTCTGCTGCGCGGGCGTGGCCGGCACTTCAGCGCCGGCGCCGATCTGGCGTGGATGCAGCAATCGGCTGAACTCGATTACCACACCAATCTGGACGACGCCCGCGAACTGGCGGAGCTGATGTACAACCTCGCCAAGCTGAAAATCCCGACCCTGGCCGTGGTGCAGGGTGCGGCGTTCGGCGGTGCGCTGGGGCTGATCAGTTGCTGCGACATGGCAATCGGCGCCGACGATGCGCAATTCTGTCTGTCGGAAGTGCGCATTGGTCTGGCGCCGGCGGTGATCAGTCCGTTCGTGGTGCAGGCCATCGGCGAACGTGCGGCGCGTCGTTATGCGCTGACTGCCGAGCGCTTCGGTGGGCAGCGGGCGCGGGAAATCGGTTTGTTGTCCGAAAGCTACCCGGCCGCCGAGCTTGATCAAGCCGTCGAACAATGGATCGACAACCTGCTGCTCAACAGCCCCGCCGCGATGCGCGCCAGTAAAGATCTGCTGCGCGAAGTCGGCAACGGCGCGCTGACCCCGGCCCTGCGCCGTTACACCGAAAACGCCATCGCGCGCATCCGCGTCAGCCCCGAAGGCCAGGAAGGCCTGCGCGCCTTTCTGCAAAAACGTGCGCCGAGCTGGCAAGCCGCAACCACCACCAAGGAGCCGCGTTGATGAGCGCACCTGTTCTCACCACCCTGCTGGTGGCCAACCGCGGCGAAATCGCTTGCCGGGTCATGCGTACCGCCAAGGCGCTGGGCCTGACCACCGTCGCCGTGCACAGCGCCACCGACCGCGAAGCGCGGCACAGCCGCGAAGCGGATATCCGCGTTGATCTCGGCGGCAGCAAAGCCGCCGACAGCTACCTGCAAATCGACAAACTGATCGCGGCGGCCAAGGCCAGCGGCGCGCAGGCGATTCACCCGGGTTACGGCTTTCTGTCGGAGAACGCCGGCTTCGCCCGTGCCATTGAACAGGCCGGACTGATTTTCCTCGGCCCGCCCGCCTCGGCCATCGACGCGATGGGCAGTAAATCCGCGGCCAAAGCGCTGATGGAAACCGCCGGCGTGCCGCTGGTGCCGGGCTATCACGGCGAGGCGCAGGATCTCGAAACCTTCCGCGAGGCCTGCGCACGCATCGGCTATCCGGTGCTGCTCAAGGCCACGGCCGGTGGCGGCGGTAAAGGCATGAAAGTCGTCGAGGACGTCAGCCAACTGGCCGAAGCCCTGGCCTCGGCACAGCGTGAAGCGCAGTCGTCGTTCGGCGATTCGCGGATGCTGGTGGAGAAATACCTGCTCAAGCCGCGTCACGTGGAAATCCAGGTGTTCGCTGACCAGCACGGCAACTGCCTGTACCTCAACGAGCGTGATTGCTCGATCCAGCGCCGGCACCAGAAAGTCGTCGAAGAAGCCCCGGCCCCGGGCCTGCCCCCGGAACTGCGCCGGGCCATGGGCGAAGCGGCCGTGCGTTCGGCGCAGGCAATCGGTTATGTCGGCGCGGGGACCGTGGAGTTCCTCCTGGATGCACGTGGCGAATTCTTCTTCATGGAGATGAACACGCGCCTGCAGGTCGAGCACCCGGTCACCGAAGCGATCACTGGCCTCGATCTGGTGGCGTGGCAGATTCGTGTGGCGCGTGGTGAAGCGTTGCCGATCACGCAGGATCAGGTGCCGCTCAATGGCCATGCGATTGAAGTGCGGCTGTATGCAGAGGATCCGTCGAATGATTTCCTGCCCGCCACCGGGCGTCTGGAGCTTTACCGCGAATCGGCCGCAGGGCCGGGGCGGCGGGTTGATAGCGGGGTTGAAGAAGGTGACGACATTTCGCCATTCTACGACCCGATGCTCGGCAAGCTGATTGCCTGGGGCGAGGATCGCGAGCAGGCGCGGCTGCGCCTGTTGAGCATGCTCGATGAGTTCGCGATTGGCGGTTTGAAGACCAACATCAACTTCCTGCGGCGGATCATTGCGCATCCGGCATTTGCCGCTGCGGAGTTGGACACCGGGTTTATTCCGCGTTATCAGGAAACGCTGCTGCCGGCTGCGGGTGAACTGAGTGATGGGTTCTGGAATACGGCAGCGCAGGCTTTCGCGCAGAGTTTGCCGGGTACTGTTCGGGCGGATGATCCGGGGTCGCCGTGGGCGTTGAACAGTGGTTTGCGCGCCGGTCTGCCGGCAGAAGTCACTTTGCATTTGAGCTGCGAGGGCCAGGATCGGGCGCTGACGCTGAATAGCTCAGGCAACGCCACACTGTCCGGTGAAGCACTGGTGGTCGAGCACGACGGCGTACGCCGTGTCCTGCGGGCAATTCGTCAGGGCGATTCGCTGTACCTGCAATGGGACGGCGAGTTGCGGCGCATTCAGGCGTATGACCCGATCAGCGCCGTCGACGCCAGCCACAGCCATCAGGGCGGTCTGACCGCGCCAATGAACGGCAGCATCGTGCGGGTATTGGTGGAGGCCGGGCAGTCGGTCGAAGCCGGTGCGCAACTGGTGGTGCTGGAAGCGATGAAGATGGAGCACAGCATCCGCGCGCCCCATGCGGGAGTGATCAAAGCGCTGTATTGCCAGGAAGGCGAAATGGTCGGCGAAGGCAGCGCTTTGGTTGAACTGGAAGCCGTGTAAATGGGAGATCGATCCTACGCAAAACGAGGATCGATCTGACTAGAAACGCGCCGTAGCCTGAACCACCACGCCGATGATTCGACACTCGTCGGTCAACAGGGCTTTGGGCCAGGTCGGATTGAGCGGTACCAGGTAACGCTGGCCGCCCTCTTCGTCCAGTTTGCGAAAGATCGCCTCATCGCAACCTTGCCACTGGGCAATTACCAGTTTGCCGGGCACCGCTTCCACTTCCGGATCGACCAGGATCAGCATGCCTTCGGCGATGCTCTGGCCCGAAGGTGCGGTCATCGAGTTTCCCGTCACTGTCAGCCAGAACGCCGCGCCACGGGCGTGATAATCCGTCAGTTCGAAACGCTGCTTGTCAGGCGTCGCGGCGTAAGTCGTGGATGCACCTTCACGCACTTCGCACGGGGTGTGCCAGTCGCTGACCGGATAGCGGAAATACGGGTTGTACTTCTGCGCCAGTGGCATCTCGTCATCGTCGACTTCCTGCGGTTCGCGAATCACCAGCACCACTTCCAGGAAGTCCATGCCCAGCGCCTGCAACACGCGGTTCATTTCCGTAATGCCCGGCTCGCGACGTTTGTTCAGCCAATGGCCGATCCCGCCCTGGGACATGCCGACGCGCTCTCCGAGCTCTGTTTGAGTGATTTTGAGTTCACTCATCTTGGCCTTGACCAACTCAATCCATTTATCCATGTGCGGCACCTTACTCGGCCCGCCTTCGGCCGGCAAAACACATATTGTAGTATTTAAATTCTGGTCACAACTACGCATCGTACTATGCTGAAAGCACGGACTTTCAATCGAACAAGGAGTGACCCTTCACCATGAATATCAGCAGTAAAGACTTGCCCGACCTGCAAATGGACACCACGTTCACCTCCCCTCAGGGCAACGCAGCAGCGCAGCGAGCACTGGACTATTACTTGAAACCAGCTGTGTCAGAACCCGAAGTCGACGAGCGTTTTTTCGATGTGAAACGCCACCTCAGTGGCGAAGAGGCTCTGGTGCACGCCTCGGATCTGCTGCGCTGCGCAGCCGCCACCGCCTTCAAGGCAGCCGAAAACCTGCAAGGCGCAAGCCGTGACCTGGCATTTTCGGTGGTACATATGGTGGATATGGCACGAGCGATGGTCGACCATTCAATTGATGGCGAGCAGCTCTGACGAACACGGAAATAGGACGGACAGGAAAGAATTTTCCAATCGCGCAGATAAAAACATTTGACTTGCAAATGATAATGATTATTATTATTATTGCAAGCAGCTGGTCGCGAGATCAGTCGATGGAACAGAGACCTTAGGTCGGTCTCTGAACTATCTCCTCATCAGGCTAATCACGGTTTTTGACCCGGCTTTTTGCCGGGTCTTTTTTTTGCCCGTTTTTCGGGCTTATGGCTTCAGGCTAATGAAGTCTTTGGATGCTGCAAATTCGATGGCGCGGATAATATCAAAAGAATATCGCTTGGCAAGCTCAGCCCGGCCAGATTGGGGCAAACCAATGACAATTAGCACTTGAGAATCAATTGCACAGTCTCTAAGCTGCTTGCGCGTCATGGAAGACGCCCCCCACCGCAAGCCGCAATTTCCCTCGGTTTCCCTCCAGTCTTGCGTGTAAAGTAGCCGCCATAAAAATCATATTCAGGAATCGATATGACCGTGGCCAAATCTTCGTTCGACATCAGCGCCAATTTCGACAGCGGCAACATCCAAGTCATCGACATCTCCAATCCGCTCAACCCGGTTCTGGCCATTCGCCCCGATACCCGCAGCGCGCATTTTCAGTGGTTCCACTTCAAGGCCAGCGGCCTGCATGTTCATCAGGAACACTGGTTTCGCCTGGTCAACGCCAGCCAATCCTCTTACAACAAAGCCTGGACCGGCTATCAGGCCGTCGCTTCCTACGATCACGTCAACTGGTTCCGCATTCCCACCAGTTTTGAAGGCGACAGCCTGCGCTTTTGCCTCGAAGCCGAGCAAACCCATGCCTGGTTCGCCTACTTCGAACCCTACAGCCGCGGTCGTCACGACTGGCTGATCGAGCAGGCGCTGACCAAGGCCGGCACCGAACTGCTGGCCACCGGCAAGAGCGTCGAGGGTCGTGATATTCAACTGTTGCGCAAGGGCAGCGGTGCCGAAGGTCAGCGCAAAGTCTGGATCATCGCGCAACAGCACCCGGGCGAGCACATGGCCGAATGGTTCATGGAAGGCGTGATCGAGCGCCTGGAACGCCACGACGATCCCGTGCTGAACACGCTGCTCGCCAGTGCCGATCTGTATCTGGTGCCGAACATGAACCCGGACGGCGCCTTCCACGGTCACCTGCGCACCAACGCCATGGGCCAGGACTTGAACCGTGCCTGGCAGAGCGCCAGTCAGGACGTCAGCCCCGAAGTACTTTTCGTACAGCAGCAAATGGAAAAGTACGGCGTCGATCTGTTCCTCGACGTACACGGTGATGAGGAAATCCCCCACGTGTTCACCGCCGGTTGCGAAGGCAACCCGGGGTACACGCCGCGCATCGAGAAGCTCGAAGAGCATTTCCGCACCCACCTCAAACACACCACCAAAGATTTCCAGACCAAGTACGGCTACACCCGCGACGAACCGGGCCAGGCCAACATGACCCTGGCCTGCAACGCTGTCGGCCAGAAATACGACTGCCTGTCGCTGACCCTGGAAATGCCGTTCAAGGATCACGATGACCATCCGAACAAAGAAACGGGCTGGTCCGGCAAGCGCTCGAAACAGTTGGGCAAGGACGTGCTGACCACCATCGCCGACATGGTCGATACCCTGCGCTGATCCCTCCCCCGCTCCAACCAAAGATCGCAGCTGTGTCTGCGATCTTTTTTTTGCGCGATCAACCGCCACGACCAACAAGGTTGCAAATTAAAACCAGAATGCTTACCGTGATTCTGGTTTTAATTTGAAACCCAAAAAGGAATCAGGGCATGCAATCTCAACCTCTCAAAAGCAGCGTGGTGCTGCTGTTCGCCATCGCCTGTGGATTGGCCGTAGGCAACGTGTATTACGCGCAGCCGCTGCTGGACGCCATGGCCGAAGCCTTCGCCATGTCGCCAGCCACCATCGGCATCGTCATCACTCTGACGCAGATCGGCTATGGCATCGGTCTGGTGTTGCTGGTGCCACTCGGCGACCTGCTCAACCGACGCCGGCTGATCGTCACCCAGACCCTGCTCTCGGCCGCCGCGCTGTTGATGATCGCGCTGGCGCCCAGCAGCGTGTGGTTGTTGCTCGGCATGACCCTGACCGGCTTGCTCGCGGTGGTGACGCAAGTGCTGGTGGCGTACGCCGCGACACTGGCGATCCCGGCGCAGCGCGGTCGCGTGGTCGGCGTGGTCACCAGCGGCATCGTCGTCGGCATTCTGCTTGCTCGCACGATTGCCGGGGCCATGGCTGATCTGGCGGGTTGGCGCGCGATCTATCTGCTGTCTGCGGGTCTGACGCTGCTCATGGCGCTGCTGCTGTTGCGCGTATTGCCCAAGGATGAAGCCGCGCAGCCCGCGAGCCGTTACGGCGCGCTGATCGCTTCGGTGTTCAGCCTGTTCCGGCAAGAGCCGGTGCTGCGCCAACGGGCAATCCTCGCGTTGCTGACCTTCGCCAGCGCCATGGTCCTGTGGACGCCGATGGTACTGCCGCTGGCTGCCCCGCCGCTGTCGTTGTCGCACAGTGAAATCGGCCTGTTCGGCTTGGCCGGCGCCGCCGGTGCACTCGCCGCCGCGCGTGCCGGACATCTGGCTGATCGCGGCCTCGGCCAATGGGTCAGTGGTCTGTCGCTGCTGCTGATGCTCGCTTCGTGGCTGCCGATCGCCCTCACCCAGTCCTCGTTGTGGGCGCTGTTGCTGGGGGTGATCACCCTCGATCTGGGCTTGCAGGCCGTGCATGTCACCAGCCAGAGCATGATCTACAGCGTGCGTCCCGAAGCGCAAAGCCGCCTCACCGCCGGCTACATGCTGTTCTATTCGATCGGCAGCGCACTGGGTTCGATTACCTCGACGGCGATGTACGCCTGGGCTGGCTGGACCGGCGTGTGTCTGCTTGGCGCCGCTATCAATGCAGTGGCGCTGGGTTATTGGTGGCTGACCCTGAGAAGTGGCGCACCCCAGCGGTGCGCCACACAAGCGGGTTAATCGCGATCGCGACCGCGCAACATGCTGTCGAGCACCTCGTCGCGGCGCACCCAACCATGGAACAGCGCCGCCGCCAGGTGCAACAGCACCGTCAGGAACAACAGGTACGCCAGATAGCCATGTGTCTTGCGCAGCAGGGCAAACACTTGCGCATCGGCCGGCAGGATCGACGGCAATTGCAGGGTATTGCTGAGCATCACCGGCTCACCCGACGCACTGATCATCGCCCAACCGAGCACCGGCAGCACCAGCATCAACGCGTACAGCAACACATGCGAAGCCTTGGCCGCCATCACCTGCCAGCCTGGCAGATCGGCCGGCAGCGGCGGCTGTCGGGTAGAAAACCGTACCAACAGGCGCACAACCACCAGCAGCAGAATCGCGATCCCCAGCGGTTTATGCAGATGAATCAGCCATTCATGCCGCTGTGAAACCGAAGTGACCATGCCGGCGCCAATGAACAACATGGCGATGATCATCAGCGCCATCAGCCAGTGCAGCAGCCGCGCCAACAGCGCGAAATGAGTCGGTTGCGTGCTCATGGGCGAGCCTCCTGACGGGCGGCGGGCAATTGGCTGACTTCGCTGGTTCGCCGCAGATAGGAATCGGCGTAACCGGCGGAACGCGCGGCGAGCAGCGGGTCGTCGGAGCCTTCGATACCAGCCGGCAGTACCAGCGGATCGTAGTTGATGTCGCGACATTCGCCGCTGAGCTGCGGCTGAGTCTTCTCCAGCACCAGCGTGCCGGCGTTGATCACCTTGCGGCCCTCGGGCCAGGCTTTGCTGGCATCGTTCACCGGATCACCGGGGTTGGCCAGGGTGATATTCAACTGCCAGCGCAACGGCCCTTCGGCCAGACGTTGCACCAGATCCTTCTCGAGAAAATCCGCACCCTCCGGCGCCGCTGCGCCAGCGGCATCACGCGCCAGTGGCGTGACACTCCAACGCACCGCCTGCTTCTGCCCGCTGGCGTTGACCAGATAGAACGCATTCACACTGTTGTAGGTTTCAGTGGCATAGCTGGCCGACGGTTTGGCGGTCTTCACCCACGTCAGAAACGGCACGGCTTCCGGGTGGGCGGCGAAGAATGCCGGCACTTTCGACGGGTCCGGTTTACCTGTGGCCGGATCCGGCGACTGTGCCTGCTGCAACTGGTAGAACGCCTCGGGAGTGCCGACCGGGAACACCGGCATGCTGTTCATCCCGGTGCGCCATTGCTGACCATTGGCTTGAGTGAAACGCAGCGCCAGACTGCGGATCGGCACGCTGCTGTCCGGGGCGTAGGGATTCCCCGCCGGCAAGGCGAAGCGCCCGACTACCGGAGTCTGCGCCTCGTTGAACACCTGCGCGGCAGAAAGCGTCCGCGCCTCACCACTGCTTTCGAAATGCCCGATCACGCACACGCCCTTGGCGTGGTTGCGCCGAAACCCGGGATGCACACCGTTGTTTTTCTCCAGCACATCAACCAGCGCCTTGGGCGTCAGACGTTGTGGGTCAAGATTACCGTGCACGTAGGCAAACGCCCCGGCGACAGCGGCAACGACCACGGCAATCGCCGTCAGGCGCAACACTGTGCTCGCGGCACTCAAGGGCGGGCGCGGCGGCCTGCCCGGCGGTGAAGTGCGATCAACCATGAATAACTCCAGGGCCATCGGCCACAAGTAGGAAGAATCAGCAAGACGCACCCCATCGGGATTTATTCCATGGCCCGGTATTTATTTTTCCGAACGTGGAATAACCTCGAACGGCAGACGTCTCCCTAGTCCACAGCGTAGTGACTAGCAGAAATTCATGAGCGAATTCGACGAACAGTTGAGAGAAATCATTCCCAGATTGCGCCGCTTTGCCGTGTCACTGACCCGCAACAGCAGCAGCGCCGACGATCTGGTACAGGCCAGCCTCGAGCGGGCCCTGTCCGGCTGGGGCGCAAAACGCGCCGAGGGTGACGTGCGCGCATGGCTGTTCGCGATCCTCTATCGGCAGTTTCTCGACGCCCATCGGCGCTCACGCCGTTATGCGCGAATGCTCGAATTCTTCACTGGTCGCGACGACGCCGAGCCCTCCACCGAACGCACAGTCATCGCCCAATCCACCTTGCGAGCCTTCGATCATCTGCCCACCGAGCAACGCGCTTTGTTGCTGATGGTCTCGGTCGAAGGCCTGAGCTACAAGGAAGTCGCCGAAATCCTTAACGTCCCCACCGGCACCGTGATGTCGCGCCTGTCCCGCGCCCGCCAGGCCCTGCGCCAGCTCAGCGACGGCGAAATCAGCAGCCCTTCTTTGCGGATACTCAAATGATCAGCATGCCTCCCAGTGAGCGTGACCTGCACGCTTACGTCGACCATCAACTCAACGAGGCCGACCGACGGGTACTCGACGCCTGGCTGGTCAATCATCCGGAAGAGGCTGCGCAGGTTCGCGCCTGGCAGCACGACGCCCAGCTACTGCGCGCGGCACTCGGTGGTGCATTGCAGCAACCGGCCAATCCGGCGCTTGAACCGGCGCTGATCCGCCAGCGTCTCAAGCGTCAGTCGCGACGTCATCTGGCCAGCGCGGCGGTGTTGCTGATCGCGGTCGGCATCGGCGGTTTCAGTGGCTGGCAGGCGCGGGAAATGACCCTCGTACGCTCTTCCACGCTACCGATGACCGATGCCTTGCAGGCCTATCGATTGGTTGCCCAGCAGGGAATTCTGCCAGCGGACTTCAAGGTTGCCAGTGACGGCGACATGCAGCATTGGCTCGACCGCTATTTCACCCGGGCCAGTCGCTTGCCGGATCTGAAATCCGCCGGCTTCGAGCCGGTCAGCGGTCGTCTGCTCAGCACCGATGAAGGCCCGGCGGCGATGGTGGTGTATGAGGATCGCAGCGGCCACAAGATCAGTTTCTACGTGCGACCACCGGGACCTGAAAACACCTTCCTGCCACGCGGCAGCCGCAGCGACGGCGATCTGCAGGCCGATTACTGGTCCGGTGGCGGATACAACTATGCCCTGGTCAGCCCGACGGACTCGCCGGCGGCGCAGGTGCTCAAGCAATCACAACCCTTCTGAATCTGCTGCATACCCCTGTGGGAGCGGGCTTGCTCGCGAAAGCGGTGTGTCATTCAACAATGTTGTCGACTGATCTGCCGCTTTCGCGAGCAAGCCCGCTCCCACAGGGGGTCATCGTATGATTCAGAAACCAACGTCGAGCACCACATTGTCCAGATACGTCCCCGCCGGCGGCGTGGTCTGGTCGGTGTAGATCTTGGCGTTGTAATTGAAGATCTGACTTCCCGTGCCCAAGCCATTCCCCGGATTGACCTCGGCATCGGTACTGGAGCGGCGCGCACTGCCGACACTGCCCCAACGAGTGGTGCCGGCGCTTTTGAAGATGTCGTAGGCCAGATAATTGCTCCCGGAAATCATCCGTCGTCGCCCGCCGACACTGAGCGGATTCTGCCCGTCGCTCAAACCGACCGTGTAGGCACTGCCCTTGGTACAG
This sequence comes from Pseudomonas sp. TH49, assembly GCF_016650625.1. Classification (NCBI taxonomy): domain Bacteria; kingdom Pseudomonadati; phylum Pseudomonadota; class Gammaproteobacteria; order Pseudomonadales; family Pseudomonadaceae; genus Pseudomonas; species Pseudomonas sp. TH49. The sequence continues at coordinate 2,043,611 of NZ_JAEKFL010000002.1, forward strand.
GCCAGATTGATCGTCTGCCCGGTCACCGGGGTAAAGGCGCTGATCACCGGTGCGCTGCCGAAGGCAATGTTCGGCGCGGTAATCGTGCAGTCGTTGGACACGGTCAGGTTCACGGTCAACGTCGCGGTACCGCTATTGATGTCGCGCCCCAGACAAACACTGCCGATACCGATCCCGGAGCAGTAATTCCAGTTCCAGAAAATGCTCAGGGTTTCCGTATAGACCCCGGCGGCGACGTTGCTGCCAATGGTCGTGCCCAGATACAGCGGCACGGTTTTCGGGGTGGTGCCGTTGAGCAGTCCCAAGGCATCGATGATGCCGTTACGCGCGAAGTCATAGGCGGTGCCGCGAGTCACCGGATAGCTGGTGCTGTTGTTGGCGTAGATCGTGTAGCCGATGACGTCGCCGGTCGGCCCGAGCAAGCCGCTCTGGGTCGAGGTGATGGTGGCGTAGAAATGATCGTTGCTGGTCAGCAATGACAGCAGCGAACCGGTACAACTCAACCCGGCGTTGAGCGTGGAACTGGGCTGCGTCGTGGTGCGCACGGCAATCGAGCTGATCGAACCGAACGCTGCCGGCGTGGTGCTGACCACCGAGCACAGGGCCTGCGCCGCCCCCGGCAGCAGCAACGCCAGACACAGGCAGACTCGGGCACCGATCATTGGCACACCAGCGGGCCGATCAGCGGCACTTGGCTTTGCTGCGTATCCACGTCGAATCGGGCCTTGCAGGTCTTGCCGTCGGCCAGTGTCACCTGCAACGAATTCTGTGCCTGCAGGTTTTCCAGATAGACCAGACCATCCCAGCCCACCACCGTGCGCGTACCGCTCTGTTCGTGCAGCACACCCGCCCCCAAAGGCAGTTCGCGTTGCTGCGCATCCACCAGCACGATGCTCGCGGCAACCACCCGCGTCAGTGGAAACTCCAGCAGATAGCCGCTGCCACGGCGAACGGCAATGCGCTGTTCGACGTTGGGGCTGCGCACGTTGGCGGGCAAATTCAGCGGATCGATTTCGTATTTGCCACGGTAGTAGGCGCTACTCCACGGCACCAGCAAGTGACCGTTTTTATCGGTCTGACCGACCTGCTGGTTTTCGTAGCGCACCGGAATATCGGCGAAACCGTCGGTGCTGACCACTACAAACGCGTCATCGATGCGATTGGCGGCGAACACTTGCCGGTCCATCCACACCAGCGAGCCACTGGCGTCGGCCCAGCGGGTTTCAGCCTCCGAAGTGCCATAGACACCGGCCTGCAATTGCACCGATTGCAGACGCCAGGTCACGTCGGCCTGACGATAATCCGGGCCGTCACCCTTGGCGTAACCCAGATTGAAGCCGACTCCGCCCTCAGTCGGTACCGAACGGCTGTAATTGACCCGCTGCTGACTCTGCCCGGTCTTGCTGCGCTCGCTGCTGATCGCCAGGCTGCCGCGCAGATCGAACGGAATCACCAGTTGCGCCTGCACCGCCCAGTTGCTGTCGCCAATCTCGCGGTTGGCCGACAGATAGACGCTGCTGTTGCGCCACAGTGCTTTGCTCCAGCTCAGGTTGAGCAACCGCGTGCGCGAATCGTCCGCCGCGCGCACATCGAAATAACCGGCGCCGAGGCTGCCCCAGCGGTCGAGACTGACACTCAGGGTCGCCTGCTCGCTGCGCCGACTGAGGCTGATGTAAGGGCTGTCGATCACGCTCAGGTCGGCGTATTGGTCGCGACGTTGCAGGCGTTGATAGGTAAAGCTATAGCGTTGGCTGCTGTACTGATAACCGAGGCTCAATTGCTGGCCGCCGTCGCCGTCGAAGCGGCTTTGGCTGACCGCGCTGTTGAGTACACCGAAATTGCCCAGGCGCAAGTTGCCGCCAATCCCGCCAAGGGTCAGCGAGTCAGCCGCTTCGGCGTGGCTTTCCAGGGTGAAGCTGTCACTGACACCGTATCGCAGACTGCCGGAAGATACCCCGGTGCCGTAGCTGAAATCTTTCAAGCCGTAGTCGCGGCGCAAGGTACCGGCGGCCACCGAGAAATCGCTCAGGCCTTTTTGCAGCAGGCTGCTGGTGACGTAGAACGGCACCGTGGTCGAGACCTGCCGGCCCAGCGCGTCGGTGGTCACCACCACGGCTTCGCCGGCACCGTTGATGAACGGAATGTTGGTCAACGTGTACGGCCCCGGTTGCAGATCGGTGCTGCTGGACTTGTAGCCGTTGATGAAAAGGTCCACGGAGGATGGCACCGCCGCTTCACCGGCAAATTGCGGCAGCGGATAGGTCACCAGGTCCGGGCGCACGGCAAAATCCCGGGAAAACTGCACACCACCCAGACGCACCGAATTGCTCCACGGTAAGGCGCCACTGATCACGTCACCTGCCTCGTAGGTGAGCATGCGTTCGTCATCGGAATAGCGCCAGGTGCTGTCATAGCGCAGATACCCGTTGTTCAGCGTGCTGGCGGCATCGCCGGACAAGGTGCGTCGGTATTGCCCGGTATTGGACAAGGTGCCCCAGCTGTCGAACAGCCGTACCTCGTTCCACGCCGCCAGATAGGTGCCGCCATCGTCGGTGTCATTGAGGTACAGGTCATAGTTGAGCAGCGCACCAAAACTGCTCAGCGCCGGGGTGCGCGGGTAGTTCTGCCGATTGCCGATCAATTGCTCTGGCAGCCACTGCGGCGGCACATCGAGCAGCAGGCGCTGGCCGACGCTGTCGTAATCACTGTGCAAGCCCGGCAGGCTGTCGAGATCGACTTCAGCCCCCACATTGTCCGGCAGCTTCATGCCGGTTTCCTGCAGCGCACTGGTCGGCAGAAACAGGCGCCCATCGCGCTGCTGCACCGCCACCACCCGCCCGGTATTCATCTGATTGACCACCAATTCCAGAAACAGCTGTGCATCACTCACGGCCTCCATGCCGCTGGGAGGCGGCGGCAATTCACCGGCCCCGGATGGTTGAACGAACATCAGGCAACAGGCGCCGCCGATGAGCCACAACGGACGCTGAATACGACGAGCCCATCCCGGGCTCATACACGCTTTACGTCCGTCAATGGACTTGATCCTCCTGATGCCACTCTTGCCTGAGCCAGTTATCTTTCTCTGGTTTATTGACGACACGATGCAATCATTGTGGCGAGGGAGCTTGCTCCCGCTCGGCGGCGCAGCCGTCGTCAGAACTGTTTATGCGGACTAACTGACGCTGCGCGCTCGCCTGACTTGGGGCTGCTTCGCAACCCAGCGGGAGCAAGCTCCCTCGCCACACAAGTCCGCTCGGCATGGCTCTCTTTTCAGCGTCCCGGCGCAATGCTCTGCACCTGCGCCCCGCCATTGACCCGCACCTGCAACGCCGACTCACTGGCCAACGGCCCCGGTGCCGGCCAGCGCATCACCGCCCCCGGCAACACGTAACCCAGCAAGCCTTCGGCCAATGGCTTGCTTTGCCCACCTTGTTTGATTGCCACGTCGGTCAGCCGCGCGTGTACCGCGCCCTGGTTGCGCACCTCGACGTACGGCCGACCGTCCACCGCCACCGTGCGCCAGCTCAGCTGCGGCACACCGATACCTTTGGGATCACGCGGGCGCGTGCTGTCCTCCTTGCTCCACAGCCCCGCGCCGTAAGCAAACAACGGCACCGAATAGCGCATCTGGAAGCGGATCGCCGCCGCCGTTTTGCCGCCCTCGGCAGCCGGCGGCTGAGCGGAAGGGATTTCGTCGATGATGATCCGGTAGGCCAGTTCCTGCCCCGGTGGCACATCCTTGGTTCGGGTCAGACGCACCAGTTGTTTCTGCCCCGGTTCGATCTTCGCCACCGGTGGGCTGCCGATCACGTCGCGCTGGTTCTGGTATTGCTCCTCAAAGCCGCTCTGGCTCCAGCCGAACACACGGATCTGCAGGTTGGCGGTTTCCGTGCCACGGTTTTCCAGCCACAACGCACTGGCCTGTTGATCGGCTTCCAGCACCGGATCGATCGGCCAGATCAACACCGAACTGGCGGCCTGCGCACTGCCGCCCCCGAGCATGACCAGTGCCAGCATCGCGCACCGTACAACCCAATGCCCTGACGTAACTGCCCCCATGAACCTGCTCCTTGTCGGCCATCCAAACGTCTACTCACCACGACAGTTGCACCTGCAACACGTCGCTATACGTCCCCCCAGGCTGATTGCCCGGCAATTGCACCTGACCGTAAATCGGCAGGCTGATGTTGTTCGCATCGCTATAGGCCACCGCCACGCTCTGACCGATGCCCAGGCTCTGGCTGTAAGCCGCATCACGAAACAGCGCGTAAGCCACCCGCGCACTGCCGCTGTTGATCTGCATATGGCGGCCGCTGCTGTTGTACTGGCCGCCATCGACGCTCATGTTCAATGTCACTCCGGGCGTGCATTGCAGCTGCACGCCCCCGGTCAGTGCGACTTGCACCGTGCCAGTGGCCAGGGCCGAGTGCGAACCGAAATTCAGCCCGCCGTAATTCGACACTCCGCCGACCACCAGGCACCCCGGCGTGATGGTGGCGCTGACCTGAAAGCTCTGGCTGGTCGCCGCCCCCAGCGGCAGCGGCACACTGCCCGCACAGAGCAGGAGCAGCGCGGCGCAGAGCTGACGGCGCATGGCATCAGAACGTCAGTTGCACGGCGATGGTGTCGGTGTAGGTTCCGGCCGGCAAACCAGCCTTGCCTTTGGCCTGACCGTAGATATTCACCGTCTGCGCCGTACCGGTGCTGGGAGCCAGATTGATCGTGCCGTTGACGGGCAGCAGCGTCGAGAACCCGGAGTCGGTGTACAAGTCGTACGGCACGTAATTGGCGACGCCGTCGTACAGCGCCCGGGCGCCCCCCGTCGATTTTCCGTCATTGGCACCCGCGCCTACCGTGACCGTAGGTGTGGTGCCACTGGAACACAGAATCGACAGCGCTCCGCCGCCACCGCCCAACACCTGTCCGGTGGCGGTGGTGAACAGGCTGTTGGCGGTACCGAAGTTCAACGCACCGAAGTTCAGCCCGGTGGTGCCCCCGGCTCCGTTGACCTGACAACTGCTGGTCAGGATCAGGCTGGAAGTGATCTGGCCAGTAACGGTGGTGGCGGCATTGGCACTGGAAACCAGCGTCATGCCGAGCAATGACAAACCTATCCTTGATGCAAACTTGCGCATGGTGTCCGTCCTCTACGGGGTTACCAGTCGAGCGTCACCGTCAGGGTGTCGGTATAGACCCCTGCCGGAACCGCGCGGGTATTCGCCACCACCGAGCCAAATACCGGGATGGGTATCTGCGCACCGCTGGTGACAGCGAAATTGTGCTGTTGGCCAATGCTGTAGCTCTGGCTGCCGGAAGCATCCAGATAGAGTTGATAAGGGATGGTCTGGCGACCATTGCTCAGGCGCCGGGTATTGCCATCACCGTGGGTACCACCGTTGATGGTGACGGTGAAACCGGTGACCGATGGGTTGCAGGCAACATTGAGTCTGCCGCTGCTGTCAGCGTCGAGACTGGCCTTGATCGGCGCAGTCCAGGTCGGCCCCTGCAGCCCGAAATCGAGGGAGCCGAGATTGCCGACCGGGGTTCCAGGACTGGATCCGTTGGTGACTTCGCACCCGGCAATCAGGATCAGCCGCGCATGTATCTGCCCACTCACCGCCGCCTGTGCGTCGTCAGCGAGCAACAGCAGCGTAGCCGTGGCGATGACCATCCAGTGTTTGCCTGTCATTGCGCCCTTCCTACTCCTTCAGGATGCCTGCGAAACTCGCGTCCATCATTGAACGCCCCTTCCCTGCGCAACCCGCCTCCAGCGGATTGCCTGAAATCGTGTCATCACCACGTCACGGTGACTTTGACCAGATCCGAATACCGACTGACCTGTGGCACCTGCGCCAGGCGCTCGATTCGCCCATACAGCGGCAACTCCACCGTCCCGGTGTCCGGCACCCGACCGCTGACCGGCACGTCCACCACCAGCGGCACCCGCCGCGCCGCGTCCTGATACAGCCGGTAAGGAATCGGTTGGCTCCCCGCCGCCCCCACCAGATAGCGAACCTCGCCGACCCCGCCATGCAGACCGCCGTCGACACGCAGTTGATACGGCGTGTCGGGGTTGCACTCCAGGCGCGGCAAGCGCTGGTTGGTCAGCGCCGCACCCAGTGGCCCGGCCGGATCATCGAGGCGCGCCGCGCTGCCGAAATCCAGTACGCCCAGTTGTTCGATACGCGCCTCGCGCTGCTGGCCGATCAGTTGGCAACCGCGCTGCACGTCAACGCGAACCTCGACCTGAAGCTCCGCCGCGTACACCGAGCCCCCAAGCCACCCGAGCAGGGCCACCACCACACGTGTAATCACTGCCTCATTCCTTGTGAGGGACCACCCGGATGACGTTACTGTGTTTCAGGTTAGCAACGGTCGACGAATCCGCCAGTCGATTGGATCCATGGATCTGCCGGGATATGTTTCGAAAGTTTGGCAACACGGCGAATTACATCGCTGAAAAAAGCTATACGCCCCGCACAAAGTTGTTCAGTTATCGCCCACAGTCGACGAACCGCGATGGAAGCTCGGCGCAGCCTCTGGTTACACTACGTCGCCGCGCTCCCGGGCGCCGGTCTGATGAACACGGAGTGACTGCACAGTGCCCTCTCGAGCGCCCAAACGATCGCCACTGGCCCCGCGCTGGTCGGCGTTGCGCCGCTGGTTCGCCAAAGGCAGGCCAGCCAACGCCGGGCATGACGCCATTGCCCGCTCGATCCACGAATACTTCCGGCAAAAGGCCCATGGTCAGGGCTACACCCTCAGCCACAGCCAGCAGCGGGTGATTGATTGCATGGCGCAGCAGGCCAGCCTGTTGTTCGGCGCCAGCGCGCAAACGCCGCCGAGCCTGTACCTGCATGGTGCGGTCGGACGCGGCAAGAGCTGGCTGCTCGACGGTTTTTTCCAGGCACTGCCGACCACGCAGAAGCAGCGTGTGCATTTCCATGCGTTCTTCGCCCGGCTGCATCAGGGCATGTTCGACCATCGCGAACAGGACGATGCCCTCGCCGTCACCCTCGACGAGCTGTTGGACGATTGTCGGGTTCTGTGTTTCGACGAATTTCATGTGCATGACATCGGCGATGCGATGCTCATTACCCGCCTGTTCAAGGCCTTGTTCCAGCGCGGCATTCTGTTGCTGGTAACCTCCAACTATCCGCCGGAAGGCTTGCTGCCCAACCCGCTCTATCACGCGCGTTTCAAACCGGTGATCGATTTGATCAACGCGCGAATGCAGGTCATGGAAGTCGGCGGCCCCCACGATTACCGCAGTCAGGCGAGCAATCATGCGCATCAGTTGTTCACTCAAGGCCACTATGTGTGGCCGGCCACCGCGACCCAGCGCCAGGCCTTGAACCTGCCGCCGCAGGGTGCGCCGGCCATTGCCTTGCCGGTGGGCACCCGGCACTTTCAGGCACGTCTGTGCGAGGGCCGCACCGTCGGCTTCACGTTCAACGATGTGTGTGAGCAAGCGACGGCGGTGATGGATTATCTGGAACTGTGTCGGCGCTTCGACCGCTGGCTCATCGACGACCTGCCGGAACTGGATGAGTGCTCGATCGCCGCGCAACAACGCTTCATCAACCTGATCGACGTGCTCTACGACCAGGACAAACACCTGACTCTGCTCAGCCGCTTGCCACTGCGCGAGGCGCTCGGCGGCAACGCCATCGACCTGGCCCGGACCCGCAGCCGTTTGGGGCAGTTGCAGGAAATCCACTGAGCCCATTGATCACCATTGTGGGAGCGGGCTTGCTCGCGAAAGCGGAGTGTCTCTGACAAATCACTGATTGACAGGACGCCTTCGCGAGCAAGCCCGCTCCCACCGAGGATCAGGGTGTTGTCCAGGGTCAGATCAGTGCAAATTCCGGCTTTGCCGCTATCATGTCGCCCATTCCGAGCGCTCGGCGCTTCTTTCCCTGGACAGTGAACACCTACATGCACACCCTTGCTCAATTGCGCGCCGGCGAGTTGTCGGGCATTACCCGGCTTGATCTGTCTTGCGGTCTGACCGAGTTTCCCCGCGAAATTTTCGAGCTGGCCGACACGCTGGAGGTACTCAACCTCAGCGGCAATGCCTTGAGCAGCCTGCCCGACGACCTGCATCGCCTGACCCGAATGCGCATTCTGTTCTGCTCGGACAACCACTTCACCGATGTACCAGCCTGTGTCGGCCAATGTACGGCGCTGACGATGATCGGCTTCAAGGCCAACCGCATCAGCCACGTGCCGGGCGCAGCACTGCCGCCGCTGCTGCGCTGGTTGATCCTGACCGACAACTGCATCGAAACCCTGCCGACCGAGCTGGGTGAGCGTCCTTACCTGCAAAAACTGCTGCTGGCCGGCAATCGCCTGCAAACGCTGCCAGCGTCGATGAGCCAATGTCACCGTCTGGAGCTGATCCGCATCGCCGCCAACCGCTTGCGCGAACTGCCGCAATGGTTGCTGACCCTGCCAAGCCTGACCTGGCTGGCCTATGCCGGTAATCCGCTGGAAACCGAAGCCGACGCCGCCGCGCTGGAAGCCACGCCGCTCATCGACTGGTCGGCGCTGCGTCTGGAACAACGCTTGGGCGAAGGCGCTTCGGGGGTGATTTCCCGGGCATTGTGGCAGCGCGCCGACGGCTCGCAGGTGCCGGTCGCAGTGAAGCTCTATAAAGGTGAAATGACCAGCGACGGGTCGCCGCTGCACGAGATGAACGCCTGCATCACCGCTGGCCTGCACCCGAACCTGATTCGCGTGGAGGGCCGCATTCACGATCATCCTGACGGCCAACATGGCCTGGTGATGCAACTGATCGATCCGAGCTTCCGTAACCTCGCGGCATTGCCAAGCCTGGCCAGTTGCTCGCGGGATGTATATGCCGAGGATTGCCGGTTCAGTGCAGAGGTGGCGTTGAACATTGCCCGAGGCATCGCTTCGGCGGCTGAACACCTGCATCAACAGGGCATCACCCACGGCGATCTCTACGGCCACAACATTCTGTTGAACGATCAGGGCGATTGCTTGCTGGGGGATTTCGGCGCGGCGTCGTTCCATGCCACCACCGACAACCTGGAAACCCGGGCGCTGCAACGCATCGAAGTGCGGGCGTTCGGGATTCTGCTCGGGGAACTGCTGACGCGCATCGACTCGGGGTTGAGCGATGAGCGGCGCGAGCGGCTGCAAGCGCTGGAACAGCGTTGCTGTCAGCCGGATGTGCTGGCGCGACCGGGGTTCAGCGAAGTGATCGAGGTGCTGGAAAAGCTGTAACTGACGCAAATCCTGTGGCGAGGGCACTTGCTCCCGCTGGACGGCAAAGCCGTCCAAAAAACAACGACTGCTGCGCAGCCGAGCGGGAGCCAGCGCCCTCGCCACAGTTATCTTTGCAACAGATCAGCCCGCCAGACCAACAAACATGTCCTGCACATCGTCATGGTTGTCGAGGCCTTCGAGGAACGCTTCGACTTCAGCCATCTGCTCGGCACTCAGGCCGCTGACCGGGTTCTTCGGCTGGTAGCCGAGTTTGGCCGACAGCACAGTGAAACCTTGCTCAGGCAGGGCCTTCTGTACGGCGTCGAGGTCGGTCGGATCGGTCAGGAACAGGGTCGCGCCCTCTTCACCCGGTTCGAAGTCCTGGGCACCGGCCTCGATCGCGGCCATTTCCGGATCGGCGTCCGGGGTGTCCGGCGCAGCTTCGATCATGCCGACGTGGTTGAAATCCCAGGCCACCGAACCGGAAGCACCCAGTTGGCCCTTACGGAAGGCCACGCGAATTTCTGCGACGGTGCGGTTGATGTTGTCGGTGACGCACTCGACGATCAACGGAACCTGATGCGGCGCGAAACCTTCGTACGTCACGCGGTGGTACTGCACGGTTTCGCCCAGCAGGCCGGCGCCTTTCTTGATGGCGCGGTCCAGGGTTTCCTTGGGCATCGAAGCTTTCTTGGCCTGTTCGACCACCAGACGCAGGTGTGCGTTGGTGGCGGTATCGGCACCGTTGCGGGCAGCGATGGTGATTTCTTTCACCAGTTTGCCGAAGATCTTGCCCTTGGCATTGGCTGCCGCTTCTTTGTGTTTAACCTTCCACTGTGCGCCCATTACTCACTCTCTTGATCTGTGGCGCCGAGACATCTATTGGCCGACGCGTGGCGCCAAGTTTATACGGCCTAAAGTTGGCAATCGACCAAAAATATTCATTGTTGAATCGACATCTTCACCACACCTTGTAGGGCGATTCTGAAAACCACACTAGCCATGACCATTCGTGCTCGCGTTTTCGTACCCTCTGCCGTCCGTATTGCCCCACAGAGCCCGTACGAATGCTCAATGACAAGGAAAGCCCTTTCACCCTGACCCTGAGTGACGGCCAACTGTGCCTGCCGGTGCTGCGTTTCAGCGGCAAGGAAGCACTGAATCAGCCTTTTCGTTTCGAGATTGATGTGATCGGTCTGGCCCCCGCCCTGCCGCCGGGAAGCCTGCTGCGCCAACCAGCGTTCCTGCGTCTGGGCGTCGATCACGGGATTCATGGCCTGATCCACAGTGTCAGTTGCGAACATCGCGCCAGCCACCGTATCGGCTACCGGCTGACGCTGGTCCCGCATCTGCTGAGTCTGGAGCAGTCGCCGCGGCGCCGGGTCTTCGTGCAAGCGAGTGTGCCGGCGATCCTCGCGCAATTGCTCGGCGAACATGAACTGCCGGCGGACAGTTACCGGATCGAGATGAGCGTCGGCCAATACCCACCAAGGGAATTTTGCCTTCAGTTCGAGGAAAGCGACCTGGCCTTCATGCAACGACTGTGTGAGGAGGAAGGCATTCACTATCACTTCGAACATCGCCCGCAGGGGCATGTCGTGGTGTTTGCCGATGACAACCTGAGCCTGCCGCAGGAACCATTGCCCGTGCCGTTTGCCGTGACCGACGACACGCCGTCGCCGCGCATCAGCACGCTGTTGCAACGCCATGACGCGACACCCGTCATGGCCGCGCACAGCATTCGCAACCGGGGCCAGGAGATCAGCGCCGCAGACGCGGCCAATCACCCCGTGCCCGCGCTTACACCGTTGAACCTGTCGGGCGAACAGCGCCTCGCCGAACAACGCAGCCGTCGCCACCTGCAACGCCAGCGCTGCCAGTCGCGCACGATCCGGGGCAGCTGCGATTGCAGTGCACTGCGCAGCGGCCATCTGTTGCAGATCAGCGGGCACCCGATCAATGCCTTCAACGAACAATGGCTGATCACCGAACTGCACCATCAAGGCCAGCACCCTTCGATTCTTGATCCAACAACGGGTGTGCATCGCTATCAAAACGACTTTACTGCCCTGCCTTGGTCGAGCGATTTCCGCCCGCCTCTGGCACAGCCACGTCCGAACATCGGCGGCTATCACCTGGCGCAAGTGCTGGGATCGCCCGGCCAGCCAGCGCCACTGGACGATCGCGGGCGCATCGGCGTCAGCCTCTGGCCGGCGCAGACCGCTGAGTCTGCATGCCTGTGGCTGCCGATCGCGCTGACCGGCGCCGGCCAACTCGCCGCCCACCAGCTACCCCGCGCCGGCAGTGAGGTGTGGGTGAGCTTCCTCGACAGCGACCCGGATCGACCGATCCTCTGCCTCGCCAACCCGCGTCCCGCACCACCGCGCGAAACGTCGCCACCGCGCGACAGCAGCCTGTTGCTCGATTGGCTGCTCCATGGCGCCGATCCGTAAGCGCCGCAGAGATTGAAATGAGTACAGCGGCCGGAAACTGGTTGGCTGGGAGGGCGCTATCGCGAGCAGGCTCACTCCTACAGTTGGCATAAGTGTGTTCAGTTAGAGAATGGTCGGCTGTCAGGCCGCCATCGCCAGCAGGCTGGCTCCTACAGTTCAGAGAGCGTGCCCCGCATGCGGCGAAGCCGCCCCACTCAACACAATGAGCGTTAGCTCGAGTAAAGCTTTTGATCTCAGGGCCCGTCGGCAGGCTGAGTGGAGGGATTTATCCGGGGGTGGGAGCGCAGCGACCGTTTGGCGCAGCCAAACACAGCGAGAGGAGGTGCAGCGAAGCAAACCGTAGGCGCTGCCCCCCGGATGAATCCCGCAGCGAAGGAACCCGAGCCCAGGCGAGGGCCGAACGTCAGGGTAAAGCCTTTTTGGTTACTTTTTCGGCGTCTGGAAAAAGTGACCCGCCGTAAGGGCGGCCCCCTAAGCAGCCGTTACCGCAGCAACGGATATGCCCCCATAAATCAAAGCCCCCCAATCACCCCTTGTCAGCCTTCCCCGCCGCCGCCGCAAACCTCGCCAACCGCACATCCAGATGCCGCGGCCGCCGCCCATGATCCTCAGCCCGCTCCTTGCGCCGAATCGCATTACGCACCATCAACGACCCCAGATACCGAATCGGCTCCGGCGGAAAATACCCCAACGGCCCATTCACCAATGGCGAACGGGTCCAAGGGTTATCAAGCCCCTGCACCAACGAGGCAAGAATCTGCCCGCCCATGTGACACGGCCCGACACCACTGCCGGAATAACCAAAACCATAAAACACATTGCCACTGGCACTCATCTGGCCAAAAAACGGCAACCCGGTCACCGAACGATCCGACGGCCCATTCCAGGTCGCATCGACCTTGACCTCGGCAAACGCCGGAAAAAACTCCCCAAGGCTGCGCTTGAGCAAATCCGCATAGGGCGACGGCTGATCAAACACCGGCAACATCCGCCCACCAAAAGCGAAGGTGTTACCCCCCTTGCCAAGCATGATCCGGCCGTCCGGCGTGTTGTGGTAGTAGTGCACGAAAATCCGCGAATCGAGCACCGTGACGCCGCTGGTCAAACCGATGTCCTGCAACAGATCCGGGCGTGGCTCGGTGATCAGCATGTCGCTGGAAACAATCGCCACGCTGCGTTCGAACTGCGGAAACGCGCGGGCCATCCACGCATTCATCGCCAACACCACGCGGTCGGCAATCACCCTGCCGTTAGCGGTATGAATCCGCGCCGGGCGCCCTTCTTCCAGGCCGGTCATCGCAGTGTTTTCATGGATCTCCACGCCCAGCTGCAACGCCACCCGGCGCAGGCCGCGCACCAGTTTGCCCGGTTGCACACTGGCAGCTGCCGGCGAGAACCAGCCTTCCAGATGCTTGCTGGAACCGGCCATGCGCTGCACATCGGACGCCGGGCGCTGGGTGAATGAGTTGATGCCGTTGCGCTCCAGTGCTGCGATCACCGCGTCGGTCGAGCCAACCTGCGCCTTGTTTGTGGCGGTGTACAGCGTGCCGTCGAGGCGGTAATCGGCCTCGACGCCGTACTGTTCGCAGAACGCGCCGATGGCGTGGATGCTGCGCTCGGATTCCTTGACCAGACGTACCGCCTCCTCGACGCCGAACAGCCGCTCGAGGGTGAAATACTTGGCTGACCACGACAACGCACAACCACCGTTGCGCCCGCTGGCACCGGCGCCGCAGATGTCGGCTTCGATCAGCAGCACGTCGAGTTCAGGGTTCTGCTGCTTGAGCATGATCGCCGTCCACAACCCGGTGTAGCCGCCGCCGACGATGCACACGTCAGTGCGTACTTCGCCTTGCAGCGGCGGGCACGTCGCGGATGGATCGGCCTGCAAGGCCTGTTCGAGCCAAAACGGTCGCATGGGATTCTCCAGTCAGATGGCCACGACACAGCCTGCCGCGAGCGCCGCAGCAGGCCGCGAGGCAAGGGTTTCAGTTACGCAGGGGTTTGATGGTCAGCGGGCAATTGGGGATGGACGCGCGCGGCTCCATCACCCCGACCGGGCGGCTGTTCCAGTGCGGAATCAGCACCAGCGCCGAGAACAATGCGCAGCCGGCGAAGACGATGAACACCGTCACCGAATCGAAGTAGCCCGGCAGCAATCCGCCGAGCACCGCGCCGACCGAGCCGCAGCCGTTGACGAAACCGGCCGCGGTGGCACCGGCCTTGGCCTTGCCGAAGTCGATGGCCGCCGCGCCGCTGATCATCGAGTCCGGTCCGTACAGGGTCAGGCCCATGACAAACAGCAGCGCCACCACCAGCATCACGCTGCCGGTGTGCAACGCGCCCATGAACAGCGCCAACGTCACGGTCAGCGCCAGCAGGCTGAGGACGCAGGCCGGCATGCGCCGGGCGCCGAACAGTTTGTCCGAGGCCATGCCGATCATGATCGGGCCGAGCAGACCGGCCAGTTCGAACGAGGTGGGAATGATCGCCGCGCCGACCTTGCCGACACTGGGCATCTGTTCGAAGACAATCACCGGGCCCCACAGCAGAATCGCGTAGCGCGCCGGTTTCAGCATGAAATACGCCAGGCCCAGCACCAGCACCGTGCGATTGCGCAGGATTTCCTTCAACGGCTCCCAGACGCTGAGCTTGCTGTTGGCTTCGGTTTCCGCTGCACTGAGTTCCGGCTCCGGCTCCACCGCTGGCAAGCCGACGTCTTCCGGTTTGTTGCGCTGGAATATAAAGAACAGCACCGCCACCGCCGCCACTACCGCCGCACTGGAAATGAACGCCGCGTGCCAGGTGCCCATCAGCGTATACGCCCACCAGCCGGCGAACGGCGAGGCCACCAGACCGCCAAACGCGTAGCAGGAACTCCACAGACCGAGTACCCGCCCACGCTGTTCGGCCGGGAAGAAACTGCCGAGGTTCTTGCACAGCCCCGACCAGCCAGTGGACTGCGCCAGGCCCTGAATCAGCATGCAAGTGGCGAAGATCGGCAGCGTGGCAAAACTACCCATCACCAGTGCCGCGCCAGCGGAAATCAACAGCCCGCCGAGCACCACAACCCTCGGGCCAAAGCGGTCGGCGAGCATGCCCCAGGTGAATTGGCCGATGGCGTAGGCCGCCAGATAGATCGCATCGAGGTTGGCCATGGCCATCTTGTCGAGCATGAAGGTCGGGTCTTCGGCGATGCCCAGTTTGGCCACCGAAAACGCTTTGCGGGTGAAATAGAAAGCGGCGTACGCGAGCCAGGTGACAGCGAAAATCTGCATGCGCCAACGCGCAATAGTGCCGATGTGCTTGCTCATTGTGGTTCTGACCTCAGGGTGTGAGTGTGCCGGCAGAATCGTTAAGTAAACGCCTGTGTTTTTTATTGTTGAGCACTGCGCCAGCGCCCATCCCTGATGGCGATAGCGGTCAGATGAGTCCTGTTGTTGCACGCACAGGCTCATCGCCAACCCTGCTGTCCGAACAGACAGGCAGCGATGGCGTGAGCGGATCAAAGCAATTACTGTTTAATAAATAAAATCGATTTATCGTATTTCACACATAAGCTCAGCTTGTTACTGGAGGCTGCATGTCGGTGTCCCACGCCCAGCTCAAAGCCTTTCACGCCGTGGCTGTCCACGGAAGCTTCACCAAAGCCGCCGAACGGCTTTTTCTCACACAACCGGCGATTTCCGACCAGGTGCGCAAACTCGAGGAACGCTTTGGCGTGTTGCTGTTTCACCGCAACAAGCGTTCGGTGCGCCTGACCGATCTCGGTGAGCGTCTGCTGGCGATTACCCAACGGCTGTTTGTGATCGAGGCTGAAGCACAGGAGTTGCTGCAGGATTCCCGGGCCTTGCAAACCGGCAGCCTGATTCTGGCAGTGGATGCGCCGGTGCATGTGCTGCCGCAGATCGCGCGGTTTTGCGAGCGCTACCCGGGGATCAGCGTGAAGATCGAAACCGGCAACACCGATGAATCGCTGTTTCGCCTGTTCAACTATCAGGCCGATCTGGCGCTGCTCGGGCGCGATGTCAGCGATGAACGTCTGCTGTGCGTGCCGCTGCGCAACGACCCGATGGTGGCGTTCGTCTCACGCCATCACCCCTGGGCCGAGCGTGAGTCGATCTGCCTGGCCGATCTCGACGACACGCCGCTGGTGCTGCGCGAACACGGCTCGGTGACCCGGCAGACCCTGGAAGAAGAAATGGCCCGCGCCGGGTTTCGTATTCGCCCGGCGATTCAGGTCGAGGGCCGGGAAGCCGCGCGTGAGGCGGTGGTGGTGGGGATTGGTGTGGGGGTGGTGTCGGCGGCGGAGTTTGGCGCGGATTCGCGGGTGTGTGCGTTGCCGATTACCGATTGCACCCGGCGATTGACCGAGACGCTGGTGTGCTTGCGTGAGCAGAGTTCGCGGCGGGTGGTGGCGACGTTTCTCGATATGGTGCGCGAGAGTCTTGCGTAAACAGGCCTGACCCCTTCGCGAGCAAGCTCGCTCCCACAGTTGAAATGCATTCCAATGTGGGAGCGAGCTTGCTCGCGAATGACGCGCCGCGAATTGTCAGACTGTCGTCAGACCAAAGAACGCCTGAATCAAGCGCAACTCCCGCCGCCGCTCCATGCACCCGATCATGTGCCGATTGACCAACCCGTCCCCGACAATCGGAATCGCCACCACCCGCGGGTCATGGCTGACTTCCACCGAAGACACCACACCCACCCCCAGCTCCGCCGCCACCGCTTCGGTCACCGCCTCGCGACTGTCGAGCTCCAGCAACACTCGCGGATGCACCGCCGCCTGCATGCAGGCCTGATCAAAGGTGCGCCGGGTGATCGAACTCGGCTCGCGCAGCACCATGATCACCTGATCCAGCTCCTTGAGCTTTACTTCGCCGGCACGCTGCGCCCACGCATGCCCGGCGGGCACCAGCGCGCAGATCCGCGATTCGCTCAAGGCTTGCAGGTGCAGGCCCTTGCGCGGTTCGACCTCGGTCAACACTGCCACGTCCGCATGCTCGGATAGCAGCGCGGCGAGGGTTTCCTGCGCATTGCCCAGGCGCAGATTTACCGTGATCCCCGGATAACGTGCGCGCAGGCTGGCGAGCATCGGCATGACCATGTGCGGACCGTCCGCCGCCACCTCCAGACGCCCGGTGAGCAACTGGCGGTTGGCTTCAAGCATGGTCTGCGCTTCTTCGGCCAGACCGAACATGGCGCGGGTGATCGCCGCCAGTTTGGTGCCTTCCTCGGTCAGTTCCACCCGGCGTGCCGTACGGCGCAACAAGGTGATCTGGTAGTGCTCCTCCAGCGCCTTGATGTGTCCGGTGACCGCCGGCTGGCTGATAAACAAGCGTGCGGCGGCGCGAGTGAAGCTGCCTTCCCGGGCCACGGCGTCAAAGGCACGCAGCTGGAACAGATTCATGAATAATCCTCACTGATGGCTGGCATAACAACAAACAATTTGATTGATGCAACGGCGAATTGCAACGTATGCCCCGTAGCTTCATCCCACAGCGCTTTCGCGAGGACACACGAATGACTACTGCCGCCCCCATCCTGCTCACTCCCGGCCCGTTGACCACCTCGGCGCGCACCCGCCAGGCAATGATGGTCGACTGGGGGTCATGGGATGACCGCTTCAATCAACTGACCGCCAGCCTCTGCGAGCAACTGCTGGCGATCCTCAACGGCGCTGCCACTCACCACTGCGTGCCGTTGCAGGGCAGCGGCACCTTCGCCGTCGAAGCTGCCATCGGTACCCTGGTGCCGCGTGACGGTAAAGTCCTGGTGCTGATCAACGGCGCCTACGGCAAGCGTCTGGCGAAGATCTGCGAAGTGCTCGGCCGCTCGTTCAGCACCTTTGAGACTGCCGAAGACGAACCGACTACCGCCGCCGACGTTGACCGTCTGCTGCGCGCCGACGGCGACATCAGCCACGTCGCGCTGATTCACTGCGAAACCAGCACCGGCATCCTCAACCCGTTGCCGGAGATCGCTGACGTCGTTGCGCAACACGGCAAGCGCTTGATCATCGACGCCATGAGCTCGTTCGGCGCACTGCCGGTGGACGCGCAAAAAGTGCCGTTCGACGCGCTGATCGCCGCCTCCGGCAAGTGTCTGGAGGGCGTGCCGGGGATGGGTTTCGTCTTTGCTCGCAAGGAATCGCTGGCTGCCGCCGCCGGCAACTCGCACTCGCTGGCGATGGACCTGTACGACCAGCACAGCTACATGCAGAAGACCGGCCAGTGGCGCTTCACCCCGCCGACCCACGTGGTCGCGGCGCTGCACGAAGCGCTGCTGCAATACAACGAAGAAGGCGGCCTCCCCGCTCGCCATGCGCGCTACGCCGCCAACTGCCAGGCGCTGATGGAAGAGGTGGGCAAGCTCGGCCTGCGCAGCTTCCTGCCGGTGGCGATCCAGGCGCCGATCATCGCCACATTCCATGCCCCGAAGGACCCCCGCTACCAGTTCAAGGACTTCTACGAACGGGTCAAGGCCAAGGGTTACATCCTCTACCCCGGCAAGCTGACCCAGGTCGAAACCTTCCGCGTCGGCTGCATCGGCCACGTCAGCCCGGACGAAATGCGCCAAGCCGTCGCGGCAGTGGGTGAAGTGCTGCGCGAGATGGAAGTCCTCGAGATCTGAACAACACCCCAATCCCCCTGTGGGAGCGGGCTTGCTCGCGAAAGCGGTTGAACATTCAACATTAATGTCGACTGACACAACGCCTTCGCGAGCAAGCCCGCTCCCACAGTTTTGAACCGTATTGCCAACTCAGGAATTGATTGCCATGAACTACACCAACCCAAGCAAGCTGCAAGCCGCCATCCTCGACTGGGCCGGTACCGTGGTCGATTTCGGCTCGTTCGCGCCGACCCAGATCTTCGTCGAAGCCTTCGCCGAATTTGATGTGCAGGTGTCCATCGAAGAAGCCCGCGGCCCGATGGGCATGGGCAAGTGGGACCACATCCGCACCCTGTGCGATCAGCCGCAAGTGGCCGAGCGTTATCGCAAAGCGTTCGGCCGCACGCCGACCGATGACGACGTCACCGCCATCTACAACCGCTTCATGCCGTTGCAGATCGAAAAGATCGCCGAACACTCGGCGCTGATTCCCGGCGCACTGGACACCATCGCCAACCTGCGTCAGCAAGGGATCAAGATCGGGTCCTGCTCCGGCTACCCGAAACAGGTGATGGACAAGGTCGTGGCACTCGCTGCCACTAATGGCTACGTCGCCGACCACGTGGTGGCTACCGACGAAGTGCCAAATGGCCGTCCATGGCCGGCCCAGGCCCTGGCCAACGTGATCGCCCTGGGCATCGACGACGTCGGCGCCTGCGTGAAGATCGACGACACCGTGCCGGGCATCCTCGAAGGCCGTCGCGCCGGCATGTGGACTGTGGCGCTGATCTGCTCGGGCAACGCGCTGGGCCTGGATTACGCGGGCTACCGTGCGCTGGGCAGCGACGAACTGGCCAGCGAACGCAAACGCATCCACGCGCTGTTCGCCGATTCGCGCCCGCACTACATGATCGACACCATCAGCGACTTGCCGGAGGTGATTGCCGATATCAACAAGCGCCTGGCCAACGGTGAAATGCCACAATCGAGCTGATCGCCGCTGCGTTAAAAGAAAAAACGCCAGTGTCTTCGTGACACTGGCGTTTTTTTATGAAAAAGCAGCACAACACCTGATTCAGCGCATTAAAAGACCGATCAGCATCAGGCAAATCCGTCAAAGCGGATTACAGTTAAAGCATGCCGTCGCACAAGAACGGCACGCAGCGACTCTGATCCGTGAGGAAATACCGTATGCCGTGGACAAGTTCCGAATCCCGCTACAGCACCGTGTCCGTGCTGCTGCACTGGCTGATGCTGGTCCTGTTGATCCTGGTGTATGCCAGCATGGAGTTGCGCGGGATCTTTCCCAAGGGCAGTGGCGGCCGCTCGCTGATTCGCGAAGTGCATTACATGCTTGGCCTGACCGTGTTCGTGCTGGTGTGGTTTCGTCTGGTAGCCCGCAGCATCGGCCCGGCACCGAAAATCTTCCCGGCGTCGCCCCAATGGCAGACCTTGCTGGCGCGGGTGATGCACTGGCTGTTGTACCTGTTCATGATCAGCATGCCGATCCTCGGCTGGCTGATCACCAGCGCCGAGGGGCATCAGGTGATGTTCTACGGCTTCGATCTGCCACTGCTGGTCAATGAAGACAAGGCTTTCGCCAAGCAGGTGGAACACTGGCACGTGTTGATCGGCAACATCGGCTACTGGCTGATCGGCCTACATGCGCTGGCGGGGCTGTATCACCACTATGTGGTCGGCGATAACACCCTGTTGCGGATGATGCCCAAGCGCAATTGAACATTGGTTCAGTGACATGCCCTGTGGCGAGGGAGCTTGCTCCCGCTGGGCTGCGCAGCAGACCCAAATTCTGAAAATGCGGACAGTCAGGCAGAGCGCTGTCGCTGGACTTGCGACGGCTGCGCCGCCGAGCGGGAGCAAGCTCCCTCGCCACATAAGTTCAACTGCAGGAACTGAATCCGCGGCGCCCCTGCAAGCCACCGGTATGCACGAAGATCAGCCGCGTGCCGTGCTCGAATCTGCCCGCTTCAACCTGTTGCTTCAGCGCCAATAACGCCTTGCCGGTGTACAGCGGCTCCAGCGGAACGCCGCTACTGCGCTCAGTGCTGTCGATGAATTCAAGCAACTGTGCATCAACCTTGGCAAAACCACCCCGGCTCGCGTCGAACAGCGCGTAGTCCACCGCAACCTGCCCCGCCTCCTGAACAATCGCCTCAACCTGCGGCGCCACGCCATGATCCTTCGGCACCGCCAGCGCACCGTACACCGGATGCTCTCCCGCCTCGGCGAGCACCAGCCCAGCCAACGTCGTCCCGGTGCCGCAGGCCAGCCACCAGCCGTGATAATCGCTCCAGCCCAATCCGGCCAATTGCGCGTTGACCTGCGCCTTCAGCGCCGCACAACCGAGCGCCCCGGGCAATCCGCCGCCGCCCTCCGGCACCGCATGAAGGTCCGGATACTGTGTCTGCCACGGCTGCCAGAACCCCGGCGCATGCCGATCCCGATAGCCGCCAAACCCCAGCCAGTGCAGCTGCATGCCGAACGCCTGCAAATCTGCAACCGTGGGCGTCTGCTGCGGATGCCCGCGCAACAGGCCGACTGTTTTGAAGCCCAGACGTTTGCCCGCCGCTGCGAGCGCATGCAGATGATTGGAATGTGCGCCACCAAGACTGATGATGCCTCGCGCCCCGGCGCGATCGGCGGCCTTGAGGTGCTCAACGAGTTTGAACCACTTGTTGCCACTGATCAGCGGGTCGATCCGGTCCAGACGCAGGATGGCGACCTCGATACCGGCGGTGCTGAGCCAGTCGAGCTGAAGTCGTTCGAGGGGGGCTTGGGGTAGCCAGTTGGCGGGAGGGAGAAGCATGGGCGACTGATCATTCTGGACTGAGCCGGCATTCTAATCGCTCACAGGACGCCATCGCGAGCAGGCTCACTCCTACAGGATCCGCGCCATCCATAAATTCTGCGAACACCACAAATCTACTGTGGGAGCGGGCTTGCTCGCGAAGGCGTCGTGTCAGTCGACATGTGTATTGGCTGACACTCCGCTTTCGCGAGCAAGCCCGCTCCCACATTGGAGATTTGTGGGGCTTAGAGTTCAGCAGCCAGACGCGATCCCTGATTGATCGCGCGCTTGGCATCCAGCTCCGCCGCCACATCGGCGCCGCCGATCAGGTGCACGTTCTGCCCCGCCGCCACCAGACCGTCCTGCAGCTCACGCAGCGGATCCTGGCCGGCGCAGATCACGATGTTGTCCACTGCCAGCACTTGCGGCTCGCCGGTTTCGCCGATGCGGATGTGCAGGCCTTCGTCGTCGATCTTCAGGTATTCGACGCTGTTGAGCATCTGCACCTGCTTGTTCTTCAGGCCAGTGCGGTGAATCCAGCCGGTGGTCTTGCCCAGACCGTCGCCGACCTTGGTTTTCTTGCGCTGCAACAGAAACACTTCACGGGCCGGTGCATGTGGCGCCGGTTTGATCCCGGCCACGCCACCACGGGCTTCCAGATTCGTGTCGATGCCCCACTCTTTCCAGAACGCGGTGCGATCCAGACTGGTGGCCACGCCTTGGTGCACAAGGAATTCCGAGACGTCGAAACCGATACCGCCCGCGCCGATCACCGCCACGCGTTTGCCCACCGGTTTGCGCTCGAGGATCACGTCCAGGTAGCTCAGCACCTTGGCATTTTCGACACCCGGAATCGCCGGCACACGTGGCGCGATGCCGGTGGCGAGGATGATTTCGTCGTAACCGCCCTCGACCAGTTTCGCCACGTCGACACGGGTGTTCAGGCACACCTCGACATGGGTGGTCTGCAGCTTGCGCTTGAAGTAGCGCAGGGTTTCGAAGAACTCTTCCTTGCCCGGCACACGCTTGGCGATGTTGAACTGGCCACCGATTTCGCTGGCCGAATCAAACAACGTCACCTGGTGCCCGCGCTCGGCGGCCACGGTCGCGGCGGACAGACCGGCAGGGCCGGCACCGACCACCGCGATCTTCTTGATCTGCTGCACCGGCAGGTAGTTGAGCTCGGTTTCGTGGCAGGCACGCGGGTTGACCAGGCAACTGGTGAGCTTGCCGCCGAAGGTGTGATCGAGGCACGCCTGGTTGCAACCGATACAGGTGTTGATTTCGTCGGCGCGGCCTTCCGCGGCCTTGTTGACGAAGTCCGGATCGGCGAGGAACGGCCGGGCCATCGAGACCATGTCGGCATCACCTTCAGCGAGGATCTGCTCGGCGATTTCCGGGGTGTTGATGCGGTTGGTGGTAATCAGCGGAATGCTCACCGAACCACGCAACTTGGCGGTGACCTTGCTGAACGCGGCGCGCGGCACTTTGGTGGCGATGGTCGGAATGCGTGCTTCGTGCCAGCCGATGCCGGTGTTGATGATGGTCGCGCCGGCCTGCTCGATGGCTTTGGCCAGGGTCACGATTTCTTCCCAGGTGCTGCCGCCCTCGACCAGATCGAGCATCGACAGGCGGAAAATGATGATGAAGTTCGGGCCCACCGCTTCACGTACACGACGGACGATTTCCACCGGCAGGCGCATGCGGTTTTCGTAGCTGCCACCCCAGCGGTCGGTACGGTGGTTGGTGTGCGCGGCGAGGAACTGGTTAATGAAATAACCTTCCGAGCCCATGATTTCCACGCCGTCGTACTCGGCGCTCTGCGCCAGAACCGAACAGGTGACGAAATCGCTGATCTGTTTCTCGATGCCTTCCTCGTCCAGCTCTTTGGGCTTGAACGGGTTGATCGGTGCCTGAATCGCACTCGGCGCGACCTGTTTCGGGCTGTAGGCATAACGCCCGGCGTGGAGGATCTGCATGCAGATCTTGCCGCCCGCCTCATGCACCGCGCGAGTGACGATGCGGTGCTTGAGCGCTTCTTCCTCGGTGGTCAGTTTGGCTGCGCCGGAGTACACGCCGCCCTCATCGTTCGGGCCGATACCGCCGGTGACCATCAGGCCGACACCACCCCGGGCGCGCTCGGCGAAGTACGCCGCCATGCGTTCGAAGCCGCCCGGTTTTTCTTCGAGGCCAGTGTGCATCGAACCCATCAGGGTGCGGTTGCGCAGCGTGGTGAATCCCAGGTCCAGCGGGGCCAACAGGTGCGGGTAATGGGCGGTCATCGGTAACTCCACAACGAGCGATCACGGAAATTGCGGGAGCTCTGCGTCCCCCGTCAGTCATGTTCGACAGACTAAGAGTCGCACTGCTGTCACTCAATGACCGAAACTGACAACTTATTGATCCAAATGCGCAGCGCCCCTTGGCAAGCGCAGGTATGCGCCCTACCCTAGTCGCCACACCCTGTACCCGGCTGTTGTTGGTTTTCATGCGCAAACTTCTGTACCTGTTTTTCTCCATGGCCATCGTTGCCGCCCTGACCACCTACGCCATGTGGGCGGCGGACCGGCCGGCGGGCCATTACCTGTCGGACCTGCGCATCAAACTGGCGGTCGATCAGGGCACCCCAGCTGATCGAGGCAACCTGCTGGGCATCCAGCCGGAACTGTTCCCCACCGACTACCAAAGTCCCGAGCGCCTGCACCGCAAACTCGCGGCTTATCTGCAGCAGGCGCAGGATCAGGGGCTGCTGAACGAAAAAACCGTGGTGGTCCTGCCCGAGCATGTCGGCACCTGGCTGATGATCAGCGGTGAGAAAGACGAGCTGTACCAGGCCCCGACTCTCGTCGAAGCGATGAACTGGCTGGCGGCGAGCAATCCGCTGCTATTTGCTCGCGCCTGGCTCACTGCCAAGGGCGAAAATCGCCTCGACGACGCGCACCTGCGCATGAAGTCCAAAGTCATGGCCAAGGATTACCAGGCGCTGTTCGGCGGGCTGGCCAAGGAATTCCACGTGACCTTGGTGGCCGGTTCTATCGTCTTGCCCGAACCGAGCATCCGCGACGGCCAGCTCAAACCCGGCAGCGGCGCGCTGTTCAACAGTAGCGTGGTGTTCGGCCGTGATGGTGTGCCGCTGGGCCAGCCCCAGCGGCAGATGCACCCGATTTTCGAACAGCGCGACGTGATCAATAGCGAAGACGAGCATGCGATCAACGTGATCGAGACCCCGGCCGGGCGTCTGGGTGTGCTGATCGGCAGCGACAGCTGGTACCCCGACAACTATCGCCGACTCGACGAGCAAGGCGCGCAACTGGTGGCGGTGCCCGCCTTCGTCGTCGGTCACGACGCCTGGAATCAGCCGTGGGCCGGCTACAAGGGTTCGAGCACACCGGGTTCGGTCAGCCTCAAGCCCGGGGAAATCAGTGAGGGTCAGGCCTGGCATCGCCTGACGCTGACCGCGCAGCCGCCGAGCAGTCGCGCGATTGCCGGGATGAGTGTGTTCCTGCGCGGCCAGTTCTGGGACAAACCCGGTTCGGGACAAAGCTTCCTCAGCAGCAACGGCCAGCAATTCGCCGATGGCGAAGCCCGTGGCGCGCGTCTGCTGAACATCTGGTTGTAACCCATGAAACCAATGCCGATGCGCCTTGGGGATCTGTCGGTTGGCTTCGTCCACAGCCTTGCCGATGCCGTGCGCAGCCATGGCGTCGACCCGCAACCGCTGCTGGAACAATACGGACTGGACGCCGCTCGACTGGCCGAGGCCGGCGCGCGGCTGTCGATCCCGCGCTACATGCGTCTGGGGCACAGCGCGATTCAGTTGACCGGCGACCCGGCACTTGGCTTGCGCATGGGCCTGCTCAGTCGTTTGAGTCAGGCTGGGCTCGCCGGGGTCACCGCCGCTCAGGCGCCGACCGTGCGCGAGGCCGCCCGTTGCCTGATCCGCTTCGAGCCGTTGTACGGTTCCAACTATCGCGGACAGTCGAGTTTTCATGAAGACGCGAATGGCGCCTGGCTGCGCTTCTATTCGATCAGCCCGTACAACGCCTATAACCGCTTTGTGGTGGATTCAATCATCGCTGGCTGGCTGCATCAGCTGTCCAGCGTCGGCCGCGAGCAACTGCGAGCGGAACGCATCGAAATCGAATTTGACGAGCCAACCTATCGCGACGCCTACAGCGTGCTGGGCGACTGTCCGCTGCAGTTCGGCGCCGAACGCAATCAACTGCGCTTAAGCCTCACCAGCCTCGCTCAGCGCAACCCGGAGCACTGCCCGAGCACCTGGAAGCATTTGCTCGCGTTGTGCGAACGGGAGCTGGAGCAATTGACCCGCACCCGCAGTCTGCGTGAACGCATCACTCAGCTGTTGGGGCCGTTGCTCAATGGTGGCCGGGAACCCGACCTGGAAGAAGTGGCGGCGCGTCTGAAGCTGCCGACCTGGACGTTGCGGCGCAAACTGGCCGAGGAAGGCACGCAGTTTCGTGCGATCCTCAATGACACCCGCCGTGATCTGGCGATGACCTACATCCGCGACACCGAACTGGCGTTCGGCGAAATTGCCTACCTGCTGGGCTTTGCTTCAGCCGAGGCGTTTCAGCGCGCTTTCAAACGCTGGAGCGGGCAGACCCCTGGCGAGTTTCGCCGCAGTCACCGCAAAACCGCCTGACGCCTTACAGCTCGGTGGCGTCTTCTGCCGGTTCTGGCTGATCGAGCTCAAAGGCCTGGTATTCGAGCAGTTCTTCTTGATAGTCATCCATCGTGTCATCCCCCTGCTGCTCGCTTGAAAAATAGCCCGGTCAAATAACCAGTGCTTCGAGCATAACGTGCCCGTGTGAAGGAAAAGTGAAACCCTTCCTTCATGAAATAAAACGTAGCAGGTGGTCAGGAATTTATCGCAGGATTTTTGTCGGGGGAATGTAACGAGATTTGAGTACACCACAAAACAAATGTGGGAGCGGGCTTGCTCGCTCCCACAGGTGGGCTGCGCGCAGCTTATTGCATTGCCGGAATCGGTTCGGACGGCGGCGGGATATTGGTCGGGTTGGCCGGCGGCGTAATCGTTTCGGTGGCCGGAGCAGGTTCAGCACTCGGTGCCGGGGTGATCGGCGCGGGCTCGGCAGGCGGCACCACGGGTTCGGAACCCACTGGCGTCGGTGCAACCGGGGCCGGCGCTGGGGTCGCTGCCGGTGCTGCCGGCGCCGTGGTCTGGGCTGGCTCGACAATCCCGGCTGGCGGCGGTGCAGGCGTTGTCTCTACCGCCGGTGCCGGGGTTGCCGGGGTTGCCGGCGCTACAGCGGCAGGCTTCGGCTCCGGCACACCGAGGTCGGTCTTGGGTTTTTCTTCGATGTGCGCCGCTTTCTTCGCATCCGCCGGCAGGAACAGTTCGACCAGGGTGAAGAATCGCTCGTAGAACTTCTGCGAGGTCACGGTCTCACTGGCGACCTTGACCATCGAATCATCGGAGGAACCGATCGGCATCGACACCGAACCCAACACGCCGACTCCGAGGCTGGCGGAGTTGTTGGTTTTCTTCAGCGCGTAGCGATCCTGCAAGGCGTTGGCGAACACTGTGGCATGGTGCTTGGCACTGCCATCTTCGGCGCAGACCACGTTGAAGCTGATCTCCAGGTGGGTTTCACCGGTTTGCTGGAAGCTCTTGTGGCCACTGACCAGTTTCGGGTCGCTGCTGGTGATGATGTAGCCCTGGCTGAGCAACGCACGACGGGCCGCCTCACAACTGGCGACATCGGCAACCGGGTAATTGCGAGAATACGTACCGGAATCGTCGAAATTCTCATGCTCATAGATCGGCTTGTCTTTCGAACAGCCGGCCACAGCGGTCAACAACAGCGCCAACCCAACGACACGCATGGGAGTTGAAATCAACATTAAACATCCTGAGGGAAAACGGTCCGGGGCGTATTGTGCAACAGATCGCGGCCCCGCGGCGCACGGATTAGTGTCTTAAAACAGTTACAACTTTACCGAGGATGAGCGTCGGGAAAAAGCCGCGTCGATAAATGATCGATAAATACCCGCAATTTGGCGGTTGCATGGCGGCTTGACGGCCACAACACCCAGAACTGACCGACGTGTTGCAGATGAGCATCCAGCACCCGTTGCAAGCGCCCCTGCGCCACTGCCTCATGGGTCATGAAGTCCGGCAGGCAGGCGATGCCCATGCCGGCAATGGCTGCATGGCTGACGGCTTCGATCGATGTACTGACCAGTCGGGCCGGCAAGACCGGCTCCGCCCCACCCTCCTCGCGAATCAACGGCCACGGTTCCAGTTTGCCGGTGGCGTGAAAGGTATGCCGCAAACAGGCGTGATCCGCCAGATCGGCTGGGATCTGCGGCACGCCACGTTGCTGCAGATACAGCGGGCTCGCCACCAGCACCATGTGAAACTCGCCCAAGGGCCGCGCCATCAGCCGTGAATCCCGAGGCTTGCCGGTGCGAATCACTGCATCGAAGCCCTCCTCGACCATATCGACCATGCGATCGGTCAGGTCCAGATCCAGCTCGATCTGCGGGTACAGCGCCATGAACTCGTTCATCACCGGCATCACCAGCCCATGCACCTGCGGCAGGCTGATACGCAACTTGCCATGGGGTTGCGACGCGGAATTGCAAAGTTCGAACTCGGCGGCTTCCACCTCGGCGAGAATCTTGCGACAGCGCTCGAGGAACAGCGCACCCTCGCTGGTCAGGGTGATGCTGCGAGTCGTGCGATGAAACAGCCGCACGCCAAGTCGCGCCTCCAGCCGCGCGATACTTTTGCCGACCGCCGAAGACGACACGCCCTGCAGCCGCCCCGCTTCGGTAAAACTGCGGGTCTCGGCAACCTGCACAAACACCGAAATACTGCCCAGGCTGTCCATTCCACTCCTCCCATTCACGACATCCGTGTCCGATATGTTCGGAACCGTAACCCATTTTTCTCCAATGCGCAGCGCCCTAGCCTATGGCCTTCATCCCCTTCGGCACATGGACGCTGAATCATGAACGACGCACAACTCACCTCACCAAACCTCGGCACTGCACTTGAAGAACCCGAACGCTTGCCCCTCGGCGCCCTGCTGGCCCTGGCCACCGCCGGCTTCATCACCGTGCTGACCGAAGCCATCCCCGCCGGCCTGCTCCCACAGATGAGCGCTGGGCTGAATGTCTCGCAAGCGCTGGTCGGCCAACTGGTCACGCTGTACGCCATTGGTTCGATGCTCGCCGCCATTCCGCTGACCATCGCCACCCGCAGCTGGCGCCGGCGCCCATTGTTACTGTCAGCCATCGGCGGCTTCGCCATCGCCAACAGCATCACCGCCCTGTCAGAGCTGTACTGGCTGACCTTGATCGCACGACTGCTGGCCGGGGTCTTCGCCGGGTTGCTCTGGGCATTGCTGGCAGGCTATGCCAGCCGCATGGTTGCGCCCCACCTGCAAGGCCGGGCCATCACCGTCGCCATGCTGGGCGCGCCGCTTGCACTGTCGCTGGGCATCCCGGCGGGAACGTTGCTCGGCACGATGGTCGGCTGGCGCCTGAGCTTCGCGATCATGACCGCACTGACGCTGCTGCTGGTGGCCTGGGTGCGCTGGCAAGTGCCGGACTTCCCCGGCGAGCGCGTGGGAAAACAACTGCCCCTGCGTCAGGTCTTCACCCTGCCCGGCGTGCGACCGGTACTGTTCGTGACCCTGTCCTACGTGGTTGCTCACAACCTGCTGTACACCTACATCGCACCGTTCCTGCAACCGTCGGGACTGGCCAGCGATATCGACCGGGTGCTGCTGGTTTTCGGCCTCGCCTCAGTGCTGAGCCTGTGGATCGTCGGCAGCCTGATCGACCACTGGCTGCGCGAGCTGGTGCTGATCAGTACGCTGCTGTTCATGCTCTCAGCCATCGCCTTGGGCCTGTGGCGAGAATCGGCGACCGTGGTCTACATCGCCGTCGCCGTGTGGGGCCTGGCGTTCGGTGCGATGCCCTCGCTGCTGCAGACAGCTTCAGCGAAAACCGCCGGGGATGCCGCTGATACAGCGCAGTCGATGCTGGTAACGCTGTGGAATGTCGGGATCGCCGGCGGCGGACTGGTGGGGGGATTACTGCTGGGGAATCTGGGGGTTGGCGCGTTTCCATGGATTGTTGTGGGGTTGCTGGTTTTGACTTTGTATGCGGCGCTCAGGGCTCGGGGGAATGGGTTGGCTTGATTGGGACTGTGAGGGAGTGGGTGGCTGCTAGGCTGCCTTCGCGAGCAAGCCCGCTCCCACAGTGGGGCCGAGTACATCAGTAAGAGGTTGGTCGGCTGTCAGGCCGCCTTCGCCAGCAGGCTGGCTGGCTGGCTGGCTCCTACAGTTTAGAAAGCGTGCCCCGCATGCGGCGAAGCCGCCCCACTCAAATGGCCGAGTGTCAGCTCGCCGAAAGCTCTTGATCTTGCCGTGTCGGCCCCATCGGCAGGCTGAGTGGAGGGATTTATCCGGGGGTGGGAGCGCAGCGACCGTTCGACGCAGTCGAACACATCGAGAGGAGGTGCAGCGAAGCAAACCGGAGGCGATGCCCCCGGATGAATTCCGGAGCGAAGGAACCCGAGCCTAAGCGAGGGCCGAACGCCGGGGCCCAGACTTTTGGTTACTTTGGGGCGTTTGCCAAAGTGACTCGCCGTAAGGGCGAAACCGCCAGCCGCAACACCCGAAGCAACGGATATACACCCAAATCCCAACCATAAAAAAAGCCCCGACCATAAGGTCATAATGCTGTTCACTTAAGTGGAGCAGCCTTACGATCCACAGGAAACCGGGTCTTTGAAATTTTCACCGTCCTAGGTCTCGAAGGCCTTGGGCGGTGATCCAGAAACAATCCTCCAATACCTGCCCTCAACTCTGATAGCCGCCTCCCTGTCGCTGAAATCGGATTGGCTGCTGCCATTACGATCAGTTGGACCGCGATGTACTGACAGGCTGGTTTGAAGCGGATGTCCGAAGGGAGGCGACCCAATGCAACTGCCGCTTGACTGGCTTCCCGACGAACCACGTTGTAAGCCAGCAACAGTCCCCAGACTTCCTGATAGATCAAGTCGACTTTTTGCTACGCAAGGTCACTGCGTTCTGCTGCATTGAGCTTTTGATGTCTCTGAAGCCTAACTCGATTTCCCAGCGTTCCTGATAAAGCCGGGCAACGGCTTCGGTGCTGTAGGTGCTCGCCGGCAGTGACGTCATGACTGTCTTGAGTTTGCCTTGAATTTCATAGCTGACTTCGCGGGCCTCCCAATGTGTTGAGAGGGCCGGATTTCGGGCTCTGGCTTGCGGTGAGACCTTCATGCGCACCAGGCGATCATGCGGGTTGTAACGAGCCACTTCCTCACAAACCGTGCCTTTTTTGGCTGGAATCAACCAGTGCCGATGTGTACCGGCTTTATTCAGATTCGACAGTAGTTCGGCACCCCAGAACCCTTTATCGAATAACGTCACCGAGTGATCGGGAACCTGCTGCAAAAACTCGTCGGCCAAGCGCATTTCACTGCGTCGGTAAGGGCTCAATTGGGCATCCAGGATTACGTGCGAACGCACATTCATCAACGCCACCAAGCGCAGCATGGGGAACGGAGTCTGGCGCTCGGTCCGGGTGTTTCCCGACCCGAAATGATCTCGAAGTTCGGGCGTATCCGGAGTACGCAAAAGCGCACCGTCCACTGCAAACACTTGCAGGCCCTGCCAAGCATCATCGGTATAACGCTCCGCGCCCCATTGATGACCTGTCTTGCGAAATAACCATTCAACAGGATCGGCACCGAGCCGCTTACGCGCTTCGGTTACACCGCTTCGTGCTAATAGCTGGTCAGAGGCCAGCCCTTGGGCACAAATGTTCAAACGCCTGGCCACTTCGTGGACCGGCTCGTCACGAAACAGCGCCATGCCGAGTACCAGCCAAAGCACTTGATCGGCGGGCAAGCGACGTCGGCGAATGGTCGCCTGACTGGAGAGATCCAGTGCAGACGCTACCCACTCAACCGGAATATGTTGGGTAAAGGTACTCAGATCGCAGAAGTTAAAAAGATCGCCAAGGTCGAGCAGGTCTTGCTGAACAGACATAAAAAATCCGATGCCAGAGGTCTGGCATCGGATTTTCAAGTAAGCCCTGCTGAGACTCAAATGCTTAAGTGAACAGCATTACGACCATAAGGTCAGGGCTTTCCTGCTACCACTCAGTCAAACATCAATACCGCTTGATATCAGCCTGGCTTTCCAACTGCTTACGGAACGCCGCAAAGTCCTGCTGACCTTCACGCGATGCGAGGAAGCGACGGTACTGAGCCTTCTCTTCTTCAGTCGGCGCCACCGCCTCGTTGACACCATTCAGACGCACAATCATCAGACTGCCGTCCTGCAAGGTCACGCTGGTGAACGTCGGTTTGTCCTTGGCTGCAGGTTTCGGCATGCGGAACAACGCCTGCAGCACAGTCGGATCAATGCCTTCCTGAGCACGGGTCGCCGCCGTCACAACCTTCCAGCTCTGGCCATCAACCGCCTTGTCCAGCGGAGTCTTGCCATCACGCAGACTGGCGATCAACTGTTCAGCCTTGGTCTTGGCCGCAGCGCTGGCATGCTCTTTGGTCAGCTGGGCACGAATAGCAGTGTTGACAGCTTCCAGCGGCAGTTGCTCAGGCTTCAGGTGTTCCTTGGCGCGCAGCACGACCACAGTTTCCGGATCCAGCTCGATGCCGGTGCTGTTGGCATTTTCTTCCAGCACTTCCTGGCTGAATGCAGCGGCCACCACAGCACGGTTGGCCGCGATGCCTTCGCCACCTTCGCGGCCGAATGGTTTGGAGGTGTGCACGGTCAGTTTCAGATCTGCCGCAGGCTGGGCCAGGTCAGACGCTTCGAACGCCGAGTCTTCCAGTTGCTTGGTCGCCTCGACGAAACGCTGCTCGACCTGTTGGGTCTTCAGCTCGCGGGTCAGCTTGTCTTTCAGGCTGGCCAGGGTCGGGACTTCCGGCGCTTCAACACCCAGCAGCTTGATCAGGTGGTAACCGAAATCGGTACGCACCGGCTCGGACACCTGGTCCTTGTTCAACGAGTACAGGGCTTTTTCGAAGGCTGGGTCATAGACGCCAGGACCTGCGAAACCGAGGTCACCACCATTGTTGGCCGAACCCGGGTCCTGCGAGAACTCCTTGGCCAGCGCTTCGAATTTCTCGCCCTTGGCCAGACGCGCCTGGACTTCTTCGATCTTCGCCTTGGCCTGAGCGTCGGTCGTCTTGTCGTTGACTTCGATCAGGATATGCGCCGCGCGACGCTGCTCCGACAGGTTGGCGATCTCTTTCTGATACGCCGCCTGCAGGTCTTCGTCCTTGACCGCAACCTGGTCAAAGAATGAGGACTTCTTCAGCTCGACGTAGTCGACAACCACCTGCTCAGGGGTCATGAACTCCTTGGCGTGCTCGTCGTAGTAGGCCTTGACCTCATCGTCGGTCAACTTGACCGCGGCCGGATCGGCCTTGACGTTCAGCGAAGCGAAGTCGCGGGTCTGTTTTTCCAGACGGGCGAATGCCAGCACTTCGGCGTCGGTGACGAAGCCGCTGCCGGCAACACCGGCGCGCAACTGACCAATCAGCATTTCCTGAGCCAGCATCTGGCGGAATTGCATACGGGAGTAGCCCAGTTGACGGATCACCTGGTCGAAGCGCTCGGAGCTGAACTTGCCGTCCACCTGGAATTCAGGGGTCTGCAGGATCACCTGATCCAGTGCGCCTTCGGAGAAAGCGAATTTCGATTGTTCTGCGCCTTGCAGCAGCAGCTTGCGATCGATCAGCCCCTTGAGGGCCGACTCGCGGAGCATTTTTTCGTCAAGCAAGGAAGCATCGAAGTCCTTGCCCAGCTGTTGCATCAACTGGCGACGTTGCATGTCAACGGCCTGGCTCAGCTCGTTCTGGCTGATTTCTTCACCATTGACCTTGGCCGCATCGTTGGAGTGCGTAGTGGCCTTGAAAATGGCATCGAAACCGGTCAAAGCCATCAGTGCAACGATGACCCCGATAATGGTCTTGGCAATCCAGCCTTGTGAATTGTCCCTGATATTCTGCAGCATGCGTCCCCCAGAAACGGTTGAACTTCAAAAATTAGGCAACCGTGGAGCGTGGGTAGAATCCGGATAGAAGAAAGGCGCATCCGAGGATGCGCCTTCTCGTAACTGGCGGAGCGGACAGGGCTCGAACCCTCGATCCCGGCGTAACAGGCGGCTGTTCCAGCGACCTGCTCTACCGCTCCGCTGCCAAGTCAGGCTTGACCCCGACCCGGATGGGTAAAAACCTGAAACAAACTAACTTAGTTGACAGCTTCTTTCAGTGCTTTACCGGCTTTGAAACCTGGCTTTTTAGCAGCAGCGATTTGCAGCGTCTTGCCGGTCTGTGGGTTACGACCAACGCGAGCTGGACGATCAGTCACGGAGAAAGTGCCGAAACCAACCAGAACAACGGAGTCGCCAGCCTTGAGAGCGCCAGTGACGGATTCGATTACAGCGTCCAGCGCACGGCCAGCAGCAGCTTTCGGGATATCAGCGGATGCAGCGATAGCATCAATCAGTTCCGACTTGTTCACTCTAAGTCCCCTTATATCTATTTTGAGATGATTCTAAGTTTTTTGGTGAAAGCAAAAACAGTGCTGAATGGCCTACAGACACTTAAGAGCCGCTTTATAACAAGGGCTCTAAAAAGCTGTCAAGGAAGCCCCCCAGGCAAAAACGGATTAATGCGTGCTAATTCTTTCCTTTGAATCAGACTCACGTTTTTCGTCCTTGGAAACTATCTCCGGAGCCACATCCGGCAAGGGCTCCGGCGCGTATTGCAGCGCAATTTGCAGGACCTCGTCAATCCATTTAACCGGTTTAATCTGCAGATCCTGCTTGATATTGTCAGGAATCTCCTTCAGATCGCGCACGTTCTCTTCCGGAATAATCACAATCTTGATTCCGCCGCGATGAGCCGCGAGCAGTTTTTCCTTCAGACCACCAATTGCCAGCACTTGACCACGCAGAGTGATTTCGCCGGTCATGGCGACATCGGCGCGTACCGGGATCCCGGTCAATGCCGACACCAGTGCCGTGCACATGCCCACACCAGCGCTAGGGCCGTCCTTCGGGGTCGCCCCTTCCGGCATGTGAATGTGGGTGTCGCGCTTCTCGTGGAAGTCCAGAGGAATGCCCAGGCTCTTGGCACGGCTGCGTACAACAGTCAGCGCGGCAGTGATCGATTCGACCATTACATCGCCCAGCGAACCGGTCTTGATCAATTGACCTTTACCCGGCACCACAGCCGCTTCGATGGTCAGCAGTTCGCCGCCCACCTGCGTCCACGCCAGGCCAGTCACCTGACCGATCTGGTCCTGTTGCTCAGCCAGACCGTAACGGAATTTGCGCACGCCGAGGAAATGCTCCAGCAGATCAGCTGTCACTTTTACCGAGAAGCGTTTTTCCAGCGCGTGCTCTTTGACGGCCTTGCGGCAGACCTTGGCGATCTGACGTTCGAGGCCACGCACACCGGCTTCGCGGGTGTAGTAACGGATGATGTCGCGAATCGCTTCTTCGTCGAATTCCAGCTCGCCCTTCTTCAGACCGTTGGCGGCAATCTGCTTCGGCGACAGGTACTTGACGGCGATGTTGATCTTTTCGTCTTCGGTGTAGCCCGGCAGGCGAATGACTTCCATCCGGTCCAGCAGTGCCGGCGGTATGTTCATCGAGTTCGAGGTGCACAGGAACATCACATCGGACAGGTCGTAATCGACTTCCAGATAGTGATCGTTGAAGTTGTGGTTCTGCTCCGGATCGAGCACTTCCAGCAACGCCGACGCCGGGTCGCCACGCATGTCGCTGCCCATTTTGTCGATTTCATCGAGCAGGAACAGCGGGTTGCGCACACCCACTTTTGTCATCTTTTGAATCAATCTTCCCGGCATCGAACCGATGTAGGTCCGGCGGTGACCACGAATTTCCGCCTCGTCACGCACGCCACCAAGGGCCATGCGCACGAATTTACGGTTGGTGGCGTGGGCAATCGACTCCGCCAGCGAGGTTTTACCCACGCCAGGAGGACCGACCAGGCACAACACCGGGCCACGAATCTTCTTCACGCGCTTCTGCACGGCGAGGTATTCAAGGATGCGTTCCTTGACCTCTTCAAGGCCATAGTGATCGGCGTCGAGAATGTCTTCAGCACGCGCCAGGTCGAGGCGTACCTTGCTCTGTGCCTTCCACGGCACCTGCACCAGCCAGTCGATGTAGGAGCGCACCACGGTGGCTTCAGCGGACATCGGCGACATCTGCTTGAGTTTGTTCAGCTCGGCGGTGGCCTTGGCCAGGGCATCTTTTGGCAAACCGGCAGCGTCGATGCGCTTTTTCAGCTCTTCGATTTCGTTGTGACCTTCGTCACCGTCGCCGAGCTCTTTCTGAATGGCCTTCATCTGCTCATTCAGGTAGTACTCGCGCTGGCTGCGCTCCATTTGCTTTTTGACGCGGCCGCGAATGCGTTTTTCGACTTGCAGCAGATCGATCTCGGCATCCAGCAACGCGAGCACGTGCTCGACCCGGGCCGACAGATCGATGATTTCGAGAATTTCCTGCTTCTGCTCGATCTTCAGCGCCATGTGCGCGGCCATGGTGTCGACCAGGCGGCCAGGCTCATCGATGCTGTTGAGCGACGACAGGACTTCAGCCGGGACTTTCTTGCCTAACTGCACATATTGTTCAAACTGCGACAGCAGGCTGCGCACGAACACTTCGGATTCGCGCTCGGCGGCATCAACTTCATCGATCAGCGAGACCTCGGCGCGGCAATGCCCGTCGACTTCACTGAAGCGCTCTACAGCGCCGCGCTGCTCACCTTCGACCAGAACCTTGACCGTGCCATCCGGCAGCTTCAGCAGCTGCAGCACAGTAGCAATCGTACCTACGCGATAGAGAGCGTCTTCACCGGGATCATCGTCAGCCGGGTTTCTCTGGGCCAGCAGCAGGATCTGCTTGTCGCCCGTCATCGCGGCCTCGAGGGCTTCGATGGATTTCTCGCGCCCCACGAACAGCGGGATAACCATGTGCGGATAAACCACGACATCGCGCAATGGCAGGAGAGGCAATTCGATGGTTGTCTTCATGATTTCGCCTCTACGGCGGCCATATGGCCGTAATCAGATGGAATTAAGCTTGAAACCAAGATGGGGGCTGCCTTGAAAAAAAACAAGCGCTAAGCGGATGTAAAAAACGACATAAAAAAAAGAGGCCCGAAGGCCCCTTCTGTGTTCCGGCAGTGTGGACGCTTACGCGTCCGGCGCTGCCTTGGCCGTCGGCTCACTGTTTTCGTAGATATACAGTGGCTTGGACTTGCCTTCAATCACGCTTTCATCGATGACGACTTTGCTCACCTCGGACTGCGAGGGGATTTCGTACATCGTGTCGAGCAGCACACCTTCGAGAATCGAGCGCAGGCCACGAGCACCGGTTTTACGTTCCAGGGCACGCTTGGCGACCGATTTCAGTGCGTCGGTCCGGAACTCCAGATCCACGCCTTCCATCTCGAACAGCTTGGCATACTGTTTGGTCAGAGCATTTTTCGGCTCGGTGAGGATTTGCATCAGCGCAGCCTCGTCGAGCTCGTCCAGCGTCGCAAGCACCGGCAGACGACCGACGAATTCCGGGATCAGACCGAACTTGACCAGATCGTCAGGCTCGACTTCACGCAGGGATTCACCGACTTTCTTGCCTTCTTCCTTGCTGCGTACTTCTGCGTTGAAACCGATGCCGCCCTTGGTGGAACGGTTTTGAATAACCTTTTCCAGACCGGAGAACGCACCACCACAGATGAACAGGATGTTACGGGTGTCGACCTGCAGGAATTCCTGCTGCGGATGCTTGCGGCCACCTTGCGGCGGAACGGAAGCGACCGTGCCTTCGATCAACTTGAGCAAGGCCTGCTGCACGCCTTCACCGGAAACATCGCGGGTGATCGACGGGTTGTCGGACTTGCGGGAAATCTTGTCGATTTCGTCGATGTAGACAATGCCCATCTGGGCCTTTTCCACGTCGTAATCGCACTTTTGCAGCAATTTCTGAATGATGTTCTCGACATCTTCACCTACGTAACCGGCCTCGGTGAGGGTGGTTGCGTCGGCGATGGTGAACGGAACGTTCAGCAGGCGGGCCAGTGTTTCGGCCAGCAGGGTTTTACCGGAGCCTGTCGGGCCGATCAGCAGGATGTTGCTCTTGCCGAGTTCGACGTCGTCAGCCTTCTTGTCACGCTGATTCAGGCGCTTGTAGTGGTTGTACACCGCTACGGCCAGAACCTTTTTCGCACGCTCCTGACCGATTACATACTGATCAAGGATGCCGCTGATTTCTTTAGGCGAAGGCAATTTATGCGCGCTGCTTTCGGCCTGGGCTTCCTGCACCTCCTCGCGGATGATGTCATTGCACAGGTCGACGCACTCGTCGCAGATAAAGACCGAGGGGCCGGCAATCAATTTGCGTACTTCATGCTGGCTTTTGCCACAGAAGGAGCAATAGAGCAGCTTGCCGTTGTCCTCGCCGTTGCGGGTGTCAGTCATTCGTTCGATCCAAATCCGATAGGCTTGCAACACAAGATGAAGGCTATTGCGGGCTTTTTCAAGCCCGCTGGTGGTCGGACCTGCCGACCAACCTTATTTTGAGCTGCTTATTTTACGCAGGACGCTGGCTGATGACTTCGTCGATCAGGCCGTATTCCTTCGCAGCTTCTGCACTCATGAAGTTGTCGCGATTGGTGTCGCGCTCGATTTCTTCAAGGGTACGACCGCTGTGCTTGGCCATCAGCGTGTTCAGACGCTCGCGAATGAAGAGGATTTCCTTGGCATGGATTTCGATATCCGAAGCCTGACCCTGGAAACCGCCCAGAGGCTGGTGAATCATCACACGCGAGTTCGGCAGGCAGAAACGCTTGCCAGGAGCACCGGCCGTCAGCAGGAATGCACCCATGCTGCACGCCTGACCAATGCAGGTCGTCGATACGTTTGGCTTGATGAACTGCATGGTGTCGTAGATCGACATGCCCGCTGTCACCGAACCGCCCGGGGAGTTGATATAGAGATGGATGTCCTTGTCCGGGTTTTCCGCTTCAAGGAACAGCAATTGCGCACAGATCAGGTTGGCCATGTAGTCCTCTACAGGACCCACCAGAAAGATTACACGCTCCTTCAGAAGGCGCGAGTAGATGTCATAGGCGCGCTCGCCACGAGCAGATTGCTCGACAACCATCGGGACCAGGCCGCCGGCGGCCTGGATATCAGAGTTCTGCTGAATATACGAATTACGGAACATGCTCTGCAGTCACTCCCAAATAGTTATGTCTTGAATACGCATAAGCCAGCTCGAAGGCTGGCTTATGTGTGTACTTCTTAACGCAAAAACAATCAGTCGGCTTTTGGAGCTTCTACCGGCTTGACCGCTTCTTCGTAAGAGACCGATTTGTCGGTCACGCTAGCTTTCTGCAGAACAGTATCCACAACTTGTTCTTCCAGCACAACCGAACGGACTTCGTTCAGTTGCTGCTCGTTCTTGTAGTACCAGGACACAACCTGCTCAGGTTCCTGGTAAGCAGAAGCCATTTCCTGGATCATTTCGCGAACGCGGGCTTCGTCAGGCTTCAGGTCGAATTGCTTGACCACTTCAGCCACGATCAGACCCAGCACTACGCGGCGCTTGGCTTGCTCTTCGAACAGCTCGGCCGGCAGTTGGTCAGGCTTGATGTTGCCACCGAACTGCTGAACAGCCTGCACGCGCAGACGGTCAACTTCGTTGGACAGCAGAGCCTTAGGTACTTCGATCGGGTTGGTGGCCAGCAGACCGTCCATAACCTGATTTTTTACCTTGGACTTGATGGCCTGACGCAGCTCACGCTCCATGTTCTTGCGAACTTCGGTGCGGAAGCCTTCCAGACCGGTTTCCTTGATGCCGAATTGAGCGAAGAACTCTTCGTTCAGCTCTGGCAGCTTTGGCTCGGAAACGGTGTTTACAGTCACGGTGAACTCGGCGGTTTTGCCGGCCAGGTCCAGGTTCTGATAGTCCTCTGGGAAGGTCAGGTTCAGAACGCGCTCTTCGCCCGCTTTAGCGCCAACCAGTCCTTCTTCGAAGCCCGGGATCATGCGACCGGAACCCAGCACCAGCTGAGTACCTTTGGCCGAGCCGCCAGCGAAGGCTTCGCCGTCAACCTTGCCAACGAAATCGATGTTCAACTGGTCTTCGTTCTGAGCGGCACGATCGGCCACTTCGAAACGGGTGTTCTGCTTGCGCAGGATGTCCAGCATTTTATCCAGATCAGCGTCAGCCACTTCAGCGCTCAGGCGCTCGACAGTGATGCCGTCGAAACCGGCAACGGTGAACTCAGGGAACACTTCGAATACGGCAACGTATTCCAGGTCCTTGCCAGCTTCCAGCGACTTAGGCTCGATCGAAGGCGAACCGGCAGGGTTCAGCTTCTGCTCAACCACAGCTTCGTAGAAGGAGGACTGGATGACATCACCAACAGCTTCCTGACGAGCGTCAGCACCGAAACGGCGCTTGATTTCGCTCATTGGCACTTTGCCTGGACGGAAGCCAGCAATCTTGGCCTTTTGGGCAGTCTGCTGCAGACGCTTGTTGACCTGGCTCTCAATGCGCTCAGCCGGCACGGTGACGCTCATGCGGCGCTCAAGAGCAGTAGTATTTTCAACAGAAACTTGCATGGATATTCCTCGTTGCACAGACGTTAGCCGGCCGTTTCCGACCCCAGAATCAAGGGCATGCATTCTAGTGGGTCAAACTCAAGAAGTCACCCTACTGAAAACGGGTAAAAAAACAGCAGGCCATTTATAGGTGTGAATGCATCAATGCACTCCACCCCGAAGATGAATAAAGACCATCACGCCAGGGCTCTGCTTCAACCGCTTCTATATATAGAAGAGACCGCGAGCCATCTCCCTGACGGCCGATCCAGCGAACATGGCCGGTGGTCGGCACGCTGGCCGCAAGCCCCTGAACACGACGAAACGCCTCGCCCTTCGAGCCGAAACCCAGCGCAACAAACCACAAGCCGTAAAACAAAAAAGGCGCCAGACTGTTAAATCTGGCGCCTTTCGAAATATGGGGTGGACGATGGGGATCGAACCCACGACAACGGGAGTCACAATCCCGTGCTCTACCAACTGAGCTACGCCCACCATATTGCGTCACAAAAAAGCCATTCAACTTCTTTGCTGAACTTCATCAGGCCTGCGGCATGAATGAAGCTTTAATTGGTGCGGATGAAGAGACTCGAACTCTTACGCCTCGCGGCGCTGGAACCTAAATCCAGTGTGTCTACCAATTCCACCACATCCGCAGATGAAGCTTTTTAAAGCAAAGGCGCCAGACTGTTACATCTGGCGCCTTTCGAAATATGGGGTGGACGATGGGGATCGAACCCACGACAACGGGAGTCACAATCCCGTGCTCTACCAACTGAGCTACGCCCACCATATCGCGTTACTTGTGCCAAAGCTGCCTAATGGCGCACCCGGCAGGACTCGAACCTGCGACCATCCGCTTAGAAGGCGGATGCTCTATCCAGCTGAGCTACGGGCGCCTTGTTAATCTGTACCCTTGGAGGACTACAAACTAAGTGCTTTCCAGCTTCGCAGAACCGTAATTCCGCTCGACCTTCTTAACCAGTGCTAGGCTGTGCCCGACAAGTGCGACGAATAGTATAGAGCGACCTTTAGGTCGTCAAATCTTTTTTGAAAAAAATTCATTTAATTAAAGGAGTTAGGGGAATTTGCTGACCAAGCGCCTTTGCCCTCACCGCCTGACATGCGAGAATGCGTTCTCTTTTTTTCCCCTCTCGATGGTTAATCACGCGCAATGACTGCACAACTAATCGACGGCAAATCGATCGCCGCCAGCCTGCGCCAGCAGATCGCCCAACGAGTTGCCGAGCGTCGCCAGCAAGGCCTGCGCACTCCCGGCCTCGCGGTGATCCTGGTCGGCAGCGATCCTGCCTCTCAGGTTTATGTCTCGCACAAGCGTAAAGACTGTGAAGAGGTCGGCTTCCTCTCTCAAGCCTACGACCTGCCTTCCGAAACCACTCAAGAAGCGCTGACCGATCTGATCGATCGCCTCAACGACGACCCGGCCATCGACGGCGTATTGCTGCAATTGCCGCTGCCGGAGCACCTGGATGCCTCCAAACTGCTGGAGCGCATCCGCCCGGACAAAGACGTCGATGGTTTCCATCCTTATAACGTCGGCCGCCTGGCCCAACGCATTCCGCTGCTGCGCCCGTGCACTCCGAAAGGCATCATGACCTTGCTGGAAAGCACCGGCGTTGACCTTTATGGTCTGGATGCGGTGGTGGTTGGCGCGTCCAACATCGTCGGTCGCCCGATGGCGATGGAACTGCTGCTGGCCGGTTGCACCGTGACCGTCACGCACCGCTTCACCAAGGATCTGGCCGGCCACGTTGGTCGTGCCGACCTGGTAGTGGTAGCCGCCGGCAAGCCAGGTCTGGTCAAGGGCGAGTGGATCAAGGAAGGCGCGATCGTGATCGACGTCGGCATCAACCGTCAGGACGACGGCAAGCTGGTCGGTGACGTGGTGTACGAAACCGCCCTGCCCCGCGCCGGCTGGATTACTCCGGTACCGGGCGGCGTTGGTCCGATGACCCGCGCCTGCCTGCTGGAAAATACTCTTTACGCGGCAGAAACCCTGCACGCCTGAGTCGTTTTTTCGCAAAACAGGAACCCCGCCGCGTGCGGGGTTTTTTGTTCCTGAGAAAAAACTCTAACCGTTCGACGGAAACCCCTCTTTTCACAGGCCTTTTCACGAGATTTTCAGGTCATTCAAACAACCATCGACAGTTCTTCAGCCATACTCCTAAAATGCGCCGTTTCTAAGAAATAACCCGTTACAAAATAACGGAATATCCAACCTTTATGAGTTCGCCCGCGTGAAAATTCGTCTTTCGATCCTGAGCCTGTTTTTCGCTTTTTCAGGCACATTCGTCACGCCAACCGTCAACGCCGCTGAAACCACCGCCGCGCCGCGCGACGCTTCGCAACTGAAGATCGCTTCCGGCAGCGCCCTGCTTATGGATTTGCAGACCAATAAAGTCATCTATTCGAGCAACCCGGATGTGATCGTGCCGATCGCTTCGGTGAGCAAGTTGATGACTGGCCTGGTAGTGGTCGAGGCGCACCAGAACATGGACGAATGGATCGACGTCGACATCAGCCACACGCCGGAAATGAAAGGCGTGTTCTCCCGAGTCAAACTCAAGAGCGAACTGCCGCGTCGCGAGATGTTGCTGATTGCCCTGATGTCCTCGGAAAACCGCGCAGCAGCCAGCCTCGCCCACCATTATCCGGGTGGCTATGCCGCGTTCATCGCGGCAATGAATGCCAAGGCCAAAGCGCTGGGCATGACCAACACTCACTACGTCGAGCCGACCGGTTTGTCGGAACGCAACGTTTCCACCGCCCGCGACCTGAGCAAACTGTTGGTGGCCGCGAGCAAGCATCCGATCCTCAGCGAGTTGACCACCACCAAGGAAAAAACCGTGTCGTTCCGCAAACCCAATTACACCCTGGGTTTTCGCAACACCGACCATCTGGTGAACAAGGCCGACTGGGACATCAAGATCACTAAAACCGGCTTCACCAACCCGGCGGGCCATTGCCTGGTGCTGGTGACGCGGATGAGCAACCGTCCGGTCGCTCTGGTGATTCTCGATGCGTTCGGCAAGTACACCCACTTCGCCGACGCCAGCCGTATCCGCAGCTGGATGGAAACCGGCAGGAGTACCAACGTGCCGGCGGTGGCGCAACAATACAAGGCGGAGAAAAACCTCAAGGGTCGCCAGAGCGGCGTGGTCGAAGCCTCCAAGTAAACGACGCACTCAACTGTGGCGAGGGAGCTTGCTCTCGCTGGGGCGCGTAGCGGACCTTCTTTTTTAACAAGAAAAGGCCTGCTGCGCAGTCCAGCGGGAGCAAGCTCCCTCGCCACAGAGGTATTCAGCCAATTGTTGAATACCCGTTATTCAATCATTGGGTAACGGCATTTTGTCGTCGTCCGGAATGCCGTCACCAGCGCTCGGATCTGGCGTCATCACATTAGGCCGC
This sequence comes from Pseudomonas sp. TH49, assembly GCF_016650625.1. Classification (NCBI taxonomy): domain Bacteria; kingdom Pseudomonadati; phylum Pseudomonadota; class Gammaproteobacteria; order Pseudomonadales; family Pseudomonadaceae; genus Pseudomonas; species Pseudomonas sp. TH49. Next base: position 2,086,852 of record NZ_JAEKFL010000002.1, read on the forward strand.
GCCAGCGGATCACGCAGCGGGCTGTCAGGGTCCAGCACGGGGTCCAGCTCTTCCTCGGGCGTGGTCGGCACACTGTCCGGATGCTTATCGTCGAAACTGGAATCGGTACTCATACGCACCTCACTTCAAGGTTTCAGATCGGCTAACGGGTCATAGGGTTTGGCCGGGCGCTTGCTGTCTTCGCCGGACTCCACGTCCTTCGGCGCCTTGGCGGGGCCAACCGGATCGACCTGCGGATCGTCGAGGTCCGGCGAATCCGGGTCGAAGCCCAGCTCGTGACCAGAGGAATGCTCGCTCGAGTGCGGGCCTTTGGGGGATGGGGAATCTGCCATGCTCGCCTCCTGAATCACCCGCCAATTCGGGCTCTATCATTAAGAGGCGTGCCGGGCGTGAGGGTGCCCGGCAGATGACGAACGGAAGTTTAATGTGCTGCCAGCGCCTTTTTAGCTTGCGCAGCTTCACGTTCCTGCCCTGCCTGCGCCAGCTCGTCCGCAGCCTTGAGCCAGCGTTGACGGTCGACTTCGGCGGGAATCTGCGACGGTTTCTGGATCAGCACCGCCCAGCCACCCGACTTCTCGAACGCCGACTCAAAGGAACTGAAACTCATCAATTCGCGATGGTTCATGCCGGCGCGCAACAATACTTTCTGCTTGCGTCGGTCGTAACCGGAGAGGATTGCGTAACGCGGTTCAGCCCAGAAGGCCGAGCCCTCGCTGAATCGCACCATCACTGGATAGCCGGCCGCGACCTGGGTCAGCAAGGCTGGCAGATTGCTGTCCAGCGGGTACACGACCATTCCGTATTCACGCGCGAGGCTCTGCAGGTTCTGTTGCAACTTGTCTTCGGCGCCCGGCAGATGCAGCGGCTTTTCCAGCAAACCCGGGGTTATCACGATGCCCTGCTGCGACAACAGGCTCGCCAACACCTGCGGCCCGCTCTGGTTAGCCTCGCCGCGATAAAACGTACCACTGAGCTCGACCCGCTCCGGCAAGCGCTTGACCTGCGGCGCCACACTGCCCGCACACCCTGCCAACACCGCCGCGCAACCGGCTACCAGCAATGCCGCACGAATTCGAGAAAATACCTGGCCCATCATCGCTCTCTGTTCAGACGCCGGTCATCTTGTTCCGGCAAAGCCCCGATCATAGGTCGACACAGGTCAGCGGTATAGCCTTAAACGGCAGATGCAGTGGTTACATAGAGCAAAGTGATTGGTCACCACCGACCTTTGGTCAATAGCTTGAAACACGCCAATGACTAGACTGTCAGTGAAAAAGACTTAAATGAAAAAAGTGGGTGCCCGATGCAGGGCAAAGAGGAGGCACTGATGAGCCTGACCATGACTATCGTAATGCTGATTGCCGGCTGGCTGGCTGTGGCCACCGCCATGTTGTGGGGCGTGCTGCGCATCGCCCGGCGCCACCATCATCCGCTGCCGCCTGTGGCGGTCGAGACTCCGCAAAAGCACAACGCACGCCACGCGACCGCGCACTGAAAGCCGAAAACCTTCCCCCGTAAAAAAGCCCCCTGAACTCAAAGGTTCAGGGGGCTTTTGACTGGTCAGCGATTACGCCTGCTCAGCCAGTTTCCTCTGCTTCGCCCGGCGCGACATCATGTTCAGCACTTCAATCGCTGCCGAGAACGCCATCGCCGCATACACATAACCTTTCGGTACGTGGGCGCCGAAGCCTTCGGCAATCAGCGTCATGCCGATCATGATCAGGAAGCCCAGCGCCAGCATGACCACCGTCGGGTTGTCGTTGATGAACTTGGCCAGCGGCTCAGCCGCAAACAGCATCACCATCACCGACACCACCACCGCGATTACCATGATCGGCAGGTGTTCAGTCATGCCCACCGCGGTAATGATGCTGTCGATCGAGAACACCATGTCCAGCATCAGGATCTGACCGATTGCGGCAGCGAAGCCCAGAGTCACAGTCGATGTCGCGGTTTTCGGGTCTTCCGGCGCCGGGTCCATGCTGTGATGGATCTCGGTCGTGGCTTTCCACACCAGGAACAGACCACCGGCAATCAGGATCATGTCCTTCCAGGAGAACGCCTGACCCATGATTTCGAGCACAGGGGCGGTCAACTGCACGATGAAGGCGATGGTGCTCAACAGGGCCAGACGCAGGATCAGCGCCATGCCGATACCGATTCGACGCGCCTTCTGCCGATGCTGCACGGGCAGTTTGTTGGTCAGGATCGAAATAAAGATCAGGTTATCGATGCCGAGCACGATCTCCATCACCACCAGTGTGGCCAAAGCAACCCAGGCGGCGGGGCTGGCGGCGAGTTCTAACAGATATTCCATGGGTCAGTCCTGACTCTTTGTATGACGGTTTAGATGTTCTTGGAGGTCGATTCGGATTTTTCCGCATCTTTTTCCGGTGCTTCTTTGTTCTCGATCAGGCCGCCGGTGGCGTCACTGAGCGCCTGTTCAGCAGCCTTGTGCGTATCGTCGATTGCCTGTTTGGCGCTTTCGGCAGCCTTGCCCATCAATTGCTGGGCGCTTTTCTCGGCCTGATCGCAACCGGCCATAAGCAGTAAAGACGTAAACATCAATGCAGGGATTGTGTATTTCATGAGGCTTTCCTTCGAATGAACAGACAGGGTCACAGACCGCCCGTCGATGGCTGGGCATTCTAGGGAGACAAACACTTCAGGAAAATTCGTATTTTTAGCGACTATACTTCGTTTTTTACGAATCCAGCACAATCCACACAGAGGTCATTGCTCGATGCTGAATTACCGACAACTGCATTACTTCTGGGTGGTCGCCAAGACCGGCAGCATCGTGCGTGCCTGTGAGCAACTCAACCTGACGCCGCAAACCATCAGCGGGCAGATTTCGTTGCTCGAACAAACCTACGGCATTGAACTGTTTCAACGGGTCGGCCGGCAGCTTGAGCTGACTGAGGCCGGACGTCAGGCCCTGCCCTACGCCGAGCAAATGTTCCAGCTGGGCGGCGAGCTGGAATTGATGCTGCGCGCCCAGCCCAATGAACAGCAGATCCTGTTTCGCGTCGGCGTGGCGGATGTGGTGCCCAAATCCATCGTCTATCGCCTGATCGCACCGACCATGGAGCTGAACGAGCCGCTGCGCATCACCTGCCGCGAGGACAAACTCGAACGTCTGCTGGCGGATCTGGCGATCCAGCGTCTGGACCTGGTGATTTCCGACAGCCCGATGCCGTCGCACCTCGACATCAAGGGCTACAGCCAGAAGCTTGGCGAATGCGGGATCAGTTTCTTCGCCACCGCAGAACTTGCGGCGCAATACGGGGAGGATTTTCCGCGCAACCTCAACGGCGCACCGCTGTTGATTCCCGGGGCGGAAACCGTGGTGCGCAGCCGTTTGCAGCGCTGGTTCGCCGAGCAGCAGATCCAGCCGCGAATCGTCGGGGAGTTCGATGACAGCGCCCTGATGCAGGCCTTCGGCCAATCGGGCAGCGGGATTTTCATCGGTCCGAGCGTGATTGCCGATGAAGTCAGACGCCAGTACGGCGTCGAAGTGATTGGCCAGACCGACGCGGTGACTGAGTCGTTCTATGCCATTTCGGTGGAGCGCAAGGTCAAGCACCCCGGCATCGTTGCGATTACCGAAGGTGCCCGACGCGAGCTGTTTACCGCGTTATGAAGCCTGCGCGCACTCTTCGCGCGGCTTGAGCGTCATCAATACCATGGCGAGGAACACCGACAACAGAATGAATCCGGCAGCGGCGAACCCCAGAAAGCCGAGGCCGGCACTATCGATCACCCGACCGCCGATCATCGCGCCCAGGCCGATCCCGAGATTGGCCCCGGCGATATTCAACGAAGCGGCAAACGCCGGTGCCTGCGGCGCGGCTTTCATCAGACGCACATGGCTGACCAGGAACAGCGCAGCCTGAGTGATGCCCCAGATGCCCATGGCCACCGCCAGTCCCACCGTCGAATGAATGTTCGGCACCAGCGACACCATGCCGGCAATCATGAACGCGCAGAACAGCACCGAAGCGCCCAGCGGATGTCGATCCACGGCGCGGCCGCCCAGCGAGTTGCCGATCAGCCCGACCGCACCGAAGCCCATCAGACACCAGCCAACCACCGTGCCGTTGAACCCGGCCAGCCGTTCAAGAATGTCGGCCAGATAGGTGTAGGCCGTGAACATGCCGCTGAACACCAGAATCGACAACACAACATGGCCGATCATCAGCGGGTTGCGCAGGATCTTGAACTGCGAGGCGAAGCTGACCTGATGCTGGTGCAGGCTGGTTTTCGGCAGGTACACAAACAGCAACAAGGCCTTGGCGAAAGCGATGACCGCCAGAATCGCGAACGCGCTGCGCCAGCCGAACGCATCGGAAATCAACGTGCCCACCGGAATGCCGAACACCGTCGCGCAAACGATGCCGAAGCCGATCTTGGCAATCGCACGGCCAGCGTAATCCGGGCCGACGATGTCCACCGCCGTCTCACTGGCCAAGGCCCAGAACACCGGCAGACCGAGCGCCGGGATCAACCGGGCGATCGCCATGACCCAGATGTTCGGCGCCAGCGCCGCCACCGTGTTGGCCAGGCCGAACATGATCAGAATGGTGATGAACAGCTTGCGCCGCTCGAAGCGGGCGAAATACGCGGTCAAGAATGGACCGAACATCGCCACGGTGAAAGCGAATAAAGTCACCAGCAGACCGGCCTGCGGAATGGTCACCGCCAGGTCTCGGGCGATTGCCGGCAACAGGCCGACGATGACGAATTCCGTGGTCAGCACCGTGAAGCCGGCGGCGGACAACAGAAGAATGGGCAACAGCATGAGCAACTCCAGCAAAACGACGACACCAGCGATGACCGAGAGGCCCGCTGGCAGACTATGAAAATGAGGATGGCGAATCTTAACAGAGTGTTTCCGGGCTGACTTGCACAAACCTGCCGACTTGCCGATCAATCCGGTGGCAGATCGTCACAGGCCTGAAGGATAAGGCCTGCCCTGTGATAAAGTCCGCGCCCCGAAAAACGTACACCCTGATCAACGACCAGTTTAATGGCGTTGATGTCGCGTCAGCCCTTTCGTTTCGTGCCGGTGACCTGCCCCCGATGTATCACCGGTTTCACGCAACCCTGAACCGTATAAAAACAGAGATGCCGTTATGACTGCTTCATCCCCTTCTCTCCTGCAACGCCTGAAAAACCTCAGCCTGGTCACACAGATCCTGATCGGCCTGATTGCCGGTATTGCCTTGGCGCTGTTCGCTCCGGAAGCGGCGAAAGGTTCGGCGTTCATCGGCAAAGTGTTTGTCTCGGCGCTGAAAGCCGTGGCGCCGATTCTGGTGTTCGTGCTGGTGATGGCGTCGATTGCCAACCACAAGCACGGTCAGGAAACCCACATTCGACCGATCCTGTTCCTGTACCTGCTCGGCACCTTCGCCGCAGCCGTAGTCGCGGTTGTCGCCAGCATGGCATTCCCCTCGCATCTGGTGCTGTCCACCGACAACGTGTCAGTCACCGCGCCGGGCGGCATCGCCGAGGTGCTGCAAAGTCTGCTTTTGAGCGTGGTCGACAATCCGGTCAGCGCCCTGATGAATGCCAACTTCATCGGCATTCTGGCCTGGGCGATCGGCATGGGCGTTGCCATTCGCCACGCCGGTGACACCACCCGCGAAGTGCTCGGCGATCTGTCCAACGGCGTGACACTGATCGTGCGCGTGGTGATTCGCTTCGCGCCGCTGGGCATTTTCGGTCTGGTGGCCTCGACTCTCGCGACCTCGGGCTTTGGCGCGCTGATCGGTTATGCACATCTGCTGGCCGTACTGCTGGGCTGCATGCTGTTCGTCGCCCTGGTGATGAACCCGCTGATCGTGTTCTGGAAACTGCGTCGCAACCCGTACCCGCTGACCCTCAAGTGCCTGCGCGAAAGCGGGATCACCGCCTTCTTCACCCGCAGCTCGGCGGCGAATATTCCGGTCAACCTGGAACTGAGCAAGCGTCTGGGCCTGCATGAAGACACCTACTCGGTATCGATCCCGCTGGGCGCGACCATCAACATGGCCGGCGCGGCGATCACCATTACCGTGCTGACCCTGGCGGCGGTGAACACGCTGGGCATTGCCGTGGACATCCCGACCGCGATCCTGCTCAGCGTCGTCGCGGCGATCTGTGCCTGTGGCGCCTCGGGTGTGGCCGGCGGTTCGCTGCTGCTGATTCCGCTGGCGTGCAGCCTGTTCGGCATTCCGAGCGAGATTGCCATGCAGGTGGTGGCGGTGGGCTTCATCATTGGCGTGTTGCAGGATTCGGCGGAGACTGCGCTGAATTCGTCCACCGATGTGCTATTTACGGCGGCGGCTTGCCTGGGTGAAGAGGCGAAAGCCCAGCGCACCGCATAACCCCTACAAAAAACAAAAGCCCGCCAAGGCGTAAACCTTGGCGGGCTTTTTTGTAGCTGGGTGTTTTAGTACGCGCCCATGAAATCGCGTTTACCCACTTCAACACCGTTGTGACGCAGCAGCGCGTAGGTGGTGGTGACGTGGAAGAAGAACTGCGGCAAACCGTAGCTCAGCAGGTAAGCCTGGCCGCTGAAGCGCTTCTCTTTCGGAGTGCCCGGACGGGTCACGATTTCGATACCTTCCTTGCCGTTGATCTGCTCTGGCTTGATCTCGCCGATGTAAGCCAGGACCTTGGCGATCAGCGCCTGCAGCTCGGCGAAGGTGGTTTCGGTGTCGTCATATTTCGGAATTTCGACTTCAGCCAGACGCGAGGAAACACCCTTGGCGAAGTCGACGGCGATCTGCACCTGACGCACCAGCGGGAACATGTCCGGGTACAGGCGTGCTTGCAGGAAGGCGTTCGGGTCGATGTTTTTCTCGGTGGCGTGGGTTTCAGCCTTTTTCAGGACATCGCTCAGGGCGTTGAGCATTTGTTGAAAAACCGGGACGGATGCGGCGTACAGGGAAATGGTCATGGCAGTCTCGTATGATGGCTGGGTGGAACGTGGAGGCGATTATAGCCATGCTTGATGACCACACGGCTTGCCTTTTGTTAGCCAAGGATTAGGCTAGGCGCCTTCGACTGCAGAGGGAACGCGCGATGACCACCGAACTTGAAACCACCACCGACGAACCCCGGCTCAACGCCACGGAAATCCGCATTCTGGGTTCGTTGATCGAAAAACAGGCCACCAGCCCGGAAACCTACCCGCTGACCCTCAATGCACTGGTGCTGGCCTGCAATCAGAAAACCAGCCGCGAGCCGGTGATGAACCTGACTCAAGGCCAGGTTGGCCAGAGCCTGCGGGCGCTGGAAAGCCACGGTTACGCCAAACTGGTCATGGGCAGTCGCGCCGATCGCTGGGAGCACAAGCTCGACAAGGCGCTGGAACTGGTGCCGGCCCAAGTGATTCTCACCGGTTTGATGTTCCTGCGTGGCCCGCAAACGGTCAATGAGCTGCTGACCCGCAGCGGTCGCATGCATGACTTCGAAGATGCCGAGCAGGTGGTGCATCAGCTTGAACGCCTGATCGCGCGCGGGCTGGCGGTGTTGATTCCGCGTCAGGCCGGGCAACGCGAAGACCGCTACACCCATGCGCTGGGCGATCCGGCGGATATTGAGGCGATCCTGGCGGCGCGGCAGAATCCCGGGGAACGCTCTAGCGGCGGTGTTTCGGTTGAGCGCATCGAAGAACTGGAAGCGCGGATTGCAGCGCTGGAAGAACGTCTGGCGCGTCTCGAATAATCACCACAATCCTATTGTGGGAGCGGGCTTGCTCGCGAAGAGGCCGTGTCAGTCACATCCCTGTGAATGACCCACCGCATTCGCGAGCAAGCCCGCTCCCACAGGGTCTGTTTATTCACCCTCCCAGTAATCCACCCCGTCCGCCTGCCGCGCCACGGCAACAAAGCCTGACGTATTGCCCTCGGCATCAACCTTGAAGTTGTCCATCACCGCGTATTTGTTGGAGTCCGGGTACTCACAGATATCCGGTTGCTGCTGGGTGCTGACCGCGAGGTAACGCAGCTCCGCGTCGCTGGTGTTGATGATCTGATGCGCGGTTTCCGGGCCGCCCGGCGGGCAGGCAATCACGTCGCCTGCGCGGATCGGAAAGCGCTCGGCACCCAGCCGCACCTCGCCCTCCCCGGCTACCACGTAGAACATCTCTTCGTTGACCCGATGGCTGTGAAACGGACTGCCGCGCATGCCCGGCGGCAGGGCATAGAGCCGATAACCGAGCTTCTGTGCGCCGAGATGCTGGCCGATGCGGGCCATGCGTTGTTGATAGCGACCAGCGGTTTCGCCTTCCGGGGCCAGAGCTTCGGGCAGGGTTTCGAGTTCGACCTGGTGCAGGTTGAGGATGGGCGGATGCATGGTGGCGCCTCGATCAGGTTTTTGTGAGGGGCAAGTCTTGGCTTGCTGAGGCCGCAGTATAGGCATCCCGACTCACAACCGAGTCGCAGTCTTCGCGAGCAAGCCCGCTCCCACATTGAAATGCATTCCTCTGTGGGAGCGGGCTTGCTCGCGAAGGGGCCCGCTGGCTCAGCGCAAAACTCAATGATCAGCTGCGAGCAAACGCCACCGCTGCCGCAAACTGTTCTTCACTCGGCCGCACCCCGGTGTACAGCACAAACTGCTCCAGCGCCTGGATCGCAATGACCTCAAGCCCAGTGATGACCTTTTTACCCTCGGCCCGACCCCGCACGATCAGCGGTGTCTCCGACGGAATCGCCACCACATCGAATACGGTCTCGGCAGACTGGATCACTTCAGGCTCGAACGCCAGTTGCCCGGCCTCCGGGCCGCCGTCCATACCCACCGGGGTGACGTTGATCAGCATCTGCGGCCGCTCTTCGCCCAGCTCCGCCTGCCAGCGATAGCCCAGCGAATCCGCCAACGCCCGTCCGGCACGCTCATTGCGCGCAACGATCAACCCATTCCTGTAACCACCATCGCGCAAGGCACTGGCCACCGCTTTGGCCATGCCGCCGCTGCCGCGCAGGGCGAACGTCGAATCCTTCGGCACCGCGTGGGTTTCCAGCAATTGCGCGATGGCGATGTAGTCGGTGTTGTAGGCCTTGAGGTGGCCGTTGGTGTTGACGATGGTGTTGATCGACTGGATCGCCGCCGCCGACGCATCCAGTTCATCGACCAGCGCGATGCACGCTTCCTTGAACGGCATCGACACACCGCAACCGCGAATCCCCAGCGCACGAATCCCGCCAACGGCCCCCGGCAGATCCTGACTGCTGAACGCCTTGTAATAGAAGTTCAGGCCCAACTGCTCATACAAATGGTTATGAAACCGCAGACCGAAGTTCCCGGGGCGCCCGGACAGGGACATGCACAGCTGGGTGTCTTTGTTGGGATTCATCTGCATGAAACTTCTCCTGAAAACCGACTTTCGGATGGACGGAGTTAGCCATTCCATCGTGTTGTGAACGATCATAAGCACTATCTGCAACGGGCTTCGCGAGGCTTTGGCCCTACGGTAAAGAAGCCGGTACAGACCTTACACAAACTTTACCCAGACGCTGTGCTGATTTACAAAAACACGTTGTCTTAGAAGTATCCCCGCGATAGTCCTTGGGTCTAATTGCAGATTCAAGCGCCGGGTTGAATAACGAGGAATTATCATGATCCGTAAACTTCCTGTCTTAGCTTTGCTGATCGGTGCATTGGCTGTTACCGGACAGGCGCAAGCCGGTGGTTACTATTATCACGGTCACGGCGGCTGCTGCTGGGGCGGCGGGCACGCTGGCTGGGTTGGTCCGGCCGCTGTCGGTGCAGTGTTGGGCGCAGTGGTAGCGGGTTCGGTGATGTCCTCACCGCGCACGGTTTACGTACAGCAACCGGTGTATGTACAGCCGCAGCCGGTTTACGCACCGCCACCGGTCTACTACCAGCCACCACCTCCACCGGTTTACTACCAGCCACCGGGCTATTACGTTCAGCCTCGCTACTAAGGCCGACGTCTGTAGCGTAAAGGCTGTAAATGAAACAGGCTCCGCCGCAAGGCGGGGCCTGTTTTCGTTCAGGTATGTCTGAATAAATCTTGCGAAGGTCGCTACCAGGACAATGCTGGCGACTAGAATCGGCATGATGAATACAGCGCCCTTTCCTGATGCTGGGGAAAACGGTCATCTATTTGTCATGACGGAGCCGCAATCTGAATCCGTCCGTAAACAACAGGTTGATAACAACAAGGACGACGATATGCCTACACAAAACCCGCATCGCATTGTCGGTTTATGCACCTCAGGCAAGGTGTACAACACGCTGACTGAGCTCAAGCACCTGGAAGGCCACCGCTGCGCCAAGTTTCTTTCGCTGCTGGCGGAGCATCTGGTGCACAAGGGCTTGCTCAATGAGCGCGAAGTGGTGCACATGCTCGACCAGGTTGTCGATTGAAACAGCCCTCACTGTTATCAATGACCACTATCGAAAGCGTTGATTGTCCCTGAGCGCAGCGAATCCCTAAGGTAGCTCCACAGATTGATGGAGGTACTTGTCATGGCTCAGGTTCAAATCATGTCGGTAGTTGGCAGCGCTGTTCCCGCATCGCTCAGAGCATCGGGATTGCTCGCCTGCTGGTATCTGGTGCGCGATGGCGAGCCGATCAGCGGCCCGCTCACGTCATTACCGGCGGCGCAGGCGTTGTCGCGGAAAATCGTCAGCACCCCGTTCCACGCCTAAGGCAGCTGGATTTTCGGTTTGGTCTCAATGAACAGCGCCCAGCTCGACATGAACAGCGCCGCGATCAGCGGTCCGATCACGAAACCATTGAGGCCGAACACCGCCAGACCGCCGAGGGTCGAGATCAGGATCATGTAATCCGGCATGCGCGTGTCCTTGCCGACCAGGATCGGGCGCAGCACGTTGTCCACCAGACCGATTACAAATACCCCGAACAATCCCAGCACCACACCCTGCCAGATCATCCCGCTGAGCAGGAAGTACACCGCCACCGGCGCCCAGACAATCCCCGCGCCCACCGCCGGCAACAGCGACAGAAACGCCATCATCACCGCCCACAGCAATGCGCTGGGGATGCCGAGAAACCAGAAAATCGCCCCGCCCAATGCACCCTGAGTGATGGCCACCACCAGATTGCCCTTCACCGTCGCGCGCACCACACGATTGAATTTCAACTGCAAACGACGTTTCTGGTGTTCCTCCAGCGGCACGGCGGTGCGCACTTTGCGCGCCAGTTCGGCGCCGTCACGCAAAAAGAAAAAAAGCAGGTACAACATGATGCCGAAGCTGACCACGAACTCGAATGTGCCTTGACCGAAACTGAACGCCTGACTCGCCAGCACCTGACTGCCCTGCATCGATGCCTTGACGATTTTCTCGCGCAGACCATTGAGTTCGCCCATGCCAAAGCGATCGAGCAGATGCTGGAAGTACGGCGGCAGGCTGTGTTTGAACTGCGCTATATAGGCGCCGATGTCCAGTTGGCCACTTTCGATGTTGGTGTACAGCGTCGCGCCTTCCTGGACCAACAACACGCTGAGGATGATCACCGGCAAAATCGCGATCACCAGACAAATGCCCAGGGTGCATAGAGAAGTCAGATTGCGTTGCCAGCCGAACTTCTGCTGCAACCGGCGCTGCATCGGCGCAAACAGGATGCCGAGGATCACCGCCCAGAACACCGCGCCGTAGAACGGCAGCAGAATCCAGATGAAAGCGACCGTCACCAATACCAGCAGTACCGTGAGGGATTTGAATTGAAGGCTTTTTTCGTTCATGTCCGATCCATGTCAGTCAGGCGTCGTGCACGCCCCGATCCTTAGTCCGCCGGGACGCGCACGAGTGCCATCTTTATTCATGGAGCATAGTTGCCGATCACGGCCAGCATTCAGCGCACCGGCAGCTTGACGATCTGCTCGGTGGTCATGACGTCACCGAAGGTGTCTTCCACTTCCGCCAGCGCAGCCTGGTGCAGGGAATCCTTGTCGATGGACGAGCCATTGACGCGGGTAATCGCACGGGTGGCCGAGGCGTCGGAGGCGACGATCACGTTGTAACCCAGCGGCGCAGCATCCCGCGCGGCGCCGGCGACGCAGGCGTGAGTCATCAACCCGGAAATGATCAGCGTATTGATGCCGGCCTTCTTCAGGCGTTCGTCAAGGTCGGTGCTGGCAAATACGCTGACCGTGGTCTTTTGCAGAACCACGTCTTGCGGGCGTGGCTGCATGTCCTTGTGAAATTTAACGGTCTCGCCATCGATGGCAAATACCGGCGAGCCAGCCGGCGCGACGTGCTGCACGTGATACACCGGGATCTTGTGGCTGTCGGCGAAGCTGATCAGCTCACGGGTTTTCGCCAGAGCGGCGGCACCGTCCGGGATCGGCATCCGGCCGCTGAAATATTCATTCTGGAAATCGATCACCACCAGCGCGGATTTGCCGGCCGGCAAATGATCGGCCGCTGTGGCGCCGGACATCGCACGAATGGTCGGGTGGCTGTCAGCCATTGCCCCGGTGCTGGCCAAGACACCGGAAAACGCACAAGCGGTGAGAAAGCGACGAGTAAAGTTCTGCATGGGAGAGTCCTGTTTCGGTTGATTTGATGAGCGAATGTTAAGAAGCCACCGTCGCACCGAACACAGTGAAACCGCCACATGATTTGTGCAGGACCTACACAAATGAGCTGCACAGATCAGCCTCGCTGACTCAAACGTAGATCCAGATCAATAAACCGCACTTGCCACTGCACTACCCTGCCGCGCTTTTGCGACCGATGCCGCCATGAAGCCAGAACTCCCCCTCGCCGCCCCGGAACTGCTCGCCCCTGCCGGCACCCTGAAGAACATGCGCTACGCCTTCGCCTACGGTGCCGATGCGGTTTACGCCGGGCAGCCGCGCTACAGCCTGAGGGTGCGCAACAACGAATTCGACCACGCCAACCTCGCCCTCGGCATTCGCGAAGCGCAGGCCCAGGGCAAGCGCTTCTACGTGGTGGTCAACATCGCCCCGCATAACGCCAAACTGAAGACTTTCCTCAAAGATCTGGCACCGGTGATCGAGATGGCACCGGACGCCCTGATCATGTCCGATCCGGGATTGATCATGCTGGTGCGCCGGCACTTTCCGCAGATGCCGATCCACCTCTCGGTGCAGGCCAACACGGTGAACTGGGCGAGTGTCGAGTTCTGGCAGCAACAGGGGCTGAGCCGGATCATCCTGTCGCGGGAGCTGTCGCTGGAAGAAATCGGTGAAATCCGCGAGCAGGTGCCGGGCATGGAACTGGAAGTGTTCGTCCACGGCGCGCTGTGCATGGCTTACTCCGGACGCTGCCTGCTGTCGGGCTATATGAACAAGCGCGACGCCAATCAAGGCACCTGCACCAACGCCTGTCGCTGGAAATATTCGGCGCAGGATGCCACCGAAAATCAGCTCGGCGAGATCGTGCAGACCTTCCAGCTTGAGCCGACCCTCGGTATCGGCGCGCCGACCGATCAGGTGTTCCTGCTGCAGGAAGCCAATCGGCCCGAAGAGTTGATGCCGGCTTTTGAGGACGAGCACGGCACTTACATCATGAACGCCAAGGATCTGCGCGCCGTGCAGCACGTCGAGCGCCTGACACGCATGGGCGTGCATTCGCTGAAGATCGAGGGCCGCACCAAGTCGCACTTCTATTGCGCACGCACCACTCAGGTCTATCGCCGGGCAATTGACGACGCGATGGCCGGGCGCGAGTTTGATCGCAGCCTGATGACCGACCTGGAATCACTGGCCCAGCGCGGCTACACCGAAGGTTTCCTGCGCCGCCATGTGCATGACGAATACCAGAATTATCAGAACGGCAGCTCGGTGTCGGAGCGCCAGCAGTTCGTTGGCGAACTCACCGGCGAGCGCCGCGACCGGTTGGCCGAGGTCAAGGTGAAGAACCGTTTTGCCTTGGGCGATCATCTGGAATTGATGACTCCGAAGGGCAATTTCCACTTCGATCTGCACCAGTTGCAGAGTGCCAGGGGCGAAGCCATTGAAGTCGCCCCCGGCGACGGGCACACGGTTTACCTGCCAATTCCGGATGCAGTAGATCTACGCTTTGGCCTGCTGATGCGCGACCTGACTGCTCAATCGAACTGAAATACGTGGATAAACGGTGGCGAGCGAGCTTGCTCGCGCCGGGTGGCGAAGCGCCCCCAAGATTTCGCAATCATCGCTTTTTTTGAGAGTGCTGCGCACTCTTGCGGGAGCAAGCTCCCTCGCCACAGTGAAGCACTGTATTCAGAGGAATTCCTCGCGCAACATCGCCACGAACGCCTCACGCGCCGGGTGTACCCCGGCGTTTTCGTGCCAGTAAAACAGGTTGTCGATCGCAGTCAGCTCAGGAAACTCATAGCCCACGCATCCAGCGCCTTTGGCGTATTGCTCGAACACGCCTTTAGGCACCAATGCCACGCCGGCGCCAGCACTCACGCAACCGACAATCGCCCCGTAACTCGCCAGGCTGACAATCGGCAGCGCCTGTCCCTGACGCAACAACCAGTGCTCCAGCGCCGCCCGATACGGGCAACCCTGCGGCCACATGAACACGGTTTTATCCTGCAAGTCGTGGATGTCACGCACCGGGCCGAACGACGTCGAAGCAATCAGCAGCAGCTCCTCGCGGTACATCGGCGTGCGTTTGAGTTGCGCGCGCTCGACGTCCACCGCGACGATGGCGCCGTCCAGGCGATGGCTGACGGTATCGTCGAGCAATTGGCCCCAGGTGCCAGTGGTCAACTCCAGCGCCACCTGAGGATAGCGCTGGTGAAACTTGGCCAACAGCCGCGGCAAACGCCCGGTGGCCGAGGACTCGATCGCGCCGATACGCAGCGGACCGGACGGTTCGGCGGCGGGATCCACCGCGCGCTTGGCTTCGGCGGTCAGCGCCAGAATCCGCTCGGCATACGCCAGGAACGTCTGCCCCGCCGGGCTGATCCGCAGCCCGCGCCCCTCGCGCAGAAACAGCGCCACACCGAGTTCCGCTTCCAACGCCTTGATCCGTGCGGTGATGTTCGACGGTACACAAAACAGCTTTTCAGCGGCCCGGGCAATGCTGCCCTCGTCGGCCACGGTCTTGAACATGCGGATCTGCGCCAGCTCCATACTCATCACTCAAAGTGAACATTCAGCGCAGTATAAGTCAGTTGTGGAGACTTGTTGGCCGCCCGGATACTCGACGCATCAACCCCTGCGGTGCGCCGATCATGCCGTCTCCTTCTCCCTTGAAAATCATTCTGGCCATGACCTTCGTGGTCAGCTGCTGGGCCTATTCGCCGACCGGCATTCACATCGGCCTGCTGGCCTACGACCCCGGGCATCTGGCGTTACTGCGGTTTCTCCTGGCGTCGCTGTTCATGGCTGTGATCGCGGCGTTCAATGGCATTCGCCTGCCGCAACGGCGCGACGTGCCGCTGTTGTTCGCCCTGGGATTTTTTGCCGTCAGCCTGCATCACGTGGCGCTGAACATCGGCCAGCAAAGCGTCAGTGCCGGCGCCTCCAGCGTACTGGCGCAGTCGAGCCCGTTGTTCAGTACGCTGCTGGCACGCTACGTGTTCAAAGATCAGGTCAGTGTCTGGCGTTGGGGCTGCGTGTTGCTGGGACTGGTCGGCGTGGTGATAGTAGTCAGCGCCGATCAGGGTCTGGGGCAGATCGACGCGCATGGCTTGCTGATTCTACTGGCGGCGCTGTCATGGAGCGTTTATTTCGCCCTGCAAAAACATCACGCCCGGCGTTATGACGGCTTCAGTCTGGCCTGTTATGCGGTGTGGTCGGGGACGCTGCTATTGCTGATTTATCTGCCAGGGCTGGGTGCGGCGGTAGTCAAAGCACCGCTTCGAGTGCAGTGGGCGGTGCTGGCGCTAGGGGTATTTCCCAGTGCACTGGCCTATCTGGCCTGGGGCTTTGTGCTCAGGCATGTGGATTTGAGCCGGGCGACGATGACGCTTTATCTGATACCGCCGACGGCGATGGGGATTGCTTCAGTGGGCCTTGGCGAGCAGCCGGCGCTGATGGTTCTGATTGGCGCGGCGGTGGTGTTGTTCAGTGTGCTGGCGTTGAATCTGGAGCGGCGGGTGGAGGGTCGACCGGTTGAGGTCTGATCGAGGTATTTTACTGAGGCTGATGACCCCATCGCGAGCAGGCTCACTCCTACAGGGGGATGCGCTCTACCTGTGGGAGCGGGCTTGCTCGCAAAAGGTTCGGTACAAACTATAAATATCTCATGCCGAGTTAGCCTCAGCGCCTGTCATCCGACAACGGCGTCGGCTCATCCGCCGACGGCACATCATCGGCAGCCGGTGGATCCTTCCAGTCTTCCGGCCGATCGGCATCACTCAGCGGATCACGCCCCGGGCTCATGCCCGGCGGCGCATCGTGATCGGCCAGCGTCGGCTCGTCCGTGCCGGGCACCGGACGGGTTGGATCGGTCGGCAGCACACCACCCTGAAACAGCAAATCATTAGCCATGACACACCTCACCGAGGAGGTCCGGAAAACCCGGGCCATACAGCTTGGAAGCGTGCCTCTAAACGGCGTGCTATCGAGCAGACCAACGGCAATCAGCCTTGAGCACTGAAGCGATCGCGGCTGTTGGTCAGGTGCAGCCACATGGCCGCGCGCGCGGCATCCGGATCCTGGCGCTTGATCGCATTCAAAATCGCTTCGTGTTCGAGATTGGCCAACTGCCCCAGCTTGCTCAGATCCGCCGCGCCCCGCTCGGCGGCATTGAGCCGCTGACGCGGAATCATTGCGCTGCCCAGGTGCTGCATGATTTCGCTGAAGCAGACGTTGCCGGTGGCTTCGGCGATCAGCAGATGAAAGCGTCGGTCGGCCTCGACGCAACTGTCGTTGCTGTCCAGCAGACGCTGATAGTCATCCAGCGCCTGACGCATTTGCAGCAATTGCTGCTCGCTGCGCCGTAACGCGGCCAACGCCGCGGCCTGTGTCTCCAGGCCCATGCGCAATTCAAGAATGCTGCGCACCCCGAGAGCGGTATCGACATTCAGCCGCAAGCCCTGCTCCGCAGCGCGCTCGATGACGAACGTGCCGATGCCGTGCCGCGTTTCGACCAGTCCCGACGCCTGCAATTTGGAAATCGCCTCGCGCACTACTGTGCGACTCACACCATGCTCCTGAACGATGGCGTTCTCCGACGGCAGCTTGTCGCCGGGTGACATCTGGCCGAGCAGGATCTTCTGGGTGAGTTTTTCCACCAGGTCGTGCGCAAGGTTATGCGTGCGTTTAGGCGCAGGGGTGTCGAGGTCTTCTTGCATGATCGGTTCCGGGCATCGGGGCTCGCGGATCGTAGCACTACGCAGTCGCTGACGAGATTGATTTTAGCGCTGAAATCGCCTCCATCTTGTATGACAACATGCAGGAAATCGGGATTTTATCCTCAAAGAGTCGGTTAAGCACATTTAAAAAATTCTGAATATGTTCGCTGAGAAAAGAAAGCCATGACCGAAAAACCCCAATAAAACCGACTACTTTTGCGAAAAAGGACATAAGAAACTTGCCTGCCAGATGAATTTAATCGCCCCACCCCACTTGTAGGACAAAAAATTCAGGTTGTATGATGTCTATCAACAAAGCAGCACCCAGCACTACCCCCGCATAAAAATAATCAGTGGGAGAAAAACAAGTGAAAACCTCCGTCTCCGGGATGAACGAGGGCGTCGATTCGACACTCGCGTCCGCCATCTCGAAAGTGAAACGCCACGTTCTGCCGCTCTTCGTGATCATGTTCATCGTCAATTACATTGACCGGGTGAACATCGGTTTCGTCCGCACTCACATGGAACATGACCTGGGCATTGGTGCTGCCGCCTACGGCTTCGGCGCCGGTCTGTTCTTCATCGGTTACGCGCTGTTCGAAGTCCCGTCCAACATGCTCCTGCAGAAAGTCGGCGCGCGTATCTGGCTGACCCGCATCATGCTCACCTGGGGTCTGGTCGCCGCCGGCATGGCGTTCATCCAGAACGAAACGCACTTTTACATCCTGCGTTTCCTGCTCGGTGTGGCCGAGGCCGGATTCTTTCCCGGGGTGATCTACTACTTCACGCGCTGGCTGCCGGGTGCCGAACGCGGCAAGGCAATCGCGATTTTCCTCAGCGGCTCAGCGGTCGCCTCGCTGATCTCCGGCCCGCTGTCCGGCCTGCTCTTGCAGATCAATGGCCTGGGCCTGCACGGCTGGCAATGGATGTACTTCATCGAGGGGATGTTTTCCGTGGGGCTGTGTGTGTTCGTGTGGTTCTGGCTCGACGCCAAACCGCACGACGCAAAATGGCTGACCCGCGCCGAACAGGACGCACTGGTCAGCGCCATCGATGATGAACAGAAGGCCCGCGAAGCCGCGACGCCGATCCGCCCGTCGATGGGCAAACTGCTCAAGGACCGGCAGATCATCCTGTTTTGCCTGATCTACTTTTTCATCCAACTGACGATCTACGCCGCGACGTTCTGGCTGCCGAGCATCATCAAGAAAATGGGCGAGATGAGCGATTTCCAGGTCGGGCTGTTCAACTCGATTCCGTGGTTGCTGTCGATCGTCGGCATGTACGCCTTCGCCGCTTTCTCGGCCAAGTGGAAGCACCAGCAGGCCTGGGTGGCGACCGCGCTGCTGATTGCGGCGGCGGGGATGTTCATGTCCACCACCGGCGGGCCGATTTTTGCCTTTGTCGCGATCTGTTTTGCCGCGCTGGGCTTCAAGTCCGCTTCATCGTTGTTCTGGCCGATTCCACAGGCCTATCTGGATGCGCGAATCGCTGCGGCAGTGATCGCGCTGATCAACTCGGTGGGCAACCTCGGCGGCTTCGTCGCGCCGACCACCTTCGGCCTGCTCGAAGAGCACACCGGCTCGATTCAGGGCGGCCTCTATGGCCTGGCCGCGACCTCGATCATCGCCGCCATCATCGTCTTCGCCGCGCGCACCACGCCCAAACCCGCTGCAGACCTCGCCGTGGCCGAAACCGCGCCGAAGCACGCCTGAATTCTGTCTTATTAGGATAAAAATCATGACCGCACACGACACCGCCAAAGCGCCGATCATCACCGACATGCAGGTGATTCCGGTGGCCGGCCACGACGGCATGCTGCTCAACCTGAGCGGCGCCCATGGGCCGTTTTTCACCCGCAACATCGTCATCCTCAAGGACAACGCCGGGCACACCGGCGTCGGTGAAGTGCCCGGTGGCGAGCGCATCCGCCAGACGCTGGAGGACGCCCGCAGTCTGGTGCTCGGCAGCTCGATCGGCAACTATCAGAAAATCCTCAATCAGGTGCGTCAGACCTTCGCCGAGCGTGATGCCGGCGGCCGTGGCCTGCAGACCTTCGACCTGCGCATCACCATTCACGCAGTGACCGGACTCGAAGCCGCCCTGCTCGACCTGCTCGGCCAACACCTCGACGTACCGATCGCGGCGTTGCTCGGCGAAGGCCAGCAGCGCGATCAAGTGAAGATGCTCGGTTATCTGTTCTACGTCGGTGACCAGCGCGAAACCAGCCTCGCCTACCGCAGCGAACCGGATGCCGATAACGACTGGTTCCGCGTGCGTCACGAGAAGGCCATGAGCGCCGAAGCGGTAGTGCGTCTGGCTGAAGCGGCCCAGGCGAAATACGGTTTCCAGGACTTCAAACTCAAGGGCGGCGTGCTCAGTGGCGATGCGGAAATCGAAGCGGTGACGGCCCTGGCCGAACGTTTTCCCGAGGCGCGCATCACCCTTGACCCGAACGGCGCCTGGTCATTGAAGGAAGCGATTCGTCTGTGCCGCGACCAGCATCACGTGCTGGCTTACGCCGAAGACCCCTGCGGTGCGGAAAACGGTTACTCGGGGCGTGAAGTCATGGCCGAATTTCGCCGCGCCACCGGACTGAAGACGGCGACCAACATGATCGCCACCGACTGGCGCGAGATGGGCCACGCGATCCAGTTGCAGTCGGTGGACATCCCTTTGGCCGACCCGCACTTCTGGACCATGCAAGGCTCGGTGCGTGTCGCGCAACTGTGCCATGAATGGGGCCTGACCTGGGGTTCGCACTCCAACAACCACTTCGATATCTCGCTGGCGATGTTTACCCATGTCGCGGCAGCGGCACCGGGCAACATCACCGCCATCGACACGCACTGGATCTGGCAGGACGGCCAGCGTCTGACCAAGGCGCCGCTGCAGATTGTCGACGGCTGCGTGCAAGTGCCGCAAAAGCCGGGTCTTGGGGTGGAGCTGGACATGGATCAGGTGGCCAAGGCCCACGAACTCTACAAAGGCATGGGCCTCGGTGCGCGGGATGACAGCGTGGCGATGCAGTTTTTGATTCCGGGATGGACGTTCGATAACAAGCGGCCGTGCCTGGTGCGCTGACATTCTCAAGCTCACCGTACTTCAAATGTGGGAGCGGGCTTGCTCGCGAAAGCGGTGTGTCATTCAACTCAAATATTGACTGACACGCCGCTTTCGCGAGCAAGCCCGCTCCCACAGGGGGGATTTGTCTCAGGCAGAGATTTGTAGCAGCCAGTTTTTGAACGCCGTCATCGCTGCCGTCTCCGGCCGCGACTGCAAGCGCGTCAGCCAATAACTGCCGGTGGTGATTTCAATCGCAAACGGCTGGCGAATCACGTCCGCCGCCAGTTGCCGGGCGAACATCAGCGGCGGCGCCAAGGCCACCCCGCTGCCCTGCAGCGCCGCTTCCATCATCGCCAGCGACGAATCGAACACAATGCTCTGCGGCGGTGCCGCGTGGGTGGCCAGGCCTGCGGCGTGAAACCACTCCGGCCACTCATCGGTGCGATAGGAACGCAGCAAGCGTTGTTGCAGCAGATCGCCCGGGGTGTGCAGCTGCCGGGCAATTTCCGGTACGCACAGTACCGATAGTGGAGCGTCGAGCAGACGCGTTGCCTCGATGCCATGCCACGCTCCGGCGCCAAAACGAATCGCGTAATCCAGACCTTCGGCGGCGACGTCGACCCGATTGTTGTTGGTCGACAGCCGCAAATCTATGAGCGGATGTTTCGCCTGGAAGTCTGCCAGTCGCGGCAGCAGCCAACCGACCGCAAAGGTTCCTACGGCGCCCACGGTCAACATTTCCCGATACTGACCGCCGGCCAGCCGCTCGAGCATCTGCGCGATATGATCGAACGACGTGGTCAACACCGGCAACAGGGTTTCCCCTTCACTGGTCAGCATCAGCCCACGGGGCAGGCGTTTGAACAGGGTGACATTGAGCTGCGCCTCAAGGCTTTTGACCTGATGGCTCACCGCCGCTTGGGTCACGCACAGTTCCACGGCAGCGCGGGTAAAGCTCAAATGCCGCGCCGAGGCTTCGAACGCGCGCAGTGCATTGAGCGGCAGTTGAGGTCGAATCATGCCCAGTCCCAAATTTTTCTAATGGCTCATGCGAAATATCATCGTTTGTCGACGAGTGCCAGACTGCCTAAATTGTCGGCGCTGATCAGCTGCCCAACATTACAATTGCCCGCAGTCTAGCGGGATAACACCCTCAACACTCATGGAGAGTGGTTCATTTATGTCATTCATCAATCCGAGCAAAGTCATTTCCTGCAGCGCATTCGGCCTGTTTTTCGGCGCCGCAGCGTGCATGGCTGCCACGCCCAGCGACGAGCAACTGCAAGCCCTGGTACAAAAAGCCGTTACCCCGGTGATGCAGCAGCAGAACATCCCCGGCCTCGCCGTGGCCATCACCGTCAACGGCCAGCCGCATTACTTTAATTACGGCGTCGCCGCCAAGGATACCGGGCAGAAAGTCAGCGAAAACACCCTGTTCGAAATCGGCTCGGCGAGCAAAACCTTCGCCGCGACCCTGGCGGGCTATGCGCAGGCGACGGGCAAACTGGACCTGTCGACCAAGGCCAGCCAGATCTGGCCAGAGCTCAAGGGCAGCGCCTTCGATGGCATCAGCGTGCTGCAACTGGGCACCTACAGCGCCGGCGGCCTGCCGCTGCAATTCCCTGACGAGTGGGACTCGGCGGACAAGATGCTCGGCTACTACAAACAGTGGAAACCGAGCTTCCCGGCCGGTAGCCAGCGTCTGTATTCCAACCCGAGCCTGGGCCTGTTCGGTTATCTGGCCGCCAAGACCCTCGGTCAGCCATATGATCAGGTGATGAGCGAAACCCTGCTGCCGAAACTCGGCCTCAAGCACACCTTCATCCAGGTGCCCGCGTCCGAAGCCAAGCTTTACGCCCAAGGTTACGACAAGAAAGACCAACCGGTTCGGGTCAGTCCAGGCGCACTGGATTCCGAAGCCTACGGTATTAAAACCAGTGCTGCGGATCTGCTGCGGTATGTCGAGGCCAACCTGAAACCGGCCAGCCTTGAAGCGCCGCTGCAAAAAGCTATCGCCGCGACCCACACCGGTTACTACACCGTTGGCGACATGACCCAAGGCTTGGGCTGGGAGCGTTATGCCTATCCGATCAGCCTCGATAAATTGCAGAACGGCAACTCGACGCCGATGGCCATGGAAGCGCACAAGGTCAAATGGCTGGCCTCGCCACAGCCTGAACCGGACAACGTGCTTTACAACAAAACCGGCGCGACTGGAGGCTTCGGCGCCTATGTGGCGTTTGTACCGTCGAAGGATCTCGGCATCGTGATCCTGGCGAACAAGAATTACCCGAATGCGGAACGGGTGAAGATTGTCCACGAAATATTCAGCGCCCTGACTGACTGATGTTGAAACGGTGGCGAGGGGATTTATCCCCTCTCCACAAACGGGCAATAAAAATGGGCGACCCTGCAGAGGTCGCCCATTTTTTTGATTCAGGCCATGCCGTCAATCATCCGGCATTTCCGGCGGCTTGCTCGGTTTCGCGGGTTTGGTTGGCTTGGCGCCCTTCTCGCCTTTCTTGGCTGCCGGTTCGGCGGCAGTGGCCTTGGTTTCGGCGACCGTTGGTACGGTGATGTCTTTCTCGCTGGCCGGCAGCGCATCAACCGTGTCGAAGATTTTCTTCAGGTCCACCGACTTCGCTTCATCGCCCGAGGCCGAAAGTTTGATTTCGCCGTCCTTGCCGATCAGGAACACTTTCGGGTACGCGCCGGCACCGAGTTTCAGCGAACGCAGCAAAGCCATGGTGTCTTGCTGGCCGAGGTCTTTGCCATCGAGCTGACCGGCCATATTGAGGATGGTGTAGACCTTGATGTTGCGATCAGTCACACCTTTCTTGCTCGCCGGATCGTCCAGCGACTTTTTCAGCCCCACCCACACCGGGTCGGCGGTGCTTTGTGCGATCACGATCAACGGTCGGGCCCGTCCCATATCCCCGGCTATGGGCGAGTCGTTGTCAGCGGCGAACAAGGGGCCGGCAATCGCCAGCAAGAGTGTCAGGGTCAGTGACCTGATGAGCATGCGCATCTCCTTTTGATATCCACGCTCTAATGATTGCGCATCGTGGCGATTGTTCCGGGGTCGTGCCCGGCAAATATGTTTCGCCTTGTCAGAAGCTTAGGTCAGCCCCGTCATTGCGCAACCGCATCGGCGTAATCGTGACGCGGATTTGATTACCTTTTATGAGCGCATTAGGGTGGCCGTTCTGCCCACGAAATGGAGTTCACCCCATGCACATCGACTACCTGTGCGATCACCCGCATTTGATTGAGGAACTGGCCGAACTCAATTTCCAGGAATGGGGCGAGTTCCGTCCCGGCGACACCCTTGCAGCCCGCACCGAACGGATGCGCGCCGCCTGCGGCAAAGGTGCAATTCCCAGCGTGGTGGTGGCCATTGAAGACAGCAGATTGCTCGGTGGCGCGCTGTTGATCGACAGTGACATGAAGATCCGTCCCCAACTGACGCCATGGCTGGCGGGCGTCTACGTGAAATCAGAAGAGCGTGGACGCGGGATTGCTTCGCAACTGGTCAACAGGATCGTCGATGAAGCCGCGGCGCTGGGAGTGACCGAGTTGTATCTGTACACCGACGCGGCACAATCGCTGTATGCGCGGCTGGGATGGGAGGTGGTCGAGGATCTGGTTTACGAAGACCTGCCGGTGACCGTCATGAAATTCAACATCATTCATACCCCAGTGTAGGAGCTGCCGCAGGCTGCGATCTTTTGATTTTGAAGGTCAAAAGATCGCAGCCTGCGGCAGCTCCTACATCAGAACGCCAGTTTGTAGCCGATCAACAGCAGCATGGTCGCCAGGCACGGGCGCAGCAATTCATCGGAAATGCGCCCGGTCAGGTGGCTGCCGAGCCAGATGCCCGGCAGCGAACCCATCAGCAGGAAGCCCAGCACGCCCCAATCCATGTTGCCCATGCTCGCATGCCCCAGCCCCGCAACCAGGGTCAGCGGTACGGCGTGGGCGATTTCGGTGCCGACCAGACGCCGGGTCGGCAACAGCGGGTAGAGGATGAACAGCGCGACCGTGCCCAAGGCGCCGGCGCCGATTGAAGTCAGGGCGACCATGGTGCCGAGGATCAGGCCGGTGATCACCGTCATCACATTCAGGCGCGCGCCGCTCGGGTTGTAGTTGCCGCCAGCGCGTTTGTGGGCGAATTCGAGGAGGCGCTTCTTGAACAGAATCGCCAGCGCCGTGGCGAACAGCACCCAACCCAAGGCTTGTTTGATGATCGCGTTCATCGCCTCGGGCGCGGTGTGCAGACTGCTGAGAAACCACAAGGTCATCGCCACCGCTGGCACGCTGCCGAGAGTCAGCCAACCGGTGATGGCCCAGTCGATGTTGTCGTTCTTCTTGTGCACCAGCACGCCACTGGATTTGGTAATGGCTGCATACAGCAGATCAGTGCCCACCGCTGTTGCCGGGTTGATGCCGAACCACAGCAGGATCGGCGTCATCAAGGAACCACCGCCGACACCGGTCATGCCGACAATAAACCCCACCACCAGCCCGGCAATCACCAGGCCGAAATTTGCCAATTCCATTAAGACGTCCAGAAAAAACGACAGGAAAAATCTGGCCCGCAGCATAGCGATTTTTCATATAACCACATATATCAATGCGGTCTATCGTTATGCCTTCCAGCTACACCGCCTTTATCTGAGTGGGAGCGGGCTTGCTCGCGAAAGCAGTGTGTCATTCACATAGATATCGACTGACACGCCCTCTTCGCGAGCAAGCCCGCTCCCACAGGGGTTATAGGGTGCCAGGTAGATCAATGCACGCGCCGGCCCGGTTTGAAACTGTGATGACGGTTGATCCACACCGTCGCCAGCGCAATCAGCGACAGGATCAACAGCGCCCACGGAAACGACATCGCCCCCGCCCGATCCAGCAGCAGCCCGCCAAACAGACCGCCGCCGGCAATCGCCACGTTCCAGGAGGTGGTGAGCATCGCCTGCACCACGTCCACATGCTCGCCAGCCGAATCCGCTGCAGCCGTCAGCAGCAACGTCGCCGAGCCACCAAACGACAAGCCCCACACGGCCATGCAGGTATAGATCAGCCACGGCGACGGTGACATCAGCGCCAGCACCAGGGCGGTCACGGCAAACACCGCGAGGCTGATCAGGGTCAGCCAGCGCAACCAGCGATCCACCAGCAGGCCGATGATCCAGATCCCGACCAGCGAACACAGACCAAACACCAGCAGCACCAGATCGACCCGCTCGGCCAGCCCGGCCTGCATCAGGAACGGTGCAATGTAGGTGTAGAGAATGTTGTGCCCGAGCATCCAGGTCAGTACCACGAACAGTACCGGCCGTACGCCCGGCAGACGCAGCGATTGCAGCAGCGGCAGGCGTTCGGCGCTGGTCTGGCCGGGACGATCGGGCACCGCCAGCACGATCCACGCCGCCAACACCAATGCCAGCGCCGACATGATCCCGAACGAAGCGCGCCAACCGATCAGGTTGCCCAGCCAAGTCCCCGCCGGTGTGCCCAGCGACAGTGCCACTGGCGTGCCGAGCATGGCGATCGCCAACGCCCGCCCCTGTTGATGCGCCGGCACGATCCCGCGGGCGTAACCGGCCATGATCCCCCATGACAGGCCAGCTGCCATCCCGGCCAGAAACCGCGAAGCGAGGGTCAGACCGTAATGGCTGGAGAACGTGGTGATGGTGTTGAACACCAGGAAACCGCCGACCGTCATCAGCAGCACCCGCCGCCGTGGCCAGCCCCGGGTGGCGACGGTCAGAGGAATCGCCGCGACGATCGAGCCCAGCGCATACAGCGTCACCAGTTGCCCGGCGAGCACTTCGCTGACCCCAAGCCCGCCGCCAATTTGCGGCAGCAGCCCGGCAGGCAGGGTCTCGGTGAGGATGGCGATGAAGCCGGTCATGGCGAACGCCAGCAACGCGGCATAGGGCAGTTTTTCTGCACGGGTGGCGTGGTCGAGGCGGGTGAATTCGGTGCTTGCGGAGTCGGTCATGACAGGTGCAGCTCCCTTTGGATCAATAGCAGCGATGGATTGTATACAAAAATTCCACTCACAATTTGATCAATGTGGGAGCGAGCCTGCTCGCGAATGCGGTGGATCTATCAGAGATTCAGCGCCTGGCAGATCGCTTTCGCGAGCAGGCTCGCTCCCACATTGGATCTCCGCACTTACTGCACCGGAAGGAAATTCAAGAACAGCAGACTCTGCGCGTAGTTCAGGCCGATGCGCCGGTAGCGCTCATCAAGCATCTGCGTCAGCAAGTCGAGGCGCGCGACGATCTTGCCGAATTCGGTGGCGAAACTCAGGTTGCTGCCCTCCTCCGAGATTTCGTTGGAGAACAACAAAGGCTGGCCTTCCTTGTTCTGGCGCTGGGACAGAATCCACGTGGCTTTCTCGATGTTGCGCGCGGCGTTGTGGACGAAGGTCGGGTTGATCGCATCGGTCATGTAGAACTCGATGCGATTGCCATGGGCGGTGACCAGCATGCTGCCGATGGCATAGATGAAGGCGCCGACCCGATCCCCGAGAAACTCCGGACTCATCGCATAGCTGAGCGCCGCCAGATCTTTGCGCCCGCCCAATACCGGTAACGGTTGCTGTTGTTCGACGGCCAGGCGCACCTGTTTCACCGCCGTGTTGATGTCGAGGAAGCCCGACTTGCGCAGTTCTTCCGGGTTGCGCAAATACAGCTTGCCCATCAGGCGATACAGACTGTTGAGGTTGTCGCGCATCGCCAATGTGGCCATGCGGTCGACGCTGGTTTGCAGGAATTCCTGCGGCTGCCCCTCTCGCATCTGAGCGAAAAAGCCATTGCCGTCCTGATGCGTGCAACCGCTGACAAACAGCGACGACAGGCAGGCCAGCAACAGGCACGGGCGGCGAACGAATCGGGCGATCGGGGGAAAAACTCTCGGCATGAATTCTCGAACAGGCACATTCCTGCGCGGCGGGCGTCGCCGCATCCTGGCCATGGATAGAGCCGTCGAATCCGGAAAAGTGCAGCGCTGGCACGATTTCCCGACCTTCGGCAACTATTTAGTATGACTTTATATTTGCGCTAAACCTTTAACCGGCTATAAATTCTGACTCAACTCACAATTAGCATGACTATTAACCTGTTTTGAAAACAACAACAAAAAGGAAGGTCAACCATGCTTCAATCACGTCACCTGCTCTCCGGCCTCGGACTGTCCCTGATGATCGCCACCCTCTCCGCCAACGCGGCCGGCCTCAGCGCCGAACACAAAGCCTTCGGCAAAACCAATGACGGCACCCCCGTCGAGCAATACATCCTGCGCAACAGCCACGGCATGCAGGCGACCGTCATCACCTACGGCGCCACCCTGCAATCGCTGCTGGTGCCGGACAAACACGGCAAAGCCGCCGATGTGGTGCTGGGCTTCGACGATGTCCAGGGCTACCAGAAAGGCACGGCCTATTTCGGCGCGACCATCGGCCGTTTCGGCAATCGACTGGCCGACGGCGCGTTCGAACTCGACGGCAAGCGGTATCAGGTGCCGCAGAACGACAAGTCCAACGCCTTGCATGGCGGCACTTTGGGCTTTGACAAAAAGGTCTGGAAAGCCGAGCCCGTCACAGACAAGGATTCGGTGGGCGTGACCCTGACCTACCTGTCGGCGGACGGCGAAATGGGCTTCCCTGGCAACCTCACCACGCAAGTGACCTATCGCCTGACCGACAGCAACGAACTGCGCATCGACTACAAGGCCAGCACCGATAAACCGACAGTGCTCAACCTGACCAACCACAGCTACTTCAACCTCGCCGGCGCCGGTAATGGCGACGTGTTGAAACAAGTCGCGACCCTGCACGCCAGCCGCTATACCCCGGTCACGGCCAAGCTGATCCCGACCGGCGAACTGGCACCCGTGGCCGGTACGCCGATGGACTTCACCACGCCCACCGCGATTGGCACGCACATCAAGGCTGATCACCCGCAGCTGAAATTCGCCGAGCCGAAACAGGGCGGCTTCGATTTCAACTGGGTGCTGGATACCAAGGGTGATCTGAGCAAGGTCGCCGCCGAGGTCAGCGATCCGCAGTCCGGGCGGCATTTGCAGCTGTTCACCAGCGAGCCGGGGGTGCAGTTTTACACCAGCAACTTCCTCGACGGCACGGTCAAGGGCAAGGGTGGCAAGGTCTATCCGCACTGGGGCGCGTTTACCCTGGAGACTCAGCATTATCCGGACTCGCCGAATCAGCCGGATTTCCCAAGTACGCGGCTGGATCCGGGACAGGCTTATACACAAAGCGTCGTCTTGAAATTCACCACAAAATAACTGACCTCACTCATCTCCTGTGGCGAGGGAGCTTGCTCCCGCTGGGGCGCGAAGCGGCCCTCGCTTTTCATTAAGTTGGAAAGCAGCGGCCTGCTGCGCAGTCCAGCGGGAGCAAGCTCCCTCGCCACAGGTTCATCGCCCTCCATTGGAACCCCTGCGCTATCCTGCTGCCCACTAAGGTATCGACCATCAGCACAGGAGGTTTGAATGCGTACCCTCGAACTGGCAGGCGTGCAGGTTCCAGTGATCGGCCAGGGCACCTGGCGCATGGGCGAAGATCGCTCGGCGCACCCGCGTGAAGTGTCCGCGCTGCGCCAAGGCATTGAACTGGGCATGACCCTCATCGACACGGCGGAAATGTACGCCGAGGGCGGTGCCGAAAGCGTGGTCGGCGAAGCCATTGCCGGTCTGCGCGACCAAGTGTTTCTGGTGAGCAAGGTCTACCCGCACAATGCCAGCCGCAAAGGCATCGCCCAAGCCTGCGAGCGCAGCCTGCGCCGGCTCGACACCGATTACATCGACCTCTATCTGCTGCATTGGCGCGGCCAGTATCCGCTGGATGAAACCGTCGAAGCGTTCGAACGCCTGCGCGAGGACGGCAAGATCGGCCGCTGGGGCGTGTCGAATTTCGATGTCGATGACCTCGAAGAACTGGCCAACCCGGCGTGCGCCACCAATCAGGTGCTGTACAACCTGGAAGAGCGCGGCGTCGAATTCGATCTGCTGCCATGGTGCCAACAGCAGCGCATGCCGTTGATGGCGTACTGTCCGATTGGCCAGGGTGGCGCGATGCTGGCTGAACCGGTGCTGAACAAGATTGCCACTCGTCACAACGTGACCCCGGCACAGGTTTCACTGGCGTGGATTCTGCGTCAGGATGATGTGATTGCGATTCCCAAGGCTGTGCGACCGGAACACGTGCAACTCAATGCACAAGCGGCGCAGTTGCAACTGGATGCCGGGGATCTGGCGGCGCTGGACCAGGTATTCAAAGCGCCACAACGCAAGCAGCGGCTGGCGATGGTCTGAGTCGCTGCCGGCTGGCGAGGGCTTCGTCGTGAGAAGCACTGATCAGTGCGATCCGTTCAATCTTCAGCGTTTCGTCCAGGCCCAGGATCCGGTATTCGAACGGATCCAGCGTGAACTCGACGAGGGGCGCAAGCGCAGCCACTGGATGTGGTTTGTGTTCCCGCAGTTCGCCGGGCTCGGTGGCAGCGAAATGTCGCGGCGCTTCGCCATTCAGTCTGCCGAGGAAGCCGAGGCTTACCTGGACCATGACCTGCTCGGCGCTCGACTGCGCACCTGCACGCAGTTGGTGCTGAACATCCGTCAGCGTTCGATTGCCGAGATTTTCGGCCACCCCGATGACCTGAAGTTTCACTCCTCGATGACGCTGTTTGCCCAGTTTGGCGCCGAGGACAGTCTGTTCAATCAGGCACTGGAGCGTTACTTCCACGGCATCCTCGACGAATGGACCCTGCAACTGCTGGACTCAAAACAGGCCCAGTTGCCCCCCGATCAGGGTTGAGAAATCGTCGTCGACGAACGGCAGAATCGCATCGGCCACCGGTTGCAGCTGGCGGGTGATGTAGTGATCGTAGTCGATGGCGGCGCGGCGCACTTCCAGCGGTTCCGGTCCGGCCAGGGTGATCACGTAACTGATCCAGCCGCCGTTCTGATATTGCCGCGGGCGCCCATGCTGTACGTTGTAATCGTCGGCCAGCCGCGCTGCGCGCACATGCGGCGGCACGTTGCGTTCGTAGTCATCGAGGGTGCGGCGCAGGCGCTTGCGGTAGACCAGTCGCTCATCGAATTCGCCGGCCAGGGTCTTGCGCACGTAATCGCGCACGTAATCCTGATACGGCTTGCGCTGGAAGATTCGCTCGTACAACTCCTGCTGGAACTGCCGGGCCAGCAGTGACCAGTCGGTGCGCACGGTTTCCAGGCCCTTGTAGACCATTTCTTCACTGCCGTCGGCGCGGGTCACCAGTCCGGCGT
Source organism: Pseudomonas sp. TH49 (assembly GCF_016650625.1). NCBI lineage: Bacteria > Pseudomonadati > Pseudomonadota > Gammaproteobacteria > Pseudomonadales > Pseudomonadaceae > Pseudomonas > Pseudomonas sp. TH49. Next base: position 2,117,471 of record NZ_JAEKFL010000002.1, read on the forward strand.
AGCGCTTTTTGCTGCCCTCCTCGGCGCCGCGAATGGTCGGCATCAGAAAACGTTTGTAGTGGGTTTCGTACTGCAATTCCAGGGCACTTTGCAGGCCGTACTCCTCGCGCACATGCTCGCGCCACCAGTCGTTGACATGCTTGACCAGCGCCTGACCGATCTGCGCCGCTTCCTCCTGCCCGTGCGGCCGGCGCAGCCAGACGAAGGTCGAGTCGGTGTCGCCGTAGATCACTGCGTGGCCCTGCGCTTCGATGAGCTGACGGGTGCGCAGCATGATCTCGTGACCGCGCAGGGTGATCGACGACGCCAGACGCGTATCGAAAAATCGGCAACCGCTGGAACCGAGCACGCCGTAGAAGGCGTTCATGATGATTTTCAACGCCTGCGACAGCGGCGCGTTGTGCTCGCGCTTGGCGGTCTCGCGGCCTTCGGCGACCCGCGCGACAATCGACGGCAGGCAATGTCGGGTGCGCGAGAATCGGGCGCCGCGAAACCCCGGCACTGAATCGGCATCGTCCGGGTGTTGCAGGCCTTCGATCAGCCCCACCGGGTCTATCAGAAAGGTGCGGATGATCGACGGATACAGGCTCTTGTAATCGAGCACCAGCACCGACTCGTAGAGGCCCGGTTGCGAATCCATGACGAAGCCGCCCGGGCTGGCCTGAGGCGGATTGGTGCCCAGATTCGGCGCGACGAAACCCTGGCGGTGCATCAGCGGCATATACAGGTGAGTGAACGCCGCCACCGAGCCACCGCTGCGATCCGCCGGCAGCCCGGTAACGCTGGCGCGTTCGAGCAGAAACGTCAGCAACTCGGTCTTGGCGAAGATCCGCGTGACCAGCTCACAGTCCTTGAGGTTGTACTTGGCCAGCGCCGGTTTGTCCTCGGCGAACATGCGGTTGATCTCGTCCATGCGCTGGTACGGGTTGTCGATCGCCTTGCCCTCGCCGAGCAGGGTCTGGGCGACGTTTTCCAGGCTGAACGAGGGGAAACTCCAGGTCGCCGAGCGCAGCGATTCAATGCCGTCGATGATCAGCCGCCCCGCCGCCGAGGCAAAGTAGTGCGTGCGGCTACCGTGTTCGCGCCACTGCATCTCTTCGCCGCCGCGACCAATTTTCAGCGGCACGCCGAGGCGCCGCGCATGTTCGTGGAGGATGCGCAGGTCGAACTGCACGACGTTCCAGCCGATGATTGCGTCGGGATCGTGGCGGGCGAACCAGTCGTTGAGTTTCTTCAGGATCACGGTGCGCGAGTCGCAGTATTCGAGATCGAAGTCGACGATGCTCGCGTCACCGTTGGGCGCACCGAGCATGTACACCTGACGCTGGCCGCAGCCTTCGAGGGCAATGGAATACAGTTCGCCGGTTTCGGTAGTCTCGATGTCCAGCGAGACCAGGCGCAGTTTGGGCCAGTATTTGGGATCGGGCTTCAGTTGGGCATTGAGCAAGACGCCGTCGGCATCGGCAGTGCCGCTGAACAGCACCGGCGCGGTGATGAAGCGTTCCATCAGGTAGCGTTCCGGCGGGCGCACGTCGGCTTCATAAACGTCGACACCGGCGCGGTTGAGCGCGGTTTCCAGGCGCATCAACTGGCCGTGTTGCTGGCAATACAGGCCCAGCACCGGGCGATGCTCGAAATCCTGCAGGGCCAGCGGGCGCAGTTCGACGTTCTTTTCGTCGTGCAGCAGGCGTTCGGCCGCCTCGCGCTGGGCGGCGGGGATAAACGCTACCGAGGTCTGCGGCGCCAGGCGCACACGGCGCGGCCCGGCGTCGGTCGCCAGCCAGAACTCGACTTCGGTGCCGGCCGGGGTATCGCGCCAATGCCGGGTCAGGACGAAGCCCTGCTGTAAATCCACCACTGCAACCTCAGGAATTGAATCAGAGGGGCATTCTACGCTGCCCTTTAAGCGATAACCCCATTCCCTGTGGTGAGGGAGCTTGCTCCCGCTCGGCTGCGCAGCATTCGTAAAACCAGGCAATGCGGTGCATCAGGCAAACCGAATTCTCAGGGTTTGGGCCTGCTACGCAGTCCAGCGGGAGCAAGCTCCCTCGCCACAGGGTTGGAGCAAAGCCGGAAAAACCGGCAAATGACGTTTTTTGCGTGCTATCTGCCGCTTTGCCACCTTGCTCTGCGCGCCAGCGTCTACGATGCTTGGAGAACAACGACAACACCTGAGTAACCGCCATGAAGACCGTCGCCCAACTGCTCAAGCTCAAAGATCAGAAAAATCAGGAAGTACACCAGATCAAACCCGGTCACATGGTGCTCGAAGCGCTGATGAAGATGGCCGAGAAAAACGTCGGGGCCTTGCTGGTGGTGGAGAACGACGAAGTGCTGGGCATCATCAGTGAGCGTGACTACGCGCGCAAACTGGTGCTGCACGGGCGTTCCTCGGTGGGCACACCGGTGCGCGACATCATGGTTTCACCGGTGATCACCGTGGACACCCACCAGACCGTCGACACCTGCCTGAGCATCATGTCCGACAAACGCCTGCGCCACCTGCCGGTGGTGGAGAACGGCAAGCTGATCGGTCTGTTGTCGATCGGCGACCTGGTAAAAGAGGCGATTGCCGAACAGGCAGAGCTGATCAAACAGCTGGAGCAGTACATTCGCGGGGAATAAACCCTTCCCACTTACAGGAGTGAGCCCTGTGGCGAGGGGATTTATCCCCGATGGGGCGCGAAGCACCCCCAGAAAAGCCGGGACCGCTTCGCAGTCCATCGGGGATAAATCCCCTCACCACAGAGTTCACTCCTACATTTTGGTTTATGGGGTGTTCAGGAAGGCCAATGCCGGGCAAATACCGGCGCCAGCACCGGGTGCCGGTCAATGCGCTGCAACCACGCATGAAACCCCGGCCGCGTCTGGCGCAGATGCTCGCGACTCCCCGCCCAACGCGTCACCACGGCCGCCAGCACGTCCAGTGCTCCCGGTTTTTCGTCGTCCAGATACAGTTCGGCGGAAAACTGGTCGGCGAACACCTCCCAACTCCAGTGCAAACGCTCGCGGGCGCCGGCCATCAGGTTTTGCCGTGAGGCCTCGTCGGGCATCACCAGCCAGCGCTCGGGGTAATCGATGACGCCGATGGCCGCGTAGCAATTGCTGACGATGTAGACCATGCCGCGAATCGCCTGATCGCGGTCCGCCGGCTTGTCCGGCAACAGGCCGGATTCGGGAAAGCTCAGGCCCAGGTGAATCAGAATCGCCACACTCTCGGTGATCGCACTGCCATCGGGCAATTGCAGGGTCGGCACCTGCTTCAGTGGATTAAGCAGCGCCAGTGCCTCGGCGGCTTCGCTCGAGGCCTGGCTATCGATGAAGCGGTAGGCGATCTGGCACAACTCCAGCGCCGCTTCGATCGCGGCAGCACCTGAATTGAGATGTCCGTAAAGTTGATACATGTCCCCTCCTCGATCTCGACAGGTCTGGTGTAGCCCTATTTATAGCGGGTGTATCGGCTTTGGCACATTTTTTCCATGCACTCGCGACTTGCGAATTTAAACCTCGCAAAACAGCGCTGGCGGTGCCCATCCCGCACCAAGAGCAATCATCGAACGCTATCCGCGTTCTTGTAAGGTGCGATACCGAACCAAAAGTTCGCGTATCCGAGCTGGCAACAAGGAGGTCACTGCGTGAATCTTCAATCGTTCTGCCGCATCACTACTGCCTGTGGGTATCAATTGGCGCAACGCCGAGTTCACCGCCACAGTCCCGGCAATCAATACCTTTATCTTATTACCTGAACCCGACACTCCTGCACTGCGTTTGGCGCCATTGGCTGCGCCAGCGGCAATACACTATTTATTTTTTAAATACACCGCATGAAGTTATTGCACAAACGATCAATCGATGACTGGCAACAGGATTGTCTAACAATAACTTAAGGCTTTTTATTATTGCACCAAAAGCGCACTCCCGAGCATAACTAACCAACATTTAAAACAGTGATTTCAATTGAACAAGAACAAGGAATACAGCCTGTGACCCGCTAATCCATTGACCCGCACCAAATCAGTCCGCCGCGCACCATCAAGTGCCTTGGCAGACTCGAGTTCAGCGGCTCTATCTGGCTGATCCGCCGGATACAGCGCCAGGCCTGACTCGCCTGTAAAAAAGCCCCGGGATTCGGGGCCGTGGACAGTCACGCATTAAAGAAAACTTGGACCACCAGTAAAACTTATATAAATGCGACACGGGTAACAGCCATGAAATAACCGCTGTACATTTGCGCAACATTTGGCACAGCGGTTGCAAAACAAAATTTGAGTAATCAACTGTAGGAGCTGCCGAAGGCTCGGGCCGCTCCTACATAAAGCACAAGAACAACCAGGGAATGGCTAATGAACACTCGAAGTCGATGGCTCTAAGCCAGTAACTGTAAGCAAGCCCTGTTCAATAGATAGTTCAACTATCGGCTTGCGTACACCTTGAAGAAAGTTGCACCCATCCACTCGAACATCCCCCCTATGTTCGGACGGCACCTTATTGCCCTTCATCAACCCGAGGGAGCTTTAATGAACGATGCGGTAAAGCACAGAACCCTGCCGGGGCCGTTACGGCAAACGCCAATCCCGCCGCCACCGGACAGGCCGGTTTTCGCAGCCAACACGTCGCAACCCGGCGGGTTGAATAAACAGCAGATGCTGTTGCTGGTAGCGGTATCGGCGCTGATACACGGCGGCGCCTGGTGGTTTCTCCAGCAGACTCGACCCGAGCCCCTTCCGACACCGCCGCAGATCCCGGAAATGACTGTCGAGCTGAGCAGCCCGACACCGCCTGCGCCGCCCACGCCGGAGCCACCACCGCCACCCCCTCCACCTCCGGAGCCTGAACAACCGGTGGAGGACGAAGATGCGGTCAAGCCACCGCCCAAACCGGTGGAGAAGCCCAAGCCGATCGAAAAGCCGAAGCCGCTCGAAAAGCCCAAACCGGTGAAAAAGTCGAGCCACCGAAAGCTCCGCCTGCCCCGGCACAACCGGCCGCTCCCGCTGCGCCGGCGACACCAAGCGCGCCACCGGCCCCTGCCGCCGCGCCCGGCCCGGTCAAGGAATCGGCAGCGATTTCCGGTCTCGCCAGCCTCGGCAACCCACCGCCGGAGTACCCGTCGCTGGCGCTGCGGCGCAATTGGGAAGGCAGCGTGGTGCTGCGCATTCAGGTGCTGGCCAACGGTCGCGCCGGTTCGGTCACGGTGACCAAGTCCAGCGGCAAGCCGCAACTGGATGACGCCGCCGTCGCGGCGGTGAAGAACTGGAAGTTCATTCCGGCCAAGCGCGGTGATACGCCGATTGACGGCTTCGCCACCCAGACCATCGATTTCAAATTGCCGCAATAACGGCAGACCCAACTCATAACCGACTTAATGCAAGCGAGGTGTAGCCATGAACTCTTCACTGTCTTCGATGATTGTCCCCGGTGTGCTCTGGGGCCTGGTGCTGTTTTCCGTGGTCAGCTGGGCAATCCTGCTGGTCAAGTCGGCGCAATACCTGCGCCAGAAAGCCCAGAACAAACAATTCAGCAAAGCCTTCTGGGGCGCGCCGGATCTGCTCACTGCCGCCGAACACGCCAGCCAGTATCCGGGCTCGCTGGCGCGCATCGCCAGCAGCGGTTTCGAAGCCTTGCTGGTGGAAGAATCGCCGCGCACCACGCAACAACTGGCGCACACCATCAACCGTTCCGATCGCCTGGAACGCAACCTGCGCCAGCAGATCCAGAAAGAACGCCGCTCCCTGGAAAACGGTCAGGCGATCCTCGCCAGTATCGGCAGCACCGCGCCGTTCATTGGTCTGTTCGGCACCGTATGGGGAATCATGGAAGCCCTGCAAAGCATTGGCGAAACCGGTTCGGCCAGCCTTGAGGCGGTCGCCGGCCCCATCGGCCATGCACTGATCGCCACTGGCGTGGGGATCGCCGTCGCGGTTCCGGCGGTGCTGATTTACAACTTCTTCCTGCGCCGCCTGAAACTCGCTTCGGCAGACATGGATGACTTCGCCCACGACTTCGACGCCCTCGCTTCACGCAGCGCGTTTTCCATCAGCCGTCAGGCCATCGCCAGCAAAACCACAGCCGCCGTGCGGGAGGCCAGCTGATGTCCTTTTCCACGCAAGACAGCGATGAAGTGCTCAGCGAAATGAACGTCACGCCGCTGGTGGACGTGATGCTCGTGCTGCTGGTGGTGTTCATCGTCACCGCGCCGCTGATGACCAACGCGATCAAGGTCAACCTGCCGAAAACCGACGCCGTCGCCCCCGCCGAGAAGAAAGACCCGGTGGTGGTCAGCGTCGATCAGGACGGCAAGTTCTATCTGGCAAAAACCGAACTGGCGCCGGAATCGCTGGAAGCCAGCCTCAAGGAGGTCAAGGCCAAGGACGCCGAAGTGCGCGTGCAGCTGCAGGCCGACGCCAACGTCAATTACGGCCAGGTGGCCAAGGCCATGGCGTCCATCGAGCGCTCGGGCATCAGCAAGATTTCGGTGATGACCACCCACTGAGTGCGGTGCCGGGCGCGCGTTGAGAAGCGCGCCCGGCACCGCTGAAGAATCCCGTCGCAATCAGCCGACCGAAAAAACGCAACGCGTGTTCGGAGGGGATCGGCTTGCTTGAAGAAAGTGGTTTTTCGCGGCGCGGCACCCCCGTGACCTGCGCAATCAGGGCTCACAAGGCCATTTCGATAACGTCTAATAAAGTCGGAAACAACCATGCTGATGAACACTCCACGCTTTACGCTCAAACCTTTGGTGGCCACGATCTCTCGTCACCGTTTTGTTCCGTTGTATCTGGTGGCCATGGGGATGGGCGCCGGGACAGTGCAAGCCGCCGAGGATGACAACGCGGCCGTGCCCGCTGCGGCAGCGGTGGTGGCGCCGACCACGCAACTGCAACGGGTGGAAGTGACCGGTTCGGCGATTCGCCGGGTCGATGCGGAAACGGCTGTGCCGATCACCATTCTCAAGGCCGATGAGCTGCGCAAACAGGGCGTGACCACCACCGCCGAACTGGTGCAGCGGATCACCGGCAGCCAGTCGATCAACAACAGCGCCGGTTCGGTCGGCGCCGCCACCGGTGGCGCTTCGTTTGCCGACATGCGCGGCATCGGCGCGAACAAGACCCTGGTGCTGCTCAACGGTCGACGGCTGGCCAACAATGCCTTGTCCGGCACCAACTCGGCCGGCGGCGCGGTGGATCTGAACATGATCCCGTTTGCCGCCATCGAGCGCGTGGAGGTCCTGCGCGACGGCGCGTCGGCCCTCTACGGCACCGACGCCATCGGCGGCGTGATCAACTTCATCACCAAGAAATCCATGACCGACGGCCAGTTGACCCTCGGTGGCGAAACCCCGACCCACAGCGGCGGTGGCGCCACCAAAGACATGAGCGCCAGCTGGGGCTACGGTGATCTGGAACAAGACCGCTTCAACGTGCTCGGCGTGTTCAACTACAACAAGCAGCAGAACCTCGACGCCAACGACCGCTCCTTCGCCCGCGACTATGTGCCCGACCGCGGTCTGGATCAGACCTCCGGCACCGCGTTCCCGGGCAACTACAGCCAGAACGGCAACGCCACCAACCCGTTGGCCAACAGCAATTGCAACGGCCCCAATCTGGTGGCGCGCGACGGTTTGTGCCGCTTCAGCACCCGCGAATACATCGACCTGATTCCGCAAACCGAAAAGACGTCGTTCTTCGGCAAGACCACCGGCAAGCTGGCGGATGACCACAACGTCAACCTCGAATACTTCTGGTCGCGCAACAACAACGCCACAGCGGTCGGCCCGGCACCGCTCACTGGCCTGAGCCTGGATTCCTCGTCGCCCTACTACCCCGGCAACGGCATCACGCCCGGCCCGACCGGCTTCGCCCTCGACCCGACGCAACCGGTCGATGTCAACTGGCGCGAGACTGCTGCCGGCCCGCGCGAATCGAAAGACCAGAACACCAGCCAGCGCTTTCTGCTGAGCTTCGACGGTCTGGTCGGCGGCTGGGATTACAACGTCGGCGCCTCGTACAACCAGAACAAAATCGTCTCCAGCGTCACCAGCGGTTATGTCAGCGATCAGGCGATGATCAACGGTCTGGCCAGCGGTCTGCTCAACCCGTTCGGCCCGCAATCCGCCGCCGGTCAGCAGTACATCGACCAGGCCATGTATCACGGCGCCTATTCCACCGCTGTCGGCCGCGTGGCCGGTTTCGACGGACGCATCAGCCGCGAGATCGGCGACTGGTTCGGTGCCGGCCCTTCCGGTCTGGCACTGGGTGGCGAGTACCGCAAAGAGAAATTCCACCAGGACTTCGAACAGTTTGCCGGTGACATTCAGAGCCTCGGCATCGACCCCAACGGCAGTGTCGAAGGCGACCGCAGCGTCAAAGCTGCCTACGCAGAAATCAACGTACCGGTGCTCGACAGCCTCGAACTGTCCGCCGCCGTGCGCCACGACAAATACAGCGACTTCGGCAGCACCACCAACCCGAAATATTCGTTCCGTTATCAGCCGCTCAAAGAGCTGGTGGTGCGCGGCGCGTACAGTGAAGGTTTCCGTGCGCCGTCACTCTACGAGCTGTATTCGCCGCGCAGCATCACCTACACCCAGGGCTACTACAACGACCCGGTGCTGTGTACCGGTGGCGTGGTGCAACCGGGCGGCAACGGCGGGCGCGATTGCGGCCAGCAGTTCCTCAACCAGATTGGCGGCAACGAAGATCTCGCCCCGGAGAAAGCGCGCAACGTGACGCTGGGCTTCGTCTACCAACCGGTCAGCAACCTGTCGGTGGGTCTGGATTTCTGGTGGATTCACATTTCCAACCAGATCCAGCCGTTCCCCGAATCCACCGTGTTCGATCAGGCCGGCAGCTACCCGGATCGCTTCGTGCGCAACGCCGACGGCACGCTCAACTACATCGTCACCGGCAACGCCAACCTCGGCATCGTCGAGACCAACGGTGTCGATGTATCGCTGGATTACCGCTTCCCGAACACCCCTTACGGCCAGTTCGGTCTGGGGCTGCAAGGCACCTACGTCGACAGTTACGACTTTCAGAGCACCATCAAGGGCCCGTTCACCGACAAGGTCGGCGACTTCGAAGGGGACGGGGTGATCGCGCGCTGGAAACACAACCTCACCGGCAGCTGGACCTTCGGCGCGGCTCGCGCGTCGCTGACCAACCGCTTCACCACCGGCTACAACGACTACGACCGCGATACCCATGCGCGCGTCGCGTCGTATTCGGTGTGGGACCTGTCGGCCGGCTACACCTTCAACAAGGTGCTGGACGTGGATGCGGGGATGAAGAACATGTTCGACCGCAACCCGCCTTTCACCAACCAGGCCTACAACTTCCAGAGCGGCTATGACCCGCGCTACACCGACCCGCTGGGCCGCACGCTGTTTGCGCGCATGACGTATCACTTCTGACCGAGAGCACCGCAACTCCTTGTGGGAGCAGCCTTTTGTGGTGAGGGGATTCATCCCCGATGGGGTGCGAAGCGCCCCAAAAACCTGCAACTGCGGATGACCAGAAACACCGCATGCAATGGGTTTGCGACAGCTTCGCAGCCGGTCGGGGATAAATCCCCTCACCACAGGGCCCACTCCCACAGTTTGAACTGTGTTGCTTCAGGGACAGAGGAAAAACTTCATGAGATTCATGCGCAACATGGCAGGCCTGCTGCTCGGCGGCGTTTTGCTCTGCGCCGCCGTGCCGGCAATGGCCGCCGGCAGCTACGCAATGACGGTATACGGCGAGGCGCCGAAGTATCCGGCGGGTTTCGAGCATTTCGATTTCGTCGATCCGCACGCGCCCAAGGGTGGTTCGCTCAGTCGCGCGTCGATGGAAATCGGTCAGTACAACTACATCACTCCGTATGCCGATCAAGGCATTTCCGTGGTGCAGGTCAACGACTGGGTGTATGCGCCTCTGGCGTTCCGTTCGCTCGACGAGCCCTACACCGTTTACGGTCTGGTCGCGCAACAGATGGAGCGCGATCCCGAAGGGCTCTGGGTGCGTTTCACCCTGAACCCCAAGGCCCGCTTCGCCGACGGCACGCCGATCACCGCCGAGGACGTGCGCTACACCTTCAACCTGCTGATGACCAAAGGCAGCCTGAGCTATCGCCAGCAATACGCCGATGTGCAGGAGGTGCTGATCGAGAATCCGCGGCAGATTCGTTTCACTTTCAAGAACAACCTCAACCGCACTTTGGCGCTGGATCTGGCGACGCTGCGCGTGGTACCCGAGCACTGGTGGCAGACTCGCGATTTCGCCAACGGCGGCGGCTTCGAGCCACCGCTAGGCAGCGGCCCGTATCGGGTGAGCAAGGTCGACGCGGGGCGCAGCATCAGTTTCCAGCGCGACCCGGACTGGTGGGGCAAAGACCTGCCGGTCAGTCGCGGGATGTACAACTTCGACACGCTCACGGTGAATTTCTACGGCGACACCGACGTCGCCCGCCAGCTGTTGCAGGCCGGGGCGTTCGACTACAACCGCGAGTTTTCCTCATCCGGTTATGTGGTGGGTTACGACAGCCCGGCGCTGCGTGACGGGCGCTTGCAACAGGCGATCCTCGCCCCGGAAAAACCGACGGCGGCCCAAGGCTTCGTGTTCAACCTGCAAAACCCGATTTTTCAGGATCGCCGCGTGCGTCAGGCGATCAGCCTGCTGTGGGATTTCGAATGGACCAATAAGCAGATGATGCGCGGCTTCTACGTGCGCCAGAACAGCTTCTGGCCGAAGAGTGAAATGGCCGCCACCGCCCTGCCTGACGCCGAGGAACTGAAGATCCTCGAACCGTTGCGCGGGCAGATTCCCGACGAGGTGTTCACCACGGTGTATCAGGCGCCGAAAACCGACGGCAGCGGCTACATCCGCGACAAGCAGTTGCAAGCCCTGAAGCTGCTCGCCGAGGCCGGCTGGACGCCGCACAACAATCGGCTGCTCAACGCCGCCGGTGAACCGCTGGAGTTCACCTTCCTCGACGGTCAGGGCGGTTTTGATCGCATGCTGTTGCCGTTCAAACGCACCCTCGCGCAGATCGGCATCACCCTGAATTTGCGCCGGATCGACTCGGCGCAATACGTCAATCGGCTCAATGCCCGCGACTACGACATGATCGTCACCAGTTTTCCGCGCAGTGGCGATCCGATCGTCTCCCCCGGCCGCGAGCTGTACAGCCTGTACGCCTCGCAAAGTGCCACGCAAGTCGGCAGTTCGAACTCGATGGTGTTGGCCAACCCGGCGGTCGATCAACTGATCGACGGGCTGGTCAAGGCCGACACCCGCGAAGCCATGGTGCATTACGCCCGCGCCCTCGACCGGGTGCTGCAATGGGGTTACTACATGATTCCCAACTACTACTCCAAAGGCACGCCGACGGTGTATCAGAACCGCTTCGGCATGCCGCCGGTGCAACCGGCGTACGACGAAGGCCTCAACACCTGGTGGGAGGTCTCGGCCAAGCCGTTGACCACGCAACAGATGCACACCCAGCTCGCGGGGGGCCAGTGACATGCTGCGTTATCTGAGTCGACGCTTGCTGCTGATCATCCCCACGCTGCTGTGCATTCTGGTGGTCAATTTCCTGATTGTGCAGGCCGCGCCGGGCGGCCCGGTGGAGCAAGCCATTGCGCGCCTGCAAGGTTTCGGCGGACACAGCATGGGCGGCGGTGGCGAAGTCGCCGCGGTTGGCGGTGCCGGGCGCAGCAGCCGCGGCCTCGATCCGGCGCTGATCGAGGAAATCAAACACCACTACGGCTTCGACAAGCCGATGCACGAACGCCTGTGGCTGATGCTGAAAAACTACGCACAGCTGGATCTGGGCAGCAGTTTTTTTCGCGGCGCCAAGGTCACCGATCTGATCGCCCAGAAGCTGCCGGTGTCGTTGTCGCTCGGCCTGTGGGCGACGCTGATCACCTACCTGATTTCAATTCCGCTGGGCATCCGCAAAGCAATCAGGAACGGCAGCGCATTCGATGTCTGGAGCAGCACCGCGATCATCATCGGCTACGCGATGCCGGCGTTTCTGTTTGCGATTCTGCTGATCGTGGTGTTCGCCGGCGGCAGCTACGTCAACTGGTTTCCGGTGCAGGGCCTGGTGTCGGACAACTTCGACAGCCTTAGTACATTGGGCAAGGTCGGCGACTACCTCTGGCACCTGGTGCTGCCGGTCACGGCGCTGGTGATCGGTGGGTTCGCCACCCTGACCATCCTCACCAAAAACAGCTTTCTCAACGAGATCAGCCGCCAGTACGTGATCACCGCGCGGGCCAAGGGTCTGACCGAGCGCCGCGTGCTCTACGGCCACGTATTTCGCAACGCGATGCTGCTGGTGGTGGCCGGGGTGCCCTCGGCGCTGATCGAGGTGTTCTTCGCCGGTTCCTTGCTGATCGAAACCATCTTCAACCTCGACGGCCTCGGGCGCATGAGTTACGAGGCGGCGGTGTCGCGCGACTACCCGGTGGTGTTCGGCGCGTTGTTCCTGTTCACCCTGTTCGGCCTGTTGATCAAGCTGATCGGCGACCTCAGCTACACCCTGCTCGACCCGCGCATCGACTTCTCGGCGAGGACTGCCTGATGTTCACACTTTCTCCTCTGGGTCAGCGCCGGGTCGCGCAGTTCAAGGCCAATCGCCGTGGGCGCTGGTCGTTGTGGCTGTTCCTCGGGCTGTGCCTGATCTGCCTCGGTGGCGAACTCATCGCCAACGACAAGCCGTTGGTGATCCGCTACCACGACGCCTGGTACTTCCCGATCCTCAGCGATTACCTGGAAACCGATTTCGGCGGCGAGCTGCCGTTCCAGCCGGATTACGCCAGCGCTTACGTGCACTCGCTGATCGAGGATCAGGGCGGCTGGATGCTGTTTCCGCCGATCCCGTTCAGCTACGACACGGTCAATTACGACCTGACTGAACCGGCACCCAGCCCACCCTCTTCAAGCAATTGGCTGGGCACCGACGATCAGGCCCGGGACGTGTTGGCGCGGGTGATTTTCGGCACACGAATTTCGATTCTGTTTGCGCTGATCCTCACCGGCATCAGTGCGTTGGTCGGCATCGTTGCCGGGGCGTTGCAGGGTTATTACGGCGGCTGGGTCGATTTGCTCGGGCAGCGCGTGCTGGAGATCTGGTCGGGGCTGCCGGTGCTGTATCTGCTGATCATCTTGTCCGGGTTTGTCTCGCCAAGTTTCTGGTGGCTGCTGGGGATCATGGCGCTGTTTTCCTGGCTGGCATTGGTGGATGTGGTGCGCGCCGAGTTTCTGCGTGGACGCAATCTGGAATACGTCAAAGCCGCGCGGGCGCTGGGCCTCAACGATAGCGAACTGATGCTGCGGCACATCCTGCCCAACGCGATGACCTCCACCCTGACCTACCTGCCGTTCATTCTGACCGGCGCCATCGCCACCCTCACCGCGCTGGACTTCCTCGGTTTCGGCATGCCCGCCGGGACCGCCTCGCTGGGCGAACTGATCGGCCAGGCCAAGCGCAATCTGCAGGCGCCGTGGCTGGGGCTGACGGCGTTTTTTGCCTTGGCGCTGATTTTGTCTTTATTGGTGTTCATCGGCGAGGCTTGCCGAGATGCGTTTGATCCACGATCTTGATCCAAGGAGCTGACATGCAAAACAATTTGATCGAGATCCGCGACCTGCGTGTTTCCTTTGGCGAACAGACGGTTGTGCACGGTTTGAACCTCGAGATCCGCCGCGGCGAATGCCTGGCGCTGGTCGGTGAGTCCGGCTCGGGCAAGTCGGTCACGGCACATTCGATTTTGCGCCTGTTGCCGGGGAAAACCGTCAGCAGCAGCGGTTCGATTGCTTACAACGGGGTGAACTTGCTGGACGCCAGCGAGCAGCAGATGCGCGGTTTGCGCGGCAACCGGATTGCGATGATTTTCCAGGAGCCGATGACCTCGCTCAATCCACTGCACACCGTGGAACGACAGGTCAGCGAAGTGCTGGAGATTCACAAGGGCCTCAAGGGCCGCGCCGCCCGTGAGCGCACTTTGGAATTGCTCGAACTGGTGGGCATTCGCCAACCTCTACAGCGCTTGAAAGCCTACCCGCATCAGCTCTCCGGCGGTCAGCGGCAACGGGTGATGATTGCGATGGCGCTGGCCAATGAGCCGGAACTGCTGATCGCCGATGAGCCGACCACGGCGCTGGACGTCACCGTGCAGCAGAAGATTCTCGAGCTGCTGATCGAGCTGCAACAGCGGCTCGGCATGTCGATGCTGCTGATCAGTCATGATCTCAATCTGGTGCGGCGCATCGCGCAACGGGTGTGCGTGATGCGCCACGGCGAAATCGTCGAACAGGCCGCCTGCGAGACGCTGTTTCGCGCGCCGCAGCACCCTTACAGCCGCTTGCTGATCGAGGCTGAACCGAGCGGTGCGCCGGTGCCGAGTCCGTACCAGCACAACCTGCTGGAAGTCGATGATCTGAAGGTCTGGTTTGCCCTGCCCAAGGCCTTGTTCAGTCGTTCGCAGGCGTACATCAAAGCGGTGGACGGGGTCAGTTTCCGCTTGCAACGCGGCAAGACGCTGGGGATTGTCGGCGAGTCCGGTTCGGGCAAATCGACGCTGGGTCAGGCGATCCTGCGGCTGGTGGAATCCGAGGGCGATATCCGCTTCGGCAACAAGCAGTTGAGCCTGCTCAATCAACGCTTGATGCGGCCATTACGGCGGCAGATTCAGGTGGTGTTCCAGGACCCGTTCGGCAGCCTGAGCCCGCGCATGTCGGTGCAGCAGATCATTGCCGAAGGGTTGCTGACCCACGGCATCGGCACCGAGGCCGAGCGCGAAGCAGCGGTGATTCGCGTGCTGGAGGAAGTCGGCCTCGACCCCAAGAGTCGCCATCGCTATCCCCACGAATTCTCCGGCGGTCAACGCCAGCGCATCTCCATCGCCCGCGCACTGGTGCTGGAGCCGGCGCTGATCCTGCTCGACGAACCGACCTCGGCGCTGGATCGCACGGTACAGAAACAAGTGGTGGACCTGTTGCGGCAATTGCAGATCAAGCATGGACTGACGTATCTGTTTATCAGCCATGACCTGGCGGTGGTGCATGCGCTGGCCCATGACTTGATGGTGATCAAGGATGGCAAGGTGGTGGAACAGGGCTCGTCGCGGGAGATTTTTGCCGCACCGCAGCATCCCTATACCCAGGAACTGCTGAAAGCCTCCGGCCTCAAGCCCGCTGAAGCCCCCTGTGGGAGCGAGCTTGCTCGCGAAAGCGGTGGTTCAGATATAAATGAGTCGACTGACACTACGCATTCGCGAGCAAGCTCGCTCCCACAGTTTTGATTTGCAGAGATTGAAAAATATTTGTCGGGCACTGCATCCAAACGCCTCCGCCACGGGTAGTCCCTGTAACAGCCACTGTTGGCTGCCAGCGATCTACCCTTTCGGAGATAACACTGATGAACATCACTCAACTGATTGGCCTCACCGGTTTGCTCGCCCTGTCCTCGACAACCTTCGCCCAAAGCAACTATCCCGACGCAATCAAAGTCCCGGACGGTCACAAGATCGCTCTGGAAACCACCGGCGTCGGCGAGATCACTTACGAATGCCGCGACAAGCCCAACGCGGCCGGGCAGACCGAATGGACTTTCGTCGGCCCGAAAGCGGTGCTCAATGATCGCAGCGGCAAGCAGGTCGGTACCTACTTCGGCCCGCCCGCCACCTGGCAGGCCAAGGACGGTTCGAAAGTCACCGGCACGCAACTGGCAGTCGCCCCGTCGAGCCCGGGCAACCTGCCCTATCAACTGGTCAAGGCCAACCCTGCTGAAGGCAAAGGCGCGATGAGCGGCGTGAGCTACATCCAGCGTGTCGCGCTCAAGGGCGGCGTAGCGCCAGGCAGCGAATGCACGGCGGCGACCAAGGGCAAGCAGGAAGTAGTGAAGTATCAGGCCGACTACATTTTCTGGGCGGCGAACTGACTTTCCGCTCTCGCACAAATCTTCCTTGTGGGAGGGGGCTTGCTCCCGAAGGCGGTGTGTCAGCCACCCTATCGTTCACTGACACACTGCATTCGGGAGCAAGCCCCCTCCCACACAGGCATCCACAGGGACACCCGGGTTGTCTGGATGTTTGCGGAATGTGAGCTAGATTGCACCCCATGTCTTTGCCTGAACCGGTGTTTGATTACGAAGCCCGTCTCGCTGCCTGTGCCCGCGGCGAGCAGTCGGCCCTGCGCGATTTGTACGTGCAGGAAGGCCCGCGCCTGCTCGGCGTTGCAAAACGACTGGTACGTGACGCGGCGCTGGCCGAAGACATCGTGCATGAGGCGTTTATCAAGATCTGGAACGGTGCGGCGCAATTTGATCCGGCGCGCGGTTCAGCGCGCGGCTGGATGTTCAGCGTGACCCGGCATCTGGCGTTGAACCAGCTGCGTGATCAAAGCCGGGAGGCGCCGTTCAACGAAGAACACGATGCCGAGCCTGACGAGGACGCCTTCGATGTGCAGGGCCATTCGGCGCGGATCCATCGTTGTCTGGAACAACTCGACCCGCAGCGGCGAAGCTGCATTCTCCACGCCTATGTCGACGGCTACAGTCATGCACAGATTTCCGCGCGCCTGGACACGCCGCTGGGCACGGTCAAAGCCTGGATCAAACGCAGCCTCAACGCTTTGCGGGAGTGCATGGGATGACCACTGAATCGGCGCAGGAACGTGATGAACTGGCCAGTGAATACGTGCTCGGCACCCTGTCGGCGCCGGAGCGTGAAGCGCTGCAACAGCGCTTGCCCCACGACCCCGAACTGCAAGCGGCGGTGGATGCCTGGGAGCGACGCTTGCTCGACCTGACCGAATTTGCCGGGACGCAGCAGCCTTCGCCGCACTTGTGGCCGCGCATCGAGCGCAGTGTCGAGCGGTTCGCGCAAAAAGCGCCGGCTGCGCCGTCAACCTCGTGGTGGAATCTGCTGCCGCTGTGGCGCGGGCTGAGCGCCGCCGGACTGGCGGCCACGCTGGTATTGGGGGCAATTCTGCTGACACAGACCCCGTCGAAGCCGAATTATCTGGTGGTGCTGGTCGCGCCGCAGGACAAGGCGCCAGGCTGGGTGATTCAGGCCAGTAATCCACGGGAAATTCAGTTGATCCCGCTAGGCGTGGTCGAAGTGCCGGCGGACAAGGCGCTGGAGTTCTGGACCAAGGCTGACGGCTGGCAAGGGCCGGTGTCGCTGGGGCTGGTCAAACCGGGCGAGGCGCTGTCGGTGCCGCTGGACAAGCTGCCGCCGCTGCAACCGAATCAGCTGTTCGAGCTGACGCTGGAAGGCGCCAATGGCTCGCCGATCGGTAAACCGACCGGGCCGATTCAGGCGATTGGTCGCGCGGTCAAAGTGCTGTGACGGCGTCTCACCCGCCCCTCGCCATGCAGCGTTTGTAGCGCTCGTCCACCCGTTTGGCGAACCATGCCGTGGTCAATTTGCGGGTGATTTTCGGGCTCTGCAGCACGATCCCCGGCAACACCGCGCGCGGCAAAGTCTTGCCTTCGGCCTTCTCGGCCAGTTCGAACACTCGTTGATAAAGCTTGGTGTCTTCAAACTCCAGAGTCTTGCCCTTCTCCAGTTGATCGCGAATGGTCGGGTTGCGCATGCCCAGCGACTTGCCGAGGGTGCGCACCGCCAGCTCGGTGCTACCGGGCATGATCGAGTCGTAGCGGATCACATCGCCATCCAGCACCAGCGGGATGCCCGAGGCTCGGCTGACGGCGTTCTGGAACGCGGCATTGCGGCTGGCGTACCAACCAGCGTTGAAGTCGGCAAAGCGGTACAGCGGCTCGCGATAACTCACCGGATAGCCGAGCAAATGGGCGATGCCGAAGTACATGCCGCCACGGCGGGTGAACACTTCGTGGCGGATGGTGCCGTTGACCGGGTACGGATAATCCTTGGTGTGCTGCTCGGCGAATTCGATGCTGACCTGCATCGGCCCGGCGGTGTGTACCGGGTTGAAGCCGCCGAACAAGGTGCGGCCCATCGGCACCATGCCGATGAAGTCGTCGAAGATTGCGCTCAGCTCTTTCTCGCTGCGTGCCGCGTTGAGGCGTTCGCTATAGGTTTTGCCGGTGGGCGAACGCACGGCCAGTGCGGCGCTGACCAGCATTCCGGGGATGTGTGCCTTGCCGGCACGGCGGTCGATTTCGTCACGGGCGATCTTGCCCAGGCCCGGCACCGTCGGGTCGACCTGATAGGTCGATTCCTGCTCGGCGACGGCCAGCACCGAGCACAGATTTTGCGTGGTCGGGCTGATGTGCTGGGCGGCGAGCGCGGCGTAGATGTCGGTGGCCCAGCCCTGACGGTCGGGTACTTTCGCCGGCATCAGCCGCACGATTTCGGCCTTCACTTCGGCGGGCGCACGCGGCGCCGGCGCCTGGCTGCGCTGCCCCGCGCAACCGGCGAGCACCAGCAGCGCGGCGAGGGAAATCAGTAATCGAGGGGTGTGCATGGCGCTCCTTGGCGTGCATTGAGGCGGGTTCACCATACGATCAAAAGTGTGACGCAGGCTAGGACTGTGACCTTTGTGGTGAGGGGATTTATCCCCTCACCACAGGTATCCATTCGAATCTGGAACTTCAGCAAGATAAACCGTTTGCAAAACGTTACTGCGAACTCCTATCATTTGCGCCTGGAGTCGCATTTGCGCAAGGAGTTCCCCGCGCCGTTCAAATTTTCTCATCGGCGGCGCGCCGCCAGGTACGAAACATGTCCACTCCAGCTCGACCCGGTGTTCCTTTTCGCCCAACGCTTCTCGCTTTGCTGTGCTCCCTGACGGTCACTGCCTACGCGGCCGATGAAAACAGCAAGGCGTTGGTGCTCGACAACGTCAACATCAATGCCCAGGCGCTGACGCCCAGCGCCCTGCCCCCGGTTTATTCCGGTGGTCAGGTCGCCCGTGGCGGTCAGCTCGGCGTGCTGGGCAATCAGGACATGATGGATGTGCCGTTCAGTGCCACGTCCTACACCGAACAGCTGATTCAGGACCAGCAGGCCGAAGACGTCGCCGATGTGCTGCTCAACGATTCTTCGGTACGTCAGGCCTCGGGTTTCTCCAACCAGGCGCAGGTGTTCATGATCCGCGGTTTGCCGCTCAACGGCGACGACATTTCCTATAACGGCCTGTACGGCGTGCTGCCGCGGCAGATCATTTCCACCGACGCCCTGGAGCGCGTGGAAGTGTTCAAAGGCCCGAACGCCTTCATCAACGGCGTGACCCCGACCGGCTCCGGCATCGGCGGTGGCGTCAATCTGCAACCCAAGCGCGCCGGCGACGAGCCGTTGCGCCGCTACACCACCGACATCAACAGCGAAGGCCGCATCGGTCAGCACTTCGACATCGGCCAGCGTTTCGGCGAAGACAATCGCTTCGGCGCGCGGATCAACCTGTCCCAGCGCGAAGGCGACACTGGCATCGACCACGAAAACCAGCGCTCGAAACTGTTCAGTCTCGGCCTTGATTATCGCGGTGACGCGCTGCGTATTTCCGGCGACTTCGCCTATCAGAAGGAACGCGTCAACGGTGGCCGCAACTCGGTCAACCTCGGCACCGCCACGCACATTCCGGACGCACCGTCGGCCGACACCAACTACGCGCCGAAGTGGGGTTACACCGACATCGAAGACACCTTCGGCATGCTCCGCGCCGAGTACGATTTGAACGACAACTGGACAGCGTACGTCGCCGGCGGCGCCAAGCACACCCGCGAAGTCGGGCGCTACAATTCGACCACGCTGGTGGGCAACAACGGCGCCTCGTTCACCACCGGCTCGTTCATTCCTCACGATGAAGACAACACCAGCCTGATGGCCGGCCTGAACGGCAAGTTCAACACCGGTGCTGTCAGCCACAAGCTCAACTTCGGCCTCAGCGGTCTGTGGGCCGAGCAGCGCAGCGCCTATGATTTCGACCTGACCAAGTACGCCAACAACATCTACCACCCGGTGGAAACCCCGTCGCCGGTCGGCAACTTTTCCGGAGGCGACGTCAGCGATCCGGGCGTTGTCGGCAAGACCTTCAACCGCAGCCTCGCGCTCTCCGACACTCTCGGCTTCTTCGATGATCGCCTGTTGATCACCGCCGGCCTGCGTCGCCAGCAACTGGTGGTGCAGGGCTACAACTACGCCAGTTACGGCAGCGGCAGCCGCAAGTCGAGCTACGACGAATCGATCACCACGCCGGTCTACGGCATCGTGTTCAAGCCGTGGGAGCACGTGTCGTTCTACGCCAACCACATCGAAGGACTGGCACAGGGTCCGACTTCGCCGACCAGCACCGGTGGCTTCCAGGTAACCAACGGCAACGAAGTCTACGCGCCGGCACGCTCCAAGCAGACCGAGGCCGGAGTCAAAGTCGACATGGGCACTTACGGTGCGAGCCTGGGCGTGTATCGCATCGAGCAGCCAAGCGATGGTTACTGTGAAATCAACAGTGCCACCACTTGCACCTACGTGCGTGAAGGCGAGCAGATCAACAAAGGCGTGGAAATGAACGTCTTCGGCGAGCCGATCAGCGGCCTGCGCCTGCTCAGTGGCGTGACCGTGATGCACACCGAACTGAAGAACACCCAGAACGGCACCAACGACGGTAACCGTGCCATTGGCGTGCCGAGCTTCCAGTTCAACGCCGGCGCCGACTGGGATGTACCGGGCCTGCAAGGCGTGGCGCTGAATGCGCGGATGCTGCGCACCGGCGGCCAATATGCCGACGCAGCCAACAACCTTAGTCTGCCGACCTGGAACCGCTTCGACGCGGGTGCGCGTTACGCGTTCAAGGTCTCGCAGAAAGACGTGACCCTGCGTCTGGGCGTCGAAAACCTGGCCAACAAGAAATACTGGGAATCGGCGCAGGGTGGCTATCTGACTCAGGGTGAGCCGCGCGTGGCGAAGTTGTCGGGGACCATCGATTTCTAAACGTCATCCCTTCGTAACAAGGGCCCCGCAGCTTTGCCGTTGCGGGGCCTTTTTTTGCGCCGGGTCATAAGCCCCCTTCGCGAGCAAGCCCGCTCCCACCTTGGAATGCGTTCGACTGTGGGAGCGGGCTTGCTCGCGAAGAGGCCGGCACTGGCTACCCTTTCCATCTGATCCATACTTGCTGCACAGCCAACGGAGGACAGGCCCATGAACCGCAGCGACGTTCTGATCATCGGCGCCGGCCCCACCGGTCTGGTGCTGGCCCTGTGGCTGAGCAAACTCGGTGTGCGCGTGCGCATCATCGACAAGGCCTCCGCCCCCGGCAGCACGTCACGAGCGCTGGCGGTGCAGGCGCGCACGCTGGAGTTGTACCGGCAACTGGACTTGGCCGACACCGTGGTGCGCAACGGCCATCGGGTGGCGGCGGCGAATTTCTGGGTCAACGGCAAACCGGTCGCGCAATTGCCGCTGAACCGCATCGGCGAAGGCCTGACGCCGTACGCATTCGTCGAAATCTTCCCGCAGGATCAACACGAACGGCTGCTGATCGAGCGTCTCGAAGACTACGGCGTCACCGTCGAACGCGACACCACGCTGGAAAGTTTCGAAGAGACCGGCGACGGCCTCACCGCGCACTTGCGCCTGCCCGATGGCGAACAGGAAATCTGCCAGGCCTGCTATCTGGCGGGATGTGACGGCGCCCGCTCAGTGGTGCGCAAAACCCTCGACACCGGTTTTCCCGGCGGCACCTATCAGCAGATTTTCTACGTCGCCGACGTCAAGGCCAGCGGCCCGGCGATGAACGGTGAGCTGCACCTGGATCTGGATGAAGCGGACTTCCTTGCGGTGTTTCCACTGGCCGGCGAAGGCCGTGCCCGCCTGATCGGCACGGTGCGTGACGAGCGCGCGGATCGCGCCGAAAGCCTGGAATTCTCCGATGTCAGCAGCCGCGCCATCGAACACCTGAAAGTGCACATCGAAGACGTGAACTGGTTCTCGACCTACCGTGTGCATCACCGCGTGGCCGAGCACTTCCGCAGCGGTCGGGCATTTCTCCTCGGCGACGCCGCGCACGTGCACAGCCCGGCGGGCGGTCAGGGCATGAACACCGGCATCGGCGATGCGATCAACCTGGCGTGGAAACTCGCCGCCGTGCTCAACGGCAGCGCCACGGCTAAGCTGCTCGACACGTACGAAACCGAACGCATCGCCTTCGCCCGGCGACTGGTATCGACCACCGACAAAGTGTTCAGTTTCGTCACCGCCGAGGGGCGCATCGCCGATCTGCTGCGCACGCGCCTGGCACCGTTTCTGATCCCGAAAATGGCCTCATTCGAGGCCAGCCGCGAATTCCTCTTCCGCACCGTCTCGCAAGTCACCCTCAACTACCGCGGCATGCCGCTGAGCCAGGGTACGGCCGGCCACGTCCACGGCGGTGACCGCTTGCCGTGGGCGCATGATGGTGAGGGGGATAATTACGAACCGCTGCGGCAGCCGTGCTGGCAGGTGCATGTGTACGGCGACACCAGCGACGAGATGATCGCCTGGTGCAATGAACACAACCTGCCCCTGCACGTGTTCGACTGGCGGCCGGCGTTTGATACGGCGGGGTTGGCGCGTAACGGGTTTTATCTGCTGCGCCCGGATACCTATGTGGCGATTGCCGATAACAGTGCGGATCCGAAGGTGATCGAGCGGTACTTTCGGGATCACGGGATCCGGCCGTTCTTCGCCTGCCCCTGACACAGCACAACCCCACTGTGGGAGCGGGCTTGCTCGCGAAGGCGGCGGGTCAGTCAGCCCATTCGTTGCTGATACACCGCCTTCGCGAGCAAGCCCGCTCCCACAAGGGGTTCTGTGGTGTCTGTCAGATCCCGGCCAATGCCAGATCCATCGCAAAGTAAGTAAAGATCAGATCCGCACCCGCGCGCTTGATCGCGCCCAGGCTTTCACGCACCACGCGGTCCTCGTCGATCGCGCCAGCCTGCGCGCCGAACTTGATCATCGCGTACTCGCCGCTGACCTGATACGCCGACAGCGGCAGGTTCGAGGCTTCACGAATGTCGCGGATGATGTCGAGGTACGCGCCGGCCGGTTTGACCATCAGCGCATCGGCGCCTTCCTGCTCGTCGAGCAGCGATTCACGCAGGGCTTCGCGGCGGTTCATCGGGTTCATCTGATAGCTTTTGCGGTCGCCCTTCAGCGCACTGCCACCGGCCTCGCGGAACGGGCCGTACAGCGCCGAGGCGAATTTGGTCGAATAAGCCATGATCGGAATCTGGGTGAAACCTGCGTCATCCAGCGCGCGGCGAATCGCCCGCACCTGACCGTCCATCGCCGCCGACGGGGCAATCACGTCAGCGCCAGCACGCGCCGCGGCCACCGCCTGTTTACCAAGGTTGATCAGGGTCTGGTCGTTGTCGACTTCGTGGTTGTGCATCACACCGCAGTGGCCGTGATCGGTGTATTCGCAGAAGCAGGTGTCGGACATCACGATCATTTCCGGCACCGCGTCCTTGGCAATCCGCGACATGCGCGAAACCAGGCCGTTTTCGCGCCAGGTGTCGCTGCCGTTGGCGTCCAGATGATGGGATACGCCAAAGGTCATCACCGACTTGATGCCAGCACGGGCATAGCGCTCGATTTCGCTGGCCAGCTTGCGCTCGGGAATGCGCATCACCCCCGGCATGCTCTTGATCGGCACGAAGTCATCGATCTCTTCTTCGACGAAAATCGGCAGCACCAGATCATTCAGGCTGAACTCGGTTTCCTGGAACAGACTGCGCAGGCTCGCATTGCGGCGCAGACGGCGGGGACGTGCTTCGGGGAACTGGCTGGACATGGATCTTCCTGAAAACGGCAGATGAGACGAAAGTCGTAGGGGGCGAAGCTTATGCCTTCGGTGGGCGCAGGTACAAACCTGGATCAATCAAGAGTGCATTACCGGGGGTGCAATAATCCGTCAGACAACACACGTTGCCCTGTAGGAGTGAGCCTGCGCGCGATGACGGTGTATCAGTCGACGTCCATGTTGGCTGACACGGCGCCATCGCGAGCAGGCTCACTCCTACAGGGGGTCGTGCGCAAATCAGGAAGGAATGGTCAACCCGCGCACCACAGCCGGCCGCGCCAGAAAGCGCTCCAGCACGCGGGTCACGTTCGGGAAGTTATTGATCCCGACCAGATCCCCTGCCTCATAGAACCCGATCAGGTTACGCACCCACGGGAACGTGGCGATGTCGGCGATGGTGTAGCGCTCGCCCATGATCCACTCGCGACCTTCCAGACGTTTGTCGAGCACGTTGAGCAGGCGTCTGCTCTCCTCGACATAGCGGTCACGCGGACGCTTGTCCTCGTAGTCCTTGCCGGCGAATTTGTTGAAGAAACCGAGCTGGCCGAACATCGGGCCGATACCGCCCATCTGGAACATCAGCCACTGAATCGTCTCGTAACGCAACGCGCCTTCCTGCGCCAGCAACTGGCCGCTCTTGTCGGCGAGGTAGATCAGGATCGCGCCGGACTCGAACAGCGGCAGCGGCTGGTCCTGCGGGCCGTGGGGGTCGAGGATCGCCGGGATCTTGTTGTTGGGGTTCAGCGACAGGAACTCGGGAGACAGCTGATCCTGCGTGTCGAAGCCCACGCGGTGCGGCTCGTAGGGCAGGCCGATCTCTTCGAGCATGATCGAGACCTTGACGCCGTTGGGGGTCGGCAGGGAATAGAGCTGAATCCAGTCAGGGTACTGCGCGGGCCATTTGTGGGTGATGGGGAACGCGGACAGATCGGTCATGGGAAGCATCCAGTCACATGGAAAGCGCTGATCATAATCCAGGAACCGTAACATTCTGCAGTTAGAGTGCAGAAGCCCGGATCGAACCAAGCGGCCTCAGGGGACTCTGAGCTATGTCTTTGCAAGGGAAGAACGACACGACATGGACAACATCCGGTGCTGGGAGCCCGCGGTGTAAGGGTTGGTCAACCCCAACCGAATCTGCTGAAGAATCCTTTATTCGATGACGAACCTCATGAGTTTCGCCAAACGCTTCAAACATCGCGCCTACGTGGCCCTGCCCTCCCTGCTGGCGGTCAGTGCGCTGACCTTGTCGCTCGAATCGAGCCAGATTCGCGCGCAACCGGTGGACGGCACCCAGACCCTGATTTTCCTGCGCCACGCGGAAAAGCCCGCCGGCGGTCTCGGCCAGCTCAACTGCCAGGGTCTGAACCGGGCGATCGAACTGTCGACCCTGCTGCCGGAAAAATTCGGCAAGGCCGATTACGTGTTTGCCGCCAACCCCACGCGCAATGTCGAGGAAGGCGAACAAGACAACTCCTACAGCTACATCCGCCCGTTGATGACCATCAGTCCCGCGGCGATCAAGCTCGGCCTGCCGGTGAACATCGAGTTCTCCGCCAACGACACCAGTGACCTGGCGCGCGAGTTGACCGAAGACAAGTACCACAACGCAACGATCTACACCGCGTGGTCGCACGGCTATCTGCCGGAGCTGATCAACAAGGTTGCCGGCAAGGCCGTCGGCGAAAAGCAGACCATCACCGATGACTGGGCGGCTGGCGATTTCGATTCGCTGTACGTGCTGACCCTGACCTGGCACAACGGCAAGGCCAGCCTGCAGAGCCACAGCTACAAGCAGGGGCTGGATAACGGCAAGGTGACCTGTCCGACTTGATTCTTGCGGTGCCTGTGCCGGCCCTTTCGCGAGCAAGCCCGCTCCCACACTGGATCTTCACTGGGCAGAAATTTTGTGCCTGACGCAGATCCCCTGTGGGAGCGGGCTTGCTCGCGAAGAGGCCCGTAAGAACACCCTCAAACCCGCTGATTCACCCGCTCGCGCAAATACTCCAACACCGCCCCGCGCTCCCCGGCAAACTCGATCCGCCCGCCCTTCTTCTCACGCTGGAACGCATACATCGGGTCGTAATATTCGCGCAGCAACACGCTGATCCAGTCACGGAACGCCTCGACCGATCCGCTGCGCGCCTGCTCCGCCAAGGCCTCTTCCATCTGCAGGAACATCCGCTGATGGCGTTCGCCGCCCAGCCGGCGCTGGATATTGTTCAAACTCGCAATCAGCCGCTCGGTATACAGCGCAAAGCCCTGCTCGCCATGCACCGCGACAAACTCGGCGTGCAGGTTGATCACATAATCCTGCAGGATCCGCTCGACCCGCTGCTCCAGGCTGTCTTCGAGCCAGACCATCGGCGCCACTTGCATGCCTCGGTACAACGGCAGTGGCAAGGCACAACTGCCGACTACCCGGCTCTCGTCTTCCAACACAAACTGCTGGATTCCGCCCGCGCGCTTTTTCAGCAGATCCACGGCCAGACGGTTTTCAAAATCGATGTTGGTCGGTTGGCCGGTGGCACGCTTGCCGAAACTCGAGCCCCGATGATTGGCGTGGCCTTCCAGATCCAGACCATTACTCAACTGCACCAACAGTTCGGTCTTGCCGGTGCCGGTCATCCCGCCCAGCAGCACCAGATCGCACTCGGCCACGGCCTGATCGACCGTCTCCAGCAGGAACGTGCGCATGGCCTTGTAGCCACCGCCGACCCGCGGGTAATCGATGCCGCCCTGCTCCTTGATCCATTGCTGGACGATCTGCGAACGCAAACCGCCGCGAAAGCAATACAGATAGCCGTCGGGGTGTGCCCGGGCAAACTCGACCCAGCCTTGAATCCGCTGCTCCCGCACTTCGGCAGACACCAGCCGCTGACCCAGGGCGATGGCGGCTTGTTGTCCATGCTGCTTGTAGCAAGTGCCCACCTGTTCGCGCTCGCGGTCGTTCATCAGCGGCAGGTTGACCACGCCGGGAAACGCGCCGTGGGCAAACTCGACCGGCGCACGGGCATCCATCATCGGCCGGTCGTTGAGGAAAATATCGCGGTAATCGGTGCAGTCGAGTGTCATCAATTCACCTCGACTGCGTGGGTCTGTCGCTCGACCAGCTCGCCGATCGGCGCCAAGTCCAGGCCCAGTTCGGCAGCCACGGCGAGGAACTCGTCGTTACCTTCAGGGGTGACCGCAATCAGCAGGCCGCCGCTGGTCTGCGGGTCGCACAGCACGCGCTTGTGCAGCTCCTGCAGACGGCCAAGCTTGCTCGAATAACTGTCGAAGTTGCGCAGGGTGCCGCCGGGCACGCAGCCCTGTTCGAGGTAGTATTCGACGCTGTCCAGACGCGGCACGTGGTTGTAGCCGATGCGTGCGGTCAGGTGGCTGCCATCGGCCATTTCCACCAGATGCCCGAGCAGACCGAAACCGGTGACGTCAGTCATCGCGGCGACCCCGGCGAGTTTGCCGAAACGGCTGCCGGGCTTGTTCAGGGTGCACATCCAGTCGCGGGCCACACCAATGTCGCCGGGGCGCAATTTGCCCTTTTTCTCGGCGGTGGTCAGGATGCCGATGCCCAGCGGCTTGGTCAGGTACAGCAGGCAACCGGCGCTGGCGGTGTCGTTGCGCTTCATGTGGCGCTTTTCCACCAGACCGGTCACGGCCAGGCCGAAGATCGGCTCCGGCGCATCGATCGAATGCCCACCGGCCAGCGGAATGCCGGCGGCGTCACACACCGCGCGCCCGCCGCGAATCACTTCCCGCGCCACTTCCGGCGCCAGCACATTCACCGGCCAGCCGAGGATCGCAATCGCCATCAACGGATCGCCGCCCATCGCATAGATGTCGCTGATCGCGTTGGTCGCGGCGATACGGCCGAAGTCGAACGGGTCGTCGACGATCGGCATGAAGAAGTCCGTGGTCGACACCACACCGCGCTCGGCATCGATCTCGTACACCGCCGCATCATCACGCGAGGCATTGCCGACCCACAGTTTCGGGTCAAGGTTCTGCGCACCGCTGCCGGCCAGAATCACTTCCAGCACCTGCGGGGAAATCTTGCAGCCACAACCGGCACCGTGGCTGTATTGGGTCAGACGAATCGGCTCGCTCATGGGAGAGTCTCTGGCAGTTGATGGGGCGGATTCTAGCAGAGCGCGGGCCGGCTGATTTTTGCGCTGACTGTCCGGCCCCCTTCGCGAGCAAGCCCGCTCCCACACTTGATCGCTGCCATCCACAAATCCTGCTTTCACTGAAGATCCTCTGTGGGAGCGGGCTTGCTCGCGAAAGCTATCGACGGGTCACCACGATTTCACGGCTGGACACAAAAGGTGCCCTGATGAAAAACCATTTGCCACTGCTCGCCCTGCCGCCGCCATACCGAACTGCGCAGACTGTCCGCCGGCACCCGCTGGCCGACAGCGCCGGTATGGCAGTGATATGTCACCAGCGCCGAATCTTCCGACAACGGCTTGAGCGTGAACTGACTGACGGTACGTTGTGCGAATGCTTGCTGCGGCAGCGCTTCCAGCACATCAGATTTGTTCCAGATGCCGCCGCTGGCGCCGAATTCGACAAAGTCGTCCGCGATCAGCAGTGCCAGTTCAGCGGCGTCCTCGCGCACAGCACGGGATAGCAGGCGCTGCTCAAGATGCAGCAGATGGTGTAACAGATCCATGGCATAAACCCTTCTGTTGAAGCACGAGGTCAAACAGTCGCCGTCTTCGGCAGGTCCTACAAGAAATAGCGTCTTACATCCCGAGGCTACATCGCCTTGCGTCATTGCCTACGACAACGCCAGAGTCGTCCGGACTTGACGATTTGAAGGCTGCTGAAGACGAACAGGTTCAAAGAATAGCTATTCATACTCAACGCTTACCGCTGGGTGTCGCGCTTTGTACTTCGGCAAAAATCTCGGTAATCGGCCGGCTCGGTTGGCGCTTTTGCATCTGCCTTACCTGCTCGCTTAACCGCAGCAACTCCTCACTCGGCTTGGCCCATTGATCTTCCGGCAACGGCTCCGACCATTGGCGCATGGCCTCGGGCAGCGCCTGTTTGCCGATCCTTTCGAGGCGGCGCACTTCCCATTCGACGAGTCGGTTAGGAATCGTCCATAGGGTCATGACGTGATACAGGTACCAAAAGAAGCCGGACAGCCGCGTGCGTGAACCGTCGCGAATCTGCTGATGCATGCGTGCGCGGGCGTTGTGGAAGGTGTGCAGGCCTTCGTGGGGCGGGTCGTCGGGGCCTTGCAGGTCTTGCAGATCCTGAATCGATTTGAGGTCGTTGACTTCGTATTCCATGTAGCCGCGAATGGCTTCCCAATGGCTGATGGCGAGGGGCAGCGCGGCGCATTGGAATTCGAGGCTGGTGAGGGTTTCGCCGTGGTAGAAACCGATGCCCATGCCGTACTGGCGGTGAATGCCGTATTGGGTGGCGCCCTGGGCTTCGATGATCCAGGCGGAGAGGGATTCCCAAGGGACGAAGACCGGTTCGGTGGCGCCTTCGGGCATGAAGCAGACTTCGCGGCGTTGGCGGTTGAAGCGGGTCGGGATGATTGAGGCGCGTTTTTTGTGGTTGTGGTGCCAGACGCCGAGGCTGATGAGCAGCATTAGAAAACAGGTTTCAATGGCAAGTCCTTTTATCTCTTGAAAAATTCCTTCTATGTAACTCCAGATTTCGTCCCAACTATCTCCAAACATCAGTCCGAGAAAGCCGCCGACCAATGGAAAGAGAAAAGCGACTGAGAAAGACACGCTGAATGGCCCGCCCAAAGTCATTTGCCACATAAAAACCTCTGGCTTCCCCAACCCAAAATCCATGCAAACATCATTCAGCTCACCAATATGTGGACCATAAGGTGAAATCGGTGTTGGTAAGGGTAAAGGGGATAGATAGGTGACCTTACCACTTGGAAACGGCTCGACATCCCCTGCTTTTCGACGTGCGGGATAACTACCGGTTCTACTGGATTATTCAGCATGATCGGCCTGCTCCAAAAATTGGGGTTCAACAAGCAAAACCGGTGGTTTCTCTTTCACCAGTTGCGGAGCAATCACTACAAAGTGTCCCTCCCCCCGTGGGTCGATATGAATGATACGGGTGCGAGATGTCCACTCACCTTTGTCGTTCAGGTTCTGAACACAAACGGCCAACTCCAATGTTTCTTTGGCTGGGGTGAATTCGGAATCGGGATTTACAGGGTACTGGAGGCAAAGCACCAAGCCTTCCGCTGATGATTTGACGATGCGCAGGCGCAGTGCTTTGGGCAGACGCTGGAACATTTCATCGAGGTCGGGGATTTTCTCGCCCGCAAGGTCGAAACCTTCCAGCACCCGGTCAAGGCCCAGGTTCAGTGCCGGGCTGTAGGTGTCCTGCACGGCAGCCGCGACAACACGGGTGTGTTCGGGCATATCGTCGAGGGCCGGCAGTTGCGGTTGTTCGATCTTTTTCAGTTTGGCCAGCCAGTCCGGCAGGTTGTTGAACGTCGCCATACCGGCGTTGATCAGCGTCGAGTATTGCCCGCTCTGCTCCGATTGCAGGCGCAGCGGCAAGGTGTAGAAGGCGGTTCGGGTCAGTTCCGGGTGTTGCTCCACAAACCCGAGCATTTTCTCGCTGGCTTCGTCGCTGCGGCATAGATCCTTGAGGCAGGCGTACTCGGCGCTGAGGGCCTGATGGAGTTGCCCACGTCTGAAAGCCTGGTGAATGACAATTAAAAAGCAGCTCATGCACGACGCTTACCCGTCGATGCCGTGCGCTGCACCTCGGCAAAGATCTCGGTGATCGGCCGATTCGGCTGACGCTTTTGCATTTGGCGTACTTGCTCACTGAGTCGCAGCAACTCTTCGCTCGGCTTCGCCCAATGCTCTTCCGGCAGCGGCTCCGACCACTCGCGCATGACCTCAGGCAGGGTTTGCTTGCCGATTCTTTCGAGGCGGCGCACTTCCCATTCGACGAGGCGATTGGGAATCGTCCACAGGGTCATGACGTGATACAGGTACCAAAAGAAGCCGGACAGCCGCGTGCGCGAACCGTCGCGAATCTGTTGGTGCATGCGCGCACGGGCGTTGCGGAAGGTGTGCAGGCCTTCGTGGGGCGGGTCGTCGGGGCCTTGCAGGTCTTGCAGATCCTGAATCGATTTGAGGTCGTTGACCTCGTATTCCATGTAACCGCGAATGGCTTCCCAATGGCTGATGGCGAGTGGCAGCGCGGCGCAGGGGAATTCGAGGCTGGTGAGGGTTTCGCGGTGGTAGAAACCGATGCCCATGCCGTACTGGCGGTGGATGCCGTATTGGGTCGCGCCCTGGGCCTCGATGATCCAGGCCGATAGGGATTCCCAGGGAACAAAGACAGGTTCGGTTTCGCCTTCGGGCATGAAGCAGACTTCGCGGCGTTGGCGGTTGAAACGGGTCGGGATGATTGAGGCGCGTTTTTTGTGGTTGTGGTGCCAGACTCCTAAGCAGATCAGGAGCATCAATGGACCTGTAAATAGTATGTTCTCGCAGGCTACTTCAAAGATGCCGACCATCGAGTCCCAAATGAATTCCTGTCCATACCCAAAAATAACTCCCAAAAAACCGGTGATTAGTGGGAATAAGAAAACTACTGTGAAAGACACGCTGAATGGTCCACCCAATACGACCTGCCAAGAAAAGACTTGTGGCGAACCCAATCCAAAATCCATGTACACATCATTCAGTTCACCAATGTGCGGGCCATAGGGTGACATCGGTGTTGGCAGCGGAAGCGGCGCGAGATAGGTAGTTTTGCCGCTCGGAAAAGTTTCGATATCTCCGGCCTTTCGCGGTTGTTCAAACCGCACACAACCTGCGGTTTGATCGCACTTATTCGCCATGATCGGCTTGCTCCAGAAACTGGGTTTCGACTAGCAGCATGGGCGGAGCGCCCTTGATCATTTGGGAAACAATGCTGACGACATAGCGTTTTAGCAAGTAACTCCTCATACACGGCTCTTATCTGTAACTACCGAGCGTCGCACCTCGACAAATATCTCGGTAATCGGTCTGTGTGGCTGACGCTTTTGCATCTGCCTTACCTGCTCGCTTAACCGCAGCAACTCCTCACTCGGCTTGGCCCATTGATCTTCCGGCAACGGCTCCGACCATTGGCGCATGGCCTCGGGCAAGGCTTGCTTGCCGATTCTTTCGAGGCGGCGCACTTCCCATTCGACGAGGCGGTTGGGAATCGTCCATAGGGTCATGACGTGATACAGGTACCAAAAGAAGCCGGACAGCCGCGTGCGTGAACCGTCGCGAATCTGCTGATGCATGCGTGCGCGGGCGTTGTGGAAGGTGTGCAGGCCTTCGTGGGGCGGGTCGTCGGGGCCTTGCAGGTCTTGCAGATCCTGAATCGATTTGAGGTCGTTGACTTCGTATTCCATGTAGCCGCGAATGGCTTCCCAATGGCTGATGGCGAGTGGCAGCGCGGCGCAGGGGAATTCGAGGCTGGTGAGGGTTTCGCCGTGGTAGAAACCGATGCCCATGCCGTACTGGCGGTGGATGCCGTATTGGGTCGCGCCCTGGGCTTCGATGATCCAGGCGGAAAGGGATTCCCATGGGACGAAGACAGGTTCGGTGGCGCCTTCGGGCATGAAGCAGACTTCGCGGCGTTGGCGGTTGAAGCGGGTCGGGATGAGGGTGGCGCGTTTTTTGTGGTTGTGGTGCCAGACGCATAGACCGATGAACAACATGGCAAATGCTGTTTTCAATCCGAGTTTTGTTGACGGCAAAAACAACTCCTCCGCAAACTCCCAGGAGTATTGCCAGTCGTATCCTAAAACGAGGCCAACACAAATACTGAAAAGAGGCAGTAATACAGTCCACATACATGTCATTGTTGTAGATCCACCTAAAATCACCTGCCATGAAAAAACCTGTGGTGATCCCAAACCGAAATCCATGTAACCATCATTCAATTCCCCAACGTGCGGGCCATAAGGTGGCATCGGTGTTGGGAGAGGAAGCGGCGCGAGATAGGTAATTTTTCCGCTCGGAAAAGGTTCGATATCGCCGGCTTTTCGCGGACGTGCAACCTGCAGTGCGCTGACAGATGGATTGTAGTCATTCGCCATGATCGGCTTGCTCCAGAAACTGGATTTCTACTAGCAACATGGGCGGATTTCCTTTGACCAGTTGAGGAGCAACCACCGCAAAATGCCCGTCACCCTGCGGGTCAATATGGATGACACGGGTTCGCGACGCCCACTCACCTTTGTCGTTCAGGTTTTGAACGCATACGGCCAATTCCAGTGTTTCTTTTGCTGGCGTGTACTCGGCGCTATGATCAATCGGGTATTGAAGGCAGAGCACCAATCCTTCTGGCGATGACTTGACGATTCGCAGGCTGCTTAACACTTCGTCGCTAAGCACGTCTTTACGTTCTCGCGGCGCGCCTCGACCGTGGAGGGGCATGGAGATACGGTGTGCGCCAATGCCCAGCCGGTGTTTCGGCTTCCCACCCAAAGGAGGAAGAAGGTTTTCCAATGTCAGTCTAGGCAGGACCAGATGGATATCGCTGGGCTTGGCTTTGAACAACAGGTTTTTCAGCCAAGAGTCGTATGGATTTGGGCCAAGTTGTGCGTACGGAGCATTGATCAGAAAGGCCAGATAACTTTGATAATCCTCCAGCGTGTGATCACCGCGCATCTGCGCATCATGACTCCAGGGTGTGATTTTCAGCCATTTATCATGTGCGCTGAGGTTATAGCGATTGAATAACCAAGTACCGCTGAACTCCAAGACAGTAAATAAGGCACCCGCCAGATTGAAGCGAAAAAACACGGAGGAAAGGCGTGTACCAGCCGCGGCCCAAGCGGCTGTTCGTGCAGCCTTGTTCGGAGCGGTCAACACCTTAAATGTAGCGTGAACAGTGTTACTCAGGCCGTAGGTGTTGATTGTCGTCATACCCCCAGCACCCAATGTTGCCAATGCTGCCGCACCCTGTGTGGACTGGTTTCCGCTGCGAATTGCTTCCTGCCAATTTACTACTTGTTTCTGAAGACCTATCGCTGAAGAGGCCAGACCTAGACCATAGGTGAACATGCCTAATCCAACATGCAATTTCCCCATTTGCACGTGTACATTTTGCAAAGCATGGGGCTGGAGTGCTTCAACAAGGGCTTTACTGCGAGCCTTTAACGCGGTGTCGGCAAGACTTTGGGCCGAAGTAAAACCAGCAGCACCAGCCGCCGCAACAGCAGAAAAAAGCGGTCCAATAGTTCGCTTGTTTTTTGACTGTTTGAATGTTTCCTTAAATACCCCCACCAAATTCACCACCTGCACCAAAACCACCACCAACCCCATCCCTTCCGTCTTCACCAGACTGGTCCTGGACAGCCCTCCAATCCCCAACCGAATATTCCCCAACAAACTCCGCAACTCCCCCTGCTGTGCCGGTGGAAACACCACTGTCACCCCCGCTCTTGCAGGCGTCGCGCCGTACAACCGGGCCGAGCGATCCGGTAGTTCTTCAATCGGGCTCAACGCCGCCGCCAGCCGTCCTTCCACTTGGGTCAGTTGTGCCCGCACCCGCACAATCTCTTCCTGCAACTCCACCGCCCTTGGCGTCTTGTGGCCCGGACGATTTTTGTTGTGGGTGATCTGGTTGCGTTCGCGGTTGAGGGTCTTGAGGTACTCGCGCTCGCGCAGCAGCTCTTTGATCACGGTTTGCAGCGCGGCCTGTTCTGTGGGGCTGGCGACGGTGAAGGTCACGCCGCTGGTTTTTGCCGCGTCGAAGAGGCGCAGGCGCAGTGCTTTGGGCAGGCGCTGGAACAGTTCATCGAGGTCGGGGATTTTCTCGCCCGCAAGGTCGAAACCTTCCAGCACCCGGTCAAGGCCCAGGTTCAGTGCCGGGCTGTAGGTGTCCTGCACGGCAGCCGCGACAACACGGGTGTGTTCGGGCATATCGTCGAGGGCCGGCAGTTGCGGTTGTTCGATCTTTTTCAGTTTGGCCAGCCAGTCCGGCAGGTTGTTGAACGTCGCCATACCGGCGTTGATCAGCGTCGAGTATTGCCCGCTCTGCTCCGATTGCAGGCGCAGCGGCAAGGTGTAGAAGGCGGTTCGGGTCAGTTCCGGGTGTTGCTCCACAAACCCGAGCATTTTCTCGCTGGCTTCGTCGCTGCGGCATAGGTCCCTGAGGCAGACGTATTCGGCGCTGAGGGCCTGATGGAGTTGCCCACGTCTGAAAGCCTGGTGAATGACAATTGAAAAGCAGCTCATGCACGACGCTTACCCGTCGATGCCGTGCGCTGCACCTCGGCAAAGATCTCGGTGATCGGCCGATTCGGCTGACGCTTTTGCATTTGGCGTACTTGCTCACTGAGTCGCAGCAACTCTTCGCTCGGCTTCGCCCAATGCTCTTCCGGCAGCGGCTCCGACCACTCGCGCATGACCTCAGGCAGGGTTTGCTTGCCGATTCTTTCGAGGCGGCGCACTTCCCATTCGACGAGGCGGTTGGGAATCGTCCATAGGGTCATGACGTGATACAGGTACCAAAAGAAGCCGGACAGCCGCGTGCGTGAACCGTCGCGAATCTGCTGATGCATGCGTGCGCGGGCGTTGTGGAAGGTGTGCAGGCCTTCGTGGGGCGGGTCGTCGGGGCCTTGCAGGTCTTGCAGATCCTGAATCGATTTGAGGTCGTTGACTTCGTATTCCATGTAGCCGCGAATGGCTTCCCAATGGCTGATGGCGAGTGGCAGCGCGGCGCAGGGGAATTCGAGGCTGGTGAGGGTTTCGCCGTGGTAGAAACCGATGCCCATGCCGTACTGGCGGTGGATGCCGTATTGGGTGGCGCCCTGGGCTTCGATGATCCAGGCGGAGAGGGATTCCCAAGGGACGAAGACAGGTTCGGTTTCGCCTGCGGGCATGAAGCAGACTTCGCGGCGTTGGCGGTTGAAGCGGGTTGGGATGAGGGTGGCGCGTTTTTTGTGGTTGTGGTGCCAGACGCCGAGGCTGATGAGCAGCATTAGAAAACAGGTTTCAATGGCAAGTCCTTTTGTCTCTTGAAAAATTCCTTCTATGTAACTCCAGATTTCGTCCCAACTATCTCCAAACATCAGTCCGAGAAAGCCGCCGACCAATGGAAAGAGAAAAGCGACTGAGAAAGACACGCTGAATGGCCCGCCCAAAGTCATTTGCCACATAAAAACCTCTGGCTTCCCCAACCCAAAATCCATGCAAACATCATTCAGCTCACCAATATGTGGACCATAAGGTGAAATCGGTGTTGGTAAGGGTAAAGGGGATAGATAGGTGACCTTACCACTTGGAAACGGCTCGACATCCCCTGCTTTTCGACGTGTCTCGACTTGCGGGATAACTACCGGTTCTACTGGATTATTCAGCATGATCGGCCTGCTCCAAAAATTGGGGTTCAACAAGCAAAACCGGTGGTTTCTCTTTCACCAGTTGCGGAGCAATCACTACAAAGTGTCCCTCCCCCCGTGGGTCGATATGAATGATACGGGTGCGAGATGTCCACTCACCTTTGTCGTTCAGGTTCTGAACACAAACGGCCAACTCCAATGTTTCTTTGGCTGGGGTGAATTCGGAATTGGGATTTACCGGGTACTGGAGGCAAAGCACCAAGCCTTCCGCTGATGATTTGACGATGCGCAGGCTACGGAGGATCTCTTCGCTGACCACATCCTTGCGCTCTCGTGGGGTTCCGCGACTGTGAAGCGGCATCGAAATACGGTGAGCGCCGATGCCCAATAGGTGAGTAGCTTTCCCGCAGAGAGGCGGCAATAGATCACCCAACGTCAGCCTGGGCAGCACGAGATGGATATCGCTGGGTCTGGCTTTGAACAGCAGGTTCTTCAGCCAGGAGTCATACGAATTGGGTCCCAGATGGGCGTAAGGCGCGTGGATCAGAAAGGCCAGATAGCTCTGATAGTCTTCCAGCGAGTGGTCACCGCGCATTTCGGCATCCCGCCCCCAGGGCGTGATTTTCAGCCATTTGTCATGGGCACTGAGGTTGTAACGGTTAAACAACCAGCTCCCGCTCAGTTCGAGCACGGTGAATAGAGCCCCCGCAAGATTGAAGCGGAAGAACACCGTGGAGAGACGTGTACCGGCGGCGGCCCAAGCTGCGATCCGTGCACTACGATTTGATGCAGTGAAGACGGTATAGCCCGCATGCAAGGTGTTGCCTAAACCATAAGCATTGACGGCAGTCATTCCTCCGGCACCTAGTGTGGCCAATTCGGCAGCACCTTGCGCCGAATGATTGCCACTGCGAACTGCCTGTTGCCAATTTTCGTATTGTTTTTTAAGGCTTATTGCCGAGGACAATAGGCCAAGCCCATAAGTGGATATGCCCAATCCAACATGCACCTTCCCCATCTGCACATGCACGTTCAACAAGGCATGTCGCTGAAGCCCTGCAACCAATTCAGCACTCCGAGCCCTCATCGCCGTATCCGCAAGACTCTGCGCCGCAGTAAACCCAGCTGCTCCAGTAGCTGCAACCGATTCAGCAAACGGTTTCCATACCCTCTCATTACGAGCCTGCTTTCGTACTTCCCGGAATACCCCCACCAAATTCACCACCTGCACCAAAACCACTACCAACCCCATCCCCTCCGTCTTCACCAGACTGGTCCTGGACAGCCCTCCAATCCCCAACCGAATATTCCCCAACAAACTCCGCAACTCCCCCTGCTGTGCCGGTGGAAACACCACTGTCACCCCCGCTCTTGCAGGCGTCGCGCCGTACAACCGGGCCGAGCGATCCGGTAGTTCTTCAATCGGGCTCAACGCCGCCGCCAGCCGTCCTTCCACTTGGGTCAGTTGTGCCCGCACCCGCACAATCTCTTCCTGCAACTCCACCGCCCTTGGCGTCTTGTGGCCCGGACGATTTTTGTTGTGGGTGATCTGGTTGCGTTCGCGGTTGAGGGTCTTGAGGTACTCGCGTTCGCGCAGCAGCTCTTTGATCACGGTTTGCAGCGCGGCCTGTTCTGCGGGGCTGGCGACGGTGAAGGTCACGCCGCTGGTTTTTGCCGCGTCGAAGAGGCGCAGGCGCAGTGCTTTGGGCAGGCGCTGGAACAGTTCATCGAGGTCGGGGATTTTCTCGCCCGCAAGGTCGAAACCTTCCAGCGCCCGGTCAAGGCCCAGGTTCAGTGCCGGGCTGTAGGTGTCCTGCACGGCAGCCGCGACAACACGGGTGTGTTCGGGCATATCGTCGAGGGCCGGCAGTTGCGGTTGTTCGATCTTTTTCAGTTTGGCCAGCCAGTCCGGCAGGTTGTTGAACGTCGCCATACCGGCGTTGATCAGCGTCGAGTATTGCCCGCTCTGCTCCGATTGCAGGCGCAGCGGCAAGGTGTAGAAGGCGGTTCGGGTCAGTTCCGGGTGTTGCTCCACAAACCCGAGCATTTTCTCGCTGGCTTCGTCGCTGCGGCATAGATCCTTGAGGCAGGCGTACTCGGCGCTGAGCGCTTGATGAAGTTGCGCCGCCACTTGCGCGTCGTAGTACCAGGCGGCGCGGTGGAAGCGTCCGGCGAGCAGCAGTTGCGTGCGGTCGACGGTGATGCGTTCGAGCAGGCGATTCCAGCGGCCGAGATCGTCGCGCAGCAGGTTCAGTCGCTCGTCCATGGCCGGGCGGTCGATCAGGTCGTTGACCCCGCGTTTGCCGCTGAGCAGCGGGCCGTCGAGCACATCCTTGATGCGACGCTCCTGATCCTTGCCGAGGCTGAGCAGGATTT
The DNA here is from genome assembly GCF_016650625.1 of Pseudomonas sp. TH49. Taxonomy (NCBI): domain Bacteria; kingdom Pseudomonadati; phylum Pseudomonadota; class Gammaproteobacteria; order Pseudomonadales; family Pseudomonadaceae; genus Pseudomonas; species Pseudomonas sp. TH49. The sequence continues at coordinate 2,155,931 of NZ_JAEKFL010000002.1, forward strand.
CCAGGTGCCGTTCGACAAAGTCCTCAGGGGCGACTGCAAGAAAGTACCGCCGCGTGTAAAAACGCCGATCCACCTCAGCCGTGGGCGCGGCACGGTTGGGTTGCATTTCGTCGTCGATCCCCTTGGCACGCAATTTTTGCAGCTCGGGCGGTGCCGGCGTATCGGGCTGGATATCCCCGCCCTTGTTCAGATAGTCGAGCAACGCCCGGCGCGTGTTCTCCCGATCCGGCTCGGGCAGTTGTTCCAGATCGGCAAACAGCGCCTTGGCCTGCGGTTGCTCACTGGCCTTGGCCAGACCGTCGAAGTCCTGATCACTGAGCTGGCTCAAGGACTCGATGTAACTGGCCAGCAGGTAATCGCGCGCGTTGTTGCCACTGTTGCTCCATTCATCGACCCAACCGACCACAGTGTCCTGATACTCGGCCAGATCGCGCATCACCCCCAGATCGTCGTTGACCAGCAGAAACAATGTGTCGTCCTGATAGGGCCCGCGTACCCGGCCGAGGAATTCGCCGATGTGTGCCGCGCGAAAACGCTGCGGCTGCTCCCACAGATAAGGTTCGCGTTCGTGCTCGGGGGCGTCGCTGACCTGCACGGTCGGCATGCGCGTGGCGTCACCTTCAGCGACAGGCGCAGCGCCGGTCGCCACCTCCGCCAGCCACTGTCGGGTCTGGGCGACGGTCAGTAAATGCTCGCCGCCGGTCAGACAATGCACCGGCCCGAGATCGACCGCTTGCATGAAGTGGTCTCGCTCCTCGCGGCTGTCCAGCACCTGATGGCATTTGCCTGCCGTCCACTGCACTTCGGCGAAGGTCACGTACAGCGTGCTTTGGCGGGAGAAGATCAGCGCCGGACGCTCCTCGATGGCGGCGCGCTGATCCTCAGCCACCGTTTTACCCTGATGCAAAAACGCGGTGACGATGCCGTCGAGCATTCGGTACTCGTACAACTCGCCGCTGAGGCTGTCGATGATGTACAGCCAGCCGTCGCGCAAGCGGCGAATGCCCAGCGGGCGGGCAGTCAGGGTGTACGGCATCTTCAATTCTGAACTCGGATCGAACGCTCGCTCCACCAGACCGTAGCTCAACGGCAGCAACTGCACGTGGGTTTGCCGTAGCGGGCAGCTGTCGAGGGAGCCGAAGGGTTTCTTGGAGGCTGCGGCGGCGTCGAGGATGGCGGGATGGGTCATGGGCGTTCCCTTTGGCTGACCCACCGCTGCGCCATATCAACGGCCAGCGTGACACGCTCGCCCGGTGATTGCAGGGAGGGCGTGTGGAGCACGTGGTGGATTGGCGGGTGTTCGGTGATGTCGTGGCTGTCGAGCAGCGCAAGCAGGTTGGCGTAGTTGAACAACTCGGATTGACTGCTCAGGCCGAGGGCACTGGCTTGGGTTTCCATAAGATCCAGTAATGGCCAGCGCTGGCCCAGCGTTTCCCCGACATGGAATTCACGGAAGTGCTTCAACAGATGCGCATCCAGCTCCAGCAACCTGCGACGCCGGTCAACCTGATCCAACGCCGCGTTCAGCTCCGGATCAAGGCGATACGGCACGGCAAGCGCCGGACACTCAGCCAGCCGAGGTCGATGACTGTGCCAAACATCATTGACGCAGTCCGCCGTCACCACACAGGTCAAAGGTCCGAACAATCGCTGATCGGCATGGGCAAACAACGCGTGCGCCACCGCCGCATCGGCGATGCGCAAAAATGCCGATTGCCCGGCGGGTAACTCGACGACCAGCAATTTGCGCAGGTGCTCGGCAACGCTATGCATGGGCGCGGCGCTGAACAGCAGCACGCCCCACTCCGCCTGCGCATGTTGCAGATGGAACCGGGCCAGCGGATCGTCCGCATGCGCAATCGCGACCAACAGGGGCGAAATGTCGCGCAGCGCTGAAAAGGGTGGCTGGTCGTAGAGAGCAACGGTGCCGGGCGCCGAACTGTGCTGTTTCAGCCGCGCCGGCAAGTCGGTGATCGTCGCACCATCCAGCAACAGAAAGGCCTGTTGCTCGGTCCACGGCAGACCTTCGGGAAAAGCGCTCGACAAGCTCATGCGTGGGCGGCCTCGCAGGCCAGGCAACGCGAGCCGCGTGCGGAAACGAATGCATGGCGCTGCTGAACCGGATCGAACGCCACCTTCATCAATGGCAACGCCCCTGGCACCAAAGGCTCTGCCGCCATCCCCAGAGCAGGCGCACCGCCCTGGACAATCGGCACGCTGCTGCAAATACCTTCCGGCCCCAGCGTCAACCAATGCCCGCCGGCCGTGATCGTCACATGCGTACCACCATCGATCACCACTTGCTGGCCCGCGCCGAGGTGGATCTGCTGCGCTGCGCTAAGCCTTTGGCTGGCTACCCGAACGTGCCGGTCGCCCTGAACCCACAGGTGATCATCCTGCTTGAGCTCGGTCAGACGGTTGCCATGGGTCAGATGATGTTCATCACTGCGCAGGTCGTGGCTGGCCAGACCACCGATCACCACCGTGCGCTGATTGTCGACCTGCACCCGCTGGTCATTGAGTACCAACTGGACAAAGTCACGCTGGGCGCGGATGGCGATTTCTTCGGCACCTTTCCTGTCCTCGATACGCAGCTCGTTGTAGCCGCCTCCACCGGGGGTGCTGTGACTGCGAAGCACCGTGCGCGTTTGTTCAGCGGGCAAATTGAGCGGCACGGGCGTCGCGGCGTTGGCCAGACAACCGAGGACAAACGGCTTGTCGGGATCGCCGTCAGTGAAACCGACCAACACTTCCATGCCGACACGCGGGATCTGCACGCTGCCATATTGATCATGGGCCCAGCCACTGGTGACCCGCAGCCAGCAACTGGATTGTTCATTGCGCTGCCCTTCCCTGTCCCACAGCAACTGGACCTTTACCCGGCCATAGGCGTCGCAGTAAATCTCCTCGCCGGGAGGCCCGGTGACCACGGCATGCTGGTTGCCGGTCATTCGGGGTTTGGGGTGTTCAAGCGCAGGGCGGAAGATGACGTCCCAAGGTGTCGCGACGAAGTCATTACGATAACCCTGACTGAAGCCGTCACCGGAATCAGTGCCGGTGGCCGACTCCTCCAGCACTTGCGGCTGCTTGCCAATGTGCTCGACGCTGGTCAGCAGCCACAAACCATTGAGGTCGGCGCGCGGATGTCCGCCCATGTCTACGAAGCTGCCACTGCGCATCAGGCTTTGGTCGCTGCGACCTTTTCCCTGACGGTAATCGGCGCGATGCCGTTCGAGGCTTCTCTGGCTTAGATGTCTGCCACGATCACGGTGGGTGAACTGCCCGGGAAAGCTGTAATCCTCGAGTACAGGAAGCCGCGCTTCCCTGGCCGCGGCATCGAGTTGCACGGTGGGGTTTTCAAAATGGTAATCACGGCGGCTGACCTGGGTGGGACGGGTCTCCAGGCGCACGGTGAAACGCTCGATCACCGACGCCTCGGCGACCATGCCGCTGCCCTGCGCATAGGCAGTCGGCGCGTCGGGCCTGGGGAACACGGTCTGGTCATCGCCGAACACCAACAGGTGCCGATCGGGGCTGTGCTGGAAATGAAAATGCAGCCCCTCCTCCTCGCACAACCGCTGGATGAAATGCAGATCGCTCTCGTTGTATTGCACGCAATACAGGCGCGCCGGGTACTCGGCATTGAGCACAAAGCGCCAGGCATCGGCCTGCATGCCGTGATCACTCAACACTCGCGCGATGATTTGCGGCACGCTCTGATGCTGAAAGATGCGCTGATTGTGACGATGAGCGAGATAGGCCAGATGCGGCACCAAAAGGATCTGGTAGCGCGTCAGACGTGCGCCGGAGTCGCCTTGGGCAACTCGATAAACCTGCCCATGAAGGCCCGAACCTGCGCAGAAAGACACAAAGGCTGGGCGATGCAGAAGAGACTCGAGATCCAGGTCACGGCGTTCACTGACCAGTTCGAGTTCGACCTCATAGGTTTGGTTAAGCGCCTCCCTGGCTCGGAATTCGAGCACTTGAAGATCGCTGGAGACACCTTCGATATCAAGTCTGAAAACAATAGGTTTGCCGACGGTCAGCATCCACATTTCCCTGTGTCTTTTTAGGCACGGGACTTTGCGTGGATCTACAGATAGCCGCAGTCGGGAAAGTCGCTTATTTGTGTAGGACGCATCCGGGATCTTTTGCAGTGCAAAAAAAACCGCCCTTTCGGGCGGCTAAAGTACTTCGACCATGATTCAGAAGCTTTGACTGAAGCTGATGTTGAACGCGCTGTCGTTGTTGTCGCTCGACACCTGGCCCGAGTAGCCGATGCCCAGCTTGCCGGTCGGGGTGACCTGGAAGTCCACGCCGGCTTCGAGCAATGCGCTGTCCTTGGCAATCGGCACGCCCTGGGTGCTGAACGAGGCGCCGCCGTCGATGAAGGTCAGGTCGGCGTCAGGTTTGGTGTCGCCGTAGGCATGCCGCCAGCCGATGGCCGCGCGCGGCGTCAGTTGGCTGCCGTTGGCCAGGGTCACCAACTTGCCGACGCGTACCCCGAGGGTCGAGTAGGTGATGTCCTGATCGGCGTCGGCCTTCAGGCGCCCCACTCCACCTTTTTCCTTGCCGGTGTCGCTGTCGTAGTTGACGTAGGCCAGCCCTGCGAACGGTTCGATGGCAACGCCTGCCGCGTTGATCGCGTAACCCACTTCACCGAACACCTGCGCACTGCGTGCGTCGTAATCGGCCTTCAGGCGATCGTTGTAAGTACCGACGCTGACATCGCGTTTGGTCTCGATGCTGTGCCAGCTGTAAGCCGCGCCAAGGCGCACCGCCAGTGCATCGAATTGCGAGTTCAGATAACCGGCCAAGTGGTAGCTGTCGACCTTGGCATCCGAGTTGCGATCGTGCGCATTGAGGTTGCTGCGGGTGTAGCCGGCCGCCATCCCGGCACGCCAGGTGTCATCCAGGGCCTTGTCGGTGCCGAGCATGAAACCGCCAAGGTTGCGATCGACTTTCGCCGTGTTGCTGTCGCCGCCCATGTCGCCCCAGGCACCGATAGCCCGGATCCAGCCGACCATTTCACCGTGGCAGCCGTTGCTGCTCAGTTGCGTGTCGCTCGGTGCCAGGGTTTTGCGTGGATCATCGGCGGCGCTGCACGATGGCTGGCGCATGCGGTCATTGACCGCCTCGCGGATGAAGCGCGAATCCTCCAGCATCGCGCTGGCGGTGCTGGCGTGGATTTCTCCGGAGAGGCTGTCGAACGCATTGCGCGCACCGGCCACGCTGAGGTTGACGATCTGGTTCTGCAACGCCGCGCCGGCCGCTCCGTTATTGGACAGTGCCGTGGCGGTGCCGCGCTGGTTGCCCGTGGCAGCGACATCGGCGAACGAGTTGCCGTTGCGGCTCACGGCCAGGGTGACCGAGTCGGCACCGTAGACCAGCGAGCTGTCGAGGAACGCGTACTGCGGCAGATCGGCGGCACTGAAGGTACCGGTCACCCCACCGCCCGCTGTGATCAGCGAGTAAGTGGTGTTGCCGGTGAACGGCGCCAGGCTGTTGACCACCAGACCGCCGCCCAGGGCTGCCGTGCCACCTACCGCCAGCGGTGTGGCGGTTGGCGAGCTGACGGTCAGCGCCAGTACACCATCACTGCTGTTGGTCAGGTTGCCGGCCACGCTCAAGGTGCCGTCAGCGCCACCGGAAGCCACCACACCGTGGTTGACCACTGAGCCGACGCTGCCATTACCGCTCAGGCCTGCGCCGTTGGCGACCGTGACTTGTGCACCCAACGAAGCCCGGGCCGCACGGCTGCCGACTTGCAACACGCCTTGATCGACCGAGACGGTGCCACTGAACGGCTGATTACCGGTCAGCAACAACGTGCCGGCGCCGCGTTTGGCCATCGCCCCGAGTCCGCTGAGGATGCCGTTGAACTGGCCATTGGCATTCTGCTGGAACACCAGTGTGGCGTTGTCGGTGATGTTGCCTTGCAGGCTGGTGGTGTTGCCGATCAGCGTACCGCCGCTGACGGTGGTACCCCCGCTGTAGGTGTTGGCGCCACTGAGCACCAATGTGCCGGAGTCAAGTTTCTCGATCCCCCCCGTGCCTACCAGCGGTACGGAAATTTCCGCACTGGCCCCGGCATTGACCCGCACCGGCGCCAGACTGCCGTCGGCACCGTTGACCGGCGTCAGCGTACCGCCAGCCCCCGGAGCCAGACTGTAGCCGCTGGTGAGGAACTGCAGGCCAGTGAAGTTTTGATTGCCCTGCACGGTGACTGTACCAGCCTGACCGCCGAACACCGCGAACTGACCATTGGACGCCAACGCTTGCGTACCGCTCGGATCGGTCCAGTTGGTGCCCGGGCCCCACACGCCGCTACCGCCACCAATGCTGCCGTCAGGATTGGTGGTGCCGCCGTTCCAGAACTGCACTTCACCCGGTGTGCCCTGCACCAGCAGGTTGACCTGATTGGCGATCGCGGTTTGCAGCGTCAGGTTGGCCGCCGATACCGGCAGGCTGCCGTAGACCAGACCGTTGTCGGTCAGGCTGCCGCCGTAGCGGAACAGTTGATAGACCCCGGTACCAAAGCCGCCGGCGTTGCTGATATTCAGCGTGCCGTCGAGGGTCAGGTTGCCGGCGACGTTGACCACCGTGGTGGAACTGGCGGCCGAGCCGAGACTGAAGTCCAGGTTGGTGCCCGAGGACAACGCCAGCGAACCGACCGACAACGGTGTGGCACTGCCGCCACCGATCAGCGTCGCACCATTGGCCAGTTGCACGTTGCCGCCCAGTTGCCCGCTACCGCCGACTTTCGCGCCGCTGGCAACGTTGACGTTGGCGCTGTTGAGCACGCCATTGACGATCAGGTTGCCGGCCTGCACCGAGGTGTTGCCGGTGAAGGTGTTATTGCCGGTCAGGAGCAATTGGCCGGTGCCGGTTTTGTTCAGCGTGCCGGCGCCGGTGAGGTTGCCGGTATAGCTGCCGTCGGCGTTCTGCGCGAAGGTCAGCGCCGCGTTGTTGACGATCGCGCCTTGCAGGCTGCTGGTGTCGCCAGTGGTCGTGCCACCGGTCAGCGTGGTCCCGCCGCTGTAGGTATTGGCGCCACTCAGCACAAGATCACCGCTGCCGTTTTTCACCAGACTGCCAGTGCCGGTGACGGCGCCAAGCAGTGTGGTGTTCTGGTTACCGGCCAGGGTCAGTTGCGAACCCAGATTGATCGCGTTGGCCAGTTGCAGCGCCGAAGTGCTGTCGAGGGTGCCGTTGCCGGTCACGTTGAGCGCACCGCTACTGATTGCACTGTTGTTGCCCAGCACCAGCGTGCCGCCTGCGAGTTGAGTGCCGCCGCTGTAGGTGTTGCTGCCATTGAGGGTCAGGCTCGAAGCACCGGACTTGATCAGGCTGCCGCTGCCGCTGACTACACCGCCGAGGGTCAAGGCGTTGCTGCCGGCTACGGTCAGGCCGCCGTTGAGTACCACGTTGTTGGCCAGGCTGACCGCGGCGTTGCTGTCCAGTGCGGTACCGTCGGCAGCGGTCAACACGCCGCTGCCGAGCGCGGCATTGTTGCCGACCACGATCTTGCCGCCATTGAGCGCGGTGCCACCGGTGTAGCCGTTGGCAGCGTTGAGCACCAGCGTACCGGTGTCGTATTTGCCGAGGGTGGCGCTGCCGTTGAGCGCGACGCCGACGGTCGCGGTGGCGTTCGGATCGACGCGTACCGAGGCATTGCCCAGCGAACCGTTGACCAGGTTCAGCGAACCCGCCGTGCCGTTCTGCAGGCTGTAGCCGTCGGTGACGAACTGCATGCCGGTGATGGTTTGCGCACCGTTGACGGTCACAGTGCCCGCCGTTCCCTGGAACACCGCGAAGTTGCTGGTCCAGGCCTGATTGGTGATGCCGTTGACGTCGGTCCAGTTGGTGGTACCGGTGCCCCAGGTGCCGCTGCCGCCATCGACCGAACCGTTGGCGATCAGTTGATTGCCGTCCCAGAACTGCACGGTGACGCCCGGTGCACTCACCAGCAGATTGATCTGGTTGGCCAGCGCCGTTTGCAGGGTCAGATCGCCAGGGGTCACGCTGCCCGGCACAGTGCCGATCAGCATGCCGTTGTCAGTGAGGCCGCCGGTGTAGTTGATCAGGCGATACACGCCGCTGCCGAAGCCGCCGATATCGCTGACATTCAAGGTGCCGTCGAGGGTCAGGTTGCCGCCGACATTCACCAGCGCATTACCGCCACCGGAGACCGGTGCACCCAGGCCGACATCGAAGTTGGCGTTGCCGTTGAACACCAGTGAATCCACCGCCAGCGTGCTGCCGGTGACAGCTGCCAGATGCCCGCCATCGGCCACGGTCACGGCGCCGGTCAAGGTGCCGCTGCCGCCGAGAGTGCCGCCACTGTTGACCAGCACGTTGCCGCTGGCCAGCGAACCGTTGACCTGCAGGGTGCCGGCGTTGACGTTGGTATCGCCGGTCAGGTCGCTGATGCCGCTGAGCGTCAGCGTGCCAGTGCCGAGTTTGGTCAGGCCGCCGTCGCCGCTGAGGACACCGGCGAAGGTGCTGCTGACGTTGTTGCCACCGAGGCTCAGGGTGCTCCCGGTGCCGATCAACGCGGTACCGCTGCCGGTCAGGCTGGCGAGGCTGCCCGAAGCGCCGAGATTCAGCGCCGCGCCGCCCGCGAGATTGACCGTGGCGTTGTTGCCCAGCGCCGAATTGCTCAGGGTGGTCAGGCTGCCGGACAGCACATCGAAGGTGCCGCTGAAGGTGTTGTTGCCCGACAGCGTCACATCGGCCAGACCGTTTTTGGTCAGGGTGCCGGCCCCGGCGATCACACCGCCGAGGGTCAGGTTGTTGTTGCCGGTCAGACCGAGGTTGGCATTGAGGTTGATGTTGTTCGCCAGCACCAGCGGGGAGCTGCTGTCGAGACTCGAAGCGCCAGCCACTGTCAGCACACCGCTACCCAGTGCTGCGCCGGTGCCGAGGGTCAGCGTACCCGCATTCAGCGTAGTACCGCCGCTGTAGGTGTTGATGCCGTTGAGCGTCAGGTTCGACGTGCCGTTCTTGATCAGCCCGCCCGCGCCACTGACCACGCCAGCGAGCGTCAGGTTGTTGCTGCCGGTGTTGCTCAGGTTGGCGTTGAGCACCACGTTGTTGCCCAGGCTCAGCGCAGCGCTGCTGTCCAGCGCGGAGGTACCGGCCACGGTCAGGTTGCCCAGGCCGAGTGCCGAGTTGCTGCCAGCGGTCAGGGTGCCCGCCGTCAGCGTAGTGCCGCCGAGGAAATTGTTGTTGCCGCTCAGGGTCAGGTTGGACGCGCCGTTCTTGGTCAGGCTGCCCGCGCCGTTGATGGTGCCAGCCAGGGTCAGATCGGCATTGCCGCCAATGCCGAGGTTGCCGGCAAGGTTGACCGCGTTGTTCACCGAGACTGCTGTGCTCGCATCCAGCGTGGTGCCGCCAGCCGCGTTCAGCGTGCCGGAACCCAGCGCCGAGTTCGACGCCAGAATCAGTGCGCCGGCATTCAACGCCACCGGCCCGAGAAAGGCGTTGTTGCCGCCAAGGGTCAGGCTCGCCGCGCCATTTTTGATCAGGCCACCAGTCCCGCCGATCACGCCGTTGAGGGTCAGCGCATTACTGCCGACCAGAGTCAGATTGCCGTTGAGCGTTGCCGCGTTCGCCAAAGTGACCGCTGTGTTGCTATCGAGTTGTGTGCCAGCGTTGGCGGTCAGCGTGCCGCTGCCCAGCGCGGTGTTGCTGCCGACGATGATCTTGCCGCCGTCCAGTTGCGTACCGCCGCTGTAGGTGTTGGCGCCATTGAGCACCAGGGTACCGGCGTCGAGTTTATTGAGGATGCCGCTGCCGTTGATGCTGGCGCCGATGGTCGCGGTCACACCCGGATCGACCCGCACCGCCGTGGTCCCACCACTGCCATTGACGGCGGTCAGTTGCCCCGCTGCGCCGTTCACCAGGTTGTAGCCGTCGGTGAGGAACTGCATGCCGGTGAACAGCTGCGTGCCATTCACGGTCACGGTGCCGGCGGTGCCCTGGAACACCGCGAAGTCGCCGGCCCAAGGCTGGTTGACCAGGCCGTTGGCATCGGTCCAGTTGGTGCCGACCGCGTTCCACGTGCCGGTGCCGCCGTCGACCACGCCGTTGGCAATGGTCTGGCTGCCATCCCAGTAACGGATGTTGCTGTTCGGGGCCGACACTTGAATGTTGATCTGATTGGCCACACTGGTCTGCACCAGCAGATCGCCGAGAGCGTAACCGACCGGCACACTGGCGACGTCCAGCCCCAGATCCGTCAGGGCACCGGTGTAGTTGAACAGACGATAGACACCGACACCGAAACCACCGGCATCAGTGACATTGAGATTGCCGTTGAGGGTCAGGTTGCCGCCGACGTTCATCAGTGACGTGGTCGACGGTGTCGCTAGCGCCACATCAACGTTGCTGCCCGCACCGAGGGTCAGATTACTCGCCGACAGGGTGTTGCCCGACGACAGCGCCAGATGGCCGCCGTTGTTGATGTTCACCGTGCCGATCGCCGAGCCGGTACCGGTCAAGGTGCCAGTATTGTTGACGTTGAGCTGTGTACTGTTCAGCGATCCTGTGAGGTTGAGGACACCGCCATTGACCGTGGTGTTGCCGCTAAGCCCGCTGATCCCGGTGAGGTTCAGGGTGCCGGTGCCGATTTTGGTCAGGCCACCGCTGCCGCTGAGATCACCGTCGAAGGTGCTGCTGGTGCTGACCCCGCCCACGGTCAAGGTGTTGCTGCCGGTGAGTTGCACACTGCCGCTGCCGGACAACCCGGCCAGGCTGGCATCGCTGCCCAGATTGAGACCGGCGCCGGCGCTGATGTTCACGCCGGAGGTATTGCCCAATGCAGCGCTGTTCAGCGTGGTAACGCTGCCGGAGATGATATTCACGGCGCCGGTAAAGGTGTTGCTGCCGGCCAGCGTCAGGTCGGACAAACCGTTTTTGGTCAGGCTGCCGGCACCATCGATGATGCCGTTGAGGGCCAGGTCGTTATTGCCGGCCACCGTCAACCCGGCGTTCAAGGTGATCGCATTGCCGATGCCGAACGAGGCGCTGTTATCCAGGGTCGCCGCGCCGCCGACGGTCAAGCCGCCGCTGCCCAGACCGTTGGCATTGCCCAGGGTCAGGGTACCGGCGTTGAGGGTGGTGCCGCCGCTGAAAGTGTTGTTGCCGTTGAGCGTCAGGTTGGCCGCGCCGTTCTTGATCAACTGACCGCTGCCGCTGGTGACACCGCTGAGGCTCAGGTTCTGCGTACCGCCGATGGTCAGCGCAGCAGTGAGGCCGATGCCGTTGGTGAGGTTGACCAGCGGCGAGTTGCTGTCCAGCGTCGCCGCGCCAGCCACCGTCACGGCGCCGCTACCGAGTGCCGAACTGTTGCCAACGGTCACGGTGCCGGCATTCAGCGTGGTGCCGCCGCCGTAACTGTTGGCCGCATTGAGAATCAGATTGGCCGTGCCGTTCTTCACCAGGCTGCCGGCGCCGCTGACCAGACCGGTCAGGGTCAGATCTGCGGTGCCGCCGATGTTCAAGGCACCGGCCAGCGCCACCGCGTTGTTCAGGCTGACCGCGGTGTTGGCGTCCAGCGTTGTGTTGGCCGCCGCGTTCAGCGTACCGGCGCCCAGCGCAGTGTTACTGCCGACAATCAACTTGCCGGTGTTCAATGCGGTGTTGCCAAAATAGGTGTTGGCGCCATTGAGGGTCAGGTCGGCGGCGCCGTTCTTGACCAGACCACCGATGCCGGCAACAACGCCGCCAAGGGTCAGCGCATTGCTCCCGCCCAAGGTCAGATTACCGCCGAGGTTGATATTGTTCGCCAGGGTCGCCGCCGTGCCGGCATCCAGCGTGGTGCCGTTCGACGCATTCAGCGCGCCAGTGCCGAGTGCGGTATTGGAGCCGACGATCAACGAACCGGCCGTCAACGCGGTGGTGCCGGTGTAGGTGTTGTTGCCGTTGAGGGTCAGGCTCGACGCACCGGTCTTGATCAATCCGTTGACGCCGCTGATCACCCCGCCGAGGGTCAGCGCGTTGGCGCCGCCAGCGGTGAGGTTGGCATTGAGAGTGATCGCATTGTTCAGCGTTACCGCCGAGCTGCTGTTGAGTGTTCCTGCCCCGGCCACGGTCAGGGCGCCCGAGCCCAGCGCAGCGCCGTTGCCGACGGTCAGGCTGCCGGCATTGAGCGTGGTACCGCCGCTGTAGGTGTTACTGCCGTTGAGCGTGAGATTGGCGGTGCCGTTTTTCACCAGTTGGCTGATACCGCTGATCACGCCACCGAGGGTCAGCGCGTTGCCGCCGCCAATCCCCAGGCTGTTGTTGAGGATGACGTTGTTGTTCAGCGTTACCGCCGCATTGCTGTCGAGCGTCGCCACGCCGCCGACGGTGATGTCGCCGCTGCCGAGCGCCGCATTGGCGCCCGCCGTGAGGGTGCCGGCGTTCAACGCGATGGGACCGAGGAAGGTATTGGCGCCATTGAGAATCAGGTTGGCTGCGCCGTTTTTGGTCAGTCCGCCGCTGCCGCTGACAATACCGCCCAAGGTCAGGTTGGCGCTGCCGCCGATGTTCAGGTTGCCACCGAGACTGACCGCGTTGGTCAGCGCCACGGCAGTGCTGCTGTCGAGGGTGGTGCCTGCCGCCGTGGTCAATGCGCCAGTGCCCAGCGCGGTGTTGCTGCCGACAATCAGCGTACCGGCGTTAAGCGCGGTGCCGCCGGAGAAGGTGTTGTTGCCGCTGAGACTCAGGTTCGCGGTGCCATTCTTGATCAGGTTGCCGGTGCCGCTGACGACGCCGCTCAGGCCCAGTGCCTGGGTGCCGCCGATGGTCACTCCTCCCGCCAGCGCGACGGCGTTGGCCAGGTTCACCGCGGTGGTCGCATCCAGCGTGGTGCCGGCCGCCGCGCTCAGCGCACCGGTCCCCAGCGCGGTGTTGCTGCCAACGAACAGGCTACCGGCGTTAAGCGCCGTACTGCCGCTGTTGGTGTTGTTACCGGTCAGGGTCAGGCTCGCGGTGCCAGACTTGGTGATGCCGCCAGTGCCGGACAACACGCCGCCCAGGGTCAGGGCGTTGCTGCCCAGCACGTTGAGCGCGCCGGTCATGCCGATGTTGTTGGCCAGCGTCACGTTGGCGGTACTGTCGAGACTGGTGCCGGCGGCGGTGTTCAGCGCGCCACTGCCGAGTGAGTTGTTGTTGGTCACCAGCAAGCTGCCGGCGCTCAGGGTGGTGGTGCCGGTGTAACCGCTGTTGGCACCGCTGAGGGTCAGGCTTCCGCTGCCGGTCTTGGTCAAGCCGCTGCTGCCGGTGATCAGGCCGCCGAGCGTCAGTGAACCGGTGCCGCCGGCCGTCAATGTGCTGCCGAGGCTGATGGCGTTGCCCAGATTGATCGTGCCGGGTGCGCTCAAGGTTGTCGCGCCGGTGACGTTAAGGGTACCGGTGCTCAGCGCCAGATTGTTGCCCAACTGCACGGTGCCGCCGTTGAGCGTGGTGTTGCCCAGGTAGGTGTTGGCAGCACTGAGGCTCAATTGCCCGGCACCGACTTTGGTCAGGCCACCGCTGCCGGAAATCACTCCGCTCAGAGTCGTGGCGTTGGTGCCCTGCACGGTCACGCCACCGGCGCCGAGGGAGATCAGGTTGCTGATGTTCAACCCGGCGTTGCTGGCCTGGAGGATCCCGCCGTTGGAGGTGAGCACCCCGCTGCCGAACGTAGCGTTGTTGTTGAACTGGGCGACACCGCCATTGAGCGTGGTCGCACCGCTGACCAGTGGCCCCTGCAAGGTCCAGGTGCCGCTGTTGATGGTCAGGTTGTTGAAGTTGACGTAGGTGGCGCTCGACGCCGTGCCGACCCCGGTGGTGCCGCCGCCGACGCCAAGCGGGTTCTGCAGAATCAGGCTGTTGGTGCCGCCCGCGCCGCCGTCGACGGTGCCGGTGGGGGCAAAGGTCAGGTTGATACCGATCAGTCCGCCGAGACCGACGCTGACCTGCACGCCGTCACCGACCTGAACCGAAGAACCGGTCACAGCGGTGAAGGTGTTGGTGCTGGCCGCGCCCATCGACACGCCACCGGTGATCGCGCCGGCGTTGGTGAACGTGTTGCCCGCCGCCGAGGTTTCGAAGGCGACGCGGCCAGTAATGGTGCCGGTGCTGCTGTTGGTCATGTTGACCTGCGAGCCGCCGTAGACGCCGACCACCGGAGTATCCGCCAGGGTGATGCCGCCGACCGACAGTCCGGTCGAGGTGATGGTGCCGTTGTTGGTGATACTGGTGGTGCCGGCTGCAGCGTTGTTCACAGCGATGCCCAGACCGTCGATGCTGGTCAGGTTGAGCCCGAGCAGCATGCCAGTGCCGCGAATGATCCCGCTGGCGTTGTTGAGCACATTGACCGTACTGGTCGCACCGGTGCCAATGAACGCACCGCCGCTCAAGACCGACACAAGCCCGATAAAGGCAGGGTCAATGGTGCCGGAGTTGTTCAGAGTGATGTTGACGCCGGTCAGGTCCATCACATGGCCGCCGAGGGTCGCATTCATTGCCGCCCCCGAGTTGACATTGACCGTCAGACCGTTGGTGGCACTGGCGAAATTGTTGAGAAACAGCGGCAGCGTCGGCACCCCGGTACAGGTCACCGTGGAACCGGCCGTGGAACACGTGGCCAGTGCAGGTGCACTGACGCCGCCGAACAACAGTCCGGCGACGCTCAGGTGCACAGCAAGGGAAAGTGGGGAAAAACGCGAAACGAGGGCGACACCAAACCTTGCTTCCACGGGCTACTCCTTGTCGTGGCCAAATTCTTCCTTGAAGGCGTGGGAAACGTGCTTATTCCACACGCGAATCAAGACTGCGACGGTCATCACAAAACCGCGTCTTGGCTGACAAGCTAGTAGACGCCCCGCGATGGGGCACTGATTAAATGGTGTTAATACTTTAATACTAGGGCGGTCTAGAACGAGGGTTTCGGCCAGTAAACACTGGATTCGACGGCAGCTGACTGCCCCTGTGGGAGCGGGCTTGCTCGCGAAGGCGTCGTGTCAGACAGCGCTGTTTCAACTGACACACCGCTTTCGCGAGCAAGCCCGCTCCCACAAGGGGAAATGGGGACATCTGGAAAACTGGTACGCCTTGTGCAAACGTTTGCGACCTGCCTGTAACGGCTTTTTCGTAACAAAAACGTACAGACCCGCAGAAACCGGGCCTCGATCCGCAAAAAAGGACTTTGAATGCACGCCGCTTCCCTTCTCCGCGCCCCATTTGCGCGCACGTTCGCTGTTTCCCTGCTACTGACCGGCGTTACCGGAGTTCTCAGCCATACCGCACTGGCGCAACCGGTCCTGCCCGAAGAGTCCGCTCAGGGCGAGGCCCTCAGCCCGGAAGCTGCCCCGCCGAAAAAAGGCGCTTACCTGTCGGACTGGTACAACCAGGACCTGACGCTGATCGGCAGCAAGGACATCAGCTTCGGGCCGCAACCGGCCGACGATATCTATCTGGAATACGAGTACTTCGGGCGCAAGGGGCCGTTCGAGCTGTACGGCTACATAGACATTCCGAAGATCTTCAACATCGGCAACAGCCACGACAAAGGTGTGTGGGATCACGGCTCGCCAGTGTTCATGGAGCATGAGCCGCGCATCTCCATCGACTACCTCGCCGGCCGCAGCCTGGCCATCGGCCCGTTCAAGGAATGGTACGTGGCGTTCGACTGGATCTACGATCACGGCAGCCGCAAGGAGAACCGCGCCAACACGCTGTACAGCGGCTTCGGCACCGACATCGACACCCATTCGCGGGTCAACCTGTCGGCCAACCTGTACGGGCGCTACCAGTGGGAAAACTACGGTGCGAGCAATGAATATTCGTGGGACGGTTACCGCGCCCAGCTCAAGTACATCGTGCCGATCGACAAATTCAGCAACGGCGCGTCGCTGACCTACATCGGCTTCACCAACTTCGATTTCGGCTCCGACATCCACAAGGACAACCCGGCGCGCACCGCCAACGCCACAGTGGCGACCAACGTGTTGCTGTACTCATTCACCCACTTGCGCTTCACCCTGGTCGGTCGCTATTTCCACAACGGCGGCAACTGGGAAGACGGCAGCGAGCTGAACTTCGGCGACGGCAATTTCCGCGCACGCTCCAACGGTTGGGGTTACTACGCCGGCATTGGCTACCAGTTCTGAATCAAGGAGATTTTCATGCAAGCAATGATGCGTCTGACCCTGGCCGCTGCGGCCCTGCTCTCTTCCACTACTTGGGCGGCTGAAGCGCCGATCCAGCCGAAAGTGGTGCTGATCACCATGTTCGCCCCCGAGGCGCAGAACTGGATCGAGCGCCTCGACCTGAAACAGGAAATCCGCGTGCCGGGGCTGTCCGCCGAGTACCCGAGCATTCGCTGCAACAGCCAGCAGGTGTGCCTGATGACCACCGGCATGGGCCAGACCAACGCCGCGGCTTCGACCCTGGCCCTGGCGCTGTCGCCGAAATTCGACCTGCGCAAAAGCTGGTTCCTGATCGCCGGGATCGCCGGCATCAGCCCGAAACACGGGACCATCGGCACCGCGGCATGGGCGCATTATCTGGTGGAGTTCGGTACGCAATGGGAGCTGGATTCGCGCGATGCGCCGTCGAGTTGGCCGACCGGTTACCTCGGCATCAATACCAAAGGCCCGAACGAAAAACCGCCGTTGGACTACAAGACCGAAGTCTTCGAACTCAACCCGACACTGCAGGCCAAAGCCTTCGCCCTGAGCCACAAGGTCGAGCTGAGCGAGAGCAAGGAATCGGCGGCCTGGCGCCTGAAATACCCGTCCGCCCCGGCCAACCAGCCGCCGGTGGTTACGCGCTGCGACACGCTGGCGGGCAACACCTGGTTCTCCGGTACACGCCTGAGCGAACGCGCCGAGGTCTGGACCAAACTGCTGACCGATAACAAGGGTGAATATTGCACCACGCAACAGGAAGACAACTCCACCTACGAGGCCTTGTTACGCGCCAGTCGTGAAGGTCTGGTGGATGTGCAGCGTCTGGCCGTGGTACGCGCCGGCTCCGACTTTGATCGCCCGGCTCCGGGCGGCAGTGAGGTGGACAACCTGCTGAAATACGCCGATCAGGGCGGGTTCGTGCCGGCGCTGGAAAACCTCTATCGCGCCGGCAATCCGCTGGTGCAGGACATCCTGAAAAACTGGTCGGCGTGGGAAAACGGCGTCCCGCAATCCTGAAACCTGCGCAGCAAAAAATGTGGGAGCGGGCTTGCTCGCGAAGGCGTCTTACCAGTCAACAAATCCGGTGACTGACAGACCGCTTTCGCGAGCAAGCCCGCTCCCACAGTTGTTTTGCGGTGTTAGGGGATAAGGATAATCTTGTCGCCACCGCCCTGATTCACCTCCGCATAGCGCTGCAACCCCTCCGCCAGCGGCACCTCCACCAGGCCTTGTGGCAACGGCAGCCGATCCTCATCGAAGAAGCGTCCGAACTGCTCGAGCATCGCCGCACAGGCTTGCACGCTGTACAGCAGCGAGTTGATCCCGACCACCGAACCACCCTTGCGGTACAGCGCCAGCGCTGGCAATTGCACATGGCCGTCGATCGGTGCGGCAATGATCGCAATGCGCCCGAACGGTGCCAATGCCGCTACCGAGGCCGGCAGCCAGAAACCGGTGGTATCGAAGATCACGTCGGCGCCGCCGCTGTATACCGCGTTGACCTGCGCGCCGAGGTCTTCGGGTTTATCCAGCTGAATCGTCGAATAACCCTGCGCCTGCAACTCCTTGACCTGCTCCGGCCGCCGCGCGGCCGCCAGAATCTGCGCCCCCCGCACCTTGGCCAGCGCCAACGCCGCCGTGGCCACCGCACCGCCGCCGATCACCAGCAAACGTGTTTCGCCAGTCACCAGGCTGCGCTCCAGCGCATCCCACGCCGTGGTGTACGGCACGCCGAGGCTGGCAGCCTGGGCGAAACTCAGATGCGCCGGTTTGGCTGCCACTCCGGTGGCCGGCAATTTGACGAACTGCGCATGGGAGCCATCGGCAAAAA
The DNA here is from genome assembly GCF_016650625.1 of Pseudomonas sp. TH49. Lineage (NCBI taxonomy): Bacteria > Pseudomonadati > Pseudomonadota > Gammaproteobacteria > Pseudomonadales > Pseudomonadaceae > Pseudomonas > Pseudomonas sp. TH49. The sequence continues at coordinate 2,173,925 of NZ_JAEKFL010000002.1, forward strand.
AGCCCAGGTCGCGCCCGGTGCCCCAGACCTCCCGACCGATCAACGCTTGCGGCCCTTGCACCACTACGCCTGCAAAATCACGACCGGGAATCCGCGGCAATGTGGTGTACGGAAAACGCCCGAGCACGTTCTTCACATCGCTGGGGTTCAGGCCGGCGGCCTTGATCTCGACCAGCACTTCATCAGCGCCAGGCACCGGGGTCGGCACGTCAACGAAACGCAAGGAAGACAGGTCGCCGGTTTTATCGAATTGCAGTGCTTTCATGAGGACATCCACCAAAGGAAAAAAGGACAGTTCAGGACAACCAACCGGTGACCAGTTGCCGGCCCATCGGCCACAGCTGCTCACCCGCGAGCATGCCCAGCAGCCCCACCAGCGCAATGGCCGGTGGCGCCGGGGAACGGAAATTCAGCGCGCCATAGAGCAGGCCGACACCCAGACCGATGGCCAGCGAAATCAGGTAGTTCATGGAGGAAACTCCGCCGCGAAAAGACAATGGGCAGAGTCTAGGGAAGGATGGACAGAGGCGTCGGCCAAGGACTTCTGAATTTCGGCCAAATCCGTGAATTCACTGCTGTCCCCTGTGGGAGCGGGCTTGCTCGCGAAGGCGGCGGGTCAGTCTCTTATTCTTCACAGACATACCGCTTTCGCGAGCAAGCCCGCTCCCACAAGAGTTGCGCTCAGGTGGTCATAAATTGCGAAGGCGCCACACCCAGCTCGCGCCGGAACATGTCACTGAAACTGCTCGGCGAATACCCCAGCTCCCGAGCAATCGCACTCACTGGCACGCCCTGAATCAACTCGGCCACCGCCGTCGCCAGTTGCACCTGCCGCCGCCATTCGGCGAAGCCCATGCCCAGGCTGTCCTTGAACAACCGCGCCAGCGTGCGCACACTCGCCCCGGCATTTTCCGCATGCTGTTCGAAAGGAATGTCCAGCGACGGTGCGGCCATCACCGCTTGGCAGAGGTTCATCAGACGCCGGTCGGAATCGTCCGGCAGCGGGATCTTCAGTTGCGAGCGCCGGGCGCGCTTGAGTTCCAGTAGCGCCAGCCCGACCAAGGCCTCGTAATAGGCCGGCTCGCCGCTGTCGCCCTGCTCCACCAGCCCGACGATCAACTCACGCAACAGCCCACCGACCTCGATTACCTGCACGGTCGAATCCAGTGTCGCCGCCAGCACCGGTCGCAGGTAAATGTTGCGCATCTGCAAGTCCGACACCACCCGAATCCCATGCGGCACCCCGGGCGGCAACCACACCGCCCGCTGCGGCGGCACCACCAGCGCCTCATGCGGCGTCTCGACCCACATCACCCCGCTCATCGCATACAGCAACTGCCCCCAGACATGCTCGTGCGGCTCGATGAACAAGCCACGCGGATACGTGCGCGCCAGCGGCTGCACCGGTACATCGGTATCACTCAAATCAGGGGGGGCGGCGAGGGCCATGGCGAGCAATCATTGGGGGTTGGCGGAGCGGCCATGTTAACCACTGCGCCCATGCGTCGCCAACGATAGATACCGTCGGACAATCCGAGTGAATTTTCCCGGTGCGCGGTGATCCTTCTAATACCACAGGGAGGATTACGGGCTTTATGAACAACGCAAAACTGTTTGTCATCGACTACACCCTTCACGGCACGCCCAAGTCGTTCATTATCCGTTCGGACAAGATGGACAATGCCGAGGCGTGGCACTGGGCAAGCTGCGACGCTGGTGTGGGTCGCATCCCGCGCTTCGGCCGGGAAAAAGTGCAAAAGACCAGCAAACCGATGGCGGAGAAATTCGGCGTGGAAAACGTCACATGGCGACCGGCGAGCTAGACTCTCGCCAGACAATGGGGACTCTTTGGGGGCGTACACAATGACCAGCATCTTCAGCCCGGCGCATCTGGATTACGGACTGGACACTCTGTTCGGTCGTATTACCAAAAGCGTGGACTGTCAGGTGGGTCTTGAAGCTGTCGAAGACGATCCGTATAGCTTCGCCCTGCGCGTGCCGGCGCCGTTACCGGAAGATCTCGACCAGGCGAAAACCGTGGTGGTCAGGGTCGACGGTCGACGACTGCAAGGCACGGTACGCCGTACCGAACGGCTGGATGATGAAAGCCTGAAACTGCAAGTGGAGCCTGATTAGGCTCCACTTTTTTTGCGCGGGATTATTTGGGGTGGGCGCAATGGCAGCCCTTGCTTGAACACTCTTCACCGCCCTTGTGGTGGTGCGCGCAGGCCTCGCAGCAATAGTGTTTGCCGTGTACGGCGTAAGAGTGGTCGCCTTCTTTGATGGTGCATTTGCAGTTGGGGCAGTCGCATTTTCTATCGGGCATGGGGGCAGACTCCTTTTTTGGTGGTTGTCTGGGCTTTTGGGATAAGCCGTAAATACCAGTGTAGGAGCTGACGAAGGCTGCGATCTTTTGATTTTGCTTGGGTGCGATTTGGATACTTGGTTTTTGGGTGTATATCCGTTTTTTCGGGTGCTGCGGCTGGCGGTTTCGCTCTTACAGCGAGTCACCTTTTCCAAACGCCGAAAAGGTAACCCAAAAGGCTTTGCCCCGGCGTACGGCACTTCGCTTAGGCTCAGTGTTCCCTCGCTACGGTGCCCATCCGGGGGCATCGCCTCCGGTTTGCTTCGCTGCACCTCCTCTCGATGTATGCGGCTTCGCCGCATGGCGCTGCGCGCCTATCCCCCGGATGAACACCTCCGCTCGGCCTGCCGAAGGGGCTGAAGATCAAAAGCCACATCAAAAGCCAAAGCCAAAGCCAAAGCGGATCAAAAGATCACAGCCTTCGGCAGTTCCTACATGGGATTGGGTGTATTCAGTTGGAGATTGGTCGGCTGACAGGCCGCCTTCGCGAGCAAGCCCGCTCCCACAGGGGGGCCGGGTGCATCCGCAAGAGATTGGTCGGCTCGTAGGCCGCCATCGCCAGCAGGCTGGCTCCTACAATTTAGAAAGCGTGCCCCGCATGCGGCGAAGCCGCCCCACTCAACACAATGAGCGTTAGCTCGAGTACCGCTTTTGATCTCAGGGCCCGTCGGCAGGCTGAGTGGAGGGATTTATCCGGGGGTGGGAGCGCAGCGACCGTTTGGCGCAGCCAAACACAGCGAGAGGAGGTGCAGCGAAGCAAACCGTAGGCGCTGCCCCCCGGATGAATCCCGGAGCGAAGGAACCCGAGCCCAGGCGAGGGCCGAACGTCAGGGCACAGACCTTTTGGTTACTTTTGGGGCGTTTGCCAAAAGTGACCCGCCGTAAGGGCGGAACCCTAATCAGCCTTCACCAAAAAAACGGATATACACCCAAAACTCAATCAGAACCGCGAACACTACTCCGATACATAAAGACCAAAGCCAACCCCAGACAAACCATCGCCAACACCCGAGAAGACGAAAGCTCGATCGCCGGATTCCCCAACCAGCCAAAATTATCAATCAACATCCCCATCCCAAGTTGACCAACAATCACCGCAACAGTCGCCACCGCCGTCCCGACAACAGGCACTGCGCCGACCATCACCATCATGTAAACCACCCCAAACAGCGCCCCGCAGACCTGCCACTTCGGCACATCGAGCAAACTCACCGCATGGGCCGGCTCAAAAAACACAATCAACAACCCGGTGATCACCGCCCCGACGAAAAACGTCAGCAAACTGCTGCGCAACACTCCGACGCTTTCACCGAGGCGTCCATTGATCGCCGCCTGGACACTCAACACCGCGCCCGCCAACACCACCACTGCCAACAAAATAACCAGACTCATCTTCAACCCCGCGCAATCAGAACCAATGCCACCACAATCAACCCCAATGCCAGCCACCGCTCGGCATTGACCTTCTTGCGCGTCGCGCCGAACCAGCCGAAATGGTCGATCAGCACACTCTTGCCGACCTGCCCGGACAAAATCGCGATCATCGTCATCGCAATCCCGATATGCGGTGTCGCCAGGGTCAGCACCACCACATAGATCGGCCCGAGGAGTCCGCCGATCAACTGCCAGCGCGGCAGGTCAGTCAGCGCCGGGCCTTTCTGCGGGCCGGCGAACAACAGCAGCAAAAACAGAATCGCCGAACCCACGCCGAAGATGCTCAAAGTCGCCCACAGATGCCCGACCTGCTCCCCCAACGGCCCCAGCAACCCGGCCTCCACCGACAGACCCATGCCGGCCAGAATCACCAGCGGCAGCAACAACAGGCGCAACCCCGGCCGAGTCGCCGGCGCCGCCACACTCACTTCTTCCAACGTCTGCATCATCCAAAACCCACGCAAGTAAACGATGGCGCGGATTATCGGCTGGCGCCGCTGTGCGATAAATGGGAGCATCCAGACAACACTTTTGCGCAACTCGCACAGCAGGACGATTCCATGCACGGGCTGAATGAACTGGGCTTCAAGGCGCTGAGGCTATTTGTGGCGGTGCTCGACCACGGCAGTTTTTCCGAAGTCGCCCGGCGCGAGGGCGTGGCGCCCTCTTCGATCTCGCGGCAGATCCAGTTGATGGAGCAGGCGCTGAACCAGCAATTGCTCTACCGCCACACCCGCGCCGTGACGCCGACCGAGGCCGGGCGCATGCTCGGCCATCATGCGCGGCTGGTGCTGGTGCAACTGGAAGAGGCCGAGCAGGCGTTGCAGGAACAGCAAAGCGAACCCACCGGGCTGGTGCGGATCAACGCGCCGGTGGTGTTCGGCCAACGGCATCTGACGCCGTGGCTTGGTCAGTTGTGCGCGCGCTATCCGAAGCTGCAACTGGACATCCAGCAGACCGACCATTACGTCGATCCGTTGCAGGAAGGCGCCGACCTGCTGTTTCGCATCGGTCCGATGCACGACTCGAGCATGCAGGCGCGGATTCTCGCGCCGCACCGTTTCCAGGTCGCGGCCAGCCCGGCTTATCTGGAACGCCACGGCACACCGCAACACCCGGAAGATCTGGCGCAGCACCAATGCCTGGCCTACAAAGGTGCGACCGGTCAGCAACGCTGGTTTTTCCGGCGGGATCAGGGCGACTGGACGCCCTACTCGGTCAAAGGCCCGATCACCGGCAACCATGCCGACACCCTCACCCAGGCCGCCGAACAAGGCCTCGGGTTGGTGATGTTTCCATCGTGGCTGATTGGTGAAGCGGTGCGCGAAGGCAGGCTGGTGCCGGTGCTGGGGGACCATCAGGTGTCGAACAGCCTCGAACCGCAGCAGATCGCGGTGCTGTGGCCGGGGAGTCGGCGGCTGTCGGTGAAGGTACGGACGGTGATTGATTTCTTCGTCGAGTGCTTCGGCGAAGTACCGTACTGGGACAGACCATGAGCCTTGCACAAAACCCAATGTGGGAGCGGGCTTGCTCGCGAAGGCGTCGTGTCAGTCAAAGATTCTGTATCTGACACACCGCATTCGCGAGCAAGCCCGCTCCCACAAAGCTTTTGCAGCAACCTTAAATACGGAACTGGCCCACCAGTTTGCCCAATCGCTGGCCAAGTTCGGCCAGGCTGCGCGAAGTCTGCGCGCCCAACTGGGTCTCATCCGCCACGCTGTCCACCGCCACCGCGATCTGATGCACGCTGCGGTTGATCTCTTCGGCCACCGCGGTTTGTTCCTCGGCTGCGCTGGCGATCTGCGCGTTCATCGAGTTGATGGTTGCGATCAGGTCAGCCATCGCGTCCAGCGACGCCCCGGCCTGATTGGCCTGCGCCGAGGTGCCATCGCCCGCTTCACTGGAACGGCGCATCGCCTCGACCGCCGACTGCGTGCCGGCCTGCAGGCGATCGATCATGCCCTGAATTTCCTGGGTGCTGATCTGCGTGCGGCTGGCCAGTGCCCGCACTTCGTCCGCCACCACCGCAAAGCCGCGCCCGGCCTCCCCGGCGCGCGCTGCTTCAATCGCCGCGTTCAACGCCAGCAGGTTGGTCTGCTCGGCAATCGAGCGGATCACCCCGAGCACGCCGACAATCGACGACACGTCCTGCTGCAGGCTGTCGAGCGACACGCCGCTGCTGCGAATGTCATCCACCAGCGCATGAATCTGTTTGATGCTGCCAGCCACCACGCGTTTGGCGCTCTGGCCTTCTTCATCGGTCTGCTGCGCGGCGACGGCGGCGTTCTGCGCGCTCTTGGCAACTTCCTGAGCAGCGGCGGACATCTCGTTGATCGCCGTGGCGACCTGATCGGTCTCGTGGCGCTGACGCTCCATCGCCTGATCGGAACGCTGAGCCTGATCGGAAACCTGGGTCACCAGGCCGGTCAGTTGCGTGGTCATCTCGGTGATCTGCCGCACCAGACCGTGGATCTTGTCGACGAAACGGTTGAACGAGCCGGCCAGTTCGCCGAGTTCGTCCTGGCTGGTGATGTTCAGCCGGCGGGTCAGATCGCCCTCGCCCGCCGCGATGTCGTCGAGGTTGGCTTTCATCAGGTTCAACGGACGCAGAATGGTATTGGCCAGCAGCATCCCCGCGATGGCAATCACCAACAACACCACCAGCGCCACACCAACGATGCTGAGGATCACCCCTTCCATGCGCTCCTGCACTTGCGCCTGCACCACCGCGACTTGCGCTTCGATGCCGTCGAGGTTGACCGAGGTACCGACCGCCATGTCCCATTTCGCCAGGTACTCGGTGTAGCCGAGTTTCGGCACCAGCACACTGGCATTGCCCGGCAGCGGCGAGCTGTATTGCAGATAGTGGGTGCCGTCCTTCGCCACTTTCACCAGGCCGAGGTTGACGTAGACGCCATTCGGGTCACGGTTGTCCTTGAAACTTTTGCCCACGCCTTCCGGATCGTTGGCCTTGAACAGGCGCACGGTCTCGGAGTCGTAGCCGAAGAAGTAGCCGTCCTTGCCGTAGCGGATGCCCGACAGCAGCTTGATCGCCTGCGCCCGCGCCGCGTTGTCACCGGGGGCGGCAGCGTCGTACAGCGGCTTGATCGTGGTCATCGCCACGGCGACGTAACTTTGCAGCGTGGCCTTGGCGTCGGCGAGCAGGCGCTCGCGGGTCTGTTCGACTTCGGTGTGCGCCTGTTGCTGGAGAATGAACAGCGTGGTCAGGCTGATGACCAGCGCAAAGAGCAGCACCGGCAGGACGGCAAGGGACAGGACTTTGGCCTTGAGACTCAAGCGCATGGGGGGGCTCACTCTTTTGGTTTTATTGGCGTGGTTAAAGGCGTTAACGGCACGCGCAAGCAAAAGTTGAGCGGGGGATTCACCGCATTCCCCTGTGGGAGCGGGCTTGCTCGCGAAGGCGTCGTGTCAGTCAACATTTATGTTTCTGATACACCGCTTTCGCGAGCAAGCCCGCTCCCACAGGTTTCAGCGTTTACAACACCATCGCGGCCACCCAGCCAAACGCCAGCAGCGGCAGGTTGTAGTGCAGGAAGGTCGGGACCACGGTGTCCCAGATGTGGTGATGCTGGCCATCGACGTTCAGCCCGGAGGTCGGGCCCAGTGTCGAGTCCGAGGCCGGCGAGCCGGTGTCGCCCAGCGCCCCGGCGGTGCCGACGATGCACACGATGGCCATCGGGCTGAAGCCCAGCTGCACGCACAGCGGCACGAAAATCGCCGCCAGAATCGGCACCGTGGAGAACGACGAGCCGATACCGATGGTTACCATCAGGCCCACCAGCAGCATCAACAGCGCGCCGATCGCCTGACTGTGATCGATCCACGCCGCCGCACTTTCGACCAGCGAGCGCACTTCGCCGGTAGCCTTGAGCACTTCGGCGAAACCCGAGGCGGAGATCATGATGAAGCCGATCATCGCCATCATTTTCATGCCTTCGGTGAACAGGTCGTCGGTCTCGCGCCACTTGACGATGCCCGAGGCCGAGAAGATCAGGAACCCGGCCAGTGCGCCGATAATCATCGAATCCAGCAGCAACTGAATGATGAACGCGGCGGCAATCGCCAGACCGGCAATGCCAATGGTCTTCGGGTTGTAGGCGACGCTGACTTGCTCGACCTGCTCGATCTTCTCCAGATCGTAAACGCGCTTTTTCCGATAGCTGAAAAACACCGCCATCAACAGGCCGAAGACCATGCCCAGGGCCGGAATCGCCATGGCGTGCATGACGTTGATCTGGCTGATATCGACCCCAGCCTTGCTGACGTTGGCCAGCAGGATCTGGTTGAGGAAGATGTTGCCGAAACCCACCGGGAACACCATGTACGGGGTGATCAGGCCGAAGGTCATGACGCAGGCGATGAGCCGGCGATCCAGCTGCAACTTGGTCAGTACATAGAGCAGCGGCGGCACCAGCAGCGGGATGAACGCAATGTGGATCGGCAGGATGTTCTGCGAGGCAATCGCCACCACCCACAGCAGGCCGATCAGCAGCCACTTGACGCTGCCGCCGCCGGTCGAGTGTTGGCGGTCGACCATCGCCAGGGCCTTGTCGGCCAGTGCATGGGCCAGTCCGGACTTGGCAATCGCCACGGCGAAAGCGCCGAGCAATGCGTAGGACAACGCCACCGTCGCCCCGCCACCCAGGCCGCTGTTGAACGCCTTGAGTGTGGCGTCGATGCCCAGACCACCGGTCAGGCCACCGACCAGCGCACCGACGATCAGGGCGATCACCACGTGCACGCGGGACAGGCTGAGGATCAGCATGACGCCGACCGCAGCAATCACTGCATTCATTTCACTACCTCAAAAACACTGCGATGAAATCATCACCGCCAGACAGGATGAGTCCGCCAACGCTTGACCGGCGGATTTGCAAAGAGGGTCTTATTAGAAGGGCGCGCACTGTGCCGCAGAGTGGCGGCGGTGTCAAAGCGAGCGGCTGAACTGAAATGTAACTGACAATGCAGAACCCTGCGGTAAGGAGATCAATGTAACGGGCAATGGAGAACCCTGTGGCGAGGGGATTTATCCCCGATCGGCTGCGCAGCAGTCGCCAAACCTGACTATGCAATTTCTTTGAACGATTGTGAGGGCGGCTTCGCCCCCCATCGGGGATAAATCCCCTCACCACAGGTATCTGATCGCCAGCATGCGGCAATTGGTCATATTGCGCCTGAACAATAAAGAAAGCCGAAACGCGGCCGTTACAGTGCAAAGTCTCAGATATTTATCGAATAAGGACGTCTCCATGTCGCTCAGACAACTTTCCATTCAATGGAAAATCACCCTGCTCGCCGGCCTGTGCCTGGCGGGCATCGTGACCCTGCTGGTGGGTCTTTCGCTGTATCGCATGGAGCACAGCTCCGAGCTGGTGAAAGCTTCGAGCATGGAGATGCTGACCGAGTCAGCCCAGGCGCGCATTGAATCCCAAGGCGAAGTGCAGGCTGCCGGTATTCGCCAGCAGTTCATGGACGCCTATCAATACGGTCACGGTTTCTCGCGGCAGGTGCTGTTCCTGCGCGAACAGGCCGAGAAGCGCTTCCTCGACGCCTTCGACCTGCGCGAAGACATGACCCGCCAAGTCAAGTCCGCCCTGCAAGCCAACCCGGATCTGCTCGGTCTGTCGCTGGTGTTCGAAGCCAACGCGCTGGATGGCAAGGATGAACTGTTCGCCGGTCAGGCCGAACTGGGCAGCAACGACAAGGGCCGCTTCGCCCTGTACTGGTCGCAGCCGACGCCCGGCAAAGTCACCTCGATGGCCCTGCCGGAAAGCGACATGGCCGACACCAGCACCGGCCCCAGCGGTCAGGCTGCCAACGCCTGGTTCACCTGCCCGCGCACCACGCTCAAGCCGTGCGTGATCGAGCCGTATTTCTATGTGATCGACGGCCAGAACGTGCTGATGACCAGCATCGTCTTCCCGCTGATGGTCAACGGCAAAGTCATCGCCTCGCTGTCGGTAGACATCAACCTCAACAGCCTGCAAGCGATCAGCCAGGGCGCGAGCAAAAAGCTCTACGACGGCCAGACTGCCGTGAGCATCATCAGCCCCACCGGTCTGCTCGCCGGCTACAGCCCGGACGCCAGCAAACTGAGCAAGCGCCTGGATGCCGTGGATACCGTCAGCGGCGCCGAACTGCTGCGTCAACTCGCCGCCAGCAGCAGCGTCAGCAGCCTGCACAGCAACGGCCAGTTGAAAGTGCTGTCGCCGTTCCAGCCGATCCCCGGCGGCCCGTCGTGGGGCGTGTTGCTCGACGTGCCGGAAAAGGTGCTGGTCAGCCGCGCCGAAGCGCTCAAGCAGCAACTCGATGCGAGCAACAACTCCGGCACCCTGATCGAGCTGAGCCTCGGCGTGCTGGCGGCATTGGTCGGCCTGCTGCTGGTGTGGCTGATGGCGCGCAGCGTGACCAAACCGATCCTCGGCGTGGCACACATGCTCGAAGACATCGCCAGTGGTGAAGGTGATCTGACCCGGCGTCTGGCCTATGACAAGCAGGATGAACTCGGTCAGCTGGCCGGCTGGTTCAACAAGTTCCTCGACAAGTTGCAGCCGATCATCGCCGAAGTGAAACGCTCGGTGCAGGACGCGCGCAACACCGCCGACCAGTCCTCGGCCATCGCCACCCAGACCAGCGCCGGCATGGAACAGCAATACCGTCAGGTCGATCAGGTCGCCACTGCGTCCCACGAAATGAGCGCCACCGCGCAGGACGTCGCACGCAGTGCTGCGCAAGCCGCCGAAGCCGCCAAGGACGCCGACCGCGCCACCCGTCAGGGCCTGACCGTGATCGACCGCACCACCGCGAGCATCGACACCCTCGCCGCCGACATGAGCGCGGCGATGGTTCAAGTCGAAGGCCTGGCCGCCAACAGCGAAAAGATCGGCACTGTGCTGGAAACCATCCGCGCCATTGCCGAACAGACCAACCTGCTGGCGCTCAACGCCGCGATCGAAGCCGCCCGTGCCGGTGAAGCCGGGCGCGGTTTTGCCGTGGTCGCCGACGAAGTGCGCAACCTCGCCCGCCGCACCCAAGAGTCGGTGGAAGAAACCCGTCAGGTGATCGAACAACTGCAGACCGGTACTCAGGATGTGGTCGGGTCGATGGGCAACAGCCATCGTCAGGCTCAGGGTAGTGTCGAACAGGTCGGGCAAGCGGTGACCGCACTGCGCCAGATCGGCGATGCAGTGACGGTGATCAGCGACATGAACCTGCAGATCGCCAGCGCGGCGGAAGAACAGAGCGCGGTGGCCGAGGAGATCAACAACAACGTGGCGACCATTCGCGACGTGACCGAATCGCTGTCCGGGCAGGCCAACGAGTCGGCGCGGGTGAGCCAGTCGCTGAACAGCCTGGCGAATCAGCAGCAGAGTCTGATGGATCAGTTCCGGGTCTGAAAACCATCACCCTCCCTGTAGGAGTGAGCCTGCTCGCGATAGCGGTTTGTCAGACACATTGATTTCGAATGTATCGGCGCAATCGCGAGCAGGCTCACTCCTACAGTTTTTTGCCAGGCCGGGATCAGCGTTTAGGCAACTCGATCACCACCTTCAACCCGCCCCACTCGCTCTCGCCCAGCACCAGCACGCCGCCCCACGTCTCGACGATATCGCGCACAATCCCCAGCCCCAGACCATGCCCGTCAGTCTGCTCGTCGAGCCGCGTGCCCCGGCTGAACACCTGAGCACGCTGCTCTGCGGGAATCCCCGGCCCGTCATCCTCAACGCTCAGGGCGTAGCCGTCAGTTCGTTCGATCACACTCAGACGCACCTCGGCATCCGCCCATTTGCAGGCGTTGTCCAGCAGGTTGCCGAGCAGTTCCAGCAAGTCCTCGCGATCCCACGGCAGTTGCAGCCCCGGCGGCGCGACGTAACTCAACGCCAGATGCTCGCCGTGGATCATGTTCAGCGTCGCCAGCAGGCCCGGCAATTCCGCGTCACAGTCGAACAACGCACCCGGCAGCGCATCACCGGACAACCGTGCGCGATTGAGTTCACGATTGAGCCGCTGTTGCACCTGCTCCAGTTGTTCCTTGAGGATCTTGCGCAGCTCCGGATGGGCATCGAGTTTTTCGCTCGATGCCAGACTGAGCAGCACCGCCAACGGCGTTTTCAGCGCATGCCCCAGATTGCCCAGCGCATTGCGTGAACGCTTGAGGCTGTCCTCGGTGTGCGCCAGCAAATGGTTGATCTGCGCCACCAGCGGCTCCAGTTCCACCGGCACCTGATCGTCCAGTTGCGAGCGCTGGCCCTGCTGCAACTGGGCGATCTGCTCGCGAGCCCGCTCCAGCGGCTTCAACGCGCGGCGCACCGTCAGCCGTTGCAGGATCAGAATCAGCAGCAACCCGGCCAACCCCAGACCGAGGCCGATCTGGCGCATGCGCTGGAAACTCTCGCGCACCGGGGTGTAATCCTGGGCGACGCTGATCGAGATCGACTGCCCCAGACGTCGATAGTCCGAGCGCAATACCAGCAACTGCTGACCGTCCGGCCCCAGTTGCAGGTTGCTGTGCAAACCGGGGTGTTCCAGCAGCGGCAGATCCTGATCCCACAGCGAACGCGAGCGCCAGTGGCTGTCGGCAAAATCGATGCGGAAGTAGTGCCCGGAAAACGGTCGCTGATAGGCCGGCGACAGGTGCCGCTCATCCAGCTGCAACCCCTGCGGGCCGCGCACCAGCGCCACCAGCAGGCTTTCGCTGTCGTTGCGCAGTCCGGCTTCGAGATAGCGCTGCAAACCGACTTCGAACAACCACAGACTGGTTTGCGCCAGCACCACGCCGACGATCACCATCACGCTGATCAGGCCCAGGCTCAAACGGCGCTGGATCGACCTCACGAAGCTTGCCCGCCGAACAGGTAACCCTGGCCGCGACGGGTTTCGATCACGGCTTTACCGAGCTTGCGCCGCAGATGGTTGACGTGAACTTCGAGGACGTTGGAATCACGCTCGGTTTCGCCGTCGTAGAGGTGCTCGGCGAGGTGGGTTTTCGACAGGATCTGTTCCGGGTGCAGCATGAAATAACGCAGCAGACGGAATTCGGCGGCAGTCAGCTGAATCTCGCTGCCGTCGCGGATCACGCACTGGCGACCTTCATCCAGATGCAGGCCGGCCGCTTTCAACGTCGGCTGATTGGCCTGGCCCTTGGAGCGGCGCAACAGCGACTGCACCCGCAAGTGCAGCTCTTCGGGATGAAACGGTTTGGTCAGGTAATCATCGGCACCGGCCTTCAGGCCTTCGATGCGCTCGGCCCAGGAATCGCGGGCGGTGAGGATCAGCACCGGGGTCGACAGGCCCCCGGCGCGCCATTGCGCCAGCACCTCCAACCCCGGAACGCCGGGCAGGCCGAGGTCGAGAATGATCAGGTCATAGGGCTCACTGCTGCCCTGATAAACCGCATCGCGCCCGTCCGCCAGCCAGTCCACCGCGTAGCCTTGGCGCTGCAGGCCGGCGATCAGTTCGTCGGCGAGCGGCACGTGATCTTCCACCAGAAGCAAACGCATCGGTCAATCTTCCTTGTCTTTGAGTAATTGGCCGGAATCGGCTTTCAGGTGCAGTTCGCGCGCCACGCCCTCGACCGTCAGCAACTCGACTTCATAAACATAGACGTCGTGCTTTTCCTCCAGCTCGACTTCCAGCAGTTTCGCTCCGGGGTAGCGATCCAGTGCCTGTTGCAGCACCTGTTCCAGCGGCAGGATCACCCCCTGCTGACGCAGACGCAGTGCTTCATCGGGGCCAAGATCACGGGCCACCGCCACCGAGCAGAATGCCAATAGCACCAGGGCCAGTCGGCTGCCGGTGCGTGGCTGTAACAAATACGGCTTCATTAAGTATCCTGATGATCCTTGAGCACTTGCCCACTGACCGCGTCCAGTTCCAGGTCCCACTCCAGCCCTTGCGGGTCACGCATTTCGATCTGGTAGATGTACTTGCCGTACTGCTCTTCCAGCTCGGTATCGGTGATGGTCGAACCCGGGTGTCTGGTCAGCGCCGTGGCGTTGAGCTTCTCGAAGGACACGATAGTACCAGCGTCGCGCAGACGCAGGGCTTCATCGGGGCCAAGATCGCGGGCATGGGCGAGGCTGGCGGTCAGGCCGATGATCGCGGCAATGGACAGGGCAGTCAGGGTTTTCATGGGTGTCTCCGTATTTTTATGTGCAGCTACGGTGGGCACCTTAGCGGGAAGAACTTAACTGAAACTGAATTGCCATCATTGCCCCTGGCACCAACCTCATTTGCAGATTCATGCAAAACCCTGTGGGAGCGGGCTTGCTCGCGAATGCGGTGGGTCAGCAATAATGATGGCGACTGACACACCGCATTCGCGAGCAAGCCCGCTCCCACAGGGTCAAGTAGTGCGCCTATAATCCAAAGCTTGCTAACGATCGAGACCGGTATGACCGCCATCCACATCAAGTTCCCCGCCCTCACCCTCAAGGCCGGCCCTCGGGCCATGGCACGCATTCGTGCCCAAGGGCTGAACGCCGCTGACGTCGGCACACTGCCCGGTGCGGCGGGCGGGCCGAAGGCATTGGGGATTCAGGGGCTTGATCTGGCGTTGTTCGGCGAATGGCTGCCGAGCGCGCCACGCGAGCGCTCGCTGATCGGTGCTTCAGTCGGCTCCTGGCGCTTCGCCAGCGCCTGCCTGCCGGATGCCGCCGAAGGCATTCGCCGCCTCGGCCAGTTGTACGCCGAGCAGAACTTCAACAAAGGCGTGACCATGGCCGAGATCAGCGCGAGCTCGCAGCGCATGCTCAATGACCTGCTCGACGGCCGCGACGCCAGCATCCTCAACAATGCCGACTACCGCCTGAACATCATGGTGGTCAAAAGCCACGGACGCCTGGCCGACGATCATCGTGGCCGCCTCGGCCTGGCGCTGGGTTCGGTGATCGCCGATAACCTGCGCGGTCGCGCGCGCCTGTCGCGACACTTCGAACGGCTGATCATTCACGACCCACGCCTCGCCCCGCCGGTCAATGCGCTGCACGACTTCCCGTCGCGCTTCGTCGCCCTCAATGCCGGCAACCTGCGCCAGGCACTGCTGGCGTCCGGTTCGATCCCGATGGTCATGGAAGGCGTGCGCGACCTGCCGGGTGCCGGTGCCGGCACCTTCCGCGACGGCGGGCTGCTCGACTATCACCTCGACCTGCCCTACAGCGGCGACGGCATCGTGCTCTATCCGCACTTCACCGACCGGGTGATTCCGGGCTGGTTCGACAAGACTCTGCCCTGGCGCAAGGCCTCGGTCGAGCGCTTGCAGGACGTGCTGTTGCTGGCACCGTCGAAGGAATATCTGGCGCGCCTGCCCTACGGCAAACTGCCGGATCGTAACGACTTCAAGCGCTTCATGGGCGATGCGCCGAGCCGCCAAAAGTACTGGCACGCGGCGATGGACGAAAGCCGCCGCCTCGGCGACGAGTTTCTTGAACTGGCTGCCAACGGTCGCCTCGCCGAGCGCTTGCTGACCCTTTAGTCAGTGTTTTCCCGCATCGCCAAACACAAGCTGGTAAACTCGCCGCCTGCCCGAATCGCTGCGGCGAACGCCACCTGAACAGAGCCGAAAATACTGTGGAAATCTTCAAGGAATTTACTTTCGAATCCGCCCACCGCCTGCCGCACGTACCGGACGGCCACAAGTGCGGGCGCCTGCACGGTCACTCGTTCAAGGTGGCGATTCACCTGAGCGGCGACCTCGATCCGCACACCGGCTGGATCCGCGATTTCTCCGAGATCAAGGCGATTTTCAAGCCGCTGTACGAGCGTCTGGATCACAACTACCTGAACGACATTCCCGGCCTGGAAAACCCGACCAGCGAAGTCCTGGCCAAATTCATCTGGAATGAAATGAAGCCCCTGCTGCCGGAACTCAGCGCGATCCGCATTCACGAGACCTGCACCAGCGGTTGCATTTATCGCGGTGAATGATTCAACACAATCCCCCCTGTAGGAGTGAGCCTGCTCGCGATAGCGGTTTGTCAGACACATTGATTTCAGATGTGCCGATGCCATCGCGAGCAGGCTCACTCCTACAAAGGATTGGTGTTTTGTCAGGAAAAATAGAGAACAGCCCCCGAGGCTGTTTTTTTATGCCTATGCTTTTTGGCTTACCGCGACATCCCCGACCTCTGACCCCAACACAGTTCAAAACTGTAGGAGCGGGCTTGCTCGCGAAAGCGGTGTATCAGTCGCCATCTGCATTGGCTGACCGGGCGCATTCGCGAGCAAGCCCGCTCCCACATTGGGCCTGTGTGCGTTCTGGTGCACTGCTTTCGCCCCGAAATCCCTGACTCGGCTATACATAATCCGCATAACGGTCTTTGGCACGACCGCTGCAACCCACCCCGCGTCTCCCCAATCCAGCAAGGAACGCCCCATGACGCAGAACGATCCCGGCAACGACTACCCCCTCAGCGAAGTCCCGATGCATGCACGCAAAGGCCTGGCCTCAACCGCCATGGTGCTGCTCGGTTTCACCTTCTTCACCGCCACCATGTTTGCCGGCGGCAAGCTCGGCGTCGCGTTCAGTTTTGGCGAGATGCTCGCGGTAATCATCATCGGCAATCTGCTGCTCGGGCTCTACGCGGCAGGGCTGGGTTACATCGCGTTCAAAAGTGGCCTGAATTCGGTACTGATGGGGCGCTTCTGTTTCGGCGAGGTCGGCAGCAAGCTCAGCGACCTGATCCTCGGTTTCACCCAGATCGGCTGGTACGCCTGGGGTACCGCGACCGCCGCCGTGGTGCTCGGCAAATACTTCGATCTCGATGAAGGCACGGTGCTCGGCCTGATGGTGCTGTTCGGCCTGGTGTTCTGCGCCACGGCGTATGTCGGTTATCGCGGCCTGGAGATCCTGTCGTACATCGCAGTGCCGGCGATGATGTTGCTGCTGATGCTGTCGATGTGGGTCGCGACCGTAAAAGTCGGTGGCCTCGATGGTTTGCTCTCGTTGATGCCGAGCGGTTCGCTGGACTGGTCGACCGCGATCACGCTGGTGTTCGGCACCTTCGTCAGCGGCGCGACCCAGGCGACCAACTGGACACGCTTCTCGCGGTCGGCACGGGTTGCCGTGCTGGCGAGCCTGATCGGTTTTTTCATCGGCAATGGCCTGATGGTGCTGATCGGTGCCTACGGCGCAATCGTCTATCAGCAGCCGGACGTGGTTGAAGTGTTGCTGCTGCAAGGTTTCGCCATGGCCGCGATGGCCATGCTGTTGCTGAATATCTGGAGCACCCAGGACAACACCATCTACAACTTCGCCGTCGCCGGCTGCAACCTGCTGCGCACCGGGCGGCGCAAAACCGTGACCCTGGCCGGCGCGGTGATCGGCACCCTGCTCGCCCTGCTGGGCATGTACGACATGCTGGTGCCGTACCTGATTCTGCTCGGTACGGTGATTCCGCCGATTGGCGGGGTGATCATGGCTGACTTTTTCTTCCGCTGGCGCGGGCGCTATCCGCGACTGGCCGACGCACGGCTGCCGGCGTTCAACTGGCCGGGACTGGGGGCTTACGCGGTCGGCACGCTCGCCGCGTTCCACTCGCCGTGGGTTGCGCCGCTGGTAGGGATTGCTGCCGCCGCGCTAACGTATGTCATCGTCACCGGCCTGCTCGGCGCCCGTCGCGCCACCGTGCCATTACAAGACCTATAAGAAGGATTCGCCTGATGCACATCATCAACGCCCGACTGCGCAACCAGGAAGGTTTGCACGAATTGCACCTGGAAGACGGTCTGATCCGCAGCATCGGTCGCCAGACCGAAGCCCCGACCCTCAACCCCGGCGACCTCGATGCCGGCGGCAATCTGGTGGTGCCGCCCTTCGTCGAGCCGCACATCCACCTCGACGCCACGCTGACGGCCGGCGAGCCACGCTGGAACATGAGCGGCACGCTGTTCGAGGGCATCGAGTGCTGGGGCGAGCGCAAGGTCACCATCACCGAAGAGGACACCAAAACCCGCGCCAAGAAAACCATTCAGGCCTTGGCCGCCCACGGCATCCAGCACGTGCGCACCCACGTCGACGTCACCGATCCGCAGCTCACCGCGCTCAAGGCGATGCTCGAAGTGCGCGAAGAATCCCGGCATCTGATCGACCTGCAAATCGTCGCGTTCCCGCAGGAAGGCATCGAGTCGTACCGCAACGGTCGCGAGCTGATGGAAGAAGCGATTCGCATGGGCGCCGATGTGGTCGGCGGCATTCCGCATTTCGAGTACACCCGTGATCAGGGCGTCAGTTCGGTGAAGTTTCTGATGGACCTGGCCGAACGCACCGGGTGTCTGGTTGACGTGCATTGCGACGAGACCGACGACCCGCACTCACGCTTTCTCGAAGTGCTCGCCGAAGAGGCACGCAGTCGCGACATGGGCGCGCGGGTCACGGCCAGCCACACCACGGCGATGGGTTCTTACGACAACGCTTACTGCGCCAAACTGTTCCGCCTGCTCGGCCATTCCGGGATCAGTTTCGTCTCCTGCCCGACCGAAAGCATTCACCTGCAGGGGCGCTTCGACAACTTCCCGAAACGCCGGGGCGTGACCCGGGTCAACGAGTTGCTTGAAGCCGGGATGAACGTGTGTTTCGGCCAGGACTCGATCGTCGATCCGTGGTATCCGCTGGGCAACGGCAACATCCTGCGCGTGCTTGAGGCCGGGTTGCACATTTGCCATATGCTCGGCTATCGCAACCTGCAGAACGCGCTGGATCTGGTCACCGATAACAGCGCCAAGGCCATGCATCTGGGCGAGCGTTATGGTCTGGAACAGGGACGCCCGGCCAACCTGCTGATTCTGTCGGCGGATAGCGATTACGAAATGATCCGCAGCCAGGGCTTGCCGCTGTATTCGATTCGCGGCGGCAAGGTGTTGATGAAACGGCAAATGGCGGTGGTGGAGTTCGTCTAAGGTGTAGAGATCGGTGTCATTTCGATGCCGATCCATCCTTATGATGTCGTCCTTTCATGCCGTAGTTCGCGAAGTTGAACAGCCGCCATCCTCACGTTGCTTGAGGACATGCCATGCAACCGAAAACCGCTAACGCTCCCATGCTCACGCTATACAACGAAGGTCGTCAGACTTTCATCGACCTTGTTCCCGACGGCGGCGCCCGCCTCGATGCACTGTTTCATACAGTCCCCGCGCTGGCTGAACTGGCAGTGGGTGTGGTGTACGGGCATCTGCACGCTCGGCCGGGCCTTGATCCACGCCTGCGTGAAGCGGTTTCATTTGCTGCAATCGTTGCGTCGGGCATGGTCGGGCCACCGCTGAGCGTACATTTCAAAACCGGAATGGCGGCGGGTCTGGCGCCTGGGGAAATCACCGAAGTGTTGTTGCAGGCTTCAGCCTTTGCCGGCTTCCCCCGTGCTGTGAGTGCTGCGGATCAACTCAATCATCTGTTCGAGGATGCCGGACTGACTTCGCCACCGCCCCCCACTCCCCGGGAAGTGGCGCTGCAGTTTTGTGATCAGGTTCGTGCGGGACATCCACCGATTCCTGTCAGCACTGCGCTGAAGCGCCAGTTGCGTCAGGCCGACACACTGACATTGCAAGCGTGCTCGGCACAGACAGTGATCATCGAGTGCTTCCAAGCGGACGAGGTCACGCCGCAAGCAATCCTGCACCTGATGGTGCAAGGTGATCAGGCGACGAGAGTGACGCTTTTTGCTCCCCGCTGAACGCAGAAACTGATGCAGGTTTGAGCGCTGTTTCAGGCGCCAAATGCATTGCCTGAACCACCGCCTTCGCGGGCAAGCCCGCTCCCACAGGGTTCTGCACAGAACGGGCATTTGTGAACACCGGTCATCCAATGTGGGAGCGAGCCTGCTCGCGAAAGCGGTGTGTCAGCCGCCATATTCTTGCTTGGTACACCGCAATCGCAGGCAACCCCGCGCTCACAGGTTAGGATGTCGGCTGCAACTGCCCTGAGACCTGCGATCGAACCTCGACGCGCGATCACGGTCATTCGGGGACGCGACGTTTTTTGCCAAGGATCGATATGACCAGCCTCAACCCCCAAGACACCCTCGTCCCCGGACACCTGCAACAGATGTCGACGCGCATCGCCTTTTTCATCGCCGGCCTCGGGATTGCCGCGTGGGCGCCGCTGGTGCCGTACGCCAAAGCCCGCGCCGGGCTCGATGAAGGTACGCTGGGCCTGTTGCTGCTGTGCCTGGGAGTCGGCTCGATTCTGGCGATGCCGCTGGCGGGGATTCTCGCCACGCGCTTTGGCTGCCGCAAAGTCGCGACGGGCGGCACCCTGCTGATTTGCGCGGCGCTGCCGTTGCTGGCAACGGTATCGTCGATACCGGCGCTGATCGCCACGCTGTTCATGTTCGGCGCCGGCCTGGGCACGGTGGATTCGACCGTCAACCTGCAAGCGGTGATCGTCGAACGGGCCAGCGGCAAGCACATGATGTCCGGGTTTCATGGCCTGTTCAGCCTCGGCGGGATCGTCGGTGCGGCGGGCGTCAGCGCCCTGCTCGGCCTCGGGCTGACGCCGCTGGCAGCGATGCTGGTGGTGGTGGCGGTGTTGATCGGCGCACTGTTCAAAGCGGTGCCGC
Source organism: Pseudomonas sp. TH49 (assembly GCF_016650625.1). Classification (NCBI taxonomy): domain Bacteria; kingdom Pseudomonadati; phylum Pseudomonadota; class Gammaproteobacteria; order Pseudomonadales; family Pseudomonadaceae; genus Pseudomonas; species Pseudomonas sp. TH49. Next base: position 2,194,295 of record NZ_JAEKFL010000002.1, read on the forward strand.
ACATGTTGCCGTACGGCAGTGAAAGTTCCGGCCCGGCATTCGCCATTCCCCACGGTATCGTGCTGTTCATCGGCGGAATGTGTTTCATCGTGTTCCTCACCGAAGGCGCGGCGCTGGACTGGAGCGCGGTGTTCCTCGCGCAGGAACGCGGAATCGATACAGCCTATGCAGGACTCGGTTACGCGGCATTTGCCCTGACCATGACGGCCGGACGTTTGATGGGTGACCGGATTGTCCGGCGTCTGGGCGCCACACGGGTGATTCTGTTTGGCGGGTTGCTGGCAGCGGCAGGCCTGTTTCTGGCGACCTTCGCCCCGAGCTGGGAAGCCGCGCTGCTGGGTTATGCGCTGGTCGGGGCCGGCTGTTCGAACATTGTGCCGGTGCTGTACACGGCGGTGGGCAAGCAAACCGTGATGCCGGAAAGCATCGCGGTGCCGGCGATCACCACACTGGGTTATGCGGGGATTCTGGCGGGGCCGGCGGTGATCGGCTTAGTCGCGCATGCCAGCAGTTTGAGTTTTGCTTTCGGCTTGATGGCGGTGCTGTTGCTGGCCGTGGCCATTGGCGGAAAAGTCCTCAAGGTCTGAACACCCATCATTGTGGCGAGGGAGCTTGCTCCCGCCGGGTTGCGCAGCGACCCCAAAAAATCGGGCCTGCTGCGCAGTCCAGCGGGAGCAAGCTCCCTCGCCACAGGGTCAGGCGTCATTAGAAACCGACGCTGGCCTGTACAAAGAACGTCCGCGGTGCGCCCACATACATCCCCGAATTGTTGTCGCTGGAACGGGTGAAATACTGCTTGTCGAAGACATTTTTCACCCCGGCGCCGAGCTTCAGGTTCGACACCTGCGGCCCGAAGTCATACCCGCCGCGCACGTTCCAGGTCACGTAACCCGGGATGTCGCCGTACTGCCCGTCAGCCGTGCCTTCGGTGATGTAGTTGCCGTTGAAGCTGCCATCGGCGTTGACCCCGGTGCCCGGCGAGCGCTGTTTCGATTGGGCGAAACCGTCGATGTTGTACGTCCAGCGATTGATGTCGTAACGCAAGCCCACGGTCGCCACCTGCCGCGAATAGAACGGCAGATCACGGCCCTTGAAGCCCGGAATCTCGCCTTCGTAGGTGGCGCGGGTGTAGGTGAAACCGGCGTTGGCGGTCAGACCGTCGAGACGCGGATCGAGCGCCGCCATGTCGTAATGCACCGACGCTTCGATGCCTTGGTGCTTGGTCGCGCCAAGGTTGGTCCAGCCGACATCGTTGCTGATGTATTGCAATTCGTCATCGAAGTCGATGTAGAACAGCGTCACTTCCCCGCCCCACACGTCATCGTTGTAGCGCGTACCGATCTCGTAGGTCTTGGCTTTTTCCGGCTCCAAACCGTTGGCGGTCTGGTCACCCGAGCCGCCCTGGCCGAGCTGGAAATACTGCAGGCTGCCGAACGAAGTTTCGTAGTTGGCGAACAGTTTCCACGCGTCCGACAGGTGATACATCACGCTCAGCGCCGGCAGCGGTTCGTTGCTTTCGATGCTGCGGTTTTTCTCCGGAACGCGCTTACCCGATGTGTCGAGTACGGCGCGGTCGTGCCAGTCGGTGCTGATGTGCTCGAAGCGAATGCCCGGGGTGATGGTCCAGTTGCCGACGTCGATCTTGTTGTCGACATACACCGAGTTGGCCTCGGTGCCACCGGTGCGGTCCTGGAACACATGGCCGTCGGACGTCGGGGTGACCACCGGCTGATTGTTGACCAGCGCCAGACGGCTCGACTGTTCGTGCATCGCCTCTTTCAGGTAGCGATAACCGACGCTGACTTCCTGAGTGGTCGGGCCGACGTCGAAGACCCGCGACACACGCGGCTCGACACCCAGGGTGTAGTAGGAACGCGGGTACGAGCTGAGGGTTTTCTGGTCGCGCGCGGCGATGGTGCTGCCGCGAAAGCTGTCGGTGTAGTAAGTGAGAATTTCTGCCTGGGTGCGCTCGTCGATCTGGCGAATCCACTTGAACGACACGTCCTTGCGCCGCCCGCTGAAATTGTCGTAATCGCGCACCGAGTCGTACGGCTTGTCGTCGTACTGCTTTTGCGTCAGGCCGCCGGGCATGTCGGCACTGGCGTCGTAGTAATGGAAGTTGAGGCTGAAATCGTCCTGATCGGTCGGCGCCCAATGGGTCTTGAGCAGCACGTCGTCGATGTCGTTGCCGTTGTTGCGCTCGCGGTAACCGTTGCCGTTGACCCCGGAATACAACAGCGCCACGCCCATGCCGTTGTCGGCAGTGCCGCCGAGGAACGCCGTGTCGATGTGCTTCCAGCCGCCGTAACGGGTGGTCTCCAGCGTGGTGCCGATTTCCCCGGTGGCTTTTTCCGGAATGGCGCGGGTGACGAAGTTGATCACCCCGCCGACGTTTTGCGGGCCGTAACGCACGGAACCGGCGCCGCGTACCACGTCGATGCTGTCGAGGTTGCCCGAGGAGATCGGCGCCATCGACAGTTGTGGCTGACCGTACGGCGCGAACGCGGCGGGCACGCCGTCAATCAGCACCGTGGAGCGTGGCGACAGTCGCGAAGTCAGGCCACGCACGCCAACGTTCAACGCGATGTCGCTGCCGCCGGTGCCGTTGGAGTCCTGCACCTGCACACCGGGCACGCGCTTGAGCACGTCACTGACGTTCATCGCGCCCTGCTCGACCATGGCTTCGCGGCGGATCACCGTGCGTGCGCCCGGGTGGTTCTGCACCACCGCAGCGTCGGCGTCGCCGAGCCAGTCGCCGACCACTTTGATGTCGGTCACGCCCAGTTCCAGCGGGCCATTGCTGGCGGCAGTTGTGGCCGGCGACAGGGTCACCGAGCCTTCGTTGATCTGATAGTCCAGGCCGCTGCCCTGCAACAATTGGCGCAACGCCTGCTCGGGAGAAATGTCGCCATCGACCGCCGGAGCCTGTTTGCCGGCGACCAGATCCGGGCTGAAAAACACCTGCAGCGAGGTTTGCTGGCCCAGCTCGCTCAGGGCCTGGCCCAACGGCTGGGCGCGGATGTGAATGGCTTCAGCGGCGAAGGCCTGCGGCATCGCCGCATTGACCGCCAGCGCGAGGGCCAGCGGTAACCAGGGGGATTTTTTGTTGTGGGCTGAGGTGTTTTTCACGTCGAACGTAGTCCTGTGGATCGCAAGAGTGTGCGTCTGTTAATGCAAACCAGTTGCAGTTGAACAGGAAGACGATGAACTCGAAAAAAACCTGAATTTTATTTTGAAATTATTTCCTGACTGCCATCGGCCAGGGTGCGAACGGCCACCGGCAGGATGCTCGGCAGGACCTTGAGCAAGGCGTCGGTGTTGTCGGATTTGAACACGCTGGTCAGGCGCAGACCGGCCACGGCCGGGTTGCTGACCGTCAGTGGCTTGTCGCGATAACGCGAAACTTCCGCCGCCACTTCGCTGAGGCTGGCGTTGTTGAATACCAGTTTGCCGCTGCGCCAGGCCGTCAGTTCGGCGGGATTGACCGCGTAGGCGGCAGCGACTTTGCCCTCGGCATCGACATGGGTGCCGAGGCCTGCGGTCAGGTTGATGAATTGATTGTCCGCTGCATTGCGCCCCTGCACCTTGACCGTGCCCTGCTCCACCGCGACCCGGGTTTGCGTGACATCGCGGCGCACATCGAAACGCGTGCCGGTGACCGTGACCTTGCCACTACCGGCCTCGACCACGAACGGGCGCGCGGTGTCGTGCTGAACGCTGAACATCGCCTCGCCTTCACTCAATTCGATCAGCCGCCGATCCTTCTCATAATGCACTTGCAGACGGCTGCGACTGTTCAGGTCGATCACCGATCCGTCCGGCAGCGCCACATGCTTGCGTTCACCCAGCGCCGTGGTGAACTCGGCGCTATAGCCGTCCGGGTGATTCAAGCCACTGAACAAACCGAGGCCGAGCGCCACCGCCAGTACACTGGCCGCCACGGCATAGCGCACCAGCGGACGACGTTCGCGACGAGTTAGCGGGGCTTCGACGAGGGCCTTGAGGCGCGGCGCCGGCAGCAGATCCGCCGCCGTCCACAAGCCTTGCAGCAACTGGAATTCGTCACGGTGTTGCGGATGCTGGTTCAGCCAGGCGTCGAAGCGCTGCTGTTCGTCGGCACTGATCAGCGGTTCCTGCAAACGCACAAACCAGCGTGCTGCCTCATCACGCACCGTTGTTTGCCCGCACGCGCAATCACGGGTATCCATCATGGAATGTCCTGTCGGGCTGGGGATGAAAAGCGCTGGCCGCTCATGACTGCATGCCGTCGAGACGATCGCGCAAGTGGCGCAGGGTGCGGATCATATACTTTTCGACCATGTTCCTCGACAGCCCGAGGCGTTCGGCGATTTCCGCCTGGGTCAGCCCTTCGATCTTCTGCCAGACGAAAATCTTCCGGCAGTTGAGCGGCAATTCCTGCAGCGCCCGTTCGATGGAGTCGGCCAGCTGGATCGCCTGCATGTAATGCTCCGGGTCGCCGGTGGACGACACACTGTGATCGATCGCCTGCGACTCCATGGCTTCCCGCCGATCCTCACGCCGATAACCGTCGACCGCGATGTTGCGTGCGGTTTGGTGCAGATACGCCCGTGGCTGCTGCACCGCTGCCGAATCGGATTCAAGCACCCGCACAAAGGTGTCGTGCGCCAGATCCTCGGCCTGCGCACGATTGCGCAGACGCCGGGTCCAGGTGCCGATCAACTCTTCGTAATGCTCGAAAAAGCCGGGTCTGCGGGGCAGCATGGGGTTCATGACAGCGTGCGGTGGAAAGGGGCGTGAATAGTAATGCTTCCTATTAAGCCCGGCAATTCATTCCTTGGAGACCCGATCCGCCGTTCATCTCCAGGTCATCGTGCTTTTGCAATCACCTCACTCATGTATTGATGCAGATCGCGAAAATCCTGAACGCTCCAGGCGTGCGGCGCGATCTTCACGCCGTTGTCCTGCAAGGTTTTTGGAATCAGGTTTCCATTGGGACGAAGGATGATCGAGGACACGATGACGCCCGGATAATCCCTAAGGCGTTTCTTGAAGGTGGCTGTTGTCAGGTCAGGCGTTGGCGGATTGCTTTTATTGGCCAATGGCCCGGTTGCCTTGATATCGGCGCCGTGGCACACAGCACATCGCTGGACATACAGATTTTTGCCGTTGACATTTTCCGCAACGGACAGGGAGGTCTGAATGACTGATAACAAAGCGAATAAGGTGACGAGGGTTGTTTTCATTTTTATAGAGGGTCAGAGGCTGAAACGGACGGCGCACAGCTAAGCACACATCAGGAAGCCAATTTCCACGTATCGAGAAATTGCCGGGCAGCGACCCACGTCGTCGAGTTTTTCGCAGCCGTCCCGCCTATTGTGTAAAATGCCGCCCGGGTGCCACCGCAACAACGCGGCAGGGCAGGTTTAATTCAGCGCAGGTCGGGCCGCCGCGCGGAGTTGCCGTGCCTATGAGCCACGATCCGTCACGCCTGCATGCTGCCCCTGCCCGCCAGGATTCGCCGTCTGCCCTGGCCTTTCTCTCCCGATTCTTCGCCGCCGAGTCTGCCGGTGGTCTGATCCTGATGGCCGCGGCCCTCGCCGCACTGTTGGTCGCCAACTCGCCGTGGGCGGCCACGTATTTCTCTACCCTGCATATCAAAGTCGCTGGCTTGTCGATCGAGCACTGGGTGAACGATGGCCTGATGGCGATCTTCTTCATGCTGGTGGGCCTGGAGATCAAGCGCGAAATGCTCGCCGGTCAGTTGTCGACCTGGGGTCAGCGTGCGCTGCCGGGCTTTGCTGCGGTGGGTGGGATGCTGGTACCGGCGCTGATCTACGTCGCAATCAACTGGGGCAATCCGCAGACCCTGAGCGGTTGGGCGATCCCCGCAGCCACCGACATTGCTTTCGCCTTGGGCGTGCTGTCGCTGCTGGGCAAACGAGTACCCGTGTCGCTGAAAATCTTCCTGTCCGCGCTGGCCATCCTCGATGACCTGGGCGCGGTGGTGATCATCGCGATTTTCTACACCAGCGGCCTGTCGATAAGCATGCTGCTGGCCTCGTTGGCGGTGATTGCACTGCTGGTGATCCTCAATCGCTGCGGTGTCAAAAAGCTTTGGCCATACCTGATCGCCGGCGCCTTCCTGTGGTTCTTCATGCTGCAATCGGGGATCCACGCGACCCTCGCCGGGGTGATTCTGGCCCTGTGCATCCCGCTGGGTAATCCGGAGGACGAGCACAACTCGCCGCTGCTGTACCTCGAAGAAAAAATGCATCCGTGGGTGGCGTTCGCCGTGGTGCCGATTTTCGGTTTCGCCAACGCTGGCGTGTCATTGGCCGGCATTTCTCCGAGCAACCTGCTTGAGCCGGTGCCGCTGGGCGTGGCGCTCGGGCTGTTGTTCGGCAAGCAGATCGGCATCCTCGGCCTCGGCGCCCTGGCGATTCGCAGTGGTCTGGCGCAGCTGCCGCAAGGCGCCAGCTGGCTGCAGCTGTATGGCGTCGCCCTGCTCTGCGGGATCGGCTTCACCATGAGCCTGTTCATCGGCGCACTGGCGTTCCCGGGCGCAGCGCACCTGGTCGATTCGGTGAAGGTGGGTGTGTTGCTGGGTTCGATTTTGTCCGCGCTGCTGGCGGTGGTCGTGCTGATGAGCGCGGGCAAGGCGAAGGCTTCGAACTGATCGCCGGATCTGGTCGAGACAGAAACCAATGTGGGAGCGGGCTTGCTCGCGAAAGCGTCAATTCAGTCAGCTAATTTATCGACTGAATCACCGCCTTCGCGAGCAAGCCCGCTCCCACAGTTTTTACAGCGGTGATGCTTAGCCTTTTTCGTCGATCCCGGCCTGCAGAGTCTGGCTGTCCAGATTGCCGCTCAGGGTCACCGGACCGACTTTCAGATTGCCGTTATCGAACGACACCTTGGGTGCGTTCTCCTCGGTTTTCTGCGGCAGATCCAGTCCGGCTTTTACCCCGTACTCACGACTGACCAGATCGCTGCTACCGACCTTCGAACCGCCCAGATCCAACTTGCCTTCAGTCGATGAAATCCGCGCGCCGGTCAGCTGCGTGCCACCACCAACGTTCAACTTCACACCCTGATTGCCACTGATGCCGGAGGCCTGCGCCACGCTGTCCTTGTGGGTGTATTCGCCCTGCGCTTTCAGCGTTGGTTTGTAGTCAGTGCCGGCGAGTTTTTCCTTGTCGCTCGGTGGGTTTTTCTTCGCGGTCAGGCCCAGATCGACATCGACCTTGGCTTGGGTCTTCGAGTCCTGACGGCTTTCCACGATCAGATCACCGGCAACCTTGCCACTGACATTTTTCGCGTCGATCCGCGCGCCCGACAGCCGTGCATCACCTGCGCTGTTGAGCACCACGCTGTCAGCCTTGATCTGGCTGTTCTGCTGGGTGGTGCCTTGCAGGTAGTCGACGCCGACCTTGGCCCCGGCGTTGAAGCCGTGATCGCTGCTGGCCTTTTCGTCGGCTGCGGTCGGGGTCTTGCTGCTGAGGTTGCCGCCGGCATTCAGCGCGACGTTCCAGTTATTGCGACTCTCGGTGGACTGCGCCGACTCTTGAACGTAACCGCCCTTCTGCGCATCGATGCTGACGTTCGGCGCGCCGACTTGCGTGCCTTGCAGGTGCACCGCGTCACCGCTCAAGGCGATTTGGCTCTGGCTGTTGAGCTGGCCACCGGTCAGGGTTTGCGAGTTTTCGTTGATGCGGCCGATGTTGAAGTTGCCGCTCAGATTGCCGCCCTGATCACGACTCTTCTCGCTGCTGGATTTGCTACCGCCGCCCTTTAAACCGCCGCCGAGATTGCTGCCAGTCGCGGTGTGGGTATCAACGGCCGCTTGCAGATCAAGCTTGCCGTCAGCGTGCAGCTCAATGCCGCCAGCGCTGTCGATCTGCGTGCCTTGCTGAACCTGATTGCCGCCGCTGCTCAGTTGCACCGGGCCGTTGCCGCTGATGCTCGCCACGTGAGCCTGCGTGTCAGAGGTCTGCTTGCCGGTGTGGTCGAGCTGGAAGCCAGCGCCGAGGTCGACGTTGGTGCCGTCGGTGCCCGGCAAGGTGCCGACGGTCAGCGAGCCGTTGCCGCGCAGGCTGGAGTCGCTGCTGCTCTGGCGGTCGTTGGCCTGATTCAGCGCCAGATCGCCGCCGGTCTTGATGTTCACACCGCCCTGCCCGCCGTCGAAACGGCTGCCAGCGAACTGCGCGTCAGCACCGACGTTGATGTTCACGCCTTGATTGCCGGCATAGCCGCCGACCACCGCCGTGCTGCTGTCCTTGCTGGCGTAGCTGTTGCCGCCCGCGCCGCTGCCGGCAACGTTCACGTCTTCGCCGGTCTTGGTGTAGACGCGCACGTCGACCTTGGCGTCCACCGAGTTATCGGTGCTGCTGTGAGTGTTGCTCACGGCGTCGGCAACCAGTTTGTCAGCGCTGATGTTGACCTTGCCGTTGCTGGCGCTGTACTGGGTGCCCTGGTCGTGCAGGGTGCCGGCGGTTTTCACGTCGACGCTGCCGCCGTCGAAACGGCTGACCACCGCGTTGCTGTTCTGCTCGGTCTTGTCGGCGCTGCCGTGACCGATCGCCACGTCGAGGCCGACGTTCGGCTGGCCGAGATTGCTCAGGGCCTCCTTGTCCGGCACCTTGCCGTCGAGCACATCCTTGACCGCACCGGCAATCGGGCGGGCGATGTCCTTGTACTCGACGTTGGCGCCGATGTCCGCCGACCAGTTGCTCTGGTTGTGCGTGGTGCTTTCGGTGTTGCTGGCCGCGCGGTTGTCGATCGCGTTGGCCGCGACGTTCAGACCGTTGCCAGCCTTGACCTGCGCACCTTCGGTCAGCAGCTTGTCGGCGTTGATGTTCAGGCTGCCGCTGCTCTGCACGTGGGTGGTTTGCGCGGTAGTTTTGCTGCTGCTGTCTTGCGCGGTGCTGTGGGCAAAATCAACGCCACTGCCGGCGCGATCGAGGCCACCGGTGTAGTAGAAACCACCGCCGGTGCTGGAGGTGTCGGATGAGGTTTTGTGGCTGTCCTGTTCGGCCAGCAACGACACATTCTTGCCACTCAGCGTGGTATCGCCAGCAGTGGATTTGACTTCACCGCCCTTGATCGTCAGATCGCCGCCGGCCTTCACCTGCACGCTGCCGCCGCTGAGGCTCGAACCTTGCTGGTTGACGTCGTTACGGGTGACGGTCTGCTGCTTGTCTTCGTAGTGCACCCCGGCGCGGTATTGCTCCGGCGTTTGCTCTTTGGCGTAGGCATCGAAGCCACGGGTCTCGGTGGTCGAACTGCTGTCGTGGGTGTTCTGCGTGGAATGCACGTTCACATCCCCCGCAGCGTCCGCCGTCAGCGCGCCGCCGGCCTTGACCGTGGAACCGGCGACTTCGATGTCCTTGGCGCTCTTGAGCTTGAGGTTGCTGTCGGAGACCAGCTCGCTGCGCACCGTGGTGCTGTCCTTGGCGTTCTGCCGCGACTCGTCCTTGGTGATGCCGAAGAACTTGCTGTCCTTGTCGCGGTTGTTGCTGTGCGAGGTGTCCTGCACGCCGTCGATCACCAGCGAACCCTGATCGCTGATGACGCTGGCCTCGGTTCCGCCACGGACCTGGCTGCCGCTGATGCGTACATCGTCGGCCTTGACGATCAGTTTACCGGCGGCGTTGATTTTGCTGCCCTGATGCTGAGTCTGGCCCTTGTCGGCGTCACCGGTCTTGCCGAAGAAACCACCGCCGACCAGGTCGCCAGAATAACTGTTGTTATTGCTGCGGTTGGTGCGGGTGGCCGTGGTGACCTCCACCTGTTTTCCCGTCAGTTTCACATCACCGGCGCTGTTCAATTCAGCGCCTTCGGAACGCAACAACGCGGCGGTCTGCAGAGCGATATTGCCGCCCTTCAACTGGCTGCTGATGCTGCGCTGTTCTTCGCTGCTGTTGTTCCAGTCGGCCTTCCACAGATGCTTGCGATGGTTGCCCTGATCGGTCTGGGTGTGGCTTTCGGTGGCCGCGGTCAGGCGCAGATCGCCGCCGCTTTGCACATCGAGATTTTTCGCTGCTTCAACCTTCGCGGCTTTGAGTTCGGTGTCTTTGCCGGAGGTCAGCCTGGCGTCGCGGCTGGCGACGATCTGGCTGCCGTGCTGGCGAGTTTCACCGTCGGTCTGGGTCCGGTCGTAGGTTTCCCAAGTGATGCCGATGGTGCTGTTGCTCCAGTTTTCGCGCTTCTCTTGGAGCTTGCGGCTTTCCACGGTGCTCAGGGTCAGATTGCGCTTGGCATTGACGTTGACGTCGCGACCACTGACATCGGTGGCGGCCAGCGTCAGGTCGTTGCCGCTGTGCAGGCCGACATCACCCTGACTGCTGCGAATGCCGGCACGGGTCACTTCGAGGCTGTTGGGGATGGCTTCACCGCTGACGCTGAGGTCGCCGGCGGAACGAATCTGCACGCCGTCACGCCCGGCCACTTGCACCGCCCCCACTCGCACGCCCGCGCCTTCGGCGGTGCTGACGATGTTGATGCGCCCGGCCTGCATCGCGCCGAACAGGCTGGCGTCGATGCGTTGATCCTGGGTGTTGCCCGCCGGGTCCACGGCTTTGACCTGACCGCTGGCGTAATCGACCTGATTGCGTCCGACCGTGAGGTTCAGTTGATCGCGGGCGTCGATGCGGCCCCGGCTGTCGATACGCGGAGCAATCAGGTTGACCGAACCCTCGGCATTACGCAGGCCGCCACTCTGAATCTGCAACTGTCCGCTGGCGTCGCGGCTGCTCAGGGCTTGCAGTTTGCCGTCGTTCAATTCCGGACGCCCGACCAGCAGACTGGCGTTCGGCGTGTTGATGAAACTGCCGCCGTTCACCGAGATGCCGTTGGGGTTGGCCAGCACATAATCGGCCGCGCGGCCGAAGATTTCCTGGGCGCCGTTGATGGCCGAAGGGTTGCGGCTGATCACCTCGTTGAGGATCACGCTCGCCGCCTGGCCCTGCAGTTGCGGGTTGGCCGCCAGTTGCCCGGCGAGCTGCGATTGCCCGGCCTGCAAGGCGTTGTTCAGCACCAGGCCCTGACGGTCGACGTTGTAGTCGAGGAACTGGTTGTGCGACAGGCCCGAGCCGTTGGGCGCGACGATATTGACGATGGGCACGCCGCCTTGGGTCTGCAATTGCGCGGTGCCGCCGGGGCCGGGAGCGACCACCACACCGCCGGCGATGGCGCTGGGCAGGTGCACGGCGAAGAACAGGCTGGCGATCGCCCAGCGCAGTTTGCCCCGAGGAGAAAGATGGAATGCAAAGGTGTGTGCTGGCATAAAAACGTCTCCATGTAAGTACTGCATCACGGCGCGCGATTTAGTCTTGGCCGTGGCTGTCGCGCTCAGATCCGACGGCTGTTTGTTCACTGCTTGATGAGTCTCGGTAGTGCTCATATATGCAACCCCACGCGCATCAGCCAGGTCTCTGGTTCGTGCTGCAAACCGTTGGGGGTGTTGAGAGCGCGTTGGTAATCGATGTCCACTTGCAGATTCTTCCAGCCCAGATTCAGCCCGACGCTGGCACCGCTCAGGCGTTGGCCCTGGGCGCCGTGGTCAGCCTTGAGCCAGCCGTTGTCCAGGCCCACCCGCGGGGTAATCTGCACCGGCCAATCACTGCGCAGCGGCAGACGCAGGGTGTTGCGCCAGATCGCGCCGCTGGCGCCGGAAGCGCTGCTGACCCGATAGCCGCGCACCGCCGAATCATCGGTGCCGAGCAACTGTTCGATGGCCGGTAAGGGGTCGGGGCTGTATTGCAGATTGAGCTGGCTTTGCCACTGCCACGCTTGCGCGCCGAACTGGCCGTTGCGCCATTGACTGAGGCCGGCGCGGTACTTGCGAAACTGCGCTTTGGGCAGGTTGCTGACCGCATGATTGGCGTCGTCATCGGCGCCCAGCCAGCGCAAGCCTTGTGAGTAGCTGAAGTCGAGATTCCACACCGCACGGTCGAGCCAGAACAGGTTGAGTCCGGCTTCGGCCACGGTCAGGGTCGGGCTTTGAATGCCCAGGCGGACATTTTCCAGATAGCTGTCGACGTCCTTGTGCGCCAACTGCAGATTGGCGCTGAGCTGGCGGCTCTGGTCGCGCCATAACACGCGGTCGGCGCGCAGGCTCAGTTGATCGGTGATGCCGGTGCTGTACAAGGTCGCGCTGGGCAGTTTGAACGGCGCGCGGTATTCGGCGTGGCTGGCGAACGCGCTGTAGGTCCAGTAGCCGTAGGGAATCGCGTAATACAGGCTGGCGTTGCGACTGTAGCGGTCGCCCTGATTCAAGGTGTCGCTGGCGCTGAGGCTTAACAGATCGTTGAGTTGCAACGGGCTGTCGAAACTCAGGCTGACGGTATCGCGATCACGCCCGGTGCTGGCGCTGCCAAGGTTGTCCATGCCCAGGCCCAACGCCCAGCGCGACTGCCCGGAGGTGCGCGAGCGCAGGATGATGCGCGAGGCACCCGGTTGGCTGCCGGGGGCGATGTCGGCGGTCAGGTCGATCGAACGCAAGCGGTTCAGTTGATCCAGGCCTTGCTCCAGATCACGCAGGTTCAGCGGCTGGCCGAGCATGTGCGGGAACGCGCCGCCCAGTGAAACGGGCAGGCTCTGATCGGCCAGTTCGATGGACTCGATGTAGCCCTCGTCGACCATGATGTCCAGCGACTGCCCCGCCTCCGGCGCGCTCAGCAAGTACGGGCGGCTGGCGATGTAGCCCTGCTCGACATAGGCGGCGGTGATGGTCGCCAGCAGATGGTTGATCTGGCCGACGCCCATGCACGGCGCCAGCAGCGGTTTGATTCGCGCGTTGAGTTTGTCGCTGTCGATCAGGGTGACGCCGCCGATGCGCGTGCCGCTTAGCGGCCAGCAGCGTTCATCGGGGGTGACGGTTTGCGGGATGGCCGGCGTGGCCGGTGCCGGACCGAACGCACCACGCTCCAGTTGGCGCTTGCGTTGTTCCATCTGCAGTTGTTGCAAATCGCGCTGTTGCTGTTGCTGCTGGCGCAGCACTTCCTGGCCCGGCGCAACAGGGTCAGCCGCTTGAATCGAGGAAGCACACACACTCAACACAAAGGCCGACAACAGCGGGCAAAGCGTGGAACGACGACGGAAAACAGCGCAAAGCGAATACGGCACGCAACATCCTTGCAATCATAAAATGGCGTAATGCCACCCCATCAATGCGAGTGATAGTCAGAGCCTTCCTACACAAATGCAAGACGCTTCCTACAGTGCTTACATTTCTTAAACAATTGATTTTGCTGCGCTCACCGCCAGCAAAGGCGCAAGGCATAAGGGTTTCCCCGAGAGCGGATATCGAGTTCTCCAGCGCCCGACCCACTTCCCCGTCGGTAATTGTTTAGCTGAACCGCTCCAAAACCTGAGTCGCAAACAGGCAACTGACGACCGGCACAAAAACTCAATTGCCACAAAATATTACTTGAGTCATATTACGACCGTAATAACGATCCTCTTCCACAGGTATTACGCCATGACCAGCATGCCCACCCTTGAGCCCGAGCTGTCTGTTCCGGTCCCCCCTGCCAGGCCGCCACTGCGCAAACGTCTGCTGCTGACCGGTGCCGGGCTGATCGCGCTGGTGGTGGTCGGCGTGTACGCCGCTCACTGGTGGGGCACCGGGCGCTTTCTGGAGGAGACCGACGATGCCTACATCGGTGGCGACGTCACGGTGATCGGGCCGAAGGTCGCCGGGTACATCGAAGAAGTGCTGGTCAGTGACAACCAGCCAGTGAAGGCCGGTGACGTGCTGATCCGCCTCGACGCACGTGACTACCGCGCCAACCTCGCCAAAGCCGAGGGCGCGGTTGCCGCCGAGGAGGCGCTGCTGGCCAACCTCGACGCTACCGAACAATTGCAGCAAGCAGTGATCGGCCAGACCCGTGCCGGCATCGATGCTGCCGGTGCCGAAACTGCTCGCTCGCGGGACGACAATGCGCGCTACAAACGCCTGGTAAGCACCAATGCCGTCTCGGTGGAAAGCGCCCAACGCGCCGACGCCACCTTCAAGACCGCCCAGGCCCTGAGTGCCCGCGCCCAGGCCGAACTGCTCGCCGCACAACGCCAACTGGCAGTGATCGACACCCAGAAACAACAGGCCCGCGCCGCCCTGCAACAAGCCCGGGCCGAGCGTGATCTGGCGCAACTGAACCTCGGCTACACCGAACTACGCGCGCCGGTTGACGGCGTGATCGGCAACCGGCGCGCGAGGGTCGGCGCATACGCCCAGGCCGGTTCGCAACAGTTGTCGGTAGTGCCGGCCAGCGGTCTGTGGGTCGATGCCAATTTCAAGGAAGACCAGTTGGCGCGGATGAAACCCGGGCAACGGGTGAGCATCCGTGCCGACGTGCTCTCCGGCCAGGAATTCCATGGCCGCCTCGACAGCCTCGCTCCCGCCACCGGCTCGCAATTCAGCGTGCTGCCGCCGGAGAACGCCACCGGCAACTTCACCAAAATCGTCCAGCGGGTGCCGGTGCGGATCCTCCTCGATCCGGCCGACGGTGTGCTCGGTCATCTGCGGCCGGGGCTGTCGGTGACCGCTGAAGTCGACACCCGTGCGCAAGCCGAAACCAGCGCCGTGGCCGTCGCGCCATGAGTACCGCCCTCACCGCCCCGGCGCAACCGTTCAACGCCGCCGACATGGCCACCGCGACCAAAGTGTTCGCCTTCGCCAGCATGTGCATCGGCATGTTCATTGCGCTGCTGGACATCCAGATCGTCTCGGCGTCGCTGCGTGACATTGGCGGCGGACTCTCGGCCGGCACCGATGAAACCGCGTGGGTGCAGACCAGTTACCTGATCGCCGAAATCATCGTGATCCCGTTATCGGGCTGGCTGTCGCGGGTATTTTCCACACGCTGGCTGTTTTGCGCCTCGGCGGTCGGCTTCACCCTGGCCAGCCTGCTCTGCGGCGTGGCCTGGAACATCCAGAGCATGATCGCCTTTCGTGCGCTGCAAGGTTTTCTCGGCGGCTCGATGATTCCGCTGGTGTTCACCACCGCGTTCTTTTTCTTCACCGGCAAACAACGGGTGATCGCCGCCGCGACCATCGGTGCGGTGGCTTCGCTGGCGCCGACCTTGGGGCCGGTGATCGGCGGCTGGATCACCGACATTTCCTCATGGCACTGGCTGTTCTATATCAACCTGGTGCCGGGAATTTTCGTCGCCGTGGCCGTGCCGATGCTGGTGAAGATCGACCAGCCGGAACTGTCGCTGCTCAAGGGCGCGGACTACCTGAGCATGGTGTTTCTCGCACTGTTTCTCGGCTGCCTGGAATACACCCTCGAAGAAGGCCCGCGCTGGAACTGGTTCAGTGACAGCACCATCCTGACCACCGCGTGGATCAGCGGTCTGGCGGGTCTGGCCTTTATCGGGCGCACCTTGCACGTGGCCAATCCGATCGTCGATCTGCGTGCACTCAAGGATCGCAATTTTGCCCTGGGCTGCTTCTTTTCCTTTGTCACCGGGATCGGCCTGTTCGCGACGATTTACCTGACCCCGCTGTTTCTCGGGCGGGTACGCGGCTACAGCGCGCTGGACATTGGTCTGGCGGTTTTTTCCACCGGGGTGTTCCAGATCATGGCGATTCCGCTGTACGCCTTTCTCGCCAATCGCATGGATTTGCGCTGGATCATGATGATCGGGCTGGGGCTGTTTGCATTGTCGATGTGGGAATTCAGTCCGATCACCCACGACTGGGGCGCGGGCCAGTTGATGCTGCCGCAAGCGTTACGCGGAATCGCCCAGCAACTGGCAGTACCGCCGGCGGTGACGCTGACTTTGGGAGGGTTGGCACCGGCACGCTTGAAGCACGCTTCGGGGCTGTTCAACCTGATGCGCAACCTGGGCGGTGCCATTGGCATTGCCGCGTGCGCGACCATTCTCAATGATCGCACCAACCTGCACTTCACTCGTTTGGCCGAGCATTTGAACAGCAGCAACGAGGCGATGAATCAGTGGTTGTCGCAGGTCGGTGGCAACCTGGCGACGCTGGGTCAGAGCGGTGATGTCGGGATCACCGCCGCCCTGCATCAGCTGTGGCTGCTGACCTACCGCGAGGCGCAGACCCAGACCTACGGCGATACCTTTTTGATGATCATGCTGTGCTTCATCGTCGCCACGGCGATGGTGCCCTTGATGCGCAAGGTGCAACCACCGGCCGCGCCGAGTGCGGATGCGCATTGATCACGGTTTCCGAAACGCCCCTCCCCCTGTAGGAGCTGCCGCAGGCTGCGATCTTTTGACTTTGATTTTTTAAAAACCAGATCAAAAGATCGCAGCCTCGTTTCACTCGACAGCTCCTACAGGGGCATGTGTTGCGGCTTAGAGCTGCGGGGTTTTGCGGAAGCCCACGGCCAGACGGTTCCAGCTGTTGATGGTGCTGATCGCCACGCTCAGATCGACCATTTCCTTGGGTGTGAAATGCGCCGCGACGATCTCGTAGTCTTCGTCCGGGGCGTGGGTCAGGCTCAGTTGGGTCAGCGATTCGGTCCACAGCAGCGCCGCACGTTCGCGGTCGGTGAAGAACGGCGCTTCACGCCACGCGGTCACGGCGAACAGACGGCGCGGAGTCTCGCCGCCCTTGATCGCGTCGGCGGTGTGCATGTCGATGCAGAATGCGCAGCCGTTGATCTGCGAAGCGCGCAGCTTGACCAGTTCGACCAGGGTCTTTTCCAGCGGCAGTTTCGAGACCGCGGTTTCCAGGGCGATCATCGCTTTCAGGGCGTCTGGGGAAGCGGTGTAGAAATCGGTACGAGCTTTCATGATGGAGTTTCCGGGGCCAGTGAATGTGTGACTAAGGTAGTCCCGCCACTGCCCCGGACAAATAGCCAATCTCCCGGAAGACGAGTAGACCACCGCGTCACACGCGATTGCGCAACCAGTGCAGGAACCCGGTTTTCGCCACCACGGTCGGCACGTCCTGTGTCAGGGTCTGGGCCTTGTGCAGGCGATAATCGAGCAAGGCTTTCATCGCCTCGTTGATGTCATGACGGGCATCCAGGCACGGCTTCAGGTAGGTCTTCTCGATGCGATACAGCGCGCAATAGGTTTTCGCCGCGAAAGTCGCCGGCACCGAGGAATCGGAGAGGATGCCGGCCTCGCCGATCACCTCTCCCGGCCCCATGCGCCCGGATTCGAACGGCGTGCCATGGCGGGTCAAGGTCACGCTGACCACGCCGGACTCGATGATGAACAAATGATCGCTGACCTCCCCGGCATCGAGAATCGTCTCCCCGGCGCGGAAAGTCTGCAGGGTCATGTTCTGGCTGAAGGTGTCTTTTTCTTCCTGACGCAGCGTGGAGAAAATCGGCGAACTGTCGAGCAACGCCCGTGGCCGCGAGAGGTTGCCGGTGACGATCGGTTCGACGCTCGACAACAGATTGATCCCGGACGCCTGCAAGTGTCGGTAAGCCAGATCGAACAGCTGATTGCGCACCGAGCGCTTCTGATCCATCGACGAGACGAAACCGCTGATCTCATATTCCGCACCGGCGCTGCTGGAGCTTTTCAACGCGACGCTCGGCGAAGGATTGTCGAGCAGCGGACGGCAGCCCTGCATCGCCCGTTCCAGCGCGTCGATCACCGTATTGGGCCGGGCGTGCGGGCTGACCTGGACGCTGACGGCCACCCCGAACATGTTGCTCGGTCGGCTGAAGTTGATGATCTTGGCCTTGGCCGCCAGCGAGTTGGGAATCACTGCCATGCTGCCCTGACTGGTTTGCAGGCGCGTGGCGCGCCAGTCGATATCGACGACCCGGCCTTCGGTACCGTCGATGGAGATCCAG
Organism: Pseudomonas sp. TH49; assembly: GCF_016650625.1. Lineage (NCBI taxonomy): Bacteria > Pseudomonadati > Pseudomonadota > Gammaproteobacteria > Pseudomonadales > Pseudomonadaceae > Pseudomonas > Pseudomonas sp. TH49. Next base: position 2,212,069 of record NZ_JAEKFL010000002.1, read on the forward strand.
TCATCGATCTGATAGGGCTTGGTGGTGTTGAGCACAATCCCGGAGAACACGTCGCTCAAGGTGCTCTGCAACGCCAGACCGACAATGATCGCCAAGGCCCCGGACGTCGCCAGCACGCCTTTGACCGGCAGATCCAGCACATAGGCCAGCGCGGCGATAATCGCGATCAGGAAAATCACCGCACCGAGCAGATCCTGCAACAGTCGCCCGGTGTGGCCGACCCGCTGCATCATCACCGCGCCGATCAGCACGGTCAGGGTGCGCGCGCCGAACAGCCACCAACCGATCTGCAAGCCGGTCGCCGCCAGATGCAGCGGCACGTTGTCGGCCCACGGCGCCGGCTCCATCGGATTCAGGCCTTCGTTGAACAACAGCACGCTGAACAGGCTGAAAATCAGCACTCGCACCAGCAGCTTCCACTCGCTGCCACGGGAGCTGATCAGGCGCCACAGCCCGAGATCAAGGAGGATCAGGATCAACGCGCAGAACAACGGATGTTCGCTCAAAAAAGACAACATCAAACCACTCCGACAGGGGCCAATCGCGAGAAGATCGCACAGATTGGGCAAGTGTAGGAGCAATTGATTTCAGAGGATGAACGCCAGCGTAAAAACACCCAAAAACCAATGTGGGAGCGGGCTTGCTCGCGAAGGCGGTGGATCAGTCAGACACGCATCGACTGACACTCCGCTTTCGCGAGCAAGCCCGCTCCCACAGGGGGGGGTAGTTACCCGTGCATTCGGCCGAATTGCCCGGACTGGAAGTCGGCGAATGCCTGATGAATTTCCTGCTCGGTGTTCATCACGAACGGGCCATGGCCGACAATCGGTTCGTCGATCGGCTCGCCGCTGAGCAGCAACACCACCGCGTCTTCGCCGGCCTCAAGGGTCAACTGACGACCGTCGCGCTCGAACAGCACTAACTGCCCGACACCCGCCGTTTGCGCACCGTTGATCGTCACCGAACCTTTCAACAGCACCAGCGCGGTGTTGCGCCCTTCGTGCAGATCCAGTGTCAGCAACTTGCCGGCGTTCAACCGCAGGTCCCAGACATCGATCGGCGTGAAAGTGTGCGACGGCCCTTTATGCCCTTCGAACTCACCGGCAATCAGCCGCAGGCTGCCGGCGCCGTCCTTCAGCGCGATATTCGGAATGTCACGATCAAGAATGGTCTGGTAGCCGGGCGCGGCCATTTTGTCCTTGGCCGGCAGGTTGACCCAGAGTTGCACCATTTCCAGTTTGCCGCCGGTTCTGGCGAAATCATCCGAGTGAAACTCTTCGTGCAGGATCCCGGACGCCGCCGTCATCCACTGCACATCGCCGGGGCCGATGGTGCCGCCGCTGCCGGTCGAGTCGCGGTGCTGCACTTCGCCGTCGTAGACGATGGTCACCGTTTCAAAACCACGGTGCGGGTGCTGGCCGACGCCACGGCGCTCGGTGGTCGGAGTGAATTCGGCAGGTCCTGCGTGATCGAGCAGCAGGAACGGGCTGATGTGTTTGCCCAGGTTGTCATAGGAAAACAGGGTGCGAACCGGGAAACCATCGCCGACCCAATGGCCGCGAGGGCTGGTGTAGATACCGATGATGTTTTTCATGGTTGCCTCCAAAAGGTGGGTGACGCAATGGATTGAGCTTAAATCCATGACGGCTGGAGGACTAGCCGGCAAAAACCGGCTTTAGTGTTCCATATTTAGAACAGTCCCACCTTTGAATCTCGTCCCTTGTGGGAGCGGGCTTGCTCGCGAAGGGGCCAGTCCAGACAACACAACTATCGGGAAAGATTCATGACTTCTGCTCAACAGTGCTTTGCCCCACCAGCGGTTTTTCTCAAGGACGCAGACGCGGATACTCCTGCCCATTCCCACTGCAACCCTGGAGTCATCAATGTCTGTTCCCGCTTTTGGTCTGGGTACGTTTCGCCTGCAAGGTCAGGTGGTCATCGATTCGGTGCGCACCGGCCTTGAACTTGGCTACCGCGCCATCGACACCGCGCAGATCTACGAGAACGAAGCCGAGGTCGGCCAGGCCATCGCCGCCAGCGGCATTGCTCGCGAAGAGCTGTTCATCACCAGCAAGATCTGGATCGCCAACTTCGCCAAGGACCGTCTGATCGACAGCCTCAAGGAAAGCCTGCAGAAGTTGCAGACCGACTACCTCGACCTGACGCTGATCCACTGGCCGTCGCCGGAAGATCAGGTGCCGGTCGCCGAATTCATGGGCGCGCTGCTCGAAGCCAAGCGTCTGGGCCTGACCCGGCAGATCGGGGTGTCCAACTTCACCATCGACTTGATGCAACAAGCCATCGTAGCGGTCGGCGCGGAAAACATCGCCACCAACCAGATCGAGCTGCACCCGTACCTGCAAAATCGCAAAGTGGTCGAGTTCGCCCGCAGCCAAGGCATCCAGATCACCTCCTACATGACCCTCGCCTATGGCGAAGTGCTGAAGGATCCGGTGATCCAGCAGATTGCTGAACGCCTGCAAGCGACCCCGGCGCAAGTCACTCTGGCCTGGGCGATGCAGTCGGGTTACGCGGTGATTCCATCGTCGACCAAGCGCGCCAACCTGCAAAGCAACCTCGGCGCCACTGCGCTGACATTGAGCGAAGCAGACATGGCGCTGATCGCCGGTCTGGAGCGCGGCCATCGCCTGACCAGCCCGAAAGGCATTGCCCCGCAGTGGGATTGAGCGCTCAGCCCTGAAGATGCTGCGCAAGGCCGAGCATGGCCGTGCGCAGCGCATCCGCCGAGCGATGGACAGCCAGTGTTTCGGCATCTCGACACGCCTGTTCGAGATCCGAGCACGCCGCCGCCACCCGCGCGGCACCGACCATTTGCGCACCGCCCTTGATGTGATGCGCCAGCGTCCGCAACCCGTCCAGATCCTGGGGCTGGCGCGCCGCATCCAGCCGTTGCAGATCGTCCTGCAGACTGCGCAATACTTGTTCGCGCAGGCGTTGCATCACCGAGTGATCGTCTCCAGCCATCTGCTCCAGCGCGCTCAGGTCGATCTCGGGCAACGTCAGAGCCGGGGTCGGCAAGTGATCGCTTTCGCCGTGACTGGCCGCCTTCAACGCCTGCTGCAGATCGTGCAAGCGAATCGGCTTGAACAGACAATCGTCCATGCCGGCCTCAAGGCAACGAACCCTCTCCTCGACTTGCGCGTTGGCGGTAAAACCGAGGATCAGGCAACGCGCCCGGCCGCTCGCTGCCTCTTCGTCACGGATCGTCCGGGCGAGTTCGTAACCGTTGCGCTGCGGCATGTTGCAGTCGGTGATCAGCACATCGAATGCTTGTGCTCGCCAGCGTTGCAGCCCCTGTTCACCGTCTTCGATGTCGACCGTACGGTGGCCGAGTTCGCTCAGTTGCCAGCACAACAGCAAGCGGTTGACCGGATGATCGTCCACCACCAGAACACTCAATGAACGCGCCGGCGTGTCCGCCACTTCAGGGCTTGCCGCTTCGGGGGCGAGCGCGACCAACAACGGCAACTGCAGATTGATGTCGACCCGCGTTCCAAGCCCCGGCTCGCTGTCGAGGTGCAGCGTTCCGCCCATCATTTCGCAGAGGTTGCGGCTGATCACCAGTCCCAGCCCCGAGCCGCTGCGCGCCGACTGACCATGGTTGCCGGCCTGGACAAACGGGCTGAACAGGCGTTGCCGGTCATCGGCGCTGATGCCGATGCCACTGTCTTCAATCACGACTTTCACGGCCAATTGTTCGGGAGCCGTCCTGGTCACCACCAGTTGCACGCTCACCTGGCCGTGCTCGGTGAATTTGATCGCGTTGCTCAACAGGTTCGACAGCACTTGCTTGAAGCGTGTCGGGTCGACCATGACGTCAACGCCACTCTGTGCATCCAGTTCGACATGCCACAACAGGCGCTTCTGCCGCGCCAGTGCCTCGAACACCCGGCACACCGAGATCACCAGTTCGCGCAGATTGGCCCGTTCCGGTGCGAGGGACAGATGCCCGGACTCGATGCGTGCGATGTCGAGAATGTCGCCGATCAGCGCGAGCAGTTGCTGGCCAGCGCCGGATGCGACTTCGATCGCCAGCTTGTCGGTGACCCCCTCCTCGGCCCGCTTCAGGGCCAGTTCGAGCATGCCGATCAAGGCATTCATCGGGGTGCGGATTTCATGGCTCATGGTCGCCAGAAACGTGGTCTTGGCCCGGTTGGCGTCGTCGGCGGCCTCCTTGGCCTGCTGCAACTGCCGCAGCCATTGCTGACGCTGGCGCAACTGCCAGCGCTGCAAACCGATCCAGGCCAAGGCCAACAACAGCAGGCTCGCGGCAGCGGCAAAAGCCAGGAGAATCTCCCGGCGATAGCGCTGCCAATAGCTCTCCTCGACCAACACATCATGGCTCCAGCGCTCGACCAGCTCGTCCATCTGTTGCGGCGCGATGCTCAGCAGCGCCTTGTTCAGAATCGTGTGCAGCGCCGTATCCTGCGGTGCGGTGGCCAGGGCGATGCGCGCCGGTTGATCGCCGATGGTATTGGTGATGCGCAGGCGCTCACGGTAATGGCGGGCGATCAGAAAACGCGCGACCAGTAACGAGCTGACGGTCGCGTCGGCCTGCCCCTTGGCAATCAGCTCCATGCCCTCGGCCGGGCTGCTGACCTCGACCAGACGTACCCCCGGCACCCGCTGCAGGATGTAACCGCGTAACGGATGACCGCGATAAATCGCCAGACGCTTGCCCGGCAGATCGGCGAGGCTGCGCGGACTGCCCGCCGTTATCGCACTGACCAGTACAAACGGATTGTTCAGGTACGCACGGGTGAATTGCAGCTCGGCTTCCCGCTCGCTGCTCGGGGTCACCACCGGCAACACGTCGAGTTCACCGGCCTTGAGCTGTTCGATCTGGCGATCCAGCGAACGCCCCCGGACCACCTCGAAATGCAGCCCGGTGCGCTGACTGATCAGGGTAAGCAATTGCGCTGACAGACCGTTGAATCGCCCGCTGGCATCAAAAAAAGTCAGCGGTGCGAAATCCTCGATCACACCGACCCGCACCAGCGGATGTTGCTCCAGCCACTCCTGCTCGCCGGCACTGAGGCGCACCCGCGACTGCGCGGCCATTTGCGCACGCCCCGCGCTCCAGCGCTGCTCGATAAGCTGACGACGCTCCAGGGGAATCACCGCCAGCGCCTTGTCGATGATGCGTTTGAGGCGAACTTCGCTGCGCAGCATGGCGAAACCGAAGGGGCTGGCATCCAGGCCCGACGGACCGGCCAGTTGCAAGTCATTACGGTAATTGGTGTTGATCAGGTAATTGGCGCTGATCAGATCGCCGAGATAGCCGTCATCGACACCGAATGCCACCGCACCCAGCGCATCCATCGCCGAGGGGTAACGCTGCAAGTCCGCCCCGGGATAGAACGCCTGCACGCTGGCCAACGGCAGATAGTCCTCGACCATGGCGATGCGTCGGCCCGCCAGATCCGCCGGCAGAGTTTCGTCAAGCCGGGTCACCAGCATCGGCTGATCTTCGGCGTAGGGGCGCGACAGCATGAAATCCGGGTCGGCCAGCTCGAAATTGTTCGAGGTCCCCAGCAGGTCCAGTTCACCGCGTTTGAGTGCGGCCATCACCTCGTCGCGATGGGTGAAGCGTCGAACGTCGATCCGCACATTGAGCAGTTGCGCCAGAAGCTCGGCGTAATCGGCGGTGAGGCCTTCCAGCTCCTGCCGATTGCGGGTGATTTCGAACGGTGGGTAATCGGCTCCGGAAATGCCCATGCGCAACACCGGGTGCTGGCGCAGCCATTGGCGGTCCTGCTCGTCGAGCGGGACCTGAATATTTTCCAGTGCTGCCTGGCTCAACAATTCCAGGGGTTGTGGCGGCTCGCTGGCGCAGCAGGTGGCCGTGATACTCAACCACAGAACCCACCACCCGCGTTGCCGACTCACTTTGCCACTCAGATCAAATGATTGCGCTTGGCGAATTCGCGCAAGTGCACCGTGGAATTGATCGCGAGTTTTTTCATCAGGCGGGTCTTGTAGGTACTGACGGTCTTATGGCTCAGGTGCATGTCTTCGGCGATCGCCTTGTTCGATTTGCCCAGTGCCAATTGCTCGAGAATGCTCAGTTCGCGGTTGGAGAGCTGATCGATCAGCTGTTTTTCACTGCGGTCCAGCGGGGACGATGCATGGGTGGTGTCGGGCAACGCTGCAAAGTATGAGTAGCCCGACATCAGTGCCTGGATTGCCTTGTGCAATTGCAGCAACTGGTTGGTTTTGGTCACGTAGCCCATGGCCCCGCCCCGCAGGCATCGGTTTTGATAATGCAGCGGGTCCTGGGAGGTGAAGATCAACACCTTGCACTCGGGGTTATCGGCCTTCAGCCGCTCCAACACCTCCAGCCCGCCTAGCCCCGGCAACTTGAGATCGAGTATCACCAGTTTGGGTTGGTGCTTGCGGAGCAGCGCCATGACTTCACCGGCGCTCGATGCTTCGTGAATAACCTTGAACCGTTCGGCTTCGAGGACGAGTTTCACGGCCGCCCGTACCACCGGATGATCATCGACGATCAGCGCTGACTTCATGACCGCTCCCAGTGCAAAAACATGACGATGGCGCCACTGGCATCGGCTGTTCCTGCCGCAGGGGCGCGCAAAGACTGTTACACGGGAATCAAACCGTATCTACCTGTCAGATCTGACAGTTGCGCCAAAGGGGAATCTGTGCTCAAGCCCGACGCTGCAGGGCTGATAGCGGGTTCCAGGTGTCAGCCGCACACACCGGGGCAACATCGACGCGCGCCATCAGATGCTTGATCGCGGCCGCATTGGGCAAGGCGACATGGCTGATCTGCAGGTTTTCCTGAGCGAAGCCGGCGGGTGTCAGCGCAGGCGCCGAGGGCTCGTTATAGATCAGCGCGTGGCGCACATGCGGGTTGTTGAGGAAAAACCCCGGCAGGTCCAGCGATCCGGCCGCCAGCTCGGCGTTGATGACCACCGCATCGAAGGGTTCACAGCCGTACTCCACCAGGGTCAGCAGCTCAAGCAGACTCTGTACCGGAGCGATGCGGAAGTATTCAAGGCCATTGAACAGGCGCTCGATTTTCATCCGGTGAAAATGCTGCGGATCGGCAATCAGGATGCGCAGGGTTTTATTGATCATGCTCGATTTCCTGGAGGTCACGGGTGGATGCGCCAAGGCTACGCAAGCCGCAGGAACAACTCTGTAGGATCTTTCCTAAAAATCCGCTCATTCATCCGCGTTTTTCCCGTGGTTGCGCCGTTGCAGCCAGTGGAGCAAATCGGCTCCGGCCATCGGTCGTGCGTACCAGTAGCCCTGCCCTTGCGTGCAGCCCAGTGCCAGCAGTTCACGACGTTGCGCATCGGTTTCGATGCCCTCGATGACCACGCTCATGCCCAGGGCTTCGCCCAGTGCCAGGGTGCTGCTGATGGCGGCGCGGCAACGGGGTTCGTGCGCAAGGTTGCGAATGAAATCGGCGTCGAGCTTGATCTCGTTGAATGGCAACTGGCACAGGCGCTGTAATGAGGAGAACCCCGCGCCGAAGTCATCGATCGACAAGCGACAACCCATAATGCGCAACCGCACCAGACTCTCGAGGCTGGTGGCCGGCGCTTCGAGCAGACCGCTTTCGGTCAGCTCGAACGTCAGGCTCGAACCGCAGGTTTTATGTTCAGCCAAAAGGCTTTTCAAAGTGGACGTCAGTTGCGCATTGGCCAATTGTACGGTTTGCAGGTTGAACGCCATGTTCAAGACAAAGCCCTGAGCCCGGGCACTGTGCTGTACCCGCAAGGCCTGATCGATCTGCGCGAACAGCATCTCGTCGAGCAGTCCGCAACGTTCAAGTACCGGCACAAACAGCGCCGGCGAAATCAGCCCGCGTGTCGGATGCAGCCAGCGGCACAGCACCTCAACGCCACAGACTTCGCCGCTCTGCAGGTTGAACTTGGGTTGATACCAGGCATGCAATTGGCCCCCGGCCAGCGCATGGCGTACCGCCGCTTCACTGGCCAGCGTTGTGGTGCGAATCGGCTGCGACGGGCTGATCTGCCGATTGACGAATTTCTCCAGCAACTCGGCCAACACTTGGGCGTGCAGCGGTTTGCCGACATCACCGAGCAGGTCCAGCCCAAGCAGCGCAACCATCTGATGCACTGCCCGCCGCAGATCCGCCGACAGCGAACTGCTGATGATCACCGACCTGACCTGCCCCGACGCGCCGACCCGCTGCAGAAACTCCAGGCCGTCCATGCCCTCCATCTGCAAGTCGCACAGGGCGATGTCCACCGAGCCGACTTCATCGAGCAACGCCAGCGCCTGCGCGCCATCGCTGGCCTCCAGCACCTCCCGACACCCCAGCCCTTGCAGCATGTTCACCGCTACGGAGCGCTGGAAAGCGTGGTCTTCAAGCACCAGGATACGGAGCGGCAGATCGGGCATGAGGGTTGGCTCGCTGTGGGTGAAATGCGGATGAGTGTCGAGCTCGCGAGGGGGCGTCTGCGATCGCTTAACCATCGAGATGCTCCAGCACGGTGCCAAGGGTCTGCCGGTCCGGCGTATGGAGCATGAACAGCTGCCGACGCCGGGTGGCATAAATCGCCTCGGCCTGCGGCTGACCACGCCGGACATCGTGGATCACACCGTGGCGAATCTGTGGATTGCCCTGAAAGAACCGCACCGGATCAACACCCGCAGCGGCAATCAGTTCGCCATTGATGATCATCAGGTCGAATTGCTCGAACGGCTCATGGGAATAATGCGTCAACGCCAACAGTTCACGAAACGAACGCACTGGCGTGAGGTGGCGGTAGCCCAGCTCGTTGAAGACTCTGGCGATTCTGGATTGCAGAGCCTGATGCTCTTCGACAATCACGATTCGCCTGCACTTGTAGGACATAAGGTTTAACGGCGTAAGAAAATGTGCCGAACACGCTAACCAGAAGTCGTCAGAACCTATGTAGGAAAAGTCCTAAAAGCAGGAGGAAACCTCTCGAAAACCGACAGGACGCCGCCTGGACACTGGCCAAAGCGGCGATTTTCTTGCCAGAGGCGGCGATAGCGATCGCCGAGAGCCACGCCGAATGGCGGCTCGAGGTTGTTGCCTTATTCCGTGGTACTCGGACTCCAGAACGCCTGCACCACCAGCGCCGAGGTCGAAATCCGCGCCACCAGGGCATCGAGTTCGTCACCGTCCACCGAGGTGGTCGCCAGCGTCGCTTCGATCTCGATTTCGTCAGCGCCGAAGGCGTGTACATCGACATCGCTGGCCGGGTAGTTGCTGCGCTCCAGCTCGGCTTCGAGCAGGGCGAACACGGCTTTCTGTTGCGAGCGTCGGGCGATCACGTAAACGATGTTGGTGACTTCGGCCGAGACCACATCCAGTGGCTGGCGGTTGATGTTGTTGACGATCGGCCGCAGCAAGGTGTTGGCGGCGAGGATGAACAGCGTGCCGAGCACCGCTTCGGCCAACAGATCGGCACCGGCGCAGGCCCCCACGGCGGCGGAGGTCCACAGGGTCGCGGCGGTGTTGAGGCCACGGACGTTGCCCTCCTCGCGCATGATCACCCCGGCGCCGAGAAAGCCGATGCCGGAGACCACGTAGGCAACCACGCGCACCGCGCCATCAGCACCGCCGAGGCGGTTGGCCATGTCGACGAAAATCGCCGCGCCGACCGCCACCAATACGTTGGTGCGCAGACCGGCGGTGCGCTGCCGGTACTGGCGCTCGAAACCGATCAGGCCACCGAGGATGAACGCTGCGCTGAGGCTGACGAGAGTGTCGAGCAGCGAGGTGAGGTTGAGGTTGTTGATGGCTTGCATAGTCTTGTCCTTGAAAACACCCGAATCCCCTGTAGGAGTGAGCCTGCTCGCGATAGCGGTGTGTCAGTCGCTGAAGTTTTGACTGACAGATTGCTATCGCGAGCAGGCTCACTCCTACAGGGAACAGTGTTGCCCCTGCTGTTATTGCCAGCCGAACCGGCGGATGTAGAAGCCTTTCACCGCCTGGGTCAGCGCCATGTACGCCAACAGGATCATCGGCAGGAACACGAAGTACATCGACGGCAGCGCCTGCAGTTTGAAGTAGTCGGCCAGCGGCCCCATCGGCAGGAAGATCCCGACCGCCATGATGATCCCGGTCATCACCAGCAGCGGCATGGCTGCACGGCTTTGCAGGAATGGAATCTTCGGCGTGCGGATCATGTGCACGATCAGCGTCTGGGTCAGCAAGCCCACCACGAACCAGCCGGACTGGAACAGGGTCTGGTGATCCGGGGTGTTGGCATCGAACACATACCACATCAAGGCGAACGTCAGGATGTCAAAGATTGAACTGATCGGACCGAAGAACAGCATGAAGCGTCCAACATCAGCCGGCTGCCAGCGTTGCGGCTTTTTCAGCATCTCGTCATCGACGTTGTCGAACGGAATGGCGATCTGCGAAATGTCGTAGAGCAGGTTCTGTACCAGCAGGTGCATCGGCAGCATCGGCAGGAACGGAATGAACGCACTGGCGACCAGTACCGAGAACACGTTGCCGAAGTTGGAGCTGGCGGTCATCTTGATGTACTTGAGCATGTTGGCGAAGGTGCGGCGCCCTTCGAGCACGCCCTCCTCCAGCACCATCAGGCTCTTTTCCAGGAGGATGATGTCGGCGGCTTCCTTGGCGATGTCCACCGCGCTGTCCACCGAAATACCGATGTCGGCCGTGCGCAGTGCCGGCGCATCGTTGATGCCGTCGCCCATGAAGCCGACCACATGCCCGTTGCCCTTGAGAATGCGCACGATGCGCTCCTTGTGCGACGGGGTCAGCTTGGCGAAGACATTGGTCTTCTCCACGGCGATTGCCAGTTGGGCATCACTCATGCGCTCGATGTCATTGCCCATCAGCAGGCCCTGTTGGGCCAGACCGACTTCGCGGCAAATCTTCGCAGTCACCAGTTCGTTGTCACCGGTCAGCACTTTGACGGCGACACCGTGTTCGGCCAAAGCCTTGAGCGCCGGCGCAGTGCTTTCCTTCGGTGGATCGAGGAACGCCACATAACCGATCAGCGTCAATTCCTGCTCATCCGCCAGGCTGTAAGTGTCGCGCCCTTCCGGCATCGAGCGGGCAGCCACGGCCACCACGCGCAAGCCTTCAGCGTTGAATGCTGCGGTGACCTGACGAATCCGGGTCAGCAATTCATCGCTCAAGGCTTCTTCGACTTCGCCGTGCTGCACACGGGTGCACACCGCCAGCACTTCCTCTACCGCGCCTTTGCAGATCAGCAGATGCGGTTCACCACGGCCTTCGACCACCACCGACATGCGCCGGCGATTGAAGTCGAACGGGATCTCATCGACCTTGCGAAACGCCGTACCGACCTTCAGCTCACGGTTGATTTCCACGTGCTCCAGCACCGCTACATCGAGCAGGTTTTTCAGCCCGGTCTGGTAGTAGCTGTTCAGATAAGCCATTTCCAGCACGTCATCGGAGTCTTCACCCCAGACATCGACGTTGCGCGCGAGGAAGATCTTGTCCTGGGTCAGAGTGCCGGTCTTGTCGGTGCACAGCACGTCCATGGCACCGAAGTTCTGGATCGCGTCGAGTCGCTTGACGATGACCTTCTTGCGCGACAGGAACACCGCACCTTTGGCCAGGGTCGAGGTGACGATCATCGGCAGCATTTCCGGAGTCAGGCCGACAGCGATCGACAGCGCGAACAACAAGGCTTCAGTCCAGTCGCCCTTGGTGAAACCGTTGATGAACAGCACCAGCGGCGCCATGACGAACATGAAGCGGATCAGCAGCCAGCTGACTTTGTTCACGCCGAGCTGGAACGAGGTCACCGCACGGTCAGTCGCGCCGACCCGTTGCGCCAGCGCACCAAAATAGGTGCTGTTGCCGGTGGTGAGAATCACCGCCATCGCCGTGCCGGACACCACGTTGGTACCCATGAACAGGATGTTCTCCAGCTCCAGCGGATTGCGCGTGTCGCGGTCGGCCTGGCGGGCAAATTTTTCCACCGGCATCGATTCACCGGTCATCGCCGCCTGGCTGACGAACAGGTCCTTGGCGCTGAGCACCCGGCAGTCGGCAGGAATCATGTCGCCGGCAGACAGTACGATCAGGTCGCCCGGCACCAGTTGCTTGATTGGCAGTTCGATCCGTGGCTCATCGCGGCGCATCACTGTGGCGGTGTTGCTGACCATGGCCTTGAGCGCATCGGCGGCCCGGTTGGATTTGCTTTCCTGCCAGAAGCGCAGCAGCGTCGACAGCACCACCATGGAGAAAATCACCGTGGCGGCTTTGAGGTCTTCGGTCAGCCACGAGATCACCGCCAACAGGGTCAGCAGCAGGTTGAACGGGTTTTTGTAGCAGTGCCACAGGTGGGTCCACCATGGCAGCGGCTGCTCGTGTTCGACTTCGTTGAGGCCGTACTGCGCGCGCAGTGCGTCGACTTCAAAATCGGTCAAACCGTCGGTGTGGGTGCCGAGCGAAGACAGCAGTTCGCTGCTGTCGCGATGGGCCGCATCGACCAGGGTGTTGGCCAGAGTGGGCGGCACTTCACGGCTGACCGAGGTGTCGTTGATCGATTCCAGCAACGCCAGACGGCGGAAGTGCCGGGCGATGTGGCGTGTGCGCAGGAAGCCTGCGAAAAATTCCTTGAGCGTAAGTTTCATGGCTGTTGCCCCTATGGTCAGCCGGGAAACCGTCGAGCAGGTACGACCATGCCTCGTGCGCCGGAAAATCCGGCACGGCAAGGCTTGGCGCGCCGGTCAGAAAAGACAGGCGTGTCGATAGGTTTGCGATCACGACCACACGGTCGGAACCACACACGTTCAGTGTCGATGAGAAGGACGTCGGGACATGGTCTCAGCTGACCATGATCGGGATGCCGCTGCTCGCTTTTACGGCGAGACAACGGCAGAGAAAGGCTGCGCGTTATCTTGCCGAGAATCTGCCGGTTACCGAGACCGGCCGACAACTGTCACTCGAACAAGTACCCACTGTGGGTCTCCGCTATTGATGAAAACGCGCGAAGCTTACGCCTCGATGATGGATGAGTAAACCCGTGTAAGAAGGTGTGTCGAGGAATATCGGGGGATATTCAGGAAGGGTTCAGGAATGGGTTTTTGCGGTGGTCTTGGAGGCCCCTTCGCGAGCAAGCCCGCTCCCACATTGGATCTCTGCTGACCACAAAATCTGTGTTCAATGAAGATCCCCTGTGGGAGCGGGCTTGCTCGCGAAAGCGGTGTATCGGGCAATACAGAATCAGCTGGCCGTCGCCAACAACAGATCCGCCACCGAACGATGCGCACGGTGCTTGCCATGCTCATACAGCGAGCCGGCAATCTCGTCGGCGCGCACCGGCAGCACCGACAGCAACGTATCGCTCAGACCATGGCTGGCCTGACAGAAGCCCTGCATGTACAGGCCGGCCTTGCAGCGCTCGTCGGTGATCAGTCTGTAGTTGCGATCGACCTCGAAATCACCGAGGTACTCCTCCAGCGGAGCCAGCAGTTTGCGGTGCATCTGTCGCTCGTAACCGGTGGCCAGGACCACGGCGTCATAGACACGCACGGTGACTTCGCCGGTGGCGTTGTTGCGCACCGCCAGTTCAATGCCGCGCTCGGTGGCAGTAGCGCTTTCAACGGTGGTCAGGGTGCGGAATGCATGACGGGCGATGCCCGAGACCTTCTGCCGATAGAAGATGCCGTAGATGCGTTCGATCAGGTCGATGTCCACCACTGAGTAGTTGGTGTTGTGGTACTCGTTGACCAGGCGCTCGCGCTCGGCACTGTTTTGCTGGAACACCAGATCGGTGAACTCCGGCGAAAACACTTCGTTGACGAACGGGCTGTCGTCCGCAGGCTTGAGGGCCGAGCCGCGCAGGATCATGTCGACCTGCACCGACGGGAACGAATCGTTCAGATCGATGAAGGCTTCCGCCGCGCTCTGCCCGCCACCGATGATCGCGATGCTCATCGGTTGATTGTTCACACACGGCTGTCTGGCCATCTGCGACAGGTACTGCGAGTGGTGGAACACGCGGCTGTCGCCCTTGAGCGCCTTGAACGCTTCGGGAATACGCGGCGTGCCGCCGGCGCTGACCACCACCGAACGCGCGGTGCGCACGAACTGCTGGCCTTCGGTATCGCGGGAGATCACGCGCAGCGCTTCAACCTGATGGTTGTGCAGCACCGGTTCGATGGTCAGCACTTCTTCGCCGTAGCGGCTCTGCTCGGTGAACTGCCCGGCGACCCAGCGCAGGTAGTCGTTGTACTCCATGCGGCACGGGTAGAAGGTGCCGAGATTGATGAAGTCCACCAGACGCCCGTGGTGCTTGAGGTAGTTGACGAACGAGTACGGACTGGTCGGGTTGCGCAGGGTCACCAGATCCTTGAGGAAGGAAATCTGCAACTCGCTCTGGGTCGACAGGGTGTTGCCGTGCCAGCTGTAGTCGGCCTGCTTGTCGAGGAACAGCACATCCAGCTCGCCGTGGGTCGGGCCGCGCTCTTGCAGAGCGATGGCCAGGGCCAGGTTGGAAGGGCCGAAACCGACGCCGATCAGGTCGTGAACGATGGGCGATGCAATTGCCTGTGTCATTTCCAGTGTCCTCTGGATGAACCCCTCAACACGGGGATAAAGCCTGGGTGGCCTGACCGGCCTGAAACAGGTCAGCAGGTCGTCTGTTGAGTAGGAACGAGGACGATGAAAGGAAATTTAACCAGCCAGGATCAATGGGCATCCCATTGTTTGATTCGCAACCGGCAATGTTTCATGGCATTGACGATGTGTTTTTCCACCAACGCCTTGGAGATCCCGAGGGTCGCGGCAATTTCGGGGTGGGACAGGCCTTCGATCTTGCGCAGCAAAAAGCTGTCGCGGCACAACGGCGGCAACTCCGCCAGCGCACGCTGGAGCATTTCCAGACGCTGGCCGTGATCGAGGGTGCCATGGGGTGACGGGGTGAAATAGCGCTCTTCGCTGTCGAGCACATCAAGCGACTCGACCTGACGCAGGGCATTGCGCCGATGATCATCGATGACCAGGTTCAGGGCGGTGCGATAGAGAAACGCCCGGGGTTGCTCGATGGGCGTGTCGCTGGAACGCTCCAGCACCCGCAAATAAGCGTCATGCACCACATCTTCGGCAACCTGACGGTTGCCCAGCCTGGCGTTCAGGAAACACACCAGCTCCCGATAGTAGTTTTCCAACATGACTCCCGACCGCATCGATGCAGTTCCTGTCCTTGAGCACACGGATTCCGCCGCCCGCGATCCGCAGTAGCAAGATGGTGGCAACTTGAGTTGCGTAATTTATAGTAATTCTCATATAGATTTAAAGAGCTGTTTCCACATCCGGGCCAAATAGTCCTCTGCGGCTACCTGTTACTTGATGTGTGCGCACTTAAATTCCCTTGCGCACTCATCGTTTACAGGACAGCTCCCCGTATCTGTCGCGCCTTGCGACAGCGTTCAACCCCCGCGCACTGCGCCGCCGCGGTTGAACGACGGGCCGAACCTACTGGCCGGAACCCTGCATGAAACGTCCCCGCTCCGCCCGACGCGCCCTGTTTGCCGCCCTTTGTCTGATTCCCGTGATCGCCGTTGCCGCGTGGCAGGTTTTGCCGCCCGGGCGGGACGCCCTCGCCACCGTTCAGGTGACCCGCAGCAATATCGAAAACAGCGTGACCGCATTGGGCACTTTGCAGCCGCGTCGTTATGTGGATGTCGGCGCGCAGGCTTCCGGGCAGATCCAGAAGATCCATGTCGAGGCTGGCGATACGGTCAAGGAAGGCCAGTTGCTGGTGGAGATCGACCCCTCCACGCAAAAAGCCAAACTCGATGCCGGGCGTTTCTCGATCGAAAACCTCAAGGCGCAACTGCAGGAGCAGCGCGCCCAGCACGATCTCGCACAGCAGAAATACCAGCGCCAGCAGAAGCTCGCCGCCGGTGGCGCGACCCGTGAAGAAGATGTGCAGACCGCACGCGCCGAAGTTCGCGCGACCCAGGCGCGCATCGACATGTTCCAGGCGCAGATCCGCCAGGCCCAGGCAAGCCTGCGCAGCGACGAGGCCGAGCTCGGCTACACACGCATTTATGCACCGATGAGCGGCACGGTGGTGGCCATCGGCGCGCGGGAAGGCCAGACACTCAATGCGCAGCAACAGACACCGTTGATCCTGCGCATCGCGCGGCTATCGCCAATGACGGTCTGGGCCGAGGTTTCCGAAGCGGACATTGGCCACGTCAAACCTGGCATGACCGCCTACTTCACCACCCTCAGTGGTGGCAGCCGGCGCTGGAACAGCACTGTGCGGCAGATTCTGCCGGTACCGCCGCGCCCCCTCGAACAGAATCAGGGCGGCAGCCCCACCAGTGGTCGCAGCGGCAGCGAACGGGTGGTGCTGTACACCGTACTGCTCGATGTCGACAACGCTGACAACAGCCTGATGACCGACATGACGGCGCAGGTGTTCTTTGTCGCGCAACAGGCCAGGGACACCCTGACCGTACCAAGCGCCGCCCTGCAACCAGGCACGCGGGCGCAGTGGCAACGGGCGCAGGTCGTTGCCGCCAACGGCGAAATTCAGCCCCGCGACGTGCGAACCGGCATCAGCGATCGCCTGCGCACGCAAGTGCTTGAAGGTCTGGTCGAGGGCGATCACGTCCTCAGCGCTCCGGCCACCGGCAGCGGAGGCTGAATGCAAACGCCCCTGATTGACCTGCGGCAGATCCGCAAATCCTACGGCGGCAATGACAGTCCGCTGGTGGAGGTGTTGCGCGGCATCGATCTGTCGATTCATGCCGGCGAGTTCGTGGCCATCGTCGGCGCGTCCGGTTCCGGCAAATCGACGCTGATGAACATCCTTGGCTGCCTCGATCGCCCTACCAGCGGCGAATATCGTTTTGCCGGTGAAGATGTCGCGCAACTGGACACCGACGAACTGGCGTGGCTGCGCCGCGAGGCGTTCGGTTTCGTGTTCCAGGGCTATCACCTGATTCCGTCCGGCTCCGCCCAGGAAAACGTCGAGATGCCGGCCATCTACGCCGGCACTCCGGCAGCGGAACGCCACGCGCGGGCCAGTGCATTGCTGGAGCGCCTTGGCCTGGCCAGTCGCACCGGTAACCGCCCGCATCAGCTTTCCGGCGGTCAGCAGCAGCGCGTGTCGATTGCCCGGGCGCTGATGAACGGCGGCCACATCATTCTCGCCGACGAACCCACCGGCGCCCTCGACAGCCACAGCGGCGCCGAGGTCATGACCTTGCTCGACGAACTCGCCAGTCAGGGCCATGTGGTGATTCTCATCACCCACGACCGCGAAGTGGCGCAACGGGCCAAACGCATCATCGAAATCCGCGACGGCCTGATCATCAGCGACACCGCCGAACATCCGTCAGCCGCGCCCCGTACCGCCAACCCCGGCGCCCTGCAAGCGGTCGATCTGCGCCAGCGCCTGAGCGCCGGCAGTACCCAGACCGGCGCCTGGAAAGGCGAACTGGTGGATGCGGTGCAAGCCGCCTGGCGAGTCATGTGGATCAATCGGTTTCGCACCGCGCTGACGCTGCTCGGTATCGTCATCGGCGTGGCTTCGGTGGTGGTGATGCTGGCGGTTGGCGAAGGCAGCAAACGCCAGGTGATGGCGCAGATGGGCGCCTTCGGCTCCAACATCATTTATCTGAGCGGCGCCGCGCCCAACCCGCGCACGCCACCGGGGATCATTACGCTCGATGACGTCGCCGAGCTGGCCGCCCTGCCCCAGATCGAACGCATCATGCCGGTCAACGGCTCGACCGCCGGCGTGCGTTTCGGCAACGCCGATCACAGCAGTTATGTCGGTGGCAACGACACCAACTTCCCGATCATCTTCAACTGGCCGGTGGTCCAGGGCAGTTACTTCACCCAGGCCGACGAAGACAGTGCCGCCGCTGTGGCGGTAATCGGTACCAAAGTGCGCGACAAGTTGCTCAAGGATGTCGCCGATCCGATCGGCCAGTACATCCTGATCGAAAACGTGCCGTTCCAGATCCTCGGCGTTCTCGCCGAAAAAGGCTCAAGCTCGGGCGACTCGGACAGCGACAATCGCATCGCCGTGCCCTACTCCGCGGCCAGCATGCGTCTGTTCGGCAGCCGCAATCCGGAATACGTGGTGATCGCCGCCAGGGATGCGCGCAAGGTCAAGGACGCCGAACAGGCCATCGAACAAGCGATGCTGCGCCGGCACAACGGCAAGAAGGACTTCGAACTCACCAACAACGCCGCGATGATCCAGGCCGAGGCGCGCACCCAGGGCACGCTGTCGCTGATGCTCGGCGCCATTGCTGCCATTTCGCTGCTGGTGGGCGGTATCGGCGTGATGAACATCATGCTGATGACCGTGCGCGAACGCACCCGGGAAATCGGCATTCGTATGGCCACCGGCGCCCGTCAGCGCGACATCCTGCGCCAGTTTCTCACCGAAGCGGTGATGCTTTCGGTGGTCGGCGGCATTGCCGGCATCAGCCTGGCAATGCTGGTCGGCTGCGTCCTGATGTTCAGTGGCGTAGCGATCGCGTTTCAATGGCTGGCTGTGCTCGGCGCCTTTGCCTGCGCACTGGTCACCGGTGTCATCTTCGGCTTCATGCCTGCCCGCAAGGCCGCCCGGCTCGATCCGGTCACGGCCCTTACCAGTGAATGATCGATCTATGAAAGCGCCACTGACCCTCCTCGCCGCCAGCCTGTTGCTGGCGGCCTGCAGCAGCCCTGCGCCACGCCCCGACAGCGGCGTGCAGCCACCGCCCGCCTGGCAGTCACCGGATCATCCCGGTGCGGTGCAAAGCAACCGCCAATGGTGGACGCAGTTCGGCAGCCCCGAACTCGATCGACTGGTCGAACAGGCACGCCTCGGCAGCCATGACCTCGGCGCCGCGGTGGCCCGGGTCAGGCAGGCGCAGGCCAGCGCGACGATTGCCGGCGCCCCGCTGCTGCCGGAAATCAAGGCCGGACTGAATGCCAATCGGCAGAAACTGTTGCACGGCAAGGGCTACAGCCAACTGGACGTGAACCCCGACAAGCGTTCGCTGGATTACTACGACGCGGAGCTGAGCGCCAGTTACGAAATCGATTTCTGGGGTGGCAAACGCGCCGCCCGCGACAGCGCGGTGTTCGGCGTGCAAGCCAGCGAATTCGATCGCGCCACCGTCGAACTGACCCTGCAAAGCGGCGTTGCTACCAGCTACACCCAGGCCCTGGCTTTGCGTGAGCAGGCGCGCATCGCCGAACTCAATCTGGCCAACGCGCAAAACGTATTGCACCTGGTGCAAACCCGCTTCGACGCCGGCAGCGCCACCGCACTGGAACTGGCCCAGCAGAAAAGCCTGGTGGCCGAACAACAGCGCAAGTTGCCGCTGGTGCAGCAACAGGCACGCGAAGCACTGATCAGCCTCGCCGCCCTGCTCGGCCAACCGGTGCAGACGCTGTCCTCACCTCAACAGTCATTCGAACAATTGCAGTGGCCGAACATCGCCAGTGGCGTGCCCAGCGATCTGCTGAGCCGGCGCCCGGACATCGCCAGCGCCGAAGCCAGACTCGCGGCCGCGCAAGCCGATGTCACCGTGGCCAGGGCGGCCATGCTGCCTAAAGTCACCCTCACCGCCAGCCTCGGCACCGGCGCCGATCTGGCGGCGGACCTGCTGCGCACGACGTTCTATAACCTGTCATCCGGGTTGACCGCGCCGATCTTCAACAATGGCCGTCTGAGCGCTGAACGCGACAAGGCCAAGGCCCGTCAGGACGAACTGCTGGAGACGTATCGCGGGGCAATCATCAATGGCTTCGCCGATGTCGAAAAAGCCCTCAGCAGCATTCGCGGCCTCGACGAACAACGGCAATGGCAAAGCGAAGAGCTGAGCCAGGCGCAAACCGCTTTCGACATCGCCCAAAGTCGCTATCAGGCCGGTGCCGAAGACTTGCTCACCGTGCTGCAAACCCAGCGCACGCTGTATGCGGCACAGGACATGAACGTGCAACTGCGCCTGTCGCGTTTGCAGGCCAGCATTGCCTTGTACAAGGCGTTGGGCGGTGGTTGGCAAGTCATCTGACCGTCCCTTGTCGACTGTCCCGACGCCTTCGCGAGCAGGCTCGCTCCCACAGGGGTGATGGGGCGCGTCACAGATCTCTGTGGGAGCGAGCTTGCTCGCGAAAGCGCCAGGTCAGGCGCAACCAATCCCTCAGGGCAAAAAAAATCGCAGCTCCGGGCTGCGATTTTTTTGCGCTTAGAGTTGCCGCCCCTTCACCTTCAAATGTCGGGCGTACCACGGTCGCTGCGGCACCTTGCGGAACAGGTCGGCCATGTGGTCTTCATCGCCAAAGGTGATGCGCAGCGCGAGCTTCATGGTTTCCGGGTCCATCTCCACCGAGCGGCCGATTTGCAGGCCCGGCACGGTACTGCAGCCATGGGTGTCCGGCCCCAGCCACGGATCGTCGACTTCAACCCAGCGCCCCGGGGCAAACCACGGCACGCCATTGACCTCCAGGCGACTGACTTCGCCCGGGTGAAAACGCTCATGGGCGCGAAACCAGTCTTCGAGGCGATCATCGATCCAGCCGTGAAAACGCCAGAACACCGGGTTCACATGGGAGGAAAACGGGTCGCCGAGAAAGTCGTTTTCCGGGGCGTACCAACGCGCGGCAAAATCCGCCTGATCGCGCGCCATCGGCACCGGAATATCGTTGGACGGGTCGCGTGCCACCGACGCCCAGCGCATATGCAACCAATCGTGCAGGCCCAGCTCTACTTCTGAGCCGAACTGGCCAAGGGTGAGTTTCGACAAGTATCGCGGGTCGCGGTACTGCGATTCCCAGACCTGGAAATTGCTGTGGTAAGTCTCGGCCGCCTTGATGTCGCTGACCCACTGGGTGTACTCATCATCGCCGTCGGTCACCCAGGTCGGCGGCAAGGCGTTGCCGTCGTGGTTGTCGAAGTAGCGGGCGAAGCCCTGACGGTCGCGTTCCAGTTCCGGTTGCGGCATGGGGAACGCCGGCCACGACGGCAAGTCCTGCATCGAGCGGGCCTTACCCAGCATGTGCCGGTGCATGAAGAAGAAGTCGATGCCCGAACCATTGCGATCCTTGCGTGGCCCGCGGGCATCCCGTTCCTTGTCGCGCGGCCCGGGTTGCCAGCCGATTCCGCGTAGGGCCTCGCGTTTTTTCTCCGAGAGTTTGTGCCACTTGTCACGGGTCGCATGCCAGAGCTGGTGGAACAAGCGATGTTCCGGAGCGACCAGCCACGCCAACAGTGTCGGGTTCAATCCAGTGCGCTCGCGAGCCTCGGGAAAGCGTCGTTTGATGGCGATGAAATGGTTGTCGAGCTCGGGCAAGCCCAACGGTCGATCCAGGCGCAACACCTGCCCGGTAAGCGTGCCGCTGCCGGCATTGCCGAACGCCGCCCAGACTTCGTCCAGTTTGACTTTGAATTCATAGACTGGCGGCGCTTGCGGCGCATCGGTGCGCAGCAGCCGCCAGTACATCTCGGCGCCATTGCCCGGCGCCAGATCGCCAACCACCTGATAGCGCGCCGGCGCGTCAGAACGCAGATTGGCCCCGGTATCGAGGAATCCGCGCAAGCCGCGGCCACGACGGGCAATGTCGAGAAACAATTCCAGACCTTCGTGTGGCAGGCCGTCCAGCCCTGCGGCGGCTCCGCTGAAACGGATATCCCACACGCCGCGCAGGTTGTCCGCCAACTGCTGACCCGCCGTGTCGGCCAGATCCACTGTGGCCTCTCCCGGTGTGATCGGAAACTCCTCACGGGTCAGCTCACGATGTGCATAAAAAGCGGCAGGCAGCGCGGCGCCCGTAAGTGCCATGCCCGCCATGAACCAGCGTCGAGAGATCGTCATTGCCCTACCTGTGTCAGCCATGAAGCAGGCTTTATCCAAGCTAGAACGTTTGCTCGCCGGGGAAATTTATGGCCCTGGCAAAAGATCGCAGCACGCCATCAACGCTTTTCACCCGCACCACTAAATTACCCGTCCGGTCACTCGTTCCTCCCAGATAGCAAAGGCCCCTGCGCCTGCACTTCGACGGCGAACCTGAATGAGATGGCAATGACAAAACCGCGTTCGAAAAAGGCTCTATTTATCGGCCTGCCGCTGGCCTTGGCGATCAGCGCCGGCGCAGGGTTTCTGGCCTGGGATTACTGGTTTCGGGACAACCCCGGCTATCCGGTCAAAGTGATGAAACAGGCAACCGAGCTGCAGGATCGCATCCTCTCGTTCGACAGCCACATCACCGTGCCCCTGAGTTTCGGCGCGCACGGCAACGAAGCCGACAAGGACGGCTCGGGCCAGTTCGACCTGATCAAGGCCAATCGCGGTCGCTTGTCCGGCGCGGCACTGACCGTGTTCGGCTGGCCGGAAATGTGGAACGGCCCGAATGCGCCGCATCGCCCGACCGAGGGCTTTGTCGAGGAAGCGCGCAACCAGCAGGAAGTGCGCTACAAAATCATTTCCGGGATGGTCCGCGACTTTCCCAATCAGGTTGGCATCGCCTACACCCCGGATGATTTCCGCCGCCTGCACGGCGAAGGCAAGTTTGCGATTTTCATCAGCATGCTCAACGCCTACCCGCTGGGCAACGACCTGAGCAAACTGGACCTGTGGGCCGGGCGCGGCATGCGCATGTTCGGCTTCAGCTACATCGGCAACAACAGCTGGGCCGACTCGTCGCGCCCGCTACCGTTTTTCAATGACTCCCCCGATGCCCTCGACGGTCTCTCGGACATTGGCAAGCAAGCGGTGCACCGCTTGAACGATCTGGGCGTGATCATCGACGTCTCGCAGATGTCGACCAAGGGCCTGGAACAGGTCGCGCAACTGAGCCGCACACCGCTGGTGGCTTCGCACTCGGCGCCACGGGCAGCGGTGGATATTCCGCGCAACCTCAGCGACAAGGAATTGCAGCTGATCAAGAACAGCGGCGGCGTGGTGCAGGTGGTCGGGTTCTCGCAATACCTCAAACCGCTGACCCAAGGCACCCAGGACAAACTCAACGCACTGCGCGCGCGCTTCGACCTGCCGCCGTTGCCGAACTTGGCCATGGCGCTGATGCCGGGCGATCCGATCATCACTGCCTGGTCCGAACAGAAACTCGGCCAGTACGCCAGCGGCCTCTACGCGATCCTTGAAGAAGAACCGAAAGCGACCCTCAAGGACCTCGGTGACGCCATCGATTACACCGTGCGCAAAATCGGCATCGACCATGTCGGTATCGCTTCGGACTTCAACGACGGCGGCGGTATCAAGGGTTGGGAAAACGTCGGGGAGATCCGCAACGTCACCGCCGAACTGATCCAGCGCGGCTACTCCGAAGCAGACATCGCCAAACTGTGGGGCGGCAACTTCATGCGCGTCTGGGATCAGGTGCAGAAAGCGGCCAAACCTGCGTTGATCTCCCGCCAGGACAGCGCCCAGCCATGACCGACCGCCGCACGTTTCTGAAACAGGCAGGCGTGGTTGCCGCCGCCCTGCCGTTTGGCGCAACGCTCGCTACGCCAGCAATGGCCGCACCCGCCGCCGTGCCTTCCGGGAGCAAATGGACGCAGCTGCGCCAGTTGTTCGATCAGGATCCGCAGGCGATTCACTTCGCCAACTTTCTGGTCACCTCCCACCCCAAACCCGTGCGCGAGGCCATCGCACGCCATCGTGCAGCGCTGGATCTGAACCCGGGCCTGGCCATGGACTGGGATTTGGGCGTCACCGAAAAGCGCGAAGATAATGTGCGGGTCTGGGCCGGCAAATACCTGCAGGCCAAACCGAGCCAGATCGCCCTCACCGGCAGCACCACCGAAGGCCTGGCGATGATTTACGGTGGCGTGCATGTGCGCCCGGATCAGGAAATCCTCACCACCGAGCACGAGCACTATTCGACCCGCAACATCCTCGATTTTCGCACCCGCCGCGATGGCACCCGGGTGCGAAAACTCAAGCTGTTCGAAAACCCGCAAAGCATTTCGCTGGATCAGGTGCTCGACACCATCAACCGCAACATCCGCCCTGAAACCCGCGTACTGGGGATGACCTGGGTGCATTCGGGCAGTGGCGTGAAGTTGCCGATCGGCGACATTTCGCGGCTGGTCGATGAGCATAACCGTCAGCGCGAGGATCAGGACCGATTGATTTACGTGGTCGACGGTGTGCACGGCTTCGGCGTCGATGATCTGAGTTTCCCGCAGATGAACTGCGACTTTTTCATTGCCGGCACCCACAAATGGATGTTCGGCCCGCGCGGCACCGGCATCGTCTGCAGCCGCAGTGAAGAAGTGAAATACGTCAGCCCGAGCGTGCCGACGTTCTCCGAAGCCACGACGTTCGCCACCACCATGACCCCGGGCGGCTACCACGCTTTCGAACACCGCTGGGCACTGGACGAGGCCTTCAAGCTGCATCTGCAACTGGGCAAGGCCGACGTTCAGGCACGCATTCATCAGCTCAACAGCTATCTGAAAGAGCGCTTGCGGGAGCACGCGAACATCGAATTAGTGACCCCGCTCGATCCGCAGTTTTCTGCCGGTTTCACGTTCTTCCGGGTCAAGGGCCAGGACAGCGACGAGGTCGCCGCCTACCTGATGAACCAGCGGGTGATCTGCGACGCCGTCAGCCGCGATGTCGGCCCGGTGATCCGCACCGCCCCCGGGCTGCTCAACAGCGAAGCCGAAGTCGACCGGTTCATGGACATCCTCGGCAAAAAACTGCGCGCCTGAGCGCTCGCCCCCGGTTTCCTTTCACAGAGACGACTCATGAAAAAGCCTCACGCCCCATTCACCTTCAAGGCCCTCCCCGCACTGGTCCTGACCGCGCTCTGCGCCGGCCTGTTGCCCGGTGCCGCCCAGGCTGCGACCCCGCCCGCTCCGGGCAAAGTGTTCAAGGACTGTAAGGACTGCCCGGAAATGGTGGTGCTGCCCACTGGCAGCTTCACCATGGGCACCCCGGAGGACGAAGTCGGCCGCGAGCCGGATGAAGGTCCGCGCCACGTGGTGACCTTCAGCAAACCGTTCGCCATCAGCCGTTTCCAGGTACTGGTCGGCGAATGGGACGCGTACGTGCGCGATACCGGCAACAAGCCCTACGACTTCGATGATCGCCCGGGCCGCCGCTGCACCGCCGGCAAACCGGAGTTCAAGCAGACCGCGCGCGACCCGGCGGTGTGCATGAACGTGGCCGAAGCTCAGGGCTATATCGATTGGCTGTCGAAAAAGACCGGCCACAGCTATCGCCTGCAAAGCGAATCGATCCGCGAATACGCCGCCCGTGGCGGCAGCACCGGGCCCTTCCCGTTCCCGTTCGATGAAGGCAACAACTACCAGATTTCCAAACACGCCAACACCTATGGCGCCGCCGACGGCTACAACTTCACCTCGCCGGCCGGGACCTTTCCGGCCAACGCTTTCGGCGTCTACGACGCCCACGGCAACGTCTATGAGTGGACCGCCGATTGCTATCACAAGGACTATTCCGGGGTACCCGACGACGGGCGCCCGTGGGTGCAGGAACACTGTGAACGGCAGGTCATGCGCGGCAACGACTGGGGCGAAGCGCCAGTGTTCTCCCGCTCCGGCAACCGCAACAGCAGCTGGCCGACCAGCAAGGGTGACTGGCTCGGTTTCCGCGTAGTGCGTGACCTCTAATCCTGCCCGCCACGACCGCAGCCCGTCTGCGGTCGTTTAAAGAAACTCCGTGACCATTCGTTTTCCTTAAGTACCGGCACTCCCTCCGCACCGAAGCAGGAATCCTCCATGACCAAGCCTACGCGTGGGGCGATCAACGAATTGTTCGCCCTGCTCAAGCCCTTCCGCCTGATCGTCTCTGTGTCCATCGTGCTCGGCATGATCGGTGGCCTGAGCGTCACCGTGCTGCTGGCGACCATCAACAATGCCTTGCACTCCGATGACGGCCTGACCCGCACGGTGGTCATGATCTTCGCCGGCCTCTGCGCCGTGGCGTTGCTGACGACGATTCTGTCGGACATCGGCACCAACTATGTCGGCCAGCACATCATTGCCAGGCTGCGCAAGGAACTGGGGGAGAAAGTGCTGTCGGCGCCGATCGACCAGATCGAACGCTATCGCAGTCACCGCTTGATCCCGGTGCTGACCCACGACGTCGACACCATCAGCGACTTCGCCTTCGCCTTTGCGCCGCTGGCGATCTCCATGACCGTCACCCTGGGCTGCCTCGGTTACCTGGCGATGCTGTCCTGGCCGATGTTCCTGATGATGCTGGTGGCCATCGCCATCGGCACCACGATTCAGGCGATTGCCCGGGCCAAGGGCATGCGCGGGTTCTACGCTGCGCGCGACTCCGAAGACGAACTGCAAAAGCACTACAACGCGATTGCCGAAGGGGCCAAGGAGCTGCGTATCCACCGCCCGCGGCGCCAGCGCATGTTTGTCGCCGGCATTCAGAAAACCGCGGAAAAGATCTGCGACACCCAGATCAAATCCATCAACACCTTCGTCATCGCCAAGTCGTTCGGCTCGATGCTGTTCTTCGTGGTGATCGGCATGGCTCTGGCGCTGCAATCCTTCTGGCCGAGCGGCGACAAAGCGGTCATGAGTGGATTTGTACTAGTGCTGCTGTACATGAAAGGCCCGCTGGAGCATCTGGTCAGCACCTTGCCGATCATCAGCCGCGCACAGATTGCGTTCCGCCGGATTGCCGAGCTGAGCGAACAGTTTTCCTCGCCGGAACCGCACCTGCTACTGGAAGACACGGGCAGCAAAGCGGCAGCCGTCAACAGCCTGGAACTGCGCAACGTGCGCTACGCGTTCCCGGCGGTGGAAGGCAGCGAACCGTTCCGTCTGGGGCCGGTCAACCTGCGCATCGAACAAGGCGACATCGTGTTCATCGTCGGTGAAAACGGTTGTGGCAAAACCACGCTGATCAAATTGCTGCTCGGCCTGTACGCACCGACCGAGGGTGAAATCCGCGTCAACGATCAAGCGATCACTGCGCTCAACCGCGATGACTACCGACAGAACTTCACCACGATCTTTGCCGACTACTACCTGTTCGACGACCTGATCCAGGGCGATCGTCAGGTGCCGCAGGACGCCACCCGCTACCTCGAGCGTCTGGAAATTGCGCACAAGGTCAGCGTGCGCGACGGTGCCTTCAGCACCACCGATCTGTCCACCGGCCAGCGCAAACGCCTGGCGCTGGTGAATGCCTGGCTCGAAGAGCGCCCGGTGCTGGTATTCGATGAATGGGCGGCGGATCAGGATCCGACGTTCCGGCGGATTTTCTACACCGAGTTGCTGCCCGACCTCAAACGCCTGGGCAAGACCATCATCGTGATTTCCCACGATGACCGTTACTTCGACGTTGCCGACCAACTGGTGCGCATGGAGGCCGGAAAGGTCAAAAGCGAACTGCAGAGCGCTTGAAACACGGGGCCGCGGCCAGGCCGGAAAAATACTTTTCCGGTTTGCCGCGGCTTCCTCGTCTTAATGAGATGAATAAGAACCATTAACAACTATACCTGCCAAGGTCTTAACCTCATGTCCGCATCCCGTTTCATGCTTCGCCCCCTGACTCGAGCCCTGTTGATGCAGGGCGTCACACGTTCGCGACTGGCCGGCACCGGTCTCGGTCTGGCACTGACCGTTGCTGCCACCCCGTATGTCCAGGCGCAGGAATGGACACTGAACATTCCGGCCCAGCCACTGGCACAGGCTCTGCAGACCCTCAGCCAACAGACCAGCCTGCAAATCATCTACAGCCCGGAAAGCCTGCAAGGTCTGCGCTCCAGCGCGCTCAGCGGGCGCTATCAGGGTGATGATTCGCTTAACGCGATCCTCAAAGGCACCGGCATTCGCTATCAGCGTGACGGCAACACCGTGACCGTGCTCGGCCCGGCCACCGGCGATACCATGGAACTGGCGCCGACCAACGTCAACGCGCAACGCATGAGCGCCACCACCGAAGGCAGCAACTCCTACACCACCGGTGGCGTGACCATTGGCAAGGGCACGCATTCGCTGAAAGAAACACCGCAGTCGATCACCGTCATGACGCGCAAGATGCTCGATGACCAGAACCTCAACACCATCGAACAAGTGATGGAGAAGACCCCGGGTATCACCGTTTACGACTCGCCAATGGGCGGCAAGTATTTCTACTCCCGCGGTTTCCGCATGAGCGGCCAGTATCAGTACGACGGCGTACCGCTGGATATCGGCAGCAGCTACGTGCAGGCCGACAGCTTCAACAGCGACATGGCAATCTACGACCGCGTGGAAGTACTGCGTGGCGCCGCCGGCATGATGAAAGGCGCCGGCGGCACCGCCGGTGGCGTCAACTTCGTGCGCAAGCGCGGCGGCGATACCGCCCACACTGAACTCTCGCTGTCGGCAGGCACCTGGGACAACTATCGCGGTCAGGTCGATACCGGTGGCCCGCTGAACGACTCGGGCACCATCCGTGGTCGCGCCGTGGTCACTGAACAGACCCGTCAATATTTCTATGACGTCGCCAGCCGCAAGGATCAGATCTACTACGGCGCCCTGGACTTCGACCTCAGCCCCGACACCACCCTGGGTGTGGGCGTCGCCTGGGAAGACGTCGACGCCACGCCTTGCTGGGGCGGCCTGCCGCGTTACGCCGACGGCTCCGACCTGCACCTCAAGCGCTCGACCTGCCTGAACACATCCTGGAACAACCAGCGCAGCAAACGCGCCACCTACTTCACTGACCTCAAGCACCAGTTCAATGACGACTGGTCGCTCAAGGTCGCGGGCGTCTACTCGCGCAACACCCAGGACATGGAATACGCATTCCCGAGCGGCGCCGTACCGGTCGGCGCCACTTCGTCCAGCACCTTGATGCTGGGCAGCACCTACGATTACGACCAGGTCGACTACGGCTTCGATACCTACGTTGACGGCAAATTCGACGCGTTCGGCCAGCAACATGAACTGACCGTCGGCGTAAACGCCAGCCGTTCGAACAAGGACGACTTCTACGCAGTGGCCGCGTTGCCACAACGTCAGAACGTGCTGGATCCGAACCACCACATCCCGCAACCGGATGAAAGCTATTACCTGGCCAATGCATCCCGTGGTGGCCCGGTGGACATGCACATCAAGCAATACGGCGCTTACTCCATCGG
This sequence comes from Pseudomonas sp. TH49, assembly GCF_016650625.1. Taxonomy (NCBI): domain Bacteria; kingdom Pseudomonadati; phylum Pseudomonadota; class Gammaproteobacteria; order Pseudomonadales; family Pseudomonadaceae; genus Pseudomonas; species Pseudomonas sp. TH49. The sequence continues at coordinate 2,241,179 of NZ_JAEKFL010000002.1, forward strand.
CCGCTTCAAACTGGCTGATCCGCTGACCCTCGTACTGGGCAGCCGGGTGAGCTGGTACAAGTCCGACACCGACTCGGTGCAGTACTTCCGCGGCGAAGGCACACCGGTCAACACCAAGTCCACCGAAACCGGCCAAGTCACGCCGTTCGCCGGTCTGCTGTTCGACCTCAACGACAACCTGACCGCCTACGCCAGCTACACCGACATCTTCACCCCGCAAGGCGCTTACAAGACCATCGATGGCAGCACCCTCAAGCCATTGATCGGCCAGAGCTACGAATTGGGGATCAAGGGTGAGTGGTTCGACGGTCGTCTGAACAGCTCTTTCAGCCTGTTCCGCACCATTCAGAAAGATGCGGCCCAGGATGATCTGCGCTGCGAAGACAGCTCTTGCTCGATCAACTCCGGCAAGGTCCGCGCTCAGGGCTTCGAAGCGGAAGTCAGCGGTGAAGTGATTGACCGTCTGCAACTGCTGGCCGGCTACACCTACACCCAGACCAAAGTGCTGGAAGATGCCGACACCACGCTGGACGGCACCGCCTACAACTCTTATGTGCCACGTCACCTGTTGCGCGTCTGGGGTGACTACAGCCTGACCGGCCCGCTGGATCGCGTCACCGTCGGTGCCGGCGTCAACGCGCAGAGCGGCAACTATCGCGTCTCGCCGATTGGCGGTGGCAACATCAACGGTGCCGGTTATGCGGTGTGGAACGGTCGCATCGGCTACAAGATCGACGACACCTGGTCGGTCGCGCTCAACGGTAACAACCTGTTCGACAAGCGTTATTACTCGACCATTGGTACCGAAGGTTTCGGTAACTTTTATGGTGATCCGCGTAATTTCGTGATGTCGGTCAAGGCTGTCTTCTGATTGCTTTGGTTGTGAGAAAGCCCCGCTTTGGCGGGGCTTTTTTTTGTCTGTCTGGTGTTGGGGGTTGGGATTAATGGGGGTTGGGATTGGGGGCATATCCGTTGCTGCGGGTGTTGCTGATTACGGTTCCGCCCTTACGGCGGGTCACTTTTTCCAAACGCCGAAAAAGTAACCAAAAAGGCTTCCCCCGGCGTACGGCACTTCGCTGAGGCTCAGTGTTCCCTCGCTACGGTGCCCATCCGGGGGCATCGCCTCCGGTTTGCTTCGCTGCACCTCCTCTCGATGTATGCGGCTTCGCCGCATGGCGCTGCGCGCCTACCCCCCGGATGAACACCTACGCTCGGCCTGCCGAAGGGGCTGAAGATCAAAAGCCACATCAAAAGCCAAAGCCAAAGCCAAAGCCAAAGCGGATCAAAAGATCACAGCCTTCGGCAGTTCCTACATGGGATTGGGTGTATTCAGTTGGAGATTGGTCGGCTGACAGGCCGCCTTCGCGAGCAAGCCCGCTCCCACAGTTGGGCCGGGTGCATCCGCAAGAGATCGGTCGGCTGTCAGGCCGCCATCGCCAGCAGGCTGACTCCTACAATTTAGAAAGCGTGCACCCCATGCGGCAAAGCCGCCCCACTCAACACAATGAGCGTTAGCTCGAGTAAAGCTTTTGATCTCAGGGCCCGTCGGCAGGCTGAGTGGAGGGATTTATCCGGGGGTGGGAGCGCAGCGACCGTTTGGCGCAGCCAAACACAGCGAGAGGAGGTGCAGCGAAGCAAACCGTAGGCGCTGCCCCCCGGATGAATCCCGGAGCGAAGGAACCCGAGCCCAGGCGAGGGCCGAACGTCAGGGTAAAGCCTTTTTGGTTACTTTTTCGGCGTCTGGAAAAAGTGACCCGCCGTAAGGGCGGAACCATAGGAGGCCGTAACCGCAGCAACGGATATTCACCCCAACCAAGGCATCACCCCAACCAAAGCATCACCCCAACAACCGCCCCAACGCCCTGCTCAAATCTTCATGCACCTGCAACACATCAGGCATGACCGCAGCCATACGCAGCAAATCATGGGTCAACCCCGGACAATGTTCGAGCTCAACCCTCACCCCGTGATCACGCAATTTATCGACATAAGCCTGCCCCTCATCGAGCAACGGATCAAACCCGGCCAACAGCACAATAGCCGGTGCCACACCACGCAGATCCTCGGTCAGCAACGGCGAAAAACGCCAGTCCAGACAGTCGTGCGGGCTGCGCGCGTAGTGCTGATAGAACCAGTCCAGCGTTTCGTTTTCCAGCAAGTAACCTTCACCGAACAGCAGACGCGAATCGTGGGGGCGTGAAGCATCGGTGACCGGATAACACAGCAACTGCGCCTTGGGCGCGATGGCTACGGTTTGCGGTTGTACGACTGCCTGTATCGCCAGCACGGTGGCCAGTGTGGCGCCGGCGCTGTCGCCGCCGAACGCCACGCGCGTGGTGTCGAGGCCGAGGCTCGTGGCGTTTTCCGCCAGCCACGACAAGGCGTCTTCGCCATCTTCCAGGGCCGCAGGAAAACGATGCTCGGGCGCCAGTCGATAACCGACCGACAAAACCGCGCAAGGCGTGCGCTGGCAAAACTCGCGGCACACACCGTCGTGGGAATCGAGGCTGCCGACGACGAATCCGCCACCGTGGAAATACACCAGCACCGGCAGCGGCGTGACGGCGCCGTTCGGCCGATACAGGCGCAACGCCAAAGGCGTGCCGTTGCGGGCTGCCATGTCGATCTGCGTCACCGACAGATCCGAAGGCGCAGCCCAGCGCAGTTGCGCGGTGGTCTGCTCGAAGGTGGCACGGGCCTCGCTCGGGGTCATCTGGTGCATGGCCGGCAGGCCGGCGTCCTGGCTGTCTTGGGCCAGGTCGAGAAAGGCTTCCAGGTCAGGGTGTAACGACATCGCTAAGATCCTTGTATAAGCAAAAAAGGGGCGCGCCTCGGCAACGCCCCAAAATGACCGAGTGCCCGGCGATCAGCCGGCGCGTGCCATGCAATGCTCGATCAACGCCTCCAGCTCGCGCTGGTAATCGTTCATCAACGCATCCATGGTCCCGGCGCGATAGCGCTGGCTGCTGTAGATGCAGCGCAAGGCCAACTGACCGTCATAGACCTGGCCGACAATTTCCAGCCAGTTACCCAGGTTCGCCTTCAGACTGTAGTTGTCGCCGGTCTCCTCCAGTGCCGGCACCAGCAATGCCTGCTCGTCGAAACTCTGGTCGAACTGCCCCAGGTAATTGAACGTGACGCGCGCCTGCGGCAGATCCGCCAGTTGCCGAGACACCTCGGCCCCCGCCAGATGGCGCAACACGCCGTAGCCGATGCCCTTCTGCGGAACCGCTGCCAATTGCGCCTGCACATCGACGATCGAGCGGCCGATGTCCTCGCTGTCCGGACGCAGACGTACCGGGAACATACTGGTGAACCAGCCCAGACTGCGGCTCAGGTCAAGGGTCTCGAACAGGTCTTCGCGACCATGCCCTTCGAGCAGGATCAGCGCCGACGGCTGCTGACTCCAGCGGCACAAAGTGCGGCTGAGCGCCGACAGCAGCAGATCGTTGATCTGCGTGCCGTACACCGCTGGCGCCTGTTTGAGCAGTTGCTCGGTGTGCTCGCGTGACAGCTTGAGGCGCGCCTGCGCTTGCTGGCGCACGAGGTTTTTGCCGCGCGGGTTGTCGCACGGCAGATCGACACCCGGCTGATCCAGTTGCTCCAGCCACCAGCCGAGTTCCTGCTCGGCAATCACTGGCGCCTGGGCCTGCAATGCCTCGGCAAACGAGCGATAGCTGCTGGTGCGAATCGGCAGCTGCGGTGGCAGCCCTTGCACGCAGGCTTCGTAGGCGACCTTCAAGTCGTCCAGCAGAATCCGCCACGACACCGTGTCGACCACCAGGTGATGGATCACCACCAGCAGTCGCGCCTGCCCCTCGGGCATGGCGACATGCATCACTCGCCAGACCGGCCCGGCGTCGAGTTTCAGGCTGCGCTGGGCGAGGTTGGCCAGCGTTTCGACCTGCTCGCTGTTCGCGGCTTCACGACGCCAGAGCAACGCTTCACCCTGTTCATCGAGCTCACAGTAGCGTTGCACCCAGCGCCCGCCTTCGCGGGAGAAACGCAGACGCAACGAGTCGTGATGTTTTTCGATCCAGCCCAGCGCCTGCTCCAGCGCATCCAGATCCAGCGGCTGGCGCGCGCTCAGCAGCAGCGACTGGTTGTAGTGATGCGCCTCGGCCATGTCCTCGGCAAAGAACCACTCCTGAATCGGCAGCAGGTTGAACGTGCCCTCCGCTGCCACCTGCGTGAGGTCCGTCGCCGGTGGCTGGCCACCCTCCTTCGCCACTTCCTGTTCGACGATGCCGGCGATGGTCTGATAGCGCATCAGATCGCGCAGTTTGAGCTCCATGTTCAGCGTCGGGTGATTACGCACCCGGGAAATCACCTGCAGGCTCAGAATCGAGTCGCCGCCCAGTTCGAAGAAGTTGTCGCAGATGCCCACCTGCTCGACCTGCAACACCTGAGCCCAGATTTGCGCGAGCAAGGTTTCCTGCTCGTTGCGCGGAGCGACGTATTCTTCGGTTTTGAACTCAGGCTCCGGCAACGCCTTGCGATCGAGTTTGCCGTTGGGTGTGACCGGGAAAGCGTCCAGGCAGACGATCTGCGCCGGCACCATGTATTCCGGCAACGACGCCCTCAGCCCGGCCTTGAGTTCATCGCCCATGTCCTGCCCGGCTTCGGTCACCACGTAACCGATCAGCTGTTTGCCCGACGCATTGTCCCGGGCGATCACCAGTGCATCGGTGACCGCCGGCAACTGTCGCAGACTCGCCTCGACTTCGCCCAGTTCGATGCGGAAGCCGCGCACCTTGACCTGATGGTCGATGCGCCCGACGTAATCGACCACGCCGTCCGCACGCAGGCGCACCAGGTCGCCGCTGCGATACAGGCGCTCACCCGCGGCGAACGGGTTCGGCACGAAACGCTCGCAGGTCAGGTCGGGACGCCCGTGATAGCCGCGGGCGACGCCATAGCCACCGATGTACAACTCGCCGGCAAAACCTGGCGGCAACGGGTTCAGGTCTTCATCCAGCACGTACAGCGAACGCGCGCCAACGGCGCGGCCGATCGGCGCATACGCCGCTTCGCAATGCTGAGTCACCGGGACTTTCCAGAGCATCGGCGTGACCACGGTTTCGGTCGGACCATAGCCGTTGGTGAAGTATTCGGGACGCAGCGCCGCCTTGACCTGCTCGAACGTCTGATCCGGTACCGCGTCACCGCCAAAGCAATAGATGCGCACCGGTGGCGGCGCGATTCCACTGGCGGCGGCGTATTCCGCCAGCTGTTTGAGGTAGGCCGGCGGGAAGCAGGCAATGGTGATGCCGTATTCGTGCAACGCCTCGTAGGTCTGCTCCGGTGTCCACAGGCACCCGTCGCGAATCACCAGGCGACCGCCGCTGTACAAGGTGCTGAGCCAACGCTCATGGGCGCCGTCGAAAGCGAACGACATGAAGTGCAGCTCGCAACTGCTGGCATCCATTTCATACAGCTCGGCAATCGCCTGGCAGTGCATGCTCAGCGGGCCTTGGGTCACCGCAACGCCTTTTGGCCGCCCGGTGGAACCGGAGGTGTAGACCAGATACGCCAGGCCCTGCTCGTGAACGCGGCTTTCGGGGGCGTGAGCGGCATAGCGGCGTTCATCGAGGTGATCGATTTCCAGACGCAGCAAACCCTGTGGCGCCGGCAACGTCGCACGCAGGCTGCTCTGGGTCAGCAGCAGCGCCATGCCCGAATCTTCGATCATGTACGCCAGACGCTCCGGCGGGTACTCGATGTCCAGCGGCACGTACGCCGCACCGCTCTTGAGCACCGCGAGGAAGCTGACCACCATCTCCAGCGAGCGCGGCAAGGCGACGCCGATCACCACTTCCGGGCCGGCACCGTGCTCGATCAGGCAGTGAGCCAGACGATTGGCGCGCTGCTCGAGTTCGGCGTAGCTCAGGCTCATCCCCGCGCATTGCAAGGCAATGGCCTGCGGCTGTTGTTGCGCGTGGCGGCTGATCAACTCCGGCAACAACGCTGCCTGATGGTTGTGCGCCGGTTCGGCGCTCCAGGCCTGCGCCGCTTGCCATTGCTCGCGGCTCAGGCGCTGCAGGTTGCCAAGGCGCTCGTACGGCGCAGCCATCATCGCCGCGAGGGTGTTTTCCATGGTCTGGCGAATACCCAGAACCGCTTCGGCACTGAAGTGGCTGCGCAGATACAGGTATTCGATCGACAACTCGTCACCGAGCATCACCGCGAGGTCCATCGGCACGTTGGTCACGCCGTGGCCGATGGATTTGCCGAAGGTCAGGTCGGTGTCGTTTTCTTCTTGCAGGCGATCGTCGATCGGGAAGTTCTCGAACACCACAATGCTGTCGAACAGGGCCTGGCCGCCGAGGTTGGACCAGCGCTGTACATCGGCCAGTGGCGCCTGGGAGTAATCGCGGATGTCGAGGTTATAGGCCTGCACTTCGCCGAGCCAGTCGGCCACGCGCTGATGCGCTTGCGGCGTCTGAATGATCGGCAAGGTGTTGATGAACAGGCCGAGCATGTTGCCGACATTCGCCAGACTTTCCGGACGTCCCGACACCGTAGCGCCGAAGGTGACCGTCTGCTGCCCGGTGTAGCGTTGCAACAGCAGCAGCCACGCGCCCTGAATCAAGGTGTTGGGGGTGATGCGCAGGTCGCGGCAGAACTGCAGCAGTTGTTCGGTTTGCGCCTTGTCCCAGTTCGAGTAGATCGCATCGTGGCCGGAAACATCGGCGCTGTGGCGCGGATGCATCGCCTGGCTCAGCGCCGTCGGCTCGTTGACCACGGCCAGACGCGCCTTCCAGAACAGCTCCTGAGCATCCTGATCCTGCGCTTGCAACCAGGCGATGAAGTCACGGTAACGACCGTTCTCGCCGATGATTTCGCCCTTGGCGTAATACTGCAAGACCTCGCCGAACAGGCGCGAACTGCTCCAGCCGTCCATCAGGATATGGTGGCTGGTCCAGATCATCTGGTATTGATCGTCGCTCAGGCGCAGCAGGGTTATCCGCTGCAAACGCGCCTCGGCCAGATCAAAACCGAGCGCGCGGTCATCGCTGGCGAACTGGGCAATCAGCTCTTCGCTGGTTTCCCGTTCACGCCAGTCGAGCACCTGCATCTGCAACGGGGCGTGGCGATGCACCACCTGCAACGGTTTCACCAGGCCATCCTGCCAATGGAAACTGGTCCGCAGAATCGCCTGCCGGACGATCACGAATTCCCACGCCTGACGGAAGCGCTCCACGTCCAGGCCCTTGATCGGCAGGCTGACCTGCTGGACGTAAAGGCTGCTGCCGTTGTCCGACAGCGTGTGGAAAAGCATGCCCTCCTGCATGGGCGACAGCGGGTAAACGTCCTCGATCATCTGCGCCGGTACCGGCAGCGCGTCGAGCTGCGCCTGATCCAGTTGGGCCAATGGATAATCCATCGCGGTCTCGCCTGCCGAGTCGTCATCCACCGAGACCACAGCCGCGAGTTTCTGCACGGTCTGCTGCTGGAACAGGTCTTTCGGGGTGAACCGAATCCCCTGCTGACGCGCGCGGCTGACCAGTTGAATCGAGATGATCGAATCGCCGCCGAGGGCGAAGAAGTTATCGGTGACGCCGACGCGTTCGATCTTGAGAATGTCCTGCCAGACGTCGGCCAGTTGTTGCTCCAGTGGCGTCGACGCTGCGACGTATTCACGTTGCGCCTGGCTGGCGTCCGGCGCGGGCAGGGCCTTGCGGTCAAGTTTGCCGTTTGGCGTCAGCGGCAGCTGCTCGAGGAACAGCCACTGCGCAGGCACCATGTAATCCGGCAGATGCGCCTTGAGTGCGAACTGCAACGCTTCACTCAGATCGTCCTGCTCCTTGAGGCTCAGGCCGCTGTCGCTCGGCACCACATACGCCACCAGTTGCTGACCGCTATGGCCATCCACCGCCAGCACCACACCTTCGCGCACGCTGTCCTGGGCCAGCAGACGCGCTTCGATTTCACCCAGTTCGATGCGGAAACCACGCACCTTGACCTGATGGTCGATGCGTCCGACGTATTCAATCCGGCCGTCATCCGTGAAGCGGGTCAGGTCGCCGGTGCGGTACATGCGCTCGCCGCGGGTCGACAGCGGATTGGGCACGAAGCGTTCGGCGGTCAGCCCCGGGCGGAACAGATAGCCGCGGGTGATGCCGTCGCCGGCCAGATACAGCTCGGCCGCCACGCCAATCGGCGCCGCCTGCAATTGGCCGTCGAGCATGTACGCCGAGGTGTTGAGCAGCGGCCGGCCGATGTTCGCCTGACCACCGGCCTCGCGGCGGGTCCAGGTCGAATAGGTGGTGTCCTCCGACGGCCCGTACAGGTCATAGACGTGGGCCACCGAGGTTTCGCCATAGAGCGTGTCGACCAGGCCCTGCTTCAGCGGCTCGCCGGCGAGGTTGATGATGCGCACGCCGGGCGGGATGTGCCCGGCGCGTTGCAGCGCGGCAATCGCCGACGGCACGGTGTTGATCAGGCGCACCTGATCACGCTCCGGCAAGTCCGGCAGTTCCAGCGCATTGCGCGCCATGACGAGCGAACCGCCACGCGCGAGGGTGACGAAAATCTCCCACACCGACAGGTCGAAGCACACCGACGTCGAGGCCAGCACGCCTTGCAGGTCGTCTTCGCTATAGACCTCGGCGGACCAGTGAATCAGCGCCTGCACGTTGCGATGGGCGATGGCCACGCCCTTCGGTTTGCCGGTGGAACCGGAGGTGTAGATCACGTAAGCCAGATTGGCGCTATCGCCCCGCGCCGGCAGATTGTCCGGCGACTGCCCGGCAAACGCCTGCCCACCGGCCTCGACCAACACCACTTGCGCATCGGTCTGCGGCAATTGCGCCAGCAGCGACTGTTGCGTCAGCAGGACTTTCGCCTGGCTGTCGTCGAGCATGTACGCGACCCGATCCGCCGGATAATCCGGGTCCAGCGGCACATAAGTGCCGCCGGCCTTGAGCACCGCCATCAGGCCGATCACCAGTTCCGCCGAACGCGGCATCGCCACGCCCACGCGGATTTCCGGGCCGACCCCGAGCGCCAGCAGATGACGGGCCAACTGATTGGCACGTCGGTTGAGTTCGGCATAGCTCAGCGCCACACCGGCATGACTCAGTGCCTGCGCTTGCGGATGCATCGCCACCCGTGCTTCGAAGCTCTGCGAAATGAGGCGTTGCTCTGCATAGGCGGCGTGATTGTCGTTCCATTGCGCCAGGGTCTGACGTTCGGCCAGCGGCAACAGACCGATCTCGCCCAGGCAACGCTGCGGCGCCTCGAGGAACTGACGCAGCACCTCTTGCAGATGCGCCGCCAGACCCAGCACGCTGCGCTCGGCGAAGTGTTCGGTGAGGTAGTTGAAGTCCAGATTCAACACGTCACTGGCCCCGGCAATCAGGGTCAGGCCGTAGTTGGTTTGCTCGCGGTGTTCCAGACCGCCGAAACGCAACCCACCGGGATTGGCCTCCAGCGCTTCGGAGACCGGGTAGTTTTCAAACACCAGCAAGGTGTCGAACAGCGCTTCGCCGCTCAGTTCGGCCAGACGCTGGATGTCCTGCAACGGGGTCTGCTCGTAGTCACGCAGCAGCAGGTTCTTGTCCTGCACGCTACGCACCCAGTCGCCGACGCTGACTGTCGCCTGCGGGCTGGCGATCACCGGCAAGGTGTTGATGAACAGCCCCAATTGCTGCTCGATGCCCGGCAGATCCACCGGACGCCCCGACACGGTCGCGCCAAAGGCCACCGTGGCCTGCCCGGTGTAACGCTGCAACACCAGCAGCCACGCGGCTTGCACCAGACTGTTGAGGGTCACTTGCTGCTGACGCGAGAACGCGTTCAGACGCCGGGTGAAGGCCGCATCGAAATGCAGACGATGCATCTGCTTGCCCGGACCCGGCACCGTAGCACCGTGGCAGGCCGAAGCCAGACGGGTCGGCGCCTCCAGCGCAGCCAGTTGCCCGCGCCAGAAATCCTGGGCGGCGGCTTTGTCCTGACCTTGCAGCCACACCAGGAAATCGCGGTAGCGGCCCTGCGCACTCGGCACCGGGTGACCGGCGTAATCCTGCAACACCTCGCCGAACATCCGCGAGTTGCTCCAGCCGTCCATCAGAATGTGGTGGCAGGTGAAAATCAATCGATGGCGTTCATCCGCGGTGCGCAACAGGCACAGGCGCAACAGCGGCGGATTCTGCAGATCAAAACCGCGCTCGCGGTCGGCCTGCGCTCGAGCCTCAAGCACCGCCGGCAGATCCGCCACACCGCGCACATCGACTTCCGGCATCTCCAGGGTCAACTGCCGATTGATCACTTGCAGCGGTGCATCGAGGCCGTCGCGGCCCCAGATGAACCCGGCGCGCAGCACTTCATGGCGATCCACCACCCGCTGCCAGGCTTGCTGGAAACGCGCCACGTCGAGGCCGTCGATGTCCAGCAGCATCTGGTAGACGTAGGCGCTGGCATCGGCGTCGTACAGGCTGTGGAACAGGATGCCCTGCTGCATCGGCGCCAGCGGATAGATGTCTTCGATACGCTGAGCGGCGATCGGCAGGCTGTCCAGATGCGCCTGGGACAACCCGGCCAGCGGCACATCGGACGGCGTCAAACCACCGCTCGAATGGCTCAGGCAATGGTCGATCAACTCGCCCAGCGCCACTTCATAAGCGCGAGCCAGCGCATTGATCGTCGCCTCTTCGAACACGTCGCCGCTGTAGGTCCAGGTCAGGCTCAGCTGGCCCTGATAGACCCGGCCATCAATGGTCAGCCAGTTGGCCATCGGCGCGTTTTCATCCTGACCGGCGCCCTTGTCTTCGGTGGCCGGTACCCACAGGGCGTCGGCGTCGAAGTTGTTGTCGAACTGGCCGAGGTAATTGAACGTGACTTTCGGTTGCGCCAGCCCGTTCAGTGCCGCCTGGGCCTCGGCGCTGCCCAGATGACGCAGCAAGCCATAACCGATGCCTTTGTCGGGGATCGCGCGCAGTTGCTCCTTGATGCCCTTGATCGACGCTTCGAGACTGGCGCCGGGGGTCAGGCGCACCGGGAACATGCTGGTGAACCAGCCCACCGTGCGGCTCAGGTCGACATCGTCGAACAGGTCTTCACGACCGTGACCTTCAAGCTGCACCAGCGCGCTGTCCGAGTTCGTCCACTGGCACAGCACACGGGCCAGTGCCGTCAGCAGCAGATCATTGACCTGGGTGCGATAGACCGCGGGGGCCTGTTGCAACAACTGACGGGTACGTTCGGCATCCAGACGGGTGTCGACGCTGCGCTCGAAACGGTTGCTCAATTGGCCTTGCGGGTTGTCCAGTGGCAGCTCGACCGAGACGTCGCGCAACTGCCCGCGCCAGTAGTCGAGTTGACTGTCCAGCGCCGCACTGCGGGCATGGGCTTGCAGACGCTGCCCCCAATCCTTGAACGCGCTGGTCTTGGCCGGCAGCACCACAGCCTGCCCGCCGCTCAGTTGTTGATAGGCGGTTTGCAGATCTTCCAGCAGGATCCGCCACGACACGCCATCGACTACCAGGTGATGGATCACCAGCAGCAAGCGCTGGCTGGCGTCCGGCAGATCGACCAGCGCCGCACGCATCAGCGGGCCGTCGAGCAGATCGAGACTGCGCTGCAACTCCAGGCACAGCGCCGGCAATGCCGCACTGTCATCCAGCGTGACAGTGCGCAGCAACGCTTGCGCCTGATCCGCCGGCGCATGGCTCTGCTGCCAGCCATCACCGGTCTGGCGATAACGCAGGCGCAGCGCGTCATGGTGCCGTTGCAGGTGCAGCAGCGCCTGTTCCAGCGGCGCCGCTTGCAGCGCCGTGGCCGGGGTCAGCAGGATCGACTGGTTCCAGTGATGCCGCGCCGGGATGTCGCTGGTGAAGAAGTAATGCTGAATCGGCGTCAGAACCGCATCGCCGAGCACTTCGCCCTGTTGCATCTGCACCGCATCGCTCTGTTGCGCGACGGTTGCCAGACGCTGCACGGTCTGGTGCTGGAAGATGTCTTTGGGGGTGAAGCGAATACCCGCCTGACGGGCGCGACTGACCACCTGAATCGAAATGATCGAATCGCCGCCCAGCTCGAAGAAATTGTCGTTGAGGCCGACGCGCTCGACCTTCAACACGTCCTGCCAGATATCGGCCAGACGCTGTTCCAGTTCGTTGCGCGGTGCGGCGTAGGCTTCCTGCACCTGGGCGACGTCCGGCTGCGGCAGTTGCTTGCGATCGAGCTTGCCGTTGGCCGTCAGCGGCAGACGCTCGAGGAACGCCCAACTGACCGGAACCATGTAATCGGGCAGCGATTCGCGCAAGTGTGCCTTGATCGAATCGCGCAGCGCGCCCTGCCCTTCGGCATCCAGCGCCTCGTTGGCGACGATCCAGGTTGCCAGTTGCTGACCACTGAGACCATCGACCGCCAGCACCACCGCTTCACGCACTGCAGGGTGCTTGAGCAGTTGCGCTTCGATTTCTCCCAGCTCGATTCGGAAACCGCGGATCTTCACCTGATGGTCGATGCGGCCGATGTATTCGATCACACCGTCGCCGCGCAACCGCGCCAGGTCACCGGTGCGATACAGGCGTTGACCGGCCTGCGGATTGAACGGGTCCGGAACAAAGCGCGTCGCGCTCATGCCGGCCTGATTCAGATAACCACGGGCCAGACCGGCGCCGGCGATGTACAGCTCGCCGATGCAGCCTTGCGGCACCAGGTTCAGCGCGTTGTCGAGCAAGTACCACGACAGGTCGACGATCGGCTCGCCGATCGGGCTGCTGTGGCTCTGCTGCAAGTCGGCCAGCGACAATGGCCGGTAGGTCACGTGCACGGTGGTTTCGGTGATGCCGTACATATTGATCAGTGTCGGTGCGCGGTCGCCGAAACGTTCGAACCACGGGCGCAGGCTCTGCACTTCGAGGGCCTCGCCACCGAACACCACATAACGCAGGGCGTTATCGCGCGACGACTCGCTGGCCACCTGCATCAACGGCTTGAATGCCGATGGCGTCTGGTTCAGCACGGTGACGTTTTCATCGCACAGCAGGCTGTAGAAATCTTCCGGGGAACGGCTGACGTCGTGGGGCACCACCACCAGTTTGCCGCCGTAGAGCAGCGCACCGAAAATCTCCCAGACCGAGAAGTCGAAGGCGTAGGAATGGAACAGCGTCCAGCTGTCCTGCGGGCCGAAATCGAACCAGTGCTCAGTGGCACTGAACAGACGAATGACGTTGCTGTGCGGCAACAAAGCGCCCTTCGGTTTGCCGGTGGAGCCCGAGGTGTAGATGACGTAGGCCAGATTGTCCGGCGTGGTCAGGCACACCGGGTTGCTGTCGCGGCTGCCTGCGACTGGCTGGTTCAGATCCAGGCAGGTCAGTCCCGCTGGCACCGGCAATTGCGCCAGCAGATGACCCTGGGTCAGCAGCCATTGGATGCCGCTGTCCGCGATCATGTAGCTCAGCCGATCATCCGGGTAACCTGGGTCCAGTGGCACATACGCGCCACCCGCCTTCAGCACCGCGAGGATGGCGACGATCATGTCCAGCGAACGCTCGACGGCAACACCGACGCGCACGTCCGGGCCGACGCCACGGTCGATCAGCACGTGCGCCCACTGGTTGGCACGGCGATTGAGCTCGGCGTAGGTCAGACGCTGCCCGTCAAAGGTCACCGCGATCGCTTCAGGATGACGTTCAGCCTGGGCTTCGATGACTTGATGAATGCACTGCTCGACCGTTTGTTCCAGCCGTGCCGGATTCCACTGCGCGAGCAATTGTTGCTGCTGGCCGTCATCGAGCATCGGCAGTTGCCCGATACGCTGGCCCGGCTCGGCGACAATCGCCCGCAACAACGCATTCCAGTGTTGCGCCAGGCGCTCGATGGTCGCGGCGTCGAACAGATCCGTGGCGTACTTGAGCACGGCTTCGATGCCGTGAGCCTGCTCGGTGGTGTTCAGGGTCAAGTCGAACTGCGCCGTCTGGCTTTGCCATTCCAGCGGTTCGATGCTCAGGCCGTTGAGGCGGGTTTCGACGCTCGCGCGGCGTTCGGCCTGATGGTTGAACATCACCTGGAACAATGGGCTGTGGCTCAGGCTGCGCCCCGGCTCCAGCGCTTCGACCAGTTGCTCGAACGGCAAGTCCTGATGGGCCTGGGCTTCCTGCGCGGTCTGTTTGACCTGACGCAGCAGATCGACAAACGGCATCTGCCCGTCGATGTCGGCCTTGAGCACCTGAGTGTTGACGAAGAAGCCGATCAGACGCTCGATTTCCACCCGCCCACGGTTGGCCACCGGCACGCCGACGCGGATGTCGGCCTGCCCGCTGTAGCGGTGCAGCAACGCCTGGAACGAGGCCAGCAACACCACAAACAGGGTCACGTTTTCCTGACGGGCGAACGCCTTGAGCGCATCGCTCAGCGCCGGATCGAGAATCAGGTTGTGACTGGCCCCGGCAAAGCTTTGCTCGATGGAACGCGGACGATCCATCGGCAGTTCCAGCACCGGCTGCTCACCGCCCAGCTTCTCTTGCCAGTACGCCAGTTGCCGCTCTTGCTCACCGGCCTCCATCCACTGCCGCTGCCACAGGGCGTAATCGGCGTATTGAATCGGCAACGCCGGCAGACCGGCGGCGTGCCCGAGATTGAAACCGGCGTACAGCTGCACCAGTTCCTCGATCATCACTTGCAGCGACCAGCCATCGGAAACAATGTGGTGCAGGGTCAGCACCAGGACATGGTCATTCGGGGTGACCTGCAGCAACGCCGCGCGCAACAGCGGGCCATGCTCCAGGTCGAAAGTTTTCTGGCTCTGGGTCTGCACGAACGCCTGAATGGACGCTTCAGGGTCGTTCGCCGACTCAGCGCTCAGTTGCTGGATCTCCAGTGCAAAGGCGCCTGCGGGCAGGACCACTTGCAAGGGTTGTCCGGTTTCCTGGGTGAACACCGTGCGCAAGGTTTCGTGTCGTTCGATCAGCGCCTGGACGCTGCGCTCCAGCGCGGATACATCCAGCGGCCCCTGCAAACGCAGGGCCGTCGGAATGTTGTAGGCCGCGCTGTGCGGCGCCCACTGCCAGAGAAACCACTGGCGTTGCTGGGCGTAGGACAGCAGCAACGGCTCTTCAGCCGTGCGCTTGAAAACCGGGGCAATGTCAAAGAGGTTGACGCCTTTCTGCTTGAGCAGAACCGCCAGAGCCTTTCTTTGCTTAGCCGAAAGTTGTCCTACCGACTCGATTAACTCTTGCACGCGTTTTTCCCTCTCAAGAAATCAGTTTTTCCAGATCATCGAGGGATAGACGTTTGAGGGCCTCCAGGGATTTAGCCAATTCATCCTGAACGGGCGACATTTCGACACGCAGGGCCTCGATCCGCGCACAGAACGCCTTGAGGGTATCGGTTTCAAACAACGCCTTGAGCGGCACCTTGTCACCCAGACGTTCCTTGATCCGGGTCACCACCAGCGTGGCCAGCAACGAGTGCCCGCCGAGCTGGAAGAAATTGTCCGCCAGCCCGACGCGCTCGACCTCCAGCACCTCCTGCCAGACCGTCGCCACTTCCCACTGCAGATCGGTCTGTGGCGCCTGATACTGCTGCTGCGCCGGACTGTCGCCCAGGGTCATCAGCGCCTTGCGATCCAGCTTGCCGTTAGGCGTCAGCGGGATGGCGTCAATCAGGTGCAAGTGCCCCGGCACCATGTGCGCCGGCAGGCGCGCGGCCAGAGCACTGCGCAAGCGTTCCGCCAATGCGATCTGATCGCTCACCGGCTGCGCTGGCACGACGTAGGCGTGCAGGTGTTTACCGGCCGCACCGTCCTGGGCGAGCACCACCGCTTCAGCAATGTCCGCCTGCTCCAACAGCCGCGCCTCGATCTCGCTGAGTTCGATACGGAACCCGCGAATCTTCACTTGATGGTCGGCGCGGCCAATGTATTCGATGTTGCCGTCACTGCCCTGGCGCACTAGATCACCGCTGCGGTACAGCCGTTCGCCGTTGCTGGCGTAAGGGTTCGGCACAAAGCGTTCGGCGGTCAGCGCGGCCTTCATCAGGTAGCCACGGGTCACGCCGGCACCGCCCAGGTACAGCTCGGCCGGCACGCCTTCAGGCAGCACCTGCAACTGACTGTCGAGCAGGTACGCGACGGTGTTTTCCAGCGGCCGGCCGATGTTCGCCTGCCCCTGTGCCGTGCGCAGGGTGAAGGTCGAATACGTGGTGTCTTCCGACGGCCCGTACAGGTCGTAGACCTGCTGCACCGAGGTGCTCGCGTACAAGGTATCCACCAGACTTTGCTTGAGCGGTTCACCGGCCAGGTTGATGGTCTTGACCGAGCGCGGAATCTGCCCGGCACGTTGCAGCGCGGCAATCGCCGACGGCACCGTGTTGATCAAGGTGACCTGTTCGCGGCCCGGCAGATCGGCCAGTGCCAATGCGTTGTCCGCCAGTACCAGACAACCGCCGCAGGCCAGCGTGACGAAGATTTCCCAGACCGACAGGTCGAAGCAGATCGACGTCGACGCCAGCACACCGCGCAGTTGTTCTGCGCGATACACACCCGCCGACCACTGAATCAGCGCCGACAGGTTGCCGTGGGTAATCGCCACGCCTTTCGGCTTGCCGGTGGAACCCGAGGTGTAGATGACATACGCCAGATTCTGCGCCGTCACTTTCGCCACCGGGGCGGTAGACGGGAACTCGCAGAGCGCGTCCTCATCCACCAGCACTACCTGCGCACTCAACGCTTCAGGCAGCATCGCCTGCGCCGCGGGTTCGGTGAGCAGCACGGCGGCGTGACTGTCGTCGAGCATGTGCAGCAAACGTTCCTGCGGGTAGTCCGGATCCAGCGGCACATAAGCGCCACCGGCCTTGAGGATCGCCAGCAGGCCCACGAGCATGTCCGGGGTGCGATGCATGCACACGCCCACGCGCACTTCCGGCCCGACACCCAAGGTTTGCAGTTTGTGCGCCAGACGATTGGCCCGGGCATCGAGGCTCTGGTAATCGATCGATTGCTCGGCGAACACCACAGCCTGCGCCTGTGGTTGCCGCTGCAGTTGCGCGGCGATGTGTTCCAGCACCGTGCGAGTGTCCGGCGCGGTGACGGCAGCCTTGCCCCAATTGATCGCCTCTGCGCGCTGCGGCGCTGCGAGCAATTGCAACCCGCCCAGTGGCTGAGCGGAATCGGCGAGGAACTGCGTCAGCAGACTTTCCAGCTGCGCACTCAGGGCAGCGACCGTGGTCGCGGCGAAACTGGCCTGATCGTAACTGATCCCCAGACTCAGCTCGCGACCAGTGACCGCCACCAGCGTCAGTGGGTAGTTGGTCTGTTCCTGACGACGAATCGCCGAGAACGTCAGACCGGTGGCCGGGCCTTGTTGCAGGGCTTCGGCCATCGGGTAGTTTTCGAACACCAGTAGGCTGTCGAACAACGCCCCGGCACCGGTTCCCGCCCAACGCTGAATGTCGTAGAGCGGCGTATGTTCGTGCTCGCGCAGCGCCAGATTGAGGCCCTGCACCTGTTGCAACCACTGACTGACGACGATTTCCGCGGACGGCGCCGCCACCACCGGCAGGGTGTTGATGAACAGGCCGATCTGCTGCTCGACACCCGGCAGGTCGGTGGGACGTCCGGCAACGGTGGCACCGAACGCCACGTTGTCCTGGCCGGTGTAACGCTGCAACAGCACCAGCCACGCCGCCTGCACCAGCGTGTTGAGAGTGACTTTCTGCTCGCGGGCGAAACGGTTCAGATCGGCGGTCAACGCCGCGCTGAACACATGCTCGTGGTCGGCGTAACCGACTGCCGCCAGCGGCGCGCCCGACACGGCGCCGGCCAGTCGCGTCGGCTCTTCCAGGTCGGCCAGCGCCGCCGTCCAGAACGCGCGGCTGGCCTGCTGATCACGCTGGCCGAGCCACTCGATGTAGTCGCGATAGCGCCCCTGGGGCGCGGCCGGGGCCAGACCGGCGTAGCGCTGCAACACTTCGCCGAACAACTGCGAGGTGCTCCAGCCATCCATCAGGATGTGATGACAGGTGTAGATCAGGTGATGCGTCGCTTCGTCGGTGCGCACCAGTGTCACCCGCAACAGCGGCGCGGCGGTCAGGTCGAACCCGCTGGCAAGATCGTCACTGGCCAGTTGTTCCAGCGCTGCGCCGAGGTCAGCCCGGCCACGCCAATCCTCGACCTGCCATGGCATTTGCACGTTATGCCGCACCACTTGCACCGCCGCGGCGGCATCCTGCGGCCAGATGAATGCGCTGCGCAGAATCTCGTGGGCCTCAACGGTGTGCTGCCAGGCCTGACGGAAGCGCTCGGCGTCCAGTTGTTGCACGTCGACACGCAACTGGTTGGTGTACGCCGGGCTGTCCGGATCGTTGACGCTATGGAACAGGATGCCTTGCTGCATCGGCGATAACGGGTACAGATCGACGATGTCACGGGCCGGGATTGGCAGTGTCGACAGCTGTGCCTGGGTCAAGGTCGCCAGACTGAAGTCCGACGGCGTGACGCCTGCTTCACCACTGTCGCAGCAGTGCTCGATCAGACGCTCCAGCTCACACCGATAGGCTTCGGCCAGCGCCGCGATGGTTTCTGCGCGGTACATGCCCGTGCCGAAGGTCCAGGTCAGCTCCAGCTCACCGCCATACACCTGACCATCGACGCTCAGCCAGTTGCCCAACGGTGCAGCGGCGTCCTGATTGGCGCCGGTGCTTTCGCCACTTGGCACGAACAGCGCGCCCTCGTCAGCGCTGAAGGCACCGTCGAACTGGCCCAGATAGTTGAACGTCACGCGCGGCTGCGGCAATTCCTGCAGCTCGGCGCGTCGGCTCAGATATCGCAGCACGCCATAACCGATGCCTTTGCCCGGCACCGCACGCAGTTGTTCCTTGATCGCACACAGGGAGGCACCCGGATTCACATCCGGGGTCAGGCGTACCGGGAACAGGCTGCTGAACCAGCCGACCGTTCGACTCAGATCGACCTCGTCGAACAGATCTTCGCGCCCGTGCCCTTCGAGCTGAATCAATACCGAAGGCTGTGCGCTCCAGTCGCACAACACCCTTGCCAGCGCGGTCAGCAGCAGATCGTTGATTTGCGTGCGATACGCCGCGGGAGCGACTTTGAGCAGCTTGTGGGTCAGCGCCTGACTCAGGCGCGAACTGGCCCGGGCCGCCTCGGCACGGGTCTGACTGTCCTGCGGGAAATCTCGCGGCAGTTGTGCGTCGCCCGCCTCCAGGGTTGCGCGCCAGTAGTCGCTCTCGACAGCCAGTGCCTCGCTTTGCGCATACCGCTGCAGATGTTCGGCCCAGCTGTGCAACGACGTGCTTTTACCCGCCAGAACCAGCGGCGTGCCGGCGGCGAGCGCGGTGTAAGCGTGCTGCAGATCCTCCAGCAGAATGCGCCAGGACACCCCGTCGACCACCAGGTGATGAATGACCAGCAACAGGCGTTGCTCAGCGTGCGGCAGGTTCACCAGCACCGCACGCAGCAAGCGTCCCTGTTGCAGATCGAGGCTGCGCTGGGCTTCGTCAGCGAGTGCCGGCAACGCCGCCAGACTGTCCAGCTCGCGCAGCCACAACAACTCCGGATCACGCTGGGTCTGCGCCAGTGCCTGCCACGTATCGCCCGAACACTGGAAATTCAGCGCGAGTGCATCGTGCTGTTCGACCAGTGCCGCCAACGCAGAGCGCAGGTGATTGGCGTCAAGGGTGCTGGTCGGTTGCAACATCACCGACTGATTCCAGTGTTGACGCTGGGCAATGTCGGTCTCGAAGAAGCGTGCCTGAATCGGCAACAACGGCAGCGGCCCACGATTCGGCGCCGTGGCCGCCACCGGTTTGGCTTCGATCAGCCTGGCCACCGCAGCCAACTGGCCAATGGTCTGCTTTTCGAACAGCTGCTTGGGGCTCAGCTTGATCCCCTGGCGCTTGGCCCGGGCAATGATCTGCAGGCTGAGGATGGAGTCACCGCCCAGCTCGAAGAAGTTGTCGCTGGTGCCCACGCGCTCAAGCTTGAGCACTTCGGCCCAGATTGCCGCCAGCTTCTCCTCGACCTCTCCCACCGGCGCAACGAAATGCTGCGTGACCACGCCCGGCACCGGCAAGGCACGCTTGTCGAGTTTGCCATTGGCCGTCAGCGGCAGTTGCTCCAGCAGCACAATCTGCGCCGGCACCATGTACTCCGGCAGGCACGCCTGCAACTGCTCGCGCAGAGCGTGTGCCTGCAAGGTCGCAGCGGCCGCCGGCACACACCACGCCACCAGTTGCAGGCGCGCCGGATCGTCATCCAGGGCCAGGGCGAGCACCGCCGCCTCACTGACGCCGTCAAGGCCGAGCAGCACCCGCGCGACTTCCGCCGGTTCGACGCGATAACCACGCACCTTGACCTGATCGTCGGCGCGACCGATGAACTCCACCGCTTGCTGACGATTGCGCCGCACCCGGTCACCGCTGCGATAGACCCGCGCACCCGGGGCGCCGAACGGATCAGGCAGGAAGCGCTCGGCAGTCAGACCCGGTTGCCCGAGATACCCCAGCGCCACGCTGTCACCTCCGATGTACAACTCGCCGGCCACCTGATCGGCGACATTGTTCAGCACATCGTCGACGATGTAGACCTGCGCACCGCTCAGCGCGGTGCCGACCGGAACGCTGCGCGCGTCGGCCGCCAGCTCACTGACCTCGTGGGTCAGCACACCGACCGTGGTTTCGCTCGGCCCGTAGTGGTTGATGATGCGGCACTCCGGCTTGAGCTGACGCACGCGTTCCACCAGTGCCGGCGAGCAGGCTTCGCCGCCGACGATCAGCGCCTGCGCCGGCAGCACATCGGCGGCGCGGCCAGCCTGCAACAACGCCGCCAGGTGCCCCGGGACGATTTTCAGCATGCCCACTTGATGCGTAGCCATGTACTCGGCAAATCGATCCGGGTCGAAACCCAATTCTTCCGGCAATACGTGCAACAGGCGACCGGAACACAGCGCGCCGAACAACACCGTGAAGCCCAGATCCGCCGCAATGGTCGACACCAGCGCCATGCTGGTGTCCGGCGTCGGCGCCAGGCGCTCCAGCACAGCGCGCACGTAACTGCCCAGCGCCCCGTGACTGACCAGCACGCCCTTGGGTTGCCCGGTGGAACCGGAGGTGTGAATCACATACGCCGGGGACTGCGCAAACAGTGGCACCACCGGGCTGAGATCCGCCTCCTGCTGCCACTGTTGCGGGGCATACGCGAGCCCCTGACAACCGTCGACCGCCAGCGCGGACACCCGCGCATCCCCTTGCGCGCACAACAGCAGGCGCGCGCCGGCATTGCCGAGCATCTGCTGCAACCGCGCGTTCGGCGCCTTCACGTCCAGCGGCATGTACACCGCTGCGGCCTTGAAGATCGCCAGCACACAGGTCAGCCAGTCCAGCGAACGCTCCATCAGCACCGCTACCGGTTGGCCGGGGCTGATGCCCTGCGCCAGCAGATGATGGGCCAGACGATTGGCGGCCTGGTCCAGCGCCTGAAAACTCAGGGTCTGATGCAGGTCGCGCGCAGCCAGTGCTTCGGGCTGTTGCGCCACTTGATGAGCCCACTGCTGCAACACTGACAACGCCGGTTCGCCCGGTGCTGCGAGCACCACCGGAGCCCGCGTGGCGACGCTGTGCAACGGCGCTTGCGGTGCCTTGAGCAATTCGCTGAACAGACCGAGTAATGCCGGCACAAAGCCCTCGACGGTTTGTACGCGATAAAGGTCGCTGGCATAGGTCAACTGGCCGTGGATCAGCGTGCCGTCGTCGGTGATGTCCAGCGCCAGATCAAAGTGGGTGCCGTCCTTGTCCAGCGGATACTCGGCCACGCTCAGTCCCGGCAGGTTCATCGAGCGCTGTTTCTGCATACCGACGTTCTGGTTGAACTTGGCCTGGAACAACGGGTTGTGGCCCAGGGTTCGTTCCGCCACCAATTCGTCCACCAGTTGCTCGAATGGCAGTTCCTGATGCGCCTGCGCGCCGAACGCCGCCTCGCGCACCTGCGCCAGCAAGTCTTCGAAACTGCCGCACTCATCGATCTCGCAACGCAACACCTGGGTGTTGACGAAGAAACCGATCAACCCTTCGACTTCGGCACGGCCACGATTGGCATTCGGCACGCCGACGCGAATGTCGCGCTGCCCGGCCTGACGCGAGAGGAACAGCGAGAAACCCGCCAGCACCAGCATGAACAGACTGATGCCCTTGCTGCGGGCAAACGCATTGAGTTGCAGGGACAACCGGGCACCGAAATCAAAGCTCAGGGTCTGGCCTGCGAAGCTTTGCGTCAGGGGCCGGGCAAAGTCCGGCGCCACTTCCAGCAGCGGATGTTCCTCACCGAGCTGCTGACGCCAGTAATCGAGTTGACGCTCGCCCTCGCCGGCTTCCAGCCAGCGCCGCTGCCAGATCGCATAGTCGGCGTATTGCAACGGCAGCGCCGGCAACTGCGGCTCGTGCTGAAGACTGAAGGCCTGATAACACTGGACGAATTCCTTGACCATCACGTCCATCGACCAACCGTCGGAGACGATGTGGTGCATGCTCACCACCAGCACGAATTCCTCTTCGGCCAGCGCAAACAGACTCGCACGCAGCAGCGGTCCATGGCGCAAATCGAACGGCCGCGCGCTGACTGTCTGCACCTGTTGCGCCAAGGCCGGCTCACGCTGCGAAGCCGCAAGGCGGGTCAGGTCAATGCGTTCCAGAGTGATCGGCTGCTGCTCGAGAATCACCTGCTGCGGCTGATCGCCGTCGGTGTGGAACACGGTGCGCAGCACTTCGTGGCGCGCGACCAGATGATCGAAAGAGCGTTGCAGCGCCGATTCGTCCAGACGTCCTTTCAGGCGCAGCCCGGCCGCCATGTTGTACGCGGCGCTCTGCGGTTCGAGTTGCCAGAGAAACAGCAGGCGTTGCTGAGCGAACGACAACGGAATCGGCGTGACCTCGTGACGACTGACCGGCAGCGGCAACAGGCTGAAGTCCTTGCCGTCCTCGCGCAGTCTGGCCAGAAACTGTCGACGCTGCTCCAGCGGCAAGCCGACGAATCTTTTAGCGATACGCTCCGCCATGGTGCCGCTCATACTTCTTCTCCTTCCAAAGCATTCATGAACTGATCCATGTCGGACCAGTCGTCATCCGTTGCACTGTCCACCTGTTGCGCCAGCACCGCCGCCAGATCGGCCAGCAACGGTTTTTCGAACAGGCTGCGCAGTGGCAAGACCACGCCCAATTGAGTTTTGATGCGTGCGATCACCTGCGCGGCCAACAGCGAATGGCCGCCCAGTTCAAAAAAGTGATCATCCAGACCGATCCGCGACACTTGCAGGACCTCGGCCCAGATTTGCGCCAGACACTGCTCGGTGTCGGTTTGCGGCGCGCGATAGTCGCCTTGCAACTGGCTCGCATCCGGCGCCGGCAAGGCCTTGCGGTCGAGCTTGCCGCTCGGTGTCAGCGGCAGATTCGGCAACAACAGCAAATGCCCCGGCACCATGTAGTCCGGCAGATGGGCTTGCAGCGCGGTGCGGATTTGCTGGCGGAACGCCGACTGGGTGGCGGCGCTTTCCAGCACGGCGTGCTCGCCGACCACGTACGCCACCAGTTGCTGGCCGCCACTGAGCGGCACCGCCAGAACCACCGCCTCGCGAATGCCCGGGCACTGTTGCAGGCGCGACTCGATTTCGCCCAGCTCGATGCGGAAACCGCGGATCTTCACTTGATGGTCGACTCGGCCGACATACTCCAGCGCGCCATCGGCGCGCAGTCGGGCACGGTCTCCGGTGCGGTACAGACGCTGCCCTGCGGCGAACGGGTCGGCGATAAAGCGCTCGGCACTGAGCATCGGCTGACGGTGATAACCACGGGCCAGGCCCGGGCCACCGATGTACAACTCGCCCACCGCACCTTGCGGCAGCAGGTTCAAATCATCGTCCAGCACGTACAGACGCCGGGCATCGAGCCCCTTGCCAATCGGGATGCCGCGCCAGGACACGGCGTCTGCCGTCAGTGCACTGCAATCATGAATCGTCGAAACCACCGTGGCTTCGGTCGGCCCGTAGGTGTTGAGCAACCGCACATGCCCCAGCCCGGCCTGTTGCCACAGACGCAAACCGTCCACCGCCATGGCCTCGCCACCGACGTGGATCTGTCGCAGCGCGCCAAAACCGGCCGGCGGTTGCGCCGCGTATTCCTGCACCAGCCAATACCAGTACGCGGCCGGCAGGTCTGCCAGGGTGATGCCGTGATCGACAATCACCTGACGCAACGTTGCGCTGTCCCACAATGGCGCATCGCGCAGCACCACAGCGGCGCCATGGCACAGCGGCGGGAAGAACTGCTCGACAAAACCGTCGAAGCTGCTGGTGGCGAACTGCAGGACCCGGTCACCTTCGCGCAGGTCGCTGTAATCGATGGCGCGGTCGATGAATTCACTCAGTGCACCGTGACTGACCGCCACGCCTTTCGGTCGCCCGGTGGAACCGGAGGTGTAGATCACGTAGGCAAGATTCTGCGGCGCGACCGTTAACGACAGGTTGTCGGCCGGAGTCTCGCCGGACAATTGCTCCAGGCACAGGCACTCGACAGCCTCCAGCGCCGGCAGGCTGGCAAGGCTGGCGCTGTCGGTCAGCAGCAGTTTCAAGCCACTGTCATCCAGCACGTGACGTAACCGTTCAGCCGGAGTTTGCGGGTCCAGCGGCACATAGGCGCCGCCCGCCTTGAGCACGGCCAGCAACGCCACCGCCAGCTCCAGCGAGCGCCCCAACGCCACACCGACCAGCTCGTCCGGGCCGACACCGCGCGCGCGCAGCTGATGCGCCAGGCGATTGCTGCGCGCATTGAGTTCGGCATAGGTCAGTGACGGTGACGGCGCGGTGGCGAGGATCACGGCCGTTGCCTGCGGCGTACGTGCCACTTGCGCCTCGAACAGGTTTTGCACGCTGGCGAAACGCGGCGCCGCAGCAGTGGCCTGAATCAGTTGCGCGCGCTCGGCATCTGCCAGCAGCGCGACTTCGCCGATGACCTGCTGCGGGTCGCGGCAGACGGATTCAAGAATGTTGCGCCAATGCCCGGCCATCGCGGCGATGGTCGCGGCATCAAAAATATCGGTGGCGTACGTGAAGGCGGCGAACAGCTGCTCGCCTTCTTCGCGGGTATCGAGCATCAAATCGCTGGTGGCCGCATGTTGCCGAGCGCTGCCGGCCAGTTGCTCTTGCGTCAGATAACCCACCTGCAAACCCGATTCCAACTGCACATGCTGCAAGTCGGTCACCAGCGGCTGATGGTTGAACATCACCTGAAACAGCGGATTGTGGCTTTGGCTACGCGCCGGCTGCAGGGCCTCGATCAAGGCGTCGAACGGCAGCTCTTGATGAACCTGCGCGCCGAGTGCAGCCTCGCGCAGACGCTGCAACAGCTCGGTGAAACGGGTTTGTGCGGTGACTTCGCTGCGCAGGATCTGGGTGTTGACGAAGAAGCCGATCAGCCCTTCCGTTTCGCTGCGGGTGCGGTTGGCAATCAGGCCGCCGACGCGAATGTCGGTCTGCCCGCTGTAGCGATGCAACAACGTCTTGAACGCCGCGAGCAGCACCACGAACAGGGTCACGCCCTGACGCTGGGCAAGGCTTTTCAGCTCCTGACGCAGCGCCGCATCAATGACCGTTTCCAGACGCGCGCCCTGGTGACTCGATTGCGCCGGATAAGCGCGGTCGGTCGGCAACTCCAGGACCGGATGCTCGTCGCCCAATTGTGCGCGCCAGTAGTCCAGTTGCCGTTCGCGCTCACCCGCCTCCAGCCAGCTGCGCTGCCACAGCGCGTAATCGCGGTAATGCACGGTCAGCGCCGGCAACGATGGTTCGCGCCCCGCCACCAGCGCATCGTAGGTACGCATGAACTCGTCGATGAGAATATTCATCGACCAGCCATCGGCAATGATGTGGTGCAAGGTCAGCAGGAGCACATGCTCCTGCTCGGCCAGACGCAACAGGCGCAGGCTCAGCAGCGGGCCGTTTTGCAGATCGAACGCTTGCGTGGCTTCAGCCATCATGTGCTGTTGCGCGAGCGGCCAGCGCTGCTGTTCGGGCACGGCGCTCAAATCGGTGAGGGGCAGTTGCAGCGCCTGCGGCTCGGCCACACGCTGGAAGGCACGCTCGCCGACCTGACCGAAGGTGGTGCGCAGACATTCGTGCCGCGCGACCAGCAGGCTGAACGCCCGCTCCAGCGCTTGCACCTGCAACGCGCCGTTCAGGCGCACGGCCATCGGCAGGTTGTAGGCAGCACTTTGCGGATCCAGTTGCCAGAGAAACCACATCCGCTGCTGGGCGTAGGACAGGCCCTCACGCTCGGCGATCCCGTCACAGGCGGTCATGGGAAGCTGCGCAAAATCGATGCCTTCGCGGGCCATGCCGGCGAGAAACAAACGGCGTTTGTCCTGCGGCAGTTCGATAAAGCGGCGGGCTAGTTTCTGTGCGTCTGCGGCATTCATGCATTGGGTCCTTGCTGATCGGCGGCGTGACCAGGAGGCCCGGTCGTATCAACAAGAACGAATGACAAACGCAATGATTTAGCGCACTGGCGCAACAGCGGCCCGGCAGTTACCCACACCGACGCAAAAATGCCGAAGCCGGTACAAGACCGGCTTCGGCAGCGTCACGGGCAACCACCCGAATGGCTCAGAGCGGGCCTTGGGAATGCCCCTCGGCCATGGCCACGATGACTTTGCGCGGCCCTTCGAACGGCGAACGCGCATGGGCCGACAACATATTGTCGAGCATCAGTACATCGCCTTCCTGCCACGGGAAACTGATCGCGCATTCATCGAGCACCGCCCGGATCTGCGCCAGCACTTCGTCTTCGATGGCCGAGCCGTCACCGTAATAAACGTTACGCGGCAAGTCCTCCTCATCGACGATGTCCAACAGGCTTTCGCGCACTTCCGGCTGCAAGTTGGAGATGTGGAACAAGTGCGCCTGATTGAACCAGACGTGATCGCCGGTCACCGGATGCACCGCCACCGCCTGACAGGTCTGACGGGTACGCAATTCGCCGTCATCCTTCCACTCGCAAAGGATGCCATGGGCCTTGCAGTAGGCCTCGACGACCTCGCGGTCGTCGGTGTTGAACACATCTTCCCAAGCCACATCCAGACCGTTGCCGAAGTTGCGCACATACATCAGACCTTTGCTGACAAAGCGCTCTCGAATGGCCACCGGAATACGCCGATAGACTTCGCGACTGTCGGCAATCGGCGTTTCGCCACCGGACTTCGCCGCAATCATGCTGTAGAACCAGATTTTCATCGGCCAGTCGCGGGAGTAAGCCTGTTCGTTGTGCAGCGGAATGCTCTGGTGCGCCGGGTATTCGGTCGAGGTGTATACGCCTTGGGTGACGTTGGTGCGCGGCGTGGAGCCGAACTCGTAGTTCAACAGCGGATGACCGAAACTGGCCGCGAACTGACGAAACTGTTCAGCGCCGTCGAGACGAAATCCGCGGAACAGCACCCCGCCATCGCGCAGCAGATGCTCATCGACCAGCGCTTTCACTTCATCGAACACCGCCAACAGGTCGGTATCCGCCTCGGTCGCCTCCACCAACAGCGGCAAGCGCCCTCGTTGCGGCAGCAGCGGCCGAACGGAAAATTCCACAGCAACAGCCATGACTGGCCTCCTGTAATCACTCGATAGTGAGCGGTGCGTCAAAACGCCGGTGCCGCCGCTTGCGCATGACGCCGGTGATGGACTTCCAGATGCGTCTTGATCGTGCGGATCACCCGGGCTTCGTGCTCATGAATGAAGAAATGCCCACCGGTCATCATGTCCACGGAAAAACTGCCCAGGGTTTCCTTGCTCCAGCCGATCAGTTGCTCGGTGGTCGCGCGGTCTTCCTTGCCGCCCAGCACATGCACCGGGCAATTGAGCAGCGGCCGCTGCGCCGGACTGAAGCGTCCGCACATCATGAAGTCGGCGCGCAGCACCGGCAGCGTCAGGCTCATGAGTTCCTGGTTGGCCAGCACTTCTTCGCTGGTGCCCTGAAAGGTGCGCAGTTGATCGATCAATTCCTCATCGCTGCGCGCTTCGGCAAACCCGCGATCGTAGTCGCTGCGCATGGTCGGCGCCGCCGTGCCGGAGGCGAACAGCGCCACCGGTTCCGGCGCGCCGAGCTCGCGAAAGGCGTGCGCCATCTCGCACGCCAGCAGCGCGCCGAGGCTGTGGCCGAACAGGGCGTAAGGCGTTTGCAGGCCGGGTTTGTGCTCACGGGCCAACTGGCGGGCCAGGGCTCGCATGTCAGTTTGCAGGGGTTCGTCGAAACGGGCACCGCGCCCGGGCAACTCCACCGGTTGCAATTGCAGCCATGACGGCAGTTGGCGCCGCCAGCGGCTATAGACCATCGCGCTGGCGCCCGAATAGGGCAGGCACAGCAGTGTCAGCTTTGTCACCGCGTTTACCTCAATGGGTTATCTGTAAAAGAGAACGGATGAGGCGTGGCGCGAATTAGTCCGAATGCCGATCATTTCAAATGGCGGAAACTCTGCACAGCCGAACCCAGCACCACCGCGCCGGCCGCGATCGCCAGCCAGAATCCGCTGCGCGCACCGAAGGCGTCCACCAGTGCGCCGGATCCGGCCGCGCCAATCGCCACCCCGATGCTCAGACCGGTGACCAGCCAGGTCAGGCCTTCGGTGAGCTTGGCCGGCGGCACAATGCGCTCAACCAGCGCCATGGCGACGATCAGCGTCGGCGAGAAGAACAGCCCGGCGACAAACACCGCCAGCGACAAACCGAAAATATTGCTCGCCAGCAACAGCGGCAGCGTGGTCACCGCCGTCGCCACACCGCCGTACAGAAACAGCCGCGGCAACGGCAGTTTCGAACGCATCGCGCCAAACGCGATACCGGCCAGGCATGAGCCGATGGCGTACACCGACAACACGATGCTCGCCGCCGCCGGCTGACCCTGCTGCTGGGCGAAGGCAACGCTGACCACATCGATCACGCCAACGATGACGCCCATGGCCAGCATCAACGCCAGCAGCCATTGCACGTCGGTCGAGCGAATGATCGAACCTTGATGCTGCGACTCCTGCGGGTGCACCGCCGGTTCGGTGCTGCGCTGGGCGACAAACGCCGTTACGCCGACCGCCAGCGCCAACAGCGCGGCCAATGGCCCGGCCTCGGGAAACGCCACCACACACAGCCCCACCGACAATGGCGGGCCGACGATGAAACAAACTTCATCGAGTACGGATTCCAGAGCATAAGCGGTCTGCAATTGCGGCTGGCCGCGATAGATCTCGGTCCAGCGCGCGCGCACCATCGCCGACATGCTTGGCATGCAACCGGCCAGCGCGGCGAAGATGAACAGCGTCCAGGTCGGCGCCTGCAAGCGGGTGCACAGCAACAACATCAGCAGCGCCCCGCCACCGATCAATGCCGACAGCGGCAGCACCTTGCCCTGACCGAAACGATCCACCAGACGCGAGACCTGCGGCGCACAAAACGCCGTGGCCAGGGCAAAGGTCGCCGCCACCGCACCGGCCAGCGCGTACCCGCCCTTCAGTTGCGAAAGCATGGTGATCACGCCGATGCCGGTCATGGAAATCGGCATGCGCGCGACCATCCCGGCCAGTACAAAAGCCCGGGCGCCGGGGGCGGTGAATAATTCGCGGTAGGGGTTTGCCATGGAACACTGCCTCATCAAGGGCCGCCAAGTTGCCATAAAGGCTGATGAGCAAGGAAGCGGGGAATTGTTGGTGGAATGTGAAGGCCTGAAGAGCAAAAGATCGCAGCGTGCCGCAGCTCCTACAGGTGATCGCATTTCCATGTAGGAGCTGCCGAAGGCTGCGATCTTTTGATCTTTGCTCTTGAACTCTCTCCACTTGCGACCAGTCAGCTAAATAGGCCCTCACGCAAGGCACGACTTCGCATGCAGATTTCCCTCGCCCGACAAGTAGCCCTGATCACCGGCGCCAGCTCCGGCATCGGCCACGCCGCCGCCAAAGCCCTGGCCGCTGCCGGTGCAGCAGTCGTCATCAATTACAACCGTCAGGCGGAACCCGCCGAAGCACTGGCCCGGCAGATCATTGCCGATGGCGGTCAGGCGCTGGCCATCGGTGCCGATGTGTCGAAGGAGGACGAGGTCGAACGGTTGTTCGCCGAGACTCTGGACGCCTTCGGTTCGCTGGACATTCTGCTGGCCAATTCCGGCCTGCAAAAGGACGCCGCGGCGGTGGACATGACGCTGGAAGACTGGAACACGGTGATCGGCGTCAACCTCACCGGCCAGTTCCTCTGCGCCCGCGCCGCGCTGCGGATTTTCAACCGGCAAGGCGTGCGTGAAGGCGTGTCCCGCGCCGCCGGCAAGATCATTCACATGAGTTCGGTGCACCAGCGCATTCCATGGGCCGGGCACGTCAACTACGCAGCCTCCAAGGGCGGCGTCGACCAGTTGATGCAGACCCTCGCCCAGGAAGTCAGCCATCAGCGCATCCGCATCAACAGCATCGCGCCGGGAGCGATTCGCACCGCCATCAACCAAGACGCCACCGAAGGCGCAGCCGGCGAAAAACTGCTGGATCTGATCCCCTACGGACGCATCGGCGATGTCGAGGACATCGCCAACGCGGTGGTGTTTCTCGCTTCCGACGCTGCCGACTACATCGTCGGCACCACCCTGTTCATCGACGGCGGTATGAGTCTTTATCCGGAGTTTCGTGGCAATGGCTGAGCATCATCCTGAACGACAAAGCCCGATCGACGCCCACGGCATCATCGGCGACCTGCGCAGTGCCGCACTGGTCAACGACAAGGGCAGCGTGGATTTTTTCTGCTGGCCGGAATTCGACAGTCCGTCGATCTTCTGTTCGCTGCTCGACACGCCCGAGGCGGGGATTTTCCAGCTCGCGCCGGATCTGCCCGATGCCCGGCGCGAGCAGATCTACCTGCCGGACACCAACGTTTTGCAAACCCGCTGGCTCAGCGAACATGCGGTGGTGGAGATCACCGACCTGCTGCCGATCGGCGACAGTGTCGATGACCTGCCGCTGCTGATGCGCCGGGTGCGTGTGGTCAGCGGCCAGGCCACCTTTCATATGCGCTGCGCAGTGCGCCATGACTACGCCCGCGCCAACACCCGGGCGCAGATGGATGAACAATCGGTGATTTTCAGCGCCGAGGGTCAGCCGTCGCTGCGACTGGTGGCGGATCAGGCGCTGCAGATCGATGGCGAATCGGCCGTCGCATCGTTCAGTTTGAACCAGGATCAGAACGCCGAATTCCTCCTCGGGGGGGCCGACGATCCACGCTTCAAGGATGACGGCGCAAAAATGTGCGTGGAACGCACGCTGAAGTTCTGGCGTGACTGGATCGGCCAGTCCAACTACCGCGGGCGCTGGCGGGAAATGGTCAACCGCTCGGCGCTGGCGCTGAAACTGCTGACCTCGCGCAAGCACGGTGCAATCCTCGCCGCCGCCACCTTCGGTCTGCCGGAAACCCCCGGCGGCGAGCGCAACTGGGACTATCGCTACACCTGGATCCGCGACGCCTCGTTCACCGTTTACGCGTTCATGCGCTTGGGCTTTGTCGCTGAGGCCAACGCCTACATGGGCTGGCTGCGCGGGCGGGTCAGCGATTGTCATGGGCAGTCAACCAAACTCAACATCCTGTATGCCATCGATGGCCGTCAGGAATTGCCGGAAACCGAACTCTCCCACCTCTCCGGTCATGGCGGCGCGCAACCGGTGCGCATCGGCAATGGCGCGTACGACCAGATTCAGCTCGATATCTTTGGCGAACTGATGGACGCGGTGTATCTGGTCAACAAGTACGGCGACGCGATTTCCCATCAGGGCTGGAAACATGTGCGTGAAGTGGTCGATCAGGTATGTGAGACCTGGCAGACCACCGATGTCGGCATTTGGGAAATGCGCGGTGAGCAACATCACTTCCTGCACTCGCGACTGATGTGCTGGGTGGCACTGGACCGGGCGATTCGCCTGGCCTCGAAACGCTCGCTGCCGGCACCGTTCGCCCAGTGGGACCAGACCCGCCAGGCGATCTACGCCGACATCTGGGATAACTTCTGGGACGAGGAGCGCGGGCATTTCGTCCAGTACAAGGGCGGCACCGCGCTCGACGGCTCGATGCTGCTGATGCCGCTGGTGCGCTTCGTCAGCGCCAAGGACCCGCGCTGGCTGTCGACCCTGGAAGCGATCGAAAAGCATCTGGTGCGCGACGGCATGGTCTATCGCTACCGCAACGATGACGCCAACATCGACGGTTTGAGCGGCACCGAAGGCGCATTTGCTGCCTGCTCGTTCTGGTACGTCGAATGCCTGGCCCGGGCCGGTCAGGTGGAAAAGGCCCACCTGGAGTTCGAACAACTGCTGCGCTATGCGAACCCGCTGGGGCTGTACGCCGAAGAGTTCGACAGCAAGGGCCGGCATCTGGGCAACACCCCGCAGGCGTTGACGCATCTGGCGCTGATCAGCGCGGCGAGTTTTCTGGATCGGCGTTTGAGTGGGGAGAAGAGTGTTTGGCAGCCGTAATTTCGTCAGTGTCTGTAGGAAATATGCCGCATCAGCGCGCTTCGCCGGGCTAACCCCTACACAGAAATAAACAGAATCAGATCCCCTGTGGTGAGGGGATTTATCCCCGACGGGCTGCGCAGCGGCCCCGCTCTTTGCCTGCTCATTTCTTCAGCAGCACCGCAATGCATGGCTTTGCGCCTGCTGCGCAGCCGATCGGGGATAAATCCCCTCGCCACAGTTTGTGCGGTTTGTTCCTACTTCTTCTAAACAACTCCCAGTCAAATCCCTCCCCCGTAACCTGCACTTACACCCTGAAATACCCTGTTGCCAGCTGTTACATCCCCCCCTACCATCCACCGCAACGGGCACAGCGGAGCTGTCCAATAAAACCCGAATTCAAGGAACCAGAATGACCCTGCATGTCCATCGCCCCATTGCCACGCCCCTGCGCACCGGCCTGACCCGCACCCAACTCTGGGAAGCCGCCGACAAAGGCCTGATCAAATGCTGGGAAATCGGCCGCCAGCGCGCCACGCGCTTCCCCGACCTTGCGCAACAATGCCTCGCCGGCGAACTGCCGGTACTCGGCTGGAAAGGAGGCGTGAGCCGCAGCCTGAAGAAAAACGAGAAATACGGCTCACTGAAATACCTCGCCCAGTGGCAGGGCTTGCGGGGCGAGGATCTGGATATTGATCTGGGTGAGGAACGTTCGCTGACCTGCTCGCGGACGAAAATGCGGGTGACGTTTACCCCGGATCGGGCGAAGTATTTCAATCAGGTGAATGAGGCCGAGGCGAACTGATCGTCTCAATTCCGAAGTTATCGTTGCCCACCATCAGAAAACAGGACAGAACCATGGACTCTGAAATTATTACGTCGATTATTGTCAGCTCAGGAATTGGCACACTTGGAGTTGCATTCATGATTAAGAAATTGGTTACTACAGGCATACAAAAAGCTGTGGAACTCAATTTCAACAAACATCTAGAAGCTTACAAGACCACGCTTAGCAAAGAACTTGAAAGCCTCAAGTCGACCCTCAAGAACTCGGAAGTTTTCTTTGTTCGCCAGCTAGAAGCGCTCAGCATGCTGAGAGGTCTTTTTCGCAAAATTCTTCCAGAAAAAAGCTGCCCTGATGGAGATTGGGACGAAGCCCTTGAACATATCGCAGACAACTTTAAAAAACATCGCGACACCCTCATCGATTACCTTTGTGCCTATGAGGCAGTGCTACCCACTGAAGTACGCGAAAAACTAGAGAGCGCTTGTTACGCAGTTTCGGATATACGCTTCTACTTTGAGCTTCACTCAAGCACTAATGATGCTGTGCCCTCGACCGTTGCTCTGGAATATGCCAAACAGTTCTATGATCTGGTTGAGGAAAGCATCCAACAATTCCAAGCTCAAATAGAAAACCAACTGGGATACAAACCTGGTCAGACATCTGTCCCCAAAGCTAAAACCGAGATTGCCTTATAGCTTCGGACTCAAGACAGTAGCGACCCTGCTGGAGCACTAACCGAAAACCGCTCCCGATACGCCTGCGGCGTCACGCCAATCGCCCGCAGAAAACTGCGGCGCAACGTTTCTTCACTGCCAAAGCCGCAATTGGCCGCGATTCGCTTCACTGGCAGCCCGGTGTCACTGAGCAGGCGGCGGGCGGTTTCGACGCGGATCAGTTCGATGGCGCGGGCCGGGGTCTGGCCGGTGTCGGCGCGGTAGTGGCGGACGAAGCTGCGTTCGCTCATGCCGGCCTGTTCGGCCAGGGTCGGGACGCCGAGGTCGCAGGTGAGGTTTTCGGCGATCCAGGCGTGCAGTTCATCAAAGCGATTGCCCTGATTCTGCAGGGCCAGGGTCACGCTGAATTGCGATTGCCCGCCCGGCCGTTTGAGGAACACCACCAGATGCCGGGCGACGTCGAGAGCAATATCACTGCCCAGATCTTCCTCGACCATCGCCAGTGCCAGATCGATGCCGGCGGTGACGCCTGCCGAAGTCCAGACCGGGCCGTCGTTGATGAAGATCGGATTGGCTTCGACCTGCAGCTTCGGATGCTGCTGCGCCAGTTGTTCGCAACGGGTCCAGTGGGTGACCACGCGACGTCCGTCGAGCCAGCCGCTCGCCGCCAGTAGAAACGCCCCCGTACACACCGAGGCCACGCGTCGACATTTCGCTGCGTGCTCGCGTACCCAATCCACCAGCGACTCATCTTCGGATGCCGGATAGATCCCCCAACCACCCGCGATAATCAGCGTGTCGCTGGCGTCTTGCGGCAACGGCTCGGCGAGCACCGCCAGCCCCGCCGAGGACATCACCGCCCCGCCCTCGCAGGCAATCACCGACGGCGTATACGGCACGGGCAAGCCGCGCTGGCGGGCGATGTCGTTGGCCGAGGCGAACACTTGCAGCGGGCCGGTGACGTCGAGAATCTGCATGTTGGCAAACGCGAGTACATGGATGACTTTGGGCATTTGGCGTAATTCGTGGGGTGATTGGCGTATGCGCCAGAACCTACGCGCCTACAGTGAAGCCGTCCACCCCTCAAATGGAGAAATCCCCCATGACGTTGCAGATCGGTTTTCTGTTGTTTCCACAGGTGCAGCAACTCGACCTGACCGGCCCCTATGACGTGCTGGCCTCGCTGCCGGACGTGCAGGTGCATCTGATCTGGAAAGATCTGGTGCCGGTCACCGCCAGCACCGGCCTGCTGCTGAAACCGACCACCACCTTCGACGACTGCCCGAATCTGGATGTGATCTGCATTCCCGGCGGCGCCGGGGTCGGGCCTTTGATGGAAGATGAGCAGACGCTGGGCTTCATCAAACGTCAGGCGGCGCAGGCCAGGTATGTGACGTCGGTGTGCACCGGTTCGCTGGTGCTGGGCGCGGCGGGCCTGCTTAAAGGCAAACGCGCGACCACCCACTGGGCCTATCACGAACTGCTGCCGAAACTCGGCGCGATTGCGGTGCAGGACCGGGTGGTGCGCGACGGCAATCTGTTTACTGGTGGCGGGATTACCGCGGGAATCGACTTTGCGCTGGTGCTGGCCGCAGAACTGGTGGGAGCCGAGGCGGCGCAGTTGATCCAGCTGCAACTGGAATATGCGCCGGCACCGCCGTTTGAGTCGGGCAGCCCGCAGACAGCGCCGAGTGCTGTCGTCGAAGAGGCTCGTAATCGTGCAGCGGCGTCGTTGAAGACGCGTACTGCAATCACCGAGCGCGCTGCGGCGAAGCTCGATTTGCGCTGATTCCTCAGCCACGCACAGATCTACTGTGGGAGCGGGCTTGCTCGCGAAGAGGGTGTGTCAGGCGACATGGATGTTGTCTGATACACCGCTTTCGCGAGCAAGCCCGCTCCCACAATGGGTTTTGTGGATGGCCTAAGGCTTGGAGCCTGTCCCCACCTCCCGCCACACCTTTACTTGTCCCAACGCCCCCACCCGTGTAGAAAGCCCTTCCACAAAATTCTGCACAAGGACTTTCGATGAAGGCGTTGCCATGGGTCTATCTGGCGCTTCTCAGCCTCGGTTACGGGTGGGCGCTGAGCATTGGCCACCTCGGCTGGCTCGCGCTGATCTCGGTCGGATTGTTGCTGGTGGCCGGTTTCGCCGTGCGCCAACAGCAGGTGCCGGTGGCGCGGTTGCTGGGACACGCGCTGTTTATCTTCCTCGCCCTGTCGCTGGCGCTGCACTGGTTGCCGGGGTTCGACAACGGTCGGGCCATCGCCCGGATGCGCTTCACCGACGACGCTGTGCCTTTCGTGATGTACCTCAATCTTGACAAACCCTTGCTCGGCTTCTGGCTGTTGCTGGCCTGCCCGTGGATCGTCGCGGCACGCTCGCTGCGTCTGACGGTGTTCGCCAGCGTCCTGGGCCTGACGTTGAGCGCCGTAATGGCGCTGGGTGGCGCGCTTCTGTTCGGCATGATCGCCTGGGCGCCGAAGTGGCCCGATCAGGCGTGGTTGTGGTTGCTGAACAATCTGCTGCTGGTGACCCTGGTCGAGGAGGCGCTGTTTCGCGGCTATATACAGGGAGGCCTGAGCCGCCTGTTCAAGCACCTGCCCCACGGCGACAATCTCGCCCTGCTGCTGGCGTCGCTGATCTTCGGCCTGGCACATGCGGGTGCTGGCTGGCACTGGGTGTTGCTCGCGGGTCTGGCGGGTGTCGGCTACGGTCTGGCTTACCGTTTCGGTGGATTGGCGGCAGCGATCGCCACGCATTTCGGGCTGAACCTGCTGCATTTTGCGCTGTTCACCTATCCGATGCTGGCCGCTTGAAGCAAGAGCGGTTTTGCGACGCCGTACTTATATCTGAAAAAAAACTTCAATAATTTCCTGACAGCGCCGACAACCTTTCAAAGCCTTGCGGATTGAAAAACCATGCGTAATAACCAGCCCATTACACAACGCGAACGGACTTTCCCGGCTCAGCAGCGGTTGATTTCCACAACCGACGCCAAAGGCGTGATCACCTACTGCAACGACGCTTTCGTCGAAATCAGCGGGTTTTCGCGTGAAGAGCTGATCCGTGCGCCGCACAACCTGGTTCGTCACCCCGACGTCCCGGCGGCGGTGTTTTCGCACATGTGGGGCACACTGAAACAAGGCTTGCCATGGATGGGCATTGTCAAGAATCGCTGCAAGAACGGTGATCACTACTGGGTCAACGCCTACGTGACACCGGTGTTCGACGGCAATCAGGTGGTCGGTTACGAGTCGGTGCGGATCAAACCCACTGCCGAACAGATCCGCCGTGCCGAAGCGCTCTACCAACGCATCAACCAGGGCAAGTCGGCAATTCCTTCCAGCGACAAATGGCTGCCGGTGCTGCAGGACTGGCTGCCGTTCATTCTGGTCAGCCAACTGAGCTTCGTGATCGGCGCGACCCTGAACTCGCACTGGGGCTTCGCCCTCGCGGCCGGCCTGTCGGTACCGCTGGGCCTGATGGGCCTGCAATGGCAACAACGCGGGCTCAAGCGCCTGCTGCGCCTGGCCGAACAGACCACCTCCGACCCGCTGATCGCGCAGATGTACACCGACAGCCGTGGCGCGCAGGCGCGTCTGGAAATGTCGATCCTCAGCCAGGAAGCCCGCCTGAAAACCTGCCTGACCCGTCTGCAGGACACCGCCGAGCACCTGACCGATCAGGCCAAACAGTCCGACGCCCTGGCGCACAACAGCTCCAGCGGTCTGGAACGCCAGCGCGTGGAAACCGAACAGGTCGCCACCGCCGTCAACCAGATGGCTGCCACCACGCAAGAAGTGGCGAGCCACGTGCAGCGCACTGCCGACGCGACGCAGGAAGCCAATCGCCTGACCGGCCGCGGCCGCGACATCGCCGGGGAAACCCGCGAGGCCATCCAGCGCCTGTCGGTGGTGGTCGGTGAAACCGGCCTGACCGTCACTCAACTGGCCAAGGACAGCGACGAAATCGGCGGCGTGGTCGATGTGATCAAAGGCATCGCCGACCAGACCAACCTGCTCGCGCTCAACGCCGCCATCGAAGCGGCACGTGCCGGCGAAATGGGCC
Source organism: Pseudomonas sp. TH49 (assembly GCF_016650625.1). Taxonomy (NCBI): domain Bacteria; kingdom Pseudomonadati; phylum Pseudomonadota; class Gammaproteobacteria; order Pseudomonadales; family Pseudomonadaceae; genus Pseudomonas; species Pseudomonas sp. TH49. The sequence continues at coordinate 2,279,173 of NZ_JAEKFL010000002.1, forward strand.
GTGGTTTTGCCGTAGTCGCCGACGAAGTCCGCCAACTGGCGCAACGCACCAGCGAATCGACCGGGCAGATTCATGCCCTGATCGCCAAGTTGCAGCAGACTGCGAGCAGCGCCGTGCAAACCATGGAAGCCGGGCATCGCCAGGCCGAAGAAGGCGTGGCGCGGGTACTGGAGGCGGATCAGGCACTGGTCGGCATCAGCGAAGCAGTGGCCAACATCACCGACATGACCACCCAGATTGCGGCGGCGACCGAAGAGCAAAGTGCTGTTGCTGAAGAAATCAGCCGCAATATCAGCAATATTTCGGAGTTGGCGGATCAGACCTCGGAACAGGCACATAACTCGGCGTTGCTGAGTGAAGAGCTGACCAAGACTGCCAACACGCAGTACTCGTTGGTGGAGCGGTTTAACCGCTAAAAACAAAAGATCGCAGCCTACGGCAGCGCCTACAGGAACATGCATTCCAATGTAGGAGCTGCCGAAGGCTGCGATCTTTTGATCTTCAAAGCCCGGAAAGCGAAAGCTGTCCGGGCTTTTTGTTGTCTGTCTGAAATTGATGCTGCTTGAGATACCGCTTTCGCGAGCAGGCTCGTTCCCACATTGGAACTGCGTTGGGTCACAGTTTTGCGTACGACGACAATCACCTGTGGGAGCGAGCCTGCTCGCGAAGAGGCCTTCTCTACCAACGACGATCTCACTCAAGCAACGCAGACACTGCCTACAACTGCGCCAGAATGCGCCGACTGGTGCTCGGTGCAGCCAAGTTCTATCGTTTGCCGATCGCTACTCAATCAAGTAGATCGGCCAGCATGAATACGTACCCCACGCAAAAAACCCACAAACAGAAAGTTCGTGATGAACTGACATTCCTTGATGTTCGAAAGGCCGCGCGTGATGGTCAGAAAGTGTTCGATAAATTTGTGATCACTGGCAGGCTACCCATTACAAAGTAAATCCAAAAAGATCGCAGCCTGCGGCAGATCCTACAAGTAACTGTGTAGGAGCTGCCGCAGGCTGCGATCTTTTGATCGTGAAAACCGGCTAGCGAAAGCTTCCGGTTTTTTATTGCCTATTTGAAATTGATGGCGCTTGGCAGACCGCTTTCGCGAGCAGGCTCGCTCCCACTGTTGATCTGCGGTAATCACAGAGCATGTGCCCGGCGACGATCCCCTGTAGGAGTGAGCCTGCTCGCGATGAGGCCATAACGGCCAGCAAAACTATTGAGACAACTTCAGCTTATCCAGCAGTCGATTGACCAACAACTCGTTCAGCATGATCACCTGTTGCAATGCCAGCAGCGGTTTGCGCTCCGGACCTTTCACCGAGTTGGCGATATTGCCGGCCATGGCGTTGGCTGATGACAGTGATTCACTGGCTTCGACGAGCAGTGTTTCGTCATCGAGCGTGGGATCGACCATGTAGATGAGGCGGGCCTTGGGTGGGAAGTACTTCGGGATATCGGGGCCGAGGTAAAAGTCGAGTGCGCGGTCGGCGGCGTCTTTTGTCTTTTGCGACTCAAACTCTGGGTGGTGAGGGGTTGGATCAGTTTTTGGTGGATTGGGCGTGGCTTTGAACATAGATGTCACTCCTATCGCAGACTTCAAGGAGCCATCACCCACGCTACCAAACGATGGGTGGCGGCCATACGCGGGTTGGTAGACCGGCTGCAATAGGAACCCGGCGCTCACGAATGAGCCCCACGCATGACCACCATAAAACCGAGCCTCAAGAAAGAGACTGAATAGGTGTTGCCATACAGCTATTACAGACGGGCTACCAAACCCGATCACTGATTTTCAGTGACAGGGAAACGATATAGCCCGGCCCATAGCCGTGTAAGCCGGCGGATTCTGGCGTACGCGTAGGTAACGGCGCAAGGTGTTGTAGGTCCGGTGGCGTAACGGTTTGTGTGATTTAAACGCGCCTGCAGGATTGCGTTTACCGACAGAAAAATCCGCAAACACCCTGTTTTTTTATGGTGTCTGTCAGACCGTTTTCGCGAGCAGGCTCGCTCCCACATTTGGACCGGGCGCATCAGTAAGGAATTGGTCGGTTGTAATGCCACCATCGCTGGCAAGCCAGCTCCCACAATGAATTGAGTGCATTTGGTCAGGAATTAGTTGGATGTCAGGGCGCCATCGCGAGCAGGCTCACTCCTACAGTTGGGTCGGGTGCATCAGTAACAGAATGGTCGGGTCGTAGGCCGTCATCTCTGACAGGCCAGCTCCCACAAGATCAAGATCAAAAGATCGCAGCCTGCGGCAGCTCCTACAGGGAAGATAAGTACAACCCGCACGCGGCGCAGCCGCCCCACTCCAGGATGAGCGCAAGCTCGGCTGTCGCTCTTGATCTTGATCTTGATCCACGGGCGACGTCGGAAGGCTGAGTGGAGGGATTGATCCGGGGGTGGGAGCGCAGCGACCGTTTGGCGCAGCCAAACACAGCGAGAGGAGGTGCAGCGAAGCAAACCGGAGGCGCTGCCCCCGGATCGATCCCGGAGCGAAGGGACCCCGAGCCCCAGCGAGCGGGCCGAACGCAGGAGCAAGCCTTTTTGGTTACTTTTTCGGCGTCTGGAAAAAGTGACCCGCCGTAAGGGCGGAACCCTAAGCCGCCGTGACCGCAGCAACGGATATACACCCAAATTTCATCGAAGAAACGAAGCAACCTTCCGCGCAGCACTGGCCAAATGATCCGAATGCGTAAACCCCGAAACCTTCAACGGCTTCAAATCATGATCCCCAGAGGCCAACCAAAACACCTCAATACTCGGCGATAGATCATAAGCCTCGACTGCGTCCCGATTGCCAAGCGCATCCCGCTCCCCCTGCACAATCAAAGTCCGAGTCCGCAAAGAAGCCAAATGCTCAACCCGCGGCTTCTCGGGTTTCCCCACCGCATAAAACGGATACCCCAGACAAACCAGCGCATCAACACCCAACTCATCAGCCAAAAGACTGGCCATCCGCCCGCCCATGGACTTACCACCGATGGCCAAAGCCCCAGCGACATGACGTCGCACTTCAGTGAACACTTCGCGCCAGCATTCAAGCAACTTCGGCGCCGGATTCGGCGGCCGTTTACTGCCATCCACCCGCCGCTGCGCCATGTAAGGAAACTCAAACCGCAACACGTTCACGCCCAATGCAGCAAGGCGCCCAGCCATATCCGCCATCCACTCACTGTCCATCGGCGCCCCCGCCCCATGCGCCAGGATCAGAGTCGCCGAAGCCTCGCCAACAGCGGCATCCCACAACCACCCATGAGCCCGCACGCACTGCGCCCATTGATCCCCGTCAATACTGGCCTTGTGCTGTTTGTCCATGCTTGCCTCGCTTTTAGTCTGCCTATAACTCCAGGCGAAGGATTCGCGGCGTCTTGCGCGCGCTCACTTCGGCTGAACCGTGGATGGGGAACCATGAACACTTCTATCAGTACCGCCTACAACTACAAGGTGGTCCGCCAATTCGCCATTATGACGGTGGTATGGGGCATCGTCGGCATGGGGCTCGGGGTTTTTCTCGCGGCCCAATTGGTCTGGCCCGAACTCAACTTCAATTTGCCCTGGACCAGTTTCGGCCGTCTGCGCCCGCTGCACACCAACGCGGTGATCTTCGCCTTCGGCGGCTGTGCGCTGTTCGCCAGTTCGTTCTACTCGGTGCAACGCACCTGCCAGACGCAATTGTTCGCGCCGAAAATCGCCGCGTTCTGCTTCTGGGGCTGGCAGCTTGTGATTCTATTGGCAGCGATCAGCCTGCCACTGGGTTACACCAGTTCCAAGGAATACGCCGAGCTGGAATGGCCGATCGACATCCTGATCACCATCGTCTGGGTCGCCTACGCCATCGTGTTCTTCGGCACGATCATGCAGCGCAAGACCAAGCACATCTACGTCGGCAACTGGTTCTTCGGCGCGTTCATCATCACCGTGGCGATTCTGCACATCGTCAACAACCTTGAGTTGCCGGTGAGTTTCACCAAGTCCTACTCGGTGTACGCCGGTGCGACCGACGCGATGGTGCAATGGTGGTACGGCCACAACGCCGTAGGCTTTTTCCTCACCGCCGGTTTCCTCGGGATGATGTACTACTTCGTGCCGAAACAGGCCGAACGTCCGGTGTATTCGTATCGCCTGTCGATCGTGCACTTCTGGGCGCTGATCACCCTGTACATCTGGGCCGGCCCGCACCACCTGCACTACACCGCGCTGCCGGACTGGGCGCAGTCGCTGGGCATGGTGATGTCGCTGATTCTGCTGGCACCGAGCTGGGGCGGCATGATCAACGGCATGATGACTCTCTCGGGCGCGTGGCATAAGTTGCGCAGCGACCCGATCCTGCGCTTCCTCGTGGTGTCGCTGGCGTTCTACGGCATGTCGACCTTCGAAGGGCCGATGATGGCGATCAAAACGGTCAATGCGCTCTCCCACTACACCGACTGGACCATCGGCCACGTACACGCCGGCGCGCTCGGCTGGGTGGCGATGATCTCGATCGGCGCGCTGTACCACATGATCCCGAAAGTCTTCGGCAAAGAGCAGATGCACAGCATCGGCCTGATCAACGCGCACTTCTGGCTCGCGACCATCGGCACCGTGCTGTACATCGCCTCGATGTGGGTCAACGGCATCGCCCAGGGCCTGATGTGGCGCGCAGTCAACGAGGACGGCACGCTGACTTACTCCTTCGTCGAAACCCTGGTGGCCAGCCACCCAGGCTTCATCGTGCGTCTGGTGGGTGGGGCGATCTTCCTCAGCGGCATGTTGCTGATGGCTTACAACACCTGGCGCACCGTGCGGGCCTCGCAGCCTGCTGACGTCGTTGCTGCCGCGCAGATGGCCTGAGGAGTCCGCCATGAAACACGAAACAATTGAAAAGAACGTCGGCCTGCTGATGCTGCTGATGGTGTTCGCCGTGAGCATCGGCGGCCTGACCCAGATCGTCCCGCTGTTTTTCCAGGACGTCACCAACAAACCGGTGGAAGGCATGAAGCCCTACACCGCGCTGCAACTGGAAGGCCGCGACATCTATATCCGCGAAGGCTGCGTCGGTTGCCACTCGCAGATGATCCGGCCGTTCCGCGCCGAAACCGAACGCTACGGGCACTACTCGGTGGCCGGTGAGAGCGTGTGGGATCACCCGTTCCTGTGGGGTTCCAAGCGTACCGGGCCGGACCTGGCGCGGGTCGGCGCGCGTTACTCGGATGACTGGCACCGCGCGCACTTGTACAACCCGCGCAACGTCGTGCCTGAGTCGAAAATGCCGGCCTACCCGTGGCTGGTGACGCAAGCGGTCGACAGCAGCCACACCGAAACCAAGCTCAAGACCATGCGCACCCTCGGCGTGCCGTACACCGACGACGACATCAGCGGCGCGGTCGCCAGCCTCAAGGGCAAGACCGAAATGGACGCCCTCGTCTCCTACCTGCAAGTGCTCGGCACTGCGATCAAGAGCAAGAGGTGAGCACGATGATCATTGAAATGAGTGCAGGGCTGATTCGCGGCCTCGGCACCGTCGTGGTGTTCGTCGCCTTCGTCGGCCTGACGATCTGGGTGTTCAACCGCAAGCGCACCCCGGAGTTTGCCGAAGCGCGCCTGCTGCCGTTCGCCGACGAGCCGCAACCCGACACCCAACCAGTATCTGAACCAAGGAGTACCCGGCCATGACCACCTTCTGGAGTACGTGGATCTGCGTACTGACCATCGGCAGCCTGATCGGCCTGACCTGGCTGCTGATCGGCACGCGTCGGGGCGAGACCAAGGGCAGCGTCGACCAGACCATGGGCCACAGCTTCGACGGCATCGAGGAGTACGACAACCCGCTGCCGCAGTGGTGGTTCATGCTGTTCGCCGGCACGCTGGTGTTCTCCGTGGGCTATCTGATCCTGTATCCGGGCCTGGGCAACTGGAAAGGCATCCTGCCCGGCTACGAGGACGGCTGGACCGGCGTCCACGAGTGGGAAAAGGAAATGAGCAAGGCCGACGCCAAATTCGGGCCGATCTTCGCCAAATTCGCCGCCATGCCGGTGGAAGAAGTGGCGAAGGATCCGCAGGCGCTGAAAATGGGTGGCCGGCTGTTCGCTTCCAACTGCTCGGTGTGTCACGGTTCCGACGCCAAGGGCGCTTTCGGCTTCCCTAACCTGGCCGACAGCGATTGGCGCTGGGGCGGCGATGCCGAGACTATCAAGACCACCATCATGGGTGGCCGGATGGCGGCAATGCCAGCCTGGGGCGACGTGCTGGGTGAAGCCGGGGTGAAGAACGTCGCGGCGTATGTGCGTCACGAACTGGCCGGCCTGCCACTGCCCGCCGACAGCAAGGCTGACCTGCAAGCCGGACAGCAAGCGTTCAGCACCACCTGCGTAGCCTGTCATGGGGCAACCGGCCACGGCACTGAAGCCATGGGTGCGCCGAATCTGACGCACCCGGCCGGATTTATTTATGGCACGAGTCTGACGCAGCTTGAGCAGACCATCCGCCACGGTCGCCAAGGCCACATGCCGGCACAGAACGAACTGTTGGGCAACGATAAAGTGCAACTGCTCGCCGCTTATGTGTACAGCCTGAGCCATGGATTGAATACAGAAAAACTGATTACTGAAGACAACAAGCAATAAGCATTGCGTACATATCTGCCGCACCGTTCTCGGTGCGGCAGCATCCCGCCCCTTTGCGACGCATTGTCGCACCCCTTCACACCCTCTCCTTTCGAATCCACCGATTCGGGTCTACGCTTGCTCGATGCGGACTGGCCCGTGCCGGTTCCAGGTCGACCTTGAGCGATGTGTTCGACAAATCGCCTGACTGACAGGGCGCAAAGCCCGGTAGATACCGGCTGTCGCGTCGATGACCGTCCGTCACCCGATCAGCGCGTTCGAACACACCCCGTTACAACTGACCTGAACCCCTCGCTTTTTTCGTCCGCTGCGACATTTTGTCCGAGGCCAATTTTGTCCTTACGCGGCGTATGGAAAGGCCGCAGAATCAGCGTTGGAAAGCATTGACCCAGGTCATGGCGCGTTGCAATGACCCCCTGCTCTCTGCATACTTGCGGCCGATTTTAATCCTAATAAAACACCCAAACCGTGGAACCTTAGAATGAGCACAGCAATCAGTCCGACTGCTTATAACTATAAGGTAGTCCGCCAGTTCGCCATCATGACGGTGGTCTGGGGGATCCTTGGCATGGGGCTCGGTGTCTTCATCGCCTCGCAACTGGTCTGGCCGGAGTTGAACTTCGGTCTGCCGTGGACGAGCTTTGGACGCCTGCGCCCGTTGCACACAAACCTGGTGATTTTCGCCTTCGGTGGTTGTGCACTGTTTGCCACTTCCTACTATGTCGTGCAGCGAACCTGCCAGACGCGACTGATCTCCGACAGCCTCGCCGCCTTCACCTTCTGGGGCTGGCAAGCGGTGATCGTCGGCGCAATCATTACCTTGCCGCTGGGTTACACCACCACCAAGGAATATGCAGAGCTGGAATGGCCGCTCGCCATTCTGCTGGCCATTGTCTGGGTCTCCTACGGGCTGGTGTTCTTCGGCACCATCACCAAGCGCAAGACCAAGCACATCTATGTCGGTAACTGGTTCTACGGCGCGTTCATCGTCGTGACCGCGATGCTGCACATCGTCAACCACGCGTCCCTGCCGGTCAGCTTCTTCAAGTCCTACTCGGCCTATGCCGGTGCGACCGACGCGATGATCCAGTGGTGGTACGGCCACAACGCCGTGGGCTTCTTCCTGACCACCGGCTTCCTCGGGATGATGTACTACTTCGTGCCGAAACAGGCCGAACGTCCGATCTACTCCTATCGCCTGTCGATCGTGCACTTCTGGGCGCTGATCACCCTGTACATCTGGGCCGGCCCGCACCACCTGCACTACACCGCACTGCCGGATTGGGCACAATCTCTGGGCATGGCGATGTCGATCATCCTCCTGGCGCCAAGCTGGGGCGGCATGATCAACGGCATGATGACCCTCTCGGGCGCCTGGCATAAGCTGCGCACCGACCCGATCCTGCGCTTCCTCGTGGTGTCGCTGGCGTTCTACGGCATGTCGACCTTCGAAGGTCCGATGATGGCGATCAAGACCGTCAACTCGCTCTCGCACTACACCGACTGGACCATCGGCCACGTACACGCCGGCGCTTTGGGCTGGGTGGCGATGATTTCGATCGGCGCGATCTACCACATGATCCCGAAACTGTTCGGTCGTGCGCAGATGCACAGCGTCGGCCTGATCAACGCGCACTTCTGGCTCGCGACCATCGGTACCGTGCTGTACATCGCTTCGATGTGGGTCAACGGCATCACTCAGGGTCTGATGTGGCGTGCAATCAACGATGACGGCACCCTCACCTACTCGTTCGTCGAAGCGCTGCAGGCCAGCCACCCGGGCTACATCGTCCGTGCCCTGGGCGGTGCATTCTTCGCCAGCGGCATGTTGTTGATGGCTTACAACGTCTGGCGCACCGTGCGCGCCTCGAACCCGGCTGAAGCCGAAGCCGCTGCCCAGATCGCTGTCGTTGGAGCTCACTGATGAAGCATGAAGCTGTCGAGAAGAATATTGGCCTGCTGGCCTTCTTCATGGTCATCGCCGTCAGCATTGGCGGCCTGACCCAGATTGTTCCGCTGTTCTTCCAGGACGTCACCAACAAGCCGGTCGAAGGCATGAAGCCGCGCTCGGCGCTGGAACTGGAAGGCCGCGACGTCTACATCGCCAACGGTTGTGTCGGCTGCCACTCGCAGATGATCCGTCCGTTCCGCGCTGAAACCGAACGCTACGGCCACTACTCGGTCGCCGGTGAAAGCGTCTGGGACCATCCGTTCCTGTGGGGTTCCAAGCGTACCGGCCCGGATCTGGCTCGTGTCGGCGGTCGTTACTCCGATGACTGGCACCGTGCGCACCTGTACAACCCGCGCAACGTGGTGCCTGAGTCGAAAATGCCGGCTTACCCGTTCCTCGTGGAAAACAAGCTCGACGGCAAAGACACGGCCAAGAAAATGGAAGTGTTGCGCACGCTCGGCGTCCCTTACACCGACGAAGACATCGCCGGTGCAAAAGATGCCGTGAAGGGCAAAACCGAAATGGACGCGCTGGTGGCCTACCTTCAGGGCCTGGGCACCATCATCAAAAGCAAACGGTGATTCTTAATGGATATCGGGATGATTCGAGGCCTGGGCACCGTTGTCGTGATGGTGGCCTTCATCGGTTTGGCGTTGTGGGTGTTCAGCCCCAAGCGCAAGTCGGAGTTTGAAGACGCAACCTTGCTGCCTTTTGCGGATGATCCCGAAGCCATCAAGCACGTCGAGCAAGCTTCTAGGAGTAACAAAGAATGACTACATTCTGGAGTCTGTACGTCACAGTCCTCAGTCTCGGTACGATCTTCGCCCTGACCTGGCTGCTGCTGTCGACCCGCAAGGGCCAGCGCAGCGAACAGACGGACGAAACGGTCGGCCACTCCTTCGACGGGATCGAGGAGTACGACAACCCACTGCCGAAATGGTGGTTCATGCTGTTCGTGGGCACCATCGTGTTCGCCTTGGGTTATCTGGTGCTGTACCCGGGCCTGGGCAACTGGAAAGGCCTGCTGCCGGGCTACAACTACCTCGATAACGACAAGCAGACCGCGTTCGCCAACGGCAAGACCGGCTGGACCGGCGTGCACGAATGGGAAAAGGAAATGGCCCGCTCGGACGCCAAGTTCGGTCCGATCTTCGCCAAGTTCGCGGCAATGCCGATCGAGGAAGTCGCCAAGGACCCACAAGCCTTGAAGATGGGTGGCCGTCTGTTCGCCTCCAACTGCTCGGTCTGCCACGGTTCCGACGCCAAGGGCGCCTATGGCTTCCCGAACCTGACCGACGCCGACTGGCGTTGGGGCGGCGAGCCGGAAACCATCAAGACCACCATCATGGGCGGTCGTCACGCAGTGATGCCGGCCTGGGCCGAAGTCATTGGCGAACAAGGCGTAGCCGACGTCGCAGCCTTCGTGGTGACCCAGCTCGATGGCCGCAAACTGCCGGAAGGCACCAAGGCTGACCCGGCCAACGGCCAGAAACTCTTCGCCGCCAACTGCGTGGCCTGCCACGGTCCCGAAGGCAAAGGCACCCCGGCGATGGGCGCGCCTAACCTGACCCACCCGGCCGCGTTCATCTACGGTTCGAGCTTCGCGCAACTGCAGCAGACCATCCGTTACGGCCGTCAGGGCCAGATGCCTGCGCAGGAACAACTGCAAGGCAACGACAAGGTGCACCTGCTGGCGGCTTACGTTTACAGCCTGTCCCACGGTGAAAAAGCGCCGGAAGCCGAGGCGCAGTAAAGCCAGGGCTTGATGTAATGAAGAATCCCCCGCCAGTGCTCTGGCGGGGGATTTTTTATGGGGCACTGGCCCAGATCGACTTCACCGGCACGGTGGCCACCGGTGTACGTTTGCGCCACTGATTGTCCTCGACCAGACTTACCTCCAATTGCTTGCGATCCTTGGAAAAAGTGGCGGTCAGGTACGTCTGCTGAGAAGCTGAACCGCTGAGAAACATCGGCACGCTCCCCATATAGGTCTGGCTACCACCCTCGTCGTGGAAGTGGCCGGCGAACATCGCCGTCACCTGATACTTTTCAATCATTTCACGAAAGCGCTTCTGCTGATCCCAACTGCCTTTCCATTCATAGGGTTTGTGCATGTTGATAATGATCGCGTAGCCCTGCGCTCGCGCTATTCGCAAATCATTCTCCAGCCAGTCCAGCGACGCCCTGATGTCGAATGTGGTCGGATTCAACGCGTGAGAAATCTTCACCGCATAAGTCGGCTCATTGTTCAACTGCACCAGATGCACTTCACCGATATTCTTTGAATAAGCCAGACTACCCAGATAGTGCTTGTTCAGAAAACTGCCGCTCACTTCCAGATCGAACTGGTCGACTTTATCGACATGATGATCACGGTAATCAACAATACTGCCCGCGGCGCAGTTCTCACTGAAACAGTCATTCACATTGTTCTGATAATCATGATTACCCAATCCGTAGAGCACGTGATCGCCAAAGTATTTCTTCAGCATCGATCCGACATAAGAACGCTGCCAGCCATGGCCGAACGCGGTCATGTCACCATTGATCATCAATGGTACTGCAGCCTGCCCGCCCATTTCGTTGCGGAACTGGGCAATACTCGCGAACTGGGTTTCCACCAACCATTTCGCGCGCTTTTCGAAATCCGCGCTCGATTCATCTTCACCACTGTCCGATTTTTCCGTCCACGGGTATTGCGGATCCGAGGCGAATACCATGTGTTGCGGCGCACTTTCGTTGGCACTGGCCAAAGAAGTCAGTGACAACAGGCACAGACACGCGAAAAGCTTTTTAACTTCCTTGATTCTCATAACACTCCAATATTTAGTTAACCATCAAAACATGAACCTGCAACTAATACGTTGCAGAACAGCCGCAAAGCTATTCGAAAACAATAAAAAATTAAAAGCCTTCAATTAACTAATGATATTTCCGCAACATCGGTAAAGTCATTGAGATTAATACTTTGAGACACATGCCTGATGGACTCGATCAACAATGCTCTGTAGGGTCTTCCACAGCCCGATGATCCGCATCGGAGCAACTTCAAGGATGAAGCCACTATGTTGAATGACGACAAGAACCGTCTCTCGGATGATCAGAACCTCGCTGATAACAATCACGCAATCGAAGCATCAGATCACCCCGCGGAATCGATTGCCGTGACACTGGGCAATCCGTTGCAACCCGAATCCCGCCACACCACAAAACCCCACAGAAATACCGGCAGCCTCGACAGTCTGGGCGGCGGCAGGCTTCCCTGAGTCTTGAAGCCAGGTCTGAATAAACCCGAGCCGGTCTCCACCTTTGGCGAGGCCGGCTCGACTGACGCCAGCCAGGGACCGACCAACGGACGGCTGAGCCCGGTCCTCCTCGATTGCCGCACCGAAGGCGAAGTAGTAACGTTGCTACACCTGTATTGCGAGAGGTCTACCATGATGGCAATCACCACCATCTCAAGCCGTGAATTCAATCAGGACACCAGCGGCGCCAAAAAGGCTGCACGTCTGGGTCCAGTGATCATCACCGACCGTGGCAAGGCCTCTCACGTACTGTTGAGCATTGAGGAATTTCAGAAACTGAGCGGTGCACACGCCAGCATTGTCGACTTGCTGGTCATGCCGGAGGCTGCCGACATCGATTTCGAAACCGAGCGCGCAGTCATCATTCATCGTCCTGTGGATCTTTCCTGATGTATTTACTCGACACCAATGTGATTTCCGAACTTCGCAAGCCGCAAGCCGATGCCAATGTCGTCAGTTGGGCCAAAAGCGTCATCGCACCGCGCCTGTACATCTCGGCCATTACCTTGAAAGAACTGGAAACCGGGGTACTACGAATGGAACGGCGTGATCCTGCTCAAGGAAAGCTGTTGCGCAGCTGGCTGACGCGTCACGTCATGCCGGCCTTCGAAGCACGAATCCTGCCGGTCGATGCTGCGGTTGCACTACGCTGCGCCAGCCTGCATGTGCCCGACCAGACCAATGAAAGCGATGCATTGATCGCCGCCACTGCCCTGGTGCACGGGCTCACGGTCGTCACTCGTAACGTCGGCGATTTCCAGTCGAGCGGTGTCGCTCTGATCAATCCGTGGGAACAATGAGCGAGCGACAGCGCGAAAACTGTCCATACTCATCAAGTCAATTGATCTGCATCAGGCTTTGCTGCATTCGCTACACCAATAACGCTTTTTTCCCAACGCGACCAAAGGTCGCACCCTTGAGCCAGAGCGACAGGCGTATCATTGCGCCACTGCAACACCCCTTTCTGACCGCGGTCGGCACGTATCGACCGAGGCATTTTTCCACTGCCGTGGGATGCAATGATGAGCAACCAGATTCCGGTACACGACGTCACACCACCGAGCAAAAACGCGAACAACAGCGTCGATCTTTACGCCTCCCGAGAAAAAATCTACACCCGTGCCTTCACCGGCCTGTTCCGCAATCTGCGGATGGTGGGCGGCGCCGCGCTGTTCCTGCTGTATTTCGGTACGGTGTGGCTGAACTGGGGCGGGCATCAGGCGGTGTGGTGGAACCTGCCGGAGCGTAAATTCTTCATCTTTGGTGCGACCTTCTGGCCGCAGGATTTCATCCTGCTGTCCGGCCTGCTGATCATCGCGGCGTTCGGCCTGTTCTTTATCACCGTCTACGCAGGCCGCGTCTGGTGCGGCTATACCTGCCCGCAAAGCGTGTGGACATGGATATTCATGTGGTGCGAGAAGGTCACCGAAGGCGACCGCAACCAGCGCATCAAGCTCGATAAAGCGCCGATGAGCGGCAACAAGTTTTTGCGCAAACTCGCCAAGCATTCGCTTTGGCTGCTGATCGGTTTCGTCACCGGCATGACCTTCGTCGGCTACTTCTCGCCGATCCGCGAACTGGTGTTCGAGTTCTTCACCGGCCAGGCCGATGGCTGGTCGTATTTCTGGGTCGGGTTCTTCACCCTCGCCACCTACGGCAATGCCGGCTGGCTGCGTGAACAGGTGTGTATCTACATGTGCCCGTACGCACGCTTCCAGAGCGTGATGTTCGACAAGGACACGCTGATCGTTTCCTACGATCCGCGTCGCGGCGAAAGCCGTGGCCCGCGCAAGAAAGGTGTCGACTACAAGGCCCTGGGGCTGGGCGATTGCATCGATTGCACCATGTGCGTTCAGGTGTGCCCGACCGGCATCGACATTCGTGACGGTCTGCAGATCGAGTGCATCGGTTGCGCCGCGTGCATCGACGCCTGCGACGCCATCATGGACAAGATGGACTACCCGCGCGGCCTCATCAGCTACACCACCGAACACAACCTCTCCGGACAGAAAACCCATAAACTGCGGCCACGCCTGATCGGCTATGCGGTAGTGCTGCTGGCGATGATCAGTCTTTTGGTCACCGCGTTCTTCATGCGCTCACTGGTCGGGTTCGACGTCAGCAAGGACCGCGTGCTGTACCGCGAAAACGCCGAAGGCCGGATCGAAAACGTCTACAGCCTGAAGATCATGAACAAGGATCAGCGCGACCACACCTACGTGCTGGAGGCCGCCGGTCTGCCGGATCTGCGCCTGCAAGGCAAACGCGAGATCAAGGTGCCGGCCGGCGAAATCTTCAGCATGCCGGTGGAGCTGTCGAGCGCACCGGAACAATTGCCGTCGAGTACCAACGAGGTGAAATTCATCCTCAAGGATGCCGACGATGATAGCGTCCACGTTGAAGCCAAGAGCCGATTCATCGGCCCACAAACCCGTTGAGAGAACTGAACATGCCCGCAGCAAACGCCGCAAGCCCTTGGTACAAGCACCTTTGGCCATGGATCATCATCGGGATCCTGACCTGTTCGGTGACCTTGACCCTGTCGATGGTGACCATTGCGGTGAACAACCCGGACAACCTGGTCAACGACAACTACTACGAGGCCGGCAAAGGCATCAATCGTTCACTGGATCGCGAACTGCTGGCGCAGAATCTGAAAATGCGCGCCAACGTGCATCTGGATGACGTCACTGGCGAAGTCGATCTGCGCCTGAGCGGTGACAGCCAGCCGAAAACCCTGGAACTGAACCTGATCTCGCCGACCCAGCCGGAGAAGGATCGCAAGATCGTCCTGACCCGCAGCGAAACCGAAACCGGCCGTTACATCGGTCAGTTGGGCGACAAGGTCGATGGCCGGCGTTTTGTCGAATTGCTGGGCACTCAGGACGACCACGTGTGGCGCATGTTTGAAGAGGAACAGGTCAGCCATGACAAGGATCTGCTGCTCGGTGACGAACCGCTGCAGGGCGCCGAAGACCTGAAGAAGTAAACCGATAATCCTGTGTAGGAGCTGCCGCAGGCTGCGATCTTTTGACTTTGTTTTTTAGAAGCAAGATCAAAAGATCGCAGCCTTCGGCAGCTCCTACAGGGATGGTGTTGATTCAGCGGTACTAGTGAAAATTTGATGACCACCCCACTCCCCTGCTACCACTGCGCTCTGCCCGTCCCGTCGGGCAGCCGCTTCACCGCCGTCGTGCTCGGGGAGTCCCGCGAGTTCTGCTGCCCCGGCTGTCAGGCTGTGGCCGAAGCCATCGTCGCCGGTGGTCTGGAAAGCTATTACCAGCATCGCAGCGAAGCTTCGGCCAACCCCGAAGCACTGCCGGTGCAATTGACCGATGAACTGGCGCTGTACGACCGCGCCGACGTGCAAAAACCTTTCGTCCGTCATGAGGGCGAACTCGCCGAAACCACCCTGTTGATGGAAGGCATCAGTTGCGCCGCCTGCGGCTGGCTGATCGAGAAACACCTGCGCACTCTGCCGGCCGTGGCCGAGGCGCGGCTCAATCTGTCGAACCATCGCCTGCATGTGCAATGGGCGGATGCGCAATTGCCACTGAGCCAGATCCTCGCCGAACTGCGCCACATCGGTTACGCCGCCCACCCGTATCAGGCCGACCGCGCCAGCGAACAACTGGCCAGCGAAAACCGTCTGGCGCTGCGCCAACTCGGCGTCGCCGGATTGCTGTGGTTCCAGGCAATGATGGCGACCATGGCGACCTGGCCGGAATTCAACATCGACCTCAGCCCCGAACTGCACACGATCCTGCGCTGGGTCGCGCTGTTCCTCACCACGCCGATCGTGTTCTACAGCTGCGCGCCGTTCTTCAAGGGCGCCATGCGCGATTTGCGCACCCGGCATCTGACCATGGACGTCTCGGTGTCGCTGGCGATCGGCAGTGCCTACATCGCCGGGATCTGGACCTCGATCACCGGGGTCGGCGAGCTGTACTTCGATGCGGTCGGGATGTTCGCGCTGTTTCTCCTCGCCGGGCGCTATCTGGAGCGTCGCGCCCGCGAGCGCACCGCCGCTGCCACCGCGCAGCTTGTGAACCTGCTGCCAGCCTCGTGCCTGCGCCTCGACGCCAATGGCCAGAGCGAACGCATTCTGCTCAGCGAATTGCGCCTGGGTGACCGGGTGCTGGTGCAACCGGGTTCGATCCTGCCGGCGGATGGCAAGATCCTCGACGGCCAGTCGAGCATCGACGAATCGCTGCTGACCGGTGAGTACCTGCCACAACCGCGCACCCTCGGCGATGCGGTCACCGCCGGTACGCTGAACGTCGAAGGCGCGTTGACCGTCGAGGTGCTGGCGCTGGGTCAGGACACACGCCTGTCGGCCATCGTCCGCCTGCTTGATCGCGCCCAGGCCGAGAAACCGCGGCTGGCGGAAATCGCCGACCGTGCCGCGCAATGGTTCCTGCTGTTGTCGCTGATTGCAGCGGCGGCCATCGGCCTGTTGTGGTGGCAGCTGGACTCGTCACGGGCGTTCTGGATCGTCCTGGCGATGCTGGTCGCGACCTGCCCTTGCGCGCTATCGCTGGCGACCCCGACGGCGTTGACCGCTGCCACTGGCACCCTGCACAAACTCGGCCTGTTGCTGACGCGCGGCCACGTGCTGGAAGGCCTCAACCAGATCGACACGGTGATCTTCGACAAGACCGGCACCCTCACCGAAGGGCGACTGGTTTTGCGTTCGATTCGCCCACTGGGCACGTTGAACAGCGACCAGTGCCTGAGCCTGGCCGCCGCTCTGGAAAACCGTTCGGAACACCCGATAGCCCGCGCCTTCGGGCGTGCGCCACTGGCCGCCGAGGAAGTGCACAGCACGCCGGGGCTTGGGCTGGAAGGATTGATCGACGCACAGCGCTTGCGCATCGGTCAGGCAGAATTTGTCTGCGCCCTCAGCGGCGCACCTGTGCCGGCGATGCCGGATGAACCGGGCCAATGGCTGCTGCTTGGAGACGATCAAGGGCCGCTGGCATGGTTCGTTCTCGACGACCGCCTGCGCGACGACGCACCCGCCCTGCTCGCCGCGTGCAAGGCCCGTGGCTGGCGCACATTGCTGCTGTCCGGCGACAGCTCGCCGATGGTCGCCAGCGTCGCCGCGGAACTGGGTATCGACGAGGCCCGTGGCGGTCTGCGCCCGGACGACAAATTGCAGGTGCTGCAACAGTTGCATCAAGAAGGACGCAAGGTGTTGATGCTCGGCGATGGCGTGAACGACGTACCGGTGCTGGCCGCTGCCGACATCAGCGTGGCCATGGGTTCGGCCACGGATCTGGCGAAAACCAGTGCCGACGCGGTGCTGCTGTCCAACCGTCTCGACGCGCTGGTGCAAGCCTTCACGCTAGCGCGCAGAACCCGTCGGGTAATCATCGAGAACCTGCTGTGGGCGGCGCTGTACAATGGCCTCATGTTGCCGTTCGCCGCCCTCGGCTGGATCACTCCGGTGTGGGCCGCTGTCGGCATGTCGATCAGTTCGTTGACCGTGGTGCTCAACGCCCTGCGCCTGACTCGCCTGCCGAGCGCGCCAGTTGCCGGCACCCGTTCAGAAACCCGCCCGTTGCCGGCCTGAGCCGCACGGCCCTGGAGTACCGATGCCAGCTCTTTACGTGATGATCCCGGCCGCCCTGCTGATCGTGGCCATCGCCGTGTACATCTTCTTCTGGGCGGTGGACAGCGGGCAGTACGACGACCTCGACGGCCCGGCCCACAGCATCCTGTTCGACGATCAGGACCCGAACCACACCGCCGCCGTGGACGAAGCCAAATCCGACAAACCGGACGACAAGGCCCCACCCCATGCTTGAGCTGGCGCCCCTGCTGGTCTCGGCGCTGATCCTCGGTTTGCTCGGTGGCGGGCATTGCCTGGGCATGTGCGGCGGCCTGATGGGCGCACTGACGCTGGCGATTCCCAAGGAACAGCGCAGCCGGCGGTTTCGTTTGCTGGTGGCCTACAACCTGGGGCGCATCCTCAGTTACGCGACCGCCGGTTTGCTGATCGGCCTGGCTGGCTGGGCAGTGGCGAACAGCCCGGCGGCGATGTTCATGCGCATCCTCGCCGGGTTGCTGCTGATTGCGATGGGCCTGTATCTGGCCGGCTGGTGGAGCGGCCTGACCCGCCTCGAAAGCCTGGGTCGCGGTTTGTGGCGTTACATTCAGCCGGTGGCCAATCGACTGCTGCCGGTGTCGAGTTTGCCCCGCGCGTTGCTGCTCGGCGCGCTGTGGGGCTGGCTACCCTGCGGACTGGTTTACAGCACGCTGCTGTGGTCGGCGAGCCAGGGCAATGCGCTGGACAGTGCGCTGTTGATGCTGGCGTTCGGGCTGGGGACATGGCCAGTGCTGCTCGCCACAGGGCTGGCGGCCGAGCGGGTGACGGCGTTGCTGCGCAAACGCAGCGTGCGCATGGCCGGGGGCTTGCTGGTGATTCTGTTCGGGATCTGGACGCTTCCTGGCCCTCACCAACATTGGTTGATGGGTCACTGACCTGACCACAGCCCTGAGAAGATTCATTGTGGGGAAGGATTTATTGTGGTGAGGGGATTTATCCCCGATGGTGTGCGAAGCGCACCCCGACATTCCTCCAGTGACACCGCGTACATAGGCTTTACGACTGCTTCGCAGTCGATCGGGGATAAATCCCCTCGCCACAAAAGCAGTCATTACCAATACGCCGTTGATGCAAATCAAGAGCCCCGTCGCCGCACCCCGATAGACTCGCCACACTGCCAGCCTATCCGGGGGAATGCCCGCATGCTCGACGCCATTCGTTGGGACACTGATCTGATCCGCCGCTACGACCTGGCGGGGCCGCGCTACACCTCGTATCCGACGGCCGTGCAATTCAACAGCCAGGTCGGCACCTTCGACCTGTTCCATGCCCTGCGCGACAGCCGCAAGGCGCTGCGCCCGTTGTCTCTTTATGTGCACGTGCCGTTCTGCGCGAACATTTGCTACTACTGCGCCTGCAACAAAGTCATCACCAAGGATCGCGGGCGCGCACAACCGTATCTGCAGCGGCTGGAGCAGGAAATCCAGTTGATCGCCTGCCACCTGGAGCCGGCGCAGAAAGTCGAGCAATTGCACTTCGGCGGCGGCACCCCGACCTTTCTCAGCCATGACGAACTGCGCCAGTTGATGGCGCACCTGCGCAAACACTTCAATCTGCTGGATGACGATTCCGGCGATTACGGCATCGAGATCGACCCGCGCGAGGCCGACTGGTCGACCATGGGCCTGCTGCGTGAACTGGGTTTCAACCGGGTCAGCATCGGCCTGCAAGACCTCGATCCGGCGGTGCAGCGCGCGGTCAATCGCCTGCAAAGCCTTGAGGAGACCCGCGCAGTCATCGACGCGGCGCGCACCCTGCAATTTCGCTCGATCAACATCGACTTGATCTATGGCCTGCCCAAGCAGACCCCGGAAAACTTCGCGCGCACTGTCGAGGAAGTCATCAGCCTGCAACCGGACCGGCTCTCGGTGTTCAACTACGCGCACTTGCCGGAGCGCTTCATGCCGCAGCGGCGGATCAACAGCCACGAACTGCCAAGCCCTGCGCAAAAACTGGAAATGCTCCAGCGCACCATCGAACAACTGACCGCCGCCGGCTACCGCTACATCGGCATGGACCACTTCGCCCTGCCCGATGATGAGCTGGCAATCGCTCAGGAAGAACAGACCCTGCAGCGCAACTTCCAGGGCTACACCACACACGGCCATTGCGATCTGATTGGTCTGGGGGTGTCGGCGATCAGCCAGATCGGCGATCTCTACTGCCAGAACAACAGCGATCTGAACCAGTACCAGAACACCCTTGCCGCCGCGCAACTGGCGACCAGCCGGGGCCTGGTGTGCAATGCCGACGATCGCCTGCGCCGCGCGGTGATCCAGCAACTGATCTGCAATTTCAGCCTGGAATTCGCCGAGATCGAGCAGGCGTTCAACATCGATTTTCAGGGTTACTTCGGCGCGCTGTGGCCGCAACTGCAAGGCATGGCCAACGATGGGCTGATCAATCTGGAACGCGAGCGGATCGAGGTGCTGCCGGCCGGACGCCTGCTGGTGCGCTCGGTGTGCATGGTATTCGACGCGTATCTGGAACAGCAGAACCGGCAGCGCTTTTCGCGGGTGATCTAGTTTTTCGTCAGCAGTGAGCCGAGCTTGAGGTTCTGCTCGGAGGTGAGGCCGGACTGGTCCATGACTTTGGACAGGGCCAGATTGGCGCTGATCAGCCCGGTATTCAGCGCGGCGATGGCACCGCGCAGCGCGGCGAGCATGTTGACCTTGGCTTCGTTGGTCAGCCTCTTGTCAGCCATGACCGCCGCCATCCGGGCTTTCTTCTCGGCGATTTCCTTTTGCAGTTTGCGGATCATCTTCAGCAATTGCTGGACGTTTTCCGGCAGGCCACTGTCTTCGATGTCGCTGTTCTCGCCACCGACGCTGAAGGATTTTTCGATCGAGGCATGGGACAGCGACACTTTGACACCCTCGACCAAGGTCGGGGTTGCCAGCGACGCCGAGTCGGCATTCTGCTCGTCGCCGGACACCGTCCTGGCGGTGCTCGGCACAGACGCAACGCCGCTGTTACCGGGGTTCAGCGTGTCAATGGCAGCCATCGAAGCGATTCCTTGCATGCGTGGTGATACCCCTTTATCGGCCACTTGCCCTGCGGCTTTACGCCCGTGGGACAAACTCGCCGCAGACTGGCCTGAATGTCCTCCCGTGGGTTACCCTTACGGCTTATGTGTGTTTTCCCACAAGGATTTAAGAAATGTCCGAGCCAGTTAAACTGCGCGCTCACAACCAGGCCCATTGCAAGGATTGCAGCCTGGCTCCTCTCTGCCTGCCACTTTCTCTGAATCTGGAAGACATGGATGCGCTGGACGAAATCGTTAAACGTGGCCGCCCGCTGAAAAAAGGCGAGTTCCTGTTCCGCCAGGGCGACACTTTCGATTCCGTTTATGCAGTACGCTCCGGCGCCCTGAAGACCTTCAGCCTGAGCGACAGCGGCGAAGAACAGCTCACCGGTTTCCACCTGCCGAGCGAACTGGTCGGCCTGTCCGGCATGGACACCGAGAAACACCCGGTGTCGGCCCAGGCCCTGGAAACCACCTCGGTCTGTGAAATCCCCTTCGAACGCCTCGACGAACTGGCCCTGCAACTGCCGCAGCTGCGCCGTCAGTTGATGCGGGTGATGAGCCGCGAGATCCGCGACGACCAGCAAATGATGCTGCTGCTGTCGAAGAAAACCGCCGACGAGCGCATCGCCACGTTCCTGGTCAACCTGTCGGCACGTTTCCGCGCTCGCGGGTTCTCGGCCAACCAGTTCCGCCTGAGCATGTCGCGCAACGAAATCGGCAACTATCTGGGCCTCGCGGTGGAAACCGTGTCGCGGGTGTTCACCCGGTTCCAGCAGAACGAACTGATCGCCGCCGAGGGCAAAGAGATCCACATCCTCGACCCGATCCAGCTCTGCGCCCTGGCCGGCGGCTCGCTCGAAGGCTGATCTCGATCCGCGGTTGAGCGAAGCGTTTCAGCCGCGGGTATACTGCGCCGTTTGCAGCCCTGCCAGGACACCTCGACGATGGTCTTCGACTCCTTCGACATCAAATCCCTGATCCGCCCCGTGATCGACTTCCCGAAACCGGGCGTGATCTTTCGCGACATCACCCCGCTGTTCCAGTCGCCCAAGGCCCTGCGCCTGGTGATGGACAGCTTCGCCCACCGTTATGTGGAAGCCGACTTCACCCACATCGGCGCGATGGATGCGCGCGGTTTCCTGATCGGTTCGGTGCTGGCCTATCAGTTGAACAAGCCGCTGGTGCTGTTCCGCAAGCAGGGCAAACTGCCGGCGGACGTGTTGGCCGAGGGTTATGCGACCGAGTACGGTGAAGCGTTCCTCGAAGTGCACGCCGACAGCCTGTGCGAAGGCGACTCGGTGGTGATGTTCGATGACCTGATTGCCACCGGTGGCACGCTGATCGCAGCCGCCAACCTGATCCGCCGCATGGGCGCACGGGTGCATGAAGCGGCGGCGATCATTGATCTGCCGGAGCTGGGTGGGTCGCAGCGTCTGGAAGACATGGGGATTCCGACGTTCTGTCTGACGCAGTTTGCTTTGACTGACAAGTAAGCGGCGTCTGTACCGCCGCCTTCGCGAGCAAGCCCGCTCCCACAGAGGATTTGTGAACGCCACAGATCCAATGTGGGAGCGGGCTTGCTCGCGAAGGGGCCTGCAGCCTCACCGCAAAACCTATAGCCCCATCTGCTTGCTGATGATCTCGTTCATCACCTCCCGCGTCCCGCCGCCGATCGACAGAATGCGGTTATCCCGATACAGCCGCTCCACCAGACTTTCGCGCATGTAACCCAGACCGCCAAGAATCTGCACCGCTTCGCGGGTGATCCGGTCGGAGGTGTCCGTGGCAACGTTCTTGGCCATGGAAATCTCCTTGATCACGCTCTGCCCCGCCGCCATTTTCGCCGCCTGGCGGTAGGTGAACTCGCGCGATACTTCCAGTGCCGTGGCCATTTCGGCCAGCCGATGCTTGATCACCTGGAACTTGCCGATCGGTTTGCCGAACGCCTCACGCTCGCGCGCCCACTTCAGCGCCTGTTCCAATGCCAGCTGCGAAGTCATGTTGGCCATCAGCGCCAGCGCCAGCCGTTCGCTCTGGAAATTGCCCATGATGCAGGCGAAGCCCATGTTCTCCGCGCCGATCAGATTGTCCACAGGCACCCTGCAATCATCGAAGAACAGTTCAGCGGTGTCCGAGGCCCACCAGCCCATTTTCTTCAACTGGCGGCCTACGCTGAAGCCAGGGGTGCTCTTCTCGATCAACAGCAGGCTGATGCCGCCGAAACCCGGCGCTCCGGTGCGCACTGCGACGGTGTAGAAATCGGCGCGTACGCCACTGGTGATGAAGGTCTTGCTGCCACTCACCCGGTAGACGTCGCCGTCACGCACGGCGCGGGTTTGCAGGTTGGCGACGTCGGAACCGCCGCCGGGTTCGGTAATCGCCAGTGCGCTGATTTTCTCGCCGCTGAGCACTGACGGCACGACACGGTCGCGCACCTCGGGCCGGGCCCATTTGACGATCGGTGGCAGGCCGATATCCAGCGAACCGAGGCCGGCGACCAAACCACCGGAGCCGCAGCGCATCAGCTCTTCGCTGGCGGCAACCTTGGCGAACACATCACCTTCGTGGCTGCCACCCAGCGCTTCGGGATAACCGATGCCGAGAATCCCCGCCGCCCCGGCCTTCAGGTACAACTCACGGGGAAAGCTTTCGGCTTCTTCCCACGCATCGATGTCCGGCAGGATCTCGCGCTCGACGAAACGTCTGACGCTGTCGCGGACCATTTGGTGGCTGGGGTCGAAGTATTCCTGGAAGGCAGGCATCGGCGAACTCCACTGAAGGGTTGGCCGACGTTAACCGAGCGCTTGCTTGGTTTTCAATAAGTTTGTGTGAATCAGTCAGACCGAGGTGCGCCATTCGCGAGCAAGCCCGCTCCCACATTCGACCGCATTCAATCTGAATGAACTCGATCAACTGTGGGAGCGGGCTTGCTCGCGAAGGCGTCTGTTCAGACACCCTATGACTCAGAGGGAAATCGGCTTACGCCCGGCAAACGAATGCGCCAGCGTCCCGCCATCCACCAACTCCAGCTCCCCGCCCAGTGGTACGCCGTGGGCAATCCGCGAGGCGATCAGGCCTTTGTTGCTGAGCAGTTGGGCGATGTAATGCGCGGTCGCCTCACCTTCCACCGTCGGGTTGGTGGCGAGGATGACCTCGGTAAACGTGCCCGCCTCTTCAATACGCGCCATCAATTGCGGAATACCGATGGCTTCCGGGCCCAGGCCGTCGAGCGGCGACAGGTGGCCCTTGAGCACGAAGTAGCGACCACGGAAACCGGTCTGCTCCACCGCATACACGTCCATCGGCCCTTCCACCACGCACAACAGCGTATCGTCGCGGCGCGTGTCGGCGCATTGCGGGCACAGATCGTCTTCGGTCAGCGTGCGGCACTGACGGCAGTGACCCACCCCTTCCATGGCCTGGCTCAGGGCCTGGGCCAGGCGCGTGCCGCCGCTGCGATCACGTTCGAGCAACTGCAACGCCATGCGCTGGGCGGTTTTCTGGCCCACACCCGGCAAAGTGCGCAGGGCGTCAATCAGTTGGCGAATCAAAGGGCTGAAGCTCATGGGTAAAAAGTCCGACAAAACAACGAGACGCGGTTTATACCCGCGCCTCCGGCCAGCGTCAAATGCTCAGTCCTGGGCAACCTTCACCACCAGTTTGCCGAAGTTGCGCCCTTCCAGCAGACCGATAAACGCCTCGGGCGCCTGCTCCAGGCCCTCGACCACGTCTTCGCGGAATTTGACCTTGCCGTCGCGCACCCACGGCACCATGTGGCTGATGAATTCCGGCTGACGATCGCCGTAGTCATCAAAAACGATGAAGCCCTGAATTCGCACCCGCTTGGTCAGCAGCGTTCGTTGCAGCATCGGCAGACGATCCGGGCCTTTCGGCGCTTCGGAGGCGTTGTAACCGGCGATCAGCCCGCACAGCGGGATCCGCGCCTTGGGGTTGAGCAGCGGCACCACGGCATCGAACACATGCCCGCCGACGTTCTCGTAATAGATGTCGATGCCTTTTGGGCAAGCCTTGGCCAGTTGTTCGGCAAAGTCCGGCGCCTTGTGATCGATGCAGGCATCAAAACCCAACTCCTCGACCACGTATTTGCATTTGTCGGCGCCACCGGCCACGCCTACCGCGCGCAGGCCCTTGATCTTCGCGACCTGACCGACCACCGAGCCGACGGCACCGGACGCGGCAGCCACCACCAGGGTTTCACCTTCTTTCGGCTGACCGATGTCGATCAGCCCCATGTACGCGGTCATCCCCGGCATGCCCAGCACACCGAGGGCCATCGACGGGCTCGGCAGGCCGGACGGGATCGGCATGATGTTGCGCCCGTCACTGATGCTGTGGCTCTGCCAGCCGGTAAGGCCGACCACCAGATCGCCCGGGTGGAATTTTGGATGACGCGAATCCTCGACACGGCTGACAGCGCCACCGGTCATCACTTCGCCGATTTGTACCGGCGCGGCGTAGGACGGCGCGTCGCTCATGCGTCCGCGCATGTACGGGTCCAGCGAAAGGTACAGGGTTTTGAGCAGCACCTGCCCGTCTTCGAGGTCCGGCAACGCTTCGCGCTCCAGACGGAAGTTTTCCGGGGTCGGCGCGCCAACCGGGCGCGAGGCGAGGACGAAGCGTTGATTGAGGGTCAGAGGGTCGGACATGTCAGCGTCTCCTGTGATTGGGAATTCGGGGGTATAGGGAGCAGACCTTTGGCGGCGGCGGTGGGTTCGATGTTTCTTCAGTTGGTCCGAGTCGACGCCTTCGCGAGCAAGCCCGCTCCCACAGGGGAATGCATTTCAACATGTGGGAGCGGGCTTGCTCGCGAAGGCGTCAGCCCTGCCAGCACATGACAATCAGGCAGAAACAAAAATGCCAGGCGCAATGCCTGGCATTTTGTGTAGCTCATCCAACCCGCGAAGGCGAATCAGAATGGCAGTTTCATACCCGCTGGCAGGTTCATGCCGGCGGTCATGCTGCCCATTTTTTCCTGGCTGTTGGCTTCGATCTTGCGCACGGCGTCGTTGACGGCGGCAGCAACCACGGCTTCGAGCATTTCCTTGTCATCTTCGCTCAGGCCTTCAACCAGGCTTGGGTCGATGCTGACGCTTTTCACGTCGTGACGACCGGTCATCACCACGGTGACCATATCGCCACCGGCCTTGCCGGTGACTTCGGCGTTGGCCAGTTCTTCCTGCATCTTGGCCATTTTTTCCTGCATCTGCTGTGCCTGCTTCATCAGGCCGGCCATGCCACCTTTCATCATGGGAATCACCTCAAAAGTACTTGGATCAAAACAGCGCCCGGCGCCTAACGCCGAACGCCCTCAGTTATTAACCTTGGGCGACCAAGGCATCGACAGGTTCAATAGTATCGTGTCGCACGACCGCACCGAACTGCTGGACCATCTGCTGGATGAACGGATCACCGTGGATCGATTCCTCCGCCTCGCGCTGACGGTTGGCCCGGCGCCGCGACGCGGCCTGCGCCGGGGTTTCCTGCTCGGGCTTGATCAGCTCGATGGTCAGGGTCAGCGTGCGACCGTGGAACTGGTTCAACGCATCGTTCAGGCGCCGCTGTTGCGTGGCGTTGAACAGCGCGCTGTGCGCCGGGTCCAGGTGCATCAGCCAATGGTCGCCATCGACCGCGATCAGCGTGCAGTTGGCGGCGATGCTGCCGGTCATGCCGGAAATCGGCAGTTGCGGGAACAGCTCCAGCCATTGCAACGCCAGACCGGTGGCCGGTGCAGCGGCAGGCTCCGGCTCGGGTTCCGGGGCCGGCTCAGCGGTGTGTTCGCTGGCCAGGTCGTCGAGGTAGCTGTAGGCCGAATCCATGTCCGGCTCGATGTAGTCTTCGTCCAGCGGTGGCTCGTCGTCGAGGTCCATGCCCGGCGTGGCGGCATCGACGTCGGCGACCGACGGCTCGGGAATCGGCGCCGCGGCCCACTCGGGTGCATCCGGCACCACGCTGTCCGGGGTCGGCAGCGGCATCGGCGGCAACTCGGGCTGCTCGGCGGCGGTTTCCAGCACCGGTTCGACGGCTGGTTGTTGCACCGGCTCGGGCTGTGGCTCGGGTTCGACCGGATCGTTCCACGGCAGGTCGACTACCGCTTCGGCGACGACTGGCTCAGGTTCTGGTTCTGGCGCAGGTACCGGCGCAGCGGACACCACAGGCGCTGGCTCAGGAGCCGGGGCTGGCGCTGGCGCAACAACCGGTGCAGGCGCAACAGCCGCAGCGACTACCGGCGCAGGTTCAGGCGCGGCAGCCACTGAGTTTGCGGAATCAACTGTGGCCTGGCTGACCCCCACTGGCTTTAGCGGTTGCCTCGGGGCGTCCGCCGTGTCCGCGGGCCGGAAGGCCAGCATCCGCAGCAAGACCATCTCGAACCCACCACGCGGGTCCGGCGCCAGCGGCAAGTCGCGGCGACCGATCAGGCCCATCTGGTAATAGAACTGCACATCTTCGGCCGGTAGCGCCTGCGCCAGCGCCAACACGCGGTCACGGTCGCCATGGCCGTTGTCGACGCCTTCAGGCAATGCCTGGGCGATGGCGACACGGTGCAGCACATTGAGAATTTCCGAGAGTACGCCGTTCCAGTCCGGCCCCTGCTCCGCCAAGTGACGCACAGCTTCGAGCAACGCCTTGGCATCGCCCTCGATCAGCGCGTGCAGCACGTCGAAGACCTGGCCGTGATCCAGCGTGCCGAGCATCGCCCGCACGTCGGCGGCCAGCACCTTGCCTTCACCGAAGGCGATGGCCTGGTCGGTCAGGCTCATGGCGTCACGCATCGAGCCGTCGGCAGCGCGGCCCAGCAGCCACAGGGCGTCGTCTTCGAACGGCACGTTTTCGGCGCCGAGGACGTGGGTCAAATGCTCGACCACGCGCTCAGGCGTCATGTTCTTCAGGGAGAACTGCAGGCAGCGCGACAAAATCGTTGCCGGAAGTTTCTGCGGATCAGTGGTCGCCAGGATGAACTTGACGTACGGCGGCGGCTCTTCAAGGGTTTTCAACAGCGCATTGAAGGAATGGCTGGAGAGCATGTGCACTTCGTCGATCAGGTAGACCTTGAAGCGCCCGCGGCTCGGCGCGTACTGCACGTTGTCGAGCAGCTCGCGGGTGTCCTCGACCTTGGTCCGGCTCGCGGCGTCGATCTCGATCAGGTCGACGAAACGCCCTTCATCGATCTCGCGGCACACCGAACACTCGCCGCAGGGGCTGGAGGTGATACCTGTTTCACAGTTCAGGCATTTGGCAATGATCCGCGCAATGGTGGTCTTACCGACCCCGCGGGTACCGGTGAACAGGTACGCGTGGTGCAGCCGCTGGCTGTCCAAGGCATTGATCAGAGCCTTGAGCACATGGGTCTGGCCGACCATTTCGCGGAACGAGCGCGGACGCCATTTACGTGCAAGAACCTGATAACTCATCGAAAACCGTCGCAACGAAGGAAGCTGAAGCGGCTAATGCTAGCGGAGCAAGGGCAAAATTGCATCCGGTGTGCTCGTCTAATCTGGCTAAGCTGCTGTTGGCGGGGAAATATCGGCTCGGGATCGGGACTCATCGGAGCATTTATGCGTTGGGCCTTGGGAGCATTATTGGGGATCAGTCTGAGCGTGAGCGCGTCCGAACCGCCGCTGCGCTTTGTCGTGGCCGACAGCTGGGCGATGCCGATGGTGCAGATCGACCACGGCCGCCCGACCCAGGGCATCCTCCACGACATCATGCTCAGCCTCGCGACGCAGGTCGGCGTGCCCGCCGAATTCCACGTCCTGCCGCGCACCCGAGTACAAAGTGCCATGGAGCGCGGTGAAGTCGATGTGCGCTGCTATGCCGCACAATCGTGGCTGCCGAATCAGTCCGGCGATTACATCTGGAGCATTCCGCTGCTGTTCCAGCGCGATCTGCTGATCAGCCGCCAGGATCAACCACCACGCGTCGATCCGGCGAACCTTGCACGCCAATCGATCGGCACCGTGCTCGGCTACACCTACCCGACCCTGCAACCGCTGTTCGACGCCGATCGCCTGCAACGCGACGACGCGCGCAATCAGGAACAAGTGCTGGAAAAACTCCTGGCCGGGCGCTACCGCTATGCGGTGAGCAATCAATGGACGCTGGACTGGTTCAACCAGCGCCTGCTGCCCGCGCAGCAACTGCACGGGGTGGCGGTGCTGCAGGAGCAGCAGGTCGGCTGCTATGTGAGGAATGACCCGCAGGTGCCGGTGCAGCGGATCCTGCGCACGTTGTTGCGGATGAAAATGTCGGGGGAGATTGATGACATTATCCGGTTGTATACCGGGTCCGCTGAAGCCATCCCATAACCCATTGTGGGAGCGGGCTTGCTCGCGAAGGCGGTGTGTCAGTCACCTGATGCGTTAACTGGCACACCGCCTTCGCGAGCAAGCCCGCTCCCACAGGAGGACATTTCCGACGGAGAATTATTCAGTAACCGTGCGACTCGCGGAATTTCTGGTAGTCGTGAAACTCGATCCACTCGACCACATCGTAGGGCAGGTAAAGCTGCTGCCGGGCGCGGGAGATGGCGATGTACACGGCGCAGATCCGCTGGTCGAATTGGTAGGCGTCCTTGAACTGCACATTGGTCAGCAGTTCAGGCGTCAGCAGCACGCGGTCGAACTCCATGCCGCCCGCCTCCTGCGCCTGCATCAGCAAACAGCTCTTGCCGCGGCCGCCGATCATCCGGTTGAGCCGGGTCAGGTCAGCGACCTTGAAACCTTTCTCCAGCTCGGCCTCGACCCACAGAAACGCCTCGTCGAACTGATTGGCTTCGCGCACCTGTTGCCACTTCGGCAAGTCGCTGAAATAGCGATGCGGGCCCTTCTCGCTGTGCGTGGAACTGTAGTAATCCACCTTGAACAACTCGATGGCGCTGGTCATGAAGTGCTCGAGGTCGCGCTGCGCCTGCATGTCGGCGAAGCAGAACAGGCAATTGGCATCGTGCAGTTGCATGGCCCACTTCATGGTGTCCCACGGGGATGCCGTCAGCACCACACAACCTTCGGGCGGGACAAAGCCCTGTGGGTAAAACTCGATGCCGACATCCGCCTCACGTGCGCCCTCGAAAGGCACCTTGCTCTTTTCCGAGTGCCGGGAAATCAGCGGATTGACCAGACGCTCGACATTGCGCCCCGAGCGCACCGAATAGGTGATATCGCTCTGGCGCACTTCACGCTTTCTTTTCACCAGATCGCGCTCGGCATGCTGATACTCATCCCCCAGCGTGATCAGCACCTGCCGGCCGCGCTCGATAATCTGCAGCAGCGAAGCGGGAATGTCCTGACTCTCGTCGATCAGCACGTGGGTATAACGCGGCGGCACCACGCAGCCCGCAAGGCTTGCCCGTTTGATCAGCAACAAGGCTTCAAAGCCGCTCTGCCGGCCCCACGCCGGGTTGGCCTCGAGGTAAGTCCACACGCGGCTTGAATACTCCAGCAGCACCTTGGACTCAAGGCTGGACAAGGACAGTTTGAAATACGGCAGATGATGCGCCGACAGGCTGTAATCCCGGGAGTGGCAATAGCGTTCGAGGGTTTCCAGACAGACGTTGAGAGTCCTTTGCGCGTCATGTTCGCGAAAGCCGAGGATGTTCAGCTCCTGCGCCAGGCTCTGCTTGCTCGCGACTCGGCCGGCGGCGCCTGCCGGCTGCGGCTTGCGCCCGTAAATCAGCCCGCGCGCGAACGCCTCAAAGGTGATGCCGGGCTTGCGCTCACTGCCTACGCCCATGCGCTGGCACAGGGTTGCGAGTTTTTCCGGGGTGCGTGCCAGCAGCAGGGTTTTCTCTGGGCGCAGGCACTCGGTCAACGCGCCGACCAGATGGCTCTTGCCGATCCCGGCGTAGCCTTGAACGTGCAGGTCTTCATCGAGGTTGGCGCGGAAGGTTCTGACCAGTTTGTCTTGCGCAGCGCTGAGCCAGCGCTCGCGGTGCGCCGGGCTGATCATCTGCTGACTGAACGGATTGTTGACCGCGTGGTGACGCGTCTTGAACTCGTCGTCCCACTTGCCATCGGGCAGCAGGTAATCCTGCGCCGACACCTCTTCGGCCAACAGCAGACGCAGGTTCAATCCCCTGATGGCGTTCAGGCCGAAGTACAACTGGCGCGGATCGAACAGCCGCTGCGCCTCGGACAGCAGCCCTGCCCCGCCATCGACCGCCCAGGCGATCAGCCGCGCCAGCACCTTCTCCGCCGCCGTGGCGGTGAGATCCTTTTCGGCGGCCTGGGCCAGATTCTGGATGACCAGCACGGCGGCCAATTGCGCATCCGTCAACTCGCCGAGGATTTTCGCGCCCTCGGGCTGCAACAGGCTCGCGCAGGTCTCGTCCGTCACAGGCAAGTACACGGCGGTGGATAAATCGTGATGTTCCGGGTGCATACAACCTCGTAGCCAGGGCGCGAACTTGTCAACGACGCGCGCAGCAAGACGGTGGAGTATGCCACTGTTCAGCCTTGGTGACTGAACAGGCATCGGGGGCAGCCTTCGCGAGCAGGCTCGCTCCCACAGGGGCTGGCGTGACAGCTTGAATCGCAGGCATAAAAAAACCGCAGTGGGCGAAACCCATGCAGTTCTGTTGAAGCGTTGGTTGTTCGTTAAGGTGGTAACCCCACCAGCCACACCCCGGCACACAATGTTCCCGCTGTGGCTGCTGCCTTCCGGCTCTGAC
Organism: Pseudomonas sp. TH49; assembly: GCF_016650625.1. Classification (NCBI taxonomy): domain Bacteria; kingdom Pseudomonadati; phylum Pseudomonadota; class Gammaproteobacteria; order Pseudomonadales; family Pseudomonadaceae; genus Pseudomonas; species Pseudomonas sp. TH49. Next base: position 2,310,363 of record NZ_JAEKFL010000002.1, read on the forward strand.
CAGGTTCACGGGTAATCGTTGCGGGGGGACCGATGGGGTCACCATAACGACACTCACCTGTCGGCGAGCCGCGCCATTGTACCTATCTGAAGCGAAGTTACAACCGTTGGTTTCAGATTAAAAATATGAAGGGCTTCAAGCACTTGCTATTGCGCCTGCAACACCTCATCCGCCTTGCCGCCCGCCTGCTGGATCACCAGATGGATGAAGTGCAACTTGGCAATCGCCGCCGCCGGTAGCACGAACGGGTAGAAATCCGGCTGACCCATGCTGCGTGACAGCTCGTTGAGCATGCCCGCCAGTTCGATCCAGGCGTTGACGAACGACAGGAACGCCGCGCCGCCGGGGTGCTCCGGGTCGTACAGCGTGCTGGACGGGAACGGCTGGTAGTCGAAATCCATTTCCCGCGCGCTCATGCCGAAACCCAGCGCGGTATCCACCGCGTCCATCATGTGCAGGTAATGCGCCCAGGTTTCGGCCCAGTCTTCCCACGGGTGCATGGTCGCGTAGGCGCTGACGTAGTGTTGCGGCCAGTCCAGAGGGGCACCTTGCTGATAATGACGGTCGAGCGCTTCGGCGTAACTGGCGCGCTCGTCGCCGAACAGCTGGCGGAACGACTCGAGCCACGGGCCGTTGGCGATCAGACGGTCCCAGTAGTAATGCCCGACCTCATGCCGGAAATGCCCGAGCAGCGTGCGATAGGGTTCATGCATCGCCGCCCTCACCTGCTCGCGATGAGCGTCGTCGGCTTCTTTGATGTCGAGGGTGATCAGGCCGTTGGCGTGGCCGGTCATCGGCGCATTGCCTTCGAGGTCGACGCCGATGAAGTCGAAAGCCAAGCCGGTCGCTTCGTCTACGGTTTTCGGGATGACCGGCAGGCCGAGGGTGATCAGTTGCGCCACCAGTCGGCGCTTGGCGATTTCGACCTTGCGCCAGCGTTCGGGGTTTTCCGGCACCGAGAGATCGGGGATGGTGCGATTGAGGCTGCAGGCGATGCACAGGCTGTCGCGGCCGTTATCCGGCAGCAGCCAGTTGCACGCGGCGGGCGTGTCGAGGTTGGCGCAGCGGCGAAACAGTCCGGCGCCGGGATCGGCATCGAGTGTCCAGCGACCGTCCTGCGGCCCCGGCTGCAGCGAAGTCAGGCGACTTTCTTCAGGCTGATAGCCCAGCATGGCGCTGCACACCAGGCACTGACTGTTGCGAAAGAACAGCGACTGGCCGCAGCGGCACGGCCAGATTTTGCTGTTGCGTGAAGACTCGCCCATGAACGGCGCGACGATGCGAGAACTGAGCTGCTCGAAAAAGCGGTACATGGCGATCTCTCCCTGGGGCTTGCCAAGACTAGATCATCCTGAAGACAACAATGTTCCCGAATACAGCGCAGCTACTGAGTGACACTGCCGATGTGGCGAGGGAGCTTGCTCCCGCCGGGGTTGCGAAGCAGCCCCAAAACCACGCGACCTCATTTATCCTGAAACACCGAGGATGGTGGTTTTGCGACGACTTCGTCGCCGAGCGGGAGCAAGCTCCCTCGCCACAAAAACAGACTGCCGACCGAAAAGGTATCAGGCAGAAATACCGTGAGTTTTGAGGAACGCGATAAACGCCTCTTCATCCATCACCTTCACGCCCAGCTCATTGGCCTTGGTCAGCTTCGAGCCAGCCCCCGGCCCCGCCACCACGCAGTGGGTCTTGGCCGATACCGAGCCGGCAACTTTGGCGCCGAGGCTTTCCAGGTGTTCTTTGGCCACATCGCGGCTCATCAACTCGACCTTGCCAGTCAGCACCCAGGTCTCGCCGGACAGTGGCAGGCCTTCGACGACTTTCTTCTCGCTCAGCCAGTGCATACCGAAATCACGCAGCTGTTTTTCGGCAGACTCGGCGATTTGCCGGTGCTCAGGCACAGCAAAAAACTCGCGAACAGAATTGGCCTGCTTCTCCGGCAACGCCTGGCGCATGTCCAGCCAGTCGGCATCCATCACCGCTTGCAGCGAGCCGAATTTGTCCGCCAGTTTCTGTGCACCGCCCGGGCCAACCGAAGGGATGTGCAGTTTGTCGAGCAAGCCGCCGAGCGTGGTGCTGGCGGCAAATTCGGCGCCGAGTTCACCCTGATCCTGAATCTGCAGGCCATGCCCCAACAACTCGGTGATCACTTGCTGGTTATGCGCGTCTTCAAAGAAGCTGTGAATCTCGTGCGCCACTTCCAGGCCGATGTCCGGCAGGTAGGTCAGCACTTGCGGCAACGCCTGCTGCACGCGCTCCAGCGACCCCAGCGAGCGCGCCAGAACCTTGGCCGTCTCCTCGCCGACATCGGGAATGCCGAGGGCGTAAATGAATCGCGCCAGACCCGGTTGCTTGCTGTCTTCGATGGCTGCCAGCAGCTTGTTGCTGGAGACTTCGGCGAAGCCTTCCAGATCGACAATGTCGTCGAACTTCAACGCATACAGATCGGCCGGCGAACTGACCAGACCTTCGTCGACCAGTTGCTCGACGCTCTTGTCGCCGAGGCCTTCGATGTCCATCGCCCGGCGCGAGACGAAGTGAATGATCGCCTGCTTCAGTTGCGCACCACAGGCCAGACGGCCGACGCAGCGGTACACCGCACCTTCGCTGATGGTTTCCTTGCCTTTGCTGCGCTTGACCAGTTGCGTGCGCTCGACATGGGAGCCGCAGACCGGGCAGTTCTCCGGAATCGCTACAGGACGCGCATTCTCGGGGCGGCGTTCGGTGACCACTTGCACCACCTGCGGGATCACGTCACCGGCGCGGCGGATGATCACCGTGTCGCCGATCATCAGGCCCAGGCGCGCCACTTCGTCCATGTTGTGCAGGGTGGCGTTGGCCACGGTGACACCCGCGACCTTGACCGGTTTCAGCCGTGCCACCGGAGTGACGGCGCCGGTACGGCCGACCTGGAATTCCACGTCGAGCAGTTCGGTGAGTTCTTCCATGGCCGGGAATTTGTGCGCGATCGCCCAACGCGGTTCGCGGGCACGGAAGCCCAGCTCACGCTGATCGGCGATGCTGTTGACCTTGAACACCACACCGTCGATTTCGTACGCCAGCGAGTTACGCCGTTCGCCGATGTCGCGGTAGTAATCCAGGCACTCGTCGATGCCTTTGGCCAGTTTCAGCTCGTGGCTGATCGGCATGCCCCACTTCTGCAATTGCTTGAGGTTGCCGATGTGGGTGTCGGAAATATCGTGGGAGACCTGACCGATGCCGTAGCAACAGAACTCCAGCGGGCGGTTGGCGGTGATCTTCGAATCCAGCTGACGCAGGCTGCCGGCAGCGGCGTTGCGCGGGTTGGCGAAGGTCTTGCCACCGACTTCCAGTTGCGAGGCGTTGAGTCGCTCGAAACCGGCCTTGGACATGAACACTTCACCGCGCACTTCCAGGGTCGCCGGCCAGCCCTCGCCATGCAACTTCAACGGGATGTTGCGCACGGTGCGCACGTTGACGCTGATGTCTTCACCGGTGGTGCCATCGCCGCGGGTGGCGCCACGCACCAGCACGCCGTCCTGATACAGCAGGCTGACCGCCAGGCCATCGAGTTTCGGCTCGCAACTGTATTCCACCACGGCGCCGCCACCGAACAGATCACCGGCCGGCAGATCCAGACCTTCGGTCACCCGGCGGTCGAACTCGCGCATGTCGGTTTCTTCGAAGGCGTTGCCGAGGCTGAGCATCGGCACTTCATGGCGCACCTGGGTGAACGCGGTCAACGCCACGCTGCCGACGCGTTGGGTCGGCGAGTCGCTGGTGATCAGTTCCGGATTGGCCGCTTCCAGTGCCTTGAGCTCGTGGAACAACCGGTCGTACTCGGCGTCCGGAATGCTCGGCTCGTCGAGGACGTGGTACCGGTAGTTGTGCTGATCAAGTTCAGCGCGCAGCTCTAGGATGCGGTTTTTGGCGGCGGTCATGGGTGTTCTCTCATAAAGCAAAAGAGCAGCCGAGGCTGCTCCAGTTTCATCATTCAAAGATCGCAGCCTCGTTGCACTCGACAGCTCCTACAGGGATCGCGTTCCTCTGTAGGAGCTGCTGAAGGCTGCGATCTTTTGATCCTGGCCTTAGCGCTTCTGGGTCAGGGCGCGGCGTTCGAATTCGACGATGCGCTGACGGTAGTGCTCGATGGTCTGCGCGGTCAGTACGCTGCGCTGGTCATCTTTCAGCTCGCCGTTCAGTTCCTGCGACAGCTTGCGCGCTGCCGCGACCATCACGTCGAAAGCCTGCTTCGGATGGCGCGGGCCTGGCAGGCCGAGGAAGAAGCTCACCGCCGGGGTGCTGAAATGGTCGATGTCGTCCAGATCGAAGATGCCCGGCTTGACCGCATTGGCCATGGAGAACAGCACTTCACCGTTGCCGGCCATGCTTTCGTGACGGTGGAAAATATCCATCTCGCCAAAACGCAGACCGCTTTCGAGAATGTTCTGCAGCAGGGCCGGGCCTTTGAAGCCGGCGGCGTCGCGGCAGATCACGCTGATCACCAGCACTTCTTCGGCTTGCGGCTGATCCTTGTCGACCACCGCTGGCGACGGCTTGATGTCTTCGACGAAGTCGTCATCACGACTGCTGAAGCTCGGGCCGCCGTCCAGGTCCAGGTCGAGGTTCAGGTCGCCCTGGGCCGGACCGTTGCTGCCGCGCTTGCCACGTTTCGAACCGGATTCGCGAGGCTCGCGAGCTTCGCGGGCCGGCATGCTCACCGACGGCAGATCGTGTTCGTCCAGTTGCGGTTCTTTATGCGTATCCAGCACGCGGGCCGGGCCCAACAGCTCAGCGCTGGTGTCCTCGTCCGGCAGGTTGGACAGACTTCGGTCAAGACGGAATTTCAGTTTTCCCTTGCCGCCGCGCATACGGCGCCAGCCATCGAAAAGAATACCGGCTATCACAATGATGCCGATGACGATCAGCCACTCGCGCAGACCGATTTCCATGTAATCCCGTGCCTCTATAAAAAATGCTGAAAAATAAGGGGTTTACATTTTGCAAACCGCTTTAAAACGTGGCGCCAACTCTATGTTCTGACAGGCGTTTTGCCCACGTATACGAAAAATTGACATTAAACTAGCACGACCAAAGACAACTTTACACCGTCTGTCACATTGGCTTGCGCGAATATGTCGATTGGCCAGCAAGTCGAAGTCGGTAAAAAAGTCCTACAGAACATCAATACCCTTCCGACACCACGCTGACTCAGGCGTCCACCATCGCCATCGCCTCCTCGACATCCACTGCAACCAGTCGCGAACAACCCGGCTCGTGCATCGTCACGCCCATCAGTTGATCGGCCATTTCCATGGCGATCTTGTTGTGGGTGATATAGATGAACTGCACGGTCTGCGACATCTCTTTAACCAATCGTGCGTAGCGTCCAACGTTAGCGTCATCCAGTGGCGCGTCAACTTCATCGAGCATGCAGAACGGCGCCGGATTCAATTTGAAGATCGCAAAAACCAGTGCCAGCGCGGTCAGGGCTTTTTCCCCGCCGGAGAGCAAATGGATGGTGCTGTTCTTCTTCCCTGGCGGCTGCGCCATGATCGTTACCCCTGTATCGAGTAGATCTTCGCCCGTCAGTTCCAAATACGCGCGCCCGCCACCGAAAACTTTCGGGAAAAGTGCCTGTAAACCGCCATTGATCTGATCAAAGGTATCTTTGAAGCGATTACGGGTTTCCTTGTCGATCTTGCGGATGACGTTTTCCAGGGTCTCCAGTGCTTCCACCAGATCGGCGTCCTGCGCATCCAGATAACGTTTACGTTCGGACTGTTGCGTGTATTCATCGATGGCCGCGAGGTTGATCGCGCCCAGGCGTTGAATCCGCGCATTGATCCGTTCGAGTTCTTCTTCGGCGGCGCGTTCACTGGCCTCGGGCGTCAACGTCGCGAGCACGCCATTGAGATCGTAGCCGTCTTCGAGCAATTGATCCTGCAGCGCCTTGCGCCGCACGGTCAGCGCTTGCCATTCCATGCGTTGCTGTTCGAGCTGGCCACGGATCATTTGCGATTGCTGCTCGGCCTGGGTCCGGCGCTTTTCCGCTTCGCGCAGTTCGCGGTCGGCGTCTTCCAGCGCGATCTGCGCGGTCTTCAGTTCTTCGTCGACGGTCATGCGTTTGTCGAGCAGTTCTTCGAGTTTCAGGCGCAGCTCTTCCAGCGGTGCCTCGCCCTCCTCCAGATTCAGGCTCAACTGCTCACGCTTTTCGGTCAGGCGCTCAGCCTGCATTTCCAGCCGCTCCAGCGCCTGGCGCGTGGAATCATGTTGCGCGCGCAACGAACCGAGGCGGACCGCCAGTTGGTGGGCGTGATCCTTGTGTTGCCGGGCTTCCTGACGCACGCGATCGAGGCGTTCGCGCAGGCTGTCGCGCTGAGCCAGCAGCAACTCGCGCTGCTCGGTGTCCAGCGCCATGGCGTCGAGCGCTTCCTGCAATTGCATGCGCGCTTCGCCGACTTGTTCGTGTTCCAGCTCGCGCTGCTCGCCGAGTTCGATCAGTTCCTCATCAAGCCGCGTGCGGCGCAGCATCAGTTGTTCGGCCTTGGCTTTACCGGCGGACAACTGGGCTTTCAATTCACCTTGGGAACGCGCTTCGTCCTGCAGCAAACGACGCAAATGCTCACGGCCGTTTTCCTGCTGCCGCTGTTGCGCACGCAGGGTCTGCAAACGGGTTTCCATGGCTTCGACCGTGGCTTCGCGCTCTTCGCGCTCGGCCTGCAGCGTCTCGATTTCCTGGCCACGGGCGAGCATGCCGCTTTCGGCTTCACTGGCGCGACGCACGCGCAGAAAGTGTCGGCCGACCCAGTAACCGTCGCGACTGATCAGACTTTGCCCGGCACTCAACTGGCCGCGCAGGGCCAACGCCTGTTCGAGGCTGTCGACCGGTTTGACCTGGCCGAGCCACGGCGACAGATCGATCTGCGCCTCAACCTTGTCCAGCAAACTGCCCGCCACTCGCACACCATCACTGGCTGGACTGAGCAGGCGCAGATCACCTTGGGTGAACGCGGACAGATCGAAGCCGTTGAAGTCGTCCACCAGCACCGCTTGCAGATCGGCGCCGAGCACGGTTTCCACCGCCAGCTCCCAACCGGCCTCGACCTTCAGCCCTTCGGCCAGACGCGGGCGTTCGGCGAGATTCTGTTCGCGCAGCCATTCGGCAGTGCCGGTGCCCGGATCGAGCGCGGCTTGCTGCAAGGCTTCCAGCGAGGCCAGTCGCCCGTTGAGGCGCTGCAAATCGCCCTGCGCCTGTTGCTGCGCGGTCAGTGCCTGCTGCAGTTCCTGACGCAGCTGTTCCAGCTTTTCGACCTGCGCTTCTTCGCTGGTCTGCAAATCTTCGAGGGTCGCTTCGGATTCGGCGAGCTGCTCGTTGAGCGCCATGATCGCCGCGTCTTCCGGGTCGGCGGAAAGCAAGTCGCGCTCTTCAGCCAGACGCTTTTGCCGATCGGCCAGACGCTCCATGCTGGTTTCCAGCTGCTGGATCCGTGACTGCTGCACTTCGGCCTGGCGCCGGGGTTCGGCGGCGGTCAGGTTGAAGGTGTCCCACTGCTCCTGCCAGCCGTGCATGGTCAGCTCGGCTTCTTCCAGCGCAGCAGCAGCTTCTTCGGCGGCGGCGCTGGTGACTTCCTGCTCGGGAGTGAGCATGTCCAGCTCTTCGCCAAGGGTCAGCAGCAGTGTGCGGTCGTGACCCAGGTGCGATTCGGTTTCAAGGCGCGCGCGCTCGGCTTCTTTCAGATCGTCCTGCAACTGGCGCAAGCGTTGCTGGCCGTGCTGGATGCTCTGCTCGACCCGGGCGATGTCGCCGCCGACCGAATAAAAGCGCCCCTGCACCAGATTGAAGCGCTCGGACAGTTCATGGTGCCCGTCGCGCAGGCGCTCGATGGCGGCATCGGCATTGCGCTGCTCGGCGACCAGCGCTTCGAAACTGACTTCCTGCGTGCCGATGATCGACTCGCGCTGGCCGACCTGATCGTTCAGATCCTGCCAGCGCAGGGCCGACAGTTGCGCCTTGAGCTGACGCTCTTCGCTCTTGTATTCCTGATACTTCCTGGCGGATTCGGCCTGACGGTGCAAGCGTTCGAGCTGGCGTTCGAGCTCTTCGCGCAGGTCGGTCAGACGCGCCAGGTTTTCGTGGGTGCGGCGGATGCGGTTTTCGGTCTCGCGCCGGCGCTCCTTGTACTTGGAGATGCCCGCCGCTTCTTCGATGAAGTTGCGCAAGTCTTCAGGCTTGGACTCGATCAGCTTGGAGATCATCCCCTGCTCGATGATCGAGTAGCTGCGCGGGCCCAGACCGGTGCCGAGGAAGATATCGGTAATGTCGCGACGACGGCATTTGGTGCCGTTGAGGTAATAAGTCGTCTGGCTGTCGCGGGTCACCTTACGACGGATGGAAATCTCCGCGTAAGCCGCGTATTCGCCCAACAGCGTGCCGGCGGAGTTGTCGAACACCAGCTCGATGCTCGCCTGGCTCACCGGTTTGCGACTGGTCGAGCCGTTGAAGATGACGTCGGTCATCGACTCGCCACGCAGGTTTTTCGCCGAACTTTCGCCCATCACCCAGCGTACGGCGTCGATGATGTTCGACTTGCCGCAACCGTTCGGCCCGACGACCGCCGCCATGTTACTGGGGAAGTTCACCGTGGTCGGGTCGACGAAGGACTTGAACCCCGCCAGTTTGATGCACTTTAGCCGCACGCTCAGGCAACCGTCAGGGCGGAAACCACCAGATCGCAGCTGCGCTGGGCGTAAGCCGTCAGCACGATGCGGATCTGCGGCAAATCACGGGCGAGGACAGCGGCCAGCAGGCGTTCGAACAGTTCTAGGAACTCGCTCATTTCGGCCTTGCGCTGTTCGAGGGCGAGGAAATACGCACGGCTCATGGCCGGCTGCAGGTTCTCGACGGTCTCTTGCAGGTACGGGTTGTTGGCAAACGGGTACGCAGCGCGCATCACGGCGAAGCTGTCGTCGACGAAGGTGCGGATGTCCTGACGCTCGTAGCTGGCGCCCAGGCGCTGCTGGATCTGCACGAACGGCGCCATGTCGGCCTGGGTCTGCCAGCCATTGGCGACCGCATTGCCGAGCAGGATGTACAGCTCGCTCATCAGCGTGCACAGGCTCTGCACCTTGTGTGCGGTGAGTTCGGTGACATGGGCGCCACGTCGCGGCAGGATCGCGATCAGGTGGCGGCGTTCGAGGATCAGCAGGGCTTCGCGGACCGATCCGCGGCTGACATTGAGGGCCAGCGTGACCTTCTGTTCCTGAATGCGCTCTCCCGGCTTCATTTCGCCGCGAATGATGCGTTCGGCGAGGTGGTGAGCGATTTGCTCGGCGAGGCTGTCCGGCGCCTTGAACGTCATGGTTGTCCTTCAAACTCTTCGATCTGCACAAGCGGCGCAGTGTAGCGCAAATGCAAGTACATGGCGGAGTGCCCGCACGGCGCTTTTTGGCACGATTCAAGCAAAAAAGCAGTGGATCCGCTCAGGGTCAATACTCAATAGAGTGCGGGTTAATCGACAAAACCGCTTTTCCTGACCTTTAAGTCAGAAAACCATTGACCGAAAAGTCAGACCTGCTAAATTCGGTTGAAGTCGGTTAACAACAATAATGAGTCTGCGAGGCCTTCCGTGATCCAGTTTTTACTTAACCAGGAACTCCGTAGCGAGCACGCCCTGGACCCGAATCTGACCGTGCTCAATTACCTGCGCGAACACGTGGGCAAATCCGGCACCAAAGAAGGCTGCGCCAGCGGCGACTGTGGCGCCTGCACCGTGGTGGTCGGCGAGTTGCAAACGGATGACGACGGCCGCGAACACATTCGCTATCGCAGCCTCAACTCGTGCCTGACCTTTGTTTCGTCGCTGCACGGCAAACAACTGATCAGCGTCGAAGACCTCAAACACCAAGGCGAATTGCACAGCGTGCAGAAAGCCATGGTCGAGTGCCACGGCTCGCAGTGCGGCTTCTGCACTCCCGGTTTCGTCATGTCGCTGTTTGCCCTGCAAAAGAACAGCGATGCACCGGATCAGGCCAAGGCGCACGAAGCGCTGGCCGGCAACCTCTGCCGCTGCACCGGCTACCGGCCGATCCTCGCCGCCGCCGAGCAATCCTGCTGTGGCAAGCAGCCGGACCAGTTCGATGCCCGCGAAGCCGAGACCATCGCCCGCCTCAAAGCCATCGCCCCGACCGATATCGGCGAACTCAACAGTGGCGACAAGCGCTGCCTGGTGCCGCTGACCGTCGCCGATCTGGCCGACCTCTACGACGCTTACCCACAAGCCCGACTGCTGGCCGGCGGCACCGATCTGGCTTTGGAAGTCACTCAGTTCCACCGCACCCTGCCGGTGATGATCTACGTCGGCAACGTCGCCGAAATGAAGCGCATCGAAACCTTCGAAGAGCGTATCGAAATCGGCGCCGCCACCGCCCTCTCCGACTGCTACGAAGCACTGACGGCCGAATACCCGGACTTCGGCGAATTGCTGCACCGTTTCGCTTCGCTGCAGATCCGCAATCAGGGCACCCTCGGCGGCAACATCGGCAACGCCTCGCCAATCGGTGACTCGCCACCGCTGTTGATCGCCCTCGGCGCGCAGGTGGTGCTGTGCAAAGGTGAAACCCGGCGCACGCTGAACCTGGAAGATTACTTCATCGACTACAAGGTCACCGCCCGCCAGGAAAGCGAGTTCATCGAGAAGATCATCGTCCCGCGTGCCACCGCCGAACAGCGCTTCCGCGCCTACAAAGTCTCCAAGCGTCTGGACGATGACATCTCCGCCGTCTGCGCCGCGTTCAACCTGCGCGTGGAAAACGGCGTGATCACCGACGCGCGCATGGCATTCGGCGGCATGGCCGCGATCCCGAAACGCGCCGCCCATTGCGAAGCCGTGCTGCTCGGTCAGCCGTTCAACAACGCCGTGATCGAACGCGCCTGCGCCGCACTGGCCGAAGACTTCACGCCGCTCTCGGACTTCCGCGCCAGCAAGGAATATCGCCTGCTCAGCGCACAGAACCTGCTGCGCAAATACTTCATCGAACTGCAAACACCGCACATCGAGACTCGGGTGACCGCTTATGTCTAACCATCACGCCGTAGAGAAGACCCAAGCCGAATTGGCGGAACTGTTTGCCAAGGACCTGACCACCGGTGTCGGCCGCAGCGTCAAGCACGATAGCGCCGCCAAGCACGTGTCCGGTGAAGCGCAGTACATCGATGACCGTCTGGAATTTCCCAATCAGCTGCACGTTTACGCACGGCTGTCGGACCGCGCCCACGCGAAAATCATCAGCATCGACACCAAGCCCTGCTACGCCTTCGAAGGCGTGCGCATTGCGATCACTCACGAAGACGTACCGGGCCTGAAAGACATCGGCCCGCTGCTGCCGGGCGATCCGCTGCTGGCGATTGACGACGTGCAATTCGTCGGTCAGCCAGTGCTGGCCGTGGCCGCGAAAGACCTGGAAACCGCGCGCAAAGCGGCGATGGCGGCGATCATCGAGTACGAGGATCTCGAACCGGTGCTGGACGTGGTCGAAGCCTTGCGCAAACGCCACTTCGTGCTCGACAGCCACACCCATCAGCGTGGCGATTCGGCTTCGGCATTGGCCACCGCCGAACACCGTATTCAAGGCACGCTGCACATCGGCGGTCAGGAACACTTTTATCTGGAAACCCAGATCTCCTCGGTGATGCCCACCGAAGACGGCGGCATGATCGTCTACTGCTCGACGCAGAACCCCACCGAAGTGCAGAAACTGGTGGCCGAAGTGCTCGACGTGTCGATGAACAAGATCGTCGTCGACATGCGCCGCATGGGCGGTGGTTTCGGCGGCAAGGAAACCCAGGCCGCCAGCCCGGCGTGCCTGTGTGCGGTGATCGCGCACCTCACCGGTCAGCCGACCAAGATGCGTCTGCCACGGGTCGAAGACATGCTGATGACCGGCAAGCGCCACCCGTTCTATGTCGAGTACGACGTCGGTTTCGACAGCTCCGGGCGCCTGCACGGCATCGCCATGGACCTGGCCGGCAACTGCGGCTGCTCGCCAGACCTGTCGGCGTCGATTGTCGACCGGGCGATGTTCCACTCGGACAACTCGTACTACCTCGGTGACGCGACCATCAACGGTCACCGCTGCAAGACCAACACCGCGTCGAACACCGCTTACCGTGGTTTCGGCGGCCCGCAGGGCATGGTTGCGATCGAAGAAGTGATGGACGCGATTGCCCGTCACCTCAACCTCGATCCGCTGGCGGTGCGCAAGGCCAACTACTACGGCAAGACCGAGCGCAATGTCACCCACTACTACCAGACCGTCGAGCACAACATGCTCGAAGAGATGACCGCCGAACTGGAAGAAAGCAGCCAGTACGCCGAGCGCCGCGAAGCGATCCGCCGCTATAACGCCAACAGCCCGATCCTGAAAAAGGGCCTGGCGCTGACCCCGGTGAAATTCGGTATTTCCTTCACCGCCAGCTTCCTCAACCAGGCCGGCGCGCTGATCCACGTCTACACCGATGGCAGCATCCACCTGAACCACGGTGGCACGGAAATGGGCCAGGGCCTGAACACCAAGGTCGCACAGGTGGTGGCCGAAGTGTTCCAGGTAGAAATGGATCGGGTGCAGATCACCGCGACCAACACCGACAAAGTGCCGAATACCTCGCCGACTGCGGCGTCCAGCGGTGCCGACCTCAACGGCAAGGCTGCGCAGAACGCCGCCGAGATCATCAAGCAGCGTCTGGTGGAGTTCGCTGCGCGGCACTACAAGGTCAGCGAAGAAGATGTGGAATTCCACAACGGCCATGTGCGCGTGCGTGACCACATCATGACCTTCGAAGCGCTGATCCAACTGGCGTATTTCAATCAGGTCTCGCTGTCGAGCACCGGCTTCTACAAGACCCCGAAAATCTACTACGACCGCAGCCAGGCCCGTGGTCGGCCGTTTTACTACTTCGCCTTCGGCGCGGCGTGCTGTGAAGTGATCGTCGACACCCTGACCGGCGAGTACAAGATGCTCCGTACCGACATCCTCCACGACGTCGGCGCCTCGCTGAACCCGGCGATCGACATCGGTCAGGTCGAGGGTGGTTTCGTCCAGGGCATGGGCTGGCTGACCATGGAAGAACTGGTCTGGAACAACAAGGGCAAGCTGATGACCAACGGCCCGGCCAGCTACAAGATCCCGGCCGTGGCCGACATGCCGCTGGACCTGCGGGTGAAGCTGGTCGAGAACCGCAAGAACCCGGAAGACACAGTGTTCCATTCCAAGGCTGTGGGTGAGCCGCCGTTCATGCTCGGGATTGCCGCGTGGTGCGCGATCAAGGATGCGGTGGCGAGCCTCGGTGACTATAAGCATCAGCCAAAGATCGACGCGCCGGCGACTCCGGAGCGGGTGTTGTGGGGGTGTGAGCAGATGCGTCAGCTCAAGGCTGTGAAAGCGGTCGAGGCTGAAACCGAATTGGCTCCGCTCTAGGACCGAGGTGCGACCTTCGCGAGCAGGCTCGCTCCCACATTTTGGAATGCATTCCCTTGTGGGAGCGAGCCTGCTCGCGAAGAGGCCCGAACAGGCAACGAAGATGTCGAGGTGAACATGTACAACTGGATCGACGCCCTCGCCGACCTGCAGAACCAGGGCGAACCCTGTGTTCTGGTGACGATCATCGAAGAACTAGGCTCGACCCCGCGTAATGCCGGCTCGAAAATGGTCGTCAGCGCCAGACAGACCTTCGACACCATCGGTGGCGGGCATCTGGAATACAAAGCCATGCAGATCGCCCGCGAGATGCTCGCCAGCGGTAAGCAGGACACCCATCTGGAGCGTTTCAGCCTTGGCGCCAGCCTCGGCCAGTGCTGCGGCGGCGCCACCGTGTTGCTGTTCGAACCGATGGGCCAGGTGCAAGCGCAAATCGCCGTGTTCGGCGCCGGGCATGTCGGCCGCGCGTTGGTGCCGTTGCTCGCCAGCCTGCCGTGCCGGGTGCGCTGGATCGACTCGCGGGAAGAGGAATTCCCCGAACAGATCCCCCACGGCGTGCGTAAAATCGTCGCCGAAGAGCCTGTGGATGAAATCGATGACCTGCCCGTCGGCAGCTACTGCATCGTCATGACCCACAACCATCAGCTGGACCTGGAACTCACCGCCGCGATCCTCAAGCGCAACGACTTCGCCTACTTCGGCCTGATCGGCTCGAAGACCAAACGGGCCAAGTTCGAACATCGCCTGCGTGATCGCGGTTTCGACAGCGGCGTCGTGCAACGCATGCGCTGCCCGATGGGCATCGGCGAAGTCAAAGGCAAACTGCCTGTGGAAATCGCCATCTCCATCGCCGGCGAAATCATCGCCACCTATAACACCAATTTCGGCCAGCACACCGCCAGCGCCGAACCGATTGCCAAACTGCTGCCCGTTTCCCGGCGCAGTCAGGCCGCCAAACTCAAAGCCTCAAACTGATTAGAGAACCCTCATGCCTCTGACTCGCAAAGCCTACCGCGCCGCCATCCTGCACAGCATCGCCGACCCCGCCGAAGTCGGGATCGAAGCCTCCTACGAATATTTCGAGGACGGCCTGCTGGTGGTCGATGGCGGCAAGATCAGCGCCCTCGGCCACGCCAGCGACCTGCTGCCAACCCTGCCGGCGGACATCGAGATCACCCACTATCAGGACGCGCTGATCACCCCGGGCTTCATCGACACCCACATCCACCTGCCGCAAACCGGCATGGTCGGCGCCTACGGCGAGCAACTGCTGGACTGGCTCAACACCTACACCTTCCCGTGCGAAAGCCAGTTCGGTGACAAGGCCCACGCCGATGAAGTCGCGGACATTTTCATCAAGGAACTGTTGCGCAACGGCACCACCACCGCACTGGTGTTCGGCAGCGTGCACCCGCAGTCTGTGAATTCGTTCTTCGAGGCCGCCGAGAAACTTGATCTGCGGATGATCGCCGGCAAGGTGATGATGGACCGCAACGCCCCGGACTACCTGACCGACACCGCCGAATCGAGCTACGTCGAGAGCAAGGCGCTGATCGAACGCTGGCACGGCAAGGGTCGTCTGCACTACGCGGTCACCCCGCGCTTCGCCCCGACCAGCACCCCGGAGCAACTGACCCTCGCCGGCCAACTGCTGACCGAATACCCGGATCTGTACATGCAGACCCACATCAGCGAAAACCTCAAGGAAATCGAGTGGGTCAAGGAACTGTTCCCGGAGCGCAAGGGTTACCTCGACGTTTACGACCACTACCAACTGCTCGGCGAGCGCTCGGTGTTCGCTCACGGCGTACACCTGTGCGACGACGAATGTGCGCGACTGGCGGAAACCGGCTCGGCCATTTCGTTCTGCCCGACCTCGAACTTCTTCCTCGGCAGCGGCCTGTTCAACTTGCCGATGGCCGAGAAGCACAAGCTCAACGTCGGCCTCGGCACTGACGTCGGCGGCGGCACGAGTTTCTCGCTGCTGCAAACGCTGAACGAAGCCTACAAAGTCATGCAGCTGCAGGGCGCGCGGTTGAGTCCGTTCAAGTCGCTGTACCTGGCGACCCTGGGCGGTGCGCGGGCACTGCGCCTGGAAGACAAGATCGGCAACCTGCAGCCGGGTTCTGATGCGGACTTCCTGGTGCTGGATTACAACGCCACGCCACTGCTCAGCTATCGCCTGAAACAGGCCAACAACATTGCCGAGACGTTGTTCGTGCTGATGACGCTAGGGGATGACCGCACGGTGCAGCAGACTTATGCGGCAGGGGCTTTGGTGCATCAGCGCTGAGTTTTCCCGAGGCATAAAAAATCCCCCGGCGGTGTTAGCCCCGGGGGATTTTTGTTGCCTGTCAGACCGTATTCACGAGCAAGCCCGCTCCCGCGGGGGATCTCAGTCGATGCCAAATTTTATATTCACTGAAGATCCAATGTGGGAGCGAGCCTGCTCGCGAAGGCCGCGACTCGGTATCAGTCAAAGCTTGGCGCTTGGGCGCCCAGGCTTCTTGGTCTGCAACAAATGCGAGAACACCGCATGCAAATCATCCGACGCACTTTCCTCATCGAGGTTGAGCTTGCTGTCGATGTGGTCCATGTGATGCATCATCAGGTCCACCGCCAACTCACCATTGCGCGCTTCGATGGCGTCGATCAACTGGGTGTGCTCGTCGTAGGAGCAATGCGAGCGGTTGCCGCTTTCGTACTGGGCAATGATCAGCGAGGTCTGCGAGACCAGGCTGCGCTGGAAGCTGATCAGTGGCGCGTTTTTCGCCGCTTCGGCCAGTTTCAGGTGGAATTCGCCCGACAGACGAATACCGGCGCCGCGATCGCCACGGGAAAAACTGTCGCGTTCGTCGTTGACCATCTGGCGCAATTCGGCGATCTGCTCGGCAGTGGCGTGCTGCACGGCCAGTTCGGTAATCGCGCGCTCCACCAGACGGCGGGCCATGAACACCTGACGCGCTTCTTCAACGCTCGGGCTGGCGACGACCGCGCCACGGTTCGGCCGCAACAGCACCACGCCTTCATGGGCCAGACGCGACAGCGCGCGGCGAATGATGGTGCGGCTGACCCCGAAGATTTCCCCCAGCGCTTCTTCGCTCAATTTTGTGCCGGGCGCCAGACGCTGTTCGAGGATGGCCTCGAAGATATGCGCATAGACAATATCGTCCTGGGTTCCGCTGCGGCCGGCTTTGCCTGCTCGCGGTTGTTTCTTGAGGGGTTGCAACTGTTCGTTCATGGGCACTCGAGTCGGGAGAACTGCGGCGAATAGACCGTGACTGTAATACGGCACAGTAGGTCGCTGGCAAGTATCGCGTAAAAAACAGCGCGATTGTACACAATGGATGGTGGCAACACGACTGTATGGCTGTTTGTGTCCACGGCTGTATTGCAACGATCCGTTACGATTGAGTTTAGGCTTGATCGCAGAATCCGCTGCCAGAACAAAAATCCCCCTGTGGGAGCGGGCTTGCTCGCGAAAGCGGTGTGTCAGGCGACATCTGCCTTGAATGACCCACCGCTTTCGCGAGCAAGCCCGCTCCCACAGGGTTCAGCGTTGCTACGACATCTCCATCTGTATAAGGAACACCGCCGTCATGAACGACGCCACCTACACTCGCCTACGCCCCCTCGCCGACACTTCGCCCTCGGCGATCGTCGCCGGTTTCATCGCGATGATGACCGGCTACACCAGTTCGCTGGTGCTGATGTTCCAGGCCGGGCAAGCGGCGGGTTTGAGCAGCGCGCAGATTTCCTCGTGGATCTGGGCGATCTCGATCGGCATGGCGGTGTGCTCGATCGGCCTGTCGTTGCGCTATCGCACACCGATCACCATCGCCTGGTCGACACCGGGTGCAGCCTTGTTGATCACCAGCCTGGGCGGCGTCACCTATGGCGAGGCCATCGGCGCCTACATCACCTGCGCGGTGCTGGTGACGATTTGCGGCCTGACCGGCAGCTTCGAACGCCTGGTGAAAAAGATCCCGGCGTCGCTGGCAGCGGCGCTGCTGGCGGGGATTCTGTTCAAGATCGGCAGCGAAATCTTCGTCGCCGCGCAGCACCGCACCGGGCTGGTGTTGGGGATGTTCTTCACCTATTTGGTGGTCAAACGCCTGTCGCCGCGTTACGCGGTACTGGCTGCGCTGCTGATCGGCACTGCGCTGTCAGGTTTCATGGGGCTGCTGGATTTCAGCGGTTTCCATCTGGAAGTGGCGACGCCGGTGTGGACCACTCCACACTTCTCGCTGGCCGCGACCATCAGCATCGGTATTCCGCTGTTCGTGGTGGCGATGACCTCGCAGAACATGCCCGGCATCGCCGTGCTGCGGGCTGATGGCTACAACGTACCGGCCTCGCCACTGATCACCACCACCGGCATCGCCTCGCTGTTGCTGGCGCCGTTCGGTTCCCACGGCATCAACCTCGCGGCGATCAGCGCGGCGATCTGCACCGGGCCGCACGCCCATGAAGATCGCAACAAGCGCTACACCGCTGCGGTGTGGTGCGGGATTTTCTACGGGATCGCCGGGGTGTTCGGCGCTACATTGGCGGCGCTGTTTGCCGCGCTGCCGAAGGAACTGGTGCTGTCGATTGCCGCGCTGGCGCTGTTCGGCTCGATCATCAATGGCCTGAGCATCGCCATGACCGAGGTCAAGGAACGCGAGGCGGCGCTGATCACCTTCATGGTCACGGCGTCGGGGCTGACGCTGTTTTCCATCGGCTCGGCGTTCTGGGGGATTGTGGCGGGGGTTTTGACGTTATTGATTCTGAATTGGCGTAAAGCCTGAAAGCAAAAGATCGCAGCCTTCGGCAGCTCCTACACTGATCTCTGTAGGAGCTGCCGCAGGCTGCGATCTTTTGATCTTCCAAAAAAAACGGCGACCCTCAGGTCGCCGTTTTTTTCAGTATCACTTAGCCGCGTTGATCGGCTTTTCCGGATACCAGACGTCCAGCAGCGGGCTGACAGTCATGCCGGTCAGTTCGCTACGGTTTTTCAGCCAGGCTTCAACGGCAGCGCGCTGCTCTTCGTTGACCGAGCCACGCTTCTGCAGGCAAACCAGACCGAAGTCATCGCCGCCAACATAACCCAGACCGTTGGCTTCCATGGCTTCTTTGATGAATGCTTCGAGGAAAGCGTCAATGGCTTCTTCGGACAAGTCTTCTTTGAAGTCCAGGTTCAGTTCGAAACCCAGCTCTTGGAATTCATCAACGCACAGTTTTTTGCGCAGACGCTGGGAACGGTTAGTCGCCATTGGAACAATCCTCTTAAGTAATAACGGCCGGCACTTTACCAGCTTAAGCGGTCAATTGCCCGACTCTCTGGGCGCGGTGGCCGACCGCCTGTAAAAAAAATAACGAAATGGCCGCCTCGGGCAAGGCACAAGCTGTTACACCTTGGGGCATAATGCCGACACTTTCATGACCACTGAGGGCTTTTTCATTCATGCCCTCGTTATTTTCCCCCTCTTCTGCAGGGTTCTATTTCATATGATCAAATCGTTGCGTCCTCTCTTTCTCGCCGGCCTTCTTCTGCCCCTGGCCCTGCCGGTTGCCGCTGCCACCATCAACACCGCCCTCACCCCCAACGTCGAAAAAGCCCTCAAGGCCAGCAAACTGCAACCAACCGCGCTGTCGCTGGTGATGATCCCGCTCGACGGCCCGGGCAATCCGACCGTGTACAACGCCGACGTCTCGGTCAACCCGGCCTCGACCATGAAACTGGTGACCACCTACGCTTCGCTGGAAATGCTTGGCCCCAACCATCAGTGGAAAACCGAGTTCTACACCGACGGCGACCTGAGCGGCGGCATCCTCAATGGCAACCTGTACCTCAAGGGTGGCGGCGATCCGAAGCTGAACATGGAAAAACTCTGGCTGCTGATGCGCGACCTGCGCGCCAACGGCGTGACCCAGGTCACCGGCGACCTGATCCTCGACCGCAGCTTTTTCATCCAGCCGCAACTTCCCGAATTCAACGACGACGGCAACGACGAGAACAAACCGTTCCTGGTCAAACCGGACTCGCTGCTGGTCAACCTCAAGGCCCTGCGCTTCGTTGCACGTAATGACAGTGGCCGGGTGCTGATCTCGGTGGAACCGCCGATTGCCAGTGTACGCATCGAAAACACGGTCAAGGCGCTCAACTCCAAGCAGTGCACCGGTGGCGTGCGCTACAACCCGGTGACCCAGGCGGACGGCAGCGTCACTGTTACCGTCGCCGGTCAATTGGGCGAGGGCTGCAGCTCGCAGACCTATCTGTCGCTGCTCGACCACGCGACCTACACCGCCGGTGCCGTGCGCGCGATCTGGAAAGAACTGGGCGGCAGCATCCAGGGCAAGGATCGCCTCGCCGCGACCCCGAGCAGCGCCAAGCTGCTGGCCCGCGCCTACTCGCCGGATCTGGCGGAAATCATCCGCGACATCAACAAATACAGTAACAACACCATGGCGCAGCAGCTGTTCCTGAGCCTCGGTCAGAAGTACCGCAACGAAGCCGACGGTGATGACGCCAAGGCTGCGCAACGCGTGGTTCGCCAGTGGCTGGCGAAGAAAGGCATCACCGCGCCGCACCTGGTGATGGAGAACGGCTCCGGGCTGTCGCGCGCCGAACGCGTCAGCGCCCGCGAGATGGCCAACATGCTGCAAGCCGCCTGGCATAGCCCGTACGCCGCCGAGTACATCAGCTCGCTGCCGATTGCCGGCATGGACGGCACCATGCGCAAACGCCTGAAGACCACCGCGATGCGCGGCGAAGCCCACGTCAAGACCGGTACCCTGAACACCGTACGGGCAATTGCCGGCTTCAGCCGCGACGTCAACGGCAACACCTGGGCGGTGGTGGCGATCCTCAACGACAAGGCCCCGTTCGGCGCGTCGTCGGTGCTGGATCAGGTGCTGCTGGATCTGTACAAGCAGCCGCGCCTGCCGCAGACGGCTTCGGCGCTGTAAAAACACAGCCGCTCTAATGTGGGAGCGGGCTTGCTCGCGAAGGCGTCAGATCAGTCAGTATTTTTGCTGGCTGACACACCGCTTTCGCGAGCAAGCCCGCTCCCACAGGTAGATCGTGCCAAGGCTCAGCTCATCTGCTCGACCCGATCGCGCCCGCCCTGCTTTGCCGCATACACCCCCGAATCCGCCCGCAGCAGCAGCGCATCCGCACCCTCCTCCGGGCGCCAGCTGGCGATGCCGAAACTGGCCGTCACCACCCCGACCACATCCACCGGCGCACTGCGCAGGCCTTGCCATAGCTCCATGGCGAGGATGTACGCGTGCTCGCCGTCGATGTCCGGGCACAACACCATGAACTCTTCACCACCCAGGCGGCAGAACACATCGGTTCGGCGCAAGCGATGAGCGATGCGTTCGCACACCGCCTGCAGCACCCGGTCGCCCACGGCATGGCCGTACTGGTCGTTGATGCGCTTGAAGTGATCGATGTCGAGCATGATCACCGACAGCTCGCCGCCGCCACGTTCGACCCGGGCCATCTCGGTTGTCAGGCGTTCCTGGAAGTAGCGGCGGTTGTGAATGCCGGTCAGTGAGTCGGTGACCGACAGCGCCCGCAGCTCCTCTTCAACCCGCTTCAGATCGGAAATGTCGGAGATGTAGCCGTGCCACAGCACGCCGCCGCCCGGCAGTTCTTCCGGCGTCGCCTCGCCGCGCACCCAGCGCAGGCCGCGCTCGGGCAACTGCACGCGGTACTCCTCGCGCCACGGGCTGAGATTGTCCGCCGAGGCGCGGATCGAGGTGCGCACGCGGGTGATGTCCTGCGGATGGATACGGGTGAAAATCGCCTCGGCATTGAGCAGCAGCACGTCCGGCTCCAGCTCGTAGATCTCGCGAATGCCGTCACTGGCGTAGATCACGCTGAAGCGCCCGTCGAATTCCATCTTGAATTGATAGATGCCGCCGGGCACGTGGGCGCTGAGTTTTTTCAGCAGTACATCGCGCGCCGCCAGTGCTTCGTGCACACGCTTGCGCTCGGTGATGTCGATGCAGATCGCCAGATGACCGACCCACAGTCCTTGCTCATCGAGCACCGGGGTGGCAAGCATGTTCACCGGCAGATGGCTGCCGTCGCTGCGTACCAGCGTCCACTCGCGCGCCTCATGACCGCCGACCTCGCCGCCCTCGACCAGCATCGCGTGGCAGGTCGGAATGCTCTTGCCGTAACGCGCACTCAACTCCGCCGAACGCGCGGCCAGCTCTCGCGGCAGATGCAGGTTTTCCAGCGTCATATGGCCGACCACGTCAGCGCTGCTGTAGCCGAGCATCTGTTCGGCGCCAGGGTTGAAGGTGTTGATCACCCCGCGCAGGTCGGTGGCAATGATCGCCACCTGCGTCGCGGCATTCAGCACGCCGCGCAACTGGCCGTGGGTGCCGCGCAATTCCTGCTCCCGGGCGTGCAGTTCCTGTGTGCGCAGTTCGACCATGCGTAAGGCGCGTTGACGCTGGCTCACCAACACATAGAGCAATGCGCTGAGCAACACACTCAGCAGCGCGCCCAGCACCACCAGGCTGCTGATTGACGAATGGTTGGCCTGCAGAAAGGCTTCGCTGGGCTGTATGTCCACCTGATAGTCATGGTCGGCCATGCGCAACAACTGCGTGGCCGACAGATCACTGGCCCCCGCCTTGTTGGCCGACTCGTAAAGCACTTCATGCCGGTCGTCGGTGGACAGGTCGAGAATGCGTACGCTGAGGAAATCCTGGTTGTCTTCGGGCAACCCATCGGCCAGCAACTGCTGCATGCTGATCACCGCCATTACATAGCCTTCCGGCGGACTTTTCGGTGCCCCTTCGCGAGTGACCGGCGCCACCAGCAATACGCCCCGGGCATACGCCGGATCAACGCCCACCAGATGTAACGGCTGGGACACCACCATGTGCCCGGTACGGTCGGCGCGCTCCAGTGTCGCCCGGCGCAGGGGTTGCGCCAGCAGGTCGTAACCCAGTGGCGTAGGCAAGTGGCTCTGACTCTGGGTGTAGATCACCGGCACATATTCGGGGCGATCACCGGCTACCTGCAGTTGGTCGTCAGCGGTCAGTTCACGAAAGGTAAAGGTGCTGAAACCTTCGTTGCGCACCGCTTGCTCAACCGCCGGGCGCTGGGCACGGCTGACCCGCGGCGCATAGGAATAGGCCTGGGTGCGTAATAAAAGAGGTTTGGCATAGCCATCGAATTCGCTGCGGGAGACCGAATCGGAGTTGGCGAAGAAGCGGCGCAGGCCGTCGAGGCGCTGCTCCTGATCCTGGAAACGTTCTTCGATGCGGCTGTAACGCTCATTGGCCAGCAGCTGAAAGCGTTGATGCAGTTGATGATGAAACTGAGTGAGGGTGGCCCAGGCGAGCAGCCCCGTGAGAATCCCGCCGGCGAGCAATACCAGCAGCGCGACCAGCCAGGCCGAGACTTCTTCGCTGATAAAACCCAGTATCTTTGGGCGCACGGGGTGCAACGACATAGGGGCAACTCACGACGCCACTGTTTCAGGGAAAAACCCCATTGGCCATGAGTTGAGTTATAGCTATTAGCCATTAATTTGGCTAGCTCTGATCGGATCCAAGAGCCTTTTAAAATCAAGGCTCTGTGGATCCAACCAGATCAAGCGTCAACGAGCCGTGATTTTCCAGGCGCGGTGAATCTTGGTGTTGCGGGCAAAATCCGGATCGATGGTCTGCGCGCTGATTTCCTCGACCGCGTAACGCTCGGCCAGGTTCTCCTCCAACTGGAACTTGCGGAAGTTGTTCGAGAAGTACAGCACGCCCCCCGGAGCCAGGCGCGCCATGGCCAGATCGATCAACTGCACCTGATCACGCTGCACGTCGAAGATGCCTTCCATGCGCTTGGAGTTGGAGAAGGTCGGCGGGTCGATGAAGATCAGGTCGTACTCTTCACGGCAGCTTTCCAGCCACGCCATCACGTCGCCCTGCTCCAGACGGTTCTTGTCGGAGAAACCGTTCAGCGACAGGTTGCGTCGCGCCCAGTCCAGATAAGTCTTCGACAGGTCGACGCTGGTGGTGCTGCGCGCACCGCCCTTGGCCGCGTGCACGCTGGCGGTCGCGGTGTAGCAGAACAGATTGAGGAAGCGCTTGCCGGCAGCCTCTTTCTGAATGCGCATGCGGATCGGCCGGTGGTCGAGGAACAGACCGGTGTCGAGGTAGTCGGTGAGGTTCACCAGCAGCTTGACGCCGCCTTCGCTGACCTCATTGAACTTGCCCTGCGCCGCCTGACGCTCGTACTGCTTGGTACCGCTCTGACGCTCGCGGCGCTTGACCACCACGCGGCTCTTGTCGACGTTCAGCGCCTGCGGGATCGCCGCCAACGCGTCGAACATGCGCGCCGAGGCCTTTTCCGGATCAATCGACTTCGGCGCCGCGTACTCCTGCACGTGCACCCAGTCGTGATACAGGTCGATGGCCATGGCGTATTCCGGCATGTCGGCATCGTAGACGCGGTAGCAGTCGATGCCTTCGCGCTTGACCCACTTGCTCAGCGCCTTGAGGTTCTTTTGCAGGCGGTTGGCAAACATCTGCCCGCCTTCGCTCAGGCGCGGCTGCTCGATCACTGGCGCCGGGGCGGGCGTCGGTTTGATCGGGTTGCCGTTCTTGTTGAACTTGCGCTCTTGCGGCTCGTTCGGGGTCTGATCGTAAGCCGCTTGCTCACGCTCGGCCTGACGCTGTTCCGGGGTACGCCGCTCGCCCGTGACGAACTGATCCGGCAGCACCTTGATCAACAGCAGCTTGCACGGCAGCGCGCCGTTCCAGAACGAATACTGCTTGTGGCTGCGAATGCCCATGCGCTTGCCCAGATCCGGCGCGCCAGTGAACACCGCCGCTTCCCAGTTCAGGCAGGCCTGACGCAGACGCTCGCCAAGGTTCTGGTAGAGGTAAAGCAGGCTGGCTTCGTCGCCCAGACGCTCGCCGTACGGCGGGTTGCAGATCACCAGACCTTTCTGGTTCTGATCCGGACGCGGCTCGAAGGTCGCGACTTCGCCCTGATAGATCTTGATCCACTCGCTCAGACCGGCGCGCTCGACGTTGTTGCGGCCCGGTTGAATCAGGCGCGGATCGGCTTCGTAACCACGAATCCACAGCGGTGGCTTGGCCAGACCGGCAGCGGCGCGCTCAACCGCTTCTTCATGGAGTTTTTTCCACAGCGCCGGGACGTGGCCCAGCCATGCGGTGAAGCCCCACTGCTCACGGCGCAGGTTCGGCGCCATGTCGGCGGCGATCATCCCGGCTTCGACGAGGAACGTACCGACACCGCACATCGGGTCAGCCAGCGCGCCACCTTCGGCCGCAATGCGCGGCCAGCCGGAACGGATCAGGATCGCTGCCGCGAGGTTTTCCTTCAGCGGCGCCGCGCCCTGCTGCAGGCGGTAACCGCGCTGATGCAGGCTGTGGCCGGAAAGGTCGAGGGACAGGATCGCTTCGCCGCGATCCAGGCGCAGGTGAATGCGCAGATCCGGGTTGAGCTTGTCGATGCTTGGGCGGTCGCCCTGCGGGGTACGCAGTTTGTCGACGATGGCGTCTTTGACTTTCAGTGCGCCGAAGTGGGTGTTGTCGATACCCGAACCGTGGCCGCTGAATTCAACAGCCAAGGTGCCGTCGGAGAGCATGTGATCCTGCCACTCGACGTCGAGCACGCCGTGATACAGGTCTTCAGCGTCTTTCATCGGGAAGCGCTTGAGCACCAGCAGCACCCGGTTGGCCAGACGCGACCACAGGCACAGGCGATAAGCGGTTTCCATGGTGGCCATGCCACGCACGGCGGAGGTGTGCTCGCGAGCTTCTTCAAGGCCAAGCCCGACGGCTTCCTCGATAAGCAGGCCTTCAAGGCCTTTGGGGCAAGTGAGGAAGAGTTCGAAACGATCGGACATGGTATTTCCAGAGCCTTTGGCTAGTGAATCGGCAACGCATTGCCGATCCGGTTTTCAATCAGGCGCTTTTCTAAAAGAGCGCCCGCGTGGCACGAAGGTGTGCCGTTCCATCCCCGCTGCTCGGGTTAAAAGAGCTTAGATGCCGGGACAGATAAAAAAGTTGATGAAACAAAAAGTCTTAAAGCGACCCTTCGTCGCTTAGTAACCGAGCGTAAACGTGGGTCATTCTCACTAAAGGATTAACCCCATCATCCAGCGCGGGGCCGATCATACCGGGGTTTGGTGAAAATTCGTTCATGAAACCACTCGTTACTTATGGCTGTAGCACTATTTTCGTTACGTCCTTATGACAAAACGATCATTCCCTCAATGTGACTCATTGGTTAGAACTGGACACAGGTTGACGTCGCAACGGCGTCAACACCTTGGCTCGCCACGCCGGCAGCGAGCCGCCCAACGGCAGAGTTTTTTCTGCCAGACCTCGGTTGAGGTCAACGCGACAAAAACAGTCAACAAGTGAGGGAAACACCCTATGAGAAGACTTAAGCGTGATCCGTTGGAAAGAGCATTTTTGCGCGGATATCAATATGGCGTTGGTGGCAAATCCCGCGAGCTTTGCCCATTTACTCTACCGTCGGTACGCCAAGCCTGGATCAACGGCTGGCGAGAAGGACGCGGCGACAACTGGGACGGTATGACCGGCACTGCGGGGATCCACAGACTCAACGAACTTCACGCCGTCGGCTAACACAGGGCACTTATTGCAATACGACAATCTGAATTTATAGCGACTTACCATGCACGTCCTTCCCGGACGGCGGGCTGCGGCCCAGGGGCTCCTTCGAGGAGCCCTTTTTTATGCCTGCCCCGGACGATACAGCTCCCTGTGGCGAGGGGATTCATCCCCGATGGGCTGCGAAGCGGCCCCGAATCCATCCACCCCAGTGTGCCAGGCGAACGGCGGAAGCAAATTTTACGACTGCTGCGCAGCCGATCGGGGATGAATCCCCTCGCCACAGAGCCCTCAGAAAACCTCAGCGCAGGGCGGCGATGGCGTCGACCGATTCGCGAATCAGCGCCGGGCCTTTATAGATGAAGCCCGAGTAAATCTGCACCAGACTCGCACCCGCGGTGATCTTCTCCGCCGCATGCTTGCCTTCAGTGATCCCGCCCGCCGCGATGATCGGCAAACGACCACCCAGCTCAGCCGCCAACACCTTCACGGTATGCGTGCTCTTGTCGCGCACCGGAGCGCCGGACAGACCGCCCGCCTCGTCACCATGCTCCATGCCTTCGACGCCAACGCGGCTCAGGGTGGTGTTGGTAGCGATCACCGCGTCCATCCCGGTTTCGATCAATGCCTGGGCAACCTGCGCGGTTTCTTCGTCGGTCATGTCCGGGGCAATCTTGATCGCCAGCGGTACGTGCTTGCCGTGGCGCAGGGCCAGTTCGGCGCGGCGCGTGGCCAGATCCGCCAGCAACTGCTTGAGCGAATCACCGAACTGCAGGCTGCGCAGGCCCGGGGTGTTCGGCGAGCTGACGTTGACCGTGACATAGCTGGCGTGGGCATACACCTTGTCCAGGCAGATCAGGTAGTCATCCACTGCACGCTCGACCGGGGTGTCGAAGTTCTTGCCGATGTTGATCCCCAGCACGCCCGTGTATTTGGCCGCGGCGACCCGCGCCAGCAGGTTATCCACACCCAGGTTGTTGAAGCCCATGCGGTTGATGATCGCCTCGGCTTCCGGCAGGCGGAAGATCCGTGGTTTCGGGTTGCCCGGCTGCGGACGCGGGGTCACGGTGCCGATTTCGACGAAACCGAAACCAAGCTGCGAGAAGCCGTCGATGGCCGCGCCGTTCTTGTCCAGACCGGCCGCCAGACCCACCGGGTTAGGGAAGTCCAGGCCCATGACCGTCACCGGCACGTTCGCCGGCTTCTTGCACAGCAAGCCGTTGAGGCCCAAACGCCCACCCGCGCCGATCAGATCAAGCGACAGATCGTGGGAAGTTTCCGGGGAAAGTTTGAACAACAGCTGACGGGCCAGGGTGTACATGGGCGGCGATGACTCGGGCGGCGAAAAGAGGTGGCGATTATAGCCGGGCTTATGGCTTCAACACCAAATCGCAGACAAAGAAAAGCCCGGCCTAGGCCGGGCTTTTCTCAAAGCGGCGAGCTAATTACTTAGCTTGAGCTTCAACCTGCGCTTCTACGCGACGGTTTACAGCGCGGCCAGCTTCAGTGCTGTTGTCAGCAACTGGGCGGGTTTTGCCGTAGCCAACCGAGTTGATGCGGGACGGATCAACTTGATACTGCTGAGTCAGAACTTTCTTAACAGCGTCTGCACGACGCTGAGACAGTTTCTGGTTGTAAGCGTCAGGACCGACGGAGTCAGTGTGACCTTCAACAGTGGTGTGGGTCGCTGGGTACTGCTTCATGAAGTCAGCCAGGTTCTTGATGTCAGCGTAGCTGTTAGGCTTGACGACCGACTTGTCGAAGTCGAACTTGACGTCCAGCTCAACACGAACAACTTCAGCAACTGGAGCTTCAACTGGAGCTTCTGCAACTGGCTCTGGAGCTGGAACTGGAGCAGGAGCTGGCTTGCCGCCACCGCCGAAGTTCACACCCAGACCAACCGATGGAGCGTAGTCCCAACGGCCGTTGTCCAGTTTGTAGTCAGCTTCTACGCCAGCACGGGCGAAGAAGTTTTCGGCGAAGTAGTACTTAACGCCAGCGCCAGCAGTCAGGAAAGTCGACTGGTCACGACCAGTGTGACCGTCGTCTGCAACGTTGGTCAGGGTGCCGTGCTTAACGCCACCTTCAACGTATGGACGCAGAGCGTCGCCAGCGTTGTTGAAGTGGTACTGAGCGGTCAGACCGAAGTTGTCGCCGCGCAGTTTCTGGCTACCGGTACCGTCGTTCGAACGGGTGTGGTTGTTACGATCCCAGCCGAAGTTGATCGAGACGTCGTCGGTCAGGAAGTAACCGATTTTGGCGCCTGGGTTGAAGCCGTCTTCGACATGGTCAACGCTGTCGTTGTACTGCTTCTTGTAGTTGATCTCGCCTTCAACTGCGCCTTGGCCTTGTGCCAATGCGCCGAACGAAGTAGCGGCAATAAGAGAACCAATGGCCAAGCCCAAGGTGTTTTTCAGTTTCATCCGTTAAATCCCCATCTGGTGATTGTGAAGCAGTCCCGCAAACCGGGGGACAACTCGGCAGCAAGTCTATCAGAACTTGCCTACACGTAAGAGATATTTGCGCTGAACTAAGTTTCAGCAATGCCTGCAAATTTCTCACGTAATTTGTCTAGAGCACGTTTGTACCGCATTTTTGTCGCACTCAAACCCATGTGCATGATGTCTGCGATTTCCTGAAATTCAAGCTCTGCGACAAATCGTAGCACCAGAATTTCACGGTCAATCGGGTTCACATACACCAGCCAGCGATCGAGTCCGCCCTTCTCCTCGGGTTTCGGCGCCTTTTCTTCCGACGCTTCTTCCAGGGGGTCCAGACTCAAGGCGTCCATCAAGCGACGCTTTCGCCGTTCTTTCCGATACTGCGTGATGCATTCGTTGTAAGTGATGCTGTACAGCCAGGTTTTGAACTTCGATTTCCCCTCGAAATTCTTCAGGCCGTACAGCACCTTCAGCATCACTTCCTGACAGACATCGTCTGCGTCGCGATCGTTCCCAAGATATCTCGCACAAACGTTAAATAATGTTCGCTGGTAACGCCGCATCAGCTCTTCATAGGCGCGCGTTACGTGAAACAGCTCGGTATGCGAGCGCGCGACCAACTCCTCATCAGAGAGCTCACGGGGGTCATAGCGCGTGGATAGCGTTTGGGCTTTATTCAAAACAAGTCGTGCCGACAGTCAGGTCAATGTCCGCCGCTACCCTCTCAGGGCATTTTGCGGCGGCATACATTAGCAGGGTTTGCCGGGTTAGCGGCTACTCACATGCTGTTCCAGCAGGATCCGATTGGAGAGTGAGACTAGCTCACCGTCATCGGTCAGCAATGTGGTTTTAACCGTGCCGATCTCTTCGATCTGGCCTTCGACCTCGCCAACACGCACTTGTTGCCCAACCTGATACAACTCACGCACATAGATTCCCGCAAGAATCTGACCGGCAATTTCCCGGCTTCCCAATCCCATCGCCAGCGCAACCGCCAGACCAACGGTAATCAATACAATGACAATCACATGGTTCAGCAGGTCGGTCTTGACTTCAAGCTGACTGATCGCGACCGAGATGCTGATGATGATCACCAGCCCCTGGGCAATTCGGCCCAAACCTGAAGCGTAGTCCAGCCCTACGCCTTCTGCCGCGCCGCGCACCAGCCCGTTGGCCAGTTGCGCAAGCAATACGCCCACCAGCAACACCAGCGCGGCGCCGAAAACTTTCGGCAAATACAGCGCCAGCATGTCCAGCGTAGCTGAAACTCGCTCAAGCCCAAGGGACTCTGCCGCGGAAACCAGAAAAATCAGCAAAACGAACCAGTAGACGATCTTGCCGATCAAGGTCGAGATCGGCACCTGAAGCCCGGCGCGCGACATCAACTTGGTCAGTCCGGTGCCGCCCATCAGGCGATCAAGGCCCAGTTTGGCGAGCAATTTGGAGAGCAAGGTATCGAGCAGCTTGGCCACCACGAAACCCAACAGCAGCACCACCAATGCGCCGAACAGGTTCGGAATGAAATTAGCGACTTTGGTCCACAACGCAGTCATTGCAGTGACGAGGCTCTGAGTCCAGAGATCAAGTTCCATATTCAATCAGCCTTATCAGCAGTGCGAGCGGTAGTTTTACGAAGACGGGAAACCGGCGAAACGTGGGCCGATCCATTATTCAGGGCGATCATCAGCGCGGGCAGCCAGCGGCCCAGCAGGCTGAACAGATCACCGGCGCCAACCTGGCGGTTGGCGGTTTTGAGCACGCGACCCAGGCATGCATCGTCGTCACGGCTGGACGGCGAGGCGTTGAGCATGTCGCGCAAAGACTGTTCAAACGGATCGTGCATACGCACCTCTCGTGATGTCTGTGAAAGACGCGGGCAAATTTGGTCGGGTCACATATTGCATATTCATACCCAGCGCAAACGGCGGAATAACCACCATTGACCAAAGGCCATCGCCAACACCGTCAGACAGGCGATCAGGAAGCCGTAAGGGCTGCTCGAGAACGGAATTCCGCCCACGTTTATGCCCAACAGACCGGTGAGAAAACTCATCGGCAAAAAAATACAGGTGATGATGCCGAAGCGATACATCGTGCGATTCATGCGCACGTTCAAACGCCGGTCTTCAGCCTCCAGCACAAGCCCCATGCGCTCTCGAGTCAATTCGAGCTCTTCGAGATAGCGGGTCAGGCTGTTGTTCAATTCGTTCCAGTAGTCGGCGTCATCGTCGACAAACCACGGCAGTTTTATCCGCGTCAGCTGTCCGAAAATATCCCGCTGCGGCGCGAGGAAACGCTTCAGTCCGGCAGCCCGGCGGCGGATGTGCAAAATCGAGCCATGCTCGGGGGTATACCGTTCGTCGGCATCCAGCCGCTCTTCCTCTTCATCGACCAGTTCCGACAGGCACGTGACCAGATCCTGCACCTTGTGGGTGAGGAATTGCGCCAGATACAGGATCAGTTCGGAGGACGTTTTCGGACCTTTGCCCTCGCTCAACAGCGCCAACAACTCATCGGTGGCGCGCAGCGGGCGCAGACGCAGGGAGATGACCCGTTGCGCCGAGGCGAAAATCCGCACCGAAACCATGTCTTCCGGCTCGGCACCTGGATTCAGGTTGACCCCGCGCAGAAACAGCAGCAGTTCGGCATCGGGCAATGGCAACAGGCGCGGCCGAGTGTTCTCTTCCAGCAGCAGGTCGCAGGCGAATTCATTAAGGCCGCTGGATTTGCGCAGCCAGGTCTGGGTTTGCGGATGACTACGATCCCAATGCAGCCACAGACTCTCATGGGCCTGTAGCTGCAGATCGTCGAGCTCGGTCCTGGCTATCGAACGCGCACCGCCCTTACCGTCCAGCACCAGGGCATGCACCAGCCCCCACTGCGCGTTTTCTTCCTCGAACATCCGCATCCCTTTGTTCTGCCGCTGTTTATTCAGGCATCTTCAGCGGGCTCGGCGAGATGATCACGCCGTTGTTATCCGCATAAATGTAGTGGCCCGGGTGGAACGTCACGCCGGCGAAAGTCACCGGTACGTTAAGGTCGCCGAGACCGCGTTTTTCGGTCTTCATTGGATGGCTGGCCAGGGCCTGAACTCCGAGATCGGTCTGGGCGATGACGTCAACGTCACGAATGCAACCGTAGATCACCAGCCCTTCCCAACCGTTTTTCGCAGCTTTCTCGGCGATCATGTCGCCCAACAGCGCGCGACGCAGCGAACCGCCGCCATCGACCACCAGTACCTTGCCGTCACCCTTGAGTTCGGCTTGCTCTTTGACCAGCGAGTTATCTTCGAAACATTTGATGGTCACGATTTCGCCGCCGAAAGAATCACGGCCGCCGAAATTGCTGAACATCGGTTCCAGCACCTGCACCAGCTCCGGATAGGCGTCACACAGGTCAGGCGTGAGGTAATGGTTCATCGAGAAACTCCTGTTAAAGGAAGACGATCTAGGATGCCGCATTCTTTTGAGACGAGCTCCGGCAGTCGCTGTTTACCCTGATTCATGCAATGTTCGCTGAATGAACCTGAACATACGCTGAAACGTAATAGCTAAACAGCCACCATTTATGACCAGAACCGCACAATGCGTCATATCTTAGCCGCAAGCCGACCTGAGCGAAATGCCCTTTTCAGCCCCTTGTCCTCAACCCGCGGCCGCCAGATCCGGCTTGTCGCCGAGCAATGGCGTCTGCTGATCCTGCAGCCAGCGCGCCACCAGCGGCCAGACTTCGGCCTGTGCAGCCTTGCTCACCAGCATCTCGACGTGACCGAAATTGTCACTGAAACCCTGCTCACGCCCCAGATTGACGAATTGCTTGTGCTCGGAGCCGATCTGCTCGAACAGCTTGCGACAGGCCCACGCCGGATCCTGATGATCGCCCGCCGCCGTCACGGCCAGCACCGGCACCTGCACCTCGGCCAGGCCAGCCCACCAGTCCTTGTCCTTGTCGCCAAAACGCCCGAACAAGCCGTACCAGCGCATGCTTTCCAGCGCCAGCCCGATCGGCTCGTCTTCCGGGCCGCGCTTGAGGCGTGAGCCGGACAACTGCGCGAAACGCTTGAGAATGAAGCGCCCGCTCCACTCCACCGGTGGAATCTTCAGCGGCCAGTACGTGCGACTGACCTGCGTGCCGAAAAACGCCGCGGAAGCCACGGCTGGCTCGCCAAGGTATTCGCCACCCAGCGCCGCCGCCAGGGTAATGCCGCCCAGCGAATGGCCGATCCAGTGTGGCACCTGCCCGCTCTGCTCGCGCACGAACGCGGCAATCGCCGGCAGATCGTACCGGGCGTAGTCAGCCACGCGGTTGCGGCGGTAGTCCTGGTTGCGCTGCGACAGGCCATGGCCGCGCATCTCCGGAATCCATACATCAAAACCCAGACGCGTCAGGTACGCGCCCAGCCCAAGGCCCTTGGGGGAAAACCAGAAGCGTCGATTGGAAAAACTGCCGTGCAGCAAAATCACCGGCACGCCGCGCGGCGTGGTGTCATCGGCCATGCCCAGACGGGTCACGGCGATTTCCACGGACCAGTCGGGACTGTTGCCGGGTTTCAATCGATACACATCTTCGCTCAGATCACCGCGACGTTCGGCGCTGATCAGGGCGACAGGAAACAGGTTGCTGCTGCTTTGCATAATGCTCTTGCACAAAAAAGGGCGGCATCTACAGGAGCCCGCCCTACTTCAATCTCAAAGCCCCCGACCTTTGTGGGAGCGGGCTTGCTCGCGAAAGCGGTGTATCAGCCAACATTTGTGGCGGATCTTATTCCGTCTTCGCGAGCAAGCTCGCTCCCACAAGGGGAACGGGCCGTTCACATATGGATCAGGCCTGGGCCTGACCTTCCGCGAGGAAGAACCAGGTTTCCAGTACGGAATCCGGGTTCAGCGACACGCTTTCGATGCCCTGCTCCATCAGCCATTTGGCCAGATCCGGGTGGTCCGAAGGGCCCTGACCGCAGATACCGATGTATTTGCCGGCCTTGTTGCACGCGGCAATCGCGTTGGCCAGCAGCTTCTTGACCGCCGGATTACGCTCGTCGAACAGGTGCGCGATGATCCCGGAGTCACGGTCCAGCCCCAGGGTCAGCTGAGTCAGGTCGTTGGAACCGATCGAGAAGCCGTCGAAGAATTCGAGGAATTCTTCAGCGAGAATCGCGTTGGATGGCAGTTCGCACATCATGATCACGCGCAGGCCGTTGTCGCCACGGGCCAGGCCGTTTTCGGCAAGCAGATCGACCACCTGGCTGGCTTCGCCGAGGGTACGGACGAACGGCACCATGATTTCGACGTTGGTCAGGCCCATCTCGTTGCGCACGCGTTTCAGTGCGCGACACTCGAGTTCGAAGCAATCGCGGAACGCTTCGCTGATGTAACGCGAAGCGCCACGGAAGCCCAGCATCGGGTTTTCTTCTTCCGGCTCGTAGAGCTTGCCGCCGATCAGGTTGGCGTACTCGTTGGACTTGAAGTCCGACAGCCGCACGATGACCTTCTTCGGCCAGAACGCAGCAGCGAGGGTGCTGATGCCTTCAACCAGTTTTTCGACGTAGAAGCCGACCGGATCGTCGTAACCGGCGATGCGCTTGTCGACGCTGTCCTTGATTTCTTGCGGCAGGCCGTCGTAGTTCAGCAGTGCTTTCGGGTGCACGCCGATCATGCGGTTGATGATGAATTCCAGACGGGCCAGGCCGACACCGGCGTTCGGCAGTTGCGCGAAGTCGAAGGCGCGGTCCGGGTTGCCGACGTTCATCATGATCTTGAACGGCAGCTCCGGCATGGCGTCCACGGAGTTCTTCTTGACGTCGAAGCCCAGCTCGCCTTCGAAGATGTAACCGGTGTCACCCTCAGCGCAGGACACGGTCACGCCCTGGCCATCCTTCAGCAGTTGGGTGGCGTTGCCGCAACCCACAACCGCCGGAATCCCCAGCTCACGGGCGATGATCGCCGCGTGGCAGGTACGCCCGCCACGGTTGGTGACGATGGCGCTGGCGCGCTTCATCACCGGTTCCCAGTCCGGGTCGGTCATGTCGGAGACCAATACATCGCCGGCCTGGACTTTGTCCATTTCCGAGACGTCCTTGATGATCCGCACCTTACCGGCGCCGATGCGCTGGCCGATGGCACGACCTTCCACCAGCACGGTGCCGGTTTCTTTCAGCAGGTAACGTTCCATGACGTTGGCCTGGGTGCGGCTCTTCACGGTTTCCGGACGGGCCTGCACGATGTACAGCTTGCCGTCGTCACCGTCCTTGGCCCACTCGATGTCCATCGGGCAGCCGTAGTGCTTCTCGATGATCATCGCCTGCTTGGCCAGCTCGCTGACTTCGGCGTCGGTCAGGCAGAAACGCGCGCGTTCGGCCTTGTCGACATCGACGGTCTTCACCGAACGACCGGCCTTGGCCTCGTCGCCGTAGATCATCTTGATCGCCTTGCTGCCGAGGTTGCGACGCAGGATCGCCGGACGACCGGCTTCCAGCGTGCCCTTGTGCACATAGAATTCGTCGGGGTTGACCGCGCCTTGTACGACGGTTTCGCCCAGACCGTAGGCGCCGGTGATGAACACCACGTCACGGAAACCGGATTCGGTATCGAGGGTGAACATTACGCCGGCCGTACCGGTTTCCGAACGCACCATGCGCTGCACGCCGGCCGACAGGGCGACCAGTTTGTGGTCGAAGCCCTGGTGCACGCGGTAGGAGATGGCACGGTCGTTGAACAGCGAAGCGAACACCTCTTTGGCGGCGCGGATAACGTTTTCCACGCCACGGATGTTCAGGAAGGTTTCCTGCTGACCGGCGAACGAGGCGTCCGGCAAGTCTTCGGCGGTGGCGGAAGAACGCACGGCCACGGCCACATCAGGGTTACCAACCGACAACGCGGCGAACGCGGTGCGGATCTCGGCATTGAGTTTTTCAGGGAATTCGGCGTCCATGATCCATTGACGGATCTGCGCACCGGTCTTGGCCAGTGCATTGACGTCATCGACGTCCAGGGCGTCGAGAGCCTTGTGGATCTGATCGTTGAGGCCGCTCAGTTCGAGAAAGTCGCGATAGGCCTGCGCGGTGGTGGCAAAGCCGCCGGGGACCGACACACCGGCACCCGCCAGGTTGCTGATCATCTCGCCCAGGGATGCGTTCTTGCCCCCCACATGCTCAACATCGTGTTTGCCGAGCTTATCGAGGGAAACTACGTACTCTACCAAGGTGATCTCTCCACTAACTGTGTTGGAAAAGCTCAGAAACCGGCAGCTCGGGGGAGCGTTGGCCGGCTGTATGGCCTGGACCTGGAAAATAAGTGAGAATGCGGGCCATTGGCGGCCGGCAATCGCGCCTATCATATCCAAGATTGATGACTAGCTTAAGGCCCAAGGTGCAAATGAAACGATCTGCTTTCTTTATCTCCGATGGCACCGGCATCACTGCCGAAACCCTGGGTCAAAGCCTTCTGGCGCAGTTCGAAAACATTACCTTCAGCAAAGTCACGCGGCCGTATATCGACAACGCGGACAAAGCGCGGGCCATGGTACAACAAATCAACAAAGCCGCTGAAACCGACGGCATGCGCCCGATCATCTTCGACACCATCGTCAATCAGGACATCCGTGAGATTCTCGCGACCTCCAATGGTTTCATGATCGACATTTTCTCGACCTTCCTCGCCCCTCTGGAGCAGGAACTGACCGAGCATTCTTCCTATACCGTCGGCAAGTCGCATTCGATCGGGCACAACTCCAATTACATGGAGCGGATCGAGGCGGTGAACTTCGCTCTCGATAACGACGACGGCGCGCGCACCCACTATTACGACAAGGCCGATCTGATACTAGTGGGCGTGTCGCGTTGTGGTAAGACGCCGACGTGCCTGTACATGGCGATGCAATTCGGCATTCGCGCGGCCAACTACCCGCTGACCGAAGACGACATGGAGCGCCTGACCCTGCCGACCGCCCTGCGCGCCCATCAGCACAAGCTGTTCGGCCTGACCATCGACCCGGATCGCCTCACCGCGATCCGCAACGAGCGCAAGCCCAACAGCCGTTATTCGAGCTACGCCCAGTGCGAATTCGAAGTGCGTGAAGTGGAAAACCTGTTCCGCCGCGAGAACATCCCGCACATCAACTCCACGCATTTTTCGGTGGAAGAGATTTCGGCGAAGATTCTGGTGGAGAAAGGCGTGGAGCGGCGGTTCAAATAGATTTTTGGCGTCTGTTCTGACGCCTTCGCGAGCAAGCCCGCTCCCACAGGTTGATCGAGTTCCTCCAGTTGGAATGCGATCGCCTGTGGGAGCGGGCTTGCTCGCGAAGAACGATTACACGGTTTCCGTTAATGCCCGCGCCAAAGCCTCGAAGCCGGACAGCAACAACCGGTCATCTCCCACCGCATTGCACACACTCGCTCGAATGAACTGCGGCACCGCCGCATGCCCGACCGCAAAGGCCTCGGCGGTGGCCACCAGGTAGTTGTTTTCCTTCAGCTCCGCCGCAATCTGCGAGGCGCGCCACAGCTCCGGCACCTCGATCCAGAAGTGCGGGCTATGCGCATCCGCCTTGTAATTGAGCCCCGCCAACACCGGCGCGACCAGCGCCTTGCGTCGGCCGATTTCGCTGATCTGCTCATCCAGCAAACGCTCGGCCATGCCGTTGTCGATCCAGCGGCTCGCCAACTCCATCGCCAGCGGATTGGCCATCCAGCAGGTGCCACGAATAGCCGCACTCAGGCGCCCGATTAGCGCTTGCGGTGCATGCAGATAACCGACCCGCAGACCGGCTGAAACGGCCTTGCTCAGACTGCCGATCAACACCGCGCGCTCGGCGGCGAAATGGCTCAGCGGCAACGGTCGCTGGCGGGCCAGCACCGCATGTGCGTCGTCTTCGAAAATCAGCAGATTGTGTTGGCGACAGATGTCGGCAATCGCCTCACGCCGTGGCACCGACATGACTGCCGCCGTCGGGTTCTGAATCGTCGGCGTGCAGTACAGCGCCGAGACGCGATGCTGCCGACAGATGTCGTCCAGCGCTGCCGGCAGCAGCCCTTCGTCATCCATCGCAACACCGATGAGTTTGATCCCCAACTGGCGTGCGACGCTGATCAGCCCCGGGTAAGTCAGATGCTCGGTAACCAACGTGTCGCCGGCCTTGAGCAGGCCCATCAAGGCGCACAGCAAGCCATGCTGGCCGCCATTGACGCACAACACCTGATCGGCGTGCGGCTGAAACGCGCCATGACTCAACCAGCGCGCCCCCGCCTGCCGATGCTGCAGCAAACCGCTTTCGACGGTGTAACCGGTCAACTGCTGCAAGCCGCGCGGATCACTGGCGAGGCTGTGCAGGGTCTGGCTCATGAATGCCGCTTCCTGCCCGGGGATCGGCTGATTGCGGCTCATGTCGAAACAGGCGCGCGGCTCATCGCTGACATTGCGAAAGCCCTTGTCCTGCGGCCGCTCCATCCCGCGCTCACGCACATAAGTGCCATCGCCGACCCGGGCCACCACCAGACCGACCCGCTCCAGTTCGCCATAGGCGCGACTGATGGTGCCGATGGTCACGCCCAGGCTATCGGCCAACAGCCGGTGCGGCGGCAATTTCGCTCCCGCCGCAATCACGCCTTCGGCGATGGCCTGCTGCACCGCATCCGCCAGGCGCTTGTACTTCACCCCCACCCCGTTGGCGAGGCCGTCGCGGAGGATTGACACCATGGCAATACTTACTTTGACAGTCATTGTCGCCCCGAATAGCGTGCGGAAAACAGGTTCAATCAGGGATAGCCCTTTTCAACAACCGGGTCAATTCTTTTGCTGCGGAGCACCAAGCATGTCGACTGCCATCAGCGCACCGCTGAACATCAGCAAACCCTGGCTCGCCGGACTGCTCACCAGCACCTTGTTTCTGATCGTCTGCCTGAGCTGGGGCACTACGTGGCTGGGGATCAAGATTGCCGTGGAAAGCGTGCCGCCACTGACCGCCGCGGGCCTGCGCTTTCTGATCGCCTTTCCGCTGTTCCTGAGCTTCGCCGCACTGCGCAGGGAACCGCTGCTGTTCCCGCGACAGAGCCGTTGGTTTTTCGTGTTCGTCACGCTGTCGTACTTCAGCCTGCCGTACTACCTGCTCAACTACGGCGAGATGCACGTTTCGTCCGGTCTGACAGCACTGCTGTTCAGTTGCATGCCGGTGTTTATCCTGATTTTTTCCGCGCTGTTTCTGCGCGAGAAAATCCTCCCCACACAGATGCTCGGTATCGCCATCGGTTTCGCCAGTCTGTTCATGATCATTCGCAGCCAGGGCCTGCATCTGGATCAGGCGGAATGGCTCGGCGTGCTGGCGATTCTGTGCGCAGCGATCCTGCATGCGCTGTGCTACGTGGTGACCAAAAAGCACGGCAGCGCGATCAGCGTGATCACCTACAACACCCTGCCGATCGGCATCGCCGGGCTGATGTTATTTATTGTCGGCTTGAACGTGGAAGCACCGGTATTCAAGGACGTGACCGCGCGCTCATGGGGCGCTCTGCTGTACCTCGGACTGGTGGCGTCAGTGGGCGGCTTTATCGTGTATTTCATCCTGCTCAAACGCCTGAGCCCGGTGCTGCTGTCGTTCGTGTTCATCATCTTCCCGGTATTCGCCCTGCTCATCGGCGCCTGGTACGAAGGCACGCCGATCTCGCGGGACCTGATGCTGTACTCGGCAATCCTGCTCGCCGGTTTCGCGATCACCAAGCTACCGCTCAAACGCTGAAACCCACGACCCGAGGTGAGCACAGGGCTCACACACCACTCAACTTTGAACATCGGAGGTTCAAATGTCGGTACACACCATGGAAACCCTCAGCCTGTTTAACAGCGAACCCTACCGGCGCGCCTTTGGTGCCCGAGTCATCGCTGTGGTCGATCAGGCCGTCGTGCTGGAACACACCCTTTTCTACCCAACCGGTGGCGGGCAACCGGGTGACACCGGGCATTTCAGTCTGGTGGATGGCACGCGGATCGAAGTCACCGGAACGGTGCGCGATCCCCTGCTGCCGTCGATCATCTGGCATCAGGTGCAGGAGTGCCCGCCGCAGCTGTGTACCGGCGCATTGGTCAACGCCAGTCTCGACTGGGAGCGGCGCTATCAGCACATGAAGATGCATACCTGCCTGCATCTGCTCGGTGCGCTGATCAATGCGCCGGTCACCGGGTGCAGCATCAGCGCCGACAAGGGCCGACTGGATTTCGATCTGCCGGAAATGACCCTCGACAAGGACAGCATCACCCGCGACCTCAACGCGCTGATCGAACAGGCCTGCACGGTCAATGTGCTGTCGATGCCGGCCTCGGAATACCCCACGCTGCTGGAGAAAAGCGGCAGCAAGACGGTCAAGCCGCCCGTCATTCAGGGTGAATTGCGCATGGTCGAGGTCAGCGGCGTCGACATCCAGCCCTGTGGTGGCACCCATGTGCACAACACCCGGGAAATCGGCCGGGTGTATTGCGAAAAAATCGAGAAGAAAAGCCGCAACAATCGCCGGGTAATCCTGCGTTTCGCCTAGGCGGACGGGCATTTACCGGATGAAAATTTCTTCACTTAAAACAGACACTGTCTTTACGTCTTTGTAACATCTGGAAATATACAATCCGCGCAAGCAGCGCATCCGGTTCCCAAACCGGATGCGCCAGCCCTCCTGGCCTGATGAATTCAGCGGGCCCGCAACATTCACCTCCCACTTGAACCTGAAGAACGAGCATCCGCTCATTCTCGGTGGGTCGTGCAGACAGAAGCTACGCTCAGACTGCCGCGCCCCCTTTGGACACCGCTGGAATCACTGCGTATGAAGAAAGTGTTCCGTCATTACATCCCGGCCACGACCCGGCGCTTGCTGCCCAATCGCTGGGACCTGATCGCCATGCCGCTGGTGATCGGCTTCTTGCTGTTTTTCTCGATCACCGCCCGGGAAACCTGGGCACCGATCGCCACCTTGCAGAGCGAGGTGATCTCTCTCGACCCGAGCAACCTGCCGGAATACGCCATGCGCACCACCCTGCGCATGCTCGCGGCGATGGTCGCGGCACTGGTGTTCACCCTGCTTTACGGCACCCTGGCCGCGAAAAGTCGGCGCGCCGAAAAACTGCTGGTGCCGGTGCTGGATATCCTGCAATCGGTGCCAGTGCTGGGCTACATCTCCTTCACTGTGACCTTCTTTTTGCTGATGTTTCCCGGCCGGGTACTCGGGGCGGAATTCGCCGCGATCTTTGCGATTTTCACCAGTCAGGCGTGGAACATGACCTTCAGCTTCTACCAGTCGCTGCGCATGCTGCCGCGGGATCTGGTGGAGGTGTCGACCAACCTGCAACTGTCCGGCTGGCAGAGTTTCTGGAAACTCGACGTGCCTTTCGCCATGCCCGGGCTGGTGTGGAACATGATGATGAGCATGTCCGGCGGCTGGTTCTTCGTGGTGGCGTCGGAAGCAATCACGGTGGGGGACCAGACCATCACCCTGCCGGGTATCGGCTCGTATCTGGCCATGGCCATCGCGCAGAAAGACCTGCACGCGGTGGGTTACGTGATTCTGACGATGATCGTGGTGATCCTGATCTACGACCAGTTCCTGTTCCGCCCGTTGGTGGCCTGGGCCGACAAGTTCCGCATGGAAAACACCGCCTCGCAGACCGCCGCGCCCGAATCCTGGGTACTGAACCTGATCCAGCGCACCCGATTGATCCAGCGCCTGCTGCGCCCGTTCAGCCGCGCCATCAGCCGGCTGGGCAACATGCGCTTGAACCTGCCGCGCGCGGCGCGCCACACCCTCAGCGCGGACAACCCGAGCAGATCGAAAATGATCGATTGGATCTGGGGCACCTTGATCGCGCTGCTGACGGCTTATGCGCTTTATCACATCGTCCTGTATGTCGGCACAGAAGTGACGCTCGCCGAGGTCGGCCATGTATTGCTGCTGGGGTTCTTTACCTTGCTGCGAGTGGCCGGTCTGATTCTCATTGCTTCGCTGATCTGGGTGCCGCTGGGAGTGATGATCGGCCTGCGTCCGGCGCTGGCGGAAAAGATCCAGCCGCTGGCGCAGTTCCTCGCGGCGTTTCCGGCGAACCTGCTGTTCCCGGTGTTCGTCATCGTGATCCTGCGCTACCAGTTGAACCCGGACATCTGGCTCAGCCCGCTGATCGTGCTCGGCACGCAGTGGTACATCCTGTTCAACGTGATCGCCGGGGCCAGCGCCTTCCCCAATGACTACAAGGAGGCCGCCGCCAACTTCCGCATTCGCGGCTGGTTGTGGTGGCGCAAGGTCATGCTGCCGGGCATTTTCCCGTACTACGTGACCGGCGCCATTACCGCCTCGGGCGGTGCGTGGAACGCCAGCATCGTCTCCGAATTCGTCTCCTGGGGGCAGGACAAAGTCGTTGCCCACGGTCTCGGGGCCTATATCGCCCAGACCACCGCCGCCGGAGATTTTCCGAAAATCACCCTCGGCGTGGTGGTCATGGCGATCTTTGTCGTGGCCTTCAATCGTCTGGTCTGGCGACCGATGTACGCCGTGGCCGAAAACAAACTGCGCCTGAACTGATGGGACTCGCTGCGATGAATACCTATACCGAACAAACCGCCGCCAGCCCCGAAATCTACTCGCTCAGCGATGTGAACCGGGTGTTTGGCAAGGGCAAGGAAGAACTGCAAGTGCTCAGCGGGGTCGATCTGACCCTGCGCGAAGGCGAGATCGTCGGCATGCTCGGCCGCTCCGGCTCCGGCAAATCCACCTTGCTGCGGATCATTGCCGGCCTGATCGAACCGTCATCGGGCGATGTCCTGTACAACGGCCAGCCGCTGCACGGCCCGGCCGAAGGTGTGGCGATGGTGTTCCAGACCTTTGCCCTGTTCCCGTGGCTGACGGTGCTGGAAAACGTCGAGGCCGGCCTGCAAGCCTTGCAGGTCGAACGCAAGGCTGCGCGTAAACGGGCGCTGGCGGCGATCGACCTGATCGGCCTCGACGGTTTCGAAAACGCCTACCCGCGCGAGTTGTCCGGCGGCATGCGCCAGCGCGTGGGCTTCGCGCGCGCGCTGGTGGTCAACCCGACCCTGTTGCTGATGGACGAACCCTTTTCGGCACTGGACGTACTGACCGCCGAAACCCTGCGCACGGATCTGCTGGACCTGTGGAGCGGCAAGCAACTGCCGATCAAGTCGATCCTGATCGTCACCCACAACATCGAAGAAGCCGTGCTGATGTGCGACCGTATTCTGGTGTTGTCGTCCAACCCGGGCCGGGTGGTGGCGGAAATCAAAGTGCCGTTCGCCCATCCACGCAACCGCCTGGATCCGGCTTTCCGGCAGATGGTCGACGACATTTACGCGCAGATGACTGACCGGCGCAGCGCCGATGCCAGCGTCGGCAAGCCCGAGCTGAAAATGAGCAGTCCGCTGCCTGAGGTCTCGACCAACCTGATGGCCGGTCTGATCGAAACCATCGCCGCCGAACCCTACAACGGCCACGCCGGCCTGCCCACCGTGGCCGAACGGCGTCTGCTGGAAGTCGATGACCTGTTCCCCGTGGCCGAGATGATCGAGCACCTCGGTTTCGCTGAACTCAAAGGCGCCGACATCACCCTGACCGACGCCGGCAAACTGTTCGCCGACTACGGCACCCAGGAACGCAAAACCCTGTTCGCCGAACATCTGATTCGCCACGTACCGCTGGCCGCGCGCATCCGTCAGGTACTACTGGAGCGCAATGGTCACCGCGCGCCACGGGTGCGTTTCGAGCAGGAACTGCAGGACTCGCTGACCGAAGCGTTCGTCGAGAGAACCCTGGAAGTGGTGATCGCCTGGGGTCGTTATGCGGAGATTTTCTCCTACGACGACCACACCGAAACCTTCAGCCTGGAGGATGTCGAGGGCAGCCTGTAGCCCGCGACACCTCTGGCGTTGGCCTAGATCACGAACAGGTCGACAAAGCGATTGACCGGCGTGGCTTCGAGCGCTTGCTGATCCTTGCACAGGGTGAAGATCTCGTTGCTGCGCTGGCCGGTGAAACGCGTCGCCAGGTTGGCCTTGAACTTGTCCTCCAGCAACGGGATGCCATCGGCGCGGCGGCGACGGT
This sequence comes from Pseudomonas sp. TH49, assembly GCF_016650625.1. NCBI lineage: Bacteria > Pseudomonadati > Pseudomonadota > Gammaproteobacteria > Pseudomonadales > Pseudomonadaceae > Pseudomonas > Pseudomonas sp. TH49. The sequence goes on from NZ_JAEKFL010000002.1 coordinate 2,353,950, forward strand.
GGCCGATCGGGTATTCCACCACCACGTTCTCGGTGCTCGATCCGTCCTTGAAAAACACCTGCACCGCGTTGGCAATCGAGCGCTTGTCGGCCTCCAGATACTCGCGGGTGAAACGCGGGTCTTCGACGATGACCATCTTCTCGCGCAACACATCGATGATCGGGTGCGCAGCGTGGAAATCGTCCTCGTATTGCTCGGCCACCAGATTGCCGAATGCCAGCGGCACGGCGGTCATGTACTGAAGGCAGTGGTCGCGGTCGGCGGCGTTGGCCAGCGGTCCGACCTTGGAAATGATGCGAATCGCCGACTCGTGGGTGGTGATGACGATGCGGTCGATTTCATGCAAGCGGTTGCGCACCAACGGATGCAGGGTCACCGCCGCTTCGCACGCCGTTTGCGCATGGAATTCGGCGGGGAAGCTGATCTTGAACAGCACGTTTTCCATCACGTAACTGCCGTAGGGCCGCGAGAAACTGAAGGCACGTTTGCCTTCGGGCTTGAGCGCCAGATCATTGTTGGTGTGGCTGAACGACACGTCATAGAAGCCCCACTGCCTGGCCGTCAACACCCCGGGAATACCCATCTCGCCACGCAGGGCGATGTCGGCCAGACGCACGCCACGACTGGTCGCATCCCCCGCCGCCCATGACTTGCGCGACCCGGCGTTCGGTGCATGGCGATAGGTGCGCAGCGCCTGACCGTCGGCAAACGCATGGGACAACGCCGACAGCAGCTGCTCGCGATTGGCCCCCATCAGTTTGGCGGTGACGGCGGTCGAAGCGACTTTCACCAGCAGCACGTGGTCGAGGCCGACGCGATTGAAGGAATTTTCCAGCGCGATCACGCCTTGAATTTCGTGGGCCATGATCATCGCTTCAAGTACATCGCGAATCGTCAGCGGTTTCTCACCATTGGCAACGCGTTTTTGCGACAGGTGATCGGCCACCGCGAGAATTCCGCCAAGGTTGTCCGACGGATGCCCCCACTCGGCGGCGAGCCAGGTGTCGTTGTAGTCGAGCCAGCGCACGATGCAGCCGATGTCCCACGCGGCTTTCACCGGGTCGAGGCGATAGGAAGTGCCCGGCACCCGCGCCCCGAACGGCACCACGGTGCCTTCGACGAGTGGGCCAAGGTGTTTGGTGCACTCGGGAAACCGCAACGCCAGCAGGCCACAGCCCAACGTGTCCATCAGACAATTGCGGGCGGTATCGAGGGCTTCGTCAGATTCGATGTTGAAGGTGAGGACGTAATCGGCGATGTCCTGCAGGACACGGTCGTAGTCGGGACGGTTGTTCAGGTCGACGTTGGCGCTCATGTTCGATTCACTCTTGCAGTGGTTCGTTGATGGGACCTCGGTTCAGGACTAATTTTTCTTATGATTGAAATGCAATTCACTGTGGGAGATGTCAGGTTGCAATGATCCATTGTGGGAGCGGGCTTGCTCGCGAAGGCGTCTTGTCAGTCGACATCTCTATTGCCTGGTGCGCCGCTCCCACAGTTTTTGGTCGGTGTAGTGTCAGAAAGTATCGCCTGGCACACGAGCATTACTTTACGGATTGATTATCCCGGTTGAAATGCAATCCACTGTGGGAGCGGGCTTGCTCGCGAAGGCGTCTTGTCAGTCGACATCTCTATTGCCTGGTGCGCCGCTTTCGCGAGCAAGCCCGCTCCCACAGTTTTTGGTCGGTGTAGTGTCAGAAAGTATCGCCTGGCACACGAGCATTACTTTGCGGATTGATTATCCCGGTTGAAATGCAATTCACTGTGGGAGCGGGCTTGCTCGCGAAGGCGTCGTGTCAGTCGACATCTCTATTGCCTGGTGCGCCGCTTTCGCGAGCAAGCCCGCTCCCACAGTTTTTGTTCGGTGTAGTGTCAGAAAGTATCGCCTGGCACACGAGCATTACTTTGCGGATTGATTATCCCGGTTGAAATGCAATCCATTGTGGGAGCGGGCTTGCTCGCGAAGGCGTCGTGTCAGTCGATATCTCTGTTGCCTGATACGCCCCTTTCGCGAGCAAGCCCGCTCCCACAGTTTTTGTTCGGTGTAGTGTCAGAAAGTATCGCCTGGCACACGAGCATTACTTTGCGGATTGATTATCCCGGTTGAAATGCAATCCACTGTGGGAGCGGGCTTGCTCGCGAAGGCGTCGTGTCAGTCGACATCTCTATTGCCTGGTGCGCCGCTTTCGCGAGCAAGCCCGCTCCCACAGTTCTGTTCGGTGTTGGGTCAGAAGGCGTCGCCGGGGATGCGTACGTAGCCTTCCATGAGGACGCGTGCACTGCGGCTCATGATGGCTTTTTTCACCACCCACTCACCGTTTTCCAGGCTGGCCTCGGCGCCTACGCGCAGCGTCCCGGACGGATGGCCGAAGCGCACCGCGTTGCGTTCGACACCGCCCGCCGCGAGATTGACCAGAGTCCCGGAGATCGCTGCCGCTGTGCCGATTGCCACCGCCGCCGTGCCCATCATCGCGTGGTGCAATTTGCCCATCGACAATGCGCGCACCAGCAGATCCACATCACCGGCGGCAATCGCCTTGCCGCTGGACGCCACGTAATCCGCAGGCCTGGCAACGAACGCGACTTTCGGCGTGTGCTGTCGCTTGGCCGCTTCGTCCAGATTCGCAATCAGCCCCATGCGTAATGCACCGTAGGCGCGGATGGTTTCGAACATCTGCAGCGCTTTCGGATCGCCGTTGATCGCGCTCTGAAGCTCGGTGCCGGTGTAGCCGATGTCTGCGGCGTTGACGAAAATCGTCGGAATCCCGGCGTTGATCATGGTCGCCTTGAACGTGCCGACACCCGGCACTTCCAGCTCGTCGATCAGGTTACCGGTGGGGAACATCGAACCGCCGCCGCCCTCTTCTTCCGCTGCCGGGTCCATGAACTCCAGTTGCACTTCGGCGGCCGGAAAGGTCACGCCGTCGAGTTCGAAATCACCGGTTTCCTGCACTTCGCCGTTGCTGATCGGCACGTGGGCGATGATGGTCTTGCCGATGTTGGCCTGCCATACGCGCACCACCGCCACACCGTTGTGCGGAATGCGGCTGGCATCCACCAGACCGTTGCTGATGGCGAACGAACCGACCGCCGCCGAGAGGTTGCCGCAATTGCCGCTCCAGTCCACGAACGGCTTGTCGATGGAGACCTGACCGAACAGGTAATCGACGTCGTGATCGGCCCTGCTGCTTTTCGACAGGATCACGGTTTTGCTGGTGCTCGAAGTGGCACCGCCCATGCCGTCGATCTGTTTGTCGTAGGGGTCGGGGCTGCCGATTACCCGCAGCAGCAAGGCATCGCGGGCCGGGCCGGGAGTCTGCGCGGCTTCGGGCAGATCCTTGAGGCTGAAGAACACGCCTTTGCTGGTGCCGCCGCGCATGTAGGTGGCGGGGATTTTGATTTGTGGTGCGTGAGCCATGATGCTCCTTACCGAAGGCATGGGCGTGAAACCCCATGCCTACATCAGTTGATTTAAACGGCAACCGCCGACTCTTCGAGGAAGTCCTGGGCGAAGCGCTGCAACACGCCGCCGGCCTCGTAGATCGACACTTCTTCAGCGGTATCCAGACGGCAGGTCACCGGTACTTCAACGCGCTCGCCGTTCTTGCGGTGGATCACCAGCGTCAGATCGGCGCGCGGGGTGCGGGCGCCGATCACGTCGTAGGTTTCGCTGCCGTCGATGGCCAGCGTGTGCCGGTCAGTGCCCGGTTTGAACTCCAGCGGCAATACGCCCATGCCCACCAGATTGGTACGGTGGATGCGCTCGAAACCTTCGGCGACGATCGCTTCGACGCCCGCCAGCCGCACGCCCTTCGCCGCCCAGTCGCGGGACGAGCCCTGACCGTAGTCGGCGCCGGCAATGATGATCAGCGGCTGCTTGCGCTCCATGTAGGTTTCGATGGCTTCCCACATGCGCATCACTTTGCCTTCCGGCTCCACACGGGCCAGCGAGCCCTGTTTGACCTTGCCGTTTTCCACGACCATTTCGTTGAACAGTTTCGGGTTGGCGAAGGTGGCGCGCTGCGCGGTCAAGTGGTCGCCACGGTGCGTGGCGTAGGAGTTGAAGTCCTCTTCCGGCAGGCCCATTTTCGCCAGATATTCACCGGCGGCGCTGTCGAGCATGATCGCGTTCGAGGGCGACAGGTGATCGGTGGTGATGTTGTCCGGGAGCACCGCCAGCGGGCGCATGCCCTTGAGCGGCCGCGCGCCGGCCAGCGCACCTTCCCAATACGGCGGACGGCGGATGTAGGTACTCATCTCGCGCCAGTCGTACAGCGGCGTGACTTTCGGGCCAGTGTCTTCGTGGACAGCGAACATCGGGATGTAGACCTGCCGGAACTGCTCAGGCTTCACCGACGACTTCACCACCGCATCGATTTCTTCATCGCTCGGCCAGATGTCTTTCAGGCGGATTTCCTTGCCGTCGACCACGCCCAGCACATCCTTCTCAATGTCGAAACGGATGGTGCCGGCGATGGCGTAAGCGACCACCAGCGGCGGCGACGCGAGGAATGCCTGCTTGGCGTAGGGGTGGATGCGGCCGTCGAAGTTGCGGTTGCCGGAAAGCACGGCAGTCGCATACAGATCGCGGTCGATGATCTCTTGCTGAATCACCGGATCAAGTGCGCCGGACATGCCATTGCAGGTGGTGCAGGCAAACGCGACGACACCGAAACCAAGTTGCTCCAGCTCGGTGGTCAGCCCCGCTTCATCGAGGTACAGCGCCACGGTTTTCGAACCCGGCGCCAGCGAGGATTTGACCCACGGCTTGCGGGTCAGGCCAAGCTTGTTGGCATTGCGCGCCAAGAGGCCGGCGGCGATCACGTTGCGCGGGTTGCTGGTGTTGGTGCAACTGGTGATGGCGGCGATGATCACCGCGCCGTCGGGCATCTGCCCCGGCACGTCATCCCACTGCCCGGAGATGCCTTTGGCCGCCAGATCCGCTACCGCCACACGGGCGTGCGGATTACTCGGGCCGGCCATGTTGCGCACCACCGACGACAGATCGAAAGTCAGGCCACGCTCGTATTGCGCGCCTTTCAGGCTGTCGGCCCACAGGCCGTTGAGCCTGGCGTACTGCTCAACCAGCTGCACTTGCTGGTCTTCGCGACCGGTGAGTTTCAGGTAATCGATGGTCTGTTGATCGATGTAGAACATCGCGGCCGTGGCGCCGTATTCCGGGGCCATGTTGGAGATGGTCGCGCGGTCGCCGAGGGTCAGCGCGGACGCGCCTTCGCCGAAGAACTCCAGCCAGGCGCCGACGACTTTCTGTTTGCGCAGGTATTCGGTCAGCGCCAGCACCATGTCGGTGGCGGTGATGCCCGGTTGCAGCTTGCCGGTCAGTTCGACGCCGACGCTTTCCGGCAGGCGCATCCACGAGGCGCGGCCGAGCATCACGCTCTCGGCTTCGAGGCCGCCCACACCGATGGCGATCACGCCCAACGCATCGACATGCGGGGTGTGGCTGTCGGTGCCGACGCAGGTGTCGGGGAATGCCACGCCGTCGCGCACCTGAATCACCGGAGACATTTTCTCCAGGTTGATCTGGTGCATGATGCCGTTGCCTGGCGGGATCACGTCGACGTTCTTGAAGGCTTTTTTGGTCCAGTTGATGAAGTGGAAACGGTCTTCGTTACGGCGGTCTTCGATGGCGCGGTTCTTCTCGAAGGCCTGCTTGTCGAAACCGCCCGCTTCTACCGCCAGCGAGTGGTCGACGATCAGTTGCGTCGGCACCACCGGATTGACCTGCGCCGGGTCACCGCCCTGCTGGGCAATCGCATCGCGCAGGCCGGCGAGATCGACCAGTGCGGTCTGGCCGAGAATGTCGTGGCACACCACGCGCGCCGGGAACCACGGGAAGTCGAGGTCGCGCTTGCGCTCGATCAGCTGTTTCAGCGAATCGGTGAGCGTGGCCGGGTCGCAGCGACGCACGAGGTTTTCCGCCAGCACGCGGGAGGTATACGGCAGGGTGTCGTAGCTGCCGGGCTGAATCGCCTCGACCGCCGCACGGACGTCGAAATAATCCAGGGAACTGCCGGGCAGGTTTTTGCGGAATTCTGTGTTCATCGGGTCAGGACTCGGGTCACGGTAGTTTCAAAGGGTGGGGCCGACACCGGCACTGAAGTGGACTCGGTCAACTGTGGGAGGGGGCTTGCTCCCGAAGGCGGAGTGTCATTCAACGGATTTGTCGACTGATACACCGCATTCGCGTGCAAGCCCGCTCCCACATTGGTTCCCGGTTTATCCAGTTACCCGGGTGGCAGGTCCACCATTCAGCGACGTTCGATTGGCACGAACTTGCGCTGCTCAACGCCGATGTACTCGGCGCTTGGACGGATGATGCGGTTGTTGGCGCGCTGTTCGAACACGTGCGCGGCCCAGCCGGTCAGGCGCGAGCAGACGAAGATCGGCGTGAACAGCTTGGTCGGGATGCCCATGAAGTGGTACGCCGAGGCATGGTAGAAGTCGGCATTGGGGAATAGTTTTTTCTGCTCCCACATGGTCTTGTCGATGGCTTCGGAAACCGGAAACAACACCTTGTCCCCGACTTCGTCCGCGAGTTTTTTCGACCAGCCCTTGATCACCTCGTTACGCGGATCGCTGTCCTTATAGATCGCGTGACCGAAGCCCATGATCTTGTCCTTGCGCTCGAGCATGCCGAGGGTGCCTTTGATCGCCTCTTCCGGCGACGAGAAGCGCTCGATCATTTCCATCGCCGCTTCGTTGGCGCCGCCATGCAACGGGCCGCGCAGCGAGCCGATGGCCGCCGTGACGCAGGAATACAGATCAGACAGGGTCGATGCACAAACCCGCGCGGTGAAGGTCGAGGCGTTGAATTCGTGTTCGGCGTAAAGAATCAGCGACACGTTCATCACTTTGACGTGCAGTTCGCTCGGCTTCTTGTCGTGCAGCAGGTGCAGGAAGTGACCGCCGATGGTTGGCTCGTCGCTGACGCAGTTGATGCGTTTGCCGTCGTGGCTGAAGCGATACCAGTAGCACATGATCGCCGGGAATGCGGCCAGCAGACGGTCAGTCTTGTCGCGCTGTTCGGAGAAGTCTTTCTCCGGCTCGAGGTTGCCGAGGAACGAGCAACCGGTGCGCATCACGTCCATCGGATGGGCGTCGGCGGGGATGCGTTCCAGGACTTCTTTCAGTGCTTGCGGCAGGTCGCGCAGCTTGCTCAGCTTTTGCTGGTAGGCGTCGAGTTGTGCCTGGGTCGGCAGCTCGCCGTACAGCAGCAGATAAGCCACTTCTTCGAACTGCGCGTCTGCTGCCAGTTCACGCACGTCGTAGCCGCGATAGGTCAGCCCGGCACCGGCCTGGCCCACGGTGGACAGTGCGGTTTGCCCGGCAACCTGGCCCCGGAGCCCGGCGCCACTGAGTACTTTTGCTTCGGCCATTGCTGTCTCCAATTTTCTTGAATTTGTAGGGGAAACGTGTGGGAGCGGGCTTGCTCGCGAAAGCGCTGGATCAGTCGACATCAATGTTGGATATCAGTCCGTCTTCGCGAGCAAGCCCGCTCCCACAGGGTTTAATTCAGCCTTTCTTCTGTGCAAACAACGCATCGAGCTTCTGCTCGAAGGTGTGGTAGTCGATGCGATCGTAAAGCTCCATGCGCGTCTGCATGGTGTCGATGACATTCTGCTGGGTGCCGTCGCGACGGATCGCGGTGTAGACGTTTTCCGCGGCCTTGTTCATCGCGCGGAACGCCGACAGCGGGTACAGCACCAGCGACACGTCGGCGTCGGCCAACTGCTCGGTGGTGTACAGCGGCGTCGAGCCGAACTCGGTGATGTTGGCGAGGATCGGCGCCTTCACCCGGTTGGCGAACAGCTTGTACATCTCAAGTTCAGTGATGGCTTCCGGGAAGATCATGTCGGCGCCGGCCTCGATGCACGCGGCGGCGCGATCCAGTGCCGATTCCAGACCTTCAACCGCCAGCGCGTCAGTCCGCGCCATGATCACGAAGCTGTCGTCGGTGCGGGCATCGACCGCGGCTTTGATGCGGTCGACCATTTCCTGCTGGGTAACGATTTCCTTGTTCGGACGGTGGCCGCAGCGCTTGGCGCCGACCTGGTCTTCGATGTGAATCGCCGCGGCGCCGAACTTGATCATCGACTTCACGGTGCGCGCCACGTTGAACGCCGAGGCGCCGAAACCGGTGTCGACGTCCACCAGCAGCGGCAGGTCGCAGACGTCGGTGATGCGCCGCACGTCGGTCAGCACGTCATCCAGGCCGGTGATGCCCAGGTCCGGCACGCCGAGCGAGCCTGCGGCCACCCCGCCACCGGACAGGTAGATCGCCTTGAACCCGGCGCGCTTGGCCAGCAGCGCGTGGTTGGCGTTGATCGCGCCGACCACCTGCAATGGATGCTCGCTGGCGACCGCATCGCGGAAACGCTGGCCTGGAGTGTTCTGCTTGGAACTCATGACTCACCTCGTTCAGTGGCTGTCTTATTGTCGGCGCCGTCCTGGTAATGACGGGCGATGTTGCGTTTCGAGGCGCCGATGTGACGGCGCATCAGCAATTCCGCGAGCTCCCCGTCACGGTCGGCGATAGCATCGAGAATCCGGTGGTGTTCGGCGAAGGCCTGACGCGGCCGGTTCGGCGTGGTGGAAAACTGGATGCGGTACATGCGCACCAGTTGATACAGCTCGCCGCAGAGCATCTGGGTCAGGGTGCGGTTGCCGCTGCCCTGGATGATCCGGTAGTGAAAGTCGAAATCGCCTTCCTGCTGGTAGTAGCCGACACCGGCCTGGAACGCGGCGTCGCGCTCGTGGGTTTCCAACACCCGGCGCAATTCGTCGATGTCTTCGACGCTCATGCGCTCGGCCGCCAGCCGACAGGCCATGCCTTCAAGGGATTCGCGGATTTCGTAGAGTTCGAGCAATTCGGCGTGACTGAGCGACACCACCCGCGCGCCGACATGCGGTACGCGCACCAGCAGACGCTGGCCTTCGAGTCGGTGGATGGCTTCGCGTAGTGGTCCGCGACTGATGCCGTAGGTGCGCGCCAGCTCGGGCTCGGAGATCTTGCTGCCCGGGGCAATCTCGCCCTTGACGATGGCCGCCTGGATGCGCCGGAAGACGTTTTCCGAGAGCGTCTCGGAATCGTCGCCGCTGATGACCGGGGGATCGAGTTGATCCAGCATATTGTCGACACCTTTAAATCCAATGCGGCAAAAACTAGCCAATTCGCCCACATCAGTCAAAGGATAAATACGCATTGTCGACAATCGTCTAATAAACCTCCTTGACTACCCCAAGGGTTATAGACCGGTGCGGGCGCTGGCGCCATAAAACCACCGTGCTAGAATGCCGCCCGCATTTGCTGGCCTTTTGTACGGCTTGTCATAAAAAGCTGATAGGCACACGAAGGAGCTTGCGCAGTTTTGCCAGGAACCTGAACCGAAAACGGAACGCTGCGCACCAGGATTTATGAGACTCAAGCCCTTCCCCACATTTTTTGCGCTGTTTTGCCTGCCCGGCCTCGCCACGGCGGGGGAAAAAACCGTGTACGGCCTCAACGAATATGCAGCGCTTGATGGCATCAATCTGGAAGTCGCGGCCAAACTCGACACCGGCGCCAAGACCGCCTCGCTGAGTGCCCGCGACATCAAACGCTTCAAACGTAACGGCGAGTCCTGGGTGCGCTTCTACCTGGCGATCGACGCTGCGCATTCGCACCCGATCGAGCGGCCGCTGGCCCGCGTCAGCAAGATCAAGCGCCGCGCCGGCGACTACGACCCGGAAGAAGGCAAGCAATACACGGCCCGCCCGGTGATCGAACTGGATATCTGCATGGGCACGGCGCTGCGCAGCATCGAAGTGAACCTGACCGACCGTAGTGCGTTCCAATACCCGCTTTTGATCGGCTCCGAAGCGCTGAAACGCTTCGATGCGCTGGTCGACCCCAGTCTTAAATACGCTGCCGGCAAACCCGCCTGCACCATCGCCGCTCATACCGCCGAGTAATTTCCATGCGTTCTCTAACCTTCCACCTGAAAATCCTGATCACCATTCTGGTGCTCCTGGGCGTTTCGGTTACGGCCTATCAGATTTTCGTGCTCGGCATTCCGGTGACCGAAGACGCCACCGACGACCTGTGGAATATCGACGCCAAAGTCGAGTTCGTCGCCAGTACCAAGGACCCGGTGAAGGTGCAGATGTTCGTGCCACCGCTGAGCCGCGATTACGTCAGCCTCAACGAAAGCTTCATCTCCAATAACTACGGCGTTGCCGTGAACCGCGTTGACGGCAACCGCAAGGTCACCTGGTCGGCGCGCCGGGCCAAGGGCAACCAGACCCTTTATTACCGTCTGGTGCTGACCAAACGCTACACCGCAGAAAAATCCAAGATCAAAGGCCCGACCTTCCGCGACAGCATCGCTATCGAAGGCCCGGAAAAAATCGCCGCCGAAGCCTTGCTCGCGCCGATCCGCCAGCACTCGGCCGACGTCGAAACCTTCATCGGCGAAGCGATCAAACGCGTCAACAACGCCAACGATGACAACGTCAAACTGCTGCTGGCCGGCGACCCGTCGACCGCGCATAAAGCGAAAATCGTCGAGCTGCTGCTGTCCATCGCTCACGTGCCGGTAGAAAAAGTCCACACCATCCGCCTCGTCGCCGATCAACCGCAAACCCCGGAACTGTGGCTGCGCAGTTTCAACGGCAACGACTGGCTGTACTTCAACCCGGAAACCGGCGAGCAAGGCCTGCCGACCGACCGCCTGCTGTGGTGGACCGGTGATGAAAACCTGATCACCATCGAGGGCGCGAAGAAAGCCAACGTGACCTTCAGCCTGAACAACAGCGAGATGAACGCGATTCGTCTGGCCAAGCTGACCGACGAAAACACTGACGCCAACTTCCTCGAATACTCGCTGTATGGCCTGCCGCTGCAGACCCAGCAGACGTTCATGATCATGGTGATGATCCCGATCGGCGTGCTGGTGATCCTGATCCTGCGTAACCTGATCGGCCTGCAGACCCTCGGCACCTTCACCCCGGTGCTGATCGCCCTGGCCTTCCGCGAAACGCAATTGGGCTTCGGCATCCTGCTGTTTACCGTGATCACCGCGCTGGGCCTGTCATTACGTTCGTACCTGGAACACCTGAAGCTGCAAATGCTGCCGCGTCTGTCGGTGGTGTTGACCTTCGTGGTGGTGCTGATTGCCGCCATCAGTCTGTTCAGCCACAAGCTGGGTCTGGAGCGCGGTCTGTCGGTGGCGCTGTTCCCGATGGTGATTCTGACCATGACCATCGAACGCCTGTCGATCACCTGGGAAGAACGCGGCGCCAGCCATGCCATGAAAGTGGCGATTGGCACCCTGTTCGCCGCCTCGCTGGCGCACCTGATCATGACCGTGCCGGAGCTGGTGTACTTCGTGTTCACCTTCCCGGCGATTCTGCTGATTCTGGTGGGTTTCATGCTGGCCATGGGTCGCTATCGCGGTTATCGCCTGACCGAACTCGTGCGTTTCAAGGCTTTCCTGAAGAAGGCTGACGCCTGATGTTCGGTTTCTGGAAGACCTGGAAGGCGCTGGAAGCCCGGGGCATCATGGGCATCAATCGGCGTAACGCCGACTACGTGCTCAAGTACAACAAGCGCAGTCTGTACCCGATCGTCGATGACAAGATCATCACCAAGGAACGCGCCATCGCTGCCGGCATTCACGTGCCGGAGCTGTACGGCGTGATCTCCACGGAGAAGGAAATCGACAAGCTCGACGCGATCATCGGCGGGCACAACGACTTCGTGATCAAGCCCGCCCAGGGCGCCGGCGGTGACGGCATCATCGTCATCGCCGACCGCTTCGAGGGCCGCTATCGCACGGTCTCGGGCAAGATCCTCGCCCACGAAGAACTCGAGCATCACATCTCGAGCATCCTCACCGGCCTGTATTCGCTGGGCGGTCACCGCGACCGCGCACTGATCGAATACCGGGTGACCCCGGATCAGATCTTCAAGAGCATCAGCTACGAAGGCGTGCCGGACATCCGTATCATCGTGCTGATGGGCTACCCGGTGATGGCCATGCTGCGCCTGCCGACCCGTCAGTCCGGCGGCAAGGCCAACCTGCACCAGGGCGCCATCGGTGTCGGTGTCGATCTGGCCACCGGCCTGACCCTGCGCGGTACCTGGCTGAACAACATCATCAACAAACACCCCGACACCACCAACGCGGTGGACGGCGTGCAACTGCCCTACTGGGATGGTTTCATGAAACTCGCCGCCGGCTGCTACGAGCTGTGCGGGCTGGGTTACATCGGCGTGGACATGGTACTGGACCAGGAAAAAGGCCCGCTGATTCTCGAGCTGAATGCGCGACCGGGGCTGAATATCCAGATTGCCAACGATTGCGGACTGACCCAACGTACGCACGCGGTCGAGGCACATCTGGAAGCGCTGAAGGCGCGTGGGGTGACGGAGTCAGTTGAAGAACGGGTGGCGTTTACTCAGGAGATGTTTGGGCATATTCCGGCGGTCGAGGGCTGATCAGGCACCGAGGCGCGGCCATCGCGAGCAGGCTCACTCCTACAGGGGAACGCATTCCAAATTGTAGGAGTGAGCCTGCTCGCGATAGCGGACTTACCGCCACCACAAGACTCAACCCTGCCCCAATCTGCTCATCCCCGACATCCCCTCTAGGAGCAATCCCCCCAGAGGACTACAATCCCCACCCCGCCTCGATGGCCGATCTGCCCCGCCCATGTTGACCTGTTCCGTACACCCGCTGCCCTACCGCGCCAACCCCGCCGACTACTTCGCGGCTATCCGCCATGCGCCCGGCGCCGTGCTGCTCGACAGCGGCCGGCCGAGTGCCGACCGTGGCCGTTATGACCTGCTCAGCGCCTGGCCGCTGGAACAACTGGCGGTGTTGCCCGACGAAAGCGGCAGCCTGTTCCTGCAACGCCTGCGGGATAATCTGAGCCGTCTGGGCGAAGCGCAATTGCCTGCGGAATATCAACTGCCGTTCGCCGGCGGCCTGATCGGCTATCTGAGCTACGACTTCGGTCGGCATCTGGAACACCTGCCGAGCCAGGCTCGGGATGATCTGCAATTGCCCGACGCGCGGTTCGGTCTGTACGACTGGGCGCTGATCAGCGATCACCAGACCGCCACCAGCCAACTGGTATTTCACCCGTCACTGGCCGCCAGCGAACGGCAACGGCTGATCGCACTGTTCAGCCAGCCGACCTCAGCGACGCTGACGCCGTTCAAGCTGAACACGCCGATGACCGCCGACCTGTCGGCCGATGACTATCGCCAGGCGCTGGAACGCATTCATCAATACATTCAGGCCGGCGACTGCTATCAGGTCAACTTCGCCCAGCGTTTCCGTGCGCCGTGTCAGGGCGACCCGTGGCTGGCCTATTGCGCGTTGCGCGAGGCCTGCCCGACGCCGTTTTCCGGCTTCCAGAGCCTGCCCGACGGCGACGCAGTGTTGAGTTTGTCGCCGGAGCGTTTCGTCAGAGTCAGCCAACGACAAGTGGAAACCCGCCCGATCAAGGGCACCCGCCCGCGTGGCCTGACGCCCGCCGAAGACGCGGCCAACGCCGCCGAACTGCTGGCCAGCCCCAAGGATCGCGCGGAGAACCTGATGATCGTCGACCTGCTGCGCAACGACCTCGGCCGCACTTGTCGCATCGGCTCGGTGCGGGTGCCGGAGCTGTTCAGTCTGGAAAGCTATCCGAATGTGCATCATCTGGTCAGCAGCGTGACCGGTGAACTGGCCGAGGATCGCGACGCACTGGACCTGATCGCCGGCAGCTTCCCCGGTGGCTCGATCACCGGCGCACCGAAGATTCGCGCGATGCAGATCATCGATGAACTGGAACCAACCCGGCGCGGGTTGTATTGCGGCTCGTTGCTTTATCTGGACGTACGCGGCGAGATGGACAGCTCCATCGCGATTCGCAGTCTGTTGGTCAAGGATGGGCAGGTGTGCTGCTGGGGTGGTGGCGGGATCGTGGCCGACTCGGATTGGCAGGCGGAGTATCAGGAGTCGATTACCAAAGTGAAGGTTCTGCTCGATACCCTGCAAAACCTATAAGTTTTTGTGGCGAGGGAGCTTGCTCCCGCTGGAGTGCGAAGCGCTCCCCAAAATCTTACGACTGCTGCGCAGCCGAGCGGGAGCAAGCTCCCTCACCACAATGTTGTAATTACAAACTCAAATCCCGGTTCGAGGCCTTGAGGAATTCCTGCTTCAGCTCGGCAAAGCTGTGCACCGCCGGAAACTGCGGGAACTCGCGAATCACGTTGTCCGGCGCATGGAACAGAATCCCCGCATCCGCCTCGCCCAGCATGCTTGTGTCGTTATACGAATCGCCCGCCGCAATCACTCGGTAATACAGGCTCTTGAACGCCAGCACCGACTGACGCTTGGGATCTTTCTGACGCAATTGATAGCTGGTCACCCGGCCGCTGTCATCAGTGATCAGGCGATGGCATAGCAAGGTCGGAAAGCCCAGTTGACGCATCAGCGGCTGGGAAAATTCGTAGAAAGTGTCCGAGAGAATCACTACCTGGAAGCGCTCGCGCAGCCAGTCAACGAATTCCACCGCGCCGTCCAGCGGCTTGAGGGTGGCGATCACTTCCTGAATGTCCGAGAGCTTCAGGCCATGCTCGTCGAGGATGCGCAGACGCTGCTTCATCAACACGTCGTAATCGGGAATGTCCCGGGTGGTGGCCTTGAGGGATTCGATTCCGGTTTTTTCGGCAAAGGCGATCCAGATTTCCGGTACCAGTACCCCTTCAAGATCCAGGCAAGCAATTTCCACAAGACACTCCCGTTTGTAGTGATTATTGAGTCGAGCGAGCCCGAACTCTAGCGACTCCCCCGCGACCACGCAACGCAGCAGGCACACTCTACCCCGCCGCTTTTTGTTAACATCGCCGCCATATAGAGCGCCCAGCGCCACCGACCTGTAGGAAGCCGCCCTGATGAGCCCAACGTTCGATGTCGTGGAACTCGCCACGACCTATGCCAACAAATCCGCCCAGGACATCCTGAAACTCGCCTTCGCCGAGTTCGGTGACGAGTTGTGGATATCTTTCAGTGGCGCCGAGGATGTGGTGCTGGTGGACATGGCCTGGAAGCTGAACAAGAACGTCAAGGTGTTCAGCCTCGACACCGGCCGCCTGCACCCGGAAACCTATCGCTTCATCGATCAAGTGCGTGAGCACTACAAGATCGATATAGAACTGGTGTCGCCGGACTACACAAAGCTGGAACCGTTCGTGAAGGAAAAAGGCCTGTTCAGTTTCTATAAAGATGGCCATGGCGAATGCTGCGGCATCCGCAAGATCGAACCACTGCGCCGCAAACTGTCCGGTGTCAAAGCCTGGGCCACCGGCCAGCGCCGCGACCAGAGCCCGGGTACCCGCAGCGCCGTGGCGGTGCTGGAAATCGACACCGCGTTCTCCACGCCCGAGCGCACCCTGTACAAATTCAACCCGCTGGCACAGATGACCAGCGAAGAGATCTGGGGCTACATCCGCATGCTTGAGCTGCCGTACAACAGCCTGCATGAACGCGGCTTCATCAGCATCGGTTGCGAACCGTGCACTCGTCCGGTCCTGCCAAACCAGCACGAGCGCGAAGGCCGCTGGTGGTGGGAAGAGGCGACGCAGAAAGAATGCGGGCTGCATGCGGGGAATATCATCAGCAAGGCGTAAATCTCCGCCCCAATGATGTCCCCTGTGGGAGCGGGCTTGCTCGCGAAAGCGGTCTGTCAGTCACCGGATTTGTTGATTGGTAAAACGCCTTCGCGAGCAAGCCCGCTCCCACATTTGCTTTGTGGTGCCATGAAAAAAATGTGTACACACGAATGTCACCATCGGTGCCATTTATGTGTGCACTTTTTGTTTTCGCGCCCTGAAAAGTTACATCCCTGCTGAACGCCCCTCTGCTTTGCCTCCTCCGCAAAATCCCCCGTAAAAAATAAATACCTGTTCAATTGGTCAATTTATAACCGCTTACTTTCAAGCACTTAGCATTCTTCGATAACTTTTCGAAATGAGCAGCGCGCTCCATAGACCGCTAACTGGCACAGATCTGGCTTTAGTGCATACATGTTTTGTATACAAAACTGCAAAACATCAATCCACACTTTCGATCCGCAAGCCTGAAGCGCCCTATCCCGTACAGGCTGCAGATGCCCCGTAACCAGTGATGTCTGCTGGCCGCGACGAAGATTTGTCGAGCCTGAGCGCTCATGCACAGTCATCGCGGCCCCGCCCATCAGGAGCCTGCCGGAATGCGTACAAGTCTCTCCAACAACATCGCGCTGAATCTGCCCGCCTCTGCCCTCGACCAGCCATTGCCCCACGATGGTCTGACTGAACAGTTACAACTGAGCCCCCGTCTGCACAACCGCGATCTGGCGCCGACCAAGGCCGAGGGTCGGCGTTGGGGCAAGTACAGCATTTTTGCCCTGTGGACCAACGATGTGCACAACATCGCCAACTACTCGTTCGCCATCGGTCTGTACGCGCTGGGCCTGGGGGGCTGGCAGATTCTCCTGTCGCTGGGGATCGGCGCGGCGCTGGTGTACTTCTTCATGAACCTGTCCGGCTACATGGGGCAGAAAACCGGGGTGCCGTTTCCGGTGATCAGCCGGATCAGTTTCGGCATCCACGGCGCGCAGATTCCGGCATTGATCCGCGCGGTGATCGCCATCGCCTGGTTCGGGATTCAGACGTATCTGGCGTCGGTGGTGTTTCGCGTGCTGCTGACAGCGATTCACCCCGGTTTCGCCGATTACGACCACAACTCGATCCTCGGCCTGTCGTCGCTGGGCTGGGTGTGTTTCGTGGCGATCTGGTTCGTGCAGCTGGCGATTCTCGCCTACGGCATGGAAATGGTTCGCCGTTACGAGGCTTTTGCCGGCCCGGTGATTCTGCTGACCGTCGCCGCCCTCGCCGCGTGGATGTACACCCAGGCCAACGCCACGATTGCCTGGTCGATCCGCGAACCGCTGAGCGGTGGCGAGATGTGGCGCAACATCTTTGCCGGCGGCGCCTTGTGGCTGGCGATCTACGGCACGCTGATCCTCAATTTCTGCGACTTCGCCCGCTCCTCGCCGTGCCGCAAGACCATCAAGATCGGCAACTTCTGGGGCCTGCCGGTGAACATTCTGGTGTTCGCCACCATCACCGTCCTGCTTTGCGGTGCGCAATTTCAAATCAATGGGCGAATCATCGAAAGCCCGACCGAAATCATCGCTTCGATCCCCAACACGTTTTTCCTGGTACTGGGTTGCCTGGCGTTCCTGATCGTCACCGTGGCGGTGAACATCATGGCCAACTTCGTCGCCCCGGCGTTCGTCCTCAGCAACCTGGCGCCGAAGTACCTGACCTTCCGCCGCGCCGGGCTGATCAGCGCGACCATCGCCGTGCTGATCCTGCCGTGGAACCTCTATAACAGCCCGCTGGTGATCGTGTATTTCCTCTCCGGCCTCGGCGCCCTGCTCGGCCCGTTGTACGGGGTGATCATGGTCGACTACTGGTTGATCCGCAGAGGCCGGATCAACGTCCCGCAGTTGTACAGCGAAGATCCCAACGGCGCTTATTACTACAGCCGTGGAGTGAATTTCCGTGCCGTGGCGGCGTTCATTCCGGCAGCGTTGATCGCCATCGTCCTGGCGCTGGTGCCGGGCTTCCACAGCATCTCGCCGTTCTCCTGGCTGGTGGGCGCCGGCATTGCCGCGATGCTCTACCTGATCATCGCCAAACGCCAACCGCACTACGCCGACGTCAACGGCGAATCGATCGCCGTCGACAACGTCAGCCATTAACTTCCTTGCGGCCCGGATTTGGGCCGCTGAACTGCCCGCAATAAGGACTTCCCATGCGTATTCTTGTGGTCAACGTCAACACCACCGAATCCATCACCCAGGCCATCGCCCGCTCGGCGCAAGCGGTCGCTGCCCCGGGTACGGAAATCGTCGGCCTGACGCCGTTCTTCGGCGCCGATTCGGTGGAAGGCAATTTCGAAAGTTATCTGGCGGCCATCGCCGTGATGGATCGGGTGATGTCCTACGATCAACCGTTCGACGCGGTGATTCAGGCCGGCTATGGCGAACACGGTCGCGAAGGCTTGCAGGAATTGCTCAACGTGCCAGTGGTGGACATCACCGACGCCGCCGCCAGCACCGCGATGTTTCTCGGCCACGCCTATTCAGTGGTGACCACGCTGGATCGCACCGTGCCGCTGATCGAGGATCGGCTGAAGTTGTCGGGCCTGTGGGATCGCTGCGCGTCGGTGCGAGCCAGTGGCCTGGCGGTGCTGGAGCTGGAACATGAACCGCAACGGGCACTGGAAGCCATCGTGCAGCAGGCGGAACTGGCGGTGACCCAGGACAAGGCCGAAGTGATTTGTCTGGGCTGCGGCGGCATGGCCGGGCTGGATGAACAGATTCGTCGCCGCACCGGAGTGCCGGTGGTGGATGGCGTGACGGCAGCGGTGACCATTGCTGAATCGCTGGTGCGGCTGAGGTTGTCGACGTCCAAAGTGCGGACTTACGCGACACCACGGCCGAAGCAGATTATTGGCTGGGCGGAGCGGTTTGCTCGCTGAGTTCACAGACGAATACCGAGTCGTATCCTTCGCGAGCAAGCCCGCTCCCACATTGGATCTGTGGCGTTCACAAATCCAATGTGGGAGCGGGCTTGCTCGCGAATGGGTCAACTCGGTGCCACGTCTTGCTCAGAAAGCACTGAACCGCCGAGCCAACCCCTGCTGCGCAAACTGCTCAATCACAAAATCGACAAACGCCCGAGTCTTGCCCGGCAACAATTTATGCTCGGCGTAATAGATCGAAATGTTGCCGTCATCGATGTACCAGTCCGGCAGCACGCGCTGCAAGGTGCCCGCCTCGAGATAACCCACAGCAAACGGCATGCTCACCAGTGCGATCCCCAACCCCTGTGCTGCCGTGGCGCAGGCGGCTTCGGAGTCACTCATGGTCATGCGCGTCTTGAGGATCAAGGGCTGACAGAGCTGACTGCCGCCACTGATCAACTGCCAGGAGCGCACCCGACCGGTTTGCGGCGAACGAATCAGGATGCCATCGTGATGTTGCAGGTCATCCGGCTCGGCGATCGCCTCGTGCTGTTGCAGATAGTCCGCAGACGCCACCAACACGCGATGCGCGGGTGTCAATTTGCGTGCGACGACGCCTTGAGGCAACTCAAATCCCCCGCCAATCGCTGCATCGAAACCCTGCCCAATCAAATCGACCTGACGGTTATCAAAATGCCAGTCCGGGTTGATCGCCGGAAACCGACGAAGAAACTCTTGCAGTAGCGGCACAACGTACAAACGCCCGAACACCGTGCCCATGCTGACTTTCAACGTGCCCGCCGGCAGTCCTTCCACACTCGAAAGATTGGCCACCGCATTCTGAATCGTCGTCAGACTGCCGCTGACCTGACTCAAAAACAGCTGACCGGCCTCGGTCAGGGTCAGGCTGCGTGTACTACGCTGGAACAGCCGTACACCGAGCCGCACCTCGAGCTTCGCCACACTCTTGCCAACGGCGGCCGGGGTCAGGCTCAAGCGCCGGGCGGCTTCGGCAAAGCTGCCGACTTCGGCGCTGCGCACGAAGCATTCGATACTGCTGAAAGTTTCCATGATCGCCACTATAAACTTCTGGTTTACACAGACTATAGCAATCATGGTCTACACGGTTGTCGATGCGAGGCCGATACTCGGCTCCAACAACAAGGCACCCTGCCTTGAATTCTCTGGAGATCGAACATGACCACTCAACACCTCAGCGGCAAAGTCGCTCTGATTCAAGGCGGTTCCCGCGGCATCGGCGCCGCCATCGTCAAACGTCTGGCTGCTGAAGGCGCCGCTGTCGCTTTCACCTACGTCAGCTCCACCGCCAAGGCCGAAGAGTTGCAGAACAGCATCACCGCCACCGGCGGCAAAGCTTTGGCGATCAAGGCCGACAGCGCCGATGAAGCCGCTATCCGCAACGCCGTCAGCGCCACCGTCGAAGCCTTTGGCCGCCTGGATATTCTGGTGAACAACGCTGGGGTCCTGGCCATCGCACCGCTGGAAGATTTCAAACTGGAAGACTTCGACCAGACCCTGGCGATTAACGTGCGCAGCGTGTTCATCGCTTCTCAGGAAGCCGCCAAGCACATGGGCGAAGGCTCGCGCATCGTCAACATCGGCAGCACCAACGCCGACCGCATGCCCTTCGGCGGTGGCGGTGTGTACGCGATGAGCAAATCGGCCCTGGTCGGTCTGACCAAAGGCCTGGCCCGCGACCTCGGCCCGCGCGGCATCACCATCAACAACGTGCAACCCGGCCCGGTCGACACTGACATGAACCCGGCCCATGGCGAATTCGCCGAGAGCCTGATCCCGCTGATGGCGGTGGGCCGTTACGGCACCGCCGATGAAATCGCCGGTTTCGTCGCTTATCTGGTAGGCCCGGAGGCCGGTTACATCACCGGTGCCAGCCTGACCATCGACGGTGGTTTTGGCGCCTGATTGCGCTGAATCCCGGGTACAAAAAACGCCGCGCCTCTTTGCAGAGGGCGGCGTTTTTCATGCGTGCTTATCGGCTGATCAAGCCCAATCCAGCGCTGGCAAACCGCAGGCACTCGGGGTGAACGCCTTGAGCGTGCGCAGAATCCCGTCGGCATGCGCGTATTTTTCATCAGCCATGGCTGCATCCGGAATCGCAATGGCGGTCATCCCCGCCGCTTTGGCTGCTGTGACGCCAAACGGCGAATCCTCGAACACCAGACAATCTTCAGGTGCAACACCCAGACGCCGGGCAGCGGTGAGGAAGATGTCCGGCGCCGGTTTCGCCGCGCTGACTTCCGGGTCATCCGCCGTGACGATGAAATCGAACAGCGCAAACCAGTCACGGTGCAAGGTGGTTTTCTGGCCGAACGACTGCCGCGACGAACTGGTGCCTACGGCGATCGGAATGTTGTGCGCCTTGAGGTGGCGAATCAGCTCCTCCGCGCCCGGCATCGCCTGGGCCTTGGGAAAGCGCTCACGCATCAGTGGCTCGCGGATCACCAGAAACTCTTCGGCGCTGATCGGCAGATCCAGCGCCTGCACCACGTAGTTCGCCAGATCATTGGCCCCGCGACCGATGATGTTCTGTTTGATGCTCCAGTCGAAAGTCCGCCCGTAACGCTCGGCGATGAGCGAGGTGACCTCGGTGTAGATGCCTTCGGTGTCCAGCAGCAGACCGTCCATGTCGAAAATCACGGCCTTGATCGGGCCAAACGCCTTCATCGGTGCATTCATCATCGGATCCGTTATCAAAAACATCCCGGGCGGCGCAACTGGCGCCGCGGCGCGGATCTGATTAATGGGTTCAGCAGCATAGCGAGGCCAGTGGACATTGAGCAACGGGCAATGTTTAGCCCGTGGAATGACTCGCTGATATTTAGCGAAACGCCCTACAGCTAACGCCTGCTTTCCCTACTTCTTTTTTGATCCCCCGAAAAGTCCGCGCACCTCTTTCACGCGGAATTTTAAGACTTTGGCGGAACAAGAAATCGAACGCCGCGGTGAAATAACGGATGAAATTCAATATGAACTGCACGACTTAGGGTGCGCCATTCACTTCTCATCAGAATCAGTGAGACTGTTTTATCGACCTTGACCTCGCGAGCAAACCGATCCGAATCAAAGGGCCTGAAGTACAGGCCCCGGATATTGAAATTCAGTGCGCTACCGCGCTCGACTATCAAGACAACTTATTGCTCATCCTCATCCTCTTCATACTCCATATCCGCCTCATCCGCATCATTCAACGGCACCGTCGCATCATCCATCAACGACCCCGGATCCTCGTTCCCAGGATCATTGATAAACGGCAGACCGCTCGGGCCTTTTTCTTCCTTGCCTTCTGTTTCGGGAGTCATGGCAAACCTCTGCAGCTTGTGGGTTGTATAACGTTCGAAAAGTCCTACAGCCAATCGTTCCAGAGTCCGGCCGCCAGACACAAAAAACCCGGCGCGAGGCCGGGTTTGTTTTCGGTATTCAATCAATGGTGGCGGTTTTTATGTTTGTACTTGTTGTGCTTGTGGCCACCGCCGGAATGCCCCTTCCCGCCGTCGCCACCCAGATTGTTACCCACCGCACCACCGGCCGCGCCGCCCAATCCGGCACCAATGGCGGAACCGGTGGAGCCGCCCAAGCTGTTGCCGACCACTGAGCCGCCGGCTGCGCCGAGGCCACCGCCGATGGCGGCTTCAGTGCGATTGTGTTTATTCGCTCCGACCGCGCCACCCGCCGCGCCGCCTACACCTGCGCCGACCGCCGCACCGGTGCTGCCGCCGAGCTGGCCACCGACCACATTCCCGAGCACACCGCCAAGTCCGCCACCGACGGCGGCGCTGCCATCGCCGGCGGCCATCGCGCCTTGAGCGACCAGTAATCCGAAAAACAGTGCAGACAATGACAAACGCATTTGAACCTCACAGTTCCCGAATCGGGACGGTATGCCCACAGGGGCTCGTGTCAACTTTGAGAGGTTTTCCGGGAAAACGTTCAGCCATGAAAAAGCCCGGCATCGAGCCGAGCTTTTTCTGACAAGCGCTCGGTATCAGTGGCGCTTGTGACCTTTGGACAGGTTGGTGCCCACCGCACCACCCGCAGCGCCACCAAGGCCTGCGCCAATGGTCGCGCCATTTCTGCCGCCCAGGCTGTTGCCGATCACCGAACCACCGGCCGCGCCAACACCACCGCCGATAGCTGCTTTGGTCCGGCTGCCCTTGCCGGCTGCCATGGCACTGCCGGCCGCGCCTGCAACACCGGCACCAATCGCTGCGCCCGTGCTGCCGCCCATTTTCTGACCGACCACATTACCCAGCGCGCCACCCAGTCCGCCGCCGAGTGCAGCAGTGCCTTCACCGGCGACCGCACCTTGAGCAACCAGAAGCCCCAGAACCAGAGCAGGCAATGTTAGACGCATGAAAAAACCTCAAAAATAGGGAGATCAAAAGGGGCCGAGATTGAATGCTGCCGACGCGCTGAAGTCCAGAGAATTCAGCTGCCGCCGCGCACTTGGCGCCGATTTGACAGCGATTTCGCAAAAGGTTTTATCGCAGGCAAAAAAAAGCCCGCTGGGGAGACGGGCTGGAGACTTGCTTTCTAACGGATGGCTTCACCCTACGTCTGTGGACGTGAAAAGTTTGTGAAAAAATTCAGAATTTACCCCGTCGCTTGTAGGAGATTTCCCTACATAAACATCGGGCATAAAAAACCCCGTTCATAGACGGGGTCGTTCTGTCATCTATCACTTTCTTGATCGTGCCGAGACCTTCGGAAGAAACTTGGCTTTCGGCCCCTTGGGCGCGGTGGACTTGATCTTGCCGGTCTGAACCGGATCCTCGCCAAAGCCCGCCTGATACTCCGTCTGGCCGCAGCGGACGCAGTTGTTGAATGAAAATTCGGCACCATCGTCTTCGATATACGGATCAGTCATAGCCTCTCCCCTTCGTAATAGATCGATACCGGCAAAGCCTTTTGCCTGAAAAAATATCGACCTCCAAGACTTTTGAGACTAGCCGGTCATTACTGGACTTGTGGTTCAGATCGACTGATGCCCGACGAATGGCCTACATCCTTTCAACACCGGAACGAGCCATCGGTCTCATAGCGCTAAAGATTCCCGGCGACAGGCCGTTGCCCTCTTGCCTACAAATGAATCTCAAGGAGAGAACATGAAAATCAACGGATTCCCGGAAATGCCGGTCGTAAAACTCACGGACGAACAAATCGCTGCCGGCAAAGCCGCCGGTGAAAAATTCAAGGAAAAGCTCGCTTCAGGCGACATCACCATCACCTACCCGGACAAACCGATTCTGACCCCTGGCGTCATCTACCACCCGAGTCAGCCCGCCGATCCGACGCCCTCCACCGGCACCCCGCCGCTGGTAGCGATCGATACGCCACTGACCTATGACGCCCATGGGCTTGTCATCCTCAAGCCACAGGGCTGACCGAAGGCAAAAAGCAAAAAGCCCATTCATCATCTGAATGGGCTCGCTTGAAAACGGCGACTGCATCAACGCAACTTGACCGCCGTGCCCGTCGCGAACACGACAACCATACCGCCCTTGCCCGCTGGCATGCTGATCTCGAAATCCAGCCCGACCACCGCATCCGCCTGCAACGCCCGCGCCCGCTCCTTGATCTCGTCAGTCGCCTGAACCCGCGCCTCTTTCAATGCACGCTCGAGCGTCTGAGAGCGCCCGCCAAAAAAGTCGCGCATGCCGGCAAATAGGTCACGGATCACATTGACACCCTGCACCGACTCCGCGCTGACAATGTCCAGGTACGCGGTGATCTGTCGGCCTTCGATGGCGTGAGTGGTGGAGATGATCATGGGAACAGTCCTTTTTTCTACGGATAAAGCGGCGATTGTAATCCGCTATGGCAAATCAGGCTGAGCACTTGCACACATGTCTTCCGTGACGGATTAAAATCCAGATGCCAGAAACCGCCCGATTGCGATTTTCGCGAAGTCGGCCCCCGGTTTATAAGGGTTTCAGGGCGATAGTTAGCGCGCAAGCGTTCCCATGGCAGTCCCATGAATTTGCGGGGCAGTCGAACACCCAAAGGGCCAGAGAGGGATACCCGTTTTTTCAGGAACGGCATCGGAAAAAGGTAATTTCGGTAACTCAATCAATAGACCGACCTGAGAGCCTTGATTTAACTGGCCTGCGAGGGATTGGCACGAGGTAATTTTTAAGTAATGTATAGGTAAGGTTATTACCTTCTAAGGAGGTAATTTTTTTATTTATTCACCCCTTATAAATCAGTCACTTACGCTCACATTACCTTTTTCATTACTCAAAATTACTTGCTGAAGTAATCCAGTAAAGCCAATGAATACGGGGCTTCCAGCGATCTACCGATACCCGAGTTACCACATTACTCTTTTCCGACTGCGCTCCTAAAAATCAGCGCCTGACGGCGCCTCATGTCTGACGAACAAACGAGCCAGGGGAAATGCATCGGGTGCCCTACCCTTCGCAGGGATTCGCAGGCTTTTTGTGTCATTCATTGACCATCACAAAGCCCAGCCGTGGCTGCACTCAGCGGATCGCAGGAGTGCGGAAAAAAAGACCCATTTAGCCCGCAGGCGAGGTGGGGGGACGACTGCGCGCGCCATTATTGATCAAAGGCCTCCATTGTTAACGCCCCCATTAAAAAGAGATATTTACGTTCACAACCGCTTGTACTGCACAATAGTCAATTGAGTGCCGATTGCGTATGCTTCAGCGCGCCCGTGGTGGCAATTCGACCTCTTCGGAACTAGAGTCAGGGCGATGGCATGGAAGATTCCGGCCACCCGGATCATTTGAATTTTCTACGCGGGACGCGTAGCAATAGAGTGAGACTATCAATGAGTTCAAAACTCCCAACAAAGCTTCTAAAAGGACCTTTGGTGGATGTTGCTTTTGAGATTCGATTTGAAACTGATATTCCCTTATCGACCATATTGCCAGGGCATCTTTATAGTAAGTGGGGAGGTGGTTCTATCGAACGCATGCCACATGCGGAAATACCAGCGCAACTTAGGAATGAAGATCCAAATTTAAAGTACTTGCCTCTAATAAGACTAAAGATAGATAATTATGTAATCTCCATCAGTGACAAATCCGTCCAAGTTTCATGCCTATACCCTTACCTTGGATGGTCGTCTTTTGAGGAGCAGATATTAAAAACCTTAAACACGGTCAATTCTATAAACTTGGTTGGGCCGGTTATCCGTTATTCGCTAAAATACACTGACGTATTGCCAAGTGAACTAATGCAAAACACGGCTGATTATTTGAATGCCCGACTCTCTATCGGCGGCAGAGGAATCGACTTATCAAAAGTCAATCTCCAAACTGAGATATTGGAAAGCGGGGCGATAAATCTGTTACAAATAATTGGCAGAGTAGACGCTCAGATACTAGAAACTGGCGAGCCCCGATCCGGGCTACTGATTGATATCGATTCAATTCGCCAGATCGAGACTACATCTTTGACTGACTTTATCGCGTCCGCAAGCAAAGACTTAGCTTCACTGCACACTGTAAACAAAAAGATATTTTTTGATTGCCTGAGCGATAGAGGGCTCGCTGTGTTGGAGCCTTCTTATGATTAATACAAACAATCTTCATCGAGTTCCAGCTAGCACCAAAAGCACGAATGTGCGGATAATGCAAAGTATTACTACTTCCTCATCACCGGCATTGCTCTTTTGTAGCACACCGATGCCAGTGTCGTACGATTTTCCTCCAAGAAGCCCTGCTATTCGTGTGAGGGGATGGAAACCTCGCATAATCGCAACGAATAGCTCGGAGAATCTTCGTATCACCCCGACAACCTCCGCTTGCAACCGTGAGAAAACGGTACATACTCCTGACACATCAGCAGGGATGCTTGAAGGAGGAATCATGCACCGAGCACTGAGCACGTTAGCCAGCTTTAAGCAGCTGACGGATGGCTGGGCTGGCTATGAGTCCAGAAAACCAGATGAACGGTCAATATGCGAGGCGGAGGAATTTGCGTTGAGGATACTCACCGCCCCGTCAATAATTGAACCTATCATTAGCCCCGCAACCGATGGCGAGGTGAGCTTTTTCTGGGAAACTAGCCATATAACTTTGGACCTAGGGTTCTATGGAGATGGGTCTTTTTCGTTTTATGCAAAAACGGAGGACGGGGAAGAGTTTTTTGGCGACAACTACAGCATTGACGCTGAGTTACCATTAAAGGTTTTCCAACATCTTCAAAAAGCTTAAGGACAACAAAATAATGGAATATAAACTTGATCACCAACACCATCTTTTGCGACTCAATTTCGCCCCGCAGCATATAATTGATGGAAAGGTTATTCCTGCAGCCATTAGTACCGAAGACTTGCAGCATAGAGGCTACAGTCTTGATTCCGAAAATTTATTATCAATTGAGACTTTAACAGAAAGGGCAGAATCTCAATCAGCCAAAAATCCCGAGGAAAGAAAATCCCCTCATATTTCGCGTTTTCTTTGCGGTGAGGCGGCCTCGATAAAACACGATGACATTCAAGCTTTTAATATTTTTCACAGCCCAGTCTGCGAAGATAACGAAAAAAACATAAAGGCTAATTTCGCTCATGTCAGCTTACTATGCACCGACACAACCCAAGGGCGATCCTACTACAAGAAAGCTAAAAATCTGCTACTTCCCGTACTTCAAAATTTAATAGCACTCGAAGACTATATCCAACAAAAAAAGCAACTTACCAAAGCGCATGAGACCACTCAAGACCAATAGAATAATTATTTTCAATTATCTCCTAATAGCTCATAGTTTTTGAACTTAATTACTTCCTCGCCTATCCAATAATTCAACTGCATCATCCGCGTCTGAATCGGCTCCAGCTCATTGGCCGCGTAAATCTGCGCTGCCTCCCGAATCGATCCAAACCCGCCAGCGTTCTGCGGAACGATCCCCATCAACTGCGGCGGAATCCGCAGACTGGCCAATACGTCATCCCGCGTCTGATTCTTGATCGAGTTGAATTCATCCTTCGCCGCGACCTCGCTGACGGGGATCAGCTGGATCCCGTCCTTCTTGCCGGTCGGCGAGTAGACGAACAAATTCCGAAAATTGCCTGGCCCCTTCGATTCCTTCAGTGCCTTACGCAACGCATCAATATCCGCCTCCGTCTGCGCCGCATCTGTCATGTACAAGATGAACCCGGCATGGCTCCCGTTCTCGTAATATTTCCGCCGAAACAACGTCGCCGACTCATTCAACAACGCCGACTGCAAAGCGCTGATCCACTCCGGCAGCCCATAAATCTCCTGATGCAGATCCGCCTCCCGCAGGTGAAAAATACTGTCCGCTTCAAAGGCGTGTTCATCCTTCCACCCCCGCACCTGGTAAAACTGCCCTTCCGGCCCAACACGCATGTACTTGGCCAACGGTGTTTCCAATTTGCGTACCCCGCCCAACCGCGAGCGACGCCCCTCAAGGTAGCCATTGCCCAGGCACAGGAAGTCCAACGAAAACTGCTCAAACGAAGCCCGCGACAGCAGTGGATGCGGGATAAACGTCTTGCTCAACAAATTGCGCTTGAACATCAACCCGGAATGCAGATGCACACTCGCCCCCACCGACCGGGCCAGCCCGTCTAGCGACAGAGGCGGCTCATACCACCGCCCGTTAAACCAGCACTCCAGGTAATCGAAGACCTCACGGCCACCCAGCACCGGCGTCGGCTCACCGAAGGAAAACACCTGAGTTCCCGCGCCAGTGGCGGGTGTCGTCGCCGGCAACGTCTGGTTGGCCATTTGTTCAGTCATCAATAAATCTCCATACGCCCGGTGTTGGCAGTCGTCTGCCCCTCAAGCGGTTCGTGATGCAATGCGTGAAAGAGCGCCCAAGCCAGGTCGGCGTGGCCGGTGTTGTCGTTGCGGCCGGCGGTGTAGGTGTACTGGCGTCCGCCGGCGGTGACGGTCTTGCGGATCGCCATCAGCGACTGGGCCATGTCGGTCCAGCCGGCATCGAATTCGAGCCGGCCCTTGTGGATCACGTCGTAGGCCTTGAGTACCAGGCGGGTTTTGACTTCAGGCGAGTAGCTGAAGGTGGTCACCGCCGGGAAGAACTGGCGCACCAGCTGGGCCACACCGCTGCCCAGGCCGGTGACGTCGATCCCGATGTAGGTCACCCAGTAGCGATCGCAGACGCTCTTGATGAACGCGGCCTGCGCGGCGAAGTCCATGCCACGGAACTGGTGGCGTTCGAGGATGCGGAACTTGCCGCCCGGTACCAGCGGTGGCGCGACCACCACCATGCCGGAACAGTCGCCCGTCTCGGCCGGGTCGTAACCAATCCAGACCTGACGATCGCCGAACGGGCGTATGGCGAAGGGTTTGTAGTCCTCTGCCCATTCGACCCAGCTGTCCACCATGCACGACTGCAACAGGGTCAGCGGGAAGATGCTCGCGCCATCGTCGACGAACTCGCACATCAGCAGGTTGGCGAACGCCTCGGGACTGTATTCGCGGCGCAGCTCTTCAATGTCAAAGAGGTCGCAACCGCCCCGCTCCGCTTCAAGGATCGTGACGATCTGCCGCCACAATCGATCCTCGCAGAACCGCCCCTGCTGGAGCGTTCCGTGGGACACATCCACCTTCGTGTGCTGCGCAGCCGGCTTGCCCTTGTTGAAGCGCTCGCCCGTCCAGAAGGTGTACGCCTCGTGAGCCATGCTCGACGGCGTCGAGAAGTAGGTCTTGCGCCACTTCTTGTGCATCGCCATGCCCGAGGCGACCTTGTTCAGCTCCTCGAACTTGAACGTCCAGAAGAACTCATCGAAGTAGAAATTGCCGTGGTAGCCCTGAGGGCGCTGCTGTGATCGATGCCGCCCTCTCCCGTGTCACCGGTTTTCTGGACAAGACCATCGAGCGCTACAAGCGTGAAGCCGCTTACCCGGTGCCGGCGTTCCGCATCACCGTCGACGGCAACGACATTGCACAACTGATCAGCCCGCGCCTGATGAGCCTCGACCTCACCGACAATCGCGGCATCGAGGCCGATCAACTGAGCATCACCCTCAGCGACCACGACGGACTGCTCGCCATCCCGCCCAAGGGCGCGGTGGTTCGGTTGTGGTTGGGCTGGAGTGATACCGGACTGGTCGACAAAGGCACCTACACCGTCGATGAAACCGAACACTCCGGCTCCCCCGACGTACTGAGCATCCGCGCCCGCTCGGCCGACCTGCGCAAAGGTCTGAAGACCAAGCGCGAACGTAGCTGGAGCAACACCACACTTGGCGACGTGCTGGGTGACATCGCTCTGGGCAATGGCTTAACCGCGACCATCGCCGGCGCGCTCGACGGCTTGCCCATCCTGCAACTGGACCAGGCTAACGAATCCGACGCCAACCTGATCAGCCGCGTCGGCGAAGAGTTCGACGCCGTGGTCACCGTCAAAGCCGGTTGCCTGCTGTGCCTGCCCGCAGGCGGTAGCAAGACCGCCAGCGGCGCCGAGCTGCCCCACATAACGCTTACCCGCGCCGACGGCGACCAGCACCGCTACCTGCAAGCAGACCGCGACAGCTACGACGGTGTGCGCGCCTATTTTAACGATGTGAACAGCGCGAAGAAACAGGAGGCCATCGCCGGCGGCGGTGAGAACCTCAAGGATCTGCGCCACACCTACAGCGATCGACAGACTGCCCTGCGCGCCGCTCGGGCCGAGTTCAACCGCCTACAACGCGGCAGCGCGACGCTCAGCTATTCCCTGGCGATGGGCAGATCGGATCTGATACCTGAGCTGACCTATACGCTGGAAGGTGTGAAACCTGAGATCGACGAAATCATTTGGTATGGCGGGAACGTGCAGCACACGCTTAGTGCGGATAACGGATACACCGTCAGCCTGGAGCTGGAGAGCAAGCTGCCGGAGGACACTGTTGAGGATCTGGCGGAGGAGAACAAGGGAGACTTCACGGGAATCATCGCGCATTACCGCGACCAAAAAAGCGGGAAAGAAAAGACAGTAACCGCGGGGGATCAGAGTAAGCCACGACGATTGCGGTGGCTGTATGCCACGGAGAAAACGGCGAAACGGGCGGTTGATCGGGAATGGAACGAATGCAAGCAGAAAAAGTGTAAGCCCGGCATTAACCGGACTTACGCTTCAGGCGGTCATGAAAGATCTTTTTCTTTTTCTTTTTCTTTTTCCTTCTCTCGTTCCTTCAGCTTTTCCTGCTCTTTCTGCTGGAACTGATCCTGGCGATGCTGCTGCTTTGCCTTAAAAGCAGCGTCGGCAATATCTCTGAGGTTTTTGTTAGCAACACCCATCATCGCCAAGCCGACCATACAAATCGCAGCTTCACCAAAAAACCAGAGGTTGTGAAGGTTCAGAGGCTCAAAGAAGTACGGGCGAGCTGCAATACTCCAGATATTGCTCAGAATCGGAAACTGAGTTTCCCTGTAGATGGAGTTTAGAAAGCCCTTGAGGCGCTCCCATCCTTGGATATCGGCGTAGTCGTAAAGTGAAAGCACAACCGAGGCCAGGATGAATACAGAACTCACGATCACGATGATCAGTCCAGTACGCCACAACCGCTTTGCAGATTTTATTTCGTTATCAACGCTCACAGATCCTTCCTTTTCCATGTGTTCTGATTGTGGGGAATCCATTTTTAGAAGCATCCGCGCAGCGTGAGCACGCAGACAAACTCTTTGACAAATGCTTCGTCGGAACGCCCCTTACTGTCACTTTGTCGACTTCCGCTTCATTTTCTTAAACGAAAAGAGAATGGGGATTTCGGCAGAAGCTCCAGCGTAATGCCGGAGCGTCTTTGCACGGAGCCTTACTTCGATGACTGCACAAACGCCTCCATGATTCTCAGCACATCCTGTCGCTGCTGGTCATCCAGCTTCGCCAGAAGCTGCAAAAAGAGGTGCTCCAAAGGGGTAAGGTTTTCCATCATGCGTACTCCATTTCCTTGTAATGGGCGGGGCACTTTTCGCAGCACCTGAACCGCCCGGGAGTCACCCATTCTCAGCACGTTTTTCTGTGCCACAGCCCCACCAAATCATTTGGGGCTGGAGTAAATGGGTGTCGCCTCCCACATGGCTGCTTCCGGACCTATGCACCACGTTGGAAATGTAAGTAGCAGTTGCCTAAGCCTTACAGCACTGGCGTACGAGGTGGCAGCGTCATGTAGGCACCATTCTCACCCCATCCTTGCAAGTTTCCCTTTGCGTCGACCACGTAGTACTCGCCGAAGCTGTTTTCAGGCTCATCCAGACGCAGCCCACCATCAGGCAGTTTCTTCGCCTGATAGCTCTCTGTATTTTTCCCACCGTTAGGGAAAATTGAGTCGATAGCGTATTTGCCGTTTCGCTTGTACAGAACCATCACATGGCCAAGTGCACCATCCCGTAACCAACTGCCTACCTTGTCTGGGTAAGCCTTCAGGTCGAGAGTTTGCAGGCTCTGATAGTCCTGCGCGCTAAGGCCGATGAGGGAGCTTTTGTAGTCAGGATCAAAACTGGCATTAGCCCAGTACGCCTTGTCGTTTTGGCCTTCGATCCTAAAGCCGATGAATGTCGTCTTGGGCTTCGACTTCGTATCACCGCGAACGGCCTTGGCTACTTCAGACAGCTCCGCATCACTTACACGCTTGGGTAAGACGACTTCAACTTTACGAGGTCGTCCCTCTTGGAAATCGTCTTTAGTGATCGTGTAAGCCTTGGTCGCAACGCTCTGCGTTACCTTTTCGACAGGCTCGTCTTTGTTACCCCGAGAGCACATCGACACTGTCACAGCGATGATGATTACCAGAATGACAAACCCGCCGATCTTCTGGCCCAGGGTGACTCCCGGATCGGCAACGCCACAGCTGGGGCAAACCTTCGCTGAAATATCTACTTTGTGTTTGCAAGACTTACAGGGCTTCAAAGCCATTCGAACCGCTCCTTTCTATATCCATGAAAAAGCCGGCCATCGTGGCCGGCGTGTTGCGCCTACACCCCTGAGCAGTCATTGCCCAGGTCAGTCGTTCTCTTTTTTCCCATCAATGCTCGCGGCTTTTGCAAAAGCCGAAACCATACGAAGCAGCACCTCTCGATCCAAGTCTGTGACGCGCTGATAGAACTCAAGAAATTTTGCCGTGTCGGGACTGATGCTTTCGACCGTTGTGGGCTTGCGCTCACCGGTCACCACATACAACACGTCGACTCCCTTCTCAGCCACTGCGGCTAGATAGGTCGCATCGGGGCTACGTTCGCCCTTCTCGTAGTTGTATTGGCTGTTTTTTGAGGCACCAGCCTTCGCTGCGAAATCGGTTTGATTGAAGCCCAACCGTTCGCGTTCTTCTTTCAGGCGATCACCAATCCCCACAAATGTCTCCATAGCGATTTGATATTCCCACAATAATGGGAAATATTTCGCCTGTCATCACACGAAATCACACGAAACGAGACTATGCCGAACGGATACCCCACGGAGCAAGCGTGCCAAGGCGCCCGCGAGCGCCTCGCGCATCAAGGTCTATCTGCCAAGGATTGGGCCGATCAACACAACCTCACGCCTTCTACGGTGTATGCCGTGCTGAACGGACAGAAGAAATGTCTGCGGGGCGAGTCTCATCGCGCCGCTGTACTGCTCGGTATCAAAGACGGCGTGATTGAAAACTAAGCCCGTTGGCTCAGGGAGGAAACCAGAAGATGAAACGTCCAGTTCTAGCCAACAGGAAAGACGTAGTCAGTGCAGTGATCGGCGCCTATCAGGGAGGCCGCATCTACGCCGCTGCTGACTTGGGAATGCCACTCAAAAAGTTCGACAACCAGGCTTATGAAAACGCCGGCAGCCGACCGCTGAGCGACGACCACATTCATCGTCTCGAACAGGTCGCAGGAACGACGTTCCTGCCGGACTACATCGCAGCCAAATACGGCGGCATGTTTGTCCCGCTGACCGCGTCGGCGGATCTGGACAACGTCGAGTTGTACAGAGGCCCGTGGCAATTCGGTGCGGGTCTATTTCCGTTTCAATGGTGAGCTGTGCCGCGAACTGGTGCCCGGTGGCAACACACCGGCAAACCGGGAGCATGCAAAGCGTCTGGTGACAGTGATCGAATACGAGATACAGGCCGGTACCTTCGATTACCGCCGGCATTTTCCCGAGTCGACCAAGCTCGCCGAGAACAGCTTTGGGCATTACCTGAACCTGTGGCTGACGATCAAGAGCAACAGCGTGGCAGCGACCTCTTTCCGTGGGTACAAGAACAAGGCTGAGGTTCACGTGCGGCCGCGTTGGGGTGACATTCAGATCGACCAGATTGACCACCTGGACCTGCAAGAGTGGATTCAGGGGCCGCTGTCGAAGCGCCTGAAGAACAAGACCATCCGCGACATCATCAGCAATGTGCGCCAGGTGTTCAGGCTCTACCGCACACGGAAGAAGGTCGCGCACGATCCCACAGAGGGGCTGTTCGTACGCCTTCCCGATCCAGAAGCACCCGACCCATTCACTAGGGCGGAAATCAAGCAGATCCTGGAGACACCCACCAACGCACCCAGGAACTGCTGATGGTGCAATTCATGATTTGGGCAGGCCCACGGGTGTCGGAGACCATTGCGCTGGCCTGGGAGGATGTCGATCTGAAACAAGGGACGGTGACCTTCCGCCGATCCAAGGTGCGGGGGGCCTATCGCGTGACGAAAACCCGGCGCTCTACGCGTAAGGTGCGTCTGCTGGAACCCGCCTGGGATGCTCTTCGCAAACTGGACGCGATCAACCAACTCAAGACGGTGGACACGGTCGACGTCGTCGAGCGGGACAACAAGACAGTCCGCAAGCACAAGCTGCACTTCGTATTCCTCAACACCAAGAGCGGCCTGCCACACGTCAGCGACTTTGTCGTGAGGGACAGGTTCTTCAAAGCGCACTTGAAAGCGGCCGGCGTTCGGTATCGTGGGCCTGGCCAGTGTCGCCACACCTATGCCAGTCAGTTGCTGACTACCGGCGTGGCATCGGTCGACTGGATTGCGGAGCAGATGGGCCACACCAGCGCGAACATGATCCGTCAGCACTACGGTATGTGGATCAACGAGGACGGCCCGGACGTCATTGGGATACTGCAGCACGCCTTGAGTATTCAGCCACCAGATGGTGAAAAAACCCCGTAAAACCGGGTTCGAACACGGGCAATTCAGCAGTCCGTATTCCCATGGATGTCCCCATACAAACCATTTTGCCACCCTAAAAAACTTTAACGTTTTCAGGGTGGCTAGTAATTTAAAATTTGGCCTTGCAGGACATACCCGAGAAACTAAAATTGAGTTTTGTACTTGTCGGACGGAGTTAGGAAAATTATGATAGCCTCAGGCTACTATCCTCTTACAACCGAAAAGAATCAATAAACATGTTAGACGACATAACAACCACTATAAAAGCCCAACTATATGAGCGCGTAACAAGCCCACTCCTAGGATCATTTCTTATTTCATGGTGTTTGATAAACTACAAATTGATATTGATATTATTCTCATCTCTTACAGCACCAGAGAAGATAACCTATATCGAGTTCAATCTTTTCTCCTCAGTTCAAGACCACATGCTAAAAGGAGTCTTTTTTCCTCTTTTGGCAACCCTTGCAATAATTTTAGTTTACCCGTACCCAGCAGCCAAAATTTATGAAATATCTCGGACCAATAGAAAGAAATTAAAGGAAATCCAACAAAAGATTGATGATGAAACGCCGATCACCCGAGATGAAGCAAGAAAGATCAGAAAGGCCGCCGTCCAAATACAAATAGAATTTGAAGAGCAAACAAAAAGAAAAGACAGCGAAATTGAAATACTAAAATTATCAGTACATCAGCTGACGGAAGAATCGAATGCAATTATCCCTCGAGAAAAAGACCTGGCTGCGAAAATTCAAGAACTTGAAACCATGACTGCGCTTCAGCGTAGTGAAATTACACATCTAAACAACGAAAACGAAAAGTACAAAGAGTACTTAGACTCCAGCCTTGGCTATTACTCACAGAAAAACTATAGCTCCCCCAACAAAAACACACCTCACACCTCAGAAATTACAAACAACAGCGTCTCACACGAAAAACTCATAACAAAAATTAAAGAATACCTAAAAGACACAAGAATATTCCAACACCAAGATACAAAAATTAAAGCGATTAACAACCAGATACTCCTAGACTATCCGTACGGAGGTCAAATAGAAGCTTACAAACTTGGAGAAATGGATCCCGCGGACTTTGCAAAGTCCTTTGTGGAAATCACGGATACCGCGAAATCAATTTGGAGTAAACGTCCTTCATATAAGCTTTGAGCAATTACGTACCTTGACGGTTATAACAATACGTTCGACACGATCTGCGTAGGCTTGACGCTTCTAACAGGCGCAAGTCCATGGACACAATAGATATCGTCGACCTAGACAGAAAGACAGTCCGCAAGCACAGGCTCCACTCCGAAATCCTGAACACCATGAGCAGCCAGCCACACGTCAGCGGCTTAGTCGCGAGAGATAGGTGCCTCAAAAAACACCTGAGAGCTGCTTGCGTTCTTTATTTGTGATCCTAGCCAATGCTGCCACACCAACGCCAGACAGTTGCTTCCCACCGGAGCGGCCTCGCTTGACTGGACCGCAGAGCAGGCGGCCGCACCAGCGCGAACATGAGCTGATAGCACTAAAGCATTCGGATCGACGAAGACGGCACGGACATTAGCTACGTGCTTCAACACGCATTGGGCTTGCATCCACCGGGTGATAACGAAGCCCCGTAACGGCGTTAGAGCGTAAGCACTCCAGCAGCCTGTCCTCCCATGGATGTTCCCATATGGGCATTTTTTGCCCCTCTTAACACACCCCCCCCTGAAAACTCTAACGTTTTCAGTGGTTTAGTCGTTTTAAATTTGGCAGTGAAGGAGAGATTAGAACGCTATAAAAATTAAAGTTATGCCTTGTCATGACGACACACTTAAAAAACCTTGGTACAAAAAATGCTAATCACGCTACTACTATCCATATACGTAATAATGCCAATACTATTAGGCCGAGCCGCTCATAAAAAGGAAAACAGATGGGAGTACACCAATACATTCTGGCAAGGCCTTACAAAATACGATTACGCTGGATATGTATTATTTCTTGCATTGGTCAGTCAGACTGCGCACGTATTGCTCACATCAAAAAACAGCCTTTTAATTATAGCAATTCAGATTCCAGCACTCATATTAGCCATTTATCTCGACGAAAAAATTAGAACCTACGTTATAAAAAACGCAAAATTTATCGCATGGTTTGCGAGCGCCACCGGAATAACACTTAGTTACTTGGCGAGCATTTATGTTGACGGGACGATCACATCAATTACAGCAGTAAAAGCTGGAGACCTACCAACAGCACAAGCTCTACTTAAGATATGCGTCATTGTAATTCTTGCATTAATATCCACCAGTATCTTCTGCGCAATAATTCTAGCATACTACTTAATCAAGTCATTCTGTGATTCGCGCAGAGATAAATTGGCTTATATTCTTAACATGAAAAAAGTTGAGACATCAAATGGTTACCCATCAATATTCTCAACAAGCAGATTTATTTTCGACTTAACGATAATAACAAACCTAGTAACACTAGTCTTTTACTTCTCCCCTGTGTCTCAAGCCAAACCGCTACTTGAAGCCTTTAGAGATATATCAGCAGAATTCATTACCGCAACCTTCAACGTCCGTGGAGAGTCGTGCGGCATAAACCCTCAGGAAAATGTTAGAATCGCCATCCTGTCAGACAAGCTTTTCATTAGGGCAATAAAAAATGAAAAGAACAAATACCATTTTATCGTTGATGAATGCGTCAGAAATAAAAAACTTGTGCAAAACCTCAAAGATCAAAGTTCAGAAACAATAAGACCGACACTATAGAACAAGCTAAGAAAGAATAGAATTGAAGACTGGTGGGCGGCGCGGATGGGTTTCTGACTCTTATTGCTCAAGTTCGTGCATAAGCTCTGCCTTGCCCGAGCCTACCCTCTCGGTGAATAATCGAGCGACAGCGAAAACAACATCAGAAAAAAGCAAAAATTGGATAGGCTCTTAGGAGCTAAATCGTATTCCTGAGTGTATACAAAGCGGAGAACATCTCGTAGCAGCCATTCGCAAGCTGCCTCTCGCCTCCGCTCCTGTAGTTCGCTCACAGCGCTAGCCTCAAACGGAGCACCGATATTATTTAACTACCTGCCAAGGAGGTCATTTTACTAAATTGGATGCTGAGCAGATGGGCCACACCAGCACGAACATGATCTGACAGCATTACGGCATGTGGATAAGTGAGGACGACCCAGAGTCATCGGCATGACGCAACACGCCCTGGCTTGCAGCCACTTGGCGGTAACCAAGCCCCGTAACGGGGTTAGAACGCAGGCAATCCAGCAGCCAGTGTTCCCATAGATGTTCCCATATGAACCTTTTTTGACCCTCTAAAAACACAAAACCCCTGAAAACTTTAACGTTTTCAGGGGTTTAGTCGTTTCAAATTTGGCGGTGAAGGAGAGATTCGAACTCTCGATACAGTTTCCTGTATACACACTTTCCAGGCGTGCTCCTTAAGCCACTCGGACACTTCACCGTATCTCTTCAAACATGTTCTGTCTGTCGAGGCGCGCTAATGTAGTCGAAAGCTTTTCTGATGGCAAACTTTTTTTCAGAATTTTCATGCGGTTAAGAGAAAAAGTCGTTTCCGTCAGCAATCGGCCATGGCGATCCGGCCAATCTTCGGTGGGCGCGGCCCTTCTATATAGACGCAAAGGTGTCAGCCATGTGGTGCGCTGCGGCGCATCGGGCGGTCAAGGGTGACCAGCGAGTCAGTCACAGCGCTTTACCTGGCCTACGGCGGTGGGTAACGTCTGCCCATCTTTCTTACAAGGAATAGCGTCATGAGTGAGTTGATTGCCTACCACCTCGAAGACGGTATCGCGACCCTGACCTTGAACAACGGCAAGGTCAATGCCATTTCCCCGGACGTGATTGCAGCGTTCAACGCGGCGCTGGATCAGGCGGTGACTGATCGTGCCATTGTGATCATTACCGGTCAGCCGGGGATTCTGTCTGGCGGCTATGACTTGAAGGTGATGACCGCCGGCCCTAAAGAAGCCGTGGCACTGGTAACTGCTGGTTCGACCCTCGCCCGTCGCCTGCTCTCCCACCCGTTCCCGGTGATCGTGGCCTGCCCGGGCCATGCCGTTGCCAAGGGCGCATTCATTCTGTTGTCCGCCGACTACCGCATTGGTGTCGACGGCCCGTTCAGCATCGGTCTGAACGAAGTGCAGATCGGTATGACCATGCACCACGCCGGCATCGAACTGGCGCGTGATCGCCTACGCCGTTCGGCGTTCCACCGCTCGGTGATCAACGGCGAGATGTTTGATCCCAAGAGCGCAGTGGATGCCGGCTTCCTCGACAAGGTGGTGTCTGCCGAAGAGCTGCAAGGCGCTGCGCTGGCGGCGGCGCGTCAGTTGAAGAAAATCAACATGAACGCGCACAAGAACACCAAGCTCAAAGTGCGCAAGGCGCTGCTTGAAGCCCTCGACAACGCGATCATCCAGGATCAGGAGCACCTCGGCTGAGCCCACGCTTCCCGAGCCGAAGAAAAGCCCGACCGTCGTGTCGGGCTTTTTCTTGCGTGTTCGGTTGATCATCCGCCGACAGCTCTAGGACGCGTCTGACGATCAACTCGGAAACATGCGCTTAAACATCGCCTATCTCCGGACTCTATAGCAGCAATTGCCGAAAACAGTGCACATCCGTACACTGCGCCACCTTTTGTCCAGGCAGGCCCTGAAAATGCTGTTTTTGTTGCGTATGTTGTTGATGGGCTTGCACTTTGTCCTGGCCGGTGTGCTGGGAGTGATCCTTGGTCTGTGCCGTCCCTTCAACCCGGACAACAGTCGTCTCTGCGCCCGCCTCTACGCGCTTCCAGCCATGTGCATTTTGCGCTTGCGGGTAAAGGCCGACGTCGGCCCATTGATGAACAAGCCCGACAGCTGCGTGATCGTCGCCAATCATCAGTCCAACTACGACCTGTTCGTGTTCGGCAACGTGGTACCGCGCCGGACCGTGTGCATCGGCAAGAAAAGCCTGAAATGGGTGCCGCTGTTCGGGCAACTGTTTTGGCTCGCGGGCAACGTGTTGATCGATCGTGGGAACGCGCAAAAGGCACGCAAGTCGATGCTTACCACGACCCACACCCTGCAACACGAGGACACCTCGATCTGGGTATTCCCGGAAGGCACGCGCAACCTTGGTGAAGAACTGCTGCCGTTCAAAAAAGGCGCGTTCCAGATGGCAATCGCCGCCGGAGTGCCGATCGTGCCGGTGTGCGTCAGCAGCTACATCAAGCACATGCGCCTGAACAGCTGGCGCAGCGGGAAAATCCTCATACGCTCGCTGCCGGCGATTCCTACAGCAGGACTGACCATGGATGACATGCCCATGCTCATGTCCCAGTGCCGCGAACAGATGCGCGAATGTATCGCCGCGATGGATCAGCAGCTGCAAGCTGCGTGAAAAACAAACCCGCCTTGTGCGGGTTTTCTTTTGCCGGGTGAACTGTGCAGATTTCACTGACTCTCAAGCAGCACACGGCTAAGCTGACGCCGTTGAATTCCCCGCCATCTGCCAAGAAGAAGTGAATCACTACCATGGGTCGAGTTGTTGCTGCTGCGGTATACAGCGAGGGTAAGAAAGTCTCCAATATCGCTCTCGATGAAGGCGCCGCGTGGGCCGCCAAGCCCGGCCATTTCGTCTGGATTGGCCTTGAGGAGCCGGACGCTCAGGAGTTGGCCAACCTGCAACGCCAGTTCAACCTGCACGAACTGGCCATCGAAGATGCGTTGGAAAAACACAGCCGGCCGAAACTGGAAACCTTTGGCGATGCGCTGTTCATCGTCACCTATTCGCCGATCCGTGAGAACGGCGTGCTGCAGTTCATCGAGACCCACATCTTCGCCGGCAAGGGTTACATCATCACCGCCCGCAACGGTCACTCGGCGTCCTACGCCCATGTCCGCCAACGCTGTGAGGCGCGTCCGTTGCTGCTGGAGCATGGGGAAGATTTCGTACTGTATGCGCTGCTTGATTTCGTGATCGAGAACTACCAGCCGGTGGGGGAAGCGATCCACGCCGAGATCGATGAGCTCGAGCGCAACGTGCTCTGTAGCGCGTTGAATGAGCGTGACATTCAGAAACTCCATGGCTTGCGCCGCGATGTCGTGCGTCTGCGCCGGTATGCGGCACCAATGGTCGAAATCGGTGAAGAACTGCAGAAGCTGAGTTTCCCGTTCATCGACAAGAACATGCGCCCGTACTTCCGCGATGTGCAGATTCACGTCACGCGGCAGATGGAAGACTTGACCACGCTGGCGGACATTGCCAGCCAGACCATCGAGATCGGCGTGCTGCTTGAGGCCTCGCGGCAGAGCGTGGTGCAGCGCAAGTTTGCCGCGTGGGCGGCGATTCTGGCGTTCCCGACGGCGGTGGCGGGGATTTACGGGATGAACTTCCAGAACATGCCGGAGCTGAGCTGGCACTACGGCTATTTCGCCGTGCTGGGGTTTATCACGGTGGGGTGTGTAAGTTTGTGGGCGAGTTTCAAGAAGTCGGGATGGTTGTAGTCCTGTGGCGAGGGAGCTTGCTCCCGCTGGGGTGCGAAGCGCGCCCATACAGACATCAAGTTGCCGTAAATTACGGCTGCTGCGCATCCGAGCGGGAGCAAGCTCCCTCGCCACATAGGTAAATGTCAGGTCTTAAATCGCTTCGGCCTCTGGCTTGTGCGCCACAAACCGCATCATCCACTCCGCTACCGTGGTGCCATGGTGCTCCTGCTCCAGGCTGGCCACACCTTTCGAGTAGATCTGCGAACCCAACGCGTCCTGACGCAGGTCCAGCAGCGCCCGCGAATAGTCGTGAATGAATTCCGGGTGGCCCTGGAAGCACAGCACCTGATCGTTGATGTGATACGCAGCAAACGGACAGAAATCGCTGGAGGCGATCACCGTGGCGTTTTCCGGCAGCGCCGTCACTTGATCCTGGTGACTGATCAGCAGCGTCAGCTCTTCACGCACCGGGCTCATCCACGGCGCCTTCGCCGCCAGTTTGTAGTTGTGGGTGCCGACGCCCCAGCCCTGAGTGGCACGCTCGCTCTTGCCACCCAGCAGCAGCGCCAGTAATTGATGGCCGAAGCACACGCCGAGCAGTTTGTCGCCACGCTCGTAGCGGGTCAGCAGGTATTGCTTGAGGGTCTGGATCCACGGGTCGGTGCCGAACGAATCGGCCTTGCTGCCGGTAACCAGGTACGCATCGAAGGTCTGATCGTCGCTGGGGTATTCGCCCTGCATCACGTTGTACACGGTGAACTCGGCAGCAATCGGTTGCTGCGAGAACAGGCGCTGAAACATCTGCCCGTAACCCTGATATTGATCGACCAGTTCCGGACGCAGGATGTCGGTTTCCAGAATGCAGATGCGTAGCGACATAAAAAATACCTGACACGTGATGGGAATAATGAACACCCCAGAGCCTGCCTTGAAACACCCCGGCAAGGCAAGCCCCGCAGCGTTCACCCAATCACTTAAAACAGCGCGCCTTTCGCGGCTTTTTCCAACAGCAGCGCCGGTGGTGCAAAGCGCTCGCCGTACTGCTCGGCCAGATACTGCGCGCGCGCGACGAAGTCCTGCACCCCGTACTGATTGATGAACTGCAACGCACCGCCGGTCCAAGGCGCAAAACCGATGCCGAAGATCGAGCCGACGTTGGCATCCGCCGTCGAGGTCAGCACGCCCTCCTCTACACAGCGCACGGTTTCGAGGGCCTGCACGAACAGCAGACGATCACGCACATCCTTGGGTGAAATCTGCCCGTCGGCCTTCTCGAAGCGCGTCTTCAACTCCGGCCACAGATGCTTCTGACCACCCGCCGGGTAATCGTAGAATCCACCGCCGGCGGCTTTGCCCGGACGCTTGTATTCGTTGAGCAGCAAGTCAATCACGGCGAAGGCCGGGTGTTCTATCAGCGGTTTCCCTTCCGCTTGCAGGTCTTTGGCCGTTTGTTGACGGATATGGCTCATCAGGCTGAGGGAAACTTCGTCGGAGATCGCCAGAGGCCCGACCGGCATCCCGGCCTTGCGCGCTTCGGTCTCGATCATCGGCGCGCTCACGCCCTCGCCGAGCATGGCGATGCCTTCATTGGTGAAGGTGCCGAACACCCGCGAGGTAAAGAAGCCACGACTGTCGTTGACCACGATCGGGGTTTTCTTGATCTGCAGAACGAAGTCGAAACCCCGAGCCAGGGTTTCAGCGCTGGTCTGCGCGCCTTTGATGATTTCCACCAGCGGCATTTTGTCCACCGGACTGAAGAAATGCAGGCCGATGAATTTGCTCTGATCGGGTACTGCGGTCGCCAGTCCAGTGATCGGCAAGGTTGAAGTGTTGGAGGCAATCACTGCATCAGAACCCACTATTTTTTGCGCTGCCGACGAGACCGTCGCCTTGAGTTCACGATCCTCGAACACCGCTTCGATGATCAGGTCGCAACCCGCCAGATCGGCATCGCTTTCGCTGGTC
This sequence comes from Pseudomonas sp. TH49, assembly GCF_016650625.1. Lineage (NCBI taxonomy): Bacteria > Pseudomonadati > Pseudomonadota > Gammaproteobacteria > Pseudomonadales > Pseudomonadaceae > Pseudomonas > Pseudomonas sp. TH49. The sequence goes on from NZ_JAEKFL010000002.1 coordinate 2,397,094, forward strand.
TGAATCCGCGCCAGCACCGCCTCGCGTTTTTCAGCCGTCATCTGCCCACGGGCGACTTTCTTGTCGAGCAGCGCCGCCGAATGAGCCTTGCCCTTATCGGCCGCCGCCAGATTGATGTCCTTGAGCACTACGTCGATGCCGGCCGAGGCGCTGACGAAAGCGATCCCGGCACCCATCATGCCCGCACCGAGCACGCCGACCTTGCGCGTGACGTAAGGCGCGAATCCTTGAGGACGCGAGCCACCGGCGTTGATCTCATTGAGCTGGAACCAGAAGGTGCCGATCAGGTTTTTCGAGATCTGCCCGGTGGTCAGTTCGGTGAAGTAACGGGTTTCGATCAGGTGTGCGGTGTCGAAATCGACCTGCGCGCCCTCCACCGCCGCGCAGAGGATTTTCTCCGGAGCCGGCAACGTGCCCTGGGTTTTACTGCGCAGGATCGACGGCGCAATCGCCAGCATTTGCGCGACTTTCGGATTCGACGGTGTGCCGCCGGGGATCTGATAGCCCTTCACGTCCCAACGCTGCACCGCGCTCGGGTTGGCAACAATCCACGCGCGAGCCTTGGCCAGCAACTCGTCACGATCCGCCGCCAGCTCATCAATCAAACCGGCCTGCAACGCTTGTTGCGGGCGCACCTTCTTGCCTTCGAGCAGGTACGGCAGTGCCTTTTCGATGCCGAGCATGCGCACCATGCGCACCACCCCGCCACCACCCGGCAACAGGCCCAGCGTCACTTCAGGCAGACCGAGTTGCACCGCCGCATCGTCCAGCGCCACCCGGTGATGGCAGGCCAGACAGATTTCCCAGCCACCGCCAAGCGCCGCGCCGTTGATCGCCGCAACCACCGGTTTGCCGAGGGTTTCCAAAGTGCGCAATTGCGCTTTGAGGCTCAGCACCATGTCATAGAAGGCTTTGGCTTCGGGTTTGCCGACCTTGATCAGCTCATTGAGGTCGCCGCCGGCAAAGAAGGTTTTCTTCGCCGAGGTGATGATCACCCCGGCGATGCTGTCTTTTTCCGCCACCAGCCGCGCAACGCAAGCGCCCATGGCCTCGCGGTACACGGCGTTCATGGTGTTGGCGCTCTGGCCCGGCATGTCGATGGTGAGGACGACAATGCCGTCCTGGCCTTTTTCGTAACGAATGGCTTCGCTCATAACAAGGTTCCTTGAATTCGGGGCTCAGAGGCGTTCGATGATGGTGGCAATGCCCATGCCGCCGCCGACACACAGCGTCGCCAGGCCGTAGCGCAGACGCCGGGCTTCCAGTTCATCGAGCAGGGTGCCGAGGATCGCGCAACCGGTGGCGCCCAGCGGATGGCCCATGGCAATCGAGCCGCCGTTGACGTTGACCTTGTCCGGGTCCACCGCCATGTCCTTGATGAACTTCAACACCACTGAGGCAAACGCCTCGTTGACCTCGAACAGGTCGATGTCTTCCACCCGCAGACCCGCCTTGGCCAGAGCCTTGCGCGTGGCCGGCGCCGGGCCGGTGAGCATGATCGTCGGGTCGGTGCTGGTGACCGCCGTGGCGACGATGCGCGCCCGCGGTTGCAGGCCCAGCGCGCGGCCCTTGGCTTCGGAGCCGATCAACATCAGTGCCGCACCGTCGACGATCCCGGAGCTGTTGCCCGGCGTGTGCACGTGGTTGATCCGCTCGACGTGGCTGTAAACCCGCAGCGCTGTGGCATCAAAGCCCATCTGGCCGATCATTTCGAAACTCGGCTTGAGTTTGCCCAGGCCTTCCATCGTCGATTCGGCGCGAATGAATTCGTCGTGGTCGAGCAGGATGATGCCGTTCTGATCCTGCACCGGCACCAGCGACTTGTTGAACGAACCGTCAGCCCGCGCCCGCGCAGCCTTGTGTTGCGAGTGCAACGCGTAGGCATCGACGTCGTGGCGGCTGAAGCCTTCAAGGGTGGCGATCAGGTCGGCGCCGACGCCCTGCGGAGTAAAGTGGCTGTGCAAGTTGGTCTGCGGGTCCAGTGCCCAGGCGCCGCCATCGCTGCCCATCGGCACCCGCGACATCGACTCGACGCCACCGACCACCACCAGATCCTCGAAGCCCGAGCGCACTTTCATCGCGCCGAGGTTGACCGCTTCCAGACCCGAGGCGCAAAAACGGTTGATCTGCACGCCGGCCACGCTGACGTCCCAGTCGGCCACCTGCACCGCTGTCTTGGCGATGTCGGAGCCTTGATCACCGATGGGCGTGACGCAGCCGAGCACGACGTCATCGACCTGACTGGTGTCCAGCGCCGTGCGGCTTTGCAGCGCGGTCAACAACCCGGCGACCAGATTCACCGGTTTGACGCTGTGCAACGCGCCGTCGGCCTTGCCTTTGCCGCGGGGCGTGCGTAACGCATCGAAAATCAAAGCTTGGGTCATGACGTCCTCGAACCTGTGCGGTGAGTGAAATTCGTAGTGTCACTGTTGGCCCGAGCGCTCATGGATTCAATGACCACAGCGCTCAATGACGTTGACGCGCACGCTCAGACGGACGGTCATCCACCCTCAGGTGAACCGGTTCAGGTCAGCGAGTTGTCTAGCAAGCGGGCGGCGAAGAAGCTGGCAATACGCCTCATGCGTTTTTTATCGCAAACGGCAGCTAATACATATGAAATGGATCTAAGCCAAGCGTGACGCGGCCTCTAAGGTAGTACATGTACGTCAGGGTCGTCGGGTTTTGCCGGGGCCGACGTCCTTCAACAGGAAGTGCAGCGTTTGCCGTCATGGATATGCAGGCAAACATCAGGAAATAACAAAAAAGGCGGTCAAGCCATGTTCAAACAACCGAAAGTTCGTCAAGCAGGACTCATTCTTTTCGCCACGACGCTGTTGTTGATTTTGCCCAATCTGACCAAGGTGATTGGCTGACTCAAGCGGCAGGCGCCCGTTATCGCCAATGAAAATGTGACTGGCCCGCTACCCGGGCCAGCCTGGCTGTGCCAACCTTTGTGCACTTCCACGACATGGACGGCGAACATTTGAAAACGCTCATTGCGTTCTGGGCCTTGCTGCTGAGCATGCCCTTGTCTGCGGCGCAGCTCACGCTGGAGCTGGGCGCGAATAGTCGCACCTGGCAGACCGAGGAATTGCTCAAGCATCCGCAGGTGCAAACCCTCACCATCAAGAACGATGTGTCCTACAAGAAGGACATGACTTATCGCGTCGTGCCTGTGGCGGCGCTGCTCACAGGCATCAAGCCCGACGATCACTTGCAAGCCGTGGCGCTGGACGGTTTTGCCGCAGAATTGAGTGCTGCACCGCTGCTCAACAGCAAAGGGGCGCGGGCGTGGCTGGCGATTGAGGACCCGGCGCAGCCGTGGCCGCCGCTGTCGGAAGGCAAGCACAGCGCCGGGCCGTTCTATCTGGTGTGGACCGACCCGCAGGCCGGCAACATCAGCCCGGAGCAATGGCCGTTCGAAGTAGCGAGCATCAAGCGCATGGCGCCGGTGGCCGAGCGTTTCCCCGCGCTGCTGCCGGATCCCAAGCTGAAAGCGGATGACCCGGTGAATCAGGGTTTTGCCCTGTTTCAGAAAAACTGCCTGGCTTGTCATCGCCTGAACGGCGCGGGGGACGCGCAATTTGGGCCGGACCTGAACATTCCGTATAACCCCACAGAGTATTTCGGCGCCGATTTCCTCAAGCGCTACATTCGCGATCCACAGAGCTTGCGCCAGTGGCCTCAGGCGAAGATGCCAGGGTTTTCCGCGGATGTGTTGCCGGAGAGGGATTTGCAGTTGTTGATCGGCTATTTGCAACACATGGCTGGGCGCAAGGTTAAGCCCTGACGACATTCCCCTGTAGGAGTGAGCCTGCTCGCGATAGCGGAGTGTCAGTCACTGATCCTTCAACTGACGACCGCTATCGCGAGCAGGCTCACTCCTACAAGGGTTACGTGTGAACCCGTTATTGTTGTTGCACGGAGATAACCGGCGTCGGCGACACGAACACCTTCGCATGCATCTGCTCACTCCCGCCGCCCCGGCGCATGCCGCGTACCGGGCAGGCGTCCAGATAATCCAGGCCCACCGCCAGTTTCAAGTGCCGCTCCGGTCGGGCCAATTGGTTGGTCACATCAAAGCTGTACCAGGCGTCATCCAGCCACGCTTCGGCCCAGGCGTGACTGGCCAGGTGCTCGGCGTCCTCGCTGTACAGATAACCCGACACATAACGCGACGGAATCCCCAGGCTGCGTGCGCACGCCAGAAATGCATGGGTGTGATCCTGGCAAACCCCGGCGCGCCCGGCGAAGGCTTCGGCGGCGCTGGTGTCGACTTCGGTCGAGCCCGGCGTGTAGGTCATGTGCTGATTCAAGCCATGCATCAGATCGATCAGCGCCGTGCGATCACGCCGCTGCTTGCAGGATCTTGCCGCGAACGCCCGTAGCGCCTCGTCCGCCTCGGTCAAACGGGTAAAGCGCAAGAACGGCAGCGCCGACTGGCTCTCATGCTCGGCCTCACGCAATTCGTCGATATCGACCTGCCCCCGGGCGCCGATGATGATCGCTTCGTGCGGCTCGTCCATGGTCAGCACATGCAGAATATTGCCGAACGGATCGAGCTGGGCGCGCACCGGGCGCGGCAAGTCGAGCTGCCAGCTCAACACGTGCTGACGCTCGCTGTCGTGCGGGGTCAGGCGCAGATACTGGATGCTCGCCCGCACCTGATCTTCATAGTGATAGGTGGTCTCGTGGCTAATGGAAAGTCTCATGCAGCCTCCAGGTATGAACTGTGAATCGCGTTGCCCAACTGGCGCACCAGCGGGATGAATTCGGTGAGCCAGGCGTGCAGGCCTTCGGCGAGGATTTCGTTGATGCCGGTGTAACGCAGCCGCGCGTCCATCTCAGCGGCCAGGCGTTGTGCCGGACGGCCGTTGGCGCCCGGCAACTGGGCGAGGATCTGGTCGATTTCCTCGGTGCAGGCGCGCAACGAACGCGGGACATCGGCGCGCAACAGCAACAGCTCGGCGACATGCCGGGCGCCGGGTGCGTCGCGGTAGATCTCGGTGTAGGCCTCGAACGACGACAACGCCCGCAGCAGTGCACTCCATTGATAGTAGGCGTGGGCGGTGCCGTCACTGACGGCCTCGGCCTGATCGCCAGCCATTTCATAGCGCGCATCGAGCAGGCGCAGCGTGTTATCCGCACGCTCAATAAACGTCCCCAGACGAATGAAGCGGAACGCATCGTTGCGCATGATCGTGCCGTACGAGGCGCCACGGAACAGGTGCGAGCGCTCCTTGATCCACTCGCAGAAACGGCTCATGCCGTAGCGGCTGAGGCCCTGTTCGGCAATGCCGCGAATCTCCAGCCAGGTGGCGTTGATGTTTTCCCACATGTCCGCGGTGATCCGCCCGCGCACCGCATGCGCACTGGCCCGTGCCGCACCGAGGCAGCTGTAGATGCTGGCCGGGTTGGCCGCATCAAGGGCGAAAAAGTGCAGCAGGCGTTCGGCGTGCAGTTCGCCGTGACGCTCCAGGTAATCGTCGAGGGTGCCGGTGATCAACAGCGGCATGGCCAGTTCGTGCAGACCGTCGCCGCGACCGTCCTGCGGCATCAGCGACAGCGAATAGCTGACATCGAGCATCCGTGCGAGATTTTCCGCCCGCTCCAGGTAACGCGACATCCAGTACAGATCCGAGGCAGTTCTACTTAACATGGCAAGCTTCCTTCAATCCTCGACCACCCAGGTGTCCTTGGTTCCGCCACCCTGGGAGGAGTTCACTACCAGGGAGCCTTCGCGCAGGGCGACACGGGTCAAACCACCGGGCACAACCCGGGTTTCGCGGCCCGACAGCACAAATGGACGCAGGTCGATATGGCGCGGCGCAATGCCGTTTTCGACAAAGGTCGGACAGGTCGACAGCGACAGCGTTGGCTGCGCGATATACGCGTGAGGCTTGGCTTTGATCCGCTCGCGGAACGCATCGATTTCCGCCGTCGTCGACGCCGGCCCCACCAGCATCCCGTAACCGCCGGAGCCCTGAGTCTCCTTGACGACCAGATCCGGAAGATTGGCCAGTACGTGGGAAAGTTCAGAGGGGTTGCGGCACTGCCAGGTCGGCACGTTCTTCAGAATCGGTTCTTCGTCGAGGTAGAAACGGATCATCTCGGTGACAAACGGGTACACCGACTTGTCATCCGCAACCCCGGTACCGATGGCATTGGCCAGCACCACGTTGCCCGAGCGATACGACGACAACAGTCCCGGTACACCGAGCATCGAATCAGGATTGAACGCCAATGGATCGAGGAACGCGTCATCGAGACGGCGATAAATCACGTCCACCGCTTTCGGCCCGTCGGTGGTGCGCATGAAGACCTTGTCGTCGCGCACGAACAGATCGGCGCCCTCTACCAGTTCAACGCCCATTTCCCGCGCCAGAAAGGCATGTTCGAAGAACGCACTGTTAAAGCGCCCCGGCGTCAGCACCACCACACTCGGGTCATCGATCGGGCTGGAACTCTTCAGCGTGTCGAGCAACAGGTTCGGGTAGTGGTCGATGGGGGCAATGCGCTGGGCGGCGAACAGCTCCGGGAACAGGCGCATCATCATCTTGCGGTCTTCGAGCATGTAGCTGACGCCGCTCGGCGTGCGCAGGTTGTCTTCGAGCACGTAGTAAGTGCCGTCGCCATCGCGCACCAGATCGACGCCGGAGATGTGCGAATAGATGTCGCGGTGCAGATCCAGGCCCTGCATCGCCAACTGATACTGCTCGTTGGCCAGCACCTGTTCGGCGGGGATGATCCCGGCCTTGATGATGCGCTGCTCGTGATAGAGATCGGCGAGGAACATGTTCAACGCCTTGACCCGCTGAATGCAGCCACGCTCGACGATCCGCCACTCGCTGGCGGGAATGCTGCGCGGAATGGTGTCGAAAGGAATCAGGCGCTCGGTGCCCTGCTCGTCCCCATAGAGCGTAAAGGTGATTCCCGCCCGGTGGAACAGCAGATCGGCCTCACGTCGCCGTTGTGCCAGCAACTCGTCAGGCGTGTCGGCCAGCCAGCGGGCGAACTCCCGGTAATGCGGGCGGACCTGGCCGCCGACATCGTACATTTCATCAAAATAGGTGCGGATCATGCCGTACTCCTTGTCACCCGGACCTACAGGCCTTCGCAAGGCCCGTGCCATCGGCATAAACGCTTTGATTTCAATCGCTTGGATAATCACGCCGCAAGCACCGCACCATTCCTGTGCGACAAATGCCCCAAGCTGATTGCCCCCGCCTCATTGCGACGCAGTGCTGTCGCCTATTACCAGCATAGTCAGAGTTGATTTCACTGCGTGGGTCGGGCTGCGGATAATCGGCGCATCCGCTGAAAACTTCCTTGTTGAAGGCTTCAGCCCAACTGATCCGGACTGCCAGCGCAGTCCCCGCAGGCCGTAACCCTGACCGGTTTCCTCTCCTTATCGGTCTTCCCTTTTAGCCACCCTCTCCGGTGGCTTTTTTTTGCCCGGGATTCTTGTTTCAGGGTTTTGCCAGAGCATTCTCAGGGCCGGAAACGACAACGGCCGACCCGAAGGTCAGCCGTTGCTCGACAATAGTTGCGCTGAATCAGTTAAGACGATAGCGATTGCGCACCTCCTGCTTCACGCCCCAGCCCTCGATGATGCCGCCCAGCGGCTCGACCACGGCAGAAAATCCCTGCTCGAAATCGCCAATGTCGTCATACGTTGCGTACATCACTTTGCTCAGTTCCAGCGACCAGGCGCCATCGTCGCGCGCACTGACCTGGGCATTGATGGATTCACCACGGAATTTACCTGCCGCCCTGCGCGCCCGCTCCTCGTCCGGGAAAATGGCGTAGAACTCGATGGGATGGAACCGGGAAAAGTCGAAACCGCCTTCTTTCATGCGGCGCAGTACGTTGCTGCTGATGTCTTCTTGATAGGCTGTGCTCATGAAACGTCCCCCTCGCATAGATGGATAGACTTTCCGTATTCCCGCCCCGGGCCTTACAGGCCGAAGTGCATCGGCAACAGGGTTGCCGGCGGGAAACAAGCATGTAGCTGACAAGACCAGACCTTAGCGATTGTTTCGCTGATCTCGCTTGCAGAGTAGCCCCAAGACAGAGGCGCTGCCAAGGCCTGGTACTTCAAGTGACAGGAAGAATTTCAGATTGGAGTGATGCTGCGGATTTCGATGCTGTTCTGGGCTTTCAGATTTTTCGCACCTGCATCCGGGGTTCGCCCTTCCAGATCATTCATATCCAGTTCGGCGGCCACCGGCAGGAGCCGTTCCTTGATCAGGCGTGCAGCCTCGTCGTCGCTGGGGCATTCCGCGCGCTCGAACACCTCATCGACAATTTCACCATGATCGTCCACGAAAGTGACTTTCCACTTTTGCATCGGTGCCTCCTCGATCAAACCCGCAAATGGGCTTACTTCTATCTCGACTTTTGGCGAGATTGATCGTTCAAAAGGATTGCAGCAGACGAACATGAAAAAAAATTAACCGATGGGGAAACAGGCTTGTGTGGCGAGGGGATTCATCCCCGATGGGGCGCGAAGCGTCCCTGAATTGAGCGAACGCGTAGTGTCAGTTCCAACGCGTCTGCCGATTTTACGACTGCTGCGCAGCCGGTCGGGGATAAATCCCCTCACCACAGGGGATCTACCACCGATCCGGGAATAGTGCGTCAGTCGTTGCTTGGCTTGTTGATCGCCTGCAGCACGTACTGTGGCAACGCGAACGCGCCGATGTGGATTTCCGGGTTGTAGTAGCGGGTGACGATGCCGCTGCCGATGAAGCGCTGTTGCAGGGTTTCACGGCTCAGCTTGCGGTAGGCCGGATTGGTCGAGCCCCAGGCGAAAGTCATCGAACCGCCGATGTAGGTCGGCACGGCCGCCTGATAGAAGTGCCAGTCCGGGAACAGGCTGCGCAGGCGGCCGGCAGTGGTTTTGACTTCATCGATCTGCATGAACGGCGTGCCGTTCTGAGTCACGAGGATCCCGCCTTCGTTCAGGCAGCGGTGGCACGCCTGGTAGAAGTTCTCCGAGAACAGCACTTCGCCCGGGCCGATCGGGTCGGTGGAGTCGGAAATGATCACGTCGAATTTTTCCGTGGTGGTGGCGACGAAACGCATGCCGTCGTCGATCACCAGGTTCAGCCGTGGGTCGTCGTAGGCGCCCTTGGAGTGGTTCGGCAGGAATTCCTTGCACATGTCGACCACGGTGCCGTCGATCTCGACCATGGTGATGTGCTCGACGCTCGCGTGTTTGGTCACTTCGCGCAGCATGCCACCGTCGCCACCGCCGATGATCAGCACGCGCTTGGCGGTGCCGTGGGCGAGGATCGGCACGTGGGTGAGCATTTCGTGGTAGATGAATTCATCGGCTTCGGTGGTCTGAATCACGCCGTCCAGCGCCATTACCCGACCCATGCGCGGGTTCTGGAAGATCACCAGGTGCTGGTGTTCGGTGCGCACTTCGTGCAGCAGTTTTTCCATGCGAAAACGCTGGCCGTAGCCTTCGTAGAGGGTTTCCAGGTACTCGCTGGTCTTGGTGACGGTCATGGTCAAGTGCTCCGATGAATGCGCGGGCGTCAATCGTGGGGGACGATTGCCCGGGAAAGGCGCGCATTCTACGTTGCCGAAGATGACAGGTCGAACCTTCCTCCGACAGGGCACACTCTGAAGCTAACGCAAGACCAATGTGGGAGCGGGCTTGCTCGCGAAAGCGGAGTGTCATTCAACCTGTGTTTCGACTGAACAATCGCCTTCGCGAGCAAGCCCGCTCCCACAGGGGATCAGCGTGTTTTCGGGAAAGCGTCAGATCCGCACATTGCCCCGCGGCCCGGCAATTGCCCAGATGATCAGGCCCAGCACCGGCAGGAGGATGATCAGCAGGACCCAGAGGATTTTCATCCCGGTCTCGGCGCCGCTTTTCAGCACGTTGATGATGGCCCAGATGTCGAGGGCAAGGATGATCAGGCCAATCAGACCGTTGAACGTGGAACCCATGGTGTCGCTCCAGAGTAGTGGCATGCACTTTTAGGATAGACGGTCGCGCGCAGGGTTCCCTTTTATTGCGTTCAAATGTGAACGGCGACCTTCAACGCTTCCAGCGACGGCGCGGCAGCGATACCGACTTCGGCGCACAGTTCCAGCACTCGCGGCATGTCGTTGCCGTAGACCAGCACCACTTGCAGCTCGTCGTCGAGCAACTGGCTGAAGTTCATCAACGTGTAACCGCCGTTTTCCTTGTTCAGGCTGCTCATCTGCACCTGGATGCGGTTAAGCGCGGTCAGCGCCTCGGTCTTGGCCAGTTGTTTGGGCTTGAGGTTGAAATCCACGCCCGGGCCGAACGAGGCAACGATCTGCGCGAACAGGTCAACGTAGGTGTCGGCCTGGAACAACACGGTTTCCGGCAGACTGCCGACCACGACCCACTCGCCCAGCGGGATCGGGAAGGTGTCGTCGTAGTTGATGTCCGGGTTGGCCGCCAGAAAGGCTTCGGCATCGGCGTAGGCCTGCGCGGCTTCGTCGGCCACATTCAGGATCTCGTCCTCGCCCATGCAGCCGGAGCTGATTTTGCTGATGAGTTCGACGAGTGCGGCTTTCATGGGGGCGGATCCTGTGGAAGGTTGAATTCGAGGGCGCGGAGGATAGCGCATTCCGTGGCGCATCCGACACCTGTGGCGAGGGAGCTTGCTCCCGCTGGGGTGCAAAGCGGCCCGAAAAACAGTGGGCTCAGCATTTTTGCCGGCGCTGCGCACTGGGGCGGGAGCAAGCTCCCTCGCCACAGAGTCTCGACAGTCCTCAGGCCAGCAGTTTTTCCAGCTGCGCCGTGGTATCGACCGCGCCCATGGTGCGGGCCGCATCCAGCGCGGTGATGCCGTTGGCATCCTTGGCCTTCGGATCCGCTCCCTTGCTGATCAGGTAATCGACGATTTCCACGCGATTGAACATCGCCGCCATCATCAGCGCGGTGCGGCCATCGAAGGACGAACCTTCGATCTCGGCGCCCGCTTCCACCAGCGCCTTGACCACGGCCAGATCGCCCTTGAACGCGGCGCCGGCAATCGGGCTCTGGCCGTTGCCGTTACGCAGCTCCGGGTCGGCCTTGTGTTTGAGCAGCACCTGCACCGCGTCGACGTGGCCGTAGTAGCTGGCGAGCATCAACAGCGTGTCGCCCTTGCTGTTTTTCAGGTTCACCGGCAAACCGGCGCCGATCAGCCGATCGAGCATCAGCGCATCACCGTCGCGTGCCTTGTTGAAAACCTGCTCGGTGAATTCGGCAGCTTCTTCAGGGGTCATCTGGCGGCTTTGGTCAGACATGGGGTAACTCCACTTTCGGTTGATCGCAAAGCCGACAGTTTCCCGAGCGCGACGATAGCTGTCACCCCCTTTTTCTCAAGACGTGCCATAGCCAATCTCAATAGCGGTACTTGCCCTGATGAATATCGGTCAACACCTGATCTGTCACCTGCACGTAAGTCTGGGTGCCGGGCAGCCAGGCGTAGATCGGGTCATCGCCCGTCTGGCCGGGGTCGAAGCCTTCGTTTTTCAGTCGGGTCTTTTGGTATTTGAAAGTCCCGGTAGTTTCCATTTTCACCTTCACCCGCAGAAACAGCGGCACCGCATAGGCCGGCATGCGCTGACGGGCGAACGCCAGCAATTCGGCGAAATCCAGGGTCGCCAGGGATTCGGCGGGCGTGATTGCGGCCATCCCGGCGCGACCGTTGGTGTTGCGCACTTCCACGCCGTAAGCGACTGCCTCGGAAATGTGTGGATGTTGCAGCAACAGGTTTTCTACCTCGGTGGTCGAAACGTTCTCGCCCTTCCAGCGATAGGTATCGCCGAGCCGATCGACGAATTGCGCATGGCCAAAACCGATATTGCGCAGCAGGTCGCCGGTATTGAAATAGCGGTCGCCCTTGCTGAACACGTCGTGCAGCACCACCTTGGCGGTTTTCTGCGGATCGGTGTAGCCATCCAGCGGAGCTTTTTCGTCAATCCGCGCGAGCAGCAAGCCCTGCTCGCCTTTGCCGACCTTGCGCATGAACCCGTCGGCGCTGCGCAGCGGCTGCCCGCTGTCGTGGTCGTACGCCACCAGCTCCCAGGCCATCAGCGAGAAACCGATGGTGTTGTCGAAGTTGAGGATATTGCTGAAGCCGATATTGCCGTCGCTCGCCGCGTACAGCTCACAGATGTGCTCGACGGCAAACCGGGTCTTGAACTCGGCCCAGGCGCCGGGGCGCAAACCGTTGCCGATCATCTTGCGCACCCGGTGACGGCTGTCCTCGGCGCTGGCCGGTTGATCGACCAGATAGCGGCACAATTCCCCGACATACCCGAGGGTGGTCGCGTTATAGCGACGCACATCAGGCCAGAACTGGCTGGCGCTGAACTTGCGGCGAATCGCGAACCCCGAAGCACCGTTGATCGCCGAGCCCCAGCACACACAGAGCCCGGTGGCGTGGTACAGCGGCAAGGTGCAGTAGACGACGTCTTCGGGGGTCATGTTCAGGGCAATCATGCCGAAGCTGGCCGAGCTGCGCATCCAGCGGCCGTGCTTGAACACCCCGGCCTTGGGCAGGCCGGTAGTGCCGGAGGTGTAGATGTAAAAGCACGGATCGTTGAAGAACACTTCGCCGCTGCTGGCCGGGTTGTCACCGGGCGCTTCGGCGCTGGCGCTGATCAGGTTGATGTAGCCCTCGGGAGCAATACCGGGCTGGCTGTAAGTGTCACGGTCGGCGATAAACCAGGTGCGTTGCGCCGGGATCGACACTTGCTCGCGGATCGCGGCAAACGCCGGCTGCAGCTCCTCACCAAGGACAACCGCCACCGGCGCCACCAGATTTATGCTGTGGATCAGCGTATCGCGGGTCTGCGAAGTATTGAGCAGCGCACTGACCGCACCGACCTTGGCCAGCGCCAGAATGGTCACCAGCAGTTCCGGGCGGTTTTCGATGAACACCGCCACCACATCACCCTTGCCGATCCCCTGCGCGCTCAGATAGTGGGCAATCCTGTTGGCCCACTGGTTGACCTGCGCATAGGTCAGCAAGACGCTGTCCTGCAAGATCGCCAGGCCTTCGGGGTTACGCAGCGTCGCCTGCTCGAAGGTCCAGCCGAGGCCACACGGTTGGGTCGGATCCGTGACATTGGCGACTTTCATGCCTTTGACCACCCTTGGGATGGCTTTGGCGATCGTCGGCAGTTTGCGGAGCATCATGCCCCAGGTAATCGTGTCGCTCGGCGCGTGACTCATGGCAGCTCCCCGGTCGGCCTGGTTGGCCGTTTTTTATTGTTCGGGCTGTGGGCATGACCTGCGTTGTGGGCAAGGTCGAGTCCGAAAATACGTCAGCGCTTCTCGGCCTGTACACGCGGTTTTTGCAATGTTTTGTATCCGCCCTGTCACATCTGGCGGCGGTGATTGCGCCTTTGCCGTTTGGTTCCGTTTAATCCGTGACGATCCCGCAAAATGCAGGATGCACGATGGCCATTCATGCAGATTGCACGACCCTTGCAGATTTCACGATTTTTAAACTATTGATTTATAAGGATTTTATTTTTTCAGGGTGCTGGCACAATCACTGCAATCTCCTTTGCATGCTTGCCATTCAAGTGCATACGGAGCTGAAAGACATGAGCCTTATCCAAGAAAAATTTACCTCGCTGTTCTCCAACTTCAACGTCACCACTGCGCCACGTCCCGATGGCGGGATCTTGCTGACCTTGCGCAGCAGTGAAGGCAAAGTGTTCAAGCGCGCCCTGACATATCAGCAAATGCACAACGCCGACCAACTGTCGTGGGCGATCAGCGCGATTCGTCGTGACCTGGCTGAAGAAGCCAGCGAACTGCCGCAGATTGCGATGCTGCAGAGCCAGCAGCGTTTTGCACTGCCGACGTATCACTCGCTGTAACTGATTCGAAGCTTTAAACAGCTTTTTTGGATAAAAAAAGGCCGGGCAGTTTTCACTGCGCGGCCTGTTTTTATGGCTGACCCATGTGGGAGCGGGCTTGCTCGCGAAAGCGGTCTGTCTGACAAATTGACCTTGTCTGACACACCGCCTTCGCGAGCAAGCCCGCTCCCACATTAGAGTTATGTGTGTTTAGAAGGCTTCAGGCTCGATCGCGGTAAAGCTGTCCACCGTCACATGCCCTTCCAGCTCCCCACCCTCGCGGGCCAAGCCACAGGTTTGCAGACCTGCCGCTTGCGCGGCGTCGAGTTCCTGCACGATGTCGGACAGAAACAGAATGTCCTGCGATTCGACGCCAATCGCCTGTTGAATGTTGGTGTAAGACTGCGCCTCACGCTTGGGCCCCGACGTGGTATCGAAATACCCGCTGAACAGCGGCGTCAGATCCCCCGCTTCGGAGCAGCCGAAAATCAGCTTCTGCGCCTGGATCGAACCCGACGAATACACAAACAGTTGATAACCGGCCTGATGCCATTGCTTGAGCGCTTCAACGGCGTCCGGGTAGACGTGGCCTTTCAACTGCCCGGCCTGATAGCCCTGCTCCCAGACCATGCCTTGCAGCGCTTTCAGCGGCGTGGCCTTGCGGTCTTCGGCGATCCAGCTCAGGAGAATTTCCACCACCCGTTCAACATCGGCCTGCGGCTCGTTGCTTTCACGACCCACGGCGGCGATCTGCTCGGCGACATCGGCGCGCTCGGCGTTCTGCCGCACGAAGTCCGGCAGATGTTTGGCGGCGTAGGGGAACAGCACGTCGAAGACGAAACTCACCGCGCTGGTGGTGCCTTCGATGTCGGTGAGGATGACTTTGATCGACATCGGCTCAGTCCTCCATACGCGGGAAGCGCCCGGCGATGTCTTCGCCGGTGAAGTTGGCGACCCAGCCTTCCGGGTTGTTGAACAGACGAATCGCCACGAAGTGCGGGTGCTCGCCCATGTCGAACCAGTGCTTGGTACCGGCCGGCACCGAGATCAGGTCGTTCTTCTCGCACAGCACCGCGTAGACGTAATCGTCGATGTGCAGGGTGAACAGCCCACGGCCGGCGACGAAAAAGCGCACTTCGTCTTCGCCATGGCGGTGTTCTTCAAGGAACTTGGCGCGCAGTTCGGCTTTTTGCGGGTGGTCGCTGTTGAGGCTGATCACATCGACGGTGATGTAACCGCGCTCGGTCATCAGTTTGTCGATCTGCTCCTGATAGGCGCTGATCACCTCTTCCTGACTGGCGCCGGGCTGGATCTTCGCCGCGGCTTGCCAGCGGTCGAAGCGTACGCCCTGCTCGGCGAGCGTCGAGGCGATGTCTTCGAAATGGGTCAGCACCTTGTTCGGAATGTCAGGGCTGGAAACGTGATAGACGGACAGGCTGCTCATGGGCAATTCCTCGGTATCGGCCTTGCCGTCCGGCTCTTGCAGACCGGTCGGGCAGTGCATTTCATCAGGCGAATGGGCGGCTTCTGGTGAAGTCAGCCTTGGCGGTTCATGACGCTGCGGGTTTTCAACTCGCATTCAAACAGGAATTCAAAGGCCTCGATCTGCCGCAGGGCATCGCTCATCTGCGCACCCCAGGTGTAGAGGCCGTGGCCGCGAATCAGGTAACCGACGCAATCGGGATGGGCGTCGAGCCAAGGCTGCACCTTGGCGGCGAGGCGCGCAATGTCCTGATCGTTGTCGAAAATCGGCACGCGCACCCGGGACTCGTGGGTGGAGATGCCGCTGAAGGCTTTTTGCAGCTCGTAGTCTTCGAACTCGATGAAGTCTTCCGGCGTCAGGCGCGACAGCACCGTGGCATTCACCGAATGGGTGTGCAGCACCGCGCCGATCTCCGGGCGCCAGCGATACAGCTGAGTGTGCAGCAGAGTTTCGGCGGAGGGCTTTTTGTCCGGTTCCAGGCTGTTGCCGGACAAATCCGTGGCGAGCACGTCGTCCAGGCCCAACTGGCCCTTGTGCTTGCCGGACACGGTCAGCAGCGCTTCGCTCGGCGACAGACGCGTCGAGTAATTGCTGCTGGTGGCCGGCGACCAGCCGCGACCATAAAGAAAACGCCCGGCGTCGACGATCTGCTGGGCGAGCTGTTCACGCGTAAGGCTCATGGCCTGTCCTCTTGCATACGTGTGGCAATGATAACGGCAGCAGCGAGCGCCGCGAGACTGGCAATACTAAAGGTCAATGTCGCGCCGAGGGCATTCCAGCTGTAACCGGAATACAACGCACCCAACGCGCCACCGGTGCCGGCCAGCGCCGCATATAGCGCCTGACCCTGACCTTGCTGACGCGCACCGAAGCTACGTTGCACGAACGCGATGGCAGCGGCATGAAAGCTGCCGAAGGTCGCCGCGTGCAACACCTGGGCGAACAACAGCACCCAGAGGAATTCGGCGAACGAACCTAGCAGTAACCAGCGCAACGCCGCCAGCAGAAAACTCGCCATCAGCACGCGGCGCAATGAAAACCGCGCGAGAATCCGGCTCATCGCCATGAACATCAGCACTTCGGCGACCACGCCCACGGCCCAGAGCATGCCGATCACGCCACGGCTGTAACCGAGGTGTTCAAGGTGCAAGGTCAGAAAGGTGTAATACGGGCCGTGGCTCATCTGCATCAGCGCGACGCAGGCGTAAAACGCCAGCACACCGGGGCTGCGCAGCTGCTTGAGGAACCCTTCCCCGCTCGGCCGGTTACCTTGCGGTGGTTGCGCATTCGGCACCCACAAACTGCTGAGGACGATGCCGGCCATGATCAGCACCAGCGCCGCCGGGTAGATGTCGAGGCTCAGCCATTCGAACAAACGGCCAAGCGCGACCACGGTGATGATGAAACCGATCGAGCCCCACAGGCGAATCTGGCTGTAGCGCGAGGTCTGCCCCTGCAAGTGCGCGAGGGTGATGACTTCGAACTGTGGCAGCACCGCGTGCCAGAAGAACGCGTGCAGGGCCATGACCATCGCCAGCCAGGCGTAGGTTTTGCTGACGAAAATCAGCGAGAACGTCAGCAACGTGCACACCGCGCCGAAGCGCACGATGGCCAGGCGTTTGCCGGTGTAGTCGCCGAGCCAGCCCCAGATATTCGGCGCCACGCAGCGCATCAGCATCGGAATCGCCACCAGTTCGCCGATCCGCGCAGGGCTGAAGCCGAGGTGATCGAAGTACAACGCCAGAAACGGCGCTGTCGAACCAAGCAAGGCGAAATAGAACAGATAGAAACTGGACAGCCGCCAGTACGGGAGCGCCGCCACGCCCGTTATGCCGCGACGGCTTCAGAACCCGCCATCAAAGCTGGCCCAGTACCGGGGTGCTGACGCGCACGTCGGCGTTTTGCCCACGATGACGCAGCAAGTGGTCCATCAGCACGATGGCCATCATCGCTTCGGCGATCGGCGTGGCACGGATGCCGACGCACGGATCGTGACGGCCCTTGGTGATCACGTCGACCGGATTGCCGTGGATGTCGATCGAACGGCCCGGAGTGGTGATGCTCGACGTTGGCTTGAGCGCCAGATGCGCGACGATCGGCTGACCGGACGAAATGCCGCCGAGGATGCCGCCAGCGTTGTTGCTGAGGAAACCTTCCGGGGTCAGTTCATCGCGATGCTCGGTGCCGCGTTGGGCGACGCAGGCGAAACCGGCGCCGATTTCCACGCCTTTCACTGCGTTGATGCTCATCAGCGCATGGGCCAGTTCAGCGTCGAGGCGGTCGAAGATCGGCTCGCCGAGACCCGGCATCACGCCTTCGGCGACCACCGTTATCTTGGCGCCGACCGAGTCCTGATCACGGCGCAACTGGTCCATGTAGGCTTCCAGCTCCGGAACCTTGTCCGGATCCGGGCTGAAGAAGGCGTTCTCTTCCACCGAATCCCAGGTCTTGAACGGGATTTCGATCGGGCCGAGCTGGCTCATGTAGCCACGGATGACGATGCCCTGGGTGGCGAGGAATTTCTTCGCAATCGCCCCGGCCGCCACGCGCATCGCGGTTTCCCGCGCCGAGCTGCGACCGCCGCCGCGGTAATCGCGCTCACCGTATTTGTGGTGGTAGGTGTAGTCGGCGTGTGCCGGGCGGAACAGATCCTTGATCGCCGAGTAGTCCTTGGACTTCTGGTCGGTGTTGCGGATCAGCAGACCGATCGAGCAACCAGTGGTGCGCCCCTCGAACACGCCGGAAAGGATTTCGACTTCGTCGGCTTCCTGGCGCTGGGTGGTGTGGCGGCTGGTGCCCGGCTTGCGGCGATCGAGGTCGCGCTGCAGGTCTTCAAGGGAGATCTCCAGGCCCGGCGGGCAGCCGTCGACAATGGCGACCAACGCCGGACCATGGCTTTCGCCAGCGGTGGTGACAGTGAACAACTTGCCGTAGGTATTGCCGGACATGCAGGACGCTCCGTGAAATCAAACCCAAATTCATGATGCGCGCCAGTATACGCAGGCTAACCGACTAGTTCATCCTCGAACCTTAGTGGTGTTGGTGAGTCCAACCCGCACCTTGGCGAATGATGGCGTGATGATGCTGCGAGTTCTGATCTTGAGTCTTACCCTGTTTACCGGTTTTGCCCACGCGACTGTCCTGCAAAGACCGATCTCTCTGGAGACCGGCAGCGGAGAACTTTTCGGCTCGCTGCTGCTGCCAAAATCCGACAACCCGGTGCCGGTTGTCCTGATCCTTGCGGGTTCCGGTCCGACGGATCGTGACGGCAACAATCCCGATGGCGGGCGCAATGACAGCCTCAAGCGACTGGCCTGGGTGCTGGCCAAACACAACATCGCCAGCGTGCGCTACGACAAGCGCGGGGTCGCCGCAAGCCTGGCGGCCACGCCCGACGAGCGCAATCTGTCGGTGGAAGCCTACGTCAACGATGCGGTGGCCTGGAGCCAGAAGCTGAAAAGCGATCCGCGTTTCGGCCCATTGATTCTGCTCGGGCACAGCGAAGGCGCACTGATTGCCACCCTCGCCGCCCCCCGTGCCGACGCCGCCGCGCTGATTTCGCTGTCCGGCAGCGCCCGCCCGGTGGATCAGGTGATCCGCGAGCAACTGGCGCGCAGCCTGCCACCGCCGTTGATGCTGCGCAGCAATGAAATTCTCGACAGCCTCAAGGCCGGCCACACCGACGACAACGTGCCGGCGCCGCTTCAAGCGATTTTCCGTCCGAGTGTGCAGCCTTACCTGATTTCCCTGTTTCGCCAGGATCCGGCCAAGGCCTTCGCGCAACTGAAAATGCCGGCGCTGATCATTCAGGGCACCCACGATATGCAGGTCGGCGTGGGCGATGCGCAGGCACTGAAAGCCGCCAGACCCGAGGCCCAACTGGTGGTGATCGAAGGGATGAACCATGTCATGCGCATCGTTCCCGCCGACGTGAAGCGGCAATTGGCCTCGTACAAGGACCCGAATTTGCCACTGGCAGCGGAGCTGGGCGGCAAACTCATCGAATTTATTGACGGACTTCGCACCCGTTAAGGGCTTTTTGCCCTCCAGTCCTGGAAAAAACGGCCGATAAGCCTTTGTCGCCAGCGTACCGGCTGGCGACAAGCAGGGCTTGGACAGGATCTCGCCGTTATGACTGATACCCCGACTTCACCCGACACCACCGCTGAAAAAGACGCACCGCCAGCGGTCGAGCTGCCATGGGCGGACGTCAGCGTCGAGCACCACAAGATGCTCCGCCTGGCCCCGCTGCAGACCGACCGCAACACCGGTGGCCGGCCGCTGCGCTTTGTCGAATTCGGCTATGCCGAGCGCAACAGCAAAGAACACAGCCTGATGCGCATGGCGATCAAACTGCCCGGCCAACGCGTGCGCAAGGAGCAGAACCAGCTCGACGTGTGGGTCAATCACACCAGCAAACGTGTGCATTTCGGCCCGGACAGCGGCTTGCAGATCGAACCGCTGAACCGTGGCATCGGTCGTTTCATGGCCGCGCAAGGCATCAACTGGGCGAAAAAGCGCTGGCCCGCCTACACCGTCGACGGCATGGACTTGAACAACAAGGACGCGCTGAACGAAGACACCCGCCTGCGTCGCGATCACTTCTTGCGCGTGCATGGTTTTGATGTGGTGTACGCCGATGCCCAGCATCTGAAGGGTAGCGTCAAAGAGGTGCAAGTCGGTGACTTGCTGGGCGACTGGAACAGCGAAAAGCTGCAGATTGTCGAGATTCTTGAAGCGGCGCAAATGCTGCAACAGGCCGAGCAGAACCTGGCCGAGCAGGAAGTGAAGCTGAAGAAGCAGGAAGACAAAGTCAGCAAGTTCAAGCGTGAAGACGCCGGGTTGCGCTTCACCATTACCTGTCTGGTGGCGTTTGCGGTGTTTCAGGCGGGGTTGCTGATCTGGATTGCTACGCACCGCTGAAATCAGCGATGACCTGTGGCGAGGGAGCTTGCTCCCGCTCGGCTGCGAAGCAGTCGTAAAACATGCGCATGCGGTATGTCTGGTGCACCGTCATTGCATATTTTGGGTCTGCTTCGCAGACCAGCGGGAGCAAGCTCCCTCGCCACAGAAGTCAGTCAGGTCAAACGCGAGAAGCGAACAGCGCCTGATGCTCGCGGCACTGCTCCGCCGTCAGCATGAACACGCCATGCCCGCCGCGCTCGAATTCGAGCCAGGCGAAGTCGACTTCCGGGTACAGCGCCTCGACGTGCACCTGGCTGTTGCCCACTTCAACGATCAACAAACCCTTCTCGGTCAGGTGATCGGCCGCTTCGGCGAGCATCCGCCGTACCAGGCTCAGACCGTCATCACCGCAGGCCAGGCCCAGCTCCGGTTCGTGCTGGTATTCATCCGGCATGTCGGCGAAATCTTCCGCGTCAACGTACGGCGGGTTCGACACGATCAGGTCAAAACGCTGCCCCGGCAAACCATCGAAACCATCGCCCTGCACGGTATAAACGCGCTCATCGACGCCATGACGCTCGATGTTCTGATTGGCCACTTCCAGCGCTTCGAACGACAGATCCGCCAGCACCACTTCGGCGTTCTGGAATTCGTAGGCGCAGGCAATGCCGATGCAACCGGAACCGGTGCACAGGTCGAGAATCCGCGCAGGCTCGTCGCCGATCCACGGTGCAAAGCGATTTTCGATCAGTTCGCCAATCGGCGAACGCGGGATCAGCACGCGCTCATCGACGATGAACGACATGCCGCAGAACCACGCCTCGCCCAGCAGGTACGCCGTCGGGATGCGCTCTTCAATGCGGCGCTTGAGCAGGCGTTGCAGGTTGACCAGTTCGTCGTCTTCCAGCGCACAATCGAGGTAGCTGTCGGCAATTTCCCACGGCAGGTGCAGGGCACCCAGCACCAGTTGCCGGGCTTCATCCCAGGCGTTGTCGGTGCCATGACCGAAAAACAGATCCTCCCCATGGAAGCGGCTGACGGCCCAACGGATGTGGTCGCGCAGGGTACGAAGTCGGGAAGTGATCACGGGGCAGAACTCCAGAAAAAACGACTGACGATTCTACCAGCCAAAACGCCCGCCGACGACGCAGGAAAATCAGCGGAGCGACAGTAGGACTTTTCTGATTTTTGCATCAGCTATTGAACAGAACGTGTAACTTGACAAGGCTGCAGGCCAGTAACGACGGCGCCTACGATGGTAGCGGTTCACAGAACCGCTCAGCCAGAGGACAATGCCGCAAAAGCCCCACCCCAAGGAGCCCCGAATGTCCGTTCCAAAAACGATGTTTCAACTCAGCGGCCGCGGTTACGCAGCGGCCACCCTGAGCCATGCCACCGTGGTCATCATCGATGCCCAGAAAGAGTACCTCAGTGGCCCGCTGGCCCTGAGCGGCATGGACGCGGCCGTCGCGAACATCAAACAACTGGTCGCCGCGGCCCGTGCAGCCGGTCGGCCGATCGTGCACGTGCGTCATCTCGGCACCGTCGGTGGCCTGTTCGACCCGCAAGGCGAACGTGGCGAGTTCATCCCCGGCCTTGAGCCACAGGGCGATGAAACCATCATCGGCAAACTGCTGCCGAGCGCGTTCCATGGCACCGAGCTGCTTGATCGCCTGCAAAATCTCGGTTCGCTGGACCTGATCGTCTGCGGCTTCATGAGCCATTCCAGCGTCAGCACCACCGTGCGCGCGGCGAAGAACCTGGGCTTCCGTTGCACCCTGGTCGAAGACGCCTGCGCCACCCGTGACCTGCCGTTCAAGGGCCGCGTGCTCAGCGCCGCCGTGGTGCAGGAAGCGGAAATGGCGATCATGGCCGACAACTTCGCCACCCTCGCCCTGACTCAAGATCTGATCTGATCTGCTCTGATGAGCGGCTCACCGCGCCGCTCATCCGCAAAAGCCTCGCATTTGCTTCAATTGCCTTAGCCTCAGGAACAACCCGGTCAACTCCCGGTCGAAGGGCCGATACCCATTGAGGAAGGTCGGAATGAAGTTATCCGATGGATTTGACGCACGCCGCTTGCGGCCCAAAGGCCAAAGCAACTGGCGTTTTCGATTCGGCGCAGCGATCGCCGCCATTCTGGCGACGTTCGGTGTGCTGCTGGCGATGGCCGGTGCCGCCAGCCTGCTGGGGCGCCCGCCGGCGCTCGGCGACTTGAATGCCACGCCGACGGGTTCGGCGATCATTCTGGCGGTCGGTTTGTTGTTCCTGTACTTCGGCGTGGCGCTGTGGCGTCGATGCCGGCGTCGCGCCCGGCAATCGCGGGAACTGAACATGTCCCCGCACCTGATGAAAAAACACGACTGAGGTGATGGCCTGGCTTTTTGCCGGGCCGTTTTGTTTCGACTTGGGTAAACTGGCCGCCCTTCGCGGAGGCTGACATGCAAGACGACGATTTTTCCCTGTTCAAAAGTGCGATCCAAGGCGTCAAGCCGATCAAGCACGACCGCGCCGACACCGGCAAACCCAAGGCTGACCGCGCGCGGATCGCCAAGCTGCGCCAGTCCGCCACCGTGCGCACCGACACCACCACCGTGGATGGCCTGTCCGATCAGTTCGTGATCGACGTCGGCCCCGAAGACGAGTTGATGTGGGCCCGCGACGGGGTGCAGGAAAGCCAGATGCGCAAGCTCAAGATCGGCCAGATCCCGTTCGAAGGCAGCCTCGACCTGCACGGCATGAACGTAGAGAAGGCCCGGGAAACTCTCTGGGCCTTTCTCGCCGAAGCGACCAAATTCGAAATCCGCTGCGTGCGCGTCACCCACGGCAAGGCCGTGCGCCTGGACGGCAAGCGGCCGATGATCAAAAGCCACGTCAACACCTGGCTGCGCCAGCATCCGCAAGTGCTTGGTTTCACCTCGTGCCAGGCGAAACATGGCGGTGCCGGTGCGGTTTACGTGATGCTCAAACGCACCATGATGGAAGGCCGCGACGAATAATCGCGTTACACCGAACTTGCAGGGTCGTGTCCGCCACCGTACCCTTGCCCTTTGCGAAAATCCCCACAGGTAGTTTCATGTCCCTGGAACAGAATTACACCGAGATTTCGAGGTATCCAATTAGTTATCAGGAACAATAAAATCAAGAACCGGGACAAAAACAGTGCCTGTCCAATCATGGCCAAACACGGTTCTTGATACGAAAATTGTTGCGCGATCTTGCTTCGCTGTCCCGCACGCGGAGTCACACCGCCCACAACGATGCGGGGCAGTAACGGTCACTTGTATCCAGACCTGCACACGGTCATCTGGAACGATGACATTCAACGGATGAACTGCCCATTACCTAGGCGACTTACGCCAGTTCAAGCCACGATTTTGATTTTGATAGTCTTTCCCTGATTAGCTCCCTGGCCACCCCGAGACGCCGTTGGCATTTGTTGTAAATTTCAACACTTTAGATTAACCTCGCGGATTCGCCCCGTATCAGAGCTGAGCATGGATTTTCCTTCAATCGGGGATGCACCCCAGTATCTTGAAGTGGCTACCGGGTGTGCGCATTTCCTCCTAGGCAGCGATGACCCAGGCGCTACCTGTTATCACGCCTATCGCCCCATCGGCATTGTGCTTTACTACGCCATCCCGTTGCTGTTCACGAATGATCCAATTCTGGTGAGCTATATCACTCTGTTCCAGAATCTGCTGTTCTTTGTGCTGCTGATCTACGCTGGCCTCACGCTTCTGCGGCGATTCTCCAACTTCGAGAACGGCGCTTTGCCGCCGGATGTACAGAGACGACCACTTATCGGCGATGTTTCGCTGGTGATTCTGAT
The DNA here is from genome assembly GCF_016650625.1 of Pseudomonas sp. TH49. Classification (NCBI taxonomy): domain Bacteria; kingdom Pseudomonadati; phylum Pseudomonadota; class Gammaproteobacteria; order Pseudomonadales; family Pseudomonadaceae; genus Pseudomonas; species Pseudomonas sp. TH49. The sequence continues at coordinate 2,421,165 of NZ_JAEKFL010000002.1, forward strand.
CACACTGTTCTCAATCGGCTACATCTCAGTGCGTCTGTCCGACCTTCAAAGTCTGACGCTATTTCTGCTGTCATTTTGTTTTTTAAGCGCTGATGGACTTAACCCAACGAAAGGCAAGGCGCTCGTGGCAGGGATACTGCTTGGCGCCTCGATCCTGATGAAGCAGAATTTCGCAGTAAGCGCGGTGTTGATCGTGCCACTATGGCTTGCCCTGATCAGCAGGCGCGATATTAAATCCGCACTTCCACCACTCATCTGTTTTTGTTGCGGTACATCGCTGGGTTTTGTGCAAATCTTGTGGGTTTATCTGCACTCAGGTGTGCCGTGGCTATACGACTTGCGCGCTATGGCCGTATTCGATCCAGCCAATCGTCAGCCCTATGTCGAACTGGCCGTGTACATGGAGCCGACACCGGTTGTTTATTTCTCGAAGCTTGCAGCGCAGGTTCCAGAGATTCAATATTTCGCCACAAAGTTCTGGATCGGCCTTTCCAAATTCTACTGGGCGGTTTACTCGGGACAGCCGCCGGCCGACGCATTGGCGCCGATAATCGACTATACAAGTGCCGAGATCACCGGCACCGTGATCGCATTTCTACTGGTTGCGATCCTGTCTTTTGCCTCGATTGCGTCTGGCCAGCCGTGGCTCGCGGTACTGGTAATCACCGCGTTCTGTTCGGTATCACTCAGTATGGCAATTGCACACGTCGAGAACCGCTACTTCTACCTCCTGCGTGTCGTGTACGCGATCTACTTTATTGTGCTCGCACGTAGCGCGCTCGCGCGATGGAGGCGCCGACGTGCGCCAGTCGTGCCTGCAGTGGCGGAACGACAATGACCAAAAAAGTCGCCATTCTCCAGTCGAACTACGTACCGTGGAAAGGTTACTTCGATCTGATCCGATCAGTTGACGAGTTCATCCTGTACGACGAGGTACAGTACACAAAGAATGACTGGCGCAATCGTAATCGCATCAAAACCCAAACCGGCGTGCAATGGCTGACGATTCCCGTCCGCCAGGACCGACTCGGACAGAAGATCAGCGAGACGCGAGTAGTCGATTCTCGTTGGGCAGCACGGCACTGGAAGACGATCGCTGGCAATTACTCGCGTGCGCGTCATTTCGAAAAACATGCTGCAATCGTGGAAGCGTGGTACAGCGAAGCCGGTGCATTCGAGCTACTGTCGGACATTAATGAGTTTTTTATTCGCAAGATCTGCGCGACGCTCGATATTGCAACGCACATTACTTCATCCAGAGACTATGTGCTTGAAGGTGACCGCGTCGAGCGGCTCGTGGGCATCTGCCAGCAGGCGGGCGCGGATGTTTATCTGTCCGGGCCAGCCGCCAGTGATTATCTCGACGAAACACTGTTTACCAATGCAGGTACGCGCGTGGAATGGATGCACTATGACGGTTATCCGGAATACACGCAGCTCTTTCCACCGTTCGCGCACGGCGTGAGCATACTCGACCTGCTTTTCAATACAGGTCCCGAGCATGCAGCCTTTATGAGGACCCGATGATGTTGAAACTCTCCGTGGTGACCAGCCTTTATCGGTCGGCACGCTACATCGACGAGTTCTATCGCCGCATTGTCGCTGATGCGCAAAAACTCACATCGTCTTTTGAGATTGTGTTTGTCAACGATGCATCTCCCGACGACTCACTCGAATTGGCGCGCCGGTTGTGCAAATCTGATTCCCGCGTCAGGGTGATCGATCTCGCGCGCAACGTCGGTCAGCATCGCGCCCTGATCACCGGCATGCGCTACGCAAGCGGCGAGCGTGTTTTCGTAATCGACGTCGATCTCGAGGAAGAACCGGAGAATCTTGGCCACTTCTGGCACGAGATGGACGAGGACCCGGAAACCGATGTGGTGGTAGGCGAACTCGAGAAGAAGACACTTCCGTTTGCAAAAGCCCTCACCAGCGACTTCTTTTACAAAGTGTTCAACGCGCTCTCGCCGGTGCAGGTATCAGATCGCGATATCGTCTCGCGGCTCATGAAACGCAGCTATGTGAGCGCTCTGCTGCAGTACGGTGAAACGGAACTGTTTCTTCCCGCAGTCTGGAAAGATGCGGGATTCAGACAGAAGCGCATCGTTGCGACAAAAATATTCGATGGCAACTCGTCGTACACCTTTCGCAAGAAGTTAACGATGGCAATCGACGCGATCACGTCGTTCAGCAGCAAGCCGCTTACCGGGATCTTCTACCTGGGCCTGCTTTCGTCAGGTATCGCGACGACAGTGATTCTCTACCTCCTCGCGCGAAAGCTGTTCTGGGGGCATGTGTTTCTCGGGTGGACGTCACTAATGGCCGCGCTGTTTCTGATCGGCGGCGTCATTATCTTCTCGATTGGCGTGGTCGGAATCTACATATCCAAGATCTTCCTCGAGGTGAAGAGGCGACCGACTTCGCTGGTTAGAGCCATTTATCATGACAACCGCGTTCACGCCCCACCTGCGAGTGATGAATCGTACAGGGAGCGCGAATGGCAGGATTGATCATCTTCGGCGCGGGACCGTTTGCACAACTGGTGTACCGCTACGCAACAAACGATCTCGGCATGCAGGTTCACGCATTTACAGTCGACGAATCGTATCTGCCCGACGGAATCTTAGAGCTCGACGGCATACCATTACTCGGCTGGCAAACAGTGTGCAATCGCTTCGCACCCGCTGACGCGATGGTGTTCGTTGCAGTTGGCTATCGAAGCATGTTGGCAAGGGAATGCGTATATCGCTCGATCAAACAATGCGGCTACCCACTTGCCAATCTAATGCATCCGACCGCGTGGATCGCCGCCGATGCGGTTATCGGGGATAACGTTATTGTCATGCCTGGCGCTGTCATCGAGACGGGCGTGAAGCTCGGCTCGAATAACGTAATCTGGTCGAACGCCACCCTGTGCCACGACAGCAAAATCGGCGATCACAATTTCATCGCCGCCAACGCGACGCTCGGCGGCAATGTCACGATCGGTGCTCGCAACTTCATCGGCTTCTCAGCCGTGGTGATGCAAGGCAGGCGCATCGGCGACGATACCCTGATTGGCGCCCAGTCGATGATCAATCGCGACACGCAAGACCTCAGCGTCTACGTTGGCGCGCCGGCGCGGCGGCTACGCACACTCGATCCGGCAACAGCTGTAACCGTCTGCGATCAGGTGTGAGTACGTGATGACATCACAATCGCGCGCGTCGCTCGCCCAGTTGCTTCGTTATGGCCTCGTCGGTGGGGCCGTGAATTTAGGCGGCTATCTCCTGTTTCTATTGATCACCTGGCTCGGTATGGAGCCGAAGGTAGCAATGACGGTGCTTTATGTTGTGGGCGCGAGCGTCGGATTCTGGAGCAATCGCAACTGGACATTCGGTCACCGCGGCCGCATCGGTGGGCCGGCAGTCAAGTACTTCGGCGCTCATGCATGCGGATATCTGCTGAACTATTTGATTCTCTCGATCTTCGCTGACCACCTGCACTTTCCATATCGAGTTGTGCAGGCCGTGGCGATACTAGTGGTTGCGGGCTTCTTGTTCGTCACATTCAAGTTTCTTGTGTTTCCTCGTCCAGACCCGATCACCAGGAGCAACCCGTGAAGCGGTGCCTCAGTTGCGACACGTTGTACCCAGTCAGCGATATGGCCTGCCCGGCCTGCCGCTGGCAGCCGGCACTGGAGAATGGGCTGCCGACATATGCGCCAGCACTGAGTGCGGAAAGCCCTGGCTTCAAGGCAAGCCACTTTGCCGAGCTCGCTGCGGTCGAAGCCGGTAACTTCTGGTTCGAAGCTCGTAATCGGCTGATCATTTGGGCGCTACGCCGCTATGCGCGCGACTTTGGCTCGTTTCTTGAGGTGGGCTGTGGCACCGGCTATGTGCTAACCGCGCTCGCCGCGGCTTTTCCGCAAGCACGCGTCGCAGGTAGCGAGATTTTTTCGGCAGGGCTTTCGTTCGCAGCAAACCGTCTGCCCGGCGCTGGCTTTATGCAAATGGACGCACGTGACATTCCGTTCTCTGGCGAGTTCGGCGCGATCGGAATGTTCGATGTGCTCGAACACATCGTGGAGGACGAAACGGTGCTGAGCCAGGCATACGCCTCGCTAAGACCGGGTGGTCATCTGCTGCTGACCGTGCCTCAACATCAGTGGCTGTGGAGTGCCACCGACGAGTACGCATGTCATGTGCGCCGCTACGCGGCCGCCGATCTGCACGCGAAGGTGCGCGCCGCGGGATTCTCGATCGTCCGTAGCACATCTTTCGTCGCAATGCTGTTGCCTCTGATGATGCTGTCGAGGTTCAGCCGTCGCGGCGTCGATGCTGAAGCAGCTGGAGCAGAACTCAGTGTCGCACCGTGGTTGAACCGCCTGCTCGGCGCGGCAATGGTGGCCGAAGCGCGGATGATCCGCGCGGGCCTCGATCTCCCGGTGGGCGGTTCACGTTTTCTCATTGCAAGGAAGATATGATCCACATCCCGTTCAATAAGCCGTATATGACAGGGCAAGAACTTGCCTACATCTCCGACGCGCACGCAAATCTGCAATTCGCGGGCGATGGAGCATATACAAAACGCTGCCATGCATGGCTCGAAGCGCGCACGGGCGTCGCGCGAGCGCTGCTCACGCATTCATGCACGGCAGCGCTAGAGATGAGCGCCATACTCGCAGGAATTAGGCCCGGCGACGAAATCATCATGCCGTCCTATACATTCGTATCGACCGCAAATGCGTTCGTATTGCGCGGCGGTGTGCCGGTGTTTGTCGATATTCGCGCGGATACCCTAAATCTCGACGAGCGTCTCATTGAGGCCGCGATCACGCCGCGCACGCGTGCGATTGTGCCGGTGCACTATGCGGGCGTTAGTTGCGAGATGGACTCGATCCTCGCAATCGCGCGGCGTCACAACATCCTCGTGATAGAGGACGCGGCGCAAGGCGTAACGTCTACATATCGAGGAAAGCAACTCGGCAGTATCGGCGATTTTGGCACGTACAGCTTTCACGAAACCAAAAATGTGATCTCCGGCGAGGGCGGTGCGCTGCTCGTCAAAAAGCCGGAGAGCGTACTGCGCGCCGAGATCATCCGTGAGAAGGGTACGGACCGGAGCCGCTTTTTTCGTGGCGAGGTCGACAAGTACACATGGCAGGAGGTCGGCTCGTCGTTTCTGCCTGGCGAACTGACAGCGGCTTTTTTGTGGGCGCAACTGGAGCAGTCCGACCGCATCGGGAGAGAGCGCCTCTCGTCGTGGCACTATTATCATGAGTGCCTGGAGGCCGCCGAGGCGGCTGGCATCCTGCGCCGCCCGATCGTGCCCGACACTTGCACGCATAACGGACATATGTACTACGTGCTTCTCGCCGCGGATGTGGATCGCGACGCAGTCCTCCAACGCATGAAGCAGTATGGTATCGGTGCAGTATTCCACTATGTGCCGCTGCACACGGCGCCGGCGGGTCGCGCTTTGGGGCGTGCGCACGACGCGCTGGATGTCACCGAAACGCTACCTGCGCGACTCATCCGTCTGCCGTTATGGGTGGGATTGACACATAACGAGCAGAACGAAGTAATTGACGTGCTGTTGCGCTCCATAGACCTTGCCAAACGGTAATCAGATGTAAGTAAGTGGGCAGGTCGAATGCAATAGACAAGTCTCGACCTATGGTCGGGGACGATCGCCCACCCTGCACAACCGTAGACCAGAGGCCATAACAGATCGTTAGGGTCGGTCGGGTAGAACCGGGAGGAGTCGACTGGCTTGCCGGCCACGACTGCCTCCTGAGTTGCGGATGTATTTGCCAGTCGCCCCCCCCTATTCACGATCGCCATTGCAGACGTTATCTGCTCTGGGGGTATCGGCGCCTACCCGGCGAAACCCGAGCGATTGCCGCATGCCGCGCTATCGTCGCAGCGAAGATCGGCAACACTTTCAGCACTCCCGCCGAATTAATCCAGTTATAAGCCCAAATCTACGACTCACCGCCTGCCGGTGAACGGCAGACGAGAAAAATGGCGGGGCTACTGCGCATTCAACGATTGAGCAACAGGCTTTACGGGCTCGTTTCTAAATAACCGTTTAATAAAACGGGTATGAAGCTTGCGCTCAAACCAACCAAAGGCGCAGCCACCAATAATTGAGCACAGCATAAAAATCGCAAAAACCCCAGAGAATCGCATTTCCACATTACGGGCTTTAAACAGGGCAATCAAAGCGCCTATGATTATCATATGAACAAGATAAATACCGTACGAATAATCTCCCAACCGAGTAACGATCGAAGGGAAATTTATCTGCTTCGAAGCAGCAATCAAACAGACAAAGCTGAATGACTGCATAATAAACATCGGACCAGGCGAGGGAAGTTTCATATTATTGCTCACTGCCCAAGTGCAAATTGCAATCAAAACCAGGTAAACAGGTGGGATTCGTTCAAATCTTGAAGACCCGCCAATCGAAGCAACCAATCCAGCGATAAAAAAGATCGGATAAGGCGTTATCAGGATCCCCCACCCCGGCTGAGCAACCGGTGCAAAAGCCTGTGCGGTATCGATGTCACCAATAACCTTATAGGCATCAACAACGACAATCAAAGATAGCCAAGCAGCGCAGAACCACAACATATTCTTGCGAGATACTCTCATCAGCATCAGCGTAAATACAAGCACATAAAACGCCATCTCATAACAGAGTGTCCAGTATGGAATTTTATAGCTATTATTTACTTGCAGTGTAGGCAGTAGTAACGCAGACCTGAAATCAAAAGCCCAATCAACACCAAGCGGAACCAAAACCAACCAACTAATAACTATGGCCAACCAGTAGGGCGGATATACTCGTGCAATTCGATTCCAAAGAAACATCTTACCTTGATCCAGACACATCCCCATGACATAGCCAGATATCACAAAAAACAAACTAACACCCATACGACCAAAGTTAATCATCAGAAACGGCTGATAGTCTATTCCTTTAAAGTAACAGGTAAAAAATGTCACGTGCTGGAAAAGAACAAAGAAACAAGCAAGTAACCGTAGGGCCTGTATCCCGCCCACATAGTTTTTCTGCATTTACTTAGATTCCATTGTGGTGATTAACGAGTGACGCCGAGTGCGGCGGATGAATCATCGAAGTCGCATGGGTCGGTCATTATCACACTTAAGTGGGTCGCATTCCAAAAAATCACAGTAAAAGTGCATCTCCCCCTACCAGCCTTGGCTGGACTTCTAGAGACCGTTCGCGGGTACGGGACTTCTCTAGCGTATGCCTGACAGGCCGCGAGGGCGATGAGCCCCCGGTCGCCGTCATCGGTGATGCCGATAATTCGTCAAACATGCGTCGGGGCAATTTCGGCTCTTGCGAGGCCATGAACCACCCCGCCGTTGACGGTGGTGGCTGACCTCGATCCGTTACCGGTACCGGCGGTGGCATCGAGTAGGACTGACAGGCGCAGATCAGCAAAGGCAAGGCAGTCGCAGGCGACCTTGATCACGGCGGATACAAATGCAGCCATTGATAGCATGACGTCGCTGATGCTGAGCAAAACGGTGGCCAATACCGAACAGCTGACGCTAGGCGTGAAACGCCTGGCTATCCAGTGCTTGCCCACGGTGTTGGGTACCGCAGTGAAAGGCAGACTGATCAAGAACTTCGAGTTCATTCACTGGTCGAGCGCGCCCGACAAATACTTCCAGGCTGCATTGACCGAATTGGGGATTCGCGCCCGCCGGCCATACAACTGCAGACACACATACGCTACCATGTGCCTCATGGCGGGTATGAACCCTGCGTTTATTGCCACTCAGCTCGGTCATAGCGTTCAGATGTTGCTATCGACTTACGCCCGATGGATCAACTCCAGCATTGATTGGGGTGAACTCGGTAGACTCGAAAACAGCTTGATTGGTACAAAATTGGTACAGACTGAAACAGTACCCCTCTGAAACCCTTATGGAATCAGCCCCTGTGACACTGGAACAGAACTACACCGCGATTCTCGGCCAACTGGGCGAGGACGTGTCCCGCGAGGGCCTGCTCGACACGCCAAAGCGTGCCGCCAAAGCCATGCAGTACCTCTGCCGCGGTTATGAACAGACGCTCGAAGAGGTCACCAACGGTGCCCTGTTCAGCTCCGACAACAGCGAAATGGTGCTGGTCAAGGACATCGAGCTGTACTCGTTGTGCGAACACCACCTGCTGCCGTTCATCGGCAAGGCGCACGTTGCGTATATCCCGAGCGGCAAGGTGCTGGGCCTGTCGAAGGTCGCGCGGATCGTCGACATGTACGCCCGCCGCCTGCAGATTCAGGAAAACCTCAGCCGCCAGATCGCCGATGCGGTGCAGCAAGTCACCGGCGCGCTGGGCGTGGCCGTGGTGATCGAGGCCAAGCACATGTGCATGATGATGCGCGGTGTCGAGAAACAGAATTCGTCGATGATCACTTCGGTGATGCTCGGTGAGTTCCGCGAAAACGCGGCAACCCGCAGCGAATTTCTCAGCCTGATCAAGTAATTCGCGGCACGAAGAAAACCGGCATTCATCGCCGGTTTTTTTTCGCCCGCAAAAAATCGGGTAAGCTGCGCGCCCTTCTCTCTTTGCACCGTGAGGCTTTCAACGTGTTCGTCAAAGCGCTTCGTGTCGGCCTCGGCCAACTGATCATCTTCATCGACTTCATTACCCGCCCGGGCAAGAAACAGCGTCCGGCCGAAGTTCAGGCGCAGGTCAACTCGGCCGCCAAAGACCTGACGCTGTACCAGTTCCACGCCTGCCCGTTCTGCGTGAAAACCCGCCGCACCCTGCGTCGCTTGAACGTGCCGGTGGCACTGAAGGACGCGAAGAACAACGAGCATGACCGCCAGACGCTGCTGGAACAGGGTGGCAAGATCAAGGTGCCGTGCCTGCGCATTGAAGAGAACGGGCAGACGACCTGGATGTATGAGTCCAAGGTAATCATTGATTATCTGGATAAGCGGTTTGCTGCTATCTGAATGATTTTCGGTGTCCTGAGCGACGCCTTCGCGAGCAAGCTCGCTCCCACAGGGGGCGGGTCACGCCTGATTGCTTACCAAGCTAACTAAATATTCATCTACTGTTGGTCGATTTGCCGGCTGCCACAGTCACGGCGGTCTATTCTGCGAGAAGCAGAGCCAGAGGCGCATTCACCTGCCATACGGGCTCACCCACGCTCCCACGGACAGGCAGTCGATCAAGCGCTCACGGCCCGTTCCTCGCTCGTATCGCTGTCCGCTCCGTTGCCCGGACAATCGCAATGCATGCACTGGTACGTATCGCGCTGGGAAAACCGTATACCTTTGTGGTGCTGGCGATTCTGATCCTGATCGCCGGTCCGCTGGCGGCGCTGCGTACGCCCACCGACATCTTTCCCGAGATCCGCATTCCGGTGATCGCGGTGATCTGGCAGTTCACCGGTTTATCGCCCGACCAAATGGCCGGACGGATCACCTCACCGTTCCAGCGCGTATTGACCACCACGGTCAACGACATCCGCCACATCGAGGCGCAGTCGCTTAACGGCTTCGGGATCGTGAAGATTTTCTTCCAGCCCAACGTCAATATCACCAACGCCAACGCGCAAGTGACTTCGGTGTCGCAAGCGATCCTGCGCCAGTTGCCGCCGGCGACCACCCCGCCGCTGATCCTCAACTACAGCGCCTCGACGGTGCCGATCATTCAACTGGCGTTGTCCGGCAAGAATCTGAGCGAACAACAACTGGGCGATATCGGCCTGAACACCGTGCGATTGATGCTGACCACTGTCGCCGGAGCGGCCATCCCCTATCCGTTCGGCGGCAAGAGCCGGCAGATCCAGATCGACCTCGACTCGGCCGCCATGCAGGCCCGCGGGCTCTCGGGGCAGGATGTCGCCAACGCACTGGCCACGCAGAACCTGATCACCCCGGTGGGCACCGAAAAAATCGGCGACTATGAGTACCCGCTGCTGCTGAACAACGCGCCGACGGACTTCAAGGACCTGCAGGATTTACCGATCAAGACCGCCAACGGCACCACAGTGCTGATTCGCGATGTGGCGACCGTGCGTGACGGCAATCCCCCTCAAACCAACATCGTTCACGTCAACGGCAGCCGCTCGGTGCTGCTGACCATTCTCAAGACCGGGTCGGCCTCGACCCTTGGCGTGATCGACGGTATCCGCAACAAACTCGCCGACTCCAAGGCTGCGCTGCCTGACAACCTGAAAATCGAGTTCATCGAGGATCAGTCAGTGTTCGTCCGCGCGGCGATCAGCAGCGTGGCCAAGGAAGGGATCATCGCGGCAGCCCTGACCAGCCTGATGATTCTGCTGTTCCTTGGCAGCTGGCGCTCGACGATGATCATTGCCGTGTCGATTCCGCTGTCGATTCTGGCCTCGATCGCGACCCTCGCCGCCCTCGGCGAAACCCTCAATATCATGACCCTCGGTGGCCTCGCCCTGGCAGTGGGGATTCTGGTGGATGAAGCGACGGTCACCATCGAAAACATCAACTGGCACCTGGAACAGGGTAAAGAGGTGAAGACCGCGATCCTCGACGGTGCCGCGCAAATCGTCACCCCGGCCTTCGTTTCGCTGCTGTGCATCTGCATCGTGTTCGTGCCGATGTTCTTCCTTGAAGGCATCGCCCGCTATCTGTTCGTGCCGATGGCCGAAGCGGTGGTGTTCGCCATGATCGCTTCGTTCCTGCTGTCGCGGACGCTGGTGCCGACCATGGCCAACTACCTGCTCAAGCCGCACACCAAGGAGGAACAAGCAGCGCACAATCAGCGTTCGCGCAATCCGCTGGTGCGTTTTCAACGCGGTTTCGAGAAGCGCTTCGAGGCCGTTCGCGATCGCTACCACGCGATGCTGGAAACCACCCTGCACCACCGGGGAATTTTCGTTGTGTGCTTTTTCGGCTTCGTGCTTTTGTCGTTTACCCTCGTGCCGTTTCTGGGGCGCAACTTTTTTCCGGCGGTCGATGCGGGACAGATCCTGCTGCATGTACGCGCGCCGGTCGGCACCCGCGTAGAGAAGACCGCCGAGCTGATTTACGACGTCGAGAACGCGATCCGCCGCATCATCCCACCCGCCGATCTCGGCTCGGTGGTCGACAACATCGGCCTGTCTATCAGCGGCATCAACATCACCTACAACAACACCGGCACCGTGGGTTCGCAGGACAGCGACATCCACATCAAGCTCAATGACGGTCACCGCCCCAGCGCCGACTATATGCGGCAGATTCGCGAGCAACTGCCCAGGCAATTTCCCAGTCTGGTGTTTTCCTTTCCACCGGCGGATATCGTCGGGCAGATCCTGAATTTCGGTGCGTCGGCGCCCATCGACCTGCAGATCCAGGGCGGCAATCAAGTCGCCAATTTCGCCTACGCCAATACCTTGTTGCGTGAGATCCGGCGAGTCCCGGGAGTGGCCGATGCGCGCCTGCAACAATCCGAGCAACTGCCAACCTTTCAGGTAAACGTCGACCGCACCCGCGCGCAACTGGTGGGCATCACCGAACGCGATGTGACCAACAGTCTGGTGGTCAACCTCGCGGGTTCGAGTCAGGTGGCGCCGACGTACTGGCTCAACACCGCCAACGGCATTTCTTATCCGATCGTGATGCAGACGCCGCAATACAACCTCGACTCGCTGTCAGCGCTGAACAACCTGCCACTGAGTCCGACCGGCGCCGGCAATGACCAGCAGATTCTCGGCGGTCTGGCGACGCTTGAGCGCACCAACAGCCATTCGGTGTTCAGCCAGTCGGAATTGCAACCGGTGGTGGAGATTTTCGCGTCGACTCAGGACCGCGACCTTGGCGCCGTGGCGGCGGATATTCAGGACATCATTAATGCCCACGCCAAAGATGTTCCGAAGGGTTCGAAAGTCGCCCTGCAAGGCCAGGTGCAAACCATGAACAGTGCGTTCAACGGCATGCTCTACGGCTTGCTCGGCGCGGTGGTGCTGATCTATCTGGTGATCGTGGTCAACTTCCAGTCGTGGCTCGATCCGTTCGTGATTCTCATGGCGTTGCCGGCGGCACTGGCGGGGATTGTCTGGATGCTGTTTCTCACCCACACGCCATTGTCGGTGCCGGCGCTGACCGGGGCGATCATGTGCATCGGGGTGGCAACCGCCAACGCGATTCTGGTGGTCAGTTTCTGCCGCGAGCGCCTCGATGCCCATGGTGACTCGGTCAGTTCGGCACTGGAGGCCGGGTTCACCCGTTTTCGCCCGGTGCTGATGACCGCGCTGGCGATGATCATTGGCATGACCCCGATGGCCCTGAGCCTGGGAGAAGGTGGCGAGCAAAACGCGCCACTGGGTCGGGCGGTGATCGGCGGGCTGTCCTTTGCCACGGTGGCGACGTTGTTCCTGGTGCCGATCATTTTCAGCATTGTTCACGCCCGAGACGCCCGCGAGCCGGCCCCGGCCGCTGACGCGCCACTGCCTCCTGCCCCGGAGGGCGCCTGACATGACTGACGAGCACATTGCCCCGGACACCCCTGCGCCCCAGCGGCGCAAGCACAGTCTGTGGCGCATCGCATTGACCGGGCTGGTGCTGGTGTTGATCGTCATCGCGTGCATCATCTGGCGCGTCAGCGAATCGCGCACGCTCAAGGACTGGACCGACAAACAGGCCGTGGCCAACGTGGTGCTGATCTCGCCAAGCATCGCCCCGCAAGGTCCGGTGCTGAATCTGCCGGGACGGCTGGAGGCGTACTCCCGCGCCTCGATTTTCGCCCGCGTCAGCGGGTATTTGAAGTCATGGAAATTCGACATCGGTGCGCCGGTCAAGGCCGGTCAATTGCTCGCCGAAATCGATGCCCCGGAGCTTGATCAACAACTGCTGCAAGCCCGCGCCGACCTCGCCACCGCCCAGGCCAACGAGTCGCTGGCGGCGACCACGGCGAAGCGCTGGCAGGCGATGCTGGCCTCCGATTCGGTGTCGCGCCAGGACGTTGATCAACGCAACGGCGACCTCAGCGCCAAGCAGGCGCAGGTACTGGCGGCAAAAGCCAACGTCGACCGATTGGTGGCAACCAAAGGCTTTCAGCGTCTGGTAGCGCCGTTCGATGGCGTGGTGACCGCGCGCGAAACCGATGTCGGCGCGCTGATCAACGCTGGCAGCGGCAGCAACGGTCCCGAGCTGTTTGTGGTGTCCGATGTCAGCCGCTTGCGGGTTTATGTGCAGGTACCACAGAATTTTTCGCCATTGGTCCGTGCGGGGACCAGCGCCAATCTGACCGTGCCGGAATATCAGAAGGAGCAGTTTCCGGCCAAGGTCATCGCCACCGCCGACTCGGTGAATGCCACCTCCGGCACGACACTGGTTCAGTTGCTGGTGGATAACCCCGGCGGACGCCTGATCCCGGGCGGCTTCACCAATGTCGAGTTCAAGTTGCCGGTGCAGGTCAACGCCTTGCGGCTGCCGGCCAGTGCGTTGCGCTACGACGAACACGGCTTGCGCGTGGCGACGCTGGATGCAAATGACAAGGTGCGCTTCAAGACCATCACCATTGCCCGCGAGTTGGGAGATTCAGTGGAGATCGGCTCCGGCCTGCTGGCCAGTGACCGAGTGATCGATACCCCGCCGGACGGCCTCGCCGACGATGACAGCGTGCAGATCGTGCAGCCCGACAAGGGAGACAAAAACAATGGCTGAGCGCTCGGCGTTGTGCACCGCCGCGTGGGTTTTGGGCGCGGCGCTCGGGCTCAATGCCTGTTCGCTGGCACCCACCTACCACGTGCCACCGACGCCGGTTGCCGCGCCGTTTCACACGGTCGCACCGTGGACCACGGCGCAGCCTTCCGACCAGTTGAACCGCGATGGCTGGTGGCGGATGTACAACGACCCGCAGCTCGACGCGCTGCAACAGCAATTGCTGCACAACAACCCCGACCTGAGCGCCGCGCTGGCGCATTACGCCCAGGCGCAGGCGTTCGTCAAACAGGTCGAGGCCGGGCTGTTTCCGAGCATCACCGGCAATGCCCAGCCGCAGCGCATTCGCCAGTCGGACAACAAGCCGCTGCGCAATGGCGGCCCGGATGAGTACAACTCGGTGACGCTCGGGGCCGAGATCGATTACGAGGTGGATTTGTGGGGCCGGGTGCGCGACACGGTCGCCGCCGGCAAGGACGAAGCCCAGGCGCAGAAGGCTGACCTGGCCTCGGCGCGCCTGAGCCTGCAGACGCAACTGGCCGACACCTACATCCGCCTGCGCGGACTGGATCAGCAAACCCGCCTGCTGAAGGAAACCGGTGCGGCGTTCGAGAAAGCCCTGAACCTGACGCAGGGCCTGCATGACGGCGGCATCGTCTCCGGACTGGACGTGGCCCGTGCCCGCACGCAATTGTCATCGACCAAATCGCAGCTGACGCAAAACCAGGCGCAACGGGCCTTGCTGGAACATGCGATCGCCGCGTTGGTCGGCGCATCGGCCTCGGACTTCAGCATCGCCGAGAGCACTCATCCGGTGACCCTGCCGGTAGTGCCGGTCGGGTTGCCGTCAACCTTGTTGCAGCGCCGCCCGGACATCGCCGCCGCCGAGCGCCGCACCGCTGAAGCCAACGCGAAAATCGGCGTGGCCAAGGCCGCGTTCTATCCCAGCCTGACCCTGAGCGCGCAGGCCGGTTTTCAAAGTGCCGAGTACGCCAAACTGCTTTCCGCACCCAATCTTTTCTGGGTCATCGGCCCTTCGCTGTTGGGCACTATTTTCGATGGCGGCGCACATCAGGCTGAACTGGATGCAGCACGGGCCGCCACCGACGAAGCCGGCGCGCACTATCGCAGCGTGGTACTGGCGGCGTTCGCCCAAGTGGAAGACAACCTGTCGCTGGTGTCCGGCCTGGGCTCGGCACTGAAGGATCAGCGCGACGCGGCGGACGCGGCGCAGCAGTCGGAGAACCTTGCGCTGGACCAGTATCGTCAAGGGGCGGTGGGTTATCTGGATGTGGTGTCGGCGCAGACCACCGCCCTGCAGGCGCAGAGCAGTGTGCTGGATGTGCAGACCCGTCAGCTCAGCGCCAATGTCGGCTTGATCAAGGCGCTGGGTGGCGGCTGGTCGAACGAGGAGTTGGCGAGCATCGCCGCGCAGAAAGAGTGATCGCTCTTACGCCGCTAACGCTGCCTGGGCTTGGCGCACCACCGCCGCCAGTCGCTTGAGCCCTTCATTCAGACGCGCCGGATCGATGTGGCTGAAGTTCAGGCGCAGATGCCCGTGATGGTTGTCCGGATCCGCAAAGAACGGCTCACCGGGCATGAACGCTACGTCGCTGGCCAGCGCGGCGTTGAGCAGCGTTCGCGTATCCAGCGGTTGCTTTAGCGTCAGCCAGAAAAACAGCCCGCCCTGCGGCATGTTCCAGTGCGCCAGATCAGAGAAATGCGTTTCCAGCGCTGACTGGAAAGCATCCCGGCGCTGTCGGTAAAAGCCGCGCAACTCGCTCAGGTGCTGCTGATATTTTCCACTGCCGATCCACTGAAGCGCCTGCCACTGGCCGATGCGGTTGGTGTGCAGATCCGCCGATTGCTTGAGCTTGAGCAAATGCGGGAACAGGTCCGGACTGGCGATCAGGTAGCCGACGCGCAAACCCGGCAGCAGGGTTTTCGATACGGTGCCGGTGTAGATCCAGCTGGCTTTGTGCAGGCGCCCGGCAATCGGTTTGGCGCTGCCGCCGTCGAAAGTCAATTCGCGGTACGGCTCGTCTTCGATCAGGGTCACGCCGAATTCATCCAGCAACGCGGCGACGGCAGCGCGCTTGGCTTCGCTGTAGCGCACGGCGGAGGGGTTCTGGAACGTCGGGATCAGGTAGATGAACGCCGGGCGATGTTGCTCAAGGCGACTGCGCAGTTGAGCGAGATTGGGGCCATCGGATTCTTGCGGCACGGTCAGGCATTCGGCGCCGAACAGCTGGAAGATCTGTAGCGCGGCCAGGTAGGTCGGCGCCTCCAGAAGAATTTCGGTGCCCTTGTCGATGTACAACTTGGCCGCCAGATCGAGGGTCTGCTGGGAACCGCTGACCACCAGCACCTGACTCGCCTCGCACGCCAGGCCCAGGGCCCTCGCCTCCGCCGCCAGCGCTTCACGCAGCGCCGGCTCGCCCTCGCTCATGCCGTACTGACCCAGCGCCAGCGGCATCTCGGACCATTCGACATTCGGCAGCATGGCTTCGGCGGGCAGGCCACCGGCGAACGACATCACCTCCGGGCGCTGGGCGGCGGCGAGGATTTCACGGATCAGAGAACTTTTAAGGCGCGAGACACGTTCGGAAAAAGCCATGGGAGTCACCGGTAGCGAGGCTGGAGAGATTTGAGTCAAACTGCTTGACCGAAACTACGACAGCTTGAGCGAGTACGTCAACATGCTTGACCTTAAAAGCCCCGCCAGCCAGCAACAGGCGATGGAAGCGTTTTTCTTCGGCTATCAGGCGTTCACCGCCAAGGCCGATGAAATGCTGGAGCGCCGCGGTCTGTCCCGGGTGCATCAGCGGATTGTATTTTTCATCGCGCGTTATCCGAATTTGAGTGTGAAGGAGTTGCTGGGATTGCTCGGCGTAAGCAAACAGGCGCTGAACATGCCGTTGCGCCAACTGCAGGAAATGCACCTGGTGGACAGCGTGGCGTCGGCGGCGGACAAGCGTAAGCGTCTGCTGGAATTGACCGTGGAAGGTGCGAAGTTCGAGCAGGCGTTGCGCCGCGAGCAAGTGAAGTTGCTCGAGCGGGTGTTTGCCGAGGCTGGGGAGGCGGCGGTGAATGGCTGGCTGGCGGTGAATATGGCGCTTGGGAACACTCAGTCACCTCTCGATTGACTGGACTGGCCTCTTCGGGAGCAAGCCCCCTCCCACAGGGTTCTGCTGGTTACCCATGATTGGGGTCCACTGGAGATCCACTGTGGGAGGGGGCTTGCTCCCGAAGGGGCCAGAACAAACGATATATCCCTATCGCCTGACGTTTCGTAAACAAAACCAAAAACAATATTTGCTTTATTTGTACACAAAAGCATAATCCACTGCGTGCGAGTTCCTGACCGCATGGTCAACAAATTCGCGTATGCCTCAAAGGGCTGCTGCCACCCCTCATGGGTCCGGCCCTGGAAATAACAATAAAACTCTTGAGGAGTACTCGCTGTGGAAAGCCGCAAATCCGAAGCATCGACGCTGGAACTCTCGCCGCCCTTACGCACAGGCGTGCTGGAGCGCATCTTCAAACTCAGCTTGCATGGCACCACGGTGAAGACCGAGCTGATTGCCGGTCTGACAACCTTCATCACCATGGCCTACATCATCTTCGTCAACCCGAACATCATGGCCGATGCCGGGATCGATCACGGTGCAGCCTTCGTCGCCACCTGCATCGCCGCCGCGCTCGGCTGCCTGCTGATGGGTCTGTACGCCAACTGGCCGGTGGGCCTGGCGCCGGGCATGGGCCTCAACGCATTCTTCACTTACACCGTGGTCGGCACCATGGGCTACAACTGGGAAACCGCGCTCGGTGCGGTATTCGTCTCCGGCGTGCTGTTCATGATCCTGACCTTCTCGCGGATTCGCGAATGGCTGCTCAACAGCATCCCGGTCAGCCTGCGCTTTGCGATGGGCGCCGGTGTCGGTCTGTTCCTCGGGCTGATCGGCCTGAAGACCGCCGGCATCGTCGTCGACAGCCCGGCGACGCTGATCAAACTCGGCTCCCTGCGCGAGCCCGGCCCGCTGCTCGCCGCGATCTGCTTCCTGATGATCGCGATCCTCAGCTACCACAAAGTGTTCGGCGCGATCCTCATCAGCATCATCACCGTGACCCTGGCCGGTTGGGGCCTGGGCATCGTGCACTACTCGGGCATCATGTCGACCCCGCCAAGCCTGGCGCCTACGTTCATGGCGATGAACATCGCCGGTGTGTTCAACGTCAGCATGATCAGCGTGGTCCTGGCCTTCCTCTTCGTACACATGTTCGACACCGCCGGCACCCTGATGGGCGTGGCTCAGCGCGCCAATCTGGTCAACGCTGACGGGCGTATCGAAAACCTTTCCCGCGCGATGAAAGCCGACAGCGCCTCCAGCGTCTTCGGTGCGGTGGTCGGCGTTCCTCCCGTCACCAGCTATGTTGAAAGTGCCGCTGGCGTAGCAGCTGGTGGTCGGACTGGTCTTACCGCAGTC
This sequence comes from Pseudomonas sp. TH49, assembly GCF_016650625.1. NCBI lineage: Bacteria > Pseudomonadati > Pseudomonadota > Gammaproteobacteria > Pseudomonadales > Pseudomonadaceae > Pseudomonas > Pseudomonas sp. TH49. Next base: position 2,439,307 of record NZ_JAEKFL010000002.1, read on the forward strand.
ACCGTGGGTGTGCTATTTATAGCCGCGATGTTTTTCGCGCCACTGGCCGGCATGATTCCGGCTTACGCCACAGCCGGTGCGCTGATTTATGTCGCAATGCTGATGATGGGCGGCATGGCGCACATCGAATGGGATGAGGCCACTGACGCCATCCCGGCGATTGTCACCGCGATCATGATGCCGCTGACCTTCTCGGTCGCCGATGGCATTGCGCTGGGCTTCATCACCTACGTGGCGCTGAAGGCCGGCACCGGCAAGCACAAGGAAATTTCCGTCAGCCTGTGGGTGCTCTGCGCGATCTTCATCGCCAAGTTCATCTTCTTGTAAGCGTCACGCGGTTCAAGCGTCAAAACAGCCTCACCCTCGCGGGTGGGGCTTTTGCACATTCTTGAGTACAACAAAAAAAGGAGCAAAGTGATGAGTCTGGAAACCTGGCTGCTGTTCAGCGGCGCTGCATTGGTGGTGATCCTGATTCCGGGGCCGCTGTCGTTGTTGATGATCAGCAACAGTCTGAACTACGGCTTGCGCCGCTCTTACCCGGCATTTCTCGGCGGCGTGATCGCCTCGATCTGCCTGCTCAGTGCCTCGGCGCTGGGGCTGGGCGCCCTGCTGCTGGCGTCGGAACAACTGTTCAGCGCTCTGAAAATCGTCGGCGCGCTGTACCTGTTCTATCTCGCCTGGCAGAGCTGGCAGCAATCGCGTCAGCCAGCGGTCGGTGCCGAAGTGCCACAAGCCGCACCAGTTCCACGCTTTCGCACACTGTTCGGGCGCGCCTTTGTCCTGGGTGCGAGCAATCCGAAAGACATTCTGTTCTTCGCCGCGTTTCTGCCGCAGTTCCTCAGCGCACAACAGCCGTTCCTGCCGCAGTTGCTGATCATGATTGCGACGTGGGTGGTGCTGGATCTGTGCTGCAAACTGGCTTACGGGTTGGGCGCGCATGGTGCGGCGCAGTATCTGCGTAGCGGCAAGGGACAGAGCTGGTTCAATCGGGTGAGTGCCGGGTTGTTCAGCGGTGCCGGGGCTGCTTCTCTGTTGAGCCGCTGACAGCAAAAGCTTCGCGAGCAAGCCCGCTCCCACAAGGGAATGCATTGCAAATGTGGGAGCGGGCTTGCTCGCGAAGGCGTCAGATCAGACAACACTTTCCTCCAGGCGAAAAAAAGCCCGCAGTGTGAGCGGGCGAAAGACCAAAGAAGCTATATGCGCAGTCGCTTCCCGGTGGGGGCAGCTGCTTGGGGGTCAGCTGCCCCGATAGGTGGAATAGCTGTAAGGCGAGATCAGCAGTGGTACGTGGTAGTGATCCTGTTCGGCGGAGATGCCGAAACGCAGCACCACCACGTCGAGGAACGCCGGTTCCGGCAACTGAACGCCACGGGCGCGGTAGTAATCGCCAGCGTGGAACTGCACCTGATAGACCCCGGTGCGGTAGTCATCGCCTTGCAGCAGCGGCGCATCGACCCGGCCATCGCTGTTGGTTATCGCACTGGCGACCAATTCCAGGTGCGAACCTTCGACGCGGTACAGCTCGACCTTGATCGAGCTGCCCGGGCAACCGTGTGCAGCGTCCAAAACGTGTGTTGTCAAACGTCCCATTGATTCTGCGCGCCTGGCCGCAAAGAGCAGTCAGACTTCGCGCCTCCCGAAGTCAGGTAAAAAGGAGACCGCACCGATTCGGAGCACGAAAAGTTGCGGCGAGCGACTGATTAAGACACTTTTCAAAAAAATTGTACACAATAAAAACGACATTTTTCGCATCACCCCCGCCATTCGGGCGTTTACCGCGGATCTGCGCCTAAAGCGCCTGGCTATTGAACCTCACAGCCATTAGCTGACTGATCAGGCAGGTTTCTTGCAGGTTTACGCCATTAGCAGCAAAAGATGACAGTCGGTGAAAAATGCGAAAATTCAGGCTTACAAATTGAGAATAAAGTTGTATACAATCAGCCCATCGCTGTGACGCCAGCCTGTGCATGCCGTTACACAAACCTGTCAACGAACAAGAAGGAAGACTGCAGTGAGCGCTGACTACCCACGCGACCTGATCGGTTACGGCAGTAACCCTCCTCACCCACACTGGCCGGGCAATGCCCGCATCGCCCTGTCGTTCGTGCTCAATTACGAAGAAGGCGGCGAACGCAACATCCTGCACGGCGACAAAGAATCTGAAGCCTTCCTCTCGGAAATGGTCGCTGCCCAGCCGCTGCAAGGCGCGCGCAACATGAGCATGGAATCGCTTTACGAGTATGGCAGCCGCGCCGGCGTCTGGCGGATCCTGAAACTGTTCAAGGAATTCGACATTCCACTGACCATCTTCGCCGTGGCCATGGCCGCCCAGCGCCACCCGGACGTGATCCGCGCGATGGTCGAAGCCGGTCATGAGATCTGCAGCCACGGCTACCGCTGGATCGACTACCAGTACATGGACGAGGCGCAGGAGCGCGAGCACATGCTCGAAGCGATCCGCATCCTCACCGAACTCACCGGCGAACGCCCACTGGGCTGGTACACCGGCCGCACCGGCCCGAACACCCGTCGCCTGGTGATGGAAGAAGGTGGTTTCCTCTACGACTGTGACACCTACGACGACGACCTGCCCTACTGGGAACCGAACAACCCGACCGGCAAGCCGCACCTGGTGATCCCGTACACCCTCGACACCAACGACATGCGCTTCACGCAAGTTCAGGGTTTCAACAAGGGCGACGACTTCTTCGAATACCTCAAAGACGCATTCGACGTGCTCTACGCCGAAGGTGCCGAAGCGCCGAAGATGCTCTCGATCGGTCTGCACTGCCGCCTGATCGGCCGTCCGGCGCGTCTGGCCTCGCTCAAGCGCTTCATCGAATACGCTAAAAGTCATGAACAGGTGTGGTTCAGCCGTCGCGTCGACATCGCACGCCACTGGCACGCAACCCACCCGTACCAAGGGGCCGCCAAATGAGCCACTTTCAAACCCTGCAACCGTCGACCCTGAGCCGCGACGCCTTCGTCAAAGCCTTCGCCGACATCTACGAACATTCGCCATGGGTGGCCGAGAAGGCCTACGACCTGGGCGCGGACGCTTCGATCGACGAGATCGAAACCCTGCACCAGCGCATGAGCGACATCCTGTTGAGCGCCGATCACGCCAGTCAACTGGCACTGATCAACGCTCACCCGGACCTGGCCGGCAAAGCCGCCGTCCAGGGCCAATTGACCGAAGCCAGCACCAATGAACAGGCTGGCGCCGGTATTCACCAATGCACGGCCGAAGAGTTCCAGCGCTTCACCGAGCTGAACGACGCCTACAAGGCCAAGTTCAAGTTTCCCTTCATCATGGCGGTAAAAGGCAGCAACCGGCATCAGATCCTCGCGGCGTTCGAAACGCGCATTCACAACTCGGTCGACACCGAATTCAAATGCGCGCTGGCGGAGATCAACAAGATCGCCCTGTTCCGTTTACTGACTCTTTAGCAAGCCTGGCCCGAGCATGTCAGACGCGGAGAATGCCCAGGGCCTCGCAAGCATCCCCAGCCAACTTATTAAAGGCAGACAAGAAGAATGAAAGCTTACGCCGTACCTTTCGAGAAGTTCGTCAACCTGGCCGATGCCCGTCTGGGCACCAAAATCATTTCGGTCACCGATGACTGGTTCGCAGACGCCAATCGTCTGTTTCAGCCGACCCCGGCCGTGTGGAAGGAGGGTGTGTTCGACGACAACGGCAAGTGGATGGACGGCTGGGAATCGCGTCGCAAGCGCTTTGAAGGCTACGACAGCGCGGTGATCCGTCTGGGCGTACCGGGCTCGATCAAAGGCGTGGACATCGACACCTCATTCTTCACCGGCAACTTCCCGCCATCGGCCTCGCTGGAAGCGTGCTTCCTGGCCTCGGGCGAGCCGGACGAAAACACCCAGTGGACTGAAGTGCTGTCGGCCGTCGAGCTGCAAGGCAACAGCCACCACTACCACGAAATCAGCAACGACCAAGCGTTCAGCCACCTGCGCTTCAACATCTACCCGGACGGCGGTGTCGCCCGTCTGCGCGTGTACGGCATTCCGTTCCGCGACTGGTCGGCTGTTGGCGACAACGAGCAAGTCGACCTGGCTGCAGCCCTCAACGGTGGCCGCGCCCTCGCCTGCTCCGACGAACACTTCGGCCGCATGAGCAACATCCTCAACCCGGGCCGTGGCATCAACATGGGCGACGGCTGGGAAACCGCACGTCGTCGTACCCCGGGCAATGACTGGGTGATCGTCGCGCTGGGCCACCCGGGCGAGATCGAAAAAATCATCGTCGACACCCTGCACTTCAAGGGCAACTACCCGGACACCTGCTCGATCCAGGGCGCGTTCGTCAAGGGCGGCACCGACAGCCAGATCGAAACCCAGTCGCTGTTCTGGCGTGAACTGCTGCCGAGCCAGAAGCTGGAAATGCACGCCGAACACACCTTCGTCGAGCAGATCAAGGCACTGGGCCCGATCACCCACATCCGTCTGAACGTGTTCCCGGATGGTGGTGTGAGTCGCCTGCGCGTTTTGGGCAAGGTCGCGAAGTAATGCTGAGTCTGTAGGAGCTGCCGCAGGCTGCGATCTTTTGATCTTGATCTTAAAAGCCAAATCAAAAGATCGCAGGCTTCGCCAGCTCCTACAGGGATCGCGCAAGACGCACTGACAAGTTGAACAACACAGAATTCGGAAAAGAACAGCATGCGCACACTAACGATTGAACCGCTGACCAAAGAAGCCTTCGCCCCCTTCGGTGACGTGATCGAAACCGACGGCAGCGACCACTTCATGATCAACAACGGTTCGACCATGCGCTTCCACAAACTGGCGACGGTCGAAACCGCTACGCCTGAGGACAACGCGATCATCAGCATCTTCCGCGCCGATGCGCAGGACATGCCGCTGACCGTGAGCATGCTGGAACGCCATCCGCTGGGCAGCCAGGCTTTCATTCCGCTGCTCGGCAACCCCTTTCTGATCGTGGTCGCGCCACTTGGCGATGAACCTGTATCAGGCTTGGTCCGCGCCTTCGTCACCAACGGCAGGCAGGGCATCAATTACCATCGCGGCGTCTGGCACCACCCGGTGCTGACGATCGAAAAGCGGGATGACTTCCTGGTGGTTGATCGCAGTGGCACAGGCAATAACTGCGATGAGCATTTTTTCAAAGAGGATGAGCGTTTGATCCTCGCCCCCCACCAATAAGAGAAGGTCTGATCACCCGACAACAAGGGTGACAGGCGAGAGGTAAAGACTGTGGAAGCACATCTGTTGGAATGGCTGAACCTGAGCGTGCGCTGGGTTCACATGATCACTGGCGTGGCCTGGATCGGCGCGTCGTTCTACTTCGTCTGGCTGGAGAACAACCTCAACCGCGTCAACCCGAAAACCGGTCTTGCCGGTGATCTGTGGGCAATCCACGGCGGCGGTATCTATCACCTGGAAAAATACAAACTGGCCCCACCGTCGATGCCGGAGAACCTGCACTGGTTCAAATGGGAAGCCTACTTCACCTGGATGTCGGGGATCGCGCTGCTGTGCGTGGTGTTCTACTCCAACCCCGTGCTCTACCTTGTAGCACCCGGCAGCGGCCTGACCGGCCCTGAAGGCGTGGCCATCGGCATCGGTTCGCTGATCGCTGGCTGGTTCGTCTACGACTTCCTCTGCGATTCGCCACTGGGCAAAAAACCTGCTCTGCTGGGCTTCATCCTGTTCGTGCTGATCATCGGCGCGGCGTATGGCTTCAGCAAGGTGTTCAGCGGTCGTGGTGCGTACCTGCACGTCGGCGCGATCATCGGCACCATCATGGTCGGTAACGTGTTCCGCATCATCATGCCGGCGCAACGTGCACTGGTCGCGGCCATCGCCGAGAACCGCACACCGGACCCGGCGCTGCCAGCCAAGGGCCTGCTGCGTTCGCGTCACAACAACTACTTCACCCTGCCGGTGCTGTTCATCATGATCAGCAACCACTTCCCGAGCACCTACGGCAGCCAGTACAACTGGTTGATCCTGGCCGGGATCGCGGTGTTGGCGGTGTTGGTACGTCACTACTTCAACACCCGTCACGACAGCCACAAGTTTGCCTGGACTCTGCCAGTGGCAGCGGTGGGCATGATCACCCTGGCGTACGTCACCGGCCCTGCGCCGATGCCGACCGCACCGGACGTGGCCAAGGCACCCGCGAAAATCGAGTACCAGCCACTGCCGGAAACGGCACTGGGCGGTGGCGCGAAACCGGCTGAAGCGGCGGCACCTGCAGCGCCAGCAGCAGCCCCTGCTGCGGCACCGGCGCAAGCGTCCAACGCAGGCCCTGCGTTCGACAAGGTGCACAACGTGATCCAGGAACGCTGCGCGGTCTGCCATTCGGCCAAACCGACCAGCCCGTTGTTCAGCGCGGCACCTGCCGGTGTGATGTTCGACACCCCCGAGCAGATCCGCCAGAACGCGGCGCGGATCCAGGCGCAAGCCATCACCACGCAGATCATGCCACTGGGCAACATCACGCAGATGACCCAGCAGGAACGTGACCTGATCGGTGCATGGATCGCGCAGGGAGCCCAGACCAACTGAGCCAGACAAAAGCCTGTGTAAAAGCAGGCTTTTGTGGCGAGGGAGCTTGCTCCCGCTGGGTCGCGAAGCGGCCCCTCTCTTTGCCTGAAGAGCAGGGAATGCTGCGCAGTCCAGCGGGAGCAAGCTCCCTCGCCACAGACCTGATGCAAAGAAACAGCTGTGAGCAACCCAACAGCTGTTAATCACAAGAATAAAAAAGATCCGAGGTGTTGCATGTCCGAGCTGTCCAAAGCGCGCATCCCCGACGCACCCGCCATTCAGCGTTTGCCCCTTTTGCAACTGATCCTGGTCGGTTTGCAACATGTTCTGCTGATGTACGGCGGTGCCATCGCGGTGCCGCTGATCATCGGACAGGCCGCTGGCCTGAGTCGTGAAGAAATCGCCTTCCTGATCAACGCCGACCTGCTGGTCGCCGGTATCGCCACCATCGTCCAGTCGCTGGGTATCGGCCCGATGGGCATCCGCATGCCAGTGATGATGGGCGCCAGTTTCGCCGCCGTCGGCAGCATGGTCGCCATGGCCGGCATGCCCGGTATCGGTCTGCAAGGGATCTTCGGTGCAACCATCGCCGCCGGGTTCTTCGGCATGCTCATCGCGCCGTTCATGTCCAAGGTCGTGCGTTTCTTCCCGCCGCTAGTGACCGGCACAGTCATCACCTCGATCGGTCTGTCGCTGTTCCCCGTGGCCGTGAACTGGGCCGGTGGCGGCGCCGCCGCTGCGCAATTCGGCTCGCCGATTTACCTGGCCATCGCCGCCCTGGTGCTGGCGACCATTCTGTTGATCCACCGCTTCATGCGCGGGTTCTGGGTGAATATTTCCGTGCTGATCGGCATGTGTTTCGGCTACGTACTTTGCGGCGCGCTCGGCATGGTCGACCTGAGCGGCATGGCCAGCGCGCCATGGGTTCAGTTCGTCACCCCGCTGCACTTCGGCATGCCGAAATTCGAACTCGCGCCGATCCTGTCGATGTGCCTGGTGGTGGTGATCATCTTCGTCGAGTCCACCGGCATGTTCCTGGCGCTGGGCAAGATCACCGGCCAGGAAGTCTGCCCGCGCATGCTGCGTCGCGGCTTGATGTGTGACGCGGCTGCATCGTTCTTTGCCGGGTTCTTCAACACCTTCACCCACTCCTCGTTCGCGCAGAACATCGGCCTGGTGCAGATGACCGGCGTGCGCTGCCGCTCGGTGACCATCGTCGCCGGTGGTCTGCTGATCGTGCTGAGCCTGCTGCCGAAAGCGGCGTTCCTGGTGGCGTCGATTCCACCGGCGGTGCTTGGCGGTGCAGCGATTGCGATGTTCGGCATGGTGGCGGCTACCGGGATCAAGATTCTTCAGGAAGCCGACATCGGTGACCGTCGTAATCAATTGCTGGTGGCGGTGAGCATCGGCATGGGCCTGATCCCGGTGGTGCGTCCGGAGTTCTTCGCGCACTTGCCGATGTGGATGAGCCCGATTACCCATAGCGGCATCGCCATGGCCACGCTCAGCGCGCTGACCCTGAACTTGCTGTTCAACATCCTCGGCGGCGCCGAACGCGCAGCGATCAACGACTGCCACGCGCATCAGCATTAACAGCAACACCGATTTAACCCTGTGGGAGCGGGCTTGCTCGCGAAGAGGCCGTGTCAGTCACCAACCCTGTTGAATGACACACCGCTTTCGCGAGCAAGCCCGCTCCCACAGGGACAAGCAAACAGCTCTGCGCCTTAAAAATAAAAACAAGAGGGAGCAACAGATGATTCGCACGCAAACCAACGTTCTGTTGAGTGGCGGCCTGCTGGCCGCGAGTCAGGCCATGGCCGGCGATTTACTGCTGTGGCAGACCAACAGCCTGAGCTACCTGTACGGCAAGAACTTCGCGATCAACCCGTCGATCCAGCAGACGGTGACGTTCGAGCACGCTGACAAATGGAAGTACGGCGACAACTTCCTGTTCGTCGACAAGATCTTCTACAACGGCCAGGACGACCGCAACAAAGGCCCGCACACCTACTACGGCGAATTCACTCCGCGCTTCTCGTTCGGCAAGATCTTCGACCAGAAACTCGAGTTCGGCCCGATCAAGGACGTGCTGCTGGCGATGACCTACGAGTACGGCGAAGGCGACAGCGAGGCCTACCTGATCGGCCCCGGCTTCGACCTCAAGGTGCCCGGCTTCAACTACGTGACCCTGAACATCTTCCGCCGCCACACCGAAGGCCCGCGCCCTGGAGACGGTGTGTGGCAGGTCACCCCGGGCTGGTCGTACAGCGTTCCCGTGGGCAATTCCGATCTGCTGATCGACGGCTATCTGGACTGGGTCGTCGACAACGACCAGAACTCGCGCGGCACCTACCACGCCAACCTGCACATCAATCCGCAGATCAAATACGACCTGGGCAAAGCCCTGGGCTGGAGCCACAAGCAACTGTACGTCGGCACCGAGTACAGCTACTGGAAGAACAAGTACGGAGTCGAAAGCAGCCATAACCTCGACACCAACCAGAACACCGCCAGCCTGCTGGTGAAGGTGCACTTCTAAGATGGCCCGCAACCGTGCCCCATACCTGTCGTCGGTGCTCTGTTGCGGGGCACTTGAGACCTGGCCGAGGAGTCAGTATTCTCCGCGGCCTCTTGAATTCGGTCTAAAAAAAAGCCCGGATTTAATTCCTGACCGAAGAGTCAACTTATCCCGGCCCCGGTCAGTACCGAGGCATCCCGAAAACCCGCTCAATCGACTGTTTTTCAGCAGCCGAACGGGCGTTTTTTTGCTTTCTGAAAGCCTTGGCCCAGCTCTTGCTATCACCAGCGAAGCTGACCGATCGGATGACTTTTGCAGCAACGAAAAAAGGCGCCACACCAGAGCGCCGATCTTAAAAAAATAAACGTGGAACACCTACTTTGGGAGCAACCGAATGAAACGTATGTGCACCAGCCTGATGCTCGCGGGATCGATGTTGGCCGGGGGTCAGGCCATGGCCGATGGCCTGCTGCAATGGCAGAACAACAGCCTGACCTACCTCTACGGCAAAGACTTCAAGGTCAACCCGGCGATCCAGCAGACCGTCACCTTCGAACACGCCGACGCCTGGAAATACGGGGATAACTTCCTGTTCGTCGACAAGATCTTCTACAACGGCAAGGACGACGCCAACGTCGGCCCGAACACCACTTATGGTGAGTTCCAGCCACGCATCTCGCTGGGCAAGGTGCTGGACCAGAAGATCGAATTCGGCCCGATCAAGGACGTGCTGCTGGCGATGACTTACGAGTTCGGTGAAGGCGACGTCGAGTCGTACCTGATCGGTCCTGGTTTCGATCTGGCGATCCCGGGTTTCGACTACTTCCAGTTGAACTTCTACCAGCGCCACACCGACAGCTCGCGTCCGGGTGACAACGTCTGGCAGATCACTCCGGTCTGGTCCTACACCATTCCGGTCGGCAGCTCGAACGTGCTGATCGACGGCTACATGGACTGGGTGGTCGACAACGACGTCAACAACAAGGGCGAGTATCACGCCAACCTGCACTTCAACCCGCAGGTCAAATACGACCTGGGCAAGGCCCTGCATTTTGGCGAGAAGCAGCTGTACGTCGGTGTTGAGTACGACTACTGGAAAGACAAGTACGGGATCGAAGACTCCCGTGGCTTTACCACCAATCAGAACGTGACCAGCTTCCTGGTGAAGTTCCACTTCTGATCCTGGTATCAGTGGCGTCTGCAAGGACGCCTTCGCGAGCAAGCCCGCTCCCACACTGGTTTTGTGACCGACACAGAACCAATGTGGGAGCGGGCTTGCTCGCGAATGGCCGCACCGCAAATCTCAGGCCGGCACCACCGCTTCGCTGATACCCAGAAACCGGCACAACTCTTCACGCTTGGCCAACGCATCGCGCCGTCCCAGGTCGATCAGCTCGCTGCAATACCCCGCCTCGAACAGCAGATAGCTCAACACCCCCGCCCCACTGGTCTTGGTCGCACCCGGGCCGCGCAGGAACAGGCGCAACGCCGCCGGCAACTCCTGGCGATGCCGCGCCGCGATTTCATCGATCGGCTGACTCGGCGCAATCACCAGCACCTCCACCGGCGCCACGCCCAACTCACGAGTCGGTACGCCCTCGGGCATCAGGTGACTGAACTGGTTCAGACGCTGCAGCAACTCGATGTCGCTCTCCAGGCTGTCGATGAACGTGCTGTTGAGCAGGTGCCCGCCAATCTGCGCCAGAGTGGGCTGCTGACCGGTGTAGGAGCGCTCCAGCGGTTGCTGAGGATCGAAACCGCGCGGGTTGCCGCTGACGCCCACCACCAGCACCCGGCTCGCGCCCAGGTGCAGCGCCGGGCTGATCGGCGGCGATTGGCGGACTGCGCCGTCACCGAAATATTCCTCGCCGATTTTCACCGGGGCGAACAACAGCGGGATTGCTGAACTGGCCAGCAAGTGGTCCACCGACAACTGCGTCGGCACACCGATACGGCGATGCCGCAACCATGCATCGATCTTGCCGCCGCCCTGATAGAACGTGACGGCTTGCCCCGACTCATAACCGAACGCGGTCACCGCCACCGCATGCAACTGCTCGCAGGCAATGGATTCGGCAATGCCGGACATGTGCAGTTTTTCGTTGAGTAAATCGCGTAAGGGCGAGCTGTTGAGCAGCGCCACCGGCAGGTGGCGGCCCATACCCAGCAGGCTGTGACTGACGAAACGGCTGGCCTGACGGATCACCCCCGGCCAGTCGCTGCGCAGCACCCGATGGCTGCGAAAGCCCTGCCAGAACAGCGTCAGGCGTTCGATGGCCGCGCGAAAATCGGTGGCGCCACTGGCCAGGCTGACCGCGTTGATCGCCCCGGCCGAAGTGCCGACGATCACCGGAAACGGATTGTCCGCACCCAGTGGCAGCAATTCGGCAATCGCCGCCAGCACCCCCACCTGATACGCCGCCCGAGCCCCGCCGCCGGAAAGAATCAAACCTGTGACCGGTTCAGCTGGGCTCATCGCAACGCTCCATGGTGCTTGAAAGGGTGAGTGAATCAGCCGCGCCGTTTAGGGTAAAGCTTCGGCTCACCCGGTGGACGGCTCTTGAACCGGCGATGCGCCCACAAGTATTGCTCAGGGCAGGCGCGCAACGCACTTTCCACCCACTGGTTGATGCGGATGCAGTCGGCCTCTTCGGTTTCACCTGGGAAGTCTTCCAGCGGCGGATGAATCACCAGTTTGTAACCGCTGCCGTCGGCCAGACGTTCCTGAGTGAACGGCACCACCAGCGCCTTGCCCAGCCGGGCAAACTTGGTGGTGGCGGTCACGGTCGCCGCCTGAATGCCGAACAACGGCACGAAGATGCTTTGTTTGGCGCCGTAGTCCTGATCCGGTGCGTACCAGATCGCCCGGCCCGAACGCAGCAGCTTGAGCATGCCGCGCACATCGTCACGCTCCACCGCCAGCGAATCGAGGTTGTGCCGTTCGCGGCCACGACGCTGGACGAAGTCGAACAACGGGTTCTTGTGCTCGCGGTACATGCCGTCGATGGTGTGCTGCTGACCGAGCAGCGCCGCACCGATTTCCAGGGTAGTGAAGTGCGCGGCCATGAGGATCACGCCTTTGCCTTCACGCTGGGCCTGTTGCAGATGCTCCAGGCCTTCGACGTGGGCCAGCTTCGCCAGACGCTCACGCGACCACCACCAACTCATCGCCATTTCAAAAAACGCAATGCCGGTGGAGGCGAAGTTTTCCTTGAGCAGGCGTTTGCGCTCGGCGGCGGATTTTTCCGGGAAGCACAGTTCAAGATTGCGCTTGGCGATGCGCCGCCGGTCGCCGGCCACGCGATACATCAATGCGCCCAGAATACGACCGATCGTCAGTAAAACCGCATACGGCAACTGCACGACCAGCCACAACAACCCCAGACCGCACCAGAGCGGCCAGAAGCGGGGAGAAAGAAAGGCTCTTCGAAAACGCGGGCGATCCATTAAAGCTTCCGTAAATTCAGTGGCCGCGCATTCTACATTGTTCGACCCGGCTTGCGGCTCGCGGGCGTTCTCGTTATAAGTCTCGGCACTTTTAGTGACAAGCCGTTGTATGCCGATATGAGCCAAAACGAATCGCCAGATCAAGATCCTGTGTTCCAGTTGAAGGGCAGCATGCTGGCCATTACGGTGCTGGAGTTGTCCCGTAACGACCTCGACAGCCTCGATCGGCAACTGGCCGCCAAAGTCGCCCAGGCCCCGAACTTCTTCAGCAATGCCCCGCTGGTCCTGGCGCTGGACAAACTGCCGCCGGGCGAAGGCGCGGTCGATCTGCCCGGTCTGATGCGCGTGTGCCGCCAGCATGGCCTGCGTACCCTGGCGATCCGCGCCAGTCGCATCGAAGACATCGCCGCCGCCATCGCCATCGACATCCCGGTGCTGCCGCCGTCCGGCGCCCGTGAACGACCGCTGGAAGCCCCGGAACCGGAAGTCAAAAAGAAGCCGGAAAAGCCGCCGGAGCCGACCGTCAAACCGACCCGTGTAATCACCACGCCAGTACGTGGTGGCCAACAGATATACGCCCAGGGTGGCGATTTGGTCGTGGTTTCCTCGGTCAGTCCGGGGGCGGAACTTCTTGCCGATGGCAACATCCATGTATACGGCCCGATGCGCGGTCGTGCGCTGGCCGGTGTCAAGGGCGACACCAAGGCGCGGATTTTCTGTCAGCAATTGAGCGCTGAACTGATCTCCATCGCCGGGCATTACAAGGTTTCCGAAGATTTGCGCCGCGATCCACTGTGGGGCTCCGGTGTACAGGTCAGCCTGTCGGCCGACGTGTTGAACATCATTCGGCTTTAACGGATACTGCCGCATTTTCCAAGCATCTCTAAAACGTAGCGAAAACGGCTCAAACGAAGTAGGAAAAAGGATCAAGGAGCGTTTGCCCCCGGCAAGTGCGACTTGCGCCGAACTCCAGCCAAGGCTGTCCGACTGCAGTAGTTTTCAAGAGATGTTTTTCAGGGGCTAAAAAGTCCTTCTTCCTTAGGGGTGAAACACCTTGGCCAAGATTCTCGTGGTTACATCCGGCAAGGGTGGTGTGGGTAAGACCACCACCAGCGCCGCTATCGGTACCGGCCTCGCTCTGCGCGGCCACAAAACAGTGATCGTCGACTTCGACGTGGGCTTGCGTAACCTCGACCTGATCATGGGTTGCGAGCGTCGCGTGGTGTACGACTTCGTCAACGTGGTCAACGGCGAAGCCAACCTGCAGCAGGCCCTGATCAAAGACAAGCGCCTGGAAAACCTCTACGTGCTGGCCGCCAGCCAGACCCGCGACAAAGACGCGCTGACCGTCGAAGGCGTGGAAAAAGTCCTGATGGCGCTCAAGGAAGACTTCGACTTCGTGGTCTGCGACTCCCCGGCGGGCATCGAGAAAGGTGCGCACCTGGCCATGTACTTCGCCGACGAAGCGATCATCGTGACCAACCCGGAAGTGTCCTCGGTACGTGACTCCGACCGCATGCTGGGCCTGTTGGCCAGCAAATCGCGTCGCGCCGAAAACGGCGAAGAGCCGATCAAGGAACACCTCCTGCTGACCCGTTACAATCCGCAGCGCGTCAGCGATGGCGAGATGCTGGGCGTCGAAGACGTGAAGGAAATTCTGGCCGTGACCCTGCTGGGCGTCATCCCTGAGTCGCAAGCGGTCCTGAAAGCTTCCAACTCGGGCGTCCCGGTGATTCTCGACGACCAGAGCGATGCCGGTCAGGCGTACAGCGATGCCGTTGATCGTCTGCTGGGCAAAGAAAAAGAACATCGTTTCCTCGATGTTACGAAGAAGGGATTCTTCGAGCGCCTGTTTGGAGGTAGGTAATGAACCTTTTTGACTTCTTTCGTGCCAACAAAAAGCCAAGTACCGCCTCGGTAGCGAAAGAGCGTCTACAGATCATCGTGGCGCATGAGCGCGGCCAGCGCAGCACGCCGGATTACTTGCCAGCCTTGCAGAAGGAACTGGTCGACGTGATCCGCAAGTACGTCAACATCGGTAACGACGACGTACATGTTGCACTGGAAAGCCAGGGCAGTTGCTCGATTCTGGAACTCAACATCACCCTGCCAGATCGCTGAGTCGATCCGGCAGGAACGGCGGCGGCTCAGGGCCATTCCCCTTGCGGAATGGCCCTGAGCCGCCGTTGGCATTTGTTACGAGGCTGTTTTAATGCCGCTGTCCAACATCCGCATCATTCATCAGGACGCCGCCGTACTGGTGGTCGACAAACCGACGTTGCTGCTCTCGGTGCCCGGTCGCGCCGACGACAACAAGGACTGCCTGATCACTCGCCTGCAGGAAAACGGCTACCCCGAAGCGCGCATCGTCCATCGCCTGGACTGGGAAACCTCCGGCATCATTCTGTTGGCCCGGGACCCCGATACCCATCGCGAACTGTCCCGCCAGTTTCATGATCGTGAAACCGAAAAAGCCTACACCGCCCTCGCCTGGGGTCAGCCGGAACTGGACAGCGGCAGCATTGACCTGCCGCTGCGCTACGATCCGCCGACCAAACCGCGGCACGTGGTCGACCACGAATTCGGCAAGCATGCACTGACCTTCTGGCGCGTGCTTGAGCGTTGTGGCGATTGGTGCCGCGTGGAACTGACGCCGATTACCGGTCGCTCGCACCAGTTGCGCGTACACATGCTGTCCATCGGTCACCCGCTGCTGGGCGACGGCCTCTACGCCCACGAACAGGCCCTGGCGGCGTGGCCTCGCCTGTGTCTGCACGCGAGCATGCTGAGCTTCACCCACCCGCAAACCGGCGAGCGTCTGCGCTTCGAATGCCCGGCACCGTTTTAAGCGTTGCCTGAGCGGCAGCGCTTTTTTTTGTACAAGGATTTTGTTTTCGGATGAGTTGTATTGATTCCCTGGTAACACCCCCCAAGAAAGTTCGTCATCAGCTGCTTTACCTGGTTTACGGCAATCAGGATGTATACCGGCGCGAAGCCAAGTTCAGCATCCTGACCGCGCTGTCCCAAGCCAAAAACGGCGACCGGCCGGCCATCAGGATTCTCACCGATCGCCCCGAGGACTACGCCGGCTGGCCGGTCGACACGGTGTTGCTGGACGAAGCGACCCAGACCCGCTGGCAAGGCACTCATGGCTATCACCACCGACGCAAGGCCTGCGCCATCGCCGCCGGCATGCAGTGGGCGGAAAAGACCTTGTTCGTCGACACCGACACCCTGTTCACCCGTCACCCGAGCCAACTGTTCAAATTCATCGAGCCGAACCGCTCGGTGATGGATCGCTTCGAGTACAACTGGAAAGATGTGCACCAGCGCAGCGACTATCAGAAACTCGGCCGCGATCTGCGCATGCATGGTGTGACGCCGGATAACGGTTTCAAGCTCTACAACAGCGGCTTGTGCGGCGTGACCGACAGTGATTCTGCTCTATTCGAGGAATCGATCCGGCTGATCGATGAATGGACACTCGGCGGCTTCGAAATCCACACCATCGAACAGATCGCCCTGTCGTACGCCATGCGCGAGCGTCAGGTGATAGAGGCGCGCAAACACGTTTACCACTACTTCGCGGAAAAACGCTTCTTCCACGCGATGCAGACGTACTTCTTCTCCCAGCACGGCGAGCAGTTCAGCCAGCGCTTGGTGGATCTGTGTACCGACGTGCCACGGGTCAAACCGTTCCCGTCGGCCTGGCGCCGATTGAAAATCAAATGGAAGCTGCGCAATCAAAAAGGTGCGTTGCGCAAGGTCGGTCGCGATCTGCTGTACGGCAGCGCTGCGCCGGAAGATCCGTACTACAGCGTTTGCCGGCACGAATGGTGGGAATGCGCCTCGCGGGAAATTCTGCGCTGGGACGAGAGCCAGCAGAAAAAACTGCTGAGCCAGAAGTCTTGGCCGCAACAGTTGCCGCGTCCGGATAAACCGGAAGATGAAAAAGTCATCATGAACTATTTGAAAAAACGCGTAGCCGCCCGCTGATCCACATCACTCCCTGTGGGAGCGGGCTTGCTCGCGAAAGCGGTGTGTCATCCAAAAAATCTGCATCTGACCCACCGCTTTCGCGAGCAAGCCCGCTCCCACCCCGATCCTGTCCAGATTCAATTCCCGGGCCGATGCGTTAAACTCGCGCCCATTGCTGTCTGGAGCTTCTTATGCGCGAAGAGTTGAACCAAGGCCTGATCGACTTTCTCAAGGCCTCCCCTACCCCGTTCCACGCCACTGCCAGCCTTGTCCAGCGTCTGGAGGCCGCCGGTTATGTGCGCCTCGACGAGCGCGAGCCGTGGACTACCGAGGCCAACGGCCGCTACTACGTCACCCGTAACGACTCCTCGATCGTCGCAATCAAAATGGGCCGCAACTCGCCGCTGCACGACGGAATCCGTCTGGTCGGCGCCCACACCGACAGCCCCTGCCTGCGGGTCAAGCCTCAACCGGAACTGCAACGTCAGGGTTTCTGGCAACTGGGCGTTGAAGTCTACGGCGGCGCGCTGCTCGCGCCGTGGTTCGACCGCGACCTGTCGCTGGCCGGCCGCGTCACCTTCCGTCGCGACGGCAAGGTCGAAAGCCAGCTGATCGACTTCAAGGCACCGATCGCGATCATTCCCAACCTGGCGATTCACCTCAACCGTGAAGCCAATCAGGGTTGGGCAATCAACGCGCAGACCGAGCTGCCACCGATCCTCGCGCAGTTCGCCGGTGACGAGCGCGTCGACTTCCGCGCCGTACTGACCGATCAACTGGCCCGCGAACATGGCCTGAACGCCGACGTGGTGCTGGATTACGAACTGAGCTTCTACGACACCCAAAGCGCTGCGATCATCGGCCTGCACGGCGACTTCATCGCCGGTGCGCGCCTGGACAACCTGCTGTCGTGTTACGCCGGCCTGCAAGCCCTGCTCACCGCCGACACCGAAGAAACCTGCGTGCTGGTGTGCAACGACCACGAAGAAGTCGGCTCCTGCTCGGCCTGCGGTGCCGACGGCCCGATGCTCGAACAGACCCTGCGTCGTCTGCTGCCCGAAGGTGACGAGTTCGTCCGCACCATCCAGAAATCGCTGCTGGTCTCGGCCGACAACGCTCACGGCGTGCATCCGAACTACGCCGAGAAGCACGACGCCAACCACGGCCCGAAACTCAACGCCGGCCCGGTGATCAAGGTCAACAGCAACCAGCGCTACGCCACCAACAGCGAAACCGCCGGGTTCTTCCGCCACCTGTGCATGGCCGAAGAAGTACCGGTGCAGAGCTTCGTGGTGCGCAGTGACATGGGCTGCGGCTCGACCATCGGCCCGATCACCGCCAGCCACCTGGGCGTGCGCACCGTGGATATCGGCCTGCCGACCTTCGCCATGCACTCGATCCGCGAACTGTGCGGCAGCCACGACCTGGCGCACCTGGTCAAAGTGCTGAGCGCGTTCTACGCCAGTCGCGAATTGCCGTAAAAGCTGAAAAGCTTCGCGAGCAAGCCCGCTCCCACATTGGAATGCATTTCAACCTGTGGGAGCGAGCCTGCTCGCGAAAGCGGCAGTCCAGACAACACAATTTCATCATTGGACTGACTCAATTCTGATACACATCAGAACCGCTCCGCCAAAAGCGACCTAGACTTACATCATTCATTTCGACAAGGCAGTCTCCATGATTTCGATGTCCTCCTTCCACGCCATGCTCATTCCGATCCTGAGCGGGATGATCCTGCTGGCGATCGGCTTCAACTTCCGCGACAAGAACGCCGGCGTCTTTGCCATGTGGGTCGGCATGCTGATGATCCTGGCCACCGTGGTCTACAAGATCCTCGCCAAACTCAACGAATAAATCCGCGCCCGGCTCGCATTGATTCTGGCCGCCTCGTACACTCGCTCAATTCGCCCCTTTGCGAGGTTGACCGCCTAGTGTTCGCTCGTCTGTTTGCTCTGCCCTGCCTGTTCCTTGTCTGCCTGATGACGCTGCTGCCGCTGGCCCCTGCCCATGCGGCCGGTTTGCCGGGCCTGCTCAACACCACCAAGACCCAGCCCGAGGCGCAAGAGCCGCTGGGGCAGTCGCTGGATGAAGTCATCAAGTCGCTGGAAAACGACAAGCAACGCGCCCAGTTGCTGACCGATCTGAAAAAGCTGCGCGACGTCACCAAGAAAGCCCAGGCCTCACCGGAAGAAGGTGTGCTGGGGCTGATCGGCGGCACCCTGGCCAGTTTCGAACAGCAGTTCTCCGGTGCCGACAGCCCGCTCACCCGCTGGTCCAATGAATTCGATCTGGCCAAGGACGAACTCGACGCCCTGATGCTGCCGGCCAGCGAATGGCTGCCGATCATCTTCGGCTTCGCGGTGATCCTGATGGTCTGGAGCCTGCTCGCCGCCGCGCTGATCTGGCTCGGTCACCGGGTGCGCATGCGCTTTGGCCTGACCGAAGAACTGCCGCAACACCCCAAGGCCCTCGACATGCTGCGCTTCGCCCTGCGCAAGCTCGGCCCATGGCTGATCGCATTGGTCATCACCGTTTACATGAGCTATGCGCTGCCCTCGTCATTGGGCAAGAGCCTGGCGATGGTGCTGGCTTATGCGCTGGTGGTCGGCACCTGTTTCTCGGCGATCTGCGTGATCGCCTTCTCGCTGCTCGACGGCCCGCACCGGCATCGGGCGCTGTACATCCTGCGGCATCAGGCGTTCCGTCCGTTGTGGCTGATCGGCAGCTTCGCCGCATTCGGTGAAGCACTGAGTGACCCGCGCCTGGTCGAAGGCCTCGGCGTGCACCTGGCGCACACCACCGCAACCATCACCAATGTCCTCGCGGCGCTGTTCACCGGTCTGTTCATCCTGCGTTTCCGCCGGCCGATCGCACATCTGATCCGCAACCAGCCGTTGTCCCGCCGCCTGACCCGCCGCGCCCTCAGCGACACCATCGATATCCTCGGCACCTTCTGGTACGTGCCGGCGCTGGTACTGGTCGAGATCTCGCTGTTCGCCACCTTCGTCTCCGCCGGCGACACCAGCACCGCCCTGCGTCAGTCGCTGATCTGCACGGTGCTGCTGGTGATGTGCATGGTGATCAACGGCCTCGTCCGCCGTCACTCGCTCAAACCGCAGCGCGGGCCGAAGCGTCATGCGCTGTATTCGGAACGCCTGAAAAGCTTCTTCTACACCCTCGCCCACCTGTTGGTGTGGCTGACCTTCATCGAACTCGGCCTGCGCGTGTGGGGCAAGTCGCTGATCGGTTTTGCCGAGGGCGAAGGGCATGACGTCAGCGTCAAACTGTTCAGCCTGATCGGCACACTGATTTTCTCCTGGCTGATCTGGATCCTCGCCGACACCGCCGTGCATCACGCCCTGACCCGCTCGCGCAAAGGCCTGGCCAATGCCCGCGCACAAACGATGATGCCGCTGATCCGCAACGTGCTGTTCGTGGCGATTTTCATCATTGCGCTGATCGTCGCCCTGGCGAACATGGGCATGAACGTCACCCCGCTGCTGGCCGGTGCCGGTGTGATCGGTCTGGCCATCGGTTTCGGTGCACAGTCGCTGGTGGCGGACCTGATCACCGGCCTGTTCATCATCATCGAAGACTCACTGGCCATCGACGATTACGTCGACGTCGGCGGCCACCTCGGCACCGTCGAAGGCCTGACCATCCGCACCGTGCGCCTGCGCGACATCGACGGCATCGTCCACACCATCCCGTTCAGCGAAATCAAAAGCATCAAGAACTACTCGCGGGAATTCGGCTACGCGATCTTCCGCGTGGCGGTGCCGTACAACATGGAAATCGACGACGCGATCAAACTGATGCGCGAAGTCGGCCAGAAAATGCGCACCGACCCGCTGCAGCGGCGCAACATCTGGTCGCCGCTGGAGATCCAGGGCGTGGAAAGCTTCGAGTCCGGCAGCGCGATTCTTCGCGCGCGGTTCAAGACTGCGCCGATCAAACAGTGGGAAGTTTCGCGGGCGTTCAACCTGTCGCTCAAGCGTCATCTGGACGAAGCTGGACTGGATCTGGCGACGCCGCGGATGAGTGTGCAGGTGATTACGCCGGGCGCGGAGCACAAGAAGGAAAACTGAACCTGAGCGTGCCCCTATTGGCTGGTAGTGCCAATAGGGGGGGAGTTTCTATTGATCTTTGAAACCAGGTTTACCGTTAGCGGAGCGCCACTTCTTCACCTCGACTATAACTTTCTCAGGCCCATCCTTACCTTCTTCCGGGTAGTAGATCAAATCTGAGCCAGAAGGATGGTCAACCAGCCGCTTAAACTCAAGAATGGCAGCAATTTGCTGTTTTTCTGTACGAAACCCTGAGTTATAGATTTTTCTGACAAACTCAAGAAAACTTTCTTCACTCATTTCCTGTATCGATTTCACATCAAAGCCCTTTATGAATTTCAATATGCGCCTTAGGGGTGACAATACTTATATTGTCAGCATTATATAAATCCCCACCCTCTGCCAACCCCATCTTATGATGCAGTTCGTACTTCACTCTTGCTCCCACAGAATCACTCTCCCTTACTACCGGAGCTTTTCCTTTTTTCATTTCGCTTAAACTCGCCGCATTAAACAACTCAGCTAACCTTTCCTCGTGGAAAACAGCCTTCCACAATCTCTCTCTAAAAGCTCTGAAGCTTTTGAACTGCCTCCCTCTCAACTTCTCAGCGATCTCCGATGGAATGGCCGCCCCCTCACCTTGCGCAGCCGCCTCAAGCCATCGACCCACAACCGGCTCGCCATAGCCGCTGGCCACTCCCGCGTCATTCCGACGATCCCGGAACATGACGTACTGCGGTGGCAGCCCCGACTCCGGCGGGAAGACGAGAATGAAGTCGTCGAAGTGAATGTTGCCTGGGACGGGATAGGTATCGATCCGCCCTTCAATCGGGACGAGATTGCCGCCGAAGTATCGTGGTGGAGCTGACTCCTCGGCGGGCAACTGCGTTGAACTGTCGGTCGGCGCAACTATTGGCGTCCAGACCACGGTTGTTGGCGGAAGATCAGTAAGCGTGGTGTCGTAAGTGTTATCCCCGGGGTTATAGCCCGCTGCAATCACCCGCACACCGGAAGGGAGTCTTTTGCCGCCTACCGGAACAACCAGCAGTTCCGCCAGATTGCCTGTCAATGGCCGGGGACTTAAACGTACTGGTAAATCCAGCAATGCCCTTTCGCTTGCCAGCCTGTGCAGATCCGGCATAGGCCCGGGTAACAGGTCCGATAACGGATGGCTAAGCAAGAAGCGCTCGGGCAACTCACCATTGCCCAGTGTCGGTGAGTAGATGAACGCACCCACACCCACCATCAGGCCCGGCGCCGCTCCTGCAGCCAGTCCAGCCAACTCCCCGACCGCCGAGCGAATGGCGGCAGCTAATCCCGCCATCAGGTTGTCAGCAATGGCCACCGCGCCACGGGATGTCGCAAAGACCAACTGGGCGTTGGCGACATTGCCCTGAAGGCGCAGGGGTATGCCATGACCCAGACTTGGTCGCTGGTCTTCAAGCGAACGATTGGCCTGTTCGACTTCTTCCAGTCGGCGCTTTTCCTCTGCGAGCCTGTGTGCTTCAGCTTCCGCCTCAAGCGCTGCCCGTTCCTCGGCGAGCTTCTGCTCCCGGGCGTGCGCCGCCAAACGGGCTTGCTCTTCTGCCACTCGCTTGATTTCATCGGCGGCGGCAATACGCGCTAACTCTTCCGCCATCCGGCGCGCTTGATCCTGTGCTGCACGGACCTGTTCCTGAGCAAGCTGCTGGGCGTGTTCCGCCGCCAACCGCGCCTGCTCCTGGGCAATTCGCGCAGTCTCTTGCGCTTGTACGACGGTAATGACCTCCCTGACCCTTGCGGATTGAGTGTTTAACAAGCCAATGCCTTCAACCAGCAACTTGGCGTTAAACAATGCACTGTAGGCTTGCCGCACAGTGGCGCCGGAGCCTCGCCGATTTACCTGTGGCAGGCGGCCGCTGTTATAAAACCTTTCAACTTGTGCATGACCGAATCGCTGAATGGCGACATCCTGTGTCGACAACAGAGCCGTGTATTTGCGGACAATCAGTGAATCTCTAAAGCGCATCTCTCGCGCTAAGGCCTCTAGCGGAGGGAGTGGAACTGAATCACCTCCATTTCTGACATTCGCAAGTTCAACTTCAAGTACTTCAGCAAGGCTTTCGGAAAAAGACTTGTAAGCACTTTCCATGTCCAGAATTTCATCAAGCGGGGCGAAATCAACATTTCGCCCCGAACCATCACCCCTCCCTAAGTAATGTATATATACATCTTGTTTATCCGGGTTCACCTCTGTCACTGGAAGCGTTATTCCATTACGCAGCATTTATATATCCTCCCTGGATTATTCGCGCCGTCGTTTCCTGGCAAACGAAATCGACAACTTGTCGACCACATCGCCTGGACTGCGGAGAAATTTATTGAAATAAATGCTGCGGTGTGCGGTATATAGTTATTGTTTTTTATTTTTCTGTCACGCCAGACCAAGCCGATAAGGCAGTAGGAAAATTCCCGCCCCAATTAATGAACATGCACACTTTCGAAAACTTCGCGCGCGATACTCCGTTGCCCCTAAACTTACCCACCGGTTTTTTTGTCACAGGCAGGGAAGCCAGAAAAACAATAACCATGGAGAAATCCGATGCAGCTGACACGTATCGCCCAGACCGTTCTGCTCACCCTGCTGGCCGGCACCGCCAGCGCCGCCACTCTGGACAGCACCCGCGAACAGATCGCCGCACAAGCAAAGGCACTTGAACCGGAACTGCTGGAAACCCGCCGCGACATCCACGCGCACCCGGAACTGGGCAACACCGAGAAACGCACTGCGGAACTGGTCGCCAGACAACTGAAGGCCATGGGTCTGGAAGTCAAAACCAACGTCGCCCGCACCGGCGTGGTCGCGATCCTCAAGGGCGCCCTGCCCGGCCCGACCGTCGCCCTGCGCGCCGACATGGACGCGCTGCCGGTCAAGGAAGTGGCCGACCTGCCCTTCGCCTCGAAAGCCAAAGGCACTTATCTGGACAAAGAAGTCGACGTGATGCACGCCTGCGGCCACGACGCCCACACCGCGATCCTGCTGAGCACGGCGAAAATTCTCACAGGCCTGCGCGACACCCTGCCCGGCACCGTGGTGTTCTACTTCCAGCCCGCCGAAGAAGGCCCGAGCGACTTCATCCCCGACGGCAAAAACACCTGTGGCGCGAAAATGATGGTCGAGGAAGGCGTGATGAAATCCCCCGAACCCGACGCCGTGTTCGGCCTGCACGTCTGGGCCGGCGTCCCCGCCGGCCAGATCGCCTACCGCCCCGGCCCGACCCTGGCCAGCTCCGACGACCTGCGCATCAAAATCCTCGGCAAACAAACCCACGCCGGCCGCCCGTGGGACGGCATCGACCCGATCACCGTCGGCGCACAAACCATCGTCGGCCTGCAAACCGTGGTCAGCCGGCGCACCGACATCTCGTCCTACCCGTCGGTGGTCAGCATCGGCACCATCAATGGCGGCACCCGCTACAACATCATTCCCGAGTCCGTCGACATGAGCGGCACCATCCGCTCCTATGACTACGGCATCCGCCAGAAACTGCACAGCGACGTTCGCCAGACCATCGAAAAAATCGCCGAAAGCGGCGGCGCGAAAGCCGACGTGACCATCATCGAAAAATACGACCCCACGATTAACAACCCGGCACTGACGGAGAAAATGCTGCCGACGTTGAAGTGGGCGGCCAAGAATGACGTGGTCAATGCACCGCTGGTGGGCGGCGCGGAAGACTTCTCGTTCTTTGCCAAGGAAGTGCCGGGGCTGTTTGTGTTTCTCGGGGTGACGCCACGGGATCAGGACATGAGCAAAGCTGCGCCGAATCACAATCCGGGATTCTTTGTGGATGAGTCGGCGCTGGTGGTTGGGGTGAGGACGATGGCGTCGCTGGCGACGGATTATTTGTATGGGAATGCTGAGGCTGCCAGATAGAGATGGGGTGATTGTGCGGGCGACTTCGCGAGCAAGCCCGCTCCCACAGGTGGATTGGGTTCATTCAGCGAGGGATTGGTCGGCTGTCAGGCCGCCATCGCGAGCGGGCTCGTTCCTACAGTTGGATTGGGGGCGGTCAGTTGGAGATTGGTCGGCTGTCAGGCCGCCATCGCGAGCAGGCTCGCTCCCACAGTGGATTGGGGGCGGTCAGTTGGGGATTGGTCGGCTGTCAGGACGCCTTCGCGAGCAGGCTCGCTCCTACAGTGAGATTGGGGGCGGTCAGTTGGGGATTGGTCGGCTGTCAGGGCGACTTCGCGAGCAGGCTCACTCCTACAGTGAGATTGGGTGCAGGCAGTTGGAGACTGGTCGGCTGTCAGGCCGCCATCGCGAGCAGGCTCACTCCTACAGAAAAGCAAAAGCCGACCGCACGCTTTTCACCACTCAACAGGATGAGCGCAAGCTCGGCTGCAGCTCTTGATCTTGCCGTGCCGGCCCCATCGGCAGGCTGAGTGGAGGGGTTCATCCGGGGGTGGGAGCGCAGCGACCGTTTGGCGAAGCCAAACACATCGAGAGGAGGTGCAGCGAAGCAAACCGGAGGCGATGCCCCCGGATGAACCCCGCAACGAAGGAACCCGAGCCCAAGCGAGGGCCGTACGCCGGGGCCAAGACCTTTGCTTCCTTTGGGGCGTTTGCCAAAGGGAGTCGCTGTAAGAGCGAAACCGCCAGCCGCAGCACCCGAAGCAACGGATATACACCTAAAACCCCAAGAACCTGGTCGGCCCAGAGGCCGCCAAGGCCAAAAGCTCAAACAACATCTACACCAACATGAATCGCATCATGCCGCCAAAACTCCAGATCACAATCAATCAACCGCTCATGCTGATCATAATTGACCCGAGCAATCCTTAACCCCGGACTCCCCACAGAAACCCGCAAAGCCGCCGCCGCATCCACCGACAACGACGTCGGCACAATCTCGAACCGCACCCGCCCATAGTGCAAATCGTAATGCCGCGCATACAACTCGGTCATCGACTGATTCAAATCAAACCCCAGAATCCCCGGAAAATACTGCGGGTTAAGATAATGCTCCACATACAACACCAGCCGCCCATCAATCCGCCGCGATCGACAAATCTGAATCACGCTCGACAAAGCAGGTAACTGCAACAACGCACACACCGCCACCGACGCCGGCTGCAAGCGCGCCGAAATAACTTCGGTCGACGGCACCCGCCCCTGCGCACTGACCATCGCGTGAAAGTGACTGCGCTGCATCAGGTTGTACGCCAGACGTGGCGGCGAAACGAACCAGCCACGGCGCTCCTCGCGATAAATCTGCCCCTGCGCCTCCAGCTGCAACAACGCCTCACGCACAGTAATGCGCGTGGTGCCGAACAACTCACTGAGTTTGCGCTCGGCCGGCAACTTGCTCCCGGGCGCGAGCAGGCCGTGATCAAGTTGCTCCTGCAACACCTGACCAATCGCTGTCACCGCTTTTGTTGCCTCATCGCGCATCAACGTTACCTATCTGGACTAGACCAGCACTGTTTCGGGGCAAAAACCGTACGGCTGCAAGCCGTTTCCATGTGTTGCAAGCCTAGGCAGTGCAGATGACCGAGAGATGACAAACCTGCCCGACGGTCGCCCTCATGACTTGCAATACATCGGCCAAGTCCCTTGTCTGCCGGGGCTTTGACCTTGGTCTACGCTTAGCGGGCAAGCGCCGAAACCGGGCAAATAAAAGGCCTGCCGGGCGACCGCCGACATCAAAGTGTCATCCAGCCCCCTTAAATTGGCTCAGGTATTGCTGACCTAGACCAACACAAACCGCAATCGCAGCGTTGAACACGACCAAGGAGCTTCGGAATGAAACAGCTTTTCCTGGCAACACTGTTAGGCTCGACCATTGCAATGTGCACCTCCGCCATGGCGGCGGGTACCGATTTGAAAACCCTCGAAGCCGCTGCGAAAGCGGAAGGCGCCGTCAACAGCGTCGGCATGCCCGATGACTGGGCCAACTGGAAAGGCACCTGGGAAGACCTGGCCAAGACCTATGGCCTGAAACACATCGACACCGACATGAGCTCGGCCCAGGAAATCGCCAAGTTCGCCGCCGAGAAAGACAATGCCACCGCCGACATCGGCGACGTCGGTGCCGCCTTCGGCCCGATCGCGGTCAAGCAAGGCGTGGTGCAACCGTACAAGCCAAGCACCTGGGATCAAGTCCCGGACTGGGCCAAGGACAAGGACGGCAACTGGGCACTGGCCTACACCGGCACCATCGCCTTCATCGTCAACAAGAAACTGCTGCACGGCTCCGAAGTGCCAACCAAATGGGCTGACCTCAAGGGCGGCAAATACAAGGTTTCCATTGGTGACGTGAGCACCGCCGCGCAAGCTGCCAACGGCGTACTCGCCGCGGCCCTGGCCAACGGTGGCGACGAGAAGAACATCCAGCCGGCCCTGCTGCTGTTTGCAGACATCGCCAAGCAAGGTCGCCTGTCGATGGCCAACCCGACCATCGCCACCATGGAAAAAGGCGAGATCGAAGTCGGCGTGGTCTGGGACTTCAACGGCCTGAGCTACAAGGCCAAGATGGCCAACCCGGATGACTACGTGGTGCTGATCCCGTCCGATGGCTCGGTGATTTCCGGCTACACCACCATCATCAACAAGTACGCGAAAAACCCGAACGCCGCCAAGTTGACCCGCGAATACATCTTCAGCGACGCCGGCCAGACCAACCTGGCGCGCGGCAACGCCCGTCCGATCCGCGCCGATCACCTGCAACTGCCGGAGGACGTGAAAGCCAAGCTGCTGCCGAACGAGCAGTACAAAAAGGTCACGCCGATCAAGGACGCCGACGCCTGGGAAAAAACCTCCAAGGCCTTGCCGCAGAAGTGGAACGAAGAAGTCATCGTAGAGATGAAGTAATCCTGTAAATCCCCACTGCTGGATCCATTGGAGATCCAAATGTGGGAGCGGGCTTGCTCGCGAAGGCGGTGAGTCATTCAACGATGATGTTGACTGACCCGACGCTTTCGCGAGCAAGCCCGCTCCCACAGGGGGATCGAATTGATTTCGAGCTAATTGAATTTCGCGGAGTTTTTGCCCCTATGAAGCACAACGTCATCCTTGTCGTGCTCGACGGTCTCAACTACGAGGTCGCGCGTCACGCCATGGGGCATCTGCAGGCTTACGTTGGCGCAGGACGCGCTGCGCTCTATCAGCTGGAGTGCGAGTTGCCGGCCCTGTCCCGACCGCTTTACGAATGCATCCTCACCGGTGTGCCGCCGATCGACAGCGGCATCGTCCACAACAACGTTGCACGGCTGTCCAATCAGCGCAGCATCTATCACTACGCCCGCGACGCCGGTCTGAAAACCGCCGCAGCGGCCTACCACTGGGTCAGCGAGCTGTACAACCGCTCGCCGTTCGTGGCGGCCCGCGACCGGCATACCGACAATCTGTCGCTGCCGATCCAGCACGGGCAATTCTACTGGAGTGACCACTACCCGGATTCGCACCTGTTCGCCGACGCGGAAAACCTGCGCCTGCGTCATGCGCCGAATTTCCTCCTGATCCACCCGATGAACATCGACGACGCCGGCCACAAGCACGGCCTCGATTCCGCGCAATACCGCAACAGCGCGCGCTCGGCGGACATCATCCTCGCCGACTACCTGCAAGGCTGGCTCGACGCTGGCTATCAGGTGCTGGTGACCGCGGATCACGGCATGAACAACGATCGCTCGCACAACGGCTTGCTACCGGAAGAGCGCCAGGTGCCGCTGTTCGTCCTCGGTGACGCGTTCAGCCTCAATGCTGATGCCACGCCGAAGCAGACCGACATCTGCGGCACGGTCTGCGCACTGCTCGGCGTGCCCCATGACAAACCTGTGTGCCGGGAGCTGCTCAAGTGAACGCCATGACTCGCGGCAAATGGCTCGCGGCCCTGTGTCTGGTGCCGTTCGCGCTGTTCTTTATCGTGTTCGAAATCGCCCCGCTGGTCTGGGTGATGATCAACAGCCTGCAATCGGAAGAGTTCGGCTGGGGCTTCGCCAACTTCAGCAAGATCTTCAGCTCGAAGTTCTATTTGCAGGCGATCCAGTACAGCCTCGAGATCAGTTTCTGGTCGAGCGTGTTCGGCATCATCATCGCCGTGCTCGGTGCGTATTCATTGCGCCGGGTCGACTCGAAACTGCGCAACTTCGTGAATGCCTTCGCCAACATGACCAGCAACTTCGCCGGTGTGCCCCTGGCTTTCGCGTTCATCATCCTGCTCGGTTTCAACGGCAGCATCACCATCATGCTCAAGCAGGCCGGGATCATTCAGGACTTCAACCTGTACTCGAAAACCGGTCTGATCATCCTCTACACCTACTTCCAGATTCCCCTCGGCGTGCTGCTGCTCTACCCGGCCTTCGACGCCTTGCGTGAAGACTGGCGCGAATCCGCCGCGTTGCTTGGCGCCAACGGCTGGCAATTCTGGCGGCACATCGGTCTGCCGGTGCTGACCCCGGCACTGCTCGGCACCTTCGTGATCCTGCTGGCCAACGCCCTCGGCGCCTACGCCACGGTGTACGCCTTGACCACCGGCAACTTCAACGTACTGCCGATCCGCATCGCGGCGATGGTTTCCGGGGACATTTCCCTCGACCCGAATCTCGCCAGTGCCCTGGCCGTGGTGCTGGTGGCGTTGATGACCATCGTCACCGTCGTGCATCAACTGCTGCTGAAGAGGAGCTACCATGTCTCGCGCTGAATCCGGCCCCGCCGGCGTCTACCACCGCGTCGTGGTGTATCTGCTGTTCGCGATCCTGCTGCTGCCGCTGGTGGGTACGCTGATCTATTCGATTGCCAGCAGCTGGTCGGCGACCATCCTGCCCAGCGGCTTCACCTTCAAGTGGTACATCCAGCTGTGGAGCGATCCGCGCTTCCTGCATGCCTTCGGCCAGTCGCTACTGGTGTGCGTCGGTGCGCTGGTGCTGTCGGTGGTGCTGATCCTGCCCCTGCTGTTCGTGGTGCATTACCACTTCCCGAAACTCGATGCGCTGATGAACATCCTGATCCTGTTGCCCTTCGCGGTGCCACCAGTGGTGTCGTCGGTCGGGCTGTTGCAACTCTATGGTTCCGGGCCGCTGGCGATGGTCGGTACGCCGTGGATCCTGATCGGTTGCTACTTCACCGTGGCGCTGCCGTTCATGTACCGGGCGATCACCAACAACCTGCAGGCGATCAACCTGCGCGACCTGATGGACGCCGCGCAGCTGCTCGGCGCCAGCACCTTTCAGGCGGCGTTCCTGGTGGTGCTGCCGAACCTGCGCAAAGGCCTGATGGTCGCGCTGCTGCTGTCGTTCTCGTTCCTGTTCGGTGAGTTCGTGTTCGCCAACATCCTCGTCGGCACACGCTACGAAACCCTGCAGGTGTATCTGAACAACATGCGCAACAGCAGCGGCCACTTCACCAGTGCGCTGGTGATCTCGTACTTCTTTTTCGTGCTGGTCCTGACCTGGATCGCCAACATCTTGAACAAGGACAAAAGCGAATGAGCTATGTCAGCGTCCAACACCTGCAGAAAAACTACGCCGGCACCACCGTGTTCAGCGACATCAACTGCGAGATCAACAAGGGTGAATTCGTCACCTTGCTCGGCCCGTCCGGCTGCGGCAAGTCCACGCTGCTGCGCTGCATTGCCGGGCTGACGCCGGTGGATGCTGGCAAGATCCTCCTTGATGGTGTCGACATCGTGCCGCTGAGCCCGCAGAAACGCGGGATCGGCATGGTGTTCCAGAGCTACGCGCTGTTCCCCAACATGACCGTCGAGCAGAACGTCGCCTTCGGCCTGCGCATGCAAAAGGTCAATGCCGACGACAGCCACAAACGTGTCGCCGAGGTGTTGAAACTGGTCGAGCTCAACGACTTCGCCAGTCGTTATCCGCATCAGCTTTCCGGCGGTCAGTGCCAGCGCGTTGCCCTCGCCCGCTCGCTGGTCACTCGCCCACGCCTGTTGCTGCTGGATGAACCGCTGTCGGCGCTGGATGCACGAATTCGCAAACACCTGCGCGAACAGATCCGGCAGATCCAGCGCGAACTCGGCCTGACGACGATTTTCGTCACCCACGACCAGGAAGAAGCGCTGACCATGTCCGACCGGATTTTCCTGATGAACCAAGGGAAGATCGTGCAGAGCGGCGATGCCGAAACCCTCTACACCGCACCAGTGGACATATTCGCCGCAGGCTTCATCGGCAACTACAACTTGCTTGACGCCGACAGTGCCTCGAAGCTGTTGCAACGGCCGATCAACCACCGTATCGCAATTCGCCCGGAAGCCATCGAGCTGAGCCTCAATGGCGAGCTCGATGCGCAGATCCGCAGCCACAGCCTGCTCGGCAACGTGATCCGCTACCGCGTCGAAGCGCGCGGCGTGGAACTGGTGGTGGACGTGCTCAACCGCTCGGCGGCGGATCTGCATCCCGACGGTCAGCGTCTGGCGCTTTCCATCGATCCGACGGCCCTGTGTGAGGTAGCCTGATGACTTTGCTGACGTTGAAGAGAGAACTGCACTGATGGCCCTGGCAATATTTGATCTGGACGAAACCCTGATCCACGGCGACTGCGCCACCCTCTGGAGCGAACAGATGGGGCGCCTGGGCTGGGTCGATCGCGAGTCGTTCATGCGCAAGAACAACGAGCTGATGGACGCCTACAGCCATGGCAAATTGCGCATGGAAGAATTCATGGCGTTCAGCCTCGAACCGCTGATCGGCCGCACCCCGGAAGAAGTCGACCACCTGGTCGGCCCGTGGGTCGAAGATTTCATCGAACCGATCATCTTCAGCGACGCGACCAAAACCATCGCCGCCCACCGCAAGGCCGGCGACCGGATTCTGGTGATCTCGGCCTCGGGTACACACCTGGTCAAACCGATCGCCGAGCGCCTGGGTATCGACGAGATTCTGGGCATCGAACTTGAAGTCGCGCACGGCGTTTACAGCGGCCAGACCGTCGGCACGCTGACCTACCGCGAAGGCAAGATCACCCGCCTGCTGGAATGGCTGGATGCCGAGGAAGAAAATCTGGAAGGCGCGAGTTTCTACTCCGACTCACGCAACGATTTGCCGTTGCTGCTGAAGGTGGATTTCCCGCATGTGGTAAATCCGGATCCGGTGCTGCTGGAGCATGCCGAAAAAGCAGGCTGGCCGATCCATCTCTGGAAATAAACAGAGATTTAAATGTGGGAGCGGGCTTGCTCGCGAAGGCGGTGGATCAGTCAAGAATATATCGACTGACACTCCGCTTTCGCGAGCAAGCCCGCTCCCACACAGGTTTTTCAGAGTCCTCAGCTCAGGCTGTCGTCAATCACCAACACCACCTTCCCCGAAACCGTATTACTCGCCAGCTCGGCAAACGCCGCTTCGGCATCCTTCACCGGGAAAGTCTTCGCCAGTTGCGGACGCAACCGCCCTTCGGCAAACAACGGCCACACATGCTGGCTCAGGTCACTCAACAAGTCGGCCTTGAACTGATCATCGCGACTGCGCAACGTCGAACCGAGCAACTGCACGCGCTTGGCCAGCACCTGTGCCAGATCCAGCTTCGCCTCACGCCCGCCCATCAAACCGATCAGCACCCAGCGCCCGTCCAGCGCCGTCAACTTGAGGTTCAGCGCCGCATAATTGCCGCCGACCGGATCAAGAATCACGTCAAACGGCCCGAGGTCGCGCAGGCTCTCCAGATCATCGGTGCGCACCACCCCGCCCTGGGCCCCCAGCGCCTCGCAGTAGGCCAATCGCTCGGCAGACCCGACGCTGACCCAGCATGGATTGCCGAACGCCTTGCACAGCTGAATGGCGGCTGAACCAATTCCACTGGCGCCGGCATGCAGGAGAACCTTTTCACCGGGTTTCAGCGCTGCGAGCTGAAACACATTCAGCCAGACCGTTGCATAAACCTCGGGTAATGCCGCGGCCTCGATCAACGACACGCCCTCGGGCACCGGCAGCACGTGCCGTCCGTCGACGACCACCTCTTCAGCCATTCCGCCCCCGGCCAGCAAGGCGCAGACCCGGTCGCCGACCTGCCAGGACGAGCCGGCGCCGACCTCGCTGATCACCCCGGAACACTCCAGACCGAGCACCTGACTGGCGCCAGGCGGCGGTGGATAAAGCCCGGCTTTCTGTAATAAATCGGCGCGATTGAGGCCGGCAGCCGCCACGCGAATGCGCACTTGTCCTACATCACATGCCGGACTCGGCTCTTCAACCCATGCCACTTGCCCTTCAACGCCTTGCAATGCCTTCACAGTGCCTCCATAGTGAGTCTGGACTGAGCCCGAAGCTGTAGCGCCGGGCTTTTTGCATTATGCGACCGGCTCTCGTAGAACCGGCGACTTCAAAGACGGCCTAATATGCGTTATCAATTGTCCCCGCGTCGAATCAGCATGAAGCATTTGCTCCCCAGCACCGCCCTCGCTCTTTTCATCGGTATCGGTTTGTTGCCGATGTCGGGCAAAACATTCGCAGCCAACAGCTGGGACAACTTGCAGCCTGATCGCGACGAAGTCATCGCCAGCCTCAATGTCGTCGAGTTGCTCAAGCGTCACCACTACAGCAAGCCGCCGCTCGACGATGCGCGCTCGGTGATCATCTACGACAGCTACATCAAGCTGCTGGACCCGTCGCGCAGCTACTTCCTGGCCAGCGACATCGCCGAATTCGACAAGTGGAAGACCCAGTTCGACGACTTCCTCAAAAGCGGCGACCTCAACGCCGGGTTCACCATCTACAAACGCTATCTGGACCGCGTCAAGGCGCGTCTGGACTTCGCCATTGCGGAGCTGAACAAGGGCGTCGACAAGATGGACTTCACCACCAAGGAAACCTTGCTGATCGATCGCAAGGACGCCCCTTGGCTCAAATCCACCGCTGAACTCGACGACCTGTGGCGCAAACGCGTCAAGGACGAAGTGCTGCGGCAGAAGATCGCCGGCAAGGATTCCAAGCAGATTCAGGACACCCTGACCAAGCGCTACAAGAACCAATTGGCGCGCCTCGATCAGACACGCGCGGAAGACATCTTCCAGGCGTACATCAACACCTTCGCCATGTCCTACGATCCGCACACCAACTATCTGTCGCCGGATAGCGCGGAGAACTTCGACATCAACATGAGCCTGTCCCTCGAGGGCATCGGCGCCGTGTTGCAGAGCGACAACGATCAGGTGAAAGTCGTGCGCCTGGTGCCGGCAGGCCCGGCCGACAAGACCAAGCAGGTTGCACCGGCGGACAAGATCATCGGCGTTGCCCAGGGCAACAAAGAGATGGTCGACGTAGTGGGCTGGCGCCTGGACGAAGTGGTCAAGCTGATCCGCGGCCCGAAAGGCACCGTGGTGCGTCTGGAAGTGATTCCGGCCAGCAATGCGCCGAACGACCAGACCAGCAAGATCGTGCCGATCACTCGCGAATCGGTGAAGCTTGAAGATCAGGCGGTGAAGAAATCGATCCTCAGCCTGAAACAGGATGGCAAGGACTACAAACTCGGCATCATCGAGATCCCGGCCTTCTACCTCGACTTCAAGGCGTTCCGTGCCGGTGATCCGGACTACAAGAGCACCACCCGTGACGTCAAGAAGCTGCTGACCGAACTGCAGAAAGAGAAAGTCGACGGCGTGGTCATCGACCTGCGCAACAATGGCGGCGGTTCTCTGCAGGAAGCTACCGAGCTGACCAGCCTGTTCATCGACAAGGGCCCGACCGTACTCGTGCGTAATGCCGATGGCCGCGTCGATGTGCTTGAAGATGAAAACCCGGGCGCGTTC
This sequence comes from Pseudomonas sp. TH49, assembly GCF_016650625.1. Classification (NCBI taxonomy): domain Bacteria; kingdom Pseudomonadati; phylum Pseudomonadota; class Gammaproteobacteria; order Pseudomonadales; family Pseudomonadaceae; genus Pseudomonas; species Pseudomonas sp. TH49. Next base: position 2,473,596 of record NZ_JAEKFL010000002.1, read on the forward strand.
TACAAAGGCCCGATGGCGCTGTTGGTCAATCGCCTGTCCGCCTCGGCTTCGGAGATTTTTGCCGGCGCCATGCAGGACTACCATCGCGCACTGATCATCGGTGGCCAGACCTTCGGCAAAGGCACCGTGCAGACCATTCAGCCGCTGAACCACGGCGAACTGAAACTGACCCTGGCCAAGTTCTACCGGGTTTCCGGGCAGAGCACCCAGCATCAGGGTGTGCTGCCAGACATCGATTATCCGTCGATCATCGACACCAAGGAAATCGGCGAAAGCGCCCTGCCGGAAGCCATGCCGTGGGACACCATCAAGGCAGCGATCAAGCCTGCGGTCGATCCGTTCAAGCCGTACCTGGCGCAGCTCAAGTCCGAGCATGAGGCACGTAGCGCCAAAGATGCCGAGTTCGTGTTCATCCGCGACAAGCTGGCCCTGGCGCAGAAGCTGATGGAAGAAAAAACCGTCAGCCTCAACGAAGCCGAGCGCCGTGCCCAGCACGCGGACATCGATGCCAAGCAACTGGCGATGGAAAACATCCGTCGCAAAGCCAAAGGCGAAGAACCGCTGAAAGAGCTGAAGAAGGAAGACGACGACGCCCTCGCGGCAGCCGAGCCGGACAAGGTCAAACCAGAGGACGACGCCTACCTGGCCGAAACCGGGCGCGTGCTGCTGGATTATCTGAAACTGAGTAATCAGGTGGCCAAAAAGTAAGATGATGGCAATTTAGTGTTGACGCTCCTCGGAGCGTCATCAAACAGTCATCATTCTGTCGTGAAATAAAGGACCGGGAGCGTCTCTTCAAGCAAGAGCGCTCCCGGTCCTTTTTTTATCGCCAGAGATAGCCATGACCACGACCGAACAGCTGAGTGCCTTGAGCTCGATCCTGACTCAAAGCGGTTTGCACAGTCTGTTCCAGCCGATCATTTGTCTTTCCGAACGTCGTATTCTCGGTTACGAAGCCCTCACCCGTGGCCCGTCCAACAGCCCTTTGCACTCGCCTATCGCGTTGTTCGCCGTGGCCCGTCAGGCCGGTCGTTTGAGCGAACTGGAAATTGCCTGCCGCCAGTCTGCCTGCCGTCGTTTCAACGAGCAGCAATTGCCGGGCAAGTTGTTCCTCAACGTTTCACCGGAATCCCTGCTTGAAGCCGCGCACCAACCGGGACGGACCCTGCAACTGCTGCAGGACTTCGGCATTCCACCAAGCCAGGTGGTGATCGAACTCACCGAACAGACGCCAATCGACGATTTCCAGTTGCTGCAAACCGCGCTGCATCACTATCGGGCGATGGGCTTTTCGATTGCGCTGGATGACTTGGGTGCCGGCTATTCGAGCTTGCGTCTATGGTCGGAGCTGCGCCCGGATTACGTGAAGATCGACCGCCACTTCATCGACGGCATCCATCAGGACGCATTGAAACGCGAGTTCGTCGGCTCGATCCTGCAAATCGCCAAGGCGTCACGGGCACAGGTGATTGCCGAGGGGATCGAGTTGCCAGAGGAACTGGCGGTGCTGACCGAGATGGGCGTCGATCTGGTACAGGGTTACCTGCTCGCTCGCCCTCAGGAGCATCCACCCCGCGATGCCCGGGCCCTGATGCCGAAACACGACAGCAGCGCCGTAGCGCTGAACGACGAGGGCAGCGACCTCAGCGCCCTGCTCAATGACCAACCGGCGGTGCATCGCGACACACCGACCGCTACCGTATTGGAAGCCTTCCGCCGCCAGGCCAATCTGAACTCACTGGCGGTGCTCGATGAACAGGGCCAGCCGTGCGGCATCGTCCATCGCCATTCGCTGTCCGACGCCTTGCTCAAGCCATTTGCCACCGACCTGTTCGCGCGCAAGCCGATCAGCCGCCTGATGAACGACGACTTCCTCGCCGTGGAGATGAGCCAGTCGCTGCAACAGGTCAGCCGTCTGATCACCAGCCGCGCCCGGCAACGCATCGAAGAGGATTTCATCATTACCCTCAACGGTGGTTATCTCGGCCTCGGTCGGGTGATCGACGTCCTCAAACTGATCACCGAACTGAAAATCCAACAGGCGCGATACGCCAATCCACTGACCCTGCTGCCCGGCAACGTGCCGATCCAGCAATGCCTGACCCGCCTGCTGCAACAGGGCCGCGAATCGATCATCTGCTACGTCGACATCGACAGCTTCAAACCCTTCAACGACATCTACGGCTACGGCCGTGGCGACGAAGTCCTGCTGTGCCTGGCGCAATGCCTCAACGAACGCGTCGACCCATCCCGCGACTTCGTCGGCCATATCGGCGGTGACGACTTCCTGCTGGTGCTCGGCCCGGAAGACTGGCGCAAACGCCTAAACCAGTTGCTCGACGACTTCCAAAGCCAATGCCGCCGCTTCTATCGCCCGGAACACCTGGAAGCCGGCTGCTTCATCGCGCCGAACCGGCAGGGGATTCGGCAGGAGTTTCCGTTACTCTCGTTATCGATCGGCGTCGTCCACCTGCACCCCACGGCTTGCGCAGAACTGGATGCGAGTCAACTGGCGGAGATGGCTTCGCAGGCGAAGCATCATGCGAAGAATGTTCCGGGGTATAGCGTGCATGTGATTGATAGCCTCACTGCCGCCGCCCTTCATCAACCGCAACTGATCGGCCAACGCTGACTCCCCAGCAGACACAAATCCCTGTGGGAGCGGGCTTGCTCGCGAAGGGGGCATTTGAATTAGCCCAACTGTTTCGGCCTTAACCCATATCTGAATCATCGGCGTGATACTTCAATAAACAACTCAACAAAACCTGCATAAACTGACGCTGGTCCTCTACGTCGTCATCAAAATAAGTAGTGATTCTTGTAAATACCTCATCAAAGCTATCACCGGCTTCCAAATAGTACTTCAGTGTGTCGATACACCACTCTCGTTCCTCAACGCTATAAAAAATAAACTCAGGCTTCATAAGAATATCAAATAGCTCAGCAAGCTCTTTCTTGTCATTGACATTCTTCGAGACGATGATTTTTTCACGAGCGTCATCATGAGTATTTTCTATATCAAATAGAAAAAGCAGACCACGCAAAACAAAATATTCAGGCTTACGTTTCAATTCACAAACTCCGTATAAGAGGTTATCGGCTCAGCCGCTCTATTGAGAACTACTACAGCATGTGTTTGCTGTCCATAAACGACTCCTCCCCTTTTGTACCCCTCGCCAACAACCTTACCCATATTCATAGGTTCTTTAGACGCGATTTGACCGTTCCGTCTGAAAATAAGCTGTGCACGATGTATTGCGTTAAGTTGATCTCGATAACTAAAAAAGTGAGTAGCCGCACTGGGTATTTTTGGCTGCCCTGCTCGCCTCCCATTGGTATAAACCTCGATAATTCCAGTTGTTGGATTTCTTCCCGTCAGTGAGCGTTCCTGCTGAGAAGCTAATGTGGTCTGTTTGCCATGTTTCTCTAAGAAGTGTGCGTCTTGTGTGGCTCTCTCCATTTCATCCAGACGCCGATGAGCATTTTCTTCTGCCACCTCATCAAGCCTCGCCCGCCGCTCCTGCGCTGTCATCTTCGGCAGTGGAGGCGCTCCTTCTTCGACGACTGCACGACCCGCCTCGTACCGCATCGGACGGCGCGGTGTCGGCGGAGGACAGGTGCAGCTCAACCCCAACGGATCCACCCACCCCGTCGGATTTGGCACATACCGGTATTGATTCAACCCACCCGCCAACTTGATGGGATCCGGCGTCAGATACCGCCCCAACCGCGGGTCGTAATACCGATGCCGGTTGTAATGCAGTCCACTTTCCGCGTCGAAATACTGCCCCTGAAAACGCAGCGGCTGGTCGAGATAGTCCTCGCCGGCGAGGGTGATCGCCGCGACTTTGCCGTAGGCGTCGTACTGCGCGGACCAGACGATTTCGCCGCTGTAGTCGGTGAGTTCCTGCGGGGTGCCGAGGTGGTCGAGTTGGTAGTAGAACGGGCAAGCGCGTTTCGGGCCTTTGCCGTCGAGCAACGCCAGCGGCCGGAAGGTGCCGGGTTCGTAGACGTAGCTGCGGTGGTGGGTTTTGCTGCTCTCGGCGACGAGGTGGTCGCCTTGCCAGAAGAACTCGGTGCTGACGCCGTCGACGGTCTTGCGGATACGCCGGCCGAAAGCGTCGTATTGATAGGTCGCGGTTTGGCCGTCGGGGCGGGTCAGGCTGATCAGGCGGTGTTGGCAGTCGTAGCGGTACTCGGTAACGAGTTGCTGGTCGCGGCCACGACGCTCGCGGATCAGGTTGCCGAAGGCGTCGTAGTCGTAGTGTCGGTCGCCTTGCATCAGCAGGCGGTTGCCCTTGATCCGGGTGGGACCGGGGCGATCCTGCATCAGCAGGTTGCCGGCCGGGTCGTGGGTGAAGGACTCGGGCAGTTCGTCACGCGAGTGGCGCACGCGGATCAAGCGGTCGAGGGCGTCGTAGGCGTAGGTGCGCTGGCCGTGACGGCTGTCGGCAATGTGCTCCAGATTGCCGTTGGCGCTGTAGGCATAGTCGCGGCGGTATAGCGACGTGTGCTGATGGCCTACAACGTGGGCCAGCAAACGGCCCTGATCGTCGTAGGCATAGTCGCTGAGCAGCAGGCCTTGCTGGCGTTGTTGTTCGCGACCGCACTGGTAGACGTGACTGGTCAGCCGTGCGCCATTGAGGTCGATGGCGGTCAGCGCACCGCCCTTGGCGTAGTGATAATCGAGCTTGCTGTTGTCCGGCAGACGCTGGCGCTTGAGCTGGCCGCAAGCGTCATAGGTATACCGCAAAGTGCCCCAGCCCTGATGCTCGGTGATCAGCCGGTCTTGCAGATCGTATGCGAAGGCCAGTGGATGTTTCTGGCCGTCATCGACACCGATCAACCGCCCCAGGCGATCGTAGCGGTAAGCCACCTGAACCCCGTCGGGCAGGGTTTTCAGCAGCAGACGCCCGGCCGCATCACGCTGGTAAGCGGTGACCAGCGTTGAGCCGTCATCGCCGAACTCGGTCTTCTCCAGCAGGTGCCCATTACGATCGTAGGCGTAGGCGGTGCGCCGGCCGTCGAAGCCGGTTTCCTGTCGGATCAATCCGCTCGGCGTGTAGTCCAGTCGGTACTTTTCCCCGGACTCGTTCTCGATTTCCGTGAGCAGCAGTTGCGCATGGTCGTAGCGGTATTGCACCCGCGTGCCGTCGGGATTGATCTTGCGCGAGACCAGGTGCAGGTCATCGTCATACTCGTAGCGGGTGATGCGCCCGAGTTCGTCGCGCTCGGCAGTAACCTGGCCATAAGCGCCGTAGCTGTAGGCGCGGGTGGCACCTGTAGGAAAGGTCGTCTGAACCAGTCGGCCAGCCGCATCCCACTGCTGACGGCTAATCGCGCCGTGCTCGTCGCAAGAGGTCGTCCGCCGTCCCAGCGCATCGTAGGAAAAACGCCGCACACCGCCAGCGGGCAGGGTTTCTTCGATCAGTTGGCCGAGATCGTTCCAGACAAAAATGTGCCGACTGGTGTCCGGATAGCGGATCGACAGCAACTGCCCGCGAACGTTGTAGTAGTAATGGGTGACCTGGCCGTCGGGATCGACTGCTTCGGTGACATCCCCTTCAGCGTTGCGCCGGAATGTCCACACCGCCTCACCGCGAGAACGGCTGTGCAGGAAACCGTTGCGGTACTCGTAGGACGTTGGCTCGTCTTCCGGCGGAAGCAGCGCGATCAGCCGTCCGACGTCGTCGTAGCGGTATTCGGTGACCGCACCGAGCGCGTCCTGCTCGGCGATCAGCCGACCCTGATCGTCATAGGCCTTGAGGTGCTCACCGCCATCGGCCTCGACCTTACGCACCAGCCGTGCGCTGTCATCGTGGACGTAAACCTCTTCGGTGCCATCGACGTAATGCACCGCGACACGGCCGTCGTCGTCCCAGACATACCGCGTGTCCATCTGCGAGAACGACGCCCAGTGCCGCACGCAGCGCGCCGCTTTGCCGGCACGCTCCCACTCCCAGAAGAAACTCGCGCCGCCGGTCAGTTGCCGCTGCAGGATGACGTGCTGATCGTCGTAGTCGTAACGCTCGCTGTCACCGACGGCGTTGGTCGCGGCCAACAAACGCTGACGGGCGTCGTAGCAATAACTGACCAACGTTTGCTCGGTGCGCCAGCCATCGCCCCCAAGCACCTGGTAATCCACCGCTAACAGATGCGCCTGGTCGTAGCGCAAAAACAGCGAGCGACCTGCGCCGTTATCCAGGCGCTGCACACGGTCGGAATAATCGCGCTGTACGGTCAGACGATTGCCATACGCATCACTGACCGCCGTCAGCCGCCCAGCCCGAAAGTGATAAAACCGCGCCGTTTCCCCCGCCAGCGCGAGGATCAGTTCCTCCGGCTCATTCCCGAGAAAAATCGCCGCCCGCGACAGGCTGTTGTGAATCTGCGGCCGTTCAACGCTGGGCAACGGAAACCGCGTGCGGCGGTTCTCGTGATCGACCCAGACCACCACATCGCCGTCAAACTCCAGCCGATGCGCCAGCGAATGACTCCAGCCAAACCCCAGCCCGACATCGATCTCCACCGCGCTGGTGCGGTACAACCGGGTGAACTCGAACGGCAGCAAACCATCGAGCGTGCCATCGCTCAGGGTCAGCAGTTCTTCGCCGGTGACCATCGACACCGGACAGCCGTTGGTGCAGGTCAGCGGCGCGCAATCGGCGCTGTCGCCGTTGGGGTTTTTCGCTTGATCGGGAGCGTTATCGTGGTGCTCGTTTTTCTTCAGGGCGGCATTGCGCTTCGCATCCCAGCGCAATTGCATGCGCCCCTTTTTCACGCCGGCGGCAATACCCCGCGCGGCAACGGTTTTGTACTGGTCGACGTAATGGATGAACGTGTTGACGATGCCGAAAATCGCCTTGACCAGGCGCTTTACAACCGACAGCAACTGGGCCGCGCGATCCGCCAGGCGCAGGGTCAGATAAGCGATCCCTGCGCCAGCCCCGACGAATGTCAACACAACGCCGATCAGCACATCGATCAGCACCTGCACGATCATCATTGACGCCGTTTCAGCGGTTTTGCCGGCGATCTGGCTGGGCGGCAGCATCTCGAACCAGAGGCTCGCCGCACGCAACAGCAAACACAGCGCCGCTTCATCACTGACCAGCAACTGCAGTTTCTGCATGACATCCGGAGCTGATTCTGCGAGATGGATCAGATCAGCCGCGCCGCTTCCCAGCCGCTCGGCAAATGCGCCTGGATCCTTGAGAATGTCCGACAGCATCCCGATGCTGTCCCACACCCCCTCGATCGCCGCCCAACTCCCGGCGAGCATGCCGTTGCTCGCGGCTGTCGCCACCGACTGCGACCACTGCGGCTGGAACCCTTGCCACTCGCTGCGCAGCCAGCCATCCAGCTCACCGGTTAAGCCGTCGTAGGACTTGAACAGCGCCTTGATCTGCTCCGGGGTAACGTCGCTGTGCACCTGCACGCGATAGAACTTGCCTGGCGTACCGGTGAAGGTGCCCCGGCCTTGCGCATCCAGTGCCACGGGCGAGGTTTTTCCATCATCCACCGCCACCACATCCACCACGATGTCGCCCAGCGGAATGTCGTACACCGACTCGAACTTGCTCTCGATCGCCAGCACTCCGCTCTTCGGGCACTGCACGACGCTGGTGGAAAACTCACTGTCGCCGGTGCTGACGGCGGTGACGCGATCGCCGAAGCGAATGATCCGCTCCATGCCCATCAGCGACGGCAGGTCGGCCGCGTGGCTGACCTGGTCGGCCGCGCGACTCAACCAATGCTCAAGTTGTTGGCGATAGAGGTCGAGGGTGTCGGGGAAGCTGTCGAGTTCCTGCTCGATGCGGCTGACGGCGTCCATCAACGCACACGACGATGCGGGGTGGAATGAAAAACCGGGTCAAACATGAGCGTTCCCTCGCGCAGAAATTAGGCGCGGGGACTTTGCGGGGGATCAGCCAGGAAAGAAGTCAGGCGAGTAGGCGTTTGCTGTAGGACTAATCTGTAAAAAACCAGTTACTACAAAACGTATAGCTATAAACGTAAACGTGGCGTGAGGTTTCCCTCACGCCACGTTTATCGGGCCGACACAAATGGATTTACTGGGTTTAATCGCGAGCGCTCAATTCTTTGAGTTTGAGTTCGGCCAACGGGTGGCCGGCCTTGGCGGCCAAAGTCCACCAGCGCGCAGCCTCTGCTGGATCCGGCCCCTTGCTCGGGGTACCTGCAAGGCAGATCACGCCGACCTGATAGGCCGCTTTGCCATCGCCGGCGAGTGCCGCCAGACGCAATAGCCGCACACCCTCTTCGCGGGCACCCAGGCCAACCCCGCGAAACGTCAGAATGTGCCCATAAAAGCTTTGCGCGCCAACATCGCCAAGATTGGCCATGCGCGCAAACTGCCCTTCGAGCCAGCGCCAGCCTCTGGGCTGGCGGACGAACCACGACCAGTGAAACAGCCTACGGGCCAACCAGTAACTAGCCGACGCCTTGAGTCGTAAGAACACTCAGGCCTCCGCCGATTCCGGGTACTCGTATTCGAAAACCCTGACCACTTCCGACGCATGCCAGGAAGCAGCCGCGACGCCATCGGATGGCCCGGAAAAGCGCCCCAGACGCTCGACGCATTCAAAAAAACCGGTACGTGGCAAACGGCTGGCACCCTGGCTGATCACCAGCGAGCTGCGCAATGGCTGCTCGGCCTTGGCGTCCAGTGCGGCCAGATGCTCAAGTGCCGCGGTCAGCGTCTGCATCGCCGGCGTCGGCAGTTGCAAACGTTCGAGCAAGGCTCGATAGGTCAACAGATGGCGCTGCCTGCGCGCCTGATCCAGCTCCCCGAGCAATCCGTCCCAATGTTGACGACTGATGCGTACGCTCACGATTCATCCCTCCAACCCGGCACCGTCAGTTCCCAGGCCAGGCTGCGACGAATCGCGGCGTCAGGTTGACGCTCGCCGCTTTCGATCATGGCCAGATAAGACGGGCTGATGCCTACCGTGCGGGCCAGCGCCTCGATGGCGATGCCCTTCCCTTCGCGCAAACTGCGTAGTTGATCCAGACCTGGAAGAATCGGGTCCGGCGTTGCGGCGGCCGGCGCTGGCGCCTGCTGCTGCGGTGTTTCGTTGATGCCTGCTGCTTTCAGTAGAGCCTGATACTGAACCCATGGCAGAACCGCATATTCGGGTTCGCCATCGCGTGCAATTATCTGAATATCCATGACTACCCCGTAGGACAACAACACTTAGCGAGTCGGCACTTTTCCCTAGAAGTGTAATCCTAACAGCGGCCAAGGTCGCGGGGGGTATCTATCTGTATCCAGGCGAAGTGAATCAGGGCTTTTTCGGACCCTGCAGCTGAAGTTGTTCGGGGGTATCAGGCAGGCGCTCGACCACCGCGAGCTTTTCCGGCTGCTGCCGGCTGCGCCAGAGCCGGAAAGCATTGAGCTCATCGTCGAGGGTTTTCATCACCCAAGCCAGAACCGCGATGTCATCGAGCATGCCGAACACCGGGATGAAATCCGGGATCGCATCCACCGGACTGAGGAAGTACATCAGCCCCGCTACCACCGAAACCATGGCTTTCGGGCTGATGGCCCGATACTCGCCACGCCAGTAAGCCAGGCACAGTGCCTGGAGCAGACGCAGATCATCCTTGAGTTTGCCAAGGCGATTGCCTTGCGCGGCACCTTTGCTCGCCACCGCGAACAACAGAGTCGGCAGACGCCCACGCGCCAGCAATCGACCGGCCAGGGGCAGAAATCGGGCGAAATTCCACGGCGCTTTCATCTATTTCTCCCGTTGAAATGTTATCCACACAAATTGTGGATAACCTTGTGAACAGAGCTGCATTTCAGCGCTGAAAGCCCCGTTTTATAAGGGCCGCGCTCAGATCGGGCGTTTTTTACTCACATAAAAAACCCCAATATTTCATTGACTTGGCAGCTCAGGGCGTCTAGCGCTGGCGGCCTCAATCTCTAGGACTGCTGCGAGCCGCATCCGTTCGCTCTGTTTACCGCCAGCTTCGTCCAGATGCAACAACGCCCCGCATAAGCGAGGCGTTGTTGGCGAAGCCGTTAATGATGCCTGTTACTTGGCAGCGGCGGCGTCTTCTTTGGCTGGATCCTTGATGGCCAGCAGTTCCAGGTCAAAGACCAGGACCGAGTTGGCCGGGATCGCCGGGCTTGGCGATTGCGCGCCGTAAGCCAGATCGCTAGGGATGTACAGCTTGTACTTCTCACCAACGTGCATCAGTTGCAGACCTTCAACCCAACCCGGGATCACGCCGCTGACCGGCAGATCGATCGGGCTGCCACGTTCAACGGAGCTGTCGAACACGGTGCCGTTGGTCAGCTTGCCGGTATAGTGAACGGTCACTACGTCGGTAGGCTTAGGCTGTGGGCCGTCGGCTTTCTTGATCACTTCGTACTGCAGACCGGATGCAGTAGTGGTCACGCCGGCCTTCTTGCCGTTTTCTTCGAGGAATTTCTTGCCGGCAGCTGCCGACTCTTCGCTCATCTTGGCCATGCGCTCTTCAGCACGCTTCTGCAGCGCGGCAAAGGCTTCGACCAGTTCTTCGTCTTTCAGCTTCTGTTCTTTCTTGCCGACGGCATCTTCGATGCCCTGGGCTACCGCTTTGGAGTCCAGATCATCCATGCCTTCCTGAGCAAGGCTCTTGCCCATGTTCAGGCCGATACCGTAGGAAGCTTTTTGCGCCGGGGTTTTCAGCTCTACGCTGGTCTGCGAATCACAACCCGCGAGGACCAGGCTAACCAGGGCTACCGCCGCCGCCAACCGATGCTGTTTCATGCTATTTCCTTGTTCATGCGCCGAAAGGGCAATCGAGTAAAGCCGCGAGCTTATCAGGCCGCCACGACCAATGGCTACCGGCATGAGAGCAGGAAACGTCCGATAAGTTCAGGGATTAAAACGCATTCGGGAAAAGGGACGATGAAGCTTCTGTCATCTTGGTCCGATGGAGACTGAAGAGACTTCCTACGACAGTTGGCGTAATGGCCACTTGCCGCACCCGCAACAGGTGAGGCATAACAGCGCAACAACTCGACAAGGATGTTTATCTTGCGCCTCTTCTACCGTGTGCTGACCCTGATCATCGTGCTGCTGGGCCTGGGCCTGGCCGTGGTTTTGTACTACGTCGCCAACCCGAAATTACCGTTCTACTCCCCCGCCCAAAAGGTGCATTACCTGAACCAGTGGAGTGAAGAACAACGCCAGACCTACTACTTCACCCCGCAGGGCACACAGGTCAAAGGCCTGCGTTATGAATGGTTCGAGGCGCTGGAATTACCCTTCTCGCAGCAGCGTTTCGCGTCCCCGGAATACCTCGCACGCTTCGGCTTTCTGGTTGATCCGCAACAGAAAGCCACACCGAACAACCCTGGCAATCTGCCGGTCGGTTTCGCCCGCCATCGAAATCCCGGCGGTAACGAGCAATATCTCGATATCACCTGCGCCGCTTGCCACACCGGCGAATTACGCTTCAAGGACCAGGCCGTGCGAATTGACGGCGGTTCGGCGCAGCATGTCTTGCCTTCCAGCGTTCCGACATTGCGCGGCGGCAGTTTCGGACAGGCATTGGTCGCCAGTCTGGCCTCGACTTACTACAACCCATGGAAATTCGAGCGTTTCGCCCGCAATGTGCTGGGCAATGACTATGAGGCGCGCCACGAGCAACTGCGCAAAGACTTCAAGGCGTCTCTGAACACGTTCCTGAAAGTCGCCTGGAACGACACTCACCGCGGTCTCTACCCCACCGAAGAAGGCCCGGGACGCACCGATGCGTTCGGCCGCATCGCCAACGCCACCTTCGGCGACGCGATCTCCCCCACCAACTACCGGGTGGCCAACGCCCCGGTGGACTACCCGCAACTGTGGGACATGTGGACGTTCGACTGGGTGCAATGGAACGGCTCGGCACAGCAACCGATGGCGCGCAATATCGGGGAGGCACTGGGTGTCGGCGCCACGTTGAATTTCTTCGACAGCAATGGCCAGCCGCTGCAGGGCGATGCCCGTTACGCCTCCAGTGTCCGCGTGCGTGACCTGCACAAAATCGAAGAAACCCTGCAACACCTGCAACCACCCGCCTGGCCGGAAGATGTCTTGGGTGCGGTGGACAAACCACTGGCCGCCAGGGGCCGCGCGCTGTTTGCCGAGAACTGCGCCGGTTGCCATGTGCCACGCAAGACTCAGGAGGGCGAACGCTGGGTGCAGCATTTGCACATGCTGCCGGTGGCGGTGATCGGCACCGATCCGAATGCAGCGACCAACATTGCCAACCACCGTTTCGACCTGACGCCGCTGCAATGGGATCTGAAGGAGCTTGAGCAGATGGATGTGAAGCTGCATCCAACGCCCAAAGAGCCATTGGATCTGAGCCAGCTATCGGTGGCCAAGGGCCTGGCTTACGTCACCGCATTCGTCGAAAACCGCGCTTATCGCGAGGCCGGTGTCACCCCTCAGGAAAAGCCACAACTTGATGGCTTCGGTCTGCCGATCGGCGTGCGCGAAAAAGTCGCTTACAAGGCCAGACCACTGGCCGGGGTTTGGGCCACCGCGCCATTTCTGCACAACGGTTCGGTACCGAGTCTTTATCAACTGCTGTCGCCCCAGGATGAACGCGCCACCACCTTCTATAAAGGCACTCTCGAGTACGACCCGCGCCACTTGGGGTATCGCACCGAGGCCTTTACCAACGGCTTTCTGTTCGACACCCGGATTAGCGGCAACCACAACAGCGGTCATGAATTCCGCGCCGGCGAGCGTGGCAATGGCGTCATCGGCAGACTGCTGCAACCGCAGGAACGCTGGGCATTGCTGGAGTACCTGAAAGTCCTGGGCGGACCGTTGGAGGCTCAATTGCCATGATGATCAATTCGTACAAAAGACCGTCCATGCTCGCCCGCCTCTGGTTGTGGCTGGGACGCCTGCTCGGCAAAACCCTGCTGGCATTGCTGATTATCGGCCTGCTGGGCTGGGCCATCGCGAGCGCATGGTTCGCCTGGCAACACCGCGGCCCGGTGTCGGCGCAGGAACAGATTCCCGCCGGTGAAGCGGCGATGACCCAGGACGTGATCCAGACGGCGGTGCGCATCGTCGATCAACACCGCGAAGGCACTCGCTACCTGCGCGACGCGCATGCCAAGGCCCACGGTTGCGTGAAGGCCGAAGTGACGGTGCTGCAGGAACTGGCGCCAGCGTTGCGCCAAGGCGTATTCAGCGAGCCGGGTAAAACCTGGCAGGCGATGATTCGCCTGTCCAATGGCAACGCCTATCCACAGTTCGACAGCATCCGCGACGCCCGGGGCATGGCGATCAAACTGCTCGATGTTCCCGGGAAACAGCTGCTAGGCGACCGTCAGGAGCGCCACGAACAAGACTTTGTGATGTTCAGCCATGCGAATTTCTTTGTCAGCGATGTCGCCGAGTATCGTCAGAATGTAGCGGCTCAGGCTGATGGCAAAAAGATCATGGCATTTTTCCCCGGCTGGGATCCGCGCACCTGGCAGATCCGCCACTTGTTCATCGCCCTGGCGACACTGTCGCCGCCACCGGACAGCCCGACAGGGACGACTTACTTTTCGGTATCCCCCTACAAACTCGGTGAGGCCAATGCGAAGTTTCGGGTAGCACCGGATCCTGATAATTGCCCGGCGTATGCCCTGCCCCCGCAGAACCATGACTTGCCGAACTTCCTGCGCAGTGCCCTGAATCAGCAATTGTCGACGGATCGGGTGCCGGCGTGTTTCGTGCTGCAGATTCAGCGCCAGGATGCGAACAGGTACATGCCGATCGAGGACACCAGCATCGAATGGCGCGAGCAGGATTCACCGTTTGAAAGCGTGGCGCGGATTACCCTGCCTGCACAGGACTTCGACACGCCGGCCTTGAATCTAGAATGCGACAACCTGTCGTTCAACCCATGGTTTGGTATTGAGGCGCATCGGCCGATTGGCGGGATCAACCGCTTGCGCAAAGCGGTGTATGAGGCGGTGAGTGACTATCGGCATAGCCGCAATGCCGAACAGTAAAAAGTACCTGTGGTGAGGGGATTTATCCCCTCACCACAGCGGCAATGCAGAAATTATCAAATCGCAGACAGCAAAAAGCCCGCACTAGGCGGGCTTTCTGTGGTGACCTGGCGTTCAGTGGGTCCAGGTGACCGAATATGGCGCAGCGGACGGGACTCGAACCCGCGACCCCCGGCGTGACAGGCCGGTATTCTAACCGACTGAACTACCGCTGCGCGAAACGCTTGAAACGAATGGTGGGTGATGACGGGATCGAACCGCCGACATTCTGCTTGTAAGGCAGACGCTCTCCCAGCTGAGCTAATCACCCTTCGCTTCGTTACGGGGCGCATTATGCCACAAGTTTTCGTAAAGTGTTGATTTAATTGAAGTTTTTTTCAAAAAAATCCGAAAACCGGTGAAACGACACAACCCGATGGAACAAGGTACAAACGTGAGACAGAAAAAAACCCGCTTCAGCGGGTTTTTCCGTGGTGACCTGGCGTTCAGTGGTCCAGGTTACCGAATATGGCGCAGCGGACGGGACTCGAACCCGCGACCCCCGGCGTGACAGGCCGGTATTCTAACCGACTGAACTACCGCTGCGCTAAACACTTGAAACGAATGGTGGGTGATGACGGGATCGAACCGCCGACATTCTGCTTGTAAGGCAGACGCTCTCCCAGCTGAGCTAATCACCCTTCGCTTCGGTGTGGCGCGCATTCTACGGAGCGACCCAACCTCTGGCAAGCACTTTTTTAATTAATTTTCTCAGGCCTTCCAAAGGCTTAGAGAAGGGTTGGCCTATGACCCGGCGAAGACAATAATGCCCCCCTTTGTATAAAGGAGAGACTCACCCCATGTGGTTCAAAAACCTGCTTATCTATCGCCTGACCCAAGACCTGCCTGTCGATGCCGAGGCGCTGGAAACTGCACTGGCCACCAAACTGGCGCGTCCATGTGCAAGCCAGGAGTTGACCACCTACGGTTTCGTCGCGCCATTCGGCAAAGGCGAAGATGCTCCACTGGTACACGTCAGCGGTGACTTCCTGCTGATCGCTGCGCGTAAAGAAGAACGCATTCTGCCGGGCAGCGTCGTGCGCGATGCGGTCAAGGAAAAAGTCGAAGAGATCGAAGCCGAGCAGATGCGCAAGGTCTATAAGAAGGAACGCGATCAGATCAAGGATGAAATCATCCAGGCGTTCCTGCCGCGCGCCTTTATCCGTCGCTCGTCGACCTTCGCCGCCATCGCGCCGAAACAGGGCCTGATCCTGGTCAACTCGGCCAGCCCGAAACGCGCCGAAGACCTGCTCTCCACCATGCGTGAAGTGCTCGGCACCCTGCCCGTCCGTCCGCTGACCGTGAAAACCGCGCCGACCGCCGTGATGACCGAGTGGGTCACCACCCAGCAAGCGGCCCCGGACTTCTTCGTTCTGGACGAGTGCGAGCTGCGCGACACCCACGAAGACGGCGGCATCGTGCGTTGCAAGCGTCAGGACCTGACCAGCGAAGAAATCCAGTTGCACCTGAGCACCGGCAAAGTCGTGACTCAGTTGTCGCTGGCCTGGCAGGACAAGTTGTCGTTCATGCTCGATGACAAGATGACCGTCAAACGCCTGAAGTTCGAAGACCTGCTGCAAGATCAGGCGGAACAGGACGGTGGCGACGAGGCCCTGGGCCAACTGGACGCCAGCTTCACCCTGATGATGCTGACCTTCGGCGACTTCCTGCCGGCGCTGGTGGAAGCGTTGGGCGGTGAAGAGACGCCGCAGGGGATCTAAAACCCTCGTGAAACCCCAATGTGGGAGCGGGCTTGCTCGCGAAAGCGGTGTGTCATTCAACATTAACTTGGCTGACCCGCCGCTTTCGCGAGCAAGCCCGCTCCCACAATTGGTTTTGTGGCGTAACTAATAACAAGGAACAGGCCATGCGCGCACTGGCTGCACTGAGTCGCTTTGTCGGCAATACCTTCGCTTACTGGGTTCTGATTTTCGCGGTGATCGCGTTCCTGCAACCGGCGTGGTTCCTCGGCCTCAAAGGCGCAATCGTGCCGCTGCTGGGGCTGGTGATGTTCGGCATGGGCCTGACCCTCAAACTCGATGACTTCGCCGCCGTCGCCCGCCATCCGTGGCGCGTGGCTTTGGGCGTGGTCGCACATTTCGTGATCATGCCCGGTGTGGCGTGGTTGCTCTGCCAGATCTTCCATCTGCCACCGGAAATCGCCGTCGGGGTGATTCTGGTCGGCTGCTGCCCAAGTGGCACGTCTTCGAACGTCATGACCTGGCTGGCCCGGGGCGACCTGGCGCTGTCGGTGGCGATTGCCGCTGTTACCACCCTCCTCGCGCCGCTGTTGACCCCGGCGCTGATCTGGCTGCTGGCTTCGGCATGGTTGCCGGTGTCGTTCATGGAATTGTTCTGGTCGATCCTGCAAGTGGTGCTGCTGCCGATCGTGCTCGGCGTGGTAGCGCAACGTTTGCTCGGCGATAGAGTGCGGCACGCGGTGGAGGTGTTGCCACTGATGTCGGTGGTCAGCATCGTCATCATCGTCACCGCCGTGGTGGCCGCCAGTCAGGCGAAGATTGCCGAATCCGGGCTGCTGATCATGGCGGTGGTGATGCTGCATAACAGCTTCGGCTACTTGCTGGGCTACTTCACCGGGCGCCTGTTCAAGTTGCCACTGGCGCAGCGCAAGTCGCTGGCGCTGGAAGTCGGCATGCAGAATTCGGGGTTGGGCGCGGCATTGGCCAGTGCGCACTTCTCGCCGCTGGCGGCGGTGCCGAGCGCGTTGTTCAGCGTCTGGCACAACATTTCCGGGGCGTTGCTCTCGACGTACTTCCGGCGCATGAGCGAGAAAGAAGACCGTGAGGCGCTGGCGCAGCAGCCGGCCGACTGAGCGGGAAGCTTGATCCCCGGATTAATGCTCGGCAGACTATTGCGCTACGCGGGGACGACCCTGCGGCTCGATCGAGTTATCAATCTGGGGACGGCCCCGTCAATCGATGGAGGTTTTTCATGTCCTGGATCATTCTGTTTTTCGCCGGCCTGTTCGAAGTCGGCTGGGCCGTCGGCCTGAAATACACCGACGGTTTCACCCGCCCGCTCCCCACCGTACTGACCGTCGCAGCGATGGCAATCAGCCTCGGCCTGTTGGGTCTTGCAATGAAGGAATTGCCGTTGGGTACGGCTTATGCGATCTGGACCGGGGTCGGTGCCGTAGGCACGGTGATTGCCGGGATCATTCTGTTTGGCGAGTCGATGGCGTTGATTCGCCTGGCCAGCGTGGCGTTGATCATCACCGGTTTGATCGGCCTCAAGGTCAGCGCTTAGGCCACTGCCGCTTTCGCGAGCAAGCCCGCTCCCACACTGGAATGCACTTCAAATGTGGGAGCGGGCTTGCTCGCGAAGGAGCCATTGAAGTCTGCGACTATCTGACTGCCCCGCGCAACGCCCCCACCAACCCCTGCAATTTCGCCGGCTGCGCCGCCTCCACCGCCACCGCCGAACCCGCCACCAAAGTCACCCGCGACCACAACCGCTTGAACAAGCCCTTGTTCGGATCGCGACTGAAGAAACTCCCCCACAATCCCTGCAGTGCCAGCGGAATTACCGGCACCGGGGTTTCTTCGAGAATCCGCGTCAGCCCGCCCTTGAACTCGTTGATCTCGCCATCGGTGGTCAACTTGCCTTCCGGGAAGATGCACACCAGCTCACCGTCCTTCAGGTACTGGGCAATCCGGGTGAAGGCTTTTTCGTAGATCTGGATGTCTTCGTTGCGTCCGGCAATCGGAATCGTCCCCGCCGTGCGGAAGATAAAGTTCAGCACCGGCAGGTTGTAGATTTTGTAGTACATGACAAAGCGAATCGGCCGACGCACCGCGCCGCCAATCAGCAAGGCATCGACGAACGACACGTGGTTGCACACCAGCAATGCCGCGCCCTCGTCCGGAATCGCTTCGAGATTACGGTGTTCGACGCGGTACATGGAATGGCTGAGCAGCCAGATCATGAAACGCATGCTGAACTCGGGGACGATCTTGAAGATGTAGGCGTTGACGCCGATGTTCAGCAGCGATACCACCAAAAACAGCTGTGGAATCGACAGTTTGACCACGCTCAGCAACACGATCGAAACGATCGCCGACACCACCATAAACAGCGCGTTGAGAATGTTGTTGGCCGCGATCACCCGCGCCCGTTCGTTCTCGGCAGTGCGCGACTGGATCAGCGCGTACAGCGGCACGATATAGAAGCCGCCAAAAATACCGAGGCCGAGAATATCGACCAGCACCGCCCAGGTATGGGCAAAGCCCAGCACTTGGGTCCAACTATGGCCGGTGACGCTCTCCGGGATTCCACCGGAATGCCACCACAGCAGCAGGCCAAACACGGTCAGACCGAACGAACCGAACGGCACCAGACCGATCTCGACCTTGCGCCCGGAAAGCTTCTCGCAGAGCATCGAACCCAGCGCAATCCCCACCGAGAACACCGTGAGAATCAGCGTTACCACGGTTTCGTCGCCGTGCATCCACTCCTTGGCGTAGGCCGGGATCTGCGTCAGGTAAATCGCCCCGACAAACCAGAACCACGAGTTGCCGACAATCGAGCGCGACACCGCGGGCGTCTGGCCCAGACCGAGTTTCAGCGTGGCCCAGGACTGGCTGAAAATGTTCCAGTTCAGGCGCATTTCCGGCGAAGCCGCCGCAGCGCGCGGAATGCTGCGACTGGCGAGATACCCGAGCACCGCAATGCCGACAATCGCGGTCGACACCAGTGGCGCGTAATGCGTCGAAGACATGATGACGCCAGCGCCGATGGTCCCGGCAAGGATCGCCAGGAACGTACCCATCTCCACCAGTCCGTTGCCGCCGACCAGTTCATCCTCGCGCAACGCCTGCGGCAAAATCGAATACTTCACCGGCCCGAACAGCGCCGAATGCGTGCCCATGGCAAACAGCGCCACCAGCATCAGCGACAGGTGATCGAAGAGAAAACCGATCGATCCTACGGCCATGATCGCGATTTCCGCGAGTTTGATCAGACGGATCAGCGCGTCCTTGGCGAATTTTTCCCCGAACTGCCCGGCCAGCGCCGAGAACAGGAAGAACGGCAGGATAAACAGCAGCGCACACAGGTTGACCCAGATCGAACGATCACCTTCGATGGTCAGCCGATACAGAATGGCGAGGATCAGCGACTGCTTGAACACGTTGTCGTTGAACGCGCCCAGCGACTGCGTAATGAAAAACGGCAGAAAGCGCCGAGTGCGAAGCAGGTTGAACTGTGAGGGGTGACTCATCTTCCGTGTTTCCCTGAGGTCGGTAGAGAATGGCCTGGATCTGCTTATTGGAATCTCGATCGGCGATCCAGGCCACACATTACCTAAACTTTTCAGGTTATTTCTTCAACCCTGCAATACAAGGTGAGACAAACAGCTCACCGCGCCACGCGCCCTGCACGGTGCGTTTACCGACGATCAGCCACATCACTGCCAGCAGGCTCACCAGCACACAGCCCACCACGCTGAAAAAACCGAGGTTCAGCGTGCTGGCGAGCTTGAGGGTCGCCAGCGAATACACGCCCAGCGGGAAGGTGAAACCCCACCAGCCGAGGTTGAACGGGATACCGTCGCGCAGGTAACGCGCGGTGATCAGCAGCGCCATCAACATCCACCACAAACCGAACCCCCACAGGGTGATCCCGGCGACCAGCCCCAGGCCCGCAGCGATTTCACCGATGCCCGGCAGGCCATTGGCGGCGAAGATCACCGGTGCATCAGCGCCCAGCAGCAACATGCCCAACGCGCCGGTGCCGATCGGACCGAGGGCCAGCCAGCTTGAGGCGGCCATGTTTTCGTGGGGCAGTTTATGCAGCGCCATGCGCAGCAACAGGATGGTCAGAATGCTGAACGCCACGGGCAGGGAAAATGCCCAGAGCACGTAGCTTGTCGTCAGCACCACCAGTTGCGCGTGGGCATCGGCCAGGTGCGGCGCGAGCAAGCCGCCGCTGGCCGCCGCCACTTCCGCCGCCACTACCGGCAACAGCCAGACGGCGGTCATCTGATCGATGCTGTGTTCCTGGCGGGTAAACATCATGTAGGGGATCAACACACCGCAGGCCAGCGACATCGCCACGTCGAGCCACCACAGCACTTCGGCCAAATGAATCACGCCTTCGCCCCAGCGTGGCAGGCCGAACAGCAGAAAGCCGTTGATAATCGTCGCCAGGCCCATGGGGATGGTGCCGAAGAACATCGAAACGGTGGAATGGCCGAAGATCCGCCGCGCTTCATCGAAGAAGAGTACCCAGCGCGCGGCATAGGCGAAGGTAAACAGGGTGAACAACAGAATGTTGAACAGCCACAAACCTTCGGCCACCGCGTGCAACCCGGGGATCGCCACCGGCAGTTGCGCCAGGGCCAGGGCCAGCACACCGGTGCCCATGGTCGCGGCGAACCAGTTCGGGGTGAATTGACGGATCACTTCACGCGGATGCTGAAGCTGGCTGAACGGCTTGATGCCGGGTTTGGCTATGTTGGGGCAAGTCATCATGAACTCCTGTCCTCAGGTGAGGTTGAGTCCATGGTAGAACCGAATCGAATATCTATATAACGGGTAATTTCTCTATCTCTTATCTACTTTACAGATAAGCGTCTAGACACTGCCTTCGCTTTCAATCACCAGAATCCGCGCCGCTCCCTGTGGATGCGCCACGTGCTCGGTGCCGACCGAGGCGTAGAAGATATCCCCGACCTCAAGCAGCACCTGCTTTTCTTCGCCCAGTTCGCGATAGCGCATCTGCACCTGACCATCGAGCACCACGAACACTTCTTCACCATCGTTGACGTGCCATTTGTAGGGCTGATCGGTCCAGTGCAGACGCGTGGTGATGCCGTTCATATTGGCGATGTCCAGCGCACCCCAGGCACGCTCGGCGGTGAACGACTTGCTGCGGATAATCTTCATGAAGGTGCCTTACTCCTTGCGGCGCGCCAAACCGGAAACCACCGCGACAAATAATAGGCTGAAGCCCCAGCCAGCCAGAATTTCGCACCACATCACAAATCTGACAAAGCGCTTGCCACTGATAAAGAAGCTGAAAAATTCATGAGCCGGATTAGCTTTTGGGGTTTCGATGAGGGGGGCCCAGTCATTCTCCTGATGTAAATCGACCAAAGGCAGCAGTAAATCGAGTGAAAAAGCGATCGGGCTGAAGCCAGTGTATTCCTCACGCAAGTCGTTACACAGGTACCAGTTGCCCTCGCCCCTGTAGTCTTTTGGAAGTTCTGTCGACAAACGATCATGACGTTTGCTCAACCAGACCTGCTCTCGATCGGGTCGACAGGTTTCATAGGCCTCGTTCTGAAAGATGAGCGGATTGCTGGGGGCAAAAATCCCGGCACTGGCCGCCCACCAATAAATGACTGTACAAAACACCCAAACCAAGGCAAACCAAGGGAGCAAAACCATCGGACGGTAGCCGAAACCGGTGAGATGGCCGTAACAAATATGCAAGCACTTGGCCCACCAGGCATATAACCGTCGATACCAGCCGTACCAGTTTTCCGGTGTTTGACCAATCAATCCGAACCGGCGCAGGCAGTGTTCATATTCAATCGCGATTTCTTTGGCTTCCTCAGTGCGCCCCATCGACTCCAGGACTTGTTGCAACTGACGCCAGGGTTGAGGACGGAAGTTTTCCGCTTCTGATGAAACAATCTTTTTTTGCGGCGTGTAGCCGGTTTTCTGACTTTTCAGCCAGACAATCCGTTCGCTGACAGGCATCGGGTTATTGACGTCAATGGCTTCATAGACGAAGCCGTTCAGGATTGGGTGCCCTCCCCAAGACTTCAAATCATCATGAAGAGAGGAGATTTTCGCCCCCCAAAGTGAAACCAGCTTCGGAACGGATCTGACATTACTCAGACTTAAACGTCCTTTCACATTGATCTCGTGCGCCTTTATCTCGTCTATCGAGGAATCATCAAACCCGAGATTCCCGTCGATAGAGCAGCTTGCCAGATACAACCCACCAATGACCTCACAACCACGACTGAAGAGAACATTGTTTCTGACATATCCACGCTCCATGTTCAGCGCGCGGCCTTTGCGGTTTCCATCGAATCGCCCATTTATGCAACTGAGTTGGCCAAAAATCCTGACGCCCGACATCCGGATCGTTCCGATAGATGAAAAGCCTTCGTGCAAAAATACCGAGCCACCTATTACAGCTTTATCGAAATCCAGCGATTCGCCTTCGTCCACTGCAAAGGTACCCGTGTCACAGCTAAACGAACCGCCTATTTTTGCCGATCGAAAAAATCACTCCACCCTTGGCGGAAAACTCCTTGGTCAATTGAACGACGGAATTGATTTCAGTACCGGAAGCAATCAGTGCTTTTTTGCCCTGGCCGTCAAACTGACTGCCAGCACATTTCAGACTGGCGGAAATACGGGCATTGAGTAAATTCACGGTTCCGCAAGTTTGCACCTTGATAAAAGCCAGATCGCCATCGACGGATAGTCCCTGGCCAAACAGTGACGTCATCGCGCACTCGCTAAATCCGACAGAATGCTTGAACTCAGTGCCCCGGACAGAAACCGGTTGAGTAAATCTGCATTTAACAAAAGCAACCGGAATCGTGACACAAAGCCCGTCAAGATCGAGTTTCCCTTCAATGAAAGCGCCCCTTAAACGCAGCACTTCACCAAAACTCGCTGTTGCAGAGTAATTGAGCAACAACCACCGGATCAGGGAGGCACGGACAACGGTTCTGGTCGTCTCTTCGTCGGGAAGATCTTCACCCAGGTTTGCGTAAAGGCCTTTCTGGGAACGCTGAACAAGACGTCGCTCTCCGGGCTTCAACGCTCCATGCAAGTTTTCGAAGCGCTTCAGCATTTCCGTACTCATCTCTTTTACAGTCCTTGTGCAGGCCCAGCGCCTTTGAGGGAGGACATGCTAAAGAACCGCCCTTATGCCATCAATGAGGATCTCAGTTGCCCCCGCATTTTTGCGCCGTGTGCAAATCGGAACGCCCTCGCAATGACAGCAATAATGCTGCCACCGACAATACGATCAATACCGCACCGTAAGCATCCGTGGTCGCCAACAAACCAAAGATGCGGGTCAGATACCCTACGAGCAACGCCGGCAAACAGAACGCCAGATAACTCAGCGCGTAGTACGCCGACATCAAACCGGCCCGTTCATGCGGCAGGGCCAACGGCACCAGGCTGCGCACCGCGCCGAGGAAACCCGAACCAAAGCCACAACCGGCGACCAGCGTGCCGAGGAAAAACAGCCCCAGACTGGCGCTGTGCACGCCGAGCAGAATCAGCAGCACCCCGATCGGCAGCAGACTGGCGCCCAGTTGCAGGGCGCGGGTCGCAGGCCGATTGCGCAACGTGAAAATCATCAGCGCGCCCGTCACCGTCAGCGCCGAGACGGTCGCACCGCCGATCAGGTTGGAAGTCGACCCGGTGGCGGTGCGCACCAGCGACGGCGCCAGCGAGGCAAAGAAGCCGCCGAGGGCCCAGGTTGCGGTGTTCAGCGGCAGCACACGCCACAAGGTCGAACGCGCCTGAACCGGCACATGCAGGGTCGGCCGCAGCGAAGCCCAGGCCCCGGCTTGCGGGGTGACGCTTTCCGGCAGACGCCAGACATACATCGCCTGCAACACAAACAGTGCCAGCAGCAACCAGTAAGTCAGTTGCAACGGCGCCGGAGCGAACTCGGCCAGCAAGCCACAGCCCATGCTGCCCACCGCCATGCCGAGCAAAGGTGCGACGCTGTTGATCAACGGCCCCTGCTGGCGGTCGGTGTCGAGCAGCGTCGCGCTCAGAACAGCGGTGGCCATGCCGGTGGCAAAACCTTGCAGCACGCGGGCGCTGATCAGCCAGGCGACGCTGTCGGCGTGGATGAACAGCAGCATCGCCAGGGCATTGAGCAGCACCGCGGTGAAGATCACCGGTTTGCGCCCCAGATGATCGGACAACGAACCGACCGTCAGCAGCGCCGCCAGCAGGCTTAAGGCATACACGCCGAAAATCAGGGTCAGCACTGCTGCCGAGAAGTGCAGTTGATCCTGATACAGGTGATACAGCGGCGTCGGCGCCGTGGAGGCGGCGAGAAAACTCAACAAGGTGATCGCCAGAAAAATCAGGCTGCCACGGTTGGAAGCAAGGCTGGTCATGGGCACACTCCGCAAAAGCTAATTTTTTGCTTTTGCGGAGTGTGCTCTTGGCTTTGGCTTAAAGCAAATTCTTTGTGTTAAGGTCTGGCGCATGGCTATTAAAGAAGGTTTACGCCCCGGCGGCCGCAGTGCCCGGGTGCAAGAGTCGATTCATTCGGCAGTCCGCGCGCTTCTGCAAGAACAGGAGCGCAGCACCGTGACCGTCCCGCAAATCGCTGCGCGGGCCGGGGTCACGCCCTCGACGATCTATCGGCGCTGGGGCGATCTGACGGCGTTGCTGGCGGACGTCGCCCTCGCCCGCATGCGCCCCGACAGCGAACCGGCCGTGACCGGTGACCTGCGCGGTGATATCCGCGCCTGGGCCGAGCAGTATCTGGACGAAATGAGTTCGGAGCCGGGGCGCAACATGATGCGCGACGTGCAGGCCAGCGCCACGCCGGGGTATTGCGTGACGATCATTGGCGCGCAGTTGCAGACCATCATCGAGCGTCATCCCGACGAGCCGGCGCCGAGCGTTGATCGGTTGATCAATCTGGTGGTGGCGCCGGTGGTGTTCCGGATTCTGTTTGCGGCGGCGGCGCTGGAGGTGGATGAACTGCATCGATTGATCGATATGGCGTTGAAACAGGACTGACGCTATCGCGAGCAGGCTCACTCCTACAATTGGAATGCGTTCCACCTGTAGGAGTGAGCCTGCTCGCGAAGAGGCCCGACCAGTCACCTCAGAACCACCCGGTTTCAAACCTGCGACACCCCGCCACGCCACGACCTTGGTCGACACTGACTAACCGCCGCACTCATGCGAGACTGTCCGCCCGGGCAGGACTGCCGGGGAGTCTTCTGTCGGGAGTGTTGCATGTCGTTGTCCACCGGGCTGATCGCCGCCGTCGCCCTCGCCTATATGGCCATCATGTTCGCCATCGCCTTCTACGGCGACCGTCGCAGCGCGCCATTGCCGCCGCGGATGCGCGCGTGGGTGTACAGCCTGTCGCTGGCGGTTTATTGCACCAGTTGGACGTTCTTCGGCGCGGTCGGTCAGGCGGCCGAACAGCTGTGGTCATTCCTGCCGATCTACCTCGGGCCGATCCTGCTGCTGCTGGGCGCACCGTGGGTTCTACAGAAAATGGTGATGATCAGCAAACAGGAGAACATCACCTCGATTGCCGACTTCATCGCCGCGCGCTACGGCAAATCGCAATCGCTGGCGGTGGTCGTTGCGCTGATCTGTCTGGTCGGCGTCCTGCCTTATATCGCTCTGCAACTCAAAGGCATCGTCCTTGGTGTGAACCTGCTGATCGGCGCCGGTGCCGACGCCATGGGCACCCGCGCCCAGGACACCGCACTGATCGTGTCGCTGGTACTGGCGCTGTTCACCATCGTCTTCGGTACGCGCAACCTCGACGCCACCGAGCACCACCGGGGCATGGTGCTGGCGATTGCGTTTGAATCGCTGGTCAAGCTGTTCGCCTTTCTCGCCGTCGGCGCGTTCGTGACCTACGGGCTGTACGACGGTTTTGACGACCTGTTCAATCAGGCGATGCTCGCACCGCGCCTCGAGGAGTACTGGAAGGAAACGATTAACTGGCCGTCGATGGTAGTGCAGACCGGGGTGGCGATGATGGCGATCATCTGCCTGCCACGGCAGTTTCACGTCACGGTGGTGGAGAACATCGACCCGCAGGATCTGCGTCTGGCCAAGTGGGTGTTCCCGGCCTATCTGGCGCTGGCCGCGCTGTTCGTGGTGCCGATCGCCCTCGCCGGGCAGATGATGCTGCCGAGTCACGTGCTTCCGGATTCGTTCGTGATCAGCCTGCCGTTGGCCCAGGCCCATCCGGCCCTGGCGTTGCTGGCGTTCATCGGCGGTGCGTCGGCGGCCACCGGCATGGTGATCGTAGCCAGCGTGGCGCTGTCGACCATGGTCTCCAACGACATGCTGTTGCCGTGGCTACTGCGGCGTAATAACGCCGAGCGCCCGTTCGAGGTGTTCCGCCAGTGGATGCTCTCGGTACGCCGGGTGAGCATCGTGCTGATTCTGCTGCTGGCCTACGTCAGCTACCGCTTGCTCGGCTCCACCGCGAGCCTGGCGACCATCGGCCAGATCGCCTTCGCCGCTGTCACCCAACTGGCCCCGGCGATGCTCGGCGCGCTGTACTGGAAACAGGCCAACCGCCGTGGGGTGTTCGCCGGTCTCGCGGCGGGCACGTTCCTCTGGTTTTACACATTGATCCTGCCGATTGCCGCCCACAGCCTCGGCTGGTCGCTGAGCACTTTTCCCGGTCTGGCGTGGCTGCACAGCAACCCGCTGAACCTGCCGATCACCCCGCTGACGCAAGGCGTGGTGCTGTCGCTGGCGGGCAACTTCACGTTGTTCGCCTGGGTCTCGGTGCTGTCGCGCACGCGGGTTTCGGAGCACTGGCAGGCCGGGCGCTTTATCGGTCAGGAAATCAGCGCGCGGCCGAGTGCGCGTTCGATGCTGGCGGTGCAGATCGATGATTTGCTGCAACTGGCGGCGCGCTTTGTCGGCGAAGAACGTGCGCGGCAGAGCTTCATTCGTTTTGCCTACCGCCAGGGCAAAGGCTTCAACCCGAACCAGAACGCCGATGGCGAATGGATCGCCCACACCGAACGCTTGCTGGCCGGCGTGCTCGGTGCTTCTTCGACGCGCGCCGTAGTAAAAGCCGCCATCGAAGGTCGGGAAATGCAACTGGAGGACGTCGTCCGTATCGCTGACGAAGCCTCGGAAGTCCTGCAGTTCAACCGCGCCTTGCTGCAAGGTGCGATCGAGAACATCACCCAGGGCATCAGCGTGGTCGACCAGTCGCTGAAACTGGTGGCATGGAACCGCCGCTATCTGGAGCTGTTCAACTACCCGGATGGCTTGATCAGCGTCGGCCGGCCGATTGCCGACATCATTCGCTACAACGCCGAACGTGGCTTGTGCGGCCCCGGCGAGGCGGAAGTCCACGTCGCCCGACGCCTGCACTGGATGCGTCAGGGCCGCGCGCACACTTCCGAACGTTTGTTCCCCAACGGCCGGGTGATCGAGCTGATCGGCAACCCGATGCCTGGTGGCGGTTTCGTCATGAGTTTCACTGACATTACCGCGTTCCGCGAAGCCGAGCAGGCGCTGACCGAGGCCAACGAAGGCCTGGAACAACGGGTCAGCGAGCGCACGCAGGAGCTGTCGCAACTCAACGTCGCACTGACCGAAGCCAAGGGCCATGCCGAGGCGGCGAACCAGTCGAAAACCCGCTTCCTCGCCGCTGTCAGCCATGACCTGATGCAGCCGTTGAACGCCGCTCGCTTGTTCTCTGCCGCCCTCTCCCATCAGGACGACGGCTTGAGCAGCGAGGCGCAGAAACTGGTGCAACACCTCGACAGTTCGCTGCGTTCGGCAGAAGACCTGATCAGCGACCTGCTGGATATATCCCGCCTGGAAAACGGCAAGATCAACCCCGATCCCAAGCCGTTCGCGCTCAATGAGCTGTTCGATACACTCGGCGCCGAATTCAAGGCGCTGGCGCAGGAACAAGGCCTGAAGTTCCGCGTGCGCGGCAGCCAGTTGCGCATCGACAGCGACATCAAGCTGCTGCGACGGATTCTGCAGAACTTCCTCACCAACGCCTTCCGCTATGCCAAGGGCCCGGTGCTGCTGGGCGTGCGTCGGCGTGATGGCGAGCTGTGTCTGGAAGTGTGGGATCGCGGGCCGGGAATTCCGGAAGACAAACAACAAGTGATTTTCGAGGAATTCAAACGCCTCGACAGCCATCAGACCCGCGCCGAAAAAGGCCTCGGTCTGGGCCTGGCGATTGCCGACGGTTTGTGTCGCGTGCTCGGCCATACCCTGCGCGTACGTTCGTGGCCGGGGCGCGGTAGTGTGTTCAGTGTCAGTGTGCCGCTGGCCCGGGCGCAATCGCTGCCACAGAAAACTGCGGTGGAGTTGAACGGCAAGCTGCTCAGCGGCGCGCAGGTGCTGTGCATCGACAATGAAGACAGCATTCTGATTGGCATGAACAGCCTGCTGACCCGTTGGGGCTGTCAGGTGTGGACGGCGCGCAATCGCGAGGAATGCGCGGCGTTGCTGAACGAGGGTGTGCGACCGCAACTGGCACTGGTCGACTATCACCTCGATCACGGCGATACCGGGACCGAGCTGATGGCGTGGTTGCGCACGACGCTGGGTGAGCCGGTACCGGGCGTGGTGATCAGCGCCGATGGGCGACCGGAGACGGTGGCGCAGGTGCATGCGGCGGGGCTGGATTATCTGGCGAAACCGGTGAAACCGGCGGCGTTGCGGGCGTTGTTGAGTCGGTATGTGCCGTTGTAACCGTTCGACTTGAGTGTTGCAGCGCTACCGCTGACGCCTTCGCGAGCAAGCCCGCTCCCACCTTGGGAATGCATTCACTGTGGGAGCGAGCCTGCTCGCGAAGCTCTTCGGGTTATTCCGGGAGTTCGACCAGCCCATCGACATCGGTCATCGCCCGCTCCAGCAGATCCGCCGGCAAACTCTTGCTGGCCCGCGCGCCGAGCAATTTGAGCTGCTCACTGCGGCTGACCAGGTTACCGCGCCCTTCCGTGAGTTTGTTGCGCGCCGAGCTGTAAGCCTTGTCCAGCTGTTGCAGGCGATTGCCGACTTCGTCCAGATCCTGAATGAACAGCACGAATTTGTCGTACAGCCAACCGGCTCGCTCGGCGATTTCCCGCGCGTTCTGGCTCTGCCGCTCCTGCTTCCACAGGCTGTCGATCACCCGCAGCGTCGCCAACAACGTGGTCGGGCTGACGATCACGATATTGCGGTCGAACGCCTCCTGAAACAGCGTCGGCTCAGCTTGCAAGGCGGCGGAAAATGCCGCTTCGATCGGCACGAACAGCAAGACGAAATCGAGGCTGTGCAGACCTTCCAGACGTTTGTAGTCCTTACCTGCGAGGCCTTTGACATGGCTGCGCAGCGACAGCACGTGCTGCTTGATCGCGATCTGGCCGAGGGTGTCGTCTTCAGCGGCAACGTACTGCTGATACGCCGTCAGGCTGACCTTGGAGTCGACCACCACCTGCTTGTCGCCCGGCAGGTAAATGATCACGTCCGGCTGGAAGCGCTCGCCATCCGGCCCCTTGAGGTTGACCTGGGTTTGGTACTCGCGGCCCTTCTCCAGACCCGCGTGTTCGAGCACCCGCTCAAGAATCAGCTCACCCCAGTTGCCCTGGGTCTTCTGGCCTTTGAGGGCGCGGGTCAGGTTGGTCGCTTCGTCACTCAGGCGCAGGTTCAATTGCTGCAGACGCTCCAGCTCCTTGGCCAGCGAGAAGCGCTCGCGAGCCTCGGCCTGATAGCTCTCTTCCACGCGTTTTTCGAAGGACTGGATGCGCTCTTTCAGCGGATCGAGCAACTGGCCGAGACGCTGCTGACTGGTCTCGGCAAAGCGCTGTTCACGCTCATCGAAGATTTTCCCGGCGAGCTCGGCGAACTGCGCGCGCAGCTCATCGCGCGAGCCTTGCAGGTCGTTGAGGCGTTGCTGATGGCTTTCCTGTTGCTCGCGCAATTCGGCGTTGAGCGACGCGGCCTGCGCGTCGAGGCGACGCAATTCGGCTTCTTTGTTGGCGCGCTCGATGTTCCAGGCGTGCGAAGCGTCACGGGCGTCATCACGTTCGATCTGCAGCAGCTCGACTTCGCGGCGCAGTGCAGCCAGTTCAGCCTGCTTGGCGGCATTGGCCTGGCCGAGGTCGACGATTTCATCGCGGCTTGCCTCAAGCTGGGCGTTGAGCCCGTCCTGCGCCAGTTGCGCCATGGTCAGACGCTCTTCGAGCAAGGCGACCTCGGCTTGCCGGTCGCTGGCCCGCCGTTGCAGTTGCCAGGCCAGCGCCAGCAGCGGCAGTCCCGCGCCCGCCAGCCCCAGCAACACGCTGGTCAAGTCCATAGCCATAGCCACTCCTGCCGATCCGATAAAGCCTGAAGGTTAACCAAGGCGTGGGACGTTGGACAGCTCAGTCTTCGAGCAGACCGAGTTCCTGTTGTGCACGACGGTCACCGGCGCGGGCGGCCTGACGCAACAGATCCTGACCGATGCGCCGATCCCGGGCATTGCCGCACTCGCGGCACATCAACTGACCGAGACGACTTTGCGCCGCAACCACGCCTTCGCGTGCCGGTTGCTTGAGCAGACGCCCCGCCAGATGCTTGGCATTGCGGCTATCGCCCAGACGCGGGCTGTCGAGCAGCCATTCGGCCACACGCACGGAAAATCGCTTGGGAGAGGTAACACGAGGGTGTTCGGAGGTAACAGAGCCTGATACTGAGCGAAACTTCATAAAACACTGTGGGACAGATCGGAGGGCGCGCCACTCTACTCTCTTTTTCGTACAGGTAAAGTCAAAAAAAACCCGGCACGCCCGTGCTAGAGCAAGCGCTAGGGACAATCCACAGAAGCTGTGGATAACTCAGTGGACAACCGCTCCCGAACTCGCGCAAAGCCTTGTGGAATGGGGCCCGCAGTCAAACTGACGATTTTTTCACCAACAAAAAAAGACGATATTTTTCATTGACTTAAACTTTTGATGCAGGCAGCTACCGGGGTCAGGATTGATATGACAGTGAGGTTACGGTCTGCGCAACTAATGTGCACAAGTACCTGTTACCCGGTTATATCGATGCGCTTTTTCGGGTCGTTTTGCTTCTCGGGCTGGGGATAAGCGGGTTGGTGATGGGGATGGCTGCACGCTTTTGTGGCGACCGGCGGTTGATCAGGGTGATCCCTTCGCGAGCAGGCTCGCTCCCACACTGGATGGTGTTTCCCATGTGGGAGCGAGCCTGCTCGCGAAGAAGCGGGACACCACCTCAATGCTTGGCGACTCACGAAATCTTTTTTACGACGGGGTTTGCATTGCCCAAGACGTTCCGTTACTATCCGCGGCGTTAGTACCAAGCTGAAAGTCAATTCCGGTCGAACACATCCCCACGGTCAACCTTCTTCCAAGAAGCCCTTCACCGAAAAAAGCGGGAACGACCCCTCGATGGTTTCCAGGTAAATCTTGCGCCGACACTGCCTTTGAATGAATGCAAAGGGTGTTGCGAAGACCACTTACTCTGACCGAACCAGCCTGCAAATTGATCAGGATCTTCACCCCGGGCCCAGAACCTTTGCCCTTGATGTGTTGCCTGTCCTCCTAAGTACCTACCTGCCAGCCCAAGCGCGCCAACTTAATAGCGCTTCAAACTGGCTGCTTTGTTCCAGTCGGGTTCTTTGTTCGACCAACGGTGGTCGACATTACTGGAACGTTTTAACGTTGCACGGTTCTTATCCGTGTCATTTGTAGGAACACCTAATAACTATGTCTACTCAAATCCATACTCAGGATGCCATTCGCACCCTAACCAACGCTTTTGCCCCAATGAACTGCCTGATCATGGCCGCTCGCAAAGGCTGCTTCAGCTTCACCGTGGTCAATGAACACGGGATCGCTCGCCACAGCGAGCGTCTGTACCCCGATCAATACTCCAGCGCCGAACCGCTGCAGGCCGTGATCGATCGTACACGTCAGGCCCTGATTGCCTGAGAGCCGAAAAGGCTGCAAAAGCAAAAGCCCCGCACAAAATGCGGGGCTTTTTATTGCCCGATGTTTCGCTTTTAGCCCTTCGCGCCTAAGCACCATCGGATATAACGCTTTTGGCTCGCGGCTGGAAATATTTTAAAAACAGGCCTTTACGTCGCGAATATGACACTACACTTCAACTCAAGCGGCTTGATCCGCTTTCGGCGAGCCTGATTCGATCCACCGCTGCCAAGGCCCCTTCAGGTATCGCCGCCCAATTACAAGAATCGAGGGCATTATGGGTATCGCTGCCAGCGAACTGTGCCGCTATGTGATCCGTCCCACACTGATCTATCTGGGACGCCACTGCGCAACCGCCGAATCCCTGCTACTGGGGATCGCCGCCAGCCAATCCGCCCTCGGCTCCGCCCTGCATGACCGCCGTGGCCACGGCCTCTACCGGATTGCCGAGCACCGCCATCAGGCTCTCTGGGACCATTACCTGGCACTCGATCCGGAACGCGCAAGCCTGGTTCGCGGCCTCGCCAGCCAACATGCTTTTTTGAGCGGCCCGCACCTCGAACTGACCGTCAACCTGCGTTACGCCACCGCCATTGCCTGGCTGTTGGTCGAAGAACAAAACACTCAGCTCCCCGACGCCGATGACCTGCTGGGCATGGCGCGAATCTGGCGCCAGACCTTCCAGCCCCAAGGCCGCCTGCGCGACTTTACTTACGCCTGGCACACCTGTGTTTCACCTGTGAATCAGGTCGCATGTTGACCCTGCAGTTTCCAAAGATCGGCCAACAGGTCAGGATTCTGGTCGGATTGTCCTACAAAACCGCTCTAACTCAGGCTATACGGACTATAGCGCTGGAACGAAAATGTTGGTAATTTTCGCCCCGGTGATCACCAGGAGTTCTAATAATGAAAAAAGTAATGCTCAAAACCACCATTAGCCTCGCCGTTTCCTTGGCATCCACCCAGATCTTCGCAGCTGGCTTTGCCATCAACGAACACAGCATCAGCGGCATGGGCACTGGTTATGCCGGGCGATCTTCTTCTGCCGACGACGCAAGCACTGTTTACGGTAACCCTGCCGGCATGTCGCGCCTCACAAGCGAACAAGTCACTGGCGGCGTTGCATTCCTCGATGCCAAAACCGATATCAAAGACGCCAGCTCCAGCCCGAACGGCGGCAGCAACAAAGGCGACATGGTGCCCTTCACCTCCGTACCTATGGGCTTCTACGTCAAACCGATCGACGAGCATTGGGCATTCGGCCTCGGCGTGTACGTGCCGTTCGGCCTGATTACCGACTACGAAAAAGGCTTTGCCGGCCGTTACTTCGGCAGCAAGTCCGAAGTCCAGGTCATCACCTTCCAGCCGACTGTCAGCTACAAGTTCAACGACGTGGTGTCGGTAGGTTTCGGTCCGACCATCAACCGCATCGACGGCACGCTGGAATCCAACCTGTCGATTACCCAGGCTGCGCCGGACGGCAAGGTCAAGATCAAGGGTGACGACACTGCGCTGGGCTACAACATCGGCGTACTGGTTCAGGCCACTGACACCACCCGTCTGGGTCTGACGTACCACTCGAAAGTCGACTACAAGCTCGAAGGCAACACCAAGGTCAACTACGGCGTGCTGGGCGCTATCGGTCTGGGTGCCGAGCAGAAGTACGACGCTTCGCTGAAGATCACCACGCCTGAATCTGTGGACTTCTCGGTTACTCAAGCGATCAACGACCGCTGGAACGTCTACGCCGGTTCCACCTGGACGCGCTGGAGCCAGCTGAAAAAGATCACCGTTGAAAACTCGGGCGTGCAGCCGCTGCTGGCCGGTCAGTTTGGCGAGATCACCGAAGAGCAGAACTGGCATGACTCCTGGGCTTACGCCGTGGGTACTTCGTACCAGTTGAACAAGGAATGGGTACTGCGTACCGGTCTGACCTTCGACCAGTCGCCGACCAACAACGTCGACCGTTCGCCGCGTATCCCTACTGGCGACCGGACCATTTTCAGCATCGGTGCCGGCTGGAGCCCAACCGAAGCGCTGACCATCGACGTGGCCTACTCGTACTTGAAGGAAGAAGCGATCAAAGTCCACAACGAAAACGATCGTGGCCAGACCTACGACGCCAAGTATGAAAACTCGGCAAACGGTTTCGGTGTCGGCGCGACCTATCGCTTCTGATGCTGCACGGCGAGGCTAACCCCTCGCCCATTGAAAAGCCCCGCTCTCTTTGCAGAAAGCGGGGCTTTTTTGTGCCTGTTCAGACACCACAAAAAGCGTGTGTTATCAGTTGAGAGGTTTTGAGGCAATGGCCTTTTCAACCGCCGCAATAAACTCCGGATCATCGGGTTTGGTCAGGCTGGAGAAATTCGCGATCACCTTGCCCTGACGATCAATCACGTACTTGTAGAAATTCCACTTCGGCGCGCTGCTCTGCTCGGCCAGCACCTTGAACAGATGAGTAGCGTCGTCGCCACGGACTTTCTGCGGTTCGGTCATGGTGAAGGTCACGCCGTAATTGGCGTAGCAGACCTTGGCGGTTTCGGCGCTGTCCTTGGACTCCTGCTTGAAGTCGTTGGACGGTACGCCGAGCATTTCCAGGCCTTGCGCCTTGTAGTGCTGATTGAGCGCCTCGAGGCCCTCGAACTGCGGGGCGAAGCCACAGAAACTGGCGGTATTGACCACCACCAGCGGTTTGCCAGCGTAACGCTGGCACAGATCGACGGATTCCTTGGCGCGCAACTTGGGCAACGAACCTTGCAGCGCCTCCGGACAATCAGCGGCCTGGGCCAGTCCGGTCAACGCCATCAACAACGCGGGTACAGCACACCAGCGCATGAACATGTCGGGCATCCTTGATGCGGTTATCAGACATCGACGTTACTCGCCCTCCAAGCCTACAAGCAAGCGGCCATGCCCAACTGCATCAACGCCAGCCCGCCCTGATGCCAGCCCCACCACACCAGCGCCAGCAACAGCGCGCCGAGTGCGATGAAGGCGATTCGCGGCCAGGAACGCTTCATACGGCGCCGACAGCCGGTTGCAGACGCGCCACGGGACGCTCGCGCACTGGCCAGTTCAGCGCAGCCGCCAGCAGGCTCAAGAGAATCGCCACTTGCCAGATCAAGTCATAACTCCCGGTACGGTCATACACCACCCCACCCAGCCAGCCGCCGAGGAACGAGCCGAGCTGATGGAACAGGAACACGATACCGCCGAGCATGGACAGGTTACGCACGCCAAACAAGGTCGCCACCGTACCGTTGGTCAATGGCACCGTCGACAGCCACAGGAAGCCCATGGCCATGCCGAACAGGTACGCCGAGGTCGTCGTCACCGGCAGCCACAGAAACAGTACGATCACCACCGCCCGTAACAGGTACAACGCCGTCAGCAGACGCGGCTTGGACATGCGCCCGCCGAGCCAGCCGGCAGTGTAAGTGCCGAAGATATTGAACAGTCCGATCAGCGCCAGCACCGTAGTGCCAACCGTGGCGGGCAGATGCTGATCAACCAGATAGGCCGGCAAATGCACGCCAATGAACACCACCTGAAAACCGCAGACGAAAAAGCCGAACGCCAACAACCAGAAACCCGAGTGCGAGCAGGCCTCACGTAACGCTTCGGACAGGGTTTGCTCGTGGCCCAGCACCGGCAACGGCTTGTCCTTGAGCATGCTCACCAGCGGCACGATCAGCGCCACCAGCAGGCCAAGCACCAGCAGCGCCGCCGACCAGCCGAGCCAGCCGATCAAACCCAGCGTGCCCGGCAACATCGCAAACTGGCCGAACGAACCGGCAGCACTGGCGATGCCCATGCCCATGCTGCGTTTTTCCGGCGGCACGGCACGCCCAACCACACCGAGAATCACCGAGAACGAGGTGCCAGACAGGCCGATACCGATCAACAGACCGGCACTCAGCGACAGGGTCAGCGCCGAATCGGACAAGCCCATACACACCAGGCCCGCGGCATACAGCACGCCGCCGACCAACACCACTTTCGCCGCACCGAAACGGTCAGCCAGCGCGCCCGTGAACGGCTGCGCCAGGCCCCAGATCAGGTTCTGCAGGGCGATGGCGAAGGCGAACACTTCGCGCCCCCAGCCGAACTGCGCACTCATCGGCGACAGGAACAGACCGAAGCCGTGCCGCACGCCCAATGACAACGCCAGAATCAGCGCACTTCCCAGCAACACCCAACCGCACGTACGCCACATCGATGTCATTGTTATTCTCCGTTCGCGGGTATATACCCGCTTAAAACCGGAAAAACCGGCCTTCAGGCCAGTTCGTCCAACAGTCGCAGCAAGGTTTCACGCTTCTCGGCGCCCAGCCGATCGATCAATCGCTGTTGCGCCGCTTCCCAGGCCGGCAGGGCCGCCGCAAGGCGCTGTGCACCGGTTTCGGTGAGCCGGACGATGCGATTACGCATGTCCTCGCCCTCGGCCAGCGCCACCAGCCCTTCGCCTTCGAGCACCCGCAGGTTGCGCCCCAGGGTGCTGCGATCCAGGCCCATGGCTTCGGCCAGTTCCGAGATGCTCGGTTGATCCAGACGCTGCAGGTTGCACAGCAAAGAATACTGGGCAACGTTGATCCCGAAGCCGTCGAGAGCGCCGTCGTAATGCCTGCTGACGCCACGAGCGGCGCGACGCAGGTTGGTGCACAAACACTGAGAAGGAAGCATGATGCGTGTATATACCCGCGACTGTGTTAAATCAAGTTACACATGTTTTTTCAGTAGTAGTGCCGGTGTTGGACAGACCGCTATCGCGAGCAGGCTCACTCCTACAAATTGACCGCATTCCCCTGTAGGAGTGAGCCTGCTCGCGATGAAGCCAGAACAGGCAACACAAATATCTCAGACAAACACCACTCCAACCAACACCGCCATTTCCAGCAATTCCAGCAACGCCCCCGCTGTATCGCCCGTAGTCCCGCCCAACCGCCGCATCATCACCTGCCGCAGCCAGACAAACCCAACGAACGCGACAACCAGCGCAACAATCGCTGTCACCCCGGCAATCAGCAAGCAGGCCAGCGCACTCGCCCCTAGCACCCACCAACCGGCCCGGCGCGGCAAATGATCAGCCAACGCCTGCCCCAACCCACCCGCTCGCACATACGGCGTGGTCAGAAACAGCCCCAGCAACGCCGCACGTCCGAGCGGCGGTACGATGAGCAACATCAGCGCATGCCCTTGCTCGATCAGCGCCAGCAACGCGCAGAACTTCAGCAGCAACACCAACACCAGCGTCACCACGGCAATCGGCCCGCTGCGCGGATCTTTCATGATCGTCAGCGTGCGCTCGCGATCACCGAAGCCACCGAGCCAGGCATCGGCGCTGTCAGCCAGACCATCGAGGTGCAGCGCCCCGCTGAGCAGCACCCACACCGTCAGCAACAGCGCCGCATGCAGCAGCAACGGCGCGCCGCTCAATGCCAGGTTCAACACCCAGAGGATCAGCCCGAACAGCAACCCCACCAGCGGATAAAACAGCAGCGAACGCCCGAGCTGTTCCGGCTCCGGCATCCCCGGCAGACGAATCGGCAAGCTGCTGAGAAATTGCAGGGCGATCCACAGTGGCAGCATCTCAGTGACCTTCCTTCAGCACGCCATCGGCTTCGACGCTCAGCGCGAACAGCGCAGCATGCGCGACTTCGACATTGAGCAACTGCTCTCGCGGCAAACCACGCGCCTGCGCCAGCAGCAGGCGCATCACGCCACCATGACTGATCAGCAACACGCGCTCGCCGGCATAGGCCTGATGCAAACGCGCCACCGCGCCGAGCACACGTTCAGCAAAATCCCTGACCGGTTCGCCCTGCGGCGGCGTGAAGGCATATGGATCGGCCCAGAACAGCCCCAGCGCCTCGGCATCAGTCTCCATCAACGCCGCTGCGCTCTGCCCTTCCCAGGCACCGAAATGCAATTCCTGCAGATCCTTGTCCAAATGAACCGGCAGATTCAATTGCTCGCCCAGCTCGGCAGCAAACCGCGCACACCGCTGCAGCGGCGAACTGACCAACCGGTCCCACGGCCCACCCGCCACCACGGCGGCACGCATCTGCGCCCAGCCTTTTTCAGTCAGCGCATCATCGAGGCTGCCGCGCAAACCGCCGCCCAGTTCAGTCTCACCGTGGCGCAGCAGGTCCAGACGCAACGTCATGCCGGACGATCCGCCACCGCGGCTTCGGCGAACGTCGCCATTTGCCCGTGCAGGTCGCAGGCCAGACGCAACAGCGGCACAGCCAACGCCGCCCCACTGCCCTCGCCCAGACGCAAGCCAAGCTCCAGCAGCGGTTCAGCGTTGAGGGTTTCCAGCACGTGGCGATGGCCCGGCTCGGCGCCACGGTGGCCGAACAGCAGCCACTCGCGGCAGGCCGGATTCAGCCGCACCGCCACCAGCGCAGCGACCGTGCAGATAAAGCCGTCGACCAGCACCGCGACGCCTTCCTGCGCACAGGCCAGATACGCGCCGACCAGTGCGGCGATTTCAAAACCGCCGAGGTTGAACAGGGTTTGCAGCGCATCGCCACGTTGCGCCGCGTGCAACGCCAGTGCGCGCTCGATCACTTGCGCTTTATGGCTGACGCCCTCGGCACTCAACCCGGTACCGGGACCGGTCAGGTGCACCACCGGACAGTCGAGCAAGGCACAGGCCAGCGCACTGGCGGCGGTGGTGTTGCCGATGCCCATTTCGCCGCCGATGAACAACTGTGCGCCAGCGGCTTTGGCCCGCAGCACGCTGTCACGACCGGCCTGCAAGGCGAGTTCGCCCTGCGCTCGGGTCATCGCCGCGCCTTTGGCGAAATTCGCTGTGCCCGGGCCGATGTTCAGATGACGCACGCCCGGCAGATTCAACGTCGGCGTCACGGTACCCAGATCGACCACTTCCAGACGCGCATCGAGCTGCCGCGCCAGCACGCTGATTGCCGCACCGCCGCTGACGAAGTTGAGCAACATCTGCCCGGTGACTTCCTGCGGGAACGCGGAAACGCCTTCCGCGACCACCCCGTGATCGCCGGCAAAAATCGCGATCCACACCTGTTCAATCGTCGGCTTGATCTGCCCCTGCAATCCGGCCAGTTGCACCGCCACGGTTTCGAGGCGACCGAGGGAGCCGGCCGGTTTGGTCAGTTGCTGTTGGCGCGCCGCCGCCTGTTCAACGATCTCGGCATTCACGGATTGGCACGGGTTCAACCACCACGCTTGGGTCATAACGCAGGTCCTTTCAGGGTCAGGGGCAGGCCGGCGACGGTCAGGACGACTCGCTGACAACGCTCGGCCAGAGCTTGATGCAGCCAACCGGCTTCATCGACGTAGCGGCGAGTCAATTCGCCCAGCGGCACGACACCCATTCCGGTCTCGTTGCTGACAAAAATGATTTCTCCCGGCAATGACGCCAGGCAGTCCAGCAGGGCTTCACGCTCAGCGGCGAGACGCGCGGCGTCATCGAGCATCAGCATATTGGTCAGCCAAAGGGTCAGGCAATCCACCAGCAGGCAACGCTCGGCGCTGGCGCTTTCACGCAGGACACGGGCCAGTTGCAGCGGCTCTTCGATCAGCGCCCATTCGGCCGGACGCCGCGCGCGGTGATGGGCGACGCGTTCATTCATCTCGCCGTCCAGCGGCTGGCTGGTGGCGATGTAAGTGACCGCCAGATGGCTGGCGCTGGCGAGTTTTTCCGCCAGGCGACTTTTGCCGGAGCGGGCGCCGCCGAGGATCAGTTGGAGCATGGGGACATCCTGAAAATTATGTGTTGAGGCAATCGCCCTCTTCGCGGGCAAGCCCGCTCCCACAGTGACCGCAGTGGCTGAAACACCTCACTCCCCTGTGGAGGATGGAGATGTCCTGTCATTTATGTATTGAGGCAACCGGCCCCTTCGCGAGCAGGCTCGCTCCCACATGGGAATGCGTTCCAAAGTGGGAGCGAGCCTGCTCGCGAAGAGGCCGTAACAGCCAGCCTAAATCCCACAGAGCTGACGCAGTAGCCCGGTATCCAGATGCTGCTCCACCAGATCCGCCAGCCGCTCGATATCGCGCTCGCGCAAGCCGTGGTAATCCACCTCCTGCACATCGCTCAACCCGGCCCAGCGCAGCAACGCGGCACTGGCTTGCGGTGATTCGAACAAGCCGTGCAGATAAGTACCGAACACCTGCCCGTCCAGACTCTGCGCACCGTCACAACGGCCGTC
The DNA here is from genome assembly GCF_016650625.1 of Pseudomonas sp. TH49. Classification (NCBI taxonomy): domain Bacteria; kingdom Pseudomonadati; phylum Pseudomonadota; class Gammaproteobacteria; order Pseudomonadales; family Pseudomonadaceae; genus Pseudomonas; species Pseudomonas sp. TH49. The sequence goes on from NZ_JAEKFL010000002.1 coordinate 2,513,527, forward strand.
ATCCAGATGCACCGCCGCGTTCTCCAGCGCCGGCCCCACCGTCACGCCCGCATGAATTTCATAGCCACTGACCTCGGCGTTTTCCAGCGCCAGACGTCCGCGTACATTGCGCAATTGCTTCTCGGCTTCCAGCGTGGTTTCGAACGCCAGCAAACCCAGTCCGACACTGGATCCCGGCGCGCCTTCCAGGCCCAGCGGATCGTGTACTTGCTCGCCAAGCATTTGCAGACCACCACAAATCCCCAGCAACTTGCCGCCATAACGCAGGTGCCGATTGATTGCCTCATCCCAGCCATTGGCGCGCAGATACGCGAGGTCGCTGCGCACGCTTTTCGAGCCGGGCAGGATGATCAAGTCGGCAGCCGGAATCGCCTGCCCCGGGCCGACGAATTGCAGATCGACCTGCGGATGCAAACGCAGCGGATCAAAGTCAGTGTGATTGCTGATGCGCGGCAGCACCGGCACCACCACTTTCAGCACTTGCTCGGCCTTGTCGGTCTGGCGCTGGTCGATGCCGTCCTCGGCTTCCAGGTGCAGATCCATCACGTACGGCAGCACGCCGACCACCGGTTTGCCGGTGCGCTGTTCCAGCCAGTCGAGGCCTGGTTGCAGCAAGGCGATGTCACCGCGAAAACGGTTGATGATGAAGCCCTTGACCCGCGCCTGCTCGCTCGGCGACAGCAGTTCAAGCGTGCCGACCAGATGAGCGAAAACCCCACCGCGATTGATGTCGGCGATCAGCAGCACCGGGCAATCCACCGCTTCGGCAAAGCCCATGTTGGCGATGTCACCGGCACGCAGGTTGATCTCGGCCGGCGAGCCAGCGCCTTCGACCATCACCAGCGGATATGCCGCGCTGAGTCGCTGGTGCGACGCGAGCACCGCTTGCATGGCGATGGCTTTGTAGTCGTGATACGCCACCGCGTTCATGCTGGTGACCGCGCGGCCATGGATGATCACCTGCGCGCCGGTGTCGCTGTTGGGCTTGAGCAGCACCGGATTCATGTCGGTGTGCGGTTCGAGGTGCGCCGCTTGCGCCTGCACCGCCTGCGCCCGGCCGATCTCGCCGCCGTCGGCGGTCACCGCGCTGTTGAGTGCCATGTTCTGCGGTTTGAACGGCACCACTGCCACGCCCTGACGGGTGGCCCAGCGGCACAGCGCCGTCACCAGCGTGCTTTTACCGGCGTCGGAAGTGGTGCCTTGCACCATCAGGGTGGTCATTTCGATTCCTTGGCAAAGGCTTGCAGCGCGTGTTCGAGACGCGCTTCTTCAGCGGCGTTGGCGGGCAGACCGAAACGCAAACTGCTGTTGTGAACGAAGATGCGCAGGAGGATGCCGCGCCGGGCCATGAATTCGTGCAGCGCCGCCGCGTGCTCGGTGATCAGCCACTGAAATAACGCGCAACCGCCGTGGGGTTTGAAGCCGTAGCGCTCCAGCAGCAGCGCCAGACGTTCACTGGCCTCATCGCTGCGAATGCGTTGCCGGGTCTGCGCTTCGGTGTCTTGCAGACAGGCCTGACCGAGCACCCGTGTCGGCCCGCTGACCGCCCAGGGTCCGACCTGTTCGGCGAGCAATCTGAGCAATTTGCGCTCGGCCAGCACAAAGCCCAGACGCACTCCGGCCAGACCGAAAAACTTGCCGAACGAGCGCAGCACAATCAAACCGATCTGGTGGGTATGCGGCCCCAGACTCAGCTGCGGCGTGTTGTCCATGAACGCTTCATCGACCACCAGCCAGCCACCCCGCTGAGCCAGCCGCGCGTGCCAATCGAGCAGCCGCGCCGGGGTCAGGCTCAGGCCTGTCGGGTTATTCGGATTGACCACCACCAGCACGTCGAGGCTGTCGAGAAAGAATTCGACTTCCTGCTCCAGCACTTCGCGCACGATGTAACCGCTGCGGCGCCAGGCTTCAGCGTGCTCGGCATAACACGGCGACAACACGCCGACCTTGCCGGCGCGGCGCAAACGCGGCAGCAACTGGATCGCCATTTGCGAACCGGCCACCGGCAGCACCTGCGAGGCGCCGTAGTAATCGCACGCGGCCTGCTCCAGTCCGTCATCGGTTTCCGGCAAGCGTGCCCAGGCGCGCAACGGAATCTCCGGCACCGCAAACGGCCACGGCGCGAGGCCGCTGGACAGGTCGAGCCAGTCAGCCTCGGCAATCCCGTAATCGAGTGCAGCCTTGCGCAGCCGGCCACCGTGCTCAAGCATAGAATTCAGCCCCCACGCAGAGAATCAGCAGCCATAACCATACCCCGCGCTGGACCAATTGCCAGCCGCGATCAATCGAATCGGCATCGGCTGGCGGCCCCTCACCCAGTTGTGGACGCTGATGCAGTTCGCCGTGATAGATCGCCGGCCCGCCCAGTTCGACACCCAGCGCACCGGCACCGGCCGCCATCACCGGACCGGCGTTAGGGCTGTCCCATTGCGGCCCCTGAGTGCGCCAGCATTTCCAGGCAAGCCGGGTGTTGCCCAGCAGCGCGTAGGTCAGCGCCACCAGCCGTGCCGGAATGTAGTTGAGCACGTCGTCGATTTTTGCCGCGCACCAGCCGAAGCGCTCGAAGCGTTCGTTGCGATAGCCCCACATCGCGTCGAGGGTATTGCTCAGGCGATAGAGCACCACGCCCGGCGCGCCGGCCACGACAAACCAGAACAGCGCGGCGAACACCGCGTCACTGCCGTTTTCCAGCACCGATTCAGTCGCGGCGCGAGCGACGGCGGTGCTGTCCAGTTCGCTGGTCTGGCGACTGACCAGATAGCCGACGCGTTTGCGCGCCTCTTGCAGATCATCAGCGCGCAAGGCGGCGGCTACCGGCGCGACATGCTCACCGAGGCTGCGCATGCCGAGGGCGCAATACAGCGCCAGAATCTCGACGATCCAGCCCACGTACGGTGCCCAGGAAAACGCGGTGGCGAGCAAGGTCAGCGGCAACACGGCGATCACCCACGCGGTGACCCCGTGACTGCGCCAGCCACGCCCGCCCGCATTGAAACGGCGCTCGATGCGCCCGGCAAAATTGCCGAACGCCACCAGCGGATGCCAGCGTTTCGGTTCACCCAGCAGCGCATCCAGCGCGACCGCGGCGACACTCAACAACGCCACACTCATTGACTCACTCCCCAATAATTTTCGTACAGCAACTCATTGAGCGGGCGCGCCTGCGCCCACCCTTCGAGTACCAGCATCGGCGCCGGATAGAATTCTTTGACCGGGCCCAGGCACAACACTGCCAGCGGCTTGGCCCCGGCCGGCAACTGCAGCAGATCGGCCAGTGCCTGCGGTTCGAACAGTGAAACCCAGCCCATGCCCAGTCCTTCGGCACGGGACGCCAGCCACAAGTTCTGGATCGCGCAGGACAGCGAAGCCATGTCCATTTCCGGCAGCGTACGACGGCCGAAAATGTGTTTTTCGCGATCGTCCATCAATGCCGCGACCAGGACTTCGGCGCAGTCGTTGATGCCCTCGACCTTGAGCTTCATGAACTCGTCGCTGCGCTCGCCGAGGGCTTCGGCGGTGCGGATGCGCTCTTCTTCGACGAGGTGCTGAATCTGCCCGCGCAAGGCGCGATCGCTGATGCGGATGAAACGCCATGGCTGCATCAGGCCGACGCTGGGTGCCTGATGCGCGGCTTCGAGCAGACGGCGCAGCAGCTCCGGCTCGACCGTGCCGCCGGTGAAGTGGCGCATGTCGCGGCGTTCGGCGATGGCCTTATAGATCGCTGTGCGCTCGGCCTCGGAATATGCGTTGTCGGTCATGGCCCCATCGCTGGCAAGCCAGCTCCCACAGGGGATCGCGTTTCTTCAGGCATGACACCGGCCACTGTGGGAGCTGGCTTGCCAGCGATGGCGGTATTGAGATCTGGCGCAAACAACGCGGCAATCGCCGTCGGATTCGACGGAAAGTAGAAATGCACGTACGACGCCGTCATCCGCCCCTCCCGATAAACCGCCTCGGCCCCACGCCCGCCATTCGGGCTCAGGCCTCGGGCAATCGGCGTCAGCTCGGTGCTGGTCAGGGAATGGTGATAGGTGTGACCGCGCAACGAACCTTCCGGCAAATCCACCGCTTGCAGTGCCAGTGCCGCCAGACGTTTTTGCATCACCGCCTCACCGCGCAGCAGCCCCACCAGTTCGGCGCGGGTGCCGTCAACGTCGGTCAACGCGTCGAGCAGATAGAGCATGCCGCCACATTCGGCGAGCAGCGGTTTGCCAGCGGCGTGGTGCGCACGGATCGCGTCGAGCATCGAGGTGTTTTGCGCCAGCGCGACATGGTGCAACTCCGGGTAACCACCGGGCAGATACAGACTGTCGGCCGCAGGCAATTGGGTATCGCGGATCGGCGAGAAGAAGCTCAACTCAGCGCCCATCGCCCGTAGCAGATCGAGACTGGCGCCATAGGTGAAGGCAAAAGCCTCATCGCGAGCGACAGCAATGCGCACGCCGTCGAGCAGCGGTTCAGCAGGGATCACTTCGGGCGCGGCGAATGCCACGGCCGGTGGCAGCGCTACCTCGCAACTGCTGGCCAGGGCTTCGGCGGCGGCGTCGAGGCGCAGGTCGAGGTCATTCAGTTCACTGGCCTGCACCAGACCGAGATGGCGGCTCGGCAACTCGATCCCGGTTTCCCGGGACAATGCGCCGTACCAGCGCAAACCTTCGGTGAGGCTGCCTTCGAGCAATTGCGCATGACGCAAAGTGCCGACACGGTTGGCCAGCACGCCAGCGAACGGCAGATCCGGCTGATAACGCGCCAGCCCCAGCGCCAACGCGCCAAAGGTCTGGGCCATGGCGGTGCCGTCGATCACGCCGAGTACCGGCACGCCGAAATGCCGCGCCAGATCAGCGCTGGACGGCGTGCCGTCGAACAGGCCCATCACGCCTTCGATCAGGATCAGATCGGCTTCGGCGGCGGCTTCCCACAACAGGCGGCGGCTTTCCTGCTCGCCGACCATCCACATGTCCAGTTGATACACCGGCGCACCACTGGCGCGCTCGAGAATCATCGGGTCGAGAAAGTCCGGGCCGCACTTGAACACGCGCACCTTGCGCCCTTGGTTACGATGCAAGCGAGCGAGCGCGGCGGTGACGGTGGTCTTGCCCTGACCGGAGGCCGGCGCGGCAATCAGTACCGCCGGGCAGTGACGTGGTTGATTCAAAGTTCGACGCCTTTCTGCGCTTTGATGCCGGCCTGGAAGGCGTGTTTGAGCATGCCCATTTCGGTGACGGTATCGCCCATCTCGATCATTTCCGGCTTGGCCGCGCGACCGGTGACGATCACGTGCTGCATCGGCGGACGCGCCTGCAAGTCACTGAGCACCTGATCCAGATCGAGGTAGCCGTGCTTGAGCGCGATGTTCAGTTCGTCCAGCACCACCAGGCCAATCGACGGATCGCGCAGCAGCTCGCGGGAAACGGCCCACGCGGCTTCGGCGGCAGCGATGTCGCGCTGGCGGTCCTGAGTTTCCCAGGTGAAGCCCTCGCCCATCACGTGAAAGCGCACTTGCTCGGGGAAACGGCGGAAGAACAGTTCTTCGCCCGTACTATTGCGGCCTTTGATGAACTGCACCACGCCGCACTGCATGCCGTGGCCCATGGCGCGGGCGAGCATGCCGAACGCCGAGCTGCTTTTGCCTTTGCCATTGCCGGTCAACACCAGCACCAGGCCGCATTCGTCAGGCGAATTGGCGATGCGTTCGTCGATCACGGCTTTTTTGCGCTGCATACGCGCCAGATGGCGTTCGTCGCGCTCGGGGGAATCGGTCATGGGGGAGCTCTCCGTTGAGGCTGGATAACGGCGGGCAGGCACAAGAATAGACGGCAAAAAGCCTGGCATCGCCCACCGTGATGCCGCTGGATGGATCAGGCCGGTCTCCGGGCTCATGAGCGGCGAATCGCCTGACTGCGCGCCTTCCCGCGTCTTCGACACAGTGGCTCAATGCACAGTTTTCACTCATTTACCGTTGCGGGGGCAGCGCCGGGATCGTGATCGTTCTTCGCCTGAAGACAACCCTCACCGGCTTCCCTGTTTCACTCTGTCGACACAGGTCACAGAGCACCTGAAACAAGCCGCGAAGGTTAGAGGGTTGGGGGTGGAGCGTCAATTAAAGAGGGGGCCGTCGGGCGAATAACTGCCGCCGATCAATTATCTGACGCCAATCTTGTGCCACACTGAGACAAGTGATATCAAAGAGCCATGCTTTTGGTTGAAAAAGCACATCACAACAATAAGGATGATGACGATGCAAGGCATGATCATCAGCAACCCGCGCCTGGAATTCCTGCGCCCGATGCTTGAACGCTGGTTTGACTGTATCGACCGCTACAACGCTGTACGCGGCGACAACGACACCCCCTACTGGCATGACGAGAAAGCCAATCTCGGACTGCTCTCCGCGGCGGCATGGATGGCCGAGCTGGTGACTCTTTGCGATACCGCCACGCGCAAACAGAACGAGGACGGCGAACGCAACGCCCGCGCCGACCTGTTCATCGCCGGGGCCGAAGACCGCGCCTACCTTCAGGCGACCCAGCGCTGGCCGCGAGTCAACAACCTCAACCTGACCCAGGCCCTGCTGGACATCACCAGCGACGCCAAACGCATCAGTTTTGCCAGCGACCTCAAGCTCGGTTGCCTGTTCGTCGCCCCGCAAAAAGCCCAACACAGCGCCAGCCCCGAAGAGTTGCAGGACATGGTCGACGACCTGCAAAAGGAACATTGCTGCGCAGTGGCCTGGTATTTCCCCTACGCCTACCGCAAGTTGCGCAGCGAAGCGGGTAACTATCACCCAGGCATCGCCGTGCTGTTCAAAGAGGCCCGTGGTTGAGCGGTTGAACCATCGGGTGCGCAAGCTCCTCTATGATTAAGCATGCATTCATAGGGAAGATCAGTAATGCGCAAAACCCAACTCGCTCTCGTCATCGCCCTCGCCGGAGGGCTCGCCGCCTGCGGTGAATCCTCCAGCCTGCAAGTTTCCGACGGCACCGGCCCGTCGCCGAAACTGCCCGAACCGAACAAAACCCTGATTCCGACAGTGAACATCGCCCCGGCGATCGGCTGGCCCGCCGGCGGCAAACCGACCGCTGCAGCCGGCACGCAAGTGGCAGCGTTTGCCGAAGGCCTCGACCATCCGCGCTGGCTCTATGTCCTGCCCAACGGCGACGTGCTGGTGGCGGAAACCAACGCCCCACCGAAACCCGATGACAGCGCCGGCATTCGTGGCTGGGTGATGAAGAAAGTCATGGGCAAGGCCGGTGCTGGCGTGCCGAGCCCGAACCGCATCACCCTGCTGCGCGACGCCGACCACGATGGCGTGGCCGAAACGCGCACGGTGTTTCTGCAAAACCTCAATTCGCCGTTTGGCATGACCCTGGTCGGCAATGACCTGTACGTCGCTGACACCGATCGCCTGCTGCGCTTCCACTACGAACCCGGCGCGACCGAGATCAAGACGCAGCCGATCAAAGTCACCGACCTGCCGGGCGGCACGCTGAACCACCACTGGACCAAGAACGTCATCGCCAGCAAGGACGGCAGCAAGCTGTACGTCACCGTCGGCTCGAACAGCAACGTTGGCGAGAATGGTCTGGATAAAGAAGAAGGTCGCGCAGCGATTTGGGAAGTCGATCGCGCCACCGGCAACCACCGGATTTTCGCCTCGGGCATCCGCAACCCCAACGGTCTTGCCTGGGAACCCACCACGGGTGCGCTGTGGACAGCGGTGAACGAGCGTGACGAAATCGGCAGCGACCTGGTGCCGGACTACATCACCTCGGTCAAGGACGGCGGTTTTTACGGCTGGCCATTCAGCTATTACGGTCAACACGTGGATGTGCGAGTAAAACCGCAGAATCCGGATCTGGTAGCCAAAGCCATCGCCCCGGACTACGCCGTTGGCCCGCACACCGCCTCGCTGGGCCTGACGTTCGCCGATGGCAACAGCCTGCCGGCGCAATTCAAGGACGGCGCCTTCATCGGCCAGCACGGCTCGTGGAACCGCAAACCGCACAGTGGCTACAAAGTGATTTTCGTCCCGTTCGCCGCCGGCAAGCCGAACGGACAACCGATCGATGTGCTGACCGGGTTCCTCGACAAGGATGAGAACGCCTTGGGCCGCCCGGTGGGTGTGGTGATCGAACAGCAAGGTGGTTTGCTGGTGGCGGATGATGTGGGGAACAAGGTGTGGCGGGTGTCGTCCGCTAAATAAATCAGGGCCCGACACATAACAAATGTGGGAGCGGGCTTGCTCGCGAATGCGGAGTTTCAGCCTCCATTGAGTTGACTGATACACCGCTTTCGCGAGCAAGCCCGCTCCCACATTAGGATTGCTGCGATTTTTACTACGGGTTATGCGCCAGATGCTCCGGCTGCAACACCCGCTTGGCACTCAGATACGCCTTCTGCCAATACGCCTTCGACAGGCTGTCCAGCTTCACCGTGCCGCCCGTCGCCGGCGCATGCACAAAACGCCCTTCCCCGACGTAGATCCCCGCATGGCTGACCTGCGAGCCGCCATTGGTGGCAAAGAAGATCAGGTCGCCGGTCTGCAACCCCTCTTTGCCGACATTCGGCGCCTGCATCACGATCATCTCGCGAGTGGAACGCGGCAATGAAATGCCAGCAGCATCGCGGTAGACGAAACCGATCAGGCCGCTGCAATCAAACCCGGAGTCTGGTGTGTTGCCGCCCCAGCGATAAGGCGTGCCGACCAGGCCCAGGGCGCGAAACAGCACGTCTTCAGCAGCAGGCGAAAAAGCTTGGGAAGGCCCGAACACCACCGGGGCGCGTACGACGGGCGCAGGCGGCGGAGTGCGGCTGGCACAGGCGCTGAGCAGCGCTGCGAAGAAGATCACTGTGAGGCGGGCCGACATCGTCATAAGCAGAACATCCTGATCTGGCTGCGGCTTTCTCTGCCGAATGGACAGAAACAAAACCGCCTGCGGAGCACGCAGGCGGTTTGCCATCAATATAGATACAGGATTCTAGCGGCTACGCGGCAAACTTCAAGTAAGACTTTAACTTCACCTTGTAAAGTCTAGGTCTACTCCCTGGCCGGGCACCCTTTTTGTCGCCACGGACGTGGCGACAACGGGGGAATTACTTGCGAGCGGTGACCACGGTCGGTGCCATCGCGAGGGCGCGCTTGGCTTCGATGAAGGTCTTGCTCCAGTAGCTGTCACCCAGGCTGTCGATGCGAACACCGCCGCTGCGACGACTGCTGGAGTGGATGAACTGGTTGTCACCCAGGTAGATCCCGGCGTGACTCACACGACCGCGACGACCATTGGTGGCAAAGAACAGCAGATCGCCCGGCTCAAGATTGCTGCGCGAGACCAGAGGGGCATCCACGTTGATCATTTCGCGAGTGGAGCGCGGCAGATTCATGCCAGCTTCTTCGCGGAACAGGTAACCGATGAAACCGCTGCAATCGAAACCGGCTTCAGAGGTGCCGCCGAAACGGTAACGGGTACCGATCAGGGACATGCCGCGTTCGAGGATGCTGTCGGCCAGAACCGGAAGCTCGTATGGCTTCTTGCCGTTGAAATCGGCGAGTTCTTTTTCGGTGGCCAGCTCTTCCTGGTAAATAACGGAAGACTGAGCCGTGGCAGAATTTTTAACCTGTTGAGGCTGCTCTTGAACTGGAGAATGAGCAGCGCAACCGAACAACAGGGTGACGAGTGCGAGAGGCACGAGGGGTGCGAAGCGATTTAGCATGGGCACGACCGTGGCTGAAGTTGTAAAGAAGCCGAGACTATGCCCGCTATCGGCCTCATTTGCAAATTCAATCGATCTTTTTGTGACTTCCCGGTTTCTCGTTTACATCTAAGCGCTTAAGCCCATTTGAATCGATACGCGGTCTGCACACGGTGCGGAAAAGCGGATTTTCTGGCGCCTGAAATATGCCGAAACGTGCTCCAGCCCCCGTATTTCAAGGGCTGGCTACCAGCCGAGGGTTTCTTTCAGAAACGGAATAGTCAGCTTGCGTTGCGCCTGCAACGAGGCCTGATCCAGCTGTTCGAGCAGGTCGAACAATGCACTCATGCTGCGGGTGCCGCGGGTCAGAATAAAGTGTCCGACTTCATCGGTCAGGTGCAGACCGCGACGCGATGCGCGCAATTGCAGGGCACGCAATTTGTCTTCATCGGAAAGCGGGCGCATCTGGAAGATCAGCGCCAGGGTCAGGCGCGATTTGAGGTCGGCCAGTTTCACCGGCAACTCGCGTGGCGAGGTTGAAGCAGCAATCAGCAAGCGCCGACCGCTGTCACGCAGACGGTTGAACAGATGAAACATCGCCTCTTCCCAGTCTGCCTTGCCGGCAATCACCTGCAAGTCATCCAGGCAGACCAGTTCGTACTGCTCAAGGTTGTCGAGGATTTCGATACCACGATCCATCAGCTCGGCCAGTGGCAGATACACCGCTGGCTCACCCATCTGCTCGAAACGCAGGCAAGCCGCCTGCAACAGATGCGTACGCCCTACCCCATGCTTGCCCCACAGGTAGATCAGGCTTTCGGTCCAGCCGGCGTCGGCTTCGCATAGGCGCTCGACATAGCCGAGTGCAGCGGCATTGGCGCCTGGGTAGTAGTTGATGAAGGTGGCGTCGTCACGCAGACGCACACCTAGGGGCAGCTGAATCGGTTTCATGCTGACTGAACAGTTCTCAAGGAACCGTTAGTGGCCTCTGTGTAAAGTTTGCGAAGTTTATACCCGTGAAGCGGAGCGCACAATGCGACAGACCCCAAGCAAAATCAAAGGTTTGCGTTAATGCGCTGGTTTTATGACAGTTTCTCTGACGCACTGCCGTGCGAACCCTGCGCAAAACGCAGGCCAACCCGGCGCAATGCCGGGCCGCCCGCGATCGGATTACAACTCGGGCTCATCTGTCCCGCTGTAGATATCCGAGTCCTTGTACAGATCGTGCACGTGACGCACCAGCACCATGATCACCGCCGCCACCGGCAGTGCCAGCAGGACACCGGTAAAGCCGAACAGCTCGCCACCGGCCAGGATCGCAAAGATCACCGCCACCGGATGCAGGCCGATCCGGTCGCCCACCAGCAGCGGCGTCAGCACCATGCCTTCCAGGGCTTGGCCGACCATGAACACCGCGACGATCCCGATCATCGGATACAGATCGCCACCGAACTGGAACAGCCCGGCAATCAGCGCCGCGCCAATGCCGATCACAAAGCCCATGTACGGCACGATTGCCGCCAGGCCGGCGATCAGGCCGATCAACAGGCCCAACTCCAGACCGACGATCATCAGGCCCGCCGCATAAATCACGCCCAGCGCCAGCATCACCAGCAGTTGCCCGCGCACAAACGCGCCGAGCACCTCGTGGCATTCACCCGCCAGCGAGACGATGGTTTCTTCACGATCACGCGGCAACAGGCTGCGGATCTTGGCCATCATCACATCCCAGTCGCGCAGCAGGTAGAAACTCACCACCGGAATCAGCACCAGATTCGCCAACCAGCCGATCAGCGCCAGACTCGAGGCCGTCGCCTGACTCAACACCACACCGACGATGTCGGTCGTCTGGCCCATGTGCTCGCTAATCGCTGCCTTGACCTTGTCGAACTTCCAGAAGCCGTCCGACAACCCCAGCTTCGACTGCGCCCACGGCAGTGCAGTGTGCTGCAGCCAGTCGAGCATCTGCGGTGCCAGTTCGTACAAGCGCACCAACTGCTTGGCGAGCATCGGCACCAGCACCAAGAGCAACGTCGTGACGATCAGAGTGAACAACGCAAACACCGCGATCACGCCCCAGGTGCGTGACATGCCGAGACGTTCCAGGCGATCCACCAGCGGATCGAACAGATACGCCAGCAGCAGCGCCACCAGGAACGGTGTGAGGATCGGATGCAGCAACCAGACAAACGCGCAAAGCAGGACTACCCCACCGAGCCAGAACCAACGCCGCGAATCGGCCATGTATCACTCCTGCTTCTATATAAGGAAAGACTTACCAGCGAAACCGCAACGAAGGCGCTACCGGTGCAGGCGCCTGAGCCGCAACAGGCGCCGCACCTGCGACGGCTGGCTGCGGCGCTGCCACTGGCGTCGGTGCTTCGGCCGGCAACTCCTGCAACTTCGCCAGCGACAATTGCGAACGCAACTGATCGGCACTGCCGCTGACCCGATACACGATGCGATCACCCTCGACACTTTGCAGACGCACACCGAACGGTTCGAGTAACCGCAGCAGCGTGGCGTAATGCTCAAGATTCATGCCCTGCACTTCCAGCGTCTGTTGACCCGAAGCGCCAGGCTTGGCGACAAATCGCGGCGCCAGACGCTCGGCCACCGCCAGCATCACCGCATCGGCCACCGCGGCCTGATCGGCGCCCTGCACATTACCGGCCTCTTTCTGATCGCCCAGCCATAGATGCCAGCTGGCTTGCCACTGCCCGCCCTGTTCGTGCGCATGCACCGCCAGCAAGGCATCCGCACCGTAACGCTCCGAGGCCCCGCGCAAAGGCGCGGGATCGGTGCCATCGAGCACCGGCGCCGTGGCCACCAGTTGTTCACTCAGATCCGCCAGCGGCAAACGCAGCGGCAAGCCACGATGCTGAGCCGCAGAACGCAATGGTGCAGCCGCAGCCTGACCATCGCCGACCAGACTCGAGCCTTCCGTCGAATCGTTCAGCCACCAGCTCAGAATCGACGGGCGACTCGCCCCCCACAACGAAAGCCCGGCCCGACGCAGTGCCTGCTCGGTGGTGGCCGGATCGAAATCGACTTTCAGCACCTCCGGCGGCCCGGCATCGAAACCGAACTGGCTGATGATCTGCTGCGGGTCCTTGCGAATCGCCGCCAGCCCCGGATTCTGCGGGGCCTTAGGGTCACCGGTCAGACGCAACACCAGCGTATCGAGCGCCGCCTGCGTGGCGCGATCACGCTCTTCCGGGGCCTGACTGCTCACCGGCTGGCGTACTTGATAAAGACCTTTGAGGTTTTCGGCATGACTCGCCAGGCTGACGACCGACAAACAACCCACAACCAACAATTTACAAAAACGCATGGAAAATTCCCGTCGACAGGAGCGGCTGGAACAGGCCGCGTGAACCGGTTAAGCAAGGCTGTGACAATCTGCCATCGCAAAACATTCACACGGCAGCGGTAACTTTTTGCACAGTGATAACGATAGACGGTTAATTGCCACACCTTATACAGGCAGCTACCCGGCACAATTGCAAAAAATTTCCACCGATTATGCCCCTGCCCGTCGGCACGAGGATGGCCGCTGCCCCTCAAGCCTGATAAAATCGCGCGCCTTCGCAGACCGGCAACAGCCGGGCACCCCGAAATTCGCGTGAGGCCATCGCCCTCTCGATTTCGATGTTCCCGCTGAACTCGGTCGTTACCCCTGAATCCCCTCCCCTAAAGGCCTGGATCATGAGCAAGCAACCCTCCCTGAGCTACAAGGACGCCGGTGTAGACATCGACGCCGGTGAAGCATTGGTCGAACGCATCAAGAGCGTCGCCAAGCGCACTGCGCGCCCGGAAGTCATGGGCGGCCTGGGCGGTTTCGGCGCCCTCTGCGAAATCCCGGCCGGCTACAAGCAGCCTGTACTGGTTTCCGGCACCGACGGCGTTGGCACCAAGCTGCGCCTGGCGCTGAACCTGAACAAGCACGACAGCATCGGTATCGACCTGGTTGCGATGTGCGTCAACGACCTGGTGGTCTGCGGTGCCGAGCCCCTGTTCTTCCTCGACTACTACGCCACCGGCAAACTGAATGTCGACACCGCTGCCCAGGTTGTGACCGGCATCGGCGCCGGCTGCGAACTGTCCGGTTGCTCGCTGGTTGGCGGTGAAACCGCTGAAATGCCTGGCATGTACGAAGGCGAAGACTACGACCTGGCCGGTTTCTGCGTCGGCGTCGTGGAAAAGGCCGAAATCATCGACGGCTCGAAAGTCGCCACCGGTGACGCACTGATCGCCCTGCCATCGTCCGGCCCGCACTCCAACGGCTACTCGCTGATCCGCAAGATCATCGAAGTGTCCGGCGCTGACATCGAAAACATCCAGCTCGACGGCAAACCGCTGACCGACCTGCTGATGGCTCCGACCCGCATCTACGTGAAGCCGCTGCTCAAGCTGATCAAAGACACCGGCGCGGTCAAAGCCATGGCTCACATCACCGGTGGCGGCCTGCTGGACAACATCCCTCGCGTTCTGCCAAAAGGCGCTCAGGCCGTGGTTGACGTGGCCAGCTGGACTCGCCCGGCGGTCTTCGACTGGCTGCAAGAGAAAGGCAATGTCGACGAGACCGAAATGCACCGCGTGCTGAACTGCGGCGTGGGCATGGTGATCTGCGTGGCTCAGGAGCACGTTGAAGTAGCCCTGAACACCCTGCGTGACGCCGGCGAACAGCCTTGGGTCATCGGCCAGATCGCTGCCGCTGCCGAAGGCGCTGCACAGGTCGAGCTGAAAAACCTCAAGGCTCACTAATGCCTACCTGTGATGTCGTGGTGCTGTTGTCCGGCACCGGCAGTAACTTGCAGGCTCTGATCGACAGCACGCGGACCGGCGACAGCCCGGTTCGCATCGCTGCGGTGATTTCCAACCGCGCCGACGCCTACGGCCTGCAACGCGCCAGTGACGCGGGTATCGCCACCCGCTCGCTGGATCACAAGGCTTTCGAAGGTCGCGAGGCCTTCGATGCTGCCCTGATCGAACTGATCGACGAATTCAAACCGAAACTCGTGGTACTGGCCGGCTTCATGCGCATTCTCAGCGCTGATTTCGTGCGTCACTACCAGGGTCGCCTGCTCAATATCCACCCGTCGCTACTGCCCAAATACAAAGGGTTACACACTCATCAGCGCGCGCTGGAGGCCGGCGATGCCGAGCACGGCTGCTCCGTGCACTTCGTTACCGAGGAACTCGATGGTGGACCACTGGTCGTACAGGCAGTAATACCGGTAGAGTTGCACGACACGCCGCAGACACTTGCGCAGCGAGTGCATGTCCAGGAACACCTGATCTACCCGATGGCCGTACGCTGGTTTGCCGAAGGCCGGCTGGCACTTGGTGAACAAGGTGCTTTACTGGATGGCCAGTTACTCGCGGCCAGCGGCCACTTGATTCGACACTAGGAGATTTTATGCGTCGCGCCCTGCTCTTCGCTTGCGCTCTGTTCGCCCTGCCCTTCGCGCAGGCGGCAGACCTTCAACCGTTCTCCGCCAGCTACACCGCCGACTGGAAACAGTTGCCCATGAGCGGCACCGCCGAACGCAGCCTGACCAAGGAAGCCAACGGCGTCTGGAAACTCAGCTTCAAGGCGTCGATGATGATCGCCAGCCTGACCGAAGAAAGCACCCTGACTCTGGACAAGGACACCCTGCTGCCACAGTCCTACCACTTCGAGCGTGGTGGTCTGGGCAAAACCAAGAAAATGGATCTGGACTTCGACTGGAATGCCAAGATGGTCACCGGCACCGATCGCGGCGATCCGGTCAAGGTTGCACTGAACCGTGGCATGGTCGACAAATCCACCTACCAGTTGGCACTGCAGCACGACCTGGCCGCCGGCAAAAAGACCATGAGCTATCAAGTGGTCGATGGCAGCGATGTCGATACCTATGACTTCCGTGTACTGGGTGCCGAGAAAGTCGACACCAAGGCCGGCCAGATCGATGCGATCAAAGTCGAGCGCGTGCGCGACCCGACACAAAGCAAGCGCATCACTGTCCTGTGGTTCGCCAAGGACTGGGATTACCTGCTGGTCCGCCTGCAACAGGTCGAAACCGACGGCAAGGAGTACAACATCATGCTCCAGGACGGTACGGTCAACGGCAAGCCAGTCAAAGGCAGCTGATCCGCCGCTACAACGAAAAGCCCCGCCAATGCGGTAATGCTGTTCACTTAAGTGGAGCAGCCTTACGATCCACAGGAAACCGGGTCTTTGAAATTTTCACCGTCCTAGGTCTTGAAGGCCTTGGGCGGTGATCCAGAAACAATCCTCCAATACCTGCCCTCAACTCTGATAGCCGCCTCCCTGTCGCTGAAATCGGATTGGCTGCTGCCATTACGATCAGTTGGACCGCGATGTACTGACAGGCTGGTTTGAAGCGGATGTCCGAAGGGAGGCGACCCAATGCAACTGCCGCTTGACTGGCTTCCCGACGAACCACGTTGTAAGCCAGCAACAGTCCCCAGACTTCCTGATAGATCAAGTCGACTTTTTTGCTACGCAAGGTCACTGCGTTCTGCTGCATTGAGCTTTTGATGTCTCTGAAGCCTAACTCGATTTCCCAGCGTTCCTGATAAAGCCGGGCAACGGCTTCGGTGCTGTAGGTGCTCGCCGGCAGTGACGTCATGACTGTCTTGAGTTTGCCTTGAATTTCATAGCTGACTTCGCGGGCCTCCCAATGTGTTGAGAGGGCCGGATTTCGGGCTCTGGCTTGCGGTGAGACCTTCATGCGCACCAGGCGATCATGCGGGTTGTAACGAGCCACTTCCTCACAAACCGTGCCTTTTTTGGCTGGAATCAACCAGTGCCGATGTGTACCGGCTTTATTCAGATTCGACAGTAGTTCGGCACCCCAGAACCCTTTATCGAATAACGTCACCGAGTGATCGGGAACCTGCTGCAAAAACTCGTCGGCCAAGCGCATTTCACTGCGTCGGTAAGGGCTCAATTGGGCATCCAGGATTACGTGCGAACGCACATTCATCAACGCCACCAAGCGCAGCATGGGGAACGGAGTCTGGCGCTCGGTCCGGGTGTTTCCCGACCCGAAATGATCTCGAAGTTCGGGCGTATCCGGAGTACGCAAAAGCGCACCGTCCACTGCAAACACTTGCAGGCCCTGCCAAGCATCATCGGTATAACGCTCCGCGCCCCATTGATGACCTGTCTTGCGAAATAACCATTCAACAGGATCGGCACCGAGCCGCTTACGCGCTTCGGTTACACCGCTTCGTGCTAATAGCTGGTCAGAGGCCAGCCCTTGGGCACAAATGTTCAAACGCCTGGCCACTTCGTGGACCGGCTCGTCACGAAACAGCGCCATGCCGAGTACCAGCCAAAGCACTTGATCGGCGGGCAAGCGACGTCGGCGAATGGTCGCCTGACTGGAGAGATCCAGTGCAGACGCTACCCACTCAACCGGAATATGTTGGGTAAAGGTACTCAGATCGCAGAAGTTAAAAAGATCGCCAAGGTCGAGCAGGTCTTGCTGAACAGACATAAAAAATCCGATGCCAGAGGTCTGGCATCGGATTTTCAAGTAAGCCCTGCTGAGACTCAAATGCTTAAGTGAACAGCATTACGCCAATGCGGGGCTTTTTTGTGCCTGCGATTCCCCGAACGACACACAACTACTGTGGGAGCGGGCTTGCTCGCGAAAGCGGTCTGCCAGCTAACGAATATGTATCTGATACAACGCCTTCGCGAGCAAGCCCGCTCCCACAGGGGGTGAGTGCAATCATCAAGGGTCAGCTCAGACCGAAAACTTGGCCACCATATTGTTCAAATCCACTGCCAGCCGCGACAACTCCTGGCTCGCCGCACTGGTTTGATTCGCCCCCGCCGACGTCTGCATCGCCAGATCGCGGATGTTCATCAGATTGCGATCCACCTCCCGCGCCACCGCCGCCTGCTCCTCCGAGGCACTGGCGATCACCAGGTTGCGTTCGTTGATCAAGGTGAACGCTGAGGCGATCTCCTCCAACGCCACACCTGCAGCCTTGGCCAGCTCAAGGGTCGAATGCGCACGGATGTTGCTCTGCTGCATGGAGCTCACCGCCGAATCGGTGCCCTGCTGAATGCCACCGATCATTTGTTCGATTTCCTGAGTCGATTGCTGAGTGCGATGCGCCAGCGCCCGCACTTCATCAGCGACCACTGCGAACCCGCGACCAGCATCACCGGCCCGTGCCGCCTCGATCGCCGCATTCAACGCCAGCAGATTGGTCTGCTCGGCAATCGAGCGGATCACATCGAGCACCTTGCTGATGCCGTGAACCTTCTGCGCCAGATCCTCGACCTGCGTTGCGTTGGACGTGACATCCTCGGCCAGCGATTCGATTGAAGTCACGGTCTGCCGGACCTGCTCGCGCCCATGCTGGGCAATGCGGTCAGACTCGCGTGACGCTTCGGAGGTTGCCACGGCGTTGCTCGCCACCTCTTCCACGGCGGCAGTCATCTGATTGACCGCCGTGGCTGCCTGCTCGATCTCCAGGCTTTGCTGATGCAGCCCGCGCGTAGCGTCCTCGGTGACGCAGCTCAGCTCTTCCGACGCCGAAGCCAGCTGGCTGGACGACTCGGAAATCTGCCGGATGGTGTCGCGCAGGTTGTGCTGCATGCTTTTCAGCGCCTGCAGCAGTCGCGCCGGCTCGTCCTTCCCGGAAATACTGATATCGCCGGTCAGATCACCGCCGGCCACCACTTCGGCCACGCCCAGCGACTGCGCCAGAGGCAGGACGATGCTCCGGGTCAACAGCAACGCCAGACCGATGGTGATCAGCGCCGTAATACCGATCATCACCCCGACCCACACCCGCGAATTGATAAACACCAGCCGCGCGGCTTCGGTAGCAAGGTTGGCGTTGTGCTTGTTCAGCTCGACCAGCTCCTTCAGGGTCACCGCCATGTCGTCAGCCAAAGGGCTCATCTGACCGTTGAGGATCGTTGCGGCCTCCTCGACACGATTCTGGGCAGACAACTGCATGACCTGCGCCTGCAGCTCCAGATATTTGTGCTCGGCGACCTTGAAGCGATCGAACAGCGTTCGCTCCTCGGGCAATACGATCAGCACGTCATAGCGCTGCTGCGCTTCGCTCAAAACGCCGCGCAGCTCATTGAGCTTGCTAACGTTCTGCTCCAGCGCCTGCGGATCGCGATTGAGCAGCAGGCGCATGGTCAGCGCGCGCAGGCGCAGCATGTCCTGACTCATCTCGCCGACCGCCATCACGCTCGGCAGCCAGTTGTTGTCGACCTCATCAGACTGGGCGCGCATGTTCGACATTTGCAGCAGGGCGAACGCCCCCAAGGCAAACACCATCAACGCCAGTACACCAAAACCCAGGCCGGCACGCGGCGCGATATTGAGACTACGGATGCTCATTACTTTGGTTCCTTCCAAAAGCGCTGCATCAACCCTGCAGCTGGTTGCCTTAGAAGGTATCGGCCCGGCGAAGAATTGCGTAAGACGAAAAGCTGATATCAAAAGGCCTTGATACTTCTAACGCTTGGCATTAACGATTCAGCGCGCTTTTCCCGGACTTTGCCGCTGTTCGCGGCAATATTGCCAGGAAGTTGTCCCGGGCCACTTTACGGGCGACATCCTCGGGCAAGGCATCAAGGAACGGGGTGAAACTGTGCATTTCCTGACCGAGCTTGTTGAATCGGCCGACAACATCCGAACCGATCATGAATCGCTCAGGGTATTTCTCCACCAATGCCAGCCATTCCGCTCGCGGCTTGCCCTGCTCGTCCAGCAAATAAGGACTGAGCATGCTCCACGACAGATCAATGAACAGGTTCGGGTAGGCCTCAAGCATCCGGCTCACGGTGGGCAGGAGGAATTTCAGCTGCGTCTGGTGCCGATGAATCTCGGCGCTGGTACCGGCGTGAGCCCAGATGAAACGCGTGTGCGGGTGATTACGCAGCGGCTCCTCGATTTCCTTCAGATACAGCGGATTTCTCTCACGCTTGGAGGTGATATTGGAATGCAGCATCACTGGCAGATCATTTTCCGCTGCCAGGTGATAAATCCGCTTCATCGCTTCGTTATTGGCCCGAGGTGTGTCGCCGGCGGTCAGCGCCGTCAGGTCATCATGGCGGGTGAACACCTCGCCAATGCCCTGCCACAGCCCCGGATACAGGTCGAGCATGCGCTGGATGTGCGCGGCGGAGTTCTTGTCATTGGGGTTGAAGCCCGACAGGAACGGATGAAAGTGCTGACGCTGCTCCGCAGTCAGCTTTTGCACCGCATCGGCAACGATCACATCGGTGGCGCTGTACCAGTAGGCATCGGCATCATCGCCGGCGTAATAGCGCGGACGCTTGGGTTCGTCCTCGTGCCACTTCTTCGCCACGGGAATACCGGAAATCATCACATGGTCGATGGAATTGTCCTGCATGGCCGTGAGCAATTTCGCCATGCCGGCGGTTTCCTGGAAGAAATCCACGTAGTGCAGGTGCGCATCGCTGTAGGTGTAATCGCGGGCGCTGGCGGGGCCGGCAAAGGCCAGCAGGCAGGCAAGACTCAAACGAAACAAGGACACAAGTAATCTCCGGCAGGTAGGCATAGCCTAGACCCTGAGCCGATGACAAGGGTTCATCCTGCAGGAAAGTGGAACGCGCCTCCGTAGGAATGCTCTATAACTGCAAGGTCTTTTTTGATCGCACGACTTTTCCTACTGCCAGTGAGGTTGCCATGACTGTTACCGTCAATACCGTCTCCGCCGAAGGTTTTCGTCACACCGTAAAGATCGATGACCACGAATTGTTTGCCGACGTACCGAAGTCTGCCGGCGGCGAAGGCTCGGCACCCGAGCCACACGACTACTTCGACGCCGCACTCGGCGCCTGCAAGGCCCTGACCCTGAAGATGTACGCAAAGAAGAAAGACATCCCGCTGACCGGCGTGGGTGTCGAGGTCAAACGCGACAACAGCGAAGAGCAGAAAGGCAAATACGTTTTGCACGTGACGCTCACCCTTAAAGGCGTCCTCACCGATGCCCAGCGTGAAGAACTGCTGCGCGTCGCCGATCGCTGCCCGATCCATAAACTGATGACCACCAGCGAAGTCAGTATCGAGACCCACGCCCCACAGGGCTTCGACAGCCAGTAATCTCCCTCATGCCAGCGGCGGGTTATGCTTCTGGCATCACCCGCTCAGCCTGGAATGCACCATGGATACGCAACCACTGATCATCCGCCCGCGCGCCGAAGACGTCGAAGGCCAGCCGATCCTGCGCCCGCTGCCGTCAGCCAAATGTCGCAGCGTCGGGCCTTTCGTGTTTTTCGACCACATGCTCGAGACGGTTTATCCGACGGGCAAAGGCATGAACATCCGACAGCATCCGCACATTGGTCTGTCGACCCTGACCTACCTGTTCGAAGGACAGATACAGCACAAGGACAGCCTTGGCTCCGATCAGGTGGTCAGCGCTGGCGATGTCAGCTGGATGACCGCCGGCAGTGCGATTGCCCACGTCGAGCGCACGCCCGAGCCGTTGTGGGAGCAAAGCTTCACGATGCACGGTTTGCAGATCTGGCTGGCCTCGCCCAAGGATCACGAGCAAGGCCCCGGACATTACAGCCATCACCCAGCGGCAACCCTGCCGGTCAGCGATAACCTTGGCGTGCAGATTCGGATGATCGCCGGGTCAGGCTTTTGCCTGGAATCGCCGGTGCCGGTGCTTTCTCCTACGCTGTACGCGGAAGTGAAGATGCAGACCGCGACCACATTGCTGATTCCGACCGAGCATGCGGAACGCGCGATTTATGTGTTGAGTGGGGAGGCACAGTTGAATGGCGAGGTGATTGAGCCACATGCACTGGTGGTATTGCCCGCCGGGGAAGAGCTGAGCCTGTCTGCCGAGAGCGATGTGCACGCGGTGGTGTTCGGCGGCGCACCGCTGGACGGACCACGACGGATCAACTGGAATTTTGTTGCGAGCGATCCGGCGACAATTGATGAGGCGCGGCGCAAATGGGCGGCCGGGGACTGGCCGACGGTGCCGGGGGAAGTTGAGCGAATCGAACTGCCCTGAGTATTGGGTCGCTGGTTAGTAAGCCTTCGCGAGCAAGCCCGCTCCCACAGGGGACTTGTGGTGTACTCAGAACTTATACACACCACAATCCCAATGTGGGAGCGGGCTTGCTCGCGAAGAGGCCAGTAAAAGCGCCGAAAAATCAGCCCTTGAACACTTCTTCCAGCAAGTCATGCATCGACTTGAACGCACGCTTGGCGGTCTTCGCGTCGTACATCATCTTGCCTGGCACATTGGCATGCGGATCGGTGAACGAGTGCACCGCACCGCCGTAGCTGAGCAACTGCCAATCGACCTTCGCCGCGCTCATCTCATCTTCGAACGCCGGCAATTGCTCTTTCGGCACCAACGGGTCGGAGGCACCGTGCAACACCAGCACCGAGCCCTTGATGTTCTGCGCATCGGCCGGGTTCGGCGAATCCAGCGTACCGTGGAACGATACGGCGGCCTTCACTGGCGCACCGGTGCGCGCCAGATCCAGCGCACAGCAACCACCGAAGCAGAACCCGAACACCGCCAGTTTCGAGGTATCAACCGCCGCCTCACCCTGCGTCTGCAATTGCTCGAACGCCGCCTGCATGCGCTTGCGCAGCAGAGCGCGATCATTTTTCAGCGGCATCATCGCCGCACCGGCCTGATCACCGTTCTGCGGACGCACAGCCTGGCCGTACACGTCAGCAATCAACACCACGTAGCCCTTGGCCGCGACAGATTTGGCGATTTCTTCCGCCCCGGCGCTGACGCCCATCCAGTTCGGCGCCATCAGCAGGCCCGGGCGCGCGCCCTTGTGCTCGGCGTCGAACGCCAGACGACCTTCATAAGGCTGGCCATCCAGCTGATAGACCACGGAACGTACAGTGACTTGGCTCATTTCTGACTCCTGAATGTTAAACACCAGAATGAAAAAACCCGCCGAAGCGGGTTTTTCTGCAACGTGATTAAACCGACAGTTCAACCAGCAGCTTGTTCAGACGGCGTACATAAGCGGCCGGGTCTTTCAAGCTGTCGCCGGCAGCCAGGGCTGCCTGATCGAAGAGGATGTGCGACAGGTCGCCAAAACGCTCTTCGTTCTGCTCGCCGTCGAGTTTCTCGATCAACGGGTGGCCTGGGTTGAATTCGAAGATCGGCTTCGAGTCCGGTACTTTCTGCCCGCTGGCTTCGAGAATCTGGCGCATTTGCAGGCCCAGGTCCTGTTCGCCGATCGCCAGAATGGCTGGCGAATCGGTCAGACGGTGAGAGACGCGAACCTCGGCAACGGAATCGCCCAGCGCGGTTTTCAGGCGCTCGACCAGACCTTCCTTGGATTTGGCGACTTCTTCTGCGGCCTTCTTGTCCTCTTCCGAGTCCAGGTTGCCCAGATCGAGATCACCACGTGCCACGTCAACAAACGTCTTGCCGTCGAACTCACTGAGGTAGCTCATCAGCCACTCGTCGATACGATCGGTCAGCAGCAGCACTTCGATGCCTTTCTTGCGGAAGACTTCCAGGTGCGGGCTGTTCTTGACCTGCGCGTAGGTTTCGCCGGTGAGGTAGTAGATCTTGTCCTGACCTTCCTTGGCGCGCGCCAGGTAGTCGGCCAGACCGACGATCTGCTCGCCGTCGTCGCCTTGGGTCGATGCGAAACGCAGCAGACCGGCAATTTTTTCCTTGTTGGCGAAATCTTCTGCCGGGCCTTCTTTCATGACCTGACCGAAGTTTTTCCAGAAGCCCTTGTATTGCTCAGGCTCGTTCTTCGCCAGTTTTTCCAGCATGTCCAGCACGCGCTTGGTCAGCGCCGACTTCATCGAGTCGATGATCGGGTCTTTCTGCAGGATTTCCCGCGACACGTTCAGCGACAGGTCGTTGGAATCGACCACGCCCTTGATGAAGCGCAGGTACAGCGGCAGGAACGACTCGGCCTGATCCATCACGAACACGCGCTGCACGTAGAGCTTGAGGCCTTTCGGCGCTTCACGCTGGTACAGATCGAACGGCGCGCGGGCCGGCACGTACAGCAGCGAGCTGTACTCAAGCTTGCCTTCGACCTTGTTGTGGCTCCAGGCCAGCGGGTTTTCGAAGTCGTGAGCGATGTGCTTGTAGAACTCCTGGTATTCCTCGTCCTTCACTTCAGTGCGCGGACGGGTCCACAGGGCGCTGGCGCGGTTGACGGTTTCCCATTCAACGGCTGGCTTCTCTTCACCTTCGGCGGCAGTGACTTCTTTCGGCAGCTCGATCGGCAGCGCGATGTGGTCGGAGTATTTCTTGATGATGTTGCGCAGGCGCCAGCCATCAGCGAACTCGTCTTCCGCGGCTTTCAGGTGCAGGACGATGCGGGTGCCGCGCTCTGGCTTGTCGATGGTGGCGACTTCGAACTCGCCCTCGCCTTTCGACGACCAGTGCACGCCTTCGCTGGCAGGAGTGCCGGCACGACGGCTGTACACGTCAACTTTGTCAGCGACGATGAAGGCGGAATAGAAGCCGACACCGAACTGGCCGATCAGGTGCGAATCTTTCTTCTGATCGCCCGAGAGATTCTTCATGAAATCGGCGGTGCCCGACTTGGCGATGGTCCCCAGATGGGTGATCACATCGTCACGGTTCATGCCGATACCGTTGTCTTCGAGCGTGACGGTCTTGGCGTCCTTGTCGAAGCTCACACGGATTTTCAGTTCAGCGCCACCTTCGAGCAACTCAGGCTTGGCCAGGGCTTCGAAGCGTAGCTTGTCGACAGCGTCAGAGGCGTTCGAGATCAATTCGCGAAGGAAGATTTCCTTGTTGGAATACAGCGAATGGATCATGAGGTGCAGCAGCTGCTTTACCTCGGTCTGGAAGCCCAGGGTTTCCTTTTGAGTTTCCACACTCATGGTCATCAAACTCCAATCAGATGGCATTGGCCGCGACCCAGATGGTCGGCGGCGGGTTGTTCACTGAGTTGGGGGCAGCGTTCAGGATTTCAAGGGCTCATCAATTTTGAAGTGTGCACGGGCGGTGGCAATCGGTTCGCTCTCGGTACTTTGCCAGGCGGTGATGGCGACGTTGGCCACGCGCCGGCCCTGGCGGCAGACCTGACATTTGGCCCAAGTGTCGCGAAACTGCCCGGCACGCAGGTAATCCAGGGAAAAGTCGATGATCTTCGGCACCCCGGGCGAACCGGTGAAGATCAACAAATGCAACGCGGCTGCCAGCTCCATGAACCCGGCAATCACCCCGCCATGGATCGCCGGCAATAAAGGGTTACCAATGTTGTCCTTGTTCGCCGGCAGCTTGAACAGCAACTCATCACCGACCCGAGAGCATTCGACGCCGATCAATCCGGCGTAAGGAATGATCTGCAGCAGCGGCGCGTAGTCACCCTGAGCGTGAGCCTGCTGCAGTTGTTGCTTCCAGTCATCGCTCATCGGCTTTCTCCTTTGATCTTGCCGCCAAATCCCTGTGTGCCCTTCAGACCCTTGCCCATGCGCATGAAGGTACCGACGACGTGAGCGATGGGTTGCTGCGGGTCGTCCTGATAGGCAAAGCCGCGGGCGAAGATTACGTCGGTGGTGACCCGGTAACACTGGGCAAAGCCGTAGACATCCTTGTTCGGTTCGGCGGCGTGCATGTAGTCGATGCGCAGGTCCAGGGTCGGACAGACTTCGAATTCCGGCAGCACGCACAACGTGGACATGCCGCACGCCGTGTCCATCAGCGAGGTAATGGCGCCACCGTGGATGACCCCGGTCTGCGGATTGCCGACGATTTGCGCGCTGTACGGCAGCTTTACCGTCAGCCCTTCGCTGCTGACGCTGTGCACCGTCAAACCGAGCACCTGACAATGGCGCAGGGCCGAGAGAAATCGCGTTGCGCGCTCAAAAACGGGGTTTTCAGCCATTTGATAATTACTCTCGTCAGAGCCTTGTGCCAGTAGTAGGAAATAACGCAAAAGTTCCACTGAAAAACAAACTTATATATCTGAAAGAAATGAGGAACTTAACGTTGGGGGCAACGTTCTTAAGGCCAGTAGTTATTTTCCATAAGGAGAAACACCCCATGCGTAAGACTTTAGCTATTGCCTTGATGTTGACCGCTTCCCTCGGTCTCGCTGCCTGCGATAAAAAATCCGAGGACAAAGCTCAAGATGCCAACCAACATGCTGAACAAGCTCAGCAGAAAATGAACGAAGCTCAGGATAAAGTGAACGACGCAGCGAAAGAAAACGCTGAAGCCGCCAAAGATCAGGCTGAATCGAATCAGGCTGCTCAGGAAGAAGCTGCCAAGAAGCAATAATTGCGACTTGATGCAGAAAAAGAAAACCCGCCAAGTGCGGGTTTTCTTTTGCCTGTAATTTTTCGCTAGTGCCGCTTAGAGCAAGACGGTTCTAAAAGTCGGACTAATCATCAGCAACAAAGAACATATCAGGCCGACCAGCCAGACCAGGCTGCGCAAGGATGGTTTATCAGCCAGGTACAACCACAAGTAGAGAATCCGTGCGATCACGAAGATGATCGCCAGAGCATCGATCAACCAGCCTTGTGTCTGCGTGGTGTGCGCCATCAGCACACCGACGGCAAACAGGATGAACGCTTCGATGCTGTTCTGGTGCGCCGCCAGTGCCCGCGCGCCATAGCCAGTCAGTTGCGCCTGTTGCTGGCGCGGCAGATGGTTGTTGTAACCGCCCTGCTCTTTCATGGCCTTGCCCACCGGCATACGCGCGATGTAAATCAACAGTGCACTGATAAACACACACCAGAACGGAATACTCATCAAGCGGCCTCTTTATTGGTTTCGGGCAACGGCGCCTCTGTAGGGGTATAGACCATCACGTCGAGAACGTCGGAATGAAACTCGCGGCGGTACAACACCAGTACGACTCCAGCACTCATCAACATGAACAACCACGGGCTGACAAACCAGGCCAGCATGCTCATGCCGAAGTAATAAGAGCGCAGGCCGAAGTTGAACTGGTTGGCCGCCATCGAAATCACCCGCGCCGCCCGCAGTGCGAATGCCTTGCGCTCCTGCTCCGAAACCTGACGCTCACCGATCATCGGCGCTGAACCGACCAGCACCGCCGCAAAGTTGTACTGACGCATGCACCAACTGAACGTGAAGAACGCATAGACGAACACCAGCGCCAGGCACAGCAACTTGATCTCCGACATACCCTGCGACGCCTGCTGCACCATCGGGATGTCCGCCAGCAACGACACTGCACGCTCGGACGCACCGAGCACGGTGAGAATACCGGCGAGGATGATCAGGGTACTGGAGGCGAAGAACGAGGCGTTGCGCTCCAGATTGCCGATCACGCTGGCGTCGGCGATACGGTTGTCACGCAGCAGCATGCGGCGCATCCAGTCTTCGCGGTACAGGTGCAACACGCTGGCGAGGCACGCGGTGTCGCGGGCCTTCCAGGACGCATAGCGGGTGTAGCCGCCCCAGCAGATGACGAACCAGAGCGCGGCGAGCAGGTGAATCAGATTGGCTTGGATGAACGACATGCAATTCCCTGTGGAGTATGGATGCTACCTGTGGGAGCGAGCCTGCTCGCGAAAGCGGCGTATCACACAACATTGATGGCGGCTGACACAACGCTTTCGCGAGCAGGCTCGCTCCCACATTAGGAGTTCGGCAGTGCTTCGACGTTAGCTCGCGAAAAAAGACACTGCCTGACACCCATAAAAAATGCCCCGTATCGATTGATACGGGGCATTTCTGTTTAAGCGTTGAAGACCCGCTTGTGGCGGATCAGGCAACGTCAGGCAACGGCTTCGCTGCGCTTGCCCAGCAGGCGATCGCAAACCACGGCGACCACCAGGGTCATCACGCATGGCACCAGCCACGCCAGGCCCTGCTCGCTCAGCGGCAGGTGCGACAGCTGCGACGGCATCCAGTCAGCCAGACCGGCGCCCTTGAGGGCGTCGATAGTGCCGAACAGGAACGACACCAGCATCACCGGGCCGAGGATCCGACCGTGTTCATGCCAGAAGTCCTTGCAGAAGCTCAGGGCCACCAGAACGATGCACGGCGGGTAGATCGCGGTCAGCACCGGGATCGAGAACGCGATCAGCTTGGTCAGGCCCAGGTTCGACACCAGCAGCGAGAACGCAGCGAGGATGATCACCAGGGTCTTGTAGGACAGTGGCAGCACGCGGCTGAAGTATTCAGCGCAGGCGCAGGTCAGGCCGACCGCCGTCACCAGGCAAGCCAGCGAGATCAGCACCGCGAGGAAACCGCTGCCCAGCGAACCGAAGGTGTGCTGCACGTAAGCGTGCAATACCGCCGCGCCGTTGGTGGCACCCGCCGCGACTTCATGGCTGCCGGAACCGAGGCGGAACAGGCTGATGTACACCAGTGCCAGGCCGACACCGGCAATGAGGCCGGCAATGATCGCGTAACGGGTGATCAGCGCAGGCGACTCGACGCCACGGGAGCGGATCGCGTTGACGATGACGATACCGAACACCAGCGCGCCGAGGGTATCCATGGTCAGGTAACCATTGATGAAGCCCTGGGAGAACGGTGCCGCGACGTATTCAGGCGTGGCCTGACCGATATCACCGGCCGGCAAGGCGAACGCGGCGATGCCGAGTACCGCCAGGGCGATGATTTTCAGCGGCGCGAGGAAACGCCCAACGGTATCGAGCAGACGCCCCGGATACAGCGAGATGAAGAACACCAGCAGGAAGTACACCGAGCTGTAGAGGAACAGCGCCAGCGGGCTTTCGCCGGTCAGTGGCGCCAGACCCACTTCGAACGACACGGTCGCGGTGCGCGGGGTGGCGAACAGCGGGCCGACCGCCAGGTAGCACGCCGCGGCGAGCACACCGCCGGCGATCTTGCCGATCGGGCTGCTCAGCGCATCCATCGCACCACCGACCTTGGCCAGGGCGACGACAGTGACCACCGGCAGACCGACTGCCGTGATCAGAAAGCCCAGCGCCGCCATCCAGACGTCAGGTCCGGACTGCAGGCCGACGATAGGCGGGAAAATGATGTTGCCGGCCCCGACGAACAGGGCAAATGTCATAAAGCCCAGTGCCAGGACGTCCTGACCTTTCAAAACTTTCATTAAGGAAATACCACACTACTGAATCGGAATTTAGAGGGGGATTTCCCTGTGGGGTTAGGGAAATGCTGTCAGTCCGTATAAGACTGACCCGTTTAGCGCGTTGCATGCCTTGTGGGCGGCAGACGCAAAAATGGCTGCTAGCCTAACGAATTTGTCTGACAAACGCACTGTTTGAGGGCGAACTATCCGATACACGACGTGTCTGTGTCGCGTTTACGCATTTATTTTTCCTGCGGAGCACTCCGTGGCGAGGGAGCTTGCTCCCGCTCGACTGCGCAGCAGGCGCAAATCCCGAAAACACTCATGAATCCGAAGATTGCATTAGGGCCGCTTCGCAGCCCAGCGGGAGCAAGCTCCCTCGCCACAAGAATCCACTCAAATACCCATATGCCAGAAACAACAAAGGCCACCCGAAGGTGGCCTTTGTCTGGTGAAGCGTCAGTCAAGCCCGAGGCTTACTTGACAGCCCAACCGGTCAGCTCGGCCAGGGCCTTGCCGATGTCTGCCAGCGAACGCACGGTTTTTACGCCTGCGTCCTGCAGCGCAGCGAATTTCTCGTCTGCAGTGCCTTTGCCGCCAGAGATGATTGCGCCAGCATGGCCCATGCGCTTGCCCGGAGGAGCAGTCACACCAGCGATGTAGGAAACAACCGGCTTGGTCACGTGTGCCTTGATGTAGGCAGCCGCTTCTTCTTCAGCCGAACCGCCGATCTCGCCGATCATCACGATCGCTTCGGTCTTCGGATCTTCCTGGAACAGCTTCAGGATGTCGATGAAGTTCGAACCCGGGATCGGGTCACCACCGATGCCGACGCAAGTCGACTGACCGAAACCGGCGTCAGTGGTCTGCTTCACAGCTTCGTAGGTCAGGGTGCCGGAACGCGAAACGATACCGACCTTGCCTGGCAAGTGAATGTGACCTGGCATGATGCCGATCTTGCATTCGCCTGGGGTGATCACGCCTGGGCAGTTAGGGCCGATCAGGGTAACACCCAGCTCGTCGCACTTAACTTTAGCGTCCAGCATGTCCAGGGTAGGAATGCCTTCGGTGATGCAGACGATCAGCTTGATGCCGCCGAACGCTGCTTCCAGGATCGAGTCCTTGCAGAAAGGAGCCGGAACGTAGATCACGCTTGCGGTAGCGCCAGTGGCAGCAACTGCGTCTTTAACGGTGTTGAACACTGGCAGACCCAGGTGCTCGGTGCCGCCTTTGCCCGGAGTTACGCCGCCAACCATCTTGGTGCCGTATTCGATGGCTTGCTGGGTGTGGAAACTACCTTGCGAACCGGTAATACCCTGGCAGATAACTTTGGTGTCTTTATTGATCAGGACGCTCATTATTTGCCCTCCGCAGCTTTGACAACTTGTTGAGCAGCGTCGGTCAGGCTGGTAGCAGCGATGATGTTCAAACCGCTTTCTGCCAGTACTTTAGCGCCCAGCTCAGCGTTGTTGCCTTCAAGGCGAACAACAACCGGGATTTTCACGCCGACTTCTTTCACAGCGCCGATGATGCCTTCGGCAATCATGTCGCAGCGAACGATGCCGCCGAAGATGTTGACCAGTACTGCAGCGACGTTGGTGTCGGACAGGATGATCTTGAAGGCTTCGGTCACGCGCTCTTTGGTAGCACCACCACCTACGTCGAGGAAGTTGGCTGGCTTGCCGCCGTGCAGGTTGACGATGTCCATGGTACCCATGGCCAGGCCGGCACCGTTGACCATGCAGCCGATGTTGCCTTCCAGCGCTACGTAGTTCAGTTCGAACTTGGCAGCGTGCGCTTCGCGCGGATCGTCTTGCGACGGATCGTGGAAAGTCTTCAGCTTAGGCTGACGGTACATGGCGTTGGCGTCGATGTTGATCTTGGCGTCGAGGCAGTGCAGATCGCCGTCAGCCTTGATCACCAGCGGGTTCACTTCCAGCAGGGCCAGATCGTGATCCTGGAACAGTTTGGCCAGACCGACGAAGATCTTGGCGAACTGGGCAACTTGCTTGCCTTCCAGACCCAGTTGGAACGCCAGCTCGCGACCCTGGAACGGCTGAGCGCCAACCAGTGGATCGATAGTGGCTTTCAGAATTTTTTCTGGAGTGTCGTGAGCGATTTTCTCGATGTCCACGCCACCTTCGGTGGAAGCCATGAACACGATGCGACGGCTCGAACGGTCAACGACAGCGCCCAGGTACAGCTCTTTAGCGATATCAGTGCACGATTCAACCAGGATCTTGGTGACTGGCTGACCATTGGCGTCAGTCTGGTAAGTCACCAGACGCTTGCCCAGCCACTGCTGTGCGAAGGCCTTGGCGTCTTCTTTGTTGCGAACCAGCTTGACGCCGCCCGCTTTACCGCGACCACCGGCGTGGACCTGGGCTTTGACAACCCACTCGCTGCCGCCGATTTTGTCGCAAGCTTCTGCTGCTGCTTCCGGGGTGTCTACTGCGTAACCAGTGGAAACTGGCAGGCCGTATTCAGCGAACAGCTGCTTACCCTGATACTCGTGAAGATTCATGCTTTTTACCGTCTTCGTTAGGTACTGCGCATTCGGCGCTGCGCTCTTGATGAGTGCCGCGCCACCTGTGACTGCTGCTTGCGTAGCCTTTCCGGATACCCGGTGCAGCTACGCAAGACTGCGTCCAGCGGACATTCCGCGGTGAGACTTGCTCGCAAGGCTCACGACGGGCCGTTACCGCCGTGGTTTCTTATTGTCTTAACGCTTCTTGCGGTTGGCGATGTGGATGGCGCCGCCATTCACAGCCAGAGCAGCTTCGTGCAAGGCTTCAGACAGGGTCGGATGGGAGAAAACCATCATGCCCAGGTCTTCAGCGCTGGTGCCGAATTCCATACCGATCGCGCCCTGCTGAACCAGTTCTGCAGCGCTTGGGCCAATCACGTGCACGCCCAATACGCGGTCAGTCTTGGCATCAGCGATGACCTTGACGAAACCACCGGTATCGTTGGCGGCCATGGCACGGCCGGAAGCGGCGAACGGGAAGGTGCCGACGTTAACTTCAACGCCTTCGGCTTTCAAGGCCTGCTCGGTTTTGCCAACCCACGCGATTTCCGGGTGAGTATAAATAACCGAAGGGATCAGGTCATAGTTCATCTGGGCTTTGTGGCCCTTGATGCGCTCGACAACCATGATGCCCTCTTCCGAGGCTTTGTGAGCCAGCATCATGCCGCGAACCACGTCACCGATGGCGTAAACGCCCGGTACGGTGGTGGCGCAGTGATCGTCAACGTGCACGAAACCGCGCTCGTCCAGGGTCACGCCGCTGTCGGCAGCCAGCAGATCAGTGGTCACCGGACGGCGACCAACGGCTACGATCAGCTTGTCAAAAGTGATGGTCTGTTCGCCGTTGGCATCGGTGTAGTTAACAACGACTTCGTCGCCGTTGACTTTGGAACCGGTGACGCGAGCGCCCAGCTTGATGTCCAGACCCTGCTTGGTCAGGGTTTTCAGCGCTTCCTTGGAAACGGCGGTGTCCGCTGCCATCAGGAACGTGTCCAGAGCTTCCAGGACAGTCACTTCTGCACCCAGACGCGACCAGACCGAGCCCAGCTCCAGACCGATCACGCCAGCGCCGATCACGCCCAGACGTTTAGGTACGGATTGGAATTCCAGAGCGCCAGTCGAATCGACGATGACTTTCTGATCGACCGGAGCCGGTGGAATGTCGATCGGACGCGAACCTGGCGCCAGGATGACGTTTTCGGCTTCGATGACTTCAACCGAGCCGTCCGGCTTGGTGACTTCGACTTTCTTGCCAGCCAGCAGCTTGCCGTGGCCCTGAATCGAAGTAACGCCGTTGGCCTTGAACAGGGTGGCAACGCCGCCGGTCAGGTTCTTGACGATGCCAGCCTTGCGGCCAACCATCGCAGCGACGTCCATTTTGACTTCGCCGGTCGAGATACCGTGAACGTTGAAGCTCTCTTTGGCTTCCTTGTACTTCCAGGAGCTGTCGAGCAGCGCCTTGGACGGAATGCAGCCGACGTTCAGGCAAGTACCGCCGAGGGCCTGCTTGCCTTCAGCGTCGGTGTACTTCTCGATGCAGGCAGTGGTGAGACCCAGCTGCGCGGCCTTGATGGCAGCAACATAGCCGCCAGGGCCGGCACCGATCACTACTACGTCAAATTTCTGCGACATTCAAAAAATCCTCTTGAGCGAAAAGCTTCAAGCCGCGCGCTGCGGGCCGCACCGCCGTTTCCGACGGTACGCTACCCGCAGCGCATGGCTGCTTCTATCAGATATCCAGCAACAGACGAGCCGGGTCTTCCAGCAGGTTCTTGATGGTCACCAGGAAGGTTACAGCTTCTTTGCCATCGATCAGACGGTGATCGTAGGACAGTGCCAGGTACATCATCGGACGGATCACGACCTGACCGTTGATGGCCATAGGACGCTGGATGATGTTGTGCATGCCCAGAATCGCTGCCTGCGGCGGGTTGACGATCGGAGTCGACATCATCGAACCGAAGGTACCACCGTTGGTGATGGTGAAGGTACCGCCAGTCATCTCTTCCATCGACAATTTGCCGTCACGGGCTTTCTTGCCGAAAGTGGCGATGCCGCCTTCGATTTCAGCCAGGCTCATCAGCTCGGCGTTACGCAGAACCGGTACGACCAGACCACGGTCGCTGGAAACGGCAACACCGATGTCGGCGTAGCCGTGGTAAACGATGTCCGCGCCGTCGATCGAAGCGTTGACCGCCGGGAAGCGTTTCAGCGCTTCGGTGGCAGCCTTGACGAAGAACGACATGAAGCCCAGGCGTACGCCGTTGTGGGACTTCTCGAACAGGTCCTTGTACTTCGAACGCAGGGCCATGACTTCGGTCATGTCGACTTCGTTGAACGTGGTCAGCATCGCCATGTTCGACTGGGCTTCAACCAGACGCTCGGCAACCTTGGCACGCAGACGGGTCATCGGCACGCGTTTTTCAACGCGATCACCGGCAGCGAATACCGGAGCAGCGGCAGCCGGAGCAGCAGCCTTGGCAGGTGCGGCAGCTGGAGCGGCTTTCTTCGCGGCAACAGCAGCGACCACGTCTTCCTTGGTCACACGACCACCCTTGCCGGTGCCGGCAACGGAAGCGATGTTGATGCCATTCTCTTCAGCCAGCTTGCGCGCAGCAGGAGCAGCAACAGGATCGTCTTCGCCTTCGGCAGCAGCCGGTGCGGCAGCAGCAGCGGCCGGAGCAGCAGCGGCGGCTGGAGCAGCGGCAGCAGCGCCGCCCGCTTCGATGGAGCCCAGAACTTCGTCGGACAGAACGGTGTCGCCTTCGTTCTTGACGATTGCGCCCAGCACGCCGTCGGCGGTAGCCAGCACTTCCAGTACGACTTTGTCGGTTTCGATGTCGACGATCAGGTCGTCACGCTTGACGGCGTCGCCCGGTTTTTTGTGCCAGGTGGCAACGGTGCCATCGGCAACCGATTCCGGGAAAGTGGGGGCTTTGATCTCGATAGCCATTATCTGTGGTTCCTTAAATTCGGTTTCAGGTGCGCGAAGGCGTTAAACGGTAAACGCGTCTTGCAGCAGTTTTTCCTGCTGCTCGGCGTGCATCGATGCGTAACCACATGCTGGGGCAGCAGAAGCCTCACGGCCCGCGTACTCGAGTACGAGAGACTTGTTGAGGTTACCGATGCTGCGACGCAGGTGATGCTGGCTGCAGTACCAGGCACCCTGGTTCATCGGCTCTTCCTGACACCAAACGGCATGCTTGACGTTGGTATAAGGCGCCAGGACTTCTTTCAAGTCGTCCTCAGGGAATGGATACAGCTGCTCGATACGCACGATGGCGATATCGTCACGGCCTTCGGCACGGCGTTTTTCCAGCAGGTCGTAGTAGACCTTGCCGCTACACAGAACAACACGCTCGACCTTTTTCGGGTCCAGGGCATCGATTTCCGGGATCACGGTCTGGAACGAACCTTCGGCCAGATCTTCCAGGGTCGAGACGGCCAGTTTGTGGCGCAGCAGCGACTTCGGCGTCAGCACTACCAGAGGTTTGCGCAGAGGGCGAATCACCTGACGACGCAGCAAGTGGTAGATCTGGGCCGGAGTGGTCGGCATGCACACCTGAATGTTGTGCTCGGCGCACAACTGCAGGTAACGCTCAAGACGAGCCGAGCTGTGCTCAGGACCCTGACCTTCGTAGCCGTGCGGCAACAGCATGGTCAGACCGCAGAGACGGCCCCACTTGTGTTCGCCGCTGGTGATGAACTGGTCGATAACAACCTGTGCACCGTTGGCGAAGTCGCCGAACTGGGCTTCCCAGATCACCAGCGCGTTTGGCGTGGTGGTCGAGTAGCCGTATTCGAAGGCCAGTACCGCTTCTTCCGACAGGAACGAGTCGTACAGGTCAAAGCGTGGCTGACCTTCGTACAGGTGTTTCAGCGGAATGTAGGTGCCAGCATCTTTCTGGTTGTGCAGCACAGCGTGACGGTGCGAGAACGTACCGCGGCCGATGTCCTGACCGGTCATGCGGATCGGGTGACCTTCGAACGCCAGGGTCGCGTACGCCATGGTTTCGGCGTAACCCCAGTTGATCGGCAGGCCGCCGGCTTGCATCTTCTGACGGTCTTCGTAGATCTTCGCAACCTGACGCTGAACCACGAAGCCTTCCGGAATTTCCAGCAGCTTGGCGGACAGTTCCTGCAGGGTCTTCAGATCGAAACGCGTGTCGTGACGCGCAGTCCAGGCGTGGCCCAGATACGGACGCCAGTCCACGAACAACTCTTTGTTCGGCTCTTTGACCAGCGACTTCACGACATGCAGACCGTTGTCCAGCGCGTTGCGGTATTCGTCGACTTTCGCCTGAACACGCTCTGCGTCGAGTACACCGGCCTGGGTCAGACGATCAGCGTACAGCTCACGGGTGGTGCGCTGCTTGGTGATCTGCTGATACATCAGCGGCTGGGTACCGCTTGGCTCGTCGGCCTCGTTGTGGCCGCGACGACGGTAGCAGACCAGGTCGATCACCACGTCACGCTTGAACTGCATGCGGTAGTCGATGGCCAACTGGGTCACGAACAGCACGGCTTCCGGATCATCGCCATTCACATGGAGGATCGGCGCCTGAATCATCTTCGCAACGTCGGTGGCGTACTCGGTGGAACGCGAGTCCAGCGGGTTGCTGATGGTGAAACCGACCTGGTTGTTGATCACGATGTGCACGGTACCGCCGGTCTTGAAACCGCGGGTCTGCGACATCTGGAAGGTTTCCATGACCACGCCCTGACCTGCGAATGCAGCGTCACCGTGGATGGAGATCGGCAGAACCTTCTCACCGGTCGGGTCGTTACGACGATCCTGACGGGCGCGAACCGAACCTTCTACCACCGGGGAAACGATTTCCAGGTGGGACGGGTTGAACGCCATGGCCAGGTGAACTTCACCGCCGGCGGTCATCACGTTGGACGAGAAGCCCTGGTGGTACTTAACGTCACCGGAACCCAGCTCGACCTTCTTCTTGCCTTCGAACTCGTCGAACAGCTCGCGCGGGTTCTTGCCGAAGGTGTTGACCAACACGTTCAGACGGCCACGGTGGGCCATGCCGATGACGACTTCCTTGGTGCCGTAGGAACCGGAACGCTGGATCAGTTCATCGAGCATCGGAATCAGGCTTTCGCCGCCTTCCAGACCGAAACGCTTGGTGCCCGGGTATTTGGTGCCCAGGTATTTTTCCAGGCCTTCACCGGCAGTGACGCGCTCGAGCAGATGGCTCTTGATGTCGGCGGAGTACGTCGGACGACCACGCACGCTTTCCAGACGCTGCTGGAACCAGTGGCGCTGCTCGGAATCGGTGATGTGCGTAAATTCAG
The DNA here is from genome assembly GCF_016650625.1 of Pseudomonas sp. TH49. Lineage (NCBI taxonomy): Bacteria > Pseudomonadati > Pseudomonadota > Gammaproteobacteria > Pseudomonadales > Pseudomonadaceae > Pseudomonas > Pseudomonas sp. TH49. Next base: position 2,550,105 of record NZ_JAEKFL010000002.1, read on the forward strand.
CGCCGATGGTGCGGCAATATGTCTGCTGCAACGCTTCGTGAATTTCGCGTAGGCTCGCTTCCTCTTTGCCGATGAACAGGTCGCCGGCACGGAAGGTCGTATCAAGATCGGCATTGGTCAAGCCGTAATGATTGATCGACAGGTCTGCAGGTGCAGGACGCTGCCACAGCCCCAGCGGGTCCAGCTGGGCTGCCTGGTGGCCACGCATACGGTAGGCCTGGATCAATCGCAGCACTTCAACTTGCTTCTTCTCGTGCTCACTGCTCACGCTACCGGCGGAAACCGGTTGGGCGCGGCGCTGGTTCTTTGCCAGCAGCACGAAATGATCGCGAATTGTGGAGTGCGAAACATCAGTGGCAGAGCTGCCGTCGGCAGGCAGCTTCTGAAAGTAGGTGCGCCACTCTTCTGGCACAGCGTTAGGGTCGTGCAGGTAGAGCTCATAAAGCTCTTCCACATAGGCAGCGTTTCCACCTGAAAGGTAGGCGCTGTTCCACATGCGCTGCATCACGCTTTCTTGCATGCTTGGTCACCCTCGGTTAGGGGAACACCATCGGCGTCAATACCGAGCAAACTTGCAGAAGTCCGAATGCAGCGACCAAAACAAGCCACTTAGGATCACGCTGATAGTCCGGGTACCAGCCCGGATGCCCCTGCTTGTCTCATTTCTTCAAAATAAGAGCTGCAGCTTGTGGCTACTGCTCTGGTTATAGCCATGACGCGGGTTGAAGCCCGCGCCACAGCCTCTTCGTTACAGCGGTTCTACGGTTACAGCAGCTGAATCACACGCCGCTCGAAAGCAGCATGTTACGGATGTGACCGATGGCCTTAGTCGGGTTCAGGCCTTTCGGACATACGTTGACGCAGTTCATGATGCCCCGGCAGCGGAAAACGCTGAACGGGTCATCAAGCGAAGCCAGACGCTCGGACGTCTTGGTGTCACGGCTGTCTGCCAGGAAGCGGTACGCTTGCAGCAGGGCAGCTGGACCCAGGAACTTGTCCGGGTTCCACCAGAAGGACGGGCACGAGGTCGAGCAGCAGGCGCACAGGATGCACTCGTACAGACCGTCGAGCTTTTCACGCTCTTCAGGGGACTGCAGACGCTCGATGGCCGGAGCCGGCGTGTCGTTCTGCAGGTAAGGCTTAACCTTCTCGTATTGCTTGTAGAAGATGCTCATATCGACAACCAGGTCACGGATAACCGGCAAACCTGGCAGCGGACGAACGATCAACTTGTTGCCTTTTACAACGGCGGACAGTGGCGTGATGCACGCCAGACCGTTCTTGCCGTTGATGTTCATGCCGTCGGAGCCGCAGACGCCTTCACGGCAAGAGCGACGATAGGAGAAACCCTCGTCCTGCTCTTTGATCAGGGCCAGCACGTCCAGCACCATCAGGTCTTTACCACCGGTATCGACCTGGAATTCCTGCATGAACGGCGCAGCGTCCTGATCAGGGTTGTAGCGATAAACACTGACTTGCAACATGGCGATCACCCTTAATAAGTCCGGACTTTAGGTTCGAAAGTCGGAACAGTCTTCGGCGAGAAGTTAACGGCACGCTTGGCGACGCGTTTCTCACCCGGGAAGTACAGGGTGTGGCACAGCCAGTTTTCGTCGTCACGGTCTTCGAAGTCTTCACGGGCGTGAGCGCCGCGGGACTCTTTACGTACTTCGGCCGCGATGGCGGTAGCTTCAGCCACTTCCAGCAGGTTTTGCAGCTCGAGCGCTTCGATACGTGCAGTGTTGAACGCCTGCGACTTATCGTTGATCTTCACGTTGGCGATACGCTTGCGCAGATCGGCCAGTTGAGCGATACCTTTCTGCATGTATTCGCCGGTACGGAACACACCGAAGTAGTTCTGCATGCAGCTTTGCAGCTCGCGACGCAGGGTGGCCACGTCTTCGCCATCGGTACGGCCGTTCAGCGCGTTCAGACGCGACAGGGCTGCTTCGATGTCGGACTCGGTAGCGTCGTCGTATTCGATGCCGTCGGTCAGCGCCTTTTCCAGGTGCAGGCCGGCAGCGCGGCCGAATACCACCAGGTCGAGCAGCGAGTTGCCGCCCAGACGGTTTGCACCGTGTACCGATACGCAAGCCACTTCACCTACGGCGAACAGACCCGGAATGATCTGATCCACGCCTTCGGCGTTCTGGGTGATCGCCTGACCATGAATGTTGGTGGCAACGCCGCCCATCATGTAGTGGCAGGTCGGAACAACCGGAACCGGAGCAACCACCGGGTCAACGTGTGCGAAAGTCTTCGACAGTTCGCAGATGCCTGGCAGACGGCTGTGCAGCACTTCCTCGCCCAGGTGGTCGAGTTTGAGCATCACGTGGTCGCCATTCGGACCGCAACCATTGCCGGCAATGATTTCTTTAACCATCGAGCGGGCAACCACGTCACGACCAGCCAGGTCCTTCGCGTTCGGAGCATAACGCTCCATGAAACGCTCGCCGTGCTTGTTGATCAGGTAACCACCTTCACCACGGCAACCTTCGGTCACCAGGACACCGGCGCCGGCGATGCCAGTCGGGTGGAACTGCCACATTTCGATGTCTTGTACCGGCACGCCAGCACGCAGCGCCATGCCAACGCCGTCACCGGTGTTGATCAGGGCGTTGGTGGTGGAGGCGTAGATACGGCCAGCACCGCCAGTTGCCAGTACGGTGGCCTTGGCGCGGATGTACGAAGTTTCGCCGGTTTCGATGCAGATCGCGATCACACCGACAAACTCGCCTTCCTGGTTTTTCACCAGGTCGACCGCGTAGTACTCGTTCAGGAACGTGGTACCGGCTTTCAGGTTGCCCTGATAAAGGGTGTGCAGCAGCGCGTGACCGGTACGGTCGGACGCTGCGCAGGTACGGGCAGCCTGACCGCCTTTACCGTAGTCCTTGGACTGACCACCGAACGGACGCTGGTAGATACGGCCTTGTTCGGTACGCGAGAACGGCAGACCCATGTGGTCCAGCTCGAAAACGGCAGCCGGGCCTTCCTGACACATGTATTCGATAGCGTCCTGGTCACCGATGTAGTCGGAACCCTTGACGGTATCGTACATGTGCCAGCGCCAGTCATCGTTCGGGTCAGCGGACGCGATCGCGCAGGTGATGCCGCCCTGGGCGGATACAGTGTGCGAACGGGTCGGGAAAACCTTGGTGATCACCGCAGTCTTGTGACCGCCCTGCGCCAGCTGCAGCGCAGCGCGCATGCCGGCACCGCCACCACCAATAATGATGGCGTCGAAAGAAATCGTTGGAATGTTAGCCATGACTCAGATACCCCAGAGAATCTGCACACCCCAGACGAAGTAAGCGAACATCGCAACGCCGCATACTGCCTGGAAAAGGAAACGTATAGCCGTCGCGGACTTGCCGAACGCCATTGGCGTCAGGTAGTCAGTCGCGATGGTCCACATGCCGACCCAGGCGTGAGCGCCGAGAGCAACAAGGGCCAGGAGGCTGAAAATACGCATCCCGTTGTGAGCGAACAGTTCATGCCACTGGGCGTACTCGAGGCCTGGGTGGGCCACGACGTATCCGATCAGAAAGATGAAGTAAGCCGCGAGAACGACCGCCGACACACGTTGCGCCATCCAGTCATAGAGGCCCGAACGCGAGAGGTTCGTGACGTTAGTTACCATATCCAGACTCCTGCCAGAACGATTACCACCACGGAAACGGCGATAACGATTTTCGAGCCCAGCTTGCCGCCTTCCAGCGTCTCACCGATGCCCATGTCCATGATCAAGTGGCGCACACCGGCAACCAGGTGATACAGCAGAGCGGACAGGATGCCCCAAATCACTAGCTTGGCTAGCGGACTGGTCAGACACGCTTTCACCTGACCGAAGCCTTCCTCGGAGCTCAGCGACTTGTCCAATGCGTAAAGCATGATGGCAAGGCACACAAAGAGGATGACACCGGAGATACGGTGAAGAATGGACGTGTAAGCAGTGACTGGGAGTTTGATGGTCCTTAGGTCTAGGTTTACAGGTCGTTGGCTTTTCACGGCTTTTTTTTCACACTGAAGAGCCCCTAACAATCAGGGCAAAGTTGTTGGGGAGTGCACTGGTCAGGTAACCACCACCCAGGGATGCGACCCCCAATGAAAGCAAGCCCAAAAGCCCTTGGCGGTCGGTGGCCGAGTATAGACAGTTAGGCTACTAATGACAACGCAATCACCTACCCCCAATAGCTGATTGCACAAGTCGCATAAAAGGCGTAAATGGCAGTCAATTTCGAGGAAAAAGTGCGCTTAAAGCCTTCTGGAGCAAGACTTTAGGCAAATTGACATTCGAATTTATCTCACTATAGTGGTGCGGGCCCTGCGTGGGGGGTCTGTCTGATGGTTCAAGCATAAATAGGAGGCCACATGGCTGACAAAAAAGCGCAGTTGATCATCGAGGGCGCAGCCCCCGTCGAGCTGCCCATTTTAACCGGCACCGTTGGTCCCGATGTAATCGATGTTCGGGGCCTGACGGCCACGGGCCGCTTCACTTTCGACCCGGGTTTCATGTCGACCGCTTCGTGCGAATCGAAGATCACCTATATCGACGGCGACAACGGCATTCTGTTGCACCGCGGCTACCCGATCGAACAGCTGGCTGAAAAGTCGGACTACCTGGAAACCTGCTACCTGCTGCTTAACGGCGAACTGCCGACCGCAGAACAGAAGGCCCAGTTCGTCAGCACCGTGAAAAACCACACCATGGTTCACGAGCAGCTGAAAACCTTCTTCAACGGTTTCCGTCGCGACGCCCACCCGATGGCCGTCATGTGCGGCGTAGTCGGCGCCCTCTCGGCCTTCTACCACGACTCCCTGGACATCAATAACCCGCAGCATCGCGAAATCTCCGCGATCCGTCTGGTTGCCAAGATGCCGACCCTGGCAGCGATGGTTTACAAGTACTCCATGGGCCAACCCATGATGTACCCGCGCAACGACCTGACGTACGCGGAAAACTTCCTGCACATGATGTTCAACACCCCGTGCGAGATCAAACCGATCAGCCCGGTACTCGCCAAGGCCATGGACCGGATCTTCATCCTCCATGCCGACCACGAGCAGAACGCATCGACCTCCACCGTGCGTCTGGCAGGCTCCTCGGGTGCCAACCCGTTCGCCTGTATCGCCGCCGGTATCGCCGCACTGTGGGGCCCTGCCCACGGCGGTGCGAACGAAGCCGTATTGACCATGCTTGACGAGATTGGCGATGTGTCCAACATCGACAAGTTCATCGCCAAGGCCAAGGACAAGAACGATCCGTTCAAGCTGATGGGCTTCGGTCACCGCGTTTACAAGAACCGCGACCCTCGCGCGACTGTGATGAAGCAGACCTGCGACGAAGTGCTGAAAGAACTGGGCATCAACAACGATCCGCAACTCGAACTGGCCATGCGCCTGGAAGAGATCGCGCTGACCGACCCGTACTTCATCGAGCGCTCGCTGTACCCGAACGTCGACTTCTACTCGGGGATCATCCTCAAGGCGATCGGCATTCCAACCAGCATGTTTACCGTGATCTTCGCTCTGGCCCGTACCGTGGGCTGGATTTCGCACTGGAAAGAAATGCTCTCCAGCCCGTACAAGATTGGCCGTCCGCGCCAGTTGTATACTGGCTACGAGTCGCGTGATATCACCAAGCTGGAAGATCGCAAATAAGACCTGTCTTGCGATAACGTCTTGAAGTTGTATCGGGAACGGCCTCTTATATAGAGGCCGTTTTTGTTTGTTTGGGTTTTGGGGTTTTGGGTGTATATCCGTTGCTGCGGTAACGGCCTCCTATGGTTTCGCTCTTACAGCGAGTCACCTTTTCCAAACGCCGAAAAGGTAACCCAAAAGGCTTTGCCCCGGCGTACGGCACTTCGCTTAGGCTCAGTGTTCCCTCGCTACGGTGTCCATCAGGGGGCATCGCCTACGGTTTGCTTCGCTGCACCTCCTCTCGATGTATGCGGCTTCGCCGCATGGCGCTGCGCGCCTAACCCCCTGATGGACACCTTCGCTCGGCCTGCCGATGGGGCAAAAGATCAAAAGCCAGAGCCAAAGCCAAAGCCAAAGCAGATCAAAAGATCACAGCCTTCGGCAGTTCCTACATGGGATTGGGTGTATTCAGTTAGAGATTGGTCGGCTGGCAGGCCGCCTTCGCGAGCAAGCCCGCTCCCACAGTTGGGCCGGGTGCATCAGCAAGAAATTGGTCGGCTGTCAGGCCGCCATCGCCAGCAGGCTGGCTCCTACAGTTCAGAGAGCGTGCCCCGCATGCGGCGAAGCCGCCCCACTCAACACAATGAGCGTTAGCTCGAGTAAAGCTTTTGATCTCAGGGCCCGTCGGCAGGCTGAGTGGAGGGATTTATCCGGGGGTGGGAGCGTAGCGACCGTTTGGCGCAGCCAAACACAGCGAGAGGAGGTGCAGCGAAGCAAACCGTAGGCGCTGCCCCCCGGATGAATCCCGGAGCGAAGGAACCCGAGCCCAGGCGAGGGCCGAACGTCAGGGCACAGACCTTTTGGTTACTTTTGGGGCGTTTGCCAAAAGTGACCCGCCGTAAGGGCGGAACCCTAAGTAGCCGTTACCGCAGCAACGGATATGTACTCAATAACCACCAAACACCAAGGCCCTAGCCCGATAACCGCCCACAAAAAAAATACCCCGATCTCTCAACCGGGGCACTTCACTCAAACCACGTAATCAGCGCTTAGTGCGAAACCGCCCCACTCGCCCCCAACCCCGTCTGCGAACGCACAAACTGCGGGAAGAACAGCGCCCGCTCGTTCTCGGCCGCAGCCGATTTGTCGGTGATCGAGAAGAACCAGATCCCGATGAACGCGATCACCATCGAGAACAGCGCCGGATACTCGTACGGGAAGATCGCCTTCTCGTGATGCAGAATCTGCACCCAGATGGTCGGGCCAAGGATCATCAGCCCCACCGCACTGATCAGCCCCAGCCAGCCGCCGATCATCGCGCCGCGGGTGGTCAGCTTCTTCCAGTACATCGAAAGCAACAGCACCGGGAAGTTGCAGCTCGCCGCGATGGAGAACGCCAGGCCAACCATGAACGCAATGTTCTGGCTTTCGAACAGGATGCCCAAGCCGATCGCCAGCACACCCAATGCGATGGTGGTGATCTTCGACACGCGAATCTCATCCTTGTCGTTAGCCTTGCCCTTCTTGATCACGCTGGCATACAGGTCGTGCGACACCGCCGAGGCACCGGCCAGGGTCAGACCGGCCACCACCGCCAGAATGGTCGCGAACGCCACCGCCGAGATGAAGCCGAGGAAGATGCTGCCACCCACTGCGTCAGCCAGGTGCACCGCCGCCATGTTGTTGCCGCCGAGCAGAGCGCCCGCCGCGTCCTTGAAGTCAGGATTGGTGCTGACCAGCAGAATCGCGCCGAAGCCGATGATGAAGGTCAGGATGTAGAAGTAACCAATGAAACCGGTGGCGTACAGCACGCTCTTGCGGGCTTCTTTGGCGTCACTCACGGTGAAGAAGCGCATCAGGATGTGCGGCAGACCAGCGGTACCGAACATCAGGGCCAGGCCCAGGGAGAACGCCGAAATCGGATCTTTCACCAGACCGCCCGGGCTCATGATCGCTTCACCTTTCGGGTGAACCTTGATTGCCTCGGAGAACAGCGTGTTGAAGTCGAAGTTGACGTGTTTCATCACCATCAGCGCCATGAACGAGGCACCGGACAGCAACAGCACAGCCTTGATGATCTGCACCCAGGTGGTCGCCAGCATGCCGCCGAACAGCACGTACATGCACATCAGGATACCGACCAGAATCACCGCGACGTAGTAGTCGAGACCGAACAGCAGCTGGATCAGCTTGCCGGCACCGACCATTTGCGCGATCAGGTAGAACGCCACCACCACCAGCGAACCGCAGGCAGACAGGGTACGGATTTGGGTTTGCCCGAGGCGGTAGGACGCCACGTCGGCAAAGGTGTATTTGCCCAGGTTACGCAGACGCTCGGCGATCAGGAACAGAATGATCGGCCAGCCCACCAGAAAGCCGATCGAGTAGATCAGGCCGTCGTAGCCGGAGGTGAACACCAGCGCGGAAATCCCCAGGAAGGACGCCGCCGACATGTAGTCACCGGCAATCGCCAGACCATTCTGAAAACCAGTTATCTTGCCGCCCGCCGCATAGTAGTCGGCAGCCGACTTGTTGCGCTTGGAGGCCCAGTAGGTGATGCACAGGGTCGCACCGACGAACACCACGAACATGGCGATGGCGGAAACGTTGAGCGGTTGTTTGTGGACTTCGCCGGTCAAGGCGTCAGCGGCCCAGACGGCTGGAGCGAACGCTGCGATGCTCAAAAGAGCCAGTAGACGCCGGATCATTGCTGAGCCTCCTTGAGAATCGCATTGTTCAGGTCGTCAAACTCGCCGTTGGCGCGCCGTACGTAGATCGCGGTCAGGATGAAGGCCGAGACAATCAGGCCGACACCGATCGGAATACCCCAGGTAATCGAAGACCCGGGACTGAGTTTCGCCCCGAGCACTTGCGGCCCGTACGCGATCAGCAGAATGAATGCGGAGTAAAGCCCGAGCATGATTGCCGAGAGAATCCAGGCGAATCGTTCCCTTTTTCTCACCAGCTCCTTGAAGCGCGGGCTGTTTTGAATCGAGAGGTAAATGCTGTCGTTCATTGTTTTTATCCTCGCAGCACAGATTATTGTTGGAACGTATCCACTGTATGCGGCTGCGGAACGGGTTCCAGACGACCTTAGTATTAGAACGACATGACGTTTTCGCCAATTTTCGGACGGTAATTAGCCGAAAGAAATGGAAAGAGGCGTTGAAACAGCCGTAAACCCTGTAAGGGAGGGTGCACAAGAAACAAATGTGGGAGCGGGCTTGCTCGCGAAGGCGGTGTGCCAGTCAATGCAAATGTGACTGATACGACGCCTTCGCGAGCAAGCCCGCTCCCACAGGGTTATTGCAGTGTTTGGGTTATTTGGTCCAGTCAGCCACGCGATCCGGGTGCTTGGCGACCCAATCCTTGGCCGCCGCTTCAGGCTTGGCGCCGTCCTGGATGGCCAGCATGACTTCGCCGATCTCGTCTTTCGATGCCCACTGGAAGTTTTTCAGGAACTTGGCGACTTCAGGCGCTTTGGCATCCAGCTCTTTGCTGCCGATGCTGTTCACGGTTTCAGCCGCGCCGTACACGCCTTTCGGGTCGTCGAGGAAGCGCAGTTTCCACTTGGCGAACATCCAGTGCGGCACCCAACCGGTGACCGCAATCGACTCGTTCTTTTTCTCGGCGCGGGTCAGCTCGGCAATCATGCCGGCGCCGGAACTGGCCTTGAGCGTATATTTGTCCAGGCCGTAATCCTTGATCGCCTGATCGGTTTTGAGCATTACGCCTGAACCGGCGTCGATGCCGACGATGCGGTTCTTGAAGCTGTCATCGGTCTTGAGGTCTTCGATCGATTTCGCTTTGACGTACTCCGGCACGATCAGGCCGATTTTCGCATCCTTGAAGTTCGGGCCGTAATCCACGACCAGATCCTTGTTCTTCGCCCAGTATTCGCCGTGGGTGACCGGCAGCCAGGCCGAAAGCATCGCATCGAGTTTGCCGGTGGCCACGCCCTGCCACATGATCCCGGTGGCGACGGCTTGCAACTTCACGTCGTAGCCGAGTTTCTGCTTGATCACCTCGGCCGCCACATGGGTGGTCGCGACGCTGTCGGACCAGCCGTCAACGTAACCGATGTTCAGGGTCTGTTTTTCAGCGCTGGCGAATGTGGAACTCATCGCAAGCACCAGAGCGGCACCTGCGCCTAAAAGTCGTCGCATCTTCATCGTTTACTTCCCCGAAATGCTGCGCCCAACGGATGCCGGGCATCGTCAACGTATTGTTATGGTGCACAGCGCCCCCATCACGCCTGACCGCAAACTCGCTTGAACGCCAGTGGAGTGCTGACGCTTTCGATCATCGGCCTGACGCCCGCAGCGACCTGCTCTGTCAGCGACCTCAATACACCGAGAAACGACATCAGAAGGCCATTAATCGCCTCCGAATTAATGGCGCCAGACAATCCGCCCGAACTTTGCATGGACAAATCATGCAGGCCACCAACCGCTTAAAAATGCAGGTAACATGCGTCGCTTTGCAGCCACTCGGCCTGACCATGTCCGCGACTTCCCGCTTTCCCTCTCTTCCTTACCTCTTCGCCTGCCTGCTCGGCCTGCTTGCCCTCGGCGGCTTCTGGTACGGCCTCGGCAAACCGGTGATCCTGCCGGACGCCGCGACCCCGACGCACAAGTTGCAATGCGCCTCCTACACGCCGTTCGACAAGGATCAGTCGCCGTTCGACGTACCGTTCAAACTGCGCCCGGAGCGCATGGACGCCGACCTCGCCCTGCTGGCGACGCGCTTCGAGTGCATCCGCACCTATTCGATGACCGGCCTCGAAGCGCTGCCGGAGCTGGCGCGCAAACACGGTTTGAAGCTGATGATCGGCGCCTGGGTCAACAGCAACCCGGTGGACACCGAAAAAGAGGTCGACCAGTTGATCGCCTCGGCCAACGCCAACCCGGATGTGGTCAGCGCGGTGATCGTCGGCAACGAAGCCTTGCTGCGCAAGGAAGTCACCGGCGCGCAACTGGCCAGACTGATCAACAAGGTCAAAAGCCAGGTCAAGCAACCAGTCACCTATGCCGATGTCTGGGAGTTCTGGCTCAAGCACCCGGAAGTTGCGCCGGCGGTGGACTTCCTGACCATTCACTTGCTGCCGTACTGGGAAGATGATCCGTCGAACATCGATGTCGCCCTGCAACATGTGGCGGATGTGCGTCAGGTGTTCGGCAACAAGTTCGCGCCCAAGGACGTGATGATCGGCGAAACCGGTTGGCCCAGCGAAGGTCGCCAGCGCGAGACCGCCCTGCCGAGCCGGGTCAACGAGGCCAAGTTCATTCGCGGTTTTGTCGCGATGGCCGAGAAGGAAGGCTGGCATTACAACCTGATCGAGGCGTTCGACCAGCCATGGAAGCGTGGCAGCGAAGGTGCGGTCGGCGGCTATTGGGGCCTGTTTGATGCCGATCGCCAGGACAAGGGTGTGCTCGCCGGACCGGTGACCAACGTGCCGTACTGGAAGGAATGGCTGGGCATCGGCGGGCTGATCTTCCTCGGCACGCTGCTGCTCGGCGGCCGGGTGCGCACCACCCGATCGGCGTTGATCCTGCCCCTGCTCGGTGCGCTGGCCGCCTGCTCGATCGGCGCCTGGGGTGATCTGGCGCGAGTGACCACGCGGTTTGCCAGCGAATGGCTGTGGGTCGGTTTGCTGACGGTCTTGAATCTGTTGGTGCTGGCCCATGCCGCGCTGAGCCTGAGCGCCCGCCAGGGTTGGCGTGAACGCGTCTTCAATCGGCTCGAGCGCCGTGCCGGCTGGCTGGTGGCGCTGGCAGGTTTCGCGGCGGCGGTGATGATGCTGGAGATGGTCTTCGACGCACGTTATCGCAGCTTTGCCAGCATGGCGTTCATCCTGCCGGCACTGGTTTACGTGTGCCGGCCGGTCAGTGTGCCGCGTCGGGAAATCGCTCTGCTGACCTTTATCATCGGTGCCGGCATTGCGCCGCAGTTGTATGAAGAAGGATTGTTGAATCAGCAGGCATGGGGCTGGGCGTTGGTCAGCGGGTTGCTGGTGGCGGCACTTTGGCGCTGCCTGCGGGTTCGCAAGGGCTGATCTCCAGAGGCCAGTCTTGCCCCTTCGCGAGCAAGCCCGCTCCCACATTTGATTGCATTCCAACTGAAGGAACTCGATTAAATGTGGGAGCGGGCTTGCTCGCGAAGGCTGAGGATCAGGCGCTACGGGATTCCCGGACCAGCCGCAACCCGGCAATCACCACCGCAAATACCGCCAAAGTCGTGTTGTACAACGCCAGCGCCGGCAACCCGAACACCAGCGCCAGCACCGCCAGCCACCACCCTGCCCGCCCGGGCAGCACAAAACCCAGCAGCGCCGCACCCAGCGCGGTCCAGCCCAGTACCTTGAAGTGGATCATCAGCCCCAGGTTCGAACGCACCGAGCATTCCCAACGGCTCGCTTCATCGACGCAGATGCCAACCCACCGACCGTCCTCCATAAAGCCATAACGCGCGCCATAACTGGCGGCCAGCCACAGCGGCAACAGAACGAGCAACAGGATCACGGGCAAGCGGCGGGACATGAATCTCTCCAATCAACGAAATCGGCGGCCAGCTTAATCGCACTTGTACCGTTGGCAAGTACTAACAACTGTTAACTGGTCATCCGCGCCTTGCAAAGTGTATCGTCCAGCTACTATTACTCCGAATTCTGCCTGTTTGGTGCCGAGGCATGGCACTTTGGCGCAACCCCGGTGGTCATAGCCTGCGAACTTCATTCGGCACCTTCCTTTAAGGGATCCAGTCATGCTCCGTTCCTTGCGCTTCGCCGCGCTTTTCTGCGGCCTTATTCTGAGTGCGTCCGCACTGGCGGTGGATATCGATGCCGCCGGTTATGGCTATCCCCTGACCAACCCGTTCGAGGCGACCATCGCCACGACGCCACCGGACCTGCGCCCGGAATTGCCGTCGGACGACGAGATCAACCAGTCCGACCACAGCATTACCCTGCGCCCGGAACGGGCATTCATTCTCCCGGACAATTTCTGGGCAGTGAAAAAACTCACGTACCGCATCGCCGAGCAGGACAAACCGGCGCCGCTGATCTTCCTGATCGCCGGCACCGGCGCGCGCTATGACAGCGCGATCAACGAATACCTGAAGAAGCTCTATTACAAGGCCGGCTACCACGTCGTGCAGTTGTCGTCGCCGACCAGCTTCGACTTCATCAGCGCCGCCTCACGCTTCGCCACCCCGGGCATCACCAAGGAAGACGCCGAAGACATGTACCGGGTGATGCAAGCCGTGCGCGCGCAACATCCGAAACTGCCGGTCACCGAGTACTACCTCAGCGGCTACAGCCTCGGTGCGCTGGATGCCGCGTTCGTCGCACACCTGGACGAAACCCGGCGCAGCTTCAACTTCAAGAAAGTCCTGCTGCTCAACCCGCCGGTCAACCTCTATACCTCGATCACCAACCTCGACAAGCTGGTGCAGACCGAGGTGAAAGGCATCAACAACAGCACCACCTTCTATGAACTGGTGCTGAACAAGCTGACCCGCTACTTCCAGCAGAAAGGCTACATCGATCTCAACGACGCCCTGCTCTACGACTTCCAGCAGTCGAAACAGCATCTGACCAACGAACAGATGGCGATGCTGATCGGCACCTCGTTCCGTTTCTCGGCGGCCGACATTGCCTTCACTTCCGACCTGATCAACCGTCGCGGCCTGATCACCCCGCCGAAATTCCCGATCACCGAAGGCACCAGCCTCACGCCATTCCTCAAGCGTGCGCTGCAATGCGACTTCGACTGCTACCTGACCGAACAGGTGATCCCGATGTGGCGTGCGCGCACCGACGGCGGCAGCCTGTTGCAACTGATCGACCAGGTCAGCCTGTACGCGCTCAAGGATTACCTGCACGACAGCCCGAAAATCGCCGTCATGCATAACGCCGACGATGTGATCCTCGGCCCCGGCGACCTCGGTTTCCTACGCAAGACCTTCGGCGATCGCCTGACCGTTTATCCTTACGGCGGCCATTGCGGCAACCTTAACTACCGCGTCAACAGCGACGCCATGCTGGAGTTCTTCCGTGGCTAAATATCTCCTGCTGATTGCAGCGCTCCTCAGTGCAGGCGTGGCCCAGGCCGACAACAGCAAAGCCAACGCGCCAGTGGTGGTCGACAACGACGGCTTCAAGGAACCGCTGTCCAAACTCAAGTTCAACCCGGGTCTGGACCAGCGTGAATTCGAACGCTCGACGCTTAACGCGCTCAACGTTTACGACCCGCTGGAGTCGTGGAACCGCCGCGTCTACCACTTCAACTACCGCTTCGACCAATGGGTGTTCCTGCCAGTGGTCGACGGTTATCGCTACGTGACGCCAAGCTTCCTGCGTACCGGGGTGAGCAACTTCTTCAACAACCTCGGCGACGTGCCGAACCTGGTCAACAGCCTGCTGCAGTTCAAGGGCAAGCGCTCGATGGAAACCACGGCGCGGCTGCTGCTCAACACCACCATCGGCGTCGCCGGTCTGTGGGACCCGGCCACCGCCATGGGCCTGCCGCGCCAGAGCGAAGACTTCGGTCAGACCCTGGGCTTCTACGGCGTACCGGGCGGCGCCTACTTCGTGTTGCCGATCCTCGGCCCGTCGAACATCCGCGACACCGCCGGCCTGGCCGTCGACTACACCGCCGAATCGGCGATCAACTACCTGAACGTGTCGAAAGTCAGCGAAAACCACCCGGAAATCTGGGCCCTGCGCGCGGTCGACAAGCGCTACCAGACCAACTTCCGCTACGGCCAGATGAACTCGCCGTTCGAGTACGAGAAAGTGCGTTACGTGTACACCGAGTCGCGCAAGTTGCAGATTGCCGAGTAAACCCTTCCAACCGCTGGCAAGCATCGGCCCCGCCGAGCTTGTCAGCGCGTCTGCACGCCCGACATTCTTTTCATATGCCTGCCCTTCTGTGCCCGCCCGGGTAAAGACTGACGCCGCCATTCGTCTTACAGACAGCGGCGTACGCCCGGTCAACTGGGTGGGCAGGCGATCCCTTCCGAGGAGTCATGATGTACTTGCTTATTGCCTCTGACCTGGATGGCACGCTGCTGCTGCCAGGCGATACTTTCGGTGCCTTTACCAAAAGCGTGATTCACAGCCTGAACCGCGCAGGTCATCACATCGTGCTGGCGACGGGTCGGCATCAGACGGACGTCGAGTCATTGCTCGACAGTCAGTCACCGCCGGTTCACCTGATCACCGCCAATGGCGCGCGCATCTCCAGCACCTGTGGCGGGCTTTCACTGAGCGCGGAATTATCGACCGCCGTTGTTCAGACATTGCTCGAGGAAACCCGCGCCGACACCGACCTGACCATCAACCTTTACTGCCGATCCGGCTGGCTGATGAGTCGAGAAGACGAAAACCTGAAGGACTTCAGCCAGAACCCGGACTTCCAGCCAACACTCTGCGCGACCGAGAATCTGCCGCTGCAGGCTGTGCAGAAAGTGTTTTTCTTTCAACGCAGCAAGGATCATGACGCCCTGCTCAGGCTGCAGGCGCGGCTGGAACAACGGCTGGGCGATCAGATCGGCACGGTATTCACGTTTCCATGGTGCCTGGAGGTCATGGCCAGAGACGTCTCCAAGGGCAATGCCCTGAAGCAGCTGGCCGAATTCCTCAACGTGCCCATTCAGGCCTGCATCGCGTTTGGTGACGCCATGAACGACGCCGACATGTTGGCCAGTGTCGGCAAAGGCGTGCTGATGGGCAACGCACATGCCGAGTTGAGACAGGCACTGCCCGAAGCGGAGATCATCGGCCGATGCACCGATGAAGCCGTCGCGCACTACCTGTCGAAGCATCTGCTGAAGAGCGCTGATCGCCCGGCATGAACACCTGCGGGTGTCCTTACGCCCGCACAGCTTTCCACAATTTGCCAACCAGGCTCACCGCGAGCAACACCACGCCCCCGGCAATAATCCCGGCCACGCCATTGAGCAGCACCGGGACTGCAAACCCGACACTACCGGACGCCGCACCCACACTTTCAATCCAGTGATGCACCGCAGGAATGCCGTGGGTGAGGATGCCACCGCCGACCAGGAACATCGCCGCCGTGCCGATCACCGACAGGCCTTTCATCATGTACGGCGCGGCGCGCAGGATCGCGTTGCCGATGCTTTTCGCTGCGGCAGCGGGTTTCTGCGTCAGCCACAGGCCGAGGTCGTCGAGTTTGACGATGCCGGCCACCAGACCATAAACACCGACAGTCATGACGATGGCGATGCCGGACATCACGATCACTTGCTGGGTCAGCGAAGCGTCGGCCACGGTGCCGAGCGTGATGGCGATGATTTCCGCCGAAAGGATGAAATCGGTGCGGATCGCGCCTTTGATCTTGTCCTTCTCGTAAGCCACCAGATCGGTGCTCGGCGCGGCCACGGCCTCGGTCAATTGCGCATGTCCGGCGTCATCTTCGGCCTTGCTGTGCAGGAACTTGTGCGCGAGTTTCTCGAAGCCTTCGAAGCACAGATACGCGCCGCCGACCATTAACAGCGGCGTCACCAGCCACGGTACAAACGCACTGATCGCCAACGCCGAAGGCACCAGAATCAGTTTGTTGAGAAACGAGCCCTTGGCCACCGCCCAGACCACAGGAATTTCCCGCTCGGCGCGCACGCCGGAGACTTGCTGGGCATTGAGCGCCAAGTCGTCACCGAGCACCCCGGCGGTCTTCTTCGCGGCCATTTTGCTCATCAACGCCACGTCATCCAGAACCGTAGCGATGTCGTCGATCAGCACCAGCAAACTGCTTCCTGCCATGGGTCAGGCTTCCCTACATGAAAAAAGTGCGCGCAGCATACCGCGCCGCACTCACTGGAGCGAGACGCTAAGGCACCTGCCAGCCACCCCCCAGGCTCTGGAACAGCGCGACACTGCCCTGACTGAGCAAACCTTGCGTGTCGCGCAGGTTCTGCTCGGCCTGCAACAGCACCAATTGCTGAGTCAATACCGCTTGCTGGCTGACCGTGCCCGCGCGCTGCTGCGCCTGCTGGCTGCCGAACAATTGCTGATTGCGCTGAAACATCTGCTCGTAGGCCTGCGCCTGGGTGTGCAGGTGATTGATCGCCGACAGGTTGTCCTCGACGTTCTGCAACGCACCGAGCACCGTGCCGCGATAATTCGCCACGTCCTGATCGTAGGTGGCTTCGGCTTCCTGCTTGGCGGCTTCGCGGGCGCCGCCGTCGAAAATCGTTGCGGCCAGCGCCGGGCCGAGGGTCCAGATGCGGTTCGGCACCGAGAACAGACCGCCCAGCGCCGTGCCGCGAAAACCGCCTTCGGCGGTCAGGCTCAGGGTCGGGAAAAACGCCGCTTCGGCGACGCCGATTCGCGCGTTGGCCGCTGCTGCCAGGCGTTCGGCCGAGACCACATCGGGACGCCGCAGCAGCAGATTCGACGGTAGCACCGGCGGCGGCATCGGCGTGGTGAACTGATAGTCGGCCGCCTTGGGCAGATTGAACTGCGCCGGCGCCACGCCCACCAGCACCGCCAATGCATGCTCGGCCTGCTCGCGTGAACGCTGCGCGGTTTGCAGCGCGGCAATCACCGTGCTCAATTGATCCTGCGCCACCAGCAATTGATCGTTGGTCGCCGTACCCTGCACGGTTTGCGCCTGGATCATCGTCAGCAGTTGCTGGTTGATGGTCTGCTGTTGCTGCAACAGATCGATGTCCATATCCAGTTGCCGCAGCCCCAGATAATTGGTCGCTACGCTCGCTCCAATCGACAGCCGCACCCCGGCCAGCAAGGCATCGGACGATTGCAGCGAGGCCTGGCTCGATTCGATGCCGCGCCGCACCTGGCCCCACAGATCCGGCTCCCAACTGGCGCTCAAGGTCGCGCTGACGGATTGCTCGACGGTGCCGCCACTGCTGCTGGTGCCGGTCAAGCCGCTGGTGGTGCTGCCGCTGGCACCGCCACCGACCCCGCGCGCGCCGGACAAGCCCACGCCCACCGTCGGCCACAACCCGGCGCGGCTCGATGCCACTTGTGCCTGCGCCAGCCGATACGCCGCTTCGGCACCAATGATCGACGGGTTGGCCTTGGCCGAGCGTTCGACCAGATCGTTGAGTATCGGATCCTGATAAATCCGCCACCACTGGCTGTTCAGCGCCCCCTGCGGATTGGCCTGGGCGCGCTGCCATTGGGTGCCTTCCTTGAAAGAGGTCGGCAGTTCCATGGCCGGTTTCTGATAATCCGGACCGACCATGCAGCCACTCAACAACAGACACAACACAACCCCCTGTAGGAGTGAGCCTGCTCGCGATAGCGGTTTCACATTCAACAACGATACAGGCTGATCCGCCGCTATCGCGAGCAGGCTCACTCCTACAAAGGATTTGTGTTTCATGGCGTACTCCTGCGCAGGCGCTGCGACGCCCGATCCAGCCAAAGGTAGATCACCGGCGTGGTGTACAGCGTCAGCAACTGGCTGAACAGCAAGCCACCGATGATCGAAATCCCCAACGGTCGGCGCAGCTCCGAGCCATAGCCGGTGCCGAGCACCAGCGGCAGTGCGCCAAGAATTGCCGCCAGCGTGGTCATCATGATCGGCCGGAAACGGATCAGACAGGCGCGGCGAATCGCTTCTTTCGCGCTCAGGCCAAATTCGCGGCGCTCGGTGATGGCGAAGTCGATCATCATGATCGCGTTCTTCTTCACGATCCCGATCAACAGAATCACCCCCACCAGCGCGATGATCGACAGCTCAGTCCCCGTCAGCAGCAACGCGATCAACGCACCGACCCCGGCCGAGGGCAAGGTCGAAAGAATCGTCAGCGGATGCACCAGACTCTCGTAAAGCATCCCCAGCACGACATACACCGACAGCAGCGCCGCGACGATCAGCAGCGGTTCACTGGCCACCGAAGACTGGAACACCTGCGCGGTGCCGGCGAACTGGCCGACCACGCTGGCCGGCATGCGCAATTGCTTCACGGCGTTTTCAACTAACGCCGTCGCCTGACCGATGGATACGCCTGGCGCGAGGTTGAACGAAGCGGTCACCGCTGGAAAGGTGCCCTGATGACTGATCGAAATCGCTGTGCGCCCCACCGAATAATCAGCAACAGCCGACAGCGGCACCAACGGTTGCGAAGCGGTGGCGCTGAGGTTGGGCGCCGCCGCAGCGCCCTTGGTGGTGACGGCCGCCGTGCCCACCGGCACGTAGACATTTTTCAGGGTGGCCGGGTCAGCCCAATACGGCGGCGCAACTTCCATCACTACGTGGTATTGGTTGGCGGAACGGTAGATGGTCGAGACCTGACGCTGGCCGAACGCGTCGTACAGCGTCTGGTCGATGGCCGACATGCTCACGCCCAGTCGCGCCGCCGCATCACGATTGACGGTGACGCTGGCCATCAGGCTGTTGTCCTGCTGATCGGTGTTGATGTCGGTCAGTTGCGGCAAGGTGTGCAGCGCCGCCACGACTTTGGGCACCCATTCATCGAGGGTGCTCTGGTCATCGGCGGTCATCGTGTACTGATACTGCGCCCCGCTCTGCCGCCCGCCAACGGTGATGTCCTGCGCTGATTGCAGGTACAGGCGCGTGCCGGGCATGTCGCCCAGGGTGCGGCGAATCTGCCCGATGACCTGATCGGCGCTGTCCTTGCGATCGGCCAGTGATTTGAGGGTAATGAACAACTGCGCACTGTTGACCGCGCCGCCGATCCCGCCGCCACCGCCGACAAAACCACCGACGGTGGCCACGTTCGGATTGCTCAGCACCTTCTGGTTGATCTCGCTGAAGTTCGACTGGATCGCCCCGAAGGAAATGCTCTGCGCCGCGATGATGCTGCCGGACATGCGCCCGGTGTCTTCCTGCGGGAAAAAGCCCTTGGGCACCATCACGTACAGGACGCACGCCAGCACGATCACCAGCAACGTCAGCAACCCCATCAGGAACGAATGCTCCACCACCCAGCCCAGGGTGCGGTCATAGAAGCGGTGAAAGCGCGAATCCGGATGATCTTCGCCGTCCCCAGCCTGCTCATTGGTACGCAGCAGCACGCTGGCGAGCATCGGCGTCACGGTCAGTGATACCAGCATCGAAATCACGATCGCCACCGACAGCGAAATCGAAAACTCGCGAAACAGTCGCCCGACTATGCCGCCCATCAGCAGCAACGGAATGAACACCGCCACCAGCGACACACTGATGGTCATCACCGTGAAGCCGACCTCGCGCGCCCCGGCCAGCGCCGCCTGCACACGGCTTTCGCCCTTCTCCAGATGGCGCATGATGTTCTCGACCACCACGATCGCATCGTCCACCACAAACCCGGTGGAAATGGTCAGCGCCATCAACGACAGGTTGTTCAGGCTATAGCCGAGAAAGTACATCGCGCCAAACGTGCCGAGCAGCGACAACGGCACGACGATGGCCGGGATCAGCGTGCTGCGCCAGTCGCGGAAGAACGCGAACGTCACCAGCGTCACCAGTGCGATGGAAATCAGCAGGGTCATTTCCACGTCATGCAACGACGCACGAATGGTGGTGGTGCGATCCATCAGGATGTTGATCTTGATCGCCGAAGGGATCGAACTTTGCAGAAACGGCAGGTCAGCCTTCACCGCATCCACGGTGTCGATGACGTTGGCCCCGGGCTGCTTGAACACCACCAGCAGCACCGCTGGTTTGCCGTTGGACAGGCCGAAGTTGCGCAGGTCTTCGACGTCTTCGGTGACGTCGCCCAGATCGGAAATGCGCACCAGATCGCCATTGTTTTTCTTCACCACCAACGGCCCGTAATCGGCGCCCTGATAGAGCATGTCGTTGGCCTTGAGGCCATAGGATTGAGCGCCGAGCGCCACCGTGCCCTTGGGCAGATTGACGTTGGACGCCTGAATCACCTGGCGCACCTGTTCGAGGCTGACGCCATAGCGGTTGAGCCGATCCGGGTTGAGCTCGATGCGTACCGCCGGCAGCGCCGCGCCGCCCACCGTGACGTCGCCGACCCCGGTGGTTTGCAACAGGCGTTGCTCAAGCAGGGTCGAGGCCACGTCATACATCTGCCCGCGTGTGGCGCTGTCGGAGGTCAGGCTGAGGATCAGGATCGGTGAATCGGCCGGGTTGACCTTGCGGTAGGTCGGGTTGCCGGACAGGTCGCTCGGCAGATTGCTGCGCGCCGCGTTGATCGCCGCCTGCACGTCCCGGGCGGCGCCGTCGATGTCGCGGTTGAGGTCGAACTGCAGGGTGATGCGCGTCGCCCCCAGCGAACTCGACGAGGTCATTTCAGTGACCCCGGCGATCTGCCCGAACTGGCGCTCCAGCGGCGTCGCCACCGACGATGCGACAGTGCTCGGATCAGCGCCGGGCAACGAAGCGCGCACGCTGATGGTGGGGAAATCCACTTCCGGCAGCGGCGCCACTGGCAGCAGGTTGAACGCCAGCACGCCGAACAGCGCCAGCCCCACCGCCAGCAACGTGGTGGCGATCGGGCGCTGGATGAACGGCGCGCTAAGGTTCATCGCGATAGGCCTCGACCAGCGCTGGCCGGCGCCGAGTGAAACGCTGCTCCAGACTGTGCATGGCGAGGAAAATCACCGGGGTCGAAAACAGCGTCAACAACTGACTGAGCAGCAGCCCGCCGATGATCGCGATGCCCAGCGGATGTCGCAGCTCCGAACCGATCCCGGTGCCCAGCGCCAGCGGTACCGCGCCAAACAGCGAGGCCATGCTGGTCATCAGGATCGGCCGAAAACGCAGCTCGGCCGCCTGACGAATCGCCGCCACGGCATCGAGTCCGCCCTCGCGCTCAAGCTCCAGCGCAAAGTCGACCATCATGATGCCGTTCTTCATCACGATCCCGATCAACAGCACGATCCCGATCAGGCCGATGATGTCGAACTGCGTGCCGGTGATCAGTAACGCCAGCAGCGCGCCCAGCGCTGCCGAGAGCAAGGTCGAAAGAATCGTCACCGGGTGCACGAAGCTCTCGTAGAGAATGCCCAGCATCAGGTACACGACGATGATCGCCGCCAGCACCAGAAACACCTGATTCGACAGTGACGCCTCGAACGTCGCCGCCGCCCCCTCCAGATTGGCCTGCACCGACAGCGGCAGGCCGGCCTTGGCTTCGATCTCGTTGAGCCGGGTCACCGCAGCACCAAGGGTCTGGCCGGGGGCGAGGTTGAACGACACGTCGGCATAGGGAAATTGCCCGAGGCGGTTGATGGTCACCGGCGCGCGAATCACCTGCATGGTCGCCATGCTGGACAGCGGTGCCACCCCGCCGCCGGGAATATCGACGTAGAGCCCGGTCAGCAAATCGGCCAGATTGTGCGGCGGATGATCAGTGGCAATCACTACGTGATACTGGTTGAGCTGGGTGTAAATGGTCGACACCTGACGCTGGCCGAAGGCGTCGTACAGCACATCGTCGATGGCCTGCGGGGTGATCCCCAGACGTGAAGCGGTGGCCCGGTCGAAGTTGAGCTGGATCTGATTGCCGAACTGCATCGCCTGACTCTGCACATCGGTGAACATCGGGTCCTGCTTGATCGCCGCCAGCAATGTGTTGGTCCACTGCTCCAGCTCATCCGGGTCGGTGGCCTGCAGGCCGAGGCGGTAGCTGGTGGTCGAGACCGTGGCGTCCAGCGTCAGGTCCTGCACGCTGTGCAGGTACAGGCGAATCCCGGCGTCGTCGGCGTTGGCGTCCGAGAGCCGGCGAATCACTGCCGCGCTGCTGTCGCGGTCGCCGTGGGGCTTGAGGTTGATCAGCAGGTTGCCCTGATTGATCGTCGGGTTGGTCTGGTCGATACCGACGAACGACGACAGGCTGGCCACCGCTGGATCTTTCAGAATTCGTGCGGCCAACCGTTGCTGTTCGATCTGCATCTGCTGGAAGGAAATTGTCGGCGAGGCCTGGGAAATACCCTGGATCAGCCCGGTGTCCTGCTCGGGGAAAAAGCCCTTGGGCATCACCACGATGATCAGCAGGGTCAGTGCCCCGGTGAACACAATGGAAATCAGCGTCAACCCGCGGTGCAGCAACACCCAGTCCAGGCCTTTGACGTAATAGCCGTTGATCCGGTCGAAGAAATCGACCCGGCGCTCCTCGTGCCTGTGCTTGAGCATGCGCGAGCACATCATTGGCGTCAGGGTCAGGGTGATCAGCGCCGAGATGACGATGGTCACCGCCACGGTCATGGCAAATTCACGGAACAATCGCCCGACCACGTCGCCCATGAACAGCAGCGGAATCATCACCGCGATCAGCGCCACCGACAGCGAAATGATCGTGAAGCCGATCTGCTCCGAGCCCTTGAGCGCAGCCTCCATCGGCGAGTCGCCGGCCTCGATGTAACGGGTGATGTTTTCGATCATGACGATGGCGTCATCGACCACAAAACCGATGGCGATGGTCAGCGCCATCAGCGTCAGGTTATTCAGCGAAAAGCCCAGCCCATAGGCCACTGCAAGCGTACCGACCAGGGTCAGCGGCACGGTTACCGCCGGAATGATCGTCGCCGGGAGATTGCGCAGGAACAGGAAAATCACGATCACCACCAGCAGCACCGCCACGCCCAGTTCGTACTGCACGTCGGTGACCGAGGCACGAATGGTTTGCGTGCGATCGGTGAGCACGTTGACCTTGAGCGTCGCCGGCAGACTGGCGCGCAACTTGGGCAACAGTTGCTGCACACGGTCGACCACGTCGATCACGTTGGCGCCGGGCTGGCGCTGGATATTCAGGACAATCGACGGCGTGCTATTGGTCCACGCAGCCTGGCGTGGATTCTCCGGGCCCTGGGTCGAACTGGCGATCTGCGACAGACGGATCGGCGCGCCGTTCTTGTAGGCGATCACCAGGTCGCGATACTCCTCGGCCGACTGCAACTGGTCGTTGGTGCCGATCGAATACGCCTGATATTTGCCGTCGATATTGCCCTTGGCCTGATTGACGTTGGCCGTGCCCAGCGAGGTGCGCAGGTCGTCGAGGGACAGACCGAGATTGTTCAGCGCCGAGGTGTTGGCCTCGACCCGCACCGCCGGGCGCTGACCGCCGCTGATGGTGACCAGGCCGACACCGGTGATCTGCGAAATTTTCTGCGCCAGCCGCGTGTCGGCGAGGTCTTCAACCTTGGTCAGCGGCAGCACGTCGGAGGTCAGCGACAGGGTCAGCACCGGCGCGTCGGCCGGATTGACCTTGCTGTACACCGGCGGGTACGGCAGGTTGGCCGGCAGGAACGTGCCGGCGGCGTTGATCGCGGCCTGCACTTCCTGCTCGGCAACATCCAGCGACAACGACAGATCGAATTGCAGGGTCACCACCGAAGCGCCGTCGGAGCTGGTGGAGTTCATCGATTTGAGGCCCGGCATCTCGCCGAGCTGACGCTCCAGCGGCGCGGTGATCGACGAACTGATCACCTCGGGACTCGCGCCGGGGTATTGAGTGAAAACCTGGATAGTCGGGTAATCCACTTCGGGCAACGCCGACACCGACAGCAAGTGATAACCGAGCATGCCCAGCAACAGCACCGCCACCATCAACAGCGTGGTAGCGACCGGGCGTTCGATGAAGGGGCGCGAGACGTTCATGTTGGGCGCCTCCTCACTGCGCGACGACTTTCACCGCAGAGCCATCGTCGAGTTTGTCGGCGCCCTCGGTGACCACCTGCTCACCGGCCTTCACGCCGTTGTCGAGCACTGCCGAGACGTCCCCCGTCGCCGGGCCGGTCTTGATGTTGCGCAGGCTGACCTTGTTGCCCGGATCGACCACGACGAACACGAAATCGCCCTTGCTGCCGTGCTGGATCGCCCGGGTCGGCACCACGCTGATCTGGGTCAGCGTGTCGGCCTTGAGTCGCGCGTTGACGAACTGATTGGGAAACAGCGCCTTGCCCGCATCATCAAACTGCGCCTTGACCTTGATCGTGCCGGTGCTGGTATCGACCTGGTTGTCCAGCGCCAGCAGACTGCCAGTGGCCAGCAGATTGTGCTTGTTGCGGTCGTAGGCCAGCACCGTCACCGGCCCCTTGGCCATGGCCTGATTGATTGCGCCCAGATCATCTTCGGGCACGGCGAACACCACCGTGGCCGGGGTCATCTGGGTGATGACCGCAATCCCGGTGGTGCTGGTGGTGGTCACGTAGTTGCCGGGATCGACCTGGCGCAGGCCGACCACGCCATCCACCGGCGAGGTGATGGTGCAATAACTCAATTGCACTTCGAGGTTCTGCACGCTGCCCTGATCGGAAGCGACCGTACCTTGCAGTTGCTGCACCAGGGAGGCCTGGGTATCGAGGGTTTGCTGGGTGGTGGAACCGACCTTGATCAGCTCGCGATAGCGCGCCAGATCGCGCACGGCGTTGGCAAGCAACGCCTGATCGTGCATCAGCGTACCCTTGGCCACCGCCAATTGCGCCTTGAGTGCGCGGTCATCGATGCGTGCGATCACCTGGCCCTTGCGCACCTGCTGGCCTTCCTGGAATTCGACCGAGCTCAAAATTCCGTCGACTTGGGTGATCACTGTCACGCTGCGGGTCGGGGTGACGGTGCCGAGGGCGTCGATGTACACCGGCACATCCTGCAACTTGACTGCGACCGTTGCCACGGGCTCGGCCGGCGGCGGTGGCTTGGGCTTGCGCTGGTTCGACGCGAGGAACAGCCACAGCACCACTGCCAGCAATACAAGCCCCAGCACAACGATGGCCCAGGCGATTTTGCTGCGTCTGCGTTTTTCCACGGTATTTCACTCGAACAGGCCGACAATCACACACGGCAATTGAAAGTGAAGCCCGGCCATACAAGGCAAATCCCTGGCCAATGGCTTGATCGCTGCCTTGAACTCTAGCAGCGCCTCCCGAGTTCACCCAAAGATCTGCAGGTTCGTTCAGCCCCGAGACAGCGAAGTCCGTCCGCCCCGTGGCCGGGGCATTCTTGAGCGCTGCGCGAGGCCGGTGCTACCATGCGCAACCGCCAGAACAGGCAAGGAACCACCGGGTTTATGAGCACAATCCGCGAGCGCAACAAAGAACTGATCCTGCGTGCCGCCAGTGAGGAATTTGCCGACAAAGGCTTCGCTGCGACCAAAACCAGCGACATCGCCGCCAAGGCAGGATTGCCCAAGCCCAACGTCTACTACTACTTCAAGTCCAAGGAAAACCTCTACCGCGAGGTCCTGGAAAGCATCATCGTGCCGATCCTGCAGGCCTCGACTCCGTTCAACCCGGACGGCGTGCCGAGCGAAGTGCTCAGTGGCTACATCCGCTCGAAGATCCGCATCTCCCGCGACCTGCCCTTCGCCTCCAAGGTGTTCGCCAGCGAAATCATGCACGGCGCCCCGCACCTCAGCGCCGACCTGGTCGAGCAGCTCAACAGCCAGGCCAAGCACAACATCGACTGCATCCAGAGCTGGATCGACCGCGGCCAGATCGCCCCGATCGACCCCAACCACCTGATGTTCAGCATCTGGGCCGCGACCCAGACCTACGCCGACTTCGACTGGCAGATCTCTGCGGTCACCGGCAAGGACAAACTGGACGAGGCGGATTACGAGGCGGCGGCGCAGACGATCATTCGGTTGGTGTTGAAGGGGTGTGAGCCGGACTGATAGACCTCGTTGAGCGCTTCGCGAGCAAGCTCGCTCCCACAGGAGATTTATAACCGCCGCCTATCCAATGTGGGAGCGAGCCTGCTCGCGAATGGCAGCAACTCGATATCAGCTCAAACCCAAATGGCATCCCACAGCGGATAGTCTCCAAGCCTCTCCACTAGACCAGCCCGCAACGGGTTGGCCACGATATACCGAGCCAACTTCACCAGATCTTCTTCTCTGCGCAATGCACGATCATGAAAGCCAGATTGCCAAAGACTGGTCTTTCGACCCGTCGAGAGATTCACGGCTTTGGTGCTGAGGGATTTTGTACGCTGCATCAACTCGCTGAGCGAATCACGCTTCAATTCAATCAGCCAATGAAAATGATCTGGCATGACGACCCAGGCCAACGAATTGGCAAACCCCATCTCCTCTGCGATGCGAAATTGGCTGACGACCAATCGACCCAGTGCAAAGTCGCTGAAAACAGGCTGCCTTCCCGCCGTATTGGTAGTCAGTAAGTAGATGCGGTTTTGTTCGGAGTAGCGACCAATGCGCAAACGATTTGAAGCAGATAGATCCAGCATTCCTTTGCCTTTTCATGTCCTGATTATGAAAAGGCTAGTTCAGTGAATTTCCGAGCAAGCGTCAGACGTTTAGCAGGATGTGTACGGAAGATCGCCTTCGCGAGCAGGCTCGCTCCCACAGTGGACTTGGGTATTCAGACATTTGGTGTCTAAACACAAATCCAATGTGGGAGCGAGCCTGCTCGCGAAAGCGGTTAATCAGACGCTACAGATCAAGCCGCCACCCCCGCATCCGCCCTCAAATCCAGCGCCTCCACCGCTTTGATCGCCACCTGCTCATCAATATCCGACAGATCGCCGCTGATCCCGATCGCGCCCAGCACGTTGCCTGCCTGATCACGAATCAACACCCCGCCCGGGGCCGGGACGACGCTGCCCTGGCCCATGCTGTTGAGTGCGGCGATGAACGCCGGGCGTTGTTGGGCGTCCAGCGCCAGCAAGCGTGAGCCCTTGCCCAGGGCGATGGCGCCCCAGGCTTTGCCGATGGCGATGTTGGGGCGCAGCAGGCTGGCGCCGTCTTCGCGTTGCAGGGTGATCAGGTGGCCGCCGGTATCGAGTACCGCGATGGTCAGCGGCGCGGCGTTGATGCCGCGTCCGGTGCTGATGGCCTGATTGACCAGGTTGACTGCGACTTTCAAGGTTAAAGCGCTCATGGTGCCGTCCTCATTTTGTTATTGGGAAAGTCGTGGGGCTGCGCTCAAGTGCCGCAGACCGATGCCACAAATAGAACACAATGAATTATTTTTTTGTATACAATAATTCTCGAAAGGCGCCACATGCGACGAAAAGCCACAGCAAAACCGGCTTCCGACGAATGAAACAGACGCTTGAGAAAATGGATTGACCTGCGCCGTCCGCCGTGAATACACTCTGCGCAAAGCCACTTGTATACAATTACAAAACGTAAAGAGGCACAAAACCATGAGCAAAATGAGAGCAATCGAAGCCGCCGTTCTGGTGATGCGCCGTGAAGGGGTTGATACCGCTTTTGGCATTCCGGGTGCTGCGATCAACCCGCTGTACTCCGCCCTGCAGAAAGTCGGTGGCATCGATCACGTCCTCGCTCGCCACGTCGAAGGCGCGTCACACATGGCCGAGGGTTACACCCGCACCAAGGCCGGCAACATCGGCGTGTGCATCGGTACGTCCGGCCCTGCCGGTACCGACATGGTCACCGGGCTCTACAGCGCCTCGGCCGACTCTATCCCTATCCTCTGCATCACCGGCCAGGCACCCCGCGCCCGTATGCACAAGGAAGACTTCCAGGCGGTCGACATCACCAGCATCGTCAAGCCCGTCACCAAGTGGGCGACCACGGTTCTGGAGCCGGGCCAGGTGCCTTACGCGTTCCAGAAAGCCTTCTACGAAATGCGCTCCGGCCGTCCAGGCCCGGTGCTGATCGACCTGCCGTTCGACGTGCAGATGGCTGAAATCGAATTCGACATCGACGCCTACCAGCCGCTGCCGCTGGCCAAGCCAACTGCGACCCGGATTCAGGTCGAGAAGGCTTTGGCCCTGCTGGATCAGGCCGAGCGTCCATTGCTGGTGGCCGGCGGCGGCATCATCAACGCCGACGCCAGCGATCTGCTGGTGGAGTTCGCCGAGCTGACCGGTATTCCGGTGATCCCGACCCTGATGGGCTGGGGCACCATTCCGGACGATCACCCGTTGATGGTCGGTATGGTCGGTCTGCAGACCTCGCACCGTTACGGCAACGCCACGCTGCTCAAATCCGACGTGGTACTGGGCATCGGCAACCGTTGGGCCAACCGTCACACCGGTTCGGTCGACGTCTACACCGAAGGCCGCAAGTTCATTCACGTTGACATCGAAGGCACGCAGATCGGCCGCGTGTTCACTCCGGATCTGGGCATCGTCTCCGACGCTGCTGCCGCGCTGACCGTGTTCATCGAAGTCGCCCGTGAATGGCAAGCCGCCGGCAAGCTGAAAAACCGTAGCGCCTGGCTGCAGGATTGCCAGCAACGCAAAGCCAGCCTGCACCGCAAGACCCACTTCGACAACGTACCGGTCAAGCCGCAGCGCGTTTACGAAGAGATGAACCAGGTGTTCGGCAAGGACACCTGCTACGTCAGCACCATTGGTCTGTCGCAGATTGCCGGCGCGCAGTTCCTGCACGTCTACAAGCCGCGTCACTGGATCAACTGCGGTCAGGCCGGCCCGTTGGGCTGGACCATTCCGGCGGCGCTGGGCGTGGTCAAGGCCGATCCGAGCCGGAAAGTCGTGGCCCTGTCGGGGGACTATGACTTCCAGTTCATGATCGAGGAGCTGGCGGTCGGTGCTCAGTTCAAACTGCCTTACATCCACGTCGTGGTGAACAACTCGTACCTGGGGCTGATCCGTCAGGCCCAGCGCGGGTTCGAAATGGACTACTGCGTGCAGCTGTCCTTCGATAACCTGAACGCGCCGGAACTCAACGGTTACGGTGTCGACCACATCGCAGTCGCCGAAGGCCTCGGCTGTAAAGCCCTGCGGGTGTTCGAACCGTCGGAAATCGCCCCTGCCCTGCGCAAGGCCGAACAGATGATCGAAGAGTTCAAGGTACCGGTGATTGTCGAGATCATCCTGGAGCGTGTGACCAACATCTCCATGGGGACCGAGATCAACGCCGTCAACGAATTCGAAGACCTGGCACTGGTCGGCAACGACGCGCCAACGGCGATTTCGTTGCTTGATTAACTGCTGACCGCTCTCCCTGTGAGAGCGGGCCATGTGGCGAGGGAGCTTGCTCCCGCTGGGGCGAAGCTGCCCTGAAAATCCTGGGTCTGCTATGCAGCCCAGCGGGAGCAAAATCCCTCGCCACACAAGCCCGCTCCCACAAGGGGATCCTCACAAGATTTACGGGAGACCACCATGCCGCGTTTCGCAGCCAACCTGTCCATGCTGTTCACCGAACAGGATTTCCTTGCCCGTTTCGACGCCGCCGCCAAAGCCGGTTTCAGTGGTGTGGAATACCTGTTCCCGTACGACTTCAGCTCTGCCGAAATCAAGGCCAAGCTCGATGCCAACGGTCTGACCCAAGTGCTGTTCAACCTGCCGGCCGGTGACTGGGCCAAGGGCGAGCGCGGTATCGCGTGTCTGCCGGATCGGGTCGAAGAATTCCGCGCCGGGGTCGATCTGGCGATTGCCTACGCGCAGGTGCTGGGCAACACCCAGGTCAACTGCCTGGCCGGTATCCGTCCGCAAGGCATTGATGATGTGACCGTGGAGAAAACCTTCGTCGCCAACCTCAAGTACGCGGCCGACAAGCTGCAGGCGGCCGGTATCAAACTGGTGATGGAAGCGATCAACACCCGCGACATCCCGGGTTTCTACCTGAACAACACGGCGCAAGCCCTGTCGATTCGCGAGCAGGTCGGCAGCGCCAATCTGTTCCTGCAATACGACATCTATCACATGCAAATCATGGAAGGCGATCTGGCCCGCACCCTGCAATCGCACCTGGGCGAGATCAACCACGTGCAGCTCGCGGACAACCCGGGGCGCAACGAGCCGGGCACCGGTGAAATCAACTACCGCTTCCTGTTCGAACACCTGGACCGCATCGGTTATCAGGGTTGGGTGGGTTGCGAGTACAAGCCGCTGACCACCACCGAGGCCGGTCTCGGCTGGCTCAAGAGCCACAACGCAATTTAAGAGCACTGCAAAACCCTTGTGGGAGCGGGCTTGCTCGCGAATGCGGTGGTTCAGTCAACACGGATATTGAATGTTCCACCGCATTCGCGAGCAAGCCCGCTCCCACCCAAGGCAACACCCCCTATTTCGCTTGAGCAAGACAAAAACAAGAGGATTTTCTCATGGCTAAAATCGGATTTATCGGCACCGGCATCATGGGCCACCCAATGGCTTCGAACCTGCAGAAAGCCGGTCACAGCCTGTTCCTGTCGGCGCATCACGACGCCGCTCCGGCCGATCTGGTCGCCGCTGGCGCCGTCGCTCTGGCCAACCCGCGCGAAGTGGCGCAGGAAGCTGAATTCATCATCGTCATGGTCCCGGACACGCCGCAGGTCGACGACGTGCTGTTCCGCGCCGACGGCGTTGCTGCCGGCATCGGCAAAGGCAAAGTCGTGATCGACATGAGCTCGATCTCGCCGACCGCCACCAAGGCCTTCGCCAAGAAGATCAACGAGAAAGGCGCGCAATACCTCGACGCCCCGGTATCCGGTGGTGAAGTCGGCGCCAAGGCTGCGACCCTGAGCATCATGGTCGGTGGCGACGCCGATGCCTTCGAACGCGCACTGCCGCTGTTCCAGGCCATGGGCAAGAACATCACTCTGGTCGGTGGCAACGGCGACGGTCAGACCGCCAAAGTGGCGAACCAGATTATCGTCGCGCTGAACATTCAGGCCGTGGCTGAAGCCCTGCTGTTCGCCTCGAAAAACGGTGCTGATCCGGCCAAGGTGCGTGAAGCGCTGATGGGCGGTTTCGCTTCGTCGAAGATCCTCGAAGTGCACGGCGAGCGCATGATCAAGGGCACCTTCGATCCGGGCTTCCGCATCAGCCTGCACCAGAAGGACCTGAACCTGGCCCTGCAAGGCGCCAAGGAGCTGAACATCAACCTGCCGAACACCGCCAACGCCCAGCAAGTGTTCAGCACCTGCGCGGCCATCGGTGGCAGCAACTGGGACCACTCGGCGCTGATCAAGGGTCTGGAACACATGGCCAACTTCTCGATTCGCGACAAAAAATAAAGCCACTGCCCCACCGCTTGAACCTGTGGGAGCGAGCTTGCTCGCGAAGAGGGCGTATCAGTCGACATGGATATTGCCTGATCCATCGCTTTCGCGAGCAAGCTCGCTCCCACAGGGATCTCTACCGCCCTTTCGAATAACAAGAATTCCGGGAGCCCGCCATGTCGGTCGATCCGCAACAACTGCTGCGCGAGCTGTTTGCCACAGCCATCGACGCGGCCCATCCGAACCAAGTCCTCGAAGCCCATCTACCTGCTGATCGCAGCGGTCGGGTGATCGTCATCGGTGCCGGCAAAGCCGCAGCTGCCATGGCGCAGGTGGTCGAGCGCTGCTGGCAGGGTGAAGTATCCGGTCTGGTGGTGACCCGTTACGGTCACGGCGCTCCGTGCGAAAAAATCGAAGTGGTCGAAGCCGCGCACCCGGTGCCGGACGCCGCCGGCCTGGCCGTGGCCAAGCGTGTGCTGGAACTGGTCAGCAACCTGAGCGAAGACGACCGCGTGATCTTCCTGCTCTCCGGTGGCGGCTCTGCCCTGCTCGCCCTGCCGGCCGAAGGCATTACCCTGGCCGACAAGCAGTCGATCAACAAAGCCCTGCTCAAATCCGGCGCGACCATCGGCGAGATGAACTGCGTGCGCAAGCACCTCTCGGCGATCAAGGGTGGCCGCCTCGGCAAGGCCTGCTGGCCTGCCACTGTGTATACCTACGCAATTTCCGATGTGCCGGGCGACCTCGCCACGGTCATCGCTTCCGGCCCGACCGTGGCCGACCCAAGCACCTCGGCTGAAGCGCTGGCGATCCTCAAGCGCTACAACATTGAAGTCCCGGCCTCGGTGCGCAACTGGCTGCAAAGCCCGGAATCGGAAACCGTCAAACCCGGTGATCCGAGCCTGGCCCGCAGTCACTTCCAGTTGATCGCCCGCCCGCAGCAATCGCTGGATGCCGCGGCGGTGAAATGCCGTCAGGCCGGTTTCAGCACATTGATCCTTGGCGACCTGGAAGGTGAGTCACGTGAAGTGGCGAAGGTCCACGCCGGCATCGCTCGGCAGATCATCAACCATGGTCAGCCGTTGGCGGCGCCGTGCGTGATTCTCTCCGGCGGCGAAACCACCGTGACCGTGCGCGGCAATGGCCGCGGCGGACGCAACGCCGAATTTCTCTTGAGCCTCACCGACAGCCTCAAGGGCCAGCCCGGCGTTTATGCACTGGCCGGTGACACCGACGGCATCGACGGCTCGGAAGACAACGCCGGCGCGATCATGACCCCGGACAGCTACGCCCGCGCCGCGGCTCTGGGCCTGAGCGCCAGCGACGAGCTGGATAACAACAACGGTTACGGCTACTTCGAGGCGCTCGACGCGCTGATCGTCACCGAGCCGACCCGCACCAACGTCAACGACTTCCGCGCCATTCTGATCCTTGAGAACTCTAAATCATGACGCCTGATAAAAAGGTCAAAATCCTCGCCACCCTCGGGCCTGCTGTCGACGGCATCGACGACATCCGTGAGCTGGTCGAGGCCGGGGTCAACATCTTCCGCCTGAACTTCAGCCACGGCGATCATGCCGACCACGCCCAGCGCTATCAGTGGATCCGCGAAGTCGAGCGCCAGCTCAACTATCCGCTGGGGATCCTGATGGATTTGCAGGGGCCGAAACTGCGCGTCGGCAAGTTCGCCGACGGCAAGGTGCAGCTGCATCGTGGTCAGGCGTTCCGCCTCGATCTGGACGCTACGCCGGGCGATGAACGCCGGGTGAACCTGCCGCACCCGGAGATCATTGCCGCGCTCGAAGCGGGCATGGATCTGCTGCTGGATGACGGCAAACTGCGCCTGCGCGTGGTCAGCAAATACTCCGACGCGATCGACACCACCGTGCTCAATGGCGGCGAGCTGTCGGACCGCAAAGGCGTCAACGTACCGCAAGCGGTGCTCGACCTCAGCCCACTGACCGCCAAGGATCGCCGCGACCTGAGCTTCGGTCTGGAGCTGGGTGTGGACTGGGTGGCGCTGTCGTTCGTGCAACGTCCGCAAGACATTCTCGAGGCCCGCGAACTGATCGGCGACAAGGCGTTCCTGATGGCGAAAATCGAGAAGCCGTCAGCAGTTGAACAACTGCGCGAAATCGCCGAACTGAGCGACGCGATCATGGTGGCTCGCGGTGACCTCGGCGTCGAAGTACCCGCCGAAAGCGTGCCGCAGATCCAGAAAAACATCATCACTACCTGCCGCGAGCTCGGCAAACCGGTGGTGGTGGCGACGCAGATGCTCGAATCGATGCGCTTCTCCCCGGCACCGACCCGTGCTGAAGTCACTGACGTGGCCAACGCTGTGGCTGAAGGCGCGGATGCGGTGATGCTCTCGGCCGAAACCGCGTCCGGTGAATACCCGCTGGAAGCAGTGCAGATGATGAGCAAAATCATCCGTCAGGTGGAGAACGGTCCGGACTATCAGACTCAACTCGACGTCAGCCGACCGAAAGCCGAAGCAACGGTGTCCGATGCCATCAGCTGCGCGATCCGCCGCATCAGCAACGTGCTGCCGGTAGCGGTGCTGGTCAACTACAGCGAGTCGGGCAGCTCAAGCCTGCGGGCGGCGCGGGAGCGGCCAAAAGCGCCGATCCTCAACCTGACGCCAAACCTGCAGACGGCACGGCGCTTGAGCGTGGCGTGGGGTATTCACTCGGTGGTCAACGATCGCCTGCGTCAGGTCGATGAAGTGTGTTCGACCGCGCTGGAAATCGCTCAGGCGCAAGGAATGGCCGAGCGTGGCGATACGTTGCTGATCACTGCCGGGGTGCCGTTCGGGCAGCCGGGATCGACTAATTCGCTGCGGATCGAAACATTGATCTGACTAGCGACACAAAACCTGTGGCGAGGGAGCTTGCTCCCGCTTCGGCTGCGCAGCAGTCGTCGTTTTTAGGGCATGACGGTTTTCACAGAAGAACCGCATTAACCCATTTTGGGGCCGCTTCGCGACCCAGCGGGAGCAAGCTCCCTCGCCACAGTTATTGGCAAGACCTTTTGATTTTCCAACTGCCCAGATTTTTTCAACATGCCTGCCAATCATTTCAACACCCACTGCCCCGACTGGGCCGAGGCTTTGCTCAACGGTTTCAGTCAGATATTCCTTCAGCGCCACCCGCTATGCGGCCTGTTGTGCCTGCTGGCGATCCTGCTCACTGCGCCGGTGCTGTTTGCCGGCGCGCTGCTCGGGGCGGTCGCTGGATTGCTCACTGCACAGCGACGTAACTATGCCAAGGCTGATCGTCAGGCCGGTTTGTTCAGCTACAACGGCGTGCTGCTCGGCTTGTTGCTGAGTCTGTATTTCCCCTGGTCACCGCTGCTGCCGCCGCTGATTCTGGCGGCTGGCGGCGTCAGTGCGATGCTCACTCAGCAATGGCTCAAACACGTTTACCGCAGTCGATCGATACCGGCCTACACCTCGCCATTCGTGGCCATCGGCTGGATCCTGCTGCTGTTCGCCGAGCCATCCGCGCCGACGGCGCACATCGAGATGAACACGCTGAACCTGCTCGCCGCAGGACTGCGTGGATTGGGTCAGGTGATGTTCCTCGAGCATCCGCTGGCCGGCGCATTGATCGGCATTGGCTTGTTGATCGCTGATCGCCGCGCCTTTTGCTGGGCATTGTTCGCGTCAGCCATCGGCCTTGCGTCCAGTCTGTTGCACCACGAAACCGGCGCGGCATTGCTGGGACTGGGCAGTTACAACGCGGTACTCGCCGCCCTCGCCTTCAGTGCGCAGCGCCAACAACCGTGGTTGCCGCTGCCGGGCATCGTCCTTGCGCTGCTGGTCACCCCGCTGTTCGTCGCTCTCGGTCTGGCGACGCTGACCGCGCCGTTCATCCTCGCTTGCTGGCTGATCCGCGCCGGGATCCAGATGCTCGGCAAAGCGGCCGTCGACGCCACGCCTTGCGCACAGGGGGACAATCAACCTAGGCTGCGCTGATCTTCAATTCAGGCGTTATCCATGGACAGCAGCAACAGTTGGCGCGAACGGCTTTACGTGATGATTTTCCAGAGCGACACCCTCGCCGGGCGGCGCTTCGACGGCACCTTGCTGTTGATCATCCTTGCCAGCCTGGTGGTGGTGATGCTCGACAGCATCGACAGCATTCACCAGAACTACGCCGACGTGCTGGCGTACATCGAATGGGGTTTCACCGTCATTTTTCTCGGTGAATACATCCTGCGCCTGTATTGCTCACCGAAACCGTTGCGCTACGCCTTCAGTTTCTACGGACTGGTGGATCTGCTGGCGATCGTGCCCGGAATTCTGGCGCTGTATTACAGCGATGCGCAGTACCTGCTGATCATCCGCATCATCCGGATGCTGCGGATCTTCCGCGTGCTCAAGCTCAGCCCGTACCTCAAGCAAGCCAACTACCTGATGTCGGCGCTACGTGGCAGCAAGCAGAAGATCGTGGTGTTTCTGGTCAGCGTCTGCACCCTGGTGACGGTGTTCGGCACCCTGATGTACGTGATCGAAGGCCCGGAACATGGCTTCACCAGCATCCCCAAAGGCATCTATTGGGCTATCGTGACGTTGACCACCGTCGGCTTCGGCGACATCGTGCCGAAGACCCCGCTGGGCCAGGTGATTTCGTCGCTGGTGATGATCACCGGTTACTCGATCATCGCCGTGCCCACCGGGATTTTCACGGCGGAACTGGCCAACGCCATGCGCGGCGAACAGCTGCAACATGACTGCCCGGTGTGCAAGAAAAACAGCCATGAACAGAACGCAGCGTTTTGCTCGCGGTGCGGCAGTCAGCTGTTTAAGAAAGTGGAATAAGCACAGAGCTTTTTAATCTTTAAACGACTATGCCAGCCCGGCTATAGTCGCTGGCAATACGGTATCACCCCCGACCGTTATCACCGACACAACAAGGAATGCGCAGTGAAAAAACTCTTTGGCGCCTCACTTCTCGCCGCCGGTCTTGCCTTTGGCAGCGTGGCTCAAGCCGCACCGACCCTGCTCAACGTCTCCTATGACGTGATGCGCGATTTCTACAAGGATTACAACACTGCGTTCCAGAAACACTGGCAGGCCGAGCACAACGAAAACATCACCGTGCAAATGTCCTTCGGCGGTTCGAGCAAGCAGGCGCGTTCGGTGATCGACGGCCTGCCGGCTGACGTCATCACCATGAACATGGCGACCGACATCAACGCCCTCGCCGACAACGGCAAACTGGTGCCGGAAAACTGGGTCAGCCGCCTGCCGAACAACAGCGCACCGTTCACCTCGGCCACCGTGTTCATCGTCCGCAAAGGCAACCCGAAAGCCCTGAAAGACTGGCCGGACCTGCTCAAGGACGGCGTGCAAGTGATCGTGCCGAACCCGAAAACTTCGGGCAACGGCCGCTACACCTACCTCTCGGCCTGGGGCTACGTGCTGAAAAATGGCGGTGACGAGAACAAGGCCAAGGACTTCGTCGGCAAACTGTTCAAGCAAGCGCCAGTGCTCGATACCGGTGGCCGCGCAGCGACCACCACGTTCATGACCAACCAGATCGGCGACGTGCTGGTCACCTTCGAGAACGAAGCCGAGATGATCGCTCGCGAGTTCGGTCGCGATCAGTTCGAGGTGATCTACCCAAGCGTCTCCGCCGAGGCCGAACCACCGGTGTCGGTGGTCGACAAAGTGGTCGACAAAAAAGGCACCCGCGCCGCCGCCGATGAATACCTGAAATACCTGTGGTCGCCGGAAGGTCAGGAAATCGCCGCCGCCAACTACCTGCGTCCACGGGACCCGGCAGTGCTCGCGAAGTACACCGACCGTTTCCCGAAAGTCGACTTCCTGTCGGTGGAGAAAACCTTCGGTGACTGGCGTTCGGTGCAAAAGACCCACTTCAATGATGGCGGGATCTTTGATCAGATTTATTCCGGCCAGTAAGGCTTAAGCGATAACGAAAAAGGCGACCTCAACAGGTCGCCTTTTTTGTGGGCATTGGAAATCACACAGTCCCCCCATGTGGGAGCGGGCTTGCTCGCGAAGGCGGTGTGTCAGATACATGTTTTTGACTGACACACCGCTTTCGCGAGCAAGCCCGCTCCTACAGAGGGATTGTTTGTCAGCCAGTTACATCGGCGGCGTGACGCCATCCTTGCCGGCGGAAATCGATTGCGCCGTCAACGTGCCGTCTG
Source organism: Pseudomonas sp. TH49 (assembly GCF_016650625.1). Taxonomy (NCBI): domain Bacteria; kingdom Pseudomonadati; phylum Pseudomonadota; class Gammaproteobacteria; order Pseudomonadales; family Pseudomonadaceae; genus Pseudomonas; species Pseudomonas sp. TH49. The sequence continues at coordinate 2,587,771 of NZ_JAEKFL010000002.1, forward strand.
CGTCCTGTGTCACGAAGCTGACAATCTTCACCCCGACCTTGAGCAAGCTGCGATCCCCCGGCGTCAGGTTGACGATCGGCACGTCCTCCGGCACCAGGATCTTCTGCTGCCCGCCCTTGTAATTGACCGTCAGCACGCGGCCATTGCTGACCACCAGATCACCTACACTGCCATTGGTCATGCTGCTGCCCTTGGCCAGGTCGAATGGCCGATGGCCGTCGCCGCTGCCGGCCAGTTCCGGCGGGAACACATGCACTTCGAGCGCCTTCAGGGTTCCGTCCTCCTGGGGCATGGCGGCCGAGCCGATGTAGCTGCCGGGTTTGATGTCCTCGATATTGGCCAGGGTGACGGCGCGAATCCTGGTGTCCGGGTTCAACCGGATCACCACATTCTCGCCGCTGTTGACGTGGACTTTCAGCGAGTCGGCGCCGACCCCGGTGATCTCGCCGCGCACGCCGAGACGCATACCCGGGGCATCGGCGGCCTGCCCCGCAGTGGCACTGAGCAGGCCAAGCAAGGCAATCGTAGTCGTGTGACGCAGCAGCTGACGCAACATGGCAATCCTCCGTTGATGAACAGTAATAGCGCAGAAGTAAACATAAGCACGCTATCGAAGAACATGTAAGTGAATGTATCATCGACCCTCCCCGGCCGGACGCAAGGTTCGCCGATGGACGACACCCTGTTGGAAGCCAATCATTCCGCAACGGAATAACTGATATCAATCGAAGGCTTCTACCGCCGCTTCGGTACGTCCCTTAGCCTCACCGCATTCCCTTTCGCTGGATCGAGAAACCTTATGAACGCCACAACTCACGCAATGACCCGAGGCATGGTGCTGCTGTTCGCCTTCTGCTGCGGTGCCATCGTCGCCAACATCTACTACGCACAGCCAATCATCGGCCTGATCGCGCCAGACATCGGCCTCTCCGACACCATGGCCAGCTTCATCGTCTCGCTGACGCAGATCGGTTATGCGCTGGGCCTGTTCTTCCTGGTGCCGCTGGGCGACCTGCTGGAAAACCGTCGGTTGATGATCATCACTACGGTGGTGGCGATTGCCAGCCTGCTCGGCGCGGCGTTCACCAGTCAGCCCAACGTGTTCCTGCTGATCTCGTTGCTGGTGGGCTTCAGTTCGGTGTCGGTGCAGATCCTGATTCCGCTGGCTGCGCACCTGGCGCCGGAGGAATCCCGTGGCCGGGTGGTCGGCGGGATCATGGGTGGTCTGCTGCTGGGCATTCTGCTGGCGCGACCGGTGTCGAGCGTGGTGGCTGACCATCTCGGCTGGCGTGCGATGTTCATGATCGCGGCAGCTCTGATGGCGGCGATCAGCGTGGTTTTAGCGTTGACCGTGCCCAAGCGCCAACCGGATCACAGCGCCACGTATGGCCAGTTGATCGGCTCGCTGTGGACGCTGCTGCGCCAGCAACCGGTGCTGCGTCAGCGCGCGTTTTATCAAGGCTGCATGTTCGCCACGTTCAGCCTGTTCTGGACCGCGGTGCCGCTGGAACTGGCGCGCAACCATGGCCTGTCGCAAAGCGAAATCGCGATCTTCGCCCTGGTCGGCGCCATCGGTGCCATCGCCGCGCCGATCAGTGGACGCCTGGCTGACGCCGGCCACACCCGCATCGCTTCGCTGCTGGCCATGCTGTTCGCCAGCCTGAGCTTCCTGCCCGCCTTCATCCACCCGGCCTACAGCGTGATCGGCCTGGCCGTGACCGGCGTGGTACTGGATTTCTGCGTACAGATGAACATGGTCCTCGGCCAGCGCGCGGTGTACTCACTCGATGCCAAAAGCCGCGGTCGCCTGAACGCTTTGTACATGACCAGCATCTTCATTGGCGGCGCTTTCGGCTCGTCGGTGGCCAGTGCGGTGTATGAACATGGCGGCTGGTTGTGGATCGTGATTGTCGGTAGCGCGTTCCCGCTACTGGCGTTGTTGCGGTTTCTGAGTGCGTCGCAGCGTGGTTCTTTGGCAACGGCGTAAGGTGTCGAGCAGGCTCGCTCCCACAGGTTGCTCAATGGGCCTGAGGGAGCGATGACGCTTAATAGCGAACCAGTTTCTCCATCGCCGCATCCGCCAGAAACGAAGAGCGGCTTTTGACATTGTGTTCACGCACATAACGATCGATGCGCTGGATCACATAACCTGGCAACGTCACGTTGACCTTCTCGGTCTTGCCCATGTACGGCGAGATATCCAGCTCGAGCATCCCCCAGCCCATATCGGCAAACTCCGGATTATTGCGATGGGCCGCTGCCGACGTCGGCATGGGAATCGATTCCCCGTCCGCCGCTATCTCCTGCAGCATGATGTGAGCAATTTCAACGGCTGCGTTGTAGGCGTCCTCGAAGGTATCCCCAGCCGTGACGGCGCCGGGAATGTCAGGTATCTGAATACCGATGGCGGTGTTGTCGTCACCCCATTCGATGCAGATCGGATATTGCATTATGGATCTCCCTTGTTGCTGGCTGGCGGGTGGTGCAACCCGGCACGCCTCCTGATGCTTTTGACCGTCCCCAACGGTAAATCCTTTTTCGGGTGGGGAACGGGAATGGTGTAAGGGTTATAACGGTGAGTGAAGATGTGATGACTGCCGGTGACTCGATCCAGCGTCCAGCCTGCCTCCTCCAGCTCCTTGATCAATAGCCTGCTTTGCACCTACCGCCTCCTTACTCCGGCCGAATAAAAGTAACTCTAGAGTTATCTTTACTCAAGCACATAAATCTGCAGAACGACGTTCGGTTGTTTTACAGCATGTGATTGAATGGACGCGGATTACACTCAGCACCCTATTCCCTGTGGGAGCGGGCTTGCTCGCGAAGGCGTCGGATCAGCCAATACCTGTGCTGAATGTCAGACCGCTTTCGCGAGCAAGCCCGCTCCCACAAGGGGACTACGACAACTTTCAGATTTGCAGGAAGACTGATGGACCGCCTCGCCGCCATGGAAACCTTCGTCTACGTGGTCGAAACCGGCTCGTTTTCCGCCGCCGCCCGACGGTTGAATATCGGCCAGCCCGCTGTGTCGAAAACCATCGCTCAACTGGAAAAACGCCTGGCGGTCAGCCTGTTGCTGCGCTCGACCCGCGGCCTGACGCCGACCGAGGCGGGGCTGGCGTTTTTCGAGCGAGCCCGGCGCGCCATCGACGAAGCCAACGAAGCCGATAACACCGCCCGTGGCAGCGCCAGCGGTTTAAGCGGCAACTTGCGCATCAGCGCGGCGGTGACTTTCGGTCGCCTGCACGTCGTGCCGCAGCTGGGGCCGTTTCTCGAGCAGCATCCACAGCTGAACATCGACCTGATGCTCGATGACCGCAACATCAATCTGGTCGAAGAAGGCATCGACGTCGCCCTGCGCATGGGCCCGCTCAGCGACTCCAGCCTCACCGCCCGCAAGATCGCCGACTGTCGCCGCGTGGTGCTTGGCACCCCGGCCTACTTCGCCCGCCACGGCGAGCCAAGCTGCCCTGCCGATTTGGATCAGCACCAAGGCATCGTCTACAACCTCAGCGGCGGTGCCACCTGGACCTTCACCCAAGGCAGCGAACAGCAGACGCAAACCCTGACCGGCCGCCTGCGTGTCAGCGCCGCCGAGGGTTTGCGCGCAGCCGTGCTGGCCGATCAGGGCCTGGCCATCGCCTCGCAATGGATGTTCGCCCCGGAGCTGGCAAGCGGTGCGGTCAGGGCGGTGATGAGCGATTGGGGATTGCCGGATCAGGACTTGTGGGCGGTGTTTCCCACGGGGCGGATGGTCAGTGCGAAGGCGCGGGCGTTTGTGGAGTACATGGAAAATTTGCTGAAACACCTGACCTGAACCGGCCACGTTTCGTTTATTGCGATTTTCGTTTAATTCGAATAACGTTTCAGCATCCTCTATTCAGAATGCTGGAATCCATTATGTCGATTGTCCTTCACCCCTCTCTCAACCTCCCGGTTGAGCGCGAAGTCAAAGCCGCAATCGAAGGCAAACGCGCGCTTGCCGCCTACCTCGCGACTCAATTCGAAACCCAGCACATCCAGATTTTCGATGAGCAAAACCAGGCGCATCAGGTCGAGCTTCCGACGTCGGCACTGCGGCTACTGATGGATATTCTGGCGGAGCTGGCTCAAGGCAACGCCGTCAAAGTCGTACCGGTGCACGCCGAGCTGACCACGCAAGAAGCCGCCGATCTGCTCAACGTCTCACGCCCGCACCTGATAAAACTGCTGGAAAATGGCGAGTTGTCCTACCACAAAACCGGCAAGCACCGACGTGTGCGTTTCGCCGATTTGATGGACTATAAAACCCGGCGCGACACCGCCAGCGAGCAGGCAATGGCGCTTCTCGCGGAGCAGGCACAGGCGTTAAGGACAGGATACGAGTGAGGCATTCCCCTTTCACCGCTGTATACGATGCATGTGTTTTGTACCCCGCCCCGCTTAGAGACTTGCTGATGTGGCTCGCGCTTTCGGGGAGATTTCGAGCCCGATGGACCAAGGAGATTCACGGCGAATGGAAACGCAATTTATTGAAGAACCGAACCGATCTGACGATGGAGCAACTGGATCGCACTTCCGAGCTTATGGATCGTGCGATCCCGGATGCCTGTGTCTACGATTTTGAAGACCTGATCACCGGACTTTCCTTACCCGATACCAACGACCGCCATGTACTGGCTGCAGCCATACGCTGTGGCGCTGGGGTGATCGTGACGTTCAATCTGAAAGATTTTCCCGATGCCTGCCTCGCCCCCTATGGCGTCGAGGCCCAACACCCTGATGAGTTTGTCGAAAACCTGTTTCACCTTGATCCGGCAGCAGTTATCGCTGCAGCGCAACGGCAGCGCCAACAACTGAAATTGCCGCCAATGGAGGTCGAGCCGTTTCTTGACCTTTTGCGGCGCCAAGGATTGGTCGAGTCAGTTCGGGAACTGAGCACCTACCGTGCGATTCTCTGAATACTCGTTTTGGGAACACCAGATAAACAAACGGCGATCCAGAGATCGCCGTTTTTTCATCACTGCCCGAACTGTTTGCCCAACCCCGGCGGCACGCCGTGGATATCGGTGTCTTCCCATGGGCCGTTGGGGCTGATCGAGCGGCTCCAGCCGTTGTTCCAGCGGAAGTAGGTGCGCTGGCGGTAGAAGGTGTTGGGCTGATCGTCGAGGACATAGACCCCGAGTTGCTGATCCCAGTGGCTGTTGCCGCCCGGTGGCGGGGCGAAGCTGGCCGAGGTGCGTGGGACTGGCTTGGACGGTTTGGCCGGAATGCTTTTGCCCGGGGTCGGCGAGGTCGACGGGGTCGGGCTCGGTTGCGACGGCGGGATCGGCGGCAGACTGGTGGTCGGTTCCGGTCGGTGCACCGCACAGGCGCTCATGCCCAGGGCCATTGTGATGACTGCGATTCGGGCGAGACTGTGCATGGCGGTGCTTTCCTGTGGGTGCCGGTGGTTATTGGTCCGGGCTGTCGATGGTCAGTGTTTGCGGCGCGGTGGTGCTGCTGGCCAGAGGGCCGCTGCGACCCACCCACTCCCCGGCGGTCGGTTGACCGGCTCGGGAAATGCGCGCAACCAGTTGGACTTCAGGAAAGTTCGACAGTTTCAACTGCGGCATCATCGCATCGGCATCGCCCAGTTCGACGGTCACCGGCAGATCCGCCACGGTCAGACGCTTGGCCGCCAGCGGTGCCGGTGGGCCGGAAACGGCACGGGCGAAGATGAACACGCTGTCGCCCGGTTGCACCTTGCCTTTGAGTTCGCTGGCCAGATCGACGCGCACCTTGAGCAGCGCGGCAACCTTGGCGGCCGGCGTGGCGGCGACTTTACCGCCGCTGGCTTGCAGGCGCTCGGTGGCGCGCTCTATCCCGCCTTGCAGCGCGGCGCGGGAGTTGTCGTCCGCCGGCAGTTGCGCCAGCAGGCGGTTCCAGTAGTCGATTGCCTGCTGATAACGTTCACCCTCGAACGCGGCGATGCCGAGCAGGCCAAGACTGGTGACTTCTTTCGGATCGGCTTTCAGCGCTTCGTCGGTTAAAGCCTGGATCTTGTCCGACCACTTCTTGCCGTCAGCAAAGTATTGCGCCTGCGCCCACTGGCCGAGCAGTTCCGGCTGGCGACCGGCCAGGTTGGCGGCGCGCTCGAACATCTTCGCCGCATCCGCCGGACGTTCCTGGGCCATGTAGGTGCGCCCGAGGAAGTACAGGCCTTCCGCCGAATCCGGTTGCGCCGCAACAGCACGCTCCAGCCGCCGGGTCATTTCTTCCATCGACTGCGGTGCCTGGGCGAATTCGCGGGTCAGCTCGACTTTGTCGGCAGCACCGAAATGCAGATACAGCCCCAGCCCCAATACCGGCACCAGCACCGCTGCCAGCAGCGGCAACGGCTTGCCCAGTTTCGACACACGCGGTGCGGCAACGCCTTCGGTATCGGCGAGCAGCTCACGCGCCGCTTCGGCACGGCCGCTGTCCATTTGCGCCGCATCGAGTACGCCTTCAGCCTGCTGCGCTTGCAGCTCGGCGACACGTTCCTGATACAGCGCCACGTTCAGGGCAGTTCGATCCTCTTCACGCTGGGCGCGACGGCCACGCAAAACCGGAATCAGCAGAAAACTCAGGGCGACCAGAAGCAACAGCCCTGCGGCAAGCCAGAAATCAATCATTCTTGGTTTTTATCCAACAGTTGGTCGAGGCGCTGACGCTCTTCGGTGGACAGCGATGGCGGGGTCTCGGTGCGCTGTGCGCGACGCCGGCGAACGATCACTGCGATCACCACCAGACCGCCGAACAACAGGCCAGCCGGGCCGAACCACAGCAGTGCAGTCTTGGCATTGAGCGCCGGTTTGTAACGGACGAAATCACCGTAGCGATCAACCATGAAATCGATGATCTGCTGATTGTCCCTGCCCTCGCCGAGCATGCGGAAAATCTCTTTGCGCAGGTCGGCGGCAATCGGCGCGTTGGAGTCGGCGATGTCCTGGTTCTGGCACTTGGGGCAGCGCAGTTCCTTGGTCAGTTCACGGAAACGCTCGCGATCGCCTTCCTTGGCGAACTCGTAGGTGTCGATCGCGGCATGCGCCACACCGGCCAGACTCAGGCCCAAGACCACGGCAGCAATGAAACGCTTCATGGCTTGGCCTCATCGACCAGCGCCTGATACTTGGCCGCGAGTTTTTCGCGCCAGACCTGCTCGTCGATCACCCCGACGTACTTGTCGCGGATGATGCCCTTGGCGTCGATGAAGAAGGTTTCCGGCGCGCCGTACACGCCGAGGTTCAGGCCCAGCGAGCCTTCGTCGTCACGAATGTCCAGCAGGTACGGGTTGTGGAATTCGGCCAGCCACTTCAACGCATCGGCGTTGGTGTCCTTGTAGTTGATGCCGTAGATCACCACACCGCGCTCGGCCAGTTTGTTCAGCACCGGGTGCTCGACCCGGCAGGAAATGCACCAGGTGCCCCAGACGTTGACCAGCGCCGGTTTGCCGAGAATGTCAGCCTTGGTCAGGGTCTTGTCGCCCTGCACGCTCGGCAGGCTGAATTCCGGGAAGGGTTTGTTGATCATCGCCGACGGCAGCTCCGCCGGATCGAGGTACAGACCGCGATACAGAAACACCGCCACCAGCAGGAAAATCGCCAGGGGTACCAGCATCAACCAACGTCTCATGCAGCCGCTCCTTGCAGGCCGAGGGCTTCACGCACCTTGGCTTTGACCTTGACTCGATAACGCCGATCCAGCGCCGCCAGCAATCCGCCCAGACCGGTCAGCAGACCGCCGAACCAGATCCAGCGCACGAACGGTTTGACGTGAACCCGCACCGCCCACGCGCCGTTTTCCAGCGGCTCGCCCAGTGCGACGTAGAGATCGCGAGTGAAACCGGCGTCGATCCCGGCCTCGGTCATCATCGAACTCTGCACGGTGTACAGGCGTTTTTCCGGGTGCAGCACGCTGACTTCCTTGCCGTCGCGGATCACCCGGATGGTGCCCTTGTCGGAGGTGAAGTTCGGCCCTTCGAAGTGTTTGGCACCTTCGAAGATGAAGTGATAACCGGCCAGATCCATCGACTCGCCCGGCGCCAGACGCAGGTCGCGTTCGGCACTGTTCTGACTCGACAGCACCACACCGAGGGCGCATACGGCGATGCCGAGGTGAGCGATCTGCATGCCCCAGTAGCTGCGGGTCAGGGTTGGCAGGCCTTTGATCAGGCCCTTGTGGCGAGTCTTGTCGAAGATGTCGCGCACACCGGCGAGCAACACCCACGCGGCGAGCAGGAACGTCGCGATTACCGCCCAGTTGAAATCGCCGTAAGCGATACCGGCCACCACCGCCAATGCGACGCTGCCGAGCAGCACCGGGGTCAGCATGTTCGCCAGCCACTTCACCGGGGTGTCCTTCCAGCGCACGATCACGCCGACCGCCATCACCAGCATCAGCAACGCCATCAGCGGGATGAACAGCGCGTTGAAGTACGGCGGGCCGACCGACAGTTTGGCGCCGCTCAAGGCATCGAGAATCAGCGGATAGAGTGTGCCGAGCAGAATCATCGACGCCGCCACCACCAGCACCAGGTTGTTGCCCAGCAGCAGGGTTTCCCGCGACCACAGATTGAAGCCGACCTGGCTCTTGACCACCGGAGCGCGCAACGCAAACAGCGTCAGCGAACCGCCGACCACGAACAGCAGGAAGATCAGGATGAACACACCGCGTTCAGGATCGGAGGCAAACGCGTGCACCGAAGTCAGCACGCCGGAGCGCACGAGGAACGTGCCAAGCAGGCTCAGCGAGAACGCGGCAATCGCCAGCAACACCGTCCAGCTCTTGAACACGCCACGTTTTTCCGTGACCGCCAGCGAGTGAATCAACGCGGTGCCGACCAGCCATGGCATGAACGAGGCGTTTTCCACCGGGTCCCAGAACCACCAGCCGCCCCAGCCGAGTTCGTAGTAAGCCCACCACGAACCGAGGGTGATGCCGATGCCGAGGAAGGCCCAGGCGACGATCGTCCACGGCCGCGACCAGCGTGCCCACGCGGCGTCGAGACGACCACCGAGCAGTGCAGCGATGGCGAAGGCGAACGCCACCGAGAAGCCGACGTAACCCATGTAGAGCATCGGCGGATGCACAATCAGGCCGATGTCTTGCAGCAGCGGATTGAGGTCACGACCGTCGGCCGGAATCTGCGGCAGAATCCGCGAGAACGGGTTGGAGGTGAGGATCAGAAACAACAGGAAACCGGTGCTGATCATGCCCATCACCGCCAGTACGCGAGCGAGCATGACTTGCGGCAACTGCCGGGAGAACACCGACACGGCGAAGGTCCAGCCACCGAGGATCAACGCCCACAGCAACAGCGAACCTTCGTGGGCGCCCCACACCGCGCTGAACTTGTAGTACCACGGCAAGGCGCTGTTGGAGTTCATCGCCACGTAGGCAACCGAGAAATCGTCGGTCATGAACGCGTAAGTCAGCGCGCCAAAGGCAAACACCAGGAACGCGAACTGGCCCCACGCTGCCGGCTGGGCCAGGCTCATCCACAGACGGTCGCCACGCCAGGCACCGAGCAACGGCACCACGGCCTGCACCAGCGCGAAACACAGCGCCAGAATCATCGCCAGGTGACCGAGTTCAGGAATAAACAGTGCAGAAGTCATCGATCAACCCTCCTTCGCTTGGGTCGGTGCCGATTGACCACTGTCTTTCAACGCTTTGGTCACTTCCGGCGGCATGTACTTCTCGTCGTGCTTGGCCAGCACTTCATCGGCCACCACTACGCCGTCCGCGTTGAGTTTGCCCAGGGCGACGATGCCCTGCCCTTCGCGGAACAGATCCGGGAGGATGCCGCGGTAGGTGATGGTCACGGATTTGTTGAAGTCGGTCACGATGAACTTGACGTCCAGCGAGTCCGGCGAGCGTTGCAGCGAACCCTTCTCGACCATGCCGCCGGCGCGGATGCGCGTGTCGTGCGGGGCTTCGCCGTTGGCGATCTGGGTTGGCGTGTAAAACAGGTTGATGTTTTCCTGCAGGGCGCTGAGAGCCAGGCCGACGGCAGCGCCGACCCCGACCAGAATCGCCAGAATGATGATCAGACGTTTTTTGCGCAGCGGATTCACTTGCCGTTCTCCCGGCGCAGACGACGCGCCTCTTGTTGCAGATAGCGCTTGCGGGCCGCAATCGGTGCGACCACGTTGAGGATCAGCACCGCCAGACAGATGCCGTAGGCCGACCAGACATACAGGCCATGATGGCCCATGGCGAGGAAGTCGCCGAATGAAGCGAAACTCATCGCGCAGCCTCCAGACTGTTCTGCACTTCTTCTTTCACCCAACTGGCGCGGGCTTCGCGCTTGAGCACTTCAAGGCGCATGCGCAGCAACAGCACCGCACCGAAGAAGCAGTAGAAACCCAGCACCGTCAGCAGCAGCGGCAGCCACATTTCGGCCGGCATCGCCGGTTTTTCGGTGAGGGTGAAGGTCGCGCCCTGGTGCAGGGTGTTCCACCACTCCACCGAGTATTTGATGATCGGAATGTTGATCACCCCGACGATCGCCAGTACCGCGCAGGCCTTGGCGGCGCTGTCACGGTTGCTGATGGCATTGCCCAGGGCAATCACCCCGAAATACAGGAACAGCAGAATCAGCATCGACGTCAGCCGCGCATCCCAGACCCACCACGAACCCCAGGTCGGCTTGCCCCAGATCGCCCCGGTGACCAGCGCCACCGCGGTCATCCATGCGCCGATCGGCGCGGCGCATTGCAGCGCGACGTCAGCCAGTTTCATCTTCCACACCAGCCCGACCACGCCGCACACCGCCAGCATCACGTAGATCGACTGCGCGAGCATCGCCGCAGGCACGTGGATGTAGATGATGCGGAAGCTGTTGCCCTGCTGATAATCCGGCGGCGCGAAGGCCAGGCCCCAGACGACGCCAACGCTGATCAACAGCAACGCGGCAATGCTCAGCCACGGCAGAAACCGGCTGCTGATGCCGTAGAACCACTTGGGCGAGCCGAGCTTGTGAAACCAGGTCCAGTTCATACTGTTTCCATCACGGGTGCCGCTCATCGGTGTGAGCGGTCTCAGGGTCTTTGCTGGTTAAATTTTAACCAGACCTCATTATTCGCCGACGCTGATCTTCAGGCCAGCAGCTATTGCAAAAGGTGTCAGGGTGATCGCCAGGGCGGTCAGGCTACCCAGCCACAGCAGATACCCGGTCGCCGGCATGCCTTGCAAGGCGGCCTGCAAGGCGCCACTGCCAAGGATCAACACCGGGATGTACAACGGCAGAATCAGCAACGCCAGCAACAGGCCGCCGCGTTTCAAACCGACCGTCAGCGCCGCGCCCACCGCGCCGAGCAAGCTCAACACCGGTGTACCCAGCAGCAACGACAACAGCAACACCGGCAGGCAGGCGACCGGCAAACCGAGCATCAACGCCAGCAACGGCGAGAGCAGAACCAGTGCCAGTCCCGAGAACAACCAGTGTGCCAGCACCTTGGCCAGCACCAATAGAGGCAGCGGATGCGGCGAAAGGACCCACTGTTCCAGGGAGCCATCTTCGAAATCACTGCGAAACAGTCCGTCCAGCGAGAGCAGGACCGACAACAGCGCGGCCACCCAGACTAACCCCGGGGACAGGTTTTGCAAGACTTGAGTTTCCGGGCCGACGGCCAGCGGGAACAAAGCGATGACAATGGCGAAGAAAATCAGCGGATTGGCCAGTTCCGCCGGACGACGAAACAGCAGACGGGACTCACGGGCAACCAGCAGGCCGAACACACTCATACTGCCCAGTTCCCCAGATCGATATCACGATAACCGGCCGGCATCCGGCTCAGTGTGTGGTGCGTGGTCAACACCACCAGACCGCCGCGTTCGCAGTGCCCGGCCAGGTGTTCTTCAAGTTGCGCCACACCCTGTTTGTCGAGCGCGGTGAATGGCTCGTCGAGAATCCACAGCGGCGGGCTGTCCAGATACAACCGCGCCAGTGCCACGCGGCGTTGCTGACCGGCGGACAGGGTGTGGCAGGGAACATCTTCGAAACCGCGCAATCCTACGGCAGCCAATGCCTGCCAGATCGCCTCGCGCTCGGCCGGCCGATGCAGGGCGCAGAGCCAGGACAGGTTCTCTTCGGGGGTCAGCAGGTCCTTGATCCCGGCGGCGTGGCCGATCCACAACAGGTTGCGCGCCAGTTCGCTCGGCTGGGCGACCAAGGGCTGGCCGTTGAGCAGCACCTGACCGCTGGTCGGCTGCATCAACCCGGACAACAGGCGCAGCAGACTGGTCTTGCCGCTGCCGTTGGGGCCGCTGATCTGCACCATATCGCCACTGGCCAGTCTCAATTCGAGATTTTCGAAGAGCAGCCGCAGGTCTCGCTCACAGGCAAGGGCAACGGTTTGCAGGACAGGACTGGTCAAGGGATCACGGGCCTTATACGGTTCAAGTCGGCTCTGGCGCGGCCGTTAAAGAGATGCAGGATAAATGCAATGACGGTGCGAATCAGAGAGCTGGATCAAACAATTGCTATGTTTTCTGAACGAAGCGCAAGACGCGCGGCATTATACATGGCGTGCCTTACTCCCAAGCGTGCAATTTCCTCAGGTTGTGTCCGCGTATGACAGGTGAAATGAACATCCTCCCGCTCCCGCCTACCACCCCGGCGAACACGCGTCCGCTGGTGATGAGCGGTGAATTGCTCAAGCTGCTGACCCCGGTCGAAGGCTTGATCGGCGCCGGGCAAAGCGCGCAGGCCGAGGTGTTGTCACTCAAACAGGCGGATCAGACCTTTCAACTGCTGCTGAAGGTGACCGTCGACGGCGGCCGGCAGACCACCGTGCAAGCGACCAGCACCCTGCCGCTGCCGACCGGCACCAATCTGGCAGTGACCCAGCCGTCGGCGGGCAATCTGGCGATCACCGTGCAGCAGGCGATTGCCAGCAGCGTCGCCGCCCTCACCCGCATTGATACGGCGCAGTTACCGGTCGGCACGCTGCTGCAAGGCAAGGTGCTGACCTCACAGACGTTGCCGCAAGTGCCGGGGCAGCCGACGGTGTACCGCTCGCTGGTGAGCCTGCTCAACACCGCGCAGAGCGGTGCCACGCTGGATATCGACAGCCCGACGCCGTTGCGCATCGGCACCCTGCTCTCGGCACTGGTGGAAGACTCGCAAACCCTCAAGTTCGTGCCACTGAGCAGCCGCCAGGAGCAATTGGCGGTGAGCCAGCAACTGCTCGGCCAGCAGAGTCGCCAGGGTTCGCTGGACGGTTTGCTCAACGCCTTGCAAAACCTGCCGAGCGACGACGATCAGACCTCGCAGGACCTGCGCGCTGCCGTCGTACGCCTGCTCGCCAACCTGCCCGACGTGCAGCAGATGAGCACCGCCAAAGGCGTCGCCCTGGCCCTGGCCGGCAGCGGCGCCTTTCTCGAAGCCAAACTGCTGACCGGACAGAATCCCGCGCTGGCCCCGGACATAAAAGCCGATTTGCTCAAGCTGATCGCACAGCTGTCACCGGGTGCGCCGGGCAATGCCAGTTTCAACGCAATCATCGCCGCCAACACCCTGGCGCAAGCGCTGCCGAGCTTCGTGCGCAACGCCCTCGGCACCCTCGGTCAGGTCAGCGCCAAACCGCTGCCGAGCAGTTTCCCGCTGCCCGACCGCCTGCTGCAAAGCCTCGAAGGCGAAGGCGATCTGGAACATCTGCTGCGCCTCGCCGCGGCAGCCGTGTCGCGCCTGCAAAGCCATCAACTGTCGAGCCTGGAACAGACCGGGCTCACCGACGATGGTCGCCTGCTCAGTACCTGGCAGCTGGAAATCCCCATGCGCAACTTGCAGGACATCGTGCCGCTGCAGGTCAAGTTCCAACGTGAAGAAGCGCCGGAAAGAGAACCGCAACCCAACGAACGCCGTGACGAGCGCGAGCCCAAACAACAGCTGTGGCGCGTCGATCTGGCCTTTGACATGGAGCCGCTGGGACCGATGCAGATTCAGGCGCAGTTGATTGCCGGCAGCCTGTCGAGCCAGCTCTGGGCCGAACGCCCGTACACCGCCGACCTGATCGAAACCAATCTGTTCGCGCTGCGCCAGCGCCTGCTCGATCGCGGCCTGAATGTCGGCGATCTCGACTGCCACCTCGGCACCCCGCCGCAAGGCAACCACACCCGCCTCGAACACCGCTGGGTCGACGAAACCGCATGAACGATTCCACTGCTCCACGCCAGGCCATCGCCCTCAAATACGACGGCAACCACGCCCCGACCCTCACCGCCAAGGGCGACGAGGAACTGGCCGAAGAAATCCTGCGCATTGCCCGTGACTGTGAAGTGCCGATCTATGAAAACGCCGAGCTGGTGCGGCTGTTGGCGCGCATGGAACTGGGCGACAGCATTCCCGAGGAGCTGTACCGCACGATTGCCGAGATCATCGCGTTTGCATGGAACCTGAAGGGGAAATTCCCCGAGGGACAGGACCCGGATGCGCCGATGGTCGAGAAGGACGTTACCGAACGCGGGGATGATTACTGAGGTTTCGAAGGCCCCTTCGCGAGCAAGCCCGCTCCCACATTTGATCGCATTCCTCCAATAGGATCGCGGTCGAATGTGGGAGCGGGCTTGCTCGCGAATGGCGATTTCCGCTTTAGAGCAAAAATCAGCTTCTGTGCAGCTTGCGCATCAACTCCGCCTCAGCCTGGGTCAAGCCACAGGACTGAGTCAGCTCATCGACGCTCGCGCCCATCCCCACCAGTTTCGCCGCCTGGGCGAACGACAGGCTCGACGGGTCGCGCTGTTCCAGCGCGACAATCTTGTCCGGCAGAGGGCCGACCACCGAGCGCAGCTCGTGCAGGGCTTCGCCCATGCGCACGTTGCCGTTCTGGTAATCGTCGACGCGCTTGGCCAGGTCCTTGATGCGCTGATCACGCAGCGCATCGCCCTGGGCCTGCTGCGCAGCGATGACCTTTTGCGCCTTGATATACGCCAGAAACATTGCCAGCGTGCCTGCCCAGAAGAGGAACAGGACAATGACCGCTACCTCGAGAATCAATCAGATGCTCTCCAGTTCCGACCATTCTTCTTCGCTCATCATCTTGTCCAGCTCGACCAGGATCAGCAACTCGTTGTTCTTGTTGCACACGCCCTGGATGAACTTAGCCGATTCTTCGTTGCCGACGTTCGGCGCGGTCTCGATTTCCGACTGACGCAGGTAAACCACTTCGGCCACGCTGTCGACCATGATCCCGACCACTTGCTTGTCGGCTTCGATGATGACGATACGGGTGTTGTCGCTGATCTCGCCGCTGTTCAGGCCGAAGCGCTGACGGGTGTCGATCACGGTGACCACGTTACCGCGCAGGTTGATGATGCCCAGCACGTAGCTTGGCGCACCCGGAACCGGCGCGATCTCGGTGTAGCGCAGGACTTCCTGAACGCGCATCACGTTGATGCCGTAGGTTTCGTTGTCCAGCTTGAAGGTCACCCATTGCAGGATCGGATCTTCAGAACCTTTTGCATTCGTCGCCTGACTACTCATACCCTGACCCCTCGAAAAAACCGCACTGGGCGGTGTGTGTTCTGTGTGGAGGCATTGAAAAATGCCTTCGCCTGACTGTTATGTCGGCTGCTATGTCGATTTATGTAGCGGCTTGTGGCCGCCCAAGTGCTTTGCCCCGCCGCTGGCGATCAACTCGGCCAGCGCGGCTACATCAAGTAATGCACACATGTGCTCAATCACCGTGCCGGCTAGCCATGGCCGCTGACCCCGGTGACTTCTCCATTTGATTTCATTCGGGTCCAGGCGCAACGAGCGGCTGACCTGATGCACTGCCAGGCCCCACTCGTAACCTTGTACCGAAATCACGTACTGCAGGCCCTGACGGAAGTCATCGCGGTAGCGATCCGGCATGACCCAACGCGCGGTATCCAATACTTTGAGATTGCCGGCCTGGCTCGGCAGAATCCCGAGGAACCATTCCGGCTGACCGAACAGCGGCGTCAACTCGTGGCCGGCCAGCGAATAGATCGAACCCAGGCACACCAGCGGCACGGCCAGGGTCAGCCCGGCGACATCGAACAACAGGCATTCGAAGGCTTCCGAAGCCCAGGCCGGACGGCCATCGGTTTCCACCGGTGGCGGCGTGTTGCTCGGCGGCAGGTGCACTTCTACAACCGGCGGCACCAGCGTTTGCTCCACGGGTGCCGGCGCAACCGGCGCAGGTTCGGCCACGACCGGTTCCGGCGCGGTTTTCAGCAATTGGGTTTGCAACAGCGGTGCGAGGGTCGAAACCGTTGCGCGCACCGGCGCTGACTCTTCAATCAATGCGACAGGTGCCTTGGCCACTGGCGCGGCGGCAGGCGCAGCCATCGGTGCGGCAGGTTTGGCAGCTTTCTGCGCATCACGCGCCTGCTCTTCAAGCACCGCTGCCTGGAATTCATCCAGCGCCGCAGCGCTTTCGACCACCTCGACCGGCACCTCGACCTGCACTTCCACTGGCGGCAACTCGTCAGGGATTTCCTGCAGCAAGCTGTCCAGATAGGACTGCAACGCCAGTTGCGGGCGCGACGTCAGTTTGATCGGCCGGTTCATGCTCAAGCCACCTGCGGAACAAGTTGTTGCGCCAGCAGATGCTTGAGCAGCGCGCGGTAAGCCAGCACGCCGCGACTCTTGCCGTCGAATTGCGAAGGTGTGACACCGGCCCGGCTGGCGTCGCGCAGACGGGTATCGACCGGGATGTAACCCTGCCAGATCTCTTCGGGGAATTTGTCACGCAGCACGCGCAAGGTACCCAGCGACGCCTGCGTACGGCGGTCGAACAGGGTCGGCACGATGCTGAATGGCAGCGCCTGTTTGCGCGAGCGGTTGATCATCGCCAGGGTGTTGACCATGCGCTCCAGGCCTTTGACGGCCAGGTGCTCGGTCTGCACCGGGATCACCAGTTGCTGGCTCGCGGCCAGGGCGTTGACCATCAGCACGCCGAGCAACGGGGGGCTGTCGATGATCGCGTAATCGAAGTCCTGCCACAGCTGCGCCAGACTCTTGGCGATCACCAGGCCCAAACCACTCTGCCCCGGCGACTGGCGCTCAAGGGTGGCGAGTGCGGTACTCGACGGCAACAGGGAAATACGTTCGTCGCTGGTCGACAGCAGCAACTGCCCGGGCAAGCCTTGCGGCACGCTGCCCTTGTGCAGAAACAGGTCGTAGTTGCTGTGCTCCAGGCTGTCGGGGTCGTAGCCGAAATAGCTGGTCATCGAGCCGTGCGGGTCGAGATCGACCACAACCACGCGCTTGCCCGCCTCCGCCAGCAATCCGGCTAAAGCGATGGAAGATGTGGTTTTACCGACACCACCCTTTTGATTGGCGACTGCCCAGACTCTCATTCGGTTCGTTCCTCCCGGCCGAGATGCTCGACCGAGACATAGCTCAGCGTATTAATGCGGGTGACGGAGAATTGACGGCACTCTCGCGTCCCGGCGTCTTGACCGGGGTCGGTGCAGTTTGTGTGCCAGCGCGCTTCAATGCCGCGTCCGGTTGCGCATTGGCGGTTCCGGTACCGGTCAGACTGCGGCGCACATCAAGGTTGCGCGACACCACCAGCACCACGCGACGGTTTTTCGCCCGGCCTTCGGCGGTGGCGTTGTTGGCCACCGGCTGAAACTCACCGTAACCCACCGAGGCCAGACGACCAGGGTTCACACCCTGCATCGCCAGCATGCGCACGATGCTCGCCGAACGCGCCGAGGACAGTTCCCAGTTGGTCGGGTACTGCGCGGTGCGGATCGGCTGATCGTCGGTGAAGCCTTCGACATGGATCGGGTTGTCGAACGGTTTGAGGATCGCTGCAACCTTGTCGATGATGTTGAAGGCGATATCGCTCGGCATCGCGTCGCCGCTGCCGAACAACAGGCTGGAATTGAGTTCGATCTCGACCCACAACTCGTTGCCGCGCACGGTCATCTGGTTGGAGGCGATCAAGTCGCCGAACGCGGCACTGATGTCATCGGCAATGCTTTTCAGCGGATCGCTGGCACCGGCGATACCGGCATCAACCTGCTCGCTGTCCTTGACCAACGGCTTGGCCGGGGTCACGGTTTTCGGGCGTTCCTCACCGATCGGGATCGGTTTGAGCGAGCGATCGGAGTCGGTGAAAACCCCGATCAGCGCTTCGGAAATGACCTTGTACTTGCCTTCGTTGATCGACGAGATCGAGTACATCACCACGAAGAACGCGAACAACAACGTGATGAAATCCGCGTACGACACAAGCCAACGCTCGTGATTAACGTGTTCTTCCTGATGCCTGCGGCGAGCCATAGTCCATTACCCCCATCAATCCATGAAGCCCTGAAGCTTCAGCTCGATAGAGCGAGGGTTTTCACCTTCGGCGATCGACAAAATACCTTCCAACAACATTTCGCGATAACGCGACTGCCGCAACGCGATTGACTTGAGCTTGGCCGCCACCGGCAGCAACACCAGGTTGGCACTGGCCACGCCGTAAATGGTCGCGACGAATGCCACGGCAATGCCGCTGCCCAATTGGGTCGGATCAGCGAGGTTGCCCATCACATGAATCAGGCCCATCACCGCACCGATGATGCCGATGGTCGGCGCGTAGCCGCCCATGCTTTCGAAGACTTTGGCAGCCTCGATGTCGCGGGCTTCCTGGGTGTAGAAATCCACTTCGAGAATGCTGCGGATCGCTTCCGGTTCGGCGCCATCAACCAGCAGTTGCAGGCCCTTGCGCGAGTAGTTGTCCGGTTCGGCATCGGCTACGCCTTCCAGCCCCAGCAGGCCTTCCTTGCGTGCGGTGAGGCTCCAGTTGACCACCCGGTCGATACCGCCGGCCAGGTCGACCCGTGGCGGGAACAGGATCCAGGCGAGGATCTGCATGGCGCGCTTGAAGGCGCTCATCGGCGATTGCAGCAGCGCGGCACCGATGGTGCCACCGAGAACGATCAGCGCCGCCGGGCCGTTGGCCAGCGCGCCGAGGTGACCGCCTTCAAGGTAGTTGCCGCCGATGATGGCGACGAACGCCATGATGATCCCGATAAGGCTTAGAACATCCATCAGATACACGCCTCGACGATGTGCTTGCCGATGTCGTCCAGCCCATACACCGCGTCAGCCAGATCGGCTTTTACGATGGCCATCGGCATGCCGTAGATCACGCAGCTTGCCTCATCTTGCGCCCATACCGAGCTGCCGCCCTGCTTGAGCAGACGCGCGCCTTCACGGCCGTCGGCGCCCATGCCGGTGAGGACCACCGCCAGAACTTTGTCACCGTAGGACTTGGCCGCGGAACCGAAGGTGATGTCCACGCACGGCTTGTAATTCAGACGCTCGTCGCCCGGGAGGATTTTCACCGCACCACGGCCGTCGATCATCATCTGCTTGCCACCCGGCGCCAGCAGCGCCAGGCCCGGACGCAGGATGTCGCCATCCTCGGCTTCCTTGACGCTGATGCGGCACAGCTTGTCCAGACGCTCGGCAAACGCCTTGGTGAACGCCGCCGGCATGTGCTGGATCAGCACGATCGGCGCCGGGAAGTTCGCCGGCAACTGGGTCAGCACCCGTTGCAGGGCAACCGGGCCGCCGGTCGAAGTACCGATGGCAACCAGTTTGTACGCTTTGCGTTTCGGTGCCGGCGACGAAGCGCTGGCAGCCGGCGCGCGAGCCGGTGTCGGAGCCGGGGCCGGACGCGTCGGAGCAGCAGCGCTGTGGCTGCTGAAACTCGAAGCCGCTGGCGCCGGGGCAGGTGCAGGCGTCGGTGCAGCGGCTGGAGCCGGCGCACTGTAGGCACTGAAACGACGATTACTGCGCGAGATGCTGTGGACCTTCTCGCACAGCAGTTGCTTGACCTTCTCGGGATTGCGCGAGATGTCTTCGAAATTCTTCGGCAGGAAATCCACCGCGCCGGCGTCCAGCGCATCCAGGGTGACCCGGGCGCCTTCGTGCGTCAGCGAGGAGAACATCAACACCGGAGTCGGGCAGCGCTGCATGATGTGCCGCACCGCCGTGATGCCATCCATCATCGGCATCTCGTAGTCCATGGTGATCACGTCCGGCTTGAGGGCCAGGGCCTGATCGATCGCCTCTTTACCGTTGGTGGCCGTGCCGACCACCTGGATGCTCGGATCCGCTGAAAGAATTTCCGAGACGCGGCGGCGGAAAAAACCCGAATCGTCCACCACCAGGACTTTGACTGCCATAAACACTCCATTAGGCGCAGCGGGACGTCGTCGCCCCGCTGCCCCGGATTCAAATACGCCGTGCGGCGTAACGCTTGAGCATGCTTGGAACATCGAGGATCAGAGCGATGCGGCCATCACCGGTAATGGTGGCGCCGGACATGCCCGGAGTGCCCTGGAGCATTTTGCCCAATGGCTTGATGACCACTTCTTCCTGGCCGACCAGTTGATCGACGACGAAGCCGATCCGCTGAGTGCCCACCGAAAGGATCACCACATGGCCTTCACGCTGCTCTTCGTGAGCGGCGGAGCTGACCAGCCAGCGCTTGAGGTAGAACAATGGCAGCGCCTTGTCCCGCACGATCACCACTTCCTGGCCATCCACCACGTTGGTGGTCGACAGGTCGAGGTGGAAGATTTCGTTGACGTTGACCAACGGGAACGCAAACGCCTGATTGCCGAGCATGACCATCAGGGTCGGCATAATCGCAAGCGTCAGCGGCACCTTGATGACGATCTTCGAACCCTGGCCCTTGGTCGAGTAGATGTTGATCGAACCGTTGAGCTGGGAAATCTTGGTCTTCACCACGTCCATGCCGACACCGCGGCCGGACACGTCGGAGATCTCGGTCTTGGTCGAGAAACCCGGGGCGAAGATCAGGTTGTAGCACTCGGTATCGCTCAGGCGATCGGCCGCGTCCTTGTCCATCACACCGCGTTTTACCGCGATCGAACGCAGGACGTTCGGGTCCATGCCCTTGCCGTCATCGGAGATCGACAACAGGATGTGATCGCCTTCCTGCTCGGCGGCCAGTACAACGCGACCGCCGCGGGCCTTGCCCGACGCTTCGCGCTCTTCCGGCGACTCGATGCCGTGGTCGACAGCGTTACGCACCAAGTGAACCAGCGGGTCGGCCAGGGCCTCGACAAGGTTTTTGTCGAGGTCGGTTTCTTCACCCACCAGTTCCAGGTTGATCTCTTTCTTGAGCTGACGCGCGAGGTCGCGAACCAGACGCGGGAAGCGCCCGAAGACCTTCTTGATCGGCTGCATCCGGGTCTTCATCACCGCGGTCTGCAAGTCAGCCGTGACCACGTCGAGGTTCGACACGGCCTTGGACATGGCTTCGTCGCCGCTGTTGAGGCCCAGGCGCACCAGACGGTTACGCACCAGTACCAGCTCGCCGACCATGTTCATGATTTCGTCGAGACGCGCGGTATCGACACGAACAGTGGTTTCGGCTTCGCTGGCCGGTTTTTCCGGTGGCGGAGCAGCGGCGGCACGGGCCGGCGCCGGTGCAGCAGCGGCAGCCGGTTTTGGCGCTTCAGCTTTTGGCTCAGGCTTGGGCGCTGCTTTCGGTGCAGCAGCTGGAGCGGCGGCGGCCTTGGCGGCTGGCGCGGCCACGGTCGACGCGGTGCCCGCAGCAGCAGCGCCGACATCGGTGAACTTGCCTTTGCCGTGCAACTCGTCGAGCAGTGATTCGAATTCGTGATCGCTGATCAGATCACTGCCGGCGGCAGCGGCCACCGGAGCGGCTGGCGCAGCCGGTGCCGAGGCGATCGCCGACTCCAGCGCTTCAACGGCAAAGTTGCCCTTGCCATGCAACTGATCGAGCAGTGCTTCGAATTCGTCGTCGGTGATGTCCGAGCTGTCACCGGCAGCCGGTGCCGCCGGAGCGGCCGCTGTCGGTGCCACGGCGTCTGGCGCGAACTGGCCTTTGCCGTGCAACTGATCGAGCAACGACTCGAATTCAGCGTCGGTAATTTCATCGCTCGCTGCCGTATCGGCAGTTGGCGCAGGTGCAGCAGCGGCCGGGGCTTCGGCTTCAGCCTTGACGGCGTTCAGCGAATCCAGCAGCTGTTCAAATTCGTTATCGGTGATGTCGCCGGAATCGCCTTCGACGACCAGCTCTTCGATCATCTCGGCCACTGGCGAAGCCGGGGCTTCGTCCGCCGATTGCGGTTCGGCCAGACGCGCCAGCGCAGCCAGCAGTTCCGGGGTTGCAGCAGTGATCGGTGCACGCTCACGGACTTCGCTGAACATGCTGTTCACCGCGTCCAGTGCTTCAAGCACCACGTCCATCAGTTCTGCATCAACGCGACGCTCACCCTTGCGCAGGATGTCGAACACGTTTTCGGCGATGTGACAGCACTCCACCAGCTCATTGAGCTGAAGGAAGCCGGCGCCCCCTTTTACAGTGTGGAAACCGCGAAAAATTGCGTTGAGCAGATCTGCGTCATCCGGGCGGCTTTCCAGCTCGACCAGTTGCTCGGACAGTTGCTCAAGAATCTCGCCGGCCTCAACCAGGAAATCCTGAAGGATCTCTTCATCGGCGCCGAAGCTCATTAATGGGGTGCTCCTACAGGTCTAAAAACCTAAACTCAAAATCCAAGGCTGGATAACAAATCGTCCACATCGTCCTGACCGGACACAACGTCTTCTCGTTTATCGGCATGAATCTGCGGACCTTCACCCTGCGAGAGATGTTTTTGTGGATCTTTTTCTGCAAGCATCGCAGCACGGTCGTGTTCGATGCCCGCAAAGCGGTCCACCTGACTGGCCATGAGTACGAGTTTGAGCAAATTGCTTTCGACTTCGGTGACCAACTGGGTCACACGCTTGATCACCTGACCGGTGAGGTCCTGGTAATCCTGAGCCAGCAGGATGTCGTTCAGGTTGCTCGACACCGCACGGTTGTCCGTGCTGCTGCGTGACAGAAAACCGTCGACCCGGCGCGCCAGTTCGCGGAACTCTTCAGCCCCGACTTCGCGACGCATGAAGCGCCCCCAATCGGTGCTCAAGGCCTGAGCTTCTTCAGCCAGGCCATTGACCACCGGCGTGGCGCTTTCCACCAGATCCATGGTGCGGTTGGCCGCGGCTTCGGTCAGCTTGACCACATAGCCCAGGCGTTCGGTGGCGTCGGTGATTTGCGACACTTCCTCGGCCTGCGGCATGTGCGGATCGATATGGAAGTTGACGATCGCACTGTGCAGTTCGCGTGTGAGCTTGCCCACTTCCTGATACAGGCCGCGGTCACGGGTCTGATTGAGCTCATGGATCAGTTGCACAGCGTCGCCGAACCTGCCTTTTTCAAGGCTTTCGACCAGTTCGACCGCGTGTTTTTTCAGGGTCGACTCGAAATCGCCCTGTGAAGATTCGTTATGCTCCATAGCTCCCCCGCGCGTTCATCAGCCGATGCGTTCGAAAATCTTCTCGATTTTGTCTTTCAACGCCTGAGCCGTGAAAGGTTTGACCACGTAGCCGTTCACGCCAGCCTGGGCCGCTTCGATGATCTGCTCGCGCTTGGCTTCAGCGGTCACCATCAGCACCGGCAGGTGCTTGAGTTTTTCATCGGCACGCACGTGGCGCAGCAAGTCGATACCGGTCATGCCCGGCATGTTCCAGTCCGTTACCAGAAAGTCGATGCTGCCGCTGTTGAGCACCGGAATGGCGGTAGTGCCATCGTCGGCCTCGACGGTGTTGGTGAACCCAAGATCCCGCAGCAGGTTCTTGATGATCCGCCGCATCGTTGAGAAGTCATCAACGATGAGGATTTTCATGTCTTTGTTCAATTCGACCTCCAAGCAGTCTTAAACGCGCCCAGCACCTGGACGCGCCACTTCAATCAATCGGCGCAGCACTCGAAGACTGTCTGGAGCACAACAGAGCAAGACCGGTGCCGTTCATCACCGCACCAGCCTCGTTCGCAGTGTCCCCACACTGCCTTCAGCGCGCTCGCCACTCCCCCAAACGCCCCCGCAAACGGGCCGCGCACTGGCTGTGTAACTGGCTGACCCGCGATTCACTGACGCCAAGGACTTCACCGATCTCCTTGAGGTTCAGCTCTTCGTCGTAGTACAGCGCCAACACCAGTCGCTCACGCTCCGGCAAATTGGCAATCGCGTCCGCCAGCGCCGCCTGGAAGCGTTCATCTTCCAGATCGCGTGACGGCTCAAGATGAGCACTGGCGCCATCCTCGTGCAGCCCTTCGTGTTCGCCGTCCTGCAACAGGTCGTCGAAACTGAACAGCCGGCTGCCCAGGGTGTCATTCAAAATCCCGTAGTAATCGTCGAGACTCAATTGGAGTTCGGCCGCAACCTCGTGATCTTTAGCGTCACGGCCGGTTTTAGCTTCAATTGCCCGAATTGCGTCACTGACCATACGGGTGTTGCGGTGAACCGAACGTGGCGCCCAGTCCCCTTTGCGTACTTCGTCGAGCATCGCGCCGCGGATCCGGATGCCCGCGTACGTTTCGAAACTGGCGCCTTTGCTGGCGTCGTATTTGGTCGAGACTTCGAGCAGGCCGATCATCCCGGCCTGAATCAGGTCTTCAACCTGCACACTCGCCGGCAAGCGCGCCAGCAGGTGATAGGCAATGCGCTTGACCAGTGGCGCGTAACGCTCGATCAACTCGTACTGCGCGTCACGTGCCGACTTCTTGTAGTAGTTCATACCGCTGGCGGTCATAGCACAGGCCCTGCCGTTTGCTGCACGAGGCGCTCGACGAAAAACTCCAGGTGACCGCGCGGGTTGGCAGGCAGCGGCCAGGTATCGACCTTCTGCGCGATCGCCTTGAACGCCAGCGCGCACTTGGAACGCGGAAAGGCTTCATAGACCGCTCGCTGCTTCTGCACTGCCTTGCGCACGCTTTCGTCGTACGGCACCGCGCCGACGTATTGTAAGGCGACGTCGAGGAAGCGATCCGTGACCTTGGTCAACTTGGCGAACAGGTTGCGCCCTTCCTGCGGGCTCTGCGCCATGTTGGCCAGCACGCGGAAGCGGTTCATGCCGTAGTCGCGGTTGAGCAGTTTGATCAGCGCGTAGGCGTCGGTGATCGAGGTCGGCTCGTCGCAGACCACCAGCAACACTTCCTGCGCGGCGCGGACAAAACTGACTACCGAGTCACCAATACCTGCAGCGGTGTCGATCACCAGCACATCGAGGTTGTCGCCGATGTCGCTGAAGGCCTGAATCAGACCGGCATGTTGTGCCGGGCTCAGGTGCACCATGCTCTGGGTGCCGGACGCGGCCGGCACGATGCGGATCCCGCCGGGGCCCTGCAACAGCACGTCGCGCAGCTCACAGCGGCCTTCGATGACATCGGCCAAAGTGCGTTTGGGGGTCAGTCCCAGCAGAACGTCGACGTTCGCCAGCCCCAGATCGGCGTCCAGCAGCATGACCCGACGGCCAAGCTCTGCCAGCGCCAGAGACAAGTTCA
Organism: Pseudomonas sp. TH49; assembly: GCF_016650625.1. Classification (NCBI taxonomy): domain Bacteria; kingdom Pseudomonadati; phylum Pseudomonadota; class Gammaproteobacteria; order Pseudomonadales; family Pseudomonadaceae; genus Pseudomonas; species Pseudomonas sp. TH49. The sequence goes on from NZ_JAEKFL010000002.1 coordinate 2,613,132, forward strand.
CTGACACGTTAGTCTTGCCGACGCCACCTTTGCCGCCGGTCACCGCGATCACCTGTACGGGATGCATGCTGCCCATGTTATTTCTTTACCTTGTCTTGCATAGACGGAGGCCACATTACTGGCTGCGCGTTCTCAACCGGAACAATGCATGGCAGACCATCGATGTAGGTACAAAAACTGTTCATTACCTCAGCCAACCTGCTTGGTCGGGCTGTGGTAGATATCAGCGAACATGTCAGCCATGGCTTCTTCGCTGGGTTCTTCCTGCATTTGCACGCTGACGGCGCGGCTGACCAATTGATGACGGCGCGGCAGATGCAGATCATCCGGAATCCGTGGGCCGTCGGTCAGGTAGGCGACCGGCAGTTCATGACTGATCGCCAGGCTCAACACTTCGCCAAGGCTGGCCGTCTCATCCAGTTTAGTCAGGATGCAGCCGGCAAGCCCGCAACGCTTGTAACTGTGATAAGCGGCGGTTAGAACCTGTTTCTGGCTGGTGGTTGCCAGCACCAGATAATTTTTTGAACGGATGCCACGCCCGGCCAGACTTTCCAGCTGCATGCGCAGTGCCGGATCGCTGGCCTGCAGGCCGGCGGTATCGATCAGCACCACGCGTTTGCGCAGCAGCGGGTCGAGTGCCTGCACCAGCGACTGGCCCGGATCGACGTGCGTAACCGGCACATTGAGAATCCGCCCCAGGGTCTTGAGTTGTTCCTGGGCGCCGATGCGGAAGCTGTCCATGCTGACCAGCGCGACATTCTGCGCGCCGTACTTGAGCACGTAGCGCGCCGCGAGTTTGGCCAGGGTGGTGGTCTTGCCCATGCCGGCCGGGCCGACCATGGCAATCACTCCGCCCTCTTCCAACGGCTCGACTTCCGGTACGGCAATCATTCGCGCCAGGTGCGCGAGCAGCATGCGCCAGGCCTGACGCGGTTCTTCGATGTCGGTGATCATCGCCAGCAAGTCGCGCGACAACGGCCCGGACAGACCGATGCGTTGCAGACGACGATACAGATTGGCTTGTGCCGGACGGCTGCCTTGCAGCTGATTCCAGGCCAGGGTGCCGAGCTGCACTTCCATCAGCTCACGCAGACTGTTCAATTCGAAACGCATCGAATCCAGCGCACGCGGATCGATGCCGGCGGACGACTGGGCAGGCGCTGGCGCCGGACGCGCCGGGGCGGCGTAAGTCGGTTCGCTCAACGGCTCGGCAGCGGTCAGCGGCAGGCCGGCCGTCAACGGCAGCCCGGCGAACAACTGGCGATTGGTGTTGCCGTCGGCTTCGCCACGCAGGCTCAGTTCGGCCTGGGCGGTAACGATGCGCGACTGGGTCTTGCGCAGCTCGTCCTCGAGTTCCATGTTCGGAACCCGTGGCGCCAGCGCCGACAATTTGTAATCCAGCGCCGCCGTCAGCTCGACGCCGCCGGCAATGCGGCGGTTGCCAATGATGGCGGCATCAGCGCCCAGCTCATCACGAACCAGCTTCATGGCCTGACGCATATCGGCGGCGAAAAAACGCTTAACTTGCATAAACCACTACCTCAGCCGTTGGGCCCTACTGTCGCAACGATGGTCACTTGCTTGTTGTCCGGAATTTCCTGGTAGGCCAGCACGTGCAGCCCTGGGACTGCGAGGCGGCCGAAACGCGAAAGCATCGCGCGTATCGGGCCTGCTACCAACAGGATCACCGGTTGACCTTGCATTTCCTGGCGCTGCGCCGCTTCGATGAGCGAACGCTGCAGCTTCTCGGCCATGCTTGGCTCCAGCAGAACGCCCTCTTCAGAGCCTTGTCCTGCCTTCTGCAGACTATTGAGCAATATTTGTTCCAACCTTGGTTCCAAGGTGATCACAGGCAGCTCGGAGTCAGTGCCTACAATGCTTTGGACGATGGCGCGGGATACCCCGACGCGTACTGCGGCCACCAAAGCGGCGGTATCTTGACTCTTGGCGGCGTTGTTGGCGATAGCCTCGGCAATGCTGCGGATATCGCGCACCGGCACATGTTCGGCCAGCAGCGCCTGCAGCACTTTGAGCAACTGCGACAGCGACACCACCCCCGGCACCAGTTCTTCAGCCAGTTTCGGCGAGCTTTTGGCCAGCAATTGCATGAGTTGCTGCACTTCTTCGTGGCCGATCAGCTCGCTGGAGTGCTTGTACAGAATCTGGTTCAAGTGCGTCGCGACCACGGTACTGGCGTCGACCACGGTGTAACCGAGCGATTGCGCCTGCGCACGCTGGCTGACTTCAATCCACACCGCCTCCAGGCCGAAAGCCGGATCTTTGGCGGTAATGCCGTTGAGCGTGCCGTAGACCTGCCCCGGGTTGATCGCCAGTTCGCGATCCGGGTAGATCTCGGCTTCGGCGAGGATCACCCCCATCAGGGTCAGGCGATAGGCGCTCGGCGCCAGATCGAGGTTGTCGCGAATGTGTACCGTCGGCATCAGGAAACCCAGATCCTGCGAGAGTTTCTTGCGCACGCCCTTGATCCGCGCCAGCAACTGACCACCCTGATTGCGATCCACCAGCGGGATCAGGCGATAGCCGACTTCCAGACCGATCATGTCGATCGGCGTCACGTCATCCCAGCCCAGCTCTTTGGTTTCCATGGCGCGGGCCGGCGACGGCAGCAGTTCCTGCTGACGCTGAACCTCTTGCAGCGCCTGCACCTTGGCGACGTTCTGCTTCTTCCAGAACAGGTACGCGCCACCGGCAGCCAGCGCGGCCATGCTCAGGAACGAGAAGTGCGGCATGCCCGGGACGAGGCCCATCACGGCCATCAAACCAGCGGCCACCGCCAGGGCTTTGGGCGAGGCGAACATCTGGCGATTGATCTGTTTGCCCATGTCTTCCGAACCGGAAGCACGGGTCACCATGATCGCTGCCGCTGTCGATAACAACAGTGATGGCAGTTGCGCCACCAAACCGTCACCGATGGTCAGCAAGGCGTAAACCTTGCCCGCGTCGGCGAAGGTCATGTTGTGCTGGAAGATACCGACGGCCATACCGCCGATGAGGTTGATGAACAGAATCAGCAGGCCGGCGATGGCGTCACCCCGGACGAACTTGCTCGCACCGTCCATCGAACCGTAGAACTCGGCCTCTTGCGCGACCTCCTGACGGCGCAGCTTCGCCTGGTTCTGGTCGATCAGACCGGCGTTGAGGTCGGCGTCGATTGCCATTTGTTTGCCGGGCATTGCATCGAGGGTGAAGCGCGCGCTCACCTCGGAAATTCGCCCGGCACCCTTGGTCACCACGACGAAGTTGATGATCATCAGGATCGCGAACACCACGATACCGACCACGTAGTTACCGCCGATCACCACCTCACCGAAGGCCTGGATCACCTTACCGGCAGCGGCGTGGCCATCCTGACCGTGAAGCATCACCACCCGCGTCGAGGCCACGTTCAACGCCAGCCGCAGCAGCGTCGCCACCAGCAGAATGGTCGGGAACACCGCAAAATCCAGCGGCCGCAGTGCGTACACGCAGACCAGCAGGACGACAATCGACAGCGCAATGTTGAAGGTGAAGAACACGTCCAGCAGGAACGGCGGCACCGGCAACATCATCATGGCCAGCATGACCAGCAGCAACAACGGCACGCCCAGATTGCCTCGACTGAGGTCGGCAATGTTCGAGCGTGCGCTGTTGATTAACTGAGAGCGATCCACCGGTTTTCCCCGTTCCTTTAAAGCAAACTTTTGACGCCCAAAGCAGGCGCACGGCGGCTACTGCAAGAAGCCTTCCAACTTTTGCCGGGGATTGAAATTGAGCTTTGTTTCGGGGAAGTGTCTTGAGAGAAGCTGGGCGCCATGGAGCCGACCGCAAAACAGACTCAGGACGGCTATCACCATTAGCGGTGAACAAAAATCAGAAAAACACGCGCACTCACGGATACCCGGCAGTCAAAATTTGCTCTGGATTAATCTCACCAAGACGCAAATCGCGGCCCACCAGATAGCGCGTACCCTTACGGATCGGACTCCCTCCCACGTCGACAAACGCTTCCTCAGAATAGCCTAATGTCACGATTTCCTCAGGCTGATGAAAAGGATCTTCGGGGTATGCCTTCATCACAATCAGTGCCCAGACAAAGTAAATGTCCGGCACATCCTGCGGCTCGATCTTCCGTTCGACCTCCGGCTCGACCTCCCATCGAAAGTCCTGCCCACCCGTGACCTGTAACTGATCACCGACCATGTGAAATTGTGGTTTGTGATAACGCGCCAGTAGGCCGGTGCCATTGCTACTCCATGTATCGGAGTAGTTGTTGGGCGAAGAGAAAACTCTGACCAACTCTTCAACAGTACCAATGTTGCCAGCGGCACTATTGAATCGGTTGTAGAGACTATGGTGGGCTACCCCGTCCAACCTTGGCTTGATCGCATTGATATACGAATCGAGATAGCCCGGCACATACGCATTGCTCATGTGCACGAAATGCGTGAAGTCCAACATCGCCTTAAAAGTGAACGTGCAAGCGATATGATCAGACTCTTTCGCCACCGACCCGGAAACGAACTCGAACCTCATTCCTTCAAGCTTTTTGTAGTTCTCTGGCATGACCTTCTCCTTGGCGAATGTTAAAGACAGGTCAGAAGGCGAATTGCCCGTGAAACCTGCCAAGGAACATGGAATAGCCGAATGCCCTTTGTGTCCACTGTCAGAACTAACAGGTAGAGGTCTTTTTCAGATAAACGGAAGGCCGCGGTCTTTTGAATTATCAGGAATCGCGCCGCAATGAACACAGATAGGGGGTATCACACTGATCCCCTGTGGGAGCGGGCTTGCTCGCGAAGAGGCCATCCGCGACACCACAGAATCATGAGCAGCACTTTTAAACGTTGGCGTTTAATAGACACCTCCAGACACGCGTTGCGGGCTACACCTCCTTGCGCCATTGCCTACAGCTACGCCAGAATCCGCCGGCTTGTGCGCCTTGGGAGCGGGTTCTATTGTGGGTCGGTCGCTGATTGTTCAGTGATCGGGTTTAGCAGCCTGGGGTTTCTCTAGACGCACAAAGTCCGTTGTCGTTATGGCGGCTTTGCGTGGGGCACTTCGGTGCGCCGGGTTCTAGAGTCCTGGTCTGCTAACCCGCGTACAGCCGCCACCTCCTTCGTTAGCAGCGAACGGTGTCAGCTTCATTACTCTAGAGGCTTTACCGATGATCAAACCAACACCCAACCCACCCGATACCGACACCACCTCCCCCTACGAATCCCTCGATTCAAAAAAGCTCCACGAAGCGGCTGACCGCGCCCTCGACCACTACCTCTGCGCGCCCGGCGCCATGCCCATTCAACGTAAAACCCGCTCGATGTACGCCGTGACCGCCGACTTCAAAAACGAGGAACTGCTGGCCGATGCCTGCGAAACACTCGCTTCAGCCAGAACCATCGCCAATGACTTCGCCCACCTCATACCGGCGTCGCAGCGCAGGACGCTGCTGGGCATCGCACAACTGATCATGCTCGGCGAACTGGCGGTGAATCGGGCGCTGGATAACCTGCAGTTGCCGCAGTAGCACGCTTCTCTGCCCTCCCCTTTAGGAACTGCCGAAAGCTCGGGCCGCGACCGGACGATCTTTTTTTCAAAAGCCAGATCAAAAGATCGCAGCCTTCGGCAGCTCCTACACCGATCCCTGTAGGAGCTGCCGGAGGCTGCGATCTTTTGGTTTCGGGGGAAACTAATACTTCAGGTTCGTGGCTTCGCCACCAGCCGTTGATGGCTTGTCGAACTCCACCGCTTTATCCTTTTTGATCTTCACACGTCCGGCCTCGGCCAATGGAATGCTGAACGGGTAATCTTCGGCGAACAGAACTCCCGCCGCGGCCGCGCCAAAAGAAAAACCTGTTGATGCAGGCTCTGGATCTGGCGTAATGGTGCCTTTACCGGTTTTCGGGTCATAGCTGCTGAATGTGCCTTTCATTGCCTTGCTCCCGTGCAGTCGCGCGAAGTGCGCGGAATCACCCCGCAATCAAACGGCAAAAGAAAGCTACATGCACCTGTCAGAGTTGACAGGTCACGCCTGCTTTCAGACCAAAGGCATCAGGCTGAGGGCGTAACGGAAAAATTTCGCGCCTGGACTGACGCCTTCGCGAGCAAGCTCGCTCCCACAGTGGAAATGCATTCCAAATCCGGAAGTGGAATACATTCCAAATGTGGGAGCGAGCCTGCTCGCGAACGGGTCAGTGCAGTCGGCGAAAATTGCTCTTTAAACTTTGGTGTTTAAAAGACACTTCAAGATACGTCTTCCAGGCTACATATCCTTGCGCCATTACCTACAGCTACGCCAGAATCCGCCGGCTTGTGCGCCTTGGGGGCGGGTTCTATTGTGGGTCGGTCGCTGACGAATCAGCGATCGGGTTTAGCGATCCGACACCTTACAGACGCACCAATGCCCAATCTCAATTGCAGTTTTCGACCTGCACTTGATTTCATGGTGGCTGTGCGTGGGAGACCTTCGGGTCTACCCGGGGTTTCTGTGACCCGGATCGCTAACCTGCGTACAGCCGCCACCTTTACTTGTTTAGCGATGAGCCGTGGCGGCTAAATCAACCACGGAGCTTCACCATGATCAAACCAACACCCAACCCACCCGATACCGACACCACCTCCCCCTACGAATCCCTCGATTCAAAAAAACTCCACGAAGCCGCCGACCGTGCCCTCGACCACTACCTCTGCGCGCCCGGCGCCACGCCCATTCAACGCAAAACCCGCTCGATGTACGCCCTGACCGCCGACTTCAAAAACGAGGAACTGCTGGCCGATGCCTGCGAAACACTCGCCTCAGCCAGAACCATCGCCAATGACTTCGCCCACCTCATACCGGCGTCGCAGCGCAGGACGCTGCTGGGCATCGCGCAACTGATCATGCTCGGCGAACTGGCGGTGAATCGGGCGCTGGATAATCTGGAATTGCTGCAGTAACAGGGATCGGTGACAAGCTTTGAATGAGGCGTTGCGGCTGCTGACGTCTTCGCGAGCAAGCCCGCTCCCACAGGGATTGGGGTCGATCACAAACCTGTGCCTGCACGCCGAACCGGTGGGAGCGGGCTTGCTCGCGAAGGCGGCCTCACAGCCGACACATGTCTCCAGGCATAAAAAACCGCCACCTCATTTAACCGGACTGCGGTTTGTCGCCTCTTCCCTTCAGCCCACATGACCACTTGTCGGAAACCCGCCAGCACCTGTCAGATCTGACAGGTGCGCAATTCCTCCAATCCGCGCTCAATAACTCCGTCACCAACCCCTCCGACCGGAGTTCGCCAAATGTCCAGCCAAGCAGCCCCTACCCCTAAAGCCCCCAGACCTCCGTATTTTCCGGCGCTGGTCAGCCTCAGCCCTGCCGAACACTATAACGGCGGCATCCCCATCAGAGCCGTGGAAGGCGATCTGCAAGGCGTCATCTCCGCCTGGCAGGACATGGCCATTGGCGATCTGGCCGAGGTGTTCTGGGGCAATGGCAGCGCAGCGGTCTGGAGCAAGTTCATCGAGAACGATGCCGAGCTCAACAAGGATGTAGCTTTCACCATTGCCAAGGCGCACGTGCTGGAGGGGGATGCCACGCCAGTGTTCTACCGGATCAAGCAAAAGAATCAGTCCCCGGAGGATTCGGCGCCCGTTCTGACCTTGCTGGTCAAACTCACCCGACCCGGCGAGTACGATGACATTGCCGGCGATGACGGCCACTCCGATCTCAGGTTTTCCCTCTCCCACGACGAGGTCGATGAAACTTTGCCGCCCAGCGGGGTGACGATGCACATCGTGCCCTACCGCAACCTCACCCGATACGACCGCATTCTCGCCCGCTGGGGTAGCCAGCAAGTGGTGCATGTCGTTACGCCGGAACAGGCCCAGGACCCGATCAGCAACCCGATTGAGGTCGTTTTCAGCCGCGCCGTTATCGACGCCGCGGGGGATGGCGATCGTGTCGCGGTGGCTTATCAGGTCATTGATCGCTGCGGTAACTTCCCGGACGAACGCGCGCCCTGGTCGGCGACGCATCATATGCTGGTGGACCTTGGGGGCAATCGGCTGGACGAACCGCAGGCGCTGGTCAACGGAATTCCAACCAATAGCATCGACCTCGATCAGCTCGGGGATGACGATGTGAACGCCCGCGTGTACATCACCAAGGACAATTTTGCGGTGGGCGACAAAGTGTTCCTGACCTGGTTCGGCACCCCGGCGCAAGGGTCGCAAATCATCGTCGGGCCGCTGGAAAAAGAGGTGTTGTACGTGCCTTTCCAGCTCGATTTCCCCATCCCCAACGCCGCCGTCAAAGCCATCGCCAAAGGCGCAGCCTCGGTCGGCTATGTGCGCCGTCGCAGCGGTGAAAGCGACCGCCCCTCAAAAAATGCCAGCGTCACCGTGAATGGCGACATCAGCCAGTTAGTCGCCCCCACCGTCGACGAGGCACCGGGCGGCACGCTGCCACCCGAAACGCGCTGGGCGACTGTGCAGATCCCTTGGTATTTCGGTCGCAACAGCAGCGACCTGATCAACCTGATCTGGTGGGCCCGGACGCCCGGTAACGACACCGTTTATTACGAAGATCCCCGCCCGGTCGGTAACGTAGCGGACAATCAGCCCGTCCTGCGCAGCGTCAGCAATGCCGAAATCCAGCGTTTCGATGGCCTGCGCGTCAAGGTCTATTACGTCGTCACCAATAGCGAAACGGGGCTGTTGAGCGTTCGCGAGTCGCTGCCGTTCATGATGCAGGTCGGCGTGGCCTTGCCGACGTTCGACCGGCCGGAAGTCGAGGGTGCACCCAATGATGTGCTCGATCCGGACAACGTGCCGCCGACCGGTGCCACGCTGGTGATCCCGTACCTCGACACCCTCGACAAGGACCGCGTGAATTACCGCTGGCGCGGCTCAGCCAGTGGCGGCAGCATCAGTAGTCATGTCGACCTGATCCCCGCCACCGCCGGCAGGCCTGTGCGGATTACCGTTGAGAAAAAATACGTGACCGCCAACCTGAACGATACGGTGGTCGCTGATTACAGTATTCAGCGCGGCGGCGTGCAGTTGGGGCACTCTCGGGAATTGACGCTGCGCATCGGGACGGCACTGGGGGAGCTACCGCCACCGTTTCTTGTAGCACCGGCAAAAGATCCGATTGATGTCTTGGCCTACCCGAACGGCGTGACGGTGCGCATCGAATTCCTTGAAGCATTGAGCGGCGACAAGGGACGTCTCGTGGAAGTAAACCCACCGGCAGGCTCGCCGCAGTTTCCACTGGTGGAGTTCAACAGCAACAAACGGGTGAACACGGTGTTGAGCCAGACGTTTCTCGCGGCAAGGCAAGGCAAGGAGATAAAGCTGCACTGGAATTTGAATCGCAATGGAGGGCAGGCAGGAAAGTCAGGTCTATTGGAAGTGAACATATTGAAGATTGCAGATGAGGACGCACGACTCCCTACTCCCTTTATCAATCGCGCCTCCGGCGACGATCTCGACGTAACGAAGCTAGAGCCAACAGACACAATATCTGTCAACCCCTGGCCGCACATCCCTGGTGAATTAATCTCGTTAGTACTGGAAGGGGAGTATTTTGACGACACTGATTTCAAATCGGAGCTGGTCAAAAACGAACCAACCACACCTCCCGGCTTCAGCACTCTTCTGCCGCTTGAAGAATTAAAAAAACTAAAAAACAACAGCAACCTCAACATTGAATTTAATACATCCACCGACACTTCAGGCGACTTGATAACAACCAAGTTCCCAGAGAGGAATTACAAAATACAAAACGTGATACTTGAAGAAAATTTCGATGAGGTACCGATTCAATCAATTGGCTTTAACGGAACAATCGAAACCCCAGCCATGACAATCAAATTATTATCCACCGCCACGACACTAGAAATCGCAAAACTGGACACGCTCAATCCGCCGCGACCGAAACCTCCTGCACAGGAGGGGAAAATGTACCAGAATGTTTTATATCTATGGTCAACTTCAGCTGCCAAAATCCTAATAACATTTAAAAAACCCTATTCATCGATTAGTTTTTGGTACAACCAGACAAAGTCGACCACCAAAGTAACTTTTTTTGGACCCAACAGACTTCTCCTTGGCACACAAAACTTTAAAAGTAATGAGTTACCCTCGCAGCTGGACAATATGACTGCCACTTATTCCGAAATAGTAGAAATGGAAATCTCAGGAGCAAATGACGCTTATTTATTAGACTGCTTCACATTCAAACTGTAAATAAGGATAGCAGACAGAGAAGGGTGATATTGCATCCAGAGAGTCACCCGATCTTCTGCGTATTAAGTGGAGGTGTTTAAAAGACACCTCCAGACACGCCTCCAAGGCTACACATCCTTGCGCCATTGCCTACAGCTACGCCAGAATCCGCCGGCTTGTGCGCTTTGGGGGCGGGTTCTATTGTGGCTCGGTCGCTGACGAATCAGCGATCGGGTTTAGCGACTCGAACTCAATTCAAAGGTGCATCAGCGCTCCAGGCTTCGTTGCGGATCTGTATTTTCGCGATTTCGTCATGGTGGCTGTATGCGGGAGACCTTCGGGTCTGCCGGGTGCCTTTGACCGGTTCGCTAACCTGCGTACAGCCGCCACCCCTCCTGTTTAGCGACAGGTTGTAGCGGCTCCACCTCAAAGGAGCTTCACCATGATCAAACCAACACCCAACCCACCCGATACCGACACCACCTCCCCCTACGAATCCCTCGATTCAAAAAAGCTCCACGAAGCCGCCGACCGTGCCCTCGACCACTACCTCTGCTCGCCCGGCGCCACGCCCATTCAGCGTAAAACCCGCTCGATGTACGCCGTGACCGCAGACTTCAAAAACGAAGAACTGCTGGCCGATGCCTGCGAAACACTCGCCTCAGCCAGAACCATCGCCAATGACTTCGCCCACCTCATACCGGCGTCGCAGCGCAGGACGCTGCTGGGCATCGCACAACTGATCATGCTCGGGGAGTTGGCGGTGAATCGGGCGCTGGATAATCTGGAATTGCTGCAGTAACAGGGATCGGTGACAAGCTTTGAATGAGGCGTTGCGGCTGCTAACGTCTTCGCGAGCAAGCCCGCTCCCACAGGGATTGGGGACGATCACAAACCTGTGCCTACACGCCGAACCTGTGGGAGCGGGCTTGCTCGCGAAAGCGGCCTCACAGCCGACAGATGTCTTCAGGCATAAAAAACCGCCGTCCCGTTCAATCAGGATGGCGGTTTTTTATTGTGTCACTGTCAGGTCAGGAATCGCGGCGCAAATCCGGTGGGATCGGCAAATCGTCCTTGAGTGGATCCGGGCGTTTGCCCTTGCCGGCGCGGTACTGGCGGATCTGGTAGACGTAGGCCAGCACCTGGGCGACCGCCAGATAGAGGCCGCCGGGGATTTCCTGGTCGAGTTCGGTGGAGTAGTAGATCGAGCGCGCCAGCCCCGGCGACTCGAGGAGCATGACGTTGTTGGCGACGGCGATTTCGCGGATCTTCAGCGCCAGGAAGTCGCTGCCCTTGGCCAGCAATACTGGCGCCCCGCCCTTCTCCGAGTCGTACTTGAGCGCGACGGCGTAGTGGGTCGGGTTGGTGATGACCACGTCGGCGTCGGGAATCGCCGCCATCATCCGCCGCTGCGACATCTCGCGCTGGGTCTGGCGGATGCGCTGTTTGACCTCTGGCCGGCCTTCCTGATCCTTGTGCTCGTCGCGCACTTCCTGCTTGGTCATCAGCAGTTTCTTGTGGCTTTCCCACAACTGCACCGGCACGTCGACCGCAGCGATGATGATCAAACCGCAGGCCAGCCACAGCGAGCTCCAGCCCACCAGCGTCACGCTGTGAATGATCGCCTGCTCCAGCGGTTCATGGGCGATGCGCAGGAAGTCATCGATGTCGGACGACAACACCATCAGCGCCACGAACAGGGTGATCAGGAACTTGGCCAGCGCCTTGACCAACTCGATCACGGCCTTCATCGAGAACATGCGCTTGAGGCCCGCACCGGGGTTCATCCGGCTGAATTTCGGCGCCATGGAGCCGGCGGCGAACAGCCAGCCGCCAAGGGAAATCGGCCCGATCAGTGCGGCCAGCAACAGGGTGATCATGATCGGCTGAATCGCCACCAGCGCGATCTTGCCCGAGATCAGCAGGAACGTGCCCATGGACTTTTCATCCATGATCACTTCCCGCGACAGCGAGAAATTCAGGCGCATCAGATCCATCAATTCCTGCGCCAGCATGCCGCCGAACACCAGCAGGCCGCCGGCACCGGCGAGCATCACCGCGAGGGTGTTGAGCTCTTTGGAACGGGCAATCTCACCCTTCTCACGGGAGTCCTTTTTGCGTTTCTCCGTGGGGTCTTCTGTTTTGTCCTGACCGCTTTCGCTCTCAGCCATGCCTCAGCGCGCCCGTGCCAGTTCGCGTAGCAACTGCAAGGCCTCGGTGGCCAGCGGTTGATACTGATTGAGAATGTCCGCCAGACCGACCCAGACGATGAACAGCCCCAGCACCAGGGTCAGCGGAAAACCGATGGAGAAAATGTTCAGTTGCGGCGCAGCGCGGGTCATCACGCCGAACGCGATGTTGACCACCAGCAGCGCAGTGACCGCCGGCAGCACCAGCAACAACGCCGCCCCGAGAACCCAGCCGAGTTTGCCGGCCAGTTCCCAGTATTGCGCGGTCATCAACCCGCCGCCCACCGGCAGCGTGGTGAAGCTCTCGGTGAGCACTTCGAAGACCACCAGATGGCCGTTCATCGACAGGAACAGCAGGGTCACCAGCATGGTGAAGAACTGCCCGATCACTGCCACCGAGACGCCGTTGGCCGGGTCGACCATCGAGGCGAAGCCCATGCCCATCTGGATCGCGACAATCTGCCCGGCCACGGCAAAGGCCTGGAAAAACAGTTGCAGGGAAAACCCGAGCACCGCACCGACCAGAATCTGCTCGGCGATCAGCAACCAGCCGCTGAGCGCAAGCGGACTGACCTCCGGCATCGGCGGCAGCCCCGGGGCAATGCACACGGTAATCGCCACGGCGAAATACAGACGCACACGGCGCGACACCAGGGTGGTGCCGAACACCGGCATGACCATCAGCATCGAGGCAACGCGAAACAGTGGCAACATGAACGACGCCACCCAGGTACTGATCTGGGTGTCGGTCAGCTGAAGCAGCGATTGCATGGCTCAGCCGATGACCATCGGAATGTTCTTGTAGAGCTGGATGATGTACTCCATGAACGTCTGCACCAGCCACGGGCCGGCGACGATCAGGGTGACCAGCATGACCAGCAGACGCGGCAGGAAGCTCAGGGTCTGTTCGTTGATCTGGGTAGCGGCCTGGAACATCGCCACCAGCAGGCCGACCAGCAGGCTCGGCACCACGAGAATTGCGACCATCATCGTGGTCAGCCACAGCGCTTCCCGAAAGATATCGACCGCCACTTCCGGCGTCATGGCGAAACACCTCCGAAGCTACTGGCCAGGGTGCCGATGATCAGCGCCCAGCCATCCACCAGTACGAACAGCATGATCTTGAACGGCAGCGAAATGATCAGCGGCGACAGCATCATCATCCCCATCGCCATCAGCACACTGGCCACGACCAGGTCGATGATCAGGAACGGAATGAAGATCATGAAGCCGATCTGGAACGCGGTTTTCAGCTCGGAGGTGACGAACGCCGGCACCAGGATGGTCAGCGGTGCCTGATCCGGGGTGGCAATGTCGGTGCGCTTGGACAGGCGCATGAACAGCTCCAGATCGCTGGTGCGGGTCTGGGCGAGCATGAAGTCCTTGATCGGCACCTGAGCCTTTTCCACTGCTTGCTGCGCGGTGAGTTTTTCCGCCAAATAGGGCTGCAGCGCATCGTTGTTCACCCGATCAAACACCGGGGCCATGATGAACATGGTCAGGAACAGCGCCATGCCGGTGAGGATCTGGTTCGACGGTGTCTGCTGCAGGCCGAGGGCCTGACGCAGGATCGAGAAGACGATGATGATCCGGGTGAAACTGGTCATCAGAATCACAGCCGCCGGAATGAAGCTCAGCGCCGTCATGATCAGCAGGATCTGCAGGCTGACCGAATATTCCTGCGCGCCGTCGGCGTTGGTGCCCAGCGTGATCGCCGGGATCGACAACGGATCGGCGGCGAACGCCAGCGGCGCGGCCAGCATCAGGGCCAGCGTCAAGACGATGCGTAGCGCACCCATTACTTCTTATCCTTCTGATCCTTGCCGAGAATCTTCAGCAGATGCTGGGCAAATTCCGGGGTCGCTTTTTCGCTGCTGCTCGGCACTGGCACCGGTTCCTTCAGCACATGCAGCGCCGTGATGGTGCCAGGGCTGAGGCCCAACAGAATCTGTTCGTTGCCGACCTGCACCAGCATCAACCGGTCGCGCGGACCGAGTGCGCGGGAGCCGATCAGCTCGATCACCTGGCCCTTGCCTGCCGGCCCGGACTGCTGCACCCGGCGCAGCAGCCAGGCGAGGAAGAAGATCAACCCCAGCACCAGCAACAAGCCGAAGACCAGTTGCGTCAATTGCCCGGCCACACCGCTGCCGATCGCCGGCGCGGCAACCGCAGCGGCGGACGTGGCGGCCGGTTCAGCGGCCAGCACACTCAACGGCAGCGCCAGCAGCGCCCACAGGAACCGTTTCACTCAGCGCAGCTTCTTGATGCGTTCGCTTGGGCTGATCACGTCGGTCAGGCGGATGCCGAACTTCTCGTTGACCACCACCACTTCGCCGTGCGCGATCAGCGTGCCGTTGACCAGCACGTCCAGCGGCTCGCCGGCCAGACGATCAAGCTCGATCACCGAACCCTGGTTCAGTTGCAGCAGGTTGCGAATGTTGATGTCGGTGCTGCCCACTTCCATCGAGATCGACACCGGGATGTCGAGGATCACGTCCAGGTTCGGACCGTCCAGCGTCACCGGATCATTGTTTTTCGGCACGCTGCCGAACTCTTCCATCGGCAGACGGTTGGAGCTTGCAGCGCCAGCGTCGGCCGCCAGCAGCGCGTCGATGTCAGCCTGGCTGCCATCACCGGTCTCTTCCAGGGCCGCAGCCCATTCGTCGGCCAGTGCCTGATCGTCCTGGGCGTTCATTTCGTCGTTCATCATTTGTCCTCGGCGGGCAACAATTCAGTTAAATGCGTGGGGGTGAGAGCGGCGCTTCAGCGACGCTCGATCGGCTCGATCACTTGCAACGCGAGGTTGCCTTTGTGCGAGCCCATCTTGACCTTGAAGGCCGGTACGCCGTTGGCGCGCATGATCATGTCTTCCGGCATCTCGACCGGGATCACGTCCCCCGGCTGCATGTGCAGGATGTCGCGCAGCTTCAACTGGCGGCGGGCCACGGTGGCGCCGATCGGTACATCGACATCGAGCACGTCCTGACGCAGGGCGTTGACCCAGCGCTCGTCCTGATCGTCGAGGTCCGACTGGAAACCGGCGTCGAGCATTTCGCGCACCGGCTCGATCATCGAGTACGGCATGGTCACGTGCAGGTCACCGCCACCGCCATCGAGTTCGATGTGGAAGGTGGAGACCACGATCGCTTCGCTCGGGCCGACGATGTTGGCCATGGCCGGGTTCACTTCCGAGTTGATGTACTCGAAATTGACTTCCATGATCGCCTGCCAGGCTTCCTTCAGATCGACGAAGGCCTGCTCCAGCACCATGCGCACTACACGCAGTTCGGTCGGGGTGAATTCACGCCCTTCGATCTTGGCGTGACGGCCGTCGCCGCCGAAGAAGTTGTCCACCAGCTTGAACACCAGTTTGGCGTCGAGGATGAACAGCGCGGTGCCGCGCAACGGTTTGATCTTGACCAGGTTGAGGCTGGTCGGCACGTACAGCGAGTGCACGTATTCGCCGAACTTCATCACCTGAACGCCACCGACGGCAACGTCCGCCGAGCGGCGCAGCATGTTGAACATGCTGATGCGGGTGTAACGGGCAAAACGCTCGTTGATCATTTCCAGAGTCGGCATGCGTCCACGGACGATGCGATCCTGGCTGGTCAGGTCGTAGCTTTTGACACTGCCGGGTTCGGCAGCGTTATCGGTCTGTACCAGACCATCGTCGACGCCATGCAACAGCGCGTCGATTTCATCCTGGGACAGCAGATCCTGCACGGCCATGTCGTGTTCCTACTGCAGTACGAAATTAGTGAAAAGCAACTGTTCGATCACCACTTTGCCCAGCTCTTTCTGCGCCACTTCCTGGACGCTGGCTGTGGCCTTCTGGCGCAACATCTCCTGCCCGACCGGGGTCGCCAGCGTGGCGAAATCCTGACCGGAGAAGAGCATCACCAGGTTGTTGCGGATCACCGGCATGTGCACTTTGAGCGCGTCCAGATCGGCCTGGTTACGCGCCAGCATGGTGATGCTCACCTGCATGTAGCGCTGACGGCCGTTCTGGTTGTAGTTGGCGACAAACGCCGGCGCCATCGGCTCGAAAATCGCCGGCTGCTTGCCGGTCGGTGCGGCTTCGGCCGCTGCGGCAGGCTTGCTCTGAGCACTGTGCATGAAGTACCAGGTCGCGCCCACGGACACACCGATCGCCAGCAGCAGAGCCACCACGATCAGGATGATCATCTTGAGTTTGCCTTTGGTCGCGGGGTCTTTTACAGCTGCTGCTTCGCTCTTCGCCATGCCAATAATCCGTCACTATTCGGGTTTTCACAGTCGCACGGCAAGGCAAGAGCAAGTGTTATGCCAGAAGTGTCGGAGGTAACGCTAAAGTCAAAAGCCACCCTCACCCCAGCCCTCTCCCGGAGGGAGAGGGGGCTGACCGAGGTGTCAGGCATCAAACATCGACCTGAAAGACCGAGTCGATTATGGATTCACAGCGAAAGTATCCGGTCGGCGTACTTCGCGAGCATCCCCCAATCGGTCCCCTCTCCCTGTGGGAGAGGGCTAGGGTGAGGGGCTCTTGATTTTGCTCAGGCGTAATAGTCGACGGCGCTGCTGCCGATCACGCTGGTGGTTTGCGCAGCGGCTTCCGCCACTGCCGCCGGCGTCAGCTCTTCTTCCGCCGAATCCAGACGTCCGCCAGCGGCGCTGGTGCGGCCACTCTGGCCCTGCTGCGCCTGCTCCTGGCCCTGCTGACCCTGCCAGCCGCGGCTCTGGTCGGAGACATTGACGTCGACCTGGCCCATGCCCTGCTGGGTGAACATGTCACGCAGACGATGCATCTGCCCGTCCAGCGCTTCACGCACGCTTGGATGCGCGCTCATGAACGTCACCTGAGTCTGCTGATCGGGAACCATGTTCACCCGGATATCCAGACGCCCCAGTTCCGCCGGCTGCAATTGAATATCCGCCGCCTTCAGATTGGCGCTCGACAGGTACATGACGCGGTTGACGATTTCTTCGGTCCAGCCGCTCTGGTGCATGGCGATCGACTGATTCACCGGTACGGCGTTCGCGGTTTTCGGTGTGGCTGCCTGAGTCAGCGCCGCCAGACGGTTGGCGAAATCATCGACACGGGTATCACTGGTGGCGCTTTTCAGATCTTTCAGGCCATCGTCGATCAGGCCACTGAAGGTTTTTTCACCATTCTGACTGGTGCTGTCCTTGTCGGCCTGCACGTCGAGCATGCTGGCCATGCCGGCGGCGAAGTTCTGCGCCGAAGTCAATTCACCGTCGGCCTGAGTCTGGGCCGGCGTAGCTTTGGGCTGTGTCTGGCTGGATGCGGAAATGTGCCCGCCCTGCTCCATCGCCATGCGCACCGCCGGCAACGAGTCGAGCGGATCGGCAGCCGGGTCGAAAGCGCTGTCGGTCGACACAGCAGGGTCTTTGACCACTGCCGGCGCGACGGTTGCGGCCACGACCGGTGTTTCGGCCTTGACCGGCTCCGGTGTTACAGCCACCGGGGCTGGCACCACAGGCGCTGCGACCAGCGGCTGCACGGTTTGCGCCAGCGCCGGATCCAGCGCCGGGTCAACCGGCGTGGTGTCAGCCACCGGAGTCTGCGCGTCGTCTGCGGCAGCATCGGCAGCGGCCTTGTCAGCGGCGGCCTGATCATCGGATGTCGTCGGTGCAGACTTGTCGGCAGGCAAGGCGTTGCCGCTATCGGCAACGGTCTGTTGCGTGGCGGCAGACTTATCCTTGCCGAGATCTTTCCTGTCGCTGTTGTCGGCAACCTTGTCGCGCGCCGGTTTCAACGAACTGTCAGAGCTCGGAAGAGTCTTTTTCGGGCCTTGATCGGCGAACACCTGAGCGAAGCTTGAGGCCTTGTCCCCGGTGTCTGCAGCCATTACCGGCGTTTTCGCGGAGGCGGCTTGCGCCTTGGCCTGAGCGGCAGATTGAAGAAGAACATTGGGGGTCGCAGGCATGACACGGTCTCCGCTGCACTGGGATCGTAGGTACAGTTGACGGGGATTATTGCAAGTGTCGGGCCAGTTTTGTCCGGCACTTGCGAAAAGCGCCGGACGGCGGGATTCAATGGGTCAGGGCGTGCTGGCGTTCGTCTTCGTAGACAGGTCGCACATCGGCGAATTCGCAACGGATGTCGGCCACCAGTTTGACGATTTCCGCAGGGCTTTTGCCCTTGGCGTCCGCCTCCAGCTCCTGACAGAGCTGCGCCAGCCGAACGGCGCCCATGTTGCTGGCGCTACCCTTGAAACTATGGGCAACCTCAGCCAACACCCTGGCATCGGCGGTCTTCTGCAGTTGATGCAAGCGACTTTCAGAATCGGTCAGGAAGGTATCCAGCAAATCCGGATAGCTGTCTTCCATCACTTCGCGCAACGCATCGAGTACTTCGCGATCCACATGTTGGTCAGTCACTTGTTCACTCCTTGATCAAGAATCGGCGAATTATGCCCTAACCTCCCAGAAAAACTCTACGCAAGCACTGCGACCTTCGTCCGACCATCTGGCGTTATGCCCCAAATGCCGGATCAAACTGACCCCGCGCCCCGACAGACGGACACCGTCCACCGGCCGCTCCATCACCCGCGCCACGTCAAAACCCTTGCCGCTGTCCTCGACGCGAATGACCAGACAGCCACCGGCACCTTGCGGCCGGACCTGCAGATGCACGCGCACGTAACCGTCCTGCAAGGCTTCGAGTCGCGCATTGCGCTGCTCATAGTAGCGGGCGAATCCTGCGGCATCGCGCTTGAGGCTGGAATCCAGACCCAGCACGCCGTGCTCCAGCGCATTGGAGTACAACTCGGCGAGCACGCTGTAGATCGCCCCGCTCTGGGTGCGCAACCCGTGTACTTCCAGCAACAACTGCAGCAGATACGGCAAAGGATTGAAGCGCTTGAGTGTAGCGCCGCGAAACTCGAAGCTCACCGACCAGTCCAGCGGACACGACTGGCCGCTGTCGGAATACACCGGCGCCGGCGGCATGACCCGCGCCGCGTCAAGCAGACTGATCTCGACCATGCTCACGTCGTCACGGGGCTCGCCGCGAAACTCGAGCAAGGCCTGTTCAATTTCGGCAAACAGGTTGTCCGGCTCTCGGTTGACAGCAAACAGCTGCTGCAAACGCTCGACACCGAACAACCGGTCATCGCCGTCAGTGGTGTCGATCACACCGTCCGACAGCAGGAACACCCGATCCCCCACCGCCATGGTTTGCACTTCTGTCCGATCGTCAAACGCTTGCGGGCTGAGCACGCCCAGCGGCAAGTGCCGCGCCGACAGCGGCACCCGCTCGCCGCTGGCAATCCGGTGCAGATAACCGTCGGGCATACCGCCGTTCCACACCTCCACCGTGCGCCGCTGAAAACTCAGGCAGAGCATCGTCGCGCAGCAAAACATGTCCACCGGCAGGATGCGCTTGAGCTTGGCGTTCATCTCGCGCAGGGTTTCAGCCAGGCCGTAGCCCTTGGCGGTCATGCCATAGAACACTTCTGCCAGCGGCATCGCCCCCACCGCCGCCGGCAGACCGTGACCGGTGAAATCACCGAGCAGCACATGCATATCGCCGGCCGGGGTGTACGCCGCCAGCAGCAGGTCGCCGTTGAACAACGCGTAAGGTGATTGCAGATAGCGGATATTCGGCGCACTCAGGCAGCCCGAGTGGGCCACCTTGTCGAACACCGCTTTGGCCACACGCTGTTCGTTGAGCAGGTAATCGTGATGTTTGGCGATCAGATCGCGCTGCTGCAGCACGGTGGCCTGCAAGCGGCGCAAGCGATCCATCGCCTTGATTTTGGCGGCGAGGATCACCTGGTTGTAGGGCTTCGC
Organism: Pseudomonas sp. TH49; assembly: GCF_016650625.1. Classification (NCBI taxonomy): domain Bacteria; kingdom Pseudomonadati; phylum Pseudomonadota; class Gammaproteobacteria; order Pseudomonadales; family Pseudomonadaceae; genus Pseudomonas; species Pseudomonas sp. TH49. The sequence continues at coordinate 2,633,321 of NZ_JAEKFL010000002.1, forward strand.
CAGAAAGTCGTCGCCCCCAGCCTCCAGACACCGGGCCAAGGCTTCACTTTCGGTCAGCGAGGTCAGGAAGATGATCGGCACCAGGGTTTCCCCCGCCAGCGCCTTGATCTGCCGCGCCGCTTCGAAGCCGTCCATCACCGGCATCATCGCGTCCATCAGCACCAGATGCGGTTGTTGCCGGCGAAAGACCTCAACCGCTTCAGCGCCATTGGCCGCCGTCAGCACTTCATGCCCCTGACGCCGGACGATGGTCGACAACAGTAACCGGTCAGCGGCGCTGTCTTCGGCGATCAGGATCGTCAGCGGCTCTTGCGCCTGCATGGCCGTCAACTGATGTCGAAGAGTTTGTCGAAATTGGAGATGGCGAGGATCTTGCGCACGTCGGAGTTGCTGTTGATCACGCGCACATCCGAGTCGTCGCCGCCGGCATGATCGCGCAGCAAGAGCAGCATGCCCAGCGCGGAGCTGTCGAGGTAGGTGGCTTCTTTCAGATCAACCACGATGGAGTCGGGTTTTTGGTTAAGCCGCTCATAGGACTCGCGAAACTCCTGATGGCGCCCAAAATCGAACCGCCCCTTGACCGAAATCGTCAGTTTTTGACCATCCGGAGAGACTTCTGTAACGACTGACATTGACTGGCTTCCTTGTCATTGACGAACGTGTACAAGGTTTAGCATCTGGTAGACCCAGGGGCAAGGTGCAACGTAGAACCAAATGTGGGAGCGGGCTTGCTCGCGAATGCAATCGGTCAGTTGACCGAGGTGGTGACTGACACGACGCCTTCGCGAGCAAGCCCGCTCCCACAGGGAGTTTGGAACAACTTAAAAAGGGTTCTGGCGCGGCAAACGCTGCGACAACTCGTCCAGCAGCTTCTGCTCACGCTTGTCTTCGAGGCGTTGCGCCTCTTCGCGGTAGCGCTGCACCAGTTTGCGCAGGCCTTCGACCTTGGCAAACGCCTGCTGCCAGGCATCGCGCGCCTTGATCAGGTTGTTCTGGTGCCAGACCAGGCTCTGGCGCTGCTGGTCGATGGCGGTGTCCAGTTGCGCGAGGAAGCCGTGATAACCCAGCAGCCATTGTCCGGAAACCCCGTCGCTGCCGCGCACGATCCACTGCTCCTGATAATCCAGACGAAAGGCGTCGAGGTCGGCGAGTTTGCTTTCGGCCACTTTGACCTGGCCCTGAAAGTAACCCAGGCGCTGCACGGCGGTTTTCTCGGCCTGTTCGGCCATCTCCACCACGGGTGCCAGACGCGCAGCTCGGCTCACGGCCATGGCCGGTTACCCACCCGCCGCAGGCGCGAACAGGGTTTCGAGGTAAGCCTGGCTCTCGCCCATGTTGATCTTGTCGTTGAGGCCCTGCCGCTGGTAGCGGGTCAGTTGCGGCTGCAGATTGATCGCCAGATCGGTCTCGCGGTCGCCACCGGCGACGTACGCGCCGACGCTGATCAGGTCGCGGCTCTGCTGATAGCGCGACCACAATTGCTTGAAGTACTGCGCGCGCTGCATGTGCTCCGCCGAAACCACGGCCGGCATCACCCGGCTGATCGAGGCTTCGATGTCGATGGCCGGATAGTGCCCTTCCTCGGCAAGACGCCGGGACAACACGATGTGGCCGTCGAGCACGCCCCGCGCCGAGTCGGCAATCGGGTCCTGCTGGTCATCGCCTTCGGACAACACGGTGTAGAACGCGGTGATCGAACCACCGCCCTTCTCCGCATTACCGGCGCGCTCCACCAGTTTCGGCAGTTTGGCGAACACCGAGGGCGGATAACCCTTGGTCGCTGGCGGCTCGCCAATGGCCAAAGCGATTTCCCGCTGGGCCTGGGCGAAACGGGTTAACGAATCCATCAGCAACAGGACGTTCTTGCCCTTGTCGCGGAAATACTCGGCGATTCGCGTGCAATACATCGCCGCGCGCAGACGCATCAGCGGCGCATCGTCCGCCGGCGAGGCGACCACCACCGAACGCTTGAGGCCTTCTTCACCGAGGATGTGCTCGATGAACTCTTTAACTTCTCGACCCCGCTCACCGATCAGACCGACGACGATAATGTCGGCCTCGGTGAAGCGGGTCATCATGCCCAGCAGCACCGATTTACCGACACCGGTACCGGCGAACAGCCCCAGACGCTGACCACGCCCGACCGTCAGCAAACCGTTGATGCAACGGATGCCGACATCGAGCGGGACGTGGATCGGATCGCGGTTGAGCGGGTTGATGGTCGGGCCGTCCATCGGCACCCAGTCTTCAGCCTTCATCCCGCCCTTGCCGTCCAGCGCGCGTCCGGCGCCGTCGAGTACGCGACCGAGCATGCTCATGCCCATTGGCAGGCGGCCGGTTTCCGCCAGCGGCACCACACGGGCGCCGGGGGCAATGCCGGCGACACTGCCGACCGGCATCAGAAAGACTTTGTTGCCGGAAAACCCCATGACCTCCGCTTCCACCTGGGACGGGTGATAGCTGTCGTCATTGATCACCAGGCAGCGCGTGCCCATGGCAGCGCGCAGGCCTTCGGCTTCGAGGGTGAGGCCGACCATCCGCAGCAGGCGGCCTTCGAGAATCGGCGCGCCGGCGATCTCAGTGGCTTCGGCATAAGTGCTGAGGCGCTTGGCGAAACTGGTGCGTTCAAGGCGCATCGGGGGTGTCCGCGAGCGGCTCTTCAGGCGCAGCCGCCGGTTGGTTTTCTTCAGGAATGTCCAGACTCAGATCCGGCGCAGCCGGGTGCAGGGCCTGTTCGTGTAACTGGTCGAACAGTTTGGCCATGACCTGGGTCACGCGGGTCTCGATACTGGCGTCGATACGGCTGTGCTCGGTTTCAACCCGACAACCGCCGGGCAGCAACGAGTCGTCTTCGACGATACGCCAGGATTCCTCATGACGTTCGCGCAAGGCCTTGGCCTGCTCGAAGTCTTGCGGATTGACGTAAAGACGCACGTTTTCCACGCCCAACGGCAACAGCTTGAGCGCATCGCGCATGACCTGTTCGATCTGGCTGGAATCGATGGCCAGCTCGCGCTTGATCACTTGTTTGGTGATGTGTTGCACAAGGTCGACCAGCGACTTTTCGATCTGCGTGTCCTGCTCGGCAATCGGCTCGAACAGGTGGGTCATCAGTTGCTCGAGGCTGGCCAGTTTCGCCGCCAGCGCCACTTCGGCCTCCTGACGCACCTTCAGCGTAGCGCTGTGAAAACCTTCCTTCTCGCCGATGCCAAAGCCCTCGTTGTAAGCCTCCTGACGGATGCTTTCGAGTTCTTCCAGAGTCAGTGGCTGGACTTCTTCCAGCGGCACCTCTTCCATTTCCGGCGGTTCGGGCTCCGGTTCCGGCTCGGGTTCCGGTTTCGGCGGATCGAAGCTGGGCAGCGCCCAGGATTCGAAACCACGGACATCCCGGGCACGGATCAGATCCGTCACATCGTCATGCTTGTCCATGGGCTTAGATCATTTCCTCGCCGCCCTTGCCACCGAGCACAATCTCGCCGGCTTCGGCCATACGACGGGCAATGGTGAGGATTTCTTTCTGCGCGGTTTCCACGTCGCTGACGCGCACCGGGCCTTTGGCTTCGAGGTCGTCGCGCAACAGCTCGGCCGCACGCTTGGACATGTTCTTGAAGATCTTCTCTTTGACGCCTTCGTCCGAACCCTTGAGGGCCAGTACCAGCACGTCGGAAGAGACTTCGCGCAACAGCGCCTGAATGCCGCGGTCGTCGACGTCGGCCAGGTTGTTGAACACGAACATGAGGTCTTCGATCTGACCGGACAGGTCTTCGTCGACTTCGCGGATCGAGTCCATGAGCTGGCCTTCGATCGAGCTGTCGAGGAAGTTCATGATGTCTGCCGCACGCTTGATGCCACCCAGGGTGGTGCGCGAGGCGTTCGAGTTGCCGGAGAACTGCTTCTCGAGAATCTGGTTCAGCTCTTTCAACGCAGCCGGTTGCACGGTGTTCAACGACGAGACGCGCAGGATGATGTCCAGACGCACCTTGTGGTCGAAGTTGCCCAGTACTTCACCGGCCTGATCCGGGTCGAGGTACGCGACGACGATGGCCTGGATCTGCGGGTGTTCGTAACGGATCACGTCGGCAACGGCGCGCGGCTCCATCCATTTCAGGCTGTCGAGGCCGCTGGTGTTGCCACCGAGCAGGATGCGGTCGATCAGGCCATTGGCCTTGTCTTCGCCCAACGCCTGGGTAAGCATTTTGCGCACGTAGTCGTCGGAGCCGACGCCGAGGCTGGTCTGGTCGCCGACGATGTCGACGAACTCGCTCATGACCTGCTCGACCTGCTCGCGATGGACGTTGCCCATCTGCGCCATGGCCACACCGACACGCTGAACCTCTTTGGGGCCCATGTGGCGCAGCACTTGCGCGGCATCGGTTGAACCCAGGGACAGCAGCAGAATCGCGGCTTTGTCGACCTTGTTCAGTTTGGCGGTTGCGGCTCGGTTATCACTCATCTGCGTTAATCCACTCTTTCACGACCTGAGCCACGCGACCCGGATCCTCGGCCACCAAGCTCTTGATTGCATTCAGTTGTGCGTCGTAACCCTCGCTCGGGCTAGGCAACAGAATGCTCTGCGGACCACCGAGGCTCACGCGGTCGTTGGCCAGGTCGCCGTCCAGGCCGCCCATGCCACCGAGTTCCACGTCGCTGCCCAGACCGGCCAGCTCCTTGCCTTTGCCGCCACCGGTGATGTTGTTCAACACCGGACGCAGCACACCAAACACCAGCACCAGGATGAACAACACACCCAGCACTTGTTTGACGATGTCCCAGAACCATGGCTGGGAGTAGAACGGAATATCGGCAACCACTTCGCCGCGTTCGGCGGAGAACGGCATGTTGATCACGCTGACGCTGTCGCCACGGCTGGCATCGAAGCCGACCGCGTCCTGCACAAGACGGGTGAAACGCGCCAGTTCATCGGCGCTCCACGGCGCGCGGGTGGTTTCCCCGTTGGCCGGGTTGATCTTGACCTGATCGTCGACCACCACCGACACCGACAGACGATTCAGGCGACCCTGCTGCTGTTTGGTGTGGCTGATGGAACGGTCGAGTTCGAAGTTCTTGGTGGATTGTTGACGCTTGTCCGCCGGGTACGGCGCGAGCATTGGCTGGCCGGTGGCCGGGTCCATGATCTGCTGACCGTTGGCATCAACCAGTGGCTGACCGGGTTGAATCATGCCGGTAGAGGCTTGCGCGCCACCGGTGGTCTGCGGTGCCGAGGCCGGCGCTGGCGGCTGGTTGCTCAGGGCACCCGGTACACCTTGCGGGCCATTGCTGGCGGTGCGTTGTTCGTTGACCGACTGCTCGCTGCGCAACGCCGGCTGATCCGGGTTGAACTGCTCGGCGGTGGATTCGACGGCACTGAAATCGATGTCGGCCGAGACTTCAGCCTTGTAGCGATCGTTACCCAGTACCGGTTGCAGAATGTTGTGCACGCGCTGGGTGAGCATGCTTTCCATGCGGCGGCTGTAATCGAACTGCTTGCCGGCCATGGTCATTTCGGAGTTTTCCGCCTGATCGGAGAGCAGGTTGCCCTTCTGATCGACGACGGTAATCTGCGATTTGCTCAGTTCAGGCACGGAGGTCGCCACCAGGTTGATGATCGCCACCACCTGACCCGGCTCCAGCGAACGCCCGGAGTACAGCTCGACCAGAACCGAAGCGCTTGGCTTGCGCTCATCACGCACGAACACCGAACTCTTCGGAATCGCCAGGTGCACACGGGCGCCCTTGACGTTGTTCAGGCTGGAAATGGTGCGTGCCAGTTCGCCTTCGAGGCCGCGACGGTAACGGGTCGCTTCCATGAACTGGCTGGTGCCCAGACCCTGTTCCTTGTCGAGGATTTCGAAACCGATGTTGCCGTCGCTGGGAGTGACACCAGCGGCCGCGAGTTTCATCCGCGCACGGGACAGGTCGTCGGCCTTGACCAGCAAGGCGCCGGAGTTCGGCTCGACGGTGTAGGGAATGTCGGCGGAGGCCAGGGTGTCCATGACCTGCTTGGCGTCCATGCCGGCAAGGCTGCCGTACAACGGACGGTAATCCGGCTGCTGCGACCACAGCACCACGGCAAAGCCAATCGCCACGCTCGCAGCCAGGCCGACCAACAGGCCCACCTGACGCAGCATGGTCATCTCGGAGAGGTTTTCCAGGAAGGACAGGCCGAACAGCGGCGGTTTGCCGTCTATCGGGGTGGCCTTGGCCGGAACGTTATCGGCGACTGCTTCTGCCATGACTCAATCTCGTCCTTAAACCGGCATCTGCATGATGTCTTGATAAGCCTGAACCAGCTTGTTGCGCACCTGGGTCAGAGCCTGGAACGACACGCTGGCTTTCTGCGAGGCGATCATCACGTCCGTCAGATCGACGCCGCTCTTGCCGATTTCAAATGCGTTGGCCAACTGAGTCGACGCCTGCTGGGTATCGCTGACTTTGTTGATGGCCTGACCGAGCATGTCGGAAAAGCTGCTGCCTGCCAGTTCAGGGACGGCGGCAGTCGATTTCGGCGTGGCCATGGCGTCCATTTTCATGGCCTTCATGTCCATCATCAACCGATTAAATTCAATACCTTGGCTCATGGTCTACTCTCTTGGGCGGCCCGCAATTTTTTGACACTCACTCGGCGGGTACACAGGTATTAGCAACAAGGGTGCCAGCTCGGCGGACTTACTCTATAAAAGCCCATCAAGGCACCGCGTCAGGTCCAGGCACCGCGAAACCACTGTGGGAGCGGGCTTGCTCGCGAAGAGGGAGAGTCAGTCGATATTTTCGCAACTGACCCTGCGCTTTCGCGAGCAAGCCCGCTCCCACAATTGACCTGCGACAATTTTCAGGTGGCGAACAGATAGCCTTCGACGTCCATCCCGGCATCCCGCATCTGCGCCAGTTTGTAGCGCAGGGTACGCGGGCTGATACCGAGCTTTTCCGCGGCTTCCTTGCGCCGGCCACGCTCGGTGCGCAGGGTGTCGATGATCATCTGGAACTCCCGGCGACGCAGGTCATCGCCCAGCGCACCGGCGGATTCGGCCTCGACTTCGATCTCGCGCACCAACGGTTGCACCGGCACTACGGCCGGCGCTGCGCTAAACGTCACCGCGCCGGTCAGGCAGAAATCCTGCGGCTGGATCAAACCGCCCTGCTGCAGAATCAGCGCCCGTTGAATCGCGTTATCCAGCTCACGCACGTTGCCCGGCCACGGGTAGTGGGTCAGGCAAGCCTGGGCCTCTGGCGAAAGTTTCGCCGCCGCATGCTTCATTTTATTGACGTGTTTGTTCAGCAACCGCTCCGCCAGCGGCAAGATATCGGCAGTGCGCTCGCGAAGTGGACGCCACGCCAGGGGAAAAACCGACAGACGGTAAAAAAGGTCTTCACGGAAACGCCCCGCCGCCACTTCGCCGGCCAGATCACGGTTGGTGGTGGCGACCACGCGAATATCCAGGGTGATCGGTTTGCGCGCACCGACGCGCTCGACTTCGCGCTCCTGCAACACCCGCAGCAACTTGGCTTGCAGGCCCAAGGGCATTTCGGAAATCTCGTCGAGCAGAATGGTGCCGCCATCGGCCTGCTCGAACTTGCCGGCCTGCGCCGCGATGGCGCCAGTGAACGAGCCCTTCTCGTGACCGAACAGTGTGGCCTCGAGCATGTTGTCGGGAATCGCTGCGCAGTTGATCGCGATGAACGGTTGGCTGGCGCGATGGGATTGCTGGTGGATGTAGCGCGCCAGCACTTCCTTGCCGGTACCGGATTCGCCGGAGATCAGCACCGTGGAATCACTGCGCGCCACCCGCGCGGCCAGTTCGAGCAACTGCGCACTGGCCGGCTCGACTGCCACCGGACCTTCACCGTCAGCAACGCTGACGCTACCCAGGGCATGCCGCGACACCAGGTCCAGCAGGGCCTTGGGTTCAAATGGCTTGACCAGATAATCCGCCGCGCCCTGACGCATCGCATCGACCGCACGCTCGACCGCGCCATGCGCAGTCATCAGCAGCACCGGCAATTGCGGCTGCCGGGCACGCAACAGTGCAAGTAGTTGATGGCCGTCCATGCCAGGCATGTTGACGTCGCTGACCACCAGACTGAACGCCTCGCGCTCGACCGCCTGCAACGCCTCTTCGGCACTGCCGACCGCCTGGTAGTCGTGGCCCGCCAGCAACAGCGTATCGGCCAGCGCTTCGCGCAACGAGCGGTCATCCTCGACCAGCAAAACCTTGATGCCCATGACGTTTACTCAGCTCCGTGTACAGCGGAAAACAGCGGCAGGATCACCTGCGCGCACGTGCCGCGCCCTACTCGCGAGCGCAGCTGCAATTCTCCCTGATGTGCCCGCGCCACAGCCTTGACCACGGTCAGGCCAAGCCCGGTACCGGTCACTTTGGTGGTGAAAAATGGCTCACCGAGACGCTCCAGCACCGCCGGATCAATGCCGCTGCCGCTGTCGCTGACACACAGGCGCAGGCTGTTGTCGCGGCTGTAGCAGTGCACTTTCAGGCGCACGTTGCCATCGCTGGCCTGAATCGCGTTTTCGATCAGATTGAGAATCGCCCCGACCAGCGTGTCGCGGTTGCATAGCAATTCGCCAGCATGGCTGTCGCACTGCCAACGAATCGGCAAATCCTGCACATGGGTCAGCGCCGCCGCTTGCAGCGACTGCATCAAGGCATTCGGGGCGATCCGGTCGGTCAGCGGCAGCTCGCCACGGGCGAACACCAGCATGTCGCGCACCTGATGTTCCAGCTCATGCAGGCGCTCTTTGAGGCGGCCGGCAAAGCGCTGTTGAGTGGCGACCGGAAGCTCCTGCTCAGTCAAATGACTGGCATAGAGCAAAGCGGCGGACAGCGGCGTGCGGATCTGATGAGCCAGCGAGGCGACCATCCGCCCCAGCGACGACAGGCGCTCGTGGCGCGCCAGTTGATCCTGCAGATGACGGGTTTCTGTCAGGTCGTTGAGCAACACCAACTGCCCCGGCTCGGCATCCAGCGAGCGCGTGGCAATCGACAGGCGTCGACCGTTTTTCAGAGAGATTTCATGACCGTCGTCTTCACGCGGGGCAAAGCAACGGGCGATGACGTGACGCCACAATTCGCCTTCCAGTGGTAGCCCGAGCAAGTCGATCGCCGCCGGATTGGCTTCGCGAACCATACCGTGGCCGTCAATCACGATGACGCCACCAGGCAACAGATCGAGGAGGTTTTGCAGACGGTTGGCCAGGCGTTCTTTTTCTGCCAGCTCCTGCATGCGCTGGGCGCTGACCACGGCCAGTTCGCCCTTGAGCTCGGTGACCCGGGCTTCAAGCATGCTGTAGGAGTCGGTCAGTTGACTGGACATCTGATTGAACAGCGCGAACGCCTGCTCAAGACCCAGGCGGCTCGTCTGCTCTAAGGACGACGGTTGCCCCTCGGCATTGGAGGCAGAAGACATCTGGGCGTGGGGCATTGTGTTCTCTCGCTTGGCTGACCGTCAGTTAAACGGAACGTTGCGAGGGATGTAGCAATACCCGTGCCTAAAAAAAACTGCTTATAAATGAAGGCATTGAAAAACAGGCGTCAATCATCCGCCTGTTCGTCACCTTCGCGCCGGCTCATGCCGTACTTGCGCATCTTCTCCACCAGCGTGGTACGACGAATGCGCAGGCGTTCGGCAGCGCGCGCCACGATGCCATTGGCGTCGTCCAGCGCCTGCTGGATCAGGCCCTGCTCCAGACCACCGAGGTAGTCCTTGAGGTCCAGACCTTCCGGCGGCAGCATCGCGTTAGCGGTGAAGTCCGGGGTGTGACCGTTGATGGCCACGCGCTCTTCGAGATCGCTGCGCAGGCTGTCGACCATCTGCTCGTCTTCGTCGTCGACGTAGCGGAATTTCTTCGGCAACTCGACCACGCCGATCACCCCGTACGGATGCATGATCGCCATGCGCTCGACCAGGTTCGCCAGCTCACGGACGTTGCCCGGCCAGCCGTGACGGCACAGCGACATGATCGCTGCCGAGTTGAAACGGATCGAGCCGCGCTTTTCGTGTTCCATGCGCGAGATCAGTTCATTCATCAGCAGCGGAATGTCTTCGACGCGCTCACGCAGGGGCGCCATCTCGATCGGGAACACGTTCAGGCGATAGTAGAGGTCTTCGCGGAAGGTGCCGATCTCGATCATGCTTTCGAGATTCTTGTGGGTCGCGGCAATGATGCGCACGTCGACACTCTGGGTCTTGTTGCTGCCCACGCGCTCGAAGGTGCGCTCCTGCAGGACGCGCAGCAGCTTGACCTGCATCGGCAGCGGCATGTCGCCGATTTCGTCGAGGAACAGCGTACCGCCATTGGCCAGTTCGAAACGCCCGGCACGGCTGGTGATCGCACCGGTGAAGGCGCCCTTCTCGTGGCCGAACAGTTCGCTTTCCAGCAGCTCTGCCGGGATCGCCCCGCAGTTGACTGGCACGAATGGCGCGTCGCGACGCTTGGAGTGGTAATGCAGATTGCGCGCAACCACTTCCTTGCCGGTGCCGGACTCGCCGAGGATCAGCACGCTGGCATCGGTATCGGCCACTTGCTGCATCATCTGCCGGACGTGTTGGATCGCCCGGCTGGTGCCGACGAGGCTGCGAAACAGATTGGGTTCGCGATGACGGCCGCGCTCGCGGGCCTGGTCGTACATCTCGCGATAGACCTGGGCACGGTGCAGGGAGTCGAGCAATTTGCTGTAGCTGGGCGGCATTTCCAGGGTCGAAAGCACCCGGCGGCGCTGGTCTTCCGGCAGGTCGACGGAAGAATTATCGCCCATCAGCAAAACCGGAAGGAACTCATCCCATGTCGAGAGTGTCTTTAACAAGCCCAAAAGTGCACCCGGAGCATTGACCGTCCCGATCAATACACAGATGACTTCACGACTTGATGACAAAGAGCCGACGGCCTGCTGCCAGTCATGGCTGCCGCAGGGTAAATTTTCTTCGCCGAGAAAATTTAAAATCACCGCCAGGTCGCGGCGGCGGACGCTATCGTCATCGATCAGCAGAATTTTAGTTTCACGCCACATGCAATAGCAACTTCCCTAGTCAACTCAATGCCCGAAAAATGGGGCAAGCGAGACGCTTGCAGGACACCTTGTGCCTGTAGACGCCTGAAATCTGAAAACAGCCACTAGTTAAGTCAAAAAACCGTGCACAGTCAAATTTATGGCGCACATGTCTGGATTAACTGGAGGTTAATTAACCAAACAGATGGTAAACCTTTGCCGCCTTCTGCGCTTGGGTGATCTGCGACATCTCGTTGGCTATCGCCTGCCGCTCACCCATCGCCGCCTCCAGAAGCTCCTTGTAGACATGGAGCAATTCCTCAAGGTTACTGCGCAAGGCCTCCTCATCCAGCGAAGCCTCGGCCATGACGTCTTCCATGCAGGAACGGCAAGCCAGATCCAGCTCGCCAATGGCTTCCCAGTTGCGTTCGGCCAACGCGCTGACCAACGCTTCACGGGTATCGGCAATTCGCTGCAATACAAGACTCATGGTGCTCTCCTTAAAACTGGGGGCCTGGCGGAGCGATGCCGTCCCAGCCTTCCTTTACGGTGCGCAGCAGGCCCGCGACCTCATCAAGAATTCGCGGGTCGCTGTCAATATTGGCCTGCGCCAGCCGCTTCATCATGTAGATGTAGAGCTGATTGAGATCAGCGACCGAATCGGCGCTGTTTTCCAGATCCAGACCCTCGCACAAACCGCCAATGATACCGATGGCCTTGCTGATAGCCGTACCCTTGGCAGGGATGTCTTTGCGCTCGATGGCACCCTTGGCCTGAGCAATGCGCTCCAGACCACCTTCCATCAACATTTGCACCAAGCGGTGCGGGCTCGCTTCGGATGTCTGGGCGTGTGCACCGACTTTTTGATATTGCCGAAGGGCTAACATTGGGTTCATGTTCTACCTCATTGCCACAATGACTCGTATAACCAGTGTATCGCCAACGAATCACAGAACTTTAGATCAAAAGACAAAAACCCGGCGCACGCCGATGAAGCGTAGCCGGGTTTTTGTCGTTCTTACGGGTTACTTCGCGGATTGCTGAGCGTTCAGCGAGCTGAAGAACGACGTGATGTTACTTGCCGTCGCCTTCATTTGCCCGACCAACAGGTCCATGGCGTTGTATTTGGCGGTCAGCGTCGCCGTCAGGCTCGTCACGTGCAAGTCCAACGCTGTCTGCTGCTTTTTCAGATTCGCCGCAGCGTTGGTCAAACTGGTGCTGCGCTGATCGAGCAGCCCGGTACCCGACTTGATGTACGGATCAACCGCACTGCTCATGCGCGCCAACAGACCATTGGTGGCATTGGTGCCGGAGAACATCTGCTGAACCTGACCAGACATGCCCGGAATACTCATACGATCGTTGAACACCTTGGTATCGAGGGTCAACTCACCGGTTTCCTTGTCGGTCAGCACACCCATCTGCGCCAGGACGGCCAACTGTCCGGTACCTGCCGAGCTCTGGGTCAGCTGCGAACGGATATCCGCCATCAGCGAACGCGGCAGCGAGTCACCGGTAAACGCAGCAGAAACAGTCAGGTTGCCATCAGCGTCCGCGGTCGCATTGGACAGGGTATCGATGGTTCGCTTGAGCGTGTTGTAGGAATCCATGAACGTCTGCAGCGACGTCTGGATGCCTGCGGTGTTGGTTGCGACGGTCACGGTTGCGGGCGTCGGAGTCCCACTGGCGTCTTTAGGGCTTACGGCAGCGAGGCTCAACGTCATTCCGCTGATTGCACCTGTTACCGTGTTGCTCTTGCTGGTAACGGTCAGACCGTCGATGGTGAGCGATGCGTCCTGAGCCAAGGCGCCAACGGCGCCCGAGGCACCTGCCGCAGGACTGGTCCCCATTTGCTGAGTACCGTCGATCTCGAGACCAGCGATGCCACTCACCTGCAAGTCCATGCCTGCGCCGGTCTTGCTCGAGTTGATCACCAAACGCGAAGCGCCGCTGGCGTCGGTCACGATGTTGGCGGAGATACCATTGCTCGCCTGCGCGGTGTTGATCGCATCCCGAGTGCTCTGCAAGGTGGCATTGGCCGGAATCGCAACATTGTAATCAATGCCATTCTGACTGATTTTCAGAGTACCACTCGGAATGGCACTGGTGGCGCCGCCAGCAAAAGCAGCACTGGCTACTTTCGAGCCGGTTGCCAGTTTGTTCACGATAACGCTATAGCTGCCAGGTACTGCAGTACTGTCGGACGTTGCACCGAGTACCGTCGGCGTATCCGAAGTCGCGGTATAACCGGCAAACGCAGGACTGGTCGCCTTGCCCAGATCAGTCATCGATTTCTGGAATGCCGCCAGCGCACTTTTCAGCGAGCCGACACCGGAAATCTTCAGCGAGTTGGTTTTTGTCTGAGTATCGATCTGCGTCTGCTTGGCAGACTTGTCGGCGTTGACCAGCGCGGTCACGATCGCGCCGATGTCCAGGCCGGAACCCAGTCCGGAACCCGGTAGAATTGGACTTGCCATGTGCATCTCCCTTCAGATTGTTGCCATTCTTTTGACCGTTAACAGCGTCCTGAGAACGTACAAACATTATTCATGCCAGCTATCAGACTTTGGCGTCGAACAACACGTGACTCGCGTTGGCGAGGCTGTCTGCCAGCTTCAGGGCTTCTGCGGAGGGAATCTGTCGAACGACTTCACCCGTCTCGCTTGCGATCACCTTGACGATGACCTTTCCGGAGTGTTCGTCGATAGAGAACTCCAGATTGCGCTTGATCGACTGTACAAACTTTTCGATCTCCTGCACCGCCAGTTTCAACTTGGCATCATCCGAATCCTGACTCTTTTTATCAGCGACCGGAGCATCCACCTTGGCAACGACTGGCGCCTCTGACGGTTTGTCAGCAACCGGTGCTGCTGGCTTGGGAGCCGGATAAGACACGTTAAGCTTTACGCTCATGTCCATGCTCATCACCCTCTAACGTAAAAAGGCGAGAGAGCGCGACCAGCGCACTCCCCCGCCCGAACTCAATCCGAAATTACTGAAGCAGCTTCAGTACAGCGGATGGCAGTTGGTTGGCTTGAGCCAGAACAGAGGTCGAAGCCTGCTGCAGAGTTTGCTGCTTGGTCAGGTTAGCAGTTTCTGCGGCGAAGTCGGTATCTTGTACTCGACCCTGTGCAGCAGTGGTGTTTTCCACGATGTTCTGCAGGTTGGAGATGGTGCTGGTCAGACGGTTTTGCGAAGCACCCAGGCTGGCGCGCTGTGCACCGATGGCAGCGATAGCGGCGTCGATTGCAGTGATCGCGTTGTCGATGTTCTGCGAAGCAGAACCAGCACCAGTACCGGTAGCACCGGTCAGAACTACAGTACCGCTACCTACGGACAGGCTGACGGCGTCGAACTTGGAGCTCAGTACCAGGTCGATGTGGTTAGCCGAACCAGTGTTTGCGCCAACTTGCAGGGTTACAGTACCAGCCGAACCGTCCAGCAGGTTTTTGCCGTTCAGGTTGGTCGAAGCCGAGATACGGGTGATCTCGTCGGACATCTGAGCGAATTCAGCGTTGGTTGCGGTCTGGTCAGCAGTGCCGTTGGTGCCGTTACGTGCTTTAACAGCCAGTTCACGCATACGTTGCAGGATGTCGGTGGTCGCTTGCAGGCCGCCTTCAGCTGCCTGAGCAACGGAGATACCGTCGTTGGCGTTCTGGATAGCCTGGTTGCCACCACGGATTTGCGAAGCCATACGGTTGGAGATCTGCAGGCCAGCGGCGTCGTCTTTAGCGCTGTTGATTTTCAGGCCGGAAGACAGGCGCTGCATCGAAGTCGACAGGGCGTTGGAAGCGTTGTTCAGGTTTTTCTGAACGTTCAGCGACGTGGTGTTGGTGTTTACTGTTAAAGCCATGACGAATTCCTCGTTGGTTGGGTACTGCGGCTTCCGGCCCTGGCAACCGCCTGGTGTGGCCTAGAGAACCTTCGTAATAGTTATCGTCGGGTTGGCAGGTTGCTTGAGGGCTTTTTGAAAAAAATTTGCCATCACCCTGCCACCCCCGAGAAAACAAGGGCTTAGCGCCCTCCCACCTGCGAAAAAATGACGCCATAAAACCGACCCGCGCGTAAAGCCGCGGGCCAGTGCGCTCGGTCAGTGTGCCGATCGTGCTTTTTGCAACAGTTCGATCAACTCATACTCCATCCAGTCCGCCAGCCCCAACCAGTCCTGACGTTCCTGACAAGCGAGCATGTGCGTGAGTACAAAGGCCCAGTCCTGTTGAATCGGCGCAGGTTTGGCTATCAGCAACTGCTGCGCGCCCTCGAATACATCGACCATATCCAGCGCCGCCTCGACATCACGTCCCAGGCGAAACAACCCGGCGCACTGACGGCATTCGCCAACGCACTGCTCAATCGTCGTCATTGCACAAACTCCTGATTGAACTGCGTCCCGGCGATCAATGCGCCCGCCCGACTGCTGTTGAAAAACTGTACCTGCGGATGTGCGGCGATATAACGCTCCAGTACGCACAGATAGCCGCGAAAGTTCAGCTGGGTGCTGACCCGCCGGCCATGGCCGTCCTGCACCCAGTGCCGCGCCTGATCAACACCGGGGCCCAGATCACCGTCATTCCAACCGGCATGGGTCTTGTTCATCGGGAACGCAAAGTCGGCGCCGAACAGGGTAATGCGCGATGCACCCATCTTCACCGCCAGGTCCACCGCCGGATGAATCACGCTGCCACCCACATGCAGTTGCCCGCGCGGATATTGCTCGCGCAACGCGGCGTACACCGGGCTGGCTGAGTAACCGCCGTAACGCTTGCCCTTCCAGGCGGTCAGCACCGCAGG
The DNA here is from genome assembly GCF_016650625.1 of Pseudomonas sp. TH49. Taxonomy (NCBI): domain Bacteria; kingdom Pseudomonadati; phylum Pseudomonadota; class Gammaproteobacteria; order Pseudomonadales; family Pseudomonadaceae; genus Pseudomonas; species Pseudomonas sp. TH49. The sequence continues at coordinate 2,649,112 of NZ_JAEKFL010000002.1, forward strand.
ATCACTCATGGGCAGATACACCAGCGGGATGCCAGCGGAGTCCTCGAACGGCAAATGCCGAAAGCTGATGCGCTGATCGATGGTGACCACCAGATCCGGGACGATGCCGTGCTCGCGCAGTGGCCGGTAAGCGGTATCGACGCACATCAACAATGGACGTTCAGCCTGCGCGTGCACCGCCGCCAGACGCTGGAAATGCCCCTCCAGGGTCGGCCCGGTACCGATCACATAGATCTCCCGGCCATTGGCGCTGCCGAACAATTGCGCCACATCGTCATCGCCCAGCAACACCGGCAGGCAGTCCTGCAAACGCTGTTGAATGAACGGCAAGTTTGGATCGAACTCGCGATTGTTGAAGCTCAGGTGCACTTCGCTGACCAGCCGATCGCGGATCTTCGCGTTGAAGTCATCGGACAGCAGCATCTCCGCCGGCAGGGCGAAAAACGGTGTGCAGATGTCTGACAGATCACCGGCATAGAACAGCTGCACGCGCGGGTCTTCCAGCCATTGGCGCTGATCGAGCAGTTGCAGCACCAGCGCGAACAACGCGCCATTGAGGATATGCACGTACAACTGCTCAAGGCCAGCGCGCTCCAGAAGCACCGTTGGCAGATCACCGAGGCCAGTGCCGTAGACATGCAACTGCGGTTTTTCCGCCAGGCTGGCAGCCTGGATGCGGGCTTCGTGGACGCGGTCGTGGCGACTGGTCAGTTGAATGCCATTTACGCTCAGCGTTGAACCCAGCCCCTGCACCAGCTCGGCTTGAACGGCTGAACTGTCTTCAGCCATCATCCGCTCGAACAACGCCGGCCAGCGCTGCTGAATAACCTCGGCGTTGGCTTGGAAAAACTCGCTCATGCCGGCTCGCGCTCCCTTCAGGCAAAAAAATAGCGTTCAAGGGTAACCCTGAACGCTATTTTTGTATCCGCCGTTTTTGACCGGACTCAAGGACGGTAGATGATCGCCGAGCCCCACGACAGACCCACACCGAAACCACTGATCGCAATGCGCTTCCAGTCGGAATCGAGCACGTGTTTTTCCAGCAGCAGCGGCACGCTCGACGACACGGTGTTGCCGGTCTCGACCATGTCCTTGATGAACTTCTCCGGCTCACCTTCGAAACGGCGGGCCACCGCATCGACAATCGCCGCACTGCCCTGGTGAATGCAGAAGGCGTCGATGTCATCAGCCTTGAGGCCGGAGTCGTCGAGCAATTCGTGCAAGTGCGCCGGGACTTTGAGCAGCGCGAAGTTGAACACCTGACGCCCGTTCATGAAGAACACGCCATCGGTGACTTTCAGGTGCGGTGCGCCGGAACCGTCGGTGCCGAACTTGGCCTTGCCCAGCGCCCAGGAAGGATCTTCGCCCATCCAGGTCGCAGTGGCGGCATCGCCGAACAGCATGGTGGTGTTGCGGTCTTCCGGGTCGACGATTTTCGAGTACGGGTCAGCGGTGATCAGCAGGCCGTTCTTCAGGCCGGCGGCTTCCATGAAGCCCTTGATCGCGTAGATCCCGTAGACGTAACCGGAGCAGCCCAGGGAAATATCGAACGCCGCAACATTGGTCGGCAGACCGAGTTTGTCCTGGACGATTGCAGCAGTGTGCGGCAGGCCTTCTTCATCACCGTTCTGAGTGACGACGATCAGTGCGTCGATCGATTCACGTTTCAGTTCAGGGTTGCTGGCAAACAGCGCATTGGCCGCTTCCACGCACAGATCGGAGGTTTCCTGTTCAGCGTCTTTGCGCGGCAGGAAGGCCGAACCGATTTTGCCGAGGATGAATTCTTCATCCTTCTCGAATTTTGCACCTTGTGCGTAATTGTCCACGCCGGCTACAGGAACGTAGCTCGCAATGCTTTTTATGCCAATCATTACGGCTTCCCAATAAAAAACAGCCCAAAACCACCGCTCGCAAGGATTCGAGGGGCGCCGACAAACAGAAAACGGCCGCCACAAAGGGCAGCCACGGGGAGCGCAAAGGGCTATCACTGGAACCGATACACGGCCAGGCGCCATCTCCCCGGTCAATACAATACAGTGAAGATGCGCGTTATGACTCGCAGGTCACGCTATTTTGCCGAATCGGTTGCAGATCGGGTTATTCGACCAACGACCAGTCCAGCGGCGTGCCGCGTTTGATCGCCAGACGAGCGCAGCGACCGAGGACGGCTTCGGTGTGCTTGGGCGGCAGACCGAGACCGGGGCGAATGGCGCGCAGATTGGCTGCGGTGAAGGGCTCACCGGCGGCCATGTCGGCGGTGACGTACAGCGAACGGCGATAAACCAGCGACTTGCGCTCGGCCTCGGTGACGCCGTAATGCACCTGGCCCATGGCCTGCCAGGCGCGTTCGGTTTCGACCACCAGACTGGCCAGTTCGGCGGGTTCCAGCGAGAAACTCGCGTCCACCCCACCCGCCGAACGGTCGAGGGTAAAGTGCTTTTCTACCACGGTCGCCCCGAGCGCCACAGCGGCCACGGACACGCCAACGCCCATGGAGTGATCGGAAAGACCCACCTCGCAACCGAACAGCTCACGCAGGTGCGGGATCGTGCGCAGATTGCTGTTGAGCGGCGTTGCCGGGTAAGTGCTGGTGCATTTGAGCAGCACCAGATCCTTGCACCCGGCCTCGCGGGCAGCACGCACGGTTTCGTCGAGTTCGGCGATGCTGGCCATGCCGGTGGAGATGATCAGCGGTTTGCCGGTCGCCGCCACGCGACGAATCAACGGCAGATCGGTGTTTTCGAAACTGGCGATCTTGTACGCCGGCACGTCGAGGCTTTCGAGAAAGTCCACCGCCGTGTCATCGAACGGCGTCGAGAACGCGAGCATCCCCATCTCTTTGGCCCGGGCGAAAATCGGTGCGTGCCACTCCCACGGGGTATGGGCTTTCTCATACAGGTCGTACAGCGAAGTACCGGCCCACAGGCTGTTCGGATCCTTGATGAAAAACTCGCCCTCGGTCAGATCCAGAGTCATGGTCTGCGCGGTGTACGTCTGCAACTTCAAGGCATTCGCGCCAGCCTTGGCGGCGGCCTCGACAATCTGCAGAGCCACCTCCAGCGACTGGTTATGGTTGCCGCTCATCTCGGCAATGATGAACGGCGGCGCATCGGCGCCGATCAGACGCTCGCCAATCTTGAAACTACTCATCGCGGTGATCCTTCAAAACCTGGGTGAACGCGCAGGCACTCTGGGTGAATCCGGCGTCACGAAATACATTCAAAGAGGGGCGATTGCCCGGCAAGACCTGCGCGGTAATGGCGGTCATCTGCGGCCAGTGCGCGCGGACGAACGCCTCACCTCGCGCCAGCAGCGCCCTGCCCCAGCCGAGACCGAAACGCCCGTCCAGCAGATACAGCGACACCTCAGTTTCGAAGCCGCGCAGGTCATAGCGCAAGACGCCAACCGGCCCGTCATCGGCCTCGGCAATCAACAGCAGGCGTTGAGGGTTGCGCAGACTCGCATTGAGCCAGTTCAGGTGCTGCGGCCATTCGATTGCAGCCGTGTCCAGTGACCAGCGCCGCACAGCCTCGGCATTGCGCCCGTCGAACAGTAGTTGCGCATCATCGAGGGTCGCCGGGCGCAGCGTGAGCACTGCACCGGCCAGCGCCGCCGCCACACGCAAAGCACCGCGCCCATCGACCAGTTGCCGCGAACGCTCGGCCAGGCTCTGGCGCAGATAGACATTGTCGACGACAAAACCGATGGCGTCGCGCAACTGCTCGACACTCACCTGCTCGCGGGCGCCCATGAACACATGCGCGCCCGCCGCCGCCATGACTTCGCCGTTGGCCTGCTGATTATTCGATACCGCGATGCAGATCGTCGGCAGACCCAGCGCCGCGCGTTCCCAACTGGTGCCGCCGCCGGCGCCGATAAACAGATCTGCTTCGGTCATGCGTTGTTGGAAATCGCTGACGAAACTGTGCAGGCGCCAATGCGGCCGTGTTGCGGCCAGTGCCTGCATTTGTGTCCATGCCGGATTGTCTGCACCGGCGACGAAATCCACTTCCAGTTCGGTGAAATCCTTCAGGGCCAACATCGCGTGATGGGTCTGCATCGCCGCGTCGAAACCACCGAAATTCACCAGCACACGGCGGGCCTTGGGTTTGATCTCGATGGCCGGGCAGACGAACTCTTCGCGCAGCATGGCGTAGCGCGGGCCGAGCAAGGTGCGGCAGCCTTCGGGCAGCAGTGGCGCGTAGTCGGCGCTCAGGCCGGACAGGTTTTGATTGAGCAACAGATCAACGCTGTAATGCCGCGTGGCGAGGTCATCCACTGCAGCAATTCGTGGCGACCACTGACGGGCCGCGGTTTGCCACTGATGATCGAGGCCGTAGTGGTCGGCGATGATCCAGTCGAATGCGGCGTGACCTGCCAGCAAGGCGTCCAGAGCATCGATATCAGCCTGCCACGGCAGCATCGACTCGATGGCCTGCTGCGGATCTTCACCAGGATAGCTGTCGGGCAGCGCGAACGTCTCGAACCCCTCGGCCTGCAGTGCATCCAGTCGATGGCCCGGCAATTGCCGACAGGCAAACGCGACATGACTGCCCTGCCCGCGCAACACCCTGGCGAGGGTCAGGCAGCGGGCAATGTGGCCACTGCCGATGGTCGGCGAAGCGTCAGCGCGGATCAGCACTCTCATTGCAGTTCTCCGCCGGCCTTGAGCGCGGCGTAGAGGTATTCGGCGCGCTTCCAGTCTTCCAGCGTGTCGATGTCCTGCACCAGATGCCGCGGCAGAATCACCGGCAGGCTGGCGCTTGAATACAGCACCTCGCCGCGCAACCACGCTTCGCTACGCCCCCAGTAAAACTGGCCGGCGTCCTGAAAAGCTTCAGGCAGATCCTGCGAGCGGGTATTGCGAAATTCCGGGTACAACGCAGTCAACGCGCCCTGCCCGTCCAGCGTCAGCGCCCGCTGCACGGGGAAACCAAAGCTGCACACGGAGAACGCAAACGACTTCTGCGGATGCTGCTGCAGCAACTCCAACCCCTGACGCAGAAAGCACGCCTGCAACAACGGCGCCGTGGCGTACACGCAGCAGGCATAATCGAACGCAGGCAGCTGCTGCAAGGCATGCACGATCACCGCAGCAGTGCCGATGAAATCATCCGCCAGTTCAGCCGGGCGCAGGAACGGCACTTGCGCACCATGGGCCAGCGCCAGCTCGGCAATGTCGGCGTCATCGGTGCTGACCACGACCTGTTCGAACAGGCCACTGTCGAGCGCCGTACGGATCGAGCGGACAATCATCGGCACGCCATCGAACGGCAACAGATTCTTGCGCGGGATGCGCTTGCTGCCGCCACGGGCCGGGATGATTGCGACGCTGTTCAAGGACGTTTTTCCAGCAGAAACCAGGTGATGTCATCCACCGGGAATTGTGGGTCACGGTGATAACCAAAGCCGTAATCGAGCAAGTGCAGATCGGCATAACGATCAAGCATTTCCCCAGCGAAATCGCGCTTGAACAGCTTGCCGCTGTTGCCGCGATAGGACACCTCCACCGGCGCCGGGTTGTAGTACTCGGCGATCAGGATGTAGCGCTGGCTCAGCTCATACAGCTGCGCATAGGCAGTCGGCAGCAGTTCCGGCGCCAGATGGATCAGCACGCCTTTGCTCAGGGTCAGGTCGTAACGGCGCTCGCGGGGAAAGTCGAACAGCGAGCCGTGCCAGATCTGCGCGATGCCCAGTGCCTGCGCCTGAGCACAGGCGCTTTCATTGATCTCGACGCCGAACAACTCACTTTGCGGCAGCAGTTGATGCAACGCCTGCAGGTTGTTGCCGGCATTGGTGCCCAGCTCAACCACACTGTCGATGCGCCCGGCGCGGCTCAGGGCCTTGGCGAACAGCGCCAGATTGGCCGCCACCAGCGGTTGTCCGACGTTGCGATCGACATACTGGTTGCCAAAGTCGCCCTGCCAGAATTTTTCCTGCTCACTCAGATCACGCATCGCACAGTCTCATTCACCGCCGCAGCGGTCTCTATTCGGTCAACCGACGCAGTTGCTCGACCACATGATCCTGTTGCTCATCGCTGAGCAACGGAAACAGCGGCAGGCTGATCGCCTCGGCGTAATAACGCTCGGCTTCGGGGAAGTCGCCCTCGGCGAAACCCAGTTCGCGATAGTACGGCTGCAAATGCACCGGAATATAGTGCAGGTTCACGCCGATACCGGCGGCACGCAAGCCTTCGAACACCTGACGGTGGGTCAGGCCGATGCGCTCGGTCTGCAGGCGCACCACGTACAGGTGCCACGCCGATTCTGCCTCCGGCTGCGCGCTGGGCAAGGTCAGTGGCAGGTAGGCCAGTAAACGGTCGTAACGCGCCGCCAGTTCACGGCGACGGGCAATGAATTCGTCCAGTTTGCCCAGTTGCGACAGACCCAGCGCCGCCTGCAAATCGGTGATCCGGTAATTGAAGCCCAGCTCGATCTGCTGGTAATACCACGGGCCGTGGCTGGGTTGGTTCATCTGCTGCGGATCGCGGGTCATGCCATGGCTGCGCAGGCGTTGCAGACGCTCGGCCAGTTGCGGGCGATTGGTCAGGACCATGCCGCCTTCGGCGCTGGTGATGATCTTCACCGGGTGGAAACTGAACACGGTCATCGCCGCAAATTCCCCGCAACCCACCGGGCGCCCGGCGTAGCTGGCGCCCACGGCGTGCGAGGCGTCTTCGATCACGGTGAAGTTGTAGCGCTCGGCCAGTTCGGCAATCTTGCGCAGGTCGCAGCTCTGCCCGGAGAACGCCACCGCCACCAACACTTTCGGCAGCGTGCCGTCCTGCTCGGCCTGATCGAGTTTCGCCGCGAGGGCGAAGGCATCGAGGTTCCAGGTCAGCGGATCGATATCGACGAAATCCACATCGGCGCCGCAATAGCGCCCGCAGTTGGCCGAAGCCAGAAAAGTGTTCGGCGTGGTCCACAAGCGATCGCCCGGGCCAAGGCCGGCAGCGAGGCAGGCAATGTGCAGCGCCGCGGTGGCGTTGCACACCGCCACGGCGAAGTTGGCCTGGCATCGTTCGGCCATTGCCTGCTCGAAGCGCTCGATGCTCGGGCCTTGAGTCAGCCAGTCCGATTGCAGCACCTCGACCACAGCATCGATGTCCGCCTGATCAACGCTCTGCCGACCGTAGGGAATCATGCCGACAACTTCGCGTGCAGCTCGGCGATCTGCCCGACCGAGAGGTAGTGCGGATTGGTATCGGAGCGGTATTCGAAATCTTCACTCACCGGCCGCCCACGTTCGCCGAGCTTGTCGATGGAGAAATCGACATCGACGCTGGTAAAGCGAATGGAAGGCTGGATGGTGTAGTGGTCTGCGAATTCCAGGGTCATCCGCGCATCGTCCAGCGGCACCATCAGTTCATGCAGTTTTTCCCCGGGACGAATACCGACGTTCTTGTGCGGCAGATGCTCGGCCATGCCTCGCGCCAGATCGACGATGCGAATCGACGGGATCTTCGGCACGAACACTTCGCCGCCATGCATCCGCGCAAAGCTGTCGAGGACAAATTGCACGCCGTGATCGAGGGTGATCCAGAAGCGGGTCATGCGCTCGTCGGTGATCGGCAACTCCTGCGCACCGTCGGCAATCAGCTTGCTGAAGAACGGCACCACCGAACCCCGCGAGCCCGCCACGTTGCCGTAGCGCACCACGGCAAAACGGGTCTGCTGCTCGCCGGCAATGTTGTTGGCGGCGACGAACAGTTTGTCCGAGAGCAGCTTGGTTGCGCCATACAGGTTGATCGGGCTGGCAGCCTTGTCGGTGGACAGGGCCACGACTTTCTTCACGCCGTTGTCGATGGCAGCGGCGATGATGTTCTCCGCGCCATTGACGTTGGTGCGAATGCATTCGGTCGGGTTGTACTCCGCCGCCGGCACCTGCTTGAGCGCCGCCGCGTGCACCACGTAGTCGATGCCGCGCATGGCCTGCCGCAGACGGTCGGCATCGCGCACGTCACCGAGAAAGTACCGCATGCACGGCGCGTTGAACGTCTGCTGCATTTCGTACTGTTTGAGCTCATCGCGGGAGAACACCACCACGCGCTTGGGCTGGTATTGCTCAAGCAGACGGGCGATGAATTTGCGCCCGAACGAGCCGGTGCCGCCGGAGATGAAGATCGATTTACCATTGAACATGTTCGGATTCCTGTCGGCCGGCTCAGGCGAGCAACTGCGCCCAATTGATCGGGGCACTGTCGCCCAGGGTGAAGCCTTTGCCGGTCAGGGCCAGGTTGGCGTTATACGCCGGATCCTGGGCGAAGGCCGCGCTCCATTTCTCCCGCAATGCCGCCAATGCTTCGGGAACCTGCGGCAGCTCGCCGGTGTGCAGCACCTGCACCAGCGGCGTCCACACCGTGAGGTAACCGGCCTGACCGGCCTTGAGGCACAAATCGACGTCGCTGAAACCGTCGGCAAAGGTCACTTCGTCCAGACCGCCGAGCGCGTCGAACAACTCTTTGCGCACCATCAGGCACACCTTCGACACGGCCGAGTAGTTCTGCTCGACGACGAGGCGTTGCATATAGCCCTCGGTGGTGTGTGTTTCGCCGATGAAGGCCGATCCGACGCCACCGTTCAGACCAAGAATCAAACCGGCCTGAGAAATCTTGCCGTCGCGATCAATCATTTTGGCCCCCACGATGCCGACTTCCGGACGCTGAGCGTGGTTGAGCAAAGACTCGAGCCAGTTCGGATTGACCACTTCGCTGTCCGCTGCCAGCAGTACCAGATACTCGCCCTGTGCCTCCTGACTCGCCGCATTGCACAGTGCCACCTCAGTCAGTGGTCGATCGGCGTACAGCACGCGCACCCTGGCATTCTGCAGAGAACCCAGCCAGTCATTGATCGCAGCCGACAAATGCGGATTGGCCGCAATCAGCACCTCATAACGGGTGTAGCGCGTTCGCAACAACACGCCGTTCAGGCAGCGTTGAAGTTCCGCAAGATCGCCGCCCGCAGGCAGGATGATCGAAACCTTCGGCTGTTCGCAATGGCGGTAATCAATCTGGTAAGTCCCCGGCACTGTCGAGCTGATCCGCGCCTTGTAGCCACGATGACCCAGGTGACGCAGCAAGGCCTGACGCTCGTGGGCGTTTTCTTCCAGCACCGCTGCCTGGGTAATCAACAACGGTTCGTCAAGGTGGGCCAGGCCACCGAGCCCTTCTTGCTCAATGATGCGTAGCAGCAAGTCGAATTCCAGCGCCTTGTGGAAATCCGACTGATAACCGCCAACCTCAAGCAGTACCTCTCGGCGAATCAACCAGTGGCGCGCCATCAACGAAGGAATACTCTGCAGTAGATCCAGATTGAAGCCGGGGCGGAACACGTCAATCAGCGCCCCGCCTTCCTTGCGCTGGACTTCATCGGTGGCAACCGCGTGAACGCCCTCGACGGACATCAACTCCAGGCTGGCACGCAGCAATCCGCTCGACGTGAACTCATCCCCCGCCTGCGCCAGCAACATCCAATCGCAGGGAGACTGCCGAATGCTCTGGTTGAGCCTGTCAACAAAATTGCCTGGAGTGACCCGGACAAAATGCAGAATGTTTTGCGCCGTGGTTGCCGCTGGTGGTTCGCCGGTGGTGAGCACGACAATCTTGAACGCCTTGCAGTGCCCCTCGAGCAGGCTGTCGAGAGAGACCTGCAGTTTGTCGATGTCGTTATCCAGATCAAGCAGGAAAATCCCGAACTGCGGACCACCACCGTTAGTTGCCAAGTGCTGACGGATTGACTCGAACTGTTGTTCGGAAGGCGCTCGCGCGGCCAGCCAGTTGAGCAGGCGACCCGACGTCATATTGTCAAAGACTGCGCGATGATCGTCGACGCTCAGCGACTCGAGACGGGCAATCCATTCATGAATCGCCGGTGCCGCTTCGGCGTCGCCCAACAGGTCCAATTGCCCCGCCAGACGCTTGAGCACATTTCGATTGAAGGCATTGAGGTCATGCGCCTGCCACAAACGGTCCAGCACACTCTCTGGATTATCGTTATTGCGTGCCTGCAACAGGTGCGTCTGGCGCGCCCAGATACCTTCTAGCCCTTCCAGCTGCATGCGCCCGGCCGGCATGGCGTGCAGCATGAATTCGAACTGTTCCAGACGGTCGAAGAACGCCTGGTTGTAGAACGGCATCTCGACATATTGCAGTGGTCCGAAACGACGATCCGGTACTTTCGAGTGCTGATTCCAGGTGGATTCAAAAATCAACTCGGCAGCCAGAGCCCGGCCGGTCCGCAGACTCTCGGCCATCGCTTCGTAACTCTGTTCGACGAAGGCCTTGGCCTGTTCGGTGTCCAGGCCATTGATCTCGGTCGGCAGCGTTATCAGGAAGTCGGTGAAAGCCTCGCGTTCGGCAACCGACTTACTGTCGACGTAAGTAAGCGAGTGATACACATCCGTGCTGTGCTCGGAGACACCATAGTTGATCTCGCGAACCACGTAAGGCATCGGCAGGATCCGCGCCTTGGCACTGGCCAGCAGAAAATACACGTGACCGATTTCCTGCCATTGGAAACTGGTACCCGGCGGCAGCGCCGAATGCCAAGTCTTCATCAGATCGGTACGGGTCACCGCGTAGAACGGCGGGATGTACTGACTCATGTAATCGATGACCCGATCCTGAGCCCGCTCCGACGCATAATCTTCCTGGACCTTCTTGTCGCGGCGGTAGTAACTCACCCCGTGTGCCAGAGACAGGTACATCAGGCAGTAGCCGTGGCACATGCCGTAGTCCTGATTCGCCTGCAGAAAACCGACGGACTCGGCCAGCGAATCGTGCAGGATAAAATCGTCGTCAGCCGCCAGCACCATGTACGGCGTGGTCAGTCGCTCTACACCATAAGCCAGTTTGGACTGCATGCCCCAGTAAGCGAACTGCGGCACATGGTGATAATCGACGGCGGAAAAATCCCCTTCCGGCCGCTCGGGTGTGGAGTCGAGCACCATGATCCGGCAGGGCAAGCTGCTGTAATACTTCACCGCCCGACGCAGGAACGCCGGCCGATTGTGAGTAATCAGCACCACGGTCAACAGCTCGTTGAGCGGTAGCGCCAGTTCAGAACTGTACTTGCCTTGCATAACTTCTCTCCACAACCGGCGACTCGCCGAGATAACGCTTTGGTGATGTTGCGAATTAACGAACGCGACGCAGATAGCCGTCCGGCGCCACGGTGATCAGCAGCTTGTTCTGCAATTGCTGGTCGATCTCGAAATCCTGGTTCTCTTCCAGGTACTTCCACACTGCGGTTTTCGGGTTGTCACCCGGGCCCCATGGACGATCCGGGAAGAAATCGGCCGGCATGTCTTCGACCACGGTGTCCATCACCACGCAGTAGCTGTCGACCGAGACCAAGGGCGCATACAGGCGCAGCTCTTCGAGTACGTGGTCGTGGGTGTGGTTGGAGTCGAGCACCAGGATGACCTTCTTGCCTTTGGCCGCAGCCTGCACCTGAGCGGCGATGGCCGGGTCGATGCTCGAGCCTTCGATCATCTTGATGCGCTTGGCCATCGGGTGGCTTTCGATCGCTTCACGGTTGTGCGGGCGGATGTCGAGGTCGATGCCCAGCACTTCGCCGTGACCTTGCAGCTCCAGCAGGGAGGCGTAGTAGATGATCGAACCGCCGTGGGCGATGCCGCACTCGATGACCAGATCCGGCTTGACCTGCCAGATGATCTCCTGCATCGCCATCATGTCTTGTGGCAACTGGATGATCGGGCGGCCCATCCACGAGAAGTGGTAGCTGTACTTGTGTTTGGCCGATTCGTTGAAGAAATCACGGGCCAGGCCAGTGAGTTTCTGGTCGTCACCCTGCTGGGCGATCTGCTCGCGGCATTCGGCTTCGAAGGCTTGGTTGATGCTGTTGTCGGTCATGTTCAAAGTCTCAATGGTCACTGGAACGAAGCGCTATCGACGGCGTGATAGACGTAGCGTCCACCGGTCATCCGCTTGATTTCTTCGAGGTAATTGGAGTTCATCACAAACAGGTTGGCGCCTTCGGGCAGCGCATCCATGGCCTCTTGCGGCGAGGACACCCGCGCGCCGCTCAGCGGCAGATAACGCCCCTGTTTGGCCGGGTTGATATCCACCACACGATCCACCGCGACACCCGCGCGTTGCAGGAACAGCGAATAGATCACGCCTTTGGACGATGCGCCCCAGATCGCCGAACCCTGCTCGGGTGCGGATTGAATGATCTGCACCGCGCGCTCAAGGCTCGCCGTGAAACCGTCCGGCAGCGTCAGGCGTGGCACCGGTTGCTCCGGGGTCAGGCGCAACGTCGACAGGTCGGCGACGATGTACAGGTACTGGCCACCGAACAGGTGGCCGGCCTCGTGCACGGTGCCGAACATCCGGCGCAGGTCATCGAGGCGGAAATAATTGACGTGCTCGTAGAACAGGTCGAACCAGGCCTTGTGCTCGAGGATCCAGTCGAAGCACGGCACTTCGATGTAGATCTGCCCGCCCTGATTGGCTTCGGCAATCACCGCCAGAAAGCTCACCGGGTCTTCGATGTGCTCCAGCACATGGCGCAGGACAATGGCGTCCGCCGCCAGGCCGAGACCACGGGTGAACGGCGCCTTGATCACGTCGGCGTTCTCGCCTTCGTAGGCCGGGTCGATCCCGGTGATCGAATAACCGAGGCCCTTGAGCAACTCAAGGAAGTAGCCCTTGCCGCAGCCGACTTCGATCAGCTCCTGGCCCTTGAAGTGCCTGGCGATGATGCCTTCGACGTCGCTCAGGTGCTTCTGGAACTGGCCCGAATGGGCCTGCTCGTTCTGATAGTCAGCGTCATAGCTGAGCTTGTCGGCATTGAACGCGGCGTTGAAGATCAGGCCGCTCCGCTCGTCCTGCACCAGCAGCATGTCGGCGCTGGCCGAAGCCTTGGCCGACTCCGGGTCGGCGAAGGTGCGGTTCTGCAACACCGGCAGGTCGGTAACCCGATACAACTCGTGCCTCATTGCGGCTCTCCCAGTAGCTGTTGCAAACGCTCGGTCACGGCCCAGAACGCCATCGGTTCATGGCTCGGATACGGGTAATGGCCGAGGTTCAGATTCAGTGCCGCACCGCGCTCGCGCAGCCGTTGTTCAACCAGTGCGCGCACCGATACCGGCTGACCGCTGGCGCAATTGATCACGCCGTTGAAATCGCGCTGATGGACGATCGTGGCGAGGTAAGCGGCGGCGCTGGCGATCGGCAAAAAGTCCCGCAGCTGCTCGCCGCCAGACATGTTGAACGACGCCTCCCCGGCATCGATCGCCCGGTCCAGTGCCGCCAGCAGACTGTTGGGGTTCTGCCCTTCGCCATGCAGATAGAACAGACGCGCCCACTGCAAGGTGAACGGTTTTTCCTGTTGCAGATTTTGCAAAAACAGATGCAGCGTGTGTTTCGCCAGACCGTAAGGATTGCTCGGCTTCGGCTCGACATTTTCGCTGAGCGGGCCGCTTTGCATGCCGTACTCGAAGCAGGTGCCAGTCACCAGCACTTGCTTCACACCCGCCTCGACCGTGCCTTTGATAAAGCGGTAGTCGGCCATCAGGTTGTGCTCGAAATGGAACAGCGCCCGATAGTTCGGCAACCCCGGCCAAGCCAGGTGCGCGAGGACGTCGATACCGTCGGTGAGCGCCGCAATGTCCAGATCCGCCGCGTGAATATCCGCCGCGACAAATTCGACGTGGTTGATCCACGGCATGGTCGCAGCCGTATCTGAATTGCGCGCCACCGCGCGAACGTCGTAGCCACGCGCGAGCAACGCGGCGACCAGATGCCGGCCGACGAAGCCCGTGGCCCCGGTGACCAGAACTTTCACAGGACTTTCATCTCAGGCACGGCGATCACGAAGCGCCCGTCCCACTGACGCACCTGCGCCAGTTGCTGACTGACTTCGTGCAGCAGGTTCCACGGCAGTACCAGCACGTAGTCCGGCTTTTCGATGTCGATCTGCGTCGGCGCGACAATCGGGATACGGCTGCCCGGCAGAAACTTGCCCTGCTTGTGCGGGTTGGCATCGGCCACCCACGCCAGCAGGTCGGGTTTGACCCCGGCGTAGTTGAGCAAGGTGTTGCCCTTGGCCGCCGCGCCGTAACCGACCACACGCTTGCCGTCGGCCTTGGCCTGCAACAGGAAGCGCAGCAGTTCATGCTTGATGCGTTCGGCAGCCGGCGCGAGGGTCGCGTAGTACTCAGGGGTTTTCACCCCGGCATCCAGCTCGGCCTGCAACTGTTGCTGCACCGCCGGCTGCACCGCCCGACGCTCACCGTCCCGGCGCTGCACGAACACCCGCAGCGAACCGCCGTGGGTCGGCAGTTCGCTGACGTCGAACACTTCCAGACCATTGCGCTCGCACAGAGTCTGCACGGCAGTCAGCGACAGATAGGAATAGTGCTCGTGGTACAGCGTGTCGAACTGCGCACCGGCCATCAGCGTCAGCAGTTGCGGAAATTCAAAAGTGGCGACGCCGGTCGGCTTGAGCAGCGTGGCGAAACCACCGAGGAAATCATTGATGTCCGGCACATGCGCGAGCACGTTGTTGGCGGCCATCAGGTCGGCGCCCCAGCCTTCGCTGTGCAGCTGCGCAGCGCTGTCGCGACCGAAGAACACTTCACGAATCTGCAGACCCTTTTCCCGCGCCGCTTGCGCGGTGCTGCGGGTCGGCTCGACACCCAGACACGGGATGCCGCGAGCAGCGACGTACTGCAGCAGATAGCCGTCATTGGCGGCGATTTCGACTACACGGCTGTCGGCGTTCAGCGCAAAGCGCTCGACCATCTCGGCGACATAGCGCTCGGCATGGGCCAGCCAGGTGCTGGAGAACGAACTGAAGTAGGCGTACTCGGCATCGAACAGGCTGTCGGCGCGGGTGTAATCCTCGGTCTGCACCAGCCAGCATTGCTGGCACACGGCAACCTTCAGCGGCACCCATTGCTCAGCCTGGTCCAGGCGCTCGGCGTGCACGTAGGCATTGGACGGTGGTGAGGTGCCGAGGTCGATCAGCGGCAGGCTCAGCGGTGCGGCGCACCCACGGCAGTTCATAGACGCACTCCAGCAAAGTGTTGATCGAGCGCGGGATGGCTGGAATCACGCGCTGACAAATTATTGACAGGCAACGGCCAGGCAATTGCCAGCCGTGAATCGTTCACCGACAGTCCGCTCTCGTGCTCCGGCGCGTAATCGGCGCTGTGCAGATAAAGCAGTTCGGCGTCGGCGGTCAGGGTCTGGAAGCCGTGAGCAAACCCGGCCGGAATCAACAGGCTGCGACCGTCGCCAGCCTTAAGGTGCTCGGCGTGCCAGTGCAAAAAGGTTTCGGAATCAGGGCGCAGATCCACCGCCACATCCCACACCTCACC
The DNA here is from genome assembly GCF_016650625.1 of Pseudomonas sp. TH49. Classification (NCBI taxonomy): domain Bacteria; kingdom Pseudomonadati; phylum Pseudomonadota; class Gammaproteobacteria; order Pseudomonadales; family Pseudomonadaceae; genus Pseudomonas; species Pseudomonas sp. TH49. The sequence continues at coordinate 2,664,460 of NZ_JAEKFL010000002.1, forward strand.
GCGCAGACAGGTGATCAGCTTGGCTTCCGGTGCATTGGCGTTCTGGTAATGCAGACCGCGCACACTGCCCTTCTCGCGGGTGCAGGAATGGTTGATCTGGCGGATATGAAATTCGCTGCCGAACGCGCTCAGGCTGCCCTCGCAGAACAACCGGGCGAAGTGCCCGCGCTGATCTTCGAAGCGTTTGTGCTGGACGCTGAACAACCCGGCCAGCGGCAACTGTTTCAAGGAAAACTCGCTCACAGCGCGCCTCGGTACAGGTTCAGTTGACCGAGAGTGACGTTGCGCATGTCATCGCCGTTCTGCCACGCCAAGTGCCAGTCGAGAGTCTGGGTCAGGCATTGCTGCAAGGTCCAGCGTGGCTGCCAGCCGAGTACCTGACGGGCGCGGCTACTGTCGAGGCGCAACAGACCAGCCTCGTGCAGTTCGCTTTTTTCGATGCGCAAACCGCGTGCCTGCGGCCAGCGACTGGCGAGCTGTTCGACCACTTCGCCGACGCTGCACATGTCCGCCTCGCCCGGGCCGAAGTTCCACGCCCCGGCGTACTCCGGGCCTTGTTCGTAGAGCCCCGCCGCCAGTTGCAGATAACCGGCCAGCGGTTCCAGCGCGTGCTGCCACGGGCGCACGGCTTGCGGATAACGCAGGGTCACCGGCTCGTCGGCAGTCCAGGCTTTGAGCACGTCGGGAATCAGGCGCTCCGGGGCAAAGTCGCCGCCGCCCAGCACGTTGCCGGCGCGCGCGGTGGCCAGGGCCAGACCGTGCTCGGCGTACTTGTCAGCCGGGAAAAACGACGCCGCATAAGACTGTGCCAACAGTTCACAGCAAGCCTTGCTGCTGCTGTAAGGATCGTGCCCGCCAAGGGCTTCGTCTTCGCGGTACGGCCACAGCCATTCCTTGTTGGCGTAAACCTTGTCGGTGGTCACCAGCACGCAGGCGCGTACGCAACCGACCTGACGAATCGCTTCGAGCAGGTTCAACGTGCCCATGACGTTGCTGGAGTATGTGCCCAGCGGGTCGCGATAGCCTTCACGCACCAGTGGCTGCGCCGCCAGGTGCAGGACGATCTCCGGCTCTGTGTCGGCAATGATCTCCAGCAGCGCGCCGAGATCGCGCAGATCTCCACGTTGATCGTTGATCCCTTCGTGAACCCGCGCCAGTTCATACAGGCTCGGTTCGGTCGACGGATCCAGCGAGAAACCGCTGACTTGCGCACCGAGGCTTTGCAGCCACAGGGTCAGCCAACTGCCCTTGAAACCGGTGTGACCGGTGACCAGCACACGTTTGCCGCGCCAGAAATCCGCGCTCAGACCCATTGCTTCCATGGGGCCTCCCCGCTCTGCCACAGCGCTTCGAGGTGGTTCTTGTCGCGCAGGGTGTCCATCGGATGCCAGAAGCCTTCGTGTTCGAAGGCGTTCAACTGTTCTTCCTGAGCCAGACGCGCCAGCGGCTCGGCTTCCCAGGTGGTTTCATCGCCAGCGATATAGGACAGGACTTTGGGTGACAGCACGAAAAAGCCACCGTTGATCCAGCCACCGTCGCCGCGCGGTTTCTCGGTGAAACCCAGCACCTGATCGCCCTGGCGCTCGAGGGCGCCGTAACGTCCCGGCGGCTGCACCGCGGTGACGGTGGCCAGGCGACCGTGCGCTTTGTGGTAATCGACGAGCTGAGCAATGTTGATGTCGGAAACGCCGTCGCCGTAGGTGAAGCAGAACGCCTCTTCATCCTTGAGGTAACGACCGGCACGCAGCAGACGGCCTCCGGTCATGGTTTCCTCGCCGGTGTCGATCAGGGTGACGCTCCACGGCTCGCTGTAATTCTGATGCACGTCCATGCGGTTCTCGCGCATGTTGAAAGTGACGTCGGAGGTGTGCAGGAAGTAGTTGGCGAAGAAGTCCTTGATCGCATAGCCCTTGTAGCCCAGGCAGATCACGAAGTCGTGGATTCCGTGAGCGGAATACTGCTTCATGATGTGCCAGAGAATTGGCTTGCCGCCGATCTCGATCATCGGCTTGGGCTTGAGGTGCGACTCTTCACTGATGCGCGTGCCGAGGCCACCCGCCAAAATAACTGCCTTCATCGTCTCCCCTCTCGTTCGTCACCGGGCTGCGCATGGCTTTTTTGAGCGATGCGCGCCGTCTGGCTAACCCTTTTGCCGCCTGCGGCGTCGCTGCGATGACCGCGAGCGCTCGTTTTATGGCGATTTGAGGGGGACTTGCAGGAAACGCGCCAGCTCCATGAGCGCTGCGTCAGGTGCGCCGCGAGGCATGAAAAAAGGGATGAATCCAGCAGCGGATTCATCTCTTTCCTTGCGTTGCATCAACAGATTGAGCGATCAGCCGAACATGGCGAAGCCATCGACAGTCGCCGGCAGGTCGTAGACCTGGCCGTCGGCAGTCTGCAGGTGCTCGATGGTGTTGAACCCGGCATACCAACCCGCCAGTTTCACGCCGTTGTCCGGCACACCAGTGCTGCCATCGTTGGCGCTGTGCAGGTAGGCGTCGTCGCCGATACGGGTGACGTTCAACTGGCTGGCGTTGGTGATGGTGTTGAGGATCAGCGTGTCGTTGATGTCCAGCCCGTAATCCTGAATCGTTACCAGGCCGCTGGTGTTGACCACGTAAGTGTCGTCACCCTGGCCGCCATAGGCGCTGCCGCCGGAAGACGACTGGCCGGCAAGATTGAGAATCAGCAGATCATTCCCGCCATCACCGTTCAGCACGTAGTTGCTGCCCGTAGCGGTCAGCACATCGTTGCCTTCACCGCCAAAGGCCATTCCACGGCCCAGCGTGATCGTGTCGTTGCCGTCATCGCCACTGGCCCAGGTGAACAGATCATTGCTGGCACCGACGATGACATCATCCCCCGCGCCGCCCGACAGGGAGTCGGACTGCCCGGCCTGATCCAGACCGGATGCCAGGCCGCCATAGATGTGGTCATTGCCATCGCCACCGGTAATCTGGTCGTCGCCGGCCCCGCCCTCGAGGATGTTGTCGTCCGAATTGCCTTGCAGCGAATCGTTGTACTGACTGCCGCGCAGACCTTCGATATCGATGTAGATATCGTAGAGCGCAATTCCGCTCTGCGGCCCCCAGTTCAGAGAGGCGCTCAGGCCTTCAGTGCTGTCGTCGTAACTGACGATGTCGATACCGGCGCCGCCTTCAAAACGGTCGCCACCTGCACCGCCCAGCAACACGTCATTGCCGGCACCGGAAACGATGGTGTTGGCTTCGTCGTTACCGTAGCCGGTGAAGTCGGCAGTGCCGGTATAGGTCAGGTTTTCCACGAACGCACTCAGCTTCAGTTCCGAAAGGCTGGTGAACACGTGATCGGTTCCGCCCATGAAACCGTCGTCTTCCTCGACCGTCACGCCGGTGCTGTTGATCACATAAACGTCATCACCGTGACCGCCTGCGACCGTCACACCGCTGGCGTTCACGGTGAAGCGGTCAGCACCGGTGGAGCCGATGACTTCTTCCACGCTAAGCAACGTATCGCCCGCAGCATTGGTGCCACCGCCGATCACAACGTTGGCCACATCGAACGCGTAACGATAATTCACGGTGTCATGACCGTCGGCACCATCGATGACCATCGAGCCTTGATGGCGATAAATCACATCATCGAACCCCGAGCCCTGAATCGCCTCGATACCGGTAAAGGTATCGCCGTAGGCAATGGTCAGTCCGTCGTAGTTGGTAAAGTCTTCGACGCGCACGCCCTCGAGACTGTCGCTGTAGCTGACCGTATCGTAACCATCGCCACCGACAAAGTGGTCGGCACCAGCGCCGCCCCACAGCCAGTCATTGCCCGCTCCGGCGATGATCTCGTTGTCACTGGCGTTGCCGTAAACCTTGAGATCCCCCGTGCCCGTGAAGGTCAGCTTCTCGATAAACGGGTCCATCTTGACCGTGTTGAGGCTGGTGCGCAGCTCGTCGTAGCCACCGTAGTTTTCTTCAATCAGGGTCACGCCTTCGGCGTCGACGATGTACAGATCATCACCGCCGCTGCCGTCCAGCGTCACCCCGCCCACGGAAACGGTAAACGTGTCGTTGTGGTAACTGCCGGCCACCTTCTCCACCGACACCAGCGTATCGACCTTGCCGTCAGGCCCTGCGACCGTTGCCGCACCAGTGCCAAACTCGACGCTGACTCCCGACTCCATTGCGTAATAGTTCGCCGTGTCAAAACCTTCACCACCGTCGAGCAGGTCGGATCCCGCGCTGGCCAGCAGTTGATCGTCGGACTCCAGTCCATGGAGTTCGTCATTGCCATCGGTGCCCGACAGGATATCCGCTTCACTCGTTCCATTTACTACTGCCATTTGCTTCTTCCTTGCGTTGTTGTCGAATCCGGAAATCGGTCACCTCAGACACTGGCCGGGCGGTCTTCGCTGACCGTGCCAATTGAGCGCATGGAAAGGTATCGACAGAAAAATCCCGATGCTTGAGCCCGCCGCCAAAAAAAGTATCGGGCTTGATACAAAAACTTTTCGCCACGCAAAAAAAAACAGGCGACTCGAAAGTCGCCTGTTTTTGCAATGGGGCCGTGCGCGAATCGATCAATCCGCCAGCCAGCCATACTCCCAATACCGCAGGTTATCGCCACGCAACACGTAGTCACGCAACACGACCTCACGCAAATCATCACCCATGCGGTAGCTGGCATCCGGATCGGCCAGGTGCATGCGGATCGCTTGCAGCCACTCATCGGTGGTGTTGGTCTTGATCCGCGTGCACGGCAGGTAGCCGCGATAGGCCTCGGTGTCGGTGCAGATCACAGGGTAACCGCAGGCACCATATTCCAGCAGACGCAGGTTGCTCTTGCAGTCGTTAAAGATGTGAAACTCCAGCGGCGCCAACGCAAGATCCAGGTTGAGACTGGCCAGTTTTGCCGGATACACCTCGAGGGGGATTACGCCGTGGAACTCGTGCATGTACGGCAGCAGGTCATCCGGACACATGCCGAAGAACACCCATTCGACTTCATTCGCCAGCTCACGAACCACGTCGGCGATGACCGCCAGATCGCCATGGTGACTGGTGCCTCCGCCCCAGCCCACTCGAGGTTTTTTCGAGGTACGGCGCTGGCTGCGAAGGTTGCTCCACATGTCTTTGGCCAGCATGTTCGGCACAACACGAATATCGTGATGCATGTCCGACAGGACGTTGGCGAGCGGCTGAGTGGAGACCACCACACGATCACACAGGCCGATAGCACGTCGTACCATACGCTCCATGTCCTGCTTGCTCGGCATGTTGCGGATGTGCGCGTTGCGATGTGGAACGTCAATCACATAGTCGTCCAGCTCGAAGATTCGCCGCGCATTGAAATACTTCTTCAGTGGTGGAATTTCATCGATGGCGTGTTCCGAGTAGCGTCCTTGCAGCACGATAACGTCAGGCGTCTGGCGCTCGATATCAATGATCGATGGCAAGCCGTAACAAATGCGCCCCTCTACTCTGTTGGCCGCCTTCAGCTCGATCAACGGCTGACTCATGCGGTAATGCCCAATCGCCGAGGCATTGATCGGCACCGCAAGCACATTGGGCAACTGCACTCTGGAGAATGCGCTCCAGCCAGTGCGCAGCCCCGGCTCAAGACTGAAGCAAGTCGCTCCGATACCCTGCAAGGCCAGGTTGACGTTATAAGCCGGGTCACGCGCGATGAGCGGCAGCCAACGTCGATAAAACACTTCCTGTTCCTGAACATGCAGTTGCTCTTCCTGCTCCGTCGCCGCACTGGTTGGCCGTTCGCCAATGGCCAGAATGGCGTAAGGGTTCCACACCACCAGATAGCCTTCCTGACCGATCCGCAGGCAGAGATCCGCGACATTGAGCGCTTGTTTCAGATCATGCTCATCCAGCCCCCCAAGCGCCTCGAAGAGCGATTTGCGAATCATCAGACAATCGCCACCCACAGCGCTCAGGTCTTGCACCGCTTGCAGACGGAACATATAGCCGTCGGACTGTGCAGGCTGACCGTAAAACGGAAGACCGACCGGCCCTTGCAAGCCAAGAATCAGGCCGGCATGCAACACGCAACCGTCCGGGTTGAACAGTTTGGCTCCGACCACACCCACTTCCGGGCGCTGTGCATGGTTGACCAGTTCGTCCAGCCAGTCAGCCTGAGTAATCACCACAAAGGAGTTGAGCATCAACACATACTCGCCGCGCGCCTGCGCCACCGAGAAATTGTGCAATGCAGCGACATTACTCGTTTGTGAACAGGTGATTACGCGGATCCGGTCACTGCCCAGCTGCGCCATGCCTTCCAGCCATGCCAGTGCTTCAGCGCTTTTGCTGCCGTTGTCGACCAACAGCAATTCGTACTCGGTGTAAGCAGTTTTTTCCAGTAGCGTCTCGACACAGCGCTGCAAAGCGGCTGTCTGGTCCTGCGTCACAATGATGATCGACACCAACGGGCGTCGGGCATGTTGATAGTCGATACGATTGAGCAACTCGCGACTGCCACGGCGAATACCGTGTGCGACCTCCAAACGCTGCAAATGCGCTTCGAGCACCCGTGGGTTTTGCTCCACGACGCCTGGTTCGGCAAGCCATTTGGACAGGTCGTGCCTGGACTCCAGTAAAACTTCCGCGACATGGCCGATAGCCTGCGTCCCGTCGCTCTCGACCATGCGCCACAGCACGTCATGCGCTGCCAGCTCGGCAAAGTCCGGCTCAAACCCGCCCAGCTCAAGAAAACGCTCGCGCTTGAACGCCAGAGCACGCCCGACGTAAGGGTAGCTGCGCATGAGATCGATGTTGAAATCCGGTTTGAAAGCCGGCTCTACCGACTCACCACCGCGCAAACTGCCCTCATCGCTGTACAGGCAGGTGAAAGTGTTCGAGTGCGCGATCCGCTCTGCCATTATCAACAGCGCTGGCGCTACCAGACAATCACCGGCCTGCAACAGGTAGAACCAGTCGGCGCCTTCCAGCTGCGGCAGCAACGCATTGATCTGCTCCAGACCGTCCCCTTGCAACGGCATGCGAAATACGCGCCCGTCCAGCTCGGCTTCGGCACAGGACTCCGATAGCACCAGAATCAATTCTGGCGGGTAATCCTGAGCACCGAGCGCCTCCAACGTGCGTTCGAGACCGTTACGGTTGCCCCGACCATCAATGATGACCGGCACGATCCGGGGCTGATGCGGCCAGTTGGAAATCGTTTCCGGCAGATATTTTCGCTGCTCGTCGGTGAGCACCCGACACGCCAGCCACTGCGCATAGAGTTCGGTGAAACTGAAACTGTCGGCGCCGACACTCCACTCCTGACGGCTCTGTTTGGTACCGAGAGTACGGCTCAAAGGCAGCTCCTCCCAGACTCGCGGCGACTCATCAGCCTTGGTCAACTGGACGTAGCGAACCCATCCGGATGCAGGTGCCGCCTCGCCGCTGCGGGCCTTGAGCATTTGCGAAATCCATTCGCGCTCAACCTCTACCGCATCCTTCATGGGTTGTTGTGCGCTCAAGCGCTCTGCGTAAAGTCGCTCGACGCTGAGCACATTGTTGGACAGCGCAAGATTGCCGCGCCGCAGCAGGCAGACGTACAACGCGAAATCCAGGGTTGCGACAAAGCAGTAACCTTCCTGGGTCAGCGCCGGCAAGAGCTCCACAACATCCGCACGGCGGAACAAGGCGCTACTGAACCCGCCCAGAACGTTGACCGGGAATTTTTCGAATATCCCCAGCAGATCATCGCCCTTGAGCAAGCCGCTGAAAGGTGTCAACGAAGTATTTTCCAGACGCGAAGGCAGGATGATTTCGCCCGCATCCCACAGAAGTCGCTGGGCCACTACCAGACTGACTTCGTCGCGCAACAGTTCATGGGCTTGTTGTTCGACACAGGTGGAATAGAGAAGATCGTCGTCACACAGAAACTTGATGAACTCACCCTGCGCCTGATCGAGGCAGACCTTCAGGTTGCCGACCATGCCCAACGTGCGTGGATTGCGCACGTAGCTCACGGCAAAACCCGTGCCCTCGACCACCTTGGCAACGATGTCTTCGATCTCGTTGCCGCGACTGTCATCACACACAATGATTTCGAGATTGCCGTAGCTCTGACCGACGGCACTGCGCAATGCCCGTTCGAAGAAACGTGGACTGAAGGCGGGAATGGCAATACTGACGAGAGGGAGTGAATTCACGGCGGGCTCACAGGCGGTACGAGCCCGCTCCTGAAAGCGAGCCCTGAAAACCGCAAAAAACATTAACTAAGGGGGACACGGCAAAACGGGCGTTTGCACACCCGTTGACCATCAGATCTTGTTGAACAGACCCAACTGGCTGATTTTGCTGAAGGCCAGTTGCGCTGCCTGCAGCATGGTTTGCTGCAAAGTCAGGCGGGTCATGACTTCGGCCGGATCCGAGTCGCGAATCGAACCCTGGGTCGTAGTGTTCGCGGTGCTCAGGCTCTGGTTGGTCACGGTTTGCATATCCAGCGACTGACCACGCGCACCGATTGCAGTAACCGCAGCACCAATCTGATTATTAGCGCTGTCGATGTTGCCAAGACCGGCCTCCATCGCGCCCTGGAATTTCTGCTTGGCCACGTCATCGCCATCGATTGGCGTGTTCATCGCAGTGATCATCTGGCCCAGGGTGTCGAGGATATTCTGGGTCTGATGATTGTTCGGCTGGATCGAGAACTGATCACCCGCTGCCGGTGCGCTGCCTAACGCGAAGGTCACACCAGCAGCGGTTGCGTTACCCCCGGCCACCGTGCCGGACGACACAGGCTTGCTGTCAGCGGTAACAGGTGCAGCGTACAGATCGAACGCGGTGGCGCTGGTGAACTTGAGGACCGCGCCACCTTGCGGGAAGGCATTGTTATACGCCGCCTGGTCGGTGATGCTGGAACCGGTGATCACCGCAGTAGACGGGTTGCCCGGACTGCGCGTGGTGGTGAACGAGTCAGGCGTGGAAGCCAACTGGAAACTGTGCCCGGCAATGACCGCGTCAGGGTTAGTGTCACCCGCCTTCAGGTTAATGTTCAGCTTCATGTCGACACCACGGAAGCTGACCGTCTGGTTGGCGCCGCTGCTGTTGCTGACAACCCCGTTCTTGCTGGCCTCGGCGGTTACGTCATTGCCCAGGGCATCGGTGATTTTCAGCTGAGTGCTGCTGACGAAGCTGACGGTGTAAGGCTGGCCAGCGGTGAACTTGGCGTCATAGGTGGCTGCGGTGCCAACCGTACCGTTGGACAGCACCACACGACCGTCATCCACCGCCGGAGCAGTCATGGTGGTGCTGGTGCGACCGGTATTGATGGTCTGCTGGAAAGCATCCCAACCCGTGGTGTTGGTGCCGACGGTCATGCCGTCGCCGATGCCCAGGTTGATGGTGGTCTGGTCACCGTTGTAAGAAAAGGTGCCGTCGGCATTCTGCGAGTACGGCGCGGTGTCGGTCTTCGAACCGGAGAACAGGTAGTTGCCGTTGGCATCCTTGGAGTTCATCAGGCCCAGCACTGTTTGCTGAATCTGTCCCAGCTCCTGAGCGTAGGCCTGGCGATCCTTGTCGGTGGCCGTGCCGTTGTTGGCGGCCAGAGACAATTCCTTGGCGCGTTGCAGTGCCGTGGTGATGGAGTCCAGCGTGGTTTCCTGTACGGACAACCCGCTCTTGGTGCTGCTGATATTGGTGTTGTACTGATCCAGCATCGCCGCCTGCTGGCCCAGTTGCAGCAAACGACCGGCACCGATCGGATCATCAGCTGCAGTGTTGATGCGCTGCAGGCTGCTGGCCTCGCTCGCGGTGGCAACGGCCTTGTTGAAGTTACGCTGATAGTCAGCCGCTTGGGTGCCGTAATACTGGGCGGTGGAAAGGCGCATGAATTACGACTCCTTAAAGGCTGTTGATCAACGTAGAGAATGTTTCCTGCGCCGCCTTGATGATCTGCGACGAGGCGGTGTAGTACTGCTGGTATTTGACCAGGTTGCCGGTTTCTTCATCCAGGTTGACCCCGGACAGCGAATCGCGTGCGCCCTGGGCCTGATCCAGAATCTGCGAAGTGGCCGTGGCGTCGGATTTGCCTTGCGCCGCTTTGGTACCGACGTTGGTCACCAGCTTGTTGTAGGCGTCGGTGAGGCTGATGCCCTTGCTCGCCGAACCGGTGTCGACGGTTTGCTTGGTTTGCAGAGCCACCAGCGCTTGCGCGTTGCGGTTGTCGGACGAGGCGGCACCGGTTAGGTTCATGGTGAAGGTTTCGCCGGACTTCGGCGTGCCACCGACCGTGGTCTGTACGGTGAAGGTTTTCTGCACGTTCGGCGTGACAGTGGTGTCCATCACCGGGTTGCCGCTGGCGTCGACGATGCCCACTTTCAGGTTGAGCGTGTTCGATTGGCCGGGAACGATGGTGCCAGTGCCGATGGTCGCGCCCTTGGCATCGACCAGGTTGTACGACTGGCTGCCGCCGCTCGCGTCACCGAACACCAGTTTGACCGGCGTCGAATTCTTCAGCGCCGCCTGCATGTCGGCCTGGGCAGTCGGGTTGTAGATATCAATCTTGTCGCTGAGCGTCGGCTGGGTGTAAGTGCCCAGGCCGTTGGCGCTAGCCGAGCCGGTCAATGGGCCGGCGGCGGCGATTTTCTTCGGATCGGTAAGCACCGTCTGGATGCTCGCCGCCGCGTTACGGGTCGGGGTCACCTTGAAGGTGTCACCGGCGCTCAGCGCACCGCCATTGAGCGACAGGCTGAAGCCGTCGATCACCGGAGGCGGGTTGGTGGTGGTGCTGAACGAACCGAGGTCGGTACCGTCGGAGCGTTTGACCGAGTAGTCGGTGGCGCTGGTGAAGGTGACCTGATAATCGCTGGTGGTCAGCTTGCCGGTGTCCTTGATGGTCACATCGAGGTTGCCCGAGCCTGCGCTGTTGCCCGACTGCGCGATGCTGCGCTGACTGACCAGCGCGGCACTGTTGATGTTGTTGAACAGTGCTGCGCCGAAGTCACCGTTCTTGTCGATGCCCTGGGCTTGCTGGCTGTTGATCTGATCGGCGACGACCAGCGCTACACGCCCCAGCTCATTGAGCGACGGGTCGAGGACGTCGCTGCGATAGGTCAGCAGGCCACCGATTTCGCCACCGGTCATCGCCGAAGTGACGTCAATGGTGCTCGAACCGCGGTCCATCTGGATCGCCATGCGCGACGGATCGTCTTTGCTTGGCACGGTGCTCAGGGTGTTGGTGGTGTTGCCGATCACCAGTGGCTGACCACTGCCGATGTACACGTCGAAGCTGGTACCGCGCTCGACGACCTGCGCACCGGTCAGCTCGGACAGCTGACGCACGGCTTCGTTACGGCTGTCGAGCAGATCGTTCGGGGCACCGCCACTGGTGGAAATCTCACCGATCTTCTGGTTCAGATTGGCAATCGAGGTCGCCAGTTTGTTCACCTGGGCCGTCATGTCGCCCAGGCTGCCGTTGATGCTGGTGTTCTGGTCGTTCAGCTGTTTGGCGATGGTGTTGAAGCGACTGGTCAGCGCCTGTGCGCCAGTCAGCACCGACTGACGGGAGGTGTCATCGGTCGCCGACGTTGCGACGCCCTGCATCGAGGTGAAGAACTTCTGCAACACGCCGGTCAGGCCGGTGTTGGTGTCGGACAACGTGGCGTCCAGTGGCGTGGCCTGGGCCAGGTACGACGCCGCTTCGCTGTTGAGCGAAGTCGCGGTGTGCAATTGCGATTCCAGGTAGGAGTTGTAGACCCGGCGCACGTCAGCCAGGGTTGTGCCCGTGCCGATGAAAACGGTGCCGTACTGCTGCGAGGCCTTGGTGCCCTGCACGGTTTGCTGGCGTGAATAACCGGCGGTGTCGACGTTGGCAATGTTGTTGCCTGTCGTAGCCAAAGAGGCCTGACTCGACGCCAGACCCGACATCCCGATATTGAGCAAACTCATGGTTCAGACCTTATACCTTGTGCCTTAAAAAGGCTGGGTGGAAACGCCCGCCGCAGCGTAGTTTTCAAAACTGTTCATCTGCTTGGCTATCTGCGAAATCTTCGTCGCGTAGTTCGGGTCGGTCGCGTAACCGGCCTTTTGCAACTCGCGTACAAACTGTTCTGGGTTATCGGCCGACTTCACCACATCTTGATAGCGATTGTTGGTCTGCAGCAAAGTCACCAGATCGTGGAAACTGTCCTTGTACGAGGCGTAGGAACGGAACTGCGCCGTCTCCTTGACCATCTGCCCGTTGCGGAACTCGCTGGTGATTGCCCGGGCCGAATCGCCGGTCCAGTTGCTGCTGGCCTTGATGCCGAACAGGTTGTGACTGCTGCTGCCATCCTGAGCGCGCATGACCGATTTGCCCCAACCGGTTTCCAGTGCGGCTTGCGCCACCAGGTAGCGCGGATCGACACCGATACGCGCGGCGGCTTCTTTGGCCATCGGCAGCATGGTGTTGACGAATTCGTCGGCGGAGCTGAAGGCGCGCTTGGCCGGCGCCAGCGGAATCTGCGCCATTGCCCGGCCGTAAATCTGCATCTGCCCGCCGGACGCCTTGGCGTCTTCGGCACGGCTCAGCCAGTCGCCGTTGTACAGCGGACCGGAACCAGTGGCGGCCGTGCTCGCGGTGCGTTGCGGCAACGCATTGGCGGCAGTCGGCGTAGCGGAAGGCACCAGACCGGCGAGCAAACGATCAGCCAGTTTCGGCGGCAGAGCCAGACGACGCTTGTTGATCATTTCCATGTCGTTGGCGTGGGCCAATTGAGTGTTCGGCGCATGCAACGAACGCGAGGCCCACAACGGGCGCTCGCCATTGAGCCGTGACAGCGGGCCGGTGCCGGTAGTGCCGGCAGCAATCGGCGTCTGCACCGCAGCGGCTTTCGCCGCTTCCTGCTTGGCAGCGGACGCGGCCGCAGCCTCACCCGGCGCCATTGGCTTGTTCTTCGACATCTGCTTCATCAGCACGTCGGCCAGACCGATACCGCCGCCCTCGCGAGACAGCGACACCGCCAGTTGCTGGTCGTACATTTCCTGATATTGCTTGGCCGCCGGGGTGTTCATCGGGTTGTCTTTACCCAATGCCTCAGTGGCCGAACGCATCGACTTGAGCATTTCGCCGAGGAACAGCGATTCGAATTCCTGCGCCACTTTGCGCATGTTCGCATCGCTGTTCTTGTCGCCGACCTTGAGCTGGTTCAGACGATTGAGGTCGGAGTACGAACCCGAATCGCCAGTGCCCGCCAGACTGCCTTTGCGCATATCCATGGTCGCCGTCCTCAGATCACGATCAGGTCGGCTTGCAACGCGCCGGCCTGCTTCAGTGCTTCAAGGATTGCCATCAGGTCACCCGGTGCCGCGCCAACCTGGTTTACCGCACGCACGATTTCGTCGAGGGTGGTACCCGGGCCGAATTTGAACATCGGCTTGGCTTCTTGCTGGGCGTTGACCCGCGAGCGCGGCACAACGGCCGTCTGCCCATTGGACAATGGGCCCGGCTGGCTGACGATCGGGTCTTCGGTGATGGTCACGGTCAGGCTGCCGTGGGTCACGGCGGCCGGCGAGACTTTCACGTTCTGGCCGATGACGATGGTGCCGGTGCGCGAGTTGATGATGACTTTCGCCACCGCCTGACCCGGATCGACTTCGAGGTTTTCGAGGATCGACAGGTAGTCGACGCGCTGGCTCGGATCCAGCGGCGCGGTCACACGGATCGAGCCGCCGTCGATGGCTTGCGCCACGCCAGGGCCGAGCATGTCGTTGATCTTGTCGACGATGCGCTTGGCGGTGGTGAAGTCGGAACGGTTGAGGTTCAGCGTCAGGCTGTTGCCCTGGTTGAACCCGCTCGGCACCGAACGCTCCACCGACGCACCGCCCGGGATGCGACCGGCCGACGGAACGTTGACGGTGATCTTCGAACCGTCGCGACCTTCAGCATCGAAACCACCGACCACCAGGTTGCCCTGAGCGATGGCGTAGACGTTGCCGTCGATCCCCTTGAGCGGGGTCAGCAACAGGGTGCCGCCGCGCAGGCTCTTGGAGTTACCGATGGAAGACACGGTGATATCGACCTGCTGCCCCGGTTTGGCGAACGCCGGCAGATCGGCACTCACCGACACCGCCGCGACGTTTTTCAACTGCACGTTGCCCGATCCCGGCGGCACCTTGATGCCGAACTGCGAGAGCATGTTGTTGAAGGTCTGCAGGGTGAACGGGGTTTGCGTCGTCTGGTCGCCGGTGCCGTTAAGCCCGACCACCAGGCCGTAACCGATCAATTGGTTGGAGCGCACGCCGGAAATGCTGGCGATATCTTTCAGCCGTTCGGCGTGGGCACCAAAGGCTGCGGACATCAATGCCGCAGCCAGCATCAGGTGTTTGAAGTTCAAAGTCGCCACCTAGAAAGGGAACAGCGGGCTGAGGAAGAAACGGTCGAACCAGCCTGGCTGACTCGCATCGGCAAACGAACCGGTGCCCGAGTAGGTGATGCGCGCATCGGCGACACGGGTCGACGACACGGTGTTGTCGGTGGCGATGTCATCGGCACGCACCAGACCGGCGATCCGCACCAGCTCGTCGCCGGTGTTGAGGGTCATCCACTTCTCGCCGCGCACGGCGATGATGCCGTTGGGCAGCACGTCGGCCACGGTCACGGTGATCGAACCCGTCAGGGTGTTGCCCTGCGCCGCCTTGCTGTCACCCTTGGTTGCACGGTCGCCGCTGTAGCCGACATCCAGACTCAGGTCATTGCCACCCAACGGGTTGTTGGTGGTGCCACTGCCGCCGAACAGCGAGGTCAGGCCGATGCCGGTCTTGCTGTTCTTGGCCACTTGGGAGTTGGCGTTCTTGCTGGCCTGGGTCTTCTCGTTCAGGGTGATAGTGATGATGTCACCGACCCGGAACGCCTTGCGGTCGCTGTAGAGGTTCTGCTCGAAGCCGGCCTGATAGATCGAGCCATTGTTGGCTGCAGCCGGCAACGGCGTACGCGGCAATACCGGGGCATAGTAAGGGTCATTGGGCTTTGGCGGCGGAGCGACGCAGCCCGCGAGCGAGACGACCCCACCCAATGCCAGAACAGATACGAAGCGTTTCATGACCCTTACCTCACGGTGTTGCAGGCGGCCTCATGGCCGCCTCATAGACTGATTACAGATTCTGCGTTACGAACGAGAGCATCTGGTCGGCGGTGGAGATCACCTTGGAGTTCATCTCGTAAGCGCGCTGAGTGGTGATCATGTTGACCATCTCTTCAACGGTGCTGACGTTGGAACCTTCCAGGGTGTTCTGCAGCGTGGTACCGAAACCGTTCAGGCCCGGGGTGCCGATTTGCGGCGCGCCGGAAGCAGCGGTTTCCAGAAACAGGTTGTTGCCCACCGCTTGCAGACCGGCCGGGTTGATGAAGTCGGCGGTTTGCAGGTTGCCGATCACCTGAGCGGCCGGGTTGCCTGGCACTGTGATCGACACGGTGCCGTCGGTGCCGACGGTGAAGCTCTGCGCGTTGTTCGGGATGACGATGGCCGGCTCCAGGGCGAAACCGCTGGCGTTGACGATCTGGCCATTGGAGTCGAGGTGGAAAGTACCGTCACGGGTGTAGGACGTGGTGCCGTCCGGCTGCAGGATCTGGAAGAAACCGCGACCGTCGATGGCCATGTCCAGCGGCTGCTCGGTGGTTTGCAGGCTGCCGGCGGTGAAGTTTTTCTGCGTGCCGACGATGCGCACACCGGTACCCAGTTGCAGACCCGACGGCAGTTCGCTGTCCTGCGTCGACTGAGCGCCTGGCTGACGCTTGATCTGATACAGCAGGTCCTGGAATTCGGCACGGTCACGCTTGAAACCCGTGGTCGAGACGTTCGCCAGGTTGTTGGAAATGGTGGTCAGGTTGGTGTCCTGGGCGGACAGACCGGTTTTGGCAACCCATAGAGCCGGAAGCATTCGATTCTCCTCGTGCGCCTGTTTTACGGCGCGACGTTCTGATAATTAGCTGATCTGCAAGACCCGAGCCATGGCCTGGTCGTCGTCTTTGGCGGTGTTCATCATCTTGACGTGCAACTCGAACTGCTTGGCCAGGGCCAGCACCGAGGTCATTTCTTCCACGGCGTTGACGTTGCTCGACTCGAGGAAACCCGACACCAGTTTGACGTTGGCATCGGCCGGCGCAGGCTGGCCGTCCTTGGTGTAGATCGAACCGTCGAGGCCCTTGTTGAGGTTCTTGATGTCCGGGTTGACCAGTTTGATCCGGTCGACTTCCGCCATGACGCGCGGGCCTTCGCCCATCGCACGAATACTGATGGTGCCGTCTTCACCGACTTCGACCTGCTGCTCCGGCGGCACGGCGATCGGACCGCCGTTGCCCAATACCGGCATGCCGTTGCCGGCGCGCAATACGCCGAGGGCGTCGATGTTGAGGCTGCCGGTGCGCACGTAGCTTTCGCCGCCGTTGGGGTTCTGCACGGCAATGAAACCGTTGCCGGTCACGGCGACGTCAAGGTCACGCCCGGTCTGCACCAGCGAACCGGCGGTGAAGTCGGTGGCGGGCCGCTCGCTCATGGCAAACGCACGCGCCGGAAAGCTGTCACCGAACACCGGCATCGAACGCGCCTGCTCCAGGTCGCGCTGAAAACCATTGGTGGAGATGTTCGCCAGGTTGTTGGCATGCGCCTTTTGCGCCAGTGCGTTCTGACTGGCGCCGGTCATTGCCACATAAAGGTACTTGTCCACACTCTTTCCTCTGCATGCCGGACGTTTGCCGCCCACCGCTGTACTGCTGAGCCATAAGCAATTTGCAGACCAACTTTTTTCTGGCGGCTTGCGGCCCGGTAAACAAAGGACTTGAGGGGGTTTGCGGGGAAATTGGAAATGTATCGAAGTCGAAAAACCGGCGGTGTTATGCCGCTAGGCGGCAATCACGATTGTTGCAGATGGAAATAAAACCTGTGGTGAGGGGATTTATCCCCGATGGGGGGCGAAGCCGCCCCGCTTTTCTTTCAGGACGACCTCATTTACAGGTTTTGCGACTGCTGCGCAGCCGATCGGGGATAAATCCCCTCACCACAAAAGCTCTTCTCACCACAGTGTTGCTGTCAACTCTCGGGGTCTTTACCGACTTCATACTCACGCAGCTTGTTGGCAATGGTCGTATGCGAAACCCCCAACCGCTTACCCAGTTGCCGACTGCTCGGGTGTTCGGAATACAGGCGTTCCAGCACCGCTTTCTCAAAGCGTCCGACGATCTCGTCCAGCCCACCCTCCAGCGAGAAATCGCCAAGCGGCTGACGCACGCCGTAATCCGGCAGGCGAATGTGTTCGACCTTGACCGTGCCGCCCTCGCACAGTGAAACCGCCTGGAACAGCACGTTCTCCAGCTGCCGCACGTTGCCCGGCCAGTGGTAATGACTCAGCCGATCCATCGCTGCCGGCGCCAGTTTCGGCAGGGCACAACCGATCTGCCGACTGGCCTGATCGAGGAAGTGCTCGACCAACGGGGTCAAACCGTCGAGGCATTCGCGCAGAGGCGGGATGTGCAGCGACAGCACGTTCAAGCGGTGATACAGATCCTGACGAAACTCGCCGCGCGCGCACAATTCGGACAGGTCGACCTGGGTTGCGCAGATCACTCGCACGTCCAGATACACCTCTTCATCACTGCCGACCCGACGGAAGCAGCCGTCCTGCAGAAAGCGCAGCAGTTTCACCTGCAAGCGCGGGCTCATTTCCCCGACGCCATCGAGGAACAGCGTACCGCCCGCCGTCAGCTCCAGCAGACCAAGCTTGCCTTCGGCGCGCGCCCCTTCGAACGCGCCGGGGCCATAGCCGAACAGCTCGGTCTCGGCCATCGACTCCGGCAGCCCGGCGCAATTGAGCGCCATCAGCGGCGACTGTCCGCGCGGGCTGGCGAGGTGACAGGCGCGGGCCAGCAACTCTTTACCGGTGCCGGTTTCGCCTTCTATCAATAGCGGCGCATCCAGCGGCGCCATGCGCCGCGCCTCACGCACGACAGCGGCCATCACTTTCGAGCTCTGGAAGATACTGTCGAAGCCGCGCAGTTCCTGCTTGCGCACGTTATAGATACGCTCACCAACGCGGTCGGCGCGGTGCAAGGTCAGCACCGCACCGGCCATGGCTTCACTGTCGTCATGCTCCGATTGCAGCGGCGCGATGTCGGCGAGGAAGATGTCGCCCTTGACCTTGACCCGCATGCCGTTGATTCGCGACTTGTTGGCGCGCACCAGTTCCGGCAAATCGAAATCCTCGGCATAGCGCGACAGCGGAATCCCCGGCACCTCGTCCACCCGCACCCCGAGCAACTGCGCCGCCGCGCGGTTGGCGGCGACGATCGAGCCGCCCATGTCGATCGATAGCACCGGGAATTCCAGCGCGCCGAGCAACGCGTTCAACTCCATGTGCCGACGCTCACTGGGCATCAGCCCGACGCGCTTGACCCCAAACACCCCGGCAATCGCCTCGAACTTCGGCCGCAGCGCCTGGAACTGGATGTTGATCAGGTTCGGGCAGTGCAGATAGATCGCGTTGCCGTGCTCACCGCCGACCTCGCCGCGTGCAACGTTGATCCCGTACTCCACCAGCAGGTTGAGGATGTCGCGCAGGATGCCGATGCGGTTTTGGCAGTGAACTTTGATACGCATATAAAGAGGCCCGACAAGGATGAGGGGTTGAACACAATCCCTGTGGGAGCGGGCTTGCTCGCGAAGACGGTGTGTCAGTCGCCATTCATTCAGCTGACACACCGCTTTCGCGAGCAAGCCCGCTCCCACAAGAGATTTGCGCTGCGGTTTGGCCTGACTTTTCTGTCGAGGCGCGCAGATAGTTGTCAAGATTATGTGACAGCCACGACCCTTTTCAAACCTGCAAATCACCGCAAATGCGAGATACCCGGCAAAGCGTAACGATTTTTTTACGAAATGCGGCGAATTTTCCTACACAGAGAACGCTCAACCTGCTGCATCCAACCCCGCACTCGGGTAATCCTGAGCCCATCGCTGGACATAACAAGAACGAATTCCCCTAGCAGGAGAGCAGTATGAAGCAGACGCAGTACTTGGCCCGCGAGCCCGATGCGCAAGGTTTTATCGACTACCCCGCCGAAGAACACGCGGTGTGGAACACGCTGATCACTCGCCAGCTGAAAGTGATCGAGGGTCGGGCGTGCCAGGAGTACCTGGACGGTATCGAAAAACTCGGTCTGCCCCACGACCGCATTCCGCAGCTCGGCGAAATCAACAAGGTACTCGGTGAAACCACCGGTTGGCAGGTTGCCCGCGTTCCGGCACTGATTCCCTTTCAGACCTTCTTCGAATTGCTCGCCAGCAAACAGTTTCCGGTGGCCACGTTCATTCGCACCCGCGAAGAACTGGACTACCTGCAAGAGCCGGACATTTTTCACGAGATATTCGGTCACTGCCCGCTGCTGACCAACCCCTGGTTCGCCGAATTCACCCACACCTACGGCAAGCTCGGCCTGCAGGCCACCAAGGAAGAGCGCGTGTATCTGGCGCGTCTGTATTGGATGACCATCGAGTTCGGCCTGGTCGACACCCCGCAAGGCAAACGCATCTACGGCGGCGGCATCCTGTCTTCGCCAAAAGAAACCGTTTACTCGCTGTCGGACGAGCCCGAACATCAAACCTTCGATCCGCTGGAAGCGATGCGCACGCCGTATCGCATCGACATTCTGCAGCCGCTGTACTTTGTCTTGCCGAACCTCAAGCGCCTGTTCGACGTCGCCCATGAAGACATCATGGCCATGGTCAAGCAAGGCATGCAGCTGGGGTTGCATGCTCCGAAGTTTCCGCCAAAACCGAAAGCCGCGTGATCCGCGTCTTTTGCTGACAATTGAGTCTGTCAGTCGCCGCCACTTTGGTTTAGCGTGACGGCATTGACGGGCCGATAGCTTCTATAAAAAAAACACACTCGATTTCAGGAATCACACCATGTCCACTTTGAACCAAGCCCACTGCGAAGCGTGCCGTGCCGATGCGCCACAAGTCAGCGACGAAGAACTGCCGATCCTGATCAAGCAGATCCCGGACTGGAACATCGAAGTTCGCGACAGCATCATGCAGCTGGAGAAGGTCTTCCTGTTCAAGAACTTCAAGCATGCGCTGGCGTTCACCAACGCCGTCGGCGAGATCTCCGAGGCCGAAGGTCACCACCCGGGTCTGCTGACCGAGTGGGGCAAAGTCACCGTGACCTGGTGGAGCCACTCGATCAAGGGTCTGCACCGCAACGACTTCATCATGGCCGCGCGCACTGACGAAGTGGCCAAGACCGCAGAAGGACGCAAGTAATGCACTTTGACGCCATCGGCCGGGTACCCGGCGACCCGATCCTCGGTTTGATGGAGGCCTATGCGCAGGACAGTAACCCGCGCAAGTTTGACCTCGGCGTTGGCGTCTACAAGGATGCCCAGGGCCTGACGCCGATCCCCGAAGCGGTGAAAATCGCCGAGGCGCGACTGGTCGAAAGCCAGGACACCAAGACCTACATCGGTGGTCACGGCAATCCGCTGTTCGGCAAGGTCATCAATGAGCTGGTGCTCGGCGCCGAATCGAAGCTGATCGCCGAACAGCGCGCCGGCGCCACCCAGACCCCGGGCGGTACCGGCGCACTGCGTCTGGCGGCCGACTTCATCGCCCAGTGCCTGCCGGGCAAGGGCGTATGGCTGAGCAACCCGACCTGGCCGATCCACGAAACCATTTTCGCGGCGGCCGGGGTCAAGGTCAGTCACTACCCGTACGTGGGCAGCGACAACCGCCTCGACGTCGATGCGATGCTCGCCGTGCTCAACGAAGTGCCGCACGGCGACGTGGTGCTGCTGCATGCGTGCTGCCACAACCCGACCGGTTTCGACCTGAATCATGACGACTGGCAGCGCGTGCTCGACGTGGTGCGCCGCCGTGACCTGCTGCCGCTGATCGACTTTGCCTACCAGGGCTTTGGCGATGGGCTGGAGCAGGACGCGTGGTCGACCCGACTGTTCGCCGCAGAAGTACCCGAGCTGCTGATCACCAGCTCCTGCTCGAAGAACTTCGGCCTGTACCGCGACCGCACTGGCGCATTGATTGTCTGTGCGAAAACCGCCGACAAGCTGATCGACATCCGCAGCCAACTGGCCAACATCGCCCGCAACCTGTGGTCGACCCCACCGGATCACGGTGCGGCAGTGGTCGCGACCATCCTCGCCGACCCGGAGCTGAAAAGCCGCTGGGCCGATGAAGTGGAAGCCATGCGCTTGCGTATCGCCCAATTGCGCAGCGGCCTGGTCGAAGCACTGGAACCGCATGGCCTGCGTGAGCGTTTTGCGCACATTGGCGTGCAGCGCGGAATGTTCTCCTACACCGGCCTGTCACCGGAGCAGGTCAAACAACTGCGTGAGCATCACAGCGTGTACATGGTCAGCTCGGGCCGGGCCAACGTCGCCGGGATCGATGCCACGCGCCTGGCGCTGCTGGCACAAGCCATCGCCGACGTCAGCAAGTAACACCGCAATCCCCCTGTAGGAGTGAGCCTGCTCGCGATAGCGGCGTATCAGCCAGCATATGAGTTGACTGACACACCGCCATCGCGAGCAGGCTCACTCCTACAGTTGTTTTTGCGGCGACCTTTGTTATTGCGTCCCCCCTGCGGCCATCTGTCGCATTATTTTCAATTAAAAGTCTGATTGTCATTTCCAGCATCCCCCCCCAAAAAGGCAAAGCCCCCAGCCCCATCCCCAAATTTAGGCTGTTTCAGCCAATTCCCTAACCGTGGCCCACTTTGTATCGTCCACAAAGTTTCCAAAGTCCTTAGCTAAGGGATTGAGATTCACCACTTCCGCCAGATGCCCCGGGGCTGAAGTGCGCGTAGCGCATGGTCATCATGAGCGACGAGTGACCAAGCACCTGTTGCAACGTGAGGATGTCCCGTCAGCTGTGTGAGGCACGTCAGATCATTTCCCCGCATCCAGCACCGCTAAAACACTCTAAACAAAACGTGTTTAGCGACACGTCGTGATACGCCACAATGCCTACAAAACCTTGCGCCGCTGCCTACGCCTAAGCCAGAATCCGCTGGCTTGTGCACCTTGGACGCTATCGGTAACTTGTTTCCCATCACTGATTCCCAGTGATCGGGTTTAGTAGCCCGGATTAGATGACTTTACGGTTGCATGAGCTCCATCCAGTCAGGTGTCTGCCTGCTCTTGATGGCGGCTGTGCGCATGGCACCTTCGGGTGCGCCGGATGTTGAGTCTTCTGCCGGCCTACTAACTTGCGCATAGCTGCCACCCTTTCGTTTAGTAGCGATAAGGTGCGGCGAAAAAAGACGAGGTGAAGACTCATGTTCAAGGTAACGCCGAACCCGCCGGTAATTGATCCGGCATCCATCGCAAATCCAACGTCCCCCTACCAATCGCTCGATTCAAAAAAGCTCAATGAAGCCGCTGAGCGAGCCCTGGATCATTATTTAGGCCCTCCCACCGCCGACATCATGGCCACACCCTATCAACCTAACCGCCTCTACCTGGCGAATCCGCAAAGCGGCACCGAGCCCCTGCTGGCTGACGCCTGCGAGTCCTTGGGTTCAGCGACCGTCATGCTCAACGACTTCGCCGCCGCGCTCGGCGGCTCACACCGCAAAACCGCGCAAGGCATCGCCCAGATCGTCATGGTGGCTGAAATAGCCGTCAATGAAGTGCTCAATCAATTGGTACCGACTGAGTAGCTGACTGCTGTGGCGGGGCCAGCCCCTCGCCACAGCGCACATTACGCGGCTCCGATACACAACAGAGCTGGTCGAATAAATCGCGCCGCTCCAGACGTGACAGCGAACGCAGCCGATCAAACAGCAAACGATCAACCGCCTGGGCGGAGGGGCTCAGCGTGTGGGAAAACGTCAAGTTAGCCACCCAAGTGTGACCACAAGCTACAGAAGAACGTTGGCAATACAACCGAACAAACTCCAAGGACAGTTCATCGCGAGAGAAATTCGCCCTTTCTCACTGCGTACTTTGCAATAGACACGCACTATTATCCCCTCCAAAAGCACGTGTCTTTTTTATCATCGCCGCTAACAAAACCAAGCAATCAGTTGTCAGGAAGCTAGCCCCCCATCACGCCCACGCTTCAAGTTCTTGCCAAGTCTTAAACTCCTTCAGCTTCTTTTTCCCCCATCCATATCCCCGTGATATCTCAGTGTCCTCGTACCAAGAAGCTATCGTTATTACGCCACCACTCCTATCCTTTATCGGAACAACAAAAAAATTGTCAAACGCTTCATCTTCATCCAATCCTCCATTACTGCCTAAAAATGTTTGAACACCCCGCAATTTTTGCTGGATTTGCTCAATTGACAAATCAACCGGAACACCGGTAATTTCTAAATCGCCTGAATCCGCAGAAACAAGCTCAAAGGTACCAAGTCGGCTATCCATTAAAGCACTCCTCAACTTAATTCAGACATTTCCGTTCCCGACGGATCGGCGTTATTTCTCATCTTTACACAGCCATTTTCGTACTATCAGCCCATCCTTTTTTCGCCACCATCCGAATGCAACTCTGGCATTGATAGATCACAGGCGACCATCATTTTTCGGTTGATGAATCACATCGTAAAAAGCCTTATCCGGCGGATCTGAAGCCCTATCCTCCGCAGGTTATGGCAACTTTAGTTGATATTCCACACGATTTTTTCAACCCTTTTAAAACTGAAAACCTCTCCTTCTACGAGCTATAAATTATTTAGAATTTCAGCATCCTTACTATTTTCCGGCACCCACTTTGAAACAAGCACGAAACGGCCCATGGTTATAACTCCCGCAGCAGAAAACTTAAACAATCGCACTTGCCACACACATCAACACTCATGCGCCAGATCGCCAAAAATTTTGCAATTGACGACACAATACAAGTAAATCACTACTTATCTTTAAAGTGTTTTTTAAAACCCTCAGAATCAAACTTATAGTTAATAAATATTTCCTGAGAAGCTGAATTCTTGCCGACACTTACGTCATCACCTTGAATTTCAATATCATATTCGACACGCGTCTTAGAAACTCTTGCAAAGTTCAAAATCTCGCATTTTTCCCGCTCTTTTATTCTCTCCAGAATTTCAGCATCTGTGCTGTTCTCTGGCACTGGCTCTACAAAAGAAATGGTGGTTGTCATGGTGTTATCTCCTGTTCTAGACAGACTATGAAAACAATGTTCCAGACATTGCCTCCCTCCTATCATCAAGCAAAAAACACAAACACCACCACTGTCATAAATGACAGTTTTTTAGAACAACTTAGAATTACATTCATAGCCAAAAATTAAATACGACGGTGCTTCCTACGCGCATCGACATTCTCACCACCTTACACCCTGATCCGCTCGCAACTGCTCGTTCACTTGTAAAAACAACTGACTGATCGGCCGTATTTCATTGTTGGTGTAAACCCGATCGACCTTCTCAATATCGCCAAACCCCGCCGCGTTTTCCGGCATACCCCCCGCCAACGCCGGATTCATTCGCCAAGCCGCGATCACATCGTTGCGGGTGATATTTTTGATGCGTTCGAATTCGTCTTTCGTCGCGATATCCCCACCGGGATGATCTGAATCGCCTTGTCGCTGCCCCTGGGAATGTTGACGAACAGCGACCTGAAATTTCCCACCCCTTTGCTACCGGCAATTTTCGCCTGCAGCGCTTGTTCGTCCGCTTCCGACAGGTTCGGGTCGTTGGTGTAGAACACAAATCCGGCATGGGCACCGTTGTTGAAGTAGCGCCGACGAAACAGCGTCGCCGGAATCGATGCCACGCGCCTGGCGCTGCTGGCACAAGCCATCGCCGACGTCAGCAAGTAGATCCAGCTACACAAACCTCTGTGGGAGCGAGCTTGCTCGCGAATACGGAGTGTCATTCGACAGATATGTTGACTGATACACCGATTTCGCGAGCAAGCTCGCTCCCACAGTTGTTTTTGCGCGCCCTGCGGCCATCTGTCGCATTATTTTCAATTAAAAGTCTGAATGTCATTTTTCCTGCTGTATCCTGCGCAGGCTTTCAAGAAGCGCGGATCTACCAGATCTATCAACAGACTTAGCGAGGAGCGCAACCATGCACGAGATTCCTAATCTCCCCTTCCCAAGCCTGCACGTACCTGAGCAGACGACCACGCAACAAGCCGGCGCCCAACAGCCCGAGCCGAAAGAAGCCGTTGAGAGCCGCCAGGCCGACAGCGAAGAGTAAAACCCGCCGTACAGACCGTGTGGAAAGCGCTAAGATGCGCTTTCCACACTGCCTGAAACCGAGCCCGCCATGACCGACGAATTCTCTGAAAGCCAAGCTGCCGTCCTGATCGGTGCCACCGAGAAAATGATCGAGATCTGGAACCGCCTCTCCCCGGAAAAACAGGCCGCCCTGCTCGCCCGTTTCGGCAGCGAAGAAAACGCCCTCGCCGCCCTCGTCACCACGCAACTGGTCGCCCCGGCCAAACCCTGATTCCACCACCCGGCAAATAGTTTTACTTTTCCCCGCCCCTGGCTCGTTCGCGCCGGTATCATAAGCAGCCTATCTAATCCTGCTTTGCCGTGGATCGTTACCCATGTCGTTCTCCAAGTCAGAGCCCCAGCGCCCCCTGGCGGTCACGCTGCAAGTCGTTTCCATCGTCCTCTTCACCTTCATCGGTTATCTCAACATCGGCATTCCGCTCGCGGTGTTGCCGGGGTATGTCCATAGTGATCTGGGATTCGGCGCCGTCATCGCCGGGCTGGTAATCAGCGTGCAATACCTCGCCACCCTGCTCAGTCGCCCGTACGCCGGCAAGATCATCGATAACAAAGGCAGCAAACTGGCAGTGATGTACGGCCTCGCCGGTTGCGGCTTGAGCGGCGTGTTCATGCTGATTTCGGCGTGGACACCGAACCTGCCGATGCTCAGCCTGATCAGCCTGTTGATCGGTCGACTGGTGCTGGGCAGCGCCGAAAGCCTTGTCGGTTCCGGTTCAATCGGTTGGGGCATCGGTCGCGTCGGCGCGGCAAACACCGCCAAGGTGATTTCCTGGAATGGCATCGCCAGCTATGGCGCATTGGCGATCGGCGCACCGTTTGGCGTGTGGCTGGTCGGTCAGTTGGGTTTGTGGAGCATGGGCGTCAGCATCATGCTGTTGGCCATTATTGGTTTGTTACTGGCTTGGCCGAAAACCGCCGCGCCGATTGTGGCCGGTGAGCGCCTGCCGTTCATGCATGTACTCGGCAAAGTGTTCCCCCACGGCTGCGGTCTGGCGCTGGGCTCGATCGGGTTCGGCACCATCGCCACCTTCATCACCCTGTATTACGCCACCCGGCACTGGGACAACGCGGTGTTGTGCCTGAGCCTGTTCGGCGCCAGTTTCATCGGCGCGCGACTGTTGTTCGGCAACCTGATCAACCGTCTCGGCGGCTTCCGCGTAGCGATTGCCTGCCTGTCGGTGGAAACCCTCGGCCTGTTGCTGCTGTGGCTGGCGCCGGATGCACATTGGGCGCTGGCCGGGGCGGCGTTGAGCGGCTTCGGTTTCTCGCTGGTGTTCCCGGCGCTGGGCGTGGAAGCGGTGAATCTGGTGCCAGCCTCCAGCCGTGGTGCGGCGGTCGGCGCCTATTCGCTGTTTATCGACTTGTCACTGGGGATCACCGGGCCACTGGCCGGGGCGATTGCCGCGGGCTTCGGTTTTGCTTCGATCTTTCTGTTTGCCGCCATTGCCTCGCTGAGCGGTCTGGCGCTGAGCGTGTACCTGTACAAGCACACCGCGAAGTACCGCGAAGACTAGAAATCCACCTTGCCACGCCCGGCCTTGATGCTGCCGCGTTTGGTTTTCGATTCGAGTCGGCGCTTCTTTGAGCCCAGGGTCGGTTTGGTCGGACGGCGTTTCTTTTCGACTTTGGTGGCGCTGAGAATCAGTTCGACCAAGCGCTCCAGCGCATCGGCACGGTTGGGCTTCCTGCGTGCGGTATTGCTGAGCCTTGATGATCAGCACGCCATCACTGGTGATGCGACTGTCACGCAGCGCCAGCAGCCGCTCCTTGTAGAACTCGGGCAAGGACGAGGCCGGAATGTCGAAACGCAGGTGCACGGCACTGGAGACCTTGTTGACGTTCTGCCCACCGGCGCCTTGCGCGCGGATGGCCGTCAGTTCGATCTCGGCATCCGGCAGATGCACGTTGTTGGAAATCACCAGCATGGAAAAGCGTCCGTATTCAGAGGGTGCAGGATACCGCGAAACTGTCCGAACCTCCGATCCCCCTGTAGGAGTGAGCCTGCTCGCGATAGCGGTAAGTCAGATAAATATTCGTCGACTGATACACCGCTATCGCGAGCAGGCTCACTCCTACAAGGGATTGTGTAAACCCCGGAAACGACAAACCCGGCACAGGCCGGGTTTGTCGTTTTTTGCGTCAGCGCTTACTTCGAAGCGCTGGCCGCGTGCAGCGCCTGCTGCGCGCCGCGCTTGTTCTTGATCACGTAGCAGACCCACATGAACACGACCCATACCGGAATCGCGTAAACCGAGATCTGGATGCCCGGGATCAGCAGCATCACGCCGAGGATGAACACCACGAACGCCAGGCAGACATAGTTGCCGTACGGGTACCACAGCGCCTTGAACAGTGGCGTCTGCTGCGTCTTGTTCATGTGCTGGCGGAACTTGAAGTGCGAGAAACTGATCATCGCCCAGTTGATCACCAGGGTTGCCACCACCAGCGACATCAGCAGTTCCAGCGCCTGTTGCGGGATCAGGTAGTTGAGCAACACCGCCACCAGAGTGACCGCTGCCGACGCCAGGATCGAACGCACCGGCACGCCGCGCTTGTCGATTTTCGCCAGCCCTTTCGGCGCATCGCCCTGCTCGGCCATGCCCAGCAGCATGCGGCTGTTGCAGTAGGTGCCGCTGTTGTACACCGACAGTGCCGCGGTCAAAACCACAAAGTTGAGGATGTGCGCGGCGGTGTTGCTGCCGAGCATCGAGAACACCTGCACGAACGGGCTGCCGCTGTAGGAATCGCCGGACGCATTGAGGGTCGCCAGCAGGCTGTCCCATGGAGTCAGCGAGAGCAGGATCACCAGTGCACCGATGTAGAAAATCAGGATGCGGTAGATCACCTGATTGATCGCTTTCGGGATCACGGTTTTCGGCTTGTCCGCTTCAGCGGCGGTGAAACCGAGCATTTCCAGACCGCCGAAGGAGAACATGATGATCGCCATCGCCATCACCAGACCGCTGACGCCGTTGGGGAAGAACCCGCCGTGCGACCACAGGTTGCTGACCGAGGCCTGCGGGCCGCCATGGCCACTGACCAGCAGGTAGCTGCCCAGCGCGATCATGCCGACGATCGCCACGACCTTGATGATCGCGAACCAGAATTCGGCCTCACCGAAGACCTTGACGTTGGCCAGATTGATCGCATTGATCAGCACGAAGAATGCAGCGGCGGTGACCCAGGTCGGGATGTCCGGCGCCCAGTAGTGGATGTACTTGCCGACCGCCGTCAGCTCCGACATGCCCACCAGAATGTACAGAATCCAGCAGTTCCAGCCCGACAGGAAACCGGCGAAGCCGCCCCAGTACTTGTGCGCAAAATGACTGAAGGAACCGGCCACCGGCTCTTCGACGATCATCTCGCCGAGCTGGCGCATGATCATGAAGGCGATGAAGCCGCAGATGGCGTAGCCGAGGATCATCGACGGGCCGGCGGATTTCAGGACCCCGGCCGAGCCGAGGAACAATCCGGTACCGATCGCGCCACCGAGGGCGATCAGTTGAATGTGGCGATTTTTCAGGCCGCGTTTCAGCTCGCCTGATTGCGAGGGTTGTCCACTCATGAAAAAGGTCTCACGCAAGGTTTGATGATGTTCAGTAGACGTTGCTGCAAGGTTGCGATTTCAGGCAGCCCCGATCAAACCCCAGCGAAGGCACCAGGAGTTCAGCTTATTTACAACGGTCATGCGTCACCTGTTTGTTTTTATCTGTGACGAAATCGAACCCGACGCGCTTGTGGCGCGGCGGAGTGAACAAGGCGGATGGCCTTGAGGTTTGCGCGATTACGCAGAGGGTCACAGTTAAAACGCGGCGCATTGTACACCGCTAACCCCCTGCTGCCAGACCCCGCTGGATCAGCGTGGCGCTTGCCGGGATTGCGTGGGTCCGCCTCGAGACACTCGGGCGGCTGCAAAAATTGAGTCAGGCCTTTGCAGGCCATCGACGGGGACGAGCGAAAAACCACCCCACGGAGAGAAGTGAAGATCAATCACGGCGTTCATTGCGCCTCCTTCTTGTTATGCACCTGCACGACAGGCATGAGGCGCATCTCACCCTGCAAACGATGCTGAAACAAGCGCGCCAGAGCCTTGCGCGATGCCTTTGTGGCCGGCCTTCGGCAGGTTTTCCTTACAGCTTCGGCAAGGGGGTAAATCCACTGGGCTTTACCGGAGTTTTCGTAAACTTTTCTTTACGATGCGTAACGCAGATTTTCCATTTCGGAAAATTCTGTAGGACGTCTGCAAATTGACGGTAGCAAGCTTGCTAATGAAAGTTGCCGTTTAGTTTTTTGTTTTCAAATAAGAAAACCGTCGTTTAAAAACAGAATAAAAAGTTTATTTAAATTTTAAATAAATAATTTTTTGCATTACAAAACACCCTGAACTAGGTTCTTCACGTCTTGCCGGCCAACTCGACCGGCCAGTCACAACCGTGAAAGTCATCTAGGAGATCGACCATGCAAGCACTGGAAAAAGACTTGGATACCGAACTGCAACTGGACGAATGGTTTGAAGCACCGACCCATGAGGCGGCCGTGGAAATGATGCAAGCCGACGCGGTGGTTCCGTTCGGCACGGCGATGTGGCCTCTGTAAGACATCCCGGGCAGGCACGATCCAGCCGGTCGTGCCTGCCGCTTTCTTCACGGTCAGTCAGGGAGGACTCATGGATAAGCCCCGCGCGATCTCGCATTTCCTTTACTACCTCGAACATCACCCTGCCCTTGCCGGTCTCGACTCGGCGAAGGTACTGCTCGGCCACACCGCCGATTACGAAGCCCTGACCGGCGCCATCGCCGAACAGGCCGGCGACCACCCGAAATTCAACTTCAGCGCGCGCCGCCTGGACCTGGAAAGCACCGCCACGCTGACTGCAGCTATCGCCGACAGCGATCTGTACATTTTCTTCTACGACTCTTCCACCCTGCCCAACCCACGCCCCGACGGCCCGGAGTTCGTGCGCGCCCTGCAAGGCGTGATGGCGGAAAACTGGAAGAAATCGCTGCTGTTCAAGGATTACGGCGACTATTTCTACGACACCTTCAGCGTCACCCCGCAGCGTATCGCCGGGCTCAACAGCCACTTGATCCAGCGCATGTCCCAGGCCACCACGCTGAGCTTCACCGATGAGCATGGCTCGCGGTTCGAAACGCCGCTGAACAGCATCAAGAAGTGGACCGACATCAACGGCGTCGGCAACTTCGACCTGGCCCCCGGCGAAATCGCCACCCACAGCGAAGCCATCAATGGTCATGTGAAATTCAAGGGCACCTTCCTCAGCACCATCCCGTTTGCGCGCAAGTACGGCGTGCTGGAGTCGCCGCTGGAACTGTGGATCGAGAACTCGACCATCAGCCGCATCGCCACCGATGTGCCGGGGTTGGAGCATGATTTCAACAAGTACCTGGATGCCAACCCGTCGAACCGGCGCATCGAGGAGTTGGGCATCGGTACCAATGAAGGGGTGAAAGATCTGTATGCGCGCAATGCCGGTTTCGAGGAACGCCATTGCGGCCTGCACCTGGGCCTCGGCGGTGGGGCCAAGGGCAGTCATCATCTGGACCTGATTTTCTCGGGCGGGGTGCTGGCGCTGGATGACAAGCCGGTGTTTGATGGGCGGTTTGTGTTCTAGCCTGATTTTTCTTTATTGAAGCCACTGGCCTCTTCGCGAGCAAGCCCGCTCCCACAGTAGGATTTGTGTACGACGCAGATCCACTGTGGGAGCGGGCTTGCCCGCGAAGAGGCCAGCTCAGACGCTACATACCTTTCGCCAGACGAAAAAAAACGCCAACCCTGCGGTTGGCGTTTTTCATTCAGACGCTAAAGCCGATCACTCCGGCTTCTTGCGACCGAAACCTGGACGCTGACCGGAACCGGCCGGAGCACCGCGACGCTTGCCCGACGGCTTGTCGCCGTCGACCAACTTGATGCCCGGACGCTTCGGCGCAGGCTTGGCCGGACGCTTGTTGGTGGTGTCGGCAGGACGATCCGCCACTGGCGTACCACGGCCGGCCGGCGCACGACCTTCGCCACGTTCGGTGCGACCGTTGGCCGGACGCGGTGCGCGCTCGCCATCACGGGCCACTGGCTTGCGCCCCGGACGCTCGCCTTCGATCTGCGGCTCACGGCTCGGACGCGGACCGGTCGGCGCGCCAGCGGCTGGACGCAGGGTACGCACGCGCTCGGTCTTGGCCATCGGCCGCGACGATTTGCGCTGCATACGCTCCAGCTTGTCCTTGCTCTTGGCGTTGAGTTGCGGCATCGCCACCGGCGTCAGGCCGACTTCAGCGCTGAGCACGTCGACTTCGTACTGGCTCATTTCGCGCCAGCGGCCCATCGGCAGGTCGGAGTTGAGGAACACCGGACCGAAACGCACGCGCTTCAGACGGCTTACCACCAGGCCCTGGGATTCCCACAGACGACGAACCTCACGGTTACGGCCTTCCATCACCACGCAGTGATACCAGTGGTTGAAGCCTTCGCCACCCGGCGCCTGCTGAATGTCGGTGAAACGCGCCGGGCCGTCTTCCAGCACCACGCCGGCCTTCAGGCGCTCGATCATTTCGTCGTCGACTTCACCGCGTACGCGCACGGCGTATTCACGATCCATCTCGTAGGACGGGTGCATCAGACGGTTGGCCAGTTCACCATCGGTGGTGAACATCAGCAGACCGGTGGTGTTGATGTCGAGACGACCGATGTTGATCCAGCGGCCTTCTTTCGGACGCGGCAGCTTGTCGAACACGGTCGGACGGCCTTCCGGGTCGTCACGGGTGCAGATCTCGCCATCAGGCTTGTTGTACATGATCACGCGGCGGACCGACTCGGCAGCCTCTTCGCGCTTGATCACCTTGCCATCGATGGTGATCGCGTCGTGCATGTCGACGCGCAGGCCGAGGGTGGCGTCTTTGCCATTGACCTTGATCCGGCCCTGGCTGATCCAGGCTTCGACGTCACGGCGCGAGCCGACGCCGATACGGGCGAGGACCTTCTGCAGCTTTTCGCCTGCTGGGCCGATTTCCTGGTCGTCTTTCTGATTGATGTCACTCATCTGGGCACCTCCCGGTGTGGTCTGTTCAGGCGGCGCCTGAAGCATTGAAATCTGGTTTTCGGGCGAAGGGATCGCCGAAGGGTCGCGAATCATACGCGGATGCGCGCCATCGCGCATCAGAGACTAGCTGATGGTTTGCTACTTATTTCTTTTTCCGCCGACCGGCGCCACCAAGTTTGATCAGGCGCAGCGCGGCTTCGGCCAGCACCGTGCGCTTGTCGTCCTTGTCGAGTTTCTTCCAGGCGCGGATTTCGCGCTTGCTGCGGCCACAGCCGAGGCAGATGTCGTCGGTGAATTTGCAGAGGCTGATGCAGGGGTCTTTGGTGGAACTCATCGAATACTCCAGAACGACACTTGACCCTGTGGGAGCGGGCTTGCTCGCGAATGCAGTGTGTCAGGCAATACATGAATGTCTGACACACCGCATTCGCGAGCAAGCCCGCTCCCACAGTTGTTCGTTATCAGTCCTCGAATTCGCGGCGTTCGGCCTCGATGGCTTCCGCCAGCGCGCGGGCCTCGGCTTCTTCTTCGCTCAGTTCAGGCTCTGGCGCCGGTTGTTCGAGGGCGGCGACGGCGGCCAGGAGCTTTTCACGGGCTTCGGCAACGCCAAGAATGTCCTCTTGCGGTTCGGCTTCAGGCTCGGTCTCAAGTTCAACTTCAATCGCCGGCTCGGCGGTCTCGGTTTCAAGCTCAGGCGGCTGCGCTTCGCCATCCGCGGCATCCCGCAACAGATCGTCGAAGTCGGTTTTGATCCCCTCCTCCATGCTGTCCAGTTCCAGCAACAGCGAGTGGAAACTGGTTTCTTCCTTCGGCTCTTCCGGCTCGGCGCTGGCATCGGCCAGTTCCTGCAGGCCCTGCGGCACCGGTGCGTCGTCGAATTCGAGCACCGGATCGGTTTCCATCTCGCGCAGTTCGGCGAGCGGCGGCAGGTCTTCGAGGTTTTTCAGGTTGAAGTGATCGAGAAACGCCTTGGTGGTGGCGAACATCGCCGGTTTGCCCGGCACGTCGCGGTAACCGACGATGCGGATCCACTCGCGCTCGATCAGCGTCTTGACGATGTTGCTGTTGACCGCCACGCCCCGCACGTCTTCGATCTCGCCCCGGGTGATCGGCTGGCGATAGGCGATCAGCGCCATGGTTTCCAGCAGCGCACGGGAGTAGCGCTGCGGGCGCTCTTCCCACAGACGGCCGACCCACGGTGAAAACTTCTCGCGGATCTGCAAGCGGTAGCCGGAGGCGACTTCCTTGAGCTCGAACGCGCGGCCCTCGCAGGACTTGGCCAGCAGGCTCAGGGCTTTCTTGAAGACCGGCGGTTCAGGGCGCTCGCCTTCTTCGAACAGTTCGAAAAGGCGTTCAAGCGATTGCGGCTTTCCCGAGGCCAACAGAAAGGCTTCAAGCAGGGGCGCCAGCTCGCGGGGTTCAGTCAGGTTCATGTTTCGACTCGTTATTCGGCTCGGGCTCGCACGTGGATCGCGGCGAACGGCTCATTCTGCACCAGCTCGACCAAGGATTCCTTGACCAGTTCAAGGATCGCCATAAAGGTCACCACCACACCGAGGCGACCTTCCTCGGCAGTGAACAGTTCGACGAACGGCACAAAACCACCGCCCTTGAGCCGTTCCAGCACATCGCTCATGCGCTCGCGGGTCGACAGCGCCTCGCGGCTGACCTGATGGCTCTCGAACATGTCGCCCCGGCGCAACACCTCGGCCATGGACATCAAAATCTCTTGCAGCGCGACATCCGGCAACAGCTTGCGCGCCCGGGCCTCCGGGGCGTCAAGCTTGGGCACCACCACATCGCGGCCGACCCGACTCAAGCCGTCGATACCTTCGGCGGCAGCCTTGAAGCGCTCGTATTCCTGCAAGCGCCGGATCAGCTCGGCGCGCGGGTCGTCCTCTTCTTCTTCGACGGTTTCGGCGCGCGGCAGGAGCATCCGCGACTTGATCTCGGCCAGCATCGCGGCCATTACCAGGTATTCGGCGGCCAGTTCCAGGCGCACCGACTGCATCAGCTCGACATAACCCATGTACTGGCGGGTGATTTCCGCCACCGGAATGTCGAGGATGTTGATGTTCTGTTTGCGGATCAGGTACAGCAGCAGGTCGAGCGGGCCTTCGAAGGCTTCGAGAAAGACTTCCAGCGCATCCGGCGGGATGTACAAGTCCAGCGGCATTTCCATGACCGCCTGGCCATAGACCATGGCAAACGGCAGTTCCTGCTGGGCGCCGGCCTGGGGATCGACAACGGTTTCCACTGCGGACATTCAGGCCTCGACCATGAACGGCGCGGGGTCGCCGCAACCGACGCGGATCACTTCCGGGTCGTCGCCGGTCAGGTCAATCACGGTGGACGCCTTGATCCCGCCGAAACCGCCGTCGATGATCAGGTCGACCTGATGTTCAAGCAATTGGCGCATTTCGTACGGATCGCTCAGCGGGTCTTCATCGCCGGGCATGATCAGGGTCACGCTCATCAGCGGCTCGCCGAGTTCGGCCAGCAATGCCAGAGCAATCGGATGACTCGGCACCCGCAGGCCGA
Source organism: Pseudomonas sp. TH49 (assembly GCF_016650625.1). Lineage (NCBI taxonomy): Bacteria > Pseudomonadati > Pseudomonadota > Gammaproteobacteria > Pseudomonadales > Pseudomonadaceae > Pseudomonas > Pseudomonas sp. TH49. The sequence goes on from NZ_JAEKFL010000002.1 coordinate 2,699,250, forward strand.
TGGTGCGTTTTTTCGGGTGCAGCAGCAGCCGTGGCACTTCGCGGGTGGCGTTGAGAATAAAGGTGTAAGGCCCCGGCAGATGCGCCTTGAGAATGCGGAAAGTGCCGGTGTCGATCTTGGCGTAGTTACCCAGTTGCGACAGGTCGCTACAGATCAGCGCGAAGTTGTGCTTCTCGTCGAGCTGACGCAGACGTCGCACACGCTCGATGGCCGTCTTGTCGCCGATCTGGCAACCAATGGCGTAGGAAGAGTCCGTGGGATAAATCACCACCCCGCCCTTGCGGATGATCTCGACTGCCTGTTTGATCAGGCGCGCTTGCGGGTTTTCCGGATGGATCTGGAAAAATTGACTCACATTCTCTACCTGTTCAGACGGCGGCAATATCTGTGTCATGTTTGAACCGACACCACAGGGGTGGAAGGTCCTCGGGAACCGGCCGGTACTGGCCAATCTCGGACCAGCCTCCAGGGCCATGGAAATCACTGCCGGCGCTGACCAGCAGACCGAACTCACGGGCAAGGATTGCCAGGCTGCCGACCTGTTCCGCGGGCTGATGGCCATTGACCACTTCGATTGCATGCCCGCCCGCTTGAATATAGTCGGCAATCAGCTTTCGGCGCTTGCTGCGGGTGAAATCGTAGTGCCACGGATGCGCCAGACTGACCCACGCCCCCGCGGCGCGCAGGGTGCCGACAGTGTCTTCCAGGGTCGGCCAGTGCTGTTTGACGTCACCCAGCTTGCCGGCGCCGAGCCATTTGCGGAATGCTTCGGCACGATCCTTTACAAAACCTTCACGCACCATCCAGTCAGCGAAATGCGGGCGGGCTGGCGCATTGCCGCTGTCGCCCAGTTCCTGCTGAATCTGCCGAGCGCCTTCGAGGGCACCGGGCATACCTTTGAGGCCAAGCTTGCGGCTTATCTCTTCCGACCGCAGCCAGCGGCCATCGTGCAATCGGGCGATGGCCTCGACCAGTGGCGCGGCGTTGACGTCGAAACCGTAGCCCAGCACGTGGATGGTCGCGCCGCCCCAGGTGCAGGACAGTTCGACGCCATTGACCAGTTGCATGCCCAGTTCTTCGGCGGCGCTGCGCGCTTCGGCGAGGCCTTCGAGGGTGTCGTGATCGGTCAACGCCAGGACTCGCACGCCGTTTTCGAACGCACGCGCAACCAGAACCGCAGGCGCCAGGGCGCCATCGGAGGCCGTGCTGTGGCAGTGCAAATCAACATTCACGGGGAGTTGTAACCTCAAATCAGCTGGCGCTATCGCGCGCCCATATGTTTGTTATTATGCCGCCACATCCAGCTTCTGGCTCTCACTGTGAAACAATTCATCGATTTCATCCCGCTTCTGCTGTTTTTCATCGTTTACAAACTTGATCCGCGGGTCGTCGACGTTGCCGGCCATGAAGTGACTGTAGGCGGTATTTACAGCGCCACCGCGATGCTGATCATCAGCTCCCTGGTGGTCTACGGCGCGCTTTTCATCAAACAGCGCAAGCTGGAAAAGAGCCAGTGGCTGACCCTGATCGCCTGTCTGGTTTTCGGCAGTCTGACCCTGGCCTTCCACAGCGAGACCTTCCTCAAATGGAAAGCTCCGGTGGTCAACTGGCTGTTCGCCCTGGCCTTTATCGGCAGCCACTTCATCGGTGACCGCCTGCTGATCAAACGCATCATGGGCCACGCGCTGACCCTGCCGGATCCGGTCTGGACCCGTCTGAACATCGCCTGGATCGCTTTCTTCCTGTTCTGCGGGGCTGCCAACCTGTTCGTGGCATTCACCTTCCAGAGCATCTGGGTCGACTTCAAGGTGTTCGGCAGCCTGGGCATGACCTTGCTGTTCCTGGTCGGTCAGGGCATCTACCTGTCCCGCCACCTGCACGACGCCGATACCACAACGCCAAAAACCGAGGACTGACATGCTCTACGCAATCATTGCCACCGACGTCGCCAACTCGCTCGAAGCGCGCCTCGCCGCACGCCCGGCCCACCTCGAACGCCTGCAAGTGCTCAAGGGCGAAGGCCGCATCGTGCTGGCCGGCCCGCACCCGGCAGTCGACAGCAATGATCCGGGCGCTGCGGGTTTCACCGGCAGCCTGATCGTCGCCGAGTTCGACTCCCTGGGCGCCGCCCAAGCCTGGGCCGACGCCGACCCGTACATCGCCGCCGGTGTGTACGCCAATGTGATCGTCAAACCGTTCAAGCAAGTCCTCCCGTAAAAAGAGGCAACCTTGTGGCGAGGGGATTTATCCCCGATGGGTTGCGCAGCAACCCCAAAGCCATCCAATGCGGTGTGTCTGACACACCGCATGCCCATCAGAAGGGACAGCTTCGCTGTCCATCGGGGATGAATCCCCTCACCACAAAATCATCAACCGCAATATCTCCTCCACCCGCACTGAACCTTCTCGCTTCTCCCCGCTCTCAATCGCTCATTATTCTCGTTTGCCTGCCGACAACCTGCCCAATATCCATTTGCAAGCAGGAATCGCGATGCGCAAGGGTCCGTTGTGTCTGATGTGGGTCACGTTGTCGATCATGGCGCCCGCCCATGGTGAGGAAACCACTGAAAGCGGCAATTCCACGCCGCTGTCATTGAGTGCCGGCAGCCAGATCACCGAGTTGCAGCAGCGCCTCAAGGCCAGTGAGCAGCAGCGAGAAGAACTGAACAAACAACTGCAAAATGCCGACAACGCACGCGAAAGCGCTCAGCTTGCCCGGTTGCGCCAGGAGAATCAGCGTCTCAAGCTGCAACTCAAGGAAGCCCAGGCCAGTCCGTTGCCGCGTCTGTTGACCGAACAGCAGCAATGGTTCGTCACAGGCGCCGGGGTAGCGCTATTGGCGCTGCTGTGCGGTATCTTTGCCAGTGGTGCAAGCCGAAAACGTCGGCAATGGCTAAATTGAGTGAGTCATGAGCGAGCTGTTACTGATTGATGATGACCAGGAGTTGTGCGAACTCTTGAGTAGCTGGCTGAGCCAGGAAGGCTTCCAGGTGCGTGCCTGCCACGACGGCCAGAGTGCGCGCAAGGCGCTGGCCGAGATGGCGCCAGCAGCCGTGGTGCTGGACGTGATGCTGCCCGACGGCAGCGGCCTGGAGCTGCTCAAGCAACTGCGCAGCGAACACGCCGATCTGCCGGTGCTGATGCTTTCGGCCCGGGGCGAACCGCTGGATCGCATTCTCGGTCTGGAGTTGGGCGCCGATGATTATCTGGCCAAACCCTGCGATCCGCGCGAGCTCACCGCGCGCCTGCGCGCCGTGCTGCGCCGCAGTCACCCGGCCGCCGTGTCGACCCAACTCGAGCTTGGCGACCTGAGCTTCAGCCCGGTGCGCGGCGTGGTCAGCATCGACGAGAAAGAACTGACCCTCACCGTTTCCGAAAGCCGCTTGCTCGAAGCCCTGCTCAAGCAGCCCGGCGAGCCACTGGACAAGCAGGAACTGGCGCAACTGGCCCTCGGCCGCAAGCTGACCCTGTACGACCGCAGCCTCGACATGCACGTCAGCAACCTGCGCAAGAAGATCGGCCCGCACCCCGACGGCCGCCCACGCATCGTCGCCCTGCGCAGCCGCGGCTACTACTACAGCCTGTAAATACCCATCTGTGGCGAGGGAGCTTGCTCCCTCGCCACAGAGGTTTGTCAGGCCGACGACAAAGCGTCTTTACCCAAGCTTTACCCAGCGCTGACCGCCGCTGACCTTGATCTCCGTAATCTGTACTCATCCGGAACGTACCGGGAACGAGACAAGGAGATACACCATGCGCAAGACTCTTATCGCTCTGATGTTCGCTGCCGCTCTGCCAACCGTCGCCATGGCTGTGCCACAGGATGGCGGCCCGATGGGTGGCCCGATGGACGGACGCCACGGCGGTCAGATGCACGGCATGCACGGCAAAGGCCCGTACAGCCAACTCGACCTGTCCCGCGAACAGCGCGAACAGATCCGCAAGATCATGGGCGAGCAGATGCACGAGCGTCGCCAGGTCGTCGAGAAGTACCTGGAAAAACTCTCCCCGGCCGACCAGAAAGCCATGAAGGACGAGATGGCGGCCAACCACAAGAAAGCCGAAGCTGACGTACGCAACCTGCTGAAACCGGATCAACAGAAGAAATTCGACGAGATCCAGAAGAAACAGGCTGAACGCCGCGCCGAATGGGCCGAGTTCAAAGCGTGGAAAGCGCAACAGCCGCAAAAGGCGCAATAATGCGATAACCCGGACCCGACGGCTAACCGCTGTCGGGTCTGTTGCCACTCAATCCAAATGTGGGAGCGGGCTTGCTCGCGAATGCGGTGTATCAGACAAGGCAATGTTGACTGACACACCGCATTCGCGAGCAAGCCCGCTCCCACATTGTTGAGTTTTTTGTTTGATTGAGGACTTTCTGTGCGTTCATTGTTCTGGCGTATTCTCGCGAGTTTCTGGCTGGCCATCGCTCTGGTGGCGGGGCTTTCGATTCTGCTCGGGCACATGCTCAATCAGGACGCGTGGATCCTCAGCCGCCATCCGGGCCTCAACACCTTGGCCGCCGAATGGACGCAAACCTACGAAGCACAGGGCGAAGACGCCGCGCAGGACATCCTCGAACAGCGCAAACGCCAATATCACATCGACGTTCAGGTACTCAACGAAAGCGGCGACCCGGTGGTACGCGGCACCTTCCCGCGTCGCGCCGCGGCATTTGAAGCCCGGCAGAACAACGACGACCGACGCCTGCCATGGCGTCGTCTCACCGACGAGTTCACCAGCGAAAAAACTGGCGACACCTACCTGTTCATCTTCCGCATCCCGCACCCGGAACTCGACGCCTGGCACCGCGAAAGCCTGCTCTGGCCACTCAGTGCACTGGGCATCGCGCTGGTGGTGCTGACCCTGTTCAGCCTGCTGGTGACCTTCTCTATCACCCGCCCGCTCAGCCGTTTGCGCGGTGCGGTGCATGATCTGGGGCAGACCACCTATCAGCAGAACAGTCTGGCGAAACTGGCCAACCGTCGCGATGAATTTGGCGTACTGGCCACCGACTTCAACCGCATGGGCGCGCGCCTGCAAAGCCTGATCAGCAGTCAGCGCCAGTTGCTGCGCGACGTTTCCCACGAATTGCGCTCACCTTTAGCGCGGCTGCGCATTGCGCTGGCACTGGCAGAGCGGGCCAACCCGGAAGAACGGGAAAAACTATGGCCACGCCTGACCCGCGAATGTGATCGCCTGGAAGCGTTGATCAGCGAAATTCTGGTGCTGGCACGGGTCGATGCCGACAATGCCAGTGCCGAAGAAGTGGATCTGAATGCACTGCTGGGCACTCTGCAAAAGGATGCGCAGCTTGGCTCGCCAGAGCAGACGGTGCGCCTGGAGGCCGAGCCGCAGCTGAACCTCAAAGGCTGGCCGACCATGATCGAGCGCGCCGTCGACAACTTGCTGCGCAACGCCCAACGCTTCAACCCGGTGGGTCAGGCAATCCAAATGCAAGCCACGCGTCAGGGCGAACGAATTGTGGTGAGTGTGCGCGACCACGGGCCGGGTGTGCAGGCCGAGCATCTGAGCCAGTTGGGAGAACCCTTTTACCGGGCGCCGGGGCAGACCGCGGCCGGGCATGGCCTGGGCCTGGCGATTGCCAAGCGCGCGGCGGAGCGGCATGGCGGGAGCCTGACGCTGGCCAATCATCCAGACGGCGGGTTTGTCGCCAGTCTGGAATTGCCGTTGGTGCCTGGCGCCGTCGTGCAGCCGTAAAAACAAATGTGGGAGGGGGCTTGCTCCCGAAGGCAGTGTGTCAGGCAACATAGTTTTGTCTGATACGCCGCTTTCGGGAGCAAGCCCCCTCCCACATGGACATCAAAGGCTCAGGCCTTGCCCGGCCAGGCGCTGACAAACTCAGCCAGATCAACCTTCTCCGCCACACGCGGTTCTTTCTGCGGCGTGCCGAGGTACAGGAAGGCAATCACCTGCTCGCCTTCAGCCAGGCCCAAGCCTTTGGCCACGTGCGCCGAATAGGCCAGATCACCGGTGCGCCACACCGCACCAATTCCCTGCGCATACGCCGCCAGCAAAATCCCGTGCGCCGCACAACCCGCCGCCAGCAATTGTTCGGACTTCGGATACTTGACGTGTTCCTGCAGTTTCGCGATGACCACGACCACCAGCGGCGCACGCAGCGGGCCGTTGCGCGCCTTGTCGATCATCGCTTCAGTGACTTCGCCTTCCTGCATCTGCGCCGCTTCAGCCAGCAACTCGCCCATCTGCTCGCGCGCCGCACCTTCGACGGTGAGGAAACGATACGGCTGCAAGTGGCCGTGATCCGGCGCGCGCAGGGCTGCGCCAAACAGGGCTTCGCGCTGCTCGGCGGTAGGGGCCGGTTCGACCAGGCGTGGAACGGAAACACGGTTGAGCAAAGCGTCGAGAGCCTGCATCGGCCACCTCCTGAGAAAAATGTGCGGCTATTCTAGCGGTATCCGGCAACAGGGTGCCGGTTTACATGCCCTGCCCCACGGGTAGAATGGCGCCCTTCCTACATCAGCCCGAGCGGACTTCATGGCGTTGCCGACCTTACGGATCATTGGTTTCATCATCGGCATCTTCCTGATCACCCTGGCCATCGCCATGGTCGTGCCCATGGCCACCCTGGTGATTTTCGAGCGCACCGGCGATCTGCCGTCGTTCCTCTGGGCGAGCATGATCACCTTCGTCGCCGGCCTTGCGCTGGTGATCCCCGGTCGCCCCGAACACATTCATCTGCGCCCGCGCGACATGTACCTGCTGACCGTCAGCAGCTGGCTGGTGGTGTGCATTTTCGCCGCGCTGCCGTTTCTGTTGACCCAGCACATCAGCTACACCGACTCGTTCTTTGAAAGCATGTCCGGCATCACCGCCACCGGCTCGACCGTGCTCAGCGGCCTGGACACCATGTCCCCCGGCATTCTGATGTGGCGCTCGCTGCTGCACTGGCTCGGCGGCATCGGTTTCATCGGCATGGCGGTGGCGATTCTGCCGTTGCTGCGTATCGGTGGCATGCGCCTGTTCCAGACCGAATCGTCCGACCGTTCGGAAAAGGTCATGCCGCGCTCGCACATGGTGGCGCGCCTGATCGTGGCGGCGTACGTCGGCATCACCATCCTCGGCAGCCTGGCGTTCTGGTGGGCCGGGATGAGCCCGTTCGATGCGATCAATCATGCGATGTCGGCGATTTCCACCGGCGGTTTCTCGACCTCCGACCAGTCCCTGGCGAAGTGGACGCAACCGGCGGTGCACTGGGTCGCGGTGGTGGTGATGATTCTCGGCAGCCTGCCGTTCACGCTGTACGTGGCGACCATGCGCGGCAACCGTCGGGCACTGATCAAGGATCAGCAGGTACAGGGGCTGCTCGGTATGTTGCTGGTGACCTGGCTGGTACTCGGCACTTGGTACTGGTGGACCACCGACCTGCATTGGCTGGACGCGCTGCGGCATGTGGCACTGAACGTGACCTCGGTCGTCACCACCACCGGCTTCGCCCTCGGCGACTACAGCCTGTGGGGCAACTTCTCGCTGATGCTGTTCTTCTACCTGGGTTTCGTCGGCGGCTGCTCCGGCTCGACGGCCGGCGGGATCAAGATCTTTCGCTTCCAGGTCGCCTACATCCTGCTCAAGGCCAACCTTAACCAGTTGATCCACCCGCGCGCGGTGATCAAGCAGAAGTACAACGGTCACCGACTCGACGAAGAGATCGTGCGCTCGATCCTGACCTTTTCGTTCTTCTTCGCCATCACCATCTGCGTGATCGCCCTGCTGCTGTCGCTGCTCGGCGTCGACTGGATGACCGCACTGACCGGTGCCGCCAGTACCGTATCCGGCGTCGGCCCGGGGCTGGGCGAGACCATTGGCCCGGCGGGCAATTTCTCGACGCTGCCGGATGCGGCCAAGTGGATCCTGTCGTTCGGCATGCTGCTCGGCCGACTGGAGATCATTACGGTATTTGTGCTGTGTATTCCGGCCTTTTGGCGTCACTGATCGGCGCCTGCAACAGCCGCGCCCGGTAATCGCCGGGCGTGGTATCGAACCAGCGACGGAACGCGCGGAAGAAGTTACTCGGGTCGGCAAACCCCAGCAGATAAGCAATCTCCAGCAGGGTCATGCCTGGCTGTGCCAAATATTGTTCGGCCAGTTCGCGACGGGTGTCATCGAGCAATTGCTGAAAACTCGTGCCCTCCTCCTGCAAGCGCCGCTGCAAGGTGCGCTGCGACAGATGCAGAGTCTGCGCCACGGTATCGCGCTTGGGTTCACCCTGGGGCAACAAGCGGCACAACACTTGTCGCGCCTTGTGGGTCACGCGACTTTCAGAGAATCGCGCCAGGTATTCTCCGGCAAACCGGTCGTGCAACAGCGCCATGGCTTCGTTAGCGGTGGGCAGCGGCGCTTCCATGTCGGCCCGTTCGAAAATCAACGCATCGTAAGGCGCGTTGAACATCAGCGGGGCATGGAAGGCTTGTTTGTAGGGTTGCAGGTCCGCGGGCTCGTCGCCCTGGAACAGCATTTTGACCGGGTGCAGGGTGCGCCCGGTCAACCAGCCGCACAGGCCCAGCGCACAGGCCAGCGAGGCTTCGGCGCTCTGCCGGGTCGGCGGCAGGTGATCGCCATGCACCGTCAGAATCAGCGCATAGCCTTCTTCGAGCAGGCGAAAACTCAGGTCGGCGCTTTCGGCGATGATCCGCTGATAACGCACCAGACGCTGAAAGCCTTCGGCCAGGGTGTTGCTCGACATCAGCGCATAACCGGCGACATGGAACGAGGCCGGGCGCACCACCTTGCCCATGTTCAGGCCGATCGCCGGGTTGCCCGACAGCTCGACCGCCCGTTGCCAGAGTCGGGTCATGGAATCTTGCGGGAAGCGCGCATCAGGATCGTCCAGGGCGGCGAAATCGAGCCCCAGTTGCTTGAACAGAACCCGGCAATCCAGGCCGTCCATCTCCAATGCTTTGACAATCCCCATCGCCCAGCTTGCAGAAGTCGTTCGTTCGCTCATGGCGTTATTCTTTTACATGATGGATCGCATGTTACGACCCGATTTGCGAAGGATACTAAAGTGGCGCCCATTGTCACTGGCTGATGCCACTGTTCACTCTAGACTCAAATAAGCTACCCGCCGAACAAGTTGCCATCAGAACAATAACCACAGAGATCGCAGTCGTGGAAAACATCAAGCAATTCAACACTTTCGCCGAGTTCTATCCGTATTACCTCAGCGAACACGCCAACAGCACCTGCCGCCGCTTGCACTTCATCGGCACCACGCTGGTGATTTTCATCCTGGCCATGACCATCGCCAAAGGTGCCTGGTTGCTGTTGCTGGCCCTGCCGCTGGCCGGTTACAGCTTTGCCTGGGTCGGCCACTTCTTCTTTGAAAAGAACCGCCCGGCGACTTTCCAGCATCCGTTGTACAGCCTGCTGGGCGACTTCGTCATGTACCGCGACATGATCCTTGGTCGCGTGGCGTTCTGAATCCCGACACACCCGGAGGCTTGCTGATGAACGCCAATGCCCGCTTCACCCACATGCAGGACGGCACACAGGAAGACTGGGCGATCATCGCCGCCGACTTCAGTGCCTACGCCCGGCAATTGCCGTCGCGGATCGTCGCACACCTGAAGTTGCTGGAAGGTGACTTCGGTGGCTTCCCGGTGGATCGCCTGACCCACTCCCTGCAAACCGCGACCCGCGCCTATCGCGATGGCCGCGAAGAGGAATACGTGGTCTGTGCGCTGCTGCATGACATTGGCGACACCCTCGGTTCCTACAACCACCCGGACATCGCCGCGGCGATTCTCAAACCGTTCGTCAGTGCCGAGAATCTGTGGATGGTCGAGAAGCACGGCATCTTTCAGGGTTATTACTTCTTCCATCACCTGGGCATGGATCGGCATCTGCGCGAGCAGTTCGCCGCGCATCCGCAGTATCAGGCGACGGCGGAATTTTGCGCCAGGTACGATGCGGCGGCGTTCGATCCGGCGTATGAAACCCTGCCGCTGAGCTTCTTCGAGCCGATGATGGAGCGGCTGTTTGCGCAGCCGAAGCACTCGATCTACAAGGCGGCGATGGAAGAACACTCCCCGGCCTAAGATCAAAATGTGGGAGGGGGCTTGCTCCCGAAAGCGGTGTGCCAGATAAACATGTACTTACTGATATACCGCATTCGGGAGCAAGCCCCCTCCCACAGGAGATATCTGGGGTCTAGGCGATCTCGGCAACCTTGGCCGCCTTGAGCTGCGCCTCCCGCGCTTGCGCATCCGCCAGTCGATACAGCTCGATCGAGCCGTCCCAGTGCTCGATCAACGCCGTGCACGATTCCACCCAATCGCCGCAATTGAGGTAATCCACCTCCCCCACCTTGCGGATCTCGGCATGGTGGATGTGCCCGCACACTACGCCGTGCAATTCCCGTTTCACGCATTCGTGGGCGATGGCTTCTTCGAAGTCGCTGATGAAACTCACCGCGGTCTTCACCTTGTGCTTGAGGTACGCCGACAACGACCAGTAGCCGTAGCCATAACGGGCACGCCAGTGGTTGAGCCAGCGGTTGAGGGTCAGGGTGAATTCGTAGGCCGAGTCGCCGAGAAAGGCCAGCCAGCGGTGATAACGGGTGATCACGTCGAACTGATCGCCATGGATCACCAGCAGATGCCGGCCATCCGCCGTGACATGCACCGCCTCGTCGACCAACTGGATGTTGCCAAGGATCAGCTTCGAATAACGGCGCAGGAATTCGTCGTGGTTGCCGGTGACGTAAATCACCTCGGTGCCGCGCTTGCTCATGGTCAGCAGGCGGCGGATCACGTTGGTGTGCGCCTGCGGCCAGTACATGCCGCCACGCAGTTTCCAGCCGTCGATGATGTCACCGACCAGGTAGATCTTGTCGGCGTGGTAGCCCTTGAGAAATTGCGACAAGTGCTCGGCCTGGCAATCCCGCGTGCCCAGGTGCACGTCGGAAATCCACAAGGTACGCACCCGTTGTTTGCGGCTGGGTTTGGCGAGCTCGGCGCTGGTCATGGGCAACCCTCTGCGATATTTTCGCCAGCTTGCGCCCGCCGGGTGAATCGACCATGACAGGCAGGCGTCAGTCGTGTGACAGCGCGCAAGCCCCTTGCCCCGGTGTAGACTGGCGCTCACTTCGGAGACCTCTGCCATGCGCCCGATCCTCACCCTGCGCCAGTACACTCGCGACCTGATCGTCCACAGCCACGAACACGCCCAACTGGTGTTCGGTTTGTCCGGCGCGCTGGATTTCGAAGTCGAGGGTCAGGGCAGCCAGGTGCGCCAACAGAGTTTCGTGGTCATCCCCGGCGGCGCGCATCACGCTTGCGGCAGCCCCGATGGCAGTCGTTGTCTGGTGCTGGACGTGCCCGACGGACAATGGCTGAACGATTCGCTGGGCGAGCATGCCGACGCCAGTCAGCGCTTGCTCGACCAGCCTGCGCGGTTGTCACTGGATGCAGGGCAAAGCCAATTGGTCAACTGGCTGGCGAACAGCCCGGTCACTGATCCGCTGATCGCCCAGCAAGGCGCGGTATTGCTGCTCGCCAGCCTGAATCACGCCAGACCCGCCGAACTCTCGGCGCGGCGCCTGCCCTACGCGGCGCTGGATGCGCACATCGAGCAATACGCCGCCTATCCGCTGCAAGTGGCCGATCTGGCGCAGATCGCCGGGTTGTCCAGCGCCCGGTTGCACGCGCGCTTCATGGCCGAATGCGGGCAGACGCCGATGGACTACATTCGCAGCCGGCGGTTGCACAAGGCGATCTGCCTGCTGCGCGAGACGGCGCTGCCCATCGGCGAGATCGCCAGCCGGGTCGGCTACAGTTCGCAGAGCGCGTTCGCGGCGGCGATGCTGCGCGAGTTTGGCGCTTCACCGGGGCAGTTGCGCCGCGACTCCTGCGACAAAAAACGCTAGTTCGCCGACAGACTTCTGCGTCGCAACACGTTTCAATGTGCATTCACCTGTAGGAGCTGCCGCAGGCTGCGATCTTTTGATCTTGCTTTGAAGGATTAAGATCAAAAGATCGCAGCCTTCGGCAGCTCCTACAGTGATCGCGTTGTATCGACAGACTCAAGAAGGATTGCAATGACTCCGCGTACCGCCCTCGGCGCCCTGCATATCGGCGCTCTGATGTTCGGCCTGACCGGCGTGTTCGGCAAACTCGCGGCTGCCTCGCCGGCGGTGATCGTCTTCGGACGCGCTGCATTTGCCGTGCTCGCCCTGGCCTTTTTCGCCCGTTTCGCCAGCCAGAACGGCTGGCAGAAACTGCAGGCGGTCGACTGGCGGCGCCTGGTGCTCAGCGGCGTGTTGCTGGCCGGGCACTGGGTGAGTTTTTTCATCGCGGTGAAGGTCGCCGGCGTGGCGATTGCGACGCTGGGCTTTGCCAGTTTCCCGGCGTTCACGGTGATTCTCGAAGGGCTGATTTTCCGCGAACGCATCCGCGCCAATGAAATCGTGCTGGTGGTGCTGGTCAGTGTCGGTCTGGTACTGGTGACCCCGGCGTTCGACCTTGCCAGCGGCGCCACCACCGGGCTGCTCTGGGCGGTGCTGTCGGGTCTGCTGTTCGCCCTGCTGTCGCTGACCAACCGCGCCAGCTCCGGACGCATCCCGGCGGTGCAGGCCGCGCTGTGCCAGAACGTGATGGTCGCGCTGTGTCTGCTGCCGGTCGCCGCCCCGCAGCTAAGCGAAGTGCGTGCCCTGGACTGGCTGTGGATCGGTCTGCTCGGGGTGTTCTGCACCGGCGTCGCCCACAGCCTGTTCGTCGCCAGCCTCGCGGTGATCAAGGCGCGTACCGCCGCGGTGGTATTCGCCATGGAGCCGGTTTACGGCATCACCATCGCCTGGTTGCTGTTCGATGAAAACCCGACCATGCGCATGCTGATCGGCGGCGCGCTGATCATCGTCGCCATTGTGGTTTCGGCGCGAATGTCAGGCAGCGCCGACAAGAAAACCGTCGCTGCCGAAGCCGCGTCTCACTGAGTGCGGTCGTTGTGGCCGAGGTCGCGCTCGGGGTCGATCTGATCGCGGACTCGCTGCTTGAGCACCTTGGCCTCGGGAAAGCCGCCATCGGCCCCGCGCTCCCAGATCTGCACATCGTCGCAGCTGATGTGAAACACCCCGCCGGTGCCCGGCACCAGCGAGACCTTGCCGAGGTCGTCGCCGAAGGTGCTGAGCAACTCCTGCGCCAGCCACGCGGCGCGCAGCAGCCACTGGCATTGGGTGCAATAAGTGATGACGATTTCCGCTTTGGCGACGCGCATGTTCGCTGAAACTCCTGAGACAGAGGGCGCCGCTATAATAGCCGGCTTTATCGCTTGCCCCGAGACTCACCATGCGCCGTTTGCTGTTCTGCCTGTTGCTTGGCTTTCTGCCCTTGTTTGTAAATGCCACCGAAGCGCCCCGCCCCAAAGTCGGCCTGGTGCTGTCCGGTGGCGCCGCCCGTGGCCTGGCGCACATCGGCGTGCTCAAGGCCCTTGAGGAACAAGGCATCAAGATCGATGCAATTGCCGGCACCAGCATGGGCGCCGTGGTCGGCGGCCTGTACGCCTCGGGCTACAAGATCGATGAGCTGGAAAAACTCGCGCTGAACATCGACTGGCAGCAGGCACTGTCCGACGCCCCGCCACGAGAAGACGTACCGTTTCGCCGCAAGCAGGATGACCGTGATTTTCTGGTGAAGCAGAAACTGAGCTTTCGCGATGACGGCAGCCTCGGCCTGCCGTTGGGGGTGATTCAGGGCCAGAACCTGGCGCTGCTGCTGGAAAGCCTGTTGGCGCATACCAGTGACACCCGCGATTTCGACAAGCTGCCGATTCCGTTCCGCGCCGTGGCCACCGACATCGCCAGTGGCGAAAAAGTGGTGTTCCGCAAAGGTCATTTGCCGCAGGTGATCCGCGCCAGCATGTCGATTCCGGCAGTGTTCGCCCCGGTGGAACTGGACGGGCGGCTGCTGGTGGACGGCGGCATGACCGACAACATCCCGCTCGACGTGGCGCGGCAGATGGGCGTCGACGTGGCGATCGTGGTCGACATCGGCACCCCGCTGCGCAACCGCAAACAACTGACCACTGTGGTCGACGTGCTGAACCAGTCGATCACCCTGATGACCCGGCGCAACTCCGAAGAGCAACTGGCCGCCCTCAAGCCCACCGACGTGCTGATCCAGCCGGCCCTGGCGGCATTCGGCGTGACCGACTTCGGCAAGGCCCAGGAGATGATCGACGCCGGTTACCGCGCCACGCGGATTCTCGACGCCCGCCTCGCTCAGCTCAAACCTCACGAATCCCAGGACGCCGAACTGAATGCCGCCCGCGCCCCAGGGCAGCGCACGCCCATCATCACCGCGATCAGGGTCGAGAACGATTCGAAAGTCGGCGATGAGGTGATCCGCTATTACATCCGCCAGCCGATCGGCGAGCCACTGGACCTCGGCCGACTGCACTCGGACATGGGCACGCTGTACGGCCTCGATTACTTCGAACAGGTGCAGTATCGCGTGGTGCACAAGGGCCAGGATCACACTCTGGTGATCAGCGCCCGGGGCAAGCGCAGCGGCACCGATTACCTGCGGGTCGGCCTGAACCTGTCGGACGACATGCGCGGCGACAGCGCTTTCAACCTCGGCGCCAGTTACCGCATCAACGGCATCAATCGCCTCGGCGCGGAATGGCTGACCCGGGCGCAGATCGGCGACAAACAGGAACTGTATAGCGAGTTCTACCAGCCGCTGGATGTCGGCTCGCGCTACTTCGTCGCACCGTATGCTGCGTTTGAAGCGCAGAACGTCGACTCGGTACTCGACAACGATCCGATCGCCCAATACCGCGTGGAGCGCTATGGTTTCGGCCTCAACTTCGGCCGGCAGATCGGCAACAACGGCGAAATCCGTTTCGGCGTCGGCGAGGCTTGGGGCAAGGCCGACGTGCGAATCGGCGATCAGGACCTGCCAAGCGAAAACTTCACTGAAGGTTTCTACTCGCTGAAGTACTCGTTCGATTCACTGGACAACGTCTACTTCCCCCACGAGGGCAAGGACGTCAGCCTGACCCTGATGCAATTCGAACCGGGTCTGGGCTCGGACACGCGCTACCGGCAATGGGAGTTCAAGCTGGACAAAGCCATGAGCCATGGCCCGGATACGCTGATTCTCGGCGGGCGCTATGGCCGAACGCTGGACGACGCCAACGTGGTGACGTCGAGCTTCCTGCTCGGCGGTGCGCGGCAGTTGTCGGGTTTCCGTGAGGATTCGATTTCCGGGCAAAACGTCAGCCTGATGCGCGCGGTGTATTACCGCCGACTGACGCCGCGCGCTTACCTGCCACTGGATTTCCCGCTGTATGCCGGAGCTTCGCTGGAACGTGGCCGGGCGTGGAACAACGACAATGAATTCGACAGTGGCTACATCAATGCCGCCAGCGTGTTTATCGGCTTCGATACGCCGTTGGGGCCGTTGAACTTCACGTATGGTTTGAATGATGCGAATGAGCAGGCGGTTTATCTGAATCTGGGGCAGACGTTTTGAGTGCTCAGGTGGATTGATATTGCCTGCCCCGACGCCTTCGCGAGCAAGCCCGCTCCCACAGTTGGAATGCGTTCCATTGTGGGAGCGGGCTTGCTCGCGAAGGCGTCAGGACGGGCACCGCATCAGCCAATGACACTCAGATCAGCGAATCCCCGCCAACAAGGTTCTGGCGGTTTGCTTGAGGGGCTCGTCCCCTTCCTTGAGCAACTCATTGAGCAAGGTAATGGCGCTGTCGATATCGCCGTCATCAATACAGGTCTGCGCCTGTTCGAGTTTCCCCGACCCGGCTGCGGGTTCAGGCTCCAGCAACGTCAGCGGCTCCAGCGCCAGAGAGGACGGTGGATCACCGAACGCATTGAGAAAGTCATCATCCAGCGGCTGCGCGTCTGGCTCAGGGATCCATTCCAGCTCCGCCTCCTCGCCGGTCACTGTTTCGGGCAACTCGAAGTCCGCTGGCAGCACCTCGAGACCGGAATCCGATGCAGACAGATCTGCCGGCGGCTCAGGTGCCGAACGACTGTCCTCAAGATCCCAACTGGACGCCATCGACAATTCACCCAGATTCAATTCGAAATCATCCTCTGGCGCAGGAGCAACCGCTGCGGCAGCCGCGACAATCGGCAACACCGGCGCTATCGGTGCAACGCTGTTCAATTTTGGATGACGCTCACGGATCGCGACCAGTTGCTGAGGATCAACCCCTGCATCACGCAGGCGACTTTCCTGCTGGGCATAAGCCGCGCTGTCGCCCTGCCGCCCCAACACTTCGAGCAATTGCACTCCCAGCTCGGTGCGCTCCGGTTCCTTGTCCATGGCATTGCGCAACAGCCCGACGGCCTCGCTCAAGCGCCCGTAGGCCAGGTAAATCCCCACCGCTTCCAGCACATCGCCCGCCACCGGTTCCTCACGGTGTGAGGTGGCTATGTTGATGCTCGCCGATTGCGCGGTTGGCGGGTCTTCAGGATCGATTGGCTGAGCGGCCGGCAGAGCCGCCAGTGGCGCCACTCCCCCCGCCACTTGACGGCGACGGCGTACGAAAAATCCACCGCCCAACAGCCCCAGCAGCACCAGCAAGCCACCGAGCAACGGCCAGTTGAGGCCATCGTCGGCAGCTTCAGGCGCGGTGATGACTGGCGCAGGTGCGGGCGGTGTGACTGCCGGTGCCGGTGGCTTTTGCAGTTCGCTCAAACGCGTTTGCAGATCACTGATCTGCTTTTTGCCGTCGGCCAACTGGACATCCTGCGCCTGCAGTTTTGCGTTGAGCTCCTCGACGGTCTTTTGCAACTGCTGATTGAGCAACACGCTGGCCGCCAATTGCTCGGCCACGGCATCGTTGGCTGGCGCCGCCGCCGGAGGGGGTGGCGCTGAAGGGGCGGCGTCGCGCTTGCCCTGAGCAGCCTGAGGCGCCGCCGTGGCAGGTTCGACGGTGGGAAATTCAGAAGATTGCGGACGTGGATCGGGGTCGTCCGTGGCCGGCACGATGCTCGACGATCCCGGTGGATCGATCAGTACCGTGTACTCGCGCAACAAACGGCCATTGGGCTGATTGAGCTGCACCAGAAAATTCAGAAAGGGTTCATTGACCGGTTTGCGCGAGGTCACCCGGATCATCTGGCGATTGCCATGCAGGATCGGGGTGAACTTGAGGTCATTGAGGAAGAACACCCGCTCGACCCCGGCCCGACCGAATTCATCCGCCGTGGCCAGGCTGGCCGAGAGGTCGCTGGCACTCAGGCCAGCGGCATCCACCAGCGCGATGTCGGCCTTGAGCGGCTGATTGAGGGCCGAGTGGACAGTGATGTCCCCCAACCCCAGCGCCATCGACCAGGTCGAATAGCTGAATACACCAGCGACCAGCAGCCATCTGGCGCCACCGCGCAGTACAACGTGCCGACTTGCGAGCATGAGCATCCCTTAAATAAGCAAAACCGGTTTCTATGCGTTCGCACATCCGGTACGAACACGATATTGCCCAGTAGTTCTTATAGTCTGCTCAGCGCGATCCCTCAAAAAACCTCTGTGCAGTTATGCCTCAAGATTTTTCCAGGTTGCCCAGAATGTGCCCGTGAACCCGCATGCACACCTTCAGATCCGCCTCATCGACGCCTTCGAACAATTCGTGGCGCAGCTGCGTGGCAATGGTTTCGATTTGTTCGATCAGCGGCAGCGCCGGAGCGCAGAGAACGATTTTTTTCGCCCGGCGGTCTTCCATCACGGACTGGCGTTGCACCAGGCCCTGGCTTTCCAGGCTGTCGAGCAAGCGCGCGAGGGTCGGCCCTTCGACACCGACGCTTTGCGCCAGCTCGCGTTGGGTCGGCGCGTCTTCGAAACGCGCCAGATGCAGCAGCACCAGCCAGCGTGCCTGGGACAAGCCCAGACCGGCCAGCCGGCGATCCAGTTCGGCACGCCAGCCACGGGACATCTGGGCCAGTTGCATGCCAAAGCGGTGTTGATCGGTTAACGGCATAAAACACTCATGAGTAGACTGACAAATAGAGAAAAACTAATTATTAGTCAGCTAAGCATGACATTTGGCTATAGGCAAGAGCCGACCTGTACTGAATCGTTACAACTGCCTGACGGTTGGCGCAAACGCCCTCTTACATTTCGAACTCGGATTGCAACGCAGCCCTTACGCAGTAAAGAACGCCTTCCGGAACCCGACCGGCGAACAGCTCGGCGATCTCGGCGACCGACGGCAACTCGCCCTCGCCGTCGAGGAACGCGTCCTGCACTTCGCCCATCAGTTCTTCAGGCAAGTCCAGCGCCTGCTCCAGCGACAGTTGCTGTTTGCCGATGGCCTCGGCGAGCATCGTGTAGACGTTTTTCTCGGAGCACTGCAACTGCCCGGCGATCTGCATCGGGGTCATGCCGGCGCGGGCCAGGGTGATCAGTTCGTGGCGCACGTCAGCCACCACTTTCGGCGCTTCGGCCTCGCCGCCGAGCACTTCGAGGAAGGCCTCGCCGTAACGTTCCAGCTTGCGCGCACCAACGCCGCTGACCCGCGCCATGTCGGCCAGCGAGGTCGGCTGGCTGCGCAGCATTTCCAGCAGGGTCGAGTCGGGGAAGATGACGTACGGCGGCACGCCATGCTCCTCGGCGAGTTTGCGTCGCAGCGCACGCAGGGCTTCCCACTGTTCGCGCTCTTCGCCACGCACCAGCTGACTAGCCGGACTCTTGCTGGCGGTCTTGGCAGTGACCTGCGGCTTGAGGTCGCGGCGCAGTTCCAGGGACACCTCGCCCTTGAGCAATGGCCGGCAGGTGTCGCTCAGGCGCAGGCCACCGTAGCCTTCATGATCGACATCGGCCAGACCACGCGCCACCAGTTGCCGGAACAACGAGCGCCATTCGCTCTCGCTCAGCGCCTTGCCGACGCCGTACACCGACAGGTGCTGATGACCGAAACTGCGGACCTTTTCGTTGTCCTTGCCCAGCAACACGTCCACCAGATGGCCGACGCCATAGCGCTGACCGGTGCGATAGATCGCCGACAGCGCCTGGCGCGCCGGCTCGGTGGCGTCCCAGGTCTGCACGCCGTCGACGCAGTTGTCGCAGTGGCCGCACGGCTCGGGCATGTCCTCGTCGAAGTACGCGAGCAGGGTCTGCCGCCGGCAGCGGGTTTCTTCGCAGAGCGAGAGCATGGCGTCGAGCTTGTGCTGCTCCAGACGCTTGTGGCGCTCATCGCCTTCGGAGTTCTGCAGCATCTGCTTGAGCATCACCACGTCTTGCAGGCCGTAGGCCATCCACGCGTCCGCCGGCAGGCCATCACGGCCGCCGCGACCGGTTTCCTGGTAATAGGCTTCAAGGGATTTCGGCAGGTCGAGGTGCGCGACGAAACGCACGTTGGGCTTGTCGATGCCCATGCCGAACGCCACGGTGGCGACCATGATCAGGCCTTCCTCGTTGAGGAAGCGTTTCTGGTGGTAGGCGCGCAGATCATTGGGCAGACCGGCGTGATACGGCAGCGCCGGGAAGCCCTGCTCGCTGAGGAACGCGGCGACTTCCTCGACCTTCTTGCGCGACAGGCAATAGACGATGCCGGCATCGCTGCGGCGTTCGGCAAGGAACGCGAGCAACTGCTTGCGCGGCTGCTCCTTGGGCACGATGCGGTAGAAGATGTTCGGCCGGTCGAAACTCGACAGGAAGCGCTCGGCGTTCTGCAGGTGCAGGCGCTCGACGATTTCTTCGCGGGTGCGCTTGTCAGCCGTGGCCGTCAGGGCGATGCGCGGGACATTGGGGAATAACTCCGCCAACTGCCCCAGTTGCAGGTATTCGCGACGGAAGTCATGACCCCATTGCGACACGCAGTGCGCTTCGTCGATGGCGAACAAGGCGATCTCGAGGCTTTGCAGGAAGGCCAGCATGCGCGGCTGCACCAGACGTTCCGGCGCCAGATAAAGCATCTTCACTTCGCCACGCTTGATCCGCGCCGCCAGATCACGCTGCTGTTCGGCGCTCAGCGTGGAGTTCAGCGCGGCGGCGGCCACGCCCAGCTCTTCGAGGGTGGCGACCTGATCGTCCATCAACGCGATCAACGGCGAGACCACCACCGCCAGGCCTTCGCGCAGCAGCGCCGGGACCTGGAAGCACAGGGATTTGCCGCCACCGGTAGGCATCAGCACCAGCGCATCACCGCCGCTGGCCACGCGCTCAATGATTGCACCCTGACGGCCACGGAAACTGTCGTAGCCGAAGATGTCCTTGAGGACGCGTTGAGCCTGTTCGAGCATAAAAACTCCAAAAATCTACCGAAACATCCCTGCACAGGCTGGTTCAGGACAGCCAGGGCTGCTTAAACAAAACGTAAGAACGCATTGCAATGACAGCCGCAATACGCGCAGGGAGCGCAAAACGCGGCAGTATACCCGAGCCCTCCCCGGCAAGGGGTGCCGCTGATAAGACTCCGCTAGCCGCCAACACGAAAACCCTGTGGGAGCGGGCTTGCTCGCGAAGGCGGCGTGCCAGTCGATGCAAAAGTGTCTGATACGCCGTATTCGCGAGCAAGCCCGCTCCCACAGGGATATTCGTGTTGCCTGTAATTGCGGCAAATCTGCCGTGCGGCTGGCTTGAGCGCTCAAGAAGGCCTAGAATTCCCGCATTGTTTATTCCCCCAAGGTAGCCCCGTAATGTCCTTCGCTGAGCAACTAACCCGCCTGCAAGTCTTTCTCGACGCCGACGAGCTGCACGAAGAGGCGCTGGATTACGTGGCCGCCCACGGTTACCTGACCGCCCTGTCCATCTGCGCCGAAGACGTGCCGGAGCGCGAGTGGATCGACGCCCTGTTCGCCGAAGAGCCGCATTACAGCAGCGAGGCCCAGCGCGAAGAGATCGAAGCCACGCTGATCGGCCTCAAGGCACACATCGCCCGCCAACTGGCGTCCGACGAAGAATTCGAGTTGCCGTGCGAACTGGACCTGGGCGAAGACCCGGACGACTCCGAACTGCGCGGCTGGTGCATCGGGTTCATGGAAGGCGTGTTCCTGCGCGAAGCGGCCTGGTTCGAGACCGCTGAAGAAGAAGTCAGCGAAATGCTCCTGCCGATCATGGTCGGTTCGGGTCTGTTCGACGAACAGCCCGAGTTCGAAGACATCGCCAAGGACGCCAACCTGATGGACGACATGATCGTGCAGATCCCGGAAGCCCTGACCGCGCTGTACCTGCTGTGCCAGGCCCCGGACGAAAAACCGGCGATCCTCAAGCCTCGTCATCACTAAGATCCGGCCTATGGACAACCCCATAGGCAACCGCTCCCTGATGTTGCGCTACATCCTGCTGGCCATCGGCTGGCTCAGCGTGGCATTGGGGGTGATCGGGATATTCCTGCCGGTCCTGCCTACCACCCCCTTCCTTCTGCTCGCAGCAGCCTGCTTCGCGCGCAGCTCTCCACGTTTCTATCAATGGCTGGTCGAGCACCCACGGCTCGGGCCATGGATCCGCGACTACCTCGATGGCAACGGCATCCCGCTCAAGGGCAAGGTCTACGCGATCGGGCTGATGTGGGCGAGCATTCTGTTCTCGTGTTACCTGGTGCCACTGCCGTGGGCGCGGGGATTCATGTTGACCAGCGCGGTGCTGGTGACCGTGTACATCCTGCGGCAGAAGACCATGGATAAACCCTGAACACCGCCCCTCCCGCTACGTCCACTTTCATCCCCGATACAAGGCATCAGCCTGTCTAAATCCTGGGTTGCGATTCCGGCACTCAAGCGTCCAACCACTGACCGCTCTCGGTATCCCTTCGATGGCGCCACCAGCCCGCGTCAAGCCATGGCTTTGCCTTTGCAGCGCATGACCGCTCATCGAAAACCCGCGCCTACCTGTTAGTTCTGACAGTAGCCAGGGTTCGCCACATCGGGCCCAATCAAGTAACGCCTCCCTGGCAGAACCGCATAACCTTCGATGAGGTTTTTCGTCATGACGCACTTTCACTCATTCCTGTTTCCACCCTTGCAGACCGACACGTCTTTACTGCAACTGCGCCCCTTGCGGATTTCGGACCTCGTAGCACCGATCGTCGATGGGCACGGCGGTATCAACTTCAAGAACTATTACCGCTATCCCGACGGTTTGTTCTGTGCCGTCGACGCGTACGCCGCGCCCATGCGCGAAGGCGACAAGCTGGATATCTATTGGGGCAAGGACGACAAGATCTTTACCCGAGTGTTGGATGATGAAGATGAGATCAACAAACCGGTGTTTTTTTTCCTGCCGGTGACAAACATCCTTCCCGGCTGGGCTGACGAGGTCTACTACATCCTGACCCGCGCGGACAACAAACCCCCAGAGGATCCCTCCACGCCCTTGCGAATACTGGTGAAACTGGATCTACCCGGCGGCAACGACGTAGACCCCCATAAGCCCGGACACTCAAATCTACACATCGTGCAACTGCCGCGCGACGTCATCGTTAACGGCGTGGATGCCGATTGGGCAGCCAGGGGGGTGCCGATGGTCATTCCACCCTACCCGAACATCGCCGTGCGCGACGTTATCCTCGTGAAATGGGGCAAGGCCTCCCTCGATCCTCATATCGTCAGCGCCGACGAGGCCGCCGGCACAACGCCTATCGTTATCACAATCCACAAGGACAAAATTGTCGCCGGTGGTGACGGCGACGGGCTGGTGGTGGATTACGATATCCATGACGAGGTGCTCAACTACTCCGAGAAACGCTCCCAGAGCACTACCGTCAACGTCATGTCCGGAGAGCGACTGCTGGATGAACCGATTATCCAGGACTCAAAAAACGGCACCCTCTATCTCGGCGAGCTGGAAGATCGCGATGCCAGCGTGGAGGTTCACGCCTCCGGCAGCCCTTTCAAACGGGGTGACACCATCACCATGAACTGGGAAGGCACAACACAGACCGGCGAAACGTTGCCCAACCAACAATCCAAAATCCTGGAAAATCTGCCCAGCAATCTCAAGTTTCAGATTCCGAATGCGCAGGTCCGGGCGCTTGAAATGGGATCCGCCAAGGCATCGTATGTGCTCTACGATAAAGAAAATGGCACTGGGCTCAGCTCCAGGCACGGACTCGCCCAGGTGAAGCCCGGGGTGCCCAGGGTGCCCGCGCCGGTCCTCAAGGAGGCCTCAAACGGTAAGGTGAACGCCGATATCACGTCGGCCACCGTGGACATTCAGTACCCGGGCATGGCCGCGGGCGAAACCGTCAACATGGCCTGGCTGGGCACCAAGGCCAATGGCAATCCCTACTTGTATGAGGCACAGCACATCGTCAGCCCGGATGACGTGAAAAACCTCCTCGTGACCTTGCACGTGCCGGGTAAACATCTGCGAGTGCTGAAGAACGGCACACTGAATCTGTTCTACCGGGTGTCCGGCGACGAGTCGAAATGGCGGGGCCTGAATGAGTCCGGGCATCAGCAGATCGAAGTGTTGCAATTCACCTGAGTCACCGGCCAAAGGCCTGCAAAAAAACGCCTCGCGAAGGCGAGGCGTTTTTTATCGGGGGTTGCACCCGGTCAGGATCAGGACGTTTACCAGGCCCAGCGCAGACCGACATTCACCCCATACGGCTGCTCGATGTTCTTGCCATTGCTGTAATCGAAATCGGCATGCACCTGCAGGTCCTTGGTCACGGCCAGGGCCATGCCTGCACCCAGCACACCACGGGTGCCAGACAGGTCGTTGTTGAACTGATTGTTGTCGTTGACCGTCACGCGGTTGTTGTTGATGAACTCGTGCTGCACTGCCGCACGCACATAAGGCTGGGCGACCATGCCATTGTCCATGTTGAAGGTGCGACCCACCGTGGTACCGGCTTCGCCTAGCACCGAGCGGCTGCGATCGCCGTCGGCCTGCATGCCGTTGTCCAGATCAAAGTTGTCACCCTGTACCACAGCGGTCGACAGTTTGCCGTACGGTTCGACGAAGTAACCGCCGCCCAGTTTGATCTGACGCCCGAACTCCGCCGAAGCGCTCACCCCGGAGTTGTCGTAACTGCCCTTGGCACGGGTGCCATCGCTCAAACCGACTTTGGTGTCATTCCGGAAGCGGTTGAACTTGAGCTGAGCGTCGAAGTAGTAGCCGCTCTGCGCGTCGATCCAGGTCACATAGGGCCCCAGATAGTAGCTGTCGACCGTACCCGACGTTCCCTGCGCAACGTCAAGGTCGGTATGGCTGTAGCCACCCATGATCCCCCCGACCCACGCGCTGTCACCCAGATGCGTGTCCACACCGACGGACACCCCCTGTTGGGTCTGCTGATAACCCACGCCGGAAGCGGCATTGATGTTGTATTTGTTGCCGTAGGTGCGCATCCACAAGCCGGTATCGCCGCCACTGAAACGCAGCTCGCCCATGCGGCTGCGCAACGTTGCCGCCTCGGCATACAACAGCGTCACCGGGGCGTTGAACAGCGCCAGTACCGATTTGGCGCCGGGGCTGATGGTCTTGGTGGTCGGGTCGAGAAACCATTCCGTACCGCCCGTCCCTGCGGCTCGCTGATCCAGGTCATACGACCAGGCACCGAGATCGACACGCCCGCCTCTCAGGGCAAATTGCGCATCGCCGGCGGCGGTGTGCACCAGAGTCAACTGTTGGGGGTTCACCGCGTCCAGACCGGACGCAGCCACCAGCAACCCGAACTGCCCGCTGGCCACGCCCGTGACATTGAGCAAGTCGTGCTGGCCCGTGGCGAAATTGCCTTTCATTTCGATCGTACTGGAACCGTCCGGCGAACCGGCCAGTGTGCCGACGTTCAACTGGTAGAACGTGTTGGGCACATCCTGCGCACCAAAGCGAACTGTCCCGCCATTCATGGCGAGTGTTCCTACAGTGTCGTTGCCGGCCAGGGTCCAGACCGAACCACTGTAGATGGTTACGCCGCTGGCGTTGTCGAGGCGGCCGGTCAGTTGCGAGTGGTTCTGCAGAGTGACGTTGGCGGTCGATCCACCGTCCACCAGCACGTCGCCCTTCATGTTGCCCTGATCGAAGGTGAGATTGGCGGTACTGTTGCCGGTGACGTTAACGTTGCCTTGCAGCGTGCTGTCGCTGACAGACATGCCCGCGGTGGAAGCGCCCTGCACCGTCAGCACGTTGCCGTTGCCCCCCGTCAGGGAGGACTGGTTCAACACATCAAGGGTGGCATTGATGCCCTTGTCCACAAGAATCGCATCACCGGTGCGACCTTCCACACTGGCGTTGTCGAGCCGCAGTGAATTGTTGCCCAGGCCCGAGGGATCCCTGCCCATGGTCACCCCGGTCTTGTCGCCGCTGATAACAGTGTTTGCGGAGGCGCGTACATCCCCCCCCAATATGCTCAGGCCGGTACTGTCAGCCCCTGTGCCCGTCACCTGACTGTTGATGAGCGTGAGCGTGCTCAAGCCGGTGACCTGCGCACCGATTTCCCCACCCTTGAATTGACTGTCGGTTGCAGTGACCGTGGAGCCCAGGGTCGAGCCGATAGACCGATTGACCGCCAGCCCCATAAAGTTGCTGGTCACGATGGCGCGAGTGAGATCACCCGTGCTGCTGGTTATGCGGATACCCTCCTGCCCACTGTTGGCATTGACCGTTGCGCCGTTGATATTCAACGTTGATCCGGACGTGACAGACAGACTCTGGGTGGTGGCCCCCGCGATGTTCAGCACACTTGCGTTGCGTACCAGATAATCGCTCAGCGGTGTGCTTGCATCGATATTCAGCGTATTGCCGTTATCGACAATAACGGCGGCAAAAGAATGCCCGCCGGTAAAAAAAAATGCTGGCAGCACGACCAGCATTTTAAAGAGTCCTGCCGCAGCATTTTTTTGCAGCGAAACATGGTTTTTGTTCATGACGTGGCTTCCTGAATGTTCATCACCTCACGTCTTTCAGAAGAAAGGCCAAAAGACTGTAAGAGGCGCGAACAATACCTATCCGGGTCAATGAAAAATGTAGGAGAAGTCCTAGCTCCGGACGGAAAAGTCCTTTCCCGCTCGAGGAATGATCCGCCTGTTTCAACAACCGTTTCAGCGAGGACACGGGAGGCGTAGCCGCCTCCCGTGGTTCCTTGGAAACGCATTGAATCAGGTAGGCAACGGGCAAGTTCCGCCATCACCCGGGACGACCAGGTAGACCCTGACCGCATGCGGTTTTGAGTCCGTCTCGCGCCCGTTAATGACAGCCGTATAATGCACGCGACCCCACGCATTCAGAGTCGCGAGGAAGGGCGCGTATGGGATCTTCACAATGAAGCCGAGCGCGGCTTCCTGAGCTGTCGGTGTGTAGGGCACCTCCAGGAATGTCCCGGGTTTGGGGTTTGCACCGCCGGCGTCGGTATAGCCCTGATAGGTGAATATCAGCTCTTGATCCGCCAGTGCCAATTCCCCACCCGGGACCTGCACCTCGACCACCACACCCTGGTTGGGATCCCGGCGCAAGGATCCGCAGTTCAGCCAGGCAGTAAAGTCGGGATCAAGGTGTAAAAATACCGGATCAGGGACAGTGTCTACTTGAATCAGCACATCCACATTCCGAGGTTCTGAAATATCTACGTTGTCGTTCAGGGGATGACCGATGACGTAAGCCATCGGGTGCGTTGGATCACCGTTACCTGCCGCCGCAAAAACGCTCCAGTCGACTTCCCACTGCAGAGATGTGGGAATAACGTCTGGAATGGTAATAAGGCCACCATCCGCCTCAGAAACAAGCTGGCCCGCATATCGAAGTTGAACAGTGTCATCTTCCTTGGCGTCGGTATAGATATTGACCGTGACAGTAACATCCTCATCCTTGTCGGCTTCTCGCAACGTATTGACAGTGCCCCCGGAATTTCCCTGAACCGTCACCAACGCCAGATTTGGATTGGTCGGGTCTGGATTATCAGGATCAATCGGCAGACCGGGCTTTCGCAAATCAACATCAACATTTTTGGAAATCGGAGTTGGCGGATAATAGGTGCTGCCGCGTTTGATTTGGTAGCTCACCGCTACCGTTTTTTCACCAGGGTCGTTGTTGAACACGTCTTTGAACGAAATATCGACGTAACACGGGAAATTGTTGATGGGCTTCGCCACCTGCAGAATGCCGTCGTAGGTCACCACCAACTCATCTCCCGGCATGTAGTGGGTGTATTCGTCAAGGATTCCCACGCCCAAAGGCGTTTGCGCATCCTTCAGATCGACCAGACCGTCACCGACACTGTCATACAGCGGAATACTAAGGGGCAACAGCCCCTCGGGTGGGTCTGTCAGAACGACCTTAATGGTGATTGAATCAGAAAAAATACTTCTGTTTCCCTTACGGTCGGTAATTCTGTAAAAAAGCGCGTGATTCCCTTCACCTGTCTTGAATACTTGTTCAGCGGTGAGTTCAAGCACGACCTTATCGGTGGTATTAACCCTGGTGAACGAATCGATAACCTCTGCCAACGGTATCGAGTCCCCATATAACACCTCTATAAAATCGCCAATCCTCTCATCTCCATAATCAGGAATCGTAAGCTCTACAAAATCATAGTCGTCCAGATATTTTTTGGTAACACCATTATCTTTCACTTCTTTCGGAATAATAAGCTCAAAAAACGGGTGTGGAGCAGTTCTATCAACATTGAACACCAAAGGAACAGAGTCACTGGGATTACCGCCTTGATTGATAAAGTATCCCAACTCATGTGGCCCCGGCTTATCGGTGTATCCGGCAGGCAACGTCATTTCGATTTCAAGAACAGTATCGTCCAGCGGCGTCTCATAAGTGTATCGAGTAGAGGCTATCCGACGTCCGTCAAACGTCAGTTCAATGAAGCCCTCTACTACCTCCGTTTCGCCAGCCTCCGCAGGCCTTGGAACCAGGCACTTGAAAGGCTTTCCCTGCAGGCTCAGCGGAATCTGATTTTTGTCATCATCCGACGTATCGGGTAGAAATGGGTTTTCTGGATCCACTTTGATGACGGGCGCATCAACTTTTGTAACAGCACGGCGAACTTTCAGATAATCGACCCGACTTTGTTCAGCGGGCGTCAATGGTTTCGGATTTGCCATTTTTCAGCTCCTTCAGAAACGGGCTTTATCTGCCCGGGATTTTGTCAATCAACTAACGCCCAAAACGCGGGCACAACACTCTCTGTCAGCCACGAATAAACACTCGTGACTGTCCCGACTAAAACCGGCTAATGCACTTTAATGAATCAATTACCCGCTACGGTTCCGTGCAGGTTTCATTAGTGGGTGAGCACACTGCACCACTGGGCATGGTTCTATTGATAATCACGAAATCTTTTTTTGAAACACCCTGCCCACCCGTGAACTTTTTCAAGGTGTAATAACATAATGCCGAACCCTTGTTTTCCATCGGCGCTATCAATCTTTCATAATCGGTTACATGCACTTCAAAACCGTTTCTTGCCTGATCCGCACTCAAAATGGTCAAGAACCGTTCCGCGGCCCCGGGAATGGGCGTGGTGCCATTTAGTCCCTCGCATCCCTGCCAGAACAAAGTCACGATGTCCTTCTCGTCAAACGCCGGGTTGCCTTCAATCCTCACGCGCACCCGCTCCCAGAGACGCGGTTTCGCACAGCAGTCAAGCCTCCCTTCGATGCCAGCGTCAGGGAACGAAGGCTCTTTGAGACCTTCGATAATGATGATCGACACCTTGACGGGCGTGAATGGAGCCAGTTGCTGGTTGATGCCATTGCTGGTGGTGTAATGGACCGGCAACGCCGGGTTCTGCCGGTCCTGGTCAATGACCGACCATGGAATATTGAACGGCACTCTCTTGCCGGCAACGTCACCGGTCTGGACGATGTATTGCGCCACGGGCGCACTGATGCTCCCCCAATAAACTTCGATCGTGTGTCCCGGTTCAGGTGCGTCGAACAAGGTCAGGAAGCCGTCGGCGTCCTCGCCGAAATCTTCGGTGAGCAATGTGTTCAGCACCTTGGAGTTGGCGCCGTAGATCTCCAGCAAGGCAAGCTTAGGGTTCAACAACGCCGGCGCATTGGCGTGATCCTGGCCTGCCACCGTCAGGTTCACCGACACCAGGGTTTCCATTGATGGCTTGCTATCGACGCCCCCAGTGCGCACGCGGTAAGTGACACGAGCATTCACCGGCCCCAGCCCCTTGGCTGTGAGCGCACTCCACGGCACAGGGATCACGCAAGGAAAGTTGGCCGGGTCGACATCCTGCGGCGGCAGAACAGTGCCATCCCAGTCCAGCAGTATCTGATCGCCGCTCAACGGATTGTCATAGGCATCGATTTCGACCGTCACCGCCCCTTGATTGACCGCCCCCTCCCGAGCGTGCTGACGATCGATCAAGCCTCTGTCCGACAGGGGGATGCGCGGAGGCTTGTGAATGGGTGCCGCCGGGGTCAGATCGACGAACACAGGCAGCGGCCGCGAGCGCGGTCCCCGGTTTCCGGCCCAGTCGCGCAAGCGATAATAGATGTATCGCTGCCCATGACCGCGCAGGCGAATATCGTCTGCGTAGACGGTGATGATCAGTTGATCGTTATCGATATCAAACTGACTGAACGCCTGCTCGCGGATTTCGGTTTCGAAGTCCGGTGGCGTGCTGGTGTCCGTCCAGTAATAAATCGCCCGGTCACGGGCCTTCACGTCCAGATAAAGGCGTACTTTGAAACGAACCTGACCGTGCTCGTCCAAATAGTCATCGGTGATGTTGCCCACAAGATCCAGCAGCTCCAGCATCGCCGGTTCCTGGCCGTCATCGGGCGGCACTCTATCGACGGTGATGGTTTTTTTCAGCGATTCCGATGGGTTGCCACCAATCACCAGCTTGTACGACAGGTCGTAAACGCCAGATGCCAGCTGCCCTTGAGGCACCGAAACAATCTTGTCACCCGGATCAATGGGAATATTGAACGGGAACACACCCGCCGTGTTGTCATCAAAGGGAAGTCCCGCTCGCCTGAGCCCCACCAACACGACGTCTTTTACGAATTCCGGCTCTGTCGAGAAAGTCCACGCCGGAATCGTGACTCTCAAATCGCGGTTCAATACATCGCGAGGTAATAGCCCGTCCGGGCTTTCATTACCCTCTTCGTCTTTCAGGATATCCGGAACAATCGGCTCTGGTGGAGCCACAAGACTTGTTTCGTCATCGCCACGCGCGTGTTGCGAATCCATCGACGACTCTTCTGGGGGCACCATTGCGAAGCTCCACGGCAATTGATCGGGCAGTGTTCTCGCGCAGAGCAGTCGTGAAGATAAAACGGGCTGTTGACTGACGATGGCGTGGAACGCTTGTGACCCAATTAGATGCCTGCCGGAAAAAGCTGACTACTGTCAGAAATACTAGGTTTGCTTACCGTTCGTCGGAGAATCGATGGAAATGGCTGAACAGTCAGCCCAGCGTGAGGCTGCATTTTTGTTGAGCAGAATGGGTATTGAAGTCGCCGCGCGACCCAGCGGGAGCAGACTCACGCCACAGGTTGCGGTTCACCGCAGAGTCGAATTCCCTGCGGCAGCGCCTACTGGGAAGTAGTTTCAGGAAGGCAACACCCGAACCCCGACCGTTCATCGCAAACCCCTGCCTACCTGTAATTTCTGACAGTAGCCAACCCGCCTCACCTGAGCCTTAAATCCCTGTGCCGCCCCTTTCCAACCGGAGTTGCCAGCATGCTCATTCAACCGTCCAGAAAAATTCCCAAGGACCTGCGTGAACCGGAAATCCCCGGCCGCACGGAACCGCAACTGCCCTCCGGCGAATGGGGCATCAACTACGCCGCCGCGCTGGGCAACTTCACAAACGGCCTGAAGGTGCACGTTCTGCCCTATGCCGATATGAAACTGGGTGACGGGATCGAGCTTGAGTTCGATGGTGCCACCGTCGACCAGCAGACCCTCACGCAAACAGCTCAATTAGGTCAACGGGTGACACTCTGGGTCGAGCCGAGACACAGCACCAACGGCTCACACACACTCGGCTATACCATAAAGCGCGCCAACCAGACCCCCGAACCCTACAAGCCGCCAGTAGCGATCTATATCAAGCTCGACCTGCCCGGCGGCCAGGATCTGGATCCCGATCCCGGTCAACATTCCGAGCTGTACCAGTACATCGATCCGCGCATCATCGCCGACGGCGTGGACAAGGAAACCGCCAGAAATGGCGTGAAAATCACCATCAAGGCCAAACCCGGCAGCCTTTCGAAACGGCCCTATCCGAACTGCGCCGCAGGTGATGTGATCATCGTCAGCTGGGGTGGCGTGCGGATTCGCTCCGCACCGGTCACTCAGGCACAGGTTGACGATCCGGATGCCCATCCGATCGAGGTCAACGTCACTGAAGCGGACATCCTCCGGGCCGGGGATTCGGGCCCCCTGGGGGTCCCCGTGACGTTTACCATCCTTGATCTGGTGAACAACGCGGCGCAAGACTGGTGCAGCGAAACGCGCATCGTCGTCGACACCGGCAACTCGCGACTGGCTGCGCCCATCCTTGAGCAGGCCAACGGCAACTTGCTGCACCTCGACACTCTGAAAGATGAAGAACTGGAGCTGAAGGTCTGGGCCACGTCGCCGGACTTCCAGGAAAACGACGTGATCATCATGTACATCAATGGCAGCACACTGGACGGCGCTCCCGTGGCGCACGACGCTCGCCAGATCATCGACAAAGAACCGCCGCTGGTGGTCAGCGTTTTTCTGCCCAACAGCGCCGCACGGGAGCTGGCCAAAACCCAGGCGCTGTTCTTCTACGAGCTGGAACGTGGCGGCACAGTGATTCAGCGCTCCAGGGGCCTCTTCATCAACATCATCGGCGACCCCTATCGCCTCGCCGCGCCGATCGCCGAAGATGCCGTGGACGGTGCGCTCAAGCCCGACCTGGAGCAAGTGAGCATCCGCATCCCTCATGACGATCGCTTCGAAGAAGACATGGGCATTGAGCTCAAATGGCTGGGCACCCAGGCCGACCTGATCACGTATGACCCGCAGTTGGACTTGCATATCCTCAGCGCGACCGACGCCAGCAACCCGCTGGGTTTCATCATCAAGGTGGATGGCGTCCGGCACCTCAAGTTGCTCAAGGGCGGCACGCTGGACCTGTCCTACAACCTGCTCAGCGACGAGGACGGTGTAGTCGTCAGGCGGGCATCGCAGCATGCAGAGCTGCTGACCGTGGGAGAAGCACAACTGGAACTGGTGCCCCCGATCGTCCAGGGTGAAGAGAACGGCATCCTGGAACCCGATGATCTGCCCGACGGCACAAGCAAAATCACTTGCCCGAACCCGCTCGCCAACCCGACCAAACCCCAGGACGTGGTCACCTGGCTACTGCGTGATGCCAATGGCGCGCTCCTGGACGAAGGCAGCAAAACCCTGAACGCCCTCACTGCCGGCAGACCCGTGGATTTCCCGCTTGATGCAGCCTTTGTGCAGAAGCATTTCGAAGCGCGGCGCGGGGAGAAACTCAGCGTCAGCTACAGCATCCTGCGGTTCGAGACGGGCAAGACCAGTTACTCGAATCCGTTGGTTTTTGTCGTCGGGGAAGTGGTGGAGTGGGTGCCGCCTACTATCGACTCGGTGAAGGGATTACCCAGCGACGTTGAAATCCCGGATGGCGGCTCCACTCCTGATATTTCGCTGGTATTTGCCGGCGAAGGCCACGCCGGGCAGCAAATCGAGCTACTGGACGAGGGCGTGGTGATCTTCACACCGATTGCCGTGGATGCCGCAGGCAAGTGGTCTCATACGCTGACGGCACAGGCATTGGGTGATCACAGATATTCGGTGAAAGCTTTGTATGGAGGCGGGTCAGAGTCGGCGGCGTGG
Source organism: Pseudomonas sp. TH49 (assembly GCF_016650625.1). Taxonomy (NCBI): domain Bacteria; kingdom Pseudomonadati; phylum Pseudomonadota; class Gammaproteobacteria; order Pseudomonadales; family Pseudomonadaceae; genus Pseudomonas; species Pseudomonas sp. TH49. The sequence goes on from NZ_JAEKFL010000002.1 coordinate 2,732,006, forward strand.
GTGGTAACCGTGACGGCTTCCGATGCACCGAGCATTACCTCAGCGAGAAACTCCGTAGGCCAGTTGATTTTGCGTGGCGGTGACACACCAGACAGAACGATTGTCCTGTACGGCAACGCAAGTAACGGCCAGAAAATCGAAATACTGGATAACCTCATACCCGTAGGAGAGGTCTATGCGGACTCGCAAACGGGGGATTGGTCATTCACCTTGATGGGGCTTGACGCGTCAACCCACAACTTCGTCGCCAAGGCTTTGTATGGCAGCGAACAGCCTTCTGTCCCCTACCTCATCGTCGTTATAGAAACGCGGGATGTCTGCGAAATCTGGCTGCAACCGAGCACCGGAGGAACAGGCGGGGTTGTTCCAGCAAACGGCAGCACTTTGCAATTTGCGGATTACCGAAGCATGCGGCTGGGTTTTCAGATCATAACCTTTGCTAAAGGAGACCACGTCGTCACCTTAAGCAGCCCCATGAGCGAAACCCTGAGTTACACCGTAAAAATCGTAAACCCGGGTATCCGCGAATATGGGGTATGGATTTTCACAATCAACGGACCGGAGGTCTACACGGCGAACTTTTACGGTCCCACCGGGCAGCAGCTGACTGCGCCCTACACCGTCAAATTCATTTGATGAGTGCTTGCTGTTCAATGCGTGCGAATCCGTGGCGTCGGCGGGGTGAATCTCAATGAGTTTGCAGGCTCGAACTCACATTGGAATGTGGCCCCCTGCAGGCCTTCGCCTGCTCGCGATGGGGCCACAACTGCTGGCGCCTATTCCTTGGGCACCACGTTGTCCAGCGCCTGATTCACCGCCAACTCCCCCAGCATCACCACTTGGGCAATGCCCAGCGCGGTATTGCGGCTCGGCCCCTCCAGCATCCCGGCGAAGTCACCGAGCATGACCGTGGCCGAGGCCAGGGATTCGCACGCGTTGGCCAGCAGGGATTCGGTGTCGGTTTGCGGGTTGACCCTGAACATGCTGCTGGGGGTGTAAGGCGTCGCCATGATGTGCGCGGGCGCGAGGTAGTGGTCGAGGGCGCGTTCGGTCGCCGCTTTTATCTTCTGTGGGTCGAGGGCCGGGTCGTACGGAATTGGATCGACGTCCGGGGGGATGGGTGTGGCTTTGAACATGGATGAAACTCCGTATCGAGAAATAGGAGCCATCACCCTCGCTACCAAACGATGGGTGGCGGCCATGCGCGGGTTGGTAGACCGGTCGATACGGAACCCGGCGCTCACGAGTGAGCCCCACGCATGTCCACCATATAAAGCTGAGCCGCAAAAGAGAGGCTGCATAAGGTGATGCCATACGACCGTACCGAAATGGGCTACCAAACCCGATCACTGATTTGCAGTGACAGGGAAACGATAAGCCCGACGCATAGCCGTGTAAGCCGGCGGATTCTGGCGTACGCGTAGGTAACGGCGCAAGGCGTTGTAGCCGTTATGGCGTAACGGTTCGTGTACTTTAAACGTGGTTGCGAGGGTGCGTTTATGTGCGGAGTCTGCTCTGTTGTTTTGATGTTGTCTGGCAGGCCGCTTTCGCGAGCAGGCTCGCTCCCACAGTTGGAATGAGTGCATTCAGTTGGGGATTGGTCGGCTCGTAGGCCGCCATCGCTGGCAACCCAGCTCCCACAATTTGACCGAGAGCATTCAGTTAGGGATTGGTCGGCTCATAGTCCGTCATCGCCAGCAGGCTGGCTCCCACAATTGGATTGGGTGCATTCAGTTGGATATTGATCGGCCGTCAGACCGCCATCGCTGGCAAGCCAGCTCCCACAATTTGATTGAGTGCATTCAGTCAGGGATTAGTCGACTGGTAGGCTGCTTTCGCGAGCAGGCTCGCTACCACGGGGAGCTTTGTTGTTCACAAAATGCTGAGCAGCATAAATCCAATGTGGGAGCGAGCCTGCTCGCGAAGGCTGGCTCACTGGCAACACCGTTCTCCAGACAGAAAAATCCCGTCGTCCCGACTGATCGGAACGGCGGGTTTTGTCGTTTCAGGCCTCGATCACACCGTGTCCACTTTCAGCGAATGATCATTGAGCATGCCGCTGATGATCGTCGCCGTGTCGTGTCCGCTGGCGATCACCCCGCCCGCCCCCGGCGTTACACCGTAGTGGCTGGCGAGGTTGACACCGGCCAGGTCGATGGTCTGGTTCGGCGTGGCGCCGGCCAGCGCGCTGACGTCGATGCTGGTGAGGACCGAGGCGCCGCTGCCGGTGACGGTGAAGTGCAGGTAGTCGTCGAGCGACGCGGTGGTGCCGTTTTCACCTTGCAGCAGTTGCGACAGGTCGAGCTTGTCGGTGCCGGGGGTGAAATCGGTGATGGTGTCGTGGCCACTGTTGCCCTTGAGGTACTGGAAGGTGTCCGCGCCCGGCCCGCCGGTCAGGGTGTTGTTGCCCATGCCGCCGATCAGCAGGTCATCGCCGCCGCCACCGTTGAGGATGTCGTTACCCAGCCCGCCGTTGATCACGTTGTTATTGTTGTCGCCGGTCAGGGTGTCGTTGAAGTTCGAGCCGACCAGGTTTTCGATATTGCTGATCGTGTCGGTGCCAGCGCCGATGGTGTTTTGCGCACCGAGCAGACCGAGGTTGACCGTGACCCCGGCGGTGGCGTGGGCATAGCTGACCGTGTCGATGCCGGTACCGCCGTCGAGAATGTCGTTGCCCGGGCCGCTGTAGAGCAAGTCGTTGCCCGCGCCGCCGTGCATCTCGTTGTTGCCGGAACCGGCAGTCAGTACATCGTTGCCGTCGCCGCCATTGAGGATGTTGTTGCCGGTGCCCGCCACCAGAATGTCATCCCCGGCAGTGCCGGTGAGGGTGTGGCCATCCTGATAGGTGATGCTGACGTTGGCCGTGTCGCTGCCGCCATGGTTGTCATTGGCGGTGTAGGTGCCGTGGAAATCCGGCGTCACGTCATGGGCGCCGGCGTAGTTGACCGTCATGGTCAATTGATAGTTTTCCGCTGCCGTCGGATTGCTGCCACTGGTGTTGCTGATGTTGGTCACGTGAATCTGGTAGGTGCCATCGGCACCGGCAGTGATGGTGCCGCCGTCGGCGATGCTGACGAACGCGCCACCGTTGACCGAGTACTCCATGGTGACGTGGCCGGCCGCCAGGTTGTGATCCAGGTTCAGCGTTTCGCCCTGTTTCAGTTTGACGGTGATCAGGTCTTCATCGTTGGCATTGGCGGTGGTCACCGCACCGAGGTAACCGCTGACCACCAGCACGGCGGTCATCGCTGCGGTGTTGGCGGCGAACGCAGCGCGTACGTCGGCCAGGTTCTGGTTGGCGGCGGTGTTGCCGGTGCCGGCGAAGTTGATCGCGCCAGTACCGGTGAAGTCCGCGCCCTTGGCTGCCCAACCGGTGTTGAAGGTGGTTGGCGAGGCGTTGAGCGGGTCGCCGTCCGGGTCGGTGTCGTTGGCCAGCAACAGTTCGCCCGGCACGGTGATGTTGCTCGACAGCACATTGGTGATGACGTGGTCGTCCGTCGCCACCGGTGGCGAGTTGGGGATGACCTTCACGGTCAGCGTCGAGCTGGCGAGGTCGCCGTCGTTGTCGCTGAGGGTGAAACCGATGTTCTCGGTGATCACGGTGGTCGTGGTTTTCTGTGAGATGTAGGTGTAATCGCCAGTGTCGAGGTTGATCTGCAGCGTGCCGCTGTTGTTGGTGGCGATGCTCAGGGTGTTGGTCGTGGTGTCGAAGGTGCCGTGGTTGGTGCCACCGCTCGCGACCAACGAACCTTGGCCGCCGTTGGCTTTCGGGTCATAGGTGTACGTGGTGCCATCGACCACAATGGATTTGATGAAACCGCCATCGGCGCCGAAGGTGCCCGTGTCACCCAGCAGAGAGCCGGTGACCGGCGCGCCAACCACGGTGCCCGACAACACCGAGTTGAGCTGATTGAGGTCGGTGACCACCACCGCGTTGGTGTCGGTGTGGCTGATGCCGTCATAGGCCAATGGATCGAGGTTGGCGTTGCTCACGCCGCTGCCCAGGCCGATGGCGTAGTTCTTGATGTTGTTGGCATCGAGGAAAGCTTTGAGTGCGGTCTCGTCGGCGCTGCCGATTTCCTGGCCGGCGGTGGGTTTACCGTCGGAGAAGAAGTAACCGATGTTCTGCGCACCGTCCTGTTTGCCGGCGGTGTTGAACGCGGTCTGCATCGCCGCCACGGCGGCGTCGTAGTTGGTGCCGCCGCCGGCGGTGAGGCCGGCCAGCAGGGTTTTGGCGGTGGCCACATCGACCCACACCGAGGTGCGGTCAGTGGCGCTGCTGCTGAAGGTCACCAGCTGCACTTTCACATCGCCGAGGTCGTCATATTTGTCGAGCAAGGCGCTGATCGCCTGTTTGGCCAACGCCAGCCGTGACAGGCCCGGCACGCCGGACGCGTCGGCCATGCTGCCGGAAATGTCGAGGACGATGAGGATGTTGGAGTCGATCTCTACCGCCGCCACCGAGCGATCCGACGGCACCGCTTTGGGCACGTCATCGACGATGTTGACCACGATGGTGCTGGTGGTGCTGTTGCCCAAGGCATCGGTGGCTTTGTAGGTGAAACTTTCGCTGAGGGTGTTGGCCCCATCGTTGGCGCTTGGCGTGGTTTTCGGCGCCGAGGTCAGGGTGTAGGTGTACGTGCCGTCGGCGTTGAGCTGGATCTGCCCGTACTGGCCAGTCGAACTGCCGACCAGCGTGTACGTGATCGCGCCACTGCCACCGGTGACCGCACCAACCAGTGTGCCGGTGGCGGTTTCGCCGGTGCTGCTCGGATCGCTGCCGGTGACCGTGCCGGGGGCCAGGTCCTGGCCATCCTTGGTCAGGTCGAGGGCTTTTTCGTAGACCGTCACGTCCTGATCCACCGAGGCCACGAGTTTGCTGTCGGCAACGTTGATGGTGATGGTGGTGGTGCTTTCGTCACCGTCGCCATCGCGGATGGTGTAGGTGAACGTATCGGTGGCGCCCGGCGGGCTCACCGAGTTCGGGTTGCTGTGGTAAACGGCGTTGCCCGCCGCGTCCAGGGTCAGGTAGCCGTAGGTGCCATTGATGTTGCTGTTGAGGCCACCGATCGCCGAGCTCGCGGTGTTGCTGCCGGCACGCACGCCCACCACTGCCCCACCCGCCGCTGCGCCGTCGGCACCGGTGACGTCGTTACCGAGCACGCTGATGTTGACCGTGCCGCCCTCCGTCACCGAGCCGGTGTCGGCTTTGGCGGTCGGCAAGTCGTCGATGATGTTGACGTTGATCTGCCCCGACGCCGTGCTGCCGTCGCCATCGGTGGCGACCACGTTGAAATTCTCGGTGAGGCTGTTGGCGCCGTTGCCGGTCGGGTGTGCGTCGTTATGCACCAGGGTATAGCTATAGGTCACGACACCCGTGGTCGGGTTATAGCCGGAGATGGTCAGCGTACTGCCCAGCGGCGTGGTGATCGATTGCGGGAAACCTGCGGCCACACCATTGGTGACCACGGCAATACCGCCGACAGTCAGGGTTTGCAGACCGTCGAGCGCAGTCACGGTGAAAGTGCCGCTTTGGGTCAGTGCCGTGGCGTCCGGCGCACTGCCGTTGCCAAGGTTTTTTTCGTAGACAGTGAGTTCGCCGCCGTTGACGTCGAGACCGTTGAGGATCACCGGATCGTCGTTGTTGTGGATCTGCAGGACGAGGTTTGCGGTGCTGGTATCGCCGTCCGAATCGGTGATGGTGTAGGTGAAATTCTCGGTGCCATTGCCGCCGCCATGCAGGTTTTTGAAATCGGCATCGGAGGGGTTGAGCGTGTAGGTGTAAGTGCCGTCGGTGTGCAGTTCGAGCGAACCGTAAGTGCCGGTGAAGGTGCCAGCGGTGACGGGGCCGGTAGGTACGCGGTCGGCGCCTTGTACGTCGTTGGTCAGCACATTGCCGGTCAGCGTGAGGTTGGTTTCCGACGCGGTGTTGGCGTTGCTGTCGTTCACCGCTTTTGGCAGGTCGTCGATGATGTTCACATCGAGGGTTGCGTTGGCGGTGGTGCCGTTGTCGTCGACCACGGTGACGGCGAATTGCTCGGGCAGGTTGTTCGCACCGTTGCCGGTTGGATGGGCATCGTTGTGATCCAACGTGTAGCTGTAGCTGACCACGCCGGTCGTTGCGTTGAAACCGGTGATGGTCAGTGTGCTGCCCAGTGGCGTGGTAACCGATTGCGGGAAGCCTGCGGCCACGCCGTTGGTGACCACCGCGATGCCGCCGACAGTGAGCGTTGTCACGCCGTCCAAAGCGGTGATCGTGAAGGTGCCGCTTTGAGTCAGTGCATTGGCGTCCGGAGCGCTACCGGTACTTAGGTTTTTTTCGTAAACGGTGAGTTCGCCGCCGTTCACATCCAGGCCGCTGATGACCACCGGATCGTCGTTGTTGTGGATCTGCAGGACGAGGTTCGCGGTGCTGGTATCGCCGTCGGAATCGGTGATGGTGTAGGTGAAGGTTTCGGTGCCATTGCCGCCGCCATGCAGGTTTTTGAAGTCGGCGTCGGTGGGGTTGAGCGTGTAGGTGTAAGTGCCGTCGGTGTGCAGTTCGAGCGAACCGTAAGTGCCGGTGAAGGTGCCAGCGGTGACGGGACCGGTGGGTACGCGGTCGGCGCCTTGAACGTCGTTGGTCAGGACATTGCCGGTGAGGGTCAGGTTGGTTTCCGACGCGGTGTTGGCGTTGCTGTCGTTCACTGCTTTGGGCACGTCGTCGATCACGTTTACGTCGAGGGTGGCGTTGGCGGTGGTGCCGTTGTCGTCCACCACGGTGACGGCGAATTGCTCGGGCAGGTTGTTCGCACCGTTGCCGGTTGGATGGGCGTCGTTGTGGTCGAGGGTGTAGCTGTAGCTGACCACTCCTGTCGTTGCGTTGAAACCGGTGATGGTGAGCGTGCTGCCCAATGGCGTGGTGACCGATTGCGGGAAGCCTGCGGCCACGCCGTTGGTGACCACGGCGATGCCGCCGACGGTCAGGGTGGTCACGCCATCCAAAGCGGTAATCGTGAAGGTGCCGCTTTGGGTCAGCGCGTTGGCGTCAGGAGCGCTGCCGGTGCTGAGGTTTTTTTCGTAAACGGTGAGTTCGCCGCCGTTTACGTCGAGGCCGGTGATAACCACGGGATCGTCGTTGTTGTGGATCTGCAGGACGAGGTTTGCGGTGCTGGTATCGCCGTCCGAATCGGTGATGGTGTAGGTGAAGGTTTCGGTGCCATTGCCGCCGCCGTGCAGGTTTTTGAAGTCGGCGTCGGTGGGATTGAGCGTGTAGGTGTAAGTGCCGTCTGTGTGCAGTTCGAGCGAACCGTAAGTGCCGGTGAAGGTGCCAGCGGTGACGGGACCGGTCGGTACGCGGTCAGCACCCTGCACGTCGTTGGTCAGCACGTTGCCGGTCAGGGTCAGATTGGTTTCTGACGCAGTATTGGCGTTGCTGTCGTTCACCGCTTTTGGCAGGTCGTCGATGATGTTCACATCGAGGGTGGCGTTGGCGGTGGTGCCGTTGTCGTCCACCACGGTGACGGCGAATTGCTCGGGCAGGTTGTTCGCACCGTTGCCGGTTGGGTGGGCGTCGTTGTGATCGAGGGTGTAGCTGTAGCTGACCACGCCGGTCGTTGCGTTGAAACCGGTGATGGTGAGCGTGCTGCCCAATGGCGTGGTGACCGATTGCGGGAAGCCTGCGGCCACGCCGTTGGTGACCACGGTGATGCCGCCGACGGTCAGCGTCGTCACGCCATCGAGTGCGGTGATGGTGAACGTGCCGCTCTGGGTCAGCGCGTTGGCATCGGGCGCGCTGCCGGTGCTGAGGTTTTTTTCGTAAACCGTCAGCTCGCCGCCGTTCACATCCAGGCCGCTGATGACCACCGGATCATCGTTGTTGTGGATCTGCAGGACGAGGTTCGCGGTGCTGGTATCGCCGTCCGAATCGGTGATGGTGTAAGTGAAGGTTTCGGTGCCATTGCCTCCGCCGTGCAGGTTTTTGAAGTCGGCGTCGGTGGGATTGAGCGTGTAGGTGTAGGTGCCGTCAGTGTGCAGTTCCAGGGTGCCGTAAGTGCCGTTGAAAGTACCGGCAGTCACTGGGCCGGTCGGAACACGGTCAGCACCCTGCACGTCGTTGGTCAGGACATTTCCGGTCAGGGTCAGATTGGTTTCCGAAGCGGTGCCGGTGTTGGCATCGTTCACCGCTTTGGGCACGTCGTCGATCACGTTGACGTCGAGGGTGGCGTTGGCGGTGGTGCCGTTGTCGTCCACCACCGTGACGGCGAACTGTTCCGGCAGTTTGTTTGCGCCATTGCCGGTTGGATGGGCGTCGTTGTGGTCGAGGGTGTAGCTGTAGCTGACAACACCGGTGGCCGCGTTGAAACCAGTGATGGTCAGCGTGCTGCCCAATGGCGTGGTGACCGATTGCGGGAAGCCTGCGGCCACACCGTTGGTGACCACCGCGATGCCGCCGACAGTGAGCGTTGTCACGCCGTCCAAAGCGGTGATCGTGAAGGTGCCGCTTTGGGTCAGTGCATTAGCGTCAGGAGCGCTACCGGTACTTAGGTTTTTTTCGTAAACGGTGAGTTCGCCGCCGTTCACATCCAGGCCGCTGATGACCACCGGATCGTCGTTGTTGTGGATCTGCAGGACGAGGTTCGCAGTGCTGGTATCACCGTCCGAATCGGTGATGGTGTAGGTGAACGTTTCAGTACCATTGCCGCCGCCATGCAGGTTTTTGAAATCGGCATCGGTCGGGTTCAGCGTGTAGGTGTAAGTGCCATCGGAGTGCAGTTCAAGCGAGCCGTAAGTGCCAGTGAAGGTGCCAGCAGTGACGGGGCCGGTGGGTACACGGTCAGCACCCTGCACGTCGTTGGTCAGCACGTTGCCGGTCAGGGTCAGGTTGGTTTCCGAGGCAGTACCAGTGTTGCTGTCATCGACGGCTTTGGGCACGTCGTCAATGATGTTCGCGCTGATGGTGGTATTGGCGGTGCTGCCATTGTCGTCCGTCACCGTCACGGCAAACTGTTCGGGCAATGTGTTGGCGCCATTGCCGGTCGGGTGCGCGTCGTTGTGATTGAGGGTGTAGCTGTAGGTGAGAACGCCGGTCGCCGCGTTGAATCCGGTGACGGTCAGCGTGCTGCCCAAAGGCGTGGTGATCGATTGCGGGAAGCCTGCGGCCACGCCATTGGTGACCACGGCGATACCGCCCACCATCAGCGTGGTGACGCCGTCCGGCGCGGTGATGGTGAGGCTGCCGTTTTGCGTCAACGCCGCTGCATCGGGCGCACTGCCGCTGCCGAGATTGGCCTCATTCACGGTCAGCACGCCGCCATTGATACCGTTATTGATCGTCACCGGATCATCGTTGTTGTGGATCTGCAGCACCAGATTCGCGGTGCTGCTGTCACCGTCGGAATCGGTGATGGTGTAGGCGAACGTTTCAGTACCGTTGCCACCACCGTGCAGGTTTTTGAAATCGGCGTCGCTGGTGTTCAGGGTGTAGGTGTAAGTGCCATCGGCGTGCAGCACCAAAGTGCCGTAGGTTCCCGTGAAAGTACCGGGGGTGACCGGCCCGCCAGCGACGCGGTCAGCACCTTGTACGTCATTGGTCAGCACGTTGCCGATCAGCGTCAGATTGGTTTCCGACGCGGTGCCGATGTTGCTGTCATTCACCGCTCGGGGCACGTCGTCGATGATGTTGACGTCGAGCGAGCCGGTGGCGCTGTCGCCATTGCTGTCACCCGCCGTCACGGTGAAATGCTCGCTCAGGCTGTTGGCGCCGCCACCGGCCGGATGGGCGTCATTGCCATTGAGGGTGTAGCTGTAGCTGACCACGCCGGTGCTCGCGTTGTAACCGGTGATGGTCAGGGTGTTGCCCAACTGGGTGGTGATCGACTGCGGAAAACCGACGGCCACGCCACCGCTGATCACGTTGATGCCGCCGATGTTCAGGCTGCTCAGACCGTCCGGGGCGCTCACGGTAAAGCTGCCGCTTTGAATCAGCGCAGCGGGGTTGGCGGCAGAGCCGTCGGGCAGATTGGCTTCGTTGACGGTCAGTTCACCGCCCGGCACCGACAGGCCACTGAGCGTCACCGGATTATTCACCGCTGGCGGCACCACTGGCGCCGGAGTGTTGTCGCCGTTGTTATCGACGATGTAGTGCCGTTCCAGGGGAAACTCGGGAATCCCGTTGAAACCGGCGGTGGGGAAACCGATTCGCGGATCGACGCGTCCGCCGACTTCCGTCAGCAACACAAAACTGTGGCCACCACCCAGTTCCCCCGGTACACCCGTTGGCGCATTCGGCCCGGCAGCAGTCGCTTCGGCGGCTTTGGTCGGGTCTTCACCGGCGGCGATGGCTTTCTGGATTTGCTCAACGTCGGTCAATTGCGCTTCGGTCGGGGTCACCGCTTCTGGCGAATCGACATGCGGCGCCTGATTGGCCAACAACTGCCCGGTCATGGTCATGCTGCTGTCGCGACCCAGGGTCAACTCGTGGCCATTTTGCAGATGAACGGCGACGGCACCTTCTGCCCCGGTGATCACCTGATCGCCGGCAAACAGGCGATCGCCCTCGACCAGGGCGCGGCGAGTGCCGTCGGTGCCCTGCGCAAAAACCTGACCAATGACTTTAGTGACGATCCCGATGAGCGTTGCCATGTGAAATTCCTCCGCTGCCGACCACCGTCGGCACTGGTTCGCGAAGCAGCCCATGGCTCAATCGGGTTGCCGGGGTGACGCTCACACCTCGGCAGTTCGTTTCGCAGGTAGCGCAAAAAAGGAAACTTCAGTGCGATCAAGCACTTAAAACTCCTGATCAGTGCAGCAAACCCACTAACGCTACGTAACGGTGGTGAATCACCCAAGTGACAAAAAAATGTCGCTCATCTGCCGCTACGCGTCCCTCCCCTTCAGCATTACTTCGCCGTATGTCGCAAAGTGAATGGAACTTTCCTCAAGCCTTTCCGTGCACCCTGATGCGCGGAAAACAAAGGCTTTCGTCCTGAACAATGTCCCGGATTTGTCGCAGCGCATAAGTTTTTTTTGGCATAACCCTTATGAAAATTTTTTCTTAGCTACGCTTCAGGATGTTCTTAGCTCTGTTGTTACAAGAGTGAAACGCTTAAACCTTAAAATATCGTCAAATATTTGGCGACAGTAACACACCATCAGGACCAGGGAGATGCACCCATGCGCGTTTTAACCCCCCTCTGCAGCGCGGTTTTGCTGGCCATGGCTTGCACTTCCCAAGCTCAGGCCATGAACCTGACCGACGCGATACAAAGCACCATCGCCACCCACCCAGAACTCGCCTCGCGCGTGGACGCCAAGCTGTCAGCCGACGAGCAGGTGAAAGTGGCCAAGGGCGGCTTTTATCCGTCCGTGGATTTGAACGCTGCTTACGGTCGCGGCTACAGCGACAACACCAATACGCGGGCCTTGACTCCCAGCGGTCACAACACCGAAATCCTCAACTACACCCAGTCCGAATTACGCTTGCGGCAGATGTTGTTCGACGGTTTCAACACCGCCAACGAGGTCGAGCGCACCAAGGGCGTGTCCAACTCGCGCGCCTATTACGCGCAAGGCACTGCCCAGGATCTGGCCCTGCGCACCATTGAGGTCTACCTCGAAGTGCTCAAGCGCCGCGAACTGGTGACCCTGGCCAAGAACAACCTGCAAGCGCACTTGCGGGTCAACGATCAGATCGGCCTGCGCACCCAGCGCGGTATCGGCAGCACCGCAGACTCCGATCAATCGGTGGCCCGTAAAGCGTTGGCGGAGAACAACCTCGACACCGCCGAAGTCGATCTGGCCGACGCCGAATCGAACTTCTACGCCGTGGTCGGGCGCATGCCCGATGAACTGGAAACGCCGCCCTCGACCCGCGGTGAAATCCCCACCAGCCTGCCGGAAGCCCAGCAGAGCATGGTCGAGAACAACCCGTATCTGAAATCCGCCCAGGCTGACGTGCAGTCGGCCGAGAGCCAGTACGAAGTCGCCAAGTCGCCGTTCTATCCGCGTTTCGATGCAGAGGCGGCGGTGGGCGCGAACAACAACGTGCAAGGTGATGAAGGCCACGACAACGAATGGCGCGTGGGCGTGATCATGAACTACAACCTGTTCCGTGGCGGCAGCGACAAAGCCCGGCTGGCGTCCGATGCGCACCAGATCAATCAGGCAATGGACATTCGCAACAACGCCCTGCGGCAGTTGAACGAGAACATCCACCTGGCGTGGAACGCCATGGTCAACGCGAAGAAACAGACCCCGACCGCCCGTGAATACGCCGAGACCACCAAGCGTGTGCGCGCGGCGTATCAGGATCAGTTCGGCCTCGGCCAACGCACCCTGCTCGACTTGCTCGACAGTGAAAACGAGCTCTACAACGCCAACCGCCGCTACACCGAAATCCGCTACACCGAGGAATATTCGATGTACCGCGTGCTGGCGAACATGGGCCAGTTGCTGAGCAAGCAACGGGTGGTGCTGCCGGCCGATGCGATAGCCGCAACCGATGTGAAGAATGAAGCACGCCTGCCCGAGCTGAAGTAAGTCCCACGATCCATTGTGGCGAGGGAGCTTGCTCCCGCTGGGTTGCGCAGCGACCCCAAAAACGTTCAACGATGAAGATTTTGTGAGTGCTGCGCACTCAAGCGGGAGCAAGCTCCCTCGCCACAAGGTTGGACCAGTCATTACAGGGGCGATCAATATGACCAGCATGGCCGAAGGCGGACACTCCGGGATCGATCCGCGGCTGAGCTTCGATGACCCGTTACTCGACGGTCTGTTGATCCTCTGCAAACTGCATGGCGCGACGGTGAGTCGCGCCAGTCTGAGCGCCGGGCTGCCCCTGAACAAGCAACGCCTGAGCCTGGATCTGCTGCCCCGCGCAGCGGCCCGGGCCGGTTTGCAGGCGCGCTTGTTGCGCCGCGAACTGAAGGATATTTCTGCGCTGAATCTGCCGATTCTGTTGCTGCTCAAGGATGGGCGCACCGCCGTACTGCGACGGTTCGCCGACGACGGCAAAGCGCTGATCCTGCCCAGCGAAGCCGATGGCGGCGAGCAATGGGTCGAGCGCGAAGAACTCGCCGAACACTACAGCGGCCAGGCCTTGTTCGCCCGTCCGCGCCACGAGCTCGAAGACTTGCGTTCACCGCTGGTGCCACGGGTCCACGCCTGGTTTCGCGACACCCTCAAGCTGTCGAAATGGCTGTACAGCGATGCGATCCTCGCGAGTTTTCTGATCAACCTTTTAGGCCTGATGGTGCCGCTGTTCGTGATGCAGACCTACGACCGCGTGGTGCCGAATCAGGCCACCTCGACCCTGTGGGTGTTGGCGATCGGCCTGCTGATCGGTACCGGCTTCGAGCTGGTGCTGCGGGTGGTGCGCGCGCACCTGCTGGACACCGCCGGCAAGAAAACCGATGTGATCCTTTCTGCGACGTTGTTCGAGCGCATCACCGGCATGGCGATGAAGGCGCGGCCGGCAACCATCGGCGGTTTCGCCCAGAGCATTCATGACTTTCAGGGCTTGCGCGAATTCCTCACCGCCGTGACCCTGACCAGCCTGATCGACCTGCCCTTCGTGGTGTTGATGCTGGTGGTGATCGGTCTGCTCGGTGGCTGGCTGGTGGTGATTCCGCTGCTGGCGTTTCCGATCACGATCATCTTCGCCATGGTGATTCAGGCGCGCCTGCGCGATACCGTGCAGAAGAGTCTGAGCCTGGGTGCGGAACGGCAGGCGCTGCTGATCGAAACCCTCGGTGGTCTGGAAACCCTCAAGGCCTGCGGCGCCGAAAGCGAGCGCCAGCACAAATGGGAAAGCACCCACGGCGCCCTCACCCGCCTCGACAGCCATGCGCGCAATCTTTCGGCGCTGGCGACCAACGGCACGCTGTTCATCCAGCAGTTCTCGGGGATGGCGACGATTGTTGCCGGGGTCTACAGCATCATCGCCGGTAACCTCAGCGTCGGTGCGCTGGTCGCCAGCTACATGCTCGGCAGCCGCGTACTCGCGCCGCTGGGGCAGATCGCCGGGCTGATCACCCGCTACCAGCAAGCGCAACTGACCATGAAAAGCACCGACGCGCTGATGGGCCTGCCGCAGGAGCGCGACGGCAAGCAGCGGCCACTGGAACGCACGCAACTGCAAGGTGCGCTGGACGTCAGCGGCGTGACCTTTCACTACAACGGCCAGAACGCGCCGGCGCTGAGCAACGTCAGCTTCAGCATGAAACCCGGCGAGCGGATCGGCATCATCGGCCGCAGCGGCTCGGGCAAAAGCACCCTGGCGCGGCTGGTGATGGGCTTCTATGAACCCGAGGAAGGCCAGTTGCTGCTCGACGGCCTCGACCTGCGGCAACTGGATGTCGCCGACCTGCGCCAGCAGATCGGTTATGTCGCCCACGACCTGCCGCTTTTGGCCGGGAGCCTGCGCGACAACCTGACCCTCGGCGCCCGCTACATCAGCGATTCGCGCATGCTCGAAGTCGCCGAGCTGACCGGCGTCACCGAACTCGCCCGCCAGCATCCGCAAGGCTTCGACCGGCCGGTGGGCGAGCGCGGCCAGCTACTTTCCGGCGGCCAGCGTCAGGCCGTTTTACTCGCTCGGGCATTGCTGCTCGACCCACCGATCATGCTGCTCGACGAACCCACCAGCGCCATGGACAACAGCAGCGAAGACCTGCTGCGCCAGAAGCTCCACGGCTGGGTTCAAGGCAAAACACTGCTGCTGGTCACACACCGCACCTCGATGCTGAGCCTGGTGGACCGGTTGCTGGTTCTGGACAACGGCCGGGTCGTCGCCGACGGCCCGAAAGAAGCGGTCATCGATGCACTGCGCAAGGGCCGCGTCGGCTCGGCGGCGGTTTAGATGCGTGCACATAATTTATGGCTCTCACAAAACCTGTGGCGAGGGGATTTATCCCCGATGGGCTGCGCAGCAGCCCCAAAGACTCTGAGGGCGCTTCGCACCCTATCGGGGATAAATCCCCTCACCACAAGTGAGTGTTCCGGGCGACGCATGGGTTGTGCGGTTTGATGTTTCTTAACTGAGGGGTATCGCCCCATGTCTGCATCTTCAGATAGCAAATCACGCGGCTACTTCAACAGTTTCGGCAAAAGCGCCGAAGCCGAGTTCATGCCGGAAACCGCCGGCGCGGCGTTGCAGGATTCGCCGCGCTGGTCGCGGATCACCGTGTGGCTGGCGGCGGCGCTGCTGATCAGTGCGCTAGTCTGGGCCAAGTTCGCGGTGCTTGAAGAAGTGACCATGGGCGAAGGCAAGGCGATTCCGTCAAGCAAGGTCCAGGTGATCCAGAACCTGGAGGGCGGGATCGTCACAGAGATTTTTGTGCGTGAAGGGCAGATGGTGAACAAGGGCGACAAGCTGTTGCGCCTGGATGACACGCGCTTTCTCTCGAACAAAGGTGAGAGCGAGGCCGACCGTTACGCGCTGACTGCGCAAGTCGAGCGCCTCTCCGCCGAAGCCGAGGGTCGCCCGTTGAAACTGTCTGACGAGGTGATCGCCAAGGCGCCACAGGTCGCCGAAGACGAACGGGCGCTGTACGACCAACGCCAGCGCCGCCTAGCCAGTGAGCAACGCACCCTCACCGAACAGCTGCGGCAGAAGACTCAGGAACTGGCGGAGTTTCGTTCCAAACAGGGTCAGTACAGCTCCAGCCTGGCGCTGCTGCAGCAAGAGATGAACATGTCGGCGCCGCTGGTCGGCACTGGCGCCGTATCGCCGGTGGAGATCTTGCGACTCAAGCGCAGCGCGGTGGAGATTCGCGGTTCGCTGAACGCGACGACGCTGGCGATTCCACGGGCGGAATCGGCAATCAACGAGATCAAGAGCAAGATCGACGAATCGGAACAGACTTTCCGCTCCGACGCCGCCAAGGACCTCAATCAGAAACGCACCGACCTGTCGAAAATCACCGCGTCGAGCATCGCCATCGACGACCGGGTCAGCCGCACCACCGTGACTTCGCCGGTGCACGGAGTGATCAAGCAACTCAAGGTCAACACCATCGGCGGCGTGGTACAGCCGGGCAGCGACATGGTGGAAATCGTGCCACTGGAAGACAACCTGCTGATCGAAGCCAAGGTGCGTCCGCAAGACGTCGCGTTCCTGCACCCGGGCCAGAAAGCCATGGTCAAGTTCAGCGCTTACGACTACACGATCTACGGCGGGCTGAGCGCGAAACTCGAACTGATCGGCGCCGACACCATCACCGATGACAAGGGCAACAGCTTCTACCTGATTCAGGTGCGCACCGATAAAAACCACTTGGGCGGGGATGTTAAACCGCTGCTGATCATCCCGGGGATGGTGGCGACGGTGGACATTATTACTGGGGAGAAAAGTGTGCTGGATTACCTGCTTAAACCGGTGCTGAAGGCGCGGACCGAGGCGATGCGTGAGCGGTAGGCATTGTTGAGAGTTGCGGTGATTGATCCAACGCCTTCGCGAGCAAGCCCGCTCCCACAGTTGGGATGCATTCCCCTGTGGGAGCGGGCTTGCTCGCGAAGAGGCCCGCACCAACACCCATTATTTTGAATGATTACGCTGAAAAACCTCCTCCCCCATCGCCGCAATCTGCCCCTCGATCAACGCCTCGAACGGCTTCAACAACGGCGCAAATGTCGTCGGCGCTTCAAGGGTTTCCAGCGCCTGCACAATCGCCTCGATCGTCGACAACGCCCCCGGCCCCGGTGCCTTGCGCAACCGATAGCGCGACACCCCGCCCGCGGCCAGCGTCACCCGTGGCAACGCTGCCAGCAACGGATTGAGGTGGAGCATCTTGCGCGCCTTGCGCCAGGTGCCGTCCGGCACCACCAACAGCAGCGGTTGGTCAGACTCGCGATAAGCCTGCATCGGCTGCGCATCGTCGGCGGGAAACAACAACCGCGCCTGATACCCCGGCCGGTTGAGCAGCGCGGGTAAATCCTCGAATACCTCACCGACAATCAGCTCGGCATTGGTCAAACCCAACGCCGCCAATCGCGCGGTGTTGAGCGCGTGATTGACCTCGCTCGGATGCTGCAACAGCAACACTCGGGTGCGGCTATCGAGGCTCGGGATCAGCGAGCACAGGCAGTGGGTTTGTGGGCGCAGGCAGCGCGGGCATTGGGGTCTGGACATCGTTCTTAAGCCTGATTGAGCTGTGCTTTGAGCAAATCACGGAAGGTCTGGATCAGCGGTTCGCGGCTGCGGCCACGGCGCATGATCATCGAGAACGGCGCCTGATAACCGAAAGTCGCCGGCAGCAACACGCGCAAGTCGCCCTTGTCAGCCCAGGCCTGAGCGTAGTGCTCCGGCAGGTAACCGATGTAGGCACCAGAGAGCACCAGAATCAGCTGCGCTTCCATACTTTCCACGGTCGCCGCACTGTGCTTGAAACCATGGCGCGCCAGCTCCGCCTGACTCCAGTAACCACGGCCGACCATGCGCTGCTGAGTGATGACCTGCTCGGGAATCCGCCGCTCGTTGAACAACGGGTGCCGGCTGCTGCAATACAGCCAGTGCTGCTCGCGGTACAGCGGCATGTATACCAGACCGCTCATGCGCGTGGAGAAGGCGCCGATGGCCAGATCGAGGCGGTTGTCCTGCACGCCGAGTTGCAGTTCGTAAGGGCTCATCACCGACAGGTGCAAATGCACCGCCGGGTGTTCCTGGCTGTAGGCGCCGATGGCTTCGGCGAACGGCAAGGCCTTGTCGCTGACCGTGGAGTCGATCACCCCGAGATTCAGCGTGCCACGCAGTTCGCCCTTGAGCGCGGCGGCGTATTGCTCGAAACCTTCGAGCTCGGCCAGCAGGCGCAGGGTTTCCTGATGGAACAGCTCACCCTTGCTGGTCAGGCTGAACCCACCCCGCCCGCGATGGCACAGCACCAGACCGAGCGCGGCTTCGAGCTGGCTCATGTAAGTGCTGATCGCCGAGGTCGACAGGTTGAGTTCCTGTTGCGCATTGGCAAAGCCCTGATGCCGGACCACGCTGACGAAGATGCGCAATAGTTTCAGGTCGGGTAAAGCGTTGGCCATGTCTACTCCATCACAAGAAGCATTCGGTGCGTCCGAAGAGACACGGTCCCTGTGGGAGCGGGCTTGCTCGCGAAGGCGTCGTATCAGTTGGCATCCATGTTGCTGACACACCGCATTCGCGAGCAAGCCCGCTCCCACACAGGCGTCATGTTCACCCCGGCGAACAGCGACGAGTCTATCTCCAGCCTCATCATTAGTTTAGAAAAATCTGAACTAAGTTTTTGCCCGTAGCGATTCTTCCCCCGCACTACATTTCGCAGAATCGGCCCCACAGCGGCGTCCGAACCTGTGTTCAACGGTGCGCCGACATAAATAAAACAAAGACGATGAGGCCCTACCCGTGGACAAGATTCTTCACCAACCACTGGGCGGCAACGAAATGCCGCGCTTCGGCGGCATCGCCACCATGCTCCGACTCCCCCATGTACCGAGCGCTGCCGGCCTGGACGCTGCCTTCGTTGGCGTGCCGCTGGATATCGGTACTTCGCTGCGCCCCGGCACTCGCTTCGGGCCGCGCGACATCCGCACCGAATCGGTGATGATCCGCCCGTACAACATGGCCACCGGCGCCGCGCCGTTCGACTCGCTGTCGGTCGCCGACATCGGTGACGTGGCGATCAACACCTTCAACCTGCTCGACGCCGTGCGCATCATCGAAGAAGCCTACGACAACATCCTCGAGCACAACGTGATCCCGATGACCCTGGGTGGCGACCACACCATCACCCTGCCGATCCTGCGGGCGATTCACAAGAAGCACGGCAAGGTCGGTCTGGTGCACATCGATGCCCACGCTGACGTCAACGATCACATGTTCGGCGAGAAAATCGCCCACGGCACAACCTTCCGTCGCGCCGTCGAAGAAGGTCTGCTGGACTGCGACCGCGTGGTGCAGATTGGTCTGCGCGCACAGGGCTACACCGCTGACGACTTCAACTGGAGCCGCGATCAGGGTTTCCGCGTAGTGCAGGCCGAAGAGTGCTGGCACAAATCGCTGGCGCCACTGATGGCTGAAGTGCGCGAGAAAGTCGGTGGCGGTCCGGTGTACCTGAGCTTCGACATCGACGGCATCGACCCGGCCTGGGCGCCTGGCACCGGCACCCCGGAAATCGGGGGTCTGACGACCATTCAGGCGATTGAAATCGTTCGCGGCTGTCAGGGCCTCGACCTGATCGGCTGTGATCTGGTAGAAGTCTCGCCCGCTTACGACACCACCGGCAACACCTCGCTGCTGGCCGCCAACCTGCTGTACGAAATGCTCTGCGTACTGCCTGGCGTAGTCCACCGCTGAGGGTTCGGCCATGAACGAACGTGATCAGGTGTTGAAAGCGGCTGCCGATCTGGTGTCCGCCTTCGCTCGCAACGATCGCGAAGCTTATTTCGGCGCGTTCAGCGCCGATGCAAGTTTCGTGTTTTACACCCTCGAACAGCCGCTGCTGTCGCGCGATGCCTATCAGGCGTTGTGGGATAGCTGG
The DNA here is from genome assembly GCF_016650625.1 of Pseudomonas sp. TH49. Taxonomy (NCBI): domain Bacteria; kingdom Pseudomonadati; phylum Pseudomonadota; class Gammaproteobacteria; order Pseudomonadales; family Pseudomonadaceae; genus Pseudomonas; species Pseudomonas sp. TH49. The sequence goes on from NZ_JAEKFL010000002.1 coordinate 2,751,490, forward strand.
CGCGCCGAGGATGGCTTCGAAGTGTTGTCGTGCACTTCGAGCAACGCTTTCGTCAGCCTGCAAGGTGACGTGGCGGTGTTTGTCCATGACGTGGCCACCGAGCTGCGCATGCAAGGGGAGCAACATTTCAGCCAGGAGCGCGAGACGATTGTTTTCAAGAAACAAGCGTCGAGCCTAGAACAACAAGGCCATTGGCTGGCCTGCCATGAACATTTGTCCGCAATGCCGGAAGGGCTGCCACCCCTAGGGTCTGCTGACGTTGGGTGACGACCGCGACGGAGACCCATTTGGCGCAGGGCAAGGCGCGAGGAACGCAGTTTGGTCGTTCCAAATAAGTTCCGAGCAACACAGCCCTGCGCCAAATGGGTTCCGTCCCTTCGGGTTGCGCGCCAAAGTGCGCGAGGCTGCGTTGCGGGATTTGCCAAGGGAACAACCATGGGCGGCATCCCGCGCCTTGCCTCGCGCACTTTGGCGCAGCAACGCGGTTCGCCACCCAACGTCAGCAGACCCTACCCAAACAGGTGACGCTCACGCACGATGAGCGCGCCTTTATGATCGGAGCTGATCATGAATAACAACAACAAAGCCAACGACCAAAGCCTTACGCGAATTGAAACCCACGGGGTCGAACAGATCCCGGACCACGAACGTACCGCAGGCCCGACGGACTTGTTCCGGATGATCTTCGGTGGTTCGAACACCTTTGCCACCGCCGTGCTCGGCAGTTTCCCGGTGCTGTTCGGTCTGTCGTTTCAGGCCGGCGTCTGGGCGATTGTGGCGGGCGTGCTGCTCGGCTCGCTGATCCTCGCACCGATGGGCCTGTTCGGCCCGATCAACGGCACTAACAATGCCGTGTCCTCCGGGGCGCACTTCGGCGTGCACGGGCGGATCGTCGGTTCGTTCCTGTCGCTGTTGACCGCTATCGCGTTTTTCTCGCTCTCGGTATGGAGTTCGGGGGATGCGTTGATCGGTGGGGCGAAACGCCTGATCGGTCTGCCGGAAACCGACCTGACCCTGGGCCTGGCCTACGGTCTGTTCGCGATTCTGGTGCTGACCGTGTGCATCTACGGCTTCCGCTTTTTGCTGTGGGTGAACAAGATCGCGGTGTGGAGCGCCAGCCTGTTGTTCCTGCTGGGCATCTTCGCCTTCGCCGGTCCTTTCGATGTGAACTACGCCGGCACCGTGAACCTCGGGCAACCGGGTTTCTGGGCGGCGTTCATCGGCGCGGCGCTTGTCGCGATGAGCAACCCGATTTCCTTCGGTGCGTTCCTCGGCGACTGGTCGCGCTACATCCCGCGCGACACCTCCAAGCAGCGGATCATGGCGGCGGTGGTGCTGTCGCAGATCGCCACGTTCATCCCGTTCCTGTTCGGCCTCAGCACCGCGACCATCGTCGCGATCAAGGCGCCGGACTACATCGCGGCGAACAACTATGTGGGTGGTCTGTTGGCGGTATCGCCGAGCTGGTTCTTCCTGCCGGTGTGCCTGATTGCGGTGATCGGCGGCATGTCCACCGGCACCACCTCGCTGTATGGCACCGGGCTGGACATGTCCAGCGTGTTCCCACGGGTGCTGTCGCGGGTCAAGGCAACGTTGCTGATCGGCGTGCTGTCGATTGCCTTCATCTTCATCGGACGCTTCGCGGCGAACCTGGTGCAGAGCGTGTCGACCTTCGCCGTGCTGATCATCACCTGCACCACCCCGTGGATGGTGATCATGATCATCGGCCTGCTGGTGCGTCGCGGCTTCTACTGCCCGGATGACCTGCAAGTATTCACTCGCGGCGAGCAAGGCGGACGCTACTGGTTCAACCACGGCTGGAACTGGCGTGGTCTGGGCGCGTGGATCCCGAGCGCGGCGGTCGGTTTGTGCTTCGTCAATTTGCCGGGGCAGTTCGTCGGCCCGTTGGGTGAAATGGCCGGCGGCATCGACATCAGTTTGCCGGTGACCCTGGGCCTGGCTTCGGTGGTGTACTTGACGCTGCTGAGCCTGTTCCCGGAACCGCGCGAAGTGTTCGGGCCCACGGATGCCCGCAGCCAAGGCGTAGCAAAACCTGAACTGCGCCAGGCCGCCTGACGCAAATCCCCTGTGGGAGCGGGCTTGCTCGCGAAAGCGTCGGCACATTCAACAGTGATGTGACTGACAGATCGCATTCGCGAGCAAGCCCGCTCCCACAAGGGCAAATCGAATTCAGCCTCACCATAAAAAAGACAATCGGAGACACGCCATCATGGCTTTGGATTTATTCGTCGTCCTCATCTACGCCGCCGGCATGCTTTTGCTCGGCTACTACGGCATGCGCAAGGCCAAGACCAACGAGGATTTTCTGGTCGCCGGGCGTAACCTGGGCCCAAGCCTGTACATGGGCACCATGGCCGCGACCGTGCTCGGTGGTGCGTCCACCGTCGGCACCGTGCGTCTGGGCTACGTGCACGGTATCTCCGGTTTCTGGCTGTGCGCCGCGCTGGGTTGCGGCATCGTCGCGCTGAACCTGTTCCTCGCCAAACCGCTGCTGAAACTGAAGATCTACACCGTTACCCAGGTTCTGGAAAAACGCTACAACCCGATGGCCCGTTCGGCGAGCGCGGTGATCATGCTGGCCTACGCGCTGATGATCGGCGTGACCTCGATCCTGGCGATCGGCACCGTGCTGCAAGTGCTGTTCGGCCTGCCGTTCTGGATCTCGGTACTGCTCGGCGGTGGCGTGGTGGTGATCTACTCGGCGATCGGCGGCATGTGGTCGCTGACCCTGACCGACATCGTCCAGTTCATCATCAAGACCGTGGGCCTGATGTTCATCCTGTTGCCGATCTGCCTGTACCGCGTCGGCGGCTGGGACGAACTGGTGCTGAAGCTGCCGGCAGCGGCGTTCAACTTCACCACCATCGGCTGGGACACGATCATCACCTACTTCATGATCTACTTCTTCGGCATCCTGATCGGTCAGGACATCTGGCAACGGGTGTTCACCGTCAAGACCGCCAAAGTCGCCCAGTACGCCGGCAGCATCGCCGGTATCTACTGCATCCTCTACGGTTTGGCTTGCGCGCTGATCGGCATGGCCGCTCACGTACTGATCCCGGATCTGGACAACGTCAACAACGCCTTCGCCGCCATCGTCAAACTGTCGCTGCCGGACGGCATCCGTGGTCTGGTGATCGCTGCGGCACTGGCCGCCATGATGTCTACCGCCAGTGCCGGTCTGCTCGCTGCGGCCACCACCCTGACTGAAGACCTGCTACCGAAACTGCGTGGCGGCAAACAGTCGAGCCTGGCGATCAACCGCCTGTTCACCCTGCTCACCGGTGTCGTGGTGCTCGGCATCGCGCTGGTAGTGAATGACGTGATCAGCGCCCTGACTCTTGCTTACAACCTGTTGGTCGGCGGCATGCTGATTCCGCTGATCGGTGCGATCTTCTGGAAACGCGCGACCACCGCCGGCGCCATCGCCAGCATGGGCCTGGGTTTCGCCACCGCGCTGCTGTTCATGTTCAAGGACGGTCTGGATGCGAACACGCCGATCTACTACAGCCTTGCGGTAGGTCTGGTGAGTTTTGTGGTGGTCAGCCTGGTCTCCCCTCGCCCGGCGACCGTGGCGAGTGCGATCTAAGCTCTGATGTAACGACTTGATGCTTTCTTCGACGGGTGTGGCGTCGGTTGCCACACCCGTTTTTTTACGTCTGGAGAAAATGGCTTATGAAGATCGTTTCGCGCGATCAGTGGTTTGAAGTTTTGAGCTTGAGCGATGGCATCCGGTTGATCCACGAGCCGTACATCCGCCCGTTCTACCGCTGCAACCTCTGGCACATTCAGGGGCGCGACAAGGATCTGCTGCTCGACAGCGGCTCGGGGCTGGTCAGCCTGCGCGAGCAATTGCCGTGGATCACCGAACGGCCGCTGGTGGCTGTTGCCAGTCACTGCCACTTCGACCACATCGCCGGGCATCACGAATTCGCCGAACGTCTGGTGCATCGCGCCGAGGCCGACATTCTTGCCGCGCCGAACGGCGAGAATGACCTCAGCCGGGCCTTCGTCGGTGACGACATGTTCGAGGCGCATCCGGACTGTCCGCTGTGCTACGCCGAATACCGGGTCAAGGCTGCGCCAGCCACCGGGTTTGTCGAGGATGGCGACGTGCTGGATCTGGGCAACCGCACCCTGCAAGTGCTGCACACGCCGGGGCATTCGCCGGGTGGCATCAGCCTGTATGAGGCGGCCACCGAAACCTTATTCAGCGGCGACATCATCTACGACGGGCCGTTGATCGAAGACGCCTACCACTCCGATCTGCAGGATTACGCCAGCAGCCTGCGGCGCTTGCAGGCGCTGCCGATCCGCACGGTGCATGGCGGGCATTTCGGCAGTTTTTCCGGGGGGCATTTGCGTTCGATGATTGACGAATGGTTGCGTCGACACGCTTGAGGCCTGCTGTAATCAGTCAACACAACAACGAAACTGTCTGCCATGAGAAGAGCTGCCGTGCGTGCTGCCGTGCACCGATACATTAAGCGCCTGCTGGACTCCCGCGAATTCAACGACGACACCCGCCTGGTGCAATTAGGGCTGGAGAAGGCAGATATCGAGGATCTGATCTTTCATCTGGAAGATGAGTTCGGACTGACGGCGTTCACCGCCGAAGAGGATCACATGCTCAAGACCGCGAAGACCGCGAATGACCTGAGCCGGTTTTTGCTAGAGATTGGAAGGCATTGAGAGGGTTTGCCAAATACAACCATCAGGGTGAGCTGAAACCCTGTGGCGAGGGAGCTTGCTCCCGCTGGGCTGCGAAGCAGCCCCAAAACCATTCAGCCCGGTTGTGTCAGACGGACCTTGTTCAGTGACCTTACGACTGCTGCGCAGCCGAGCGGGAGCAAGCTCCCTCGCCACAACAAGCGTCACTCACATGGAGCCGTACTTACCGCCGGCGAGGCTGACGCCGGCGCTGTTCGTCATCGGTACGGATCGGAACGGGTTGCAGAGGCGGTTCGATCAAGCCGAGGGCAACACCCAAATCGTGCAGCCAGTTCTGAATTTTCTCTTTCATCGTCATGCCCCCTTCAGGGTAGTGCTGAGCGGCCGGAATTCTGAGGCCGCTTCGCACTGATAATAGTCCTAAGTCCTACGCAATGCTCGGCCAAATCCGCAATGATCTGTTACTGAATTGAACAGAATTACCATCGATTGGTTCACGCCGTCTGCCGGGTTTCACTGGATGCCACGGGATAGAGCGCTTGCTGCTGTTCAATCCAGGCATTGAGGTTGGCCCCGACCATGCCCTTGCGCCACATGAGCCATGTTGTCGCACTGGCAAACGGCTCGGCCAACGGGTGCACCGCGACACTTTCGCGCCCGGGCAGACTGGCCAGCATCGACTCCGACATCAGCGCCACGCCGCTGCCGGCAATCACACAAGCAAGCATGCCCTGATAGGACTCGATCTCCATCGCCCGGCCCATCGCCGCCTGATAGTGGACAAACCACGCCTCCAGTCGCGCGCGATAGGCGCAGCCATGGCGGAAGGTGAACACCGCCCTGCCCTCGACCTCTTTGGCGCTGCGGATCGGCGGGTGATCGGCTTCGCTGATCAGCACCAGACGCTCGTCACACAGCGGCACGCCGTCGATACCGGCCAGTTGCGGCGGACCGTCCACCAGCGCCGCATCGAGACGCCCGGAGACCAGGCCTTCAAGCAACTCACCGCTGGGCCCGGACTGCACTTGCAGATTCACCGCCGGGTATTGCTTGTGATAGCGCGCCAACAGCGCCGGCAAATGGATCGCTGCGGTGCTGTAGAGCGTGCCGAGGACGAAATCCCCGGCCGGTTGCCCGCCCATCACCGCCGCACTGGCCTGATCGCGCAGGGCGAACAGTTTGCCGGTGTAGTCCAGCAGGACTTTTCCCGCAGGCGATAACTGCAAACGCTGACGCTCGCGGACGAACAGTTCGACACCCAATTGCTCTTCCAGCTGTTTGAGCCGGGTCGACAGGTTGGACGGCACCCGGTGCAGACGCTCGGCGGCGCGGGTGATCGAACCTTCCTCGGCCACTGCCTGAAAGATCCGCAATTGGCTGAATTCCACAACCATTCTCCATTACAGAACAAGTTACTCACTATTATTCAATTTTAAAGAAAGTCAATCGGTTCTAGCCTGACGGTCATTGCTCCTCCAAAGGAATCCCGACCATGTCGCCACTGATTCGCTTATCCGCCTGCTTCGTCGCCCTGATGATGGCCATGGGCATCGGGCGTTTCGCCCTCACCCCGCAACTGCCGCACCTGCTCAGCGAAGGCCAGGTCGACCTGACGGCCGCTGGTCTGATTGCCGCGGCCAACTACTTCGGCTATCTGCTGGGCGCGGTGGATGCGATGTTCGCCCATCGTCCGCAGCAAGTGCAGCGCCGGTTGCATGGCGGGTTGTGGCTGTGCGTGCTGCTGACCCTGGCGTCGTTCTGGGCCAACGGCTTCTGGGCGCATTTGCTGCTGCGCTTTGGCACCGGGGTGGCGAGTGCCTGGGTGCTGGTGATGATCACGGCGCTGAGTCAACCACTGGCAGCGGCGGCAGGCCGGCCACGGCTCGGTGCGCTGGTGTTCGCCGGTCCGGGGCTGGGGATTTTTCTCACAGGGTTGCTGGCGCTGTTCTCACATCTGCTGAACCAGACGTCTGCCACGTTGTGGCTGATCTATGCCGCCGTGGCATTGGTGATGTTGTTGGGGATCGTGCGGTTCCTGCCACAACCGGGCGTGCACACACCGGTCGCCACCCTCAACGTCAGCCATGCGAATCGCGGCATCCCGCGACTGGCGGCGGTGTATGCGCTGTACGGCGTGGGTTACATCATTCCGGCGACGTTCCTCTCGCAGATGGCCAACGCGCAGTTTCATGGGCAATGGCAGGCCGATGTGTTGTGGCCGTGCTTCGGCCTCGGCGCCGCCATCGGTGTGTTGCTGGTGAGTCTGCGTCGCCACGACCCGAACACCACACGGCATTGGCTGACCGCAACGCTGTGGTTGCAGGCGATCGGGGTCTTCGCCTGTCTGTTGGGCAGCGGTTATGGCCTGGCGCTGGGGGTGATGTTGTGCGGCATGCCGTTCCTCGCTTGCATGCAACTGGTGATGCAGCGCTCGCGGGAACTGGCGCCCCACACCACCCAACGCAACGCCGGGCTGCTGACCGCGTGCTTCGCCGTCGGCCAGCTCAGCGGCCCGTTGCTCGCGGCACTGAGCAGCCATTTCAGCGGCGGTCTGCAACCGGCGCTGATCATTGCCGGCAGCGGTCTGCTGATTGCCGGCGGGCTGGCGCTGCAATCGGTCAGTGCTGGCCGAGGGCTTTGCGCAAACGCCGACGCACCCACTGCTCAGCGCTGACAAAGGTGATGCCGAGCAACACCAGTACCGCGCCGATGACGAAGTTAATGCTCAATTCTTCACCCAGCAGCACCACGCCAAAGGTGACGCCGAACAGCGGCGTCATGAACGAAAACACCGCCAGATTGGCCGCCAGATAGCGGCGCAGCAGCCAGAACCACGTCAGGTAACTGAAGAACGACACCACCAGGCCCTGGAACAACACGCTGGCCACCGCCACGGTGGTCAGGCTGACGTGAGTGATCTGGCCGCTGAACAGCGCGATCAACAGCAGGCCGACGAAGCCGACGATCAATTGATAAAACAAGGTCAAGGTCACCGGCGCTTCCGATAGCCGCGAAGCGCGCACCACCACGGTGGTCGCGCCCCAGCAGGCACCGGCAATGACCCCGAACGCATCGCCCAGCAGCATGCGCCGGTCGAGGTTGTCCCACGACACGCCACCCGCGAAAGCAATCGCGATGCCGATGAATGCGAGCAGAATCCCCAGCCATTGCAGCGGTCGCAAGCGTTCGCTGGCCAACAGGAAATGCACACCCAATGCAGTGAAAATCGGCGCGGTGTAGAGGAACACCGACATATGCGCGGCAGTGGTCAGCTGCAGACCTTCGGCGATGAAGAAGAACTCCAGACCGAACAACGCACCGGCCAGCAGTCCACCGCGCCATGTGTTGCCCACCTGATCCCAACCACCCTTCCAGCACAGCAGCAAACCCACCAGCAACGCGGAAATCCCCGAACGCCCGGCCGCCTGCATCACCGGCGCGATGTCGGGCGCGGCCCACTTGATCATCACTTGCTGCACGCCCCAGATCAGGCACAGGCCGATCATCACCTGCAGGGCAAAACCGTCGGCATTGCGCCGCTCGACACTCACCGCAACACCTCGAACACACACAACATGGCAGCCATCCACTGGTCGAAAATCTGTGTCGGGGATTATCAATCAGTCAGGCAGAAAAAGCCGTCTGGGAAAGACATTTATCTTGCCTGTTGCGGCAGCGGTGAATGGCTGTCGGCTGCGCCGCCATTCGCGAGCAAGCCCGCTCCCACAGTAGAACGCATTCCCCCTGTGGGAGCGGGCTTGCTCGCGAAGGCGTCGGCCCAGACAACCAGGATTACGCAGCTGACCTCACAAATCGCTTCGCAGCCAGGAAACCGACCGTGCAGGCAACAGCCGTCGCAAACGCCCCCCACGCCCAATCCATCAAACTCACCTGCACCGACCACCCGCGCAGCGTCGCCCAGTTGGTCAAGTCATAAGTGCCGTACGCCACCAGCCCCAGCAAAGCACCCCGCGTCGCGGCCCACTGCAAACTGACCGCCGGCAACACCACAAACTGCACACAGCCGAAAACATACAGGCAATAAAAAACCGCTGCCGGTAACAGCAGCGGTTTTTCGAGCATCAGCGAACCGAGCAGCTCGCGGTAGGTTGGCGCCATCAATACGCCGAGCCAGATGCCATCGAGCAACAGAAACGCCATCAGTGTGGCGCCATAGGCAATCAACGCTTTTTTCATTTAACCGACCTCAAGTGAGCCCATGCAACATGGGCTACGCGAGGCTCAGGTTAGTTCAATGCGATCGGCGTGAATGACGATCTTGCCTTCCTTGTACAGCGAACCGATGGCCTTCTTGAAGTTGCCCTTGCTGACCCCGAACATGCTGCTGATCAGCGCCGGATCGCTCTTGTCGCTGATGGCCAGCGTGCCGTTGCTTTCGCGCAACTTGGCGAGGATCTTCGAACTCAGGCTGCTGGCCGCTTCCTGACCCACCGGTTGCAGGCTGAGGCTGATCTTGCCGTCGGCGCGCACTTCCTTGATGTAACCCTTCTCGCGCATGCCGGAACGCATGAACTTGAAGATTTCATTCTTGTGGATCAAGCCCCAGTGCTTGTTGTTGATGATCGCCTTGAAGCCCATGTCGGTGGCTTCAGCCACCAGCAGATCAACTTCCTGCCCGGCGCTGTAGTTGGCCGGAGTCTTGTCGAGGTAGCGATCCAGACGTGCGGTCGCGGTGATGCGGCGGGTGTGTTTGTCGAGGTAGACGTGCACCACGCAATATTCACCAGCGGTCATCTGCCGCTTCTCTTCGGAATACGGCAGCAACAGATCCTTCGGCAAGCCCCAGTCGAGGAACACACCGATGCTGTTGATTTCAACAACTTTCAGGCTGGCAAATTCGCCGACCTGAACTTTTGGTTTTTCAGTGGTAGCGATAAGTTTGTCATCGCTGTCCAGATAAATAAAAACGTTGAGCCAGTCTTCATCTTCGCTGGGAATATCTTTAGGGATATAACGGTTAGGCAAAAGAATTTCGCCGTCGGCACCGCCGTCCAGATATAAACCGAAGTTAGTGTGTTTAACCACTTGCAAACTGTTGTAACGCCCGACTAAAGCCATTTTCCAAAACCCTCATTGCGTGGCGGCATTCTACCCGGTTTTGCCGGTTTCGTTCGCTGGCTGAGCAAGCCGTTTGGGAAAATCCACGGGACACCTTGATTTTCCTGGGTCTCGCACGGCCGGGCTGCCACTCGTCTGACCAGTGCAGCACCGGCCGCGCCATTTCGCGCAGGATGTTTTCACTGATGGCAAATAAATGTTCTTATTTAAAACAGTGGCTTAGGTGGATATTTCGAATAATTAATCGAGAATAATCCACCCACGCGCTCAGTTATTCCCGGGGATATTTATCAAGCAATTGTCAAGTTATTCCTGTACGATGCCTGGCCGAGTTACTTTTCTACAGGTTAATGGCCGCCATGCGTGTAAAAGCATCCACCAGCAAAGCAAAGCCAGCTCCAGCCGTTGAAACCAGCGAATCGATCAACGATCAAATCGCAGCGTTCCTCAAGTCCGGCGGCGAAATCCAGCAAATTGCCAAAGGCGTCAGCGGCCAGACGTTCGGTCCGTCCAAGCAGATCAGCCTGGGCAAGAAGTAACACCCGGTAATACACCCGTCCTGAGGCGCTTTGAGTTTCGAAGCGTCTGGACTGGCACCCGCGCAATACCCTCCATTCTGTTTAACCAATCTTTTGAAAATCGACGAACGGCCATCATCGCCGAGCATTCGCCGGTATCCTTGCACGCGTCTGGATCAAGCGTTTCAGCAGGCTAAGCCTGCCCCTCGCTGTTCATGGAGTGACGCATGCTCAAACCAACTTCCTGTTTACTGCTGGTAGGCCTGCTGGTCTGCTCGACTGCGCACGCGCAGATTTTCCAGCGCGAGCTCGGCGACTTCGACCTCAAACTCGGCACCACGCCCAGCCGCAGCATGGCCCAAGGCTTGGTCAAGCCGGCGGCAGTCGGCTCGTTCCACGGCGGCCTCGACCTCAGCCACGACAGCGGCCTGTATGTCGGCCAGTACGCACCGAGCATGGGCCTCACACCGGGCAAGAACCTCGAAATCGACTCCTACGTCGGCTTCAAACAACCTTTCGATCAGACCCTCGGCTATGAAGTCGGGATGATCCACTACAGTTATCCCAAAGTAGACACCCTCGACAGCCAGGAGCTGTTCGGCGGCCTGACCCTGCTCGGCAGCCGCTTCGGCGTCGCCGTGAGCAATGACCCGGACAAACAGAACAACACGCTGTTCGCCGACCTCGGCGGCAATCAGCCGTTCGGCATCGGGATCAGCATGAAATACACCACCCACCAACTGAACACGCCCGTGTCGGTGGACGGTGGTTATGTCAGCAGTTTTACCGATTGGTCGGTGAAATTTTCCCGGCCGTTCATGGGCGTCGATCTCGACCTGATCTACAGCAATTCCAACCTCAGCGGCAGCGATTGCTCGGCTTATTCCGGGCAAAACAGCGAGTGCGACGGGCTGGTCACGCTCAAGGCCGAACGCGCGTTCTATTGATCGGCTGAACTGCCGGCAGCCTCCCGCGTTCACATAAGAATCAGACGCCAGGCTCTCGCAAGGATTCGCTCATGTCTCGCTGGTTCAAACACCTCGCCACCCTGCTGATCTTCACCCTCGCCCTCGGCGCCTGCAGTCGCGTCGGTCTGGCCTACCGCAATCTCGACGTGATCATTCCATGGACGCTTGGCGACTATCTGGACATGACCGGCGAGCAAAAAGACTGGTTCAACGATCGCCTCAAGGAGCACCTGAACTGGCACTGCACCACGCAATTGCCGGGCTACCTCGACTGGCTGGATCGCTTGCAAGTGATGGTCGAAACCAATCAGGTGACAGACGCGGCACTGCAAGCGCGAACCGCAGAGGCCAAACAGGCAATCGCCGAAACCGCACGCCAGATCACGCCATCAGCCATCGAACTGCTGCAAGGGCTGGACGATAAGCAGGTCGCGGAAATGAACGACGCGTTCGCCAAGGACCTGCGCAAACGTGAGAAGGAATACGTCAAACCACCGCTGGCGCAACAGATTGCCGAACGCGCTGCGCGCATGGACAAGCGCCTCACCGATTGGCTTGGCCCGTTGAGCGCCACTCAGGAACAACGGGTGATGGCCTGGTCGACCGCTCTGGGCGATCAGAACACTCAATGGATCGCCAACCGCGCACATTGGCAGCAGCAGTTCAGTAACGCCGTTGCCCAGCGTAAAAGTGCCGAATTCCCACAACGAATCGAGACACTTCTGGTCAACCGCGAGCGTTTATGGACAACGGATTACCAGAAGGCCTACGCCAATACAGAAGCACAGGCGCGCTCGCTGGCAGTGGATTTGATGGCTGAAAGTACGCCGCAGCAGCGTCAGCGGTTGCTCAAGAAAATCGAAGGGGTGCGTAAAGATTTCAACGACCTCAAATGCCTCAAGGCCGCACAAAAACCTTAAGGCTATGCAAAAAACAAAGTGGGAGCGAGCTTGCTCGCGAATGCGGTGTCTCATTCACCATTAATGTGTCTGGTACATCGCATTCGCGAGCAAGCCCGCTCTCACAAAAGGCCTGTCAGGCAATCTGCACCTTTGAAGCCACCTCATCAAACGTCGCCTCATCCAGCGCATCTTCCTGCTCGTCCAGCACCTGCCGCGGATGATCATTTCCGGGAATGCTGCTGTCGATCAGGCTCAGCAGGCTTGATCCGCGTGGCGTCAGAATGAAATTGCTGCCGGTACTGCCCATATGATCCGGACGCGGTTCGATAAATCCACGATCAAGCAACAAGCCTTCATATTCGCAGGCCACCGTTTTCAAGTGATCCAGATTCTCGATCGGCTCGCCTGCACTGGCTTTCTGCGCCGCATAGTCCTCGGCATATTTTCGCGGCGCGAAACTTTCGCCTGCACTGTTCTGCACTTCATGCAGCAAGCGTTCAATCAAATCCCAGTTATAAGTCGTCATCCTGATTCAACCTCCGGTGCGCGTGATTTAGGGCACTGTCATAGGTTGTGACCCGACCGTGCCGCAGCCGTTCAGCCGCATTTTTTGCAGCGACCGACCGGCGGTCTGTCGAATGGATTGAGGGTTAAACGACTAGTCTGACAAAGACGGTTTCAACCCCGCAGGAGAAATCATCATGAACGTCGAGAATCATCCGGTGGTATCGCGAGAAGAATGGCTCGCTGCGCGCAAGCAACATCTGGCCGAAGAAAAGGCCTTCACCAAAGAACGCGACCGCCTCAGCGCCAAACGCCGCGCGTTGCCCTGGGTCAAAGTCGACAAGGACTACCGATTTCACGGCTCACACGGCGAGCTGAAACTGGCCGACTTGTTCGGCAAGCACAGCCAACTGATCATTTACCACTTCATGTTTGCCAAGGACTGGGAGGAAGGCTGTCAGGGCTGCTCATTCCTGTCCGACCACATCGACGGCGCCAATCTGCACCTGGCCCACCACGACATCGCAATGGTCGCGGTCTCCCACGCCCCGTTTGAACAGTTCCAGGCCTTCAAGCGGCGTATGGGCTGGAAATTCGACTGGGTGTCGTCAGACGGTTCCGATTTCAACTACGACTTTGGCGTGTGTGCCCGCGCTGAAGATGTCGCTGCAGGAAAGGCTACGTACAACTACGAAAAGACTGACAGTGCCGAGGAAGAAATGCCGGGGCTGAGTGTGTTTTATCGTGATGCAAAGGGCGACATTTTCCACACCTACTCAACCTATGCCCGCGGTCTGGACATGTTGGTGGGCGCCTACAACTACCTCGACCTCACGCCCAAGGGCAGGAATGAGGATGAGATCATGGAGTGGGTGCGGCATCATGATCGGTATGAGTCGCCAATGATGTCTGACTGCTGTCATGACAAAGAAGGTTGAACCCAATCGGAAAAAGCGGGGTTCGTCCCCGCTATCGACGCAGCCAAAAGGTGACTTACCTTTCGGTACGCAAGTTCATATACAAGGATTTGATCAATGCATCCTCGCCGTCTTCAATGTCCGGGACATAAAAGCTCATACCAAATTCGCTAACGTCAAACCCGTCATCGTCAATGACGGGTTGGATGCCATTACCGCGGAACAGACCCAGTACGGGGAACAGTTTTTCTCCCACCAGTTTGTGTCCCTGCCAGGAGACGCCGCTTCTATCGAAAAACTCCACACCTTTTACTATGTCTTGCTCGTCGTAAAAGACATGCAGGTCGTGACGTACAAATGCATCGGTAGTGTTCAATGAGCCAGCCGTTTTCTTGAACTCCTCGAAATCACGGCCCAAAATACTGCGCACATGCATTCTGGACAAGGTTCCACTCAACGGCCCTACCGCTCCGAATACCTGGAATGAAAAGTCCACCTCCGCTACCTCCTGAAATCGTTCGCATCTAGTTTGAAGGCATACTACAACATCATCTAATAGTTGAATTTTGTTTTGATCTGTCCGCCTTCGCGATAAGACAGGACAAATGACTTCCATGGTTCACCGCGCTCGACTGCATTTGCATGCAACTGGTCAACCAGACGAAGAATTATTGCCCCGTTGATGTCTGTTTCGGCGTTCCAGTCCTCCACCCCGCTTTTCTCAACGCCCAGTTCCGTCTGAATGTATCCCTCCCCCAACTCCACACCGTAGCTGAATGCATCGTAGCCATGGACGATACCGGCTTCGACTTCCTGGAAGATTTCCTGGACGATATTTATATCTTCATTAATCACTATGAAACCTCCGGAAATTGATGGAGCAAGTTCTTGAGCAGCAAGATTTTCGCCTTCTCATCAATTACGTGTGGCGCATCAGATTGCTACGCGAAGGGAGAAATCAGTCATCCACCATGACTTCAAATGTTGATTTCCGCATTTAATTTCTCTTTTAAGCTGAGTACGTCCGACAGCGGCACGACCCATTCGGAAATCCTGTCGCCATCCTCGTTAACGACCTCTCGTGCACCGAAGTAAGAATTAACATCGTCCACATTGAACCCAGGAACAACATCGTTTGTAAAAACCACATTATTCTGAATGTGAACTGACTCTTCAACAAAGTATAAAACCCAGACCATCAGGAAATTTGCGAACTCTGGATCAAGCATTGAAGTGACCAATACAGAGCGCGTTCTCCCTTCGAGACCGAAACAAATCAATGAGTACCAGCTACTCAAATATTCCTGCCTTCCCCAGAAGGAGATCGGAGCAAAGAAGCATTCCTCTTGGTCACCTAGTCGGATAAATCCCCGTAGGGCCTGGACTCCAAAGTGGTCGGGAGGCTCTTTTTCCAGCAAAATTTCAAAGCTCATTATTTAGTCAAAAAAAGGGATAGACCATACCTTCTTTAAATTAGGTCTGACCCCTTTCCCGTTTTCTAAACATTTGAAACATAAGGATCAACGCCTTCACTTATCAATCGCTCTTGTAAAACAAACAGAAATTGTATTGCAGCCTCTTCATTGACAGAAGCTTTCAGCGCATCACCCTCAGTTATCTCGTCCTCACGCATCACGTCCACATGCCCACCCGCGTCATACCTTATGAAATATCGCTCATTGCGTTTCCAAATCTCTACATCACGGAACTTGAATAGCAAATTGTCCATGGCCCACTCTCATTAGAAAATTTTAGTGACAGTATAGTCCCCAGGCTGCACTGGGTTCATTACAGCCTCTGGCAATCCACCAGGGCTGGTGAATCCACCTGGGCGCCAGAAACCATTTGCTCCGTACTCATTCCCTGATGGGATTCGGAAGCCATCTGTCTTATTGATTGAGATCAAAACAGGATTTTGTCCCAGTGTTCCTTTATCCAGACCGAGGTACTGCTCCAGTTTTGATATGTCGCCGTTGGCACGCGAGATAGCATCTTGTGCGACACTTTTTGGCAGAACCCATGTCTCGGTTCTACCTATTACGCCCTCTGGAGCAACGCTCTGAAAGCGTGCAATCCCGTCACTGAACAACTTGGCGTGCGCCTCCTGATACTCTAATGAGAGGTAGGTTTCCGGTAGAGGTCGAACACCCTTTTTGACTGCAAGAACCCTTTCAACAGTCGCTGGATCAAGCGTATCAGGGGTGATGATGAACGGCTTGTACCCTATTCGCCCCAAGTCCTGCAGTTTCGCGAACTTTTTCTTAATGACGTCCAGATTAAACGAAGATGACAGCTGTTTGACTGTCTTGCTTGCGATGTCGATCCCCATCCGAGAGAGCAACGCCGCACTTCGGGCAGCGCTGCTACCGCCTCCCGCGATAGCGCCGATCACCAGAGCGACGGCCTGCCCCATCTGCCTGCCGAGGTTGACGGCATTTACGTCACCACCGACTTCAAGCGCCTCATTCATCTGCTCGAGTTGTACTTTGAACGACGCTGATAGTTCTTCACCCAGAATGGCAATACCTTCGGTGGAAGAAGCAAAGTCGATCATCGCGTCTATGCCTTCCTTCGGGTGACGCATGAATTGAGCAGCACCGTCCAGCGAGCCTAAACCGGCTTCGGCCATTCCATCCTTGAAGCCATCAACAATTCCGACCCCCGTCAAACCGTCCTGGCGTAAAGAAACAAGATCCCATTTCATGGAAATCATCATTTTCTTTAGCAGGTTAGGTTCGGCATCAATTTCCTTGCGGGCCTGTACTTCTTGCTGCGTCGCCAACCAGTTGTTATCAACGTTCGCAATTGCGGCGTTATTGGCCGTCGCTGCTCCGCTTGGATCGCTAGCCGCAGCAATAGCGGTCACCAGGCTGGTGATGAGGTTGCGCTTGGTTTCGCGATCCGCCGCTGTCTCGTTTGGATCAGGGTCCGCAAACAGTGCTGTCAGCACACTGGCTGCCGCTCCACCCAACGCACCCGCCGAACAGCTTTGGTTACTGGCAGCAGCGCCCGCGCAGCCAAGGATCGCATGCAAGCCAGCGTGTACCGGACTACCTTCCTTCAGCCCTTTCAAGACCAGTTTCCCGATGTAATCCGATCCCTGCTGCTGGACGTAATTGACCACCATATTCTGCGCAAACTGAGCGCTAGCGCCAGTGACACCACCGGTGATCCCGGCGACCAACGCCGTAGTGATCTGCCGATAAGTGCCTCCCGGCCCCCAGTTCTTGTTGATGTCCTTGATTTGTTGAGTGAGCTCTACATATTTTTCATGATGGGCATCCTTTTTTTCCTGCGAAAGGCTGTCGTCATGTGCTGCGAGGTACTCTCTTTCAGCTTCCTTTTTCTTGCTATCGGCTTCGTTCGCACGGTTTTCGATAAACTGCGAAACGTTCTGTACAAACTTGCCGACGATTTCGAAATCCACGCCAATTTCCTGGGCGTCGAAAATCGGTTTGAGCTTGTTGCTGCCATCCCGCTCGCTGGAAACATCGGTGTTGATAGCAGCGATGGTTTGCTCTGCAGTTTTCCCGGTCAGTTCCTGTTGTTTGGCTCCGTTGGTGATCGTGACCGCAGCACCGCTGATCCCGCTGTGGGTGGTACTGCTTGAATCACCGCTGGCAAACAGGACGATCGGTGTATTCGCGTTTGCGCCCTCCTTGGTGGTAACGACAGGACCGCCTCGGGCAGGCGTGCCACTGGCGTTGCCGCCACCCTTCACATTGAAGCCATAACCACCACTGAGATTGATACTACTGGCGTCGTACTCGGCCTTGTTCTTGATATCGGAACTCGTCAGCGTGCCAGTGCTAAGGGTGTTTTTGCCGTCGGCGACCGCCTTGTCGGTGCTGGCGATTACCGCGCCGACCAGATCGGTATTGCCCTTGACCTCAACCTGGAAGCCACCGTCACCGGCCTTGATACCTGACTGTTCCGAAACACTGGCGTACTCGCTTTGCATGTGCTGCGCAGCAATGCCGCCGCTGACACTGCTGGTGCCATAGCAGAATGGTGGAACGCAAACACTCAGCCCGACGTTTGCACTCATCTGCTTGGAGGTATAGGTGCTGGTGTCCTGCTGACTCTCGACATTGAGGTCACCGCCGACTTTCACCTTGACCGTCTCACCGGTGGTAACAGCCCCTTTGATGTTGGTGTCGCCACCGCTTTCCAGGTTGAGCGTATGGCCCGACTTGATCGAGGTATTGGTGTGAGTGACGTCATCGCCATCGCTGTTGCCCCGTCCCACGTTGGCGGCGAGTTCGAAGGTAATGCCGTTGCTTTCACCAAAGCCAAAACCGATGCCTGCGCTCCAGCCGCTGTTGCTGTTGGCACTTTGTTGATGTGCGGTGTTTTGCGCGGACAACAGATTGATTTCACCGTCGGCTTTCAGGCTGACATCGCCGCCGCCTTCGATTCGGCTGCCCACGACATTGATGTCACTGTCAGCACCGGCTCCCGTTGCAACGATGTTGACGTTGCCACCTGCGACAACATCGCTGGCAACCACATTGCGGCCACTCTGGCTGCTGTTCATCTTGCTCTGGCTGTTGCTCAGATTGACGCTGACTTTCACGCCACCCAGAGGGTTCTGCATCATCGCCTGGCCGGCATCCAGCGCCTGATTGGCACTCATGGCGGCGTTCACCGCTGCCAAGGCGACCATTCGATCATCGCTGGTTTTCTGCGCTGCTTCGCCCATTTGCTGAATGCCACGCAGGGCATCTACCAGAGGAATGCTGACGGTGCCGCCGATTGCCGTGCGGCTGGTGCTCGCAGTTTTATTGGTGTTGAGAGTGTCGAATCCTGCCTCGATATCAACGTGCTTGGCTTTGATGTTGATATCGCCCTGAGGGGCGACCAACTGGCTCGCGCTCTGGGTGTAATGATCCCCGGCGGTCAGGGAAATATTGCCGCCAAGGGAGGCAATTTGACTGCCCGACTGACGCGTCGAGGTGTTTTGCTCCGATTCTTTCGTTTTGACGACCCCGGTCGCGGGTTGCCACCAGCTACCAATCTGCCCGGTTTTCGTACTGCCGGACTTCGAGCTTGAGGACGAAGTGTTCTGTGCACTGGTAATTTCGAGATTGCGACCGGCATCTATGCCAATGTTCTTATCTGCCACGAGCGTACTGCCCTCGACAACGGAATCGCGACCACTCTTGATCTGGATGCTGCCAGCGCTTATATCGCTACCAATATTCTGCGTTGACGTCTGTTGAGCTTGCTGGGCTTTGCGAGTTGACGAAAGCTCGCCCGAAAGGGAAAACCCTGTCTTACTGGAGCTCTTAGACTGACTGGAAGTTTGTGTCTCTTGAGCGGCGCCAATCAGAACATCATTGGCCGCTGTCAGCTTCACCTCGTTTTCCGCACGCAGGGCAGCCGCTTGCAAAGTGATGTTGTTATCCGATTTGAGCTCGATATCCTTTGCACTGAGTTCGGTGCTGTTCAGTCGTGTCTGCGTCAGCTCACTGCTGCTCGATTTGCTTTTGCTCCAGCCTTTCTTGGATGAAGCGTTGGCCTGGCTATAAGAGTCTTCAGCAGCCAACAAGTTGATGTCGCGACCCGCGGTAGCAAGCAAAGTCCCATCGCTGTTGAGCTTCGCTCCGGTCAGATTAATGTCCTGACCTGCCGACACCACCAGCTTGGTACCCGCCTCGACTGTCGAGCTGACGGACAAGACCGTCTCGCTTTCACTCATCGTCGACTTCTTCTTGCCGAAGGAGCCCTTTTTGGTTTTCGAGTAGTAGTCGTAATCAACGTCTTCTGCCGTCGCAATATTGACGTCATCACCAGCGAACAAGTACGCCTCGTTGCTGGCGCTGATGCGACTGGCAATCAGATTGAGGTCTTTGCCAGCGTTGACAGCAATGTCACGCCCCGAGTTGATGACACTTGATTGCTGGGAAACATTGAGGGACTCCACCTGCGTGCGCTTGCTGCGCGCCACGTACTCACTTTCATTTGCCGCGGATGCGATCAGTACATCATTGCCGGCATTCAAGCTCAGATCCCGCTTGGCATCCAGCCGACTGGCCACAACCGCCACATCCCGATCGGCACTGATCGACAGATCCCTTCCGGACGTCACTTCAGCGCCGTGCTGGGTAATTGTCTGATCGAGGTAGCTGCTGCCCCGCGCATTGGTGCTGCGATCCTGAACCGAGGTGATGTTCACATCGCGATCGGCATCGAGCGTCATGTCCCCACCGCTTTTCAGCACACCGCCAATGTTGTTGATGTCTTTGCCGGACTTGATCGTCAGATCGTTGGCCGCTTCGATCCGTGCAGCATTGTCCAGGTAATCGCGGTGGAACACGTTGCCACCGCGATTGACATCGACACTGGTCACGTCACGCTGGTTGATCACGCTGCCGTTGGTGGCTGTGAGGCTGACGTCCTTGCCGGAAATGATGCCGCCGGATTTGTTGATGATGTCGTTGCCGGCCTTGAGGGTCAGGCGTTCACCGGCTTCGATCAGGCCGGTGTTGGTGAGGTTGTTACCGGCTTCGGCCGACAGGTTGTTGGAGGCTCGCAGCGTACCGGCGTTATTCAGGTCGCCACCGGCGATCAGGGTCACGTCACCGCCCTGGATCAATGCACCGTTAGGCGCCAGGCGGTTGTTGGCCTGGGCCAGGTACAACACCGGCACCAGCACTTTCTCACCGTTCACTTCGTGCTCTTCGAGCCAGACGATGTCGTGGGTCAGTGCCGCCACTTGTTGCGCGGTCAGGGTGACGCCCACCGACAGGTTGAGCTGATCCTTGCTGGCGATGGCGTTGTTCATCAGGTACTTGAACATGCCTTCGTCGGAGGTCTGTCCGTCGATGAAGCGCTGGCCGGTGCGGGCCACCACGGCCTGCTGCACCATGCGTTGTTCAAACAGTCCGTCGCCCAGGCGCTTGGCGCTGGTGTCGGGGTCGTAGCCGAGCTTGCCCAACAGATAGTCCGAGCTCATGAACTGCTTGAGGTTGGTCAGCGCCGGGTTGGTTTCGATCAGATATTTGTGCGGGTTGGAGCGCACGCTGGTATCGGGTAGGGCCTGCACGCGTGGAACGTCGAAAGAAACGTTGCCACGAGCGGGCATCAGCACACCGACCGGCCCGTCACCGGCAGCGGCATTGACGTTGATGACAGCCGTCTTGTCATTGAGATTCAGCGAAGGACGGCTGGCCAATGCCAGCTCACGGTTTTTCACCGAGACCGGATCGTTCTGGTCGAACTGCAAGTCAGTTGCGTGTCTGACCGGCATGCCGCCCGCATGCGTAGAAGGTGCGGCAGTGATGGAGCCGATCGTCCAGTCTTTGCCGGCTACGAGCGTTTGCTCGCTGCCGTCCTTGCGGCTGAGGCGGAACAGACCGTTGTCGCCGGTCGGCAGGGTGAAGCCCGGCAAGGCCAGTGGGTTGACCTGTTGTTGCGCAAGATCCGGTGGCAACTGGGAATTGATGCGGATGACCGTCGGGATCACCCCGCCACCCAGTTGAGTGGAGCCCAGGCGAGACGCCCCGCCCGCCGACGCGTTGCCGTTGCGAACGACGCCGTTGTCGAGTTTGTTGGTTGCGTTGATGTAGACGGTGCCGCCTGCTTGAACGACCGCATTGGCATTGGCTGTCGGGCTGCTTTCAATAGTGGTGACTTTGGAGAACGCTGCGTTCTTGACCGCAGCCGGCGCCTCCGTGCGCACGCCGCTGTCGTAGCTCGGTGCAGGGAAAGGCAATTTCCCGTCGTAGTCTAGAAGGATCGACCCAAACAGGAAGAAGTTGGCGGCCTCGCTACCGGTATGACGCCCGCCGACCGTAGTCAACGTTTCGACGTTGTTCATGTCCCAAGTGTGGAGGTTCGGGATCATTTTGATTTTGCCGTCCGAGACCCCCATTTTTCCTGAGTCATAGTCCGGATCATTGGCAGCGTTATAGGCGAGTACGTCCCTCCAGAAAAACACGTCATGCCGACCTGGCGCGGCGAACCAGCGACTGACGGTGTAGTCCCCGACAGTCGCTCCCTGGTTCGTGAAGTTCTGCACGTTGATTGTCATGTCACGCCCGGCGCTTACGACAGAGGCGTTATTGATGAACTCCCGACCATTCCCAGTAAGGTTTCGCCCGGCCGT
Organism: Pseudomonas sp. TH49; assembly: GCF_016650625.1. NCBI lineage: Bacteria > Pseudomonadati > Pseudomonadota > Gammaproteobacteria > Pseudomonadales > Pseudomonadaceae > Pseudomonas > Pseudomonas sp. TH49. Next base: position 2,773,180 of record NZ_JAEKFL010000002.1, read on the forward strand.
CAGCGTGCCGGAAGCCGAATCCTGAACAATGGTTGAGTGGTATTTTTCAATCCACACCATGTGGCTCGGCAGGCGAGTCTCGTAAAAAATGTTGGAGAACGAAGTACAGGTTTCGCACCGAACACCAATCGCCCCGGAGATCAGCCCGCCCCCGGCAGCCACTTCAAACACATCCTTGCGGTTCTCGATGTGATCCGCCGCCAGGCTCAGGTCACCGGTGCTCTCGATCGTTCCGGAAATGTTGTTGATCGAGGAACTCCAGCCATTGCTGTCGTCCCGGGCGATGCTGATGTTGCCGATGCCATAGATGTCGGCATAACGGTTGGTCAACGTCCCGACCCGCAGCGCCATGTCATCGCCACTGAAGATCAGCCCGTTCTGGTTCAGCAGCGAATTGCTGTTGATCCGCAGCTTTCCACCGCCACCAAGAGTGCCGTTGTTGACCAGAGAATCGGCATTGACAGTCAGGCGATCGGCAGACGTGATGCGCCCGAGGTTGGTCAGGCTGCCGCGACTGGTGATCGTGGACTCAGAGGCGCCGGTGATGCTGGCAGCGGCAGCCACATCAATCTGCGATGCAGTGAGCCCCATCGTTCCGACGCTGCTGATCCGCCCATTGCCGCCATACCGGCCACCCAACTGGATATCCATGCCGCCATCACTGGCAATCAACCCGTCGTTGTACCAGTTCACCCCGCGCCCGGTGAGCTGGTTTGAGGCCAGCACCTGGCCGCTGGCCGTTTGCGTGAAGTTGTTGACGTTGAGCGTCAGGCGCCCGGCCTGGATCACGCTGCTGTTGGTCCAGCTGTCGGCGTTGAGGGTCAGGCCGCCACGGGTGACCAGTGAGCCGCCGGCGTTCATGACGTTGGCGGTGGAAATATCGAACTCACCCACACCGACATGGGTCACTGAGCCGCCAGCGTTGAGGAAGCCCGGCGCTGCCAGGGTGAAATCGGTGTTGGCGGTTTCCACCAGACCGTTGCGGTTATCGAACTGGCTGCCGATCTGGAAATCGGTTTTACCGTTGATGCCCAGTGCACGCAGTTTGCCGCCCTGGTTGTCGAGGTTGGTGGCGCGCACGGCCAGGGTGCCGGCGCTTTCGATCAGACCGCCACGGTTGCTCAGATTATTACCCGCACCAAGGTCGATGGCGCTGCCGCTGACCTGGCCGGCGTTGTTGTTCATCGAACCGGCAGCGACTTTCACCAGGCCCTTGGCGTAGATCCCGCCCCCGCTGTTGTCGAGAGCGTTGCTGCCCGTGTCGAGCAGGATGTCGCCCGTGTTGGCGGCGATGCGCCCGCCGTCGCTGTAGATACCGCCGAGCGCTTGCAGGTCGAGGCGACTGCCTTCGATCTTGCCGCCTTGGCCGTTGCGCAACACGCCGCTCAGGCGGGTTTGCAGCAAACCCTTGAGGCTCGACAGCACACCGCCACGGCTGTCGAGGCTGGCGGCGGTGAGGGTCAGGTCGCCGTTCTGGGCGATGATCTTGCCGCCCTGGTTATCGATGGCGCCGCTGCCCGCATTCACGGTCAGTGCTGTCATGCTTTGCACAGCACCCTTGGCGTTGTTCAGCGCCGCAGCGGTGAGGTTCACCCCGGCATCGCGGCTGGAGATCAGGCCATCGGTGTCGTTGTGCAGAGTGCCGCCAGCGGTGAGATCCAGTTGGCTGTTGGCCGACACGGTGCCGCTTTGGCTGTTGTTCAGATCACCGCTGGTGAGCAGGCTCAGCAAGGTCTGGCTGATCAATTGTCCGCCGCGGTTGTCGACACTGGCGGAACGCTTGAGCAGCAGTGGGCCGCTGCTGCCCAGCGCACCATTGACGTTGGTCAGGACACCGAGCAGGTCGAGGCTGACGCTGTCATCGCCAACGAAGCTGCCATGGCTGTTGTTCAGTTGCGTGCCGGTGAATGTCAGGGCTTTTTTCGCGGTAATTCTGCCGCCGCTGTTGTCCAGCGTTACAGCGCGGACATCCAGCGTGTCACCGCTCTCGATCAAGCCGCCGGAAGTATTACTGAGCGTGCCACCGGTCAGCGTCAGCGTCTGCTTGCCGCCACTGCTGAGAGTGCCGTTGCTGTTATCGAGGCTCGCGGCCTTGATGCTCACCTCGCCCTTCGCGCCCACGCCACCGTTGCTGTGGTTGGTCAGCGCGCCACTGAGGTCGATGCTGGTGTTGCCGAGCAGACTGGAAACACTGCCTTGCTGACTGTTGTCGAGGGTGCCGCCGGTGACGCTCACGCCGTTCCAGCCGGAGACCAGCCCCCCCTGGTTGTTCAGTTCGGCAGCGGTCAGAGTCAGTTGATCGTTGCTGATCAGGTTGCCGCCACGGTTGTCCAGGCTGTTGCCTTTCAAACTGAAGCTGTTGACGCTGGAAATCTCGCCCTTCTGGTTATTCAGATTGCGCAGCGTATCGATGCTCAACACGCCTTTGCTGTTGATCACGCCGTTCTGGTTATTGAGGTCACGCAGGTGGGCGATGCTCAGCAAACCCTTGCTGCTGATCAGGCCGTCCTGGTTATTCAGATCCTGTGCGGTGGCGCCCAGATCGATCGCCACGCCCGCAACACCCACCAGCGTGCCGCCCTGATTATTCAGGCCGGTGCTGTTGAGGGTCAGTTGTTGTGCGGCCTTGATGCTGCCCTTGTTCTGGTTGTTCAGCAGGCCATCGACCTTGACGTCGATATCGCTGTCACTGAGCAAAACACCTTCGCCGCTGTTATCCAGACTCGCCGCGCGAACCTGCAGCGCCGCCGCCGCGATCTTGCCTTTGATCGAGGTCAGCTCGTTGTCGATCTGCAGGGTGAGTTTCTGATTGCTCAGCAGTTGGCCGCCGCTGTTGTCCAGCGACTTGGCGATCAGTTCAAAAGCCTGATCGCTGGAAATCTCGCCGCCACGGTTGTTTACGTCAGCCAGATTCTTCAACAACAACTGACCCGGTGCACTGATGACGCCGCCCTGGTTGTTCAACGCGCCGCCGTTCAGATCGACGCTGACATCAGCATTGCTGCTGAACAGCTTGCCGCCCTGTTGATCGAGACCACGAACATTGGCCACCAGCGAATTGGCCGCGCCGAGACTGCCGGCGGTGTTGGTCACCTGGCCGGCCGTGATGTGCAATTGATCGGCGGAGTAAATGCTGGCCAGACTGTTGTTGAGGTCGCCGGTGGTGATGCTCAGTTTGCCTTTGCCGCTGATCGCGCCTTTTTGCTGATTATCCAGCGCGCTGCTGTTGAGCGTCAGGTCGGTGTCGGTCAGCAGTTTGCCGCCCTGGTTACTGACGGCGCCACGGGTGTCGATGGTCAGCGCTTTAGCGCTGGAGACCGTGCCGGCCTTGTTGTCGAGGCTGTCGGCGTTGATCGCCAGAGCCCCTTCACCGACGACACTGCCCTGCCCGTTGTTCAGCCCCGCAGAGAGGTTGATTGCGATATCTTTCTGGCTGGTCAGACGTCCGCTGTTTTCCAGGGTCTTGCCCGTCAGGGTCAAGCCGCTGTCACCGGACAGCAGCCCCTTGTTGCGGTTGATGACGTCATTGACCGTCAGCGCCAGATTGCCGCCGGCGAGCATGTAACCGCTGTCGCTGTTGTCGAGCCAGGCGCCGATCAGGCTCACATCGGCCTTGCTCGACAGTTCGCCGCTGCGGTTGTCGATACGGTCGACGCTGAGCTTCAGCGCTTTTGTTGAACCGATCAGGCCTTCCTGACGGTTATCCAGACTGGCGGCGGTAATCGTCAGGCCGTTGTCGGCGATGACCACACCGTTCTGGTTATCGAACATTCCGGTGACGCTGAAATCGACATCACCCCGCACGCGAATGTCGCCGCTGTTGTTGTTCAGACTGTCGCTGCGACTGTCGAGGCTGGCAGAGGCAATCACACCTTTAACGTTGCTCAGCGCGCGCTCGACGACCAGGGTGAGCTTTTCATTGCTCAGCAACTTGCCGCCGTCGTTATTCAGGCTTTGCGCGTTAACACTCCAGGCCTTGGCGGCCGAGATTTCGCCGGCGCTGTTGTTGACGTCCTTGAGGTTTTTCAGCAGCAACTGGCCCGGCGTATGAATATTGCCGCGCTGGTTGTTTAGCAGGCCGTTGTTCATGTCCAGGGTCAGGTCGCTGTTGCTGAACAGCTCGCCGCCGTCCTGCTCCAGCGAGGTCAGCGAAGCCTGAAGTTTCTGCTGGCTACCGATGGTGCCCCCGGAGTTGTCCAGGTGCCCGGCGGTCAACAACAGCGTGCCATCGGTGGCGATACTGCCGCTCTGACGGTTCTTCAACTCGCCGGTAGTCAGCGTCGAATCGGCCTTGGCGCTGATGATGCCGTTGGCGCTGTTATCCAGGCTGCCACTTTTGAAGGTCAGGCCTTTCTGCGAGACGATCAGGCCGCTCTGGCTGAGTACCGCGCCGGTGGCGGTCAGCGCCATTGCTTCAAGGCTCGACAGTTTGCCCAAGCGATTGTCGAGGCTGCCGGCGGTGAGGATCATTTGCCCTTCACTGCTGATCAGGCCTTGCTGGTTATCCATCGCGCCGTCGAAGGTCAGCCCCAGATTGTTCTGACTGACGATCCGTCCAGCAACGTTGTTCAATCCTGTGCCGCTCAGGGTGCTCGCGCCCTTGCTGAAAATCAGGCCGTTGCTGGCGTTGATGATCTGCGCGACTTTCGCCTCCAGCGTGGTGTCGGACAACACCTTGCCGCCCTCGCTGTTGTCCAGGCGCGACCCGTTGATGTGCAGGTCCTGCTGGCTGGAGAGCGAGCCGCCGCGGTTGTCGATCTGGTCGACGTTGACCGTCAGGGTCTTGAGCGACCCGACGAGACCGTCCTGATGGTTCTGCAGCGTCTTGCCAGTCAACAACAGGTTGCCTTCGGCAACCAGTTCACCGCCCTGCTGGTTCAGGCTGTCGATGTTGGCGTCGACATCGCCCTTGCCGGAAATCCGTCCGCCATCGTTGGTGACATTGTTGGCCTTGAGGCTCAGCAAACCGGTCGAGGTGAGCAGACCGCCATTGCGGTTGTCCAGCGTGTTGCCCTCGAACATCAGTGTGGTCTTGCTTTCAACGCGGCCCTTGTCGCCGTTATCCAGCTCACCGATCAACAGTTTCGCCGCCTGATCAGCGCGAATCGTGCCACTGCGGTTGTCCGTATTGGCGCTGGTAACCGTCAGGGTGTTTAGGCTGGAAATCTTGCCGGCGCGGTTATCCAGGCGCGTGGCTTGCACGTCCATGGCGCCGTTGGCCTGGATCAGGCCTTTGTTCTGGTTGTCCAGGCGATCGCTGATGCGCGTGGTCAGCGTGCCTTCACTGGTCAACTGGCCTTGCTGGCTATTGTCGAATTGCTGTGCGCGCAGGGTCAGCGCTTGTTTGGCGCCGATCCGGCCGCCGTTGCTGTTGTTGATCGCGCCGAGGGCGGTGATGTCGAGCAACTGCCCGGCGGTCATCACGCCGGCGACGTTATCCAGCGAAGTGACCGTCAGTACCGCGTCGGTCTGGCCGGCAAGTTCACCATTGCGGTTGATCAATTGACCGATGTTGCCGGTCAGTCTGGTCTGGCTATTGATCACGCCTTTGTTGTTCAGCACTTGAGCGGCATTCAGGTTCATCGTGCCGCCGCTCAGTACACGCCCGCTATTGCGGTTGTCCAGCGTGCCCGCCGTGATAGCCGTGGTTTGTCCGCTGAGGGTGCCGCCCTGGTTGCTCAGGGTTTGCGCAGTGCTGACTGTCAGATTGCGGCCGGCGATCAGGCTTTTGCCAGTGTTGTCGAGGTTTTGCGCACTCAGGCTCAGATCACCGTTGGCGTTGCGGCCGCCGTCGGCGTTGACCCCGGCCTCGATGACTCCGGCGTTGGTCAGCTGACCGCCGGCACTGAGGTTGATACTGTCGCGGGCAGCCAGGGTCTGGCGGTTGGTCAGATTGCCTTGGGTCTGCACATTGAGCGCGGTGCCGGCATAGACTGGGCCGCGCGCATCGATACTGGCCGCCTTGACGTTGACCGCGCCAGTGGCCGAGGTATCAACCAGGCTCAATTGACCATTGGCATCAAGTTGAATATCGACACCGCTGGCGATCAGTTTGCCGTCGAGCTTCACCCCGACGCCGGCCTCGGTGCCGACCAGTTTGATCGCCCCGGCGTACATGCCGCCGAGTGCCGAGGAGTCGATGGCCAGTTGCGGTTTGGTGCTGCCGTCATCGGCGCGGGCCGTGGCGCTGAGATGTTCAGCGTTGACGTCGTTACGCCCGGCGACGATGGTCAGGTTTTTCGCCTGGATCTCGGCGTTGATCTTCGCGGTGCGGGTGATGATTTCGAAGCGGTCGACGTTGTTGGCGTTGAGGCCGGCGCCTTCGATCGCTACAGCGCCTTGATCAACCTGAAAACGATCCAGCCGGCCCGCGCCATCCAGCACCGGCTTGCCGGTAGTCAGCGTCACGCGCGGTGCGTTGATGAAGCCGCAGCCATTACAGGTGATGCCATACGGGTTGGCGACGATCACTCGCGCTGACTGCCCCGCCACTTCGGTGTAACCGCGCAACTGGCTCGGGTTGCCGCTGATGACTTCGTTGAGAATTGCCTGCGCCGAGCCGCTGTTTTTCAGGTTCGGGTTGCCGATGATGTGCCCGGCCAACTGCGTATTCGAGGTTTGCGTCGAGCCGTTGTTGAGGATGACACCCTGCGCGCCGACGTTGTAATCATGGAACTGGTTATGCGACAGCCCGTTGCCGTTGGGCGTGGCGATGTTGATGATCGGCACACCGTTACCGGCACGATCCAGCGAGGTGTTCGGGTTGGCCACGACAATGCCGTCGGCCTGCGCCCACATCGGTTGCCAGAACATGACGTTCGCCAATAGAAACGCCAGCCCGCGCTTGGGCATGCCCCAGAAATGCTCACGGGTTTTCACGGCAGCAGAAGGCTGACGAGCGAGGAAGGCGTATTGGCGAACGTCCATGTTTGAGCTCTCGTTGCGACAGGCGAATGAGGTCTGGGTAATCAACAGGCAAAGCGATCCCTGCCCGGCAAAGCACGGCGCCAGGTGAGAGAACAAGCAAAAGGGGATAAATGCGCGCTTTGGTCAGAACGTCCAAAGCGTGGCAGAAACGATCGCAGAACTGCTTGCGAAGAGTTTGTTCGATCCCTCGAAATCACCGATTGATATCAATGTGATGGCGCGATGGTAGATTGCCATCATTCTGACGTCAATAAGTCGTACAGTGTCTTTTTTCGCAACGGCTCTAGCGCGCGGCTTTTCCTCAAGAAGTCTACTTTTGAGGGGGAATCGCGACCGTTCGGTCACTTCAAATGGGCTGGCAAAAACACTGTCACTGAACTTTTCACCGTCCGAAACCCTCCACCGATTAACCCGCCTTACCCGGAACGGAGGCCCGCCCCCATGAAAACCCTGCTCAAGTTAACCCTCGCCGCCACACTCGCCTGCGCCCTGCCCGTCTGGGCCTGCACGCCGGAAGAAGCCACCGCCAAGCGTGAACAACTGGCCAAGGAAGTCGCCAAGCTCACCGAACAGAATCCGACCAAGGCCAAGGAGATCAATGCCGAGTTGCAGAAAATGGACTTGGGCACGGCCAGTGCGGATTTGCCGGACAAATGCCAGTTGATTGATCAGCGCTTGAAAGAGCTGGACTCGGCCGAGAAGAAAACCGAGGGTTAATCACCGCAGAATCAAAAGATCACAGCCTTCGACAGCCCCTACACCGATCCCTGTAGGAGCTGCCAAAGGCTGCGATCTTTTGCCCTTAAAAATGCATTTGTGCATTTATTTTCTTGCATAAACGCATATCCAGACTATGGTTACATCGAGCAAGGAGATCGGCACCGTTCATCGCAGATGAAAACCGTTAACCACCGATCGCTCGGCAATACCGCAACACAATCACAAGCTGGACGCTTGTTTTCATTCATGGAGGACTGAAAAAATGTTAACCACTCAAGCAACATCGTTCACCGGCGAGAGCCTGCCAATGTGCCTCGTCGGCCACCTGCTCGACCCGCAACTGGTCGAGGTTGAAGCCACTGCGCAAACTGCGGCACTGGCCGCCGCCAACCTCAACTTCACCATGCAGAAACAGACGCAGACCAACTGGTGCTGGGCCGCCGTTTCCGCCTCGGTCGGCAACTACTACGGCACCGGGAACTGGACACAGTGCGGGGTCGCGAGCACCCAACTGGATCGCAACTGCTGCAACCAGCCAGGTCCGTGCAACGTCTACGGCTATCTGGATTCGGCCCTGCAAACCACCCGCAGCTACAACGGGATGAATCAGGGTTCGCTGCAGATGTCGGCCATTCAGAACCAGATCAACATGGGTCGCCCGGTCGGCCTGCGTTGCGCCTGGTACGGTGGTGGCGCGCACTTCCTGGCGATCTACGGCACCAACGGCAACTATGTGCTGGTCGCCGACTCGATCTACGGTTACTCGACCCGCGCGCTGAACGCGTTCCCCGGTTCGTACAACGGCGGCGGCAACTGGACTCACACTTACTTCACCGCGAAAAACTAGGAGGGCGACATCATGCAACTGACTTATCCAAAGGCGCCTTCCAACGGCGTACAGACTTTGCGTCCGGTGCTGCAAGCCGCGCTGCAAAACCAGGGCTTCGGTATCAACCGCCAGTTCGCCAATGCGACACCGGCCAAAGTCAGCCTCAGCGAAGCCTATCGCGGCTACTCGCTGACGCTGGACGATCTGAGCCATGGCAAGGGTCTGAAAGACGCACGCATCGGTGACTGGCATTACCTGGTATTTGCCGACGGCGTGAGCATCGCCGATGCGCAACTGGCCGAGGTACGCGGCCATGTCGAGTTCGCTTCGCTGAACCACGGCACCCGGGCCACCGACACCGTGGGCGCGCTGAAACTGGCGGAACAGGCGCCGCAATTGCAGGGCAAAACCGTTGAACTACGGGTGCTGTTTGTCTCTGCGCTACACGTCGTGGCGATCTGGCTGCACGCTGACGGTGAGGATGTACTGATCCCGATCGAGCCGACGCCGAAAGAGCTGGGCGACTCGCGGTTGTACAGCGAAGCCGCGCTGCTCGCCTTGCTTAAACCGGCGGCAGATCGCGCCAAACAGCGCTTTGACGCGGACACCAGCGGACTGTTGGGGAACTGATAAACCCTGCGCATAAAAAAACCCGGACACTGTCCGGGTTTTTTATTGCCTGCGAAAACGCCTTACTCAGCCGCTGGCTCAGCCGGCTTGCGACGCTTGAGCGGGGCCATGCCGTCGCTGCTCACCAGCGAATCCGGCTTCGGACGGTTGGCGCTCTTGCGCTTGGTCGGGGTCTTGGCGGCGGTTTTCTTCTTGTCGCCCTTGGCGTCGGTCTTTTTCTTCTTCACGCCGACGGCTTTGCCCGAGGCCTTGACCTTTTTCGGTCCGCCGTAGGTGCCTTTGACTTCCTTGATGGTGCGGCGCTCGAAGCTCTGCTTCAGGTAGCGCTCGATGCTCGACATCAGGTTCCAGTCGCCGTGGCAGATCAGCGAGATCGCCAGACCGTCGTTACCGGCGCGGCCGGTACGACCGATGCGGTGCACGTATTCGTCGCCGCTGCGCGGCATGTCGAAGTTGATCACCAGATCCAGGCCATCAACGTCCAGACCACGGGCCGCGACGTCGGTCGCTACCAGGATCTTCACACCGCCCTGCTTCAGACGATCGATCGCCAGTTTGCGATCCTTCTGGTCTTTCTCGCCGTGCAGCACGAACGCCTTGTATTCCTGAGCCACCAGACGGCCGTAGATGCGGTCGGCCATGGCACGGGTGTTGGTGAAGACGATGGCTTTCTGGTAAGTCTCGTTGGCCAGCAGCCAGTTCACGATCTGTTCTTTGTGCTGGTTGTGGTCGGCGGTGATGATCTGCTGACGGGTGGTCGAGTTCAGTTGGCTGACCGCGTTGAGCTGCAGGTGCTCAGGGTTGTTCAGCACCTTGGCGACCATTTCACGCAGACCGGAACCGCCGGTGGTGGCGGAGAACAGCATGGTCTGCTGACGGTTCGGGCATTCGTCGACCAGACGCTGCACGTCTTCGGCGAAACCCATGTCGAGCATGCGGTCGGCTTCGTCGAGCACCAGCACTTCGACTTCCTTGAGGTCGAGGTTGCCGGCGTTGAGTTGCTCGATCATCCGGCCCGGGGTACCGATCAGGATGTCCGGCACCTTGCGCAGCATCGCCGCTTGCACCTTGAAGTCTTCACCGCCGGTGATCAGGCCGGACTTGATGAAGGTGAACTGCGAGAAGCGTTCAACTTCTTTCAGGGTCTGTTGGGCCAGCTCGCGGGTCGGCAGCAGGATCAGGGTCTTGATGCTGACGCGAACCTTGGCCGGGCCGATCAGGCGGTTGAGGATCGGCAGGACAAAAGCGGCAGTCTTGCCGCTACCGGTTTGCGCCGTCACCCGCAGGTCACGCCCCTGGAGCGCCAGCGGAATGGCCGCTGCTTGCACAGGCGTTGGCTCGACAAATTTCAGCTCGGCCACGGCTTTGAGCAGGCGTTCGTTCAGGGCGAATTGGGAAAACACGGGTGCTACCTCGAAGATATGCAAAAAAACAGCTGCATAGGTTACCGGTTTCGAGCGCTCAGGCCGAGTTTCTTTATACAAACGGGCGTAATCGGTGGCTTTTTTGTTGCTCGATTTGTCTCCAACGGTAATACACAGCGTCTTAAATGCTCTAATCGCCCATCGCGTCTTACAGAAGAATCGTTGCTCACATGGATTTCAAACAGCTCTGGCTCAACGCCCAAGACCTCTGGGGTGCCCTCGAACAGCACCCGTTCCTGCAATCCGGCCTGGCGCTGATGCTGCTCTTGGTGATCGCGCTGGTCCTCGGACGAGTGGCGCGCTATCTGATCCTGCACGCCAGCCGCATGCTCGGCCGTCAGCCGGCCCTGCACTGGATCAACGATTTTCGCCACAACAAGGTGTTTCAGCGCCTGGCGCAGATGACGCCGTCGCTGGTGATCCAGTTTGGCCTGCACCTGGTGCCGGAACTGAGCAAAACCGCGATGACCTTCCTCGGCAACGTGGCGCTGTCGTTCACCATCCTGTTCCTGCTGCTGTCGGTCAGCGCCCTGCTCAATGCGCTGCTGGACATCTACGCACGCACCGAACACGCGCGCACCCGCTCGATCAAGGGCTATGTGCAACTGGCGAAAATGGTTCTGTACGTGTTCGGTGCGATCATCATCGTCGCCACGCTGATCGACCGTTCGCCGCTGTTGCTGCTCTCCGGTCTGGGTGCGATGTCGGCGGTGATTCTGTTGGTCTACAAGGACACCCTGCTGTCGTTCGTCGCCAGCGTGCAACTGACCAGCAACGACATGCTGCGCGTCGGCGACTGGATCGAAATGCCGCAAGTCGGCGCCGATGGCGACGTGGTCGATATCACCTTGCACACGGTCAAGGTGCAGAACTTCGACAAGACCATCGTCTCGATCCCGACCTGGCGCCTGATGTCCGAATCGTTCCGCAACTGGCGCGGCATGCAGCAGTCCGGTGGGCGACGGATCAAACGCAGCCTGTTCATCGACGCCAGCGGCGTGCGCTTCATCCGTGATGATGAAGAAGAAAAGCTCTCCCAGGTGCACCTGCTGACCGGTTACATGGCCCGCAAGAAAGCCGAGCTCAAGGCGTGGAACGAGGCGCAGGGCAATGTGGCGGCAATGTCGGCCAACCGCCGGCGCATGACCAACATCGGCACCTTCCGCGCTTACGCATTGGCCTATCTGAAGAGTCACCCGGAGGTACAGCCGAACATGACCTGCATGGTCCGCCAGATGCAGACCACCGCCCAGGGCATTCCGCTGGAGATCTACTGTTTTACCACCACCACGGTGTGGGCCGACTACGAGCGGATTCAGGGGGATATTTTCGATTATCTGCTGGCGGTGCTGCCGGAGTTCGGGTTGAGCCTGTATCAGCAGCCGAGTGGCGGGGATTTGCGGACGGGGTTGTTGCCGGCGGTGTTGGGGGCGGCGAGCATTCCCGAGCCGCAGAAACACCTCATGTAACCCACAGATCAGAACAGTGGGAGCGGGCTTGCTCGCGAAAGCGTCAGGTCAGTCAACATAATCGTTGAATGACGCACCGTTTTTCGCGAGCAAGCCCGCTCCCACAGGGGTTATGCGGTGGCTTGGGAATTGCGGATGCCCAACCGGCTGATCCACACTGCCGCCAGAATCACACTGCCGCCAAGCAACAACCTTCCCAGTTCCTCATGCTGATTCCAGATCAGCAGATTCAGCAGCAAGCCCACCGGCACATGCAGGTTGTTCATCACCGCCAGCGTGCCACCGTTGACCATGCACGCGCCCTTGTTCCACCAGTACATCCCCAGCGCCGTCGAGACCAGCCCGAGGAACAGCAACACGCCCCATTGCAGCGGCGCTTCGGGCAGGAAGTTGGCTTTGCCGAACAGCAGAAACGCCGGCAACACCACCGCCAGCGCGCCGAGGTAGAAGAAGCCGAAACGCCGGTAATGCGGCAGATCGCTTGGGTGTTTCGCCACCAGATGCTTGTACAACACCTGCCCGGCGGCGTAGGTGAAGTTGGCCAGTTGCAGCAGCAGGAAACCCATGAAGAAGTCCGGGTTGATGCTGTCGAAACGAATCACCGCCGCACCGCCCACCGCCACCAGCGCGGCGACCAGCGCCCAAGGGTTGAAGCGCCGGTTCAACGCATCTTCGATCAACGTCACGTGCAGTGGCGTGAGGATGGTGAACAGCAACACTTCCGGCACCGTCAGCACGCGGAAGCTCAGGTACAGGCAGACGTAGGTGATGCCGAACTGCAACGCGCCGATCAGCAGCATGCCGCGCATGAACGCCGGTTCTACCGAGCGCCAGCGGGTCAACGGAATGAACACCAGCCCGGCCAGCACCACACGCACCAGCACCGCGAAGTAGCTGTCGACGTGCCCCGCCAGGTACTCGCCGATCAGACTGAAGGAAAACGCCTGAATCAGCGTGACAAAAAGTAGATAGCCCATGCTCGCCTCTGTTTCGAATGGCGGCGACGATAGCGGTTTTTACGCCAGACCGCGAACCTCAGGCAACACTGAACCCTGTGGGAGCGGGCTTGCTCGCGAAAGCATCGTGTCAGTCGACGAATAGTTGACTGACACACCGCCTTCGCGAGCAAGCCCGCTCCCACAGGGGTTACACGTTGCTCAGATAATTGCAGGCAAAAAAAAGCCCGATCTCGCTAAAGCGTTCAATCGGGCTACAGCACTCAGGAGCAACAAGTGCAAAGGGAGGTTCGATGCGCGTAGGCCTTGAAGGGGTTGCGCCGGGTCACTAGAACAATCGGCGATTATCTGGGGATTAACCTGTCAAGCGACCTGGGACAGTTTGGCGTTGGCCTGATTCAGGCCCTTCTCCTGGAAATCGCCGCCCAGGTTCATGCCTTCGGCGTGAATGAACGTCACGTCGTGGATGCCGATGAAGCCCATGACTTGACGCAGGTACGGTTCCTGATGGTCGGCCGGGCCGCCGGCATAGATGCCGCCGCGAGCGGTGAGCACATAGGCACGCTTGCCGCTGAGCAGGCCTTGCGGGCCGGTTTCGGTGTACTTGAAGGTCACGCCGGCACGCAGCACGTGGTCGAGCCAGGCCTTGAGAGTGCTCGGGATCGCGAAGTTGTACATCGGCGCGGCCATCACCAGTACGTCGGCGGCGAGCAATTCATCGGTCAATTCGTTGGATCGATCCAGCGACGATTGTTCGTTGGCGTTGCGCTGCTCGGCGGGCTTCATCCAGCCGCCCAGCAGGTTGATGTCCAGGTGTGGAACGGGGTTCACGGCGAGGTCACGCACGGTGATCTGATCGTTGGGGTGCGCGGATTTCCACTGGCTGATGAAGGTCTGGGTCAGTTGACGGGAAACCGAGTCTTGCTGGCGGGCACTGCTTTCGATGATCAGAACGCGGGACATGGTGTGTAGCCTCCATCCGAGAATGTTGTAGGTCGATGGAATGGAGGTTAAACAGGGTTGCATCGATGAAAAAGCGCAAATAATTGCTGCAAAGCATCGAATAATTCGTTTAGATGCAGCTTGTACCCTGTGGGAGCGAGCTTGCTCGCGAAGGCGGTGTGTCATTCACCATTAATGTGTCTGGTACACCGCCTTCGCGAGCAAGCCCGCTCCCACAATAGAACGCGGTGTTATTTCGGGCTGCAGCTCAGGTCGATGCGCAGCCTGATGATCTCGCGGGAGAACTTGGCCGTGGCGTTCGTATGCTTGCGGGCCGGGATTTCGATGTTGCGCGTACGGGGTGCTTCCGGACCATTGTTGAATACGACTTTGCAGGTAGCGTCCACGTCGCCGTAGTTGGCGACCCGAATCGAGCCGATGTCCTTGTCGGTATCGTGGGTTTCGTAGTCGATCTTCAAGCCATTGAGGTTTTTCTGCACGTCGATCGGGTAAGCAAACGCCGTCAGCGGCAGCAGCGCCAGCAACACACAACAGAATTTTTTCATTCGCCAGTCTCCATGAGGGACGGCCAGCTTAGGACAAGAGGAGCTATTGATGAAAGCGCCCCGCGTGACCCTTGATCAATGGCGAACATTGCAAGCCGTGGTCGACCACGGCGGCTTCGCCCAGGCCGCCGAGGCCTTGCACCGTTCGCAATCGTCGGTGAGTTACACCGTCGCCCGCATGCAGGACCAGCTCGGTGTGCCGTTGCTGCGCATCGACGGACGTAAAGCGGTGCTCACCGAGGCTGGTGGCGTGCTGCTGCGCCGCTCGCGCCAACTGGTGAAACAGGCCAGCCAACTGGAAGACCTCGCCCACCACATGGAACAGGGCTGGGAAGCCGAAGTGCGGCTGGTGGTCGATGCCGCCTACCCGAGCGCACGCATCGTCCGCGCGCTGACCGCGTTCATGCCGCAGAGTCGCGGCTGCCGCGTGCGGCTGCGTGAAGAAGTATTGTCGGGGGTCGAGGAAGTCTTGCTCGAAGGGGTCGCCGATCTGGCGATCACCGGCCTGAGCATTCCCGGCTACCTCGGTGCGGAATTGAGCGACGTCGAGTTTGTCGCGGTCGCCCACCCGGATCACGCGCTGCATCGACTCAATCGAGAACTGAGCTTCCAGGATCTGGAAACCCAGATGCAGGTGGTGATTCGCGACTCCGGTCGCCAGCAGCCGCGCGACGTCGGCTGGCTTGGCGCCGAACAGCGCTGGACGGTCGGCAGTCTCGCCACCGCCGCCACGTTCGTCAGCAGCGGTCTGGGCTTCGCCTGGCTGCCTCGACACATGATCGAACGGGAATTGAAGGAAGGCACGCTCAAGCTGCTACCGTTGGATCAGGGCGGCAGCCGCAACCCGAGCTTCTATCTGTATTCGAACAAGGACAAACCGCTGGGCCCGGCAACACAGATCCTCATCGAACTGCTGCGCACCTTCGACACCTTGCCGCTGGACGCACCGTTCGCCGCCCCTGAACAAGCCTGACACGGAGTTCATCGATGGCCTATTTCGAGCACGAAGGTTGCAACCTGCACTACGAGGAATATGGCCACGGTTCGCCGTTGCTGCTGGTTCACGGGCTCGGTTCGAGCACGCTTGACTGGGAAATGCAGATCCCGGCGCTGTCGGCGCACTACCGGGTGATCGTTCCGGACATTCGCGGTCACGGTCGCTCGGACAAACCCCGCGAGCGCTACAGCATCGCCGGTTTCAGCGCAGACCTGCTGGCACTGATCGAACACTTGAACCTCGGCCCGGTGCACTATGCCGGGCTGTCGATGGGCGGGATGATCGGCTTTCAGTTTGGCGTCGATCAGCCGCACATGCTGAAAAGCCTGACCATCGTCAACAGCGCTCCCGAAGTCAAAATCCGCAGTCGCGACGACTATTGGCAGTGGTTCAAGCGCTGGAGTCTGATGCGCGTACTCAGCCTTGCGACCATCGGCAAGGCCTTGGGCAGCAAACTTTTTCCCAAGCCTGAGCAGGCCGAACTGCGGCAAAAAATGTCCGAGCGCTGGGCAAAAAACGACAAACGTGCTTATCTCGCCAGCTTCGACGCGATTGTTGGCTGGGGCGTTCAGGAACGACTTTCGAGAATTTCCTGTCCAACCCTCATCGTCAGCGCCGACCGTGACTACACACCCGTCGCGCTGAAAGAAACCTATGTAAAACTGCTGCCGAATGCGCGGCTGGTGGTGATCGCCGATTCACGCCACGCCACCCCGCTCGATCAACCCGAACGCTTCAATCAAACGCTGCTGGAGTTTCTTGCCGCAGCCGACACTCAATCTCAGGATCACTGACCCATGCTGAAAAAACTCGCCCTCGCCGCTGGTACTGTGCTGTTTGCCGCCAACCTGATGGCTGCCGCGCCTGCCAAAGCACCGCACGTGCTGCTGGACACCACCAACGGTCAGATCGAAATCGAACTGGATTCGGTCAAGGCGCCGATCAGTACCAAGAACTTTCTGGATTACGTCAACAGCGGCTTTTACACCAACACCATTTTCCACCGTGTGATCCCGGGCTTCATGGCTCAGGGCGGCGGTTTCACTCCACAGATGCAGCAGAAAGACACCAAGGCGCCGATCAAGAACGAACACAAAAACGGTCTGGCCAACGTCCGTGGCACCTTGTCCATGGCGCGCACCTCCGCACCTGATTCGGCGACCAGCCAGTTCTTCATCAACGTCAAGGACAACGATTTCCTCGACCAGGGTGATGGCTACGCCGTATTCGGCAAAGTGGTCAAAGGCATGGACGTGGTTGACGTCATCGTCAACTCGCAAACCACCACCAAAAGCGGCATGCAAAACGTGCCTGTCGACCCTGTGATCATCAAGTCGGCCAAAGTCATCGACTAAGCTGTACAGGGCGTATCGAGCGGCGCTGGCCTGACGCCACGCCGCTCACACCGATAAAAGGAGAGCCCGGCTTCCGGGCGGTTATCTGATGCTCTATCGCCGTTTCGAACAACTGATCGACATATTCCGCGACGCTCCGACGGCGTCCCCTCCAGATCGTGTCTGGCCCTTCTATACCTACTACCTGAGACAAGTCTGGCCGAGCTTCGCTGCTCTGCTGGTGGTTGGCCTGTTTGCCGCGTTGATCGAAGTGGCGCTGTTCAGTTACCTGAGCCGCATCATCGACCTCGCCCAAGGCACGCCCAACCCGAATTTCTTCAGCGACCACGCCCTCGAACTGACGTGGATGGTGGTGGTTGCGCTGGTGCTGCGGCCGATCTTTTTCGGCCTGCACGACCTGCTGGTGCATCAGACCCTGAGCCCGGGGATGACCAGCATGATCCGCTGGCAGAACCACAGTTACGTGCTCAAACAGAGCCTGAATTTCTTCCAGAACGACTTCGCCGGGCGTATCGCCCAACGCATCATGCAGACCGGCAACTCGCTGCGCGATTCGGCGGTGCAAGCGGTGGATGCGCTGTGGCATGTGGTGATCTACGCGATCAGTTCGCTGGTGCTGTTCGCCGAAGCCGACTGGCGCCTGATGATCCCGCTGCTGACGTGGATCGCTGCCTACATCGGCGCGCTTTACTACTTCGTGCCGCGGGTGAAAGAGCGTTCGGTGGAAGCTTCCGACGCACGCTCGAAACTGATGGGGCGGATCGTCGACGGCTACACCAACATCGCCACCCTGAAGCTGTTCGCCCACACCAATTTCGAACAGCACTACGCCAAGGAAGCCATCGAAGAACAGACGGTCAAGGCGCAGATGGCCGGCCGCGTGGTGACCAGCATGGACGTGGCGATCACCACAATGAACGGCCTGCTGATCGTCGGCACCACCGCGCTGGCGCTGTGGCTGTGGACGCAGTCGCTGATCACTGTCGGTGCTATCGCGCTGGCCACCGGTCTGGTGATTCGTATCGTCAATATGTCCGGCTGGATCATGTGGGTAGTCACCGGCATCTTCGAAAACATCGGCATGGTCCAGGACGGTCTGCAGACCATCTCGCAACCGGTCAGCGTCACTGATCGCGAACAGGCCAAACCGTTGGCCGTGGCCCGTGGCGAAGTGCGTTTCGAGCACGTGGATTTTCACTACGGCAAGAAGAAAGGCATCATCGGCGACCTCAACCTGACCATCAAACCGGGGGAGAAAATCGGTTTGATCGGGCCGTCCGGCGCCGGCAAATCGACCTTGGTCAACCTGCTGCTGCGCCTCTACGACGTCGAGGGCGGACGTATTCTGATCGATGGGCAGAATATCGCCGAAGTCGGCCAGGAAAGCCTGCGCGCACGCATCGGCATGATCACGCAGGACACCTCCCTGCTGCACCGCTCGATCCGCGACAACTTGCTGTATGGCAAGCCTGACGCCACCGACGCCGAGCTCTGGGACGCGGTGCACAAGGCCCGCGCCGACGAGTTCATTCCGTTACTGTCGGACGCTGAAGGTCGCACTGGTTTCGATGCGCACGTCGGCGAGCGCGGGGTGAAGCTGTCCGGCGGTCAGCGCCAGCGCATCGCGATTGCCCGGGTGTTGCTCAAGGACGCGCCGATCCTGATCATGGACGAAGCGACCTCGGCACTCGACTCGGAAGTGGAAGCGGCGATCCAGGAAAGCCTGGAAACCCTGATGCAAGGCAAAACCGTGATTGCCATTGCTCACCGCCTCTCGACCATCGCCCGTATGGATCGGCTGGTGGTGCTGGAAAACGGCAAGATCGCCGAGAGCGGCACCCACGCCGAACTGCTGGCGCATCGCGGCCTGTATGCGCGGTTGTGGGCGCACCAGACCGGAGGGTTTGTCGGAATCGATTGATTATTGGATCAATACAACTCCAATGTGGGAGGGGGCTTGCTCCCGAAAGCGGGGTGTCAGTACCGAACATTTGTCTGACACACCGCATTCGGGAGCAAGCCCCCTCCCACAATACATCGAGAACCGCCACAGGCCTCTAACCACGGGCTCTGGCGGTTTTTTCATGCCTGCTGGAAATCCATCCAAAGCCTGCTGTACTCAGCCAAGGTTCCAGCACGGAACCTGTCGTAAATCTGCAGGGAAGCACAACGCAATACAGTCTCGATAGCATGGGCTATCAAGGACTCTCTCATGTCTCTGTTCAAACGTTCAGTCACGGAGTTGTTGGGTACGTTCTGGCTGGTTCTGGGTGGCTGTGGCAGCGCGGTCATTGCAGCGTCTTCGCCGTTGGGCATTGGAGTGCTGGGGGTGGCCCTGGCGTTTGGTCTGACGGTGCTGACCATGGCTTTCGCCATCGGTCACATCAGTGGCTGTCACCTCAATCCTGCGGTGTCGGTCGGGTTGGTGGTCGGCGGGCGGTTTCCGGCGAGGGAGCTGCCGGCCTACATCATCGCCCAGGTAGTGGGCGGGATACTCGCCGCTGCCCTGCTCTACTACATCGCCAGTGGCAAGGAGGGTTTTGACATCGCCGCCGGCCTGGCCTCCAACGGTTACGGTGAGCACTCACCGGGCAAATACTCGATGGCGGCCGGGTTTGTCACCGAACTGGTGATGACCGGAATGTTCGTGATCATCATCCTCGGTGCCACCGACAAACGCGCCCCGGCGGGCCTCGCACCGATCGCCATCGGTTTGGGCCTGACGCTGATTCACCTGATCTCGATCCCGGTCACCAACACCTCGGTCAACCCGGCGCGCAGCACCGGCCCGGCGCTGATGGTCGGCGGCTGGGCGATCGCGCAGTTGTGGATGTTCTGGGTCGCGCCGCTGCTGGGCGCAGTGGTGGGCGGGACGCTTTATCGCTGGCTGGGTAAAGAGGACACCTGACACCACTGGAGATCCCCTGTGGGAGGGGGCTTGCTCCCGAATGCGCCGTGTCAGTCATATTTACTGCACTGACACACCGCATTCGGGAGCAAGCCCCCTCCCACATCAGGAAATCAGCCACGCTCAAGAATGAATGTCGGCGCCGATTAAAGGCGAACTCAGGTTTGGCGGTAGGGCAAGGCTGTTCTGGCTTCCTCGGCGTAGGCCAATACTCCGGCGCGCTCTTGCTGCAGGAAGTCTTTAACTGCGGCTTTCAATCCGGGATGGCGCAGGTAGTGCCACGAATGGGTGATGACCGGTTCAAAGCCGCGAATCAGCTTGTGCTCGCCCTGAGCGCCGGCATCAAAACGCAGGTATCCGTGGGCAATCGCATAATCCATGCCCTGATAGAAACACGTCTCGAAATGCAGCCGGTCAAACTCGGCCAGACACCCCCAGTAGCGCCCATAGAAGCTGTCGCCCCCGACCAGACTGAAGGCCATTGCCACCGGCCGTAAACCCTGTCTGGCGAAGACCACCCGAATCGCCTCCGGCATCCGCGCGGCCAGCAGGCTGAAGAACTCGCGCGTCAGATAGGGCGCCTGGCGGCGCACGGCGTAAGTGTTGGCATAGCAGGCGTAGACAAAATCCCATTGCGACTCGTCCAGCTCGCGCCCCGTCAACCATTCGAACTCGAAGCCCTGCCCCGCCACCTGTTCGCGTTCCTTGCGCATCTGCTTGCGCTTGCGCGAACTGAGCACGTCGAGAAAATCCTGGAAGTCTCGGTAACCGCGATTCTGCCAGTGATACTGACAGCCGATACGCTGCAGCCAGCCCGGCTGCTCGGCCATGGCGGCGTCGGTGAAGGGGTCGGTGAAATTGATGTGCGCGCTGGAAAGCGCTTCGATTTCCAGATAGCCCGGCAGGCTCTTGAGCAGTTCGAATCCATCCTCGACATTCGCCGCCAACAGTCTCGGGCCGCTGACCGGACTGAACGGCACCGCCGTCAGCAGTTTGGGGTAGTAATCGATGCCGGCCCGGGCGCAGGCATCGGCCCAGCCGTGATCGAACACGTACTCACCGTAGGAATGCCACTTGCGGTAACTGGGTAACGCGGCGATCAACCGACCGCCTTCAACGTGCAGCAGATGCTCGGCTTGCCAACCCGTGTGCGGGCCAACGCTGCCGCTGTCTTCAAGGGCCGAGAGAAAGGCGTGCCGCAGGAACGGCTGGGTCTCGGGCACCAGTGCATCCCAGGTCGCAGGGGCGATTTCTGACAGGCTTTGCAGGCGTTGCAACGGCATCAACTGACTCTCCACTTCCGGGCATCAAAGCCCCGCGAGTATCGCTTATCGCTGCCCTTTGCACACGAGCATTCGGACGACAGCGCTCTAGATCAATAGTTCACGACACCTTTGTATCGTCATCGACATGACATCACTTAGCCACTGCTCTGTCATAAACCATCGCGATACTCGCTCCTGTTTTTAGAGCGCCGGGTTCTACCCGGACACTGTTTTCCGACGTGCGCGTCGGTGTGCCCAGGATGGTTCAGCCATCCCCTCTCATCTTCGGAGATTGCTATGCGTCTTGCTTCCACAAAAACTGCGGCGGCCTTGTGCGGTGGCCTGTTGCTGGCCATGAGTGTTCCGGCCAGTGCCGCAGTCGACGCCAAACTGCTCGACATGCTCAAGGCTAACGGTTCCATCACCCAGGCGCAGTACATCGAACTGCAAACCGAACTGGCCCAGGATCAGAAGGCTCAGCAAATCGCGCAGCAGGCGCAGCAAGAGACCAACGAGCAAATCGCGGCGACCGCGAAGAAAACCAACGAACTGAGCTCCTTCGACCAGAAACTTGCCTGGGCCGCCAAGACCCAGTTCAAGGGTGACGTGCGTTTCCGTCAGGAGACCGTCAAGAACGATGGCGTGCCGAACAGCAAGGACCAGGACCGTCAGCGCATTCGTGCCCGTCTGGGTGCCTACACCGAAATCAACCCACAGGTGGACACCGGTATCCGTATCGCCACCGGCAGCAGCGACGACGCCCGCTCCACCAACCAGGACCTGAACAACTACTTCGACAAGAAGCAGATCTGGCTCGACCAGGGTTACGTCGACTACCACCCTGACGCAATCAAGAACCTGCACCTGATCGCCGGTAAAATGAACCAGCCGTGGGTGAGCATGGGCGACATCATCTGGGACAGCGACATCAACCCGGAAGGTCTGGCCGTCACCTACAAGTACCCGCTGAACGGCAGCACCGAGCTGTTCGGCAGCGCCGGCCACTACACCCTCAAGGACAACGTCGACGGCGAAGGCGTGCAGTTCAAGCACGACCTGCGTCTGTACGCTGGCCAGTTGGGCGGTCGCTTCGCACTGACCGACAGCCTGAAACTGACCCTGGGCGGCAGCCTCTATTCCTACGACAATGACAAGGACAGCGCCTGCCCGACCACCGGCACCGTCACTGCGCCATGTGCCTTGGCCGTCAACGGCAACAGCCCGAACGAAACCTTCAAACTGTATGAAGGTTTTGGTCAACTGGACATCGCCAACCTGCCAGTGCCGCTGTCGATCTACGGTCAGTACGTCAACAACAAAGACGCCAGCAACGACCAGGACACTGGCTGGCTGGCCGGCGTCAAGACCAAGGTTTATGGCTTCGGGATCGACTACAACTACCGCGACGTACAGCGTAACGCGGTGGTGGGTGCCTTCACCGACTCCGACTTCGCCAACGGCTACACCGGTTCGCGCGGCAGCAAGTTGAAAGTCAGCTACGAGCTGGACAAG
Source organism: Pseudomonas sp. TH49 (assembly GCF_016650625.1). Lineage (NCBI taxonomy): Bacteria > Pseudomonadati > Pseudomonadota > Gammaproteobacteria > Pseudomonadales > Pseudomonadaceae > Pseudomonas > Pseudomonas sp. TH49. The sequence goes on from NZ_JAEKFL010000002.1 coordinate 2,795,680, forward strand.
AACTTCACCCTGGGCGCCACCTACTTCATGGCCAACTCGGACTACACCAACGCCAGCCTGAAGAAGACCGACTCCGACATCAATACGCTGCAACTGGATGCCGAAGCCAAGTTCTAAAACGCGTCACCCTCTAGCCTGACGCGGGCGGAACGATCCCCATCATCCGTTCGTTTCGTCCCGCGCCGGGCTATTTTTATCTTACCTGTGGCGAGGGAGCTTGCTCCCGCCGGATTGCAAAGCAGTCCTCTGCTTCTAAGTAAAGCGAGGGCCGCTTCACGACCCAGCGGGAGCAAGCTCCCTCGCCACAATGGTTCAGCGCCTACAGAAGACTATCTTTTCGGCGTTGCTCGGCCAGGCGTTCGGCCAGCGCGTCCACACCCTCTTGCGGTTTCTCCGGCAGCGCCTTCAGGGTCGCTTGCATCAAACGCATCTGACGAATGAACCGCCGACAGTTCGGGCAGAACATCAGGTGATGGCGCACCAGCAGTTTCTCGCGAAAGCTCAACTGGCCATCGAGATAATCGCTGGAGCGCGCTACTTGTTCCTTGCAGGTCAGCATTCGCCGGTCTCCTCAAAATGCTCCACCGTGGCGAAGACTTTCAGCCGCGCACGATGCAGCAGCACACGGACATTGGAGAGCGAGATCTCCAGAAGATTACAGATCTCTTCCAGTTCCAGACCCTGACGTTCGCGCAGCAGCAACACGCTGCTTTGCAGTTCCGACAGGCTGAGCAAGGTGTGCTCCAGGCAATCACGCAGTTCGCTTTCGGTGAGCAAGGCTTCCGGGGTGTCCTGATGCCAGGCGAACGGCGCCACCAGCCAATGGCCGTCACCAGGAGAGAAGCGATCGTCGTCGATGGTGCCGTGGGGTGACGGCAGATCGTCCATCAACACTTCGCGGCGGTTTTGTTTGTAACGGCTTTTGGCAGAATTGGCGGTGATGGTCAGCAGCCAGGTCTTGAGACTGGAACGCCCCTCAAAGCTGCCGATATGGCGTACCACCGAAAGCCAGGCGTCCTGCACCACTTCTTCGACATGGCGCTGACCGACAATCGCGTAAGCCACGGCGCGCATGGCGCTCTGGTAGGTGCTGACCAGTTCCTTGAAAGCCTTTTGCTCACCCGCGAGCAGACGTTCGAGCAGCTGGGTGTCGTCGGTTGCGGCCATGCACGCCTCGTTTGCAAATACCGATTAACGTTAACGCACTCGACCCTGTGGCGAGCGAGCTTGCTCGCGCTCGGCTGCGCAGCAGTCGCAAAACCGGCGATTGCGGTTCTTCAGCAAGACCGCAATCGCCGGTTTTGGCAGCGCTACGCACTCCAGCGGGAGCAAGCTCCCTCGCCACGAGGGCTGATGACTCAGCGTTTGCGCAGAATCACGCTACCGATCGAGTAACCGGCGCCGAACGAGCTCAATACCGCCAGCGAACCGCTGGCCAGATCGTCCTGATATTTGTGGAAGGCAATCACCGACCCGGCAGAGCTGGTGTTGGCGTAGGTGTCGAGAATCACCGGCGCTTCTTCTTCGGTGGCTTCACGGCCCAGCAGCTTGCGCACGATCAGGTGGTTCATGCTCAGGTTGGCCTGGTGCAGCCAGAAGCGCTTGACGTCGCCGACGTTGAGTTTGTTCTCCTCCAGGTGCTCACCGATCAGTTCGGCGACCATCGGGCAGACGTCCTTGAACACCTTGCGGCCTTCCTGCACGAACAGCTTGTCGCGGGCGCCGATGCCCTCTTCCGCCGCGCGGTTGAGGAAGCCGAAGTTGTTGCGGATGTTGTTGGAGAACTTGGTCAGCAGTTTGGTGCTGACCACGTCGAACTGGTACGGGGAAGTCGCCAGGTCGGCACGCTCGATGATCACCGCCGTCGCGGCGTCACCGAAGATGAAGTGGCTGTCGCGGTCACGGAAGTTCAGGTGACCGGTGCAGACTTCCGGGTTGACCATCAGGATCGCCCGGGCCTGGCCCAGTTGCACGCTGTTGGCCGCGGCCTGGATGCCGAAGGTCGCCGAGGAGCAGGCCACGTTCATGTCGAAACCGAAACCCTGAATGCCCAGCGCTTCCTGGACTTCGATGGCGATGGCCGGATAAGCGCGTTGAAGATTGGAGCAGGCGACGATCACGCCGTCGATGTCGGCAGCGGTCTTGCCGGCACGTTGCAGCGCCTGTTCGGCGGCGCCGATAGCCATCTGGCACAGGACCGACCATTCGTCGTTGGAACGCTCCGGCAGGCGTGGGGCCATGCGCGCAGGATCAAGGATGCCGTCCTTGTCCATGACAAAGCGGCTCTTGATGCCCGAGGCTTTTTCGATGAATGCAGCACTGGATTCGGTCAGCGCCTGGACTTCACCGCTGGCGATGGCGTCGGCGTTGTCGGCGTTGAACTGCGCAACATAGGTATTGAAAGACTGCACCAGCTCTTCGTTGGAGATGCTGTTGGCCGGGGTGTACAGGCCGGTGCCGCTGATGACGACGTTATGCATGGTCGTTTCTCTAATCTGTTCAGGCAGAAAGCGCTGGCACCGACGTACCAACACACAAAGGGTCTATTCCCGTCCGGGGACGCTGACCTGGCATCTTTTAGTCCGATCCGCGAACTCGCCAAAGGCTCTGGGTCGCGAAAACGGCATTTATGGTCGCGAAGTTTGCCATAAACCCAAGGTTTTGGCGCCTTTCTCAAGCACAACCCCATTTCCCTGTAGGAGTGAGCGTGCTCGCGATTGCGGTGTGTCAGTCACCGTAATACTGACTGACACACCGCAATCGCGAGCAGGCTCACTCCTACAAGGGATTGTGTAAGGCTCACTGTCAGGCCTCGACCTGACTCCACTGCTTGCTCAGCCGTTTGTCCGAGATCGGTGCTTTCGTCCCCAACTGCTGGGCGAACAGCGACACCCGGTATTCCTCCAGCCACCAGCGGTACAGCTCCAGCTGTGGATCGCGTTTGCCTTCCTGCGCATGCTTGGCGGCGCGGGTCTGGTATTGCGTCCAGAGGCCGGCCAGTTCGCCGCTCCAGACTCGATCTTTCTGCACCTGCGCACCGAGTTTCTCGAAACGCTGCTCGACCGCCTTCAGGTAGCGCGGCAACTCCTTGAGCCATTGCATCGGCGTTTCCCGGACGAAACCCGGATACACCAAGTTGCTGATTTGCTGCTTGATGTCATTCAGCGCCACAGCCTGAGCCAGATCGATCTTGCCCTTGAAGCGTTTTTGCAGGCCGTGCCACAGCTTGAGGATCTCCAGCGTCAGCCGCGCCACGCGCTCGGCGTGTTCGGTCCAGCTGCCGCGCTTGCGTTCGGCCAATGCCGCCAGCCCGGCGCCGTCACGGGGCAACGGGTCTTCGCCTTCCAGGATGCAGCTGTCGAGGCTGGCCAGCAAAATGTCTTCGACCAGCGCATCGACCCGGCCCAGCTCGCGATAGAGCAGGCCCAGCTCAGTGATGCCCGGCAATTTGCTGCGCAGGAACTTCGCCGGTTCCGCCAGTTGCTGCAGCAGCAGCCGCTGCAAGGCGCGGCGATGCTGGAACTCGGCTTCGGCCGGGGTCGAGAAGCGCCCTTCCTTGACTGTGCCGCCCTCTTCCACCAGCGCCGGATAGACCGTCATCGACAGTCCGGCAATCTTCTGCTGGGTCTTTTCCGCCACCGGGGCGAAGACCTTGGCCTCCACCGGTTGCTGACTTTTCGCACTCTGCGGCACTGCCAAAGCCGCCTGGCTGGCTTCGGCAAACCGTGCGGTCAGCTCGGCCAGATCGCGGCCCTCGCCAAGGAACTTGCCCTGGCCGTCGACGATTTCCAGGTTCATCCGCAGATGGCTTTCGACCTGCTGCGCGGCTTCCGCCCACGCCTCATCGCTGACCCGCGCGCCAGTCATGCGCAACAGTTCGCGACCCAGCGCTTGCGGCAATGAACCTTCAGCGAAGGTCATGCGCTGCAAGGCAGCCTTGATGAAGTCCGGCACCGGCACGAAGTTCTTACGCAGGGCTTTTGGCAGGTTGCGTACCAGGGCAATGCACTTGGCCTCGATCAGCCCCGGCACCAGCCATTCCAGGCGTTCCGGCGGCAGCATCGGCAGCAGCGGCGCCGGCACGCGCAGGGTCACGCCGTCGCGCGGGTGATTGGGTTCGAAGTGGTAGCTGAGCGCCAGTTCCAGATCGCCAATGTGCAGCGTGTCCGGGTAGTCGCGCGCGGTGACTTCACTGGCCTCGCGGGCCAGCACGTCTTCTTCGCGCATGATCAGCAGTTGCGGGTCTTTCTGGCTGTTGACCCGATACCAGCTGTCGAAGGTCGCGGTCTGGTGAATCTCCGCCGGCAAGCGCGCATCGTAGAACGCGTACAGGGTTTCTTCGTCGGCAAGAATATCGCGGCGCCGAGCCTTGGCCTCCAGCTCGTCGAGCTGTTCGAGCAACTGCTTGTTGGCGGTCAGGCACTTGGCTTTCGACTGAATCTCGCCACGCACCAGGCCTTCGCGGATAAACAGCTCGCGCGAGACCTGCGGATCCACCGGGCCGTAATGCACCGGGCGGCGACCGACCACGATCAGCCCGAACAGGGTGATCTGCTCGTAGGCCACGACCTGGCCGCGCTTCTTCTCCCAGTGCGGTTCGAAGTGATTTTTCTTGATCAGGTGCCCGGCCAGCGGCTCGATCCAGTCGGCGTCGATCTTGGCAACCATGCGCGCGTAGAGCTTGGTGGTTTCCACCAGCTCGGCGGTCATCAGCCATTGCGGACGCTTCTTGCCGATGCCCGACGACGGGTGAATCCAGAAGCGCCGCTGACGGGCGCCGAGGTAATCGCCGTCCTCGGTTTTCTGGCCGATCTGGCTGAGCAGGCCGACCAGCACGGCTTTGTGCAGTTTCGGGTAATCCGCTGGCTCCTTGTTGAGGCTCAACTGCATGTCGCGGCAGATCAGACTCAACTGGCGATGGGAATCACGCCACTCGCGCAGGCGCAGGTAATTGAGGAAATTCTTCCGGCACCAGTTGCGCAGCGGGCTGGCGGTCAGCGCCTGGCGTTGCTCTTCAAAACCACGCCACAGATTGACCAGTCCGGCGAAGTCCGAATCGGGATCTTTCCATTGTGCGTGGGCCTGATCCGCGGCTTGCTGACGCTCCGGCGGACGCTCGCGCGGGTCCTGAATCGACATGGCACTGGCGACGATCAGCACTTCCTGCAGGCTGCCGAGCTTGGCCGCTTCGAGCAGCATGCGGCCCATGCGCGGGTCCACCGGCAGGCGCGCCAACTGGCGACCGAGCGGGGTCAGTTGACTGTTGCGATCCACCGCCGAAAGCTCTTGCAGCAGATTGAAACCGTCGCTGATCGCCTTGCCGTCCGGCGGCTCGATGAACGGGAACGCGGTGATCTCGCCGAGGCGCAGGTGCAGCATCTGCAAGATCACGGCGGCGAGGTTGGTACGCAGAATTTCCGGATCGGTGAATTCCGGGCGACCGAGGAAATCTTCCTCGCTGTATAGGCGCACACAGATCCCCGGCTCGACCCGGCCGCAGCGACCTTTACGCTGATTGGCGCTGGCCTGGGAAATCGCTTCGATCGGCAGGCGCTGCACCTTGGCGCGATAGCTGTAGCGACTGATGCGCGCGGTGCCGCTGTCGATCACGTAACGGATGCCCGGCACGGTCAACGAAGTCTCGGCGACGTTGGTTGCCAGCACCACGCGCCGCCCCGGATGCGACTGGAAAATCCGCTGCTGCTCCGCCGGCGACAGGCGCGCGTACAGCGGCAGGATTTCGGTGTGCTTGAGTTGGGCTTTGCGCAGCATGTCGGCGGCGTCGCGAATCTCGCGCTCGCCGGGCAGGAACACCAGCACATCGCCGGGGCTGCGGCGCTCGCTGCGCTCATAGGCGGCGATTTCGTCAAGGGTGGCGAGGATCGCCTGATCCACGGTCAGGTCGTCCTCGACGCGGTTGCCCTCTTCGTCCTGCTCCAGGGTCAGCGGGCGATACCAGGTGTCCACCGGGAAAGTCCGCCCGGACACCTCGACAATCGGCGCATCATCGAAATGCTTGGAGAAGCGCTCCAGATCGATGGTTGCCGAGGTGATGATGACCTTCAGATCCGGGCGACGCGGCAGCAGGGTTTTCAGGTAACCGAGCAGGAAGTCGATGTTCAGGCTGCGTTCGTGGGCTTCGTCGACGATGATCGTGTCGTAGCGCTCGAGGTAGCGATCGTTCTGGGTTTCCGCCAGCAGGATGCCGTCAGTCATCAGTTTGATCAGGGTGTTGGAATCGCTCTGATCTTCGAAGCGCACCTGATAGCCGACCAGCGAACCCAGCGGTGTGCCGAGTTCTTCGGCCACCCGGCTGGCGACACTGCGCGCAGCGATTCGGCGCGGCTGTGTATGACCGATCAGACCATGCTGGCCGCGACCGATTTCCAGGCAGATTTTCGGCAACTGGGTGGTTTTACCCGAGCCGGTTTCGCCGGCGATGATCAGGACCTGATGCTTCTCCAGCGCAGCCTTGATCTCATCGCGCTTGGCGGCAATCGGCAGGCTGTCGTCGTAACGAATCACCGGCAGGCTGGCACGGCGCGCCAGCACCTGATCGCAGGACGCCTGCATGCGCGCCACCCACTGGGCCAGCTTGGCCTCGTCGGGTTTCTTGCGCAGCTCGAGCAACTGCCGCCGCAGCCGGTGACGGTCGGCGAGCATGGCGTGATCGAGGTTTTTCAGCAGTTTGTCGATGGAGGGCGATTCGTCGGTCATCGGGTACGCAATTCGGTCGTCTGTTTATGCAGGGGGGCGATTGTCGCAGATTTGCATCACTGAACACGACTGCGAGGTGCTCTTGTGGCGAGGGGATTTATCCCCGATCGGCTGCGCAGCAGCCGCCGACCGGATATGAAAGTCAATCTGAAGCGTCTGAGTTGAATGGTTTTTGGGGGGGTGCTTCGCACCCCATCGGGGATAAATCCCCTCGCCACAAGATAAATCCCCTCACCACACTGTGTTCACTTGGGAGTTATTCGTTATCGAGGCCTTTACGCCGATAAGGAAACACATCGATGACTTTCCCCGCCCGAATCGCCTCCTGCAATCCCTTCCAGTAATCAGCGTTATACAACTCGCCATGCAACTTATCGAACAGTTTGCGCTGCGCGGCATCGGCGAACAAGAACGGCGGAAACTCTTCCGGGAACACATCCAGCGGCCCGATCGAGTACCACGGTTCCGAGGCCATTTCGTCTTCGGGGGTGCGCGGCGCGGGGATGTGGCGGAAGTTGGCTTCAGTCAGAAAGCAGATTTCGTCGTAGTCGTAGAACACCACCCGGCCGTGACGAGTGACGCCGAAGTTCTTCAGCAGCATGTCGCCGGGGAAGATGTTGGCCGCCGCCAGTTGCTTGATCGCCAGGCCGTAATCCTCCAGCGCTTCGCGCACCTGGGCTTCGTTGGCGTTGTCCAGATAAAGGTTGAGCGGGGTCATGCGACGCTCGGTCCAGCAGTGGCGAATCAGCACCGTATCGCCTTCGACCGAGACCGTCGACGGCGCGACCTCGAGCAATTCTTCCAGGCAGGCCGGATCGAACTTGCTCAGCGGGAAACGGAAGTCGGCGAACTCCTGGGTATCGGCCATGCGCCCGACCCGGTCGACGCTTTTCACCAGTCGGTACTTCTCGATCACCGTCGCCCGGTCGACGTTTTTCGACGGCGAGAAACGGTCCTTGATGATCTTGAACACGGTGTTGAAGCCCGGCAGGGTAAACACGCTCATGACCATCCCGCGCACGCCGGGGGCCATGATGAACTGGTCGTCGGTGTTGGCCAGATGATTGATCAGCGCCCGGTAGAACTCGGATTTGCCGTGCTTGTAGAAACCGATCGAGGTGTACAGCTCGGCGATGTGCTTGCCCGGCAGAATGCGCCGCAGGAAGCCGATGAACTCCGCCGGCACCGGCACATCGACCATGAAATACGAGCGGGTGAAGGAGAAGATGATCGACACATCGGCTTCGTCGGTGATCAGCGCATCGATCTGAATCCCGCGACCCTCACGGTGCAGCAGCGGAATCACCAACGGCCACTGCTCGTCACGGGTGTAGATGCGCCCGACCAGGTACGCGCCCTTGTTGCGGTACAGCACCGAGGAGAACAGTTCGACGCTCAGCTCCGGATCCTTGCACACCCAGTCCGGCAGGTTCTCGCGCAACTGTGCTTCGAGGCGCTGCAGGTCGCCGGGCAGATCGGCGTAATCCTCGCTGAAGCGATAGTCGGCAAAAATGCTGGCGAGCATCGACGACAGCTGCCCTTGCGGCTTGTAGGTGCGGGTTTGCGCAGCGCGGGCGCGGCGCAGGCTCGGCCGGGTGGTGTGGATGAACATGCAGCCGTCGCTGATCAGGTCGTGGCTGAACAGCCCGCAGAAGATCGAGTTGTACCAGGTCTCGGACAGCTCATCGTCGAAGCGTAGGTCGATAAGGCTGATGTAGGCGCTTTTCACCAGCGGCCAACTGCTGACATTCATCAGCGTCTCATCGTCGAAATGCTCGCGCAGGCGGGCGATGGTTTCACCGACCTTTTCTTCGTAGAGGTTGATCCGCGCCGCCGACGCGGTCTGCGCCTCCTGCCAGCGTGCCTGCTCGAAGCGCTCGCGGGCGCCGTCGGTAATCCGCCGGAAATGCTCGCGGTAATCGTCAAAGCCATCGAGGATCATGCGGGCGATGTCGGCGGCTGGCCATTGCTGCGGCATAGATGAGACCTCTGCGTGCATGTGGAAATCTGTGCCTGAGCTTAGCCACGGATGCACGCGCAGGAGAAGTGCAATTTCTGCCAAATGCGCGTCAGCGTTGTACAGCGACACAGTTTTTATCAAAGTTTTTTCAGATGACCGTTCGGTCAATTAATCACTCGTTCGGTCTGCTCGGCATTCCCGCGCCAGACCGCGAATTCTCTGGCTTTCGGATCCAATCACCAGGTCAGGCCTCTGGCTTGCGGCTTTGCCCCTGTTGGCAATTGCGGGGCAGGAGAGCGTACCGATTGGTCTTACCAAAATAGTGGCACTTTGATATACAGCCCGCCAGCACCCGCCCCACAACAAGATCCTCGGCCCACGAGGACGACCTCTCCCCCATAGATCAAGGAGCACTTTGATGTCTATCCGCAATCTGCGCATCGGTTTGCGCGCTGGTTTGAGTTTTGCCGTGCTGGCCGGTCTGCTGGTGATCGTTGGCCTGTTCGGCCTGGGTCAAATGAAAACCCTGCGTGAAAGCGCCGCGGTCATCGAAGAATCGTGGATGCCGAGTATCGAAAGCATTCATGACGCCGCAGCGAATATCGCCAGCATCCGCCTCGAATCTCTGCGCCTGATCACCAGCACCCAACCGGCCGTGCGTGAGCGCAGCAAAGGTCTGATCCAGGTGCAGCGCGAAGAATTGCTCAAGCGCCTCAAAAGCCATGAAGCCTTACTCGCCAGCGATCAGGAACGCGTGATGCTCGACGGTTTGAACGCCGACATCACCCGGTACCTGAGCATTCTCGACCAGATCATCAGCCAGATTGACGCTGGGCAAAACGAACAGGCCTACAACCGCCTGAACAATGATCTGGCCCCGCAGGGCAAAGTGCTCGACAAGACTCTGGAGCAGATGATCAGCCTTAACCAGCAGGGCGCCGAAGCCGCCGCCCGGGCCGCGGCTGCGATGTACCAGCGAGCGGTGTGGATTGTCGCGACGATCATCGTTGTCGCCCTGATCGCCACCCTGCTGCTCGCCTGGCTGCTGACCCGCAGCATCACTACACCGATCAATCAGGCGCTGAACGTCGCGCAAAAAATTGCCGCCGGCGATCTCAGCGGCCAGATCGCCGACAACGGTCGCGATGAGACGGCGCAGTTGCTCACGGCCCTCGCCGAGATGCAAGGCAATCTGCGCTCGACCATCCGGGGCATCAGCGAATCGGCGCAACAACTGGCCTCCGCCGCCGAGGAAATGAGTTCGGTGATGGAACAGAGCACCCGTGGCCTGCAACAGCAAAACGACCAGATCGAGCAGGCCGCCACGGCCGTCACGGAAATGAGTACGGCAGTGGATGAAGTCGCCGCCAACGCGGTGTCCAGTGCCGAGGCGTCCGAAGCCTCGAACGAGGACAGCAAGCACGGACATGTGCAGGTCAGCGAGACCATCAGCTCGATTCAGGAACTGGTTGGCGCAGTACTCGGCGCCTCCGAGCAAGCCGAAGGCCTGGCCACGCAGGCCCAGGACATCAGCAAGGTGCTGGAGGTGATTCGCGGCATCGCCGGGCAGACCAACCTGCTGGCGCTCAACGCTGCCATCGAAGCGGCGCGCGCCGGTGAAGCCGGACGCGGCTTTGCGGTGGTCGCCGATGAAGTGCGCTCGCTGGCACAACGCACGCAGAACTCCACCGAAGAAATCGAGTTGATGATCAGCAGTATCCAACAAGGCACCGGTGCTACCGTCGGTGCGCTGCAAAGCAGTGCCGAGCAGGCCAGCCACACGTTGCGCCGGGCCAACAGTGCCGGTCAGGCACTGGAGAAAATCACCGCGTCGATTTCGCAGATCAACCAGCGCAACCTGGTAATCGCCAGTGCCGCCGAACAACAGGCGCTGGTGGCGCGTGAGGTTGATCAGAATCTGGTGACCATCCGTGACCTCTCGACCCAGACCGCCGCCGGCGCCACCCAGACCTCTGCCGCCAGTCAGGAACTGTCACGGCTGGCGATCGACCTCAATGGTCTGGTGACGCGTTTCGTGCTCTGAGTGCGAAATTAAATGCCCGATTAGCGGTTGCCATCGTCGGGGCGCTCGGCAACACTCTCGTCCCCATCAAGGAAGGAGTACCCACCGTGAGCCCTGTCGATATCTTTCGTTTGTTGTCGCTGGCAGCGATCTGGGGTGCGAGCTTTCTGTTCATGCGCATCATCGCCCCGGTGATCGGCACCATTCCCACCGCGTTCTTTCGCGTGTCGATTGCGGCTGTAGGGCTGCTGGTGATTCTCGGCCTGATGCGCATCAGTTGGGATTTCAAGGGCAAGCTGAAAACGGTGATGCTGCTGGGGGTGATCAACTCGGGGATTCCGGCGACGCTGTACTCGGTCGCGGCCCAAGTGTTGCCGGCCGGTTACTCGGCCATCTTCAACGCCACCACGCCATTGATGGGTGTGTTGATTGGCGCGTTGTTTTTCAGTGAAAAGCTCACCGCGGCCAAATTTGGCGGCGTATTCCTCGGCCTGTTCGGCGTCGGCGTATTGACCCGCGCCGGTCCCGTGGCGTTCGATCTGCAACTGCTGATGGGCGCCCTCGCCTGCCTGCTCGCCACCACCTGCTACGGCTTTGCCGGGTTCCTGACGCGACGCTGGCTGGATCATGCCGGTGGCCTCGACAGCCGGCTTTCGGCCGTGGGCAGCATGCTCGGCGCGACGTTGTTCCTGTTGCCGTTGTTCGGCTACAGCGTGATCACGCAGCCCCCGGCGAGCTGGGGTGGCTGGAGTGTCTGGCTGTCGCTGCTGGGCCTGGGCCTGGGTTGCACCGCGTTCGCCTACATCATTTATTTCCGCCTGATGAGTTCGATCGGCCCGGTGAAGTCGATGACCGTGACCTTCATGATCCCGCCGTTCGGTGTGTTGTGGGGGGCGCTGTTGCTGGATGAGCCATTGTCGATGGCGCATGTTTATGGCGGGGTGTTGATTGCGCTGGCGTTGTGGTTGGTGTTGAAGCCTGCGGTGGTGAAGCCCGCTGCCGTAACCGTCCGCTGATTTGCGGCGTTAACAAGTCAGTCTTCGCGAGCAAGCCCGCTCCCACAGGAGGAATGCATTCCAATGGTGGGAGCGGGCTTGCTCGCGAAGAGGCCGGCCCAGACACTGAAAATGCCCGGGTTGGCCTGAAGGTTTTCAAGCAGTTTTACGGAATACAAACGCCAGCCCGACAATGATCAACAGCATCCCCAGCACACTCAACGCCGCCAGACGATTACCGAAAATCAGGAAGTCCATCACCGCCGTCACCGCTGGCACCAGATAGAACAGACTGGTGACATTCACCAGATTGCCGCGGGCGATCAGGCGATACAGCAACAGCGTCGCCAGCACCGACACCACCAGCCCCATCCACAACACCGGCACGATGAAGCCTGCGTTGTGTTCAAAGTGGAACGGCTGAAACGGCACAAAGATCCCGCACAACAACAGCCCGGCCAGGTACTGCACCGGCAGCGTACCGAGGGGATTGTCGGTGATGCGTTTCTGCATGATCGAGCCGAGGGTCATGCTCGCCAGCGCCAGCAGACCGAACAGCATCCCTGCCCAGGACATCCCCGCCAGCCCGATCCCCTGATAAACCACCATGATCAACCCGGCCAGCCCCAGCGCCAGACCGAACATCCGGCTCGCCGAGCGCTGGCGCTCCATCAACACCACGGTGAGGATCGGCTGTACGCCCATGAGGGTCGCCATCACCCCCGGCGTGACTTTGGTGTTGAGCGCCAGCAGATAGAAAATCTGATACGCCCCCAACAACACCACGCCCGTAGCCAGCGCAAACAGCATCGGCCGACCGCCCTTGGGCAGCTTCAACTTGAGCAGCGGCGCCAACAGCAGCAACCCACACAGGGCGATCACAAAGCGAATCAGCAGAAAGGCAAAGGGCGAAGCGTGGGCCAGCCCCCATTTGGAGAAGATCGCCCCGCTGCTCCACAGCAGAACGAACAGGCTCGTGGACGTCGCCGCAAGCGCGGATTTTTTCGAAAGGACAAACATGAATACCACCTGTAGTCAGGCCAATAGCCAACTCAGCCGAAGCTGAAATTCAGTAGTTGTTCTGGCGGGCGCAGGGGTCAGCAAAGATTGCCGATCAGCCCGAAACGCCAACGCCCGGCGGTGATACGACTGCGCACACCGGCGTGCTACTGACAGGTGGAGGGTAATGACTGATCTGCCCTGGCTGCTGATTCCCGCACGGCACGACGCCAGCGTTGACCGCTGAATCGACTACCGCGTTGATGAGGGATGCAGGCATTGGGCTGATCTTTTTTGAAGGGTTTGGAGAGTGAATCAGCTGATTCACGAGCGCCGACTATAACCAGCGTGGGACATGGATTGCAACGATTTGGACAAAGGGCCAGCAGGGACAGGTCGAAGGCTGGCGCATAGGCTGATGAGCAACGGATAGGCCCATTGATGGGGAGACAGGGAATGCTCGAAATCACATGCCAAGGGAACGGACGAATTTGCGGTATCAGTTGCACAGGTCGCAGGCCAGGAAACAGGCAAGCATCGCCAAAGCTCTATTACAGCTACCAGCGCGGCAAGACTTGTCGAAAGTACGCTTCGAACCCATCGACGCCATAGCACTGAGCGCGTTCGAGCTCTGGGAGAATCCACTTTTTTGCTGGCGAGAGGTTGCCGCATGGAAATCACGAGAACCCCTGTCGCTGGATATCGCAATCTGGTTCGAAGAACAGCTCTGCGGACTGTGTTTCGTCAATCCGAACAAAAGCCGCCAACGTATTCGAATCGTACGATTGGAAGGGCGACCCGGAGATTCTCACCCGCTGAAAAATCGTATCGGAACCTTGGCAATGATGGTCATCGATGAGTTCGCCCAAATAATCGGCAGCAAGTTCATTGAAGTCCAGGAGCCGATGCAGGGAGCAATTCCTGTTTATACAAAGCTCGGCTTCAAATTTGATTTGGAAGGTCGTCTTGTCCTCGCAGTGGAGAGTAAAGTATCGTGAAAACAGCTCAAGTAATGATCAATGAGGGAGGGAGCATGCGCAAATCAGTCAAGAAATCCCCCGCTAAGAAAAGATCAATCAAAACAGAAGAAAAGATTGTGTCATCCGGGCTATCAGCCAATCAGCAGCGCTTTCTGCAGCTACTGATTGCAGGCATTGAAGACGAACCCAACGTTCTCGCCGGGCGCCGCTGACTCACAGATAATAAAAAACCGCTCACAAGGAGCGGTTTTTTCATTTCAACATCCGGCTTCAACCAAACAGCCAATACCCCAGCAACGTCAACACCACCACCGCCAGCACCGGGCGCAGGACGCGGTAGGCCTTGGGATTGCGGCGCTTCCACTGTTTGACCACACCGCTGAACCGGTCGCTGAAGTTCTTGCTCCAGGCGTAAGCCTGGTTGATCCCACCGACACGTTCGTCATCAAGGTTCTGCGGGGCGGTGGCACGCCCCAGCCAGGCGCTGATGGCGCGGTTGATGCGAGTCATCAGGCGGTTGCTCAGTGGTCGTTCGACGTCACAGAACAGGATGACGCGGGTCTGATCGGTTTCGTTCTTGACCCAGTGCACGTAGGTCTCGTCGAACATCACGTCTTCACCGTCGCGCCAGGCGTAGACCTGACCGTCAACGAAGATCCGGCAGTCGTCGGAGTTTGGCGTCGACAGGCCCAGGTGATAGCGCAGTGAACCGGCAAACGGATCGCGGTGCGGGTTCAGGTGGCTGCCACCCGGCAACAGCGCGAACATCGCGCCTTTGACGTTAGGGATCGCACTGACCAGCGCCACGGTTTTCGGGCACAGGGTTTCGGCTGACGGCAGCGGTTTGTCGTACCACTTGAGGTAGAAACGCTTCCAGCCCTTCTTGAAGAACGAGCCGAAACCGGCGTCATTGTTCTTCTCGGCAGCGCGGATATAGCCCTCGTCGAACAGGTGCATGGCCTCGTCGCGAATGGTTTCCCAGTTATCGCGCAGCACGTCAAGTTCCGGGAACTTGCTGCGATCCAGATAGGGCTTGGACGGAACGCCGGAGAACAGGTACATCAAGGCGTTGTACGGAGCGAACAGCGCCGAGTGATTGACGAACTGACGCAGTACCGGCAGACGCGCCTTGCCGCGCAAATGCACATAGAGGATGCTGCCCACAAACAGCAGCAACACCAACACCTTGGCGGCTAACGAAAAGGTCATCAACGACTCCTTGAATAAAGACAACGCTGCGCATGGCCCTTCATCAGGCATGGCAGCCGGCAATGATAAACACTACCGGCGTGGGGCAACACCCGCCGAACCAAAGATTCAGTGTTAAGAATTGCGCAACAAAGCATTTATTAGCATAAGGTTCCTGAATCCCGACTGATCTGCATCAATTCGATTACTGCTGATTCTCCTGTTCCGTGAACAGATCGCTGAACAGCATGCTCGACAGATAACGCTCACCGGAGTCCGGCAGAATCACTACGATAGTCTTGCCCTGCATTTCCGGGGTCTCCGCCAGACGCACTGCTACGGCCATGGCCGCGCCGCAAGAGATACCGCACAAAATCCCCTCTTCCTGCATCAGGCGCAGTGCCATGGCCTTGGATTCTTCGTCGGTGACCTGCTCCACCCGGTCGACCATCGACAGGTCAAGGTTCTTCGGCACGAAACCGGCGCCAATCCCCTGAATCTTGTGCGGGCTCGGTTTGATCTCCTGGCCCGCCAGTGCCTGGCTGATCACCGGCGAAGACACCGGCTCCACCGCCACCGACAGAATCGGTTTGCCCTGGGTATTCTTGATATACCGCGAAACGCCAGTGATGGTTCCGCCGGTCCCGACCCCGGCCACCAGCACATCAACGGCGCCGTCGGTGTCGTTCCAGATTTCCGGGCCGGTGGTTTTTTCATGGATCGCCGGGTTGGCCGGGTTATCGAACTGCGATGGCATGAAGTATTTGCCAGTGTCGCTGGCAACGATTTCGGCAGCCTTCTCGATCGCGCCTTTCATGCCCTTGGCCGGTTCAGTGAGGACCAGTTCTGCGCCAAGTGCCTTGAGCACCTTGCGCCGCTCGATGCTCATCGAGGCCGGCATGGTCAGCATCAATTTGTAACCACGGGCGGCGGCAACGAAGGCCAGACCGATGCCGGTATTGCCCGATGTCGGCTCGACAATGGTCATGCCCGGCTTGAGTTTGCCGTTGCTTTCGGCGTCCCAGATCATGTTCGCGCCGATCCGGCACTTGACCGAATAGCCGGGGTTGCGCCCCTCGATCTTGGCCAGGATGGTCACGCCGCGCGGCGCGATGCGGTTGATCTGCACCAGCGGCGTATTGCCGATGGAATGGGCGTTGTCAGCGAAAATACGGCTCATGGCTGGGTCCTTATGCAGCGTTGAATTCAGCCTTTCAAGGTATGCCTGTTGCCGGGCACAGTCCAGTCGGGTCGAACGTCTGCGCCGCGCTACAGTCAATCGCTTACATCGTTCGGGAATTGTTGCCATGAAGCGTCGCTACAGCTGGCCATTAGGGATTTTTGCCGTCGTCGTTGTGCTGCTGATCGTCCTGCACATCGCCCTGCCCTACGTGGTGCGCGATTACTTGAACGACAAACTGGCCGACATGGGCGATTACCGTGGCCAGGTCACCGACGTCGATCTGGCCCTGTGGCGTGGCGCCTACCGGATCAACGGCCTGAAAATCGTCAAGGTCGACGGCAAGGTACCGGTGCCGTTCGTCAACGCGCCCGTGATCGATCTGGCGGTCAGTTGGCACTCGCTGTGGTACGACCATGCCGTGGTAGCGCAGGTGCAATTCTTCAATCCCGAGATCAACTTCGTCGATGGCGGCCCCAACAAACAGAATTCACAAACCGGTAAAGGCACTGACTGGCGGGCACAACTGGGCAAGCTGCTGCCGATCACCCTCGACGAAGTGCAGATCCACGACGGCAAGATCAGTTTCCGCAATTTCAATTCCAAACCGCCGGTCAACATGAACGCCAGCAATGTCGAAGCGAGCATCTACAATCTGACCAACGTGGTCGATAAACAGGGCAAGCGCGACGCGCGTTTCGAAGGCAAGGCCAAACTGCTCGGCCAGGCACCACTGGAAACCACGGCGACTTTCGATCCGCTGAGCAACTTCGAGGACTTTCAGTTCCGCCTGCGCGCCCGCGACATCGAACTCAAGCGCTTGAACGACTTCGCCTCGGCCTACGGCAAGTTCGACTTCAATGCCGGCCATGGCGACGTGGTCATCGAAGCCCAGGCGAAAAAAGCCCAGGTCACTGGCTACATCAAGCCGCTGCTGCGCGACGTCGAAGTGTTCAACTGGCAGCAGGACGTGGAAAACAAGGACAAGAGCATCTTCCGCTCAGTCTGGGAGGCCATCGTCGGCGGCACGGAAACCGTGTTGAAGAACCAGGCGAAAAACCAGTTCGCAACCAAGGTCGAACTCAGTGGCAACGTGCACCAGCAAAACATCAGCGCGTTCGAAGCGTTTTTGCAGATTTTGCGCAATGGCTTCATTCAGGCTTTCAATGCGCGGTATGAGCGGCCTAAGCCGGATGCGGGCTAGAGCGCTGCGCCAGCATTTCCAAATAGAGTGTATCTGCGCCGATCTGAATATCCGGTTCCGGCCATTCCACACTCCAGCCGTGATCGCCCAGGATTACAGAGGCGAATATCTCAGGGTCCAGCAATGGCTGGAGTCCTGGACCGTCTTGAAGATCTTGACTCAAATCGACCACCCATCGCTGATCATCGATAAAGGTCAGTTCCAGACAAAAATCAGACCAGACACGAACCGCCGACAGGCGGGGGCGTTTCATCGGTAACATCATGCAAGTCCTTCATCAGATGATGGGCTGCTTCGCAACCCAGCGGGAGCGAGCTCCCTCGCCACAGATTTAGTGGGCATCCTGGAGGCTATCGCTAAATCAGCAAGCCCTGAATGCTGGCTATCAGCCGAAACTGAGTCAACATGTGACGCTCCATTCAGAGACTGAATAAGCCGTCTGCGTTCACAGTCGACCGGGCTGCGCGTTATAGTCGGAGCATCCGATTTTTTCGCCCCCGCCCTGCCCGTGCAGGTCGGCGTTACCGTTCGAGGATTAGCAGATGAAGTTCGAAGGCACCCAGGCCTACGTCGCCACCGATGACCTGAAGCTGGCGGTCAACGCCGCCATCACCCTGGAGCGGCCGCTGCTGGTCAAGGGCGAGCCGGGCACCGGCAAGACCATGCTCGCCGAGCAACTGGCCGAATCGTTCGGCGCCAAGCTGATCACCTGGCACATCAAATCCACCACCAAGGCCCATCAGGGCCTGTACGAGTACGATGCGGTCAGCCGTCTGCGCGATTCGCAATTGGGCAACGAAAAAGTCCACGACGTGCGCAACTACCTGAAGAAGGGCAAGCTCTGGGAGGCTTTCGAGTCCGAAGAGCGGGTGATCCTGCTGATCGACGAAATCGACAAGGCCGACATCGAGTTTCCCAATGACCTGCTGCAAGAACTCGACAAGATGGAGTTCTACGTTTACGAAATCGACGAGACCATCAAGGCCAAGAAGCGCCCGATCATCATCATTACCTCGAACAACGAGAAAGAGCTGCCGGACGCCTTCCTGCGCCGCTGCTTCTTCCATTACATCGCCTTCCCGGACCGCAGCACCCTGCAGAAAATCGTCGATGTGCACTACCCGGACATCAAGAAGGATCTGGTCAGCGAAGCGCTGGACGTGTTCTTCGACGTGCGCAAGGTGCCGGGGCTGAAGAAGAAGCCGTCGACTTCCGAACTGGTGGACTGGCTGAAGCTGCTGATGGCCGACAACATCGGCGAAGCGGTGCTGCGCGAGCGCGATCCGACCAAGGCCATTCCGCCACTCGCCGGCGCCCTGGTGAAGAACGAACAGGACGTGCAGTTGCTTGAGCGCCTGGCATTCATGAGCCGTCGCGGCTCTCGATAAGGGCATCGTCATGCTGCTCAACCTGTTCAATGAAATGCGTGCAGCCAAGGTGCCGGTGTCGGTGCGCGAGCTGCTCGACCTGATCAACGCGCTGAAACAGCGCGTGACCTTCGCCGACATGGACGAGTTCTACTACTTGTCGCGGGCGATTCTGGTCAAGGACGAACGGCATTTCGACAAATTCGACCGTGCGTTCGGCGCCTACTTCAATGGTCTGGAAAAGCTTGACGATCACTTGCAGGCGCTGATTCCCGCAGACTGGCTGCGCAAGGAATTCGAGCGTTCGCTGACTGATGAGGAACGCGCGGCGATCCAGTCCCTCGGCGGCCTGGACAAGCTGATCGAAGAGTTCAAGAAACGTCTGGAAGAACAGAAGGAACGTCACGCCGGCGGCAACAAATGGATCGGCACCGGCGGCACCAGCCCATTCGGTTCCGGCGGCTTCAACCCGGAAGGCATCCGCGTCGGCGACGCCGGCAAGCGTCAGGGCAAAGCGGTCAAGGTCTGGGATCAGCGCGAGTACAAGAACCTCGACGATTCGGTGGAGCTGGGCACGCGCAACATCAAGGTCGCCCTGCGTCGCTTGCGCAAGTTCGCCCGTCAGGGGGCGGCGGAGGAGCTGGATATCGACGGCACCATCGACCACACCGCCAAGGACGCCGGCCTGCTGAATATCCAGATGCGCCCCGAGCGGCGCAACACGGTAAAGCTGTTGCTGCTGTTCGACATCGGCGGCTCGATGGATGCACACGTGAAAATCTGCGAGGAACTGTTCTCGGCCTGCAAGACCGAGTTCAAGCATCTGGAGTACTTCTACTTCCACAACTTCATTTATGAGTCGGTGTGGAAGAACAACATGCGCCGCACGTCCGAGCGTTTCTCGACGCAGGATCTGCTGCACAAGTACGGCGCCGACTACAAAGTGATCTTCATCGGTGACGCCGCCATGGCGCCCTACGAAATCACCCAGGCCGGCGGCAGCGTCGAGCACTGGAACGAAGAGCCCGGCTATGTGTGGATGCAGCGCTTCATGGAAAAGTACAAGAAGCTCATCTGGATCAACCCGTATCCGAAGGACACCTGGGGCTATACCTCGTCGACCAATATCGTGCGCGATTTGATCGAGGATCAGATGTATCCACTGACCCTGCGCGGGCTTGAGGAAGGGATGCGGTTTCTGTCGAAATAATCTTCGTTAGCCGTGATGGCCCCTTCGCGAGCAAGCCCGCTCCCACATTTGGAATGCATTCCCCTGGGGGAGCGGGCTTGCTCGCGAAGCTCTCAGCTATTTCGAAAGCGCCGCAAATACTCGACATGCTCCCGGTGCGCCACTTCCTGCACCACCGGCCTCAACCGCACCTGCGCCCCCGGCAGACACTGCGCCAATCGCGCCAGCGCCAACGGCGTCAGCGCTCCCAAACGTGGATAGCCACCAATCGTCTGCCGATCATTGAGCAAGACAATCGGCTGCCCATCCGGCGGCACCTGCACCGCGCCCAGCGGAATGCCCTCGGAAATCATCGGCCGGCCCTGATACTGCAACGCCTTGCCCAACAAGCGAATGCCCATGCGGTCGGCGCGACTGTCGAGCGTCCACGGACTGTTGAACACATCAAACAGACTCTGCCCGCTGAACTGGCCAATCTGTGCGCCGAGCACCAGATCCAGCGGCGCATTGAGGCGCAGATCAGGTCGATGTGCCAGCGGCACTTCACGCACCTGAAGAACCGCACCGCGATAACTCAGTGTCGCGCCCTTGGCCAACGGCAAACCCATGCCATCCAGACCACCGAGCTCTTCGCGCACCACCGTGGCACTGCTGCCCAGCACCTGCGGCGCGTCGAAACCGCCGGGCGCCGCCAGATACGCCCGGGCGCCGAGCAGCGGTTGGCTGAACTTCAAGATTTGCCCTTTGCTGAGCTTGAAACTGCGCCACGGCGCCAGCGCCTGCCCGTCAATCTGCGCGCCGAGATCCGCCCCGGCCAACGCCAGCAAGCAGTCTTCCTGCGCCCGCACGGCAAACCCGCCGAGGGTGATTTCCAGCACCGGCAGATCCAGTGCGTTACCCAGCAACCAGTTGGCCCAGCTCATCGAACACCCGTCCGCGGCGCCGCCCTGGGTCACGCCCAAATGGCGCACGCCAAAACGCCCGGCGTCCTGCAACAAACAAAGCGGCGTGCTGGCCTCAATCGTCAGTCGGCTCATGCCAGCGCCTCCAGTGGCGTGTCATCGCCGCCCAGGTTGATGAACTCGGCGTGGCTCACCGCTTCGAAACGCACGGTGTCGCCGGGTTGCATCAGGCTGTAGCCGTCGCGAAGGCGGTCGAACAGTTTCGCCGGAGTGCGGCCGATCAGGTTCCAGCCGCCGGGGGACACCACCGGATAAGCCGCCGTCTGCCGCTCGGCGATACCGACGCTGCCGGCCGCGACTTTCTTGCGTGGGGTGTCCAGGCGTGGCGCCGCGAGGATTTCTTCCACCAGCCCCATGAAGGCGAATCCCGGTGCGAAGCCAAGGGCGAACACCTGATATTCGCGAGCGCTGTGCCGCCGAATCACCTCCTCCACCGCCAACCCGCTGCGCTGCGCCAGCAGGCTCAGTTCGGGGCCGACACTCAGGTCGTACCAGACCGGCAACACATGGCACTGGCCGCTGGTTCGAGCGTTCGGCGACAGATCGATCAACGCTTCAGCGATCAATTCACGGGCCTGATTCGGATTCAGTACCGTCAGGTCGTAATGCACCATCAGCGTGGTGTAGGACGGCACCAGATCAATCAATAGCGCGCCAAATACCGTGCGCAGGCGCTCGCTGGCAGCGAGCATCCACGGCATGTTGGCTTCGGCGATTTCATCGAACAGGCGCAGCATCAGGCAATCCACGGCCACCACTTCAATCCGTGGGTTCATGGCGCGCTCTGCTGATTCAGGGCCTCGCGAATGCGCTGCACGGCAGCCACGGAACTGGCGTTGTCGCCATGCACGCACAAGGTGTTGGCCTGCAACTGCAATGCGCTGCCGTCGCTGGCGACGAGTTCACCGCCACGGGCGATGGTCAGGGCCTGTTCGATGATTTTTTCTGGCTCGTGATGCACCGCGCCCGGCAGTTGCCGCGAAACCAGTCGACCTGCGCTGTCGTAGGCGCGGTCGGCGAAGGCTTCGAACCACAGGGTCACGCCGTATTCGTCACCGAGCTGCTGCGCCGCCGCGTTATCGCGGGTGGCCATCAGCATCAGCGGCAGGCTGCGATCATAGGCGGCCACGGCCTGAATCACTGCACGCAATTGCGCCGGGTTGGCCATCATGTCGTTGTACATCGCGCCGTGGGGTTTGACGTAGCTGACCCGCCCGCCCTGCGCGCGGCAAATGCCGTCGAGCGCGCCGATCTGGTAATGCAGAATGTCGTGCAGCTCTTGCGCGGAATAGGCCATGGAACGCCGGCCGAAACCGACCAGATCCTGATAGGCCGGGTGCGCGCCGATCTGCACACCGTGACTCAGGGCCAGGCTGACAGTCTTGCGCATGATGCTCGGGTCACCGGCATGGAAGCCGCAGGCCACGTTGGCGCAGTCGATGTAGGGCATGACCTCGGCGTCCAGACCCATGGTCCAGCTGCCGAAACTCTCGCCGATATCACAATTCAATAGCAGGCGGCTCACGGTGAAACTCCTGTAGCTTCTTGTCTTTTTGTCTGTAGGACGCTTGCTCAGCAGGTTATCAGTTACTGCGCATCCAGTTGCTTGCCACGGGTTTCCGGCAGGCTCAACGCTGCGAGAATCACCACGCCGTACGACACCGCCGCGAACGCACCGATACCTACGCTCAACGGCACTGTCTGGCTGAGCAGGCCGATCAGCAGCGGAAACAAAGCCGCCAGCGCCCGGCCGATGTTGTAGCAGAAGCCCTGCCCCGAACCGCGAATCCGCGTCGGAAACAGCTCGGTGAGAAACGCGCCCATGCCGCTGAAAATCCCCGAGGCGAAGAAGCCCAGCGGAAATCCCAGCCACAGCATCACCCCGTTGCTCACTGGCATTTGCGTGTACAGCAGAACAATGGTGAACGAGCCGACCGCGAACAGGATGAAATTCTTTTTACGCCCGAGCAGATCAGTCAAATAAGCGCTGATCACATAGCCGACGTAGGACCCGACAATCACCATGGCCAGATACCCGCCAGTGCCGAGCACACTCAAGCCGCGTTCGTTCTTGAGAAAAGTCGGCAGCCACGAGGTGATCGCGTAATAACCGCCGAGTGCGCCGGTGGTCAGCAGCGACGCACGGAACGTGGTGAACAGCATGCCCGGGGCAAAGATCTCGTAGAACTTCGCCGGGTTTTGCGGAGTTTGCGCAGCCTTGGCTTCGCGATAGATCTCCGGGTCTTTTACCAGTCGCCGCACGAAGATCACGAAAATTGCCGGGACGATGCCGAGGATGAACAGCGCACGCCAGGCATCTTCCGGCGGCAACACCGAGAACAGCAGCGCATACAGAATCGCCGTCAGCCCCCACCCCAGCGCCCAACCGGATTGCACCATGCCCACCGCTTTGCCGCGATCCTTGGCGCGGATCACTTCACCGATCAGCACAGCGCCGGCGGTCCATTCGCCGCCGAAACCGAAGCCCATCAGGGTCCGGGCGATCAGCAACTGTTCGTAGTTCTGCGCGAAACCGCAGAGGAACGTGAAGAAGGCGAACCACAGCACCGTCAGTTGCAGGGTGCGCACGCGGCCGATCCGGTCGGAGAGAATCCCCGCGACCCAGCCGCCAATGGCCGAGGCGATCAGGGTGCTGGTGTGAATCAGCCCGGCCTGCCCGGTAGTGATGCCCCACATGGCGATCAGGGTCGGCACCACGAAGCTGAGCATTTGCGTGTCCATGCCATCCAGGCCATAGCCGATCTTGCAGCTCCAGAAGGTGCGACGCTCTTGCTGATTGATGTTGCGATACCAGTCGAACGGTCCGGGGCGGGCCGTGCTCTTGGGGAGGTCGAGGGTGTCGGGCGCACGCATGGCAAGTCTCCGCAGGCTTTTATTGGTCTTGTTCGAAGTTCCGACGACGCCTATCGTGGGAACCGGATGCGCCGATTTTTCGTCGCCCGGCCCTGCTGCGTCCAACGAATAAAAACCCGCCTTAGGCATAAGAAAAATTTGTCACCCGAGCCGTTGCCATGAACCTGAAGTTTCTCGAGACCTTTGTCTGGGTCGCCCGGCTGAAGAGTTTTCGCCTGACCGCCGACAAGCTGTTCACCACCCAGGCGTCGATTTCCAGCCGCATCGCGGTGCTCGAAGGCGAACTGGGGGTGAAGCTGTTTCTGCGTGATTCACGCGGCGTCAGCCTGACGCCCGAAGGCCTGAAGGTGCTGGATTATGCCGAGCAGATGCTCGATACGATGTCAGCCCTGAAGCAATCGATCGAGACCCGCTCGAGCAAGGTCGGCCGGGTGCGCATCGGCGTGATGGACACGGTGATCCACACCTGGCTCAGCCCGTTGGTGGCGCAGATGACCGATCTGTATCCACGAGTGGAAATCGAGCTGGTGGCGGATACCTCGCTGAACCTCTGCGATCAGCTGCAAAAAGGCTTTCTCGACATCGTTCTGCAAACCGATCTGGTACGTCACGAAAGCGTGCGCAGTCTGGAGCTGGCCAGCCATCCGCTGGGCTGGATCGTTGCGAGCAATTCGATCTACAACCGCGAGTACGCCGACCTCGGCGAACTGGCGCAGGAACGGCTCATCACCTACTCGAAAAACTCCCGACCGCATCAGGATCTGCTGGCATTGATGCAGACCAACGGTGTGTTGGCGCCGCGGCTGAACTGCGTGAACTCGGTGTCGGCGATTACCCGGCTGCTGCGTGATGGATTTGGCATCGGCGTACTGCCACCGGTGCTGGTGGCCGAGGAACTGGCGCGGGGTGAACTGACATTGCTCGACATCGACCAGCGACCACCGAATCTGCAAGTGGTGGTGTCGTGGCGGGTGGGCGTGGAGTGGGTCGAGGAGATGGTGACGTTGTGTCAGCAGGTGCTGGAGGGGTATGCGCGCAAGGTTGGTGAAAACTACATCGTCTTGAGTGCCTGACACCCTGTGGCGAGGGAGCTTGCTCCCGCTGGACTGCGAAGCAGGCCCAAAACCAGACACCCTAATCATCCAGGACAATTGAGCTCATAGGTTTACGACTGCTGCGCAGCCGGGCGGGAGCAAGCTCCCTCGCCACAGTGATCGCGCGGTCCTTAAAGACCACGCACGTCGCGGTCTTCAATCGGCCGGCTCTGGCGCAAACGCCGGCCACCGAGCACCACCCAGTCAATCAGACGAATCAGGCACTCGATGCCGAACGACAGCAGCAACGCGCCGCTCATGCCCCAGATCATCGCTTCCGGAGTCAGCAGGATCTGGTAGCTGTAGCCGTTCCAGGTTTCCTTGCGAATGTCCGGGTCGGCGGCCAGCACCACTTGCAGGAAGCGGATGTACCACGGGCCCTGCATCGCCTGGAACTGTTTATCCAGCGCCAACTGCCGGTCGAGCAAAGTGCTCAGGCTGTCGGCATCGCTGCGAAACACCGGATCGTCACTGGCGCGGTAATGTGCAACCAGCGCCTGCAAGTCGCCCTTGAAGAACTGCTCGGCGGTGCCCTGGAAACCGCGCAAACCGGTCTGCGCTTCGATCAGATGGGCTTCGACACGTTTGGCGTAATCGTTGATGAACCCCGGCACCTGGACACCGATCAACAGGCCCGCCGCAAACAACACCAGCCGTAGATAACTGAGCAACATCGAGGAGAGATCCTTTATTCGGTCGTGCCCTGGCTGACGCATTCGCCGCGTCGCCACAGGCTCCATTGGCCCGGTTCGTAACGGGTCCAGGTTTCGTTTTCGGTCAAAGGCTCGGTGGCGATCACCGTGACCACATCGTTGGGCGTGGTTTCTGCCTGGAAATCGACGATCACATCGACATCCTTGAGCCGCGCCGGACCGAACGGTGCGCGCCGGGTGATCTGTGCCAGTTTGGTCGAGCAATAGCAGAACAGCCAGTCGCCATCGCTGAGCAGGCAGTTGAACACGCCTTTGCTACGGTATTCGGCGCAGGCGGCGACCAGATCCGGCAGCAGCACTTCTATATCGACCGGTTCCGGGAATGCGGCACGCACGCGGTTGAGCAAATCGCAGAAGGCCGCTTCGCTGTCGGTGTCGCCCACCGGGCGGTAGAAACTCTTGATCGGGGTGAAGTCGGCGAGCTGGCCGTTGTGCGCGAAACACCAATTACGACCCCACAGTTCGCGGACGAACGGGTGGGTGTTGGACAGGCAGACCTTGCCGACGTTGGCCTGGCGGATATGACCGATGACCACTTCGCTCTTGATCGGATAGCGCTGCACCAGGTTGGCGACTTCCGACTCGCAACTCGCCGCCGGGTCCTGAAACAGGCGCAAGCCGCGACCTTCGTAGAAAGCGATGCCCCAGCCGTCGCGGTGCGGGCCGGTACGCCCGCCGCGCTGCATCAGGCCGGTGAAGCTGAACACGATATCGGTCGGCACGTTGGCACTCATGCCCAGTAGTTCACACATGTGCTGACTCTCGTGATTACAGACGCGGCTCGACGCGCATGCGTTGCGGATTGTTCGGCAATGGCGGGCGACCGTAACGGTCGTCTCCGGCACCACCGAACGGCTGATCGTCGTCGCGATCATCGGCACGGGCCGCAGCCTTGGCGGCTTCGGCCTGTTCGCGGCGCGCTCGTGAAGCACGTTCGATCGGGAAGCGGATCAGCACGAAAATCAGGTAGATGCCGAACGCAATCATGCCGTACATGAACAGATCGGAAATCGCTCGCCAGGCGTTGTTGCCGACCTTGAAGGCCAGATCCAGCGCGGTAATGGCGATCGACGGTGCGACCTTGGCTTTCACCGGGTCAATGATGGTCGGGCTGAACAGCAACACCGCCATCAGCACCCGCAGCGGCTCGCGCAGCCAGCGCCACATCCAGCGGGTCAGGCGCATCCATACCAACAGGCAGCCCACAGCGGCAAAAGCGTAGAGGCCCCAGGCGATCAGATAGTCGTTCTCGGTCATGGTGTCCATGGCAAGGCAGGCAAAGAGGCGCTTATAGTAACGACTTTTCGCCCGTCAGGCTTGTCCCAATAGACACACGACCTGTGGGAGTGAGCCTGCTCGCGATGACGGACTGCCTGACAACATTGATGTTGAATGTGCCGGCCTTATCGCGAGCAGGCTCACTCCTACAAGATCTGCGGCGGTTTCAAGAGCTGCGAAATCCCTTTTTCCGAACATTGTCCGAGAGCCTTCCATGCCCGAATCCGCCCACGTCCTCCGCGCCCCGATCGCCCACAAGGCTGCCGGTGCCGACCCGTATGCCTGGCTGCAGGAACGCGACACCGACGCGGTGCTCGACTACCTCAAGGCTGAAAACGCCTATCAGGAAGCACAGACCGCCGATCAGGCCGGCCTGCGCGAAAGCCTGTTCGAAGAGATCAAGGGCCGGATCCTCGAGACCGACCTGTCCCTGCCCTCGCCCTGGGGGCCGTATCTGTATTACACCCGCACCACGGCGGGTGACGAGTACGCCCGGCATTACCGTTGCCCGCGTCCGGCTGACGACAGCCTGACCCTCGATGAAAGCCGCGAACAACTGCTGCTCGACCCGAACGTGCTGGCCAATGGCGGTTTCTTCTCGCTCGGCGCGTTCAGCATCAGCCCCGACCACCAGCGCCTGGCCTACAGCGTCGATGCCTCGGGCGACGAGATCTACACGCTGTTCGTCAAGGAACTGGCCAACGACAAGGTCAGCGAACTGGAGTTCGAAGACTGCGACGGCAGCATGACCTGGGCCAACGACAGCCTGACGCTGTTCTTTGGCGTGCTCGACGACACCCATCGCCCGCACAAACTGTATCGCTATCGCCTCGACGGCACGGCCGCCGAAGAGGTGTTCCATGAGCCGGACGGGCGCTTCTTCCTGCATTGCTACCGCTCCAGTTCCGAGCAGCAATTGCTGCTGACCCTGGGCAGCAAGACCACCAGCGAAGTCTGGGCACTGGATGCGCATCAGCCGCACCTGCCCTTCACCTGTCTGGCGCCACGGGTCGAGGATCACGAATACGACGTCGACCACGGTGTGCTGGATGGCGCGTGGACCTGGTTCATCCGCACCAACCGCGACGGCATCAACTTCGCCCTGTATCAGGCGCCGGACACCGGTGCGGTACCGAGCGAAGCCGACTGGCAGAACCTGATCCCGCATAGCGACACGGTGATGCTCGACGGCGTGACGCTGAACACCGCGGCCATGACCCTGAGCCTGCGCGAAGGCGGTTTGCCGATCATCGAAGTTCACCCGCAAGGCCAGACGCCGTATCGCGTGCAACTGCCGGACGCGGCCTACAGCCTCTATGTGCAGAACAGTCTGGAGTTCGAGAGCGACCGCATCCGTCTGCGTTACGAGGCGTTGAACCGTCCGGCGCAGGTTCGGCAGTTGCTGCTGGCCAGCGGCGAGCAAACCGTTCTGAAGGAAACCCCGGTGCTCGGCCCGTTCGACGCCGACGCCTACATCAGCCAACGCCTGTGGGCTACCGCGCCGGACGGCACGCAGGTGCCGATCAGCCTGGTGATGAAACGCGAGATGGTCGGCAAACCGGTGCCGCTGTATCTGTACGGTTATGGCGCCTACGGTTCCAGCCTCGATCCGTGGTTCTCCCACGCACGCCTCAGCCTGCTGGACCGCGGCATGGCCTTCGCCATCGCCCATGTGCGTGGCGGCGGTGAGCTGGGCGAAGCCTGGTATCGCGCCGGCAAACAGGAACACAAACACAACACCTTCAGCGACTTCATTGCCTGCGCCGAATTCCTGATCCTCAACGGCATCACCACCGCTGAAAAACTGGCGATCAGTGGCGGCAGCGCTGGCGGCTTGTTGATTGGCGCGGTGCTGAACCAGCGTCCAGACCTGTTCGGCGTGGCGATTGCCGAAGTGCCGTTCGTCGACGTGCTCAACACCATGCTCGACCCGGACTTGCCACTGACCGTCACTGAATACGACGAGTGGGGCAACCCCGAAGAGCCGGACGTCTACGAGCGGATCAAGGCCTATGCACCGTACGAAAACGTCACCGCGCAGAATTATCCGGCAACCCTGGTCATCGCCGGCTACAACGACAGTCGCGTGCAGTACTGGGAAGCGGCCAAGTGGGTGGCGAAATTGCGCGCGACCAAGACCGACAACAATCTGCTGCTGCTCAAGACCGAACTCGGTGCCGGGCATGGCGGAATGAGCGGGCGTTATCAGGGATTACGTGACGTAGCGCTCGAATATGCGTTTGTGTTCAAGGTTTTGGGCCTGGCCTGAGGAACTCCGTCGGTCACTTGGGTCTTAACTCCAGACCCAAGGGGCCGATACACCACAGATCCTGTAGGAGTGAGCCTGCTCGCGATAGCGGTGTATCAGTCACCGGTGATGTGAATGACAGACCGCTATCGCGAGCAGGCTCACTCCTACAAGGGCCCGTGTAGTGCCTTGAAAATGTGAAAACAATAAAGACCGCAATGACATGTCAGAACCCACCCTGCTGAACAACGAAATTCGCGACTGGCTGATGGACTGTGGCCTGTTCGATCAATTGCAACTGGCGGACTTTGCCGCAGCCTCGGGCTACTTCAGCATCAGCACCGTGGCGGAGGGCGAAGCGATTTTCCGTGAGGGCGATGCCGGCAGTTTCATGTGCATCCTCCACACCGGTCAGGTCGCCGTGCAGAAGACTGGCCCCGACGGCCAGGTCATCACCATGGCCACCCTGCGCAGCGGTCGGGCGTTCGGGGAAATGGCCGTGCTGGATGGCGAGCGCCGTTCGGCGACCTGCGTCGCCGCGAGCAACTGTCAGTTGCTCAATCTGGGCAAGGATTCGCTGGAAAAGATGCTCAACGACGCACCGAAGATCGCCGCCAAGATCATCCGCGCCCTTGCCGTGTCCCTCTCCAAACGCCTGCGCATGGCTGACGGCCAACTCGCGGCGCAACAGATTTAACCGCCCGGGGATTTGACCTTGGTGCCGCTCGGTTCGATGCCCGGCACCGCTTGATCCTTGCTCGGCGGGCTAGGCATTTCGATCGGCACCAGCGGCGGGCTGCCACTGCCGGCACCGGCCTTCGGTGCGCTGATCGGGGTGATTTGCGGATACGGCGTCGGCGTGGCGGTGCCGGGTGAGCCGGGTTGCGGCGTCGGGCTGACCGGAATGGTCTGCTGCGCCTGCACTGCAGTAATCGAGAGCGCGGCCAGGGCAATGACCGTTAGAATGGTGCGCTTCATCAAGGGCTCCGTTTGGCCTTTAGTCTGCGCTCAGGCTACTCCCAACGGGCCTGCTTGCCTTCCCCTTTGTAGAGATTTCCATGAAACGTTTCGTTCTGCTCGACACCACGCCGATCCCTGACAACGGTGGCGCTCTGTGCCTGTTCGAGTATGGCGAGGATTTCGTCATCAAGATCCAGGGCGGCGACGGCGGGCAATTGATGAACACACGCATGCACGGTTCGGAAGATGCACTGGCCGAGATCCCTTGCCGCAAGGTCGCCGGCCGGCCGAATTCGCGGGTGTTGATCGGCGGTTTGGGCATGGGTTTCACCCTTGCCTCGGCGCTCAAACATCTGGGCAAGGGTGCCGAAGTGGTGGTCGCCGAACTGGTGCCCGGCGTGGTCGAGTGGAATCGCGGGCCGCTCGGTGAAAAGTCTGGGCGACCGTTGCTCGATCCGCGCACGGTGATCCGTCAGGACGACGTGGCCAAAGTGTTGCAAAGCGAGCCGAACGGCTTCGACGCGATCATGCTCGACGTCGACAACGGCCCCGAAGGCCTGACGCAGAAAGCCAACAGCTGGCTGTACTCCGCCGCCGGCCTGAACGCCTGCGCCAAAGCCCTGCGGCCCAAGGGTGTGCTGGCGGTGTGGTCGGCCAGCGCCGACCGGCAGTTTTCCGACAAATTGAAGAAGGCCGGTTTCAAGGCCGAGGAAGTGCAGGTTTTCGCCCACGGCAACAAGGGCACCCGCCACACGATCTGGATTGCCGAGAAGCTCAAGGGCTGAGCTAAACTCTGCACATAACCGTCATTAGTCTTTTTACAAAGGTGAACCCATGAGTTCGTCCACCCCGACCAACACGTCGAAGCTCGATCGCATCCTTGCCGACAATCAGCGCGACAAGGAAATGGGCTACCGCGACAAGGCCCTGAAGATGTATCCGCACGTCTGCGGCCGCTGCGCTCGTGAGTTTTCCGGCAAGCGTCTGAGCGAACTGACCGTGCACCACCGCGATCACAACCACGACAACAACCCGCAGGACGGCTCGAACTGGGAACTGTTGTGCCTGTATTGCCACGACAACGAACACTCGCGCTACACCGACCAGCAATATTTCGGCGACGGCTCGCTGAGCACGCCGAAAATCGCCAAGGCCACGCATAATCCGTTTGCCGCCCTCGCCGGGCTGATGAAGAAAGAAGATTAAAGTTCTTCATTGGCCCGACTGGCCCCTTCGCGAGCAAGCTCGCTCCCACACTGGATCGGTGTCATACACAAAACCACTGTGGGAGCGAGCTTGCTCGCGAAGGCGGCCGTTCGGGCACCGGTAATCCTTGATCTGACCACAACTGCCCAATCCCCGTATAATCGCCCTCTTTTTCCCGAAGGCACCCCGCTCGTGGCAGACAAACGTTACAGCTGCATTGGTTTGTACAACCCCAAATCACCGGAGAACGTCGGTTCGGTGATGCGCGCCGCAGGCTGTTACGGCGTGGCGTCGGTGTTTTACACCGGCAAGCGTTATGAACGCGCCGCCGATTTCGTCACCGATACCAAGCGCGTGCACTACGACATCCCGCTGATCGGCATCGACGACCTGAAAAAGATCCTCCCGCTCAACTGCGTCCCGGTCGCCGTGGAACTGGTCGAGGGCGCCCGCCCGCTGCCGGAATACACCCACCCGGACCGTGCGCTGTATATCTTCGGCCCGGAAGACGGCTCGCTGGATAAAGAGATCCGCGACTGGTGCGAAGACGTCGTGTACATCCCGACCACCGGCTGCATGAACCTGGCGGCGACGGTCAACGTCGTGCTCTACGACCGCATGGCCAAGGGCCTGAATACTCGCTCCGGTCCGAAATTCCGCTGAAACGTCGCACATCCGATGGAACGAGCCGGCCGCTGCGGCAGTCAGCTTATCTATCTATTGCACATTGCCTGGGAGACAGATCATGACCGAACTCAAACGCGTCCAACGTATCGATTCCACCCCGTTCCAGAGCCCGACCGAGCAGAACGTTCAGGGCTGGGAGCGCATCGGCTCGCTGGCCGGTGGCGTGATCATGGTCGGCAAGGGCCTGCGCCGTGGCGGCGTGTTCGGTCTGATTCAGGTGGCGATTGGCGGCGTGGCAATGGCCCGTGGCATCACCGGGCACAGCTCGATGAAAAGCCTGCTGGAAAAAAGCCGCGAGGACATGAACAACGTCCGGGCGAAGATCGAACGGGCCGGGGAAGAATTGAGCAAGCTCAAGGCCAATGCCGAGGCAGCGACCAGCACGGCCACGGTGACTGGCAATGATTCGGTGAAATCACCAAAAGCCGGGGTTTGATTCGAGATCTTCGTTGAGGCTTCTGGCCTCTTCGCGAGCAAGCCCGCTCCCACATTGAACCGGATTCCGTCAGTTGGAATGCGATCTTCGGTGAAATCACCAAAAACCGGGGTTTGATTCGAGATTTTCGTTGAGGCTTCTGGCCTCTTCGCGAGCAAGCCCGCTCCCACTTTGAACCGGATTCCGTCAGTTGGAATGCGATCTTCGGTGAAATCACCAAAAACCGGGGTTTGATTCGAGATTTTCGTTGAGGCTTCTGGCCTCTTCGCGAGCAAGCCCGCTCCCACTTTGAACCGGATTCCGTCAGTTGGAATGCGATCAAATGTGGGAGCGGGCTTGCTCGCGAAGGCGGTATTACTGAAGCAATGCGCTATCGAGAACTTTCGAGGATTCGCCCAGAACACTCTCGGCCAGTTGCACAAACGCCTTGGTGTCCACCGTCCCGAGATGCATCGCCCCGCGCAACACATCATCCAGCGAACGCTTGTTGCGCGTCTTCAAGCGAATCTCGCGATCGAGTTCCTGCAGCACAACCACCGCTTTGGCAACTTGCGCCGGGCTGATCTGTTCGCCGCGCAGGGTCGTGACTTTCTGACTTTCCCTGTTCAGCTTCGCCTGTAACGCCTGATAGCGCTCATCGCTCATGCCACCGGCACGGCGTACCAGTTCGATCGCGTAATACTCGGCAAACCCTTCACTGATCCAGTCGCTGCGATGCTCGTCGTTGATCCGGCCGAACACCTGCGCCAGCTCACGCACCAGCGCACTGCTGCCACTCTCGCTGACCAGCGGCAGACGCGTGTTCAAGTAGATCGATTCGTGCGCACCCAGACTGCCGCGCCACATCGGGTCGTTGGCGCCGACGATCAACAGCTTGCTCGGATGCCGTGGATACACGGCCTGCACCTGCGGCCAGATGAACGTCAGCAGCGTCAGCACATCCATGCGGCGCATGCCCTGCCCTTGCGGCGAGGCCACGGTGACTTCGGTTTCTCCCAGGCGCGTGCGGCGGCTGCCGAGGTGACCGGCGAGCATCCAGCCGGTCGGACGGTCGAACAGCCGTGAAGGGTTGTCGATGCGGAATTTGTTCTTGCCGATGCGCGGCCAAGCGGTTTCGACGCTTTGCCAGCCGTTGGGCAGTTCGAATTGCAGGCGCGACACCAGCTCGACGCCATCCTGCTGATCGAGCCTGGCCGGCGGCACCAGGTCATCACCGCGCAGCAAAGCCCAGTTCGGGGTCATGCGCGTGTCGAAGCTGCCGCTCTTGCGGCCGTGGCTGATGCTGACGCGGTAAGTCAGGCTGGGCTTGTCGCCACTCGGACGCCACAGGCCACGTGCCTGTTTACCCGGGGTCAACTGCCACTGGCCGTCGGCCTTGAAGTCGCTGTAGTGGCTGCCGTCGCCGAGGTCGAAATCGAGACTGCGCACCGCGTCACCTTTGGCCAGGGTCAGGCTCACTTCGGCCTGATCGCTTTGCGGCAGCAGGCGTACGTGGTAATCCAGATCGACTTTCTTTGCCGCCCACACTGGCGCGCTTAGCGCCAGCAGACCGATCAGCGATGCCCGCAGCAATCCCCCAGCCATACACACTCCTTGTTGAATCCTGGAACCCTTGGTGCTTAACCGGCGCGGAAAATCAGGTGATCTTCCCAGTCATCCTCCGGCACGCTGCCTTCGGCGAGCATGCGCCCGGACTGGGAAATCCGTTCGTGGTGCACCGCGTCACGGTCGCCGCACACCAGGTGGTGCCACAGCGGCAGGTCCTTGCCTTCGCTGACCAGACGATAACCGCAGGTCGGCGGCAGCCATTTGAATTCTTCGGCCTGGCCCGGAGTGAGCTGGATGCAGTCCGGGACAAACTGGATGCGATTCGGGTAGTCGCTGCACTGGCAGGTTTTCAGGTCCAGCAGTTTGCAGGCGATGCGTGTGTAATAGACGCTGTTGTCTTCTTCATCCTCGAGTTTCTGCAGGCAGCACAGACCGCAGCCGTCGCACAGCGATTCCCATTCCTCGTGATCCAGTTGATCGAGGGTTTTGCGTTTCCAGAACGGTTCGACTTTGGCGGCCATGGCTCAAGCATCAACATCAGGTGGTGAAAAGGCCGCCAGTCTAGTGCCCACGGCCTTGCGGGCCAAGCGCTGGCGACTGTCGGTAAATCCCGCTTGTCAGGCGAATCGCCGCCCAGTAGGGTTTTGCCACGAATTCATGACTCAAACACAGCAAGGAATCTTTCGATGAGTGCCAACCCTCGCGTTGCCGATTACGCCATTCACCCGCAGTTCACCGAGCGCTGGTCGCCCCGCGCCTTCACCGGCGAAGCGATCCCGGAAGAAACCCTGCTGAGCTTCTTCGAAGCCGCACGCTGGGCCCCATCGGCCTACAACTCGCAGCCGTGGCGCTTTCTGTATGCGCGCCGTGATACGCCGAACTGGGAGCGCTTCCTGGGTCTGCTGAACGAGTTCAACCGCAGCTGGGCGCAACACGCATCGGCATTGGTGATCGTGATTTCGAAAACCACCTTCACCGCCCCCGGCGCCAGCGAAGAAACCCCGGCGCTGTGGCACACCTTCGACACCGGTTCGGCCTGGGGCCACCTGGCGCTGCAAGCGAGCATCAGCGGCTGGCACACCCACGGCATGGCCGGCTTCGATCAGGAGCTGACCCGCAAGGAGCTGAATATTCCGGAAGGTTATGCGCTGCACGCGGCGGTCGCTGTCGGCAAGCTGGGCGACAAGGCGACGCTGGCCGAGTACCTGCAGGCCCGTGAAACGCCGAGCCCGCGTCGTCCGCTGAGCGAGTTGGTGGCTGAAGGCAACTTCACCCTGTAAGCCAGCATGCAAAAACCACTGTAGGAGTGAGCCTGCTCGCGATGGCGTAGTGTCAGACAACATCAATGTCGACTGACACTACGCCATCGCGAGCAGGCTCACTCCTACAGGTATCGCGGTGGATTTAATATCCGCGGTTGAAATCCACTTCCCCGCGCAACGCTTCACCCGCCTGATACGCCTTCAGATTCTCGACGAACAATTGCACCATCAACGCCGGCGACGTCGGTGCCGAGCTGTGCCCGGTGAGCAACAAGCCCCAGGCGGTCCAGAACGGATGGCGTTGTGGCAACGGCTCCTGACGGCAGACGTCGATCACCGCGCCCGCCAGATGCCCTTCCTTCAAGGCTTCCACCAGATCCGCATCGACCACTGCCACGCCGCGTCCGACGTTGATGAACAGCCCGGTCGGTTTGAATTGCTTGAACAGCGCCGCGTCGTAAATGTCGTGGGTGTGCTCGGTGTTCGGCAGCAGGTTGACCACGTAATCGACCGCGCCCACCAGCCGTGGCAGATCCGCCATCGAGCCGACCTCGACAAACGGCGCCTGCTCGCGCGCGCTGCTGGCGATGCCGTACAGCTCGACGCCAAACGGCAACAGGAACTGCGCCACGCTCTGGCCGATATCGCCGGTGCCGACGATCAGCACCTTGCGCCCGACCAGGCTCTGGCCGGTGCGGTTGTCCCACTTGCGCTCGACCTGGCTGACCAGGCGCGCCAGCACTTCCCGCTCGTGACCGAGCATGTAGGTCAGCACGTATTCGGCCATCACCTGACCGAAGATCCCCACCGCACGGGTCAGGCGGTAATCGCGGCGCAAGCCGTCGGCGAGCAGCGGCGTGATGCCGGCCCAGGTCGATTGCAGCCATTGCGGCTGGTGGCCCTGACGCAGCAGGGTCGCCAGCAGATCCGGCTGCCCCAGCCACACCGGGCAATCGGCAGCCTGACGGGCCAGTTCGGCAGAGTCGCCACTGGTCAGTACTTCAAGTTCGGGGGCCGCCTGACGCAGCAGCCGGGCGTACACCGCGTGGTCGTGTTCAGCAATCAGAACGCGCATCTTCAAACCTTTCGCAAACCGTGCAGGCAACCGCCGAAAGAGCCGTGCTCCTTCGTGGCGGTCGTCGCCGTAAAATCAGTTCCAGGGTGGCAAGAGGCCCAGAACAGGGCCTCGCAGATCAGACCGGGTCGTTGCGTCGCAGCAACTCTTCGGGCAGGTGTTCGATGTACTCGTCCTCGGCCGGTGGCATTTGCAGGTGATAGCCCTGCTTGTCGAGGTTTTCCAGGACCACGACGATGTCCTCGCGCGCCAGCGTGCGCTCAGGGGTCAGCACCAGGTCAAAGGAATGCTTCGCCTTGCCGAAGGCCGCCATCAGCGCTTCGGGCACGCGCTCCAGAGCATCGCTCTTGAGCACGTAAAGATACATCCCGGGTTTCTTCGAGCTTTGGTAAATGGAGCAAATACGTTTCAAGGCTGTTCTCCGGCGGTGGCCAGGCTGTCCAGCAGCTTCTGGCCCATGAGTTCGCGGCGCCAGCCACGCAGCGACTCAGGCAATTGATAAGGGCCCTCGGGGAAGCCGCTTTTGACCAGCGCTTCGAGGGTTTTCTTGCGCAGCATCAGTTCCGGCGCGATGCCCAGGCGTTCGGCCTCGGCCTGGCCGAGGGCGCGCAGTTGCTTGATCAGCGCCGCCGCTTCGACCGGCAATGGCTCCGGCACCGCTGGCGGCCATTGATCAGGCCCCACACTGCCAGAGCGCTTGATCAGATCAAGCAGAAATTCGCCGTCCTGACGCACGGTACGCGGGTGCATGTCTTCGATCTTGCCCAGCGCGGCGAGGTTGTCCGGTTGCGTGCGGGCCAGCGGCCACAGCGAATGTTCACGGACGATGCGGTTGCGCGGCAGATTGCGCGCGCGGGCTTCACGCTCACGCCAGGCGCAGAGTTCACGCAGCACAGCCAGTTGCGCACGGGACAGTTTCCACGCCAGTTTGGCCTCGCGATAGACCTCGTATGGGTCGGTCTCGCGGCGCAGGTTGGCCACCAGTTCAGCGCCATCCTCCAGCACCCAGGCGAATTTGTCGTCGGACAGTTTCGGTCGCAGTTGTACGAAAACTTCCGCCAGATGCACCGCATCTTCAGCGGCGTAGCTGACTTGAGTGTCGGACAACGGGCGCTGCAACCAGTCGGAACGGGTTTCGCCCTTCGGCAGCTCGATACCGAGCACTTCCTGCACCAGCCGCGAATAGCCCATCGAGAACCCGAGGTTCAGGTAAGCCGCTGCCAATTGAGTATCGAACAACGGCGCCGGCAGGCTGCCGGTCAGACGCAACAGCACTTCGAGGTCTTCGCTGCAGGCGTGCAGGACTTTGAGCACCGCCGGATTTTCCAGCAACGCCGCCAGCGGTTGCCAGGCGTCGATGGTCAGCGGATCGATCAGGTAGGCGCGTTTGCCGTCGCCGACCTGCAACAAACCGGCAATCGGGTAGAAGGTGTCGACCCGCATGAATTCGGTGTCGAGGGCAACGAACGGCAGCTGCTGCCACTCGGCGCAAAACTGCGCGAGGCTTTCGTTGTCGCGAATCCAGTGAATATCGATGGCCACACGGCTCTCCCTTGAAGAATGGCGCGCAGTATATATCGCCGCCGGCGTTTTACGCGCCTGCGCTGGGCCAGAGCTGTAACGAAATGTCCTGCCAGAGAGAAAGAATAGTCTTACAGCGAGGTTCGCAAGATTAATCCGAGCTTAACGATCCATGACGCGTTACCAGAAGAGCGGTATTTAGTTTTTAAATAACACTCGGGAAATCTGATTTGTCCGCACCGCGTGGCCGCGGCCTAATCGATAGCCTCCGCAATCCAGAGTCTACCGATGGAAAACGTCCGCGCTACCTCCCGCCCCGCTGTCTGGCTGATGATCGGCATCATCCTCGTCGCGCTCAATCTGCGCCCCTCCATGGCCGCCGTCGGGCCGTTGCTGTCGGCGATTCGCGGCGATATCCCGCTGAGCTTCAGCGTCGCTTCGCTGCTGACCATGCTGCCGGTGATGGCGATGGGGCTGGCGATGTTTTTCGGCATCGGCATCAGCCGCCGGCTGGGCGAGCAACGCACGGTGATCCTGTCGCTATGGATTATCGGTCTGGCGACACTGTCGCGACTGGTGCTCGATTCGGCACCGCAGTTGATTGGCAGCGCGGTGCTGGCCGGGATGGGTATCGCCCTGATTCAGGCCTTGATGCCCGCGCTGATCAAATCACGCTTCCCTGACCACGTGGCGCTGTGCATGGGCCTGTATGTCACGTCGATCATGGGCGGCGCCGCGCTGGCCGCCTCATTTTCGCCACTGGTGCTGGTGCAGACCGGCAGCTGGCGCACAGGCCTGGCGATCTGGGCAGCACTGGCCTTGCTCGCGTTGCTGGTCTGGTGGACACAGTCGCCCCCGTCATCCATCCAGAACATGCCTGTAGGAAAAGAATCCTTCACGCGTAATTCCCGCGCCTGGCTGCTCGCTATCTTCTTCGGCCTCGGCACGGCGTCCTACACCTGCGTACTCGCCTGGCTGGCGCCGTACTACGTGGAACAAGGCTGGAGCGAACAACAGGCCGGGCTGCTGCTGGGTTTTCTGACGGCCATGGAGGTGATTTCCGGGCTGGTGACGCCGGCCATCGCTAACCGCAGCCGTGATCGACGGGCAGTTCTGGCAGGGTTGCTGCTGCTGATCATCGGCGGCTTCTGCGGACTGATCCTCAGCCCGCAACACCTCAGCCTGCTGTGGCCGTGCCTGCTGGGGCTGGGGATTGGCGGCTTGTTCCCGATGAGCCTGATCGTCTCGCTCGATCACCTCGACCACCCGCAGCGTGCCGGCAGCCTGACCGCGTTCGTGCAAGGCATCGGCTACTTGATCGCCGGGCTTTCGCCGCTGCTGGCCGGAATGATCCGCGACCGGCTCGGCAGCTTCGAATGGGCCTGGTGGTCGCTGACTGCAGTGATGTTGATGATGTTGCTGATAGTGCTGCGCTTTGACCCTCGGCACTACGCCCGACACATCCGCTGAACCAAATACCATCGCCGGGCTAGAGGCTTGTTGCCATCTTTTTGCGGTTTATTTGCCGACGTCGTGTTGCTAAAAGTTTCTGTCCCACTGGCGACATTGAAACGTCCTACAGGGCTTTGTCCTGGCACCATCGTTCCGCTACGATCATGCGCACACGTTTGCGCGGATTCAGCGCAAGGAGCACAGCGAGACGGAACGGATGCTGAACAGTAACTTGCTTCGAAAGCTCGACATGCAGGACCTCATGGTGTTTATCGCCGTGTATGAGCAAAGCAGCGTCACGGATGTCTCGGAGACACTGTGCGTCAGCCAGTCCACTGTCAGCTACTGCCTGAAAAAATTGCGCACCAGTTTCGAAGACGAGTTGTTCATCAACACCCGCACGGGCATGCGTCCTACCTACAAGGCCGGCACCATGTACGGCCATGTGCAGAAGATCCTCGAAAGCATCAACCTGTGCCACGCCGGCGCCCCGGTCTTCGATCCGACCCGGCAAGCGGTGACCTTCAATATCTGCGCCCCGGAATACTTCGAGCAACTGGTGTTGCCGCGCCTGTTGAAGCGTTTCGACTTCGACGATTTGCCGGTGGTGGTCAACATGCACAAGTTCGAGACCGACGTGCCTGCTGACGAATTGCGCGACGGCAGCCTCGATCTGGTGATCTGTTTCGGTCCCAACTTCCACCGCAGCCACACCGACCTCAAGTCTCGAATGCTGCTGGAAGATGATCTGGTCTGTGTCTTCGACAAACGCGCCACGCCGCTGGAACCGCGGCTGAGTCTGCAGGCCTTCACCGAACGGCGGCACGTGTTCCCGACACCGTGGACCTCCACCACCAACATGGTCGACGGCTGGCTGGCGCGTCAGGCGCAAAAGCGGCAGATCGTCGCGCGCTCCAACAGCTACAGCGCGGCATTGAAGATGATTACCGGGACCGACTTCATCCTCACCCTGCCCCGGCGCATCCAGCGCCTGCTGACCAACGACGCGGTGTTCAATCACTGCGAGGCGCCGAACGGCCTGCCAGGATTCACCCTCGACATGCAGTGGAGCCAGAACGCCGATCAGGACAGCGCCAACGTCTGGCTGCGCGAGCAGGTGATCAAGGTGTGCAGTGAGCTGGAAGCAGCCTGAGTCCTACACGCCGATGGCGGTCTTGGTATAGGAATCGCGGTCGATATCGAGCAACTCCACGCACAACTGCACTTCGACCCCGGCCGGCCACTCGCACAGATCCTGCAACACCGCCAGCAGGCTCTCCGAGAGCTGCTTCTTGATCTGCGGCGAACGACCGCTGAGCAGCGCCAGCTTCACATGAACGAAGGCGCGCTCGCCCATGCCGGTGCCGACCTTGAAGGTTTCGACTTTGACTGCGCGACTCTTGATGTCGAATTCCGCTGCGAACTGACCAGAACCCACCAGCGTATTGTTGAGCCGGATCAACGCCACGTCGGCATTGAGTTGCGGCAGATTGGCGGTGTATTCCAAATGCAGGTGTGGCATTCAAGTGCTCCAGTCAGTCGGCAGAAAGGTCGTACGTATACCACAGCACCGCCCTACTCTCCTGCGGCTTTTTCGGCGGTTATCGAGGCCGGTGTCTGACGCAATGCCAGGCTTTCCCACAGCGCAACGAGCACCACGATCGCCGTGGTCAGCGCCCCGAGCATCAACGCCGAAACCCATTGGTGCAACGCCAGCGGCAGTGCCAGTGCGAGCAACACCAGCCCCGCCACATGCGACAAGGGCGGCAGCGGCCGGTCGGACATGACCCACTTGAACAGCGCATTGCCCAACAGAAACAGCCAAGGCCCGCCCACGATCACCAGGATCCCGGCGTCACTGGCGTGATCCGGATGCACCAGCACCAGTTCGTCGGCCACCGCACTGACAATCACCCCGGCAACAATCAGCACGTGCAGGTAGGTGTAGGCGATGCGCGCCTGGCGCCCCGGGTCGCTCGAATGCGCGATGCGGTGATGCGCGCGCTCGGCGCCGCTGTCGAAGTACACCCACCACATGCCGATGCTGCCCAGTACCGCCACCAGAAACGCGATGACCCCGGTGACGCTCAGCGTCAGTTCGGCAAAAGTCGCACCGGTGACCAGCAACGACTCGCCCAGGGCGATGATCACGAACAGTGCGCAACGCTCGGCCATGTGGTTGCCTTCGACGTTCCAGTCGCTCAACGACGAACGCCCCAGTCCCGGCACCCAGAAATACAGCGAAGGCGAGATCAGCTCGATCAACAGCGCCAGCGTCCAGCACAGTAGACGCTGCTGTCCGTCGAGAAAGGCTCCGGCGATCCAGAACACTGCGGAAAGCATCAACCACGCCAGAATTCGCTGGAAGTTGCGGGTCATGCTCAACGACTCGCCGCGCACCGCCCAGATCGCAAACAGCGTGCGCCCGACCTGCATGAACACGAACGCCGCGGCAAACATCAGCCCGCGCTCAGTGAAGGCCTTGGGGATCGAGGACGACAGCAGCAGACCGGCGATCATCAGCCCGAACAGGCCAAGACGAATCGGCAATTTTTCCGGGTCGAGCCAGTTGGTGATCCACGAAGTGA
This sequence comes from Pseudomonas sp. TH49, assembly GCF_016650625.1. NCBI lineage: Bacteria > Pseudomonadati > Pseudomonadota > Gammaproteobacteria > Pseudomonadales > Pseudomonadaceae > Pseudomonas > Pseudomonas sp. TH49. The sequence continues at coordinate 2,837,386 of NZ_JAEKFL010000002.1, forward strand.
AAATCCACACCCACCACACCGCGACCATCAACAGCGCCACCTGCACCGCGCCCAGGATCGACAAATGCGCGAGCAGCGAATGCGAGAGCTGAGTCACGGCAAACACAAACACCAGATCGAAAAACAGCTCGACCATGCCGACCTTGCCACTGTCGAGACTGCCGCGCCCACGCAGCAACGAACGGGAAATGCTCATCGGACAAGTCTCCAGCCGGGGTCATTGCCATTGAGCAAAGCAGCCCGACCAGACGAACGCAACCCCCGTGGGAGCGAGCCTGCTCGCGAAGACATCGTGTCAGGCGACATCAATGGTGTCTGACACAGCGCTTTCGCGAGCAGGCTCGCTCCCACAGGGGAGGTTTGTGGTGTTTTCAGGGCGCGGTCAGTGGCCGTTCACTCATGAACGCCTCAAGCCGCGAGCGCAGCCAGCGCTCGGCCGGATCGCTGTCGACATGACTGAGCCAGACCATCGACAGATCCAGCATCGGCGTTTTGAACGGGAACGGTTCCTTGAACAGCAGCCCGGAGGCAGCCATGGCTTCGGCGGTGTAGTCCGGCAGGCTGGCGATCAGGTCGGTGCCGGCCAGCAATGCCGGCAGCGCACTGTATTGCGGCACCGACAACACCACATGCCGGGTGCGACCGATTTCCGCGAGCCATTCATCGGCATAGCCGCTGATGTTGGCCGTATGCGACACCAGCACGTGCGGACGTGAGCAGTATTCATCGAGGGTCAGCGGCGAATCGGAGGCATCGGCGCGCAGGATGCTCGGCTGGATATGCCGTAGCAGTTTGCGCTTGGCATTGGCCGGCAAACCTCGGGTCTGGCTGATACCGACGGTGATGTCGCCGGCGGCCAGCAGGTCGGGGATGCGCCAGTAATCGACGTGTTGCACCACGAATACCACGCTGGGAGCCTCTTGGCGCAGCGCCCGCAACAACGGAGGCAACAGACCGAACTCGACGTCATCGGACAGGCCGATGCGAAACGTCATGTTACTCACGGCCGGGTCGAAGTCGTGGGTCAGGCTCAGGGCCACCGACAGTGAGTCGAGGGCCGGCGACAGGTATTTGAACAGTTCCTCGGCCCGGGCAGTCGGCTCCATGCGGTGGCCGACGCGGATAAACAGCGGATCGTTGAACATCGCGCGCAAGCGATTGAGCGCCGAACTGATGGTCGGCTGGCCGAGAAACAGCTTTTCCGCCGCCCGGGTCACGTTGCGTTCGAGCATCAAGGTCTCGAACACCACCATCAGGTTGATGTCGGCCTTGCGCAATTCATTTCGATTCATCCATTGCCCCCCCGATCCCAGACTGGAGGGCAGTGTAGAAAGGCCTTGGGTATGGCGTCCATCACCACGATGGCTCAATCTACCGTCAGCTGCCTGATGCCAAGGGCCATGACCCTTGTATCGTCGTTGAGCCCCAACTGCTGCGGACTGATGGCGTCCGGCAGTTGCAGCTCGATCGTCAGTCGATCATCGTCCTTCAGGCGTTGACTGAGCGCAGCACTAATCGGAATGTCCAGACGGTTAGCCTGGAATTGCGTCAGTTGCGTGGACAGCACCTGCTGGCTATTCAAGCTCACAATGACCCGCTGGCCAGGGTGTTGTGGCTGGATGAATGCCAACGCATCGATGACGATTGAACGCGCTTGCGGCGACACCCGCAAAATGATTTGCGCCTGCTGCCCTTGTGACCATGTGCCCCAGTTCTCCGGCGTCGACCAGCCGTCGGCCAGTTGCCGCGTTTTATGATTGAACGTCAGCGCCTGCCCGGGTTGAAGAAGTGGAATCAGCGACATCTGCCGTCCTTCATCATGGACGGACAGGCATTGCGCACAACGTTTCCAGCCAGGTGCGAGCACTACCACGCCATCCACTCGCGTCAGCAGGTCGGTGTCGCTGTTGATGCTTTTGGCGGCCGCCTCCACCACGTCATCGTCGAGGATGTACAGCGAGTCCGTGTCGTACTGACCCGACTCAAGCATGCCTCGAGCCTTCTGTTGGGCCTCGGCCGTCGCCGATGTACTCATGCGCCCCAGATAGACCGCGTCGGTTTTCATGCCGTGAGTGGCTGCGAAACCGGCCACCATCTGCCAGCGATCCGGCTGATTCTGCGGCAGCAGAATACGCACCTTGGTGTAATGCGCAGCCGCGCTGGCCCAGAACGGATCCTGCATCGGCGTGCTCCAGACCGAGGCTGGCGCGACCGTTTTGCCCTGCCTCAGGCCCATCCAGCCGTTACGGGTGTCGACCACTTGCACCGTCACCGCCAAAGCCAGCAAAGCGATGGCCACGCGCGGACGATAACCGCGCACCACCAGGAAAATCAGGGCCAGGCTCAGCGCATAGAACACGGGCCAGAACATTCGTCCCGACGCACGAAAGATATTCGCCAGGCCGATGATTTTTTTCGGCAGCGGGTAGTGAGCCGTCCATGCGCCGACTCCGATCTGGTTTGAAAGGGCAAACAGGAACAGGCCAAACAATGCCAGCAACAGCCAGGGCCTGGCACGTAGTTCATTGCTCACGGCCTGCATGTTCCTCAACCAGGCAATCAACGACAACGGCGCCAACAACAGCACGCCCAGGCCGAGGTAATTGAAGCCTTCGTAGTCGCCACTGGCCTTCGGCAGATCAGGCAGGATCAACGACCAGCCCGCCGGGTCGACGGGCGACAGCAGATTCATTCGGTACAGACCGAAACCTCCGGAGGCCGCGCCATCGGCAATGGCAAAGTAGCCTGCCTGCCAGCAACACACACTCACCAGGGCGAAGAGCGTCACGCCCTCAATCAGACTCTGGCGACGGGTCAATTGTTGGCTGAACGTCTTGCCGAGCAGATCCGCCACCCAGATCAGCGCGACCATCGCCAGCAAGTACGCATGCACCAACGCTGTCACCGCCAATAGCGTGCCCCACGCCAGACGGCGACGATGCAGATTCGGCAGGAGAGCCAGATACAGTGCGGCGAGGATCAGAAAATGTCCGGCAAGGGAAAGGTGTCCGCCCATGCGCAGGAACATTGGCGGCGAAAACACCAGCAACGCGGTGCCCAGCAAGCGAATCAGCGGCTGGGCGGTTATCAGCCCGAGCAGTTTCCAGGCGAACCAGGCTTGCAGTACAAAACACGCCAGCAGCCACATTCCGAAATACTGAAAGGTCTCCGGCAGCCATGCGCTGAAGGGTTTGAACAGCAGCGCCAACAGCGGATTGGAGTCGGAAAAAATAATCGAACTGCCCAGTTCCAGCCCATAGAACGGGTTGAGTCCGACCGGAAACGTCCAGGGCGAATGCCGAAAGAATTCCCAGCCCAGATAATGCGTCGCTGGATCGCCCTGCTCCAGCCAGGCAATGTTTTGCGGATCCAGCGCCTGCGGCCCGATCACGACAAAAAACATCAGCGCACCAAGCATCAGCGGCAGTAAAGAAAGTACCGAATGCTTTGGCGCGGGGCTCATCGATAGGTCCAGAAATTGTGCAAGACGAAGGTGAACGCTGGAATCGTCAGTGCCACCGCGACGATGCCCAACAGATAATTCAACCCGGCCATCTGCGCGGCCCACGCGACAAACATCGCCAACAGAAAACCGCACGCCGATACCGATAAAAATCGCAGCAATGTTCTGCCGTGCAGTCGGGCCGAGAAACTCCAGGTGGTGTTGATCACGTAAGACACCACCGTCGCCACGGCAAACGCCACACCGTTGGCCAGCGGCGGTTGAGGCGCAACGAAATGGATGAACAGCACCGCCACCAGCGCATGCAGCGCGGTGACGAACAGACCGGTCACGGCAAAGCGCAGACCGCGCTGGATCAGCGCTTTCCTGTCGCTTGAGGTCACGGTTTCTGCGCCAGCACAAACACGCTCAGGCCGGCCAGACGATTGTGGCCCATCAACGGCAGTTCAAGACTGCACAGCGTCTTGAGCACGCCGTTGACCAGCGGATGATGGCGCTTGAGCTGAGACTGCGGCGCTGCGGCCTGCGGCCCTTTGGGCAGCAACCGCAACGCCGCCGCGATTGGAAACACCGCGCCGAAAAAGTAAGCGCCGCGCTGCACGCTCAAACCGGCATCACGGGCCAGGGTTTCAAACTGCGGCAGGGTGTAGCGGCGCTTGTGTTCGAGGAAGTCGTCGTGACCGCTCCACAGGAACTGAAACGCCGGCACGGTCATCAGGAAACGGCTGCCGGACGGCACCTTGTCAACGTAAGCCTTGAGCAGACCGAGGTCATCGTCGACATGCTCCAGCACATCCATGAGCAGCACCAGATCGGCGTCGATGGCGTCGATATCGCGGCGGTAATGCACCGGTTTTCCGGCGGTGGTCGCATCGGAATCGGCGGGGTAACTGATGTCGACGCACCACGCCTCGCGCGCAGCGGTTCGAGTCAGCAGGTGGTGGGAGAAAAAACCCGAGCCGGCACCCACGTCGAGAATCCGTGTGATCGGTGCATCACCGAGCACACGCCGAGTCGCCGCCGCTTTGGAGCAGTAATACCAATGCTCATCGATGCTGTCGCCGAGGATGTCGGTTTCCTTGAGATCCATGTTTCAGTCCTTGGGGTCGTAGACGCGACGCACCAGAAAAACCGGCCGGCGTTTGGATTCGATATAAGTGCGGCCCAGGTACTCGCCGAGCACGCCGATGCCGATCAGTTGCAGGCCACCGAGGAACGTCACAGCCACCATGAGCGAGGCATAACCGGGCATATCGACGCCATGGATCAGCGTGCGCACCACGATAAAAATGGCAAAGGCAAAAGACACCAGTGAGACCGCCGCGCCGATGTAAGTCCAGATTCGCAGAGGCTCGGTACTGAAACTGGTGATACCTTCCAGCGCGAAATTCCACAGCCGCCAGCCGTTGAACTTGCTCTGCCCCGCCACACGCTCGGGACGCTCGTAATCAACGTGGGTGGTGCGAAACCCGACCCAGGCGAACAGACCTTTCATGAAGCGCCGGGACTCGGGCAAGGTCAGCAAGGCATCGACCACGCAACGATCCATCAGACGAAAATCACCGACGTTTTCCGGCAGCGGTTGCTCGGCGATCTTGTTGTGCAAACGATAGAACCAATGCGCCGATGTCTGTTTGGCCCAGGTGTCGCTGCGGCGGCTGATGCGGTGACCGAGCACCACTTCATAGCCTTCGCGCCAACGCTCGATCATTTGCAGGATGACTTCGGGCGGGTCCTGCAAGTCGGCGTCAATGGGGACAACGATCTGCCCGGAGGCGATCTGCAGGCCAGCGGACAACGCCGCCTCCTTGCCGAAATTGCGGCTCAGATCGACGATCCGCAGACGCGCGTCGTGCTGCTGACGCTCCAGCAGCCGCTCTAGCGTGGCATCAGTGCTGCCGTCATTGACGAACACCAGCTCCAGCTCGATCGACGGCTGATGTTGAAACACTTCGTCAATGCGCAGGATGAACGCATGGAGACTGTCCTCCTCGTTAAAAACGGGGACAACCAGCGATAATCTGACCCGTGTGGCCTGTGGCGTTCCGTGCTCAGTCAATGGAGTGCTCTTTTTATAGTGATTGTCGGTCGTCGAAGATTTTCGACGCCATGAGCCGTCCCGTATTAAGCAGTAGCGCCGATAGGCTTGCAAGGTGGAATTGGCGACATTTTTGCCAATCCAGACGACGATGCGTGCGCTCTAGTCCGCACTCTTCAGAAACATCTGCCAACGATTGGAAACAAATGCCCGATAGCGAAAAAAACTCGCTCCGCTAGGCTTGCGACGATGCGCCACACAGGTTGTCGCAAACACCATCGCAAGGAGCGAACTGAATGTATTTCGAGATCTACCGCCAATCCAGAGGCACCCCGAGCACCGGCAAAGGCCAATGGCGCTGGAGGCTGCGGGCGGGCAACCACGAGACGATCGCCAGTGGCGAGTCGTATGTGAACAAGGCCGATTGTTTACATGTGATCGAATTGATCAAGGGTGTGCAGGCGGAGACACCGGTGAAGGAGATCTGACCCGCCAGCCGATATGGCGCCGTTTCCTACAGCGTCTTCCTTTTTTGCCTGCCCCACTGGCGAAGCACTTTTGCGCCCCTACGCTCTTCAGCGTATGGGGCGATCCAGCCCTGTTCCGCCACATGACATTCAACTCAAAAAAGGAGCCGCACCATGGCTAGAGACAAAGCGAAAGACGACAAGCACTTCAACTGTACCCAGACGCATGAAGCCGACTACGTCGCCAGCCTCTATCCGCACGCCAGGGACGAAGTAAAAACCTTCCTGGCCTCGGCTTGCAAGGACAACACCCTGCGCAACTCGACGCACAAGCAAGTGTATGACCTGATCAAACAGAAGCTGGGGCACTCGCAACCGTGAGTGACTGAGGCGGGTGCTCGATAAAACCCACAGTTACAAAAAAGCCCCGCAGCTTTTCAGCTACGGGGCTTTTTCTATGTATGGCGGAGAGATAGGGATTCGAACCCCTTCTCACATGCTAGCAGGCCGCTTTAGACCACAAAAAACGGCGTTTCCACTCATCGCCGATGGCATCCGGCGGCCCATAGCGGCCTACTATATGCCCTAATTTTGCCCTAAGTTGTCAGTTGCGTAGTGCTTCAGGGAAACGTGATCGAGACAATCCCGTTTGCTGATCAAATGGAAGCCCGACCGCAAACGATCATATGTGTTTCGCAGCTATCGGCCCAAAGCTGAAGCAGAAAATGAGCCGCGTCAATCATAAACGGCCAAAATGGAAGGCTAGTCCCGCGCACTCACGCTGCAAGGAACACCTTGCAATAGACGTTGAACCGCACCTAAGCTCAATGTTTCTCTGATCGGCATACACGGTAGAGGATCATTCCATATGACTTTATTTGAACGCGTCACCATGAAACATCCTCCTTTTGACATTTCATACATCGGCAATGAGCACCCTCTAATTTCTCACCTGCTTGCACAAGCGACTAATCAGCTAACTGAACTACCTGACTTCTCTGGCGACAAAAAAATCGCTGTACTCTCGGACTTCGGAGGCGAGCACAAAGGTGCGGACTTCTTGACGTATACTTTTTTAATAATCTCTTACGATAAAATTTCGCCTTTCATCCAAGCTGTAGATAAGTTACGCCGCAAGCATAAAATTCTAAAACCCTACAGCGAATTCATGTACAAGGATCTCAAATACGGCCCACGCAAACGGGCCTTACCCGAGTTCTTGAAAATTGTCGATAGCTTACTCCATGGCGCGATCATTACTATCGCCGTCGACAAAAATATTGAAAGCCTATTTGGCGTAACCAGGCAAGCAGTTCACACACAAATAAAACAGGATTTTTGCAAGGCTGGCTTAGGCGAGTGGAAGTTTGAACCCGCTGAAAAAGCACTTCGTATTTGTCACGCTATATCTTTCTTCGCATCATTGACAACTCATAACAACCAGCGTCTTCTATGGTATTGCGATAACGACACGGTAAATAATAACGAAGTCTTTTTCAATGATACAAAAAATATTTTAAATCGAACTTTAGGATTTTACATAAGACACTCATTCGAATTACTAGGATTCGCAAAGTCATTTAAGGAGAAATCTCACCTCGATGACTTACTTAGCATTACTGACTTTGCCGCAGGCGTAATTCAGGACCTCCTTTCCGGACATCACTCAGAAAATGACCAAATCAACGAAAATAAAATACCCCTTTTAAAATGGCTTACCAATCGTAGCGATTTTCTTACCAAAATCACCATTCAGATGTTACGACAGACTAACGGGGATATCGTCAGCAGCATCGTTGAATTCAACAAACCTCAATCTACCACTTAATAATGAACAGCATCCACACCTCCCGAACCCAGTAGAGTCCGCAATCTTTACGTGTTCTTGGGAGTTGCCTCCATTCGAAATTCGTGTGGTACCAAGCGCATTTTGAACACGGGAATACCAGTAACGGCGGCTTCCCTTAATATGAGGCTCTCGTCGCCTTCGCTTATTTTCGACCCAAGATAAACAGCTCTTAGCGGCACCTTATAGTTCTTTGGCGGCATCGACGCGCTATCCGCTAAAACGAGACGCCATTCCTCCTCATAGAACCAATCCGGTGATTTGTGAAGAGCCGCTATTATTCCAAATAAATTATTGAAAGACTTCTTCGTCTTGACTCCTAGCAGTAAATCAGAAGCATTGAAAACACCGCTATATCTTACTGGCCAAAGTGCAAGCCCCAGCAAACTATCGAACGGCAGGCTCCGAAAATCGTATTCCATGGCGAATCCAGAATGATTTTTGGCATAATGAGCCCATAGAGGTAGCGAATCTAGCCGCTCAGTAAGAGAGCAAATTTTATAAGAATTCTGAAGCTTGCCATTCAGCTCTTCAACTGTTTTAGCCACAAATCCAGCATGATTATTTTTAATTACATCCGCAATAACTTCCAATACCTTTTCATCTACTGTGACCACTTCATCCGACCTAGCATAAAGAAGCCTCACCACCTCAAGCACTGGATCCGTCGCCTCCAGAATGGCTGAACGATCACGTTCAGAAACGTCTTCAATTCCTTCCAACAATAGCTCAGCATGAGTTACTCCAAAATGAGGATCGAAGTCTACGGCCGAATCATAGGGATCATTGAAATTACTTGCAAATGTGAGATGAAGCGTGGCCTCTCTTAGATTGTTCAGTGAATACTCATTTACTTCACGAAATTTGTACAACTTGGAAGGAAATTTCGAAAACTTCAACTCCTGAGCCGCGCGTATATTTTCTAGCGATAGCGCTGGCACACACATGAGCTGCATTAAATCTTCGACCCAATCCTTTGACATGACGCCCACCTCAATAATATTCACTTAGTTTTTTAATTTTTTCATTTTATTATTATTTAAAGCGCCGACGTACCCCCCTGCAACGTGCATCGTTTTTATTGCCATTTCCACTATCTGCAAGCCACAATCCATAGCTGATCAAGTCTAGTAGTGTAACTCTGACTCATCATTTCCCGGCGCATACCCCAATCTGGATTACTCGGCACACTGGCAGCCCGGAGCGTCCCCCTCCCCCATCGCTCATTGATCTGGTCCAGCACTGCCATCACTTTTGTAGCCTCAGCAGGCTGAGACGCAGCGAACAGATCGTCTGTGTATTCACCAGGCTGGCATAGATTAAGCAGCATGACTTCAGCTTTGCTGTAACTGAATCCCGGACGGAACACCCGATCAAGCGCATCGATGGCCACCGTGGTTAACAGCCGAACGTCATCCGTTGGGTATGGCAGATCGACCACAACACCATTCGCGTACTTTGCCTCATCGGGGTTAAACATTCCGGTGCGAATGCTGACCCGAATCTTCTTGCACAGCGACCGCTGCGCCCGGAGTTTTTCTGATGCCCGCATCATGTAGGTCGCCACTGCTTCCTTGATCGGTGGCAGCTCTTTCAGCCTTTTGCCGAACATCCGGCTGCAGCAGATCTCCTGCTTGGGCGGATCTGGCTCATCCAGCTCCAGGCACGGTGTGCCAGCCAATTCCCGGGCAGTTTTCTCGATCACTACACTGAAGTTTTTTCTCAACGTCCACGGGTCTGCTTTGGCCAGATCCATGGCGGTCTTGATTCCCATGCCGTCGAGGTGCACTTTCATGCGGCGTCCTACTCCCCAAACCTCCGCTATGTCCGTGTTACGCAGCACCCAGTCGCGCTTGATTGGGTCGCAGATGTTCACGACTCCACCGGTTTGCCCCTGCAGGCGTTTGGCGGTGTGGTTGGCCAGCTTGGCCAAGGTCTTGGTGTGCGCGATACCGACACCAACAGGTATACCCGTGCAACGCAGTACCTGGCTGCGGATCTTGCGGCCGAGGCCGTCCAGGTCATTGATGCCGGTGAGGTCGGCGAAGGCTTCGTCAATGCTGTACACCTCAACGGCCGGTACCATCGACTCAATCAGGGTCATGACGCGTTCGCTCATGTCGCCGTACAACGCGTAGTTCGAGGAGAACGGGACGATGCCGTGCTGCTTGAGCTTGTTCTTGATCTGAAAGTACGGCTCGCCCATTTTCACGTAGGGCTTGGCGTCGTAGCTGCGGGCGATGACGCAGCCGTCGTTGTTTGAAAGCACCACGATGGGCACCTTGGCAAGGTCAGGACGAAACACGCGTTCGCAACTGGCGTAGAAGCTGTTGCAATCAATTAAGCCGAATACCGGCGCTACTTTAGACATGGCTGCGCACGCTGCCGATGATTACGCCCCAGATGGCCAGCTCATCCCCTTCAAGCACATAGCGTGGTGGATACTTGGGATTCTCCGACAAAAGGATCACATCCTTTCCGCGGATGCATAGTCGTTTGCACAGCGGATCGTTGTTCAGCAGCGCCACGACGATGTGACCATGGGCCGGCTCCAGCGAGCGATCTACGACCGCCAGGTCCCCGTCAAAGATGCCCGCACCCTGCATGCTTTCCCCGGTAATTTTCACCAAATAGACATGCGGGGCGCGAATGTTCAGTACCTCATCCAAGGAGATGTGTGCCTCAATGTGATCCGCTGCAGGCGAAGGAAACCCAGCCGGTACTTGGAACAGACATAGAGGCAGTTTCCGGCCGACCTCTGCAATACGGCCTAAAATTGAATAGCTCATGACGCACGACTTCCGACACTGTACGAATGTACAGTTAACTTTCAGAAGCGCTTGCGGTCAATTTTTGTAGGAGATATCTGATAAGCGGGCGAGCTATGTGCGGACGACTTTCACAATACGACGGCATACACGACTTTGTGGCGGCGCTGAGCATGCCCAACGCGCTAGTCAATCACACCGGCGACCAACCCTTCGAGCGCTACAACGCAGCTCCCACCACCCAGCTGGCGATTTTCCATCAGGAAGGTCAGTACCTGCACGCCGACATGGTCCGTTGGGGATGGCGTCCACACTGGGCGAAGGATCGCGCCGCACCGATCAACGCTCGGGTAGAGAAAGTCGCACATGGCTCCTTCTTCCGGGCAATCTGGTCGCACCGGGCGATCATTGCGATTAACAATTGGTTTGAATGGGTGGATGAAGGCGGACCCAAGAAGCAGCCCTACTTGATTCGCCGGCGAGACCGGGCGCCGATCCTCTGCGCCGCGATTGGGCAGTATCCCATTGCAGAACATCCACCTGGCGAACACGACGGCTTTGTAATCATTACCGCCGACAGTGCTGGGGGCATGGTGGATATTCACGACCGACGTCCAGTAACGCTTTCGCCTGAATTCGCTAAGGAATGGTTAGACCCGGCCACGCCTA